>NZ_RBAM01000247.1 GCF_003626645.1 Streptomyces klenkii | reverse complement strand
CCCCGCTTGGAGAAGACCTGGAGCGCGGCGTCGATGATCTCCTGTTCGCGCACGTCGCGGGGCAGTCGGCGCCTTCGTTTGTCGCTCACTCTTGTCAGCCTACCTATGCCATGTCTAATCTTACTCTTCAGTAAGTCTACTTCCGAGTAAGTCATGCGACCGAGTCAGAGATGAGGACGGACCCGATGGCCGACACCACTGACCTCGCCAGCCTGGACTTCGCGAACGTCACCCCCGCGGAGTTCAACCGGCTGGTCAAGAAGTTCTCCAAGAAGGAGATCCAGGAGCTGTCCAACGACGCGGCTCTGCGCTCCCGGGTCCTGAAGGAGGTCTTCGGGCGGATGGAGACGCAGTTCCGCCCCGAGAGCGCCGGCTCCCTGCGCGCGCTCATCCGCTGGGAGGTCAAGGGCGAGACCGACGAGGTCTACGAGACCAAGATCGACTCCGGCACCTGTACGGTCAGCCACGGCCGTTCGGACGGCGACCCCCGCGTCACCCTCATCATGAACGACTACGAGTTCCTGAAGCTGGTCTCCGGCAACGGGAACCCCGTCACCATGTTCATGACCCGCAAGCTGAAGATCAACGGCGACATCGGCCTTGCCTCCGGCCTGACCCGCCTGTTCGACATCCCGAAGGGCTGAGTTCACCAATGAGCGGCTTCTCCCTCGACCTCACCGAAGAGCAGAGCGACCTCCGGGACTGGGTGCACGGCTTCGCCGAAGAGGTCGTCCGCCCGGCCGCCGCCGAGTGGGACGAACGTGAGGAAACCCCCTGGCCGATCATCCAGGAGGCTTCCAAGATCGGTCTCTACAGCTTCGAGACGCTCGCCGAGCTGTTCGGCGACCCCACCGGCATCTCGCTCCAGATCGCCAACGAAGAGCTGTTCTGGGGCGACGCCGGCATCGGCATGGCCCTGTTCGGCACCTCCCTCGCCGTGGCCGGCATCTTCGCCTCCGGCACCCCGGACCAGCTGGTGGAGTGGATCCCCCAGTGCTTC
>NZ_RBAM01000246.1 GCF_003626645.1 Streptomyces klenkii | reverse complement strand
CGGTTCGCCGATCGGCCAGGTCCGTGACGCGCTCCGGGTTCAGGGCCGGTGCATGCGGCCCGCATGTTCTGCCGGACCATCGATGGCACGGCGGAAGAGCGTCTCGACCTCGCTGTACGGCGGTGAGGGATCGGCGATGACGACCTGCATGACCAAGCCACAGAACAGGCCGGCCAGCAGCCGGCCGGTGATCGGGTCCGTGCGCGAACCGAACAGCTCGGTCAGCGCCTGGTCCCACGCCATGCTCACCGTGCGCAAGCGCGGCCGGTGCAGCGCCGCGACGTACAGGTCGTACTCGACAACGGTGCTCGGCTGCTGGTCCCGCACGTATCCCATCACCAGTTCGGCCAGCGCGACCGCGAACTCGGCATCCTGGGGGAGGGATTCCTCCCATTCCCGCAGACGGCGGACGTTGTCCGCGGCGGCCTGGCGCAGGGCCACCTCCAGCAGGTCGTCGAGGGTCTGGAAGTAGTAGGTCGTCGAGCCGAGCGGAACCCCGGCCGCGGCGGCCACGGAACGGTGCGTCAGCCCCTCGATCCCCCGCTCGGCGACCACCTCGATGGCCGCCCGCGCGATGCGCGTACGCCGGTCCGGATCGTTGGGGCGCATGCGCCTGGACCCGGTGCCCTGTCGCGTTGCCATCACTGTCCCGTCTTGCTCACGGACGTCGTCTCGTTCGCAGCGTATTTTACGAACGCACCGCACTGCTCATCCCGCCGGCGTCCGGTCGAGCCCGATATCGAAGATCCGCGGCGCGACGGTCCGAGCGGTCTCCCGGTCGCCGAGAGCCGGCCCACCCTCCACGGACAGCTCGGCCGGTTCGTGAATGGTATGGGGCCTTTTGGTGCATTTCCCGTCTCGTCCTCCGGTCCGGCTCCGGGACAGGGGACTTCAGCCGAGCAGTCGGTCGGCGAGCCGGACCAGAGGCTCTTCCAGGGCCGGCAGGGCCGCCGGGTCGCCGGTGGCCAGGTCGGTGGTGACCAGCTGGGCGGTGGCGGCCA
>NZ_RBAM01000245.1 GCF_003626645.1 Streptomyces klenkii | reverse complement strand
GCAACCGCTACCTCGACTTCTTCGGCGGCATCCTCACCACCATGACCGCCCACGCCCTGCCCGAGGTGACCAGGGCGGTCACCGATCAGGCCCGCCGGGTTCTGCACACCTCCACGCTCTACCTCAACCGGCCCATGGTGGAGCTGGCCGAGAAGGTGGCCGGCCTGTCCGGCATCCCCGACGCCCGGGTCTTCTTCACCACCTCCGGCACCGAGGCCAACGACACGGCGCTGCTGCTGGCGAGCGCGTATCGCCGCTCCAACCAGGTGCTGGCCATGCGCAACAGCTACCACGGCCGATCCTTCTCCACCGTCGGCATCACTGGCAACGCCGCCTGGTCACCCACCAGCCTCTCCCCGCTCCAGACCCTGTACGTGCACGGCAGCGTCCGGTCCCGCGGGCCGTTCGCCGGCCTGCCCGACGGCGAGTTCATCGACGCCTGCGTCGCCGACCTGCGCGATCTGCTCGATCAGACGGGCGGCGGCGTCGCCGCGCTGATCGCCGAGCCCATCCAGGGCGTGGGCGGGTTCACTTCCGGGCCTGACGGGCTGTTCGCCGCGTTCCGCGAGGTGCTGAACGAGCGCGGCATCCTGTGGATCAGCGACGAGGTGCAGACCGGATGGGGCCGCACGGGCGAGCACTTCTGGGGCTGGCAGGCGCACGGCGCCGCCGGGCCGCCGGACATGCTGACGTTCGCCAAGGGCATCGGCAACGGCATGTCGATCGGCGGGGTGGTGGCCCGCGCCGAGGTCATGAACTGCCTGGACGCCAACTCGATCTCCACCTTCGGCGGCAGCCCGGTCACCATGGCCGCCGGCCAGGCCAACCTCGGCTATCTCCTGGAACACGATCTGCAGGGCAACGCCCGCCGCGTGGGCGCGCTGCTCATGGAGCGGCTGCGGGAGGCCGCGGCCGGCGTGGACTTCGTGCGGGAGGTGCGCGGACGCGGGCTGATGATCGGCATCGAGCTGGTCGCGCCGGGCACGGACGAGCCGAGCCCC
>NZ_RBAM01000244.1 GCF_003626645.1 Streptomyces klenkii | reverse complement strand
CAGCTCGGCGGCCCCGCTGAGGTAGGTCCACGTGCGGGGGCCGAACGGCAGCGCCTCGGGGACCAGCGCGTCGTAGTACTTCGGGGCCCGGAAGTGCAGCGTTCCCGCCGCGCCGAGCAGGCCGGCCAGGGCCAGCGGGGTCAGGTGGCGGGAGCGGATGCGGGGCAGTCTCGGCATCGGGTTCTCCGTCCGGTAGCGGGGAGCGGGGAGAGGGGCGTCGGGGCCTTGCCCGCCGCATCCTACCGACGAGTAGTGAACGGCCGCCCGCCCCCGCACCGCCCCTGACAGGCCGCTGTGCGCCGGATGACAGGCGGCTCCCGCATGCTCCAGCCCTGGACGTTCCCGGCAGGTCCCGCACCAGGGACCCCGGGCCGCAACGACACGAGGGAACGAGGGAAGGAGAACGCCGTGACCTACGCGTTCCGGGCCGAGGGGCTGGTCAAGCGCTTCGGCGGAACGACGGCGCTGGCGGGCGTGGACCTGGCGGCCCGGCCCGGCACGGTGCTCGGGGTGCTCGGCCCGAACGGCGCCGGCAAGACCACCGCCGTCCGGATCCTGGCCACGCTGCTGCGGCCGGACGCCGGGCGGGCCACGGTCGGCGGCCGGGACGTGGTCCGGCACGCCGAGGAGGTGCGCCGCCGGATCGGGCTGACCGGGCAGTACGCCTCCGTGGACGAGGACCTGACCGGCGCCGAGAACCTGGTCCTCATAGGCCGCCTGCTCGACCTGCCCCGCCGCGAGGCCCAGGCCAGGGCGGCGGAGCTGCTGGCGCAGTTCGGGCTGACCGAGGCGGCCGGGCGGCGGGCCAAGACCTACTCCGGCGGGATGCGCCGCCGCCTGGACCTGGCCGCCAGCCTGGTCGCGCGCCCCGAGGTGCTCTACCTCGACGAGCCGACCACCGGCCTGGACCCGGCCAAGCGCGACGACGTGTGGGCGCTGGTGCGGCGGCAGGTGGCCGAGGGTGTCACCGTCCTGCTGACCACCCCGTCCCTCGCGGAGGCG
>NZ_RBAM01000243.1 GCF_003626645.1 Streptomyces klenkii | reverse complement strand
GAGGCCGACTGCTGGACGAGGATTCCGAGGATCGCGGCGGCCAGGCCGCCGGCGATGAACCCGGCATTCCTGCGGCTCTTCGGTCGTGCTGCGGAATGACTCATGCCGCCAGTCAAGGCGGGGTGATGTTGCCGGTCCGTATGGGCTTTTCGATAGGCCGACGATATGCGCCGGATTTTCGCGGAAACGCCACGGGCCTTTTCCGGCCGCCGCCTTACCATGGGAAGCATGCGCGTATTGGTCGTCGAGGACGAGCCCTACATGGCGGAGGCCATCCGCGACGGATTGCGATTGGAGGCCATAGCGGCCGACATCGCCGGGGACGGGGACACCGCTCTGGAGCTGCTGAGCGTCAACGCCTACGACATCGCCGTCCTCGACCGCGACATTCCCGGGCCCTCGGGGGACGAGATCGCCCAGAGCATCGTCGCCTCCGGCAGCGGCATGCCGATCCTGATGCTCACCGCCGCCGACCGGCTCGACGACAAGGTCACCGGGTTCGAGCTGGGCGCCGACGACTACCTCACCAAGCCCTTCGAGCTGCAGGAGCTCGTTCTCCGGCTCCGGGCCCTGGACCGCAGGCGCGCCCACAGCAGGCCGCCCGTGCGGGAGCTGGCCGGCCTGCGGCTGGACCCGTTCCGCCGCGAGGTCTACCGCGAGGGCCGGTACATCCCGCTGACGCGCAAGCAGTTCGCGGTGCTCGAAGTCCTCGTCGCCGCCGAGGGCGGCGTCATCAGCGCCGAGGAGCTGCTGGAGCGCGCCTGGGACAAGAACGCCGACCCCTTCACCAACGCGGTGCGCATCACCGTCTCGGCCCTGCGCAAGCGGCTGGGCGAGCCCGGCCTGATCGCCACGGTCCCCGGCGTCGGGTACCGCATCGACACGGGCGCGGGCGCCGGGCCGGACGCGGTGGCGGGGGACGAGCGTGCCCAGGACACCGGGGCTGAGCGTCCGCCTCAAACTCACCCTCAGCTACGCCGGCCCCCCCCTGCTTGCCAGCCG
>NZ_RBAM01000242.1 GCF_003626645.1 Streptomyces klenkii | reverse complement strand
CTGAAGGACATGTTCAAGGCCTGCCAGGACATGGGGATGAGCCACATCGCCGTGACCGACCACGGCAACCTGCACGGGGCGTACGACTTCTTCCAGCTGGCCACGGGCGCGGGGATCACGCCGATCATCGGCATCGAGGCGTACGTCGCTCCCGAGTCGCGGCGGCACAAGCGGCGCGTGCAGTGGGGCCAGCCGCATCAGAAGAAGGACGACGTCTCCGGCTCCGGCGGCTACACGCACAAGACGATCTGGGCGTACAACAAGACGGGCCTGCACAACCTCTTCCGGCTCTCCTCGGACGCCTACACCGAGGGCTTCTTCGTCAAGTGGCCCCGGATGGACAAGGAGACCATCGCCCAGTGGTCCGAGGGCCTGATCGCCTCCACCGGCTGCCCCTCGGGCGAGGTGCAGACCCGGCTGCGGCTGGGGCAGGAGGAGGAGGCCCTGAAGGCGGCGGCCGGGTACCTGGAGATCTTCGGCCGGGACCGGTACTTCCTGGAGCTGATGGACCACGGCCTGGACATCGAGCGGCGCGTGCGGGACGGGCTGCTGGAGATCGGCCGCAAGCTCGGCATCCGCCCCATCGTGACCAACGACAGCCACTACACGCACGCGCACGAGGCCGACGCGCACGACGCGCTGCTGTGCGTGCAGACCGGCAAGAACCTCTCCGACCCCGACCGCTTCCGCTTCGACGGCACCGGGTACTACCTGAAGTCGCCGCAGGAGATGTACGCCATCGACTCCTCCGACGCCTGGCAGGAGGGCTGCGCCAACACCCTGCTGGTGGCCGAGCAGGTGGACACCACGGGCTGGTTCGAGGCGCGGGACCTGATGCCGCGCTTCGACGTGCCCGAGGGCTACACCGAGGTGACCTGGTTCCAGGAGGAGGTCCGCAAGGGCATGGCCCGCCGCTGGCCCGGCGGGGTGCCGGAGGACCGGCAGCGGCAGGCCGAGTACGAGATGGGCGTCATCATCCAGATGGGGTTCCCCGGGTACTTCC
>NZ_RBAM01000241.1 GCF_003626645.1 Streptomyces klenkii | reverse complement strand
GGGGTCCTCGGGGTAGGCGACGTGCGCCTGGCCGCCGTAGTGGAACTCGGCCTCGTCGCGGGGCCCGCACCAGGGGCAGGGGATCAGCAGCATCGGCAGGCTCCTAGTGGGCGACCGCGGCCGCGCCGTGCTCGTCCACGAGCGCGCCGGTGGTGAAGCGGTCGAGCGAGAAGGGGGCGTTGAGCGGGTGCGGGGCGTCGTGCGCGATGGTGTGGGCGTACACCGAGCCGACTCCCGGGGTTGCCTTGAAGCCGCCGGTGCCCCAGCCGCAGTTGAGGTAGAGGCTGTCGACGGGCGTGAGACCGACGATCGGTGAGGCGTCCGGGCTGACGTCGACGATGCCGCCCCAGGTGCGCAGGACGTGGGCCCGGGCGAAGGCGGGGAACAGCTCCAGCGCCGCCGCCATCTGGCGTTCGATGATGTGGAACGCCCCGCGCTGGGTGTACGCGTTGTACGCGTCGATGCCCGCGCCCATGACCAGCTCGCCCTTGTGGGCCTGGCTGACGTAGACGTGCACCGCGTTCGACATGACGACGGTCGGGTGCACGGGCTCCAGAAGCTCGGACACCAGGGCCTGGAGCGGGTGGCTCTGGATCGGCAGCTCGAATCCGGCCATGGCGGCGAGGACGGAGGAGTGGCCGGCGGCGCACAGGGCCACCTTGCCCGCGGCGATGGGGCCGCGGGTGGTCCGCACGCCGGTCACCCGGCCGCCCCGGATGTCGATGCCGGTGACCTCGCAGTTCTGGACGATGTCGACGCCGGCGGCATCGGCGGAGCGGGCCAGGCCCCAGGCGACGTAGTCGTGCTTGGCGATCCCGGCCCGCGGCTGGTACGTCGCGCCCAGGACCGGATAGCGCACGTCCGGCGAGACGTTGACGATCGGGCAGACGTCCTTGACCTGGCTCGGGTCGAGCCATTCGGCGTCGACGCCGTTGAGACGGTTGGCCTCCACCCGGCGCACGCTGTCGCGGACGTCCTGGAGGCTGTGCGCCAGGTTCAGCAC
>NZ_RBAM01000240.1 GCF_003626645.1 Streptomyces klenkii | reverse complement strand
TGCGGAAGACGATGTTCGTCAAGTACGCGCAGGGCTTCCTGGTGCTGCCGGGGGGCTTCGGCACGCTGGACGAGCTGTTCGAGGCGCTCACGCTGGTGCAGACGAAGAAGGTGACCCGCTTCCCGATCGTGCTGGTCGGCTCCTCGTACTGGGGCGGGCTGGTGGACTGGCTGCGGGACACGGTCGTCGCGGAGGGGAAGGCGGCGCCGGTGGACAGCGACCTCTTCCACGTCACGGACGACCCGGAGGAGGCCATCGACCTGGTCACCAAGCCCTGACGGCGCTCTGCCCGCGCACTCCTGGGGCGCGGGCCGGGCCGCGTCAGGCCAGGCCGCGGCGGGCCACGGCCGGGGGGCGGCGGCCGGCGATGGAGGCGACCATGTCGAGCACCTGCCGGGTCTCGGCCACCTCGTGGACCCGGTAGACCCGCGCGCCCAGCCAGGCCGAGACGGCGGTCGTGGCCAGCGTTCCCAGCAGCCGCTCCCGGACCGGCAGGTCCAGCGTCTCCCCGACGAAGTCCTTGTTGGACAGCGAGACCAGCACCGGCCAGCCCGTCGCCGCCATCTCGTCCAGCCGCCGCGTGGCCTCCAGCGAGTGCCGGGTGGACTTCCCGAAGTCGTGCCCCGGGTCGATCAGCACCGCGTCCCGGCGCACGCCCAGCCCCACGGCCCGCTCGGCAAGGCCCGTGGTCACGCGCAGAACGTCCGCCATCACGTCCTCGTACGCCACCCGGTGCGGGCGGGTGCGGGGGCGCGCGCCGCCCGCGTGGGTGCAGACCAGGCCCACCCCGTGCCGGGCCGCCACCTCGGCCAGCCGCGGGTCGGCCCCGCCCCAGGCGTCGTTCAGCAGGTCGGCCCCGGCCGCGCAGGCCGCCTCCCCGACCTCGTGCCGCCAGGTGTCCACGCTGATCACGACGGAGGGGAAGCGGCGGCGCACCTCCGCGACGAAGCCGGCCGTGCGGCGGATCTCCTCGGCCGCGTCTACCTTCGCGCCCGGGCCCGCC
>NZ_RBAM01000239.1 GCF_003626645.1 Streptomyces klenkii | reverse complement strand
GCCTGGGCCGCCCGGACGAGGCCATCGCCTACTACGAGCAGGCGCTGGTGTGGCGGGCGGGCAAGGAGCGCGTCACCGAGGCCGCCACCCGCACGCGCCTGGCCGAGGCCCAGCGCGACGCCCACCGCCCCGAGGACGCCCGCCGCACCCTCCGCCAGGCCCTGGCCCTCCTGGAGGAGATCACTCACCCGGACGCGGCCCGCGTCCGGGACCTGCTGCGCGCCTTACCGGCGGGGCCGGCGGAGGAGACGGTGGACGAGGCTTCCTGAGCGCGGCGGCCCTGCGACCCCGACGCTACTGCGAGGACTGGCGCGTGCCCCGGGCCGCGTCGAGGGCGTAGACGCAGTGGTCCTTGCTGCAGGCGAAGATCATGCCGTTCGCGGCGGCGGGGGTGCCGGTGATCGCGCCGCCGGTCTCCAGCTTCCAGCTCAGGCGGCCGCTGACCGCGTCCAGCGTGTAGAGGCAGTGGTCCTCGGAGCCGAAGTGCAGGCGGCCGTCCGAGACCACGGGCGCGCCGACGATCGCGCCGCCCACGGCGTACCGCCAGCGCGGGGTGCCGCTGACGGCGTCCAGCGTGTACATCGCGACGCCGCTGCCCAGGTGCACCAGGCCGTCGGCCACCACGACGGGCTCCGCCGACTGCCGGGCCTCCGTGGCGATGCCCCACCGGTCCGCGCCGGTGGCGAGGTCGAGGGCGTAGACCATGCCGCGGTAGTCCGTGAAGTAGACCCCGGCGGCGGAGGAGCCGGCCGGCTGGTACGCCGCGGGACACAGGATCGCGGCCGGCCCGTCGAAGCGCCACCGCTCCCCGCCGGTGGCGGCGTCCAGCGCCAGCACCCGCGAGCCCGCGCACACCAGCAGCAGCCCGTCGTCGGTCGGCGTCACCCGCACGGGCAGCCCGCCGGTGGCGGCCGTGTCCCCGACCGGGCAGCGCCACAGCGGGGAGCCGGTGCGCGCCTCCAGGGCCGAGAGCATGCCCTCGCCCCAGACGTAGACCACGCCGCC
>NZ_RBAM01000238.1 GCF_003626645.1 Streptomyces klenkii | reverse complement strand
CCAGGCAGTACCCCCTTCCCCGACACGACGCCCTTCCGATCTCGCCATGGAAACCGGAACCGCCCCCGCCCCGCCCCGCCGCGGGCTCGTCGCCTGGACCCTGGTCCTCACCAGCGCCGCCACCTTCATGGCCGCCCTGGACAACCTCGTCGTCACCACCGCCCTCCCCGTCATCCGCGAGGACCTCGGCGGCGGCCTCGCCGAGCTGGAGTGGATCGTCAACGGCTACACCCTCCCCTTCGCCTGCCTGCTGCTGCTCGGCGCCGCGCTCGGGGACCGCTTCGGCCGCCGCCGCGTCTTCGGCCTGGGCGTCCTGCTGTTCACCGCCGCCTCGGCCGCCGCCGCCCTGGCCGACTCCACCGGCGCGCTGATCGCCGCGCGCGCCGCCCAGGGCGCCGGGGCCGCGCTGCTGGTGCCCCTCAGCCTCACCCTCATCGCCGCCGTCGTCCCGCCCGAGCGGCGCGGCGCGGCGTTCGGCGTCTGGGGCGCGGTCCAGGGCATGGCCGTCGCCTCCGGGCCGCTGATCGGCGGCGCCCTGACCGAACACATCTCCTGGCAGTGGATCTTCTGGCTGAACGTCCCCCTGGGCGTGGCCCTCTACCCGCTGGTCCGGCTCCGGCTGGCCGAGAGCCGCGGGGCGAACGCCCGGCTCGACCTGCCCGGCACCCTGCTGGCCAGCGCCGGCCTGTTCGGCGTCGTGCTCTCCATCGTCCGCGGCCACGAGCACGGCTGGACCTCGGGCCCGGTGCTGGCCGGCTTCCTGCTGGGCGGTGCGGCCCTGGGCGCCTTCGTGGCCTGGGAGCTGCGCGCGCCCGCCCCGATGCTGCCGATGCGCTTCTTCCGCTCCCGGGCGTTCACCGCCGTCAACCTCTCCAGCCTGCTGATGTACGCGGGCATGTTCGGCTCGATCTTCCTGCTGACGCAGTTCCTCCAGCTCATCCAGGGCTACTCGCCCACCGAGGCCGGGCTGCGGATGCTGCCGTGGACCGCGATGCCGATGCTCGTC
>NZ_RBAM01000237.1 GCF_003626645.1 Streptomyces klenkii | reverse complement strand
TCGACATCGCCTACGACTCCGGCTGGCGGGCCCACTACGCCGTGGACGGCGCGGAAGCGGAAGCGCTGATCACGCCCGGGAGCGTCCTCGACGTTCACCGGGCCGTCGACGGGGTCCATCTGTGCCCGCTCGGGGCGCCGGAAGCGCAGCTCGCGCTGGCCCGTGCCGTGCGCGCCCGATGGCCGGATGCGCTCTTGTCGGCAACCACGTTCCGCAACCGGATCAGCGAGCAGCCGGCCACGGCCCGGGCGTTGTGGGGGACGGTGGACGTGCTGGTCTGCAACGCCGAGGAGGCCCTGCTGCTCACCCGGACCGGCACGCCGGCCCAGGCGCTGGAAGGCATCCACGGCGTCGTCGCCGCGGGGCGTGGCGGCCGGGCGGTGTGCGTCACCGACGGCGGCAACGGCGCCCACCTGGTCACGGGCCAGGGCGTGCCGCACGTGGCGGCCTTCCCGGCGCGGGTGGTGGACCCGACCGGGGCGGGGGAGGCGTTCGCCGGCGCGGCGATGGCCGCGCACCTGGCCGGGGCCGGCCTGCTGCCGGCGATGGCCACCGGCGCCGCGGTCGCCTCGATCGCGGTGGAGGGCGTCGGTCCCGAACGGCTGCTCGCCGCCACGCCGCCCGACGTGCGATGCCGGGCGGCGGCGATCACCCTCGCGGGCGCGGGGGAGACCCGACGTGGCTGAGGCGCTGTTCGTGGCGATCGAGGGCATCGACGCCAGCGGCAAGACCACCCTGACCGCCAGCCTGGCCGCCGCGCTGCGCACCCGGGGCCTGGCGGTGGCCACCCACAAGGAACCCGGCCACGGCCCGGTCGGGGAGCTGTTCCGCCGCCTGAGCGCCTCCGGCCGCTGCCCGCCGACGACGATGGCGCTGCTCTCCAGCGCCGAGCGCCACGCCCAGCAGGAGGCGCTCGCCGCAGCCCTCCGGCGCCACCAGGTCGTGATCGCCGACCGCTACTACCTCTCGGGGCTGGCCTATCACGCCGCCGACGGCATCGACCCCG
>NZ_RBAM01000236.1 GCF_003626645.1 Streptomyces klenkii | reverse complement strand
GGAAACTGCTTGCCAACCCCGCTCCGACGTGCAAGGCTGCCGCCACTATCACCGCCAGGCGAGAAGAGCGCCCCACGCGAGCGGCCCCCGCCCCCGGCATGGCACACGGGGGATACGCGGTGTGATCGTGTTGACCGTCCCACTTTTTGGTGAGACGCTGAAAGTCCCGCGCATCTCAGCTATGCGGCCCTGGAACGCATGGCTGAGCGGACGTCGCGGATTCATTCCCTCACGACCCACCAACGGCTTCGGTCGGTCACTCAGTGTGGAGGACCATCCATCATGGCAAAGGCGCTTCTCGGTCACATCGGCGGCTTCGACCCCCGAGTCCTCGCCGAGATGCGACGGCTTCAGCAGCGCGTACAGGACCTGGAGACCCAGCTCCTCCGGGTCCAGGCGGAGAACGACGCGCTCGCCGCCGCCGCTCGTCACGGCGACTCGGTGCTCGACAGCATCGACGTGTCCAAGGCGGAGCCCGCTCTGACCTGACCTCGACGAAGAGGCCGGGCCGCGAAGGCGACCGCCGGCGGAAGTACATGCGAGGGACGCTTCGGCGTCCCTTCGTCATGTCCGGCGACATGTCCAGGGACCCCGGCACCCCGACCTGTGTCCGGTTCACTGACTGATCTGCCCTGCATCCCCGGCGTCGAAACGGCCAATCGCGGAAGTCCGCGAGGTAAAGTCGCACGGCGTGCACCTCAAGAGCCTGACCCTCCGAGGCTTCAAGTCCTTCGCGTCCGCCACCACGCTGCGCTTCGAGCCCGGCATCACGTGCGTGGTGGGCCCCAACGGGTCCGGCAAGTCCAACGTCGTCGACGCCCTCTCCTGGGTGATGGGCGAGCAGGGCGCCAAGTCCCTGCGCGGCGGCAAGATGGAGGACGTCATCTTCGCGGGCACCACCGGCCGCCCGCCCCTGGGCCGCGCCGAGGTCTCGCTGACCATCGACAACGCCGACGGCGCCCTCCCCATCGACTACACCGAAGTCACCGTCACCCGGACGATGTTCCG
>NZ_RBAM01000235.1 GCF_003626645.1 Streptomyces klenkii | reverse complement strand
GCTGTGCGGGGCGATGGTCGCGGTGACCATGATGTCCCGCAGCCGCAAGCCCCTGAGCGAGGGCGCGGACTCCGACTCCTGGGAGCGCCTGGAGGCCGCGCGTCGACGGCGTGAGCGGATGTACGCCTCGCTCTCCTACACGCTGCTCTTCTGCTGCGCGGGCGTGGCCGCGGCCCTGTCGTTCCAGGGCCTGGTCGGCTTCGGCCGGGAGAACCTCGACCTGTCCAACGGCTGGGAGTACCTCGTCCCCTTCGGCCTGGACGGGGCGGCCATGTTCTGCGCCGTCATCGCCGTCCGCGAGGCCAGCCACGGCGACTCCTCCATGGGCTCCCGGATGCTGGTGTGGCTCTTCGCCGGCGCCGCCGCCTGGTTCAACTGGGTCCACGCGCCCCGCGGCATGGGCCACGCCGGCGCCCCGCAGTTCTTCGCCGGGATGTCGCTCTCGGCGGCCGTCCTCTTCGACCGGGCGCTGAAGCAGACCCGCCGCTCCGCGCTGCGCGAGCAGGGCCTGGTGCCGCGCCCGCTGCCGCAGATCCGCTTCGTGCGCTGGCTGCGCGCCCCGCGCGAGACGTACGGCGCCTGGTCGCTGATGCTGCTGGAGAACGTCCGCTCGCTGGACGAGGCCGTGGAGGAGGTCCGCGAGGACCGCAGGGCCAAGGAGAAGCAGCGCACCCTGCGCCGCGAGCAGCGGAAGCTGGAGCGGGCCCGGATGAAGGCGATCAGCCGCCACGGCCAGCTCCCGCCCGGCTCCCAGCCGCTGGAGCTGACGGCGGCCCCGCAGCCCACCGACCCCTCGGCGCTGGAGCCGGCCGCGGCCCGCCGCCCCTTGCGGACGCGCCCCCCGGAGCAGCCCGAGCCCGCCCCGGGCCCGGCCGCCCCGGCCGACCCGGCCTCGATCGGGCAGGCGAGCCCGCTGCTGGACTCGCTGGAGGAGCAGATCGCCCGCCTGGAGCAGCGGTTCAACTGAGATCGGTAGAGCGCCGTGTACGGAAAAGATGGTAGTCCTGGTG
>NZ_RBAM01000234.1 GCF_003626645.1 Streptomyces klenkii | reverse complement strand
CAGCATCGGCGCCGTCCGGCTGCTGATCGCCGCCCGCGAGCGGGGCCTGGACCTCACCACCCGCGACGTCTTCCGCCACCGCACGGTGGCCGAACTGGCGCGCGTGGCACGGGAGTCGGCGCCGGAGGACGAGGCCGCCGCGCCCTGGGAGCTGCCCGCCCCCGCCGCCCTGGGCGCGGCCACGGAGGGCGTTCCCGGCGGCGTGGAGGAGGTGCTGCCGCTCAGCCCGCTCCAGGCCGGGTTCCACGCCCGCTCCCTGCTGGACGGGCCTGGCCGGGATGCCTACGTCGTCCAGCAGGTGATCGATCTGGCCGGGGAGCTGGACTCCGCCCGGCTGCGCGAGGCCGCCCGCACCCTGCTGCGGCGCCACGCCCCGCTGCGCGCCTGCTTCCGCACCGACCCCGCCACCGGCACCGCGCTCCAGCTCGTGGCCCGCGACCCCGCCCTGCCCTGGCAGGAGGCCGACCTCGGCAACCGGCCCGAGGGTGAACGCGAGGCGCCGGCCGCCGCGCTGGCCGAGGAGGAGCGGCAGCGGCCGTTCGACCCGGCCGAGCCCCCGCTGCTGCGCTGCGCCCTGATACGCCTGGGGCCCGGCCGCGCCCAGCTGGTGCTGACGTTCCATCACATCGTGGCGGACGGCTGGTCGCTGCCCGTGCTGCACCGCGAGCTGCTGGCCGCCTACGGCGGGGGCGAGCTGCCGCCCGTCGCCCCCTACCGCGCCCATCTCGCGCACCTGGCGCGGCAGGACGCGGCGGCGGCCCGCGACGCCTGGCGGGCCGCGCTCGCCGGGGTGGAGGAGCCGACCCGCGTGGTGCCGGGCGAGGCGGGCGCCGAACGCCCCCGGCCGGCGCACGTGCGCGTCGAGCTGCCCGGGGACGCCACCGCCCGCCTCGCGGCCCGCGCCCGCGAACTCGGCGTCACCCCGGGCACGTTGGTGCAGACGGCCTGGGGCCTGCTGGCCGGGCGCCTGACGGGGCGGCAGGACGTGCTGTTCGGCACGACCGTCTCCG
>NZ_RBAM01000233.1 GCF_003626645.1 Streptomyces klenkii | reverse complement strand
CCGTCCCCACTGTGGCCTCCTTGGCGTTCTGGCGTCGTCCCCGCCCCGGCCAGGGTAGCCCCTCGCCCTCCGGTCACGGACGGGCGCCGGCGGGTGCCGGGGCGGGCTCGGGGGCCTCGGCGGCGCGGGCCCGGCGCCGGGCCAGGGGCAGCGCCAGCACCGAGACCAGCAGGAACACCCCCAGCGCGTACAGGACGATCGTGGCCCCGGGCGGCACGTCCGCGTAGTAGGACGTGGTCGTCCCGGCCAGTGAGACGGCGACGCCGATGGCGATGGACAGGCCCAGGGTGGCGGCGAAGCCGCGCGTGGCCTGCTGGGCGGCCACGACCGGGATCACCATGAGGGCGCTGACCAGCAGCAGCCCGACGACCCGCATGGCCACGGTCACGGTCGCGGCGGCCGTCACCGCCAGCAGGAGGTTGAGGGCGCGCACCGGCAGCCCGGTGACCCGCGCGAACTCCTCGTCCTGGCACACCGCGAAGAGCTGCCGCCGCAGCCCGAGGCCGACCAGCAGGACGAACGCCGAGAGCACCGTGATCGCGGTGATGTCCTCGGGGGAGACGGTGGTGACCGAACCCCACAGGTAGGAGGTGAGGTTGGCGGTGGAGCCGCCCGGCGCGAGGTTGATGATCATGACGCCGCCGGCCATGCCGCCGTAGAAGAGCATCGCCAGCGCGATGTCCCCGCGCGCCCGCCCCGAGGAGCGCAGCAGCTCCATCAGCACGGCCCCGGCGGCGGAGACCACGACGGCCGTCCACACCGGGCTGGTGGACAGCAGGAAGCCCAGCGCCACGCCGGTCAGCGCGACGTGGCCGATGCCGTCGCCCATGAGGGCCTGGCGGCGCTGAACGAGGTAGATGCCGACGGCCGGGGCGGCGACGCCGATGAGCAGCGCGGCCTGGAGGGCCCGCTGCATGAAGGGGTAGTCGAGGAGTTCGAGCATCACAGAATCCCCGTCCTGAGCGGGTACCCGGCGGCGGGCTCGGGCTCGTCGGCGGGGTGGCAGGGGTG
>NZ_RBAM01000232.1 GCF_003626645.1 Streptomyces klenkii | reverse complement strand
CCGGGGAGAATACACCGCCGTCGCCGCGGTGGGGAGGGGGGCCTCGCAGGGTCCATCCGGTCGAGTGAAGCGGCACATCATATGGCGATCCGGACTAGTACGGTCACGGGGCATTCGAGCCGACCGACACCTTCCGGAGAGATCATGGCGATTGAGCAGGGCAGCAGCGACACCTGGACCAAGTCCTCGCATTCGGGCGGGAACGGGGCCTGTCTCGAAGTGATGTCCCCGGCCCGGAACCGGCTGGCCGTCCGCGACTCCAAGGCTCCGGCCGGGCCGCGCCTGGCGTTCGCCCCCGGCTCCTGGGCGGCGTTCGTGGACGCCATGGGCCGCGAGGGGCTGACCGCCCCGCTGTGAGCCCCGCCCCCCGGGGGGCGGGTGGGCGGGTGCGGGCCCGGCGGGCAGCGCCTACGCTGGCAGCAGGGAGGTGCCGTAATGTCCGGATCATCGGAATCGTCGGAAGCGCCGAAGAAGGGGCCGAAGCGGGGCGAGTCGAGCCAGGGGCGGGCCACCGACCCCGCCGACCAGCCCACGCCCGACCGGCTGCTGCACACCGGCGCGGAGAGGCCCCTCGACCCCGAGGACCTGGTGCGGCTCAGCGGCCGCGAGCCCACGCCCGAGCGCGTGGAGAAGGCCAGGAAGCTGCTGGAGGAGGAGGGCCCGGCCGCGGCCGAGCGCTACCTGCCCTGAGCCCCGCCCGAGCCCGGCCCCGCCCGGGCCCCCGACCCCGCCCGAGCCCGCGGCCGGAATGAAACCGGCCGCGGCCCTCGTTGCCCATCACCGTGAACGCCGCCACCGCGCGCCCCTCCGACCCCACCGGCCGGCGCGGGCGACGCGGAGCGCGGCCGGGCGACGAGCGAAGGGCGGAACGGCCGTGGCGGAAGCGACCGGCGGAGCCGGGCAGACCGGGGCGACGGGGCAGGACGAGGCGGCCGGGCCGCCCCCCGGGGCCGCCGCCCCGGCCATCCGGGGAACGGCCCGCGGAACGGCCCCCGTGCCCCTGTCCGTCCT
>NZ_RBAM01000231.1 GCF_003626645.1 Streptomyces klenkii | reverse complement strand
CCGCTGATCGGCGTCATCGCCGGGACCGGCGCGATCGCGCCCGAGATCGACGACGGCTCGATCGTCTACCTGCTGTCCAAGCCGCTGAGCCGGCGCACGATCGTCCTCACCAAGCTGCTGGTCTCCATCTCGGTGACCATCGCGTTCACCACGCTGCCGATCCTGCTGGCCGGCATGATCCTCAACGGCAACGGCCAGCGCATCGCCAGCGCCTTCACCGTGGCCGCCGCCGTGGCCTCGGTCGCCTACAGCGCGATCTTCCTGCTGCTGGGCACGGTCTCGCGCAACGCCGTGGTCTTCGGCCTGATCTACGCCCTGGTCTGGGAGGCCCTCTTCGGCAGCCTGGTCTCCGGCGCCCGCGCCCTCTCCGTCCAGCAGTGGTCCCTCTCCCTGGCCGAACGCGTGGCCACCGACAGCGCCGACATCACCTCCGAAGTCTCCCTCCCCACCGGCCTGACCCTCCTGACCGTGGCCACCCTCCTGGGCACCTGGTACGCCGCCGAACGCCTCCGCTCCCTGAAGGCAGCAGCAGAGGGCTGACCCCTGCGAGCCCCTGCGGGGGGCCGGGAACCCCGGGGCCGCCGCCCGCCCCTGCGGGGCCGAGCCCGTCGCCCGCCCGGTCGCGGCGGCCTCCGCCCGCCGTGGCGGCGGCACGCGGCCCGCAGGGCAACTCACTCCGCCGTCCGGGTGACCGCCCCCGGCCCGGGGCGGTCGGCCGCAGGCCGTCGTTCCTGGCCGCCCGCAGGGCACCGCGCCGCCCCGCCACGCGGAATTCCGCAGCCGCCGTTACGGTGAAAAGGAAGGCGCCCCCACCCCGCGCGGCAACGAAAGAAGCGGCGGCATGAACGACTTCCTCATCAACACCACCACCGCGGGAATCCAGAGCAATCCCTCCGTGGCCGCCCTCGGCACGAGCCTGTATTTCGTCGTCTGGAGCGACACCAGCGACGCCGCCATCAAGGGCCGCCTCTTCCGCACCCACGGCACCCCCGCCACCGGCGAATTCCCCGTC
>NZ_RBAM01000230.1 GCF_003626645.1 Streptomyces klenkii | reverse complement strand
TGATCCGGGGGTACACCCTCCGGGAGCTCGCCCGGCGCGCCCACGTCTCGCCCGCGCAGCTCTCGCGCATCGAGACCGGGCAGCGCTACGCGAGCCCCGCGATCGTGGCCGGCGTCGCCCGCGCCCTGAGCGTCAGCGTGTCCGTGCTGTACGGGCAGCCGTACATCCACATGCTGCAACAGGACCAGCTGGACGCCCTGTTGTCCCCGATCGCGGGCTCGCTCGACGACTGGGACATCGGCCCCGGCGAGGGCGACCCGCCGCCGCGCCCGCTCGCGGTGCTTGAGGCCGCCGTGAGCGAGCTGGACGGCAAGCGCGAGGCGGGGCAGCAGTTCGAGGTTGCGGAGGCGCTGCCCGGCCTGATCGCAGAGGTGAACGCCACGGTGCTGCTGAACGACCGGCCCGGCCGCGACCGGGAGCGCGCCTTCTGGCTCCAGGCGCAGCTGGGCCGCACGGCCTATGTGGCCACCCGCAGGCTGGGGTTCATCGACCTGGCCCGGCACGCGCTGGGCCGGATGGCCGCCGCCGCCCCGCACTCCGGCGACCCGCGCCAGGTCGCCATCGAACGCTGGGACCGCGCCCGGCTGCTGGGCGACGCGACGCGCGCGGACAAGGGATTCCGCCTGGTGCACCAGGCGTTGCGCGACCTGGACGACGACCGGACCCCGGCGACGCGGGCGGTGCGCGGCGCGCTCTACCTCGAAGCCGCCGTCCTCGCCCGGCGCGCCGGAGTCCCCGACACGGCGGCCGAATGGCTCGGCCAGGCCCGCGAATTGGCCCAGGCTACCGGTGAGCTCCCCCACTACGGCCTGGTGTTCGGCCCCACCAACGTGGCCATCCACACGATGTCGGTGGCCAGCGGCCACGACCGGCACGGCGAGGCCCTGAGGATCGCGCGCGGCCTGCGCATCCCCGAGGACTACCCCAAGGCGCGCGCCGCCTCGTACTGGGCCTCCCGCGCCCGCTCCGAGGCGTGGACCGCCCAACACGAGGCCGCACAGCGGTCGTTGGAGA
>NZ_RBAM01000229.1 GCF_003626645.1 Streptomyces klenkii | reverse complement strand
CGGATCACCCAGCGGTGTGCCCGTGCCGTGCGCCTCGATCATCCCGACGTCGCCGGCGTCCACACCCGCACTGCGCAACGCCTGCCGGTAGACCGCGCGCTGGGCAGCGGCCGACGGGGCCGCGAGGCCGTCGGAGGAACCGTCCTGGTTCACCGCGGAGCCCCGGATGACGGCCAGCAGGCGGTCGCCGTCGCGCAGGGCGTCGGCGAAGCGTTTCAGGACCACCAGAGCGCATCCTTCGCCGCGGACGAAGCCATCCGCCGCCGCGTCGAAGGCCCGGCAGCGTCCCGTGCTCGAGAGCATGCCCATCCGGGCGAACGACCGGGTGATCCGGGGCTGAAGGATGAGGCTGACGCCCCCGGCCAGGGCGATGTCACACTCCCCCGCGCGCAGGGACTGGGCCGCGAGGTGGACCGCCACCAGCGACGAGGAGCAGGCCGTGTCCACCGACATCGACGGGCCGTTCAGCCCCAGCACGTAGGAGACGCGCCCCGACGCCACGGAGTGACCGTTGGTGAGAACCGAGCTCGGCAGCTCCAGAGGGTGCCCGGCGAGGCTGTCCATGTAATCCGTGTAGCTCAGGCCGGTGAAGACACCGGTCGGCGTATTGGCCAGTGATTCCGGCCGGATACCGGCATGCTCCGAGGCCTCCCAGGCAACCTCCAGGAGCAGCCGGTGCTGAGGGTCGAGCACTTCCGCCTCGGGCCTGGAGACGCCGAAGAAGTCGGCGTCGAAGCGCGACACGTCCTGGAGGTAGCCGCCCTGGAGGGAGCGCACGTCGATCCGCGCGTCCCCGCCGCGCGGATCGACGGTCTGCCGCTCCCACAGCTTTGCTCGCCCGGGCGGCGGCTCGCCGACGGCGTCCCGCCCGTCGGCGAGGAACTGCCACAGCGCGGCTGGGGAGTCGATGCCGCCGGGCAAGCGGCATCCGATGCCGATCACGGCGACGGGCTCCTCCGCGAATCCGCCGCCGCTCGGCATGTCCGAATGATCTTCCATCGAAAACCTCCTTGGG
>NZ_RBAM01000228.1 GCF_003626645.1 Streptomyces klenkii | reverse complement strand
GAGTGACCAGCCGGTCACATGATCCTCAGGAACCCGGCCGGAACTCGCGGTCGAGCGCGCGCCACCCCCGCCTGCGTTCGGGACCCACCCCGGCCCCGGAGATCCGCCTCCCCCCTCCCCGCTGAACGCGGTGGAAGGGGTGGCCTCGACGGGGCGCCGAGGTGGTCAGTACTGGTCGGCCCGGTAGGTCCGCCACCAGCTCTCGATGGCCTCCATCGTATCGGCCGGCCGCCGAGCGCGCCGAGCCCGCCGGACGCACTCCTCCTCGTCCACGGCCAGCAGCACCACCCCGGCGCCCTTGGGGGCGAGGCGTGCGCGGTCAGCGGCGCGCGGCGCGGTCGCGATGATCCACGCCCGATCGACGTCGTGCCGCCGCTCCAGCCGGGCGACGACCGCGTCCCTCGCCTCAGCGATGAACGGCCGCAGGGCGGGGGGATGGTCGTGCGCATCGGGCGAGCCGAGGGCCTGGGCGATGGCGTCCCAGTCCACCACCAGGTCCCCGGGCTGGGCGTGCTGCTGAACGTAGGTGGTCTTGCCGGAGCAGGGCGGACCGCACACCAGCGTCACCCTCGCGGTGGTGATGCGCGCCTTCCCGGCCCCCGCGAACCCCGTCTCCCTCGCGGTCTTCGCGTCGTGGCACGGCTTGCACATCGCCTGCAAGTTGCCGCGGTCGAACGCCAGCTCCTCGCGCCCGCGGTGCGGCCGGACGTGGTCCACCACCCTCGGCGGGGAGCCGCACCCCGCCGCACACAACGGCTCCTCCGAGAGCACCTGATCGCGCAGCATGCGCCAGCGGGCATCGTCATAGACCCACCGCCACTCGGCCCGGCGGTCCTCCGCAGCGCGCTGCCGAGGCGAGCGGGACCGCACGGCTAGGGGGGTTCCGGCGTTGTCGCGGTCGGCGGGCAGGACGCCGTCGGCGGCCAGTTCTGTCGCCTCGCTGCGGGCCGAGGCGGTGAAGTCGCTCATGGGTCACTCCGTAGACGCGCTAGCGTGCTCCGCAGCCTTCGTTCCC
>NZ_RBAM01000227.1 GCF_003626645.1 Streptomyces klenkii | reverse complement strand
GTTGGAGCGCCTGGGTGAGGACCTTGTCGCTGACTCCCGCGATGCGCACGAGGAGTTCCTGCCGGCGTGTCGCCCCTGCCCGCAGGGCGGAGAGCACGACGGGGTCCCAGGTGTGGCGGATGAGTTCGGCGGCGGCACGCACATGGCAATCGGAGACGAACGTATGACAGGGCTCCTCGTTCATGGGGCCCAGCGTCCCACCAGCCTCCTACCAAACGGTAGGAGCGCCGGACGTAGCGTTCCTGGGGCACCGCTTCCGGACGAAGGAGAACGCTGTGAACGTTGGCATGCTCGGCACCGGGAACCTGGCCGAGACGCTCGGCCGCGCCTGGGCCCGGTCCGGTCATTCGATCCTGGTGACCGGGCGCGACCCGCTGCACGCCGACAGGGCCGCCGGCCGGATCCCGGCCGCGGAGGCCGTCGCCCCCGCCGACTTCGCAGGGAGGACCGACGCGGTCGTGGTCGCGGTCCCGTGGGAAGGGCTGACGGCCGTCCTCCAGCTCGTCGGCGCACCCGACGGGGCGCTGGCGGGCAGGACGGTGATCGACTGCACCAACCCGGTCGACTACGCGACCGGCGAGCTGAAGCCCGCCTCCGGCTCCGCGGCACAGCTCGTGGCGCGCTCCGCTCCCGGTGCGCACGTCGTCAAGGCGCTGCACCTGTTCGCGGGAGCCTCGTGGCCGTACGCGGGGCCGCGGGAGACCGCGCCGGTCGTGGCGGTCTGCGGGACCGAGCGCCGCGCCCTGGACCTTGCGACGGCACTGATCGGGGACCTCGGCGGGCGCACGGCCGTGATCGGAGGGCTCGACAGCGCCCGGCAGTTGGAGGAGGCCGCGGGATTCGTCATGAGGGTCGCCGCCGCCGGACACAACCCGCGGCTCGCCGTCCCCGACATCGACCCGGAGTCGCTCGGCACTCGACAGGCGACGACCGGCTGAGCGGACGCCCCGTGGAAGGCGCGGCGCGTCGCGGACCGGAGCGTCGGTGGCCTGACGATGCCACCGAGCGTCGCCAG
>NZ_RBAM01000226.1 GCF_003626645.1 Streptomyces klenkii | reverse complement strand
TGCATTCCAGGTGCGCGCCGCGCATGCCTTTGAGTACATGAAGGTCTTGCCCGCCCCCTTCGCACCCACCACGAGAGCCAGCGGCGGCTCGGTGCGGTGATCGCCCAGCAGCCTGCGCAAGGGCTCGGTCGCCAGGAAACCACTGGCCGACGATAGCCCTCTTTTTTCCGCAAAGATGAGCTCGCGTGCAGTGTCCGCCAGCCTTCGACGCAGGGCAGGGTAATCCGGAACGGCGGGGCTCTCGGCGGCTGGCTCGGTGGGCTGCGCCGGCCGGGGGAGGATGCTGTCCAGGGCTTCAGCCACGTGGCAATTTTCCAGCAGGCGCAGAACTGTATCCCACGTCGATGGGAGAGCGAGCAGTTCTTCCCGGAAAGGACTCAGAACCGGCTGCGAAAGAACTCCGGTATCCACCTGCCCGGTGTCACCGGAGTCATGATTCGCCGTAATCGAACCGAGCGTCGCGAATAGCGCGTTACTCAGCTCGTCGCACGCCTGCTGCACCTGCTCCGTGTGCACATCTTTTCTGTACTGGGTAATGATGACAGAACTCGCCGGATCTTCCCCCAATGCAGCGGGCGCCCGCTGGCCGAGCTGCCGCACCAGCATGGCGGTTCCAGCCAATGATTGGTGGCTGAGCGTTGTGACGAAAATGCGCTGCACGCGAGGGTCGAGCAGAACAGGGGCCGACAATTCCGAGGCTCCGGCCCGGAGGTCGATGACGACGGTGTCGGCACCGATGCGTTCCCCCAGTGCCGCCAGAGCTTCGGTCAGAAAATAGGGGGAACGACCCGGAGTGAGAAGATCAGCTGGTTCGATCCTCGGGGGCCCGAGAAGTGGTCGGCGGCTCGCTGGAATGACGGTGAGGCGCCCGTTGTCCGCATATCGGCCGACTTGCTGATTGGGCAGGTACTCGGCGGCGATCGCAATGGCTGCGGACCAGCCTCCGTCCTCCGCCCCCTGCAGCAGTGCGAGAAAATCCTCAGATCGGACGAGCGTCGTGGAGGGGAAGAGGGTACG
>NZ_RBAM01000225.1 GCF_003626645.1 Streptomyces klenkii | reverse complement strand
GCTGCCGCGCAGCAGCGCGCTGGCCAGCAGCGCGCCCGTGGGCGTCCAGCCGAGCTGGGACAGCCGCCGGAGCAGGTAGCCGAGGACGACGACCTCCTCCAGCACGGCGTTCTCCAGCGCGGAGGCGACCAGCACGGGGAACTTCCACCACACGTCCGGCAAGGACTCCGGCACCACGGTGAGATTGGCCCCCGCGGCGTGCGCGCCCAGGTAGAGCAGCAGGCCGCTGCCGCCGATGCCCGCCGCGACGACCGCGCCCCGGGCCAGGTCGGAACGCGGGCGGCGGGCGTCGAAGCCCAGCAGCCGCAGCCCGCCCCCGCCGTAGCCTCCGGCGGCCCGCTCGCGCAGCAGCAGGTGGGCGACCAGGAGCACCGGCGCCAGGTCGGTGGCGATGCCGAACAGCTGCCAGGCCAGGTCCAGCCAGGGCCGGTCCGGCGCGCGGGAGGCGTTGAGCGTGGCGGTCTGCTCGCCCAGCCCGCCGGGGCGCGTGAGCACCCCGGAGAAGCTGATCAGGGCGCCCACGGCGCTGGCGCCCAGGGAGACGGCGAGCACGAGCAGCACCTCGTGGCGCAGGGCGCGCCGCGGCAGCGGCGGCGGGCCCTCGTCCGGCGCCGGGTCCGTCGTCTCCTGGGGCCGCAGCCGCACTCCGCCTCCCGTCCGGCGCCCCGGCCCGCCGCGCGCCGCCGTGCGTCCCCGGGCCCGCCCGGGGCTAGCCGCCCGCGCGGGCGGCCGGCTCGCGGAGGGCGGGCCAGCTGTGCACGGGGGCGTCGGTGCGGGACAGTTCGCAGTACCGCCGGACGAGATCCCGCAGCGCGGCCGTCCGGTCCGCTCCGTTCGCCACCGCCTGGTGGTAGGCCCGAGTCTGCCAGCTCGCGCCGGTGGTGCGCCGCCGGCACCGCTCCTCGATGACGCCCAGGTAGCGCTCGCGGTCGGCCGCGGCGACCCCGCGCCCGGCCAGGCCCTCGTGGGCCAGCGGCAGCAGGACCTCGGCGATGAGCCGGTGGGCGGGGAGCGTGGCG
>NZ_RBAM01000224.1 GCF_003626645.1 Streptomyces klenkii | reverse complement strand
CCTACACGCCGGTCGTCCGATCGGAACCGCGCGCCCCCCGACTCCAGCACGTAACTGGCGCTCTCGCGATGGCCGTTCTCCGGACCCCGGTAGGCGACCAGGGTCATCCCGAAGGCGGTCGAGTAGTAGTGCGCGGCCTGCTTGGCGTTGCCGACGGCGAAGACGATCGCGTCCATCCCGCGCACGGGGAACGGGTCGTCGTCCGGCGCGCCCGCGCTCCTGAGCCCGCCCCTGCCCGGCTTCCTGACGACATCCATACCGGCCAGCCTGCGCGTACGGCCGCAAACTGCGCAATAGTGTGCATCAGCGCTGGACAACCTGCTCAGCCGAGAGGGCGGGGCGGCGTTCGATCTGTACAGACTGTTCATCGCGCGGGACAGCGCGAGGGCATCGCGCACGAGGAGGCGTCGGCCATGACCATCGACGAGCTGGACGCGCGGCTGCTCGAACTCCTGGCCCGGCACCCGAGAATCACGGTGCTGGAGGCGTCCCGGCGGCTGGGCGTCGCCCGCGGCACGGCGCAGGCGCGCCTGGAGAAGCTGCTGGCGCGCGGGGTCATCCGCGGGTTCGGGCCGGACGTGGACCCGGCCGCGCTCGGCTACCCCGTCACCGCCTTCGCCACCCTGGAGATCCGCCAGGGCCAGGGCGAGCAGGTGCGCCGCCACCTCGCGGGCGTGCCCGAGGTGCTCGAACTGCACACGATCACCGGCGAGGGCGACATGCTCTGCCGCCTGGTGGCCCGCTCCACCGCCGACCTCCAGCGCGTGATCGACCGGGTGGTGGGCTTCGAGGGCATCCTGCGCTCCGCCACGGCCATCGTGATGGAGAACCCCGTGCCCGCCCGGATCATCCCGCTGGTGCGCGCCGCCGCCCGGGACTGACCCGGCGGGCCGAGCCGCCGGCCGCCGCGCCCGGGCGGGGGCTCACTCCGCGGCCGGCGGCCCGCCCGGCGGGGCCAGCAGCCCGCCCAGGCCGTCGGCCAGGTCCAGCCGTTCGCCCTCGGTCCCCGGCGGGACGAGC
>NZ_RBAM01000223.1 GCF_003626645.1 Streptomyces klenkii | reverse complement strand
ATGAGGACCCAGCACGAGTGGGAACAGCCCGGCACCTACACGGTCACGGTCCACGCGGCCCTGACGGACGGCACCTCGGCGTCGGCCGAGACGACCATCCAGGTCGTACGGGAGGCGGAGGACGTCTACCAGTACCGATACGACCTCGACCAGGGGTGGGCGATCGACCTCGCCTCCCGAGCCCCCGACCACGACAGGACCGACGGCGAATGGGGCGAGACCCGCAACTTCGAATGGTTCGGCAAGGACAGCGAAGGCGGCGACGGACTGAGCACCCGCGGCTGGCCCGACAGCGTCACCTGGCTCGCGGAGAACGCGCCCTCCACCCGCGAGAGCTGCCTCACCTCCCCCCGCCCCAACGGCGACGGCACCCTCGACGGCCTCCACCCGGGCGAACGCTTCTGCGTCGTTCTAGACGAGTTCGAGGCCCTGATCACGATCATCCGGAACACCGCCGTACCGGGCGACACGACCGGACAGCTGACCATCGACGTGCGCGTCTGGGACTGAGCGGAGAGGGGACCGCCGTCCGGTAGCGATGAGTGATTGTGAAGCCCGAGCACCTGCGGGCGCTGACCATGCTGGGCGAGCCTTCTGTGCTGATCGCTTCCCGCGACAGGCGGCTGACTGTGGTCACCGCGGACGAGGCGGCGGACCAGCGCCTGCGAGGCGAGGCCCGGCGCTTGGCTACCCGCCGTGACTTGCTGGACGCGGGGCTGCGTATCTCCGAGGCCGCCCGGTGCCCCATCGGTCCGGGCGTGGAGGTATGCACGGCGGAAGCAGCCTCCCTTACTGCTGCCGAATGGCACGGGCATCGAGTCTGACATCGTCGTTACCTGCGCAACGGCGTAGCACCCCGAACTGGCTGAGCCCAGCGAGGGAGGTCGACAAGCCCAGCGTGATGGCCTGATGGGCGATCCTGAAGAGTGTCGGCGACGGCTGAAAAGTGGACCAGTCGGCGCATCCGCCGTTGGTGAGTGAGGCGGACTTCGTCACGGGCGAAAGCATCCGCGCGCCACG
>NZ_RBAM01000222.1 GCF_003626645.1 Streptomyces klenkii | reverse complement strand
GTGGTGATGGACCGCATCCCCTTCCCTCGGCCGGACGATCCGCTGGTCACCGCGCGGCAGCGGGCGGTGGAGCAGGCCGGGGGGAATGGCTTCATGGTGGTGGCGGCCACGCACGCCGCGCTGCTGATGGCCCAGGGAGCGGGGCGGCTGGTGCGGGCGACGGGGGACCGGGGCGTCGTCGCGGTCCTGGACCCGCGGCTGGCCCGGGCCCGGTACGGATCGTTCCTCCGGGCCTCGATGCCGGACTTCTGGTACACCACCGACCGGAATCAGGTCCGCCGCTCACTGGCGGCGATCGACGCGGCAGCACGCTCCACCGCCGCGTCGTGAGGCCGGGCCGCAGGGGGTGCGGCGGCTCAGATGCGCCGCATGACGGCGACGACCTTGCCCAGGATGGTGGCCTCGTCGCCGGGGATGGGCTGGTAGGCGGCGTTGTGCGGGAGGAGCCAGACCTGGCCGTCCTCGCGCTTGAAGCGCTTCACGGTCGCCTCGCCGTCGAGCATCGCCGCCACGATGTCGCCGTTCTCCGCGACGGGCTGGCGGCGGACGGTGACCCAGTCGCCGTCGCAGATGGCCGCCTCGATCATCGAGTCCCCGACCACCTTGAGGACGAAGAGCTCGCCGTCGCCCACGAGCTGGCGGGGCAGGGGGAAGACGTCCTCGACCGACTCCTCCGCCAGGATGGGGCCGCCGGCCGCGATGCGGCCCACCAGGGGGACGTAGGAGGCCGCGGGCTTGCCCACGGTCTCGGCCGCGGGGGGCGCGGGGGTCTCGGCGCCGCGCACCTCGTACGCGCGGGGGCGGTGCGGGTCGCGGCGGAGGAAGCCCTTGCGCTCCAGGGCCATCAGCTGGTGCGCCACCGAGGAGGTGCTGGACAGGCCCACGGCCTGGCCGATCTCCCGCATGGACGGCGGGTACCCGCGGCGCTGCACGGAGTCCCGGATCACCTCGATGACCCGCCGCTGCCGGTCCGTGAGGCCGGAGCTGTCGGCGCGGATGCCCGGCGGACGACCGGGCAGCG
>NZ_RBAM01000221.1 GCF_003626645.1 Streptomyces klenkii | reverse complement strand
CTCGCGCTTCGTCGGGGACGTCTTCGGCGCCCCGCTGGCCTTCGAGGCGCTGATCGCCTTCTTCTTCGAGTCGACCTTCATCGGCCTGTGGATCTTCGGCTGGGACCGGCTGCCCGCGCGCCTGCACCTGGCCACCATCTGGATCGTCTCGGCCGGGACCGTGGCCTCCGCCTACTTCATCCTGGCGGCCAACTCCTGGATGCAGCACCCCGTGGGCTACGCCATCGACGAGGAGACGGGGCGGGCCCGGCTGACCGACATCGGGCGGGTGCTCACGCAGAACACGGCCGTCGCGCAGTTCGCCCACACCATCACCGCCGCGTTCCTCACCGGGGGCGCGTTCATGGTGGGCATAGCCGCCTGGCACCTCGCGCGGCGGCGGCACACCGAGGTGATGCGCGCCTCGCTACGGCTGGGCCTGGTCACGATGGTCGCCGCGGGCCTGCTGACCGCCTTCACCGGGGACCGGCTCGGCAAGATCATGTACGAGCAGCAGCCGATGAAGATGGCCGCGGCCGAGGCCCTGTGGGACACGGAGGCGCCCGCGCCCTTCTCGCTGTTCGCGGTCGGGGACGTGGAGCAGGGGCACAACATGGTCGCCGTCGAGGTGCCCGGCCTGCTCTCCTTCCTCGCGCACGACAACTTCTCCGAGGCCGTGCCCGGGATCAACGACACCAACGAGGCCCTCCAGGAGCGCTACGGCCCCGGCGACTACCGCCCCAACGTGCCGCTGGCCTACTGGAGCTTCCGCTGGATGATCGGCTTCGGCATGGCCTCCGCGGCCCTGGGCGCCGCCGGGCTGTGGCTGACCCGGCGCCGCCTGCTGCTGGACCCCGCACTGCGGACGGGCGAGGACGAACGCCCGCGGCTGGCGTTGACCCGCGGCCGCGAGCTGGGGCCGCTGCTCACCCGGTGGTACTGGCGGATCGCCTTCCTCACGCTGCTCTTCCCGCTGATCGCCAACGCCTGGGGCTGGATCTTCACCGAGACCGGGCGCCAGCCGTGGGTGGTCTACGGGCTG
>NZ_RBAM01000220.1 GCF_003626645.1 Streptomyces klenkii | reverse complement strand
CCCAGGGCGCGGGAACAACGTCTCCCAGAGCCCTGAATTCCTGATAGATGGGGTAAGGATCGGCCTGTCCTCGCGACGCGCGTAGACGCGATACGTAGGAGACAACCGTTCGTGGATCGATCGCCGTACTGTGTTCAGCAAGTTCCACGGAAACTCCTTCGATGCTGCCCGGTCAGGCCGCACGTCCGCCGCTCACCGCGCCCGCTCGGGTCCGTGCGACCTTGGAGTCCTGTACCCCCTTACATCGGCGTTCATACATGTGCACACCGCATGTGCCAGGGCATCTCCCTCAGACCCGCCACCAGTTCAGGAACGAGCTCCACCAACGGCCCCTGCCCTGCGGCGCGGTGGCCTCGGCCGGTGCGGCGGCGCGCTCGTTTCCGGCCGCGGTGGCGTGTTCCGGGGTGGCCGCCGGCCGGGGCGCGGGCGCGGTCTGGACCGCGGTGAACCGGGCGGGCAGTTCGCTGAGCGCACGGTGGAACGGGCCCGGGCGCCACTGGAGTTCGTCGGCCGGGACGGCCAGCTCTATGTCGGGCAGCTGGTTGAGCAGCTTCTCGATGGCCACCACGGCGATCAGGGAGGCCGAGTCCTTGATCGGGCAGGCGTGCGGGCCCGAGCCCCAGGCCAGGTGCGCGCGGGTGCTGAGCATCTGCCGGGAGGAGGACAGCGCCGGGTCGGTGTTGGCCGCGGCGAAGCTGATCAGCACGGGCTGCCGGGCGGGGAGGGTCACGCCGCCGAGGTCCACGTCCTGGAGCGGGAAGTGGGTGGCGTAGTTGGCGATGGGCGGCGAGTTCCACAGGACCTCGTTGAGGGCGTCCTCCACGAGCAGGCCGCCGCTGTAGAGGCCGCCGAAGTACCGCTCGTCCGAGAGGATCAGCAGCAGGCCGTTGGCGATCAGGTTCCGCTCGGCCTCGATGCCGGCGCCGAGCATGATGGTCACCTGGTGGACCATCTCCTCGTCGGAGAGCTTGGCCGGGTGCTCCATCAGCCAGGAGGTGAGGTCGTCCCCCGGCTCGGCGCGCT
>NZ_RBAM01000219.1 GCF_003626645.1 Streptomyces klenkii | reverse complement strand
CCACTTCAGCGCGGCGTCCACACCGGCCGCGCGGCTGAGCGCGGCGGCCGTGGCGACCCCGGCGAGCAGCGGGAGCCAGGTGAGGCGGGCGGGCGGCACGCCGTCGGCCTCGGGCTGGAGCAGCGCGGAGAAGAAGAGGCCGGAGCGCGGCGGGGCGCTCCAGGTGCGGCCCAGGCGCCCGCGCCCGGCCGTCTGCTCCTCGGCGATGAGAACGGCCCCGGCGCGGGCCCGCCCGGCGCGCGCGGCCTCGGCCAGGTCGGCGTTCGTGGAGCCGGTGGAGGCCACGACGTCGAGGTGCGTCCAGAGGCTGTCGGGACGCGTCAGCCCCTCGCGCAGGGCCCGCGCGTTCAACGGCGGACGGTCGAGATCGGACCAGCGGCTCCGCTCAGTGGTCATGGCGCCAGACTAAGGGTGTGGCCAACGCCGCACGCCCATGGCCCTCCGGCGCCGACAGGCTGGGAATAACCTACGAATCGGTAACCACCCGAGGACGAGTAGGAGCCGCTGCCGTGGCCGAAAACCTTCACACCACCGCGGGCAAGATCGAGGATCTCAGGCGCCGGACGGACGAGGCCACGCACGCCGGGTCCGCGCGGGCGGTGGAGAAGCAGCACGCCAAGGGGAAGCTGACGGCCCGGGAGCGGATCGACCTGCTGCTGGACGAGGGGTCCTTCACCGAGCTGGACGAGTTCGCCCGGCACCGCGCCACGGCGTTCGGCATCGACAAGAACCGCCCCTACGGCGACGGCGTGGTCACCGGCTACGGCACCGTGGACGGCCGCCCGGTCGCCGTCTACTCGCAGGACTTCACCGTCTTCGGCGGCTCGCTGGGCGAGGTCTACGGCGAGAAGATCGTGAAGGTGATGGACTTCGCGGCCAAGACCGGCTGCCCGGTGGTCGGGATCAACGACGGCGGCGGCGCCCGCATCCAGGAGGGCGTCACGGCGCTGGGCCTGTTCGCGGAGATCTTCCGGCGCAACGTCCACGCCTCCGGGGTGATCCCGCAGATCTCGGTGATCACCG
>NZ_RBAM01000218.1 GCF_003626645.1 Streptomyces klenkii | reverse complement strand
GCTCGCGGGCTGGACGCTGACCGTCCTGACGACCGCACACCACCGCGCCCACCGGGTCCGGCTCACCGGCCCCGGGCCGTCCGGCCCCTCCGGGGCCACCCGGGAGGACGAGCGGTGACCGCCTTCCAGCTCGTCCTCGGGGCCCTCACCCTGCTGACCAACGCCTTCTTCGTCGGGGCGGAGTTCGCCCTGATCTCCGTACGCCGCGACCAGATCGAGCCACGTGCCGAAGCGGGCGAGCGCCGGGCCCGCACCGTGCTGTGGGCCCTGCAGCACCTCTCGCCCCTGATGGCCACCGCCCAGCTCGGCATCACCGTCTCCTCCCTGGTCCTGGGCGCCGTCGCAGAACCGGCCATCGCCCACCTGCTGGAACCCGCCTTCGAGGCCGCCCACGTCCCCCACGGCCTGGTGCATCCGATCGCCTTCACGATCGCCCTGGCCTCCGCCACCTACCTGCACATGCTCATCGGCGAAATGGTCCCCAAGAACATCGCCCTGGCCGCCCCCGAGCGCACCGCCCTGGCCCTCGGCCCGCCCCTGGTGGCCCTCACCCGGGCCCTGCGCCCGGTCATCTTCGGCATCAACGCCTTCGCCAACACCCTGCTGCGCCTGCTGCGCGTGGAGCCCAGGGACGAGGTCGCCTCCGTCTTCACCGAGGACGAACTGGCCCGCATCGTGAAGGACTCCACCGACGCCGGCCTGCTGGAGACAGCGGAGAGCGAACGGCTGCGCGACGCCCTCGCTCTGGGCACCCGCACCGTCGCCGAGATCACCGTCCCCGCTGCCCGCATGACCACCGTCGGCCACCGGATCACCCCCCGCCGGCTCGAACGCACCGCGGCGGCCTCCGGCTACTCCCGCTTCCCCGTCACCGGCCCCGGCCACACGGTCCTGGGCTTCCTCCACGTCAAGGACGCGCTCGCCGCGGCGGAACCCGACAAGCCCTTCCCCCGGCAGGCCCTGCACCCCGTCGTCCGCATCGCCCCGGAGACCCGGCTGGACGACGCCCTGACCGCGATGCGCG
>NZ_RBAM01000217.1 GCF_003626645.1 Streptomyces klenkii | reverse complement strand
CACGGGGGGTGGCGGCAGCGCGCTAGCTGCGGAAATCCCGTTGGCGCTCAAGACCCGCGGGGCCGAGCGCGAGGACCGTCAGCAGCCTGGGGCACGCCGGGTTACTCGGACGCACACCCGGCACCGGCCAACTCCCGATCCAAGACGGGAGCTTCCGGTCGAGCACTGCCCCCGTGCTCGACGTGACGGACCGCACCGCCAACCTGTTTCCAGTCACTGATGGCCACCTGGGCGCTGGGCATTCGATCATTAGCGACCCCCATCCGCGCCAGATGGGATAAATCGCCCTTCGATCACCAGCTGGCCAGCAGGAAAACGCTGGTCAGACCTTCCACCTTCTGCGTGTAGTCCCGCCGGGGGCACAAGAGCGCCGACACGCCCCTCCATGCCGTTTCCGCAGGTCAGCAGGCGTGTCGGGTTGTGGGCTCCGCGTGGGGAAGCGGTGCCCCGGGAGCAGGGGAGCATCCGGCTGTGCGCGGCTCGTACCGGCTTTGTGCGGGTAGCCGCGGCACATGCGCGGCGACGTCCCGGGCCCCCCGTGGAGCGACACCACCCGCGCACGCCGGCGGGCACGCGCTCGTTCCGGAGCCGGTTCCAGCCCCGTGACCGGCTGGGACGGATCAGTCCTTGCGCCCCGTCGCGGCGGCGGTGACTCCCAGCCCGATCATGGTGAGTCCGCCGATCCCACCGACCAGGGAAAGCCGCCGCGGCGAGCGCGCGAACCAGTCCCGGGCGGTGGCCGCGGCCATCCCCCACACCATGTCGGACACCACGGCGATGATGGTGAAGACCAGGCCCAGCAGCAGCATCTGCGCCGCGACGTGCCCCTGACCGCGGTCGACGAACTGCGGCAGCACGGCGGCGAAGAACACGATGGTCTTGGGATTGGTCACCCCGACGGCGAACCCCTCCCAGAACGTCCGCAGACCACCCTGCGCGACACCCACCCCGTCGACCGCCGCCTGCAACGACCCACGCTCACGCCAGGCCCTGACGCCGAGGAACACCAAGTACGCGGCGCCCAC
>NZ_RBAM01000216.1 GCF_003626645.1 Streptomyces klenkii | reverse complement strand
GACGCTCTTCCGATTTCAGTCATCTTCCCGAACCCGGCGTGTCATGTGGTCGTGAATTACATCGATCTCAGCACCCTGCCGCATGAGCCGGGCGAAAGATGAAAGTTGCTTCGGCTCCCTATAAGACAATTCACGATCGCCTACACGCTGTCGTGGCTTAAAGTTCAGCTTTGGGAGGTCGAAGATCGCATCACGAAGTGATACAAATTGCTCTTGCATTGGCGGCCAATCGAACCGCTCGACATCGTTTCGGGCAAGCAGTATTAGCCTCTTACGATGCTGCGGAACCCCGTACTGCCACGCGTCCACGAGACGCAGCTGAGTTGCATAGCCCAGGTCTTCGAGCTTCTCCTCGATGATGCGAACCACGGCAAAGTCGTCGCCCAAGCCCATGTCAGGTACGTTTTCCATAAGCACGGCTCGAGGTCGAACTCGGGTGACAACGTCCAGGTATGCTCGCCACAGCTGCTTGCGATGGTCTTGTGGGTCCCGTCCGTGATTACGAACCAAGTCACGAATTTTGCTACGCCCGGCACGGCTGAACGGCTGGCAGGGAGGACCACCCGCTACCAAGTCCACTTTGGCGTTTAGTAGGAGGCCTACCAGCCTGTCACGATTTTCCGGATTCCCAAGATCCATGTGCAGGCTGAGCCCGGAGAAGTTTGCGGCGTGAGTTTCCAAGGCACGCTCGTTGTAGTCGACGCCTGCCGCTACAGTCCATCCCGCGCGCTCGATACCGAGACTCAGGCCACCCGCACCAGAGAAGAGGTCCACCGCGAGACGCTCACCTTCGTGACGCTCAAGCCACTCTGCGAAGTCTTCCTCAGTGCAACTGTCGGGATGCCGAGGTAGCGCGAGACAGTCAGACCGCTCTAGGGGAACACCGTACTTCCCCTTTGTCACCGCACAGCCCTCCGTACATGAGAGATCGACGAGCACCAGGAGAGCACACGCAACCACCCGAAGCAATGGCTCTCTCAGGACGAGACACTACTGTGCACACCAGGGCCTCGCCGATCTATCAACA
>NZ_RBAM01000215.1 GCF_003626645.1 Streptomyces klenkii | reverse complement strand
CTCGCGCACCTGCTCCACGGCCTCGACCATGGAGTTGACCATGCCCTCGTCGAAGGTGGTGTAGATGCGGTTGCCGCCGGCGGCCAGCTCGTCCTCGCTGATCAGGTCGTTGGCGATCATGTACTGGTCGGCCAGGTCGGTCAGGTACCCGATCTGCCCGGCTCGCTCCATCGCCCGGGTCGGCGGCTGCGGCAGCGGGAACTCCTCGGCGATGATCTCCTGGTACTCGGCCTGGCTCAGCCCCTCACCGACCTCGACCCGGCGCTCCAGCACCCAGGCCCAGCGTTCCGTGGCCCGCTCCAGGTTGGCCTCGTTGACGTCGCTCAGCTCCTCGCCGTCGCCGCCGCTGTAGGGGTCGAAGAGGCTGGGGCCGTTGAGCAGGGAGGTCAGGAACGCGCACTGGCTGTCCGTCAGGTCCACCGCGTCCACGCCGTAGTACGCCTGCGCGGCGGCCTGGATGCCGTAGGCGCCGCGGCCGAAGTAGGAGGTGTTGAGATACCCCTGGAGGATCTCCTCCTTCTCGATCTCGGCGCCGACCTTCACGGACAGCAGCAGCTCGCGGACCTTTCTCTCTATCGTCTGGTCCTGCGTGAGGTACATGTTCTTCACGTACTGCTGCGTGATGGTCGAGCCGGACTGCACGTCCCCGCCGCGCGCCATGTTCAGCACGGCGCGGCCGATGCCCATCACGTCGATGCCGGGGTCCTCCCAGAAGGTGGCGTTCTCGGCGGAGATCACCGAGTCCTGCATCGCCTGCGGGATGTCCTCCAGCTCCAGGTTCTGCCGGTTGACGTTCCCCTCGCCGGCGACCACCATCCGGGAGCCGTCCGCCCAGTAGTAGACGTTCGTCTCGCGCACCGCGATGTCGTTGGCGCTGGGGATCTCGGTCATCGCATACGCGATGCCGACCAGGCCGATCATCATCGTCATGAACGCCAGGCAGGAGCCGAGCACCTGCTTCCAGGAGGGCACCCAGCGGCGGAGGCCGGTGTACCCCGAGCGCGGGTAGTCGATCAGCCTCCGCTTCGAG
>NZ_RBAM01000214.1 GCF_003626645.1 Streptomyces klenkii | reverse complement strand
GTCGCGCCTGACCGTGCCCTGCCCGATGCAGAGCCGCCCGGCGATAGCGCGGCCGGAGTTGCCTTCGGCCGCGAGGCGGGCGACCTCGGCGCGGCGCGCCGCGACGTCCCCGGCGCGGCTCACCGGGACACCTCGCCGAAGAGGGCGGTCTGTGTGCCGCGGGCGGCGCGCTGGGCCTGCTCCGCGCGGAGCAGGCGGCGGCGCTCTTCCTGGCAGCAGGTGCACCACCTCGTCAGGTCCACCGCCTGCCCGTCGGGGTGCAGTCGGCCCCAGTACTCCCACCACTCCTCGCCCGTGGTGGTGATGCCGGTCAGGACCGTGGCCCCGACGGTGGCGACCACCCAGCCGCGGAACCCGGTTCGGCGGTGGCCGGGCTGCTCTCCGGCGAAGCCGTGCAGCTGGACCGGGTCGCCGGACTGGTAGGGGGAGTGCGGCGGGATCGGGCTCCCCCTCGTCGTGGCGAACGCCTCGCGCAACGCGGCCGGGATGTGGCCGGGCACGGGGCGCCGCGGCGCGGGCGGCGCGGTCTCGGGCAACGGCGCGGCCTGCTCCTGCTGCTGCGCGGCCCAGGCCAGATCCCGCCGGACAGTGGCCTCGCCCATGCCGAGCTGTCCGGCGATGGCGCGGCCGGACAGCCCTTCGGCTCGGAGCTGGGCGACCAGGGCGCGGCGCGCCGCCACCTCGGCGGCGCGGCCGGCGCTCACCGGGTCACCTCGGCCTGGAGGTCGGCCCACTCGGTGGGGGCGAGGGCGCGGACGACGAGGACGAGCTGCCCGCCGCGCACGACCGGCCCGAGGCGCATGTCGGGGCCGATGACGCGGCTGTGGTCGTCGTCCTCCAGGACCCCGGCGTCCACGATCCCGTCGATCAGCGCCTTGAACGACGGGTACCAGTTGGCCGGGTCGCGCCTGCCGCCTCTCGCGGGGTGGAGAATGCCCAGGATCCGGGCGCGCTGGAAGAGCGGCCCCGGCTTGGCGGCGGCGAGCGCCGCCATGAGGGCGGCGTCCTCGGTGACGGCCTCCTGCGCGGC
>NZ_RBAM01000213.1 GCF_003626645.1 Streptomyces klenkii | reverse complement strand
GACCCGGGTGGCACCACAGGCACAGCCCGGCACTGTAGTAATGCTCCGTCGTACCGCAGCGCCGGCACGGCGGCGGGGTGAAAGGGCCGCCGGGCCGGCAGTCGTAGCAGTACCGCGACCCGGCGTTGGCCACCGCCTTGTTCCGGCACTTGGGGCAGGTCCGGGGAGTGGTGCACTTCTTCGTCATGCGGGAGGAGCCGTACGGTTGCGTCCCAGCCTGGGGACCACGGCAGGAGCGGTGGCGTTCTGCTCCTCGGGCTGGGCCGGGCGGCGCTGCGCGACCTTCTCCGGCTCGCGGATCAGCAGGTCGGTGGGCTCGCACTGGAGCACTTCGCAGATCACATCGAGGTCGTCAAGCCGGATCGTGGTGGGGGTTCCGGTCCACAGCCCGGACATCTTCCCGGCACTGATGTCGAGCCCGGCCTCCGCCAGGCGGCGCCGCATCTCGGCGGACTTCCAGATTCCGCGCTCTGCGGCCTTCATCCGCAGGTTCCAGCGCATGATGTCACTTCCCTCCGGTCAGGAGCCGGGCGCTGACCCGGTCGTTGGCGGCCTCCCACGCCCGTTCGACGTGACCGTCGTGGACATGGACGTACCGGGTCGTGGTCGAGAGCCAATCGTGTCCGAGGACCTCCTGAATCGCCTTGAGGTCCATGCCTCGCAGGTAGAGCGAGGACGCGCAGTAGTGCCGCAGGCCGTGCGGGGTGAGTCGGCACGACCAGTCCGGAAGCCACAGCGCGACCGCGTTCGCCAACCCCCTGCGCAGGGAGTCGTCACCGATCCGGCCGCACAATCCGGTGTACGGGTCGCGGCGCTCGCTGGGCAGCATCGGCGCGTCAGGGTTGCTCCAGTCGTCGCCGAACTGGTGACGGACATCGGTCAGCCACCAGCTCACGAGGCTGTCCACCGAGTTGATGGCCGGGACGAGGCGAGGCTTCGGGCCGCGTTTCCGGCTGCCCTTGCCGAACCGGACGTGCAGCTTGCCGTGCTCGCCAAGGTCCGGGCGCCAGTCGCGGATGTCGAGCATGCGC
>NZ_RBAM01000212.1 GCF_003626645.1 Streptomyces klenkii | reverse complement strand
GCCGCTGCTCGCTCTGATGGTCACGCGGCTGCGGCTGCGGCCCGGTCAGCTCCTGGTGGATGCCGGATGCGGCACGGGAGGCGTCGGGCTGTGGCTGGCCCGCGCGATGTCCGCGCGCCTGGCCGGCCTCGACCTCTCCCCGGTCGCCATCGCCCACGCCGCCGCCCGCCGCCCGCACTTCCTGCCGCAGGGCCGGGCCTCCTTCAGCGTCGCCCCGATCGAGGCCACCGGCCTGCCCTCCGGCCGCACGCATGGCGCGGTGAGCGTGGACGCGCTCGGCTTCGCCCCCGACCCGGATGCCGCGCTGCGCGAGCTCGGCCGCCTCCTGGCCCCCGGCGCCCGCCTGGCGGCCACCCGCGCCGCGCGACGCGGCGCCGAAACCGCCTGGGAGGCCCAGGCCCGCGCCGCCGGCCTGCTGGTCGAGCACGTGGACGAACGCCCCGGCGAGCCGGTGATGTGGCAGCGGCTCTACCGGCTGTGGATCGGCCACGAGACGGAACTGCGGCGCGAACTCGGCGACGCGCAGGCGGAGAACATGCTGCGCGAGGCGCACCGCATGCTGCCTGCCCTCCCCGGCCGCCGCGCGGTGCTGCTGACCCTGCGCCGCCCCCCAACCGCCCCCGGGCCCGCACGGGGCGGCCGATAGGATGAGCGCTCCCCGGGCCGCCCCGCCCGAGCCCGACCACGGCCGCTGAGGAGGAGCTTCGCAGTGACCCACCAGCGCCCCCTCCGCGCGGCGGTGTTCTCGGCCGGGTCCTGGGGCACGGCGTTCGCCAAGGTGCTGGCGGACGCCGGCAGCGATGTCACCGTGCACGCCCGCCGCCGGGAGATCGCCGAGGGCATCAACACCCGCCGCCGCAACCCGGACTACTTCCCGGACACCGAGCTCCCGCCGAACCTGGCGGCCACGACCGACCCGGCCGCGGCGCTGGACGGCGCGGACTACCTCGTCCTGTCCATCCCCGCCCAGTCCCTCCGCGCCAGCCTCGCGACCTGGGCCCGCCACATCGGACGCGAGACGGTGATCGTGTC
>NZ_RBAM01000211.1 GCF_003626645.1 Streptomyces klenkii | reverse complement strand
GGTGGCTGCGCCGGGGCGCGGGCTCGGGGCCGGCGGCCACCTCAGGGACCTCTTCCTCAGTTGACGAGGGCATCCGGCCTCCCTTCGCTCCGCGGACGCTCTTCCATCATCTGCCCCCAGACGATCAGGCGGTAGGTCGACGTGAATTCCGGCGTGCAGGTGGTGAGCGTGAGATACCGGCCGGGCTCGGTGAACCCGCTCTGCTCGGGCACCGGGTCGAGCACCGAGGTGTTGGACGGCGGGGTCTGGTCCAGGCGGCTGGTCATCTCGTAGGTGTAGAAGGCGTCCTGGGTCTCGATGACGATCGGGTCGCCCGGCTGGAGCCGGTTGATGTACCGGAAGGGCTCGCCGTGGGTGTTGCGGTGCCCGGCCAGGCCGACGTTGCCCTGCTCGTCCCAGGGCATCGCGGTGGGCAGGCGGTCGGACTCGGTGTAGTGGCCGACCATGCCGTTGTCCAGCACGCTCTCGGGGTCCACGGTCTCGGCGATGGGGACGACGACGTCCAGGGTGGGCAGGTAGAGGACGGCGAAGCCCTGGCCCGGCTGGAAGGCGCCCGGGTCGCGGGCGGGGTCGTCGGCGCCCTCCTCGCCCTGCCAGCTGTCCTGGAGGCGGTCCACCTCGCCGCTGGCGTGGGCGCGGGCCTCCACGTTGGTCCACCACAGCTGGTAGACGACGAAGAGGAGCAGCAGGGCGCCGGTGGTGATGAACAGCTCGCCGATGACGTTGCTGATCGCGGTGCCGGTCTGCTTGGCCGCCTTGGCGGCGGCCTTCGCCGCGCGGCGGCGGGCGGCGCGGCCGCCGGTCTCCTCGGGCTCCCCGGGGGCCGCCTCGCGGGCGGCGCGGCGGCGGGCCAGCTCGGCGGGGTCGACGGTGGCCAGCGGGGTCGTCGGCTCGTCGCGGTCCTCTTCGGCGGACCCCGCGGGGGGCCGGGGGCCGCCGTTCGCCCGCCGCCGTCCGGTCCCGGCGGCCGGCCGCCGCGCCCCCTGCCCGGCTGCGGCGCGGCGCCGCGCGGCCCGCCCGCCCGCGGCGGGG
>NZ_RBAM01000210.1 GCF_003626645.1 Streptomyces klenkii | reverse complement strand
CCGGTCAGCCCAGCGTCCAGGCGAGCCGCGCGCAGCTGCTGCGCGATGACCTTGCGGGCTTCCTGGACGCTGGACGAAGGGGAGAGCGACATAGAGCGCGGGCGGGCCTCAGACGTGGTACTCGGCGTGCGGGACGGCGCGCTCCCACACCGCCTCGAACGCGGTCGCGCAGAGCGCCACCACTGCCGGGTCGTCGGTCACCTCGGGCCCGGCCGATGCCCCGTCCCCGGTGAAGTGGTTGAAGCGCACCACCCGGTTGTCGAACAGCCAGAAGTCGTTCCCCGGCAGAGCGATATCGGAGGCGCGCCTCCGCGGCAGCCACCGCACGTCCTCGCCCGCGGTGATGTTCAGCGGCGTCCCAGCGTGCTCGAACCGGATGTACTCGCTCACCGGCTCGGAGACGATCCGGGCCCGCCGCATCACCACGCCGCGGCCGACCGCCTCACGCACGGTGTCCAGCCACGCCTTACGGCGCCCGCCCCAGTCGCGTCGGCTGGAGTCGTCCCCGGCCAGCCAGGCGGCGAACTCGTCGGCCTCGGCAGCGATGCCGTAGGCGTCGCGCATCTCCAGATGGACAGCAGAGTGGTGGCAGTCAGCCAGCTGCTCGGCGAAGCTCGGCGGCTTCTGCGGCATCGCACGCCTTCCTGATGATCGGCACCATGCGGGCGGGGATGCGGACGACAGCCTCGGTCTCGGGGATCTTCCCCGTCGCCAGGCACTCGGCCGTCGTGGCCTCGTCGGCCAGCCATCCCTGCATCACGATGTCGGCGGTCTCCTCATCCACCCAGGCCGTCGGGCACTCATCGCCATCCGTAGCCGGGTCGATGCCCATGAACCGTAGTGTCATCGCCCATCCTCCTGTCGAGTAGGTTGCGGGCCTTTGCGGACCATCCCGCGAGTCGAGCACTTGTGTCAATAGCTCGTCACGCTGAGTGCTGGCCGGAGTGGTGCCCGTGCTACTCGCCAGTAGCCCGGTATCGGGCCTGCGCGGGATGGATCCGAGCAAGCAGCCCCGCAGTGCAGAGCCCGCGC
>NZ_RBAM01000209.1 GCF_003626645.1 Streptomyces klenkii | reverse complement strand
CCTGACGACCTTGTGCTTGGTTGGCCGTGGGGCGTCGGTTTCTTGATCGTTGTGTCTGGCGTGGTGGGGTTCATGGTGCGTGCAGCGATCGAGGAAACCAACGGGGGACGGGGCTATCATCGGCTGTTATAGATGAACCCATCGCTGGACTCGGTCCGTTGTGGCATGAGCGGCATCAAGCCAGGTTTGCGGCCCGCGGTCGGCGGCGGCGGGGCACAAGCTCGTCTTCGTCGACCGGCTGCCGGCCACCCTCGTCCTTCTGCGGCACTGCACTACGCACGACATGCTGGCCTGCTGGTTCGACGTGGACCGTTCCACCATCACCCGGGCCATCGGCGAGGTGCGGCCGCTGCTGGCTGACCGCTGCTGCACCATCGCACCCGGGATACGGCTGCGCACGCTCGCCGACATGGTCGACCACCTGGACGCGAGCCGGCGAACCGCGATCCTGAACGCCACGGAGATCCGGGCCCGCCTCCCTGCCCAGGGGAGCCCAGACCGGGACCGTTTCATCTCCGGCAAGAGCAAACAGAACGCCGTCAAGGCCACGGTTCTCACCGACGCCGCCGACAGACTGCTGTTCTGCGGCGAGACCCGGCCTGGCAGCTGCCCAGACAACACCCAGGCCCGCCCGTCTGGCCTCATCGGCCTCCTCGGCACCGGGTCACGAGTGGAGATCCTGGCCGATGCCGGCTACCAGGAGCTCGGCAGGGCAGACCGGTAGACAGATCGTCACCCAGCCGCACCGCAAGATCCGCAAGAACCCGCCACCCTGGTACGAGGGGAATGACTGCCAGAGACAAGCCCGCACACTCCTCACGACGCATCCGCGTCGAACACGGCATTGCCCACCTCAAGAACTGGAGAGCCCTCGCCCGTCACCACGGACGCCGTGAACACCTGCCTCAAACCATCCAGGCTGTCGCAGCCATCACCTCTCACCAGCAAAGCACCCCCCAACCGTTAACCAGCCCCTGACCAGCGACGAGACGCAGCCAACGACGCCCCACGGCCAACCAAGCACAAGGACGT
>NZ_RBAM01000208.1 GCF_003626645.1 Streptomyces klenkii | reverse complement strand
GGGGTGGAGGGCGTCGAGGGAGACCTGCGTGCCGCGCACCGACTGCTCGCCGGAGGTCCGGGGCAGGTCGATGCCGACGCTGGCGTAGGCGGCCTGGACGAGGCCGGAGCAGTCCCAGGCGCCGGGGCCGGTGGAGCCCATGGAGTAGGCGTCGCCGAGCTGGGCGCGGACGAAGTCGACGATGGCCGAGCCGCTTCCGCTGCCGCCGGTGGCGGGCGCGGGGGCTTCGGCGGTGGCCGTGGCGAGGGTCTGGACCTGCTCCGCCGCGGCGGCGGCCTCCTCCGCGGCGGCGGCCTCGGCGGCCGCCTGCTGGCGGGCGCGGCGCTCAGCGGCCTCCTCGGCGGCGGCGCGGCGCTCGGCGGCCTGCTCGTGGGCCCGGGCGAGGGCGCGGTCCTGTGCGCGCTGCCAGTCGTCCCGGGCGGTGGTCTCACCGACGTACGTCTCGGTCGCGGCGGCGGCCAGGGCGGCGGCCTCGGCGTCGAGGATGGGGAGTTCCCCGGTGCGCTCCGCGGGCTGCTCGCCGGCGGACGCGGGGGTGGTCGCTCCGGTGACGGCCACGGTGCCGACCACGCCGGTCAGCAGGCCGCCGCGCAGGAGCGTGGTGGTGCGGGAGGCCCGGGGCTTGCGATGTCGGCCACGGGCGGCTCGATAACGAATTGGGGACATGGGGATAACGGCTATCAGCACCTCTCGCCGGATCTCAATTCCCGTGGCCTGCGTCACATCTGGCGTGTACGCGGCACGCGCCTGACCGGATTCGTCCGCCTTCGTCCGGTTCGCCGCTTCGCTCGCCGCGGGCCGACCGGGCGTGCGGAAACGGCCGTTGGCCTGTGGCTTGTCCGCTTTGCCCGGCCCCGGGCCGCCGACTAGCACGAAGCGGGCGGCCGTTCAACGTTGGCCCGCTGCTCCCGTCGTGCGCCGTGGCGTATGTCACGCTCGGATAACGGCCCGCGCGGGCGCCGCCACCGAGCGTGCCCGCCGTCCGGGGGTCCGGCCACAGGGGGTGGCGAAGCGGGCGCCTTTACCACAGGGC
>NZ_RBAM01000207.1 GCF_003626645.1 Streptomyces klenkii | reverse complement strand
GGTGACCGGCCCGAGTGCGCTGTCGCTGGACGGCCGCGCGTTTCCCGGCCTGCCCGACCGGACGCTCCCGCTGGATGAGCTGCGCGACCTGATACTGCGCCGCCGCTGCCCGCAGGCCGTCAGGGACGCGGTGTGGGCCGAGCTGGTCACCCGGGCGCGCCGGGAGGGGGCGACCTGGACCCTGGCCTGCGCCGGGATGGCGCTGCCCGCACTGGCCTCGGCGGCCGGCTGGCTGGCCTCCCGCCACCGCGAGCGGGATGTCTTCGACATCCATGCCGAGGTCCTGACCGGATTCCTCGGCGCGCTGCCGGACATCGACCTGGAGCGCCCGCAGGTGCTGGTGCGGCTGCGGTGGGCGGCCTTCCGCGCGGGGCTGGCAGCGCTGGCCGAGACGCTCAACGCCCCCATTCCGCTGCCGCCCGGATTCCGCTCCACCGCGCCGCGCCCGCCGTTCGGCCACCCGGACCTGGTACTGGCCCGGGCAGTGCGGGAGGGAGTCCTGACCCGGACCGAGGCCGACCTGATCGGCACCACCCGCCTGGAGGACGTTCCCCTCGCGAAGTGGGCAGCCGGACACGGGACGGCCGCGAAGGCGGCCTACGCCGCACGGCGCCGGGCCGAGGTCCGCCTGGCGGACTACCTGCGCCGGCGCACGCGCGACACCGACCCGGACGACCCGGTCGCCGGTGCGGTCACCACCGAGCTGGCTGCCCCGCCCGTGGTTGACGGCGCCCGGTCCCGGTCCGCCGGTTCGCCACAGTCTGTCACTGCTGGCCAGGACGGAGCGGCCGGGATGTGTGCGGAAGGAAATGAAGAAAAATCGGGGGCGGCTGTCGAAAACGGGGCCGAAATCCGGGGTTTTGGGGTGCGGGAGGAGAACGCCCGCGGAACCGGAAGCTCCCACGGAGGTGCCCGATGCGCCTGATACCCCCACCCCTTGCCCGGCACCGGCCGACGCGGCCCCTCACCCCTCGACCGCCGCGGAATGCCCCGGGTGCCGCAGCCCCCGCGGGGCGGGCCGTGCGGCGCCGTCG
>NZ_RBAM01000206.1 GCF_003626645.1 Streptomyces klenkii | reverse complement strand
CATCGAGCAGCAGTCCCTGGGCTACGTGATCTACAGCTTGACGCCGTGGCTGACGCGGCTGGAGCGCACCGCGCAGCGCCTCCTCGCCGCCCCGGACCTGTACCTGAAGTTCAACACCGGCGGGCTGCTGCGCGGTGACCTGGCCACCCGGTACGCCGCCTACGCGATCGGCCGCCAGTGGGGGTTCAAGTCGCCCAACGACATCCGGGCCGAGGAGGACGAGCCGCCGATCCCGGGTGGAGACGACTACTTGGTGCCGCTGAACATGGTCCCGGCCGGGTCGGCGGCGCCGCCCGCGCAGCGCACGCGGCCCGCGCCCGTGCGGCGGGCGGAGGAGACCGAGTCCCCCTCGCTGGAGACGCTGGCGGCGTGGGTCACCCGGCACTACGAGGCCATCTCGGACTACTTCGAGGCGCAGGGCGCGGAGGTGCTGGCCGCCCTGGAGCTGCGGCCGGAGGCGAGCGCCCAGGAGCTGATCGACGCCGCCTCGGCGAACGAGGAGCTGGCCGCGATCCTGTTCCGGCTCGCCTCCGGCCTGGCCGAGCAGGTGGGGCAGAGCACGGCGGTCGAGCTGGGCGGTGCGTTCGCCGCCTCGGAGACCGTGTCCTACCTGGCCGCGGGCGCGGCGTCCACGGCGGCGAACGTCAACGCCACCACGATCAACGACCTCGGGACGGCGATCGGTATCGCCCAGGCCCCGGCCGAGGTCCGCGAGGCCGTGCGGGACATGTTCGGGCAGATGACCGCCGCGCGGGCCCGCGTGCTGGCCCAGGCCCGCGTCTCGACGGTGGCGAACTTCGCGGCGCACGAGGGCGCGAAGCACGCCGGCGCGAGGACGAAGACGTGGCGGGTGTGGGACCCGAATCCGCGGGCGTCGCACGCCGCCGCGAACGGCCAGACCGTGGGCATCCGCGAGGACTTCGACGTCGGCGGGCGGCGGGGCCGGTGGCCGCACGACCACCGCCTGGGCGTGGACGAGATCGCGGGCTGTACCTGCCGACTCCAGTTCAACCTCTAGAGAGGGAGGCGTGCTGT
>NZ_RBAM01000205.1 GCF_003626645.1 Streptomyces klenkii | reverse complement strand
CCCGGCTCTGGCCTCTTCCGCAAGCAGCCGCGCTGGGTGATGTCGGCCGAGCTGGTGGAGACCTCCCGGCTGTGGGCGCGGATCAACGCCCGCATCGAGCCGGAGTGGATCGAGCCGCTGGCCGGGCACCTGGTGAAGCGGACCTACAGCGAGCCGCACTGGGAGCAGAAGCAGGCCGCCGTGATGGCCTACGAGCGCGTCACCCTCTACGGCGTGCCGATCGTCGCCCAGCGCAAGGTGAACTACGGCCGCATCGACCCGGCCACCTGCCGGGACCTGTTCATCCGCAACGCCCTGGTCGAGGGCGACTGGCGCACCCGGCACCAGTTCTTCCACGACAACCGCAAGCTGCTGGCCGAGGTCGAGGAGCTGGAGCACCGCGCCCGGCGCCGCGACATCCTGGTGGACGACGAGACGCTGTACGCCTTCTACGACCAGCGGCTGCCCGAGGAGATCGTCTCCGGCGCCCACTTCGACTCCTGGTGGAAGCGCAAGCGGCAGGAGGAGCCCGACCTCCTCAGCTTCGAGAAGTCGATGCTGATCAACGAGCGGGCCGGCGCCGTCACCAAGGCCGACTACCCCGACACCTGGCGGCAGGGGCGGCTCAGCTTCCGCGTGACGTACCAGTTCGAGCCCGGCGCGGACGCGGACGGCGTGACGGTGCACGTGCCCCTCCAGGTGCTCAACCAGGTGACGGCCGACGGCTTCGACTGGCAGATCCCGGGCCTGCGCGAGCAGTTGGTGACCGAGCTGATCCGGTCGTTGCCCAAGCCGCTGCGCCGGCACTGCGTCCCGGCGCCGAACTTCGCCCAGCGGTTCCTGCGCGAGACGCCGGAGCCGGAGGAACGCCCGCTGACGGCCGCGCTCGCGGCCTTCCTGACCGGGGTGGCGGGCGTGCGGATCGCGCCGGAGGACTTCGACGCCTCGCGGGTGCCCGGGCACCTGCGGATCACCTTCCGGGTGGTGGACGAGCGGCGCAGGAAGCTGATCGTGGACGGCGCGGACGCCGAGGACAAGGACCTGGACGCGCTGCGGCTGCG
>NZ_RBAM01000204.1 GCF_003626645.1 Streptomyces klenkii | reverse complement strand
CCCCGGGCCACCGTCGCGGCCTGCTCCCGCAGCCCGTACCGGGCCAGGCCCAGGGCGGCGATCGCGGAGTCGTGCGGCCAGACGCTGCCGCGGTGATACGACAGCGGGTGGTAGGCGTCCTGGCCCGAGGCCAGCGTCCTGATGCCCCAGCCGGTGAAGAAGGCGGGGGAGAGCAGGCGTTCCGCCACCGCCTCGCCGCGCTCCTGGTCGAGGATGCCCGTCCACAGCAGGTGCCCGGCGTCCGAGCCGAGCGCGTCCGCCCGCCGGCCCCGGCCGTCCACGGCCAGCGCGGGGAACTCCCGGTCCGCCAGCCAGAAGTGCGACAGGAAGCGCGTCCGCAGCCGGTCCGCCTCCTCCTCCATGCGGTCCGCGTACGCCGCGTCGCCCCAGGCCGAACGCGCCAGCGCCGCGGCCTGCCGCAGCGCGTCGTAGGCGTACCCCTGGGCGGCGGCGGCCGTGACCACGCCCTTCACCGGCGTGCCGTCGGCGAAGCAGATCGCTCCGGCCGAGTCCTTCCAGGACTGGTTCGTCAGGCCGCCCGCGTCCCCCCGGTACAGCAGGAAGCCGTGGTCGGCCAGCCCGCCGAAGCGGAACATCCACTCCACGGCGGCCCGCGCGTGGCGTTCCAGGCGCTGGGCCAGCTTGTCGTCGTCCGTCACCCGCGCGTGCGCACCCAGCAGCATCAGGAACAGGGGCGTGGCGTCCACCGAGCCGTAGTACCGGCCGTAGGGGACCTGGCCGAAGTAGGCCAGCTCGCCGTGCCGCATCTCGTGCACGATCTTGCCCGGCTGGGCGACCCGGTCGGCCTCCTCGCCGCGCGCCTGGGCCGCGGCCAGCGCCAGCAGCGTGGCGGCGGCCAGCTCGGGCCGGGCGGGCAGCGTGAACAGGGAGGTGATCAGCGCGTGGCGGCCCAGCAGCGCCAGGAACCACGGCACGCCCGCGCCCGGCACGCGCAGGGTCTCCCCGTCCGGCCCGGTCGCGGAGACCCGCAGCGCGGACAGGTCGGCCAGGCCCTGCGCGCAGGCCCGCCCCAGGTCCGG
>NZ_RBAM01000203.1 GCF_003626645.1 Streptomyces klenkii | reverse complement strand
GGAAGAGTCGGCCAGTTGGCTTCGGCTGGGCCTCCGCCTGAGCGAGCGTTCTTCGGGACCGGACCCATGACCATTCCCCTGGGGGGGAAATACGAAGCCGGGAAGGAAGAGAACGCCAGCGAAGTCATTACGCGCGAAGACCTCAGCAACTTCGAGCATCTGCGGAAACTGCTAGCGGGCTTGAAGCTTGATTCCGGATACGAAGTGATTCCGCCATCGGGAATCGTGAATCTAAATCGCGATAACCTAGTGGTGGTCTGCGGCCCCCGCCTCTCTCCGATAATCGCCCAGATCCTGGAGGGTGACGATAATCTCCGATTCCGCAAAGATCGCGCTTGGCATTTGGTGGACCTGAAGGTCGGCAAGGAGTACCGGTCCCCCATGGACGAAGACGGGAGCGCGGCGGACTTCGGATACCTCGGACGGCTTCCCCGCCTGGATGGTCGAGGGACATTCCTCTACATCGCCGGTATCCACGCCATTGGCGCGAACGGCGTCGTACATTTCCTCGAAAACAACTTGGCGCAACTTTACCGTGAGGTGCGGACCCGGCGATTTTCTACTCTCATTTCCTGCCGCTACGACCCGAAGACTCTTGACGTTCTTGAGAGTCGCAGGGTGACCCCGCTCTATCTGCATGAAGGTTGATATGCGCGTCTCTCTCGCAACCCAAGCCGGGGGGAAGAACCCCAACGAGGACTGGGCCGCCGCCACTCCTTCGCTCGCCATCGTCCTGGATGGCCTCAGCACGGTGGGGCTGGAAACCGGGTGTCGCCACGGCGTCCCGTGGTACGTCGCTCACCTGGGTGGGCATTTGGTAGCGGCGCTTTCCGATCCAACTCGTTCCCTGGCGGAAGGCTTGTCCATGGCGCTCGCATCGGTTGCGCGGCTCCACCCCGAATGCGACTTGAATCATCCAGGAACCCCGTCTTCCACTGTATCGATCCTGCGGGAATCGGAGGATACTTACTCATATTTGGTTCTGGCTGACTCGCCTATCATCTTCGAGGGACGCCACGGGTTCCAAGCTGTAACGGACTT
>NZ_RBAM01000202.1 GCF_003626645.1 Streptomyces klenkii | reverse complement strand
TCAGGCCGCTGAGAGCCGAGAGCAGCGCCCGCTCGTCGTCGTCCAGCGTGCGCGGCCGGTCGAAGGAGACCACCGCGGCGCCGATGGCCCGACCGGAGACCGTCAGCGGCAGGAAGGCCCACGCCTGCTTCTGCCCGGTGAGCGCGATCGCCGCCGTCTCGGGGTAGCCGGCCGCGAACGCCTCCCGCGACTCGACGAACTGCGCGGACCGGGTGCGCAGCGCTTCGCGCACGGGCGAGGGAACGTCGTGCCGCAGGCCGTGGATGCGGTGGCGGAACCCCTCCGGATAGCCCACCGCGCCGATCACGTTCAGGCGGTCGTTCTCCAGCCCCAGGATGGTCAGTCCCGCGGCGCCGAAGGCGGGCAGAACGCTGTCGGCGACGGCCCCGACCACGTCCTCGGCCGTCACCGCCTGCGCGAGAGAGCGGGTCAACTGGCCGGTGAGCGCGGCGCGTTCGGCCGCCGCCCGGCGCGCCGCCTCGTGGTGCCGCCGCTCGGTGACGTCGGTGATGTAGAGGGTCAGGCCCTCGTCCGGCAGGGGGACGGGCCGCAGGTGGTACCAGCGGTCGCCGCCCGGCCAGGGCGCGTCGAAGCCCTCCGGCCTGCCCTCGGCCACGGCCCGGCGGCAGCGCTCCTCCAGCCCGGGCACGCCGCGGATGGCGGGAACGTCCCACAGCAGGCGGCCCGTTGCCCCGGCCGGCTCGCCCAGCAGGCGCTCGGCCGCGAGGTTGACGAACTCGATGCGCCACTCGCGGTCCACGGCCAGGAAGCCGTCCGTCATGTGCCGCAGGGCCCGGCTGACCGACTCGGCGGCGGCGTGCGCCTGCGTGGTGTTCCACAGCGTCCCGGCCTCCCGCACCAGCCGGCCCTCCTCGTCGAGGACCATCCCGGCGCGCATCCGCACCCACCCGTAGGTGCCGTCGTCCCGGCGCACCCGGTACTCGAACTCCGCCGGCCGCCTGGCGCGCACGGCCTCCTCGTGCGCCGGCAGGACCAAGGCCCGGTCGTCGGGGTGGTGCCGGTCCACCCAGCTCTCGATCC
>NZ_RBAM01000201.1 GCF_003626645.1 Streptomyces klenkii | reverse complement strand
CATCCGCTACGTCACCGCCTGCCTGCTGGTGATCGGCTTCAACGCCACCGACCTGCCCGACGCGTTCGGCGCCATCCTCAGCGGGGCGTTCGCCCCCGAGGGGGTCGCCGGCGGCCTGGTCGGCGCGCTGATCATGGGCTTCCAGCGGGCGGCCTTCTCCAACGAGGCGGGCGTGGGCTCGGCGCCCATCGCGCACGCCGCCGTGAAGACCAAGCGCCCCGCCACCGAGGGCCTGGTCGCGCTGATCGAGCCCTTCCTCGACACCGTCGTCATCTGCACCATGACCGCCCTGACCATCGTGGTCGCCGGCGGCCCGGCCTACCTGGAGGCCCGGGACACCGCGGCGGCCGGCGGCGAGATCAGCGGCACCACGGCCGGGATCTCCATCACCTCCGACGCCTTCGAGACGGCGCTGCCCTGGTTCCCCGCCGTGCTCACCCTGGCCGTCTTCCTCTTCGCCTTCTCGACGATCATCACCTGGGGCTATTACGGGCAGCAGGCGTGGGCCCACCTCTTCGGCGCGGGCCGCGTCACCGGGACCGTCTACAAGGTCCTCTTCTGCCTGATGATCATGGTCGGCACGCTGCTCTCCCTGGGCACCCTCGTCGACCTCGCGGACGCCTTCCTCTTCATGGCCGCCGTCGCCAACATCATCGGCCTCTACCTGCTGGCCCCCGTCGTCCGGCGGGAGCTGCGCAAGGTGCTGGTCTACGTCGCCCGCCGGGACGCGGGGGAGACCGACGAGGTCATCGAGGCCGACGAGGCGGCGGCCGAGGCCGCGGGGGACATCACCCTCGCCAAGTGACCGGCCCGGGGGGTCCCCCGGGGCGGCCTTTAGGCTGGCCGCATGCTGACCATCACCCAGGAGCTGCGCGACCGGATCGTGGCCCACGCCCGCGCGGACCACCCCGACGAGGCGTGCGGAGTCGTCGCCGGGCCGGCCGGCAGCGACCGCCCGGAGCGGTTCGTGCCGATGCTCAACGCGGCCCGCTCCCCGACGTTCTACGAGTTCGACTCCGGCGACCTGCTGCGCCTGTACCGG
>NZ_RBAM01000200.1 GCF_003626645.1 Streptomyces klenkii | reverse complement strand
TGCGGATGTACCAGCACCACGACGCGGTGCTGCACGCCGTGCGGGAGGGAGTGCTGATCGTCGGGGAGGACGGGCGGCTGCTGCTGGGCAACGACGAGGCGCGGCGGCTCCTCGGCCTGCCGGAGGATGCGGAGGGCCGCCGTGTCACCGATCTGGGTCTGGACCCGCGCCTCGTCGAGCTGCTGGTCTCGGGGCGGGCGGCGAGCGACGAGGTGCGGCTGGCCGGGGAGCGCCTGGTGGCGGTGAACGTCCGCTCGACCGCGCCTTACGGCGGGCCGGCGGGGAGCGCGGTGACGCTGCGGGATTCCACCGAGCTGCGGGCGCTGGCGGGCCGGGCGGAGGCGGCGCGGGAGCGTCTGCGGCTTCTCTATGACGCGGGCGTGAAGGTCGGCACCACCCTGGACGTGGCGCGCACCGCCGAGGAGCTGGCCGAGGTGGCGGTCCCGCGCTTTGCGGACATCGTCACCGTCGAGCTCCTGGAGCCGGTCCTGCGAGGCGGCGACGCGGAGGACCGGACCACCGAGATGCGCCGCACGGCCGCCAGGGGCTTCACGCCGGACACGCCGCTGTACCCGGTGGGCGAGAAGATCGTTTACGTGTCGGCCACGCCGCAGGCCAGGAGCATCACCAGCGGCGAGGCGCTGCTGGAGGCCGACATGCGCACGGCCAAGGGCTGGCGGGCCCAGGACCCGGAGCGGGCCGCACGGATTCTGGAGTACGGCGTCCACTCGCTGATCTCCGTGCCGCTGCGGGCCCGTGGCGTGGTGCTGGGCCTGGCCGACTTCTGGCGGCGGGAGACCCCGGAGCCGTTCGGGCCCGAGGACGTGTCGTTCGCCGGGGAGCTGGCGGCGCGGGCGGCGGTCGCCATCGACAACGCCCGCCGCTACACCCGCGAGCGCGCCACCGCCGTCACGCTCCAGCGCAGCCTGCTGCCCCAGGCCCTGGCCGGGCAGTCCGCGCTTCAGGTGGCCCACCGGTACCTGCCCGCGCAGGCCGGGGTCGGCGGGGACTGGTTCGACGTGATCCCGCTGCCCGGCGCCCGGG
>NZ_RBAM01000199.1 GCF_003626645.1 Streptomyces klenkii | reverse complement strand
GGCGCCGGCCACCGCGGCGCCGGCGCCACCCGCATCATCGCCGTCGACGTCGACGACCGGAAGCTGAAGTGGGCCGAGAGGTTCGGCGCCACCGCCACCGTCAACTCCTCGGAGACCGATGCCGTCGAGGCCATCCGCACTCTCACCGGCGGGTTCGGCGCCGACGTCGTCGTGGACGCCGTGGGCCGTCCCGAGACGTATCAGCAGGCCTTCTACGCCCGCGACCTGGCGGGCACGGTCGTGCTGGTGGGCGTGCCCATGCCCGGGGCGAAGCTGGAGCTGCCGCTGCTGGACGTCTTCGGCCGCGGCGGGGCGCTGAAGTCCTCCTGGTACGGCGACTGCCTGCCCTCCCGGGACTTTCCCGCCCTGATCGACCTCTACCTCCAGGGACGCCTCGACCTCGACGCCTTCGTCAGCGAGGAAATCGCCCTGGACCAGGTGGAGTCGGCGTTCGACAAGATGCACCGCGGCGAGGTGCTGCGCTCGGTGGTGGTCCTGTGAGCGCCGCGCCCCCGCAAGCGGGAGGTACCCCCAGCGCGGCTGCCGGGCCGCAGCCGAAGACGACAGCCGCGCCGCGCTGCGCGGGCGGAGTTGGGGGTGCACCCAGGCGGAGCCTGGGGGAGAACAAGGAGACACTGTGACGGCGCGGATCGAGCACCTGGTCACCTCCGGGACCTTCGAGCTGGACGGGGGCAGCTGGGAGGTGGAGAACAACGTCTGGCTGGTCGGCGACGACCGGGAGGTCCTGGTCGTCGACGCCGCGCACGACGCCGCGACGATCGCCGCGGCGGTCGGCGACCGGCGCGTGGTCGCCATCGTGTGCACGCATGCCCACAACGACCACGTCAACGCCGCCCCGGCACTGGCCGACCGCACCGGGGCGCCCATCCTGCTCCACCCCGCCGACACGGTGCTGTGGAAGCTGGAGCACCCTCAGCGGGAGCCCGACGGGGAACTGGCCGACGCCGACCTGCTGACCGTGGGCGGCACCGGGCTGTACGTGCTGCACACCCCCGGGCACTCCCCCGGGGCGGTCTGCCTGTAC
>NZ_RBAM01000198.1 GCF_003626645.1 Streptomyces klenkii | reverse complement strand
CCCCCACCGGAACGCTCACCCTGAGGACGGTCATCCCGCCGGTACTCGCGCCGCTCGCCGTACTGCGGCCGATCGTCACGCCGGTAGTCCCGCCGCTCTCCCTGCGGCCGGTCGTCCCTGCGGTAGCCGCCACCGGAACGCTCGCCCTGGGGCCGGTCGTCGCGACGGTATTCACGGCGCTCCCCGTACTGCGGCCGATCCTGCCGGTAGGGCCGCTCATCACGCCTGAACTCGCGGCGCTCTCCGTACTGCGGGCGATCGTCACGCCGGTACTCGCGCCGCTCTCCCTGCGGCCGGTCATCGCGGCGGTAGCCACCGCCGGAACGCTCGCCCTGAGGCCGCTCGTCACGCCGATAACCGCCGCCACCGGAACGCTGCCCCTGTGGCCTGTCGTCACGACGGAACTCCCGCCGCTCGCCGTAGGGACGCTCCTCGCGCCGGTACCCACCGCCGGAACGCTCACCCCCAGGACGGTCATCCCGGCGGAACTCCCGCCGCTCCCCGTACGGGGGGCGGTTGTCGCGGCCGTAGCCGCCTCGCTGGCCGGAGGGCCGGTCTCCCCGGCGCTGATCCGGCCGGTCCCCGCGCGGACGGTCGTCGCGGGGCCGGTCGTCGCGACGGTAACTCCCCCGGTCTCCCTGGGGCCTGTCGTCCCGTCGCCCGTCGCCCCGGTCCGGCCGGCCCGCACGGTCATCCCGGTCCCTGTCACGGTTCCACTCGGGCCGGGGCCCACGCCGGAACCCTGGGCGGTCTCCTGCCCGACCCCGGTCGTCCCGCCGCCATTCGCCACGTCCACCGTCACCGCGCCGCGGCTCGCGCCCCGACCCGGCGGGACGCTCATTGTCCGAATAAGACATCGCCGCGTTCCTGCCTTTCCTGCACTGCATTCATTTCACGCATTGCGTTACCGACAACAAATAGAAGACCTCCGGTTCCCCAGCATGTACGCTGGGGAACCGGAGGTCCCATAAAAATTGTCCGGCGGTGTCCTACTCTCCCACACGGTCCCCCATGCAGTACCATCGGCGCTGGAAAGCTTAGCTTCC
>NZ_RBAM01000197.1 GCF_003626645.1 Streptomyces klenkii | reverse complement strand
GGACATCGGGCGGCTAGTTTGGTTAAGGAGCCGCGGGGCGCCGCGGGATAAACAGGGGGGTGGACGCTTTCCCTAGACGACGATCGTCCGATCTGTGCGCCCCGGCCTGCTCGAACGCGCCTTCGCCGCCAGCGGGGCGCGGGTCTTCGTCTGCCAGCCGCTGTTCCAGAACCCCACGGGCGGGGCCTACGCGCCCGCGCGCCGCGCCGAGGTCCTGGCCGCCGCGCGGGCCGCGGGCGCGTTCGTGCTGGAGGACGACTTCGCGCGCCGCCTCGCCCACGAGGACGCCGGGCCGCTGCCGCCCACCCTCGCGGCGCAGGACCGCGACGGCGCGGTGGTGCACGTCTGCTCGCTGACCAAGATCGCCTCCCCCAGCCTGCGCGTCGGCGCCCTCGCGGCGCGCGGCCCGGCCGCCGAGCGGCTGCGGGCGATCCAGATCGTGGACAGCTTCTTCGTGCCGCGCCCGCTCCAGGAGACCGCCCTGGAGTTCGTCAACTCCCCGGCCTGGGGCCGCCACCTGCGCGCGGTGGCCCGCGAGCTGCGGGTGCGGCGCGACGCCCTGGCGACCGCGCTCGCCGCCCGCCTGCCCGCGCTGTCCCTGCCGCACCTCCCGCGCGGCGGCTACCACCTGTGGGCCGGCCTGCCGCCCGGCACCGACGAGACGGCGCTGGCGGCGGCGGCCCTGCGCGCCGGCGTGGCCGTGGCCCCCGGCCGCCCCTACTTCCCGGCCGAGCGCCCCGCCCCGCACCTGCGCCTCAGCTTCGCCCCCGCCGCGAGCCTCACCGACCTCGCCGAGGGCGTCGACCGCCTGGCCCGCGCCTGCGCGGAAACGGGCCTCCCGACCGCCTGAGGAGCCCCTTCGCGGAAGAGGCGCGCACGGGCCTTACAGGATTTACGCATCCGTAGTGGTGGTCCGGTTCACCTCGCCCTACCATCGCGCCATGCTCGTCACGCTCATCGCCGCCGCCCGGGGATCTTCCCTGCTGGACGCGCGTTTCGGCGATGACCGGCCGCTGGACGTGGCCGGGTGGCAGGCACTGGAACGGGCCGTC
>NZ_RBAM01000196.1 GCF_003626645.1 Streptomyces klenkii | reverse complement strand
ATGGACCGGATCGTGGCACTGCCGTAGGGCGCGACAGCCCGCCCGCGTCGGTGCCAGTTCCGCTCGCTTCAGCCATCCCCAGCCACATGCTGGGTCGGCCGACGCACTGTGTTGCCGGTGGGATGATTCCCTCATGGTCCTACAGGTTGGCGTCAAGGCCTTGCGGAAGAGGCGGAGACAGTTGGGCGACAGCGCAGACAGGGTGGACGTCTCGGAAGATACCGCCACTGTTTGCCTGCTGCTCTTCTATGCTGCGGAATGCGGCCTGAAAGAGCGACTCCTCGTCCGGGGCGGACACCGAGACTCGTCGGCCCTCGAACCTACACACGACCTGCGGAAGCTCGCGAAGGCGCTACGGCTCCCACGGGTCCTTGGCGATCGCCTCGACCGACTTCAGAGTTGTCGGCTGAATCCAGCCACTTTGGGCTCTGTAGCCCTCGCTGACCTCCACCAGGTATGGCGATATGGTGCGAAGCTGGACGATGCGGATGAGAAGGAAGCGCATGCGGCCCTCCGCGCGCTCCTCGCCTGGTGCGAACAGGACGGAAGGTAAGAGGACGTGGTCGGACCAACGAGCACACACACGATGCCACTGCCTCCGGAACATGTCTTCACCTGGGTGGACATCGATGAGCACCTGGCCCATCTGGCCACTGCGGGCCAATGGCCGGACTGGCTGATCGCGGCGGACGCCTGGTGGGACGGCCTGGAACTGACCACGAGGACCGGAACCTCTCAAGAAGAGGTCAAGGAGTGGCTGGACAGCGCGTTCGGTGCGGGCTCCACCGAGTGGCGAGAGGGCGACGCGCTGGAGTTGAAGCTGGACGATCCGCGGACCTCGGACTTCACGGGAATTCGTGTTACGTCGCGTTCTCAGCCCGAGACCGCTGCAGGGCATCCTCGCATCCCACTGTTGCGGGAGAGGCAAATCACTCGGCAGTTGGCTGAGCCCTTGGCGCGGCCTCGCGATCGCTTCGCCGATGAGGTGCAAGTGATGGCCTTCCATTCGTTCAAGGGGGGCGTGGGAAGGACCGTTCACGCAGTAGCGATCGCCG
>NZ_RBAM01000195.1 GCF_003626645.1 Streptomyces klenkii | reverse complement strand
GGTCGCCCACGGTGGGGCCCGTGGAGGTGTACTGCCAGAAGGTGTGGAAGCCCCAGCCGGCCGGGAGCGTTCCGGGGGAGGAGGCGTACCGGGCTATCCACAGCGGGTGGTTGGCGCCGAAGCCGCCGTAGTTGCCCGTGCAGGTCGTCCACCAGTTGGTGGTGGTGTAGATGACCGCCCAACGGCCGGTGCGCGCCTGGTAGGTGGTGAGGAAGTCGCGGATCCAGTTGACCATCGCGGACTGGCTCAGGCCGTAGCAGGTGGCGCCGTAGGGGTTGTACTCGATGTCCAGGACCCCGGGCAGGGTGCGGCCGTCGCGGGACCAGCCGCCGCCGTTGGAGGCGAAGAAGTTGGCCTGGGTGGCACCGCTGGAGACGTTGGGCAGCGCGAAGTGGTAGGCGCCGCGGATCATTCCGACGTTGTAGGAGCCGTTGTACTGCTGGGCGAAGTAGGGGTTGCGGTAGCTGGTGCCCTCGGTGGCCTTGACGTAGGCGAAGCGGTTGCCCGCGTTCCACAGGGTGCTCCAGGCGACGTTGCCCTGGTGGCTGGAGACGTCCACGCCCTCGACGGTGGCGTAGGGGACGGGGCCGGGCTCGCCGGAGCGGCGGCCGCCGCCCTCGTGCTCGGGGACGGTCATGCCCATCCAGGCCGTGCCGGGCTGGGGGCGGGCCTCCTCCGCCGGGGTTGCGGCGGCCCGGCCGTCCGCGGTGGCGGTGGCGGGGGAGGCGAGGAGCAGCGCGCCGGTGGCCAGGAGCGCGCCGAGGAGGGCGGTCAGGCGCCGCCGGGCGGGCCTGGCGCCGGTTCTGGGGGTGCGGGGGGTGGTGCCGGTCTTTCCGATTCCGCGCATGGGCAGGGGCTGCCTTTCGGGAACAGAGTGCGTGGGGGGACGAGAACCTGCTCGCCGGCCGTCCACCGGAGCGTCACTGAAGTGGACATGCCATCCGCAAGGTAATGCGCGTAGACCGTTGTGCGGAAGGGGTTTCCGGGAATGCCGTTGGTCCACCCCACTGGCGCCGCCGAACGCGGGTGCGTACACGCTACCCACCGGTTCGCCTT
>NZ_RBAM01000194.1 GCF_003626645.1 Streptomyces klenkii | reverse complement strand
GGGGACCCGTGGCCGTCCGCCACCAGCGTGGACTCGTCGAAGGGGAGCGCGCCGCCCAGGACCTCGCGCATGCGGGTGCGGTCGACCTCCCTGGTCCACGTGCCGATGACGACCGTGGCGACCGCGTTGCCGGCGAAGTTGGTCAGGGCGCGGGCCTCGCTCATGAAGCGGTCGATGCCGACGATCAGGCCGACGCCGTCGAGGAGTTCGGGGCGGTGGGACTGGAGCCCGCCGGCCAGCGTGGCGAGACCGGCGCCGGTGACCCCGGCCGCGCCCTTGGAGGCGATGATCATGAACGCCAGCAGCGAGACCTGCTCGCCCAGCGACAGCGGGTCGCCCATCACCTCCGCGATGAACAGCGAGGCCATGGTCAGGTAGATCGCGGTGCCGTCGAGGTTGAAGGAGTACCCGGTGGGGACCGTGATGCCGACGACCGGCCGGGAGACGCCCGCGTGCTCCATCTTGGCGATCAGGCGCGGCAGGGCCGACTCGGAGGAGGAGGTGGACAGGATCAGCAGGAACTCCCGGCCCAGGTAGCGCAGCAGGGAGAAGATGTTGATCCCGGCGACCACCCGCAGCAGCAGCCCCAGGACGACGAAGACGAAAATCAGGCAGGTCGTGTAGAAGCCGATCATGATGACGGCCAGCGAGCGCAGCGCGTCCGTGCCGGTCTCCCCCACCACCGCGGCGATCGCCCCGAACGCCCCCACCGGCGCGGCCCACATGATCATGCCGAGCACCCGGAAGACCATCCGCTGCACGTGCCCGATGCCCCGCAGCACCGGCTCCCCGGCCGGGCCCATCGCCTGGAGCGCGAAGCCGGCCAGCAGCGCGACGAGCAGCGTCTGGAGGACCTCGCCCTCGGTGAAGGCCGAGACCATGGTGGTCGGGATGATGCCGAGCAGGAAGTCGGTGGTGGACTCGGCCGCGCCCTCGGCCTGTTCGGCGCCCACGCCCCGGGCCTCCTCGGTGAGGTGCAGGCCCGCGCCCGGCTCCAGGAGGTTGCCGACGACCAGGCCCACGGCCAGCGCGAGGGTGGACATCACCAGGAAGTAGCC
>NZ_RBAM01000193.1 GCF_003626645.1 Streptomyces klenkii | reverse complement strand
ATCTGCCGCCGACCCGATACAGAACTTCCTGGAGTCGATCACCGAGGGCGTCGACGAGATCGACAACTCGATCAACGACAACGGCAACGCCAGCGGCGAGTGACCCGCGGGCGGTGACCGCGCGAGCGGGCACCGGGCGGGGACACGGAAAAGGCCCGGCACCCTGGAGGGCGCCGGGCCGGCCCGGACGAACGCGGGCGAACTCGCGCGCACGCGAAGCGTGGAGCGGGCGACGGGAATCGAACCCGCGTAGCTGGTTTGGAAGACCAGGGCTCTACCATTGAGCTACGCCCGCGACAGGCTGCATCGTACCAGCGCCGCGGCGAACCCCTGGTCGGCCCACCGCATGCGGGCCTGTACGCTACGTTGTCGCGTCGCGAGGCACGACGGGGTGTGGCGCAGCTTGGTAGCGCGTCCGCTTTGGGAGCGGAAGGCCGTCGGTTCGAATCCGGCCACCCCGACCACGTACTATGAGTAGCCTGCGCGCCCGAGGTGCTGTCCGGATCCGGGGCGCCCGGGACCAGCGCCCCCCTCCCGATGTCAGCCCCAAGGAGACCGACCGTGAAGAGCGCCGTGGAGACCCTGAACCCCACCCGGGTTCGGCTCACTGTCGAGGTGCCCTTCGAGGAGCTCAAGCCCAGCCTCGACGCGGCGTACCGGAAGATCAACCAGCAGGTGTCGGTGCCCGGCTTCCGCAAGGGCAAGATCCCGGCCCGCATCATCGACCAGCGCTTCGGCCGCGGCGCGGTGCTGGAGGAGGCCGTCAACGACGCGCTCCCCAAGTTCTACAGCGAGGCCGTCTCCGAGGGCGAGATCAACCCCCTGGGCCAGCCCGACGTGGACATCACCGAGCTGCGCGACAACGAGCTGCTGGCGTTCACGGCCGAGGTCGACATCCGCCCGGAGATCGAGATCCCGGACTACTCCGGCATCGCCGTCACCGTGGAGGCCGCCGAGGTCTCCGACGAGGACGTGGACGAGACGGTCGGCCGCCTGCGCGAGCGCTTCGCCTCCACCAGCGTGGTCGAGCGCCCCGCGGCCGAGGGCGACGAGGTGAAG
>NZ_RBAM01000192.1 GCF_003626645.1 Streptomyces klenkii | reverse complement strand
AACACCGTCTTCGTCTCGCTCGCGTGGATCGTGCTCTCGGCCGCGGGCTTCCTGGTCCTGCCCGACCGGTGGGTCGTCGCGGGCATCGGCTTCAGCTACGGCCTGGCCTACGCCCTGGGCGTCGGGCTCGCCTGGCGCCGCCTGCGCCGCCGGCTGCGGGCCGACCTGGACGGCCCCCGGATCGTGCGCACCTACATCCGGCTGGCCGGGGCGAGCGTTCCCGCCGCGCTGCTCGGCGGCGCCGTCGGCTTCGCCCTCCTCGGGGCGCTGGGCGAGGGCCTCCTGGGCTCCCTGGCCGCGCTCACCGCGGGCGGCGTGCTCCTCCTGGGGGTCTTCTACGTCGCGGCCCGCCGGATGCGGATCGAGGAACTCACCACCCTGGTCGGCATGGTCCGCTCCCGCCTGGGCCGCTGATCCGGGATTCCCCCGGGAGAAGCGCACCGGGGACACCCCGGCGCCATGCGCCGTACAACCTCGGGCCGTACTCACATGTCGTGCAGGGTGACGGAGTACCGGCACAATGAGTCTGGCAGTGTCAGTATCCGGCAGCCAAGATCGGGGAGGCGGGAACCACGGTGGCGGAACGGAGCACGGCGACGAGCTCTGAGCAGCGTCCGGCGAGCGCGCAGCACGCCACGGGGGACGGGAGCGCCGAGCCGCGGACCGACGAGGCCCCCGAGGCCTCCGAGGCCCCCTCCGCCGCCGAGCTGCACAGCGGCCACCGGCTGGGCAAGCGGTACCGGCTGGAGGAGTGCATCACCCGGCTGGACGGCTTCAGCAGCTGGCGTGCGATGGACGAGAAGCTGCGCCGCGCCGTCGGCATCCACGTCCTGCCGGCCGGCCACGAGCGCGCCCCCGCGGTGCTCGCCGCGGCCCGCTCCACGGCCCTGCTGGGCGACCTCCGCTTCGTGCAGGTCCTCGACGCGGTCGAGGAGAACGACCTGGTGCACGTCATCCAGGAGTGGCTGCCCGACGCCGTCCCGCTGAGCACCGTCCTGCACACCGGCCCCCTCGACGCCCACGAGGCCTACGCCCTCGTCAGCCAGGTCTCCTCGGCGA
>NZ_RBAM01000191.1 GCF_003626645.1 Streptomyces klenkii | reverse complement strand
GGTGGGAGTCGGACGCGCGGCAGACCACCGGGCGGGGCAGCACGTACACGCTGGCGGCCGGGGAGTTCCATGCCACGGTGGTGCCGACCCGGCGCGCAGCGGCAACGCTGGTGCACGGGCGCACGCTCCCCGGCCGCACGGATCTCTCGCTCGGCCCGGTGGATGGGACGGCCCATCGGGGGGTACGGCAGGTGTGCAACGCCGAGGAGACCGCCCGGTTGGCGCGGTCCGCGCTGAGGAAGCTCCATGAGTCCGACAACGGGGACTGAACCCGCGTCAGAGAGCGAGCCGGGAGGGGACGCCGCGTACACGCCCTTCGGCGCCGAGCGGCGGCTCGCGGTGACCGCCGCCCGGGAGGCCGGCGAGCTGCTGCGGGCACGTTTCCGGCGGGGCGTCGAGGTGTGGGAGAAGGGAGAGCACGGCGACGTGGTCACCGACCTCGACCTGGCGGCGGAGCGGCTGATCGTGCGGCGGATCCGGCAGCGATTCCCGCGCGACCGGATCCGCGCCGAGGAGGCGGGGGTGATCAACGGCGATGGAAGCGGCCGGAGTTGGCTGGTGGACCCGCTGGACGGGAGCAACAACGTCGCCATCGGCCTGCCCGCCTACGTGGTCGGCGTGGCGCTGTGCGTGGACGACGCGCCAGTGATCGGCGTGGTCTACGACCCGGTGACCGAGCAGACCTGGTCGGCGGAAGCCGGGGCCGGGGCGTTCGGGCCGCGCGGGCGGCTGACCGTGGCCGAACGCCCGCTGCCGCGCTCCGGCCCGCTGCTGGCGTGGACGCAGGGGCACGGGGTGGCGCGGGACGACGGGCCGACGCGGGCGCTGCGGACGTTCCTCGAAGCGCGGTCGAGACGGATGCTCCAGCTCTGGGCGCCGCTGCTGTCCTGGGTGATGCTGGCCCGGGGGGACATCGACGGCTTCGTGGGGTTCCGGGCGGAGGCGATCGACCTGCCGGCCGGGACGCTGCTCGCGGCGGAGGCAGGTCTGGAGGTGCGGACGCTGGCCGGGGACCCGTTCCTCGGGAGCCTGGACGGGCCGGACACCGCCCGCAGCTTCG
>NZ_RBAM01000190.1 GCF_003626645.1 Streptomyces klenkii | reverse complement strand
CACCGAGAGCGTCACGCTCCCCGACGGCCGTGTGTGGCGCAACATCGTCACCGACGAGAAGCGCAAGGTGGCCGAGACCCTGGCCGAGTACCGCGGCACCTTCCGCTACAACCTGCTGGACGCGAACCTGCGCCGGTTCAACGCCCAGGTCCCCTCCATCGTCCAGTGGGACGACCACGAGGTCACCAACAACTGGTACCCCGGCGAGATCCTCAACGACCCCCGCTACACCGAGACTTCGGTGGACGTGCTCGTCGGCCGCGCCCGGCAGGCGTTCAGCGAGTACTACCCCGTCGCGGCCCGCCCGCCCCGCGGCCGGTTCTACCGCGTCGTGCGCTACGGCCCGCTGCTGGACGTCTTCGTCCTGGACATGCGCACCTACCGCAACGCCAACTCCCCCAACCGGCAGGAGCAGGACCCCCAGGGCATCCTCGGCGCGGAGCAACTCGCCTGGCTGAAGCGGGAGCTGGCCGCCTCCCGCGCCCGCTGGAAGGTCCTGGCCTCCGACATGCCGCTGGGCCTGGTCATCCCCGACGGCGCCACCGACTTCGAGGCCGTCGCCAACGGCGACCCCGGCGCGCCCCTGGGCCGCGAGCTCCAGATCGCGGAGCTGCTGCGGTTCATCAAGCACCGCCGGATCACCGGAACGGTGTGGCTGACCGCCGACGTCCACCGCACGGCCGCCCACCACTACGCGCCCGAGCGGGCGGCGTTCACGGACTTCGACCCGTTCTGGGAGTTCATCTCCGGCCCGCTGAACGCCGGCGCCTTCCCGGCCACGCCGCTGGACGGGACGTTCGGCCCCCAGCAGGTCTTCGACAAGGCCCCCGCGCGGGCCAACACCTCGCCCGCCGAGGGCTACCAGTTCTTCGGCGAGGTCGACATCGACGGCGGCGGGGCCCTCACGGTCCGGCTGCGCGAGGTCGGCGGGGCCGTGCTCTTCAGCCGGACCCTCCACGCCTGACCGGGGCCGTTGCCCCTGCGCCGGCGCCGGGGGGTGGCCCGTCCCGCGGTCAGACCACCTTCCGGCGCACCAGCGCGCCCAGCACCAGCGCCCCCGG
>NZ_RBAM01000189.1 GCF_003626645.1 Streptomyces klenkii | reverse complement strand
TCTGTCGGGCGATCTCCGTCTTGGAGCCGCACCATTTGAAGTCTTCGGGGAACCCTTGCAGCAGGGCCGCCTCGAAGTGGGTGATGGGGCGATTGTCCGTCGGATGAAGGTACCGACCCTTTTCCGGCTTGTAGAACTCCGTGCGGATGGTGACCGCGGGCCGGTCCATGTGCAGACGGCCCATCACGTCACCGGTGCCCGTCCTGTGTCCGTCCCAACTCTCCGTCGAGAGATAGATTTCCGGGCCCCTGAGCAGCCGGTATCCCGGCTCTGTCGACAGCCGAATGTTGCCTTTACCGTCCAACCTGTACCAGACGCCCGTCAAAGCCTTACGGTTCCCCCCGGCAGGAATCGCTTTGTAGCGGGCCAGGGAGAGCTTCTCCGGATTGCGCCGGATGTGCAATTCTCTCGTCAGGTAGTAGCCCTCGGGGCGCTCGGGAAGATCCTTGAGCAGGTCCATGCCGTTCGTTCTGCGAAAGACGGACTCGACGGTTTGCCATGTGGGGCCACCATCGTCCAATGCGCCCTGGATCGGTTTCCGATGCGTGGCTGCCGGATACCGCAGCGCGGAGAGTTCGGGCACGTCTTTGCGCACGCCGATGACGATGGCTCGTCGCCGCGTCTGCGGTACGCCGTAGTCGGCGGCATTCAAGAGATACCGGCGATCACGGATCCGTTCCGGTTCATTGTCGCGCGCGTCGGGCGGTGGAACGAGACGATAGTTGGCGAGGTCGCCCCCCGTCCCGACCTCTCTCTTGAGGTCTCGAAACTCCGGCGAGCTCAGAAAGCGGTCGACATTCTCGATGACGAAAACCTTGGGTTCGAGAGCCTTGACGACCGCGACGTAGTGGCGCCACAGCTTGTTCTTGGGATCATCCGGGTCCTCCTTGCCGAGTCCGGAGAAGCCCTGGCAAGGGGGGCCGCCGATGACGACGTCTGCACGAAGATCCTGCGGCTGAGGAACCCAATGCTCGATCTCCCCGACGAGCATGTGATCGTCGGCCCCCTCCGGCACGAAGTTTGCCGCGTACGTGGCCGCCGCAGCCGGGTCCTTCTCCACGGC
>NZ_RBAM01000188.1 GCF_003626645.1 Streptomyces klenkii | reverse complement strand
CAAGCGAGGCTCCTCGGACGAAGCGCGGTGCGTGAGAACACCAGCGCAACGGCCAGGAGCCTCGCGTCGTCACACCCCCTTCTGACCAGGCCGTTTCACCCTCCAGCGCCAGGTTGAAAGAGGTTCACTCACTCATAAAGGCTGAAGTAAAAGGCTCACTGCGGTGCGCAACTACTTCCAGATGCCGGATTCAGAAGACCGACGTCCACGCACGCATTCACCGGCACGTGGAGCGGGACCAGGATCACGTTGCCCGACAACACGCCCGGACTGTTCGCCGGCTCGCCCGTAGCCACGCTGACAGTCACGGCCGGAGCTGGGGGGCCATTGTCCGCCGTGGCAGCCCAGGTTCCGGGGGCCGCGCCCGCCAGAGAGGCACTGGCCAAGACTATTGCACTGAACGTCTTCCATCCTGTCACGCTCCTGAGAGCGAGTAGTCCGGTCGCTGCCGCCCTGGCCGCGGCGGGTCGGGTCCTCATCCTAGTCAGCTCCTAAAAGGCGTCGGCGGCTGATGCCGCAAAAGCAGTGCCGGAAGCATGCCCAGCAATCCAACAGGCCGCACTTGCCGCCCAAGGAGCGTGAGAGTGCGAAGGGGCGTACACAACGGCCACGCTCTCCCCGAACGGTCACAACTCTCCACCCCCCTTCTGTACCCACGTGTCCTTCCAGAACAATTCCCCCACCCCCGCTCACCGAGCGTCACGGACCAGGGGATTACTGACCTTGTGGGCGTGATGGCGTGAGGGTTACTGATCTTTAAAGGGTGGTGTCGGAGGGGCTGATGGGCCTTGATCGCTGCGATACGCCGTCACGAGGTATGCCCAGGGCGGCGGTCTGACCGCTGAGCGGAGAGCGTTCCGGGAGCACCTGCGCCTGCGTGCGGCCGAACTGCTCGCGCAGGGGCGGTCCAGCGCGCGGATCGTGAAAGTGCTGCGGGTCAGTGAACCTTTTTCATCCTGGATAGTCGCTGGTCAGGAGGGTGTGGATGGCCTGGACGATGGTTCCGATGCGGTTGGTGGAGCATCGGGCTTTGCGGAGGATGCGCCAGGTCTTCAGCTGTGCGA
>NZ_RBAM01000187.1 GCF_003626645.1 Streptomyces klenkii | reverse complement strand
GATCTGCGCGAGGACTTCTACTACCGCACCGAGACCCTCCTCACGGCGGCCGACCGCCACGGCCTCCACGGCACCTTCATGGACGACTGGGAATCCCTCCCCCACGGCCAATCCAAAATCCGCCTCACCCTGTCCTGACCTTCGAGCCGCGCCCCACCCACCGGCCTCCGGGCGGGACCGCGGGCTCCGAGGGGGCCACGGCCCCCGTCTCCGCCCTCCCGCTGGATGCGGCAGCGCGCATCCAGCGGTCCGCATCCAGCGGCCCGCTGGATCGCGTCTCGCGGGTGCCAGTCCCCGTCTCGCGCCTACCGGGTGAAGGCAGCGAGGGAGCGAGACGGGAGGCGGGCGCCGTGGGCGGACAGGCGGGAAGCGGGCCGCTGCGCGTGGCCGTCATCATCGGGAGCACAAGGAAGGGCCGGGCCGGCGAGGCCATCGCCGGGTGGTTCGTGGAGCAGGCCCGGCGCCGCGAGGACATCTCCCTCGACGTCCTCGACCTTCTGGACTACGCCTTCCCCGACCGCTTCCCGGACCGGGCCACCCCCCAGATGCGGCGGTTCGCCGGAGCCGTGGAGCGCGCCGAGGCGTACGTCGTTGTCACCCCGGAGTACAACCGCAGCTTCCCCGCCTCGCTGAAGCAGGCCATCGACTACGCCTACGACGAGTGGCGCGCCAAGCCGGTGGGCTTCGTCTCCTACGGCAGCCGCTCCCTCGGCATCCACGCCGTGGAGGCCCTGCGCTGCGTCTTCACCGAGCTGCACACCGTCACCGTCCGGGACGGCGTCGCCCTCGACCTGCTGGACGAGGGCGGCCTGGGCACCGAGCCGCAGCAGCGCGCGGCCACCGCGATGCTCGACGAACTCGCCTGGTGGGGCCTGGCCCTGCGCGAGGCCCGGGCGCGGAGGCCGTACATCGCATGACCACCGATGAGTTCCGGGCGCGCCCCCGGTCTACCCCTTCGACCGCCCGCGAGGCGGCGCCGATCCGGCCGCCACCGGCCACCTACCCAGCACCGATCCACCAGACCCAGCACGGAAGGAACGACATGAGTGAGCGCATCGGCGAGCCG
>NZ_RBAM01000186.1 GCF_003626645.1 Streptomyces klenkii | reverse complement strand
CGCGCCGCGCAGCACGGACTCCATCGGGATCGGCTTGGCCCAGCGGCGCCCCGAGCGCGCCCCGGTGAGCACGGCCACGCTGTCCGCCAGGCGCCCGGCCTGCGCGGTGCGGTGGTCCAGGTGGAGGAGGTCGCCCAGGACCTCCTCGTCGCTGTGCCGGTGCTCCATCTCCCGCAGGTCCGCGAGCATGCTCGTCGCCAGCGCCTGCATCCGCCCGGCCGCGTTCGCCGCCGAGGCCAGCGTCGCGGCCTTGGCGCCCTCGCCGCGCGCCACCTCCGCGGCCAGCGTCCGCAGCACGCTGCGCGCCGCCTCGTCGCGCGGCTGCGGCAGGCCCACCAGCGCCGTATCCGCCGCCGCGCCCTCGCGCAGACGGGCCACGACGGCGGGCACGGTCGTGCCGGCCAGCTCGGCCCACTCCCGCTGCGCTTCCCGCAGGGAACGCCCCAGCGTGCGCCCGCGCGCCAGGGCCCACACGGCGGTGGTGACGGCGGCGGTCAGCAGCAGGGCCGCGGCGCCCGCGCCCCAGGTCACCTCCCGCCGGAACGACTCGGGGGCGGCCAGGACCGCCCCCAGACACGCCGCCGCGGTGAGTGTGACGCCGGTGGCCAGGGCGAGCAGCGTCGGCCGCAGGGGGGAACGCTCCGTCATGAGTCGAAGACCTCGCGGACGGGAGGGGGCGATGGTGAGAGCGGACGGGAACCACTCAATTACGCAACACTATAGGAGGGTTCGGCGGGGCGTGGGGAAACTCTGTGATAGAGACGCGTGTTGCTCATGTGCTGACGGAACTCGCCGGGCGGCAAGGGGCACATGGGGGCGTACACGCACGCCCGCGCACAAAGGCCGCCGCACGCCCTGGCCCGCCGCCGGCCCGCACACCTCGTTCACCGCGCCCGCCACGGGCGTTCACCCCGCCCGTCCGGGACCCGCGCGAACCCGGCCCCGCGCCGGACGCCGCATACGCGCCGCCCCCGCCCCGGAGTGACAGGCTGTCCGCATGGCACGCATGGCACGCATGGCACGACACGCACCGAACGAACCGCTGATCCGCGAGCTGCGCGCCGCGGT
>NZ_RBAM01000185.1 GCF_003626645.1 Streptomyces klenkii | reverse complement strand
ACAGCGGCCTGAACGTCGGCCAGAACGGTGCCGACGTGGGCGGCGTCCGTGCTCAGCAGCGTGGGCACGGCGTCCGCCAGGCGGGCGGGATACCACGTGACGCTCAGGGACCGCGGACCGCTCGCGTCGGTTCCGCTGGTGATGTACTCGCGCCGTATCACCTGAGCGCCCGGGTCCAGGTCCAGCAGGTCAGCGACGTAGGCCGGAGCGTCGATTACCTCCGCTGCCGTCACCTCGTGCTGCTCGTTCACGGTGGTTCCGTCTCCAGTCCGCCGGAGACGGCTCAGCCTGTCGTGCGGGCTGAGTGCTCGCGCGGCCTTACCGGCAACGAAGCTGCCGCGGGGGCTGGTGGAGATCAGTCCCTCGACCTGGAGCTGGGCAATGGCTTTGGCTGCCGTCGCGTGGGCAACCCCCCACGTCTTCGAGATCTCCACCACGGTCGGGAGCTTGGCGCCTTCGGGCAGGTCCCCGTCGCTGATCTCCCGCCGGTAATGGTCGGTGATCTGCACGTATGGGGGCTTTCGTGCGACTTCCGGAGTCATGATCCAAGCCTCTCTGTCGGGTGCTGCCTACCGCGCAGTGTACTAGAACGCGGAGCATTCCACCCCTGGGACTTGCGGACGTTCTAGAATGCTGGCTAACCTCACGTTCTAGAACGTAGACCGCAGCCGAATGCGGACACATCCGGCTGCGGCTTGTCAGACCGACCCCCTACGTGCATAGGAGGGCGATCCCGTGACGGATCGTATCGATCAGCCCCACCCCCAGGGCCCGCCGCCCCTCTCCGCCGACACGGCGGTTCGCCTGGACCGGTTGTTCCGGCGGTACAACCAGCGCCTCGTCGCGCTCGCGGTGACGAGGACGCGGGACCGGCACGCGGCCGAGGACGTGGCTTCCGAGACGTGGCTCCGCGTGGCGGCCTGGCTGCCGACGCTCCAGGCGGATGACGACCACGCGTACGGATGGCTCGCCGCGATCACCCGCCGCGCGGCGGCCGACCACTACCGGCCCCGCCGGGCCGACGAGCGGCCGACCGACTTCGACGCCCCGGGCGCGCCGCTGTCGGCGTC
>NZ_RBAM01000184.1 GCF_003626645.1 Streptomyces klenkii | reverse complement strand
TTCGCCACGACCCTAGGAAGAGCTACTCTCTGTGGGGAAGTAGGCACCTGAAGGTGCGTAGGTCACCGGCCGGAGAGCCCGCCGGGCCCACGGGTCCGAGGGCGAGGACGAGAGGGAAGCGCATGCCGCCCACCAGGACCGCCGCCCAGCGGCGCGCGGAGGAGCGCGTGGCGTACGACGCGTTCCTCGCCCAGTGCCCGACCCGGCAGCTGCTGGACCGCATCGCCGACAAGTGGGTCAGCCTGGCGGTCAACGCCCTGGCCGACGGCCCCCAGCGCTACAGCCGGCTCTCCCGCCGCCTGGCCAGCGTCAGCCAGAAGATGCTCACCCAGACCCTGCGCAACCTGGAGCGCGACGGCCTGGTGACGCGCACGGTCACCCCGGCCGTTCCGGTGCGGGTGGAGTACGCGCTGACGCCGCTCGGCCAGGGCCTCGTGCCACTGATGAGGGCCATCAAGTCCTGGGCCGAGGAGCACATGGACCAGGTCCAGCACGCCCGCGCGGCCTACGACCGGGCGGAGGGCCGTTCCGCGGCGGACCGCGCCGGGGAGGGCGCGACCGCGCGGACTATCCCAGGCTGAGCACCAGCAGCGCGATGTCGTCGTTGCGCACCCGCACGCGCGCCTGAACGCCCGCCAGCAGCTCGTCCGCGAGCGCGTCCACCGGCGCGTCCTCCGGCACCGCCGCCACCGCCCGGGCCAGCCCCGCGACCGAGGCGTCCAGGTCCTCGCCCGGCGTCTCGATCAGCCCGTCGGTGTACAGCACCAGCACGCTCCCGGCCGGCAGGTCCACGTCGAGCACCGGGTACACCGCCCCCGGCATCACCCCGAGCAACGGCCCCGGCTCCACGCGCAGCGCGGTCACCCGCCCGTCGGGGTGGCGCAGGAGGGGCGGGGGGTGGCCGGCGTTGGCCAGCAGGGCGCGCCGGGTCCGGAGGTTCAGGTGCACGTAGACGCAGCTGGTGAACAGGCCGGGGTTGAGGTCGGTCAGCAGGCGGTTCGCGCGCTCCAGCACCTCGCCCGGGGCCGCCCCGGCCGTGGCGTGCACGGCCGTGCGGACCTGGCCCATCAG
>NZ_RBAM01000183.1 GCF_003626645.1 Streptomyces klenkii | reverse complement strand
GATGAGCAGCAGAGCTGTGCCGAGCAGGTCTTCCAGACCCCATTCCCTGAGCGCGGTGCCGCCGATGTGGCGCATCTGAGGAACGCACCGGGGGGCGGACGGGCACGTCACGATGAGGCTGAGCGGACGCGTCCCGGGATGCGGCAAGAGCCGTAGCCCGGGACGGATTTGGGTTGGGACCATCGTCATCTCACTGTCTGGCTCGATGGGGACGGGCCGGGTAGCTAGCCCGATACGCACGGTGGTGCCGGGAGGGGTCCACGACAGCACGCCGACGGCGAAGGTGTCTTTGGGACGGGCTTGGGACGATGTCGCGCGGCTCTTTGCCCGAGGGGTTACGGCAGGCCACAGTGGTCAGCCAGCGGGAACGCATAGAGTCGGACCGAAGCGGAAGGAAGGGGTCCGGCGTGGCTCAACAACCTCGGGACGTACCACCGTTGCTCCGTCACCCCCTTACTCACGCACGTGCGGTGTTCGGCTGGAGCTTGGAGAACACGGCCGTTCGCATTGCTCAGGCGGGGCGGGAGATCGGGCTGAACCTGTCCGCAGACGGCGTTCAGAAGGTGTGGCGCTGGGAAAACCGGGGGGTACGACCGGACGCGGCGAACCAACGCGCGCTGGCGCGCGCTATGGGGGTGCCCGAGGAGCGGGTGCGGCTACTGCACTGGCCCCAGTGGCTGCCCGGTGCCGAGACGGCCCGGGTTGCGTTCCCTTGGTCCACTCAAGGGGCCTTGGAGGCCCTTGAAGCGCTCATGGAGGATGCGTTGATCGACCGCCGAGGGTTCATGACGGTGAGCGGAGTAGCAGTAACGGCAGCCGCTTCTGGCTGGGCCTGCGCCGAGCCCGACCGGCTGACCGCCTCCGCCCACGGCGGCCGTCTCGACGAGGAGACCGTCGCCTGGGTCGAGGACCGCATTCCCGCCCTGCGTAAGCTGGATGATCGCCTCAGCGGCGGCAGCGTCCTTCGCCTGGCCCTGGCTGACTTGCACATGGTGACCGAGCTGATCAGCCACTCCTCCTACTCGGCCGCCCTCGGTCAACGCCTGCTGCGAACGGCCGCTGAACTCGCCT
>NZ_RBAM01000182.1 GCF_003626645.1 Streptomyces klenkii | reverse complement strand
ACCACCCGCGAGTGGGTGCTGCGCAACTCCCCCATCCCCGTGGGCACCGTCCCGATCTACCAGGCCCTGGAGCGGGTCGGCGGCCGGTGGAGAGGTCCATCACCGTGTCGGCGCCCCAGCGGGTGGCCCAGGTCATCTTCTCGACCTCCTCCTCGACGGAGGAGGTGACGGCCGAATTGCCGATGTTGGCGTTGACCTTCACCAGGAAGTTCTTCCCGATGATCATGGGCTCGGCCTCGGGGTGGTGGACGTTCACCGGCAGCACCGCGCGGCCCGCGGCGATCTCGTCGCGGACGAAGGCCGGGTCGACGTTCTCCCGGAGGGCGACGAACTCCATCTCCGGCGTGATCTCGCCCCGGCGCGCGTACGCGAGCTGCGTGACCAGGCCCGCGTGCCCGTCGGCGCGCCGCTCCTCGACCCACGGGCGGCGCAGCGGGGGCAGGCCGCGGCGGACGTCGGTGACGACCTGGGGGTCGGTGTACGGGCCCGAGGTGTCGTAGAGGGTGACGGAGTTTCCGTCCGTGAGGTGGACCCGCCGGACCGGGACCCGCAGGTCCGGCCGGGATCCGGTGAGGTACGCCTTGTGCGAGCCGATGACGGGCCCGGCGGCCCCGGCGGCAGGCGTGCGTGCGTCGGCATCCTGAATGGTCATCAGACCTGACTCCCTACGCCGGCATTACCCGGTAACAGGTTCGGCGGTCGGCGCGGCCCCAGCGCCCTCTCAGCCCCGTGCCCGGAGCTCCCGCGGTGTGCGATATGCGAGGTGCGAAACGATTCGCGGCTCCACGCTAACGGCACACCGGCCGCCCTGAACAGAGGGCCAGGCCGCTTACGCGATGATCGGACGGTGACCGCACACGGAGAACGCCACGAGGCCACGCCGCACCCCACGCCCCACGCGCATCACCACGGGCCGGCCACGCCGGTCTCGGCGCACCTGCGGCGGGTGATAGCGGCGGTGCTGATCCCCTTCGCCGCGGTCGTGGGCATCGGCCTGATCGTGCTGTGGCCGGGCGGGGCGCCGGAGCAGGAGGGGCACACCGGCGTCGGCTTCGACCAGCAGCGCGAGCGGGCCGAGG
>NZ_RBAM01000181.1 GCF_003626645.1 Streptomyces klenkii | reverse complement strand
TATTCCCGGGTTCGTGGAGCGCTGGGCGCTCGTAGCGTGAAGCGCTTCGAGCTGGGCGTCGCTATGCGCGCTTACGCTGACTCGACGTCATTCGAACCGGGCAGCGTCCTCGGTCCACAGCTTTCTCTTGAATTTAGTAGACACACGCTACCCGGTTACGGTTGGCTCTTTCCAACCGGCGGCCGCATCGTCAATATCGGTATCGGAGTCTCAGCGCGAGATTTACGCATGCGGAAGTTGAATATTCGTGAGATGTTGAAGGAGTACACCGCAGTAATCGCAGGGCGCGGCATCGAGCTAGGCTCTCTGCAACAGTGCCGATCGCACTGCTTGCCTCAGTTCACCAGTATGCCGAGGCTCACCTACGGGCATGCGGCACTTATCGGAGATGCCGCATCGATGATTAACCCAGTGAGCGGGGAGGGCATTGAATATGGCGTTGCCGCAGCGCGGGCCCTGGTAAATCGCCTTCCGCGACGACTGGACTCACCGGATCTAGCGAAGGCACTTTCTTCGTTTGAGTCATCCTTCCGAAGCGCGTATCGGTCCCATTTCATTTCGTCGGTGGCAGCGTACGCCCTGCTGCGGAATTCCTGGTGGGCGTCATTCATGGTGCGAGCGGCCCAGCGAGACCCGATTGTCCTCAAAGATAGCCTTGAAATGCTCTTCGGTTCCGGCCGCATCAAGGCCTCGACCACCGCGCGTATCCTGCGCTCTGGATGGACTCGATGAGCAGCAGCGCTACATCCACTGCTCTCAGCACACACCTCACTCCCTTTACCGCGGTCCCTCGATATATTCCGTTGTTCTCAAGTAGCCGAGCACGGGAGCGCATCGGCGCATTCATTCTCTTCTCGCTGATTCCGACTGCATTTTTCTGGATCTGGTTTCTCTTCGACGTACGGCATGCGATTCCGGCCGACCTGTCGGGTCTAAGGGTAGCCATGCCACTAGCCGCCCTCTGGGTAACTCTCGCCCCGCTCTTGCTGCAACAGGCCGAGTTCATGGAAGAAGAAATTATCGATACCTTCAACAGCGAAGGTTTCACGAATGGATGGGTACTCCCAGTCATACAGAGAAAAC
>NZ_RBAM01000180.1 GCF_003626645.1 Streptomyces klenkii | reverse complement strand
GGCGAGGCTGATGGTGAGTCATCGAGCCATGACGGACCGTTACGGTCGAGTGACTGTCCGCTATGGCACGTTCCAGTCGGCTTCCGCCGAGGTTGAACACCTGAGAGGGCAATTCCATCGGTTTGGCCGACCCGGCTGGACGGATGGTGTAGTTGTAGTGCCGAGGACAAGCCGTTCGTCCTATAACCGACTCGACCCCCGTCTGCCATTTCGGGCAACGCGGGTGAAGGTGCAGAATTTAGAGGAAAGAACCGTGATGGTTCGGTTCTCCCGAGGAGGCCGCTCATGACCGCTCGCACCCCTGATGCCGAGCCGCTGCTGACCCCGGCTGAGGTTGCCACGATGTTCCGCGTCGACCCCAAAACGGTCACACGCTGGGCAAAGGCGGGCAAGCTCACGTCAATCCGTACGCTCGGCGGGCACCGCCGCTACCGCGAGGCGGAGGTCCGCGCGCTGCTCGCGGGCATCCCGCAGCAGCGTGGCGAGGCCTGAAGCACGACCGCACCACCTCGCACCACCCGCACCACCAACGCACCACACCGCACTACCGCGCACCACTCACTCCGCGGCGGCGCCGGAGCCCCCACTCCGCGCCGTCCGACCAGATCGCGCCGGACTCCGCCGGGTCCGGCGCGATCCTTGTCTCCGCGCGTTGAGTCCCCCGGGGGCCCGGAAGCGGGCCCGCCGGCGGCCCGGCCCGCCGTGCAATTGCACATATTAAATTGGCGGTTGTCTCTACGGGGTCGAACGAGCTCAGCCCGCAACCAAGTTCAGTGACTCCCGTCACACGCCTCGGCTCTTGCCCGGCCCGCCGCGCGTGGGGTAGAGCGCGCGGCCGACCCTGCCGCGCCGCTCCCGTCCTGCCCCAGACCTACCCAACGCAGAAAGCCCGGACCCCCCGTGTGGGGTCCGGGCTTTGGCGCTGCGGTCCTGACGGGATTTGAACCCGCGGCCTCCACCTTGACAGGGTGGCGAGCACTCCAAACTGCTCCACAGGACCATCTGTGCGACCGCGACTCTACCCCAGCCCCGGGCCGCCCGGCGAATCGCCCGCCGATGCCCCTACGAGGAGCCGGGCGGGGCC
>NZ_RBAM01000179.1 GCF_003626645.1 Streptomyces klenkii | reverse complement strand
GGATCCTCCAGCACCTTGCTAACGAGCGGTCGCCCCCCATGGATCGGCAGCCGCCAGGGCATTCAACCACTTACACATGCCCAGGACGACGTCTTACAGCCATTGTCCGCCGGACCAGTGACAGACTCGATGCCGATGTCCCACGAGCACGCACCGCCTCGGGCGGGCGACAGCAACGCTCGCCGCCCGTCCCCGCGGGCGGTGCTCGAAGGGCTGCGCGACCGGAGGGACCGGGCGGCGCGCCTCACTCACATGGAGCAGCTGCCCGCGCGTCCCGGACGTCATGCGTCCTGGCCGGAAGGGATACACCCGGACGTGGTCGCGGCGGTGCGCGCGACGGGGATCGAGCGCTTGTGGGAGCACCAGGCGCTGACCGTCGCTCACGCGCTGCGCGGCGAGTCGGTGGTGGTGGCCACGGGCACCGCGTCGGGAAAGTCGCTGGCGTATCAGCTCCCGGTGCTCGGCGCGTTGCGCGAGGCGGGGGCCGGGGCGGGCCCCCGGGCGGCCACCGCGCTGTACCTGGCGCCGACCAAGGCCCTGGCCGCCGACCAGCTGCGCGCGATACGCCGGCTGGCCCAACCGCTCGGCGCGGCCGTGCGCCCGTGCGTCTTCGACGGCGACACGGCCACCGAGGAGCGCGCCTGGGCGCGGGACCACGCCAACCTCCTCCTGACCAACCCGGACATGCTGCACCGCGGCCTTCTGCCCGCCCACCGCCGCTGGTCCTCCTTCCTGCGGGCGCTGCGGTACGTGGTGATCGACGAATGCCACGTCTACCGGGGGGTGTTCGGCTCGCACGTGGCCCAGGTGCTGCGGCGCCTGCGGCGGGTGTGCGGTCACTACGGGGCGGAGCCGGTGTTCGTCCTGGCGTCGGCGACCACCGCCGATCCGGGCGTGTCGGCCTCCCGGCTGACCGGTCTGGATGTGGCGGAGGTCACCGAGGACGCCTCGCCGCGCGGCGAGCTGGTCTTCGGCCTGTGGGAGCCGGCCGATCGGAGAAGCAGAAGACTGATCTCCAGGCACGAATTCGGAATATGTATGCCGTCTACAGATCGAAAAAAAAAAATACCATCACATCGATTAT
>NZ_RBAM01000178.1 GCF_003626645.1 Streptomyces klenkii | reverse complement strand
GCCGGAGGAGGCCATCCGCGCGGCGACCCCGCTGGACCTGGAAGTACTCGAACGTGGTGTGCGCATGCGGCAGTTGATCCAGCAGGCCGCGCGCAACCACTGGGCGGTGGCGCAGTACACGGAGACCCTGGTCGGCGCCGGCGCCCAGGTGCGCACGGCGGGCGTGCTGCCCGCCCGGCTGCTGATCTACGACCGCGGCTGCGCGGTGCTGCCGCTGGACCCGCGGCACTCGGCGGCGGGGGCGGCGCTGGTGCGCGACCCGGCGGTGCTGGCGTTCCTCCAGCAGCTCTTCGAGCACTACTGGGACCGGGCGGTGGACTTCGCCAAGGACGACCAGAAGGGCGGGCCCGAGCCCACCGGCGTGGAGCGGAACGTGCTGCTGCTGATGGCCGCGGGCAAGAAGGACGAGGCGATCGCCCATCAACTCGGCATGTCCCCGCGCTCGGTGAGCCGGATCGTTGCCCGCCTGATGGACCGTCTGGGCGCGGACAGCCGCTTCCAGGCGGGGGCGCGGGCGGCGTCGAACGGCTGGCTGTCCTGATGGCGCCGCTGTCCCCCGGGCCGGAGGGCGCGGAGGCCGTCGGCGGTGCGGTGGGCACGGAGGGCTGGCCCTGGCTGTCGGACGAGGACCTGGACCCGGTGACCGTCCACGTCTACCAGCTGCGGGTCACCCACCCCACCGACCGGCCCGGCCAGCTCGCGGCCCGCGCCGGGATCGGCGTCGGCGAGGTCGAGTGCGCGGAGGAGCGGCTCTCCCGGCTGGGCCTGCTGCGGCCCTCCCCGGGCGGCGGCTGGGTGGCGATCAGCCCCGAGAGCGCGGCCGAGCAGGTCCTCGCGCCGCTGGAGCAGGAGATCCTGGAGCGGCGCATCACCATGGCCGCCACCCGCGAGCAGCTGCTGGCCCTCTCCGGGGACTACCTGGAGGCGCGCGGGCTGCGCTCGGCCCAGAGCAGCATCGAGGTGGTGGAGGGCCTGGACAACCTCCGCGCCGTGATCGACGACCTCGCCCGCACCTGCACCGGCTCGCTGGACGCGCTGGTGCCGGGCGGCGGGCAGAGCGAGGCGGCCATCGGCGCGGCCACGCC
>NZ_RBAM01000177.1 GCF_003626645.1 Streptomyces klenkii | reverse complement strand
GCTTTGCGAGACGTGTCTTCCCCATCCCTGCTGACCCAGCCAGCAGGATACGCTTCGCTCCGGCTTCGATTGCCATCCTGAACTGCGTGTGCATTTCCGGCCGAACTACATAGAGAGCATCGAAGTCTTGAAGTCCTGCGATCTTATGCGCTTCAGGTGGTACCAGAGTTGAAGCGGCGGCCGCGTTGCCATTGCTGCTAGACGTTCCGGTTCCCGCGACATCACCTTCGAACGGGAAGCTAGGCTCGAGGATTACTTGAGCCAGGGAAAGCCGTAGCTTCCTGAGATCTGTTCTAAAGGTCGACTCTCCTCTAGGGATGAGACCAGCCCTTTTTCTCAAGTCGTGGCGCAATTCGCTGTACTTCTTTTTGCTGTCCTGCCCGAGATATTCAAGATCTCTCTTCTTGACTGTAGGGAAATCCGCTCCGCCGTCAAGGTTGAAAAGTCGCAAGGAAGCTTCCTGGGCGGTCATGTGGCTTTCTGAGAATGAGCCATTGAGGTGTGAGATGCCCCGTCTCAACAATGCTTCCAGCGCGACGACACGGTCCCGCTGCCACTCCTCTGAGAAGTGATGAGCGACAAGGGAACGAAGGTTCGGTATAGGCAGCGCGGGCTGGTTTCCCAGTGGCTCAAAGGCGCGCTCGATGAGGCGTCCAGCCACGGCCCCCAACTCGGCTTCTACGGCTACCACTCGTTGTTTGTCTACCGCCACCAGAGCAGTATGCGGCACGAGGTGTCGGGATAACCAAAGCTGCTGCTCACAGCAGTGGGATAGCGGACGGCTGCAGCGCTTCTACCAGTCTCCCCGCTGCCGTTCGACAGGAAGCTTGCTATTGAGATACCGCGCTGTGGGCTCGTCGATCCAGTCGGATCGGACCGTCTGAGACATTGAATCTTCCGCGCTCTCGCGAGCTAGCTCATCGTCGTCGTGTAAAAGCCCTACCCAAAAATCGATCACCTGTTGTCGTGCAGGGTAATCATCGACTGGTTGGAAGTGGAAAAGCGAGGAAATGACGTCGCCAGCCACTGCGCGAACGAAGAAGTGTTTGTGGATAGCGAGCGCAAAAATAACTTCTCGCGCTTTTCCT
>NZ_RBAM01000176.1 GCF_003626645.1 Streptomyces klenkii | reverse complement strand
AGGCCCTCTACGACGCCGCCGACGACGACTCCGCCACCGGCGGCCCCGACCCCGTGCGGCGCACCTGGCCGCTGATCGTCCTGATCACCGCCGAGGGCCTGGTCCGGCTCACCGACGAGGAGGCGGCGGAGGCGTCCCGCGCGGTCCTCTCCCAGCGCGGCGAACGGCCGGACGGGCCGGGCGCCGGCCCGCTGTGAGCGCCCCGGACGGCCCGGGCGGCCCGGACTCCGCCGGGGGCGCGGCGGGGATCGCCGCCGTGCTGTGGGACATCGACGACACGCTCTTCGACTATTCCGGCACCGACCGGGCCGCCGCGCTGCGCCACTTCGAGGCCGAGGGCCTGCTGCGCCGCTTCCCCACCCCGGAGGGCGCGCTGGAGCGCTGGCGCGAGCTGATGGAGTTCCACTACGCCCGCTACCTCACGGGCGAGCTGACCTTCACGGAGCAACGCCGGGAGCGCGCGCGGGCGTTCCTCCTGGAGGCGGGGGCCGCCCCGCCGGGAGAGGCCGCGGACGACGGCCCGCCGCGGCCGTTGACCGACGCCGAGGCGGACGCCTGGTTCGAGCGCTACGGCGCCCACCGCCGCGTCGAGTCCGGACTCTTCCCCGACGTGCTGCCCGCGCTCGCCGCCCTCAGCCCCGGCTACCGGCACGGCCTGCTCTCCAACTCCGACGCCGAGCACCAGGAGGGCACCCTGCGCTCGCTGGGCATCCGCGACCGCTTCGAGGTGCTGCTGTGCTCCTCTCAGCTCGGCCACGCCAAGCCCGCGCCCGAGGCGTTCCTCGCCGCGTGCGAGGCCCTGGGCCTGCCGCCGGGCTCGGTCGCCTACGTCGGGGACCGCCCCGACGTGGACGCGGCCGCCGCCGACGCGGCCGGCCTGCACGGCATCTGGCTCGACCGCGCCGCCGCCCTCCCCCCGCCCCCGGGCGTCCGCCGCATCACGGGCCTGACCGCCCTCCCGGACCTCCTGCGCACCCTGCCGGCCGGGCGCTGAGCGGGGGCAACGCCCGGGGCGGGGGCGTTCAGCGGGGTGGGGACTGCCAGCGGGTGAAGAGGAGTTCGCCCAGGGTCGCGGGGCGGGCGCGGCGG
>NZ_RBAM01000175.1 GCF_003626645.1 Streptomyces klenkii | reverse complement strand
GTCCGAACTGGCACGGTATCGACTTCGTAGAGCGCGAAGTAGCCGTTCATGACCCGACGCTAGGCCGACGACATCGCCGCCGCCCGTCGGCCCGGTCCCGTCGGTAGGCAGGGCCTTGAGTATCGGCAGGAGATCGCGGAGCACGACCGGGACCACTGCATGAACCCGCACCTTCGTGATGGGCTCGTGGGCGTGGTAGAGCCGCTGGGGGTCTTGCCGGTCGACTACATCCGCGGCCCGGCCGGCGCCCCGCTCCGGCCGTCGAAGGCATCGCGCACCGTCCACCGGCTCACGGGCGACGGGGAGACCGATCGGAGGTAGCGGGCCTCTCGCGTTCCGCCGGGGCCCGGAGGCGGTCAGGCCGGCGCGGCGTTCCCACGGGCGGGTAGTCGTCCACGGCCCCACCGTTGCCGCCTCAGCCAGCGCGGCGTTGGCCCTCCTGGTCGCCTAGGAGCTGCGCGACCATCGGCCCGGCCTGCGCGTTGACCTGATGGACGATCTCGTGGATGACGTGCTTGGCCTCCTCGACCAGGGCGCGGCCCTCGGTGTGCTGCGGCGTGGGCAGGTCCCAGCCGGTGGTGGGGAGGAGGAGGTGCGACACGGTGAGGACGGCGGGGCGGTCGGCCCTGATCTCGGGCTCAAAGGCGTGCCGGTACTTGTCGTCGTGGTCGGCGTGGTCGTACTCGCTCGTCCAGTCCTGCCAGGGGTGGCGGGGGCGCCGCCCGGAGGGGAGGTCGTGGTGCCTTAGGGGCACCGAGACCTTCAGGAGCAGGTCGCCGGTGTCGGTGAAGGCGGTGGTCACCGCCTTCACGCCGGGGCGCAGGTTCACGTACCCCAGGAGGACCGGGGGCGTGGCGACCTCCCAGGCCGCCGCAGCGAACTCCGGGCCGGGCAGTGGAGTGCCGGGCTCCCCGTATGCGTGGAACTTCGCTGGGCGGTCGGCGATGTACGCGCCGTACCGGCTGTGACCGTTGCCGGCCTGCGCGCGGTCGCCGTGCTCGTCAACGCTCAGGAGCGTGGTGGGCGTCCAGTCGGCCATGGCTCCTCCGTAAGTCAGGCCGCCGTCGCGTTCCGGCGGGCGGTGATCGCG
>NZ_RBAM01000174.1 GCF_003626645.1 Streptomyces klenkii | reverse complement strand
GCGCCGCGACGCCGGGGAGACCGGGCGCGTGGTGCACGCCCCCCGCGCGGACGCCCTCGGGCTCGCCACCCGGATCGCCGGAGCCTGAGCCGGCTGCCCCTCTACCCTGGCCCGGGGGCCGGCGCCGGCCGCGCGCCCCGAGTCCCCCGTCCCCACCCCCTCCGGAGAGAGCCGACGTGGCCTGTGACCTGTGGCTGGTGCCCCTCGTCGACGTGCTGTGCCACAGCCCCGACAACCCCTTCGCCGAGGAACTCGCCGAGTACGACCGGGCGTTGGCCGAGGCGGGCCAGCCGCCCGTGCCGGTCTTCGGCTACGTGCCCGGCCTCTCGGGCGAGGTGGCCCCCGTCGCGGGCTTCGACTACGCGGCCCTGCACCTGCTGCGCCGCGCCTACCTGCTCCAGCTCAGCGGCCTGCCGGTGACGCCCGTCGCGGGCGTGGACGGGGACTACCAGCAGCTGCTGGAGATGTTCGAGGCCGCCGCCCAACAGGCCCACCTGGTCTGGCACTTCGACCACGCGGGCGCCTACGTCCCGGTGGACTTCCCGCGCCCGGTGGTCAACGAGACCCTGCTGGCCGGAGGCGGACCGCTGGGGTCGAGCCACGGACTGCTGCGGGAACTGGAGGCGGTCGCGCCGGTGCTCGGCATCGACCCGCGCAACCCCCCGCCCGCCCCCACGCCCCCCGCGCGCCCCACCCGGCTCGACGAGCCCGCCGCCGACCCCGACGACGGCTCGGGCCCCTTCGCCCGCGAGCGCCACGTCTGGAACGCCCTCCACACGGCCGCCACCCGCAGCCTCGCCCAGGGCTCGATGATCGTCTTCAGCTGAGCCGGCGGGCCGGGGGCGGGCGGGAGGCGGGGGCCGCGGGCAGGGGCCACGGCCCCCGGGCGGCGCGCCCGGCGGCCGCGACTACGCTGGGGCTTCGTGAGAATCCTCGTCATCGGCGGCGGTGCCCGCGAGCACGCGCTCTGCCACGCCCTCTCCCGCGACCCGGCCGTCACCGAGCTGCACTGCGCGCCGGGGAACGCCGGGATCGCCGGGGTCGCGACCCTGCACCCGGTGGACGCGGCGGACGGCCCGGCCGTCGCCGC
>NZ_RBAM01000173.1 GCF_003626645.1 Streptomyces klenkii | reverse complement strand
GGCGGGGGCGGCGGGCACCGGCACGGTCGTCGCGGGGATGGTGGCCGCGTTCGCCGCCGACATCTCCGCCGACTTCGACAGCCGCATCGCCCGGGAGCGGGAGCGCATCGACGACACCCTCGCCCGGCTGGGCGCCGGCATCCGGGCCACGGAGGAGAAGGCCGCCGCGCGGCTGGCCGAACTGGCGGGGGAGCAGGCGCCGTTGAAGGAGATCGAGGAGGCGGTGGCGGAACTCGCCCCGCGCGCCGCCCGCCTGGCGGGGGTGGCGGGTCCGGAAGCGCCCGGCCCCGACACGGGGACGCCGCGCCCCGCGGAAGACGCGCCCGGCCCCGACGAGGACACGCCGCGCCCGGACGAGGGCGCCGCGTGAGCGAGCCGCTTCCGCGGCGGGTCGCCGTCGCGTTCGAAAGCGCCGTCGGGCTGCTCGAACGCGGTGGCGAGGACACCGAGTTGCTGCGCCGCGCCCTCGCCGCCGAACGCGACCGCGCCGGGCGGACCATGAGCGTGGCCGTCGTGGGCCGCATCAGCACCGGCAAGTCCACCCTCGTCAACGCCCTCATCGGGGAGGAGCGGCTGGCCACCGGCTCCCAGGAGCTGACCTACAACGTCAACCGGCTGCGCCACGGCCCCGAAGCCCGCCTCCTCGTGCACTACAAGGACGGCCGCCCGCCGCGGCCGTTCGACCCCGGACAGCTGACGGAGCTGACCGTGCGCCGCGAGCGGCGGCCGGAGGAGATCGACGGGATTGCGGAGATCGTGGTGGAGCTGCCGAGCCCGTACCTGCGGGCCTTCGAGCTGATCGACACCCCGGGGCTGGACTCCGTCTTCGGCCAGGACTCCCTCAACACCCTGGAGTTCCTGGGCCTGGACCCGGGCGAGGTGCGGTCCGCCACCCTGCGCCACGCCGCCTCGGCCGACGGGCTGGTGTTCGTCGTGCCGGTGCGCGGGCCCTCGGCCGGGGACAGCCGCCTGCTGGCGCAGTACCTCGGGCCCGAGTTCGTCGCGGCCACGCCCCTCACCGCGCTGGGCGTGCTCACCAAGTGCGAGCAGGAGTGGGAGGCCGGCGGCCCGCACCCGCTGGACCTCGGCCGG
>NZ_RBAM01000172.1 GCF_003626645.1 Streptomyces klenkii | reverse complement strand
CCGACCCGGGGCTGAGCCCGCAGGTGCTGGCGCGGCTGCGGGGGGTGGAGCGGCGGATAGCGGAGGCGGCCTCGCTCTTCCGGGAGTCGCTGGCGGGCATCGACGACGCCGAGCCGGGCCGGGAGCTGCACGCGACGCTGGTGGCCGACTGCCGGGCGTTCGCGGAGCGCACCGGCATCCTGGCGCGCTGCGTGGGCGTCACGCCGGTGCCCGAGCTGGACGCGGAGCGCCGGCGCGCGCTGGTGGCGGTGGCCCGGGAGGCGCTGCTGAACGTCGAGAAGCACGCGCGGGCCGGCTCGGTGGTCGTCAGCCTGGCAAGCCTGGACGGCGGCGTGAGCATGGCCGTGGCGGACGACGGGCTGGGCCTGGCCGGCGACCCGGACCCGGCGTGGTCCTCGGGGCGCGGGCTGCTCGCGGCGCGGGAGCGTCTGGAGCGCCTGGGCGGGACGCTGTCGGTGGTCTCGGACGAGGACGGCGGTCTGACCGTGCGGGCGTGGCTGCCGTGACGGGGTCAACTTCCGGGGCGCTGCGGCTGCTGGTGGTGGACGACCACCCGGTGGTGGTGGGCGGGGTGCAGCTGCTGCTGCGCTCGGACCCGGGCATCGGGATCGCCGGGTCCGCCCGCTCGGGCCGGGAGGCGGTGCGGCTGGCGGGCGAACTGCGCCCGGACATCGTGCTGCTGGACCTGCGGCTGCCGGACATGCTGGGCACGGAGGCGGCCGGGTCGCTGCGCGCGCGGGCGCCGGGCGTGCGGATCGTGCTGTTCACCGCCTATGCCGACCACGCGGCGCTCCCCGCCGCCTTGGCCGGGGGCCTGGACGGCTGCCTGCTGAAGGACTCCTCCACCACGGACCTGGCCGCGGCGCTGCGCCGGGTCGCGGCCGGGGAGCGGGTGGTGGACCCGCGCCTGGACGCGGACGCGGGGGTGACCGAGGCGCTGGTGCGCACCGGCCTGACGCGGCGGGAGTACGAGGTGCTGCGGTGGGTGGCGCTGGGCCGCACCAACCCGGAGATCGCCGAGGAGCTGGGCCTGACCCGCAACACCGTCAAGGCGTACCTGCAGAACGCCATGGCCAAGCTCGGCGCGCACAAC
>NZ_RBAM01000171.1 GCF_003626645.1 Streptomyces klenkii | reverse complement strand
CTCGTAACCAAGGCTGGCCCGCGTCACCGAGTCGGCGTCGTTGTTCACGTCGGATCTACGCGGCCCCATATTATGGTGTCGGGAAAGATGATTGGTCTGCGGCCGAAGACCAAAGTTATCTTGCCACAAATACTCGCCGGACTTCTGTCGACTAGCGCTATTCAAGAGTTTCTGAATACGCGAACAACCGGTATGGCCGAGTCTCAAACGAACTTCGCAGATGAGGCCCTGCTGGCCACTCGTCTCAACGTACCTCCGATGTGCGAGCAGCGTCGAATTGCAGCTGTTTTGGACATGGTCGATGATCAGATCGCCATCTTCAAGCGGATTCTTGCAAAGCTGAGACTCGAAATGGAGGGCGTGCGTGATGACCTAATAGGTGCGCTTCCGCCGGATGCTTTCTTCCCGCTCGCCGACCTGTGCGTGGCTGATATCTGTTATGGCATTGTGCAGTCTGGCGGTTATGTGGCCGAGGGAGTGCCAGTGCTTGCTATTCGTGATCTTGGGGGTGATTTTGCGACAGGTGTGCATCGAACATCAAAGTCGATTGATGCGCAATATAGGCGCAGCCGCGTAGCGTCGGGCGATGTCTTGCTGTCAATCAAGGGGACAATTGGTCGCGTTGGCGTAGCGCCAGAATACTACGTTGGCAACATCAGTCGTGAGATTGCCAGATTGAGGTTCGCGCCAAGGGTAGATTCTAACTTCGCTCGCCAGTACCTGCTAAGCCGCGCCGCTCAGAGGCGCCTCGATCTTGCGGTGGTTGGGACTACCAGGGCGGAGATTTCCATTCACGTATTGAAGCGCTTCAGTTTCCCGGCACCTGACATTGCAATCCAGTACAGGATTGCTGAAGCGATGAATGAACTCGAGCGACGCATTGACGCTGAGAGGAACGCGCTGGAGAAGCTCCAGGCGGTCCGTCGGGGGCTTTTTGAAGACCTTCTTACCGGAGGCGTCCGGGTACCACTGGAGCGTGCTTCATGAGTGCGGGTCCGGAGTATACAGAGGTCGAGAAGCCACTGTTGGATCAGTTGGCAGGTCTTGACTGGCAGACGATCGAGGGCTCGAAGTCCGATCCGGCTGTCACTGAGC
>NZ_RBAM01000170.1 GCF_003626645.1 Streptomyces klenkii | reverse complement strand
GGCCGGCCTGCTCGCGCAAGGCGTCGCGGAGTTCGGTGTTGGTGTGCTCGTGCCACGGGCCGGTGCTGACAGTGGCGGGGATGACGCCGAGTTCGTGGCCCGCGGCCACGAGCTGGTGCCGCCAGGCGTCGGGGACGTGCTCGGGGAAGTGGAAGGCGACGTGGAACCGCTCGATGCCGAGCTGGCGGTAGTGACGGGTCCAGGCGGCCAGCAGGGCGGGTTCGACGGGGCCGATCACCGCGATCAGCGCGCCGTATCCGTCTGAGTTAATGAGCCAAGATCGGGAGGAAACACCCAACCAGATCCCGGGCCCGAGGCCCTTGATCTGGAAGGTTGCCGGTCATGGCAGGAAGCACCACCCCGCGGAAGCCCCGGAAGCGGCTCGCGCCGAGTGAGAAGTACGAGATGTTCGTCGCGGTGCTGTCGGGGCAGCACACGCAGCGGGAGGCCGCCGAGCACTGGGGTGTGAACCGGGCCACGGTGGTCGCGATCGCGCGGACGGCGAAGCAGGGCGCTCTGGACGCGCTGGCCGCGTCGGCGCCCGGCAGGGCCGGGCAGAGCTTGGAGCAGGCCCAACTCGCCGAGGCACGGGCGGAGATCGAGCGGCTGCGGAGCGCGATTGCCGAGCAGGCCGTCGCCCTGCACCTGGACCAGGGAAAAGCGATATGGGCCTGAGCGCGGGCCCCGTCCCGCCGCGGGGCCCTCCCGAGGTGAAGGCCGGTCTGCTGCAGTTGATCGGGCATGCCGCGGAGCGGGGCTGGTCGGTGCGCCGGGCCGGCGAGGTCCTGGGCCTGGACCACATGAGGGTGCTGCGCTGGCAGCAACGGGCCGCCGCCGGGCAACTCGCCGATGCCCGGCCCGGACCTGCTGAGGCCCTGCACGCGCTGCTGGCCTGGGAGAAGGAGGCGATCGTCAAACTCGCCGAGGAATGGGGCGAGACCGACCGTTCGCACCGCAAGCTCGCCCACCGCGGTTCCCGGCTGTACTGGGTGCATGCGAGCGAGTCGACGGTGCTGCGGGTGCTGGCCGAGGCGGGCCTGCACCTGCCCGGGCCGCCACGGCGCGAGCGGCGGGAGAAGAAGCCGTTTCCCGAGT
>NZ_RBAM01000169.1 GCF_003626645.1 Streptomyces klenkii | reverse complement strand
AACGCCTGATCCCCGTCCTTCGCACCACCCGCGCAGCCGTCCTGGCCGGCGACCTGAGCCGGGCCTACTCCCTGTTCGCGGTGCGCGGCGTCGGCTTCCCCTTCTTCACCAAGTGGTTCGCCGCCATCAGCGATCAGGCCCTCATCCTCGACAGCCGGGTCCTCGCCACCCTCAACGCCCTCGCCTGGACCACCCACGAAGCCGCCGCCACCCGCCACTGGCCCACCCGCTACGCCACCTACGTCACCACCATGCACACCTGGTCCGAGGCCCTGGACGTCCCGCCCCCCTGGCTCGAATGGCTCCTCTTCGGCCTCAACGGCCATCCGGACCACCTCACGCCTTCGGACTGACCCACCGCGCACTCCGGGGCCCGGCTGCTCCCCGGTATTTAGCAGCGCTTGCCCATGCACGGGACGCCTTCTCCCGGGAGGGTCCTTCCCCGGAACGCGTCGGCAGGGGTCACGTGGCAATTGGCGAGCACGGAGTGTATGCCGCGCAGCAACAACTGGAGTTGGTGGCGAATCAGCGGGTCGTCGAGGCGGCCGGTCGGGCCACGCTCGCGGTACTTGATCTTCACGACATTACGGCTACCGGGCACGACGTCCACTCGGTGGAGTACATCCATGTATGGCAGGCCATTCGTACGACCCGCCAAGTGTTGATTCAGGAGATGCGCAGCGCTCTGGGACGTGCCCGACGTGGGAGCGGCTGGTGATGCCCGGGACAGTACGGCGCGAGTGGTCTCTGCGGGGGTCTGCCGCGACCGCTGAGGCGTCGGGTGGCGCGGACGGGATGACGCCGCGGTTCGGGCCAAGCCGTCGGGACGCACAAAAGCCCCGTTCCCATGGAGGGGAACGGGGCTCTGGGGCTGCGCGCTCGGCAGGATTCGAACCTGCAACCTTCTGATCCGTAGTCAGATGCTCTATCCGTTAAGCTACGAGCGCTCGGTGCGGGGACCACATTACAGGAAGCGCGGCCGAGGGTGAAATCAGTTGGGTGCAGGGGTGCTGACCTGCGGAAATGGCGGAAGCCCCGGTCGGGGGGACCAGGGCTTGCCGGGGGGTCACGCGAGAGCGGAGGCTCCGGGATTTGAA
>NZ_RBAM01000168.1 GCF_003626645.1 Streptomyces klenkii | reverse complement strand
GTAGGCGACATCCGGTGCCTCGGTCACCTGTTCGGCGGTATCGCCCGTAGGCTGGTCCATGCCGCGCTCCCTCGAAGCGTTGGCCATGCCCCCGGGCCGGTCGCACGGCCGCGGGGGTCCACGTGGGTGTATAGCTCCCTGTAGCAGTATGGAGCACAGGGGAGCTTCCCGCCGCTGCGCGCAGCTATACACCGCTTTACGTTGCCCGCATGGATGACGAGCTGGGTGGCCCCCTTGACCTGACGGGCCCCGAGTACGTCTACGTGCAGATCGCTGAGCGCATCGCCGCGCAGATCGCGGCGGGCCGGTTCCCGCCGGGTGCCCGCCTGCCGTCGGAGCGGGACCTGGCGGAGCGGTTCGGGGTGTCCTACGGCACGGTGCGGCGCGCGACGGACGAGCTGCGCGAGCGGGGCCTCATCCGCACCGTCCACGGCCGCGGCACCTACATCACCCAGCCGCCCGCCGATTCGTCCTCGGATGGTGGAGGCGGGTAGTCAGGTGTTCCTCTTGGTGTAGGGCCAGACCTCGTGGTTCGGGTCCCACCACACGACGTGGAAGATGTTCCCGTCGAGGAAGCCGTAGAGGCGCTGGGTGCCGGTGAACTCCAGTCGGTGGAGTTTCGTCATGTCGTCCCAGCCCATCACGGTGAGCCGCTCCAGGGCTTCCCTGCACAGGCCGCCGGGCAGGTCGTATTCCTTGAACAGCCGCCACGTGTTGCGCAGCTCGTTCACGGTCATCGACTCGCAGTTCGCCAGCTTGCGGAGCACCTCGCACAGCACGGAAGGCTCCATGGCGCCGAACCCCCACGGGCCGTCATGGTCCACGTGCGTGAACCGCCAGCTGACCCGCTCGTGCGAGTTCCCGCTGCGGTCGAGCAGAGACGCCGGGGCGCCGGTCCGCTTCCCCTCGCGTACCGGCGCCTTCGGGACGGCCAGGCTCTTCCTCGGCTTCCCCCCTTTGCCCATCAGTCCTCTCGGTCGACCAGGGCGCCGAAGAAGTCGGCGATCTCTTCGTCGGTGAGTTGTTCGTTGCTGCGTTCCAGGTCGGCGACGCCGGCGCGCCGTCGGGCGTACACCCACGGGCCTGCCTGGTGGGTCATGGC
>NZ_RBAM01000167.1 GCF_003626645.1 Streptomyces klenkii | reverse complement strand
CGACGAGCTGCGGCGCCTGCGCTCCACCCCCGCCCGCGCCGCCCTCGCCCACATCGTCGAGGCGCTGGACGGCGCGCCCCTGCCGCGGGCGTTGCTCGTGCCCGACCTGCCCGACCGCGTCGCGGAGCTGCTCGACTGGGTCTGGACGCGCACCGTCCGGCCCGAATGGCCGCGCTACCGGCGGCTGTTCGAGGCGGACATCGCCACCCGCACCCAGTCGCTGACCTCCGGCGGCTGGGCCGCGGCGCTCAGCGGCCTGCGCCCCGGCATGCGCTGGCTGGGCGACGGCCGCCTGCGGGTGAACGCCTACCCCTACCCGCCGCGCGAGATCAGCGGCGCGCAGCTGCTGTTCATACCGACCACCGCCCCGCGCGGCTGGGTCGGCCGCGACGAGCCGCGCCGCTACGCCATCACCTACCCCTGCTCCGGGCTGCTGGCCGAGCCCGGGGCCGGGCGCCGCGTTCCCGAGGAGGCGCTGGGCCGGCTGATCGGCCCGACCCGGGCGGCGATCCTCACCCAGCTCGGCGCGCCGAAGTCGACCACCCAGCTCGTGGCCCTGACCGGCTACACCCTCGGCTCGGTCGGCGGCCACCTGAAGGTGCTGCTGGAGGCCCGCCTCGTCCACCGCCGCCGCAGCGGCCGGGTCGTGCTCTACCACCGGACGCCGCTGGGCGACAGCCTGGTCGGGGACGGCCCCCCGCAGCTCGGCTGACGCGGGTGCGCGGCCCGGCCGACGCAGAGCGCCCCTGACCGCCCCTTGACTTCAACCTTTATTGAGGTTCTAGGCTCCTCCCCATGAGCATGGAGATCACGGCCTGGAACGCCCTCTACAACGCCCGGCACGCCCAGGACGACCGCCACCCCTTCTCGCGCGACACCCTCCGCCGCATCGGCCGGTTCGCCCGCCCCCACCGGGGCGCGCTCGTGGCGTTCCTGCTGCTCAGCGTCGTGACCGCCCTGCTGGCCGTCGCCACGCCCGTGCTCGCCGGGCAGGTGGTCAACGCCCTCACCGAGGGCTCCGCGCGCGCCCGGGTCGTGCGCCTGGCCGTGCTGATCGCCGCCATCGCGCTGGCCGAGGCCGGCGTCGGCCTGCTGGCCCGCTGGC
>NZ_RBAM01000166.1 GCF_003626645.1 Streptomyces klenkii | reverse complement strand
GGAGACTCCCCGAGGCCGGGACCGGCGGCACGGGCGTCCGTTGACACCTCATCCGCCCCACCCATACCGTCGATACGCGCTTCGGACGGCGCCTCCTTCGTGGAAAGGAAGTTCCCCCCATGGCTCTCCTCCGCACCGCCGGCCTCGTGCTGGCCGCCACCGGCGCCGCGCACTTCGCCGCCCCGAAGGCGTTCGAGCCCATCTCCCGGCTGCCGTTCCCCCGGAACACGGGCGCCTGGATCAAGCGCAACGGCGCCACCGAGCTGGCCCTGGGCGTCGGCCTGACCGTGGAGCGCACCCGCAAGGCGGCCCTCGTCGGCACGGCCCTCTACACCGCCTGGCTGGGCGCCCGCACCGCGTACCACCTCCGCTCCGCCTGAGAACGCTCCGCCTGAGAACGCCGGGCAACGCCCCGGTCACCGCGGGGCCGCGTCCGGACGGGTCAGGCCCAGGTGGTCGCGGAGGGTCGGGCCCTCGTAGTCGTGGCGGAAGACGCCGCGTTCCTGGAGCAGGGGGACGACGGTGTCCGCGAAGGGGTCGAGGCCGCCCGGGGTGAGGTGGGGGACGAGGATGAAGCCGTCGGCGGCGTCCGACTGCACGAAGTGGTCGATGGTCTCCGCGACGGTGGCCGGGGAGCCGATGAACGACTGGCGTCCGGTGGTCTCGATGACCAGCTCGCGGATCGAGAGGTTCTTCGCCGCCGCCAGCTCGCGCCACTCGCGGGCCACGGCCAGCGGGTCGCGGTAGGAGCGGACGCTCGCCCGGCCGCGGGCGATGGTGTGCTCGCCGGGGTCCGGGTCGACCTCGGGCAGCGGGCCGTCGGGGTCGTAGGCGGACAGGTCGCGGTTCCAGACCTGCTCCAGGTGCCGGATCGCGGTCCGGCCGCTGACCTGCTGCCGCCTGACCTCGTGGGCCAGTTCGCGCGCCTCGGCGTCGGTGTCGCCCAGCACGAAGGTCGCGGCGGGCAGGATCAGCAGCTCCCCCGGCGTGCGGCCGTGGCGGGCCAGGCGGCCCTTGACGTCGGCGTAGAACGCCCGCCCTGCCTCCAGGGTGCTGTGCCGGCTGAAGATGGCGTCCGCGTGAGCGGCGGCGAACTCGCGCCCCTCGTCGG
>NZ_RBAM01000165.1 GCF_003626645.1 Streptomyces klenkii | reverse complement strand
CGGTGTGATCGAGGCCCTCAAGGACGCTCGCATCACACCGCTGCCGCCCGTCACCGGCCAGGACGCCGAGCTGTCGGCCCTCCGGCGCATCGTGCGGGGCGAGCAGTACATGACGGTCTACAAGCCCTTCGCGGACGAGGCCGACGCCGCGGCGGAGGCGGCCCTGGCGCTGGCCCGCGGGGAGGGCCTGGAGGGCATGGCCGAGGAGCGGATCGACACGCCCGCGGGCGAGGAGGTCCCCGCCATCCTGCTCGATCCCGTCGGCGTGACGCTCGACAACCTGGAGGAGACGGTCATCCGCGACGGCTTCTTCTCCGTCGAGGAGATCTGCACCCGGGAGTACCGGTCCGCGTGCGCGCGGGCCGGGCTCACCGACTGACGCCGCCCGGCACCGCCGGCGGAGCACGAGAGGAGGACGCGATGGCGCAGGCCGCCGACGCTCCCCTGCTGGAGGTGCGCGGGATCTCCAAGCGGTTCGGCGCCGTCCACGCACTGCACGGCGTCGACCTGGAGATCCATCCGGGCGAGGTCGTCGGCCTGATGGGCGAGAGCGGCGCCGGCAAGTCCGCCCTGGTGCAGGTGATCGCGGGCGCCCACCCGGCCGACGAGGGCACGATCCGGTGGCAGGGACGCGAGGTGTCCCTCACCCGCCCGCACCACGCGCAGGCGCTGGGCATCTCCGTCGTCTACCAGGACCTGGCGCTGTGCGAGAACGTCGACGTGGTCGGCAACGTCTTCCTCGGCCGCGAGCCGCGCAGGGCGTTCACCCTGGACGAGGCGGCGATGGGCCGGCGCACCCGCGAGCTGCTGGACCTTCTCTCGCTCCCCATCCCCAACGTCCGCGCGCCGGTCGCCGGGCTGTCCGGCGGGCAGCGCCAGACCGTGGCGCTGGCCCGGGCGCTGCTGGGCGAGCCGCGGCTGCTGCTGCTGGACGAGCCGACCGCGGGTCTGTCCGTGCGGCAGTCGGTGCGCTTCCTCGACCTGCTGGAGAGCCTGCGCGACCGGGGCGTCGGGGTGCTGCTGATCAGCCACAACATGGGGGACATCAAGGCCGTGGCCGACCGGGTCGCGGTGCTGCTGCTGGGCCGGAACAACGGCACCTTCGACGTGG
>NZ_RBAM01000164.1 GCF_003626645.1 Streptomyces klenkii | reverse complement strand
ATTGGAGTCATGTCAGTGATGCTCTGCATGGCGTCCCTGGCGTCAGTGCAGAGGCCCACCGAAACGCGTTGAAGCTGGCAGAGTGGGTCGGAAGAGGGAAGATCATTATTCCGGCATCTGCTGGCCACTTCCATGAGACGACTAAACGGTTTGACCATGAAAAGCGCTACCGGCTCGGTCTCACGATCCTGCAGCTCAGCCTGGGCTGGCAGATGCTTGACCCCTTGCAGGTGTGGCGGAATGAGCTGCACGAAATTTTTCACTGCCGCTCGGGGGAAGGGGGGTCGGTGCGATCACAAGGTGTCTTCACGTTGGCGTCGAACGCTATTTATGCGTCGCGTGGCATGGATTCTTTTCGTGCTCCGCCGGACTGGTCTCCGGAGTCGGCATTTCAGCTCGAGACGTTGACAGCGGTTACGGCCGCCATTGATGTCATGCTTGACGCTGAGCGCAACGAGCCGGGGCCGGACACGGGGTGGGTTGCCGCAAATCAACGCTTCAGTGACTGGCTTGATTCGCAGGATTGGGACGCCCAGCAAAAGCGGAGGGCTGTGAACGCCTTCCTTCTCGCGGATCTGCGGCGGGAAATCGCTGAGCAGGCGCATGCCGCAGGGGTGAATGTGGGGGAATTTCAGCAGTGGATCTTGAAACATGCGGCGAAGGAGATCGGCCAGTTGCCGGCTGTTGGCCTATATCGCGAGATGCACTACGGCAGACACCTCAACAAGGGGATTAAGTGGGTGCCTAATGACCTCACGGATATGGTCTACCTATCGTGTGCGGCTGGATATGCGGATTTTGTCGTCTGCGAGCGGCATATGTGTGCTTTCTTGACGCAAGGCATCCGACGACTGAAGGGTGCGACACCCGTGTTTCGCCGCCTATCAGACGCTGTTGCGGCGATCGAGGCGGCCCTGGAGTCCCCTCGGGGTACGGCGCAGAGCGGCGCCTCCCCCGACGAGCACGAAGCGGGCTGATCGGCAGGCCCGCCGCGCGGAGTGTCGAGTGCTCGGCAAGTGGTGCGAGCAGTCAACGTGCACTGCCGTCGGCTCAACTGAGACCAGAACTGAGACCAGGCGCAACGAAGGCCCCGGCCGTGGATGGCGGCGGG
>NZ_RBAM01000163.1 GCF_003626645.1 Streptomyces klenkii | reverse complement strand
GCATCGGTGAGCAGCTGCGCGCCCTGGCCCGCGCGCAGCAGAGTTTCCAGGGCCTGCTCATGGCCGTGCAGGGCATCAGCAGCGAGCTGGAGCTGCCCACAGTCCTGCGCCGCATCGTCAGCACCGCCATGGACCTGGTCGGCGCCCGCTACGGCGCGCTCGGCGTGCTGGACGACGAGGGCGAGTTCCTGCGGGAGTTCATCCCCCTCGGCCTCAGCGCCGAGGAGCTGGGCAACCTCAGCGGCGTGGAGCTGCCGCGCGGCCGCGGCCTGCTCGGGCACCTGATCCACCACCCCGAGCCGCTGCGCGTCAAGCACATCTCCCGCCACCCCGAGTCCTCCGGCTTCCCGCCCGGCCACCCGCCCATGGAGACCCTCCTCGGCGTCGCCATCAACGTCCGCGGCACGACCTACGGCAACCTCTACCTCAGCGACCGCCGCGACGGCCGCCCCTTCGACCAGCACGACGAGGGCGTGGTCCGCACCCTGGCCGGCACCGCCGGCGTCGCCATCGAGAACGCCCGCCTCTACCAGCAGGTCCGCACCAGCTCCGAGCAGTTCCAGCGGATGCTGCTCCCCCGCCTCCTCGACCTGCACCCCTTCGAGGCCGCCACCGTCTACCGCCCCGCCAGCAAGCCCGGCCACCTCGGCGGCGACTGGTACGACGCCCTGCTCCTGCCCGACGGCACCTGCGCCGCCGTCATCGGGGACGTCGTCGGCCACGACCTGAAGGCCGCCGCCGCGATGTCCCAGAGCCGCAGCATGCTGCGCGCCCTCACGCTCTCCGCCCGCGGCGGGGCCGCCTCCCCCGCCGGGCTCCTCCACCAGCTCGACGGCATCCTCGAACGGGTCGGCGAGACGCTGATCACCACCGCCTGCCTGGCCCGCATCGAGCCCGGCGGCGGCGCGTGGGGCCTGCGCTGGAGCAACGCCGGGCACCCGCCGCCGCTGCTCCTGCTGCCGGACGGCCGCACGCGTTACCTCGACGCCCCTCCCGGCCTGCCGCTGGGCGTGGACGCGGGCGGGAGCCGGGACGACCACTTCCACTCGCTGCCCATGGAGGCCATCGTCGTCCTCTATACGGACGGCCTGGTGGAGCACCGGGAGTTCGCCC
>NZ_RBAM01000162.1 GCF_003626645.1 Streptomyces klenkii | reverse complement strand
TAGAGCGGGACGGGCGCGGTGGCCTGCGCGGCCCCCGGGTGGGACGGGCCCGCGTGGGAGGGGCCCGGCGGGGAGGGGTGGTTCACGGGTGCTCCAGGGCGGGGAGTTTCTGCAGGTGCTCGGCCAGCGCGAGCAGGGCGCGCAGCGAGGTGCCGCGGTCGCGGGCGTCGCAGGTGATCAGCGGCGTGTCGGGGGCCAGGTCCAGCGCCTTGCGCAGCTCGGCGTCGGGGTAGGCGGGCGAGTCGGGGAAGTGGTTGAGCGCCACCGCGTACGGCAGGCCCTGCTCCTCGATCAGCCCCATCACCTCGTAGGAGTCGGCGATGCGGCGGGTGTCCGCGAGGATCAGCGCCCCCAGCGCGCCGTGCGTGAGGTCCTTCCACAGCGCGTGGAAACGCTGCTGCCCCGGCGTGCCGAAGAGGCAGAGCGCGAGGTCGTCCGCCAGCGAGACCCGTCCGTAGTCCAGCCCGACGGTGGTCGTCGTCTTGTCCCGCACCCCGTGGAGGTGGTCCACGACGGCGCCGGTGGCGGTCATGACCTCCTCGGTCTTCAGCGGAGGTATCTCCGAGAGGCTGCGGACGATCGTGGTCTTGCCCACGCCGAACGGCCCGCTGACGATGACCTTGACCAGCTGCTGGTCGGGGTTGCGCAGGTAGATCCGGTCGCGGGCGGATCCGGTGGCGGCCCGGCTACTGGAGAGCGCGGAGTCCATCGATCACCCTTTCGAGGAGCTTCTTGTCGGGCCGCCAGGCGCGGCCGGGCGTGAACGCGGGGGCCGGCGCGCGGGCGTGCAGCAGGCCCTCGTCGAGGAGGTCGCTCGCCAGCACCTTCACGAAGCTGACGGGCAACGACAGGTGCGCGGCGACCTCGGCCAGCGGGAGGGCGCCGTCGAGCAGGATCTCCAGCACCCGCTGCTGGGCGGGCGTGAGGTCGCCCGGGACCTCGTCCACGGCCGACCGCAGCACGGTCAGGCGGTCGAGGACGTTGCGCGTGGGGTGGGTCCGGCCCCCGGTCCACACGTACGGCGGGATCAGCCGCCTGGTCATGCGGGCGCGCCGCCCTGGTCCGCAGGGGGCGGCGCCCCGTGCGGACGCGGCGGGCTGACCATGGCCTTGCC
>NZ_RBAM01000161.1 GCF_003626645.1 Streptomyces klenkii | reverse complement strand
TCTCCGCCCACGGCGCGGGCCTGTCGTTCATCCCGGTGCTCGCGGCGTTCGACCACGAGGAGAACGGCAGCACCTCCGACACCGGCGCCGAGGGCCCCCTGCTCGGGACGGTGCTGAAACGATCCGTGCACGCGCGCGGCGGCGGCTACGAGGAGCGCGCCCGCGCCCTGGCCGGCTCCCTGTGCCTCTCCTCCGACACCGGGCACGCCGTCCACCCCAACTACGCGGAGCGGCACGACCCCACGCACCACCCCATGGCCGGCGGCGGCCCCCTCCTGAAGGTGAACGTCAATCAGCGCTATGCCACGGACGGGTCGGGCCGCGCGGAGTTCACCGCCGCCTGCGAGCGCGCCGGGGTGCCCTGGCAGAGCTTCGTCTCGCACAACGCCATGCCCTGCGGCACCACCATCGGCCCGATCACCGCGGCCCGCCACGGCATCGCCACCGTGGACGTGGGCGCGGCCATCCTCTCCATGCACTCCGCCCGCGAGCTGTGCGCCGTGGCCGACCCCTACCTGCTGGCCAACGCCATGACGGCCTTCCTCGACCCGTCCTGGCGGCCCTGACGGCGGACCGGCGACGGCCTGACGGCGGCCCGGCGGACCGGCGGCGACTCGACAGCGACCCGACGGCGACCCGGCGACGGCCCGTCAGAGGACCCCCGAAACCCGGGCGTCACGGCGGCGACATGGGCAGGTCGCGCGAGCGGGAGCGGTGCTCTCCCGAGGTTCTCCACCGGCAGGGGAGGGCCCTAGGATTCGTCACCAGAAACATTCACCCGCCGCGCCGGCCCGGCGTACGGTGTGAACTTCCAAGCCAGCAGCGCCGAACCGCCACGAGGGGTCCCGTGACCGTGCAGAGCCTTCAGCCGTCCATCGACGCCTGGACCCAGTCCATCGAGGCGATATCCGAGCTCGTCTCCTCCCTCGTGGACGGCGAGTGGAACCGCCCCACGGAGTGCCCAGGCTGGTCCGTGCGCGACGTGGTCTCCCACGTGATCGGCGGCGAGTGCGAGGCGCTGGGCGACCCGCGGCCGATCCACACCCTCCCCCGCGACCTCTACCACGTCACCGACGAGACCACCCGCTACCTGGAGGTCCAGGTGGACGTGCGCC
>NZ_RBAM01000160.1 GCF_003626645.1 Streptomyces klenkii | reverse complement strand
CGGCACCGCCGCCAGGACCCGCGGCGTGGAGGACATCCCCGTCCCCGGGGACACCCGCACGGTCCGCGCGGTGCTGATGCAGACGTTCATCCCCGTGCCCGGGGACCAGCAGGCCGTCGCCCTGGTGTCCGGCAGCAGCCAGGTGCTCGATCTCGCCGACTCCTTCTTCGACGTCTTCGACGCCATCACGTCCACCTTCCGCTTCATCTAGACCTGTTCATCGAGGGAGGCAGCACCATGGGAGAAGGCGGGGACAGGCTCGCGATCCCGCTGGGCGAACTGGAGGAGTTCGTCCCGCAGTTGCGCAGCGTCCGGGAGTACATGAACCGCACGGGCGACACCTTCGACCAGTACCACGACGCCATCGGGGACGAGGGGATCAACGACGCCCTGGACGACTTCGTCAGCGGCTGGCGGGACGGGCGCGGGGACATCAGCGACCAGCTGGAGGGCCTGGCGTCCATGGGCGAGACCGTGATCCGGACGGTCAACGACTTCGAGAACGAGCTCGTCACCACCCTCCAGGACAGCGGCGGCGAGGGCGGCGACGGCGGCGGCCAGCAGCCCGTCTGAGGCCGGCTTCCCCCGCCCGGACCGCCCCGAGTCTGTCGATGGCGCAACAATGCCCGCCAAACACCCGGCCCGCCCTGCCCAATCCCCGCGCGGTATGGCACAGTCAGGAGCCGATAGCTGTACGTGTTGACCCGCTGGGAGGGGGGGTCGGGCCAGGTGCACCGGGCCGTCGAGCCGGCAGTCGTCCAACTGCCGCCGCCCCAGGGCGCGCTGGCGCCCGCTCCCCACGAGGGACGACCGGACAGGGGCGAGGAGAGGCCGGCTGAGCCGGCGTCAGCCGGAGGAGAGGGACGACGCCATGAGCAGGCTGCTGTCGAACTGGACGCACAGGATCGCAAGCCGCTACCGAAACCGCCTCGACGACCGCGGAGCCGGCTTCGTGGAATACGCGGGACTGCTGCTGCTGGTGGCGGCGATTGTGGCCACGGTGATCGCGGCCAATATCGACAATCAGATCGCCGACGGCATCGGCGGGATCGTCAACGACGTGCTCAACGCCGGCGGCTGACCGACGGCAGCCGCGGGGCGGTCTTCCCGCTCTC
>NZ_RBAM01000159.1 GCF_003626645.1 Streptomyces klenkii | reverse complement strand
AGAGCGGAACCGACGCCCGGGGCAACACCACCGTGGCCGGATCAGCCGGCCCCGGAGGCAGCGGCGCCCCGGCGCGGCGGCGGCCGGTCGCCGGAGGAAGTAACCAGCGAGCCAGCCGGAGAACTGCCTTCTTCATGCCTGCTCCTGTTCCATCGTCACGTCGTCATCGCTCACCAGCCGGGCCAACTTGCGGCGCAGCGCGTCACCCTGCTCCAGCAGTTCGGCAAGCGTGAGGTCCTTCTCGTCTGTCGGCGGCGGGGTGCCTTCGGTAGTGCTCATGGGGGGCCACCTCCGTTCAACGGGGTTGCGCGCACAGCGCGCTGTCGGCAGCCAGTGAGCGTAATGACACGTGGCGCGACTGCCACGACTAGACTGCACCGGGTTGGACACCAAAAGCAAGGTGCAAGAATGGATACCTTCCATTCGATCAACTGTCCGGCGACTTGCGTCCGTTCGAAGCTGACGGCCAGACTCAGGGCGTCGTCAACTGACGGGAGGCGCGTGACACATGGTGCAGAAGCGAAACATCCCCACTGTTCGCCTCCGGCGACTTGCTGCCGAGCTGCGGCGCCTACGCGCAGATGGCGGGTTCACCCGAGAGGAGGTCACGGAACGGACAGCGATCACGGGAACCACCCTGTATCGCGTTGAACACGCGCAGACTCGTCCGCAGAGGCGAACCCTGATCGGCCTCCTCGACCTGTACGAAGTGCAGGGAGCACAGCGCGACGAACTTCTCGCCCTGGCCCAACGCGCCAGCGAGCTGGGGTGGCTGCGGCCGTATCACGAGGAGCTGCCCGACGAGTACACCTCGTACATCAGCTTCGAGTCGGAAGCCTGGGAGATCCGCAACTCGGAGTCGCTGTTCGTCCCGGGCCTATTGCAGACGGAGGACTACGCGCGCGAGGCGATCAGGGGAACCCTCCCCATGACCACCGCAGAGGAAGTCGAGTCGCGAGTTCGAGCCCGGATCGAGCGGCAGGCGGTACTCAGCAAGGAGGAGCCGCTCCGTCTGCGTGCGGTCATGGACGAGGCCGCGCTCCATCGTGTCGTCGGCGGGCCGGACACGGAAATCATGCGGGCTCAGATGCTCCACCTCACGACGGTCATGCAGCTTCC
>NZ_RBAM01000158.1 GCF_003626645.1 Streptomyces klenkii | reverse complement strand
GCCCACGGGGCCGACGGTTCCCGTTCCCGCGGACCCCGAGGCCGTTTCACGTGAAACGGCGTTGCCGGAGCCGCCGGCCGAGGTCGGCGGGGCGTACTTCGCGGAGCTGCCGCTGGACGCCATCACGCCCAACCCGGACCAGCCGCGTGAGTTCTTCGACGAGGACGCGCTCGCCGAGCTGGTCGCCTCCATCAAGGAGGTGGGGCTGCTCCAGCCGGTCGTGGTCCGGCAGCTCGGGCGGGAGCGGTACGAGCTCATCATGGGCGAGCGCCGCTGGAGGGCCTGCAAGGACGCGGGCCTGGAGGCCATCCCGGCCATCGTGCGGGCCACCGAGGACGACAGGATGCTCCTGGACGCCCTCCTGGAGAACCTGCACCGGGCCCAGCTCAACCCGCTGGAGGAGGCCAACGCCTACGACCAGCTGCTGCGGGACTTCAACTGCACCCACGACGAGCTGGCCGACCGGATCGGCCGCTCCCGGCCGCAGGTCACCAACACCCTCCGGCTGCTCCAGCTCTCCCCCGAGGTGCAGAAGCGGGTCGCGGCCGGCGTGCTGTCGGCCGGGCACGCGCGGGCCTTGCTCGGGGTGGAGGACGCGGCGGAGCAGGACCGGCTCGCGCACCGGATCGTGGCCGAGGGGCTGTCGGTCCGGTCGGTGGAGGAGATCGTCCGGCTCATGGGCTCGGAGGGGAAGCGGACCCGCCGGGGCCGGGGGCCCCGCGCCGGCCGGCTGATCTCGCCGGCCCTGGACGGCCTGGCCGGGCGCCTGTCCGACCGCTTCGAGACCCGGGTGAAGGTCGACCTGGGGCAGAAGAAGGGCAAGATCGTCGTCGAGTTCGCGTCGATAGAGGATCTGGAGCGGATCCTGGGCCAACTCGCCCCGGGCGAGGGGCCGGTGCTCGATCCGTCGCGCGGGGAGCGGCCCGCTCCCGAGGGGGACTGAGCCCTCCGGACGAGGCAAGGGGCCCGTGGCGTTCCTCAGGAACGCCACGGGCCCCTTGCGCTGTCGTGAAGGCTGCCCGGCGGGCCGTCAGGCGAGGAACTCGTTGAGGTCCCGCTCGATGGCCGCCTTGGGCTTGGCGCCGACGATGGTCTTCACGACGTCGCCGCCCTGGTAGACGTT
>NZ_RBAM01000157.1 GCF_003626645.1 Streptomyces klenkii | reverse complement strand
CCGGCCTGGAACTGGCCGCCTACGAGGAGCCCGGCGTCGAGGACGCCCTGGAAGCGGCCGGCGACGGCGCCCAGGCCACGTCACCTACACCTACCCCGGCACCGACCGCCCCGCCGTGGCCGATGTGTCGCTGACGGTCGAACGCGGCGAAGTCATCGCGCTCGTCGGCGAGAACGGCTCCGGCAAGACCACCCTCACCCAGCTCATCACCGGCCTGTTCCTCCCCCAGGCCGGGACCGTGCGCTGGGACGGCACCAACCTGGCCGACGCCGACCCGCACACCGTGTGGCGCCACGTCGCGCTCGTCCCGCAGGAATACACCCTCTGGCCACTCACCGCCCGCGAGAACATCCACCTCGGCGCCCCGCGCCCGGAAGGCGACCAGGCCGTGCACGCCGCCGCCGCAGCCGCCCGCGCAGACGCCGTCCTCGCCGCCCTGCCCGACGGGCTGAACACCTCCCTGGCACGCTCCTGGTGGGGCGGACACGACCTCTCCGGCGGGCAGTGGCAGCGCATCGCCCTCGCGCGGGCCTTCCACCGCGACGCCCAGGTCCTCGTCATGGACGAACCCACCGCCGCCCTGGATGCCCGCGCCGAGGCCGCCCTCTTCGCCTCCCTGCGCACCCTCGCCGCCGGCCGCACGACCTTCCTCGTCACCCACCGGCTGGCCAGCACCCGCCACGCCGACCGCATCATCGTCCTCGACAACGGCCGCATCGTGGAGCAAGGCCCCTACGAGGAACTGGCCACGAAACCCGGAGGCGTCCTCGCCGAACTCCTAGCCCTTCAGGAAGGCCAGCGGCCCGCCACCCCGGCGCTGGCCACGCCGTAGCCGGCCCGCACGCTCGCCGAGGGCCGCCCCGCGCCGGGCCGCACGGCGATGGCGCAGTGGTGATCGACGCGGATCTCGCGGGCGAGGGCGATGGCCTACCGCCTAAGAAGCGGCGCCGATCGGCGCGCGGCGCTGTGAATTGGATTTCGGCCAGCATTGTCATGGCGCCCTGACGCCGAGTGCGTGTCAGGCTAACCTGACACGCGTTTAGGTGCTGGACGACCGAGGGGGCTCTGCCATGTGGAATGACGATCGCGACGGACGCCGCGAGCACGAGGGCCTGGCTCGCGCCC
>NZ_RBAM01000156.1 GCF_003626645.1 Streptomyces klenkii | reverse complement strand
CCGGCTGCTTCCGCTGGGCGACGAGGACATCCGGTCGTTCGTCGGTGCGTGGCACCGGGTGCTCGACCGTGCGCACCACCTGCGTTCCAGCGGAGGCGAGCGCGGCGCGGAGGTCGTCTCCCCAAGGCGAGGGAGTATCCGCGAGCAGCATCGGGAGATCCGGCACCGAGTCTCGACGGACGTACGCGGTGACGACGGTGTGCGGGAGCCCGCTGCTCTCGCCGCTCCGGTAGACGCACTCCATCAAGGGGGTGCCGACCGGAACGCCCATGAGGGCGGAGGCTTCTTCCTCGGCTTTGATCTCCCGGTATTCGAGGTCCGTGCGGGTCTCGGGAGTCTGCCTGCGGGAGTTGCGATGGCGGTCGTTCGCGTACCGCACCGGCTCTCGTCGCGGCCGGACGTAGGTCCCGCTGCCGTGGATGGTCTCGGTGAGCCCTTCCTGCTGGAGCAGCCGAAGGGCGCTGCGGAGGGTGGGGACGCTGACGTTGTAGCGGGCGGCGAGCGGGCCCTCCGTCGGCAGGCGGTCGCCGGGGGACAGCGTGCCGTCCCGGATCTGTCGGCGCAGGTCGTCGGCGATGCGGTGGTAGCGGGCGGCCATGGTCAGCCTCCCTTGACGGAGGACGCCGAGGACGCGCGGCATGCCGCCGTCCGCCTGGGCATCGGGCCGCCCTTGCGGCGGCGCGGGAGACCGCGCGGTGGATACTCGTTCATGTGGTTCAGCTCCCTGTAGCTGATCGCCATGCCCCCGGGCGGTGTCCGGCCGCCGCGGGGGTCCTGAAGATGACGGCCCACGCCGTTTGTCCCTGCTGGGTGCCGTCGAGGCCGAACCGGTCGGCCCGTTCCAACGCCGCTAACAGCGCCTGCCACCGTGCGCGGGAGACCGCCGGGGGTACGGCGGTCTCCACGCGGAAGCGGTCCCGCGTGCGCGTTAAGCGCGGCGTGAATCCCGAAGCGGTGAGGCGCGCGGCGATCTCCTGCGCGCGGGACGCGGGTGCGGGCACAAGGTTCCCTCCGTCGCTCCGGGACCACGTACGGTGAAGCTGGTTAACTAGCTTAGAGCTAGTGGACTAGATTTGCCACATGCCCGAGCAGCCCCCTTACCTCCGCACCGCCGAACTGCTCCGGC
>NZ_RBAM01000155.1 GCF_003626645.1 Streptomyces klenkii | reverse complement strand
GATCGAGGCCGAGGTCGCCGAGATCTTCTCCGGGTCCTTCTGCTCCGTCCACCGCCACCGCCGCACCAGCCGCTGGAAGTGCGTGTCCACGGTGATGCCCGGCTTGCCGAAGGCGTTCCCCAGCACGACGTGGGCGGTCTTGCGGCCCACGCCCGGCAGCGTCACCAGGTCCTCCAGGCGCCCGGGGACCTCGCCGCCGAACCGGTCGCGCAGCCCCGCCGAGAGCCCTATGAGCGCCTTCGCCTTGCTGCGGAAGAAGCCGGTGGGCCGGATCAGCTCCTCCAGCGCCGCCGGGTCGGCCGCCGCCATGTCCTCGGGCGTGGGGTAGGCGGCGAAGAGGCGGGGGGTCGTCTGGTTCACCCGCAGGTCGGTGGTCTGGGCGGACAGGACGGTGGCCACCAGGAGCTGGAAGGAGTTCTCGAAGTCCAGCTCGGGATGGGCGTAGTAATACACCTCGCCCAGGACGCGGTCGATCTTCCGGGCGCGGCGGACCATGCCGAGCCGGGTCTCCCCGCGGCCGCCCGCGGCGGGCCTCACCCGCGCGGCCCCGGCGCGTTCGCTCTCGGCGGAATCCCTGTTGGCGCTCACCCGTCCGGCCCTCTCCTTCGCCTGTCGCATCCCCCGCGCGACTCACGCGCCCCACGGGGTCTCAGCCACCCGGCCAGCGTAAACGGCCCCACCGACATTCGCCGGGTCCCCGCGCCATGACCCACCGAAGGGGCCCCTGGCGTGGGCTTCGCCGCCGACGTGCGTCAAACTTGTGACTGATAGCACTGTCGCGGCGTCCGGCATGATGTGGGGCAACCTGGCGACCCCCTGACCGTAGCCGCCCCGGGCCCCGGCCGAACCCAGGCCGACAAGGAGAGGAACTCGTGGACGACGTTCTCCGGCGCGCACCGCTGTTCGCGGCGCTCGACGACGAGCAGGCCGCTGAGCTGCGCGGTTCCATGGCCGAGGTGACCCTGGCTCGCGGCGACACCCTCTTCCACGAGGGCGACCCGGGCGACCGGCTCTACGTCGTGACGGACGGCAAGGTCAAGCTGCACCGCACCTCCCCCGACGGCCGGGAGAACATGCTGGCCGTCCTCGGCCCCGGCGAGCTGATCGGCGAGCTGTCCCTCTTCGACCCGGGCCCG
>NZ_RBAM01000154.1 GCF_003626645.1 Streptomyces klenkii | reverse complement strand
GCCACCTCGGGGCCGCCCATGGCCTCCTGCATCCGGCCGGCGCCGGCGTAGGGCGTGGCCGGGTCGCCGGTGTTGGCGACGAGCAGGATCGGTTCGGCGGCGTCCTCGGCGGCGTACCGCGGGCGTTCGGTCTGGTCCGCGGGGACGGGCCAGCCCTCGCAGCCGCTGAGCCCCCAGACCATCCACTCCCCGAAGAGGGGCGAGGTCTCCATGAACTCCTCGCGGTACTCCCGCAGCTCTGCTATGGACATCCCCGAGGGGTCGTCCGCGCAGCGTATGGCGGTCAGCGCCGCGTTCTGGTTGCTGTAACGGCCCTGGGCGTCGCGGCCGTTGTAGAAGTCGGCCAGCAGCAGGAGCGTGTCGCCCGAGGAGGTCCAGAACAGCCATGGAGCACGCCCGCAGGCACCCGGAGCGCGAGGTGGTGCTCAAGCTGCGCAGCAAGCCCAGCGAGCACACCACCCACATCGAGGAGCTGCCCTACCAGCGGCTGGCCGAGCGGGCCCGGGGCGAGCGCCCCGCCAATTTCCGCCTGGCCTACGGCAACATGGGCGAGATCCTCAACGAGACCGACCTGCTGGTCACCGTCTCCTCCACCGCCGCCCTGGAGTCGCTGCACCGCTCGGTGCCCACCGCGGTCCTGAGCGACCTGGGCATCCGCGAGCCGCTGGGCAACCACTACTTCATCGGCTCCGGCTGCTTCGCCTCCTGGGACGAGCTGGACGCCGGGCACCTGCCGCGGCCCGAGCCCGCCTGGCTGGCCGAGCAGGGCGTGGGCGTTCCCCACGAGGGCGCCTTCGCCGCGGCCCGCGCCCGCCTGGACGCGCTGCTGGAACGGCGCGAGGAGGGCGGCCTGCCCCCCCTCACCCCGTACTACACCGCCCGCACCGCGCCGGGGTACCTCCCCGGCGTCCTGGCCCGGCACGGCCTGGACATCAAGGGCGAGCCGGCCGCCGGCCACCAGGACGCGCCCGCCGCCGAGGCCGGGATGCGCGCCGCCTCCCGCCGCCTGCTGCGCCGCACCGCCCGCGGCGCCTACCGCGCCGGCGTCCAGCGCGTCGCGCCTCTCATCCGCCGCTGGGGGCAGCTGTGAGCGACGCGCACACCCTCCCGGCCGCCGGAACCGAACGATCTGCGAAG
>NZ_RBAM01000153.1 GCF_003626645.1 Streptomyces klenkii | reverse complement strand
GCAACCGAGGACAAGGCAGCCCCCACCCCCTGGGGCGGCTCGGCCGTCTTCCTCCCCCTGGGCGTGCGCTTGGAGGCCGCATGGCAGGAGGCCCGCGCCTGGGTGGAGGCCGAGTGGGACGGCCTGGACATATTGATCAATAATGCGGGGGTCTCGGCCGCCGGACGCATCGAGGCGATCCCCGAGTCCGACTGGGAGTGGATCACCGGGATCAACCTGCTCGCCGTCGTCCGCGGCTGCCGCACGTTCGTCCCGCTCCTCAAGCGCCAGGGCAGCGGCCACATCGTCAACATCGCCTCGATGGCCGGGCTGATCAACCCGCCCTTCATGGCCAACTACAACGTCACCAAGGCCGGCGTCGTCGCCCTCTCCGAGACCCTGCGCTTCGAGCTGGAGCCCTGGGGCATCGGCACCACCGTCGTCTGCCCCGGCTTCGTCCCCACCAACCTCGCCTCCAGCTTCCGCAGCCCCGACCCCGCCCTCGCCGAGGTCTCCGCCAAACTCATCGCCAACGGCAAGACCAGCCCCGAGCAGCTGGCCGACCGCGTCCACGAGGCCGTGCGCCGCGGGACGTTCCTCCTCCTGCTCCACCGCGAGGAGAAGGTCGCCTGGTGGGCCAAGCGCTACGCCCGCGCCCTCTTCAACCGCCAGGTCTCCAAGGCCGCCCACCGCCTGCGCACCGGGCTCGAACGCCACTCCTGACGCGCCGTCGGGGCACGCTCCCGCGTTCCCTATCGTGGGGCCCATGAGCGAACCCTTCACGACCATACGGCTGGACCAGGCACCCGAGGTCACCGCGCCGGACGGCTCGGCGGTGCGGCCGCTGTGCGTGCTCCCCGGGGCGGCGAGCTTCGCCCAGTTCGAGCTCGCGCCGGGGCAGACCGCGAAGGCGGTGTCGCACGCCACCGTGGAGGAGATCTGGTTCGTCGTCTCGGGGGCGGGCGAGATGTGGCGCAGCCAGGACGGCCGCGAGGAGGTCACCGCGCTGGAGCCGGGCGTCTGCCTGACCATCCCGCTGGGCACCACCTTCCAGTTCCGGGCGGGAGTTCAGGGCCTGCGGGTGGTCGCGGCGACCGTGCCGCCGTGGCCCGTGGACAGCCCGGACGAGGCCAGGTTCGAGACCGGCCCCTGGTGACC
>NZ_RBAM01000152.1 GCF_003626645.1 Streptomyces klenkii | reverse complement strand
GCTGCCGGTGCCGGCGAGGATGCTGAGAAATTCCTCAGGGGTGGTGGCGATGGAGAGTGCGGTGCGGACGGCGACGCGCAGACGCTCTCGCGCCGTTGCCTGATGCCCGGTGCGGTGGGCCTTCTCCTTCTCGGCACGGGTAGGACGCTGTGCTGCGGTGCGATCGCCACGGGCGACTTGGCGGAGTCCGTATTCCTTCTCGATGGAGGCGAGTTCCTGGTCGGCGGTCAGGTAGTCGTTCCAGTGGCGGGCGGGGCGCAGGTCGCCGCGGACCTTGGTCGCGGCGATGTGGATGTGGTCCTCGGCGTGGCGGACGGCGACCCAGCGGCATCCGTCCGGGTCGCCGTCAGGTGCGATACCGGTGGCGTGCACGACGCGGCGGGCGATGTCGGCCCACTCCTGGTCGCTGAGGAGCCGGTCCTCGGGTGCGGCACGTAGGGAGCAGTGCCACACGTGCCGCTTGGGGGCGCGGTCGCCGGCCTGCTTCACTCGGAGGTCCAGGGCCTTCACAAGTTGCTTCTTGGTGGCGTTGAAGTCGGTGGAGCGGCCGGGGTCGGGGGCGAAGCCGTCCCAGGAGGCGACCAGTTGCGGGTCGGTGTGCTCGTTGGCCTTGCCGGGGCCGTAAAGATAGGCGATCAGTTTGCCGGTGTCCTGACCACCGGTGATCTTGGCGATCACTCCGTGGCGGCCTTTCCGGTCGTGGCACTGTACGCGGCTGCGTCAAGGCCAACCACGGTGGCGCGGACGGTGTCCAGGAGCCGATGGGCGCGGGCCAGGACGGCCGCGTCCACGGGTTGTGGATGGCCGCCGGAGTTGAGGACACGGGCAATCTGGTTGACGTTGGTGCCGATCTTCGCGACCTGGGCGCGCAGGGTGTTCAGCTCGTCGATGTAGTCGTCGATCGCGGTGCGTTGGCCGAGCAGAGCCAGGTCGCCTTCGAGGTAGGCCATGACAGCGGCTCCGACGAGGTGGGCGCCGGCGATGTTCATCGAGCGAGCCTTGGCAGTGATCGCCTGCTTCTCGGCGACGCTGTAGCGGACGTCGACTCGCTGGGTGCGCTGGACATCGTCGCGCTGGCGGCGGCGGGCGACGCGGCGCAGCGCGGCTTCATCGGCGGCACGCGGCAGCAGCGGGCCGGCGAC
>NZ_RBAM01000151.1 GCF_003626645.1 Streptomyces klenkii | reverse complement strand
GGCGAAGACGGAGACGAAGGCGGGGATGGCCCAGGGCAGGACGAGGGCCGTGCGGTAGAGGGCGCGCCCGCGGAAGGCGCGGTTGAGGAGCACCGCCAGGCCCAGGCCCAGGGAGAAGGTGACGGCCACGCAGGAGGCGGTCCACAGGACGGTCCAGCCCAGGCGGTCCCAGAAGTCGCTGTCGCGCAGGATCGCGGTGTAGTTGTCCAGGCCGACGAACTCGTAGGTGGCGGGCAGGGTGTTGACGCCGATGCGGCGTTCGACGTTGGACTCGTCGGCGTTCGTGAGGGAGAGCCAGACGCCGCGGACCAGGGGCCAGCCGACGATGGCGGCGGTGACGACGACCACGGGGGCGGTCATGGCCCAGGCGTACCAGTGGGTGGCGAGGGCGCGGCGCAGCCGGCCGGGCGGGCGCCCGGAGGAGCGGGCGGCGTTCGCGGAACGCCCCGGGCGGGCCGCGCGGGTGCGGCGGGCGGGGGCGGGGGGCTCGGCGAGGGCGGCGGCGGGCTCGGCTGCGGATGCGGCGGTGTCGGCCATGGCGGGACCCCCTACTCCCAGTCCTCAAGCAGCTCGCGGTAGGCGTCGCCGGTGTCGGCGGCGGCCTCCTCGGGCGAGGCGGAGCCGGTGAGCATGGCCTCGACGGCCTCGCGCAGCGGCTCGAACAGGGACTGGGCCTGCGGGATCCAGGGGCGTTCGCGGGCGGTGTCGACGGCGGGGCGGAAGAACTCGACCATCGGGTCGCCGGCGACGGAGGGCTCCTGGTAGACGGAGGCGCGGGTGGGCAGGAGGCTCAGCTCCTCGGTGACGCGGCGCTGGACGTCGGGGGAGCTCATCCAGCGGACGAACTCGAAGGAGGCGTCGGCCTCGGGCGTTCCGGCGTAGACGGCGTAGTTCCAGCCGCCGAGGGGGGCGCCCTGGTCGGCGGCGCCGGCGGGGACGGGGGCGACGCCCAGGTCCTCGCCCAGGGCCTCGGTGGCGTCGGCCAGCGCCCAGGGGCCGTTGACCATCATGGCGACCTCGCCGGAGGCGAAGGCGGACATCATGTTCTCCCAGCCGTCGCTGGTGTCGGTGGTGGCGGCGCCGGAGTCGACCAGGTCGCGCAGGGCGCGGAAGGCCGCCACGCCGGAGGGGTCGTCGACGGTGA
>NZ_RBAM01000150.1 GCF_003626645.1 Streptomyces klenkii | reverse complement strand
GGCGGCGCCTCCCTGGTGGTCAACCCCGACCGCGTCTCCAGCCTGGAGGACCTGGAGGGCGCGAACATCGCCACCCCGCAGCTGGGCAACACCCAGGACGTGGCGCTGCTGAGCTACCTCGCCGACCAGGGCTACGAGGTGGACGCGGAGACCGGCGAGGGGGACGTGAACGTCTTCCGGATCGCCAACTCCGACATCCCCGCCGCCTACGACAGCGGTGACATCGACGGCGCCTGGGTGCCCGAGCCGACCGCCGCCAACCTCGTCAACCGCGGCGCCGAGACGCTGCTGGACGAGGGCGAGCTGTGGGAGGACGGCCGTTACGTGGTGACCCACGTGATCGCCGCCCAGGACTTCCTGGAGGAGCACCCCGACGTCGTCGAGGCCATCGTGCGCGGCGTGGTGAACACCAACGCCTGGATCAACGACAACCGCGAGGAGGCCAAGTCCGTCTTCAACGCGGAGCTGGCCCGCCTCCCCGGCGGCAGCGAGCTGCCCGCCGAGGTCCTGGACCCGGCCTTCGAGCACGTGGAGTTCCTCAACGACCCGCTGGCCGAGACGCTGAGCACCGGCGCGGAGAACGCGGTGAGCGTCGGCCTGCTGGAGGAGACGGACCTGACCGGCATCTACGACCTGTCCATCCTCAACGAGGTGCTCGCCGAGGCGGGCGAGCCGGAAGTGTCCGACGCCGGACTCGGCGTCCGCTAGCCGACCACCCCCACGTCCCCCAGGAGGTGACGCAGATGGCCATCACCGTCTCCAAAGCCGGCAGCCCGGACGTCGCGACAGCGGATTTCGCCGTCCGACTGGATCACGTGTCGAAGTCCTTCGGCCGGCCCGGCCGACAACAGCTCGTGCTGGACGACATCAGCCTCGACGTCGCCCCCGGGGAGTTCGTGACCCTCCTCGGGGCCTCCGGGTGCGGCAAGTCGACGCTCCTCAACCTCGTCGCGGGCCTGGACGCGGCGTCCGCCGGCACCATCACGGTGCCCGGCGGGCGCCCGGCCCTGATGTTCCAGGAGCACGCCCTCTTCCCGTGGCTGACCGCGGGCAAGAACATCGAACTCGCGCTGCGGCTGCGCGGCGTCCCGAAGTCCGAGCGCCGCACGGAGGCCGAGCGGCTGCTGGCCCTGGTCCGCCTCCAG
>NZ_RBAM01000149.1 GCF_003626645.1 Streptomyces klenkii | reverse complement strand
CGCCCCCGGCACCCCTCGCACCCGAAGGAGAGCCCGCAGACCGGAAGCAGCCTGCACGACGCCCTGATCAAGAAGCTCACCGGCCGCGTGAAGGGGGCGGCCGACAGGGAGTCGGGCAAGTCCCTGTCCGATCGGCTGGCCTGGCTGGAGAAGAAGCACAAGGACGACGAGAAGGCCGCCGCGCAGGACGCCGGAGTCAGCCTGCGGACCTGGCGCCGCTGGAAGGAGGGGAAGGCGACGCCGTCGCGGCGCTCGCTGAAGAAACTCGACCAGGCGACGCGGGCCGCGCTCATCCCGGCCGGGCGGCGACGCCGGATCAGCCTGTCCACCCGGGCCGGGCGCATCTTCGACCGCCGGCCGAAGGGCGGGTTCACCATCACGGCCTGGATCACGGTCTCCAGTGACGACCGGCCCCGGACCCTCGCCCTGGGCAGCCACCTGAGCGAAGGACGGCTGGACAAGGTCGTCCAGGCGTACATCAACGAGGGCGAGGAAGGCGCCGTGCGCGAGCTGGAGGACGCGATCCGCGAGTACATGGGGGGCTACCAGGGACACCTGGAGATCTCGAACGTGAGCAACATCGACTTCGGCCCCATCGGCTGATCGCCGTCCCCCGGCATGCAGTGGGGCACGGAACGCAGTAAGTTCCGTGCCCCCCTACCAGTGGATATCGCAGCCACCCCTTGCACCACTGTACGGAAGTCCGTACAGTGGTGCCGTACGAAATCCCGTACAGAGAGAGGACTCCCGATGGACATCCGCAAGGCCCTCGGCCTCGCCAGGAACAGCACCATCCCCCCCGCCCCGGACCCGGCCGTCGCGGAGCTGGGTCGCGACTACGCCATCGCGCGACGGCACAAAGACCGCAAGGCGATGACCCGGATCATGCGCACCGTGAAGAAGGAGCACGGCGGGCTGACCGGCACCACGAAGGCATCGTTCGAGGCGGGCCAGGAGTCCTACGACTCCATCCCCGCCATCACCCAGCCCAAGCGACGCCGCCGCCGCTGACCTACCTCCGTGGGGCACGCCCCGCAGTGCCCTCCGTACCCACCTACCTGCACCGACCGCAGAGGAGCCACCATCATGGACACCGCCATCGCCGTACTCGGCACCCTGGCGGGCACCGGCCTGGCCAGCATCAC
>NZ_RBAM01000148.1 GCF_003626645.1 Streptomyces klenkii | reverse complement strand
GTACCTCCGTTAGCCGCCGGCCCCCGTGCCATCTGCTGTGGGCGTGATGTTAACCACATTGAGGGGTCCGCGTCAGTAGTGCGTACGGAAGTAACGCACCTACTGCGTCAGGTCTGGACAAAACCCGGAGGCAGTGATCGCCGCGGCATCCCGGAGACCAGTCCCCGGGTGAGTGCCGCGTCCGCCGTGGCCAGCGCGCGCACCACCGGCACGGACGTGGCCAGCAGCACGGCCCCGGCGGCCGTGGTGAAGGCGATGTCGGCCGCCTCCGAGGGGTTCCCGGTCATCAGGTCGAACAGGCCCGTCTCGCCCTCGTCGCGCGGCAGCGACCAGGACCAGGTGACGTAGAGCAGGGACCCGAGCCCGCCCACCGTCCAGGTCAGCGCGACGCAGAACGCCGCCACCCGCAGCGGGAAGGCCACCACCATGTGCGCCAGCGCCCGCCAGGCCCACCCGTCCCGCAGCGCCCGCAGCCCGTCCCCGCCGGCCCGCACCGCCGCCCGCGGCCGACGCCCGGCCAGCCGCTCCAGCCGCCGCAGCTCCATCCCCGCGAACGCCCGCGCCCCCATCAGCGTCCCGGCCAGCGCCGGGAGCCCCACCCACACCACGAGCGTCGAGAGCCCGAACGACAGGCCCGTCACCGCCACCGTGAGCGCCGCCACCGCGACCGGCAACCCGCCCATCACATACGCCAGTTCCCGCCCGAAACGCCCCAGCCACCCGGGCCGCCCGGCGGCCCTGATCTCCACATCCGCCATGCCCGTCAGCCTGCCGCCGCCGCCCCGGGCCGGACAGCCGTCCAGCCACCGGGCCCGGGGTGGGGCTGACCCCACCCCGGGCCCGGGGGACGGCCGCACAGCGGCAGGCTCGCTCAGCGCAGGGCGCGGTTCACGGCTGAGACCACGGCCTTCAGCGAAGCCCGCACGATGTTCGCGTCGATCCCCACGCCCCACAGGACGCGGTCGCCCACCGCGCACTCGATGTACGCGGCGGCCTGCGCGCCGGCCCCCGCGCTCATCGTGTGCTCCACGTAGTCCAGGAGCCGCACCTCCTCGGCGACCACCCCGGTGCGGCCCAGCGCGTCGAAGAACGCCGCCAGCGGGCCGTTGCCCGTGCCCGACAGGACCGTGTCGGCCCCGTCCACCAC
>NZ_RBAM01000147.1 GCF_003626645.1 Streptomyces klenkii | reverse complement strand
CTCGCCCTCGGGGCCGACGATGAAGTACCTCTCGCCGCCGGGTTCCTTGGCGATGACGCGGACGGGGCGGGAGCGCAAGGCCGCGCGTCGCCTCAGTTCGAGCAGGGCTGCCTCATAGGGATCGGCGTCGGGCAGCACGGTAACGGGTTCGCCGTCTACGAGCGGGCCGTCCGCCGTAAGGATCACGGTGTGGATCGGCGCGACGGGCACGTCGGCCGGGTTGATGGCGGGCATGGGTGATGTTCCCTCCTTTCTGTTACCAGCCGGCTGGGAAGTACGGTGGCGCCCAGCCGACGTAGGTGGCGCCCCAGCGGGTCTCGATCTCGGTGGCGTCCACAATGTCGATGTAGTCGGGGCGCAAGATGTCGTTGCTGGCGATCAGCCCGTCCCCGAGGTACAGGGCGACGTGCCCCGCCCTGCCGCCCGTCTCCCAGTACATGAGCGCCCCGGGGGGCACGGTGCGGCTGCCGTCGTGCCGCATGTCGGCGGGCATCTGCCGGTAGTGGTCGATCGCGTAGTTCACGCCGGACCCGCCCCAGCCCCATGCCTGCGCGACGAACGCCAGGCAGCGGCGGTACCACCCGGAGAAGCTGGTCTCGGCCTGGTCGCGGGCCCAGGCGATCGCGCCCTCAGTGGAGCGGGGGTTGTCCACGCGCAGCGGCCAGGCCGTCGTTGCGGAGTCGATGAAGCCGTTGCCCTCGCCGCCGCCGGGGGCGTCCTCGCCCTCGTCGGGGTAGCACTGGTCCTCGGTGCCGGGATCGGTGGGCTGGGGGGCGGGAGCGCCGCCTCCGGGGCGGTAGAGGTCAATGCCAGCTTCTTCGGCGATCTCGCGGGCGGCGTCCTCCTGGCCTGCGTAGAGGTCGGGGAAGGCCGAGCGCTGCACGGCCTGGGCGGCGTCGCCCGGCGGCATGGTCTCCCACCCCTCGATGTCGGTCAGCCCCGGCGGGTCGCCGTCGTCCGCGCCCAGGAAGAACATCGTCGCGGCGTACATCGGATCGGTCACCTGTTCGGGAGTGCCCCAGCCCTGGGAGGGGCGTTGCTGGAACAGGCCCATCGATTCCGTCGCCGCCGACGCCGGGCTGTCCGGGCGCGCCACGCTCATCGGCCTGATGACCGCTCTCCAGGAATCGACCCTGCTCAACCTGGAATA
>NZ_RBAM01000146.1 GCF_003626645.1 Streptomyces klenkii | reverse complement strand
CAGCAGCTCCTCCGGAATGGTTCTACGACTCCTGCCCATCCATGCCTCCCCGCGTGGATGAAAGACAGGGTGACGCCTCTCACATTGTTCTGTCGAGAGCACGTGGTTGATTTGGGCGGGAACCCGTAGATATGTCGTTGTCGTCCTTGAGGACAGAGCGCAGGATTCCGCCACCCCCGGCTTGTCGTACCGCGGTGCACAGGACCGGGCAGACTGGTAGAGCCAGCGGCGTTTTTGATCAAGGAGAGGGAGGATCGGTGGCGGGCGAGTCCCCGGACAGGTCGAATCGGGTACAGGGGCAGGAGTCACCGGGGAAGACGCCCGGGGACTCCGAAAGGTTTCCCGGGGAGGGGGATTCGGCGGATTCGGCTACGGCCGGGGACGAAGGCCGCCCGGAACGGCCGGAGTTGTCCACGACGACACCGCCCGCGCCGGGCGACTCCGCGACGACGACACTGCGAATGCCGCCGGACGCGGACGACGGCACGACCTCGCTGCGCGTCCCCCCCGGGGAAGCGGGCGACCGCGCGACCACGTCCCTCCGCGTCCCACCGGACGCGGACGCGGACGCGAGCGCGCAGGGCGCCGAGGCGCCCGAGGACCGGGCCGCCGCGGCGGCCTCCGGCCGCCTGCCGGACGGGCCCGAGGACGCGCACGCCTCCGGCAACGATGCGGGCCGACCCGGGACGCCGGACGACGATCCCGAGGACGCGACCAACGCCCCCGACAGCGCGCGGGGCGCGGACGCCTCCACAGGCCCGGACGGGGAGACGGACGATCCCGCTGCGCCGGATGCCGCCGCCTCCGGCGGGGCGCAGGGCGCCGATGCGCCCGGAGACCGGGCCGGCGCGGCGGCCTCCGACCGCGTGCCGGACGCGTCCGAAGGTCGGGACGGGGACCGGCTCGGGGTGCCGGACGACGATTTCGAGGAAGCCGCGCGCGGCGCGCAGGGCGCGGATGCGTCCGGAGACCCGGGCGCGGACCGCGACCATGCGTCCGCAGAAGCGAACGACGGTGCCGGGGGCGGGCGTTCGGGCGAGGCGGAGGCCGGGGGGACAGACGCCCCCGGGCCCGGGGGCGTCGATCAGCACACGGCCGTGCTGCGGTTGCCCGAGGCGGAGGGCGAACGGCCGTCCGTGGCGCCGCCGGTGG
>NZ_RBAM01000145.1 GCF_003626645.1 Streptomyces klenkii | reverse complement strand
CGCCATGCTGAGCCCGAGCGGTCCCGGCGGGGCCGGGGAGGCGGCGGCCGGCCGGGAGCCCGCCGACGCTGAGCCCACCGACGCGGAGCTGACCGACATGGTGATGGCCGTCTTCCTCGCGGGGACGGAGACCACCGCCAGCGCCCTGACCTGGGCCCTGTACCTGCTCGCGACCCACCGGGACGTCGAGGAACGCCTGCACGCCGAGGTCGACCGGGTGCTGGCCGGCGGCCCCGTCGCGTTCGCGCACCTGCCGGAGTTGCAGGTCACCGGCCACGTGGTGACCGAGACCCTCCGCCTCCACCCGCCCGGCTGGATGCTGACGCGGGTGACCACCGCCGACACCGAGCTGGCGGGAGCGCGCCTGCCCGCCGGAACGCCCCTCGCCTGCAGCCCGCACCTGCTCCACCACCGCCCCGACCTGCACGAGGAGCCCCGCCGTTTCACCCCCGAGCGGTGGGCGCGGGAGCGGCCGGACCGCGCCACGTACATCCCCTTCGGAGCGGGCGCCAGGAAGTGCGTCGGCGACCGCTTCGCCGTCACCGAGGCCGTTCTCGCCCTCGCCTCGATCGCCTCCCGGTGGAGGCTCTCCCCGCTCACCGACCGCCCCCCGCCGCACTCACTCCGGCACGTCCCCAGCCCGCGCGGCCTGCGCATGCGCGCCACGGCCCGCCCCTGAACCTCCCGGCGGGCGAGGACGCCGCCGGTGCGACGAGACAAGGAAGCCGCGTCATGACACAGCTCAGCGAGCCGACGGCCGCACGGGTGAGCGCCCTGTACGACCAGGCCGCGGAACTCCTGCCGGAGGACTTCGGGCTCTTCCCGAACCTGCACTTCGGCTACTGGGAAGGCCCCGAAGGGGACGCCGAGGGCGAGGCCACCCTGCAGGACGCCGCGGCCCGGCTCACCGGGCTGGTCGCCGCACGGCTCGGGGCGGGCCCGGGAACGCGGATGCTGGACGTCGGCTGCGGGGTCGGCGGCCCGGCCCTCCAGATCGCCCGCGCCACCGGCTGCCACGTCGTCGGCATCACCCTCAGCGCCGGGCAGGTCGGGCTCGCCCGCGCCCTGGCCGACCGGGACGGGGCATCGGACCGCCTCGCCTTCCTGCGCGCGGACGCCGCCGAGCTGCCCTTCGAGGACGACTCCTTCGAC
>NZ_RBAM01000144.1 GCF_003626645.1 Streptomyces klenkii | reverse complement strand
GTCGCCGCGGCGGACTGGCCGCGCGCGTCCGCCGACCCGCGGTACCGGGCGGCCGTGGTCGACCTCCTGGGCGCGCTGGCCTACGGCGAGCTGGCGGCGTTCGAGCGGCTGGCCGAGGACGCGAAGCTGGCGCCGACGGTGACGGACAAGGCCGCCCTGGCGCGGATGGCCGCGGCCGAATTCCACCACTTCGAGCAGCTGACCGAGCGGCTGCGGCAGATCGACGAGGACCCGGTCACGGCGATGGAGCCCTTCGCGGCGCCGCTGGAGGAGTTCCACCGGCTGACGGCCCCCTCGGACTGGCTGGAGGGCCTGGTCAAGGCGTACGTGGGCGACGCCATCGCGGCCGACTTCTACCGCGAGGTGGCCTCCCGGCTGGACACCGACACCCGCTCCCTGGTCCTGGGGGTGCTCGACGACACCGGGCACGCCTCGTTCGCCGTGGAGAAGGTGCGCTCCGCGATCGAGGCCGAGCCGCGGGTGGGCGGGCGGCTGGCGCTGTGGGCGCGGCGGCTGATGGGCGAGGCGCTGTCCCAGGCGCAGCGGGTGGTCGCGGACCGCGACGCGCTGTCCACGATGCTGGTGGGCGGCGTGGCGGACGGCTTCGACCTGGCGGAGATGGGGCGGATGTTCTCGCGGATCACCGAGGCGCACACCAAGCGGATGGCGGCGCTGGGCCTGTCGGCCTGAGCCGGGCGGCCGTTACGCTCCCGCCATGACGCACGACGCTCCGTCCGCGACCGCGCGGCACCTGATCGAGGAGGCCGCGCGCAAGTCCTCCCTGGCCTGGGTGCGCGGCCCCCAGGGGCCGGCCCGCCCGCTGTGGCACGTCTGGCACGAGGGCGCGCTGTGCCTGGTCGGCGGGCCCGGGGAGCAGCCGCTGGACGGCCTGGGGCTCGTGGACGGCTCAACGGCCACGGTGACGCTGCGCAGCAAGGACAAGGGCGGGCGGCTGGTGGCCTGGCCGGCCACGGTGCGCGAGCCCTCGCCCGACGGCGAGGAGTGGCGCGCGACGGCCGCGGAGCTGGCGGCCAAGCGGCTGAACGCCCCCCAGGACGCGGAGGCCCTGGCCGCGCGCTGGGCCACGACGTGCCGGGTGCTGCGCCTGGTCCCGGCGGGCGAACCGGAGGAACGCCCGGGCACGATGCCGCAG
>NZ_RBAM01000143.1 GCF_003626645.1 Streptomyces klenkii | reverse complement strand
TCCTCGTTGAACGCCTCCCGCGCCTCCTCGGCCAGGGCGCGGTCCGGGTACCGCCCGGGGCCTCCGGACTCCTCCCACAGCGCGTCCAGCAGCAGCCGCCTGGCGCGGGGGCGCAGCAGGTTGACGGGGGCGGTGCCGCCGAGGGTCTGGCGGCGGACCCGGTCCAGGGTCTCGGCGTCCAGCTCCACGCGGCGGCCGAACGCGACCACCCGCAGCGTGCGGGGGGCGTGGGGGGACTCGGCCGCGCCCCGGGCGGCGCGGTGCAGGACCTTGGCCATCACGGCGGAGCCCTTGACCCGGGCGGTGGCGGGGTCGTCGTAGGAGTCGGCCTCGGCGCCCTCGACCAGCGAGCCCAGGGCGCGGATGGCGACCTGGCCCTCCTCGCCCAGGGCGGGCAGGACGCCCTCGGTGTAGGAGACGAGCAGCGGGGTGGGGCTGACGACGAGGATGCCGCCCGCGTACCGGCGCCGGTCCTGGTAGAGCAGGTAGGCGGCGCGGTGCAGGGCGACGGCGGTCTTGCCGGTGCCGGGCCCGCCGGTGACCTCGGTGACGGAGACGGCGGGGGCGCGGATCACCTCGTCCTGCTCGGCCTGGATGGAGGCGACGATGTCGGTCATCCGGCTGCCGCGGGTGCGCCCGAGGGCGGCCATCAGGGCGCCGTCCCCGACGACGGCCAGCTCGGCGCCGCGGCACAGGGCCCGCACCTGGGGGCGCAGCAGGTCGTCCTCGACGGAGAGCACCCGGCGGCCGCGGCTGCGGATGACGCGGCGGCGCACGACGCGGCCGGGGGCCACGGGCGTGGCCCGGTAGAAGGGGGCGGCGGCGGGGGCGCGCCAGTCGATGACCAGGGGGACGAACTCGGCGTCCAGCACGCCCATCCGGCCGATGTGCAGCGTTTCCGCGATCTCCGCGACGCGCCCGCCGCCGGGCTCCTCGCGCACGGCGTCCTCGGCCGGCTCGACGGAGGTGGAGGCGCCGTCGGGGCCGCGCTCGCCGTCCTTGCCGGCCAGCAGGTCGATGCGGCCGAAGAGGAAGTCCTCGAACTCGCTGTTGAGACGGGAGAGATGGAGCCCGGCGCGGAAGACCTGGGCGTCGCGCTCCGCGAGGGCGCCGGGGGTGCCGACCTGCACGCGGCGCGCGGCGTCGGCCATCA
>NZ_RBAM01000142.1 GCF_003626645.1 Streptomyces klenkii | reverse complement strand
GGCGACCAGCGCGCCGTCGGGGCTGAAGGCGACGGTGGAGATGTCCTCCTGGCCCCGGTCCTCCAGCTCGCGCCGCAGGGCGCCGGTGGCCGGGTCCCACAGCGCCGCCCGCCCGTCCCAGCCGGCCGTGGCCAGGGTCTGGCCGTCCGGGGCGTAGGCCAGCGCCGTCACGCCCTCGGAGTGGCCGATCAGGTCGTGCACGGGCCGCTGCGCGGTGAGGTCCCACAGGCGCGCCGCGTTGTCCCAGCCGCCCGTGGCCAGGTGCCGGCCGTCCGGCGCGAAGGCCACCGCGGCGGCCACGTTCGTGTGCCCGGTCAGGGTCAGCGTCGGGGTGTCGCGCCGCACGTCCCACAGCCGCACCGAGTCGTCGGAGCCCCCGGTGGCGATCAGGCGGCCGTCCGGGCTGAAGGCCACCGCGTCGATGCTGTCGGTGTGGCCGGGCGAGAGGGACAGCAGCGGCTCGCCGGTCTCGGTGCGCCACAGCGGGACGAACAGGGCGTCGATGGCGGCGGCCAGGTTGGCGCCGTCCGGGCTGAACGCCAGGCCGTTGACGTCCGAGGCCACGCCCGAGGACAGGGCGAGGCGGGCCTCGCCGGCGGCCGGGTCCCACAGCATCACGGAGTCGTCGGTGCTCCCGCTGGCGAGGGTGGCCCCGTCCGGGCTCCATGCGAGGGCCTGCACGCTCTCGGTGTGGCCGTCCGGGAGGACGGTGGGCGCCTCCTCGCCGGCCCGGCCGTCCTCGATGGCCCAGATGCGGACGGTGGCGTCCGCGCTGCCGCTGGCCAGCGAGGCGCCGTCGGGGCTGAACGCCAGCGCGCGCACCCAGTCGGTGTGGCCGTGCAGGGTGGCGGTGTGCTCGCCGGTGGCCGTGTTCCACAGGAAGACGGCGTCGTCGTTCGAGGCCGTGGCCAGGGTGGTGCCGTCCGGGCTGAAGGCCACCGCGTTGACGCCGTCGCCGTGGCCGGTGAGGGTGCGCAGCTCGCGGCCGGTGGCCGCGTCCCAGAGGCGGGCGGCGCTGTCGTTGGAGGCGGTGGCGACCATCTCGCCGTCCGGGCTGTACGCCACGGCGTCGC
>NZ_RBAM01000141.1 GCF_003626645.1 Streptomyces klenkii | reverse complement strand
GGGCACGCGAACGGCATCGAACCAGCGGTGACAGGGCACCACTTGCACGCCTTGTCCTGCGGACGGCAGCCACAGGGGGAGTGAGTCCTGTACTCGATCCATGCGCCGAAGTTACGTTTGGTGATTGGGTCGTCACAGGTATGCGGCGTGGGAATCCGGCCGTCGCGCCGCGCCCCCACCAGGCACGGAGCGTGCCCGCTATGCGAGTTCGAAGAACGTCGCCAGGCGGCGCTGCTGCGGCGTCAGCCGCCGACGTTTGCTGTGCCGCAGCACGTCGCGGAACGTGCCCGCCGCCATGCGCTGGTGGCGCAGCCACTCCGGCGTCTCGTCCAGCAGCCCGGAGAGGATCGCGGTCGCCTCGGAGCCCTGGCGCAGCTGCGCGTGGGCCTGCGCCACGTCGAGGAGGTGGCGGCGCGCGAGCTTGCTGTCCGCGCCGTACCCCAGGCGTTCGGCGAAGGCCAGCACCCGGCGGGGGCGGCCCGTCACGAGGTAGTTCTCGATCCCCTGGAAGGCGACGGTGCGCCAGTCGAAGCGGCCCCAGCTCGACGGCTCCACCACGGAACGGCCGCCCAGCGCCGCGCCCGCCGTGCGGGCCATGCGCAGCAGGTCCCGGGCCTCGGCGGGCCGGTTGTTGCGGGCGGCTGCCGCGCTGGCGTGGACCAGCAGCTTCCCCCACGCGCCCAGCGTCTCGCGCGAGGCGCGGGAGATGCGCGGCTCGATCGCCTCGGCCGTTGCCACGCTGACGCGTTCGGCCTCGTCCAGCCGGCCCTGGCGCATCAGGAGCCAGCCCTGCTGGTACACCGCTCCGGCCACGCCCGCGCGGTCCTCCGCCTCGTCCGCGTCGGTGACGGCGTCCCGCAGGGCGACGTGGGCCAGGTCGTAGGCGCGCACCTGCGTGAGGTAACGCCCGGCCATCTGGAGGGCGTTGGACCGCAGGACCAGCGCGCGCACGCGTTCGGGGCCGCCGTCGAAACGCTCGACGGCCGCGTGCGTTGAACGCACCAGGCCCGGCAGCAGCCCGGCCACCTGCCGGTAGTCGTCCCCGTGGTAGGCGTGGGCCACGTGCCGGGCGGCGTCCGCCAGGTGCCCGAGATCCAGCTCCGGGTCGGCCTCCCCGGGGGCCGCGACGGAGCCGCCGAAGGTGACCGGCGGGGCGATGGCCT
>NZ_RBAM01000140.1 GCF_003626645.1 Streptomyces klenkii | reverse complement strand
CGTGAATTCTTCGGCCATGGCGGGCTCCTGGGTCAGGCTGTCTCGGTCAGGTAGGCGGCGGCGCGGGCGTCGAGGGCGGTGACGGCCGGGATGCCGCGGCGGCGGACGGGGGAGAGGGCCTGGCGCATGTCGGTGGCGGTGCGGCGGGCGCGGGCGGAGTGGATGCCGTCCATCGCGTCCAGGGCGCGGGACCAGGTGGCGCAGGCTTCCTCGATGGCGCCCTGGCGGGCCTGGACGGAGCCGAGGTAGCCGAGGGTCACGGCGTGGGTGCGGGTGAAGGTGGCGGCCCTCCGGGTGCGGACGCTGCGGCGGAACTCGCGTTGCGCCCCTGCCAGATCGCCGGTGTCACGCAGGGTGCAGGCCGTTTCGTGGGCAAGGCTGGCCTCGCCGAAGAAGAACACGCGGGCCGGCTCGTCGTCGCCGGGCGCCGCGGCGGAGAGGTCGTTCTCCGCGCGGACGAGGGCGGCTGCGGCGGCCTGCTTCTGTCCGGCGGCGGCGAGGGCGCGGGCGTGCACGACGCCGAGCAGCGCGCGTTCCCGGGGCGCGGCGAGGGCGTAGCGCGGGCCGTCGACGGAGGCATCGGCCAGGTCGAGGGCCTGGCGGGCGTGTCCGAGGTCGACGGCCTGGTGGGCCATGGCGCGCAGCACGTGGCCGGCCAGGGGCGCGTCGTCGGCTTCCGCTGCCAGGCGGACGGCGAGGGTGAACCAGTGCTGGGCGGCTGCGTGCTCGGCGTTGTCGAAGGCCATCCACCCGGAGAGATAGGCCAGTTCGCCGGCCGCGGAGTACATCTCGCGCCGCACCCGATCGTCGGCGAACCGGCCGCCGAGGTAGGCGCTCACGTCGGTGGTGAGGTACTGCACGGCGGCGGTGCGCGCGTGCCCGCCGCCGTGCCGTTGGTCGACGCGGGAGAACATCGCGACCATGTCGCGCACGGCCGCCAGGTCCCCGCGGCCGACGCGGCGATGGTGGGCCGCGGGGCGCGCGGCCGGGCGTTCGGCCATGCGTTCCCACCAGTCCTGGCCCGGCACGGCCAGCGCGGCGACGGAGTAAGCGGCGGTCGACAGAGCCCGCCTGCGCGCCACGTCCAAGTCACGACTCCCCAGCTCGTTCAGCGCGGTCAGCGTATCCGCACCCCAGTCCGGGCCCGGCTGAGGGGAACGGGC
>NZ_RBAM01000139.1 GCF_003626645.1 Streptomyces klenkii | reverse complement strand
ACCTGGCCGATGCGCTCAGCGATGGCCTCCCGGCCAAGGCCGGAGAGATCGACGAAGGCCGCGCCGTGCACCTCCAGCACGTCCGGCCAGTAGAGCCACCGATAGGGGATCGCCTCCAGCACACCGCCGGTCTCGGCGAGCCACTCCGCGGGCGTGACCGCCGTGACCTCGGGACGCGCCGCACGCAACAGCTCCAACGGGCTCGGGACGTTGTCCATGGATCGCCTTTCTCAATACCCCAGCGGGAGATTCTCCCCCGTCGCCGGTTCCGCCCGCCCTCCTCCGGTCGGGTAGTACAGCGGTGGTTCGATACCGGCATGCGGCTTCCCCTCACCCCGGAACCGAGGGCCCTGACGCCATCCCGAAGGAGCACGCGGCTCCTCGATCCACGTCTGGTAACGCGTCACCCGGCCACTCGCGTCCCGTTCGAAGACCGTGTGGCTCCCGGTCGCGTTCTCGTCGGGTTGCAAATGCTGCGCCCGCGGCCGGTGTGCCGCGAGGCCCAGTGGGTCCGACCAGGTGTGCGGGTTGTGGACATATGCGTAGGGGTGCGGCCCGGGGTCGAGACCCAGCGGGTCGGGTGTGGTGTAGCGCGCGGTGTGCGGGTCGTAGTGACGGTGGTAGTTGTAGTGCCAGCCGGTTTCCTCATCGGCGTACTGGCCGGGAAAGCGCAGAGGCATCGTGGTGGTGCCTGTGCCAGTCGTCTGACCCCACAGCGTTGTCCTCGCTCGCCAGGCGACCTCGCCGTTGTCACCGATCAGGTGGGTGGGCGCCCCGACGAGGTCGGTGACGACGGCGAAGAAGCGGCGGTCGATCTCCGCCTGCGGCGCATTCTGGATCTGCGTGAGGGGACGTCCCTCCTGGTATTCCCAGGTCAGTGTGAGTGGGCGGCCGGACCGGTTCTCCGTCTGCTCGATGAGCGTGCTCTCCTGCCACGTGAAGGCGGTGGATCCGACGACCGTTCCGTCGGCGGCGACGCCATGTTTCCCGATGCGCCGCCCGAGGGGGTCGTAGGCGTAACGCCAGCTCGTGCCGTCCGGCGTGATGACCATGGTGAGGCGGTCTTCGGCGTCCCACTCGTAGCGCCAGGTGTCGGGCTTCTTCGAAAGCCGCACCACCTGCCGCAGTACCGTACGCCCCGCGTCGTCGTACTCGTAGCGGACGCGTCC
>NZ_RBAM01000138.1 GCF_003626645.1 Streptomyces klenkii | reverse complement strand
CGTCAGCCGTCCCGCAGCTCCGGCGACTGGTTGAGGATCTGCCCGCGGATCGAGGTGAACCGGCCCAGCGGGGCGTCCGAGGCGGCGTCGAGCGGGAAGACGGCGACCCGGTGGCAGTTCTGGAACGCCAGCCGGACGCCGAAGTGCCGCTCCAGCGACCCCCGGATGGCGTCGCTGGCCAACGCCCGCAGCAGCTGTCCGCGCGCATGCTCGTCCGGCGGCGGCGTGGTGTTGTCGGCGAAGTCACCGCCGTCCACCTTGAGTCGGGCGACCAGCGTGCTGATCATGTTCCAGGCGTAGGGCAGGGAGGTGCGGATGCAGTCGACGAACGCGACTTCGTCGACCTCCTCGCCGCGCTCGGCCTGCTGCAACAGCGCTGGTGAGACGTCGAGCGACATGGGATTCTCCTCTCGCGACCCCTGGCTAGGAGGTCTGGCGGACGGGCCCCGGGACACCGCCGCACACACGTCACCGCGTGCTGGTGTGCGTTCGGACGGCGACGCCCCGTGTGCAACGGTAGGGGTGTTGGCCCGAGCATGTCAGTGGATTGGGCACATATCTGGCCACTGTCCGGCAACGGCCGCCCCAGCCGTCGCGGGGCCTTCCGCCGCCCCACCGGTCACGGCCGCCGCCGTGTGCCCTCTAGGCTGAGTTCATGCGTCTCGTGATCGCCCGCTGCTCGGTGGACTACGCCGGCCGGCTGACCGCCCATCTCCCGCTCGCGCCACGGCTGATCCTCGTGAAGGCGGATAATTCGGTCTCCATCCACGCCGATGACCGGGCCTATAAGCCCCTCAACTGGATGTCCCCGCCGTGCAGTCTGAAGGTCAGCGAGGCCGGGGACGCCGAGGGCGGAGCCGCGGCGGTGTGGACCGTGGAGAACAGGACCGGCGAGAAGCTGATCATCACGATGGCCGAGATCCTGCACGACTCCTCCCACGAACTGGGCGTCGATCCTGGCTTGATCAAGGACGGTGTCGAAGCTCACCTTCAGGAACTGCTTGCCGACCGCATGGAGACGCTCGGGGAGGGATGGAGCCTCATCCGCCGCGAATACCCCACGGCGATCGGTCCGGTGGACATCCTCGGCAGGGATGCGGCCGGGGCCACGATCGCGGTGGAGATCAAGCGGCGCGGCGAGATCGACGGGGTCGAACAGCTCACCCGCTACC
>NZ_RBAM01000137.1 GCF_003626645.1 Streptomyces klenkii | reverse complement strand
CTCGGCGGAGTCCTCGTCGTCGGCGTGGGTGAGCTGGGCGCTGACCCGGCGGTGGTCCGCGAGGTGGAGGTTGACGCCGTGGTGCTCGCGCAGCCAGTCCGCGGCGCGGTAGCCGGTCGTTCCGAAGGGGGAGATGTCCACGACGACCTGCAGGGGGTCGAGGTCGGCGGCCAGGCCGGGGCCGCAGAAGTCGCCGCGGCCGTGGACGTGCAGGCCCTCGATGGCCTCGATCCGCTCGCGCACGGAGGCGGCCAGCTCCAGCGCGCGCCCGTAGAGGTCCTTGCCGTGCTCGGCCATCTGCCGCCGCCAGCCGTCCATCGCGGCGTACAGCAGCACCGACGGGCTGGTGGTGCCGAGCAGGTCGGCGCGGGCCCGCAGCACCTCGGGGTCCACGCGGCCGCCCTGGAGGTGGAAGACGGAGCCCTGTTCGAGCCCCGAGCCCATCTTGTGCACGGAGGTGACGCACACGTCGGCGCCCGCGTCCATGGCCCAGCGCGGCAGGTCGGGGTGGAAGGGCAGGTGCGCGCCCCACGCCTCGTCCACGATCAGGGGCCGGCCGACGGCGTGGCAGACGTCGGCCACGGCCGTCAGGTCGGTGCAGGTGCCATACGGCGTCGGTGAGGTCACGAGGGCGCCGCGCGCGTCGGGGTGCTGCTCGAAGGCGGCCTCGAACGCGGCGGCGTTCGGCGGGTGCGCCAGCCGCAGCCGGGGGTCGAACTGGGGCTCCACCCACACCGGCCGGATGCCGGCCAGGATCAGCCCGGAGACCACGGACTTGTGGGCGTCGCGGCCCACGAGCAGCTTCTCGTGGGGGCCGGCGACGGCCAGCATCGCGGCCTTCACCGACAGGGAGCTGCCGCAGGTGGAGAAGAAGGTGTGGTCGGCGCCGACGGCGTCGGCCATCAGGCGCTGGGCGTGCTCCAGCACGCCGTGGGAGGAGGTGCGGTCGTCCAGGCCGCTGATGGCGAGGACGTCGGAGCGGAAGACGTCCTCGCCGAGGACGGCCCGCACGCGGGGGTCGGCGCCGCGGCCCTGCTTATGGCCGGGCGGGGTGAACGGGGTCTGCCGGCCGGCGTGGTAGGCGGCCAGGGCGTCGAGCACGGGCGCCTTCGAATGGTCCAGGTCCTGTGAGCGATCCATGTCGTCCTTCTCCTTCGTGCTCCTGCAAGCTCCTGCG
>NZ_RBAM01000136.1 GCF_003626645.1 Streptomyces klenkii | reverse complement strand
CACCCGGGTCGTCCCACGGTCGCGAGCTCCTGCCCGGACTGCCTGGCCTGGGGAGTGTACGACCAGTCGCGCGGCGTATGCCTGGCCTGCCGCGTGTACCGCAAACGGCACCCCGACCGCGGCGCGTGCCGCATCTGCCGCCATACCGCCGCACTCTGGGAGGGAGCCTGCCGGCTGTGCCGCCGCCAGGCCGCGCTCGCCGAACGCAACCGCGGCGGCAAGGAGCGCATGGACCTGGAAGGCGACAACCGGCACGGCCAGCAGCTGTACTTCGGCGACATGGACCGCCGGGTCCGCCTCACCGAGCCGATCGAGGCCCGCCGCTCGCGCCGCAAGGGCCGGCCTGCCCCGCGCGACCGCTTCCGAGCACTTCGACCCGCCAGCCACAAGCAGCTCGTTCTGTTCCAGTCCCCCCGCTCCCTGCGGACCGGACAGCAGCGCGGATTCCCTCCGCCGCTCGACACCGAGCTGGCCGCCGCCCTGGACGCCCACGCCACCGAGTACGCCCAGCGCCACGGCTGGAGCAAGCATCTGACCTGGGCGGTCCGCCGCGCTCTGCGCATCCTGCTCGGCACCCAGGACACCCCGGGCGCGGCGATCAAAGCCACCGCCGTGGCACAGGTACCTGCGGTGAACCTGCCCGCCCGGCACCTCCGGGCGCTCCTGGCCGAAACCGGCTTCCTCGATGACGACCGTCCCCGCACCCTGGAACTCTGGTTCACCGCCGAGACCGAGCACCTGCCCCCGGCGATGGCCGACGAACTGCGGATCTGGTTCACCGCGATCCACCGCGGCAGCAACACCCCGCCCCGCTCCAGGCCGCTCGGCGAACCCAGCGTGCGCCACTACCTGCGCAACGTCCTGCCGATGGTGCGCCGGTGGGCGGCGTCCAACGACTCGCTGCGCGCCATCACCCGCGCCGACATCCTGGACACCCTGCCGGCCGGCGTCTGGCGACGCCGCGACGCGATCACCGCCGTCCGCAGCCTGTTCCGCACCCTCAAGCGGCACCGTGCCGTCTTCCACAACCCAACGACGCGGATCCCCCACGAGCCCACCACGATCCTCCCGCAGCCGGTCGACACCGACGCGATCCGCCAGGCACTGGAAGACGACGATCCGGTGCGCGCCACGCTCGCCGCCATGGTCGCCTTCCACGCACTGACGGTCACCGACCT
>NZ_RBAM01000135.1 GCF_003626645.1 Streptomyces klenkii | reverse complement strand
GGTGACCACGCGGCCCACCGGCCCGATGCCGCTGCCGCCCCTGCGCGTGAAGACCGTGCCCTACGTGCGTGACCTGCCCGCCGTCAAGCACCTCGGCCTCTTCGGGGCCCTCCACGCCAGGCGCGCCGCGCAGCTGTCGGGCTTCGACGACGCGCTGTTCGCCGGTCCCGACGGCCTGGTGTCCGAGGGCGGCACGTGGAACGTCGGGTTCATCGACGCCGACGGTGCCGTCGTGTGGCCCAAGGGCGAGGTTCTGCCGGGCGTCACCATGGCCCTGCTCCAGCAGCACCATGCCCATGCGACGTCGCCCGTGACGGTGGCCGAAGCACGCGGGATGCGGGCAGCGTTCGCCACCAACACCAGCATCGGCGTCCGGGCGATCTCGGCCATCGACGACACCACGCTGCCGACCGAGCACCCGGTGCTGGCGTCGCTGCGCGACGCGTACATGAGCCTGCCGGGCGACCCTGTCTAGGAGCGGTGCCATGGGGGTGGTCCGCTGGACCGGACGAGAGACGAAGGCGCTACGACTCGCGCACCGCATGACGGTCCGGGGGTTCGCCGCGCGCATCGGCGTCAGCGACCGCATGGTCTCCAAGTGGGAGCAGCGCGGTCCCGGCATCATCCCGCGTCAAGGCACCCAATCCGCGCTGGACACCCTTTTGTCCGTCGCCGGAACGGAGATCCAGGAGCGGTTCGCCACGCTGATCACCGAGCAGGCCGCATCCGGCGAGGATCCGCGCACGGAGACGTTACTCGCGGCCGACGTTCGCCAGCACCAGCGCCATCCCGTGGACGGCAAGCTGATGGTGCTGGTCGAAGAGGGCATCTATCTCTCCGGCCCGGACAACGAGGCCCAGTGGATCCCGGCGTTCTGGATCGATGTCTTCCCCACCACGAACGCCGACTACGCCCGGTACGTCCAGGACGCCGGCGCGGCGCCACCCCGGCACTGGGGAGGCGGCAACCGATGTCCGGACAGCGTCCGCGACCACCCCGTGGTGTGGGTGACGTGGCACGAGGCTGCCGCCTACGCCGCCTGGGCGGGCAAGTCGCTGCCGACCAGTCGGCAGTGGGAGAAGGCCGCACGCGGCCCCCGGGGCAACCCCTATCCGTGGGGCGACGCCGCGACCGCCGCCAAATGCAACGTGCGCGAATCCGGGATAGGGCGCACCACTGC
>NZ_RBAM01000134.1 GCF_003626645.1 Streptomyces klenkii | reverse complement strand
GGGCGGGCGGCCCGCGGCGGGGCGGGGGCCGCGTCGGCCGTCTCAGTCACGGTCGAGCACCAGGTTGACCGCCCAGGAGACGATGGAGATGATCAGGCCGCCCCAGAAGGCCGCGCCGAATCCGTCGACGTTGAAGGCGTCGCCCGACAGGGCGGCGGTCAGCCCGAGCATCGCGGCGTTGATCACCAGCGTGAACAGGCCGAGCGTCAGGATCAGCAGGGGCAGGGAGAAGAACGAGACGATGGGCTTGACCACGACGTTGACCGCGCCGAAGATCAGCGCGACGACGCAGAGCGTGACGGCGCGGGCCCCGGTGTCCGCGTCCCCGTCGCCGAGGGTGATGCCGTCCACCACCCACACGGCGACCGCGAGGGCCACCGCGTTGGCGACGAACCGGAAGAAGAGACTAGACATACAGGTGATCGTTGCAGACGGGCCGGTCCGCGCAAGGGGATCGCGGCGGGAATCAGGGGAAAGCGGGGGACGGACCCGGTGAAGGCATTCCGGCTGGACGAACTGGAGGCGGAGCGCCTGGCGCACGACGGCGCCTACCTCCGGTTCCTTCGCGAACGCAATCTCTCGGCCGGTCTCTATGCGCTGGCCGCCGGGGAGCGGGACACCCAGCGCCCGCACCGCCAGGACGTCCTCAACTTCGTCGTCAGCGGCCGGGCCTCGGTCACGGTCGGGGACGAGACGACGACCGTGGCGCGCGGCAGCGTCGTCTTCGTCCCGGGCGGGGTCCCGGCGCGCTTCCACCACATCACCGAGGACCTGCGGGTCCTGGTCGTCTTCTCTCCGCCCGAGGGCTGAGCCCTTCCCGAGGGCCGGGCGGCCCTCCGCTCAGGGTCGGGATCAGGGAACGGTCAGGGGGAGACCGGGGGCGGCGGCCCTCCCGGGGCGGGCCCGGCGCGCTTAGCATCGAGTACGTGGCGGCGCGTCGAGGACGCGCGGTCCTTCGTGCGGAGCTAGGAGCCTGTGGCGATGAAGCGAGCCTTTATGACCCTGCCGTGGTGGGTGCGGTGGATCGCACTGCCCGCCATAGCCGTGGTCGTCCTGGGCACCCTGCTGGGGGGCCTGGTGGTGTGGCTGCTGCACCTGCTCTTCCGGCTGCTGCTGATAGCCGCGCTGGTGGCCGTGCTGATCTTCGTGGTCCGCAAGGTCACCTCCTCCTCGTCCTCCGGTGGCGGCG
>NZ_RBAM01000133.1 GCF_003626645.1 Streptomyces klenkii | reverse complement strand
GCTCGGGCAGCAGGCCGCGCCACCGAACAGGGCCTATGCCGGGCAGGTCGTGCAGTTTCCCGACCCGGTGCGGGCGGCCCGTTTTCCGCAGGGCATCAGAGTCGACGCGGACGGTTTTCCCGATTTCTCGCCGTATGCGAGAGCCGCGGCGGACATCGCCGAGCCCCCCGAGGGCTTCGGCGTGGACGAGCTGCGCCTGACGGACTACGTCTCGGCGAACGCGGCCCTGCACGCCGCGGGTCACGAGCTGTGGGCCGACCTCCCGCCCGTCGCCACGCCGCACGGCTGGACCTGGCACCACGTCGCGCGCACCCGCCGCCTCGAACTGGTCCCGGCCGAGGTCAAGGCCCTGCTGCGGCACCACGGCGGCGTCGCCACCGCGGCCGTCGACCACCACAAGCGCGGCACGCGCCCCCTGGCCGACCCGAAGCCGGTGCACTTCGCCGTGCCCCACCGGGTCGCCGTGGAGGAGGACCGGGTGCGCGCCGCGGAGGAGCGGCTGGGATACCGGCTGCCCGAGGCGTACCGGTCGTTCCTGAAGGCCGCGGGCGGCTGCGCCCCGGTCGGGGTCGGCCTGGACGCGGAGCTGGGGCTGCTGCTGGACCAGCCGTTCTTCACGCTCCGCGAGGAGGCGGCGGTCAACGACCTCGTGTACATCAACAAGTGCCTGCGCGATCACCTGACCAAGGACTACCTGGGCATCGCCTTCGTGCAGGGCGGCATCGTCGCGCTGAAGGTCAGGGGCGCGGAGGCGGGCTCGGTCTGGCTGTGCGCGTACGACGACGCCGCGGACCGCGACGGGCTGACCGTCGACCAGCGGGTGGCGGACCTGCTGCTGCCCTGCGGCGAGGACTTCGACGCGTTCCTGCTCCGGCTGGCGGGGAATCCGCCGGAGCTGGAGACGGTCGCGAAGCTGATGGTGGACGGGGGCTTCGCCCGCGTCGTTCCCGTTCCTGTTCCGGGGGAGGGCTGAGCGCCATGGTGACGTTCGCACAGGCGCAGGAGCGCGCCGAGCGGTGGGTCAACGGTTCGCCCGTGCCCGTGGAGGGCGCGCCCGTCCGCGAGGTGCGGGTGCGGGAGTTCGACCTGGGCTTCGTGGCCTGGGCCGAGGACGCGGCCGGGGCCCCGGCGGGCGGCGGGAAGCTGGTGATCGCGCGCGACAGCGGGGACACCACGCTGTGGCCGGCGC
>NZ_RBAM01000132.1 GCF_003626645.1 Streptomyces klenkii | reverse complement strand
GGTGGCGGTGGGACAGGGCGAGTAGGCGATGCTCAACGCCCCGCCGCCCGCCTCAGGGAACGCGTCCGCCACGATTCCTCCCGCTGTCGTCGTCCCGCACGTCCGGCACGTCCGGCACGTCCCTCACCTGCCGCACGTCCAGCACCGGCCAGATCGCCGCGAAGGCGTCCGTCAGTGCCCGCAGCGCCTCCGGGATGCGCCAGGCCGCCCGGTCCCGCGGGCCCACCGCGTTGGACACCGTGCGCACCTCCAGCGCCGGAACCCCGAACAGCGCGGCGGCCGTTGCCACCCCGAAGCCCTCCATCGCCTCCGCCGCCGCGCCCGCGTGCCGCGCGGCCAGCTCCTCGGCGCGCGGCGTCGTGCCGGTCACCGTCGAGACGGTCAGCACCGGCGCCAGGACCGCGCCCGCCGCCTCGGCCATGGCCCGCGCCAGGCCCGGCGGCGGCCGGTGCGCCGCCACCCCGAAGCCCATCTGCGCCACGTCCGTGAACCCCTCGGCGGTCTGGCCGCCCAGGTCGGCGGCCACGATCGCGGAGGCCACCACCGTGCCCCCCACGGGCACCCCCGGCGCGAACCCGCCCGCGATCCCCGCCGAGATCACCACCTCGTACGCCCCCGGCGCCAGCGCCAGCACGGCCGAGGTCCCGGCCGCCGCGGCGGCGGGCCCCACGCCCGCCGCGAGTGTGTCCACCAGCAGCCCGCCCGGGCCGTTCCCGCCCCGGCCCGGCGGCCGGACCCGGTGCAGGACCAAGTGGTCCAGCAGCGGGAGCGGGTCGGGCGCCGCGCCCGCGGAGAGGACCACCGCGTCCCGCTCGGGCGGGACGGCGGTGACCACCAGAACGCGTCTCGTGCCGGTCAGGTCCAGGGCTCTGTCCTCAGTTCCGGGCGGGCGTCAGTCCTCGGGCTCCAGGTCCACGTTCCACACGCCCTCGAAGGAGCCGAACATCCGCTCCCGGTACTGCTCGTCGGACTCCGAGGACCAGATCGACTCGCGGTCGTACTCGTCGTTGACCTGCGCGACCAGCAGCCGCATCTCCTGCCGCTCCGGCAGCGCGCCGGGGTTGGGGTTGCGCTCGTCGAAGGCCGCGTACAGCTCGTCGACCTCGAAGGTCTGGTAGGTGCTGGTGAAGGGCGTCGCGTCGTAGAGGATGCCGTTGTAGAACAGCAGCCAGCCGTCCTCGGCCACCTCCGG
>NZ_RBAM01000131.1 GCF_003626645.1 Streptomyces klenkii | reverse complement strand
CCCCCAACGACCAGGCCTGGATCGAGTCGCTGTTCGGCCACGTCAAGGGCGAGTGGCCGCACCTGGAGAAGATCCGCGACCCGCACGATCTGGAAGCCGAACTCGACGCCGTACGCGCCGAATACAACACGGTCCGCCTCCACGCCGGCATCGGATACGTCACACCCGACGACGAACACACCGGCCGCGGTGACACCATCCGTTCGGCCCGCACCGAGGGCCTCCGGCAGGCGCACGCCGACCGCATCGCCTACCGTCGAAAGCAGCACCACGAGTCCTGAAAGTCCATTAGATCCTGGTTGGGTATTTAATCCCGACTTTGGCTCAAAGACTCAGACACACCTCGCTCCCTGGCGGGGCGATAGCGGCGACCGCCTCGGAGACTTGTTGGTAACCCGTGCGGAGCACCTGCCAACCGCCGTCGGGGGTGAGGGTGACGACGTCGACCGGGAGCACGACCTCCCCGACCGTGGTCGATTGCACGTGCGGGACGTCGCTTTGGGCGAGGAACCGCTGGGGGAACGCTTCCTTGGTCGCGGCGGTGATCCGGTCGGGGCTGCGGGGCGGCCTCGGGCCGACCGCCAGGCTACGGCCGGGCGGTCTCGACTAGTCCGGAGAACGTGGCCGGGTGGCGTTGCTTCGCGTGTCAGTCTGTCGGCTTGGTTGGAACTTTCGGGAGTGGCAGGAGCGGTAGGTACAGGGCTGCGAAGGCATGGGGCGGGACGGCCGGGGCTTTCGGCTCGATCGCGGTCACCCGGGTGTAGGCTGCGCCCTGGTCCGGGCGTGGATCGTCGTCACCGTTGTTGGGCCACAGGGCCATCACCCGTTCGGCCTGGGCCGTGATCGTCAGCGCGGGGTTGACGCCGAGATTCGCGGAGACAGCCGCGCCGTCGACAATCGAGATGTCCGGGTATCCGTAGAGCCGGTGGTACGGGTCGATCACTCCGTGCTCACGGTCTTCGCCGATCGGGCAGCCGCCCAGGAAGTGCGCGGTCAGGGGGGCGCCCATCAGCTCGCCGATGTTGGTGCCGGGAAAGCCATTGATCTCTTCTGCCAGATGGCGGGCTGCCTCGGCGCCTTCTGGGATATGGACCGGGTTGGGGGTGCCATGGCCCTGCGCGGCGGTGAGCAAGCCTTTCCCGGGTCCGGTCGGCCTGCGGTAGGTGGTCAGGGAGTTGTCGAGGGTCTGCATGACC
>NZ_RBAM01000130.1 GCF_003626645.1 Streptomyces klenkii | reverse complement strand
CGCGGTCCGTCGTCCTCACCCCCGTGGTGACCCGGGTCGCGTTCACCGAGGCGCGGCGCGTCCGTTCCGCCGAGTACCTGGAGGCCGCACGCGTCAGCGGGGCCGGGCGGACGGCGATCGCCGTGCGGCAGGTGGTGCCCGTCCTCGCCCCGGTGATCCTCGCCTACGCCTCCTCGCTGATCGGGCTGGCCATCGTCTACGCCGCCGGACTGTCCTTCCTGGGCCTGGGCGTTGCCCCGCCCACCGCCGAATGGGGCGCGATGCTGGATGAGTTGAGGCCCGCCCTGCTCACCCACCCCTGGGTGGCGGTGCTGCCGGCCCTGACGATCCTGCTGGTCTCCGTGCTGTTCAACGCCCTGGGCGAGGCGCTGCGCCGCCGGGTCGGCGTCCGGGAGGAGCTGCGATGAGCCCCGCCGTGCTGACCGTCACCGGCCTGACCGTCGACTACCCCGGACCCGTACGCGCCGTGGACGGCGTGTCGTTCACCCTCGCCGCCGGTGAAGTCCTCGTGCTGCTGGGCGAGTCGGGCAGCGGCAAGACCACGGTGGCGCGCGCCGTCCTGGGGCTGCACGGCCCGGCCGCCCGCGTCGGCGGCGGCGTGCTGCTCGGCACGACGGACCTGCGGGCCGCGAGCGAACGGGAGTTGACGCGGATCCGGGGACGCCGCATCGGCTACGTGGCGCAGGACCCGACCGCCGCCCTGGACCCGCTGCGGCGCATCGGCTCCCAACTGGCCGAGGTCCTGCGGCGGCACGGGATCGCGCCCGGCCGCCGCGCCGCGCGCGCCGCCGTCCCCGCCCTGCTCGACGCCGTCGGCCTGGCCGACCCCGAGCGCGTCGCGCGCAGCCACCCGCACGAGCTCTCCGGCGGGCAGCGGCAGCGCGCGGCCATCGCCCTGGCCATCGCCTGCGGCCCCGAACTGCTGCTCGCGGACGAGCCGACCACCGCGCTCGACGTGCTCCTGAGCGCCCAGGTCCTCGACCTCTTCGGGCGGCTGCGCGAGGAGCGCGGCACCGCGCTGCTGCTGGTCACCCACGACCTCGACGCCGCGCGCCGCGTCGGCGGCCGGGTCGCGGTCATGCGGGAGGGCCGCGTCGTGGAGAGCGGCCCCGCCGAGCGGGTGCTGTCCCGGCCCGGCCACGCCTTCACCGCCGAGCCGGCCGCCGCGCGCGAGGAGGCACCCCGATGAACGGACGCCCC
>NZ_RBAM01000129.1 GCF_003626645.1 Streptomyces klenkii | reverse complement strand
AAGGCCTACGTCGAACGCGCCGCGACCCACGACGCCCGCTGGAGCGACCACGCCCCGGTGACGGCGGTCTTCGACTGACGGCCGCCTTCGGCGCACCCTCCTGAGAGGGACGGGCCCCACCCCGGTGCAGGGGGCGGGGCCCGCGGGCGGGCGGACGGGCCGCCGCCTCGCGCGGTGGGCAGCCGCGCCTCCGGCGGCGCCGGCCACGGTGGGCCCCAGGGGCGGGGGCGTCCGGGCAGCGGCGGCGCCGGGAGTCCTCAGGTGCGGTCGTCGGACGGGGTGGCCCCGCCGCCCGGGTCCCGGCGGTGCGCGGAGCCCGCGTCTTCGCCCTCGCCCTCCCCCGCGCCCGCGAACGTCGCCAGGAGCGCGAGGACCGCGGCGGCCAGCAGGCCGGCCGCCTTGTTCAAGTGACGGTCGAGCATCGAGAGTTTCCCCTTCTCCGGACGTGCGCGGCGCCGAGCTGCACGGGGCGCCCGAACCGCCCCCCGCACACGACGACTTGGGGCTTCCTGAGCACCTTTCCGATCCTTCTCCGCGCACCCCCGGCGGCGACACCCCATGCGCCATGGGCATCCCCTCCGGATCGATAAGCTCAACGCTATGACCTCCGCCTCGGAGCCTCCTGACGCCGCGTTAGCCCACTCCGCCACGGGCGCCCGGCGGGAGCCGAGCACGCACCAGCTTCGGCTCTTCCTCGTCCTGGCGGAGGAGGCGCACTTCGGCCGGGCGGCGGCGCGGCTGTTCATGACGCAGCCCGCGCTCAGCCAGCAGATCCGTGCCCTGGAGACGCGGCTCGGCGTGCTCCTGTTCGACCGCACCAGCCGGGGCGTGGCGCTCACCCCGGCCGGGCGGGCCCTGCTGCCCGAGGCCAGGGAGGTCGTCGAGGCCATGGTCAGGCTGCGCCGCCACGCCGACACCCACGCGCGCGAGGTGCGCGGGCGCCTGGTCCTCGGCTTCATCGGCGCGGAGGCGTCGATGCCCTACGCCCACGCGGTGCTCGGCGAACTCCACGCCCGGCACCCACGCATCGGCATCGAGCTGCGCGCCCTCGACTTCGCCGACCAGATCGACGCGATGGCCAACGGCGACGTGGACGCCGCCCTCCTGCGGCCCCCGGTCCCGCCCGGCGTCCAGACCCTCCAGCTGGCCACCGAGCCGCGCCTGGCGTGCCTGGCGGCGAACGACCGCCTGGCCACCGGGA
>NZ_RBAM01000128.1 GCF_003626645.1 Streptomyces klenkii | reverse complement strand
CCCGGAGGGTGTCCTGTACGGGCGGCTGCCCGGGTTCCACCTCTCCGCGCTCGGGCGGCGGATGGCCGAGCGCGTGGCCGAGTACCTGGGCGGGCGGGACGTCACCCACGTCGTCGCCTCGCCGCTGGAGCGCGCCCAGGAGACCGCCGCGCCCATCGCCGCCGCCCACGGCCTGGGCACGGACACCGACCGGCGGCTGATCGAGGCGGAGAACGTCTTCCAGGGCCGGGCCTTCGGCGTGGGCGACGGCGCGCTGCGCCGGCCCGGCAACTGGCGTTACCTGCGCAACCCCTTCCGCCCCTCCTGGGGCGAGCCCTACGTGGACCAGGCCGTGCGGATGCGCGGCGCGCTGGACGCCGCGCGGGACGCGGCGCGCGGGCACGAGGCGGTCTGCGTCAGCCACCAGCTCCCGATCTGGATCCTGCGCAGCCAGGTGGAGCGGCGGCGGCTGTGGCACGACCCGCGCAACCGGCAGTGCACCCTCGCCTCCCTGACCTCCTTCACCTTCATCGGCGACGACATCGTGGCGGTCACCTACAGCGAGCCCGCGCTCGACCTGGTGCCCCCGCACCTGCGGGCCGGGGCGCGGGCCAAGCCGCCCCAGGGCGCGGGCGCCGGCTACGGGGCCTGAGCCGGCCCCGGGACCCCGTCGCAGGAGGCCGCTCCCAGGAGCCCCGGAAGCCCTTTGACCAGGGAGACATTCCGGACCAGGGGGGCGGGGAAGATCGTCCGAAGCAGCATGGGAAACTTTTCACATGATCCAGTTCCGGGCTGTCCGCATGGCCCTGGCGGCCGGGGCCGGCGCCGCCGCCCTGGCCCTCACCGCGTGCTCCGGTGACCAGGCCGGCCCCTCCGGCGGCGACACCGGCATCGTTCAGGGCACGGGCGAGATCACCCAGGTCGCGGCGGCCGACCGGGAGACCGCCCCCGACCTGACCGGCGAGACGGTGGACGGCGAGCCGCTGTCCCTGTCCGACTACCGCGGCCAGGTCGTCGTGCTGAACATCTGGGGCTCGTGGTGCCCGCCCTGCATCGCGGAGGCGGACAACTTCGTCCGGGTCGCCAACGACACCGCCGACCAGGGCGTGCAGTTCGTCGGCATCAACACCCGCGACCGCTCCCGGGAGAACGCCGTGGCCTTCGAGGACAACCACGACGTCCCCTACCCCAGCCTCTACGACCCCGACGGCCGCCTCCTGCTG
>NZ_RBAM01000127.1 GCF_003626645.1 Streptomyces klenkii | reverse complement strand
CCCGGGGAGCTGCACCAGCAGCGGGTACCGGGCGGCGTCGTTCCAGGTGTAGCGGGTCAGGTCAGGCACGGCGGGTCTCCTCGCGGGCGAGGGCGAGGCAGTCGGGGCACCACCGCTGGTGGGGCTCGTCCAGGTCCAGCGGCACATCCTTGGCGGACCACGGCATGACCAGCCCTTCCGTGTCGGAGCACGCGATCGGCTGGAAGTCCGCGACCGCGCGTCCGCCCGGCTTGTGCCAGATGAGTTCGTCGGGACCGCGCCCGTAGTTGGGCACGCGCTCAGGTACGGCTCGCATCAGCGGGTCTCCTTGGTGGGCATGCGGTTGTCGAGGGCGGCGAGGATCGCGCTGGCCGCGTTTGCGGTGGTGATGGTTGCGGGGGTGTGGCGCCACGCTGTCGCCATGGCCCGGAGGCGGTGTTCGGCGACGCGCAGCCGGACCCGGTCAGCGGCCAGCGCCGGACGGAAGGCGGCCGGGCGCGGGGGGCGTTCGGCCAGGGCCGCTACGGCAACACGGAGTTGGCGGGCCTCGGCGGGGAGCAGCACGTGCGCTTCGGCCCGGTCGATCAGGTGCGCCACCTCGGGCGGCAGGCCGGTCACGCCGCCTCCGCCGGGGTGTTTGCGATGGCGAGCAAGACGCTGGCGTGGCAGTGGTCGGGCTCGCCCTCGGCCGGGAGTGGGCACCAGCGCGCAAGGTCCCGCCCGGCCAGCTCCCGGCGGATCTCGTCGTCGGACGGGTAGGCGATGACGTGCTCGGGGTGGGGGTGGGTGCTGCGGCCGGCGAGCAGGTTGGCGAACAGGGCAGCGGCCAGGGCGCGTTCGCGGGGGCTGTTGTCGTAGGCGGGGAACGGGTTGCCCCACTTGGTGCCCCGGCCGACGTACTTCGCTCCGGCGGGCATGCCGGGTTGCCCGGCGCGGCGGGTCCGCTGCACACGGCGGGGGGCGCGGTGAGCCTCGTTGCCGTTTCCGGCGGGCACAGACGGGGCTAGGAGCGCCTGGGAGGCGCGCGGGGCTGTCGGGGACGCTTGGGGGGCTGCGGGGCACTCAGAGGCGCCCGTGCGGCCTTCGGGGGTCATCGGGGCTCCATCGGATTGGCGTGGCGGGGGCTGCGAGGGGCTGTCGGGCGCCGGGTGGCTGCCGGGGACTTGCGGGGGCAGTTCGGGGCTCAGGCGGGCGTACAGCGCCCCGCACGGGCCTGCTGCGGGCATC
>NZ_RBAM01000126.1 GCF_003626645.1 Streptomyces klenkii | reverse complement strand
CTTCAGAACTAACACAGTGGACGCGAGCAACTGAGGACAAGCCCTCGGCCTATTAGTACCAGTCAGCTCCAACCGTTACCGGTCTTCCACACCTGGCCTATCAACCCAGTCGTCTACTGGGAGCCTTACCCCATCAAGTGGGTGGGAGTCCTCATCTCGAAGCAGGCTTCCCGCTTAGATGCTTTCAGCGGTTATCCCTCCCGAACGTAGCCAACCAGCCATGCCCTTGGCAGGACAACTGGCACACCAGAGGTTCGTCCGTCCCGGTCCTCTCGTACTAGGGACAGCCCTTCTCAAGACTCCTACGCGCACAGCGGATAGGGACCGAACTGTCTCACGACGTTCTAAACCCAGCTCGCGTACCGCTTTAATGGGCGAACAGCCCAACCCTTGGGACCGACTCCAGCCCCAGGATGCGACGAGCCGACATCGAGGTGCCAAACCATCCCGTCGATATGGACTCTTGGGGAAGATCAGCCTGTTATCCCCGGGGTACCTTTTATCCGTTGAGCGACGGCGCTTCCACAAGCCACCGCCGGATCACTAGTCCCGACTTTCGTCCCTGCTCGACCCGTCGGTCTCACAGTCAAGCTCCCTTGTGCACTTACACTCAACACCTGATTGCCAACCAGGCTGAGGGAACCTTTGGGCGCCTCCGTTACTCTTTAGGAGGCAACCGCCCCAGTTAAACTACCCACCAGACACTGTCCCTGATCCGGATCACGGACCCAGGTTAGACATCCAGCACGACCAGAGTGGTATTTCAACGACGACTCCACCATGGCTGGCGCCATAGCTTCACAGTCTCCCACCTATCCTACACAAGCCGAACCGAACACCAATATCAAGCTATAGTAAAGGTCCCGGGGTCTTTCCGTCCTGCTGCGCGAAACGAGCATCTTTACTCGTAGTGCAATTTCACCGGGCCTATGGTTGAGACAGTCGAGAAGTCGTTACGCCATTCGTGCAGGTCGGAACTTACCCGACAAGGAATTTCGCTACCTTAGGATGGTTATAGTTACCACCGCCGTTTACTGGCGCTTAAGTTCTCAGCTTCGCCTGGACGAATCCAAGCTAACCGGTCCCCTTAACGTTCCAGCACCGGGCAGGCGTCAGTCCGTATACATCGCCTTACGGCTTCGCACGGACCTGTGTTTTTAGTAAACAGTCGCTTCTCGCTGGTCTCTGCGGCCACCCCCAGCTCAG
>NZ_RBAM01000125.1 GCF_003626645.1 Streptomyces klenkii | reverse complement strand
GGGTGTGCGCCGAGCACTCGGGGCGCCGCCCCTGGGACCGGGGCATGGTCCTGCTGGTCGACACCGCCCGGTACCCCCTGCGCGTACAGGCCGTCCACCGGGTGCTGCCCGACCTCCCTGCCGCCGAGGCCCTGGACCGGCTGGGCGCCACCTTCCGCACCCGCCCGCTGCACGCCGCGCTGCCCGACGCGCTGGCGCACCTGGCCGCCGCGCCGGGCCCCGCGTTCCTGCTGGCCGGGGCCGGCGCCCTTCACCTGCTGGACCGCCCGGACCCCGAGACGCTGGAACGCGCCATCCGCCCGGACCGCCCGCGCGCCTGGCGCGAGCTGGACGCGACCGTACTGCACGCCGTCCTCTCCAGCGCCGCCTGGCGCCCGGGCCCGATCCGCTACCTCCACGACGCGGCCGGGGCCGTGACCCAGGCCGAACGCGCCGGAGGCACCGCCCTGCTACTGCGCCCGGTCCCCGAGGGAACGGTCCGGGCACTGGCGGAGGCGGGCGTCACCATGCCGCACAAGTCCACATCCTTCGGCCCGAAGCCGGCCACCGGCCTGCTCCTCCGGCCCCTGGACCAGGACTGACACGCCAGGTCACGCCCGCCTCCGCTCACTCCTCCTCGGCCTTGCCCTCGGGAACGCCCGTTCCCGGGGCCTCGCCCTCGGGCCCGTCCTCGGGCCCGGGGGCGTCCGCCTCGGCAGCATCCGCCTCCGCACCGCCCGTCGCGGGCGCGGCCGTTCCCGGCGCCTCGTCCTTCGGCTCCGGAACGCCCGCCTCAGCGGCATCAGCCTCCGACACGCCCGTCGCCGGGGCACCCGCTCCCCGCACCTCGCCCTCGGCACGCTCCTCCGCGGGGGCAGCACTCCCGGCGACGTCCTCCCCGGAGACATCGTCCCCGGCCGGGTCGTCCTCCACGGCGTCGCCCTCCGGGACCTCGCCCGCCAGGGCTGCATCCTCCGAGGACTCGTCCTCCTCGGAAACCGAGGCCGCCTCCTCAGCCGCCCCGTCGGTGATCCCCTTCCCGGAGGGCTCGTCCTCCGGGAACTCGTCCTCGGCCTCAGGATCCAAGGCGTCCACGAAGTGGACGCCGTCGAGCTCGGCCAGCCGGTCCGACGCGTCCGTCGTGCCCCCGCTGTCCGCCTCGGCGGCCCGCGCGAACCACTCGCGCGCCTCCTCCTCGCGGCCCACGGCAAGCAACGCCTCGCCGTAGG
>NZ_RBAM01000124.1 GCF_003626645.1 Streptomyces klenkii | reverse complement strand
GGGCCCGTACGGTGTTCCGCATCATTACGGCTCATTCGACGACGAGGGCGACCAGCCGCTGGTCCGTCCGTACGCCATGACCGGCGGCCGCACCCGGCCGCGTTACCAGCTCGCCATCGAGGCCCTGGTGTCCACCACGGCCGAACCGCTCCAGCTCCAGGGGCTGTTGCCGGAGCATCAGCGAATCTGCCACCTCTGCCTGGAGGTCAAGTCCGTGGCGGAGGTGTCCGCGCTCCTGGGTATGCCCCTGGGGGTGGCGCGGATCCTGGTCGCGGACCTCGCGGAGGCCGGGCTCGTCGCCATCCACCAGCCGGGGCACGACGCCGAGCCGGGGGGGCTGCCGGACGTGACACTGCTCGAAAGGGTGCTCAGTGGACTTCGCAAGCTCTAGCGCCTCGGGCGCCGCGGGCCGCCCGGCCCCCTCCACCTCGACCACCTCCGCGAAGATCGTGATCGCGGGCGGGTTCGGCGTGGGGAAGACGACGTTCGTGGGGTCGGTCTCGGAGATCAATCCGCTGCGGACCGAAGCGGTGATGACCTCGGCGTCCGCGGGCATCGACGACCTGACGCACACGGCGGGCAAGACGACCACGACGGTCGCGATGGACTTCGGGCGGATCACGCTCGACCAGGACCTGATCCTCTACCTGTTCGGGACGCCGGGTCAGGACCGTTTCTGGTTCATGTGGGACGACCTGGTGCGCGGGGCGATCGGGGCCGTGGTGCTGGTGGACACGCGGCGGCTGGCGGACTGTTTCCCGGCGGTGGACTACTTCGAGAACAGCGGCCTGCCGTTCGTCATCGCCCTCAACGGCTTCGACGGACACCAGCCCTACTCGCCCGACGAGGTCCGCGAAGCCCTCCAGATCGGCCCCGACGCCCCGATCATCACGACGGACGCCCGCCACCGCTCCGAGGCCAAGAGCGCCCTGATCACCCTCGTCGAACACGCCCTGATGGCCCGCCTCCGCTGACACGCTGCCGCGCGGGAACACCGGCCACGCGCGACCGGCCCGCCCGCCCCCGGATCCCGTCCGGGGGCTCTCGCCTTGGCGGGAGCCGCCTTCTCCCTGGCGGGGAGTCGCTTTCCCTGCCGGGAGAACTGCGCCCTGGCGGGGAGTCGCTTTCCCTGCCGGGAGGACCCCGCCCGGCGGGAGCCCTCGTGCCTCCGTCCGGAGGAGCACGCCCGGGCGGGGAGTCGCCGTCCCTGCCGGGACG
>NZ_RBAM01000123.1 GCF_003626645.1 Streptomyces klenkii | reverse complement strand
GCGGTTCCGGCAAGACAAATATCGCACTTCGGTTGATCCTTGCCGATATAGAAGCTGGACGCCCGGTCGCCGTCCTCGACCCGAAGCGTCAGCTCATCGACGACATCCTCGCGCGCATTCCAGCGCATCGCGCGGGCGATGTCGTCGAGTTGAACGCCAGCGACGAGAACCCAGTGGGGTTCAATCCACTCGACGTCACAGGCCGCGACCCCGACGTTGTGGTCGACGGCGTCCTGGCGGTCTTCGAGGCTGTCTTTGCGGACGGCTGGGGACCGCGCTCGGCGGACATCTTCTCGGCCAGCCTCCGCACCCTGGCCAGGGCCAGCACGCCGAGGCGGCCGGCCACCTTGGTGGATCTGCCACGGCTACTCACCGATCCCAGGTTCCGACGCCAGCAGGTCGGACGGGTGCACGGTGACGTTGGCCTCGCCGGGTTCTGGTCGTGGTACGAAGCACAGTCACCGCAGGCGCAAGCCGCCGCCATCGCACCACCGCTCAACAAGCTTCGGCAGTTCCTCCTCCGCCCGGCCCTGATCCACATGCTCGACCAACGCACTGGCAAGTTCCGGCTGCGCGACATCTTCCGCGAGAACAAGATCGTGCTCGTCCCCCTGAACGAGGGGCTCATCGGGCCGGGGACGGCGTCGCTACTTGGCAGCCTCATCATTGCCGACCTGTGGCAGGCCACCCAGGAGCGTGCTGACGAACCGGACGCCGATAAGCGTCCCGGCGTCGTCTACATCGACGAGGCTCCTCGGTTCCTCAACCTGCCCGTGTCGCTCGCCGATGCCCTGGCCGTCTCGCGGTCGCTCTCGGTCGGCTGGTTCCTGGCCGCTCAGTTCCGCAGCCAGTTCCCGCCCGCGCTGCGCACAGCCGTGGACATGAACGCCCGCTCCAAGATTGCGTTTGCCACCGAGTACGAGGACGCGCGGGACATGGCCAAGCTGACCCGATCCCTCACCGCCGAGGACTTCCAGGCACTTCCGCACTTCCACGCCTACGCCAACCTCGTTGCCGATGGCCTGCCGTCCGGTTGGGCCCTGGTCGAGACGCTGCCTCCTCCGCCCGTCACCACCGACCCGGAAGCCGTACAGGCGACGGCTCGAAGCAACTACGCACCGGATCCGATCCAGCCCACGCCCGACACGAACGTCGTGGACAGCGACGAGTCACAGGCACCCGAAGAGGGCGACTCCTCGACCGTGATCGAACAGATCGGTC
>NZ_RBAM01000122.1 GCF_003626645.1 Streptomyces klenkii | reverse complement strand
GTCCGACATGGGTACTTACCTTGCGTACTCCCACCATCACCCTCCGGGAACCCGAATGACAGGCTTTCCGGGTTTCCAGCCGGTCCGGAAAGTCAGAACTTCAGAAAGTCAGAAGGAAGACAGACAGGTGAACGTGTGTCCCGGCAGTGAATCCACCGACGGCTACGCCTATTTCGGCCTGGAGGTCAAAGAGGCGCGGCTGCACGCCAAGCTCACCCAGAAGGAACTTGCCGACGAGACGCACTATCAGCCCCCCTACATCAGCAAGGTGGAGAACGGCCTGCTGCTGGCGAGCGAGCAATTCGCCGTCGCCTGCGACCGGGTGTTCAACACCTCGGGTTTCTTCGCGCGCATGCGCGAGCGGATCTCCCGCCACGAACACCCGTCCTGGTTCGAGCCCTACGTGAAGTGGGAAGTGCAGGCCGAGACGATCCTCAACTACAGCGCGAACCTGGTCGCGGGCGTTCTCCAGACCGAGCGCTACGCCTACGCGATCTACCGCCACGCGCATCCCACGGCCTCCGAGCAGTGGGTGAAACGCAAGGTGGAGGCCCGGTTGAGGCGCCACGAGATCTTGGAGCGCCCCAACCCGCCACTCCTCTGGGTGATTCTCGACGAGTGCTGCCTGCGCCGCGTCATCGGCGGCCGGGAGGTCATGCGCGAGCAACTGGGGCGCCTGCTCTCCGAGGCGGAGTCCCCGCAGGTCACCGTTCAGGTGCTGCCGTTCTCCGCGGGAGCCCCGCCGGCCACGGAGAGCTTCATTCTCCTGACCTTCGCGGAGGAGGCCGGAGTGCTCTACGAGGAGTCCTGGACCGGCGGCCGTGTGATTGACTCTGCCGCGCAAGTGGCGGAGGCGTCAGCGGCCTACGATCGACTGCGGGCTGACGCCATGTCACCCGTCGATTCGCTGGCCCTCATCAAAAAGGTGATGTTGGAGGAGTACTCCTGATGAAGAGCACGATCGACCTCTCCGCGGCAGCGTGGGTCAAGTCCAGCTACTGCAGCGGAAACGGCGGCGAGTGCGTGGAATTCGCGCCGGGCGTCGCCGCGGCGTCCGGGGTCGTCCCCGTCCGCGACTCGAAGGAACTGCGCGGCCCGGTGCTCGCCTTCGCCGCCGGCGGCTGGGCCGGCTTCGTCTCCGCCCTCGCGGCGGGGGAGCTGGCCGCCCGCTAGGCCCGCCGCACCGGCCCTCGGAGGACAACGGTGCCCCGCCGCCCGGAC
>NZ_RBAM01000121.1 GCF_003626645.1 Streptomyces klenkii | reverse complement strand
ACCGGGCCCGGCCCTGGCGTTCGGGGACCCGCTGCGGGTGCGGCAGATCCTGAGCAACCTGCTGACCAACGCCCTGCGCCACACGCCGCCGGGCGCCGCGATCGCCGTCCGCACGGCCACGGGCCCGGGGGGAACGGCCGTGGCGGAGGTGGCCGACACGGGCCCCGGTATCCCGCCCGAGCACGCCTCCCGCGTCTTCGACCGCCTCTACCGCGCGGACCCGGCCCGCCCCCACGACGGCGGCACGGGCCTGGGCCTGTCCATCGCCGCCGCCCTGGCCCAAGCCCACGGCGGCACCCTCACCCACGCCCCGGCCGAACCCCACGGCGCGACCTTCCGCCTGACTCTGCCGCCACCGCCGCCGGAGCGGGAGCCGTGAAGGCGGCGGGCCGTGCTCAGGGCGTGCGGAGGGCGCCGCCGTCCACGGGGAGGGTGAGGCCGGTGAGGTAGGAGGCGGCCGGGGAGAGGAGGAAGGCGGCGGTGCGGCCGAATTCCTCGGGGGTGGCGTAGCGGCGCAGCGGGATCGCCTCCAGGGCGCGGGCGCGGGCCGCCTCGTCGGCGCCGGCGTCGAGCTCGCGCATCCGGTCCGTGGCGACCCGCCCCGGCAGGAGGCCGAAGACGCGGATGCCGGCCGGGCCGAACTCGTCCGCCATGTCCTTGGCGACCATGGCGAGCCCGGGGCGCAGGCCGTTGGAGATGCCGAGGCCCGGGATCGGGGAGCGGGCCGAGGAGGAGAGCACCAGGCCCACCGCGCCGCCCGCCGCGAGGCGCCCGATGACGGTCCTGGCCGTGCGCACCGCGCCGAGGAAGACCGACTCGAACGCCGCCCGCCACTGCTCGTCCCCCGCCGAGGCGGCCGTCCCCGGCGGCGGCCCGCCGACGGAGACCAGCGCGCCGTCCAGCCGCCCGAAGCGTTCCAGCACGGCGGCCACCAGCCGTTCCGCCGCCTCGGGGTCCCCGAGGTGCGCCACCGCCCCGGCCGCCCGGCCCTCCGCGCCGCCCAGCCTCTCGACCGCCGCGGCCACGTTCCGCTCGTCGCGCAAGGAGATCAGCACCCGGGCGCCGTCCGCGACCAGGGCCTCGGCCGTCGCGAAGCCCAGGCCCTTGCTGCCGCCGGTCACGACGTAGACGCGCTCCGCCAGTCCGAGATCCACTCCACCACGCTCCTCGCTCCGCACCGCAGATGACTGCGGCCATACTCCCAGCGGACGTTCAGGCGGCACGCAGCG
>NZ_RBAM01000120.1 GCF_003626645.1 Streptomyces klenkii | reverse complement strand
GTCGGCCGGGCGGTGCCTGCGCCCGGTGTCCGGGGTTGCCGTGGACGGGACTGTCGCGAGGGCCGGGGCGGGCTCGCGGGGCCTTCGGTTCCGTCCTGGTTGCCGGCGCCGGAGGGGGTACCCACCCCTCCGATTTCGACATTATCAACATTACTACCGATGCGGTCACAGTGGCAAGCCGGCCGCAGGGGGGAGGGCCGGGCACGGCTGCGGGGACGCGGGCCCCCGCGTCCCCGCAGCCGTGCCTGCGGCCTACTGCTCCTCGGCGCCCTCGGTCTCCTGGAGTTGGGGCTCCTCCGGCGCCTGGGCGGCGTCCTCCCGGGCCGGGTGGTGGGTCTCGCCGCTGGCCACGGCCCGCTCGATGGGGGAGAGCTGGTAGCCGAGCGTCTCCAGCAGGCGGAGGTACTCGCCGATGCGCTCGCGCAGGGCACGCGGGTAGGCGAGGTGGTCGGTGCGCCAGGCTCGCCGGTCCTTCGCTCCGGCCTGCCGCTCGATCGTCGCGGCCACGGCCACGAAGTGGTGCAGGACCAGCCTGCGGGGGTCCGCCTGCGCAGCGGCTTCGGCGCAGGCGCTCCGGTCGGCGGTCTCGGGCAGGCCGAGCCACTGCCGGGCCAGTTCCAGGGCCTCGGGCGCGCCGAGGCCCTGGGTGATGATGTCGCCGCCGAGGAGTACCTGCTGGGCCGCGAACCGGCTCATCTGCTCCTGGGCGGTCTTCGGCCAGGTCTTGCGGCGGGTGAACTGGAGGAGCCAGTCCCGGCGCACATCCGTGGCCGCCACCCAGTCCTTGTTGCCCTCGACCACGGCGCGCATCGCCGCCGGGTCCGCCTTCTTGGCGCCGTTGCCGGAACGCGGCCGGTGGCCGTTCCCGGCCGGGTCCAGGCAGTACGCGGTCCAGTTGCCGATGTACTGGCCTGGGGCCATGACGTGCCCGGGGCACGACCGGTGGTCCTTCTCCCTGATCCACTGGCCGTCCTCCGCACCCCACAGATCGTGCAGCGCTGCTGCGCCGCGGGGGAGGTCGTGGTAGGAGTCGATGACCTGGACACCCGTTTCGACGTAGGTGGCGCGCTGCTCGGCCAGCTGTTTGCGCTCGGCGCGGTCGTAGCGCAGGCGCCGCAGCGTGTAGGCGAAGTCCCTGTTCTCCCGCGCCGCCTGGGTCAGCGCCTCCACGGCCCCGGCGTCGTCCTCGAATTCGATCAAGGCGGCCATGTGCTCCAGGTCCAGGGGGACGGCGT
>NZ_RBAM01000119.1 GCF_003626645.1 Streptomyces klenkii | reverse complement strand
CGTCGAAGGTGCGGGTCTGCGGCTGCTTCTCCTCGGTGTCCAGGTACTGGCGGTTCACCCAGTCCTGGCGCCACAGGTCGTTCTGGGAGGAGTGCAGGTCGGGCGGCGGCGCGGGCCCGGCCACGCGGCCCTTCCACGGGTCGCCCTCCTGGCCGCGGAAGAACTCCCAGGTGCTGTAGCGGGTGTGGTAGGTGGCGCCGCCGTCCTCCCAGTAGTGCTGGTGGTCGCTGGCCAGGTGGGTGTGGACGCCGTGCTGCTTCAGCAGTTCGGGCATGGAGTCGTCGAAGGGCTCCAGCGGGCCCCAGCCGCGGTGCAGGAAGTTGTGCCGCCCGGTGTGGAGTTCGCGCCGGGCCGGCATGCAGGGCAACGACCCCGCGTAGCAGGTGTCGTAGGTGACGCTGCGGGCGGCGAGCCGGGCGAAGTTCGGGGCGTGGGTCCAGTCGGCGCCGTAGGGCGGCAGCAGGTGCCGGTTGAGGCTGTCGTACATGACCAGAACGGCCTTCACGGGCGCGGTCCTTCGGCATCGGCGGCGGGGAGGGTGCGGGCGCAGCGGAAGCCGCCGTGCCCGGTGGAGGAGTCGGGGGTGTTGCGGGAGCGGGCGGCGACCCGGTAGCGGTTGCAGTAGGAGGCGTGGCACAGGTAGGAGCCGCCGCGGATGGCCCGCTGACCGGGGCCGGACGCGTCGGCGCACCACTCCCAGACGTTGCCCGAGGTGTTGAACAGGCCGAAGCCGTTGGGCTCGTAGGCCGCGGCCGGGACGGTGCCGGGGCGGCGGGGGCCGGTGTAGCGGCGGGGGAAGTCGCCCTGCCAGATGTTGCACATCTCCCGCCCGCCCGGGGTGAGTTCGTCGCCCCAGGGGTAGCGCCGGCCCTCGGCGCCGCCGCGGGCGGCGTACTCCCACTCGGCCTCGGTGGGCAGCCGGGTGCCCTCGCCGGCCCAGGCGCAGTAGGCCAGGGCGTCGGCGTGCGAGACGTGGGTGACGGGGTGGTCGGCGCGCTCCTCGACGCCCGAGCCGGGGCCCTCGGGGGCGCGCCAGTGGGCGCCCGCCACGCCCAGCCACCAGGGGGCCTGGGGCACCTGGCCCAGCACGTGGCGTTCGGCGCCGGGCGCGAGCAGCAGGTGGAAGACGAAGGAGCTGCCGAAGCGTTCGGCGTCCGCCGCCCACCTCGGGCGCCGCTTCGCCGTCGAGTTCGGTGTCGGCAACGGCGCCTCCCAGCTCGCCATCGTCGGCCTCGGCGTC
>NZ_RBAM01000118.1 GCF_003626645.1 Streptomyces klenkii | reverse complement strand
CGCTCTTCCGCTCCCGCTGGGCCGGCCGCAGGCTGCCCACCGAGGCCGAGTGGGAGAAGGCCGCCCGCCACGACCCGGCAACCCCGGCCCCCCGCCGCCACCCCTGGGGCGAGGCCGCCCCCGGCCCCGCGCACGCCAACCTCGGCCAGCGCCACCTCCAGCCCGCCCCCGCCGGGTCCTACCCGGACGGCGCCGCGCCCTGCGGGGCCCGCCAACTGCTGGGCGACGTATGGGAGTGGACGGCCTCGTCGTTCACCGGCTACCCCGGCTTCGCCGCCTACCCCTACCGCGAGTACAGCGAGGTCTTCTTCGGCGACCGCTACCGGGTGCTGCGCGGCGGGTCGTTCGCCACCGACCCCGTCGCCTGCCGGGCCACGTTCCGCAACTGGGACCTGCCCGTGCGCCGCCAGATCTTCGCCGGGTTCCGCACCTGCCGGGACGCCCCCGAGGACGCCGGGGCGTGAGCGCATGTGCCGGCACCTCGCCTACCTCGGCCCCGTGCGTTCGCTCGCCGAGCTGCTCACCGAGCCGCCGCACAGCCTCTACCGGCAGTCGTGGACGCCCACCCTCAACGCCGACGGTTTCGGCGTGGGTTGGTACCCGCCGGGGGACGGCGCGGGCCCGGTCCGCTACCGCCGCTCCGTGCCGATCTGGGCCGACGCCAACCTCCCGGCCCTGGCCTCCGTCCTGCGCAGCGGCGCCGTCCTGGCCGCCGTCCGCTCGGCCACGCCCGGCACCAGCCTGGACGAGTCGGCCGCCGCCCCCTACACCCTGGGCCGCTGGCTGTTCAGCCACAACGGCCGCGTGGAGCACTGGCGTTCGCTCCCCGAGGACCTCGGCGTCCCGCTCACCGCCGCCCAGGTCCTCGGCATGGAGGCGCACACCGACTCCGCCCTGCTGTGGCTGCTGGCCGGGCGCCGCCTGGCCGCGGGCGAGCCGCCCGGGTACGCGCTGGCCGGCGTCGTGCGGGCCATCACCGCCGCCCGCCCCACCGCCCTGCTCAACCTCCTCCTCACCGACGGGCACGCCATCGCCGCCACCCGGCACGGCCACCCCCTCCACTACCGCAGGGACGCGGAGGCCGGCTCCGTGACCGTCGCCTCCGAGCCCTGCACCGACGACCCGGGCTGGCAGGAGAGAACGGAAGCGCGGCGTGAAGGGAAAGAGTGAACGTCCTAGCCTTATGCGCTGTTGGCGGGCTTATTTGATACAAGCAGAAGCACGCCACGCATTTAACCATTCC
>NZ_RBAM01000117.1 GCF_003626645.1 Streptomyces klenkii | reverse complement strand
GGTCGGCGGCCAGGCGGTGGTCGCCCCGGCCCAGGGCGAGCAGCCCGAGGGCGTAGCCGGCCCAGGAGGCGCCGGGCGCCAGGCCGCCCTCGGTCCCGGCGCGGGCCAGTTCCTCGCAACGGCCCTCCTCGCCGCGGATCGCCGCCGCGAGGGACAGCACGCCCCGGACGCCGCGGGCCCGCCGGGTGTGCCCGATGGCCTCGGCGATGCGCAGGGCCTCGGCCGCGTCCGCCTCGGCCTCGGGGAGGTGGCCGAGGAAGATCCTTGCCTGGGTGCGCAGTTGGAGGGCGTGCGTCAGGTCGCTGATCCGGCCCCGGGTCCGGCACAGCCGCGCCAGCTCGTCGGCCGCGGCCAGCGCCTCCTCGTCCCCGCCGGCGCGCAGCGCCGCGAACACGGTGTAGGTGGCCGCGAGGATGTCGGCGGGCACGGCGGCGGGGACAGCCGGCCCGGCGGCGGCGAGGGGCGCGCGGAGCAGGGCGAGCCCGGCGGCGTGATCGCCGGAGAGCAGGAGTTCGGTGCCGCGCACGACCGCGGGGATGGCGCCCGGCGGGGCCTGGCCGTGGCGCTGCGCCGTCTCGATCAGGCGGCTCGCGCGGCGCAGGACCTCGCCGTCCCCCGCGAACCAGGCGTACGCGGCCGCCGCGCCGAGCAGCTCGACGGCCTGGCGCGGGGCCGAGGCGGCGGTGGCCTCGGCGGCTTCGACGGCGATGCGGCCGGCGGCGGCGGCGTTGCCCTGCTCGAACTCCAGGGCGGCGGTCACGGCGGACAGGCGGGCCGCGACCTCGGGGCGGGCCGCGAGCCGGGCCCCGCGGGCCGCCAGGCCGCCGGCCCGGCCGAGCTGCCCGGCGGCCAGCGCCGCCTCGGCGGCGGCGGCCAGGCGGCGGGCGCGCGGCTGACGGTCCTCGGTCAGCTGCGCGGAGCGTTCGAACACCGAGGCAGCGACGGCGGGGGCGCCGCGGCGCAGGGCGCGCCCCGCGGCCTCCTCCATGAGCCGGCCCAGGGGCTCGTCAACGCCCGTGGTGGCGGCGGCGAGGTGGTGCGCGCGGCGGTCCTCGGCGCCGCCGGAGTCCTCGGGGCCGGGACCGCCGACGCCGCCCGGCTCGTCCTCCGGACCGCCGCCGTGGCCCAGCGCCTCCGCGAGCGCCCGGTGCGCCGCCTGCCGGACCGCCAGCGGGGCGCCGCGGTAGGCCGCGGCCTTCACCAGTGGGTGGCGGAACGCCAGTTCGGCCTGCCCGACCCGCACC
>NZ_RBAM01000116.1 GCF_003626645.1 Streptomyces klenkii | reverse complement strand
GCGTTGAACACCTCGTACTCGGCTACGGACTGGTTGATGCGGCGTTGAAGGATTTGCTGGGCGCGCCCGCCGTCCAGCTTGATCGGCTCGTTCCACGCGAAGAGCGGGACCCCGGAGCGCTCCAACTCCCTCTCAACGGAGAGGTTTTCGAACATGCGGCGGGCGACTCGGGACGTGCTCTCGCAGATCACCACGTCGAAACGCCGGTTGGGGTGGCCGCATTCCGCGAGCAGATCGGCAATCCCGCCGTCCCGGGCGATGGGAATGTCGAACCGCTCGTAGTTCGCCCCGTGGCCCCGGGCGTCGAGTTCCATGCGGCCGGACTCCACGTCGTAGAAGTGGGCCACGATCGCCCACGCTTCCGGCAGCGTCTCTTTGCAGCGGCCCAACTGCCGCATGAGGGATTGCCGGGGGTCCTGCTGATCCTCCGTGGACGTGCGCCCCAGCCACGCGACCCGCACCTCACCGCGCAGGAGAGCGGTCGGCATGGCGAACGGGGACACCGCGAGATCGGACAGCCCCGAGGGACCGGAAACGCCACCTCGCACCGGAGACAGAACGCCGGACGGCGTGCGTCCCGCCAAAGAGAGGGCGGGTGGATTGGCGTGCGGAATGGTCATGCTGCTGGCCTTTCCTCGCTTTCACCGGGCGAGTCGTCAGCGGCCGAATTCTGAGCGGTACTGGCCCATGTGAGAAGGTCCCGGACAACGGCGGCCAACTCGCCGCGCAGCCGCTCACCTTCGGCGCCACCTATCGGGATCGCGCGGCCGGAATACTTCCGATCGCCGCGCTTGCTTCTCTGATGGTAACGCCAACCCGCCCCGGAGGGGAAGAAAGTTGATCGACTCTCAGGCGCGTTTTCTTGCTCGGATTCGGCTGGTTGATGCGTCTCCGGTTGATCATTTGGCGGGCGGTGTGGTGAGCGGTCGGCAGAATCCACGGTGCGCCTCCCGGTCCACGCGCACCCGCAGCATGGCGCGCGTGAACAAGCAGGTGGAAAATGCTGTCACCATAAAAGGCCGCTCAGAGGCCCGATTTTCGACAGCGGGCAGCGAGGCTTTAAGAAACCGTGACACACGCCGGCCGCGACCGGCCCAGCGCGACCTCGCGCCCCGCCCGCCGCGCACTACTGTTGAGACACTGATTTTGTCAGTGAGTCGGGGTACACATCGGTAGGGGCCAAATGCCCTCTGACCTGCGACAAGGCGCCGCGAGACCCCTACCTATCTAACCGGCCCCCCGATT
>NZ_RBAM01000115.1 GCF_003626645.1 Streptomyces klenkii | reverse complement strand
GGGCATCACGGTGGTGGACTGGCGGCCCATTCACGGCGGCGCCGAGTCCTGGCACGGCCTGGCCTGCGCCGATCTGGACATCGGCGCTGCGAGGCCGATGCGGACGGTCTCCTTCCACGGGGACCCTTTCCGGCCCCGGCGGCGGTTCGACGAAGCTCTGCGGGTCCGTTCACTCTTCCACGACGGCCAGCTCGGCTGGGCCGGGTCCGACTGGAACAACATATCCGCCGACCGGCGCGCGGACGGCACGTACTACGACGAGGACCCCTACACCGGCCAGGACCACGACTACCTCCCCTACCAGTGCGTATGGCCCATCGGCCCGGAAGGCCCGCGCGCCGACCGCGACCCCACCGAACTGCTGCGCTGGCGCGGGCTGCTGACCGACACCGCCGCCGCCCTCGACGCCCCGTGGGAAGCATCCTGCGGGCACATGCCCGACCCCTGGGGCCCCCGGAGAATCGACACCCAGCGGGTCACCCGCCACCTGCTGCCCGCCCTGCGAACCCACCAGACCGTGCGCACCCCCCGCACACTGGCCGCCTCCGACCACCTGCCCGTGCTGGTCGAGGCCGACGAGCACGCGATCCTCCGCGAGTTCACGAATTCCGAAGGGTCCGGGCCCATGAACTCAGCCCCGAACACCCCGATTTCGGCCTGATCAGCCCCCAGGTTCGGCAACCCAGGGTTCTGGGCCTGGTTCCTACTCCTGACCCCAGCGGCAAAGTAGCGACTGCAGAGCTCTTGGGCTGTTCCATATCAGCTCAGACCCTGGTCGAGGCCCGGCGGGTCGAGGGCGGCCAGGTAGCGTTGCGCGGCTGTGATGGAGAGCCCGAACAGGTCGCACAGACGGCGCAGGTCACCAGTGGCGAGCCCTTCATCGAGGATGCGGTCTGCGCGGAGGGCGCGAGCGGAGATGCCGAGGGTCTTGGTCGCCCAGACGTTGCTGGTCGGGCCGGTGTGTGTGGCGGTCTGCCAGTTGATGAACAGGTGCGGGTTGGCCGTCCTGGCCCAGCGGCGGGCGCGCAGGTCGAGGTAGGCGGCGAGCCGGGTTCGTACGGGTTCGGCGAGCAGAATGACCCGTTTGTCGAGGTGGATGCGTCCGTCGTGGATGTCGGTGTGCCGCAGGCGCCGCAGGTCGGTGACCGTCAGTGCGTGGAAGGCGACCATGGCGGCGAGCGTGGCGCGCACCGGATCGTCGTCTTCCAGTGCCTGGCGGATCGCGTCGGTGTCGACCGGCTGCGG
>NZ_RBAM01000114.1 GCF_003626645.1 Streptomyces klenkii | reverse complement strand
GTGCCGTCCCCGCCCGCGGCGTCGTCGCGGTTCTCCTCACGGCGGGCGGGGGCGGCCGGGGCCCCGGCCGCGGCGGTGATGCGGTCGGCGTCGGCGGGGGCCACCTCGGCGATGTCGAGACGGCCCTCCAGCAGGGCCTCCCGGCGCCGGGAGGGGGGCACGGCGGCCAGCACCAGCTGGTCGAGCAGGGCGGGGTCGCCCCACCAGGAGTCGTTGCGCGCCAGGGTGAGGGTCCCGGCCTTCTGATCCCGCTTCTTCAGCTCGAACGGCCCTGCCGAGGCGGGGAGTTCGGTGCGGGCGCCCTCGTTGAAACGGTCGGCGTCCCCGGTGACGGAGCGCGGGTAGAGGGGGCTGAAGAGGGACTTCCAGTCGGCGTAGGGCTTGGCGAAGGTGACCTCGACCTGGTCGCGGCCGGGGCCCTCGGTGACGTTCTCGACGCGGTCGTAGCCGGCGTTGCGCGCGGACCAGAAGTCCTTGTCCTCGCCGTTGAGCGCCTTCCACTGGGAGACGAAGTCGGCGGCGCCCAGGGCCGTTCCGTCGCTCCACTCGGCGTCGGGGTGCAGGGTGTAGACGACCGTCTGCTTCGGCTCGCGCCCGGTGACCTCGGCGGAGCGCAGGTAGTCGGGGTTCAGCTGCGGGCGGCCCTGGGCGTCCACGGTGAACAGCATCGGCAGAACGGCCGCGGCGACCTGGTCGGTGACCTCGTCGGCCTCGAACTGGTAGGCGTTGAGGGTGGCGGGCAGCCGGTCGACGCCCCAGGTCGCGGAGCCGCCGCTCTTCAGCTGGCCGCGGCGGGCCAGCGCGAGGGACTGCGCGGCGGCGTTCTGGCCGGTGCCGCGCTCCTCGCCGCCGGTGCAGGCCGCGAGCGGCGGGAAAAGGAGGAGGGCGCCCAGGGCGCACGCCGCGGCGCGGCGGGCGGACCGCGGGCCCGTTCTCCAGGGGATGGCCGTCATTCCGTACCTCCGGCTCCACCGGCGCGCTGATCACACGCTGATCACATTTCTCAGCGCCACTGAAGGCGAGCCGGGCCGCCGGGGGGCGGCGACACGGCGCAGGGCGGCCCGGGGCCCACCCGAACGGCCCAGCGCTGTGCGGTAGCTGACACCGCGTCGGGTGATGCCTGTTCGCGGCATGACCGCTGGCGTATCGTCTGGCATATGCGAAGGGGGGGTGAGACGGGATGAACAGCAGCAGCCTCCAGCCGTGGCAGGTGGTCCGCGAGGACAGAACGGAAGAGCGGCGGGGAGGGAAAGAG
>NZ_RBAM01000113.1 GCF_003626645.1 Streptomyces klenkii | reverse complement strand
CTGGACTTCGGGAACGAGCATGTTCCACGCATTCCGCGTGTAGCGGGCGAGAATACGGGTTGCGAAGTTCTCCCGCATCTCGGGGCCACCGATCGAATTCGCGGTGATGCTCTGGCCGACCGCCAACACATGCATTTTCACGGCGCGGCCCATGAACAGGATGTCCGCCAGCGCGTCAATAGCGGGGGATTCCTTGGGGTCGCCCTTCTTTTCCTCGCGAGTGCGCATCCAATAGCGCTTCAGCTTCTTGATGGTCGCGTTGACCTCTTCCAGCAGAATCGCGACGCGCGGCCCGACCGGGGGATCTCCGTCCTCCTCCCAGTCATCCACGATGTGATTGCGGCGCATTCCCTCTTCACCGAGCCACACCAAAGCCTCGTGCAGATCCTCTACGTCGCGGCAGTACGTGACCCCGGGCACCCGGCGTACCCATTTATGGGAATGCCGCTTCACGTCGAGGACGAATCCGATTGCGCCGTGGTGGAGAAGCTGAGCGAAAATCGCGCGGAGGATGACCGACTTACCGCCACCAGTCGACGCGGACACCAGGACGTGAGGGGATTCAGCGTCCAGGTCAACCGAGACGACCGTGCCCCGGTGGGACAGGCCGATGACCGGCGCGGACTCGGGCGCCTTCGCGACCTTGGCCCGCACATCCGGGTCGGAGAACAGCGTCTTCGACGGCGGCCTGGGCGACTGGGAGACGATGACGTGGTGGTTGCGGCCCTCCATGTGCCAGTTGAACTTCACGTCCTGGAGGGCCAGCTTCTCCGTGATGGCGCGCTGGACGGCCAGCTTCCCGCCCTCCGCGCCGGTCCAGTCGGCCGGCACGGTCACCTTGATGACCTCGCCGCTGATCTCGGTGAAGTTGCCCGGGACGTGCAGGTAGCTGCCGGGCCGGGTGCCCTCCGGCAGCTCCAGGAGGCGCCGCAGCACGACGTGCAGCGGCCACACCCACTCCTGCCGGTGGCGCCACGTCAGGACGCCGTCAGCGCCCTGGAACGCCAGCCAGGCCGACGCGACCGAGGCCGTGGACAGGCCGCCGGCCTCCAGGCAGGCCAGCGTCGCAGTGGGGTCCTGGGTGTAGGCGTAGATGGTGCCGCCCGTGCCCGCGGTGACGGCCCAGCGGGCGCCCATCCGCTCCAGGCGGGTCAGGTGGGACCAACGGCGGACGGCCCGCTTGTGCAGGGTCCTGGTTCCCCGGTGGGTCCAGGTCGCGTCCGTCCGGGGCTTGCCGTCCAGCGGGGCACCCGTGGC
>NZ_RBAM01000112.1 GCF_003626645.1 Streptomyces klenkii | reverse complement strand
CGCGGTGATGCCCAGCTGCGAGCCCGCCAGCATCAGCGACAGCTCGTGCATCCCGGCGAGCGCCGCCTTTGCGCCCCGCGCGCCCTCGGCCACCGCCTGCTCCATCCGGTGCCGCTTCGCCGCGACCAGTGCGAACTCCGCCGCCACGAAGAAGCCGCTGCCCACCAGCAGCCCGGCCGTCACCAGAATCGCCGCCTGCGGGCTCACGAGGGCTGCCCCTCACGCTCGCGCACCTGCTGCTCGCGCGCCCCCGCGCGCGCCTCCGGGGCGGGGATCATGCGCTCGCGCACCGGCTCCCCGGCCGCCGGGGCCTCCGCGCCGCGCTGCGCCGGCGCGCTCACCCGCGCGCCCGCGCCCGCCGCGGCCGTTGCCGTCGCCGTTGCCAGACGGATCCGCGCCGGCACCCGCCGGTCCAGCGAGAGCACCTCAAGACGCGCCACCGCGCCCTCGCCCAGATCCACCTCGATCACGTCCCCGGCCTGCGGAAAACGCCCGGCCCGGTCGATCACCAGGCCCGCCACCGTCTCGAACGCGTCGTCCTCCGGCAGCGGAACGCCCGTGGCCTGCGCGACCTCGTCCACCCGGCGGCCGGCGTCCAGCAGCCAGCCCCCGCCGTCGCGCACCGCCCACTCCACGACCAGGTCGCTCTCGTCGGCGATCTCGCCCACCAGCTCCTCGGCGATGTCCTCCAGGGTCACGATCCCGGCCAGGCCGCCGTACTCGTCCAGCACCACCGCGAACTCCTCGTCCGCGGCCTGCATCTGCTCCACCGCCCCCGGCAGCGGCAGGGTGTCGGGCAGCAGCAGCGGACGGCGCGCGAGCGCCCCCGCCGTGCGCCGGGTGACACGTTCCGGCGCCACCCGCATCAGCTCCCGGACCCCGACCACGCCGACGATGTCGTCCACGCGGTCCCCGATCACCAGGTAGTGCGAATGCCCGTAGGTGCTGATCAGGCCGACCACCTCGGAGGCCGGCTCCGAGGCCCGCACCGAGGCCACGTCCACCCGCGGCACCATCACCTCGGCCAGCGTCCGCTCCGAGAACCCCAGGGCGTGGTCCAGCAGCTCGGCCGTGGCGTGCGGGAGCTGCCCGCGCTCGTGGGAATCCCCGATCAGGTGCCCCAGCTCCTCCAGCGTCGCGCCGTGGTGCAGCTCCTCCAGCGGCTCGATCCCGAGGCGGCGCAGCAGCCGGTTCGCGGAGGCGTCGAAGACCCGGATCACCGGGCCCGCGGCCTTCAGGTAGAGAAGGGTGGAGGCGG
>NZ_RBAM01000111.1 GCF_003626645.1 Streptomyces klenkii | reverse complement strand
CCGCCTCTACCGGCAACTGGAAGACACCCTCGCCCCCGCACCGGCCGGCGGCTGGTACGTCAGCAGCCTCCACGGCACCACAGGCTCCCGCCCGCCCGCCTCCCTCACCCGCGCCGACCTCACCGACGGACTCCGCAGCGGCGTCACCGCCGCCCTGGTGTCCTGCGTCCGCGACTGGGCCGACGCCGGCGGCCACGAACACCCCGACTGGCCCGCCGGGGACGACCAGCGCGTCACTACCCTGTGCCGCTGGCTGCGGTGGCGCCTGGACTGGGCGTGTGGCATGCACGAGGGCGTCGGCGACAGCCTCCACGCGATCAGCCGCCTCTACCGGCAGACCTACGCCCCGGCGACCGGGGAGAGAGGCGAGCGGCACGTCGCGGTGCGCTGCCACTGCCGGGCCGTGCTGTGGGTCACCGTCTCCACCCCGGGCGCCACCTGCGCCACCTGCGGCGCCCGCTACGGCCGCCAGGAGGCGATGAAACTGCCCCTCGCCGGGCGGGCCGGAATCGCCGCGTAGCCCCTTCCCGCGGCGGCTGGGCGGGAGTACCGTCGCCGCACCAGGGAGGGGACAACCCCCCGAGCCCCCGCCGCATCACGCGGCGGGGGCTCTCTGCGTCACAGGCCGATGTCCTCCGATGCGGCGTCGGTCCACTTGTCGGCGTCGCGGATGTAGCCCCAGAAGACTGGGGAGTTGTCGGCGTGGCCGGACTGGGCGCGGATCTTCTCCTCACGTTTCCCGGCCACGCGGCTGGTGGTGATGAACCCGGCCCGCATGCTGTGCCCGGTCAACCGAACGGCGACGCCGGCTCGCTCGGCGTTGCGGGCGATGATCTCGCGGCAGGCGGCTGGGGAGAGGGCGTGGTCGCCGATGTTGCCCCACCGGTCGATGGGGACGAACGCGGGGCCCGTGACGATTCCGGCTGCGGAACACCAGGTCAGCCAGGCGCGGACGGGGCAGGTGTCAGGGCTCTTGCCGTAGCCGACGACCACGTCGCGGGCCGGGCGGCCCTTCACTGACGGCACGCGGACTTCGAGCCCTTGGGAGACGTGGACGATGCCGTCGCCGCGGAGGGCGGACACCTCGGCGGAGCGGCCGGCTACGGCGAACGCGAGGAGCCAGAGGGCGTGGTCGCGGAGGCCGGTGAGGCTGTCGGGGACGGCGGCGGCCATCTGCCGCAGCTGCTCGGGTGTGGCGGCAGCGGCTTTCCCTCGGCCGCGTGCGAGTCGTTCGGGGTCGGCCTTCATGGGCTTGAGCGCCTT
>NZ_RBAM01000110.1 GCF_003626645.1 Streptomyces klenkii | reverse complement strand
AGCCGTTGCGGTCCTTCGCCCTCCGCAGGAAGGCGATCCACTGGTCCCACCAGGGGTAGGACCAGGCGGCTTCGCGGTCCTTCTCGTCGGCGCCGTGGTAGGCGTTCAGCGCGGCCTCGATCTGGCGGGGGCTGACGTGCCAGCCGATCATGGGGCTGTCGAACACGTAGGCCGGGATGCCGGGCACGGAGGCCGAGATGCCGGGCTCGCCCTGGTCGGTGGTCAGGGCGGCGCGGTAGGCGGCGAGGAACGCGCGCTCGGCGGGGGTGAGCAGGGCGTCGGCGGCGGTGGCCTCAATGCCGCTCAGCCGCCGGGGGTCCTTCGGGCGTGCGGTGACGCCGAACGCCTCCGGGTCGGGGAAAACGGGCTCGTGCTCGTCGGTGAGCATCCCGAGTTCATACATGGCGCCCTGGCACTCGATCATGTCGGGCGTGGTGAACGTGAACTCCGTGCGCCGGGTGGCGTCGCTGAGTGCCTGCCACGCCTGGCGCCAGTCGGCGGCGCTGACGGCGGGGGCGTGCGGGGCGCTGTCGTCGCTCCGGTCGGCCAGCTCGGACAGCCGGGCGTGAGCGGCGGCGGTCGCGGCGCGCTCGTCGAGATCCGGCCCGGCCGTGGTGACGAACACGAACATGGGGTTGGGGTTGGCTGCCATCGGTTGGCTGCTCCTTGGTGATCTGGGCTTGGCTGGTCGGGGCCGGGCCCGGGGGCGGGGTACCCGCCCGCCCCCGGGCCCGGCGTGGGGCCGTTAGAGGAAGAGGACCCGGAAGGGGAGGGTCAGCTCCGCGTGCGTGCGCTGGATCTGCAACCCGGTCATCCCGACCGTTTCGGGCCCGTCGTGGCCGGTGAGCACGACGTCACCGTGGATCACGTCGGCTATGCCGTTGAGGAGCGCAAGGCCGGTGGCGCCCATGTTGACCGGAAGATTGGCGATCTTGCCCTCACCGTGGAGCCACATGTCCCGCTCGCCGGAGAGCCGGAGCAGTTCCAGCGGGCCGCCGACCTTGCCGCGCAGCCACTCGGCGGACGCCGAGGGGGCCGGGATCGCGTCGAGCGTGATCAGGCGGTTGGCGTCGGCGGGGATGACTACGGCCCCGAGTATTCGGTTCGTCATGAGTCGCTTTCTGTTCGTTGGTGATCGGACTTGGTTTGCCGGTCCGGGCGGGGGTGCCTTCCCCGTTCCCACAAGGACAACATTACTACCTATCGAGCCACCCGTCAACACGAAACCCCAGGTCAGAGGCGACATCAGGGGTTTGTTATGCGGCCGT
>NZ_RBAM01000109.1 GCF_003626645.1 Streptomyces klenkii | reverse complement strand
CTACATCGACCGGCAGGGCTCCGGCCGCGCCTACGCCGCACGCGCCACCCGCGCCGCCGTCGCGCTGATGACCATCCGCGGCGAGATCAACGCCGCGGTCGGGCACGACTTCTCCCCCACCTCCCCCTACCCGCTCCTGGTCCTGAACCTCGACGAGTTCAACGGCCTGTGCGACGACTCCGAAGAGGGCCAGGAGATCGCCCGCAACGCCGTCTTCATCGCCGAACGCGGCCGCAAGTACGGCGTGGGCGTCCTCTTCGCCGGCCAGACCCTCGACCTCACCCGCATCGGCGGCGACCGCTCCCTGCGGGAGCAGACCCGCTCCGGCACCGGCATCATGCTGCGCACCGTCTCCGGTATCTCCGACCGCCAGGCCACCGAGGGCATGCTGCCCGAGGGCGTCTCCCTGGCCACGATCCCCACCGTCATCGGCGGCGGCCTGACCCTGGCGGACCGCATGAACGGGCTCACCAAGGCCCCCGCCCGCGGTGCGTCGACCTCCGGCATGGGCCACGTCCTCACCGGCGGCGCCGCGCCCCGCATGATGCGCGCGCTGTATGTCCACCTGCCCAAGGACGGCACCGGCCACGGCCTGGGCGAGATCTTCCCGGAGGGCGGCGGCGTGAACACGCTCACCGACCGGGAGATCACTGCCCTGGGCCCCCTCTACGAGGACTGGGACGACACCGCCGCCGACCACGACCTCGGCGACGAGTGGGCTCCCGGCACCCCGGCCCCCGCCGAGGAGGCGGCGCTGCCGCCGCTGTTCAGCCCCGCGGCCGCCACCGTCGCCGACCAGATCCTGGCCGCCGTCACCCGCCCCATGACGACCAAGGAGATCCGCGCAGCAGTCGACGCGAAGTACGGCACCATCCGCAACTGCCTCTCCAAGCTCGTCAACGACGGCCGCCTGCTCCAGGTCGACCACGGCGCATACGCCCCGGTCGGCTGGACCGAATAACCCCCGCGGCAGAAAGGCCAGCACGCCGGCCGCAGCCAGTTCTCAGGTATCCGCATCCCGCCCGCCGGGGCGCGGGCATCCTGAGGGACATGGAGTTCGAGTACGAGTGCTGGCGCTGCTGGGCGACGTGCTTCGTCTGGGGAAAGCGCGTCGCGTCGTTCTGGCGCGAGAAGTTCCGGCTGCCGCCCGACTTCGAATGCTGGAACTGCGGTGCCATCAACGACCTCACCGACGACGACTAACCCGCAACGCGAGGGGGTCCGGTCCAACCAGGGCCCGGACCCCGACACGATCACCGCCCAAGGGCGCTGCC
>NZ_RBAM01000108.1 GCF_003626645.1 Streptomyces klenkii | reverse complement strand
GCACGATGCGGGGAAGGCCCGGGAGGGCACCGAGACGCCGCGTCGGCGCGGCCGGGCGACGGGAAACGGTGGTCACGTTCCCGGCGACAGCCGGGACGCGCGGCCCGTTTCCGGAAGCATCGTGGACACGGCCGTGAAACGCCCGTCGCCTACCGTCACGTCATGGCGGACGTTTTCGACTCGTATGCACTCGCGGACGCGTGGGATGAGATGTTCGAACGGCCCGGAGTCGTGCGGGCGGCCTATGAGCCGGTCTTCGCCGCCCTCCAGCCGCTCGACGCGTCGGATCTCGCCTTCCGGGCGGAGCAGATGGCGCGGTCGTTCACCGACCGGGGCGTGACCTACGCGCACGCCGGGGAGGAGCGGCCGTTCCCGCTCGACCTCGTGCCGCGCATCCTGGACGCGGCGGAGTGGGACACCCTCACGCGGGGCGTGCGCCAGCGCGTGCGGGCGCTGGAGGCGTACCTGGGCGACGCGTACGGCCGTTGCCAGGTCTTCGAGGACGGCGTGGTGCCCTACCGGCTGCTGCACTCCTCGCCGCACTACCACCGCGCGGCGCACGGCGTGGAGCCGCCCAACGGGGTGCGCATCCACGTCGCGGGCGTGGACCTGGTGCGGGACGTGGACGGCGGCTTCCGGGTGCTGGAGGACAACGTCCGCATCCCCTCGGGGGTTTCGTATGTGATCGAGAACCGGCGGGCGATGACCAGGGTCTTCCCCTCGCTGTTCGCGGAGGCGCCGGTGCGGCCGGTGGACGAGTACCCGCAGCGGCTGCTGGCCGCGCTGCGGGCCGCGGCCCCCGAGGGCACGGACGACCCGGTGGTCGTGGTGCTCAGCCCCGGCGTGCACAACGCGGCCTACTTCGAACACGCCCTGCTGGCACGGCTGATGGGCGTGCAGCTGGTGGAGGGCCGGGACCTGGTGTGCTCGGGCACCCGGGTGCGGATGCGGACCACGCGCGGGGAGGTGCCGGTGCACGTGGTCTACCGCCGCATCGACGACGAGTTCCTCGACCCGCTGCACTTCCGGCCCGATTCGGTGATCGGCTGCCCCGGCATCATGACGGCGGCCCGCGCCGGGCACGTCACGCTGGCCAACGCGGTGGGCAACGGCATCGCGGACGACAAGCTGCTCTACACCTACGTGCCCGACCTCATCCGCTACTACCTGGGCGAGGAGCCGCTGCTGCCGAACGTCGAGACCTACCGCCTGGAGGACCCCGGGCAGCTGGAGGCCGTGCTCGACCAGCTGGACCGGCTGGTGATCAAGCCGGTGGACGGCGC
>NZ_RBAM01000107.1 GCF_003626645.1 Streptomyces klenkii | reverse complement strand
GCCCCAAAGCCGGACAACGCTGGGAATACACGGATGAGCAAGTCCGCATACTTCTGCGCTGGTACGAGATTGACGAGCGAGGCGTTTTCCGTTACCGACAGGGGACGATTCGACGCCTCAAGGGCTGGGGTCCACGGTAAGGACCCATTCCTTGCGTCGCTCGCTTTGGCCGAATTCGTCGGCCCGTGCCGTTTCGGGGGCTGGCGCGCGGACGGAACTCCGATCGCCGTACCGCATCAAGCGCCGTGGGTCCAAGTCGCGGCGGTTAGCCGGGATCAGACGCGCAACACCATGCGGCTTTTCGGCCCGATGTGCTCTCCGAAGCTCATAGACCGGTACGGGGTTGACCTCGGGAAGGAGGTCATCTATTCCGCATCGGGCGGGGTGATCGAGGCGGTTACCTCGTCCCCGCGTTCGTTGGAAGGTGGCCGCAGCAGTTTCGTCATCATGAATGAGACGCACCATTGGGTGCAGGCGAATGCGGGTCACGACATGGCGATGACCATTGCCGGAAACGTCGCTAAGAGCCGCGGCGGCGGGGCCCGGACAATGGAGATCACAAACGCCCCGCTCCCGGGTGAGGATTCGGTGGCTGAACGGTCGTGGCATTCGTGGTCGAAGATCAGCGAGGGCAAGGCCCGGGACAGTGGCATCTATTACGACTCCGTCGAGTCTCCGCCGATCGACATGGGCGACCCTGACCAGCTCCGCGCGGGCATCCTCGCGGCTCGGGGTGACGCCACCTGGCTTGACGTCGATTGGATCATTTCCACGATCTACAGCGGCCATATGCCGCGCTCGCAGTCGCAGCGAATGTTCTTCAATCAGTTGGTCACGGCAGAGGATCAGCTCATTGCGCCGGAAGACTGGGACACGTGCGCCGTTGACGACGAGCTGAACGAGGGCGACGAAATCACCCTCGGATTTGACGGCGGACGGCGCGATGACGCAACCGCCCTCGTCGCCGTGCGCGTTCGGGATCGTTTCATCGCTCCGCTGGGTATCTGGGAGCGCCCAGAAGGCCCGGCCGGGGACGGCTGGGAGGTGGACCGCCAAGCGGTGGACGAGGCGGTCAGGAACGCCTTGGAGCGCTACGACGTGACGGCGTTCTTCGCCGACGTGGCGCTGTGGGAATCCTACGTCGATACGTGGAGCGAGGATTACCGGGAACGTCTCCTGATCAAGGCCGCGCCTCACTCGGCGGTGGGCCGGGATATGCGGGGCGGTCTCCGGGAACTCACCCTCGCTAATGAGCGGTTGGTGTCGGCCGTCGAGAACCGGCAGATA
>NZ_RBAM01000106.1 GCF_003626645.1 Streptomyces klenkii | reverse complement strand
GGGCGTCGGTGCGGGAGGGGAGCAGGTCGGGGGCCGACCGTTCAAGGCGTCGGCGGGCGGCCTCCCGTTCCCCGGCGGCCTCCTCGGCGTGGAGCCGTGCCTGGGCCGCGCGTTGGGCCAGTTCGGCGGCGCGGGGTGAGGCCGCCGCTGCCGCCACGGCGGCGCGGTTGGTGAGGTCCTGCGCTTCCTGAGCCGCGCGGGCCGCGGCGCGTTGGGCGGCGAGCCGGCGGTCGGCCGCCGCGTGGGCGTGGGCGGTGACGGGCTCGGGGCGGTGGCTTCCGGCGGTGGCCCGGCGCCAGCGGGCGACGGCCCGGCGGGCGGTGGCGTGGTCGGCGGCCTGGACGGGTTCGGCGGGGGAGGGGCCGAGGGCGTCGTGCTCCGCGCCGTGGTTCCAGAGGCGGCGGTAGGTGGCGATCGCGCGGGCGGCTTCGTCCCACAGCGGGCGAAGGCGGTGCTCCGGGGCTGGCCGGGCGCCGAGCCAGGTCGTTGCCCCGGAGAGCAGGGCCGCGTCGTCGGCGGGGAGTTGGGCGGCGCGCCACAGGGCGCGGTGGTGGCTGTGCTCGGGCGGCGGCGCGGGGCCGGTGGCGTCGGCGCCCCGGTAGTCGGCGAGGTCGCGGTAGGCGGCGGCTGCGGCGACGCGTTCGTGGTCGGGGCCGTAGGCCGTGGCCCACTCCGCGTGGCGGGCCTGTTCGGCGAGGGCGGTGGCGCGTTCCGCAAGCTGGCGCGCGAGGGCGCGGGCGTAGACGCGGCGGTCGTCGTCGGAGTCTGGGGAGTCGGGGGAGCCGGCGGAGGGGAGGCGCAGGCCGAGCGCGGTCAGGATGTCGGACCCGGCGGCGGGGGCCGTTTCGTAGGTGGCGGCCGTCGCGGGGCGGGGAGCGTCCGGGCGGCGGACGAACGGCGTGGGGCTGCCGCCTTCGTCGGGGTCGAGGGCGCGGCGGTTGCGGGCGTGCAGGACGGCGGCGGGGTCGTTCGCCGGTGTCGCGCCGGGTGCGTGGTAGGTGCGGCGGAGCAGGCGGTCGGTGTCGATGCCGGCGTCGGCGAGCCGGAGGAGCTGGGCGTGCAGGGCGGGCCAGGCGGGGGCGGTGGACAGGCGGCGCGCGGCGGTGGGGCCGAGCAGGCGGGCGAGAGCGTCGATCGTCTCGGCCTCGGCGATGTCGCGCAGGACCTGCCGCAGCCGGGGCTCGTGCGTGCGCAGGGATTCGGCCTCGTCGAACGCGGCGCGCTGGAGGGCGGTGGCCGAGAGCTGCCTGCCGTCCCGGGCGACGACCGCGGCCCAGACCTGCCGTCC
>NZ_RBAM01000105.1 GCF_003626645.1 Streptomyces klenkii | reverse complement strand
CTGCAGCACGCCTACCCCGGCCGCCAGGTCATCGCCTACGTCGGGGACGGCGGCTTCGGCATGCTGATGGCCGAGTTCCTCACCGCCGTCCACGCCCGGCTCCCGATCACCGTCGTGGTCAGCAACAACAACACCCTCGGTGAGATCAAGTGGGAGCAGATGGTCCTCGGCTACCCCGAGCACGGCGTCACCTACCGCGACCCCGTCCCCGACTTCGCCGCCTGGGCCCGCGCGTGCGGCGCCCTGGGCACCAAGGTCACCAAGGGCAAGGACGTCGCCCGCGCCGTCAAGCAGGCCCTCTCCCACAAGGGCCCCGCCCTCGTCGACGTGGACGTCGACCCCAACGAGCCCCCCATGCCCGGCAAGGTCGAGTACGACCAGGCCAAGAAGTTCGCCGAAGCCTTCGCCAAGGGCCAGCCCCACCGCACGACGATCGCCACCACCCTGGCCAAGGACCGCATCGAACAGCTGACCCGCTGAGATCCACTTCCGCTCAGGCCGCTTCACACGTCCCGGGAGCGAGCCGCGCGAGGTACGCGTCCGCGTAGGGCCCGATCAACTCCCGCAGCTCCTCCCGCCGGTCGGGGCCGTCCTCGGCCCAGTCGAGGCGGATCGCGAGGTTGACGCTCGCGAGGCCGGAGTCGGGCGAGGCCGCACAAGGAATGCGCACGGCGACGAGATCGGGCCACACGGCCACCTCCCGCGTACCGCTGGTGAAGGTGTCCGCTCCGCTCATGCCGCGGTGCTCCGGCATGACCCGGAGGAACGGCCCGAACCCCTCCCACCGGTCGCCCGTCAGCGTCGGATGGGCGAACACGTAGACGGCCGAGGAGCCGTCCACGTTCACCAGGCACTCCCCGACAGGGTCCACGTACTCCGCAGTCGGGCCGTCATCGAAGTCCAGGGCGATCTCCACCGCCCCGCCCGGAGGGTAGAGGGGCTCGTACAGCCGCTCCGGCAGTTCGACGCCGCACAGCGGATTGGGGATGGCGTACTCCCTGGTCGGCTCCGCCGAGCCGAGGGAACAGGCCGTGCTCGCCGCCAGTACGGCGGCGAGCAGCAGTGCGGCCGGACCTCTCCTCACGATGCTTCCCCTGTCCTCGGGCCTGGGCCCATCCGTCATGCCGCGCGGATCAGCCCGCACCGCGAACGCTGTCGATGCCGTCCTCAAAGCTCTCGGTCGTCTGAACCCTGGCGCCATCCGTCACGAAGGTCCGCTGATCCTGGGGGACATCGCCCCGATGGAAGGCGTCGTTCACCGCCCCGGAGACGAATTCCTCTCGGAAGTA
>NZ_RBAM01000104.1 GCF_003626645.1 Streptomyces klenkii | reverse complement strand
TCCCCGTGGCCACCGTCTTCCGGGCGCCGGTCTTCCAGGCCCCGATGTTCCAGACCCCGCAGCGCGCCGCCGAGGAGGCGCAGCGCTCCACCGCGGCCGTTCCGGAGCCCGACGAGGAGGATGACGAGGAGCTCGCGGAGGCCGAGGAGTTCGCCGTCGCCGGCGAGGCCGCGGCCGAGGAGGGCGCCGAGGAGCTGGAGGAGGACGACGAGGCGCAGGCCGGGCGTCCCGCCCGCAGGCGCCGCCGGGGCGGGCGCAGGCGCCGCCGCGGCGAGACCGCCGAGCGCGCCGCCGAGGCCGCCGCCGAGGCCGGGGGCGAGGACCGCGAGGAGGGCCCGGCCGAGGAGGAGCCCGAGAGCCTCACGGCCGAGGAGGAGGCCGAGGCCGCCGACACCGACGAGGCCGAGGGCGCCGGCTCCTCGCGCCGCCGCCGCAGGCGCCGCCGCCGCAGCGGCGACGTGGAGGGCGCGGCCGAGGCCGGCGGGGACGACCCCGAGCGCACCGTCGTCAAGGTCCGCGAGCCGCGCCGCAAGCGGCTGGAGGGCGTCGAGAGCAGCGACGGCGTGCAGTCCATCAAGGGCTCCACCCGCCTGGAGGCGAAGAAGCAGCGCCGCCGCGAGGGCCGCGAGCAGGGCCGGCGCCGCGCGCCGATCATCACCGAGGCCGAGTTCCTCGCCCGCCGCGAGTCGGTGGAGCGCGTGATGGTGGTGCGCCAGCACGGCGACCGGACGCAGATCGGGGTGCTGGAGGACGACGTCCTCGTCGAGCACTTCGTGAACAAGGAGCAGTCCGCCAGCTACGTCGGCAACGTCTACCTCGGCAAGGTCCAGAACGTCCTGCCCTCGATGGAGGCCGCCTTCGTCGACATCGGCAAGGGCCGCAACGCCGTGCTGTACGCGGGCGAGGTCAACTTCGAGGCGCTGGGCATGGGCGGCGGCCCGCGCCGCATCGAGTCCGCGCTGAAGTCGGGCCAGGCCGTGCTGGTGCAGGTCACCAAGGATCCCATCGGCCACAAGGGCGCCCGCCTCACCAGCCAGATCTCGCTGCCCGGCCGTTACCTGGTCTACGTGCCCGAGGGCTCGATGACCGGCATCAGCCGCAAGCTGCCGGACACCGAGCGCGCCCGGCTGAAGCAGATCCTCAAGAAGATCGTCCCCGAGGACGCCGGCGTCATCGTGCGCACCGCGGCCGAGGGCGCCACCGAGGAGGAGCTGACCCGCGACGTCGAGCGGCTCCAGGCCCAGTGGGCGGACATCCAGAAGAAGGCCAAGCGCGGCAGCGCCCCGAGCCT
>NZ_RBAM01000103.1 GCF_003626645.1 Streptomyces klenkii | reverse complement strand
TTCCAGTAGGCCGCCTTCTTCGGCGACATCCCCGCGATCTCCACGGCGCTCAGGCCTCCTTCCGATGCCCGAAGTAGTCACCGAGCGTGCGCGGCTCCTCCGTCGCCCGGGGCTGCTCCACGCCGCCGGCGGGCGGCGTGAGGCGCTCCAGCGAGCGGGCCGCAGCGCCGGCCGCCGCCTGCCGCGCCAGCTGCTTCTTGCGCTCCTTCCTCTCCGCCCTGGCGGCACGGTCCGCGGCCGTCTTCTCCGGCGCGCTCTGCTCGTAGGCGGCGACCGTGCCGCCCACTGCCTTCGCGGCCTTGCGCATCGCGCGGGCGGCCTCCCGCAGCGGCCGGGCGCGCTTCTTCGCCCGCCGCGCCGCCGACCAGGGCATGTCCCCCTCGACCGGACGGCCCTTGAGGTCCGCCTCCAGGGCGTCGGCGAGGTAGTCGTAGGTCTGGGCGTCCGTCAGCAGCGACGCGCGGTGCTGCTCCTGCCATCCCTGACGCTGACCGGCCAGGCCCAGGGCCTGCACACCGGCCGTCACGCGTGTGGCGATGTCCTTCCCGCTCACCGGGAATCCTCCTTGTACTAGGGGTTGGGGTCCGGCCTGGCGGCCGCGGCCAGCCCCCGGAACGCGCCCGCCCCGGCCTGGGCAGGCCGGGGCGGGGGTTTCCGGGGGCGACCGTGTGCGCCAGGACGCTGCGTGAATCCGCAGGTGAGGCGGTCAGCGGCGCCGCATCCGCGGGATGCGGGGGTGGCACCACCAGCAGGCGGTGCCGTGGTCGTGCGTGCCCCGGGAGTGGTTCAGCAGGAACGGGGTGGCCAGGAGGACGGCGATCGCCGCCAGCGCCAGCGCCGCGTCGATGAGGTACTCGGCCATGCTTCGGGGTTCCTTTCGTGCGGGGTGGGCCGCCGGGCCTCCCAGCGGTCTTTCAGCAGGTCAGGCGGCCTGTCCGCCCGGGGAGAGGGCGGGCACGCCGCCGGAGGCGAGCAGCGTCAGAGCGCGCTGCCGGCGGTTGACGGCGGTGCCCTCGGAGACGCCGAGTTCGCCCTTGATGACCTCCAGCGTCACGGCGTGCTCGCCGCGGGCGGCGATCATCGCGGCGACCCGGTGGGCCTGCCATTCCGCCGGGCTCATCCGCGCCATCGCGGCGGCCTCGGCCGCCTGGCGCTCCAGCTCGGCCGCGCGGGCGGTTTCCTCGGCCCGGCGCCGGGCGGCCAGGGCCTCGGCCTCAGCGGCCCGTGCCGCCTCTTCCCGCTCGCGGCGTTCGGCCGCGGCGCGGGCGGCGGCCTCAGCAGCCTGGGCGGC
>NZ_RBAM01000102.1 GCF_003626645.1 Streptomyces klenkii | reverse complement strand
GGCCTGCGGCACGACGTCGACCTCCGGGTACTGGGTGATCAGCACCAGGAGAATCCCGGCGCCGGCCGCGACGGAGGAGAGCTTGGCGAGCGCGGCGAGGATCTCGTCCCGCTCGGGGCAGGCCCCGGTGCGGGTGTAGGTGGCCAGCTCGTCGATGACCAGCAGCTCGATGCCGCCGACCTTCTTGATGGTGTCCGGGGTGACCTTCGACTTGCCCAGCTCGCCGAGGACCCGGTTGCGGCGGTCCATGTCGGCCAGCAGTGCGTGCAGCAGGGCGAGGAGCCGCGCCGAGTCCGGCTTGAAGTAGGTGGCCGCCACGCCCGCCTTGGCGTAGGGGTCCCATTCGCCGTTGACCTTCCCGGCGACGATCCGCAGGTTGATGCGCGGGTCGAGGGCGGCGCCCGAGATGAGGTTGGCGGCGCCGACGCCCTTGCCGGAGCGGGTCATGCCGGCGACGACGAACGAGCTGTTGCGGATGGCCAGGCGCACGGCGATACCGCGCTTGGACCAGGCGACGGGCACGCCGTCGCCCCAGGCGTCGATGGGGCCGCGGTGGTTGAGGAGCGGGGAGGGTCGGGGGTCCTCGAAGGGGTCGCGGTCGGTCATCCACAGGGAGCCGAGGTTCTCGGCGCCCTCCTTCGTGATGTCGATCATCGACAGGTCGCGGCCGAGCGCGCCGGCCAGCTGCTCGTCCTTCCTCCGCAGCATCGACACCGTGACGCCGGGCGGCAGCCGGAACTTCGTGACGCTTGTGCCGTCGGGCCCTGCGGGCGGGGCGTCGAGCACGGTGATGTCGCCGGAGAACCCGCACGCCCGGAACGCCGCTCCCAGGGTGCCGCCGTCCAGCGCAGGCTGCGCCGCGTCGAGCGCAGCGGCACCCTCGGCCGTGGCCTGTCCGTCGCCTGCCGCGGCGGCCATGGAGAACGCCTTCTCCGCGGCGTCCCTGGCGCGCTGCTCGCGGCGGCCCACGAGGTACCCGATGATCGGGACGGGCAGCAGTGTCACCGCGCCCATCGCCACTCCGCCGACCGTCACGGTGATGGCCACCGTCCCGACGCCGAGGGCCGTTCCGACGCCGGTCGCGATCGCCCTCGGCTCCCGGGCCCGCTGCCGGGTTGCGGCGTCCCGCTGCTCTCGCAGCGTCGCCACGAGAGCGAACGCTTCCTGTTCGGCGGGGCTGCCCTCGGGGTGGACGGCGGCTGCGGCTTTGGCGCGGCGGATCATCCGCCCGTAGTCGTCGCTCGCGAGGATGTAGCCGAGGCCGTCGCGGACGAGGGTGGCCAGGCCGATTCCG
>NZ_RBAM01000100.1 GCF_003626645.1 Streptomyces klenkii | reverse complement strand
CGTACACCCCCTCCACGTCGTCGCGGGTGAGGGGCACGGCCAGCACGGAGTTGACGTGATCCAGCAGGTAGTCGATGTCGGCGCTGGAGGCGGCCGGGTGCGCCTTGTCCAAGTCCCAGGCCGTGTCGGTGGTGCCGACGATCCAGTGCCGGCCCCAGGGGATGACGAAGAGCACGCTGGTCTCGGTGCGCAGGATGACGCCGGTGGAGGAGTGGATGCGGTCCTTGGGGACGACGAGGTGGATGCCCTTGGAGGCCCGCACGTGGAACTGGCCGCGCTCGGCGATCATCGCCTGCGTGTCGTCGGTCCACACGCCCGTGGCGTTGACCACCTGGCGGGCGCGGATCTCGTAGGAGCCGTCCTCCTCCAGGTCCCGCACCCGGACGCCGACCACCCGCTCGCCCTCGCGCAGGAACTCCGTCACCCGCGCCCGGTTGGCCACCAGCGCCCCGTACCCGGCGGCGGTGCGGACCAGCGTGGCCACGAAGCGGGCGTCGTCCACCTGCGCGTCGTAGTACTGCAACGCCCCCACCAGCGCGTCCTTGCGCAGCGCGGGCGCGATTCGCAGCGCCTGACGGCGGCTCAGGTGCGGGTGCCGGGGCAGCCCGCGGCCGTGGCCCGAGGAGAGGGACATCGCGTCGTACAACGCCACGCCCGAGCCCGCGTAGAAGCGCTCCCAGGCGCGGTGGCGCAGGGGGTAGAGGAACGGCACGGGGCGCACGAGGTGCGGCGCGAGCCGCTCCAGCAGCAGCCCGCGCTCCTTCAGCGCCTCCCGCACGAGGCCGAAGTCCAGCATCTCCAGGTAGCGCAGGCCGCCGTGGATCAGCTTGCTGGAGCGGCTGGAGGTGCCCGAGGCCCAGTCCCTGGCCTCGACCAGCCCGGTGGCCAGGCCGCGGGTGGCGGCGTCCAGCGCGGTGCCCGCGCCGACCACGCCCCCGCCGACCACCAGCACGTCCAGCTCCCGCTCCGCCATCCCGGCCAGGGCGCCCGCGCGCTCGCGCGGTCCCAGTGCGGTCGTCCTCACGCTGTGCCTCCTCGTGCTCGCCGTGCTGCCGTGCTCACCGCGCTCGCCGTGTGGCGCGCGCTCCCGGCGTGGAACGTCCTCCGCGCGCCCGCCGTTCGCGGCGCCCGCGCCCCCGCCGCCCTCGTTCCCGCTCCGCCCGCGCCCGGCTCCGCCGTGCGCGCCGCCGTCCCCCTTCCCCTCCCCGCTCGCGCCTCCTTCTCCCCGCTTCTCCCTCCCCCCCGCCCCCCCCTCTCCTCCCCCTTTGCCCGCCCCCCGCACCCCCCCACCACCCCCTGGC
>NZ_RBAM01000099.1 GCF_003626645.1 Streptomyces klenkii | reverse complement strand
CGGGATCTTGGCGGGGTCCGCGAGGGACGTTCCCCGGGCGATGTGCAACGGGAAGTAGGCGTCCGTGAGTTCGACCGGCTCCTCGTCGGCATACATGACCCTCCGGCGGACGACCACGGGGCTTCCTTCCGCCACCCCGAGCAGCCCGGCCACGACCTCCGGCGCGGCGACCTCCCCGGCGTGCACGATCCGCTGGCCACCGCGCCGCCCCCGGGCCCGCGCCTCCTCGCGCCAGGCACCCCCGGGCCCGTCGCCTCCCGGCCTGAGATACGGCATCGACGTGCTGACCCAGTCGCTGCTCACGGCTCCCGCCCTCTCCGGTGCACCTGCCGGGATCATCCCTGGCCGCCTTACACGGTAGGCGACTCACGCCCCGTGTCACCCAAAAGGTGACCTTGCTGCGTTTCGCGAATAGCAGTATGTTCCTGCCCAAGGATACGGCCCCGGGAGACGGCAGACGCCCTAGGAGCAGAGCACATGCAGGACAGCCGCTACACCCCTCACGCGACACCACCCGGCCGACTACCTGTGGGCACGATGGCTCGTGACGTGCCGCGCAAGGCGATCGGACGGGTCATGGGCCACGAGTTCGGCCGGGTCTGGCTGCGGCCACCGCTCGGCGGGCGGGAGTGGACCGCGCGGGAGGAGGACGTTGAACCCGTTCCCGTCAGCGAGGCGCTGTCGCCCCGGGTCGCGGAGGCCAACCGCCCGCTCCTTCGGCGCACGGGCACATGCGAGGCGGCGGACTGGCCGCTGCACGCGGCGTGGGACGAGGAGTTGCCGAAGCCGGTCTTCTGCGTCACCTGCCTGGCATGCGGCGAGCGCTCCGGCGACGGGGGCCGGCCACGTTCGGGAGCGGAGTCCTGGAGTGGCGAGCACGCGGTCCGCCATCCGGGGCACCGCCTGTTCCGGCTAACCGCCGAGGCCGTCCTGCGTTTCACCGGCCCGCCCGGTCAGCCCGAAGGGCGACGGGGCAGCCGCCCCTCATCGAGGCACTCACCGACGGAGACAGCATGAACGACCGCATCGCCATCGGCGTCACCGTGGACATCCACAGCATCCGAGTGGGCGACCAACTGATGCTCGGCGGACAGGTGTTCACCGTCCGCGACATGATCGCGCTGCGCCACGGCGACCGGCGTCTGGAGTTCACGGGCGGGGAGTCGTTCACCATGCGCCCCCACACCGTCCTGTACGCCACCCGCGCCGTCCGCCCCGCCCGCGACACCACGGGCGGTAGGTCAGGACGGGCGCGCCCGCGTTGGTAGGGCCCGCAACAGCGATCGTGAGGGAGGAACGTGGAT
>NZ_RBAM01000098.1 GCF_003626645.1 Streptomyces klenkii | reverse complement strand
AGGTGGTCCCGGGCATCAACGAGATCTACGACCCCAGGACCAAGACCTGGTCCGAGGGCCCCGAGCGCTACTTCCCCACCTACCCCGCGCTCTTCCTCACCCAGGGCGGGGAGATCTTCTACACCGGCTCCAACGCCGGCTACGGCCCCGCCGACGAGGGCCGCGAGCCGGGCCTGTGGGACCTGGAGTCCAACACCTTCACGGAGGTCGGCGGCCTCAGGGACGCCGACCAGCTGGAGACCTCCGCCTCCCTGCTGCTGCCCCCGGCCCAGGAGCAGCGGTTCATGGTGCTGGGCGGCGGCGGGGTCGGGGAGTCCGAGGAGTCCACCGAGCGCACCGCGATCATCGACCTCACCGAGGAGAACCCCCGCTACCGCGACGGGCCCCCGCTGCCCCAGGGCACCCGGTACCTCAGCAGCGTGATCCTCCCCGACGACACGGTCTTCACCTCGGGCGGCTCGGAGGACTACCGGGGCCGGGGCGACAGCGACATCCTCAAGGCGCAGTTCTACGACCCGGCCACCAACTCCTTCCGCCCCGCCGCCGACCCCACCGTGGGCCGCAACTACCACTCCGAGGCGCTGCTGCTGCCCGACGGGCGGGTGGCCACCTTCGGCTCCGACCCGCTGTTCGGGGACGCCGACAACACACGGATGGGCGAGTTCGAGAAGCGCATCGAGGTCTACACCCCGCCCTACCTCCACGACGGCCGCGAGGAGCGGCGCCCCGTCCTGGGCGAGGGCCCCGAGCGGGCCGCGCCGGGGGAGACCGTCACCTTCGCGACCGGGCAGCCGGGCCGGATCGCCGAGGCGCGGCTGATGCGCCCCAGCGCCGTCACCCACACCACGGACGTGGAGCAGCGCTCCCTCCAGCTGGAGGTGCGGCGCGGCGCCGGCGGGGTGTCGTTCACCCTCCCCGAGGACCCCTCGCTGGTGCCGCCCGGCTGGTACATGCTCTTCGTCAGTGACGAGGAGGGAACGCCCTCGGAGGCGACGTGGATCCAGATCGGGGAGGGGCTGGCCAAGGACTGAGGCGCGTGTCCTACTCCTCCCCCCGCGCCAGGGCCAGGGCGTACTCCGGCCACCACTGCCCGGCCGGGGGCCCGCCCCGGCACTCGCCGTCCGATTCGCCGGGCCGCTTGATCCACAGGTAGGCGTCCACCAGCGGGTCCCCGGTCCCGGCGGTCGGGGCGTCGCCCAGCGCCCGGCCCGGCGGATTGCACCAGGGCTCGTCCGTGCCCTCGTAGGGGCCGTTGCCGTTGCGGCTGGTGTCGATGACGAAGTGTGCCCCGCCCAGCAGCTCCGA
>NZ_RBAM01000097.1 GCF_003626645.1 Streptomyces klenkii | reverse complement strand
ACCTGTTCGGAGAGGAAGTTCTCCCCGACGAAGTCGCCCAGGGACTGGCCGAGTTGGTCCTTCTTGGTCGGGATGATCGCGGTGTGCGGGATGGGCAGGCCCAGCGGGCGGCGGAAGAGGGCGGTGACGGCGAACCAGTCCGCCAGCGCGCCGACCATCCCGGCCTCCGCGGCGGCGGCGACGTAGCCGGCCCAGGGTCCGGCGCCGCCGTGCTCGGCGGCGGTGGCCAGGGCGTACACGACGGCCACGGCGGCGAGCAGGCCGGTGGCGAGGGCCTTCATCCGCCGCAGCCCGCGCTGCTTCGCGGCGTCGGCCTCCGTGAGACGGGCCACGATCGGCGCGGGCGGGGAGCCGGCTGCGTTCGTCATACGTCCCATTGTCCGGGGGACCCGGAGTGACGCTCCGGGACGGGGAGGAGCGGGCGCCCGGCCGCGGCCCGCTGGGCCGCCCGGGTGAGCCCGGGTACTCCGGTCGTGGGATCATGGGGCGCGTGGGAGTGGTGAGGGTGCGGCGGGGATTCTATGCGCTGCTGGCGGGGCTGATGGCCGTGCTGGTGGGGGTCGTGGTGGCCATCGGCACGGGCCGCCAGGGCGAGCGTGAGGTCGCGGCGGCGCCGTCGGCCCCCGCGGAGGCCGAGGAGGGGAGCGAGGACGCCGAGCCCGTGACCCCGGCCGCGCGCAGCGCGTGGGTGGGCACGTGGTCGGCCGCGCCGACGGGCGCGGAGCCCGCGACGGTGGACGGCCTGCCGGACCGTTCGCTGCGGAACGTCCTGCGCGCCTCGGTGGGCGGCAGCAGCGTGCGCGTGGAGCTGTCGAATCGTTACGGCACGCAGCCGGTGACGTTCACGCACGTCACGGTGGCGCTCTCGGCGTACGGCGGCCCGGCGGCGCAGCCGGACACGATGCGGGAGCTGACGTTCGGCGGCGGCTCGACGGTGATCGTGCCGGCCGGCGGCTCGGTGCTGAGCGACCCGGTGTCCCTGAAGGTGCCCGCGGCGGCTGATGTGCTGGTGACGGTGTACGCGCCCGAGCCCTCGGGCCCGGTGACGTACCACCGCATGGCCCGGCAGACCAGTTACGCGGCGCCCGGGGACGTGGCCGCCGACACGACGGGCGGGCCGTACCAGGAGACGGTCGACTCGTGGCGCTATGTGACCGCGCTGCACGTGCTGAGCGCGCAGGCGGCGGGCTCGGTGGTGGTGCTGGGCGACTCGCTGACGGACGGCGCGGGCTCGACGCCGGGCGCGAACCACCGCTGGACGGACTTCCTGGCGGCGCGCCTGCGGGACGAGCGGGGCGCCCCGGC
>NZ_RBAM01000096.1 GCF_003626645.1 Streptomyces klenkii | reverse complement strand
CCCCCCCGCCAGCTGCGTTCCCTCACGGTGCTGCGCTCGGCCGTGGAGCCGGTGGCGGCCCGGCTCGCGGCCGTCAACGCCACGCCCGAGCAGTGCGCGGCCCTGACCGAGCACGCGCTGGGGATGGTGGCCACCTCGCGCGGCCGGCAACTGGAGGCGTACCTCGTGCACGACACGGCCTTCCACCGGGTGGTGCTCGCGGCCTCGGGGAACGAGATGTTCGCGCCGCTGGGCGAGGTGGTGGCGGCGACCCTGACGGGGCGGACGCGGCACGGGGTGATGTTCGAGGACCCGGACCCGGCGGCGGTGACGCTGCACGTGCGGGTCGCGGAGGCGATCCGGGAGCGGGACGCGGAGGCGGCGGAGCGGCTGACCCGGGACATCACCGTGGGCGCGCTGCGGGAGCTGGACGTGCTGGCTCCCTGACCTCGGCCGTGATCCGTCAGCGGGCGGCGAGGGGGGCCGGGGCCATGCGGGCCGCGGCCTCCGCGACGCGGGCGCGGCGGCGGCGCAGCGCGGCGGCGTCGTCCGGCTCGTCCAGGATCATGCGGGCCAGCTGGGGGGCGGCGAAGTTCCACGCGACCAGGCCGACGAGGGTGAACAGCCAGTCCTGAACGGCCCGGCGGGCCTCCGGGTCCGGGGCCAGCTCCCGGATCAGCTCCTGGTACGCGGCGCGGCGGGTCTCCTCGTCCGCGACCGGGCCGCCGCGCACCTCCAGCGCCTCCCACAGCATCAGGCGGACGGCGCGGGGGCGGGTGAGGTAGGCGTCGAAGATCCGCTCGGCGGTGACGCGGGCGTCACAGGGGTCCATGTCCACGGCGTGGCACAGCTCGTCGATGGTGCCCTGGACCACCGTGCCGAACAGCTTCTCCTTGCTGCCGTAGTAGAGGTAGATGGCCTGCTTATTGGCCCGCGCGGCGGTGGCGATCCGGTCGACCCGGGCCCCGGCCAGGCCGTACTCGGCGAACTCGGCGGTGGCCGCCTCCAGGATCCGCCGCCGGGTCGCCTCCGCGTCGTAACTCATGGGGCCGGATTTTAAACCAGGCGGTTGACTTTGCGGCCGGGGGCGTGCGAGGGTTCGCTCAATAAACCAAATGGTTTATTTATCGCCCGGACGAAGAGGGAACGCCCATGGCCAGCACCGCCGCCCCTGCCTCCGCCTCCTCTGCCTTTGCCGACGCCGTCGGCGCCGCCGACGGCGCCTCGGACGCCGACGCCTCCGATACCGCCTCCGGATCCGCCCCGTCCGCCGGGACGATTCCCGTCCGCTCGACGCTGCCCGACGGGCTCGCCGGCCGCACGGCCCTGA
>NZ_RBAM01000095.1 GCF_003626645.1 Streptomyces klenkii | reverse complement strand
GGCTCAGGTGGACAGTTGACCACTCCTGACCCCGGCGAGGAAGCGGCTCCAGCCTTCCGACGCAAAGGCGATGATCTGACTCGGGTCTTTGGAGTCACGAACCGGCACAATGCCCTGTAGCCCGTGGGCCATCTCGACGCAGTCGCCGTTATCTGCACCGCTGTAGGACGATTTACGCCACGTGAGGGCAGCATCCGCATTAGCGAGGGCGTCAGCTCTCATCGCTGTACTCTTTCAGGTAGTTGCGAATTAGGTCGAGAGATTCCGTTGCGGGAAGCGCCTTTGAGCGCGCCAGATCGAATCTCTGGACAAGCTCAAGGAGCGATGAAGAGGATTCTACGACATCCCCCGAACGGAAGGACTCGACGAGTGCAACCATCCTGCCGTCTTTCAGCGTTAGCAGGTTCAGCGTCCCGCCGAGCATAGGATGCAACCCTTGCGCGAACGGGAGAACTTGGATCGTTGCGTACGGATTAGACCCGAAAGAAGCGATATGCTCTAGTTGCTCTCTTATGATCCGTCGGTCGAGAGTCGGGCGGCGAAAGGCCGCCTCGTCAATCACGGCCAGGTAGTACGGCGGCTCATCCCGGAGGAAGACCGCTTGCCGTTCCATTCGGGTAGCAACCTGCGCATCTATCTCCCTGTCGGACGCACGGACTGAACTCGCGCGGAACAATTCACGCGCGTAGTCCTTTGTCTGGAGCAGCCCGGGAATCAGGCTGCTGGCAAAGCTCTGAATGCGGCTCGCACCGCGCTCACGCCTTACGTACTCACGGCTGTACTGAGCGATGACGATGTCCCGCGCCAAGCCCTTGATCTCCGAGAGCGTTCCGCCCGTGCCGAAGAACTCGTCAAGAGCCGTGACCAGCCCGTCGGATGCCGGCTGCCTGCCTAGTTCGACCCGCCCGATATAGCTGTACGAGAATCCCCCAACACGCTCGGAAAGCTGCCGCAGAGACAGCCCGTTTTCCTTTCTTAGCTGCCGGATTCGGCGCCCTAACCTCACCTCAGGTGCAACATCCCCGTTGTCGCTCGTCAGTTCCATGCCCCGCTCTCCTCCCCAAGTGTCAACTGAGCGTGTGTCCAAGCGATTGGTGACACTGCCAGTGTGTACTAAGCCTGCTCCCCTGCCCATGCTGGTAACCAAGCGCTCACCCATGGACCCCGTCAGCAACGGCGCGTGTCCCCCAGGAGCCTTGTTCCGCCGCCGACCTCACGACGGCGAGACCCACCACTGGCACGACGACGGCAGGTGACACACCGCATGAACGCATCGATGGCAAACCGCGAGTGGGAGTACGGCGGGCCGCT
>NZ_RBAM01000094.1 GCF_003626645.1 Streptomyces klenkii | reverse complement strand
GTTCTGCCACGTCGCGCGCAAGGGCTACCGGACGCTGTCCCACGCCTTCATCCGCGACACCCGGTTCGAGCTGCGGAGGCTGCTGATCGCGGATGACCCGTGGGCCGACCAGTTCCCGCGCGATAGCTGGGATCTGCGGCTGCTGGACCTGGCCACCGAGGACTGCTGCCGCCTGCACTTCGGCGGCATCCCCCAGCCCTGGCTGCGGGACCTGACGAAGCGCTGGACCCGCTGGCGGCTGACCCGCGGCAGCAGCTCGGGCGGCGTGAGCCTCAGCGTCCAGTCCATCACCCGCCTGGCCTGCCACCTCGCCGACGTCGACGGCATCGACGCCGGCCCGGCAGCACTCGACCGGAACCGCATCGAGACCTGGCTGGCCGCTCTGCAGGCCGACGGCAACAGCGAGCACACCCGCTCGCGCACCGTCAACAGCGTCGGCGTCTTCCTGCGCGACGTCCACCGCTACGAGTGGCAACCGGACCTGGCCCGCAGCGCGTTCATCTACGACGACGCCCCCAAGCCGCGCACGCTCAAGCCGCGGTTCATCCCCGAGCACCTCATGCGGCAACTGGAGGCGCCCGAGGCCATCGCGCAGTTCCCGTCCGACGACGGGCGGGTGCTGCTGAAGATCCTCATGGCCTGCGGTCTGCGCACGAAGGACGCCCGCTGGCTGCCCTTCGACTGCATCGTCCGGGACGCCGACGGCGCCCCCTACCTGGCCTGGCTGAACCGAAAGATCCACGACCGCCCGGCGTTCTTCCCGCTGAGCGAAGACCTCGCGGCCGAGATCGCCCGCCAGCAGCAGGCCGTTCTCGAACGCTTCCCGCAAGGCTGCGAGTGGCTCTTCCCCGCCTCGCTGAAGAACGTCGACGGCAGCAAGCCGGTCAGCGACCGCCGCCTGCGTGACCACCTCGCGATCTGGCTGGAGCGGCTCAGCCTCACCGACGAGCACGGCCGACCGGTGAAGGTGACCTTCCACCAGTTCCGGCACACCCTGGCCACTCGGATGATCAACGCCGATGTTCCCCAGCCCGTGATCCAGGCCCTGCTCGATCACATGTCGCCGGCCATGACCGCCGTCTACGCCAAGCTCCACGACAAGACGCTCCGGCGGCACTGGGAGAACGCCCTCAAGGTCAACCACGAGGGGCAGAAGGCCGACATCGCCGCCGACCATCCACTTGCCGGGGCCGCCTGGGCGAAGATGAGCCTGGTCCGCGCGAAGGTCACGCTGCCCAACGGCTACTGCGGAGCCCCGGTGCAGACCGACTGCGAGTACGCCAACCCCTGCCTGGACTGCCGGTTCTTCATCA
>NZ_RBAM01000093.1 GCF_003626645.1 Streptomyces klenkii | reverse complement strand
CGGGCGGCTGATCCGCCTGGAGGTCAGCGTCCCCGACGCCGACCCGCACCTGCCCTCGGTCGTCGAGACGTACCCGACCAACGACTGGCACGAGCGCGAGGCGTACGACTTCTTCGGCCTGATCTTCGACGGCCACCCCGCGCTGACGCGGATCATGATGCCCGACGACTGGCAGGGCCACCCCCAGCGCAAGGACTACCCGCTCGGCGGTATCCCCGTCGAGTACAAGGGCGCCCAGATCCCGGCTCCCGACCAGCGGAGGTCGTACAGCTGATGACCACACACGCGACCCGGCCCGCGGGGGCCAGGGAAACCACCGAAGGCACCGTCTACACCGTCACCGGCGGGGACTGGGACGCGCTCGCCCAGGAGGTCGCCGACCGCGCCGACGACGAGCGGATCATCGTCAACATGGGCCCGCAGCACCCCTCCACGCACGGCGTGCTGCGGCTGATCCTGGAGATCGACGGCGAGACGGTCACCGAGGCCCGCGCCGGCATCGGGTACCTGCACACCGGCATCGAGAAGAACCTCGAATTCCGGACCTGGACCCAGGGCACCACCTTCGTGACGCGCATGGACTACCTCACGCCCTTCTTCAACGAGACGGCGTACTGCCTGGGCGTGGAGAAGCTCCTGGGCATCACCGAGGACATCCCCGACCGCGCCAGCCTCATCCGCGTTCTGCTGATGGAGGTGAACCGTCTCTCCTCCCACCTGGTGGCCATCGCCACCGGCGGCATGGAGCTGGGCGCCACCACCGTCATGATCTTCGGCTTCCGCGACCGCGAGCTGTGCCTGGACATCTTCGAGCTGATCACCGGCCTGCGGATGAACCACGCCTACATCCGCCCCGGCGGGCTCGCCCAGGACCTGCCGCCGGGGGCCGTGGACGCGCTGCGCGAGTTCGTCCGCACCATGCGCAAGAACCTCAACGAGTACGACCAGCTGTGCACCGGCAACCCCGTCTTCAAGGCGCGGCTGAAGGACATCGGCTACCTCGACCTGGCCGGCGCCCTCGCCCTGGGCGCCACCGGGCCGATCCTGCGCTCCGCGGGCCTGCCCCACGACCTGCGCAAGTCCGACCCCTACTGCGGCTACGAGACCTTCGACTTCGAGGTCCCCACCACCGACACCTGCGACTCCTTCGGCCGCTTCCTGCTGCGCCTTGAGGAGATGCGGCAGTCGCTGCGGATCATCGAGCAGTGCATCGACCGGCTGGAGCCGGGCCCGGTCATGGTCGCGGACAAGAAGATCGCCTGGCCCGCGCAGCTCGCCCTGGGCCCCGACGGCCTGGGCAACTCCCTGGACCACA
>NZ_RBAM01000092.1 GCF_003626645.1 Streptomyces klenkii | reverse complement strand
CTTCCGTTCTAGTGGTCGTCGCAACACCCCAGCTCAGGGGATGCGATGGACCACCAGATCCGGGGGGACCGGAGGCCGCAGGGACGGAAGAAGCTGACCGCTGAGCGGGCGGCATACTTCCAGCTCATGCAGCAGGGCTACAGCAACAAAGAGGCATGCCGGATCGTGGGCATCAACCCGCGGACCGGCAAGGTGTGGCGCAACGGCCGCCGCGCCCACAAGGGCTTGTCGAAGGCGCGTCCCCCGGTCCACCGGGAGCCGTCTTCGGCAGGCCCTGGCCGCTATCTGCGGGAGTCCGAGCGCATCCACATTGCCGACCGGCTGCGGGAGAAGGCGTCCATCCGGACCATCGCAGCCGAGCTGGGCCGCAGCCCCTCAACGATCAGCCGGGAGATACGCCGCAACGGCATGCCCCTGCGCGGGAACGCGTCCCGCTGGGCCTATCGTCCACACGCCGCACAGTCCCGAGCCGACGCCCGCCGACCCCGCCCGAAGCCGGGAAAGCTCGGCCAGAACCCCGAGCTGCGGGACTTCGTCCAGCGCCATCTCGAACGTCGCTGGAGCCCAGAGCAGATATGTCACGCTCTGCGGGCCCGCTTTCCCGACCGGCCGGAGATGCACGTGGTCCACGAGACGATCTACCAAGCCCTCTACGTCCAGGGCCGCGGTGAACTCCGCCGCGAACTGACCCGTGCCCTGCGGACCGGACGTGCCATGCGCCGGCCGCACCGCCAGTCGGCCAAGCGACAGCCCCGCATGGCGAAGGACATGGTGATGATCAGCGAGCGTCCGCCGGAGGTCTCGGACCGCGCGGTCCCCGGCCACTGGGAGGGCGACCTGATCATCGGCAAGGCCCATAAGTCCGCCATCGGCACCCTCGTCGAGCGTTCCACCCGCTTCGTCGCCCTGGTCCACCTCCCCGACGGCCGCCAGCCCGCCCAGATGCGCGACGCGCTCATACAGGCCGTCTCCGCACTGCCCACTCAGCTCAAGCGCTCCCTCACCTGGGACCAGGGCTCCGAGATGCACCTGCACAAGGAGTTCAGCTCAGCCACCGACATGCCTGTCTACTTCTGCGACCCAGGCAGTCCCTGGCAGCGAGGCTCGAACGAGAACACCAACGGCCTGCTCCGGCAGTACTTCCCCAAGGGCACCGACCTCGCCCGCTACAGCCGTCAGGAGCTGGACACCGTCGCGGCCGAGCTCAACAGCCGCCCACGCAAAACGCTCGGCTGGGAAACCCCAGCCGAGCGTCTCGCTAAGCTTCTGGCCACAGCCAGTTGATCACTGTGTTGCTACGACCCCTCGAATTCGCC
>NZ_RBAM01000091.1 GCF_003626645.1 Streptomyces klenkii | reverse complement strand
CGGCGTTGATCATCGCGACCAGGGAGACCAGCGCGGCGATCTCGTCCTCGTCGAAGTGCTTGCGCACCTGCTCCCAGGTCTCCTCCGAGACGCCCTGGTGGGCGTCGGCCAGCCGGGTGCCCTCCTCGGTGAGGGCCAGCGCGGCCCGCTCGGCCTCCGTGAACACCGTGGACTCGCGCCAGGCCGCGACCAGGTTGATCCGGACGGCCGACTCCCCGGCGGCCGCCGCCTCCTTGGTGTGGACGTCGACGCACCAGCCGCAGCCGTTGATCTGGCTGGCCCGCAACTCCACCAGTTCCTGGAGGGACTTGGGCAGCGGCGACTCCTGGATCGCCAGGCCGACGGCGTAGAACCGCTTGGAGATCCTGGCTCCGACGGGGTTGGTCATCAGGTTGATACGGGGCTCCATGGCTTCGTCCTCACTCGTGCGCGTGGTCGTTCGGGTGCCATGAAGAAACCGGCCGCCGGGTCCCTGTGACAGCGCCGGAGTGTGACGTACGCCACGGGCCGGGACCGGAGGGGCATTCCCTTCCGGCCCCGGCGTTCGTTCTTTCGTGCGAAGGGCTTGGCGTCAGCTCGGGTTATTGACCCAGCCCGAACAGCCGACGTGGTCCTCGCAGACGCGGAAGCGGGCGATGCGGGAGGAGTACTCGGCCCACGGACCCCAGTTTCCGTCCGAGCCGTTGCCGTCCCACTGGGAGACGTGGGCGCCGTTGGCGAGATACGCGTCGGCGTAGACGCCGTTGCCGTCGCTCTCGCCGTCGTAGGCCCGCATCGCGTACGCGGTGGCCTGGGCCCGGTCCGAGCCGTGCGAGAGCGTGGTGGCGGAGGCCGAGGTGGCCGTGGTGATCGCGAACAGGAACGCACCGCTCAGAACCGCTCCGGTCCTGAACAGATTCTTCGGAAATTTCCGCATGGTCGATCTCCCTTTCCTGTCTCCCGTTGAACCGGCGTGGTGAAAACCGGCCGCCCTCACGGTAGAAGCGCTCAACGCCCTTCAGCCAGGCGCGTTTTCGCCAATCGCGCCCGGGGATTGGCCAGGAATTCCGGAGAACATTCTTTCGTATTTCCGGCGCCGCGAATTTCCCGGAATTCCACCTGCATTCGGCCGGGGATTCACCGCCGGACGGGTATCGTCCGTGTCGCCCACACCACGGTGGCCGGACCCATCGTGAACGTCTCGCCCGTCCCGAACGTCAGCCGCCGCCCGCCCCGGGGCAGCGCCGCCATGTCGACCACCGTCAACGCCTGCCCGCCGACCAGCAGTTGATCGCCGCACCGGACCGACCCCGCGTCCACGACGAGCCCGTGCGCGACGC
>NZ_RBAM01000090.1 GCF_003626645.1 Streptomyces klenkii | reverse complement strand
GGGGGGGGGGGGGGGGGGGGGGGGGGGAGAGGGCGGGGGGGGGGGGGGGGGGGGCGGTGGGGGCAGGGAGACCGAACAGCGGCGAGGGGCGCAGCCGGGCCCGGCTGGCGTGGTCTCCCGGCGGGGGCTTCGGGTCGTTTCCCGGGCCGCTGCGCGGGCTGCGGGAGCAGCGCGGGCAGGAGGAGAGAAGGCGCGGAGGGTGCGCTCCCTCCCCCCGGGGCGGGGCCGGCGATGCCTCGGCGGGGGTCCCCGGGGCGCGGCCGGGTGGGCAGAATCGGTTTCCGTGACCGATTCCCGCGCCATCGCCGCCTACTGGGACCACGCCGCCGAGGACTTCGACCGGGAGGCCGACCACGGCCTGCACGCCCCGGCCACCCGCGCCGCCTGGGCGCGGCGGCTGGCCGGCTGGATGCCGCCGGCCCCGGCGGATGTCCTGGACGCCGGCTGCGGCACCGGATCCCTCACCCAGCTGCTGGCAGAGGCCGGGCACCGGGTCACCGGCGTCGACCTCGCGCCCCGGATGACCGGTCAGGCCCGCCGCAAACTCGCCGCCGCCGGCCTGAGCGCCCGCCTCCTGACCGGCGACGCCGCCGACCCGCCCACCGGCCAGGACCGGTTCGACGCCCTCCTGTGCCGGCACCTGCTGTGGACCCTGCCCGACCCGCATGCCGCGCTGCGCACCTGGGCCGGGCTGCTGCGCCCGGGCGGACGGCTCATCCTCGTCGAGGGGCGATGGCACCCCGCCGGACAGGACCCGCCTCCCTACACCACCGGCGCCGCGGCCCTGCCCTGGGCCGGGGGCGTGACCGCCACCCGCCTGGCCGCCGCGGTCCGCCCGCTGACCGCCGGACTGCGCATCGAGGACCTCACCGGCGAGCCCAGCCTCTGGGGCGGCCCCGTCAACGACCAGCGCTACGCTCTCATCGCCCGAACCCCCCACACCCGGAATACCCGGAACACCTGATGAAGGGGGCGGGAACGTCCGCTCCCCGGAGCACCTCTCCTCTCCCAAGTGCTTCCCGGGGCGCGGAAGCGGAACCCCCGCCCCGGGAAGCGCCCCCGGGCGCCGCGCCCGGCAAAGAGCACAGCAGGCAGGTGGGAGGCCGGCCGGAGGCGGGGCGGGGTCACAAGGGGCCCTGACGCGGGCCGGGCTGGAGCTGGGCGAGTGCTGCCCGGCCTTCAAACGGGCTGCCCCCTCTCCCTCGGCCTCGGCCCCAGCCGGGGACGGGGGCCGGGACCGGAGGGGCGAGCTGGGCCACACCCCCGGGGCAGTCGTGAGGTGGTCGAGAGCCTGGACACGCGGCCTTCGAGAAACCCTGCCGGCGGCGA
>NZ_RBAM01000089.1 GCF_003626645.1 Streptomyces klenkii | reverse complement strand
CGGGGGTCGAGCCCGGGGTCCACCGTGCCGTCCGCCTGGGAGGAGCGCACCGCCTCCAGCTTCTCCGCGAAGTGCGCCCGGCGCTCGGCCAGGGCGGGGTTCTCCCGCAGGCCGACGCGCTCCATGCCCTCCCACAGGCACAGCCGCAGGTAGCGGGGGTCGTGCTGGTAGTGCCGGAAGAGGCCGGCCACGTACTCGTCCAGCGCGTTCGCCTCGGGGCTGACGTTGTCGCCGTTGGTGCGCAGGTACTCGCCCAGCACCTGCTCCAGCAGCTCCTCCTTGAGGCCGTAGTAGCGGTAGATGGACTCCTTGTTCGCTTTCGCATTGCGGGCGATGCGATCCACGCGGGCGCCGGAGACGCCGTGCTCGGCGAACTCCTCCAGGGCCGCTGCCATGATGCGGGCCTTGGTGTCGGGGGCTGCCATCTCAGATACCCCTCATTTCTGACGAAGACTCAGAATTCACAGAAGCCAACGCACTTCTCCTCCGATCGAGGCTTGCCAGGCGCGAAGCCATGAGGTTTCATGAGCTTACGCGACCAACTGTTTGGTTTGACCGGCAGGTTGGACTCGTCAGTTGGACCGTTTGGTTCGCCTCCTTCGTCCGGCTCACCCGTTGCTCTCCGAAGGAAGACCCGGCATGCAGGAAACCCCGTCCCGTCGCTTCGTCTGGCTGCTGACCCTGGCGTGCGGCCTGACCGTCGCGAACCTGTACTACACACAGCCCCTCCTGCACGCCATCTCGGAGAGCTTCGGCGTCTCCGAGGCGAGCACCGGGGCCATCGTGACCGCCACCCAGCTCGGCTACGCCGTCGCCCTCGTCCTGATCGTGCCGCTGGGCGACATCGTCCGCCGCCGGCCGCTGGTGTGCGGGCTGCTGATAGCCGACGCCGCCGCGCTGGCCCTCAGCGCCGCGGCCCCCAACGTCACGGTGCTGCTGATCGCGGCGACCGTGGTGGGCGTCACCTCGGTCGTCGTGCAGGTCCTCGTCCCCTTCGCCGCGGGCGTTGCCTCGGACGAGTCGCGCAACCGCGTCATCGGCATGCTGCTCTCCGGCATGCTGCTGGGCGTTCTGCTCTCGCGCACCTTCGCCGGGCTGGTCTCCCAGGCCCTGAGCTGGCGCGCGGTCTACGCCCTGGCCGGCGTGTTCATGCTGCTGGCCGCCGCCGTGCTCTACCGCCTGCTGGGCGACCGGGCCCCGGACCTGAAGCTGACCTACCGCAAGCAGATGCGCGCCATCGTCTCGGTGGCTGCGGCCGAACCCGTCCTGCGCAGGCGAGCGTTCATCGGCGCGTGCATCTACGCCGCGTTCAACTGCTTCTGGACCACCGCGGCC
>NZ_RBAM01000088.1 GCF_003626645.1 Streptomyces klenkii | reverse complement strand
CCAGCCGCCAGGCCGTGCTCGACCTGGCCGCGCAGTGCCTGCGGCTCATCCCGCACCGCGACAGCGAGCCGGACGGGCTGACCGTCATCCAGGACTCCGGCCACCCGAACCAGCCGCCGGGATTCGCCGGGTTCAGCAACCAGGCCCTTCCCGTCCACACCGAGCGCTCCGGAACACCCGAACCGCCGCGCCTGATGCTGTTCGTCTGCGCCCGGCCTGCCAAGGCGGGCGGGGCCATCCGGCTGGCCGACGGCCGCGCAGTCCACACCGACCTCGCCCACCAGCGCCCCGATGCCGCCACCGCCCTGGCCGATCCCCGCGCCGCCCTCTTCGGCGGCGCCGACGGCGTCTTCGCGCCGGTGTTCGCCTGGGCCGAGGACAACCGCCTCACGCTGCGGCTGCGGCAAGACCAGCTCGTGCGCTGGAACCCCCTGGCCGCGCCTCACCTCGCGCACCTGCGCGCCGCTATCGCCCGCCACCAGCAGCGGCTGGAGCTGGCGGCCGGGGAGGGATACCTGCTGGACAACCACCGCTGGCTGCACGGCCGCGACGGATTCCGCGGCGAACGCGTCGCTTACCGCGCCCTGGGCACCGCCCGCTTCCCCCTGGACTCCGGATTCCGCCCCCGCGGCGCGGCCTCCCCGCCCCGCGTATCCCCGGAGTACCGCTGATGCCGACCACGATCGGCAAGGCGTTCCGCTTCGAGGCCGCACACCGGCTTGCCAGCCTCGGACCGGAGCACAAGTGCTCCCGGCCGCACGGGCATAGCTACCGGGTCGAGATCGCCCTCACCCGTGCCGAACTCGTACCCCCGGGCTTCGTCACCGACTTCGGCGACCTTGCGCCCTTCGGCAGGTATCTCAGCGAGGAGCTGGACCACCGGGATCTGACGGAGACCCTTCCGTTCGAGCCCACCTGCGAGCTGCTGGCGCGGCACCTCGCCCAGTGGTTCATCGCGAACCTCGAACCGGACATCCCCGGACGCTTGAGGTCGGTGCGCGTCAGCGAGACCGCATCGACCTGGGCCCAGTACGACGTGGAGGAGCGGGATGGTGGCCGAGCCCCGGCTGATCGTCGCTGAGCGCTTCGGAGTTGACCGGCCCACGTTCCAGGGCGAGGGCCCCAGCATGGGGGAGCCGGCGGTGTTCATCCGGCTCTCCCGGTGCAACCTTTCCTGCGGGTGGTGCGACACGCCCTGGACCTGGGACTGGGAACGCTACGACCCGCGCGCCGAGTCGGCCGGACACAGCGTGGAGGACCTCGCCGCCTGGGCGCTGGGCGCGCCGACGGGCCTGGTTGTGGTCACCGGCGGCGAACCGCTGCTCCAGCAACGGCAACTGGTCCCCCTGGTACGGCGCCTG
>NZ_RBAM01000087.1 GCF_003626645.1 Streptomyces klenkii | reverse complement strand
GGCCACCGCCGGCATCACCTCCGCCGGCATGATGCCGGCCGGGGCCCCGCCGCCCGCCTGCCGGGCCAGCGCGCCCTTGCCGTGCCGGCTGGAGATCACGCCGTAGGGCACGCGCGGCAGCAAGGACAGCGGTTCCACCTTCAGCACGTCCCCGGGCTCGGCCCCTTCGACGCGGATCGGTCCGGTGATCACGTGCGGCCCGTCGGTGTCGAAGTCGCGCGGCGCCCGGGAGTAGTCCCGGGCCATCGCGACGGCGTCCGTCAGCACCTCACGTCTGGGCACGTCGTGGCCGCCGAACCAGGCCACGGGGTCGCGGCCCTGGTCCTCCAGGAGGCCCTCGTGGGAGAGGGAATCGACGGTGACCGTCTGGCCGGAGCGAATCCGCAGCACCGGCTCGCTGTCCAGCGCCGGCACATAGCCCCAGCGGACCTGGTCGGGCAAGGAGGGCAGGTAGTGATCGCCGTCGACCCGGCCGCGGTGCGGCTGGAGAATCTCCCCCGTATACGACGAACGGGCGGGCGTGGCCGCGTGTGCCTGTCCGCCCTTCGCGGCGACGGCTGCGGCGGTGCCCCCGGCGGCGGTGACGGCGCCCGCTGCGCGCAGGAAGCCGCGGCGGCCCAGCCCCGCTATCAGCGTTTCGCGGGCCTGGCCCGGGTCGACGGGAAAGTGCATGGTTGTGCTCCTGTTCCGGTGGTGCTGTGCGCGTGATGTCGCGCGCCCCGGACCAGTGGCGGCGTCCGCCCGGAGCGGTCATTGCTCCAGGCGGCTGGGCGGGGGCCCGGCCGCCGGATCCGGTCAGCGGTCACCTTAGGCACGATGTGGGCGGGATCCACCGGATGGGCCGGAATGACCCCGGCTTCTCACCTGGATGAAACCTCCGGACGCCGGGACCGGACATTCGGTTACAGATCCGAAACGTCCACTCGGCGGCGGGCGAGCGGAACACCCGCCGGGCGCCGCCGTTCCACCGTTCGGTGGAACGGGGTTTTCCACCTCCCGAGCGGTCTCCGCGCCGTTCGGCCGACGCGGACCGCCTCTCCCGGGAATGAGAATCGGAGCCGGTTGTGGCACGGATCCCTGGCCACGGCCCTCTCCACTCCTGGCCCCGTGAGAAAGGTCCCCGCGCGTGTCCAGTTTCCTCAGCAGGCGACGAGCACTGGCCGGCGGAGCCGGTGCGACTCTGGGACTGGGCGCGCTGGGCGCCGCGGCGCCCTCCGCCCCCGGCTCGTCCGCCGCGTCGCGGCGAGCCTCCGGTGCCGAGGAGCGCAGGACGCTCGACGAGCTGTACCAGGCGGCCCTGGCGGAGGGCGGCAGGCTGGTCGTCTACGCCGGCGGCGACACCCCGGACCAGCAGGACGGCA
>NZ_RBAM01000086.1 GCF_003626645.1 Streptomyces klenkii | reverse complement strand
GGGCTGGAAGGAGCCGGCCTCCTCGACCATCGCGGCCCACAGGTAGACGGAGGTGTAGGCGGCCTCCATCGGGTCGGAGGTGGGCCGGTCGCTGCCGTAGCGCTCCTGGAAGGCCTCGACGAACCGCTCGTTGGCCTCGCCCTCGGTGGTCTGGTAGTAGTTCCAGGCCGTCAGCTGGCCCTCCAGCGTCTCGGCGCCGATGCCGGCGACCTCCTCCTCGGCTATGGAGACGGACAGCACGGGCATCTCCTCGGCCGTCAGGCCCACCGCCTGGTACTCGCGGAAGAAGGAGACGTTGCTGTCGCCGTTGAGGGTGTTGAAGACCGCGTCGGCGCCGGAGTCCTCCACCTTGTTGGCGATGGTGGCGAACTCGGTGGAGCCCAGCGGCGCGTAGTCCTCGCCGGCGATCTCGATGCCGTACTCCTCCGCGTACGCGCGGATGATGCGGTTCGCGGTGCGCGGGAAGACGTAGTCGCTGCCGACCAGGTAGAGCGACTCGACGCCCTCCTCGCGGAGGTAGTCCAGCGCCGGGATGATCTGCTGGTTGGTGGTGGCGCCGGTGTAGAAGATGTTCGGCGACTGCTCAAGTCCCTCGTACTGCACGGGGTAGAACAGCAGCGAGCCGTTCTGCTCGAAGACGGGGAGCACGGCCTTGCGGCTGGCGGAGGTCCAGCAGCCGAAGACGGCGGCGACCTGGTCCTCCTGGATCAGCCGCTGGGAGCGTTCGGCGAAGGTGGCCGGGTCGGAGGCGCCGTCCTGGCTGATGGGCTCGATCTGCCGGCCGAGCACGCCGCCGGCCGCGTTGATCTCCTCGATGGCCAGCATCAGCGCGTCGCGGACGGTGACCTCGCTGATGGCCATCGTGCCGGAGAGGGAGTTGAGCAGGCCGACCTTGATGGTGTCGCCGGAGGTGTCCACCTCGGCGGACCGGGCGGACTCCTCGCCGGTGCGGGCTCCGCAGGCCGCGAGCGCGATGGCGGTGAGCATCGCCAGCAGGATCGCGGGCAGGCGGCGGCCCCTGGTTCTGGGCATGACCGTCCTCCTAGTCCCCTTGCGGGGCGGGGAGATGAAGAGGGAAGGCCGGGCCGCTGCGCCCGGCGTGGGCATGCCACAGCTTCAAAGGGCGCTGTTTCACCGGGATTTCACACACATGAATACTTCCGTTCGGAAGTACCGTCCGCGGCGGGCCTCCGCGCGGGTCGCCGCATGCCGAAGCGGCGGCCGGCCCGTGGGGGCCGGCCGCCGCGGTGCCGCCGGGATACGAACCGGGCGGCGGGTGGGGGCGTTGAGCGGGCGCCGCGGGGGCGCCCGGCGGGGGGCGTCAGTACAGCGCGTGGGCGCGCCCAAGCACCGCGGCGGCTTCGGCGG
>NZ_RBAM01000085.1 GCF_003626645.1 Streptomyces klenkii | reverse complement strand
GCGTCTCGTTGGCGGTGCCCTGCTGGGCGGCGACGGTCAGGCCGCACAGGTCGTCCAGGGACTCGATGCCCTCGGGGTTGCCCGCCTCGACGAGGATCGCGGACCCGGCCTGGAAGTAGTTGACGAAGTCCGCGCCGCCGCCCCCGGCGTCCTCGCTGGCCCCCTGCTGGCGCTCGGCGGTGTCGGTCATCGCGGACATCACGATGTCGTGCCGGTCGCTGTTCATGCCGACGATCAGCTGGTCGAAGGTGCCGTTGTGGAAGGTGAACTCCACGCCCAGCACCTCGCCCAGCGCCTCCGCGATGGCCGGGTCGATCCCGTCCACCTCGTCCTGGTCGTTGTAGAACTCGATCGGCGCGTAGGCGATGTCCGAGCCGACGGCGATCTCGCCGGCCCGCTGGATGTCCTCGGGCAGCTGGTCGTACAGCGGCGCGGAGGGGTCGCCGCCGCGGGCGCCCTCGGCCGAGCCGCCCCCGCCGCCCTCCCCGCCGTCGTCGGTCTGGTCTCCACAGGCGCCGAGCAGCAGCGCCGCCGCGGCGGCGAGCGCGCCGGCCGCGGCGAGGCGGCGGGAGCGGCGGGTGGTCCTGGCGGTCATGGCGTGCTCCTCCTGGGGGGCGGGAAGCCGAGCGGGGCGGCCGCGCATCTTCGCGCGTTGACCCGTGTCACGACTGGGCTCAGAGGTGTGGACAGAGATTCGATGGACGGCATCCTGCCATCCGGTACCGCAGCATCGAGCGCCCCGAACGTCAAGATCGGATAACGGACACGGGGTACCGATCACCGGGGGAGGCCGCCGGCCGCCGCAAGTGCGGTGCGGCGAAAGGGGGTCGAAGCGGACACCCCGCGGGGCGCTCCCCCGGCGCCGGGCGCCTGAGAGATGCGTCACGCCTCACCGGAGGGCTCCATAGCCGGTGAGCAGGTCGGGTAGCCCCATTCCAGGCCACTTCCCGCGCGCGACCGGCGCCGGGCGGGGAGCCCGTTCACCGCCCGTCCACCGAATCCGCTCGTGCTGGAGCGCCCGATCAGGTAGAACGAACCGTTACACCCCTCACCCGGGGACCTGGACGTTGTGTGCGACACGTCCGGCGTCCGCAGCCCACCCGTGCGGACGCGGTGCCCGCCCGCTTCCCGACCGGGAAGCGGTCACCCTCGACAGTGCTGCGAAAAAAGGGGTCAACCAAAGTGTCATCGGAGATCGTCAATCCGAGTAATGAGCTGAGCGATCCGGGGCTCGACCCGGCGTTCGCGCTGCACCGCGGAGGCAAGATGGCCGTCCGCGCCACCGTGCCCGTGCGCGACGCCGACGACCTGTCCCTGGCCTACACGCCCGGCGTGGCCCGCGTCTGCGAGGCCATCGCGGAGCAGCCCGAACT
>NZ_RBAM01000084.1 GCF_003626645.1 Streptomyces klenkii | reverse complement strand
GGGCGAGCGCGGACGCCGACCTCGTGGTCGTCGCCCTCCACCGGCAGCACCCGCCCGGCCCGTCCATAGGCCCGCACCTGGGGCACGCCCTCCGCGCCCTGCTGCGCCGCGCCACGTGCCCTCTCCTGCTGGTCCCCGCGCCCGTCGCCGCGCGGGCGGACTGAACGGGCCCGCGCGGCAGGGCCGTTCGGCCCCAGGGTCCGGGACCCGTGACCCCTGAGGCGCCCCGGGGCCGCGGCGGGATGGTGAAGGCGTCAACGCGAACCGAGGAAAACCCCCCGGAAGGACGAGACATCATGGCTGTCCACGACAACACCCGCCGCCCCGCCGGCTTCCGCCTCCTCCCCTCCCGGCACGGCTCCCGCCGGGCCGCGGCCGCCACGCCCCGCGCCACCGCCACGGCGACGACCACCGCCGCCACCACCGCGGCACGCACCCTGGCCGGGCTCCGCATCCTGACCGGCTTCGTCTTCCTGTGGGCGTTCCTCGACAAGACCTTCGGCTGGGAGTACGCCACCCCGGCCGGCGGCGGCTGGGTCGACGGCGGCTCCCCGACCGAGGGATTCCTCAGCCACGTCTCCGTCGGGCCGCTGGAGGACACCTTCCACGGCTGGGCCGGCGACGCCTGGGCCGACTGGACGTTCATGCTCGGCCTGCTCGCCATCGGCCTCGCCCTCCTCGGCGGCGTCGCCCTGCGCCTGGCCGCCGCCGGCGGCACCGTGATGATGGGGCTGATGTGGGCCGCGGAGTGGCCGCTCGACCAGACCCTGGCCGACGGGTCCCTCAGCATGTCGACGAACCCGCTGATCGACTACCACGTCATCTACGCAGCCGCCCTGATCGCCCTCGCCGCCGCCCACGCCGGCGCCACCTGGGGCCTGGCCGGCCGCTGGGAGCGCCTCCCCGTCGTCCGCGACGCCCCCTGGCTGCGCTGAACTCCCCTCCCGCGCCGCCCCCTTGGCTCCGGCGCGGAACCCGAGACCCCGTTCGCCGGACGCCGCCGGCCACCCCCGGCGGCGCCCCTCCCGAGGAGACAGACACATGTTCCCCGACCCGGCCCCGAACTCCCTCTCCACCGTCACGGTGGGCCTGGACGAATCCGACGAGAGCCTGGCGGCGGCCGACTGGGCCGCCCGCGAGGCCCTGCTCCGCCAACTCCCCCTCCGCCTGGTCCACGTCCGGGAGAGCAACCCCTACGCCCGCCCCTACGGGCTCTTCCCCGAGGCGGGCATCGAGGACGGCCCCCTGCCCTCGGCCGCGGCCGACCTGGCGCGCCGCCACCCCGGCCTGACCGTCACCACCGCCGACCTCCGGGGCCGGCCCGCCGCCGTGCTGGCGGGCGAATCGCCACCGGATGACCTGCTGGTCCTGGGGTCCCGGGCCCTGGGCGC
>NZ_RBAM01000083.1 GCF_003626645.1 Streptomyces klenkii | reverse complement strand
ATGACCGCTTACCGCGGGGAGAAGGGTGGCAACTGCACCGCGGCGCCGCCATAGATGCAGTCTGCGAACGTCTGGCCTCATACTCGTCAGCAATCGGGCTGACGGCCGGGCAGATCCGCGATCTCATCGGCCGGGTCGCGCGCCTAACCCCGGAGACGGGAGACAGCAGCCGGCGGCGCGCCGGGCGGCGGCCAGCCCTGGACCTCCCGCAGGGGGTCGTGCTGACGCTCGTGATGCTGCGCTCCAACATGTCCCAAGCCACGATCGCCCACCTCGTGGGAGTGAGCCAGCCCACGGTCTCACGCATCTACCGCCGCTACCTGCCCCTGATCTCGCGGGCGCTGCGCCTGAGTGCTCCGCGGCTGGAAGAGGTCCTTACCGGGCGGCTCATCCTGCTCGACGGGACCCTGATTCCTACCGGCACCCGCGCAGGCCAGCCTGAGCTCTACAGCGGCAAACGCCGTCGTCCCGGGGTGAACGTCCAGGTCCTGGCCGACACAGCCGGACGGCTCCTGGCCGTTTCTCGCCCCTTTCCTGGCCGTACCCATGACCGGGCCGCTCTCGCCTTGACCGGGTGGGAGCCCCTCCTGGCACGGACGGCAGTGATCGCGGACCTGGGCTACCAGGGCGCCAGCGTCGTCACCCCACGCAAAACCCCGCCCGGCGGGGCACTGTCACCAAGCGACAAGGAAAGCAACCGCAACATCTCCGGAATCCGCGCTGCGGTCGAACGCGCTATCGCCCACCTGAAGAACTGGAAAACTCTCTCCAGCGGCTACCGCGGCCGACTCCGTGATCTCCCCGCCGTCATCCAGGCCGTCACCGCATTGGAATTCTTCCGCCTCGGCTGGAATATGTAATACCGGCCATCTGAATAACGTTCAGAGATTCGGAATGATGTTCAGCTTTGGCGCTCTGTTCGCCCCCGCCCTCTTCACTGTACGCACCCGCCTGGGGTTTGCTGCTGGGATTGCTGTCCTCTGTTTTGCGCTGTTTCTACTGACAGGCGGCCTGGGATTTTTTATCGTACCAGCACTGTACTTCTACCGCATGATGGAGCGACACAAATGGGAAGTCATTGATGAGCTAGCACGCCCCATAGAGACTATGACGGACCAACTCAAACAAGCCGAGACATTACCGCAAGACGAAATAATGCGCCTGCACTACGGTTTGACCATATTGCTTCAAACGCGAAACGAAATAGCTTCACAAAGTTCATTGCCGCCCTCCTCCCGCCTGCTCATCCGGAGCGGGACGACTCTCATGCTCCCCATTGCAATCGCGCTGATCCAGCTACTCTCCACGAGTTAGTTAATACCAGGATTTACAGTGCCGCGATTCCGACAGCGGGCAGCCAACTAGCGACCTCGTGCGCGGTTGGCAGTGAG
>NZ_RBAM01000082.1 GCF_003626645.1 Streptomyces klenkii | reverse complement strand
CCAGCCGCTGGAACTGCCGTGGGCGAAGCCCGGTGAACACCTCGACGAACTCACGACGCTGAGCGGAGACCACCTGCACGACCAGACCAACGCAGACCAACCAACACGGTTACGAGAAGATCTTTAGTGGTCGCCGTCGCAAACAGCAGACCTCCCAGCATGCCGAAGCTACGCGAGCGCGCTCGCTGTGAAGTAGGCCAGGTCGCTTCGAAAAGGTTCTGCCGACATCAACCCATCTACAAGGATTGAATCACTCATCCAGGCCGCCGAAGAGGAGGGAGGGCCTGCGGCCTGGCGGTACGTGGACGAGACGCTCGAGGCTCCATCGCGGACACCTGGCCTGCGCTACCGGCGCCCCGCTACCCCACAAGGAGTGCGAACGCGCCCCGGAACCGCACCACGCGACCAACTTGCACCTGGTCGCCTGCCTGGTGACCAGGTCAGCCTGGTGACGGGGTCGGCAGGTGCGGACGACAGCACCGGCACCGGCCCGTCATAGGTCGCAGTCCTCCAGCCTCGGCACTGATTGTGACGATCTGATCCTGGACAGTCAATGGGGGCTGCGTCGAGGCCTGACTCTGAGGAGTCTCTCCGGGCTGGCTGAGCGGGTGTGTCGCGAGGCCACCTAGACTCGGGCGGTGCTGGAGCGAATCCCGATAAGTGCTTGGCCACAGGTTAGGTCGGTGGAGAGTTGAGGCCTGCCAAGGCGGCAGTGCCCGTCAACTACTTGGTCCGAATGGCACCTACTGAACCTCTTTCAACCTGTCTTGGGAGAGTGATGACGCCAGTGTCCGCCTGGCTGGCGCCGGCATAACACCACAGGTCAGCAGCCGCCGAAGTTGTCTGGATTCAGCCTGCTGACCTGCAGGAACGGGGTAAAGAGGATCACTGACCTTTCCTTTGCCGGGCCTGTTGAGGTCGGGATGAGTGAGAGTCCGGTGCCCGCGAGGCAGCTGTTGATGAGGTGTGGTGTGCGCTGGATGCTACGCATTCCCGTGTGGGTAGCCGGGTGAGTTGGCCCGGTCGTTGAACACGCTGTTGGCAGGCACGGACCGCCAGAGAAGAAGCCAGATGCCCTCTTCCTTGACACACCCCCATGCCTCGTAGACGCACTCGCGTTGCGACGGATTGCTGCCAACCGGTCCTGTCTGGCATGCCTCGGGTTGGCGAGGCTCCTGTCTGGCTTCGCTCGGTAGGTCTCAAGCCCTCGGATCCGTCTGTCAGGTCAAGGCGGTAGGCCATGGGCAAACAGTCCGTAGGCGCTCGGCTGACGTCCTTGTGCTTGGTTGGCCGTGGGGCGTCGTTGGCTGCGTCTCGTCGCTGGTCAGGGGCTGGTTAACGGTTGGGGGGTGCTTTGCTGGTGAGAGGTGATGGCTGCGACAGCCTGGATGGTTTGA
>NZ_RBAM01000081.1 GCF_003626645.1 Streptomyces klenkii | reverse complement strand
CGGTTCGGCGAGAGCTTCTGGGGGTTCCTGCCCCGCACCGTCCTGGGCAGTCTGCGGTCGGCCTGGCATCTGGAGAAGACCCGGCTGAACCGGCAGGGCCGCAGTCCCTGGACGCTGCGCAATGACGTGCTCAATGCCTGGGCGATGTCGGTGGTGCTCTTCGCCGCCCTTGGGCTGGCCTTCGGGCCGGGCATCCTGGCGTACCTGTTCCTGCAGGCCGTCTTCGGCTTCTGCCTGCTGGAAGTCGTCAACTACATCGAGCACTACGGTCTGCTGCGCCAGCGCACCGCATCCGGACGGTATGAGCGGTGTGCCCCCCGGCACAGCTGGAACAGTGACAACGTCACCTCCAATGTGCTGCTGTATCACCTGCAGCGGCACAGCGATCACCACGCCAATCCCACCCGGCGTTATCAGGCCCTGCGGCACTTCGAGGGCATCCCGGAGATGCCGACCGGCTACGCCGGCATGATCGTCCTGGCGTATTTCCCGCCGCTGTGGCGTCGCATCATGGACCGCCGGGTCCTGGCCCACTACGGGGATGACATCGCCCTGGTGAACATCCACCCCGCCAAGCGTTCCGCTGTCCTGACCCGGCACGGAGCCGCCGCATGAGCCGCTACCGCTGCCCGGTGTGTGAATACATCTACGACGAGCGGGCCGGGGCTCCCCGCGAGGGCTTCCCCGCCGGCACCGCCTGGGACCGGATCCCGGACGACTGGTGCTGTCCCGACTGCGGCGTCCGGGAAAAGATCGACTTCGAGCCCGTGGAGGCTGCGGTATGAGGAAGTGGCAGTGCCTGGTGTGTGGCTGGCTCTACGACGAGGCCGAGGGCTGGCCCGACGAGGGGATCGCCCCTGGCACGCGGTGGGAGGACATCCCCGACGACTGGTGCTGTCCCGACTGCGGAGCGGCCAAGGCCGACTTTGAGATGGTCGAGGTCTCGCATGTCTGAGCCCCTGGTCATTGTCGGCACCGGCATCGCCGGGGCCACCGCGGCCCTGACGCTGCGGTCCGAGGGATTCGACGGACGTATCGTCATGATCGGCGACGATCCTTCCGCCCCGTACCGGCGACCGCCGCTGTCGAAAGAGGTGCTGCGCGGCGGGCAGGCCCCCTCCCGGACCCTGCTCAAGCCCGTCGGCCACTGGGCGGACCACGGCATCGAACTGCTGACGGACGCCACCGTCACCGAACTGGACCCCGCCGCCCGGAAGATCACCCTCACCGGCGGCGTCCGGATCACCTACCACCAGCTGCTGCTCGCCACCGGAGGACGACCCCGCCGTCTCCCGCAGACCAGCGGGCTGCGCGCCGTCCATCACCTGCGCACCCTCGCAGACGCCCAGGCACTGCGCGGTGCCCTCCTCCGCGGCGGACATGTCCTCGTGGTCGGCGCCG
>NZ_RBAM01000080.1 GCF_003626645.1 Streptomyces klenkii | reverse complement strand
GTGCAGGCTGCTTCCGGTCTGCGGGCTCTCCTTCGGGTGCGAGGGGTGCCGGGGGCGCGGGCGCCCCGCGTCCTCCTCGGAGAACAGCTCTCCCTGCTCTCCGCCCCCGGCCTGCCCTTGGTCCTGGTCGTCGTCGTGGGGGTCCGTCACTGGCCCTTCTCCTTCAGCCATTCAGTCATCGGGATGTCGGTCTTCTGTCGGAACTGGCCCAGGCCCCGGCCCACGACGAGCCCGGAGGGCAGACGGCCGGTGCCGTCGTCCGCGTACACGACCTCGTCGGTGTCCACGTGGAGGGGGAACCGCGGGGTCGGGGTGGGGCCCTGGTTCTTGGCCATGGGCAGCACGCCCCCGGCCTTGTAGACCTTCCGCAGCACGCCGGTCCAGGCCGCGTCGCGTACGGCGATGCCCCAGTCCGGCCGCGCGGCCAGGCTCTGGCCCGGCTCGCGGAGCTTGCCGTGGCAGGTCCGGTAGAGGGCTTTCAGCCCGTTCCAGACGGCTGCCTCGTCGGGGTCCAGCGGGCAGCCCTTCGCGTCGGTGTCGGCGGCTTCCAGCGTCTTCAGCGCGTTCCACGTCGTGGAGTAGAAGGTGCGGAACCCCTCAAAGCTGGTGGCCTTGCCGGTCCAGGACTCCTGAATGGCGGGCTCCAGCCCCAGGTCGTGGAACATCTTCACGACGGCCGTGCCGACCCACACCCGGCCGCCCGCCGCGATCTCGGGCACGGGCGAGGGCAGCAGGGGGTGCGGCCACTCCGGCACGGTGATCAGCCACAGCCCGGCCTGGCCCGGGTCGAACTCCCCGCCGATCTCGTGGCGCAGCTCGTCGCCGGTGACGATGGCCTGCCCGTACGCGGGCAGGTACGCCTTCACCTGGTCCCAGCCCAGGACGCGGGGCAGCGTGCGCTCCTCGTCGGTCGGGGTCCGCGTCCAGGCGTCGGCGGCCCCCCACTTGGGCCAGCGGTAGGAGTTCTCCGGCACCCACCGGGGCCTGTGCCGCGCGGTGGCCGAGACGGACCCGCGCAGCGCGTCAACGGCCGTGTTACCCGCGCTGCTGGTCCAGTTCCACCCGGTCAGCTCGTTGAAGCGCTCCAGGCGGTAGGCCAGCTCCATGGCCCCGGCGGCGTCGTCCCTGCCGCCGCGCGGGAACTCCCCCGCCCGCAGCCAGTCGGCCACGACCAGCCGCACGAAGCGGCCGTGCTCGGGGTGCTGCAAGGTCGTCACGCCCATGACGATGGGCCGCTCCTCAGGCTTGCGGGCCCGGTGCCACCCGGCCTGTACCAGCGGCCAGAACGCGGCGCCGTGGGCCTTCCCCGGGCCCCTGGTCGGGCGGCCCTCCTTGGTCCAGGCGCTCTGAAGGCGTTCGAGTCGCTGGGCCGGGAGCCGGTAGGCGTCCCGCACGTCCGGCCCGAT
>NZ_RBAM01000079.1 GCF_003626645.1 Streptomyces klenkii | reverse complement strand
CGACTCAAACTGATCAGAGGCGTACTTCAGGAAGAGCATCCCGAAGATGTACTCCTTGTACGCCGAGGCTTCCATCGAGCCGCGGAGTACGTCCGCAGCCGCGAACAAGTGCCGCTCCAGCTGGGGCAACGTCAAGCGAGACATAGAGCAGCTTGTCCTTCCTGGTACACGCCAACACCGCACTTTTCCTGAACTGCGAACCTACCGAGCGCATTACTGTCCGCTGCATCGTGGCTTGGGGTAACCCTAGCCGGACGCGCTGACGGTCCGAGCTGTCGGCGCACACCAACGAAGCCATCACGTGGTGTGGCCGGTGTGCTCGGCACGCATCTATCGCGAGCCGCGATAACACCCCTTAACCAACCTTGGGACCAAAAATATTTCATATCCTCAAATAACTATAGAACAATTGCCCATAAGTGGAAATACTAAAGTTGAAGTTGGTCAGTCGTACGCCTACCCGTCGCGATGTTTCCAACTCTGTTCTTTCTGTCGAATGGTCGCCTGCGCAGCCAACACCGGAATCGCTTCAATCTTCTCGACCGTGAGGTGGTTCCAGACAAGCCCCCGAGGCCGGCGACGCCCAGGGCACTGAATCACCTCGTCGGGCGTGATGATCAGGTCCACACTGAAGTCGTGCTCTGTCTCGGGGATCTCCTCGTCGACGACCTGGAGCTGGTGAACGGGCGCGACGATGACCGTCTTGTCCGTCACGAGGCCCGCATCGATGAGAAGCGCCACCTCCAGGTCGGAATACCCCGCGCCCTTGCCGATGCGAGCACCGGAACGGTTGACCGCGACACTGCCACAGATCACGACGTCGATGGGCCGCATGTCCTCGACGCCGACACGGCGAGCCACCTGTGAGGCGCCCCTCTTCTCCGCGGCCTGCTCGACGGGTAGCTCAAGTGTCTCGGGGTCCAGCAAGTAGAACGGCTGGAGGCTCGCCATCCTCGGCACGGCCATATAGAGGAGCTTGCCGTCCTTGAGGGCGCGGATACGGACCGGCAGTTGGGCCCAGTCGGGGTTCGCCTTGATCGTCCGGGCCCGCTTCCACACGTCCAGCTCGGCCAGGCGGTCGGCTGTCACCTCGGCCCCGTAGAAGCCGGGGATCTTGCCGTACGAGCCTTCCGGCACCGCGCCCTCACGTTCGAGCAGGCGCCACACCTGGTCACGGACGACTTCCTTGGCCTGGTCGATGTCGCTCACGTACCCCTACCGGTCCCGTTAGATCGCGGCCATGAGGGCCAGCAACCGATCGTTGACGTCCTGCACCCATGGCTCCTGTCGCCACTCGCGAAGCTCTCGACCAGCGGCAAACGCCAGGTTAAGACCACCGCCACCCCGTGTCAGCTCCACGGCGTCAATCGTCCGGTGCATGGTGGCCGCCGCCTCGTCGAGCTTGCGC
>NZ_RBAM01000078.1 GCF_003626645.1 Streptomyces klenkii | reverse complement strand
GGAGGGCGGGCTGGGTGGCCGTGGTGAGGAGGGTGGTGAGGTGGTCGGGGCTCAAGTGGGCAGCGGTTCGGGCGAGTTGGCGGACATGTTCGATTTCCAGAGCCTGGAGGAGGTCGGTGTCGTCGAGGGTTTCGTCGAGGGCCTTGCGGGTGCTCGGGGGGAGCATGGTGAGGCGGACGGCCAGGTCGCGGGTCTGGTCGTCGGCGAGGTCGTTGAGGGTGCGGAGCTTTCCGACGAGGCTCTCGATGGTGGGGAGGTCGGCGACGGTGTCCTGGGTTCCCTGGATGGTGATGTCGCGGACGCCGCCGCGTTTGAGGGTGTGGAGGAGTTCTAGTTCGGATTCGAGTTGGTGGAAGTCGGCCTGGTCGTCGGCGAGGTAGCCGACGGGGACGGAGAAGTACTTGGCCAGGGCCTGGAGGTGGTGGAGCTTGGGGTTGGTGGTTCTGCCGGTGGCGAGTTCCCAGAAGTAGGGGCCGGAGATGCTGACGCCGGTGGCGGCGGAGATCTGGCGGGCGGTGACCTCGTAGGAGGGCGGGGGTTCGCCCTTGGGGGCTTTGAGGTCCCGGAGCCACTTCAGCTTTTGCGCCAGGGTGCGTGGGGTGCGGTCCGTGGCTGGCATCGGTGTTCGTGGCTCCCCTGTCCGTGGTGGTCAGGCATGTCGGCTTTGTGTGCACCTTATCGCCCCGCGGGCGCGGTGGCGTTCCGTCAGCCGACGTTGCTGGTGCCCTCGCTCGCGTGGGGGAACTCGGGTGGTGCCCAGCCGCGGTAGGTCAGCCGCCAGCGGCCGGCGGTCAGGTCGCTGAGGGGGACGATGCTGATGCGGCCGGGTTCGGCGATGTCGTTCGTCGCCGCCTGGCCGTTCCCGAGGTGGAGCGCGACGTGCCCGGCGGCGTCGTCGCTAGCGTAGAAGAGGAGGGCACCGGCGGGCGGGCGGGGATCGCCGTGGTGGGCGAGGCCGGAGGCGATCATCCTCTCCCAGGCCACGCTCGCGGTGGCCTCGCCCGAGGCGCCCCAGCCATAGGCCTGCGCGACGAACGCCAGGCAGCGCCGGTGCCAGACTAGGCTGCCGGAACGCGCCTCCCTGCGGGCCGCGTCCATGGCCTCGGGGCAGGTGCGCGGGTTCGGGCGGGCGAGGTGGAAGCCGCAGTCCCCGGTCGCGTCCGCGTCGCCGACGGACGTGGCGGCCTGGTAGCGGGGGAGGAGCGCCTTGACGGTCCGGACGTAGTCGCGGGTCTCCCGGTAGGGAGGGAGGCCGCCGTACGCCCGCACCGCGGCGGGGCCGGCGTTGTAGGCGGCCAGGGCCTTATCCACGGGGCTGCCCGGGATGTCGGCCAGGTCGTCGACGAGGTGGCACAGGTAGCGTGCCTGGGCGTCGATGGCGTCGGCCGGGTCGAAGGGGGAACGCCAGCCGTT
>NZ_RBAM01000077.1 GCF_003626645.1 Streptomyces klenkii | reverse complement strand
GCCACCCGCGAGTACCTGGTCGTGGAGTACGCCCCGGCCAAGCGCGGGCAGCCCGGGGACCGGCTGTTCGTGCCGACCGACCAGCTGGACCTGGTCACCAAGTACGTCGGCGGCGAGGCGCCCTCGCTGCACCGCCTCGGCGGGGCGGACTGGACCAAGACCAAGGCGCGGGCCAGGAAGGCCGTCAAGGAGATCGCCGCCGACCTGATCAAGCTCTACTCGGCGCGGATGGCCGCCCCCGGCCACGCCTTCGGTCCCGACACGCCCTGGCAGCGGGAGCTGGAGGACGCCTTCCCCTACCCCGAGACGCCGGACCAGCTGACCACCATCGGCGAGGTCAAGGTGGACATGGAGAAGTCCGTGCCCATGGACCGGCTGATCTGCGGGGACGTCGGCTACGGCAAGACGGAGATCGCGGTGCGCGCGGCGTTCAAGGCCGTGCAGGACGGCAAGCAGGTGGCGGTGCTGGTGCCGACGACCCTGCTGGTGCAGCAGCACTTCGGGACGTTCTCCGAGCGGTACGCGCAGTTCCCGGTGACCGTCCGGCCGCTGTCCCGCTTCCAGAGCGACGCGGAGGCGCGGGCGGTGCTCGACGGGCTGCGGGAGGGCGCGGTGGACGTGGTGATCGGCACGCACCGGCTGTTCTCCTCGGAGGTGAAATTCAAGGACCTCGGCCTGGTGATCGTGGACGAGGAGCAGCGCTTCGGCGTCGAGCACAAGGAGCAGCTGAAGAAGCTGCGGGCGAACGTGGACGTGCTGACCATGTCCGCCACGCCCATCCCGCGCACGCTGGAGATGGCCGTCACCGGCATCCGCGAGATGTCGACCATCACCACGCCGCCGGAGGAGCGGCACCCGGTGCTGACGTTCGTCGGGCCGTACGAGGAGCGGCAGATCGGCGCGGCCATCCGGCGCGAACTGCTGCGCGAGGGACAGGTCTTCTACATCCACAACCGCGTGGACTCCATCGACCGGGCCGCGGCCCGGCTGCGCCAGATCGTGCCCGAGGCCCGGATCGCCACCGCGCACGGGCAGATGAGCGAGACGGCGCTGGAGCGGGTGGTGGTGGACTTCTGGGAGAAGAAGTGGGACGTGCTGGTCTCCACGACGATCGTGGAGTCCGGCATCGACATCGCCAACGCCAACACCCTGATCGTGGAGCGCGGGGACACCTTCGGCCTCTCCCAGCTGCACCAGCTGCGCGGGCGGGTCGGGCGGGGCCGGGAGCGGGGGTACGCGTACTTCCTCTACCCGCCGGAGAAGCCGCTGACGGAGACCGCGCACGAGCGGCTGGCCACGATCGCGCAGCACACGGAGATGGGCGCGGGCATGTACGTGGCGATGAAGGACCTGGAGATCCGCGGCGCGGGCAACCTGCTGGGCGGCGAGCAGTCCGGGCACATCGCGGGGGTCGGCT
>NZ_RBAM01000076.1 GCF_003626645.1 Streptomyces klenkii | reverse complement strand
TGAAGGAATCCAGGATGGCCAGCGTGGTGCCGATCATCAGAACGGCCAGCGCCCACCATCTGCGGGGTGACGGGGGCGATTCCTCCGTCGTCGCGGGAGTGCTATCGCTTTGTATGTCTTGAACGGTCATTGCCCTTCCTTCGGCATGGGGCGATCGGCGTGGTCGATCTGCTCGGCGGAAGCCCGGAACGGCCCGTGAGCTGGTGTTTCGTGGCACTGTGGGCAGGCTGGGGCGGGCCGGGGCAGGGTGGTGGTGCGGGAGGAGGCGGTGAAGCGGGGCGCGGGAATGCGGCAGTTCAGTGGTGCGTGCCCGAATTCAAAGCGGGGCGGCCGCATTTCGGCGCGGGGAATACGCGAGCGTGCGCGGGCCGGACGGCAAGCGTCCGCTGGAGCATGCGTCCTCCTGCGGGGAATTGCGGGCGGTGGGAAATGCGTACGCAAGAAGTACAGCGGCGGCGCGCGGCGCGGGCAAGGATTGCCCGGAGCGGCGAGACAACTCGACCAAGTTGACGCAATGGCGGGGAAGAGGCGGGCCCGGGGAAGGGGGCGCGCAACTCCCCGGCGCGCGCCCGCAGTTGAGTGTCGTTCCTGTAACGGACCTGCGCCCGGCTCGTGAACATCCTTAGGGTGGCACCCGCCCGCCGCACCCGGCGGGCGCGCGGCGCTCCGCTGCGCCTCAACCGGCCCTAGTGAGGCATGACTTGACCCGTATCCGCACCCGCATGCTCGTCTCCCTCGCCGCCGTCGCAGGCTGCGCCGGCCTCCTGCTGCCCGCGCAGCAGGCGCAGGCGGCGGGCTCCGTCCACCTCTACAAGATCTACTACGACAGCCCGGGGACGGACCGGGGCGCCAACTCCAGCCTCAACGCCGAGTACGTGCAGATACGCAACACCACCGGCTCCAACGTCAGTCTCCGCGGCTGGACCGTCCGCGACCGCGCCAACCACACGTACACCTTCGGCTCCTACACGCTCGGCGCCGGCAAGACCGTGACCATCCGCACCGGCAGCGGCACCAACACCTCCGCCAACCGCTACCAGAACCGCTCCTGGTACGTCTGGAACAACGACACGGACACCGCGACCCTGCGCCGCTCCAACGGCACCACCGTGGACACCTGTTCCTACAACAGCACCCGGTACGACTACCGCATGTGCTGAGCCGCACCCCACGACGGAGGCGGCGCCCCGGCGTCCGCCTCCCCAGGGGGAGGGAGTGAGCGGGGGGTGTGAAGGGGCGCGCGCCGGAGTGGGGCGTTGCGGGTGCCAAGAGCCGGTTGCGAGCGGCGTGCGGGGGTCGGCACCATGCTCGGGTGGGGTTGACGGGACGGGGGGAACGCGGGCCGGACGCGGGCGCGGAGGACGGGGCGTTCGACGCCGTCTTCCGCGACCTGCTGGAACGGCTCTACCGCCGCGCCGCGCTGATGACCG
>NZ_RBAM01000075.1 GCF_003626645.1 Streptomyces klenkii | reverse complement strand
TCGATCTTCACTCGCACGCCCGCGACCGCGAAAAACCGGCCGCCTTTCCGCCTGCACCCGGAAATGTCGCCGGAATGCGAGAAGCACCGAGCAGCAGTGCCGCCCATTGCGGGAAAAAAGACCGCGCAATGTGTGAGCGGATGAAGATCCGGCAGTCACCCCGACACCCGACGCGTCTGCCCGCGGCACGGACGCGCACCGCCAATGAGGCTTCATTGCCCAGGTGATGACCGGTCCGCGCGAGAACTACCGGGGGTTCTCGGCCTCTGCCGGATGATCCGGGGACACCATGTAGCTCCGCTGCCAGACGGAGCCGCGCATGAGGATGTGCCTCGAATGCCGGACCACGCCGCCGGCGTCGTCGTAATAGACCCGTTCGATCTCCATCAGCGGAGTTTCCCTGGAGATGGCGTAGCGTTTCGCTTCCTCCGGTGTCGGCAAGCGGACGTTCTCGTGTTCCTCGACCCGCATGGCGCCCGAGGGGGCCTGATCGTCCTGGAACGTGAACGCGGCCTTCTCCCGCTGGGCCCAGCGCTGCTTTCTTCTGGCTACCACGTGCGGGTCTCCTGATGGTGGGGCGCCCGCGCCGGACCGGGGCACGTCGGGCGTACGGGGAGCGGCGCGCGTCGCGGCGCCGGGCGGAGTGCGGTCCGGGGGCGGCGGCCCCTGAGCGGAGCGGTCGCCCTCATGGCGCGTCACCCGGCAGCGGCCGGCCGAGTCTGCGGGACAGCGCGATGATCTCCTCGTACTGGAAGTGCTCCGCCTGCCACGGATGCCGCCTGCGCAGTGCGGCGCACAAGGCCGGAGTGACGCGATGGCCGTTGATCACGGGCCAGCCGTCCGCGTCGAGCCAGAGCTTGAGTTCCGCCTCCTCCAGCTCCGCCTGATCGCACTCGCCGCCGGCCTTCGCCGGCCCCTGCGGCGAGGCGGGTTCCTCCTGGGGCAAGGGGTGAACGACCACGGCAGGACGCTGTGCACCGGTCCGGTGCCGAGTGCGGCGGATCACGACGCTCCCTCCGGGAGTGCGGGGAGGCAGGGCGGGCGGGGCGCCCGGCTGCCACTCCGCTGCCGGGCGGCCCAATACTACGCAGCGAGGCGGCTTCCATGCCCTGTGTCACCGCGCGAAAGTCTCCTCGTGCACCACCGGGCGCGCCGTGTCCCGTACGGTATGACCCTTCCCTGTTCGCCCGGATCGAGAAGCCCGCTGGAGTGCCGCATGTCCGAGTCCGGGACCAGCCTGGCGTCGGCTCTGTTCGTCGCGGTCGACGCGTTGATCGAGGGCCGCGTCCTCCTCCCACCGCCCGGCGAGCGGCGGCGTCTGCGCGTGGCCCATGGACTCGCGCCGGATGACGTGGCTCGCGCACTGCTCGTGCCGAAGGACGCCGTGGAGAGCTGGGAGGCCGGCCTGGCCGAGCCGGAGCCGCCGCAGC
>NZ_RBAM01000074.1 GCF_003626645.1 Streptomyces klenkii | reverse complement strand
CTCGGGTTCAGCCTCACCGAGCTGCGCGATCTGGACCATCCGGTGCTCAGTGAGGTGCTGGCCGAGTTACGCGAAAGGGTGACGGAGCCGCCCGAGGGGGGCGGTGGCGGAGCGCAGCTCGGCACGGTCATGGGGTTCACCCAGTTCGATCAGTTCTATTCCGGCCCGCCCAACAAACCCTCCAAGTCGTAGGTCACTTCAGGACCTTTTGTGTCTCTTACTGGACAAATATTGGCCGCCAGGGAGCCGTTTAGGCAGTTCATCGTCAAGGTCAACAGCCGCTGCAACCTGGCCTGCCGCTACTGCTACATGTACTTCGCGGCCGACGACGGCTGGCGCCGCCAGCCCCGGGCCGCCTCCCCGGCGATGCTGGAGCAAACGGCCCGCCGCATCGCCGAGCACGCCGCGCAGCACCGCCTGCCCGCCGTCTCCCTGGTCCTGCACGGCGGCGAGCCGCTGCTCAGCGACCCGGCCGAGCTGGGGGCGTTCGTCCGCCGCGTCCGCGCGCTGCTGCCCGAGGGCTGCGCGCTGCACCCCGCCCTCCAGACCAACGGCACGCTGCTCACCGAGGAACGCCTGCGCGCCCTCGCCGAGCACGGCATCCGCGTCGGCCTCAGCCTCGACGGCGGCACCGCCGCCCACAACCGCCTGCGCGTGGACCACGCCGGGCGCCCCGCCTGGCCCGGCCTGCTGCGCGCCGCCCGGCTGCTGGGCCAGGAGCGCCACCGCGGCTCCTGGGCCGGCGTGCTGTGCGTCATCGACCCGGCCACCGACCCCGCCGAGGTCTACGGCTCCCTCCTCGCGCTGAGCCCGCCGTCCGTGGACTTCCTGCTCCCGCACGGCAACTGGACCTCCCCGCCGCCCGGCCTGACCCCCGGCTCCTCCGCCACGCCCTACGGCGACTGGCTGTGCGCCGTCTTCGACGCCTGGTGGCACGCCGACCGGCGCCGCACCCGGGTGCGGCTGTTCCAGGAGTGCATCGCCCTCCTCCTCGGCCTGCCCGCCGGCACCGAGGCGCTGGGGCTCCAGCCGTTCACCGCCCTGGTCATCGAGACCGACGGCAGCATCGAGCAGGTCGACTCCCTCAAGTCCGCCTACCCCGGCGCCACCCTCACCGGCCTGGACGTCTTCCGCAACGCCCTCGACGAGGCCCTGGACCACCCCGGCGTCGCCGCCCGCCAGGCCGGGGCCGAGGCGCTGGCCGCGGACTGCCGCGCCTGCCCCGTGCTGCACGTCTGCGGCGGCGGCCACTACGCCCACCGCTACCGCCAGGGCCACGGCTTCCGCAACCGGTCCGTCTACTGCCCCGACCTCCAGCGCCTCATCCACCACGTGGCCGCCGCCCTGCGCCGGGCCCGCGACCCCGAGGCGGCGGCGACGCCATGAGCGGCGCGCCGGCGGCCCCCGCCGCCCCCCTCACCGAGGAGGAGGTCCGTGCCCTGG
>NZ_RBAM01000073.1 GCF_003626645.1 Streptomyces klenkii | reverse complement strand
CACCATCGAGCGCCCTTCCACGGCCCCGGGACGGCCCGGGAGGGCGCTCGTGCGTGAGCACCGCATGAGGAGTTCGGTCACGGGCCTCGCCAAGACCGGGCTGACCGCCCGGCTCCGTCAACCGCCCGCCGGCCGACGGCGAAGCGGCTCAGTCGAGGATCGCGACGGCCTCGACCTCGACCATGTGGTCGGGGATGTCCAGGGCCGCCACGCCCAGCAGTGTGCCCGGCGGCACGGGCGTCGAGCCCAGCCGCGCGGCGGCCCGGGCGACCCCGTCCAGGAACAGCGGCATCTTGTCCGGGGTCCAGTCGACGACGTGGACGGTCAGCTTCGCCACGTCCCGGAAGGAGGCGCCGACCCCGGCCAGGGCGGTGGCGACGTTGAGGTAGCACCGCTCGACCTGGGCGGCGAGGTCGCCCGCGCCGACCGTGACCCCGTCGGCGTCCCACGAGACCTGCCCGGCGACGAAGACCAGCCGCGAGCCCGTCGCGACCGACACCTGGTGGTAGGCGTCGATCGTGGGCAGTCCTTCGGGATTGACGAGGGTGATGGCCATGCCGGGTCTCCTGCTCTCTTGTGGTTACTGGGAAACCGTAGGAGAGTGTGCACCGACCTGGAAGAACGCACTTTTCGGTGACTGGGGAACCTCATGGTGACCAAGCAGCGGGGCGACCTGCCGCCCGACGCGGATCTGACCCGCGCGGACTCGCTGGCGCGGGAGATCTTCTCGGACGTCGCGAACAAGTGGGCCCTGTTGATCATCGAGGCCCTCGGCGAACGCACGCTGCGCTTCAGCGCGCTGCGGAACGAGGTGGACGGCGTCAGCCACAAGATGCTCACCCAGAACCTGCGCATGCTGGAGCGCAACGGCCTGGTCCGGCGAACGGTGCACCCCACCGTGCCGCCGCGCGTCGACTACACCCTCACCGAACCGGGCCAGGCCCTCCGCGCGACGGTCAGCGGCATGTGCGACTGGACCCAGCGCTACCTCACCCACATCGAGACCGCCCGCCGCGACTTCGATGCGCCGTTCGAAGCCGGCTGGCCTCGCGCCCTCGCGAGATGACCCGTCCGAGGGTTGAGCAGGGTGGTCAGCGGCGGGTAGTCCCTTGCGCGGGGCGGTTGCCCCGTCGTGATGACGGCCGGAGTACTAGTCTGGCCGCCGTGCGCGATGTCGTGGTGGGGATGCGGTTTCTGTGGGAGGGCCAGCGCTGGGTCTTCGGGCACCGGCGCTGGCTCCGGGTCGGGCTGCTGCCCGCGCTGATCACGCTCGTGCTCTACGCGGCCGTGCTCGCCGTGCTGGTGTGGCGGATCGACGAACTCGCCGCCTGGGCCACGCCCTTCGCGGACGACTGGGACTCCGGGGGACGCACGGCGGTCCGTGTGGCGTTCGGCGCGGTCGTGATGCTGGGCGCGCTGCTCGCCGCGGTGCTGACGTTCACG
>NZ_RBAM01000072.1 GCF_003626645.1 Streptomyces klenkii | reverse complement strand
CATCAGCCGACTGCGCTCGCCGGTCTCGCGCAGCACCGCGAGCCGGGTCAGCTCCTGGAGGGCCTCCAGCACCTCGCCGTCCCGGCCGACCAGCTTCTGGAGGTCGCGGGCCGGCCCCTCGGAGATGATGGACACCGCCGCCCGGTCGGCCTCGACGTCCATGTCGATGTCGCCGTCGAGGTCCGCGATGTCCAGCAGCCCCTCAAGGTAGTCGGCCGCGATCTCGCCCTCCTGCTCCAGGCGGGAGAGGACGTCGGTGTCCTCGGTGGCGGTCGAGGTGGTGTCCGTCACGGGTGGGATCCCTTCACGCGTTGCTACTTCTTGGTCTTCGCGGACGACCTGGGCTTGCCCGGCTGCGCCTTCTTCTGCTGCTGCTTCTTGCCCTGCTGGCGCTGGGGCTGCTGGCGCTGGGGCCGGGGGGCGGCGGGCTTCTTGGCCGCCGGCGCGGCCTCGCCGCCCTCGGCCTCCTCCGCGGCCTCGCCCTCGGTCTGGCTCGCGGCCGTCCCCTGCCCGCCCGCCTGGGCGCCGCCGGACTGGCGCTGGGCCTTCGTCTGCCGCTTCGGCTGCGTGCGGACGGTGCGCGCGGCGTCGCCCTGCTTCTTCAGGTCGGCCTTGGCCGGCTCCTCGGTGAGCTTGCCCTTCTTCCGCAGGCGCTCCTGGCGGTTGCGGTAGGCGATGCTGCCCGGGGTGGGGTTGCGCTGGATCACGAACATCTGCTGGCCCATGGACCAGATGTTGGTGGTCAGCCAGTAGATCAGGACGCCGACGGGGAAGTTGATGCCGAAGACGGCGAACATGATGGGGAAGACGTACATCAGCATCTTCTGCTGATTCATGAACGGCGTCTTCACCGAGAGGTCGACGTTCTTCGTCATCAGCTGGCGCTGGGTGAAGAACTGCGAGGCCGACATCAGCACGATCATGATGACGGTGACGACCCGGACCTGGGTCAGCGAGGCCCCCAGCGCCGCGATCTCGCTCGCGCTGTCCATGAAGCGGGTGGCGATCGGCGCCCCGAAGACGGTGGCCTCGCGGGCGCTGGCCACCTGCTCGGCGGTCAGCGCGCCGACCTCGTCGTTGTTGGCGATGTGGTTCAGCACCTGGAAGAGCGCGATGAAGAACGGCGACTGCGCGAGAATCGGCAGGCAGCTGGACAACGGGTTGGTGCCCGTCTCCCGGTACAGCTTCATCATCTCTTCGGACTGACGCTGCCGGTCGTTCTTGTACCGCTCCTGGATCTTCTTCATCCGCGGCTGGAGCGCCTGGAGGTTCCGCGTGGCCTTGATCTGCCGCACGAAGAGGGGGATCAGCGCGATGCGGATCACGACCACGAGCGAGACGATCGACAGTCCCCACGCCCAGCCGCTGTCTTCGTCGAAGACGAAGCTGTACAGCTCGTGGAAGAGGATGATGATCTGGGTGACTACCCAGTACAGCGGACTGAGGATCGAATTGATCGTGTCCACGGGTCAGGCTCC
>NZ_RBAM01000071.1 GCF_003626645.1 Streptomyces klenkii | reverse complement strand
GGCTGCCGGTGGTCGTCCTGCGCCAGCCGCACCCAGTCGGCGAGGACCTCCGTGGGGGCCGCTCCGCGCTGGTCGGCCTCGAAGAGGATCTGCAGGGCGCGTTTACGGGCCTTGCTGCGGGCAGCCACGGTTAGCTGTTCACCCGGCCGAGGTAGTCGCCGGAGCGGGTGTCGACCTTGATCTTCTCGCCGGTGGTGATGAAGAGGGGCACGCCGATCTCGTACCCCGTCTCCAGGCGGGCGGGCTTGGTGCCGCCGGTGGAGCGGTCGCCCTGCACACCCGGCTCGGTGTACTCGATGACCAGCTCGACGGCGGCCGGAAGCTCCACGAACAGCGGGTTGCCCTCGTGGATGGCGACCGTGCAGTCCTGGCCCTCCAGCAGGTAGTTGGCGGCCTGGCCGACGGTCTCGGGGGTCAGCGGCAGCTGCTCGAACGTCTCGGTGTCCATGAAGACGAAGTCCGGGCCGTCCTTGTACGAGAACTGCATGCCCCGCCGGTCGACGGTGGCGGTCTCCACCTTGGTGCCCGCGTTGAAGGTCCGGTCGACCACCTTGCCGGAGAGTACGTGCTTCAGCTTGGTGCGCACGAAGGCACCGCCCTTGCCGGGCTTGACGTGCTGGAACTCGACAACGGACCACAGCTGGCCCCCGTCGAGCTTGAGCACCATGCCGTTCTTGAGGTCGTTCGTGGTCGCCACGGTCGCGGAATCTCCTACAGACAGCTTGCTGATGACCGCGGTCTCCCCCCGCCGCGCGCGTCAGCGCTACAGGGCGAGGAGCTCCTTGGTCGTGATGGTGAGTAGCTCGGGTCCGCCGTCCGCGGTCGAGCGGACGACGAGCGTGTCGTCGATCCGGACACCGCCCCGGCCCGGAAGATGCACCCCCGGCTCGACGGTGACCGGCACGCAAGGGCCCAGTCTACCCATGGCGCCAGGTGACAACCGAGGGTCCTCCCCGATTTCCAGGCCGACCCCGTGCCCGGTCACCGGGCCCAGCGCGCCGCCGTGCCCGGCCTCCTCCAGCACCCGGCGGGCCGCCCGGTCCACCGCCCGGTACTCCACGCCGGGCGCCAGCGCCTCGCGGGCGGCCCGCTGCGCGGCGAAGACCACCTCGTACAGCTCGATCTGCCAGTCCGCGGGGCTGGTGCCGATGACGAAGGTCCGCCCGATCTGGCAGCGGTAGCCGCGGAAGCGCGCGCCCAGCCGCACGGTGAGGAAGTCGCCCTCCTCCACCCGCCGGTCGGTGGGCCGGTGCCCGGCCAGGCCCGAGTGGCTGCCGGTGGCGACCGAGGTGGGGAACGCCGGGCCGTCCGCGCCGTGGTCCACCAGGCGGCGTTCCAGCTCCAGCGCCAGGTGCCGCTCGGTGCGGCCGACCAGGATCGACTCCAGCAGCTCCCCCAGCGCCCGGTCGGTGATCTCGGCGGCCACCCGCAGGGCGGCGATCTCCTCCTCGTCCTTCACCAGCCGCTGCCGTTCCACGGCG
>NZ_RBAM01000070.1 GCF_003626645.1 Streptomyces klenkii | reverse complement strand
ATGAGGCCTTGCGAGCTGCGTTGCTTTCGTAAGAAGCGCAGCCCTACACCGGAATGCGAGTCGCATGTCTCACGCCACGATTCAGTCCCAACGCGCGCACCCTACTGCGTGAGCCGACGAGCTAGTAAAGGTCTGCTTGCCTGCTGTCACCAATAGCCATGTCGGTCATCGTGCCCGACGCGTTGCCGTCAGCGTCCGTTTATCTCTCACAGTCTCGGGTGCTTGAGCTGGCGGTATTAGACCCGGTTGAGATGCTGGCCTCGAGTCGAGGCGGGGCCGCTCTGTCCGCCTTCGACCGCGGTGATGGTCAGGCCGAAGAGCATCTTGTTGAGCTCGTCGACGGTGATCGCGAGCTGAGCGGCGACATGGTGGGGCCGTACGCCGGTGGTTCGCAGCCCCTGGAAGACCTTGGCAAGGACCTGGGAGGTTTCGTGCCTGATGCCGACTGGTTCGGCTGGGCGGTATCCACGTTTGCTCAGCTCGGCGCAGGCGGAGCGGTACTGCCAGTCGGAGAGGAGGCCTAGGTCGTGCAGGCGGTAGGTCAGTGCCATAGCCGAGACCTTCCAGATCGTCTTGGCCTGGAGGATCTGATCGACGTGCGGGCTGCGGGGCATATGGCCTAGAACGCTGGAGGCCGGCATGAGGAAGGCGCTGGCGAAGTCGTTGGCCTGCTTTTCCGCAGCCGGGCCCGTGCACTGGCGGTCGTGGCCGTGCATGACAAGGTGCCCCAGCTCGTGGGCGGCATCAAAGCGGCTGCGCTCGCCGGTCTTGCTGGTGTTGAGGAACACGAACGGCACCGGCCCCTGCCACACGGCGAAGGCGTCGACCTCGGCGTAGTCGGGCGCGAGGGAGAAGACCCGCACGCCGTGGGCTTCCAGCAGATGGATCATGTTCGGGGCCGGTGCCGACCCCAGCCCCCAGCGCCTGCGGACCATTTCGGCGGCTGTCTCGGGGTCGGGCTTGCTGAGGGTTGGCACGTCCGGTGCGGGGAGCCGGAACCGGTCCTCGATCCACTCATGGAGTTGGACGGCGAGGCCTCCCGCGGCGCGGGCGGCTTCGAGGACCCTGGGCGGCGTCTTGCTGCGCGCGCGCCAGGAGATGCCCTCAGCGGGGAGTTCATCGATGTCGGGGCTGGAGAAGAAGGCGGACGGGAAGTCCAGCGTGGCCGCCAGCCGGGCGAGTGTGCCGGGCCGGGGTGTTGTCCGGCCGGTCTCGTAGTTGGACAGGCTTTGGAGGGAGACCCCCGCAGCCTCGGAGAGCTCCGCGAGGGTCATTCCCCGCCGTCTGCGGGCCAAAGCGATACGGGAGGGAGTGACCATGGTGAATCAGCCTCGTGCGGTCGACAGGGGGCGACGCCCGAGCGGGCCGGCGCCGCCCCTGAGCGGGATCAGCGGAAGTCGATCGGAATCTCGATCTCGCCGGGCCCCTCGTCGTCGTCGGGCATGGCGACGCCTTCCATCTCCAGAACCGGCAGCGGGATGCGGTCTTTCCACTCGACCACATAGCCC
>NZ_RBAM01000069.1 GCF_003626645.1 Streptomyces klenkii | reverse complement strand
AGGCCGTGGTCGCGGCGCGGCGGGCGGGGCTGCCCACGGGTCATCCGCGATCAGCAGCCTCCGCAGCTCGAACCGGGTGTCGCGGATGAAGGCGTGGGACAGCGTCCGGTAGCCCTTGCGCGCGACGTGGCAGAACTCCAGCCACTGCGTCTCGTCCCAGTCCATCAGGCTGCGCACGCCCGATTCACGGATCCAGCTCAGCGCGCGGGTCACCGTGCGCGGGGCCGTGTGCCGGTCCCCGATGTCGGCTCGGCGCTGCAACCCGAACTGCACCTCCAGGCGGACCTGACGCCCCAGGTCGTGAAACCGGATGTAGGGGTCACGCCGAAGCTCAAGGCGCTCGAACCACTCGATCAACTCGTCGTCCGGCAGCACGGGGTGGCCGTTGTTGCGCCAGCGGATGTAGTGCCGCTGGCACAACGCGGTCTCCGGCCCGTTGGTCCACCACGGGCAGTCCGGCAGCACACAGTCCCGCTCGCCGTGCGGCGGTGCCTCGTAGCGGGCCGTGGCCAGCCACGCGTCGAGATCCGGCGCCCCAGCGGCCTTCCAGGCGTCGGTGTGCCGGGTGCAGATCCGCGGCGAGCACCCGTTCATCGAGCGGCGGCAGCCCGCCACCGCGCAGCCCCGGATGACGCTGCGATGCCGGTGGAGGGCGTCCTCGCCCGGCACCCACGCCTCCAGCTCAGGACGGCCAGCCTGCACCCAGCGCTGGTAGTGCGCGGTGCACAGCCGCTTGACCGAGTAGCTCAGCATCCGCTCGCACGAGGGGATGCGGCATTCGCCCTGGAAGAACACCCGGCTGTCGCGCGGCGGATAGAACTCCTCGCCCCGGAACTCCGGCCGCACGACCTCCATCAGCCGCTCCAGCAGACCGGCCTTCGGCTGGGTGCGCTGCGGCGTGCTCACGCCTTCACGCTCCCGTCCCTCAGCAGCCCCGCCGAGACAAGGACCTCCCGATGATCCTCCACCGTCAGATGCGCATAGATCTGTTCCGTGACCTGCGACGACGCATGCCCCAGCAGCTCAGCCACGACCTCGATGGGCACCTTGGCCCGCAGCAGCCCGGTCGCCCAGCTGTGCCGCAGCACATGCGGCGTGAAGTGCCCGATCCCCGTCCGCTTCCGCAGCCGGGCCGCCAGGTCCTCGACCGCACTGCGGCTCATCGGCGCCCCCACCGGGGGCCGGAACAGGTTCACGAACACGTAGTCGCAATCCAGCGTCCCGTACTCGCTCTCCATGTAGTCGGCGTAGGCGTCGAAGACCTCGACCCCGGCCGGGACGGTGCGGGCCTTCAGCCCCTTCACCCGGGCGGCATTGACGTTGCTCTCCCGGGGGACCACACGCACCTCACCGGCCCGCAGCCGCAGGTCCTCGTGCCGCAGCCCGAGCGCCTCCCCGAGCCGCAGCCCTGTCTCGGACAGCAGCACGATCAGGAACCGGTCCCGCAGGCTGGAGCAGGCGTCGACCAGGCGCCGGATCTCGCTGGCGGACACCGTGGCCGGCGCCTTGGGCGTCGTGGCG
>NZ_RBAM01000068.1 GCF_003626645.1 Streptomyces klenkii | reverse complement strand
CTCCCTGCTCCTGGCGGTGGGAGCGGAGATGTCCGGGGCGGCGGGGGGCAGCGGCGAGCAGCTGCTCGCCCACCCCGCACCCGCGCCCCTGCCCGGGGGCGGCGCCTGCGGCCGGGGGCGCGGACGGTGACCGGCCGCCGGCTGCTCAATCCGGGCGGCTCGTCGAACGGGCTGCGCGAGGACGTGCTGGAGGTGCTGGGCGTGCTGAAGGTGGCCACCGCCGGGCAGATCCAGCGTCTGACCCGCCCGCACCTGTCGTTCCGCCACACCGACCTGAAGGAGGAGGCGCAGAGGAAGGAGGCCCGCACGAAGCCGCACCGCGCGGCCGCGGGCGATCTGCGCCGCCACGGCCTGGTCGTGGACGCCGGCCGCACCAGAGGCGGGGAGAAACTCTTCAGCCTGACCCCGGCGGGGCTGGAGGCCGCCACCGCTCTGCTGGGCCGCCTCGAGGCGGAGGCGGGCTCGGTCGCCCGGGGCGCGGGCAGCACGGGCGCCTCGCACGCGCTCGCCGTCAACGAGGCCGTCATCGCGCTGATCCGCCCGGTCCCCGACCTCACGCTGCTCCAGGACGAGCCGCCCGAGATAAAGGCCGCCGCGGCCGCGGTGCGGCCCGGGGTCGGCCTGCTGGCCTCCTACGCCACCGAGGTGCCGCTGCCGGCGAGCGGGACCTGGTCCCGGCCCGGCCCGGGCGGCGCCCGGGCCGACGCCGTCCTGGTCGCCCCGGAGGACGACGTGCCGCTGCTGTTCATCGAGGTCGACAACTGCTTCATGGACGCCGCGCGCATCGCCACCAAGTTCGTCAAGTACGCCCGGTTCCTCGCGCGGACGGTCAAGGACGTCGACGGGAAGGAACGCCCGCTGTGGCGCACCCGCTGGGAGTTCCCGCCCCCGCGCTACTACCGGGAGGTGGACCACCCGCCCGTCCTGCTCGTCTTCAACCCGCTAGGGCCGCGCGACCCGCACACCTCGATGACGGCCACCGCCCGGCACAGCCGCCGGCACTGGGAGGGCCACTGGCACGGCGAGTTCCACGACTACGACGGCAAGATCCCGATCGTGGGCACCACCATGGAACGGCTGCGCGCGCATGGCCATGATGGCCCGGCGTTCTGGCGCTTCGGCCGCAAGGACTGGCAGCCGTTGCTCGACGCGATCGGCAATCCCCGCCGGGACGCCGCCGAAGCTCGCCGGCGAGCCGAAGACGAACGCCGTCGGCAGAAGGAGGCGGCCCAGCGAGCGGAGCGCGAACGGCGGGAGGAAGCCCAGCGGCAGGCCCGGAAAGAAGCCGAGCGGCGCGCACGCGTTGAGCGGGAACGCCGGGAGCGGGCGCAGGCCGAACAGGAGGCCGCCGTGGCCGCCGAAGCAGCGGCCCGGCCCCGTGGCGCCGCCTGGGCCGCGGGTGAACCCCGGCCGGTGCGGGGCTTGACGTCCAGGTCAGAGCCCGGCCGGGGAGGGCGGGCCCATGGCATCCTGGGAAGAGAGAGCGCGCACCGCCGGGCCGGGGGCTTGCCCAACTCCCGGCGG
>NZ_RBAM01000067.1 GCF_003626645.1 Streptomyces klenkii | reverse complement strand
CTCGATCCGGCCCGCGTGCTCCGCCACCACCGCCCGCACGTCCGCGACGCGCAGGTCCGGCGTCCCCGGCATCCAGCAGCCCGCCCGGTGCAGCACCCCCCGCCACGGCGCCCCCGGAGGCGTCCGCTGCCACTGCACCCACCAGCGCGGGTACGCCGCATCCTCCGCCAACTCCAGTTCGGCGTGCACCTCCGCGAGCTGCGCGACGAGGTAGCGCTCCAGCGTGCGGAGGCTCGGCAGATCTGACGGCAGGGGGTCGGACATGCGTTCGAGGATAGGGGGCGTCGGGCAGACGGCAACCAGCGATAACATGCCATATCGTGGGCGAAAAACCGGTACAATTAGGCATGGCTGATGAAGCGACAAACCGAGTCGATGACATGCGTCGAGAGATCGTCCTGCGCGAGATCAACCAGGGCGCTCTCGCTGGAATGCAATCCGGGATCACAGAACAGGCTGCCGATCTAGTCCTTGCCGCCCTGGACCGCTACGACGCGTGGGCTGCCGAACGGCTGGAAACCCGCCTCGCCCGGATCGCCGAGGCCCACAGCAAGGACGCCGCGAACGGCGGCCTCACCTCCGGGGCCTGCAACGAATGCGGCCAGCCGCACCCATGCCCGACCTACGTGTGGGCGACCGCCAGCCGCGATCCGTTGGCAACTTGGGACCCAAGGGACGACGAGGAAGCCGCGTGACCGACACCGTCCGCGCCACCTGCCCCGGCTGCGGTCGGCCGCGCCAAGTCACCCTCGCCGGAGTCTTCCGCCGCCACCGCAAGGGCGGCATCACCTGCCCCGGTGCGGGACAACTCGCATCCGGCGTCACCCCTCCCGAATCGCACCGAGGCGCCACCGGCCTCACCGGGCCGGCGCCGCCCGACGAGGAAGCCGCAGGCCGCTCTTGCGACGCCGGGCACTGCAACCGGCCGTCCATCGGCTGGCGGTTGTTTCGCGGCCAGCGAGAATGGCTGCCCGTGTGCGGCATCTGCATGGACGGCCCAGCCGGACGAACCCGCGTCTACGACCCCACGGACGCCGTATGACCGACCTCGTCCCACACCGGCCGGACGCCACCCCTGCCGTCCACGACGCCGCGACGCTCGCCGTCCTCGCCGCCATGGAGGAGGCCGCCGAGAAGCACCTCGACGCGATCCGCCCCCACAACACCAAGCGCGGCTACGAGAATGACTGGGCGCTCTGGAGCGAGTTCCACGGCTGGCTCGCCGAACGCACCGGCCACCAACTGCCGCTCACCGCCGTCACCAAGGGCACGCTCGTCGGCTTCGTCGTCTGGCTCGACACCATCAAGATCGCGGCCCCCAACTCGATCGACCGCAGGATCACCGGTGTCACCGTCACCGCGCGCGGCCTCGGCGTCGAAGTCCCCAAGGCCGCCACCGTCGCCGCCCGCAAGGCGCTCAAGCCCATGAAGGCCGACCCCGAACGACTCGCACGCGGCCGAGGGAAAGCCGCTGCCGCCACACCCGAGCAGCTGCGGCAGATGGCCGCCGCCGTCCCCGACAGCCTCACC
>NZ_RBAM01000066.1 GCF_003626645.1 Streptomyces klenkii | reverse complement strand
TCCGGGTCCTGGCTCAGCGCGGCCACGTACTCGTCGCCGCCCAGGTGCCAGTACCGGCTGGGGAAGAGGTCGTCGTACTCGCGCAGCAGCTCGTCGATCAGCTCGCCCGCGGCCGGGTCGGAGATGTCGATGGCGCCCTCGGCCACCCCGCCGTCCGCCCGCCGCAGCTGGAGGTCCGGGTGGGCTGCGAGGACCGCGCCCAGGTGGCCCGGCGAGTCGAACTCGGGGATGACGGTGATGTGCAGCGACTCGGCCAGCTCGACGATGCGGCGCACCTCGTCCTTGGTGAGGTGGTCCTCGGAGACCACCTCGGGGTGGGACTCGCTCTCCACCCGGAAGCCCTGGTCGTCGCTGAGGTGCAGCTGGAGCTGGTTCAGGCGCAGCCCCGCCATCTCGCGCAGCCGGTCCTCGATCCAGGAGGCGGGGAAGGGCTTGCGCGCGATGTCCAGCAGCAGCCCGCGCTGCGGCCGGTCGGGGCGGTCGTTCACCGTGCCCTCGGGCAGGCCGCCGCGGGCGTTCACCGCCTGGGTCACCGTGCGCGTGCCGTAGAAGACGCCCGCCTCGGCCGATCCGGTGATCGTCACGCGGTGGTCCTCGACGTGCAGCCGATATCCCTCGCGGCCGGTGTCCGCGTCCTCGTCCAGGACCAGCTCGACGTCCCCCGCCCGCGCGCCCTCGTCGGCGCGCCCCGCGTCCAGCTCCTCGGCGAGCCGGTCGGCCTCGTCGTCCAGCGGCCCGTCGCCGTCGGCCACCACGCGGGCGGAGCCGCCGGGGGCCCAGCCGGGGCCGTCGGCGGCCTCGAAGGACCGCACGGCCGGAACGGTGGCCGGCTCCCCGGAGGGCCCGTCCGGCAGGTCGGCCGGCTCGGGCGAGAGGGAGGGTGAGGGTGAGGGCCCCGCGGTGGCGCGCCCGGGCCCGGAGGCGGCGGGGCCCGAGGCCCCGCGGGAGTCGTCCGACCGCTGCGCCACCGCCACCACCGCCGCCGCGGTGAGGGCCAGCACGGCCGCGGCCAGGGTGAGTATTCGCCAGGGCGTTCGTCCCATACCTACGACGGTAGCGAGGTCCCCGGAGTCGGCAAACGGATGACGGACGGGCCCGGGCGGACGCCCTGCGGCGACCCCGCGACGCGGCCCACGGGGGCCGCCGCTACCATGGCCGCGGCCGGTGGACCGTACCCGGCCGGGCCCCGAGGGCCGCTGAAGCTTCCGCGAAGGGTTCTTCCGTGCCGGCAGGAACGTTGTACCGCGGCCGGGAAGGCATGTGGTCATGGGTGGCGCACCGCGTCACCGGTGTCCTCGTTTTCTTCTTCCTGTTCGTCCATGTGCTGGACACCGCGCTGGTCCGCGTCTCCCCCGAGGCGTACGACGACACGATCGCGGTCTACAAGACGCCGCTCGTCGCCGTGATGGAGTACGGCCTGGTGGCCGCCGTCCTCTTCCACGCCCTCAACGGCCTGCGGGTCGTGGCCGTGGACTTCTGGGCCAACGGCGCCCGCTACCAGCGGCAGATGCTGTGGACCGTGGTCGGGATC
>NZ_RBAM01000065.1 GCF_003626645.1 Streptomyces klenkii | reverse complement strand
GGCGCACCGGGAGGCAGGGGCCCCGCAGTCGGGGCAGGCCCCGGCCGCGGCGAGCAGGCCGGTGCCCGCCTCCCAGGTCTCCCGGCGGGCGTGCTCGGCCAGCAGCGCCGGGAGGAGCAGGTCCAGGGACTCACCCGCGTAGGGGACGGTGGCGCCGCGGGAGGCGAGGCGGGCGGTGTACCGGGCCCGGCTGGCCGGGGTGTCGGGGTCCAGTCCCTCCCGCTCGCAGAACTCGGCGTAGCCCAGGGGGTCGAACAGGGCCACGCTGGTGTGCCCGTGCCGGCCGGCGAGCGCGCGCAGCAGCCGCTCGGTGCGCCGCAGGTACCCGGCGTGGTCGGTGTGGCGGAAGCTGGCGTACCGGCGCATGAGGGCGAAGCCGGCCGCGTCGGGGATGACCGCGACGGCGGCGGCGGACTCGCGGGCGGTGAGGTGCCGGGTGCTGGGGGCCATGACTCCTCCTCGGTGATCGGGGACGGCACGGAACCGTCTGATCACTGAGAGTAATCGCCGCCACTGACAACGCCCCGCTCGCGGCCCAGGCGCTCGAAGAAGGCGAGCAGCCCGGGGTCGTCGACCGAGCCGGGGTTGACCGCCCGCTCCAGCGGAACCCCTTGGAGGAGCCGCTTGACCGGGACCTCCAGGCGCTTGCCGGTGAGGGTGTGGGGCACGCCGGGGACCTCGATGATCTCGTCCGGGAGGTGGCGGGGGGACAGCTCGGCCCGGATGGTCCGCCGGACGCGTTCGCGCAGCGCGTCGTCCAGCACGGCGCCGGGGGCGAGCCGGACGAAGAGCGGCATCCAGTACCCGCCGTCGGGGCGCTCGGCGCCGATCACGAGGGACTCGGCGATCTCGGGCAGGCGCTCGACGGCCTCGTAGATGTCGGCCGAGCCCATCCGCACGCCCTGCCGGTTGAGGGTGGAGTCCGAGCGGCCGTGGACGACGACGCCGCCGTGAGCGGTGACCGTGATCCAGTCCCCGTGCCGCCACACGCCGGGGAACGTCGCGAAGTAGCTCTCGCGGTACCGCTCGCCGCCAGGGTCGTTCCAGAAGCCGGTGGGCATGGAGGGCATCGGCTCGGTGACGACCAGCTCGCCGACCTCGCCGGTCAGGGGCCGGCCCTCCGGGCTCCACGCGGCGAGCGCGGTGCCCAGGCCCGGCGCCTGGATCTCCCCGGTGCGGACCGGGAGGGTGGGCACCGCCCCGGCGAAGCAGCTGCACACGTCCGTGCCGCCGCTGACGGAGGCGATCCACACGGGGCCCGCCTCCCGGCTCAGCCAGCGGAAGCCGTCGGGCGGCAGCGGCGAGCCGGTGGTGGCCACGCAGCGGGTGGCGGACAGGTCCAGGTCGCGCGCCGGGTGAACGCCGGCCTTGGCGCAGGCCATCACATAGGCGGCGGAGGTGCCGTAGAGCGTGGCGCGGGTGCGGGCGGCCACCCGCCACTGGGCGTCGGGGCCCGGGTGGCCGGGGCTGCCGTCGTGGAGGACCACCGTGCAGCCGGTCAGCAGCCCGGAGACGAGGAAGTTCCACATCATCCAGCCGGTGGAGGTGTACCAGTAGAACCGGTCGCCGG
>NZ_RBAM01000064.1 GCF_003626645.1 Streptomyces klenkii | reverse complement strand
GCCGAGGCCGACGACTACGTGGACAGCAAGCTGGCGAACTTCGAGGTGGTCCTCGGCAAGACCATCGGTTCGGTGGAGCGCGGCCGGGCCAAGCTGATCGGCCCCGACCGGGGCGATCCGCAGGAGCTGCTGGAGCGCGCCGACGCCTACGTGGACGCCCAGTTCGGCGCCATCGAGGCGGTGCTGCGCAAGACCCTGGAGGCGGTCGGCCGCGGCCGGCAGAAGCTCACCGGGCACCAGCCCGTGGACGAGCTGGCCGAGCACGTCGCCGCCCAGGAGGCCCTGGCCGCCGCGGACGGCGGGCGCCCCGCCGACGCCTACGCCGAGCCCGGCGCCGAGCAGGACACCTACGACTACCTCGGCGTCCCGCAGCCGGGCAGCGAGCCCGAGCCGGCCCCGGCCCTGCCCGCCGCCCCCGCGCTCCCGGCCGCCTACGAGCCCGCCTCCCCCTACGCCACGGCCGGCTACGAGCAGGCCCCGGCGTACGGCCAGGCCCCCGCGGGCGGCTACGACAACGGCGGCTACCCGCAGCAGCAGGGGTACCCGGGCGACGGCTACGGCTACCCACAGGACCCCTACGCCCCGCAGCAGCCCCAGCCGCAGTCCCAGCCCTCCTACGGCTACTCCTCCCCGGCGGTGCTGGACGAGACCAGCCTGTTCGACACCGGCATGATCGACGCCGAGCAGCTGCGCCGGTACCACCAACAGGGCCAACAGGGCTGAACGCCGCCGGTCCCCGCCCCGCGCGGGGACCGGACCTCCGCCCGCCCGCCGCCGATTGGGTGCCCGGCGGCCGGTGAAGTATGCTGGCCATTCGGTCGCGCCACGATTCGTGATCGCGGCTGCCCCGCCCGGCCCCGCCACCGAGGGGCCGACGTGCGCGGCCTTCCCGCAGCCACCGTGAGAGAGCGAAGTCCCCTGAACGCCCCGCTGGATCACCGAGCCCCCCTCGTGTTCGACACACGCGAGCTGGGGCGGCGTCCGGGTGCGCTCAAGCGGGTCTCCCGGACGGCCCCGGCCCCGGCCGACCTCGGCACCGAGGTCATCGGCGTTCCGGCCGGAGCGCGTCTTGAGGTGGACCTCCGCATGGAGTCGGTCATGGAGGGCGTGCTGGTCACCGGCACCGTCCGTGCGCCGCTCGCGGGGGAGTGCGTAAGGTGTCTGGAGCCCCTGGCCCGCGAGGGCGAGGCGGAGTTCCAGGAGATGTTCCGCTACCCCGACGCCGACGGCCCCGCCCGCCGTCCGGCCGTCCCCGCCGACGAGGAGGGGGACGAGGAGACGCCGTCGCTCCAGGGAGATTTCTTCGACCTGGAGCCGGTGCTGCGGGACGCGGTGGTGCTCGCGCTGCCGTTGCAGCCGGTGTGCCGCGAGGACTGCCCGGGCCTGTGCCCCGAGTGCGGCACGCCGCTCGCGGAGGACCCGGACCACGGGCACGACGAGGCCGTCGACATCCGGTGGGCGGCGCTGCGGGAGTTCGCCGGCAGCGCCCGGCCGGGCGGCCGGGAGACGCAGGACAAGCAAACGAAGGCACCCCGCGCCAGCGGGGAAGATCCACAGGAGACATAGCCGTGGCTGTTCCGAAGCGGAAG
>NZ_RBAM01000063.1 GCF_003626645.1 Streptomyces klenkii | reverse complement strand
CTGGGAACTGTCTGACCGCACAAGAAGGCTCGTGTGCTGAGGCCGAAACCGGCGGCGAGCTCGGTGCAGGTGTGGCCGGGGCGCAAGTGCGAGGACGGCCGACGCCTGTTGTCGGGAGCGCAGCAGTATCCAGGTCGTAGGAGCAGCACGGATTGCCACCACCTGTCATGGTCGCTCGCCTTTCAGCGCATGGATGAGGTTTCGCATCGACTGGCCCCGGGCGCACCTGTGAGAGAGCCAGGCAAGACGCCCCGGTCGGGACGTCTTACTGCGTCCGCACGGGGCGTGGGCAGTGACGCCGAAGCGGCCACTGCCCTCATCCCACACCACCTCGGCGCGTGAGGCGTGCAGGGCCACCCTTCGGCCGCCTCCACACGCGCCCGACGCCGCGCGCTGCGCTCAGCTCACCGCTCCCGCTCGCGTAAGCCGCCGTCCTCGTCGGCTCGCTCTGCGCCTGCCTGGAATTCGTCAACGCGCTCAGGCATCCGGGTCTTCTGTGGATGTCGGTCAGCGGGCTTGCCTCAGCCGCGATCGGCCTGCTCGCATACCTGCTCGTCGATCGTTCCGGTGCGCCAGCGGCAGCCGCGGCGCTCGCGAGCTTCACCGTGTGGGCTGCGGCGGCCAGGGTGTTCCTCGATGTGCCAACGGCGATCAAGGCGTTGAGGGACCTGTGCCCTCGGCAGCCCACACCCCGGGAGCGCAGCGTGCCATGGCATCACACCTGCTCGGCACCTACGGGTTCGGTCGGCGCACCGGGACCGGTGGCAGGGCCACCAGTCCACGGGGTTGTCCGCGTGCTGCAGCAGGCAGGGCGAGCTCTCGGCGGCCAGGCGGTTGGGCACGGCGGGTCGCCTAGGCGGCCTGGTAGGGCTTGGCCTCCAGGATCTTCACGTGTGCCGTGCTGCCGTTGGGCAGCGTGTACTCGGCGTCCTCGCCGGCCTTCTTGCCGTTGACGCCCGAGCCGAGGGGGGACTGCGGGGAGTAGGTCTCGATGTCCGAGGTGGCGAACTCGCGGGAGGCGAGGAGGAAGGTCATCGTGTCGTCCTCGTCGCCGTCGAAGGCGATCGTGACGACCATGCCGGGGGCGACGACGCCCGTGTCGGCCGGGGCCTCGCCGACCTGCGCGCTCTCCAGGAGCTGCGTCAGCTGGCGCACCCGCGCCTCCATCTTCCCCTGCTCCTCCTTGGCCGCGTGGTACCCGGCGTTCTCCTTGAGGTCACCTTCTTCGCGCGCCTGTTCGATCTTCTTGGCGATCTCGACGCGGGCAGGACCCGACAGATGATCCAGCTCGGCCTTGAGCTGGTCATACGCCTCCTGGGTCAGCCAGGTGACAGTGTCGCTGGTCTGCGTCACAGGTGCTCCTCGGGGGTATCGCGGGGGATGAAAAACGAAGGCCCGACCCGGACATCACAGCTCCTGGGCGGGCGATTCGTCGATCGAAATATCGACTCTAACAACGCCTGTCGGCGCGCGGAAGGATTACCCTCCGCTGCCGGGCACAAAACCGCCGGTGCGCGTCCCGCCTAGTCGGCGGCCTCCGAACAGCCCACGAGCTCGGCCGAGGTGGCCCGCTGCGTGGTACGGAGCGTGACGGTGCGGTGGAGGCTCC
>NZ_RBAM01000062.1 GCF_003626645.1 Streptomyces klenkii | reverse complement strand
GAGCCGTTGAGGCGAACAGTAGCGTTCGTGTGATCGTGATCGACACGTCCCCTGACGATCCCGAAGACGAGGGCGCCATGGAAGCCTAGACACACCTCCGCCCCGGACCGCAGGAACCGGTCCGGGGCGGAGGTGCAGTGTCAGGCGCCCACCTCAGCCCGCCGTAACGGCGTAAGACGCCTTGTAGATATGCCCTGGCTTCACCAACTCGGTGACCTCGATGGGGCGCCGGTTGTCGCTGTAGACGACACGGAACACATCGAGCAGCGGGATCTCCCCCGGGAGTTCCAGCAGCAGGAACTCCTCCGACGTGGCGAAGCGGGTGCCTACGACATCATCCTGTCCGCGAGTCGGGTAGCCCATCTGCTCCAGGAGCGCAGGAGAGCCGCCAGGGATCTTCCGCCGGTCAGCAAGCCGCGTACCCCTCGCCAGCTCGGCCGGATAGTACGACCAGACGAGCTCGGCGGGTGTGCTGTCGAGCAGGCCGATTCGCTTGCGCAGCACCGCAACGCCATCGTCTGGCAGCCCAAACACCTCGCGGACCCGGCGGGGCGGCACGATCTCGCGCACTTCCAAGATGCGATTGCTGCCCTTCTGGGAGCGCTTGGCGGCTTCCGTGATCCATGAGTAGGGCTGATCGGGACCGACCGGAGCCATCAACGAGGCGGGGGCAATCTCCATGGGAGCCCGCTCCCGAACGTAGACACCCTGCCCTGAGCGGCCGACGAGGAAGCCCTCGGCTTTGAGCTTCTTCAGAGCGCGCTGCACGGTGACGTTGGACGTGCTGAAGTCCCTGATCAGTTGCTCTGTGGTGGGCAAGCGGCGTCCTGGTTCCCACTCGCCGGACATGATCAGTCGCCGGATCTCGTGAGCGATGGTGTCCGAGATGGGGCGTGGGTCGGCGCGGTCGGGAGGCATGGTCACTGGATCTCCAGTTCGTAGCGGAGGCGGCGCGGGGCCTTCATGACCATGAGAGATGCCTCGAAGGGGGCTCCGTTCGCCGAGTAGGACGTGCGGGTGAGGGTGAGCACCGAGGCGCCAGGCTCAAGGAGAAGCGCCTCGGTCTCGTGCGGCTCAGCGGGCCGCTGCTCAATGTCCTCGACTGCGCGGTGTACGTGGTACCCGAGCCGAGCCAGCAGGGTGGTCGCCCCACCCGGGATCTTTGTGGGCTCCGCTAGCGGCGTGGCGTCGGCGATCCGGGGCGGGTAGTAGGAGTCCGCGAGTTCGACGGGCTGGCCGTCGAGGAGGATCAGCCGGCGACGAACTACCGCCCTGTCGCCAGCCGCGAGCCGCAGGGCCTCTGCCACTTCGACGGGCGGCTGAGCCATGGTCACCTCGGTCAGCCGTTGTGATGTGCGTCCTGGCGCCTCTGCCGTCCATGCGTCGCTCTCCCCTGCGGCGCGGGGAAGCAGGTAGGGCGTCGAGACGCTGGTCCACTTTTCGGTCACGTCTGCTCCTGCTCGTCTGGGCCCTGACCTCAACCTTAAGTCCTTGATGCGCAAGCAGGGGGCTCGGGTTTCAGACTCACATGGGCTCGATCGCTTGATACTCACAGCATCATGCGCTTATGGTTCTCAACGAACGCGAAGCCTGCGATTGGAGCCCTTGATGCTGCGTGTGAAGGAGGTGGCTGC
>NZ_RBAM01000061.1 GCF_003626645.1 Streptomyces klenkii | reverse complement strand
CTCGACGGAGGGGTATGCCACGTGTGCACAGCCCACGACCGAGGGTGGAGCCGATAGCTCATGGGTGCACACAGCAGGAAGTGCGACTGGTGCGGCGCCGGAACGCCGATCGTCCGCGATCTCCAGCCGGTGAACGCCGCCTACCAGTACTGGTGCGTCGAGTGCGCCCGCGCCCTGATCATCAAGGGCGACCCCATCGAGGTCTACCGCGAACTGGAGGGCGAGCCGATCTACGGCCGCCTCCTCGACGAGCACTGCGCGCTGAAGCGTTTCTACTCCTTCGCCAGCGTCTGACCCCGCTCCCTCTCCCCCCGATACGGATTTGGCAAACGCCCCCACCGGCCGTGTAGAGTAGGGCTCACCGCCGAGGGGGAAGCCCCCCGAAGCGGGACAGGCAAGGGGCTATAGCTCAGTTGGTAGAGCGCTTGCATGGCATGCAAGAGGTCAGGAGTTCAATTCTCCTTAGCTCCACAGGTCAGAGGCCGCCTCCCTTCGGGGAGGCGGCCTCTTTGTCGTCCCTGAGTGACTATCTGCGTGACTACCGCGCCCGCTCTTGGGCGAAGACGCGGTCTATGGCCACCGCCCCGGTCTGGATGACGGGTCGGATCTGCTTTCGATAGATCCTCTCTGTGGTGGACGTACTCGCATGCCCCACCAGCTGGGCGATCTTCTCCACCGGCAGCCCGCCCCGGTCGGAGAGCAGGGACACGAAGCTGGTCCGCAGCTCCCGGGAGGTCCACTCGTGGGGGTTGATCCCCTCGGCTTTGGCGATGGCGCGGCGGAAGGCCCGCCGGACGTTCGCGGCATCGAGCTCGGTCCCCGTGGCGGAGGTGAACACGAGGTTGGCCTGGTTCCAGCTTCCGCCTGCTTGCTTCCGTTGCCTTTCCTGCGCGGCGCGGTGGCACCGCAGGGCGGTGACGCAACGGGCGGGCAGCGCGAGGGTCCGCCGTGACCTGTGGGTCTTGGTGTCGCCTCCTGTCCGGACCGACCGCCAGACGGCGATGTGCGGCGGGATCGGCGGCTCCGCGTCCGGCTGCCCCTCCAGATGGACGTGGTCCCAGGTCAGGGGCCTCAGTTCCTCGGTCCTTGCCCCGGTGAGCAGGGAGAGGACGATGTAGGCCTCCATCGGGTCACCCTCGATTCCCTTCAGAATGGCCTTGGCCTGGCCGTAGGTGAGCGCCTTGGACGGGCGGCCGGGCCGGCCGGGCGGGACGGTGCACAGCGCGACGACGTTGCGGGAGACCTTGTCCCGCACCACGGCCCGCTGGACGGCCCGGCTGAGACAGGAGTGAATCGCCTTCAGCGTCCGGGTACTGAGCACCTTGGCCTTCGCCGCGAGCCAGGCGTCGACATGGTCGACGTGCAACTCGTGCAGAGCGAGGTGCCCGAGCGCGGGGAGGATGTGAGTGCCGCACAGGGTGGTGTAGTTGGCGACCGTGGCCGGGTCCTTGTCGGTGAGGCCGTAGCGCAGCCAGTTCTCCACGGCCCCGCCCACGGTGCCCTCCGGCTCCTTGCCCGCCGGCATCGCGGGAACGACCTCGGCCTCCTCCGGGCCCATTTCCCGCAGTCGCAGCAGTTCCTTGAGCTTGGCCTTGGCCTCGGTCTTGGTGCGTCCGCTGGCGCGTTTGACGACGCGCTTGCCGTCGGCGTCGTACCCGAGGCTGACCGAGGCGATCCAG
>NZ_RBAM01000060.1 GCF_003626645.1 Streptomyces klenkii | reverse complement strand
GGCCCGACAGAGTTCTCAAGGCGCAGGGGGATAGACCGCGTCCCGAGCGCTGCCCCGGTGCACGGAGGGCAGGGCGGAGGAAGTCAAGGGCAACGCGGCGTTAAGGGCGATGGCGTCGAAGTACCAGGGTGGCGCAATGTTGCAACATTGGTGAGCGGGTGGCCCGCTATGCCGGTCGGTTCACCGCCTGCCGCAACCACTTACGCCTCGCGCCAAGAGGCGTTTGGGCCCGGTGGGACGAGATCTGGTAGGCGCGCTGGTAGGTGTCTGGGACAGTCCGGCTGCTGGGTTCGAGTTCGTCGTGCCTATACCCGACTGGTCCCGATGAGGTTCGGCCAGGGTCCGCGAGAAGAGGATGCCACCTCTTTCCTGAACGAGGGGATGCACACTAATCGGGCGGCAGGGCAGTCTGCACTCGGATCACCACGTCGCCTCGGTGCGCCGAAGAAGCCCCCGGCTGCCCAGTTCGGCGAACATGCGCCTCGTCATCGTTGTGAGCTCTTTGAGAGGGGCGCAAAGGTATGTGCAGGAGCGTGCGTTGTTTTGCACGTTTGACACCGAGCACACCGTTTCAGCATATGTAACTACAGAAAGATAGGCGTTGGCGAGAGGTATACCTAGCCATGAAGAGGTTTTGAGGGGCGCGAGATGCTCTTCGCGAAATCTTGACGTTCTGGCGACAGCGTGTCACCCTAAGGAGTCGCGTGAGGGTACCACAGTTCACGCAGGGAAGCTCTTTTGGGTGCCTCGCCCTTGCTTTTCGTTGACCATTCGCCTTGATCTTCACCTTCGAACATACGTCCCCTGCTTCGTTCATATTTTCGATCTCTGATTTCACTTTTATATTACTGAGGTGGGGTGGCCGAGTCGCCACCTTGCGCGAGATGGGCGTAGAGACCCCTTGCAGGTAGGCTTTCCATAGCCTGCGCTGCCGACTTCCTTCATTTCAGCCTCGGGCAGCGACTCGAGGTTCGAACCGTCGGGACATGTCGGATCGTGTGATTCTCATATCGTAGGCAAAACCTAACAAGCAATGCTTGCATTTGCCAGGCAGCCATGCCTCGCTACCTTTTGCCTCGCGGACTTCTGTGGCGCCCGGGATGAAGAGGGTGCTGACAGTCAAAAATTTGGCAAATTGTCATTCCTATAGGGGGTGCGCATGTCCAAGGTCGCAAGTGAGTCGCAGGCTTTCGGGCGGGATGAGTTCAACAATTTCAACGGGCAGGGCGTAACGTTCCGGACGAGTAGTGATATCGCCAGCAAGATGATCAACGCAAACAAAGACCTTTATGCCGCCCTGGATGCCCTAACGTACTTGATCGAGCAGATCAGGGAGATTCATGAACCGACAACGGGAATCCATGAATGCTTCGCCCAGGCATTCGGGTCCGTCCAAATGGCCCTCTTTAGACGAGAGGTACTGGAAAGCCTTCACATGCCAGCTGCCGGCAAGTGCGCGAACGGCCTCGGCGGCAACTTCGCACAGCGCAGCGACCTTTCATCTCGGCCAGCAGTTAGTCGGTAAGCCGGCCACAGAGGCATCCAGGTGGCCGGTAGGGAGCCCTGTCGGTCACCAGGATCGCCATGAAGTTCCGATGGTCCACACCTTCGTGCCCTTGGACAACAATGCATCCTGCAAGGGGCATCCTTGCGCCGAACTACGTGATGAATGGCCCCTACGGCACG
>NZ_RBAM01000059.1 GCF_003626645.1 Streptomyces klenkii | reverse complement strand
CAACGACAGCTACCAACTCATCACCGAGACCGACCCGTTGGGCCACCACACCCACCGCACCTGGGACCGCTACGACCGCATCCAAAGCATCACCGACCCCCTCGGCAACACGACGGACTACGCGTACGACGAGCACGGCAACCTGACGAGCCTGACCCACGCGGACGGCACCACGACCACGGCGCGGTACGACGAGCGCGACCCGGCGGCCGGGCTGCCTGTCGAATTGACCGGGCCGGACGGGGCGACATGGCGCCACGAGTACGACGACCGTGGCAACCGTCTGTCGACCACCGACCCACTGGGAGGCCGGACCGAGTACGCCCATGACGAGTGGGGCCATGTGGTGGCGGTCACCGATGCGCTCGGGAACACGCGACGATTGGAAAACGCCCCTTCGGGCCTTCCGATCTCTGTGACCGACCCTCTGGGACACGTCACGATCGCGGAGCGAGACGCTTTCGGCCGCATCGTGCGTGCGGCGAATCCCTCCGGTCACGTGACCCGCATGGGCTGGACGATCGAAGGGCGGCCAAAGTGGCACGAGCGCCCGGACGGCGTCAGGGAAACGTGGGACTGGGATGGCGAGGGAAATCTGCTGCGCCACCGCGATCTGGCCGGCAACATCACCGTCAACACGTACACGTGCTTCGACCGACTCGCCACGCGCACTGACGCGAACGGCGCGACGTACACGTTCAGTTACGACACCGAGCTGCACACCACTGCCGTCACCGACGACCAAGGCCGCCCTTGGACCTACCGCTACGACAAGGCCGGCCGATTGGCCTCGGAGACGGACTTCAATGGCCGCACGCTGACTTACGGCTACGACGCCAGGGGATTGTTGGCCTCCCGTGTCAACGGCGCTGGCCAGCGGTTGGAGTTCACGCGTGACGCCATGGGCCGCACTCTGGAGCAGCACGGCGCCGACGGTGAGGCCGTCTCGTTCACTTACGACCGCTCCGGCGCCCTCGTCCGCGCGGCCAACGCCGACGTGGTACTGGTTCTGGAACGCGACCTGCTCGGCCGTCCGCTGATCGAAACGGTCAACGGCCGCAGCACCAGCTACGCCTACGACCTCCTGGGCCGCCGTGTCCGGCGGACCACGGCGGGCTGACAGCGCAGTGGAGCTTCGATGCCGTCGGCCGCCCGGCCACGCTGGACAGCGGCGGCAACCAGGTCACCTTCACGTTCGACCCGACCGGCCGCGAGACCGGTCGGTCGTACGGCCGCGAGGTGGCCCTCGCCCAGACATGGGACGACCGCTTCAACCGCATCACGTCGCAGAGCGTCATCCATCACCCCGAGGCCGCTCGGACGATGGTCCAGCACCGGTCGTACGTGTACCGCCAGGACGGTCACCTCACTGAGATCGAGGACCTCGTCGCGGGAACCCATCGATTCACGCTGGACCCCCTGGGCCGCGTCACTGAGGTCGAGACACGGGGTCGGCGGGAGACGTACGCGTACGACGGCGCGGGCAACGTCGTCCAGGCCGGACTTCCCGGTCAGCAGGCCGACGGGGATCGGCTGGTGGACGGCACGCTGATCACCCGGTCCGGGCGTACCGTCCATGAATACGACGGGCAGGGGCGACGCGTCCGGAGCACTCGGCGACTCCTCAATGGCCAGAAGCGCTCGTGGTCCTATACCTGGGACGCGGAGGACCGCCTTGTACGGGTCACCACTCCCGATGGGGACGAGTGGCGATACATCTACGAT
>NZ_RBAM01000058.1 GCF_003626645.1 Streptomyces klenkii | reverse complement strand
CTTAGCCTCGATTCACCGATCGGGTTCTGAAGTGAGCGTTTCTGCTTTCTCTGTGCGGTGGCCGGTGGGCGGGCAGGCCGTACTTGCTGGTCTGCCCAGCTTTTCCACATGAGTTCCGGTCGAGCCCTGGCGGGCGGGTTGGGCGGTGACGGTCAGGTTGTTGGGGGTGCGTGGGCGGCGGCGAACAGTTCGGTGAACGCCTCGCACCATGGCCATCGCCGGGGCAGGTGGAGGGTGAGGCGGCGGGCGGAGCGTGCGATCCGTGCGGGGACGTGGATCAGGTGGGAGCGGATGCTGCTGGTGGTGGCTTTGGCGTGGAATGTTCCGGCGAGGGCGCCGGCGGCTCGCAGCAGGTTGTAGGCCATGGCCCACAACGTGAGCCAGGCGGCGTTGGCGTTGAACTTCCCCGAGGGCAGGTGGGCGAGGGGTCCGGCTTTGCCGTCGGCGATGACCTGTTCGATCACCGCGTGGTGGCGGTGCTGCTGCTCGGCCTGGAGCATCTGGAACGGGCTGTCGGTGAAGAAGGGGTGGTAGCGCCAGACGGGGAACAGTTCGCCCTGCTCGCCCTCGGTCGGGGGTTTGGCCAGGTCACGGACCCGGCGGACGATCAGGCGGGCGGTCACCTGTTCGGCCTTCTTCCGGCCGGTGAAGGCGGTGTAGTGGGGGATGCCGGCGACTTGGGCGTCGGAGATGAGTTCTCCGGTGTCCGGGTCGACCACGGCGCGGGGGTAGCGGATGGGCTGCCACGCGTCATCGTCGATGGCGGCGATGGCCCGCTTGATGGAGGGGTTCATCCCCGTGGTGATCGAGAAGTGGGTCCCGTTCCGGCGGCAGGCGGCCACCACGTCGGCGTTGTAGAACTGGCTGTCCGCGCGCAGGACACGAACGCCGGTGCAGCCGGACTTGATGGCTGTGGCCAGGGCCTCGGTGACGAACCTCCCGGCGCCACGGGCATCCGCGGACTTGCCCTGCCTCAGCCGGACGGCGGCGATGACCGGCCGCGCGATCGGCGTGCAGAGCGTGGCCAGCAACGGGTGCAGGGTCCGTATCCCCTTGAACCGGCCGACCTGAGCGCCCTGCTTGGCGGGGCCGAAGACCCGCTTGTGCGTGGAGTCGACGTCGATGAAGGCGACCTGGTCGGCACCCGGCAGCAGCGGCGTGCGGGCGGCCAGAGAAGCCAGGAACTTCCGGTGCGCGGCGTGCAGTTGCAGGACGTGGCCGTGGGTGAAGGAGCGCAGGAACGTACCCAGCGTGGACGGTGCACGTACCCCGTCGAACAGTGCTGGCACGGCTCCGTGACGCAGCCGGCCGGTGTCCTCGATACTGTCCGCTCCGGCGCACATCCCGGCCACCAGCGACATCACCTTCGCCGCCGGGTTCGCCCCACCGCTGTTGCCCGCACCCTCGATACGGACGGTCTCACCGACCAGGTGAGGCAACCTGGCCCGCTCCGCCAGCCTGACCACCGGCACCAGACCGGCGTCGGGCACGAGATTCGGATCGTCGAACGCGACGGAAACCGCCGCAGCGGCATGGGAAGATTGCATCTCGCGGGTGTTCTCTCAACCTGGTGCTGTGGAACCTTAGACAAGTACCATCTTCCCAGGTCAGAGGGCATCCGCGCTTTCATGTCCAGCTCACGGACAGGCAATCACCCGGTGAATCGAGGCTTAGCCTCGATTCACCGATCGGGTTCTGAAGTGAGCGTTTCTGCTTTCTCTGTGCGGTGGCCGGTGGGCGGGCAGGCCGTACTTGCTGGTCTGCCCAGCTTTTCCACATGAGTTCCGGTCGAGCCC
>NZ_RBAM01000057.1 GCF_003626645.1 Streptomyces klenkii | reverse complement strand
GGGCTACCGGTGCGGCGGGAGCATGGTGCGGGGGGAGTCGACAAGCACAGCGGTGGCCCCGAGATGCGGGAGAACTTCGCAACCCGTATTCTCGCCCGCTACACGCGGAATGCGTGGAACATGCTCGTTCCCGAAGTCCAGCCCGCACCCAAGGCCACCCGCCACATTGGCCGCGCTCAGGTGGTTATCGGAGGCGTCGCCCACGAAACGCAAGTCCTCTTCTTCACCGACGAGGAGGCCCGCGAATGGGCCATGGTCGGACGGGACGTCACAGCGTCACAGGCTCACAGCACCCGTCACAGCCTGGACAAAGACCCTGTGACAGTCACAGCGGAGGCCCCCGGGAAGGAGCCCGCGCCCGCCGGGGGAATTCCCGCTCAGCGCATCACTGAGGGAAATTTCGAAAAGGCGATGGAGGCGGCGTTCGCCGCCCCCGAGTACAAGCCGGAAAAGCCCGCTGAGAGCCCGATAAGCCTCCGGGAAGCCGTGGACAAGGGCGTCGTCTCGGTCAGCCTGTCTGTCATCCGTCAGGCAGCGAGCGGGAACCGTGACCCCGAATTCCCCCCCAATGTGGGAAAGAACAAGCGAGGCGCCTTCCTCTACCACCCGGAAGCGCTCAGGAAATGGGAGCGGAACCGTCCCGGCAGCAAGAAGAACGACGACGACTGACCGACTCCGGCCCGGGGCACCCCCTCAGCCCCGGGCCAGAAAGGAGAAAGATAATGGCCGACACCACCGAAATCGCGAAGGAAACCGAGGAAGAGGCCGAGGAGAAGACGGCGCGCGCCTGGCTCCCGGAATGGACCCCGGCCGTCCTCGTCTGGGCGGCCCGCATACTCCTCGCCCTCTCCACCGCATTCGTTCTGGTAGTCATCCTCATGGCAGAAATCACTCTCGTTGACCTCCTGCCCTGGTGGATGCTGCTCGTCATCTACTCCGCCCACTTCGGCGCTCTCTTGCGCCTGTCCCGGGACGCGAAAAAGGGAGCCGAATACGCCCGGCACTCCTGGAAGTCGTACGTCCGCTGGGCCAACTCCCTCACCTGAACCTGGAATTGAGGCAGCTATGACAGAAGAGATCCCGGGCCGCGCGACGCTGGTCCCGCTCATGACCGACCCGAGGGGGCAGGCGGCCCCGCTCGACCTCACCCACTCCGCCCACCTGGCCGTCGTCTCCCACGCAGGCCGGGGCGCCACCTCCGCCTTGCGGCTCCTGGCCGCCCACCTCGCCGCGCACGGCCTGGCCGTGGACGTCGCCACGGCCAGGCCCCAGGAGTGGGCCGGGCTCGCCGTGGACGGGGGCATTTGGCCCTCCGGCAGCGCCGCTGCGGCCGGGCTGATGATCGAGGCGTTCGTAGACGAGATGCGGCAGGCGTTCGCGACCGAGCGGGGCGAGGGGCAGCTCCCCGATGCCCGGCGGCGCGTCCTGGTCGTGGACGCCGTCGACCGCCTGCTGGACCAGGCGCCCGACCCGGCCGCGCTGCTGCGGAGGCTGGAGGAGACGGCGTTCCTGGGCCGCGGTGCCGGGTATCACCTCGCGCTGTCGACGCGCCCGGACGCAGCCGGTCGGCTCGGGCCGGTCCTGGACTGCTCCGCGGTTCTCACCCTCGCCCCGGCCGGCGCCCGGGGCGAGGCGTGGTTCGCCTACGACCAGGCCCCGGCGCGTGTCCGGGTGCCCTTCCTGGGGATGGAGGCGGCGCGGGAGCTGCTGGGCCTCTGACCCCGCCCTCCCGGACGCGGGCCCCGCCGGACTCCCGGCGGGGCCCGCAGTGCCTTCCGTACCGCAGTGGACTCCGTGCCTGCTGGCCAGGAGATATCTCCCCCGGCCCCCTGCGCTGATGTAC
>NZ_RBAM01000056.1 GCF_003626645.1 Streptomyces klenkii | reverse complement strand
CATCACCGGTTGTGGCCCCCCTTCTCCCGAAGTTACGGGGGCATTTTGCCGAGTTCCTTAACCATAGTTCACCCGAACGCCTCGGTATTCTCTACCTGACCACCTGAGTCGGTTTAGGGTACGGGCCGCCATGAAACTCGCTAGAGGCTTTTCTCGACAGCATAGGATCATCCACTTCACCACAATCGGCTCGGCATCAGGTCTCAGGCTTCATGCTGTCCGGATTTGCCTAGACAGCGCCCTACACCCTTACCCCGGGACTACCACCGCCCGGGCTGGACTACCTTCCTGCGTCACCCCATCGCTTACCTACTACAAGTCTGGATCGTCGGCTCCACCACTTTCCTTCACCCGAAGGATCCAGAACGGCTTCACGGACTTAGCATCGCCTGATTCGATATTGGGCGTTTCAAAGCGGGTACCGGAATATCAACCGGTTGTCCATCGACTACGCCTGTCGGCCTCGCCTTAGGTCCCGACTTACCCTGGGCAGATCAGCTTGACCCAGGAACCCTTAGTCAATCGGCGCACACGTTTCCCACGTGTGTATCGCTACTCATGCCTGCATTCTCACTCGTGAACCGTCCACAACTCGCTTCCGCGGCTGCTTCACCCGGCACACGACGCTCCCCTACCCATCACAGCCTCCGTTGGGAGTATTGCTGCAATGACACGACTTCGGCGGTACGCTTGAGCCCCGCTACATTGTCGGCGCGGAATCACTTGACCAGTGAGCTATTACGCACTCTTTCAAGGGTGGCTGCTTCTAAGCCAACCTCCTGGTTGTCTCTGCGACTCCACATCCTTTCCCACTTAGCGTACGCTTAGGGGCCTTAGTCGATGCTCTGGGCTGTTTCCCTCTCGACCATGGAGCTTATCCCCCACAGTCTCACTGCCGCGCTCTCACTTACCGGCATTCGGAGTTTGGCTAAGGTCAGTAACCCGGTAGGGCCCATCGCCTATCCAGTGCTCTACCTCCGGCAAGAAACACACGACGCTGCACCTAAATGCATTTCGGGGAGAACCAGCTATCACGGAGTTTGATTGGCCTTTCACCCCTAACCACAGGTCATCCCCCAGGTTTTCAACCCTGGTGGGTTCGGTCCTCCACGAAGTCTTACCTCCGCTTCAACCTGCCCATGGCTAGATCACTCCGCTTCGGGTCTTGGGCGCGCTACTCAATCGCCCTATTCGGACTCGCTTTCGCTACGGCTTCCCCACACGGGTTAACCTCGCAACACACCGCAAACTCGCAGGCTCATTCTTCAAAAGGCACGCAGTCACGACGATGAGTGCAAGCACTCATCGCGACGCTCCCACGGCTTGTAGGCACACGGTTTCAGGTACTATTTCACTCCGCTCCCGCGGTACTTTTCACCATTCCCTCACGGTACTATCCGCTATCGGTCACCAGGGAATATTTAGGCTTAACGGGTGGTCCCGCCAGATTCACACGGGATTTCTCGGGCCCCGTGCTACTTGGGTGTCTCTTAAACGAGCCGTTGATGTTTCAGCTACGGGGGTCTTACCCTCTACGCCGGACCTTTCGCATGTCCTTCGCCTACACCAACGGTTTCTGACTCGTCCAACAGCCGGCAGACTATTGAAAAGAGATCCCACAACCCCGCATGCGCAACCCCTGCCGGGTATCACACACATACGGTTTGGCCTCATCCGGTTTCGCTCGCCACTACTCCCGGAATCACGGTTGTTTTCTCTTCCTGCGGGTACTGAGATGTTTCACTTCCCCGCGTTCCCTCCACACTGCCTATGTGTTCAGCAGCGGGTGACAGCCCATGACGACTGCCGGGTTTCCCCATTCGGACACCCCCGGATCAAAGCTCGGTTGACAGCTCCCCGGGGCCTATCGCGGCCTCCCACGTCCTTCATCGGTTCCTGGTGCCAAGGCATCCACCGTGCGCCCTTAAAAACTTGGCCACAGATGCTCGCGTCCACTGTGCAGTTCTCAAGCAACGACCAGCCACCCATCAC
>NZ_RBAM01000055.1 GCF_003626645.1 Streptomyces klenkii | reverse complement strand
GAGCGAACAGCGCGGCTGTGCCGCTCTTGCGGCCAGGGTGCGCGTAGTACTCCAGCAACGACCGGTTGAACTCCTTCATGCCGATGTTGCTGGTCAGACCGACCCGGCAGACAGGCCATCGCTCGTGGCCGACGGCGGTGAACGCCCCCTCCCGCGCGATGACCTGCCGGTGGTACTTCAGCACGAAGTCCAGCACCGCGGTGGTCTTGCCGAGCCCGGGAAAGGCGTCCACCGCCACGGCCCCCTTGGCCTTGTCGCCGTCCTGCTGGTTGCTCGCGAGAATGTCCCACAAGTCCTCGTGGAGCGCCTTGAGCTGGGGCGTCCCGATCGGGCCGAGGTTGGCGTGCCAGATACTCCGCTCCTGCTCGTACTGCAGCAGTACCCCCTCGCCCAGGGCCGCCTTCTGCTTGAGGGTGAGCAGTTCCGGCGGCTGCCGCTTGGGTGCCTCGGCCAGGGCCTTGAGGCCCTCCTTGCGGGAGAGCGTGAGGTTGTCCAGCGACTGAGTGTCGGGGCGGGGCTGCATCATGCGTCCTCCAGGGCGTCGGCGTAGAAGTCCCCGTCGTCCTCGTCGTCATCACCGGGCAGCAGGCCCTCATACGGCTCGGCCTCCGCCTCCTCTGCGTCGTCCTCCTCGGCCTCGGCGTTGGTGGCTAGGACCCGCGCGACGGACGGCAGCATGCGCACGTCGTCCTCGACGGTTCCCGGGAGGTCGAAGGCGGACTCCTCGCGGGCCTGGCGCAGAGCCAGACGGCGCTCGGTCATCGTCAGCCCAAGGCCCAGGTGCCAGCGGTCGAGCAGTTCGGCGACCGCGGTCTCGTCATCGGGGAACGGGTATTTCTCGGCCGCGATCTTCCGGGCGATCTCGATGGCTCCCCGGCTGATCGGGAACTTCTGAGCCGGGGCGTGCTCCCACTCCAGGGTGTGCCAGCGACGCGTGTCCGGGTGCCGGAAGTAGATGTAGTTGATGTTGTCAGGGTCGACCTGGACAGGCCACAGACCCTTGGCCTTCGGCCCGGTGTACTCGCTGGTCTCGCCCCGGTAGCCGTCCAGCCCGGGGCCGTTGTAGCGGCACTTGCGGATCTCGACGCCGTAGTGGTGGGTCGGCTTCCATTCGGTCTGCAGGAACTCGAAGCCGAGCGCCGGATCGCGAGGCACCTCGATGTAGCCGGACCGGGCGATCCCATGCTCGAACATCGCCGCCGGCGACAACCTCAGCCCCGGTACATGGGCGTCGACGAGCCCCCTGTGCGGCCTGTGGTGATACGTGCAGGCCACCCATTCCCGGATGATTGCTTCCAACTCGTGGAGGAAGAAGAACGCCTGGTCCTCCGGCCGCTCACCCCGCGAGAACAGATCCGGACCCTTGTAGCCCGGCAACGACTCCAGCAGGCCCTCGCGCAGGGTCTTAAAGAATCTTTCAATCGGACCTTTATCCCGGCCCGTTCGCAGGCGGGCCGGCTGAATGGACAGACCGAGGCGCTGGCAGACGGAGGTGATGTGCTCCGAGATGAAGGGCTTGCCGTGGTCGACGACGATCGTCTCCGGCACCAGAGCAGGCGACGCGACACCGCCTTTCTTGGCCTCCTCCGGCTTCTCCTCGTCCGGTTCGAGTGCCTTCCGCTCGACGAACACCGTGCGGGGAATGCCGTGGTCGGGCCACACAGCGTGCGCTGGCCAGTCCTTGCCGGCCGGGCGGGGGCGGAAAGTCTGGAACATCACGGCCGCGACGTCGATGGACGACGTGGACACGGGGGTAACCCTGACCCCGCACACGCACCGGTCGTACCAGTCCATCGCGACCGTCAGTTCGGCCTGGACCCACTTCATCGTGATCGGGTCCATGGCGAAGACGTCCAGACGTGTGGTGTCCATCAGAAGGTACTCGCCCGGCCTCGTGGGCCGCAGCTTCCCGTACGCGCCCGGTGGCCGGGCGGCGATGTCCCGATTGCGCTTCGTGCTCAACCGGAAGGTCGGCAGCCTCCGCTCCAGCTCCTCGCGC
>NZ_RBAM01000054.1 GCF_003626645.1 Streptomyces klenkii | reverse complement strand
CGAGCGGCCCGGTCCGGGCCGCTCGGGCAGCAGGACGCGCGGGGAGATACCCAGCGCGGCGGCCACGGCGATCAGGTGGTCGACCTTCAGGGCCGCGATGCCGCTCTCGGCCCGGGAGATCGTCTTGCGGTCGACGCCGGCGCGGTCGGCCAGCTTCTCCTGGGAGAGCTTGGCGGCCAGGCGGGCGTGGCGGATGAGGTGGCCGACTTCCAGGCGGCGGCGCAGGATCTCCTCGGCCGGGAGGGGGCGGGGCACCCTGCCACGTCAGCGGACCGTGATCATGAAGTCTGTACCCGCCCGGGTACACTCTCGGGTCTGACTGGGACATGACGAGGCATTGCTGACTGCCCGTCTAGCAAGGATGATCAATCGGGTAGCAGCGCCGGCGCCGGGAGGGGGCGCCGGGAGAGCGCGGCGGGTCGAGCGAGTGCACCCGTTCCCCGCCGCCTGGCGCCGAAAGGCGCCCCGCCCTGGCCCCAGAATTGGGGCCAGGGCGGTTTACTACAAGAGCGCCCCCGCCGACTCATGCGGCGGGGGCGCTCCAGCGGTTCGAGGTTCCACCGGTGGGACCGGGGCCCCGCCTCCTCTCCCCGCTGCTGACTTGGGGGTGCACCAGGGCGCCCCTGACGGGGCGCTCCCCAACGTGTGAAGCTCTGTTCACCTTACGGTTGCCGCGGCGGGTTGGGAACCCGGCACGCCGTATCGTGCGCGCGTTCGAATCGGGGATGTGGACTCCTTGTGGACTCCGGGGCGCCCCCCGACGCTGCCGGGCCCACAGCGAAGCGCCCCAGATCGGAGCCATAGGGCTCTGACCTGGAGCGCAGCGGAAGGATTGGGGGCACCGACCCGCCAGCTCGCCTCGCGGCAAGTGGTCGCTCGTAGCGACAACAGGCCCCCGGCATTATGCAGGTCACACGCCTCTGACCTGCATCTACGCCGAAACGAGACCCCGTTTCGGCCCGGTCGAACCCGGTCCACCCCGGTGGGTATGTGGACTCGATGCGGACTCCACCACCGCCAGCGGCGGACGGCCCTGCGTCAACGCCGCCAGCACCTGCCCAGCGGTGTCCATCGCCGCATGGGTGTACAGCCAGGTCACCGAACCGCCGCGCTCGTGCCCGAGGATCTCCTGAACGACCACCTCCGGCACCCCGAGAGCATGCAGCCGGGAGGCGTAGGCGTGCCGGATGGAGTGGAACCGCGGCCACCACTCCGTGCGGCGCGTCGTCGCGTTCACAGTCTTGCGCGCCACCCCGGCCCGCTGGATCGCGCCGACCCATGTCGTATAGAAGTTCGCCTGCCGGTAGGTCGCCGACCGCGGGCCGCGGAAAACCAGCTCCTCCGGGCGCATCCCTTCCTGCGGTGCCGACCGGGTGCCCTGGGCCGGGTGCGCCGCCAGGTGCCCCTCCAGGGCCTCGACCGCGAGTGGCGTCAGTGGCACCGTGCGCAGGCCGGCGTCCGATTTCGGGTACTCCTTGCGGGCTAGGTGCCCCTTGGAGTCCTCTAGCACCTCGCGGACCTGGATCCGCGCCGCTTCCAGGTCAACGCAGCAGCGGCGCAGCCCGACGAGTTCACCCCAACGGAGTCCCGTCTCCTGGGCCACGATGATGAGCGGGTGGTGGTGCCGCGGCAGCTCGGCCCGGATGAGGTCGAGCTGGGCGTAGGTGGGAGGCTTGCGGTCCTCGGGATGCTTCTTGCGGCGGCGCGGGAGCTTGATGCCGTCGCAGGGGTTGTTCAGCAGTCGTTTATCCAGGACTGCGGCGGTCATCAGGCGGTCGAGGATCTGGAAGGCGGCCGGGATGCTCGCGGCGTCCAGGGGTCCGAGGAGGCTCTTCACCCAGCGGTCAACGTCCAGCCAGGTGATATCGGTCAGCGGCCAGGAGCCGAAGGCCGGCTCGACGTGGAGGCGCCACATCCTCTCGTCACGGTTGAGGGTGTTGCGCGCGGCGCGCTGGTTCGGCCACCACTTCGCGTGCCAGGAGGTGAGGGTGATGCGGGAGCGCTTGGGGTCGAGGTAGGTGCCGTGGTTCTTGGCGCTGCGTACCTCAACGAGGTGGTCT
>NZ_RBAM01000053.1 GCF_003626645.1 Streptomyces klenkii | reverse complement strand
CGAGCGCGGCGGACCAGGCGGCCCGGGGTCAGGGCACCGGGACCGGTGAAGACGAGAAGCAGGAAGGCCCACGCGTAGAACGCCGGGATCTCACCACCGTTGTCCAGTGGCCACAGGTCGTTGGGCTGGTGCTCGGGCGACATAGGCATACGCCATCTCGCCGGAACAGAGCAGCGCCACCACGCGCGAGCCGACACCGAGCATCAGCAGGCTGCCCCCGACGAGTTCCATGAGGCCGCGTGGGTCTTCGAGCTTGAGCGGGGTTTCGTCCTGAGCTGACTGGCTGTCGCGTTGGGTGAGGGCCAGGGTGGCCCCGGCGGCAGGACGCCCGTGGTCGTGAGTGATCCTTTCTGTTCTCGACGCAGAACGATCACCACGGAACCACGGGCTTGGACAACGATACCGATGCGACGCTGCTGCTGGACCTGGACGGCCTGGCCGTCGTGCGGGTGGAGCGGCTTGCCGATGGCACCCGGCGGGTGCACCTGGCCACGGCCGACGAACAGGCGCGGGCCTGCCCGGAGTGCGGGGTGTTCGCCATTCGGGTGAAGGGCTGGGCTCTGACCCGGCCGCGCGATCTTCCGTGCGGACAGCGGGGGCTGGAACTGGTGTGGCGTAAATGCCGCTGGTACTGCCGCGAGCCGGGCTGCCCCACGTCACCGTGGTGGTCGACCATTTCCACGTGGTCCAGCTGGCGAACAAGATGCTCAGCCTCGTGCGCCGCCGCACCACCGCCCTGCGCGGACGGCGCGGCCGGGCCTGCGACCCGGAATGGAAGGCCCGGCGCCGCCTGCTGCGCAACCGCGAAGACCTCACCGACGCCCAGTTCAGCACGATGTGGAACCAGCTCATCGGCACCGGAGACATCGGCATGACACTGCTGACCGCGTGGATCGCCAAGGAGAAGCTACGCGACCTGCTCGCGCTCGCCCGCACCACGGACCGGCACCGCACCAGCCACCTGCGCTGGAAGTTCCTCACCTGGTGCGCCGACTGCGACATCCCCGAAGTCCGCACCCTCGCCCGCACCATCGACCGCTGGTGGCCCGAAATCCACGCGTTCATCGACACCAGCCACAACAACGCCAAGAGCGAAGGAATCAACCGCATGATCAAGCTCACCGCGCGAGCCGCCCACGGCTTCCGCAACACGGCCAACCAACGCCTACGCACACGCTGCGTCACCACCCGCCGAGCCCGAGGCCACCTCCACCCCGCCCAAATTCGAAGACCCGGCAACGCACTGAGGGGCCTCGCTGTTTTCGGACAGAGATATGACCGATTAATTCATGCGGCGAGTCGCACTTCCTCGAACTCGGCGTGGACCTCCCGAGGGGGCCGGTATCCTATCGCCGAGTGAAGTCGCCTGTGATTGTACCAGTGTTCTATGTATCTCGTGATATCTCTTCGGGCGGCTTCGCGAGTTGGGTATGTCACACGGGACACGCGTTCGTTTTTGAGAGTGCCGAAGAAGGATTCGGCCATCGAGTTGTCGTAGCAGATGCCGGTCCGGCCGGCTGACCTGCGCAGGCCGAGTTGCCTCAGGACGTCGGCGTACTGGGTGGACATGTAGTTGCTGCCGCGGTCGGAGTGGAATATCGCGCCATGTGACAGTCGTCTGTTCCGTGCCGCGTTGCGTATCGCCCGGGAGATGAGCGGTGTCTGGTAGTGGTCGTCCATCGCGTACCCGATGACTTCCTTGGTGCAGCAGTCGATAACGGTTGCCAGATACAGCCAGCCTTCCCCGGTTGGGATGTACGTGATGTCGCCGACGAGTTTCTTCCCCGGTGCGTCGGCGGTGAAGTCCCGGCCCACGAGGTCTGGTACCAAGCGGGGGGCAGCTTGCGTGAGGGACCATCGCTTCGGGCGTGGCTGGCAGGGCCGAAGGCCCAGGTCGCGCATCAGCCGGCGGACGAGCTCCGGGCCGGCGGCGACGCCCCAGCGGAGCATCTGGGCATGGATGCGCCGGTATCCGTAAGTGCTGTCGGACGTCTCGAAGGCTTTCATGACGAGCTGTTTCAGTTCCTCGTACCGCTGGGCGGTGGCGGATTCCGGGCGGCTCCGCCAGTCGTAGTAGCCGGACTTAGCCTCGATTCACCGGGTGATTGCCTGTCCGTGAGCTGGACATGAAAGCGC
>NZ_RBAM01000052.1 GCF_003626645.1 Streptomyces klenkii | reverse complement strand
GTCCTCCTGCACGTAGAGGCGTTCCAGCTGGGCCTTGGAGATCATTTGCCGGGCCGCGTGCAGACCCTTGAGGCCCCGCTCCATGCTGTGAGCGGTCGGCTTCGTCGCGGGTGCAGGATGCTGGCCGAGGACATAGCGCAGTGTGCGCAGGTCGGTTTCCAGCTCGTCGGCGATGCGGGTGCTCGTCTGTCCGGCACGGACGCGGCGGTGAAGATCCGCAAGGTCGATGCCGCCGGGGTCGGTCCGGGGCAGGGCGAGCCCGTCCAGCAGCTCAGAAGGCGGCTGCCACGTCTGGGGCTCGTTGCCGAGTCGGTTGCGGTCGAGGAACGCCTCGCCGATCAGGTCGAGCTCGGCGGACACCTCCGGAGTGAGGACGTAGGGAAACCGCACCCGGCTGTTGCGGAACGAGGAGCTGTTTCGCGGCGGGTCGGGCATCCGCGTGTAGGGTAGACCGCTGATCTTCTCGAAGAGGTAGCTGCGGGCGATCTGGTAGCGGGTGCCGGCTCCGGGCTCGGCCAGCGTGCGGCGGCACAGGGTGATCCACTCGCGCTCGGGCAGCAGGTCGGTGTAGTCCAGGCGTCGCCGGCGGCGGTAGTCGATCGGCACCCGGTGGTCATCGAGATAGGCGGCAAGCTGGATCAGGGCGAGTTGGATGCCCTCGTAGTGGGCGTCGTCGCGCAGAGCCTGGAGCACGTGCGTCAGGTTGGGCTGCGTGATGAGATTGCCGACCGACTTGGCCGCGTCGGGAAGTTCGAGGCGGCTGTTCACCAGCATCAGGCTGGCCGAGAGCGCGGCGGCGAGGTTCTCGCGAACCTGCGGGACGGGGTTGAGGCGCACGGCCCACAGCGGCCAGATGTTGCTGGGGATCTTGCGGGCTCGCGCGGTCAACTGCGAGGGCCTGGTGGTCGGGAGAGAGGGCGCGGGCAGCGCGGTGCGGTAGCGCAGGGCAGAGTTGGGCCACAGGGTCGGCGCGATGGTCTTGAGGTGTACGGCCTCGAGCACAGGGCTGTTGTGCCGGCCCCAGTTTCGGGTCACCGTGGGGCTGGCCCAGTAGCCGCGGTCAACGATGGCGTCGAGGAGCTCCTTCATGCGGGGAGCGGCCCGGCGGCAGTCGGCTTGTCCGAGGATGCTCCAGGCGGCGATGGCTCCCGCGGCGGTGGTCTCCGCGTATGCCGGTGCCGCACGGCCGGGATCGAGGGGCGCGCGCCGATGGCTGCTGGCCAGGGTGCTGTTGTGCTCCCGGGCGCGGAAGTGAGCGTCCACGAGCTCCTCGGGGACCAGACGCTTCATGCGGGGCGCGGGCATGTGGATAAGGACGCGACGGGCGATCCCCCTCATGTCGGCGAGCACGGCCATGGCGGGCTGCGGGTCGCCGGAGTACACGCCGAAGGCGCCGACACCGGTGGTGATGACATCCAGCAGTGTCTTCTGGGCGAGGAGAGCAGGGTGCCCGGCCTCGAAGCGCATGGTCTCCGTGTCGGCCAGCGGGTGCAGGCACCGAATCCGCAGGGCCGTCTCGGCCGATCGGCTGGCGTGGTCGCAGTGGCCGGGACTGGGAATGATGTGACTGGGGTGTGGGCGCTTGCGGTGCCGCGAGGCGCACTTGGGGCAGAAGTCCGCGAGCAGGCGACGGTGGGTGAGGCAGACGAAGGACCAGCCGAGCCTCCAGGTCAGGTGCCAGCGTCCCTCGTTTTCCCGCAGACACTCCGGGCAGAACCGCGAACCGCTGCCGCTGCCGCGTCCCCACATGAACGACCCGTTGACCCGCTGCCGTTCTTGGTCGACGACAAGAGCTCGCTGATCGAAGTGCTGCAGCGTCATCGTGTGCAGGATGTCGGGTGAGACGCCGGTCGTGACGGCTATGCGCTCTGCCTGTTGTGGCGCCAGACGCGTCATCCAGGGAGCCCAGCCCGTCGGGGGTTCATATTCCTGGCGCAGACCCAGGGCGACCAGCAACTCGCCCATGGGCACCCGCAGCTGGGCGGACAACGCCTCGAACCAGGAGTCCAGAGCCTCGCCGGCCAGCGGAGCCCGGCGCAGCGGCAACGTACGAGCGGAGCTCATGCCACGGTCTTAGCCGCGGTGGCCTTCGCCGTCCGGGAACGTAGCTGGGTCGTCATCCGTCCGCGCGCGAACTTCTTGGCGAGCGCCTTGCGCGCCCGCTCTGCCGCCGCGTCCAGCTTGACCTGGTCGAGGAGGTCCTCGTCCAGGAGTTCAACGC
>NZ_RBAM01000051.1 GCF_003626645.1 Streptomyces klenkii | reverse complement strand
GGGGGCGGCGGGGCGGCGGGCGGCGGGGGGCGGCGGGCGGCGGCGGGCGGGCGCGGGCGGGTGGGAGCCGGGGGTGAGGGGGGCGGCGGGGGGGGGGGGGGGCGACGGGGCGGGGGGGGGGGCGGCGCGCCTGATCCACGAGGCGTACCAGCCCCCGGCGCCGGCCTCCTACCGCGACGCCAGCCCCCTGCCCCGCTACGGCCCCACCCCGCCCGTCCCCCAGCCCGACCGGCGCGTCGTCCCCACCTGGGCCACCGGCACGGCCGTCGCCTCCCTCGGCGGCGGCGCCGGCCTGCTCGGCGTCTCCATCGGGGTGCGCCTGATCCTGGACGGCGCCGCCGCGATGACCATGACCGGCGTCGCCGCCCTGTCCGCCCCGTTCATCGCCATCGGCGCGGCCGCCCTCGGCATCGGCGCCGCCGCCTCCCGCGCCCGGCAGCCGTCCCAGGACACGCACATCACCCACGTCTACGAGAGCACCGTCACCCAGAACACCGAGATCAACGCCACCTCGACCACGCGCGGCATGTTCTCCCGCACCCGCAACGACCTCCGGAACTGACCACCGGCCCACCTGCCTGGCCGCCGCCCCCTGCACGACAGCGGAGCGGAGGCCGGGCAGGCCGACCGGCCACCACCCCGACCCGTCCGGACTCCTGGAGGACAACGATGCCCGACACCCGCGCGGCGCAAGGAGCCGCGCCCGGCACGCCGTTACCCCGGCGCATTGAGGACGCCCTCGCCGACGTCACCGGGGAGATCGGCCGAGCGGACGCCAAAGCCGCCGCGCTGCTAGGCGCGTTGGGCGTGCCGGCCGCCGTGCTGGCAGCCGTCGTGCCCGGCCGTCAGACCACGCCCGCGACGGCCGTCGGCCTGGTGATCAGCGCCCTCGCGCTGGCCGCCGCGATGGCCCTGGCCCTGGCCGCCCTGCGCCCCCGGCTCCCGTCCGGCCCGCCACCTCGCGGCACCTGGCTGTACTGGGCCGTCGCGGAGCCGGAGGCCGTCCTCGCCGACCTCACCGGCCCGGCCACCGACCGGGCACGCGCCGCCGACCTCGGCCGCAAAGCGCAGATCGCCCGCCGCAAGCACCAGCTGCTGCGCCGTGCGATCGACACCGCCGGCATAGCGGTCGCCGCGCTGCTCGCCGCCGTCGGCCTCGCCCTCCTCTGACCCAGCGCACCACCCAGGCCCGCCCTCGGCGGGCCCTTTCGCATGTCCACCCGAAGGAGAACGTGTTGCTGTCCGAAGTCACCGGCTCCCGCCCGGGCCTCGACCTGGCGCCGGGAACGCTCACGGTCCTGGTCGGGCCCAGCCTCGTGGGGAAGTCCACGTTCGCGGTGCGGCAGTTCCCGCCGACCTGGCGGATCTGCCTCGACGTCCTGCGGGGCGCCGTCGCGGACGACGAGGCCGACCAGTCCGCGACCACGGTCGCCGCCGCCGTCCAGGACCTGCTCCTGGACGAACGCCTCGCCCGCGGCTTGCGAACCGTGATCGACTCCACGGCACTGCTGCCCCACGTGCGCACCAAACTGCTGGCCCGCGCGCGCTACTACCGGCGCCCCACCCTGGCTCTGCTGTTCAACCAGGTCTCGCTGGAGGAGTGCCAACGGCGCAACGCCATCCGGCCGCGGAAGGTGCCGCCGGACATCCTCCGCTGGCAGCACACCCTCATCCCCACCGCCCAGGAGCTGCGGGCGGAGGGCTTCGACCAGGTGCTCACCGTCGCGGCCGACGCGACCGTGCACGCCGCCGCTCCCGAGGCGGTGGCCCGGTGAAAGCGCACCGCGTTCTGGCTGGGATCCGGGATGCGTGAACGCGACTGGGACCCCACCGGCGAGCGGCACGGCGGGATGCCGACCTGGCCCTGGCGGCACGCCCCGGCCGGCTACGCCACCCGCCGGCAGCTGGCCGCGATGGGTCTGAGGCCGGGCGGGCAGCCGGTCGCCGGCCAGCTGGTGTGCCGCCGCGGCCGCCGCGTCGCCCACCTCTACCGCGTCGACCTGGCGCTGCCGAAGCGGCGGCCGACGCTGGCACAGGAGTGGGCGCTGGACCGGGCGATGGCGGCCCGGCAGACCTGCCCCCTCTGCCGGGTGCGCTATGAGCACTGCCTGCCGCTCAGGACCCTCGGGTCCTGCTGGGCCTGCTCGCCGGAGGCCGCTACCACGGCGGCCTCCGACGACGGCCAAGCCCTGGCCGCATGAACCCCCCGGGCAGCCACCGCCGGCAAGCAGAGCGGCTGTCCCGGGCCCCATCCCCAACTACGAGGAAGAGGCCATCAGTATGACGTCC
>NZ_RBAM01000050.1 GCF_003626645.1 Streptomyces klenkii | reverse complement strand
GGCTGCGCGCCGTCCATCACCTGCGCACCCTCGCAGACGCCCAGGCACTGCGCGGTGCCCTCCTCCGCGGCGGACATGTCCTCGTGGTCGGCGCCGGCCTGATCGGGCTGGAAGTGGCCGCCGCTGCCCGCCTGCTGGACTGCGGCGTCACCGTGGTGGAGAGAGGACCGGAGCCTCTCGGGCAAGCACTGCCGCCGACCATCGCGCGCGCAGTCGCCGACCACCACCGCGGTTATGGCGTGGACATCCGCACCGGTGTCCAGCTCGACCGCTTCCAACACGACGGCGATTCCGTGCTCGCCACCGGCCGCAGCACCACTCGGGTGACCGCTCAGACAGTCGTCGTGGCGGTCGGCATGCGCCCCGAGACCACCCTGGCCGAACAGGCCGGCCTCGCCGTCGACGACGGCATCATCGTGGATGAGTACTGCGCCACCTCGGCTCCCGGAATCTTCGCCGCCGGAGATGTCGCCCGCCGACCCGATCCCCTCCTGGGCGGGTCATGCCGGATCGAGCACTGGACACACGCCCAGGAGCACGGTGCCGCCGCCGCCCGCAACATGCTGGGAATCACCACCCGCTTCGCCCCGGTGCCCTGGTACTGGACCCACCAGTACAACACCAACCTGCAGATCTGCGGATTCCCTCAGGAAGCGGACAGCATCACCCTCAACGGAAACCTGGCCGCGCTCGACTTCTCCGCGCTCCTGCACCGCCAGGGCAAGCTCATCGGCGTCGTCTGCGCCAACCGGCCGGGCGATTTCCGCAGACTCCGGCAGCTCGTGACGACACCAGCGCTCCCCGTGTCCGAGCCACTGCGCGACTTCGACGGCGAACCGATCCCTGTCGGCTGATACCGGGTCCGCCCAGGTGCGCCCCGGCCCATACGGCCGCGCATCGGCACAATCAAGATCAACCAGGCTGTGCTGCCGTGTACGTGCCCGAGGCACAGAGCCGCTCCGCCACCCAGACCGGCCCGCGCGCTGCCGGGAGCGCTGACGGTCAGCCCGTGACCGCTCAACTGGCGTGCCCGGCGGCGCACCCGCCCCGGTCTTCCACTGGACGAGCGGACTCCCAGCTCCACGCCCGCGAAGGCCGCACGACCGAAAACGATCCACTACACCAGAGCTACTCCGACCTGGAGGTTAGCGTGCCAGACGCATCCGCCCGCAGTCGGCCCACTGGCCGCCCCGTCACTCCCGACCGGTATGACTACGACGTGATCGTCATCGGGTCCGGTTTCGGCGGGTCCGTTGCTGCGCTGCGGCTGACCGAGAAAGGCTACCGGGTCGGAGTCCTGGAAGCCGGACGCCGCTTCACCGGCAAGACGCTGCCCAGGAACTCGTGGGACCTGCGCAACTACCTGTGGGCGCCTGCACTCGGCCTGTACGGCCTTCAGCGCATCCACCTGCTCGGCAGGGTGATGATCCTGGCGGGTGCCGGGGTCGGCGGGGGCTCACTGAACTACGCCAACACCCTGTATGTGCCGCCGCCTGCCTTCTTCCAGGACCGCCAGTGGGGTCACATCACCGACTGGCAGCAGGAGTTGGCACCGTACTACGAGCAGGCCAAGCGCATGCTGGGGGTGCGGTTGAACCCGACGATGACACCTGCCGACGTTCATCTCAAGGCTGCCGCCACGAGGATGGGCGTGGGTGACACCTTTCACCCGGCCCCGGTCGGGGTCTTCTTCGGTGACGGCAAGGACGCTGACGGCACCACCCAGGCGAAGCCCGGGCAGGAGGTCGCCGACCCCTACTTCGGCGGTGCAGGCCCGGCCCGCCGGGCCTGCACGGAATGCGGCGAATGCATGACCGGGTGCCGGCACGGCGCCAAGAACACCCTCACCGAGAACTACCTCTACCTCGCCGAGAAGCAGGGCGCGACCGTCCATGCCATGACCACCGTCACCGCGGTGAGCGAAGCAGCCGCCGGCGGCTACACAGTCACCACCGTACCCACCACCAAGCGCCGCACAGCCACACCCCGCACCCTCCGCGCCGCCAAGGTGGTCATCGCCGCAGGCACCTACGGCACCCAGAGCCTGCTGCACCGGATGCGCGATGAGGGCCGACTGCCACGCATCTCGCCCCGCCTCGGCGCCCTGACCCGCACCAACTCCGAGGCCCTGGTAGGAGCCCACACTCTGCCGCGGCGCTACCGCAGCACACACGGACGGCACGCCAGGCTCGACTTCACCAAGGGCGTGGCGATCACCTCATCCATCCACCCCAACAGCAACACCCACATCGAACCGGTCCGCTACGGCAAGGGCTCCAACGCCATGGGCCTGCTGACCACCCTTCAAGTGCGCCCCCGCCCCCGCTGGCCGCGCGCACTGGCTTTCGCCGTCACCAGCGCCCGACACCCCATACGCCTGCTGCGCTCCCTGTCCACCCGCAAGTGGTCCGAGCGCACCATCATCGGCCTGGTCATGCAGACCCTCGACAACTCCCTGACCACCTACCGCAGGCCGACCGGACCCGGGAAAGGCTTGCTCACCGCCGCGCAGGGCCATGGCACCCCCAACCCGGTCCATATCCCAGAAGGCGCCG
>NZ_RBAM01000049.1 GCF_003626645.1 Streptomyces klenkii | reverse complement strand
GTCACGATTCCCCCAGCAGGACGGTGGTGACGGGCCGCCAGGTGATCTGCCGCCCGTCGTGGGACTGGGCGACCAGGTGCAGGCGGTCCACGTGGAAGGAGACCGGGCCGGCCGGGATGTCCGACAGCAGCGCCTTCAAGGCGGTGCGGTCGGCGTGCGCGGCCTGGCGGCCAGCGTACGCCACGGAGAGGTGCGGGTAGTAGGCCGCGGGCAGCAGGGGGTAGCGGTCCCCGAGGACCTCCCGGCCGGCCCGGGCCGTTATCTCCCACAGGCGCCGCGCCGGTGCTCCGGGCCGCCCGGGGCACTCCAGCGCCACGTTCCCCACGACGGGCCGGTCCAGGGCCAGCTCGAACGGCCTGACCTCGGCGCAACGCTCGCGGACCCGGCCGGTGATCGCGCGGATCTCCTCGTCGCTGACCTCCTCCACCGGCCCGGAATGGAGCACGGTGACGTGGCACCACTGGGGCGCCACCGGCTCCAGACCGGGCGTGTGCGTCACCTCCCGGTATGTAGGGCCGCAATTGGAATGTCCCGTTCCGTCGTGACGACCTGCGTCTTCTCGCGTTGTCTCATTCGGATGGCCCGGCATTCTGTCTCACGATCTTGGCCCGTCGGGCCCTGTCGAGGGATAGCTCGGACTACGCCGAGGTGCCGGCGAGCGGGATCGTCGCCAACGTCTCCCAAGTGATGGTCTTCTCGGCGTCGTTGGCGACCACGTCGACGAGGGCGACAGCGTCGATCAACAGGGGTGCGTGGCTGGGGCGGACCCGGCGCACGCGACGGTGAATCTGGTGGTAGTGGTCCAGGTCCACTTCGGCCGCTAACGGTAGCGTCGGATATTGGATCTCTCGGAATGCCCGGACTTTTGTCACAGTTCGTCCTGTCAATCATCCGTGCTTGCCGAGTATCGGCAGTCCACCTGAGGTTCCCCCGAGACTGTTCGGACACTGCGTCCGCGCCGACTCGCCCGCTTGGGCATCAGCAGCTGACGGGCCATCGCGCTTCACTGCGCTGCCTCGTCTTGATTCCCCGCGGCTCTCAGCTCCCGGTCGGCCGCGAGCATGGCCGCCCGGGTCTTCCCGCACAGCGGCTCCGCGATCGAGGCCACGGCTCCGTTGATTCGGACCGCACCTTCCAAACCTCGCTGGCAGAGCACCAGACGGTGGTCACCCCCTGGTCACCGTGCCCGTTCACCCTCCATCGGGCGATGCCGGATATCAATGTGTTTGCGGGACTCTGCTCCGGTACGCCAGTTGTTGGTGGGTTTGGTCTTGAGCGGTGACGGATCTGGGGACGGCGGCGGCGAGTGCCGAGCCCATCAGCCTTCCCTCCCCTTTCCCGGGACGTCCTGCGCCTGGTCATCCGCGTCATCGCCGCTGTCTGTTCCGTACGGGCCGAACGGGCCGACCTGTCCGGGCAGTGCCTCGACCAGTGGTGCGCCGCCCTTCGTGCGGTGCGGTCCGGGGATCATTCGCCGGTCCCGTCGCCACGCTGAGTCAGCAGTTCCGCCACCTCGTCCTTCGGGTGAGTTTCTCGCAGCTCTGTGCTCTCCTCCAACACCCCATCAAGGCGGATACGCCACTCATCAGGGTCGGAGCAGTCGGACCAGTCATCGGCACCCCTCGTGATCCAGATTCAGCGTGCACCGTGCAGCGAAATCGGCCAGGATCACCGCCGTGAACGTACGGGACTGTCCCACGAGGCATATCCGGCGCGCCCGCGGGCGCCACGAGTCCTCGTGGTGTGGATGCCCTCGCGCTTGAGGCATCCATGGAGGAGCGGATGGTGAGGCCGAGCTCCTCGATCAGCACGTGCCAGATCGGCGGCGAACGCGGTGTCGACAGGAGAGGGGCCATGTCGACAGCTCTCGGCATCGATGCTGAGCGCACGGGCCAGACCGAACAGCTCGACCGGGGTGTTGCTCGCGGGCTCATGGACCTTGGACCTTGGGCCATGGCAGGCATAGAGTCCCGGCGGCTCGAGGGGGCACGGCGCTGGTGATGCACTGGGTGCCAGGCGGGCAGCTCAGTGTGCGTAGTGAGTGCGCGGAGACCAGGTTGGGCTACCGCGATGTTCCAAGAGTCCGTCGCGCGGGTTGGGGCGATGGCGTGGAGGGGTTCTCCTGGGTGCTTGCGGTGGTCGGCTCGGCGCCGGATGACCGGGTTGTAGTGCGAAGCTGCTGGGGAGCCGTGGCGGGGTCAATCGCCGGGAACGTCAGGTGAAATGCCCTGAGCGAAGTGCTCCACGCTCACTTTCACGAAGACGGCCGTCGAAGTGATCACGGGGCGCCCGTCCGGTGCGGTCGCGCCGGCTGTGACGAACAGTTTCCGTCCCTCACGTCGGGCCACCTGGGCATCCAGCCGGTACGTCGTTCCGATCAGCACCGGTGCGAGGTAGTCAACCGCCAGCTGGCGGGTCACCGCAGGCCCTCCCTCGAGGAAGAGCAGAAAACCGTAGAGGTCATCGACGACCGTGGCCACCGCGCCGCCGTGGGCGATGCCGGGGGCGCCCACGTGGCGGTTGTCGAAGGTGTGCCAAGCCTGCACGCCATCGCCGTGACGGACGGCTCGCAGCCGATGCCCGTGGGGGTTCTCCGGGCCGCAGCCCAGGCAGTGGTCATGGTGAGCCGGCAGATCCGAGCCGTCCGGATAGCCGACGAACTTCTCCGACCACATCGCCAGCAGCGCTTGCATATCAGCCACGACGGCCTCCTTGCAGGCGCCGCGCCCAGGCGGCCAGGACCTCGGCTTGACGGTGGCCGGGATGGGCAACCAGCAGACCGCTGACCCCGCGACCGAGGAGGAGGTCCAGGGTGAGCCGGATCTCGATGGGGTCGCCGGTGACGTAGGTGCGGCAGATCTCGGCGAGCTCGGCGTTGACGCGGTCTTCTGCGGGAACGAGCTCGGCCCGCAAGGCGTCGTGAGCACGAGCGGCCACCCACAGCTCAAGGCTCGCGGCGTACAAGGGGCCGGAGAGCGCCTCCGCCAGCAACCGAAGCGCCATCTCCCGCTTCCCCGCGTCCGCCGCATCTTCGTGTCCGACCACAGGAGGTCCAAGCAGCTCCATCTGCTCTCGGACGCGGCGCAGGCGCTCCTGCACCAAGTGCTCGACGGCCGCAACCACCAACTGGTCGCGAGTCCCGAAGTGGTGCAACTGCGCGCCGCGCGAAAGGCCCGCCCGTTCCGCGACCGCGGCGCTGGTCGTGCCCGTGTAGCCGAGCTCGGCAAGGCAGTTCACCGTGGCATCCAGCAGCGCCCGCCGCGTGGCCGCCGAACGCTCCTCTTGTCTTCTCACTTGCACCGACACGATGCGAGACTACATGCATGCATGAATGTATGTCGATTCGGAAAGTGGGTGCGCATGTCACGTCCACATAGCCGACATGATGGCGCGGCGCCGATTGCTGCGACGCCCGGTGCTGGAGTCGCCCCGACAGATGAGGCCCTGCCCCGACAATCAGAGCCGCGACGGGTCCTGCTGGACTACCCACACCGCATGGCAGGACACTGCGGTTCCGGAGCGCTGAGGGACCTCTTGAATTGGCCAATCCCGGCTGGAACG
>NZ_RBAM01000048.1 GCF_003626645.1 Streptomyces klenkii | reverse complement strand
AAGCCCGGGGCTTAACTCCGGGTCTGCAGTCGATACGGGCAGGCTAGAGTTCGGTAGGGGAGACTGGAATTCCTGGTGTAGCGGTGAAATGCGCAGATATCAGGAGGAACACCGGTGGCGAAGGCGGGTCTCTGGGCCGATACTGACGCTGAGGAGCGAAAGCGTGGGGAGCGAACAGGATTAGATACCCTGGTAGTCCACGCTGTAAACGGTGGGAACTAGGTGTGGGCGACATTCCACGTTGTCTGTGCCGTAGCTAACGCATTAAGTTCCCCGCCTGGGGAGTACGGCCGCAAGGCTAAAACTCAAAGGAATTGACGGGGGCCCGCACAAGCGGCGGAGCATGTGGCTTAATTCGACGCAACGCGAAGAACCTTACCAAGGCTTGACATACGCCGGAAATCTCTGGAGACAGGGGCTCCCTTTTGGGCCGGTGTACAGGTGGTGCATGGCTGTCGTCAGCTCGTGTCGTGAGATGTTGGGTTAAGTCCCGCAACGAGCGCAACCCTTGTCCTGTGTTGCCAGCAACACCTTCGGGTGGTTGGGGACTCACGGGAGACTGCCGGGGTCAACTCGGAGGAAGGTGGGGACGACGTCAAGTCATCATGCCCCTTATGTCTTGGGCTGCACACGTGCTACAATGGCCGGTACAAAGGGCTGCGATGCCGTGAGGCGGAGCGAATCCCAAAAAGCCGGTCTCAGTTCGGATTGGGGTCTGCAACTCGACCCCATGAAGTCGGAGTCGCTAGTAATCGCAGATCAGCAGTGCTGCGGTGAATACGTTCCCGGGCCTTGTACACACCGCCCGTCACGTCACGAAAGTCGGTAACACCCGAAGCCGGTGGCCTAACCCCCTTGTGGGGAGGGAGCCGTCGAAGGTGGGACTGGCGATTGGGACGAAGTCGTAACAAGGTAGCCGTACCGGAAGGTGCGGCTGGATCACCTCCTTTCTAAGGAGCATCGTGCCCGCGCCGGGCGAGTGTCCTGGCGGGGCCAGCTCATGGGTGGAACGTTGACACGCAATATCTGAGGGCACGCTGTTGGGTGTCTGAGGGAATGGTCCCTCGGCACGTACCCCAACCAGCCGGCGGACCGAGTCCGGTCGGGGGTTGAGGGTGTGGTGGTTGTCAAGTGCACAGTGGACGCGAGCATCTGTGGCCAAGTTGTTAAGGGCGCACGGTGGATGCCTTGGCACCAGGAACCGATGAAGGACGTGGGAGGCCGCGATAGACCCCGGGGAGTTGTCAACCGAGCTGTGATCCGGGGGTGTCCGAATGGGGAAACCCGGCAGTCGTTATGGGCTGTCACCCGCCGCTGAATGTATAGGCGGTGTGGAGGGAACGCGGGGAAGTGAAACATCTCAGTACCCGCAGGAAGAGAAAACAACCGTGATTCCGGGAGTAGTGGTGAGCGAAACCGGAGGAGGCTAAACCGTCTGTGTGTGATACCCGGCAGGGGTTGCGCGGGCGGGGTTGTGGGAGTTCTCTTGATCGTTCTGCCGGACGGTCGGCGAGTAAGAAATCGCAGGTATAGGCGAAGGGCATGCGAAAGGCCCGGCGTAGAGGGTAAGACCCCCGTAGCTGAAATGTCTGCGACTCGTTTGAGGGCCACCCAAGTAGCACAGGGCCCGAGGAATCCTGTGTGAATCTGGCGGGACCACCCGTTAAGCCTAAATATTCCCTGGTGACCGATAGTGGATAGTACCGTGAGGGAATGGTGAAAAGTACCGCGGGAGCGGAGTGAAAGAGTACCTGAAACCGTGTGCCTACAAGCCGTGGGAGCGTCGCAGTGAGTGCTTGCACTTGCTGCCGTGACTGCGTGCCTTTTGAAGAATGAGCCTGCGAGTTTGCGGTGTGTTGCGAGGTTAACCTGTGGTGGGGAGCCGTAGCGAAAGCGAGTCCGAAGAGGGCGATTCAGTAGCATGCCCAAGACCCGAAGCGGGGTGATCTAGCCATGGGCAGGGTGAAGCGTGGGTAAGACTGCGTGGAGGCCCGAACCCACCAGAGTTGAAAATCTGGGGGATGACCTGTGGTTAGGGGTGAAAGGCCAATCAGACTCCGTGATAGCTGGTTCTCCCCGAAATGCATTTAGGTGCAGCGTCGTGTGTTTCTTGCCGGAGGTAGAGCACTGGGTAGGTGATGGGCCTTACCGGGTTACTGACCTTAGCCAAACTCCGAATGCCGGTAAGTGTAAGCGCGGCAGTGAGACTGTGGGGGATAAGCTCCATGGTCGAGAGGGAAACAGCCCAGAGCATCGACTAAGGCCCCTAAGCGTGTGCTAAGTGGGAAAGGATGTGGAGTCGCCCAGACAGCCAGGAGGTTGGCTTAGAAGCAGCCATCCTTGAAAGAGTGCGTAATAGCTCACTGGTCGAGTGATTCTGCGCCGATAATGTAGCGGGGCTCAAGTACACCGCCGAAGTCGTGTCGCCACCCGCAAGGGTGGTGGGTAGGGGAGCGTCGTGTGCTGGGTGAAGCGGCCCTGGAAGGGTGTCGTGGACGGTTCACGAGTGAGAATGCAGGCATGAGTAGCGTGATGCACGTGGGAAACGTGTGCGCCGATTGACTAAGGGTTCCTGGGTCAAGCTGATCTGCCCAGGGTAAGTCGGGGCCTAAGGCGAGGCCGACAGGCGTAGTCGATGGATAACCGGTTGATATTCCGGTACCCGCCGTGAAGCGCCAGCGCTGAATCTCCTGATGCTAAGCCCGTGAAACCGCCCCCTGAGCCTTCGGGTGAGGGGGGAGTGGTGGAGCCGGTGGCCCGAGGGGGTAGTAGGTGAGTGATGGGGTGACGCAGGAAGGTAGTCCAGCCCGGGTGGTGGTTGTCCCGGGGTAAGGGTGTGGCCCGAGTGGCAGGTAAATCCGCTGCTCATTAAGGGTGAGGCCTGATGCCGAGCCGATTGTGGTGAAGTGGATGATCCTATGCTGTCGAGAAAAGCCTCTAGCGATGTTTCATGGTGGCCCGTACCCTAAACCGACTCTGGTGGTCAGGTAGAGTATACCGAGGCGTTCGGGTGAACTATGGTTAAGGAACTCGGCAAATTGCCCCCGTAACTTCGGGAGAAGGGGGGCCGTTCCCGGTGAAGGCATTTTCTGCTGGAGCTGGGGGTGGCCGCAGAGACCAGCGAGAAGCGACTGTTTACTAAAAACACAGGTCCGTGCGAAGCTGTAAGGCGATGTATACGGACTGACGCCTGCCCGGTGCTGGAACGTTAAGGGGACCGGTTAGCTCTTCGGGGCGAGGCTGGGAACTTAAGCGCCAGTAAACGGCGGTGGTAACTATAACCATCCTAAGGTAGCGAAATTCCTTGTCGGGTAAGTTCCGACCTGCACGAATGGCGTAACGACTTCTCGGCTGTCTCAACCATAGGCCCGGTGAAATTGCAGTACGAGTAAAGATGCTCGTTTCGCGCAGCAGGACGGAAAGACCCCGGGACCTTTACTACAGCTTGATATTGGTGTTCGGTTCGGTTTGTGTAGGATAGGTGGGAGACTGTGAAGCGCCGGCGCCAGCCGGTGTGGAGTCGTTGTTGAAATACCACTCTGGTCGTGCTGGATGTCTAACCTGGGTCCGTGATCCGGATCGGGGACAGTGTCTGGTGGGTAGTTTAACTGGGGCGGTTGCCTCCTAAAGGGTAACGGAGGCGCCCAAAGGTTCCCTCAGCCTGGTTGGTTATCAGGTGGTGAGTGTAAGTGCACAAGGGAGCTTGACTGTGAGACTGGCGGGTCGAGCAGGTGCGAAAGCAGGGACTAGTGATCCGGCGGTGGCTTGTGGGAGCGCCGTCGCTCATCGGATAAAAGGTACCCCGGGGATAACAGGCTGATCTTCCCCAAGAGTCCGTATCGACGGGATGGTTTGGCACCTCGATGTCGGCTCGTCGCATCCTGGGGCTGGAGTTGGTCCCAAGGGTTGGGCTGTTCGCCCATTAAAGCGGTACGCGAGCTGGGTTTAGAACGTCGTGAGACAGTTCGGTCCCTATCCGCTGTGCGCGTTGGAGTCTTGAGAAGGGCTGTCCCTAGTACGAGAGGACCGGGACGGACGGACCTCTGGTGTGCCAGTTGTCCTGCCAAGGGCATGGCTGGTTGGCTACGTTCGGGAGGGATAACCGCTGAAAGCATCTAAGCGGGAAGCCTGCTTCGAGATGAGGACTCCCACCCACTTGATGGGGT
>NZ_RBAM01000047.1 GCF_003626645.1 Streptomyces klenkii | reverse complement strand
TGCAGGGTGAGGGCTGGACGGTGGGTGGCATGGCCAAGGGTGCGGGGATGCTCGCCCCGGGCCTGGCCACGATGCTCGTTGTCCTGACCACCGACGCCGACGTCGACACTCCCGGACTCGACACCGCGCTGCGTGCCGCGACCCGGACGACGTTCGATCGTGTCGATTCCGACGGGTGCATGTCCACTAACGACACCGTCCTGCTCCTGGCCTCCGGTGCCTCCGGCATCACTCCTGCCCGGGATGCCTTCGCCGAAGCCGTTCGGACCGTGTGTGACGACCTGGCGCGTCAGCTCATTGGTGATGCCGAGGGGGCGAGCAAGGACATCCGTATCGAGGTGATCAACGCCGCTACCGAGGACGACGCGGTCGAGGTGGGGCGTTCCATCGCCCGTAACAACCTCCTCAAGTGCGCCTTGCACGGCGAGGACCCGAACTGGGGCCGTGTTCTGTCCGCCGTCGGCACGACCAATGCGGCTTTCGATCCGGACCAGCTCAATGTCGCGATCAACGGCGTGTGGGTGTGCCGTAACGGCTCTGTCGGTGACGACCGTGACCTCGTCGACATGCGCCGCCGGGAGATCCGTATCACCGCCGACCTCGCCGAGGGCTCGGAGACCGCCGTCATCTGGGCCAACGACCTCACCGCCGACTACGTCCACGAGAACAGCGCGTACTCCTCATGAGCGGCATGAACAGCATGAACAGCACGAACAGCAAAGCCCGTACCGTCATCGAAGCGCTCCCCTGGCTCCGGCGCTTCCACGGCAAGACCGTCGTCATCAAGTTCGGCGGCAACGCCATGGTCGACGAGGAACTCAAGGCCGCCTTCGCCCAGGACGTCGTCTCCCTGCGGTACGCGGGGCTGCGCCCCGTCGTCGTGCACGGCGGCGGCCCCCAGATCAGCGCGCAGCTCGACCGGCTCGGCCTCGTATCAGAGTTCAAAGCCGGCCTGCGGGTGACCACCCCCGAGGCCATGGACGTTGTCCGCATGGTCCTGGCCGGGCAGGTCCAGCGCGAACTCGTCGGGCTGCTCAACCGTCATGGTCCGTTCGCCGTCGGGATGACCGGCGAGGACGCCCACACCATGACCGCAGTGCGGCGCATGGCCGAGGTGGACGGCGAGCCCGTGGACATCGGGCTGGTCGGCGACATCGTGGCGGTGGACCCGGAGACGCTGGAGGCGCTGCTCGCCTGCGGCCGTATCCCCGTCGTCTCGCCCGTCGCGCGCGGTGCCGGCGGCGAGATCTACAACATCAACGCCGACCTGGCCGCGGCCGCCCTCGCCGAGGCCCTGAGCGCCGAGAAGCTGATCGTCCTCACCGACGTCGAAGGTCTCTACGCGGACTGGCCGTACAGCACGGACGTCATCCGCAGCCTGACCGTAAGTGAACTAGCAGCCATGCTGCCCGGGTTGGCGAGCGGCATGGTGCCGAAGATGGAAGGCTGCCTGCGGGCGGTGCGCGCGGGCGTGGGCACGGCGCACGTCCTGGACGGGCGGGTCCCGCACTCCCTGCTGCTGGAGGTCTTCACGGGCGAGGGCGTCGGCACGGCCGTCGTCCCGGACCCGGCCGTGATCCCGGACCGGGTGCCCGCATGAGCGAACGACACAACCCGCCACCGGCCGGACGCGGCGGCGCCGCGCTGACGGAGCGCTGGCAGGGCGCGCTGATGGACACGTACGGGACGCCGCCGCTGGCGCTCGTGCGCGGCGAGGGGGCAACGGTCCAGGACGCGGACGGCCGGACGTACCTGGACCTCGTCGGCGGGATCGCCGTCAACGCCCTCGGCCACGCCCACCCCGCGGTCGTCCGGGCGGTCTCGGAGCAGATCGCCACCCTTTCCCACGTCTCCAACCTCTACGTGGCCGAGCCGCCCGTACGGCTGGCCGAGCGGCTGCTGGAGCTGTCCGGCCGCGAGGGGCGGGTGTTCTTCTCCAACTCGGGCGCGGAGGCCGTCGAAGCGGCCTTCAAGATCGCGCGGCGGACCGGGCGGACCCGGATGGTCGCCGCGGCCGGCGGGTTCCACGGCCGCACGATGGGGGCGCTGGCCCTCACCGGCCAGCCCGCCAAGCAGAACCCCTTCCTGCCCCTGCCGGGCGAGGTGACGCATATGCCGTACGGGGACGTGGAGGCGCTGCGGGCCGCGGTGGACGAGCGGACGGCCGCGGTCGTCCTGGAGCCCGTGCAGGGCGAGAACGGCGTGGTGCCCGCGCCGCCGGGCTATCTGCGGGCGGCCCGGGAGATCACCGGGGCCGCCGGGGCACTGCTTGTCCTGGACGAGGTCCAGACGGGCATCGGGCGGACCGGGCACTGGTTCGCCCACGAGGCCGCGGGGGTGGAACCGGACGTCGTGACCCTCGCGAAGGGGCTCGGCGGCGGGCTGCCGATCGGGGCCACGGTCGCCTTCGGGCGCGCCGCCCGGTTGCTGATGCCTGGTCAGCACGGTTCCACGTTCGGCGGGAACCCGGTGGCGTGCGCGGCGGCCCTCGCCGTCCTCGCGACGATCGAGGCCGACGGCCTGCTGGAGCACGTCCGGCGCGTGGGGGAGCGGTTGCGGGCCGGCATCGCGGCCACGGGGCATCCGCTGCTGCGCGAGGTGCGGGGAGCGGGGCTGCTGCTGGGCGTCGTCCTCGCCGCGCCGGTGGCCGCGCGGGCGCAGCGGGCCGCGCTGGAAGCGGGCTTCCTGGTGAACGCGGCGGCACCGGACGTGCTGCGGCTCGCTCCTCCGCTCGTCCTCGGCGAGGGCCAAGTCGACGCGTTCGTAACGGCGTTGCCGCGCATCTTGGACGCGGCCGACGCGGCTGACGGAACTTGACACTCCACCTGGCTGGAAAGTTAGGTTAGGCTAACCTAAGCATTCGCGTTCTGGGCTGTTCGCAGCCACGAAAGGATGAGCATGTCGGTACGGCGCGGGGATTCCGCACACACGGGGTGCGGCCCCATCGAGGACCTGGTCGGCATAGGCTTCGGCCCGGCCAACCTGGCCCTCGCCATCGCGATCGACGACCACAACCGCCGTAACCCCGGCAGCGAGATCCACGCGGGATTCCTGGAGCGCCAGGAGAGCTTCGGCTGGCACCGCGGCATGCTCATCGAGGGCGCCACCATGCAGGTGTCCTTCCTCAAGGACCTCGTCACCATGCGGGACCCCGGCAGCCGCTTCTCGTTCCTGCACTACCTTCAGGAGCACGGCCGGCTCGCCGACTTCATCAACCAGAAGACGTTCTTCCCCACGCGGGTCGAGTTCCACGACTACTTCGCCTGGTGCGCCGCCGAGTTCGCCTCCCGCGTGGACTACGGCCGGGCCGCGGTCGTCCTGCGTCCCGTACGGGGCGGTGACGGTGAGACGGAGTACGTGGACGTCGTCTCCCGCGCCGTGCACGGCCCGGACGGCGAGAGCGTCCGCCGCACGCGCAACGTCGTCCTCGGCACCGGCCTCACCCCGCGCCTGCCCGACGGCGTCAGCGCCGGCCCGCACGTGTGGCACAACCGCGACCTGCTCTTCCGCGCGGCCGGGCTCGCCGACAGGCCGCACCGCCGCTTCGTCGTCGTCGGCGCCGGCCAGTCCGCCGCCGAGAGCGCCGAATACCTCCACCGCACCTTCCCCGACGCCGAGGTCTGCGCCGTCTTCTCGCGCTACGGCTACAGCCCCGCCGACGACAGTCCCTACGCCAACCGCATCTTCGACCCCGCGGCCGTCGACCACTTCTACGACGCGCCGGAGGACGTCAAGCAGGCCCTCCTCGGCTACCACGCCAACACCAACTACTCCGTCGTCGACGGAGAGCTGATCGAGCAGCTCTACCGCACCGCGTACCAGGAGAAGGTCCAGGGCCGCGAGCGGCTCCGCATCCTCAACACCAGCCGGCTCACCGCCGTCGAGGACGTCCCCGGCGGGGCGCGGGCCGTGATCCGCTCCCTCGCCACGGGCGAGGACGTCACGCTCGACTGCGACGCGGTCATCCTCGCCACCGGCTACCGGCCCGCCGACCCGGGCGAGCTCCTCGGTGACCTCGCCGGCGAGTGCCTGACGGACGGTCAGGGACGGCTCCGCATCGACCGCGACCACCGCGTGCTGACCACGGGGCGCGTCCGCGCGGGCATCTACCTCCAGGGCGGCGGCACCGAGCACACCCACGGCATCACGTCGACCCTGCTGTCCACTCTCGCCGTCCGCTCGGGAGAAATCTGCGACTCCCTCGTCCTGGGCCGCACGGAACGGGACGTCCTCGCGGACGGCGGCGCGGGCGCGGGCGCGGCCGAGGCCGCCCTGGCCGGGGCGCAGGGGCGGGCGTGACCGCCCCGGCCCCGGCGGCACGGGCCGCCGCGGGCTCGGCCGTACAGGTCACTCCGGACCAGGCCGCCCCTGCCCGCTGAGCTCAGCGGCCGAGCGCGTACGAAGGCCCGGCCCGTACACCCATTCCCCCCCCCCCCCCCCCCCCCCCCCCCCCCCCCCCCCCCCCCCCCCCCCCCCCCCCCCCGCCCCCCCCCCCCCCCCCCCCCCCCCCCCCCCCCCCCCCGCTCCCCCCCCTTCCCCC
>NZ_RBAM01000046.1 GCF_003626645.1 Streptomyces klenkii | reverse complement strand
TCATTGCGCAGCGTCCAGGGACTGCGGCCCTGCCGGTTCAGCCGGGTCTTCTCCAGATGCCAGGCCGACCGCAGACTGCCCAGGACGGTGCGGGGCAGGAACCCCCAGAAGCTCTCGCCGAACCGGGCGCTGGCCGGGTCCTCCAGCGTGGCCACCCGCACGTGGTGCCCCCGGTTGTGCTCGATGAAGAAGTGCCCGTACAGGGTCGGCGCAAGAGCGATCTTAGACAGCCAGCGCTCCAGCGACTCCTTCTTGTGCCCGAGCTCGTGGCCGGTGTTGATCGCGATGCCGGACACCACCCCCAGGGTCACGGCCAACCCCAGCTTGTCCACCAGCGACAGCCCCCCGGTACCGAGCAGCCAGCCGGCCACCGCGAGACCGGCGTACTGCAGGGGTAGATACAGAAACAGACACCAGCGGTAGTAGCGGTCCTGCTCCAGCCAGGCCAGGGCGCTCTCCGGCGGGTTGACCGTGTCCTTGCCTATCAGCAGGTCCACGGCCGGGATGATGCCGTACAGCACGATCGGACCGGTCCACCAGAACACCCCCCACCCGGTGGCCTCCACCAGCCCCCAGGCCATGAAGGGGAACAACGGCACGGCCAGACCAAGCAGCCACAGGTACCGCTTGGGATCCCGCCAGGTCGCCTGTTCCCCGAACTCAGCTGCAGTTGCCATGTGTGGCTCCTCGTCGTCTCGACGGCGAACGTGTGTCACGCCGGTTGTGAACACGTGACACGACCATTGCGAACGTCCATCATTTAGACACTTGGCTGCTTAAGCGTCAACACCTTGGACAGTGATTGGTCGAGTAGAGTGGAGCTCACGATGACCCGATTTCGTGAGAGTGTTCGATCCCTGCTCCGGGAACAGGTGCTCAACGCGGCCTACGACCTCGTCGCCGCGGAGGGCTGGAACAAGCTGCGCCTGGCGCCGGTCGCGCGCGCGGCCGGGATCAGCCGACAGACCCTGTACAACGAGTTCGGCTCCAAGCAGGACCTGGGCGAAGCCCTTGTCGAGCGCGAGACCGAACGATTCATGCTCGGCATACAGCAAGAACTCGACGCCAACCGGAACAGCCTGGAAGCGGCGGTGGGCGCTGCCATCGCCTTCACCCTCCAGGAATCCCTCGACAACTCGCTGATCAAGGCCATCCTCACCGCGTCGCGCGGCGGCGAAGACGATCTCCTCGCCTACCTGACCACCCAGCGTGAGCCCGTCTTCGACACCGCCACGGCCGTGCTCGAGGCCTACATCGCCGAAGCCTGGCCCGACATCGATCCCGAATCACGCAGCCTCACCATCGAGGTCATGGTCCGCCTCACCATCAGCCACATGGTCCAACCCGTCGCCTCTCCACAGGAAACCGCCCGGCGCCTGGCCTTGATCGCCCACCGGACCGCCTACTCCGCCTCTGGCCAGAGCACCGGGAACTGAACAGGCCGACCCGGTTCAGCCGGCCATCCAGGTGGTGGATGCCTGGCTCGCTGGCAACGCGTTCCCGGCCCCCGAAGCCCGGCGTCCTCGCGCATAACGACCCCGTCGAGCAGGAGAAGGCGATGAAGTTTGAAGTTCAAGCCGCGCGAGGTGCATCTTCCGGAGTCGGCCGAGGCCGGCGTCCGTGACGGCTGAGCTGCTGCCACCGCAGCTCCCGGAACTGCTGCTGCCCCCGCGGCAGCCGGAGGCACTGATCGCCCCGCTCGGCAGCCCGTGACTGCCCAACAACCAGCAGGTGAAGTTCTCCGCGGACGGCGCACAGTTGGCGGTGGTGGCGCGGCGCACCGAGCGGTTACGTCGCCTGGCGGAAGAGCTGGCCGCTGGTGCCGCAGGCCCTCCGGTAGTAATCGCCGCCGACCTGTCCGAGCCGGGCGGGGCGGCACAGGCCACCGAGCGTCTCGGCGCCGTGGACGTACTGGTCAACAACGCCGGGGCACCATCAGCGGCCTGCAGCCCGAATTGGCCAATACTCTGGTGGGCCGAACACCCTGCTGGGCTTCCTTTTCACTCGAGCTCATCCAGTCGGGCGAACACGCAAAGACATCGCACATTCGCCCGACGCAGGTTCCGCAGAGACGTGGAGCTACGCAACGTTGGGCAACAGAATGTTGTCTTTGGCCGCACTGCGAGCCGCGTGCCGGACCGAGTTCATGGCTTCGCCGAGCACATCGCCGCACCCTCGTCAATTACACCCAGGCCGACTCGGAGGCGGTCGGAATCGGCCGGGCTCGAGGCGCACGTGCGGTGCCGAGATCCACACGAGCGACGTGATCGGAGGGCTATGACCCGGTCGGATCGAGTTGTGTCGGCAGATCGGGCTGCCCGGTGCCGTCGTAGCTGCGGCGAGCGGCCTTCACCTGGTTGAGGTGCTCGTCGGACCAGGCGACGAGGGCCTGGAAGACCGGGCTGAGGCTGCGGCCGAGCTCGGTGATCTCGTATTCGACGCGGGGCGGGATCTCCCGGTGGTAGGTGCGCGTGACCAGGCCGTCGCGTTCCAGCTGGCGCAGGCGCTGGGTGAGGACCTTGGGCGTGATCGGGCCGAGGTAGCGCTCGAGCTCATTGAAGCGCAGCCGGCGGCCGTGGTGCCGGAGCGCCCACAGGATGGGCGTGGTCCACCGGCTGAACACCAGATCCACCACCGGGCTGATCGGGCAGACCTGCTCCGGCCGTTCCTTCATGGTGGCCCGTCCTTTCCGGCTCATTCGCCTGCCGACCAGCGAGATACCGCAGGTGAGAGCCACTATCATCTTGGAACCCACTACATTCCGCATGCTAGCTTCCTCGTGCCGCGAAGAACACACACGGCAACACGGCGAAGACGCCGCGCAGATGCCAGAGCCAGAGCCGGTGCTGTCCGAAACCCGAGGAGCACGCCATGGCACCACTGCACCTCCCGGAACGCGCCGGATGTGCCCGCCCCCAGACCGGGCCCTCCGTCCCGCACGTCCAGTTCACTCAGACCAGCCCGCCCACGGTGCGCGAAGCGCTCCGGGACTGGATGTCCACCGCCCTGCCCGATGTCGTCGCCGCGCCGAGCGAGATCTCCGACCCGGCGAAGATGACGCGGTGGGTCTCCACGGCCTTCCCCGACCTCGACCTTCCCCATGACCTTCCGGGAGAGGAGGCGCTGGGGCTGTTCCTGGACGGGATCGCCGGCGGACGGCGCGGTACTCATGCCGCCGCGGCTGACCGCCGAGTTCGCGCACCTCCACCCCGACGGCAGCCTGCACCTGTCGCTGGCGACCGGCGACCAGCAGGAGCTGATCGGCAAGGGCTGGGGCGAGCGCCACCCGCTGCACTCCGCACAGATCAACGTGGTCATGCTCTACGGCCCGCGCACCGACGAGGAGCTGGCAGTGGCACGGGCCGTGATCAGGGCGGCGTACCGCTACGCCACCGGCCGCGACGACGCAGCGGCCGACGACTCATCCCGCAGAAGGGCCGCCCGTTGATGCTGCAGCTGCGGCCGATGAAAGTCGGCGTCGTCGGCCTGTGCGACGGCAACGCCGCCTGCGACACCTGCCACGTCTACGTACGTGAGGACTGGCTCGGCCGGCGATCTGTACACCTGGGACGGACGGACCCTGGACTCCTCGGCGTCAGCTGTACACGACCGGTGACCGCGTCGGTCATGTCGGGTGATCATGCGTGCCCACCGAGGAATCTCAAGATCGCCGACAGAGTCGCTCATGGCTCATCGCTCGTCATCCATCCTTCAATGCGGCCGCTGCCATGCGCATCTGAGAGAGGGCATGGTCCTCGTGCGCGGGTAGTGTCGCGGCGAGCTCGGTGACGCGCCGCCAGCGGTCGACCGTCGGCCCGTGGCTGCGGCCTGCAGCGGCCACAGCTGACCAGGTGTCGGCGCAGCGCAGCAGCTCGGTGCTGGCCTGGGCCACATCTGCGGAGTCGGTGAGCCGCGCCACGTCGAGGCAGAATTGGGCCTGCAACCGTCGGAAGAGGCCGCCGCCGGTCCCTGCCTTTTCCACAAAGGCGTGGAGGGAGCGGAGTGCGGCATCGAGTTCCGGCTCGGACATGAGCTGCGGCCACTGGTCGACATCCTCGGCGAAGACCGTGACGCCGCTGATCCCCGCAGAAGCGACAGCTTCGGGTGGCAGCGCCGATGCGTCCGGGATGATCGCGGCCGCCGCTGTTTGCATGTTCTCCGCGGATGCGGTGAGGGCGGAGGCGGCGGTGCGGTGCAGGTCGGGGAGGTGCTGCGGCCATTTGACGAGGTAGGTCGTGTGCCTCGTGGGTACGGGGAAGGACCGCGATGCGCGCGCCCGGGCCAGCGCCTCGTAGGGCACTTCTTGGACCTCGAGTCGGTCGTTGTCCACGACGAACGCCGTCGCGGTGTCCTCGTCGTAGCCGACCACGACGATGTCGTGCCGGCTCATCTGGAGGCGGACATTGAGGTACGGCAGCTCGGCGATGTCGGCCCACAGCAGGACGGGGCGCCCTTGCTGAAGCTCGCGTCGCACCCAGTCCCAGCCGGTCGCGGGATCGTCGGTATCGCGCACGTCGACCTCGGCGCCGAGCCTGGTGAGGAGGTCCACCTCGAGGTCGCTGCTTCGCCCTACGAGATAGATCGGCGGGGTGAGCCCAGGTACGCGGAGGTAGGTGAAGCCGAGGCCGCCGCCCATCCCGAAGACGAGACCTTCGCCGGGCACCTCGTTCCAGCCGAGATTGGCCCATTCCAAGAGGTCCCTCAGCGCTCCGGAACCGCAGTGTCCTGCCATGCGGTGTGGGTAGTCCAGCAGGACCCGTCGCGGCTCTGATTGTCGGGGCAGGGCCTCATCTGTCGGGGCG
>NZ_RBAM01000045.1 GCF_003626645.1 Streptomyces klenkii | reverse complement strand
CGCAACAGCCGCTCGAACTGCCCGGCCCGCAGCCCGGTGAACGTCTCCACCCACACCCGCTCGGCCCGCAAAACCCCAGCCATACCGGACAGATGCCCGCTCACCGGGTTGCGGAACACGCTTTAGGTAGAGCACGGCATCGCCCGCCTGAAGAACTGGCGGGCACCAGCCCGCCACCTCGACCTCCGTGAGCACATGAACGACACCTTCCAGGCCGTCGCCGGCCTGCTGTCCCACCGTCAGACCGCGTACCTGAGCGCGATGTGAACGCCAAGCTCACCGAGATCCTCTACGGCTCACCACCAATCATGCACGAGCTCGTTAGGACCACCGCTTTTTTGAATGATCTTCCCTGAAAACCTCAATCTCAGAGAGGATGTATATGCACAATCCGATTGCGCGTGCGGCGGGGTTCCTATCCTTGACCGCAGCCGCACTGTTCGCTGTACCGTGCGCAGCTGCCGAGCCCCCGGACAACGCAAAGGAAATCAACGCCTACTTCAAAACTCTGAAGACCTGGAATGAATTCGCCTCACCCAAGCCGAACCGGAACGAGAGTATCGGTAAGCCCACTTGGGTCACCCGGAAAGGTGACGACGGCAAGGAAGTTATCTGCTTGGCCGACAAGCGGTCTGTGACAATGTCACCCACCCAACTCGTGACCATGAATGATACAACGCACCTGTGGCCAGGAGAATTTCTTCAAGGCAAGGCCTACAAGAATGGCCATCTCTCGGAGCTGGCTATCGACGGAGAGGATCGGGCACCAGCGAAGATCTCACTACACCTGTCCAGCGGTGGGGCAAATAGGACGGTATCTAAGCCCGATAGAGGAACGGTTGACACAGCCGTTTCCGAAATGATGAAGGAGAGGGCTGACGGTAAGCCGATTAACAAGATCGACTACAGAAAAACCGACGGGTACAAAGATACCCAGGTTGCACTCGAAATGAACACTTCGGCGAAATTCATGGGCCTCGGTAAAGCCGATTTCAGCCTCGCGGCAAAACACTCCGCCACTAAGAACTCGGTCACTGCAATGTTCAGGCAGATAGCATTCACCGTCGACTACTCCAGGCCTACCACACCTGCCAAGTTCTTCAGTAAGACCTTCACCAAGGATGACCTGAAGCACAAACAAGAGAGCGACGAAATCGGGCCGGACAACGTGCCTGCCTACGTGTCATCAGTGACATACGGCCGCATCTTGATCTTCACTGCAACTTCGACAGCAACCCAAAGCGATTTGAACGCCTCTGTTGACGCCAGCTTGGACGTTGGCCCAATCAGCGCCTCAGCAAAACATAAAGTCGATTACAAGAAAGTGATGAAGGAAGCAGATATCAAAGTCAAGTCCCTGGGTGGCGCGGCAGAGAGCGCTGAGGACCTGATCAAAACCGGCAAGCTGGATGAGTTCTTCAAGAAAGCTCCCACACTGGCCGAGTATGCACCAATTTCCTACAAACTCACCAGCGTCAAGGACAACAAGCCTGCAGTTCTCAGCGAGACAGCCGAGTTCGAAGAACAACACTGCAACCTCTACAAGGGTCAGTTCCGGGTGGCAGTGAAATCGGTAAAGGTTCTCAAAATGCCCGACGCGAAAGGGCAGGAGGTGTACGGCCGAGTTCGCATGCGACACTATCCGAGCGGCAACCCGGAGAAAGTAGTCTTTGAACGTACCAAAAATCAGCCGGTGAACGTGAAGCCCGGATCGACCCTCCAGCTGAAGGAGGGCTACGTCGACAGTGAATTCAACTTCGCGAACGCCAAAGGCAAGAAGAAAAATGAGCTGCTGCCCGAAACGGTTGGTCTCGATGTAGAGCTTACAACAGCCGATGGTAAGCCTTTTGCATCTATTCACACTTACGCTGAGCCTGAAGTAGGTGACCTCCTCAAGAAGGGTGAGGTGCTCGAGAAGGAGGCTGAAGATATCGATAGCCGCGTGAAGATGACATACGAGGTGGCGAGGATCGACTAAACAACACCTAACACAATGAGTTGATCTGTCGGTGGGTGATGAGGCAGCAGGCGCGGCGGAGGAATGCTCCGCAGATGCCAGCGCGTTGTTCCCAGCGGATCCGGAGCCTGCGGAAGCCGTAGCCTAGCGAAGGTCCGTTCCACCACCCACCGGAAGGTGCCCAGTCCAGTCCCGTGTCAAGGGCGGCGGCGGACAATGGCCGACATGATGCCTCGAGCGCGGATCTGGTCGCAGTAGACGTCGTGGTCGAGCCGCGGTCGGCGAAGAGTGAGTCGGGTTTGCGGCGGGGACGGCGCATCCCCGAACCAGTGTGATCGCGTCCAGCAGTGGCAAGAGCTGAGTGACGTCGTTGCGGTTGCCGCTGGTCAGCAGGGCGGCAAGCAAGCCGCCGTGGCTGTCGGTGATGCGATGATGCTTGGAGCCGGCCCCGGTCGACCGGCGACGGGCCCACATGCTGCCCACTTTTAAGCCCTGACATGGGAGGAGTCGACCACGCAACGCGACCAGTCCAAGCGTGACGCGGCATTGAGCTCAGCGAACAGGACCTCGTGCAGCCGCTGCCAGACGCCGACTTCGTTCCAGTCCCGCAGTCGACGCCAGCATGTCATGCTCGAGCCAAAGCCCAGCTCCCCCGGCAACTACTCTCACTGAATCCCGGTGTGCAGCACGTACCAGACCCCGCACAGCACCTCCCGGTCCGGCAACGGCCAGCGACCCGGACAGCGAAAACGCCGCTCACGCTGCGCCAGCAGCGGCTCCTGGCAATCCGACAGCCCATCCGACACGATCCACGGCAACGCCCCCATACAAAGAGCAACGCTCAACCGGCTGGCCAGGCACGGCTACCAGCCCAAGCCACCTCATCTTGTCAGCCGTTGTAAGGCCGTGTCCTACAGGCCGGATTGATGGTTGGTTCGGTCAGGGGGGGGCTGGATTGTTCCGGATGGTTTATGGAGGCTCGAAGCTGTCCCGTAACGCGGGGTGCAGGTCGGCGCGAGGTGCCATCTGCCCCGGTTTGGCGTAGCCGAGCAGTTATCAGGAATCTGGACAGAGCGGCACAGGTCGCCGGCTCCTCACAGGTGCAGACCAACCCAAGATGAGATACGGGACAGCCTTTAGCGACGCCGTTGCTACCTGCGGCGCGAGTGCGTCCGCAGGGCGGTGGGGTGGCGAACGGCGGGCGAACTCACAGGTCCTTCGCCTGTGGGCCGGGGCAAGCCGGGTTCCAAGATGCACGCCCTGTCCGATGCTGCCAGGCTGCCCCTCCGCGTCGGGCTCTCCGCAGCCAACACCCTCGACAGCCTCGTCCTGAAGCCGATGCTGTCCCACTTCCACAAGGGACACGGATCCCACGCCGCAGAGTCCAAGCCGCAGCGACTCCACACGGACAAGACAAAATCACGCCCCCACCTGTGCAGATGGCTGTGGGGCAAGCACATCGGCGTCCGAATCGCCTGCAAAGGCATTGACTCCAGCGAACGCCTTGGCCAACGCAGGTGGGTGATCGAGCGCACATCTCCTGGCCTTCGCAGAGCCCCGTCTGGGCAGCGGAAGACAAGCCCGAAAGTCCGCAGCGGCCGGCATTCCATGCCCAGAGGACAACTTCTGCCAGGCCCGCCAGGAGGAGAGGGAAGGGACATAGTGGCCATCACCAGGCGCAGGCTGCTGGAATGGGGGGCAGGTCTGACAGCAGCCGGCAGTTGTGGCGGCTTCCGCGATGACACCACAGGAAGGGCAGAGACAGGCCGGGCCTGGCCTGCCGGAACAGGCCGCAAGGTCCCCGCGGTACTGGCGGGCAGAGCCGCTGCGGAGTGGACGGCACTGGGCGCGGACCTCTCCGGCAGTCTGATACGGCCCGGTGATGCGGACTACGCAGCCGCATGCCAGCTGTACAACACCCGCTTCGATGGCCTCCGTCCTGTCGCCATCGCGTACGTCAGCGGCATGAACGACATCGTGACGTGCCTGGCTTTTGCCCGCCGCTACGCCGTGCCGGTGGCCATCCGTAGCGGCGGTCACAGCTACGCGGGCTGGTCCAGCGGCAACGGACGACTCGTCCTCGATGTGTCCCTGCTGAACACCGTGCGTATTCTGTCGCCGGACACGGCCGTCACCGGCGCAGGCACCAGGCTCATCGACCTCTACACCACCCTCGCAGGCCAAGGTGTCACCGTCCCTGCCGGCACCTGCCCCACCACCGGCATCTCCGGACTTGCCCTCGGCGGAGGCCACGGCATCCTCTCCCGCCTCTACGGCCTGACCTGTGACAACCTCACAGGTGCCACACTCGTTACCGCCGACGGCACCGCCCTCCACTGCGACCGCGACCACTCCCCCGACCTCTTCTGGGCGCTGCGTGGCGCCGGCCACGGCAACTTCGGTGTGGTCACCCACCTCCGCTTCCGCACCCATCCCATCGGGGATATGGCGACCTGCCTCCTATCCTGGCCCTGGTCGGCTGCTTCGGCCGTCCTACGGGCTTGGCAGGGATGGGGTCCCGCGCTCCCCGACCACATCTGGTCCTCGTGCAGTCTCGCCAACACGACCGGCAACACCCCGCACATATCCGTAGCCTCCTTTGCTATCGGCGCACCAACCACCCTCGAAAATGCTCTCGACCGGCTCACCGACACGGTGGGAAGCCCCCCTGCAGCATTCCAGCTGCGCCGCCTCGCGTTCCTCGACACCATCAGGGAACACGCTCACTGCCCCCACCACACCACCCCACAATGCCACCTACCCGGTCATGCACCCGGCCGTGAACCCGTCGGCAAGCTGACACGCGACACCTTCGCGGCCCGCTCCGACTTCTTCGACCGCTCCCTCAACACAGAAGGCATCCACCGCCTGATCGCAGGTCTCGCCTCCTTCGGCAGACGCGGAGGGTGCGAAGGGCACGCTTATGTCCACCTCACCGCCCTCGGCGGCGCCATTAACCGCGTACCGCCCCTCGCAACAGCCTTCGTCCATCGAAACTCACGATTCCTCGCCCAGTACCTGACCACATGGAAGGCCGGCCATCCTGCAGCCGCCCACACCGCATGGCTGGACCGCATACACGCAACAATGCAGCGGCATGCCTCCGGCTCGGCCTACCAGAACTACACCGACCTCGCAGTCGCCGACTGGCGTACCGCCTACTACGGCAACGCAACCAACCGACTCACACAAATCAAACATCGGTACGACCCAGATCACGTCTTCACCTACCCACAAGGGCTGTAGCGATAAAGTAGGCGTTTCGTCCGGGGAATCGTGTGGGGTCCGAGGTTCAGGTTTCTCACAGACAAGGCGGCGAGCCCTCAGCGAGGTGAACCAGCCGAAGGTAATCCCGATCCTCCCCTACCCATTCCTCACAAAGCTTCTGCGGGGTAGCCGTCGCAGTCAGGAACATGGGCGCGGCAGGACAGTGTACGGGAGAACCTCAGCGGAGTTCCGTCGGACAGGCGATGATCTTCCGCGTTCATCATCCCGCGCTGCTTACGCTTGTGTGAATAGTGCGACTCATCTGCGGCGACGCCTACCAGTGCCTCCGCAGGCGGAGGCCCACGCGGCTAGGCAGTGTCTGATGGCTCTTGCTCGGGTGGTGGATCTGCTGCCGTTCCGGGCAGGATCTGTGCATGGTGCGGCGGCATGAACTGACCAATGCTCAGTGGGAGCTGATCGCTTCGCTGCTGCCCGAAGCAGGTGGGCCGGGTGGACGGTGGGCCGATCACCGCACCGTGGTCAACGGGGTCCTGTACCGGACCCGGACCGGTATCCCGTGGCGTGACCTGCCCGAACGCTACGGCCCCTGGCAGACCGTCTACGAACGCCACCGCCGCTGGCCGGCCGACGGCACCTGGGCGAAAATCCTGCACGCCC
>NZ_RBAM01000044.1 GCF_003626645.1 Streptomyces klenkii | reverse complement strand
CTTCTGGGCCACCAGCGGCGTCGCCCACATGCACAACCTCGCCCTCGCCGGCTGACCCGAGCCCAGAACTCCGCAACACCCACATCACCGCAGCACAGTTACGGAGTTACGAGAAGATCTCTAGAGAGGAGATCTTTAGTTAAGTATCCTTTCAAAGATTTCTAGTATTTTTGAACAGAGTTGGGAGTGGTGATGAATCGAACTGTGATAGGAATCGTTATCGCTGGTATTGCAATTGGGGTGATTAGTGGTGTCCTATGCGCAGCCGTGCAGGGATTCAGCGAGATGAGGCACCTGTCACCTGACAGGTACTCATCAGTGATGTATCTCGGTGGCCGGAAACCCGGACTCTGCATCACCGAGCCCAGTCCCTCAAAGTTCACCACGGACAGGGAATCAGTTACACCTGAGAATGGGATCGGGAGCCACCCCGCAGCTGACAAGGCGTCAAATTACTGCCTGCCCTGACGTCGTCTGACAGGTGTAACCTTGGATACTTCTCCCCACAGTTCTTCTTCCAAAGATCTTCTCGTAACCATGCTGGTTGGTCTGCGTTGGTCTGGTCGTGCAGGTGGTCTCCGCTCAGCGTCGTGAGTTCGTCGAGGTGTTCACCGGGCTGCGCCCGCGGCAGTTCCAGCGGCTGGTCAAGGCCGTCCACCGGGCTGGCGGGCAGGCCCTGGATCCCGGTCGGCCAGGCCGTCCGTGGTCGCTGTCCTTGGAGGACCGGGTGCTGCTGGTGGCGATGTACTGCCGCACGAACCTGTCCATGCCGCAGCTCGCCCCGCTGTTCGGGATCTCCACAGCAGCGGTCGGCCGGATCATCAAACGGCACGGCCCACTGCTGACCCTCACGCCCGCCAATCGCAGGCCGGGCAGCAATGACGTGCTCGTCGTGGACGGAACGCTGGTGCCCACGCGGGACCGGTCGGTCGCTACCTCATCGAAGAACCACAGGTACTCGACGAACATGCAGCTCCTCATCAAGGCCGACACCAAGCTCGTCCTCGCCGTCGGCCAATCCCTGCCCGGCAACCACAACGACTGCACCGCCTTCGCCGACTCCGGCATCAACACGGCCTGCGGGGACGCGACCGTCATCGCCGACGGCGCATACCGGCGCAACGGCCTGCTCATCCCGCACCGCCGCCAGGCCGGACAGGAACGGCTGCCGCAGTGGAAGGAAGAGCACAACGCCTCCCACCGTCGGGGGCGGGCACGCGTCGAGCACGTCTTCGCCCGCATGAAGAACTGGGAGATCCTCCGCGACTGCCGGCTCAAGGGCAACGGCGTCTACTGGGCCACCAGCAGCGTCGCCCACATGCACAACCTCGCCCTCACCGGCTGACCGAGCCCCAAGCCCAGCAACACCCACACCACCGCAGCACAGTTACGGAGTTACGAGAAGATCTTTATAGGGGGCGGATGCAGGGAAGCCATGCGGCAGAACGCTGTCCTACTACGTTGGAGGCCAGTCACGCCCCAGAGGGTCTTACGGATTTCAGCAGGTCACAATACGCGACCCCGGCCTGGCTGAGGGTGTTCGTGGCGACCGGTGTTACACGTCCGAAATTCTGACCCTTCATCATGACATCCGTTCCACGAGCCATCCATAGATTCGACACTCGCCTTAATTCATGGAATCCGCTGTGATGATCACCTATATTCATCACTTATACATGCCCCATTACCATGCAGTCACGATAGTGCCTCCCGTCGCCGCCCACGATTGGTACGCCTGGGCATAAACAACACGACCGCGCGTATTCCACAAAAATCCCAACGATCTACTGCGAGTGACGAAACCTCGCTTCCACCCCGGAGCACCTTCGAACCAGTGCCCCTCGCGCCGCAAACCCTCTATAGTCGTGCAGGTCGCTCCACTGCCCTACGATCTCCGTGCCGGTGCGGTCATCTTCGGTCCACTAGCGAGGACTTGAGCGAGCTGCACGTGGTCGACAAGCGACAACTCGTTGACGTTAAGGGCGAACCACTTCGTGATCCCCATACGCCATGAGTGCTTGCAGGCCGCGGTGATGCCGAGCAGCAGGAGAGCCTTGAACCGCACTGCGCGTAGAGTCTCGGACCAGCCGGACGGCTGGGCTGGCAGGTGTGTCTGACGCCCCCTCTGACCCGATCTCCGGGTTAATCGCGTGCGGTGGCATCCAACGATCCAGGGGGCCATGCGACCCGGCATCACGAGTTGGTGCGTGATAGCGGGCGGGAGGTGTTTGGCTTGGTTATTACCCGCGCTTAGAAGCTGACCGTGCGGTCGGAGACGAGGCTGGCGATGGCTCGGTAGGTGCCCGACAGGCGGTCGCGGCGGTGGGTCCAGCGCATCAGTTGGTCCAGCGTTTGTGGTCGGCAAAGGCGTTCGACGGTGATGCGGCCGGACGAGAGCCCGTGGCGGTCACGTTCCCGCTGTCCCATTCTTCCGGGCACCGCTCGGGGCCGTGGCCTTCTTGGCCGGATGATCTCCTAGCCTGGGTGGTCGCGTCCCAGGCCGACATAGCCGCCGTCCAGGAGAACCTCCGCATCGGGGATGTGCTACAAGCAGACGGCGATGCCCTTGTTGCAGACGGCCATGGCGTCGTACATGCGGCCAGATCACAGGATCGATCCATAACGCGCGGCCACACCAGTCGGCAATCACGGTGGTCTTCATCGTGTTCTGCTTCTTCTTGCCCGAGACGAACGCGCTCGTCCGCCGCGGCCGGCCGATGGCCTGCGGACCTGGATCTCGCGGGCGTCCAGCCGCGCCTCGACGCCCTCGGCCTGAGCGTCGGGGAACACACCTGTCAGAGCCTGAAGACGCAGGCCAGAGCTTTCCCTCTCCTCCTCTCCCCCGGCGACCAGCAGGGGGTCGGATCTCCCCGACAGTCCTAGTGATGGTGGAGCGGTCGACGCCGAACACCAGTCCCAGCACCGTGTGCGGCAAATCGTGCCGCACACGGATCAGCGTGGCCACCAGCCGGTCGACGAAGGCCAGCGTGTGCCGGGCGACAGCACCCTCGGCCCGCTTCCTATCCCCACCTCGCGCAGCATGGCGTAGGCCTTCGGTACCGGCCTACCACGGCACCACCAAATCCTGTACCAGATAGGCAAGATGACGCCGGGAGTCCCCAAGGGACAACCGATGCGCCAAGACCACCTGGCTAACCATGATCGCCACAGTCCGGTCAGACCACCCGCCAGAAGGCACGCCCCACCCGCTATCACGCACCACTCGTTATACCGCCCGTCAAAGGTCATCAGCAGCACCCCATGAGCAACAGAGTCGGAAGTGCAACCAGAAACCGTTTGAGACGAACGAGGCCACCCGGACGGACGACAAGAGCACGCAGGAAGGCGGCGTCCAGCCTTCTGCCGTGTGCTTCGCGAAGGCGCCGTCGCGGCACCACGGGATCTCAGGCACAGGCGCCGTGCCGCCGAGGTACAAGTGTTCGCTGCACAGTTGCGGATACAAGTCTTTCCCAGCATCTCTATCTCCGGCGCCCCTCAGAAACATCAAAGACATCAGGAATGCTCTTGAACTAGGCTATTGACCGCCCCTCCCCAGGCTGTCACAATCTCTAACGAGGCTGGATTCGTGTGCCGCAGTGGGCGCACTTACGCCCCTTGTTGACTTACCGGTCGTCCCAGTTGCCTCGTTTGGGTACCGACCAGTCTGGGAGCATTCCCAAGGGGTTGCGGAGATACTTCACCCTTTCCACGGGAGCCTTTCTGTGAACCATAGCAGGGTGGGGTATGTGCGGTCTTTCGTTGGTTTCGGTCCCATGCTGTAGGCCCAATTTTCCGGTTGGGCCCGATCTACATGCCGACCTCCAGCGGGGCGCGATCCATTGGAACCAAGCCGCTACTCTCCGGCGCTGAATCCGGTTCTGCACCACACCTCGGGTCTTGCGTTGTCTGCGCTCAATAGATCGCGATGCGTGGCCCCCGGACGGCGTGTACCGAGGTAGTCCCGATCGTTCAGGTCCACAACGAACTAGCCGCCTCGGCCTGATGATCTGTGAGTCGGTTCTCCACACGAGAGTTGCATCGACTGTTGCAGTCATGAATTTTAAAGGGATGTCATGGATTTTCTCGCACAGCAGTTCATTCCAGTGTCACCATTTGAATCAGTTTCTGGGACTCACCATCAACTACGCCTCCTGACCGCTGTGGAAGCTGCAGAGATGGTGAAGGTGAAGCCGTCCTGCATCCGGCAATGGGTGAGACGAGGATACTTGCAGCCCACTGCGCGGAACCTGAAGAGTGGAGCATGGCTGTACCGCGAGGATCACATTCTGGTGACGGAGAAGGAACGGCGGATGAAGCGGGAGCCAAGGAGGCAACTCGCAGATCAGAGCGTGGCCTGCCCGTCGATGGGCTACTCCGCAGAAATGCGGCAAAGGTAGGTACGAGCCCGGCCTTGTTCAAGGTTTTCTAGGGCTCGTCGGGAGCGGGGGCACCCCGCCTTCACGGTGCCGGGTACAGGGTTCGACGACGGACGGCGTCGTCGCTCGTCGTGCAGTTGGCTGCCGCACGAGACGTACCGGGCAACTTCGGACCCCGGGGGGAGTCGGGAGTCCCGTAGAAGGTGCAGGGCCGATAGACCAGCACGGAGGGCATTTCCACCCCCTCCTGTTGGCACTCGGGAGTCGCCCCGGACGGTGCAGCCGCGTACGCGGCTGCACCGATTCCCGACGCCGCAGGGTAGATGTCCAACTCGTGAAGAGTCAACCCCCCTGGACGGTGGTCGGGTTATAAAAGACAGATCCTCAAGAGCACTGCTTGATGGAGGAGTCACTCTCAGTGATCGGGCCCAGAAGTACCAAACCGGTCGTGTGGCTCTTCAGGTGCGTGTTGCAGCCGCCGCCCCTCGTCTCCGTCCTCATCCGCTGAACTTCGTTGTCGCTCTGGTTGACCACCAGAAGATTCAAAGCCTTGCGGTCGTTGATGACCGACTCACCGCTGGACCCCGATGCCGGAGCCGTCGATGGGGCCGGCGACGGGGCGGGGACCGGCGTTACCGATGCTCCCCGTGTCACCGGCTTCGGCCTCGGTGGGGTGGGAACAGCATGGGCCGGGGCGGCCGATGCAAGACCGGCTCCTGCCAGAGCCGCACAGATTCCTGCCGACCGAGCGATGCGAACAAATGGTCCCATCCTCATTCCTCCCATACAAGAAGATGGTGATCCGACATGCCTACAAACGGCTCTCGCAGATTCCGGTTACCCGTCCAACGGTAAAGAGTAAGTAAGATCAACGTTTCCTCTTCTGTTGAAGCGGGGTCAGGACTGTCATGGAACATGCCAGTCGTCGCGGCCCGGATCCTTGGTCAGCAACGCGACAACGGCCAGGGGGCAGCGAGAGCGCTGGCCTGCCGCCCCCGAGGCATCGGTTATTGGCTTCTCCCGGGAGACGCAGAGCCGACTCAGGTAGCGCCCATATGACTTCGACAACAGCTCCCTACCTGGCTGCGCGGGGAACCGTCGGCGGGAAGGACGTGCTACGAGCGGTAGGCACAGCTGGCTCGATTACCTCTGCCTCCAACGGGCTCCGCGGAGGATGCGCCAGGACTTCAGGCGAGCAACGGCGTGTTCGCTGGGAGCACGCAGTCGAGCGTGGGCAGGTTGAACTGCTGGTAGCGCTTGGGAAGTTCGTGGTGGCCGTAGTACGGGGTGCGGACGGTGGCGCCGGCACCCTGGTAGGCATGGTCGGTCAGGCTCAGGGCTTCCTTGGTGGGACAGATCTGAACGATGCCATGTGCGCGGGTGCCGTCAGGTCGTGGGGGCGCCCCGGAAGCGCGCGTCAGAACCACAGCGGGGTCCCGTCTAGTGCTGTGACTGCATGGGTTCGCCGGGGTGGTGGTCAGGCTGCGGGCTGTCGTGGTCTGCCGCCCCAGCGGATGCCTTTCTCGCTGCGGACACGTGCGCGTTCACGTCGTTGGGCGGCCAGGAC
>NZ_RBAM01000043.1 GCF_003626645.1 Streptomyces klenkii | reverse complement strand
CCCTTCCCGCTCCGCGGGAAGGGCTCCCGGCAAGCCGGGAGCCCAGCGAACGCCTCCGCTTCGCTCCGGCAAATGCAGTGAATTGACTCCGCTGACGCTTCGTCAAATTCCCGCGTAAACGCGGGAATTGAATTCCGCACGCGGAATTCTCAATGACAGCCTATTCGCGCAAGCGCGAATAGGAGAATTTTCCGCAAGCGGAAAATCCAGGCTGGCAGCAGGAGGATGCATCACCCGCGGACCCGTGTAGCGTCTGGGATTCCAAGCCATCACTCCCGCCCCACAACTGACAGGAAATCAACCCGGCAGGAGTGCCGACCCCACCGCAGTGACGGACTCCGCTACGCTCCACCCGAACCCCACCCCCACACCAGCAAGCCACACAACCAACCCCCGGCAACACCCCACCAGCATACACACCAATACCCCTCCGTGGGGCAAGAACCGGCAACACGTTATCCTGACGAACCAACCTCACGGAAGCAGCGTGCATCACCGCCGTGTACTGTGTAGAGTCTGGGAACAGACAGCACCACCCCGGGCCGTCCTCACCGCTCCGGGACTTCCCTTTCTGATTGCTCGCCACATCTGCGAGAAAGAGTCTTCCCCTGTGGCCATGAAGAAAAGTGATCTACGCCCGCATCAGATCGAAACCGTTGATGCGATTAAGCGCGGCCTTGACGTGCCTCCCGAGGGTATCCCGGCCAATGGCCTGCGCGGGCAGGTGATTTCCGCGTGCGGTACCGGAAAGACGATCACGGCTGCTTTCGCTGCTCGTGAGATGCTGCCGAAGGGCAGGATCCTGGTGGTGGTGCCGACGCTGGATCTTCTGGCGCAGACCATCAAGGAATGGCACCGAGTCGGGCACCGGGGGCCGGCGGTTGCCGTGGGGGGCCTCCAGGACGATCCGGACTTGTGGAACCTCAAGGTCAGGTGCACCACGAACCCGATCCGGCTCGCCATGTGGCACGCCGCGGGCCCGGTGACCATCTACGCCACCTACGCGAGCCTCGGCGTCCTGGCGGAGGCTTTCGCCGGCGTCTACGGACAGCAGCTCGCCCCGCTCGACCTCGTAGTGGTGGACGAGGCTCACCGGACGAGTGGGTCACTCGGGAAGGCGTGGGCGGACATCCACAAGCAGGACGTCATCCCGTCGGCGCGCCGGCTGTACCTCACGGCCACCCCCCGAATTTGGCAGGAGCGGCCGCCGCACTGGGAGGTGGCGGAGGGGGTGCGGGATGCACTGCCGGAGGAGATGGCCGCCTCGATGGACGACGAAGCGATCTTCGGGCCGGTCCTCTACAAGCTGTCGCTTGCCTCAGCGGTCTCCCGGGGCCTGCTCGCGCGGTACCAGATCATCGTGGTGGAGCTCACCGACCCCGAGGTCACGCCCGAGCGGCTCATGGGCGAGGAACGAGGGAGTGAGGAGGTGCGCGGGGAGCGGCTCGGGGCGCTGCATGCGGCGTTGCTGCGGACCATGGCGGAGCACCAGCTGAACACCTGCATCACCTTCCACCACCGGACGATAGAGGCGCAGGCCTACGCCGAGGGCCTGCCGCGGGTCGCAGCGAAGCTCCACGCGGACCAGCCGGAGACCTACCCGGCGCGCATCTGGGCGGACTGGCTGTGCGGTGATCACGTACCCGAGCAGCGGCGGGAAGTCCTCGGTTCCTTCGGCAGCACCGCGCGGCGGGCCGTGCTCGCCAACTGCAAGGTGCTCGGCGAGGGCGTGGACATCCGGGCCGTCGACTCCGTGGCCCTGCTCGACCCCAAGGGGGCCCCGCACGACATCGTCCAGGCCATCGGCCGGGCCCTGCGGCAAAAGCCCGGAGAAGGCAAACTGGCGTCGTTGATTGTGCCGGTATTCCTCCAGCCCGGGGAGCAGCCGGAAGACATGTTCACCTCTGCCTCTTACCGGCCTTTGGTGAAGGTATTGGAAGGCCTGCGGGCCCACGACGAGGAAGCGGTCGAACTCCTCGCAATTCCCCAAGAACCGCAGAAAGACGTTGCCCAGCCCTCCGTGAATATCGGTACGGAGCCGGAGGAAGGCGAGGAGGATTCCCGTCTGCTGCTACGTTTCGCGGCCCCACGTGACCCGGTGATGGTCGCCAAGTGGGTGTCGTTCAATGTCATCGACACCGAGCGGCAGGACTGGGCGCGCGGCTGGGCGAAGCTGAAGGCGTTCACGGAGCGTGAGGGGCACGCTCGGGTACCGTACGGGCACAAAGAGGGCGCAACTCCCCTCGGGCAATGGGTCGCGGAGCAGCGACGGGCGTACGGCGCCGGGCAGATGACCGCGGTCCGGGCGCGCCGGCTGGAGAAGCTCGGCATGGTCTGGAGCATGGCGGACGAGCGGTTCCAGGAGAGCCTGGAGGCCGCGAAGGCGTACTACGAGGAGCACTGGACGTTGTGCGCGCCGCGGACCGCCACGGCGCTGGACCGGCCGATCGGGCAGTGGCTGTCCAACCTCCGCCGGCCCGGCGCACTCGACGGACACCCGGAGTGGGAGCAGGCGCTACGGGAGGTGGACGAGGACTGGAACCCGGCCTGGCCAGCGGAGTGGCAGCGGCACTACGTGGCCGTACGCGAATTGCTGGGCGACGAGGACCAGGCGGAACTCCTGCCCGGGGTCACCGTGCACGGCCAGGACGTCGGCAGGTGGCTCGCGCGGCAGCGCCAGCACACCGTCTGGCAGCGGCTGACAGACAGCCAGCGCCAGCGCCTGGAGCAACTCGGCATCGCGCCCCTGCCCCCGGAACAGGAAGCACCCGTAAAACCGTCCAGGAGCACCTCCGGGGCGTTCGAACGGGGCGTTGAGGCCCTGCGCCAGTACAAAGCCCGAACCGGCTCCGTAACCGTCCCCAGGAACCACGTAGAGACACTGGAGGACGGCACGGAGATCAAACTTGGCGTCTTCCTGTCCAACACCAAATCGAGGCGCGCCAAGCTCACCGCGGACAAGAAGAAGGCACTCGCGGAGCTCGGTCTCGACTGGGCCGTCTGATCCCGGGGTGCCGGTGCCCCGGGGGGCTCCTCGGGGCAATGCAGTTGCTTTTGAGCTGGCTGGGCCGTTGGCCAGCTCGTGGAGGGGTGGGAACCGGGATGCCGGTCGAGATTAGGGATCTTGACCAAGGTGTTCACGCCGGAACTGGTGGACGCGGCCGTCGCCAAGCACGGGCGGAGCGAGCAGCGGCGCCGCCTGCTCCCCGCCCGGCTGATCGTGTACTTCGTGCTCGCGCTGTGTCTGTTCGCCCGGGAGTCGTACGAGGAGGTGATACGCATGCTGACCAGCGGAATACCCGGCAGCCGTGTCCTGGCGAAGGTGAACCGCTCGTCGTTGTGCCGGGCGCGCATCCGGCTCGGTGAAGAGGTGCTGGAAACGGTGTTCCGGCAGGTGGCCGGTCCGCTGGCCACCCCGGAGACGCCGGGTGCCTGGTGGCGGGGCCTGCGCCTGCTGGCGCTGGACGGCACGCAGTTCGACGTGCCGGACTCGGTGAGCAACGGCGACACCTTCGACGGCCCCTCCACCGGCGGCACGCCGTTCGGCTTCCCGCAGGTGCGGGCCGCGGTGCTCACGGAGATCGGCACCCACGCCGTCCTCGACGCCGGCCTGGGCGGCTACCGGGACGGCGAACGCCGCCTGGCCTACCCGCTGGCCAGCTCGACCGGCCCCGGCAACCTCGTCATCGCCGACCGGGGGTTCTGGTCGGTCGAGTTCGTCCATGCCTTCACCGCCTCCGGTGCTCACCTGCTGGTCAGGCTCCAGTCCAACCACCTCGGTACCACACAGGCTGGCCTCCCGGACGGCTCCCGGCTGTCGCTGATGCGCCCGGGCCAGGAGGTCCGGCTCCGGGCCGCCCGCGAAGGGCGGGTCCTGCCGAAGGAGACCACCTACCGCGTCATCACCTTCACCAAGGACGACAAGGTGGTGCACCTGGGAACCTCCCTGCTGGACACCGAGCAGTACCCGGCAGACGAGCTGATCGCCCTCTACCGGCAGCGTTGGGAGATCGAGCTGGCCTTCGACGAGATCAAGAACCACCTGGGGCCCGGCGGACCGCTCCGATCCCGCACCCCTGAAGCGGTGCGGCAGGAACTGTGGGCCCTGCTCGCGGTCCACCAGGCCGTCCACCGGTTCGCGCACGATGCCGCGGCGAACGGCCCGGTAGTGGACCCGGACCGGCTCTCCTACCTGCGCTGCGTCCGGATCGCCCGCCGCAGCGTGCCGCTCCAGCACGGCGCCAGCCACCGCAAGGTGATGGGTGCCTGGGCTGAGGCCGCCATCGAAGCACGCACTCGACTGCTGCCGCCCCGGTCGGGCCGGGACTGGCCCCGAGCGATCAAGAAACCGTCGCGGTGGCCGATCCTTAGAACTCGGAGTGGCCGCAGCAAGGTCGAGCCGGGCCGGTGGGCCGCCAACCAGACCAAGAAGGTGAAGAAGTACCGCGGCGCTGGCAGGCCCGTGCCTCGTGCTCAACCCTCTTCACCTCCCTAAAGCAACTGCATTGGGCTCCTCGGGGCACCGGCACGCGGGGTTTCGTGCACCCGCACCGGCCAACGACACACCGTCGGGCGACGTCACGGCCGGCCGCGAGCGTCAGCCACCGATGGCGCGCAGATACGCCAGCATTTCCCGGGTGGCCTGCTGGTTGCCATCTTCCCCGGCCGCCTCGGCCAAGCGCTCCAGCTCTTCCATCAGGCCGGCGATCCCGCCGAGGACCACCACGGGAACAGGGACGGTCTGCACCGCGGCCAGGGCCGTACGGGCACGGGCAGCCGACGACTGCAGATCGGTGTCACCCTCGGCAGGGATCAGAGCACGACGGCCACGCCCCAGACCAGGCACAGGCGCGGGGGCGGGCATACTCACTCGCACAGTCTCCCGCCCGGCCCCGCCCCGGCAGGGGTGCGCGGCCGATACCAGCCGCGGGCGGGTCAGGGGCGGCGCAGGCGGGGTGTCCGCGCTGAAACTACGTGGCGGTTGACGCGGCGGGAAGGGAGTGGTGGCTCTCCAGTAGTTCACGGAAGAAGTCGCTGACCACAGATCGCTTCCTGTCACGCTTCAGTTCTGCGGCGCCAAACCGGTACACCTCGTACCCTGCCAGACGCAGCTTGCGGTCCTCGGCGACCATCTCGGCGTAGCGGTGGTCGTCGGCTCGTCCGTCGTCGTTGGCGTAGTGGTGGAGTCCGTCGATCTCGATGACGATCCGAGCGCGCGCAGGCATCAGAAGCAGGAAGTCCATGCGCTGGCGCGCGAGAGGGCCCGGGCTCTTGGTGAGGCGACGGCGCACGTACGGGTCATAGTGGAGGTAGACCTGCGGGATGAGTGCCGGGATGCCGAAGCCGAACTGCTTGTAGAGAGCTGCGTAGGTCTTGAAGAACTCCATCTCCAGTCCGTTGTGCTGCATGGAGCGTTCCAGCCGCCCGTAGAGGTGGAGCGCGTTGTCCCTCTCCTTCCCGGCGTCGGTGGGGAGCTGGTTCCGGTTCGTCCACCAGGAGACGAGCTCACGCCAGGTGAGTCCGTGGTCGGCCAGGGGCTGGTCGTAGACCAGGCAGTACTGCTCGTTCTTGGTGATGCAGATGACGTTGTTGAGGGCGTCCGCGAGGACGAGTTCGGGCTTGGGGCCGTCGGCGGCGAAGATGAGGTTCTTGAGCTCGCCCGCCACGCCACGGACGCCGAGCCGTCCTACAAGTTCGATCAGCTCGCGGCCGCCGAACTCCTCGGTCACTCGCTGTGCGATCGTGGCAAGTTCGGCCATCTGACGCGTCTGGAGCCGGCCGAGGACGTACCAGCGCTTGCTGCGGTGTGGGTCCTCATCTTCGCGTTCCGGTTCCAGGCCGAGCGACTCGCAGACTGCGGCGAGGTGGTACGACTTCACACAGTCGCGCAACGTGTCTGCTATCGCCTCACGCAGCATGTGGGGGGTGACCCTGTCCGTCATGGCTTCACGATCTCCACTGCCCTCAATGTGCCGGCACCGGCCAACGATCTGGTAGCGATCCTACGGACTCCTGTCACCTGATGGCAGGACTTCAGCAGACCGTCTCCGGTCGCGGCCGGTCTCGCCCCGCTGACTGTGGATGCCGCACTGCTGCCTACATGGGACGTGGCGAAGCGAGCGATGCTGGGAGCTGTGCAGGTTCTGTCAGCCAGCCGACTGCCCTGTCTCATCCCACATTCTCAGAACGGGAGCGAGGGTGTGGGCCACCGCATACTCGGCATCCTGCGGATCGGAGCAGGTTGTCTGCCCGTCGGGGCCGCGCGTGACCATGGACATCTGTCCCGCCCGGCGGCCATCGCGGGTCGCGGCGTAGGCAGTAAGTGCCTCCAATCGGTCCAGGCGGTCACGCGGTGGGAAGAGCATGGTGCCCAGTTCCTTCTCCTTGCTGGTGGGCTTGGCGGACCATGATTCCGACGTCACGACGATGCCGTCGGCCTTCATCGCCTTCATCTGGTTCGCGAGCTTCTCGAAGGAGAGGATCTTCGTGCCCTGACTGTCGAAGACGAGAGTGACGATCTGCACTATCTTGTCTTCTCGGTACAGGAAGGCGAAGGTCTGGTGGAAGCCGTCCTTCTCCATCACCAGCCGAGCGTTGGACATGTGCCAGGGCACGGCTTCGATCGGGTCGCCAGTGTGCGGCTCGGGTTGCTTACCGTAACGCTGGCGCGCCAGCTTGGTGCCGTCCTCGTCACGTTCGATAGTCAAGTTGTAGGACTCGATCTGAACGCCTTTGAGCACGTCGAAGTGGGCTTCCAGGTCGTCCTTGGCCACAAGCATGCAGTGCGGCATGGTGCCCGATGACTTGAGGTGCGCTGTCTCGCATTCCACGTCACGTACCGGGAGGTCACACACCTGCACACCGGCTGCCTGGTGGCCCTCGGCGAGCAGCGCCGAGAGTTGCGCGTATGCCTCTCCCGTGGCGTCCAGCAGCTCCCACTCGGGCAGCGCCGCATCCACCCAGCGGCGCCGCACGGTCACGGTACCGCCCGGCGGCCTGTACCGGCGTACAACATCGTCCAGAATGTCGCGGACCGTCATCCGGGGCGGGAAATTCGCAGAGGTGCCCAGAACATGCCGGAGCCAGTCCTGCTGCCACACGATCTGCAGCTCGCTGTGCAACTCCAGATCGGCTTCCTTCGTGATGCGGTTGCGGGACTTGACGACCCACCGCATGATCTCGCTGCTGCCCGACTGCTGCTGGAACCGGGGGTACCACTCGTCGAAGCCTGCGAGCTCCTTCTTCTGCTTTTGCAGCAACCAAGTCACGTTCCGGAGGTTCGGGACCAGCGCGTTCAGCATGATCCGGAACCCATGCGGATCAAAGTACTCCTCGTGCAGCCGGTGCCACTGGGCATGGCAGTCCATCAGCCGCCGATGAGCACCGGGCATCGGGCACCGCTGCGCGGCTTCTTCCGCAGTCATGCACCGATGCTAGGCGGAATGTTCTTCGGATATGACGGCTTTTCGCTGGTACTCCAGGCCTTGCTCCACGTCGGCCGGGGGCGCCCCTCGTGGGCAGCGAGGCTACGGAACCGGCGTAGCACAAGGCCCGCACTGGGCTATGGGACCCGTCAGTCGCTCCTCCGTCGACGGCTGGGGGCATGGAACCGAAGACACGACAGCAGTACGTAGAGCCAGTGCCAAGTGGTGGGCTGTCGGCAGGGCCCCAGGGATCTCTAGAGATCTTCTCGTAACTCCGTAACTGTGCTGCGGTGATGTGGGTGTTGCGGAGTTCTGGGCTCGGGTCAGCCGGCGAGGGCGAGGTTGTGCATGTGGGCGACGCCGCTGGTGGCCCAGAAGACG
>NZ_RBAM01000042.1 GCF_003626645.1 Streptomyces klenkii | reverse complement strand
CCAAGCGAGGCTCCTCGGACGAAGCGCGGTGCGTAGAGAACACCAGCGCAACGACCAGGAGCCTCGCCTCGTTACCCCCGCTGACCAGCCCCTTTCACCCTCCGGGACAGGGTGAAAAAGGTTCAGTCTCCGATGCCGAAGACGCCTTGCAAGAGGCTTGGCTGCGCTGGCAGCTCCTCCCCGACGACGAAGCCGGCAATCCCGCCGCCTATCTGACGACCGTCGTCAGCCGCATCTGCCTCGACCAGCTCGGTTCGGCCCGCTCCCGCCGCGAAACCTATGTCGGCCCATGGCTGCCCGAACCGGTCGTCGGTGCGGTTCCCGGTCCCGAGGACCGGGTCACCTTGGACGAATCCGTCGGGATCGCGCTGCTGACCGTGCTGGAGAAGCTCGCGCCGGCCGAGCGGACGGCGCTCATCCTGCACGACGTGTTCTCTGTTCCGTTCACCGAGATCGCCGAAGTCGTCGGCCGCACCCCGACCTCCGTACGGCAACTGGCGTCCCGCGCTCGGAAGCGCGTGCGTGCCGAGTCGCCGCGCTGTTCCGTCGACCGCGCCGAGCACCGCCGTGCCGTCGATGCTTTTCTCGCCGCCGTGATGAACGGCGACTTCGAGAGTCTCTTGTCCGTCCTGGACCCCGATGTCGTCTGGCGCTCGGACGGTGGCGGGAAGGTCTCGGCCGCCCGTCGCCCCGTGTGCGGAAACGAGAACGTCGCCCGTTTTTCCCAGGGCATCAGCCGCGGCTTCGACCCGCTGTCGATGCGTGTGGTGATCCGGGACGTCAACGGCGCACCCGGCATCGTCTCTGTCGACCCGGCCCGGGGACGGGTGCTGGTCATCGCGTTCACTGTGCACGAGGGCCGGATCACGGAGGTCTATGCCGTCGCCAACCCGGACAAGCTTCGCCACCTCGATCCGCGCGGCCTGTGACACCGGCCGTCGAGCATCGGCTGTCTGCGGTCGGCCGCCCGCGGACAGCCGACCGCAGTCGGCCGTCCGTGGTCGGTTGTCCGCCGTCGGCTGTCACACTTCGGCCCGCTGTTTCGTCTGTTGGGTATGACGCACCGACCTGACATCGTCGTCCTCGGCGCCGGCTACGCCGGTCTCAACGCTGCCCTGCGGCTGGCGGTGAATCCCCGCCTCGCCGTCACTCTCATCGACCCCAGCGACCGGTTCACTGAGCGCGTCCGTTTGCACCAACTCACCACCGGGCGACCGGAGGTGAGCGTCACCCATCCCCTGTCCGCCCTCCTCCGGGGCACACGGATCCGGCACATCGCCGCTCGCGCCGTCAGCCTGGACCGCACGGGCCGGCAGCTCCGTACGGATGACGGCCGGACCGTCTCCTACGACCGGCTCGTGTACGCACTCGGCAGCGTGACGGACACCCGCGCCGCGCACGATGCGACGGAGCGGGCCTACACCGCCGAGTCGGCGGCCGAGCTGGGCAAGCGGCTGCTCGACGGGCCGGGGCGGCTCGCCGTTGTCGGCGGCGGGCTCACCGGAGTCGAACTCGCCGCCGAGATCGCCGAATCGCACCCCGAGTGGGAGGTCCGTCTTCTCACCGCGGGCACGCTCGGCGCAGGCCTGTCCGGCAAGGGGCGCAGGCATGTCCGTATGACTCTCGGCGCGATGGGTGTGCGGGTGAGGGAAGGGGAGCCCGTCGCCTCGGTCGACGACGTTGATGCGGATGTCACCGTCTGGTCGGCGGCGCTGCGGCCGCGGACCGAGCTCGCGGCAGCGGCGGGTCTCGAACTCGACGCCGCGGGCCGGATCGTGGTCGACCGTACGCTCCGGTCGGCCACGGACCCGGCCGTTTATGCAGCTGGTGACGCGGCGGCCACCTCCCTTCGCATGGCGTGCGCGACCGCGATGCCCACGGGCGCGCACGCCGCGGCGTCCGTCCTCGCCGACGTCGGGTCCCGGCCGGCGCGGCCGCTCGCGTTCCGCTACGTCATGCAGTGCATCAGCCTCGGCCGCAGCGACGGGCTCATCCAGCCGGTGCACGGCGATGACTCACCGCGCAGCTCCGTGCTGACCGGGCGGCCGGCGGCCTTCGTCAAGGAGCAGGTTGTCCGCTCCACGGTCCGGAGCCTGCATGTGGCGGCGAGCCTGGCCCGTGTCCGGTAGCCACCGGGCCGCGGGATCCGGCGTTGCGCTCCGCCCACGCGGTGAGCGCCGACCGGCACGCGTGGTCCATGTGCCGCAAGCCGCTCAGGTCGAGCTCCACGCCGCGGCCCGAGTGCGGCAGCGTGGCCTCCAACTCGTCGAGGATCCTGGGCAGTCGGAGGAAGTTCGCATTGCCCAGGACCCGGACGTGCACCGTGCCGTCCTCGGCCGTCCGGGCCTCCACATGGACGTGCGAGGTCTCCCACGCGGCTTTGGCGACGGCCATGAGCAGGCCGATGACGACGCCCTCGAAGAGGTTCGTCGTCACGATGGCCCCTGTGGTCACTACGAGCACTACGGCTTCGCCACGGTGCTCGTGCCAGAGCCGGACGACGTCCCGGAAGGGCAGCAGCTTCCACCCCGCGTGCATCAGCACCCCCGCGAGTGCCGCCACCGGGATGACCTCCAGGGCCCAGGGGACGAGTGTGACGAAGACCAGCAGCCAGACGCCGTGCAGGACGCGCGACGCCTTGGTCTTCGCTCCTGCCTGGACGTTGGCCGCGCTGCGGACGATGACCGCCGTCATGGGCAGGGCGCCGAGCGCCCCGCACACCGTGTTGCCGGCGCCCTGGGCGATGAGCTCCTTGTTGTAGTCGGTGCGCGGGCCCTCGTGCAGCCGGTCGACGGCGGCGGCGCTGAACAGCGTCTCGGCCGAGGCGATCAGGGCGAAGGCCAGGACCGTGCCCAGGACGCTCATCTCGCCGAGCCGCGCGAAGTCCGCGCTGCCCGGCGGCTGGACCGCGTCGAGCAGCCCGTTCACCTCGATGCGGGCCACCGGCAGGTTCAGGCCGGCGACCACGCTCGTCGCCAGCGCGACCGCCGCCAGGGGCGCGGGGACGAACTGGGCGCCGCGCCGCCAGCGGGGCCACAGCACCAGTACGGCGATCGTGCCCGAGCCGACCGCCGCGGCGGTCAGGGCGTCCGTCGAGATCAGTGTGTCGATGATGAGGTCGGGGATGCCCGCGAGCTTCTCCGGCCCGCTCCCGGGCGGGCGCATGTCGGCCATGGCGTAGATCTGGCCCGCCATGAGGACCAGGCCGATGCCGGCCAGCATGCCCTGGACCACGGCGACGGAGATCGCCCGGAACCAGCGGCCCAGCCGCAGCAGCCCCATGGCGATTTGCAGCAGACCGGCGGTGAGGACCAGCGCGCCGAGCGCGGTGAGCCCGAACTCGCGCACGGCCTCGTACACGAGGACGGTCAGGCCGGCCGCCGGGCCGCTGACCTGGAGGCTGCTGCCCGGCAGCAGCCCGGTGAGGAGGCCGCCGACCACGCCGGTGACCAGGCCCAGTTCGACGGGGACGCCCGAGGCGACGGCGATGCCGACGGAGAGCGGTACGGCGATCAGGAAGACGACGAGGGAGGCGGTGACGTCGGCGCGGAAGTCACGGCGCAGACCGCCCCGGCCGGCGCCGCCGGGGCCCTTGTTGCGGGAGCCTTTGGCGTTGGGGTCGCTGTGGGGAGGGTTTGACCGGAGCTTGGTCCTGGAGAGCACTTTGCGGGCATGGCTGAGGGGTATTTTGTCCATGAGGATCTGCCTCCAGCGCGTGGCGTCGCGCAGCGATGTGATCGTTGATCGTTGCCTGTCGGAGCGGCTTGTCGGAGCCGGTCGGACCCTGCGGGGATGTGTGGAAACGGACCGTACGGATGCGGACGTACGGTCGTAGAGGCGTACGGGCAGCGGGGACGTCGGGGTGAGGACCGGCCGGACGGTAGAGGGTGACGGAGCGTGCCGTGGACACCCGCGGTCATTCTGTCCAAGCGGCCAAGGCCCGGGGAGCGTCGGCGCGTTACCACGATGTAAACGCTGAGGTGGCCGGCCGGAATCCGCTCGTCCCATCACTCCGGCGCAGGCCCCCGTGGGCTCACCGGCGGGCTGCGCCCGGCGCACGACGTGCGCGCGGGGTGCAAAGATGACCGGGCACGCCCCCGACCAGCAAAGACATGCTTCCGACCAGCGAAGAGGTGGAGTTCGTGACCCAGAAAGTCGCCGTCCTCGGTACCGGAAAGATCGGCGAGGCGCTCCTCAGCGGCATGATCCGCGCCGGCTGGTCGACCGAGGACCTCCTGGTCACCGCGCGCCGCCCCGAGCGGGCGGAGGCGCTCCGCGCCCGGTACGGCGTCGAGACGGTCACCAACGCCGAGGCCGCCAAGACCGCCGACACCCTCATCCTGGCCGTGAAGCCGCAGGACATGGCGGCGCTCCTCGGCGAGCTCGCCCCGCACCTGCCCGCCGACCGGCTGGTCATCAGCGCGGCGGCCGGCGTGCCCACGTCGTTCTTCGAGGAGCGGCTGCCGGGCGGTAACCCCGTGGTGCGCGTCATGCCGAACACCCCCGTCCTGGTGGACGAGGGCATGTCGGTGATCTCTGGCGGCACCCACGCCACGGAGGACCACCTCCTCCGCACGGAAGCGATCTTCAAGCCCGTCGGCAAGACGCTCCGGGTGCCGGAGTCCCAGCAGGACGCGGCCACGGCGCTGTCCGGCTCGGGACCGGCGTACTTCTACTTCCTCGTCGAGGCGATGACCGACGCCGGCATCCTTCTCGGCCTCCCGCGGGACAAGGCCCACGATCTGATCGTCCAGGCCGCCATCGGCGCGGCCGTCATGCTCCGCGACAGCGGCGAGCACCCGGTCAAGCTCCGCGAGGCGGTCACCTCACCGGCCGGGACCACGATCAACGCCATCCGTGAGCTGGAGAAGCACGGGGTGCGGCATGCGCTGATCGCGGCCCTGGAGGCCGCCCGCGACCGCAGCCGGGAGCTGGCCTCGGGCGAGGGCTGACAGTTCGCTGTCGGGTGAGGGCGTAGGCCCGGCTCCACCAGAGCCGGGCGTCAGCTCCGCTCCACCAGGGCCAGGCGTCAGCCCAGCTGCACCAGAGCCGCCGTCGGTGCGATCTTCGCGAAGCGGCCGGCGTGCAGGTTCGTCGCCGTCGCCCGGAACAGCTCGTCCGCCGTGAGCGACTCCCCGTCCGGCCCGACCGCATCGAACGTGTACGTCGCGTCCACCGGCACGATCACGTCGTAGCCGAGGTTCCCTCCCATCCGGGCGGTCGTCTCCACGCACCAGTTCGTCATGATGCCGATGACGACCAGCTGCCGGATCCCGGCCTCGTCCAGCCAGCGCCCCAGATCGGGCGTGCCGAGGAACGCCGAGTTCACCGTCTTGGTGACGAACAGCTCCGGACCGCTGCCCTTGCCGCGCCGCTCCTGGACGAAGTCCTGAAGGTCATTCCCCTGCTGCCCCGGGCGCAGCGGCGAGTCCGGCTCGGGCGAGTCGTGCCGTACGAACACCACCGGCCGGCCCGCCGCCTGCCAGGTGTCGATCAGCCGCGCCATGTTGTCCTCGGCGGCGGGGTTGTTACGGGGCGGGAAGTAGTCCTGGTCGTTCCACGCGTTCTGGACGTCGATGACGACGAGGGCGGCGTTGTCGCTGATTCGGATGCTCTCTGTGCTGTTCATGCTGACGATCCTGGTCGTCGCCGCACGACCGGCCCAGTGGCAGGAGCGACGCTGTTCGATGAATTGCTGCCACGCGTGGCCGGTGCGGGCGGCAGGATGGGCAGGATGGTGCGCATGCAGCCACAGCCAGCGCAGCGCATCGCCCTCGTGGCCTTCCCCGGCATCCGCGCCTTCGACGTCGCCGTCATCTCCGAGGTCTGGGGCGTCGACCGCACCGACCGCGGCGCTCCCCGCTTCGCGCTGCGCCGCCACGGCGCCGGCCGGGCACCCGTGGGCATGTCCGGCGGGCTCACCCTCACCCCTGACCAGGGCCTCGAAGCCCTGGACGGGTACGGCGCGAGCGACCTCGTGGTCGTCCCCGGGGTGGAGGAGCACCTGGCCCCGGTCCCGGAGCCCGTCCTCGCCGCCCTGCGCAGCGCCCATGCCGCGGGCGTCCCGGTCGCCGCCCTCTGCGGCGGCGCGTTCGTCCTCGCTCAGGCCGGCCTGCTCGACGGCCGCCGCGCGGTCACCCACTGGAACCTCACCGGACTCCTGGCCCGCAGCTATCCCGGCGTCCAGGTCGTCCCCGACGCCCTGTTCGTCGAGGACGGCGGGGTGTGGACCGCGGCGGGCGTCGCCGCCGGCATCGACCTCTGCCTCCACCTGGTCCGTACGGCCCACGGCGCGGAGGCGGCGGCGACCATCGCCCGCGCCATGGTCACCGCCCCTTTCCGTACGGGCACGCAGGCCCAGTTCGTCGAACAGCCCACGCCCTGCTCCGACCGCGAGGCCGGCGCCCTGGCAGCCGTACGGGAACGGGCCCTGCGCCGCCTCTCCGAACCGCTGACCGTCGCCGACCTGGCGGGCTGGGCCGGCATGTCGCCGCGCTCCTTCGCCCGCCACTTCACGGCCACGACGGGCACGACGCCCGTGCAGTGGCTGCTCGACCAGCGCGTCGCCGCGGCACAGAAGCTCCTGGAGCGGACGGGGCTGCCGATGCCGGAGGTGGCCCGCCGCTGCGGGTTCGGCAGCGAGGTCACCATGCGGCAGCACTTCGCGGCCCGCCTCGCCACGAGCCCGCGCGACTACCGGCGGGCTTTCCGGGCGGCGGCGGAGGAGGAGGCGGAGGCGGTGACGGAAGGGATGGCGGGTTAGGAGCGGGGGGACGGCGGATGCGCTTCAGTACGCGGGCAGCAGCCCGATGGCGCGGTACGCCGCGTCCACGGTCGGCCGGGCGAGGCTCCGTGCTCGTTCGGCGCCCTCCCGCAGCACCGCGTCCACGTAACCCGGGTCGCCGCACAGCGCGGTATGCCGCTCCTGTAGCGGCCGCAGCACCTCCAGCACGGCATCGGCGGTGTCCCGCTTCAGCGCGCCGTACGAGGAGTAGCCGGCCGCGAGCTCCGCGGGCCGGCCACCGGTACAGGCGGCCAGGATCTCCAGCAGATTCGTGACGCCGGGACGGTTCTCGCGGTCGTGGACGACCTCGCTGCCGCTGTCGGTCACCGCGCGCATGATCTTCCGGCGCGCGGCGTCCGGCTCGTCCAGGAGATAGACGATGCCCGCCGTCTCCCCGTGGGACTTCCCCATCTTCACCGTCGGGGACTGGAGGTCCATGACCCGCGCGGCAACCGACGGCAGCACGGCCTTGGGGACGGTGAACGTGTGCCCGTACCGCTGGTTGAAGCGCACGGCGAGGTCCCGCGTGAGTTCGACGTGCTGGGCCTGGTCGTCGCCCACGGGGACCTCGTCCGCCGCGTACGCGAGGATGTCCGCCGCCATCAGCACGGGATACGTCAGCAACGACAGCCGTACGCTCCCGCCCGCCGCCTGCTCCCGGGCCGCCTTCTCCTTGTACTGGATCATCCGCCGCATCTCGCCGTCGGACGCCGTGCACTCCAGGAGATAGGAGAGCCGGGTGTGCTCGTCCACGTGGCTCTGCACGAAGAGCGTGCAGAGGGCCGGGTCCAGCCCGGCCGCCAGGAGGAGGGTGGCCGTCTGCCGGCTGAGCCGCCGCACGCGGGCGGGGTCGTGGTCCACGGTCAGGGCGTGCAGGTCGACTACGGAGAACAGTGCGTCGGCCTTGTGCTGGTCAACCTCCACCCACTGGCGGACGGCGCCGAGGTAGTTGCCGAGGGTCAGATGGCCGGTGGGCTTGATGCCGCTGAAGATCCGGGTCATGGGCTGGTGCGCTCCCTGTGTGGAGAGGGACGCCGCCACGGACAGCAAAACGGCCGCCGAGGCGGCGGCCGTTGGGTGCATGCGTGAGCACGGAGTCGGTGGCCGCCGTCAGGCGGCCCACCACTGCTGCGTGTGTGCATGCCGGGTCATGAGCGGGAGGCTACGGGACGGAAATCTGCTTGCGCCACCGGTTTGATGAGCCCTACGGGGTCGTGTAGAGTTCTTCGAGTTGCCGCGAGGGCCGAGAAGGCCGGAGGGGCAGCGATCGAGCCGCACCGGCGGCACTCACTACTGCACGGCCCCTGAACGGGATGAATTTCGGCGTGCCGGAATTCGGATCGTGAAGGCCTCGGACTCCGATTAGGAGTCACCGGGGAAATCCGCTAAA
>NZ_RBAM01000041.1 GCF_003626645.1 Streptomyces klenkii | reverse complement strand
TCAAACCATCCAGGCTGTCGCAGCCATCACCTCTCACCAGCAAAGCACCCCCCAACCGTTAACCAGCCCCTGACCAGCGACGAGACGCAGCCAACGACGCCCCACGGCCAACCAAGCACAAGGACGTTACATCCCGTCCCGTTTGTGCTTCTACAAGGAGTACGGCCCGTCCGCGGCGATCCGGCCTGTTGAGATCGGGGTGCCGCCACGGATGACGAAGTCGCCCTCACCCAGGCCCGCCAGAGCCTCGTGCAGGCTCGGGGCCCAGGCCGCGAGGGGCTTGAGCGCTTCATCAACGTGCCTCCGTGCAGGGGACTCTGACACTCCGAAGCTGGCACCCACCTACGCGAACGACTCATTTTCCGCCGGTGGGCCAGCATCAGCAGGGCCTGTTTGAAGCAGCCCCGGCCTCCGCCAGGGCGACTTCAGCTCACGCCGGCGGGTGTAGATCAGCCACGAGACGTGCTCGACGATCTCATAGGGGACGTCGAGCGTGGAAGGATACGGATCCAAGCGAGGCTCCTCGGGCGAAGCGCGCGGTGCGTAGAGAACACCAGAGCAACGACCAGGAGCCTCGCCTCGTTGCACCCTCTGACCAGTTCCTCTCACCCTTCCGGGATAGAATGAAAGGGACTCGCTGAGTGCGTGTATTGAAGGAAAACTCGCGTTCGTGCCTTGATCTGTGTTCGGATCGGGCATGCTGTGAGGTGAAGTGGCGGACGCAACGCCTTGCCACCCACTCACGCACGGGCCGAGGCGCGTGAGCGAACCACCAACCAGTGCCATTCTCACCAGAGTCGCTCTACACGACGGCCTGCAGGAGGCCTAATTCGTGAGCACGCGAATGCTCGCTCCGGGGGGTTCTGTGCACTGCCGTATGCAGTTTCCGCTGACCGCGTCCCGTGGTTCGTGCGTCGGCTCCATGGCATTGTCTCGCTGGTTGTCAACGAAGGGCTTTTGCTGTGACTGTCCCACCTGGCTCTGTGTCAGGGGCTGCAGTGCTGCGGTATCCGAGTACTGCGCCGCTGTATCGTGTGGCCGAGCTGATGAGAAGTATCGGTCGTCCCGGCGAGGCTGCGGATCTCGTCAAGGCCGCTGCATCGGAAGGCATCCTGTACGCCGCGTACGCTCGGCTCACGCAGGCTCAGGAGCATGTGCTCGATCCGCCCCGCCACTTGACCCCCGAGCAGTGGAAAGCAGCGTTGGCAGCGGTGCGCGATGCTCGCCGTGGCGTTGACTGGCTGCACCGTCATGGAGACCTGCCCAATGGTCAGTCTCTGCTGGTGCAGGGCGCGTTCGTCATGCTGCAGGTGGCGGGGACGGGAACCCGTACCGTCCGGCTGGCGCAAGGTGCTGTCGATGCACTGGGCCACGTCGGCTCCCACTGCGCGGCCCTTGCGCTGGAGGGTGCCCCTTTGAGGTATGCACACATGCGTGGCCCCGAGCTGCCTGGGCCTCGTGCAGCCCGTTTGGCGGCAGCGGTACTGGCACGTGCCAGCAACATCCAGGGGTGCAGCTTTGCGCAGGAGCAGGCCCGTGTCGATCTGGTTGAGCGAGCGCGTATCCGGGCGCTTCAAGCGGCAGTGGGATAGTCAACAGCGATTCCGTCGTGTAACCGTGCCTGGCTTGCCGGCGTGGAGCACTTTCCGGGTACTCCTGTGGAGCCGGTGCGGTGCCCGACGACCTCCAGTGTCTCCCCCCCCGGACGCCATGTGCTATGCGGGCAGGGCGGCCCCTGGCAGTCGGTGACCGGGCGGGGTTAGCCCTTGGACACCTGCTGCCGGGCAGCCTGCACTGGAGCGTTTGCTGTGCCGTGAGTGGACTGATCCGGTTGTGCTGGACGGCTGGTTTTTATCACCTGCTGGGATAGTCGGGTGGTGTTGAGTTCGAAGCCGTTGTGCTGGGCCAGGTGCTGAACTCGCCTGTCTTGATGCTGAGTAGGAAGGCCTCCAGCTTGACCCGGGTGGTCCTTACGATCGCTTCAGGTGTGTCGCTTTCGCGGATCGCGATCTGGCCGGGAAGGTTCCCCAGCTCGACGCATTCGTCTCTGTCTCCGGAGAATGAGGACTTTTGCCACTTAACACCCGGTATGTCCATTGCTTGCCTTTACAGTTGATTTGCGACACTGCGGATGAAGTCCCCCGAATCCTTGGGGGAGAGGGATGTCTTTTTCGCGTACCGCAGAATGAAGCGGTAGTTTTCGAGATGCGATTCGGCATCGAGGAAGAGCGAGCCGTGCGCCGTGTCGATCTGCACGGTGTCCAGTTGCGGCACGGGGCCGGTGGCATAGGTGCAGGAGCTGTTGGCGCCGGGGAACGAGCCGTGTGAGAAGGGGATCACCTGGAGCTCGATGCCTTCGTAGGTGCTGACTTCGAGCAGTCGGTCGAGCTGGCGGCGCTGGCCCTCTCGGCCTGGATGAATCATGCGCAGTGCTGCTTCGTGCACCACGAAGGTGCACGGTGTTGTGGGGGTGCGCTGCACGATGCACTTCCGGCTCATGCGGTGTGCTACGCGACGGTCTACCTCGATCGGGCTGAGAGGCGGAACCGTATTACGGAAGAGGCTTGCCGCGTACTCTTCGGTCTGAAGGAGCCCCGGGATATACACGACCTGCATGACTGTCAGGCTCGTGGCGCGGTATTCCAGCTCTGCGAGGTCGAGCATGCTCGTGGCCAGGGTTCCCCTGAACTGCTCCCACCAGCCTTTGCCCCGCTCCTCTGCTATGCGCACCAGGGCATCGACGTATGCGCCGTCCGGGCACTGATAGAGGCCGGCAAGCGTGCGGATGCGCTCGGAGCTGACGCCGAGCCGGCCCGCCTCGACGTTGCTGATGCGGCTGCGGTCTGCGCTGATCAGGCGGCCGGCTTCGGTGGCGCTCAGCCCCGCCTGTTCGCGCATCTTGCGCAGCTCGGCGCCGAGTCGCTGCTGCCGAGCCGTGGGGGCCGCTCTCGGTGGCATGCCGCTCCTTCCTTGAGGTCCGGGAACAGTCTCGCGCGTGATCTTCCAGTGGTCTACCAGGTGCACGGTTTTCCTCTTCAGGGTTGCAAGGGTTTACCGCTCGGTTCTATGGTCCCCCCAGTACCGCGCAGCACGCCGGGAAGACCCGAAGTGCAGCCGTCTGCACGCCTGTTGACAGGTCTGGAGGCGGCCGAGCCACGGAACGGTGTGAGGCGCGACAACCCGTTGGGAGATCCGATGAGTACCGGCACACTCAGCAACCCCAGCACCACCACCCACGACGCGGGCGAGTCCTACGTCATCACCGCACCGGCCTTCCCGCCCACCGCTCGGGTGCTCCGCGACTCCGTGCGGGCCATGCTGTCGGGCACCTTCTCCGAGCTGACCGACGATGCGCGACTTTGCGTCTCCGACGCGGTGACGTACATCCTCCGCAGCAAGGACCACGGGCCGACCGTGACGATGTGCGTCTGCCTGTACAGCACCCGCCTGACGATCGCGGTCGAAGACGCTGCCGCTCCCTCGCGGCTGCTGTACACCCTGAGTACCCCCGACATGGGCGCCGAGCGGCAGCTCACGCTCATGCGCCGGCTCGCGTACTGGGCCGGTGTGTCACGGACGTGGGACGGTACGCGGCGGGCGACACGTGTCTTCTTTGAGCTGTCCACCGAGGGGACGGGCGAGGCGTGATCAAGCCGCACCGCGTCTCCGTGAGCCGATTAGGCCGTCAGCCGAACCAGCGCATCTGGGTGTACTTCGACACTCAGCTCCTCGTCGAGATGAAGCCCGCCACGGCCCGTGACCTCGCCTACGCGCTCGCCGACGAGACCGGCCTCGGCATCTTCCCGGCCGAGCCGAGCCGCGCCAGGATCCTCCGCCGATCCCGCACCCTGTTCCGCCGCACGCTGCCGTGGAATTCCCGGGGGGCGAGTCATGCTCGCCGATGACCCCCACCGCGTCGTCGTCGGAACCATCCTTCTCGCAGTGACGGGCCTTGGATTACTGCTGGCCCTGCTCTGGTGGCATCTGCCAAACCCCCACCGGGGATTCGCCCCGCCTCCGATCGGCAGCCCCGGGCACCGGTACAAGTGCAACTGCTATTCCAAGCCGATCACAGTCGTCGTCCTCGCCTCGATCGAGGACGAGCGCAAGTTCGCCATCCGAGGCCGACGGCAGCTCCGGCACACCCGACGAGCGCACCGGCCATGGCGCTGCATCCGCCGTCCTATGCCGCTCCGTCACGAGGAGAAGGGCGATACAGGATCGGAGAGACTGCCGCGCCGCTGGCAGTGAAGGCAACTCGCACGGAAATCCCCTGACGGTAGGACCCAGGGGCAGTCACCACTGGGTCTGCTGCATGCCCCCGAAGAGGGCGCCTCCACTGGCGTATAGCCGGAGCGGGGCGTCTCTGTGCGTCAGGGGCGAATGTCTGCCAGCCGGAGGGTAGGGGCGCAGCAAGCTCGCAGAGGCCAGCGCACCCGTCCGGGTCCGTCAACACGCTCTCGTGGCTCGGCAAGCCAGCCGTGGGTTGGCCGCTGTGCCGGACAAGTAGCGCTTACCCTGCCGCCCTCCGACCGGGCAAGGACGGCCAAACCTAGATCCGGAGGCCCTGCATCCAGGGCGATACACAACCCCCGAAAGGGTTAATCTCAAGGTTAAGTTGGAATGCCCAACAGAGATAAAATTCGATAGTGTCTGGAGTGGAGGTGAGGCACGTGCCAACTCAGGATGAGCTGTTTGCCGCGGTGGATGCGCTGCTGGAGGAGGAGCCGCAGTTGCCGCCGCCGGCGGAGCGGGCCCGGCTGCGGGAGGCTGCGGGCATCACTCAGTCTCGTCTGGCTCAGGTGCTGAAGTCGACGCTGCAGACGGTGAAGAACTGGGAGAACGGCAGGAGCGAGCCGAGGCCGCCGCGTCTGCAGGCCTACCAGCGCCTGTTGGAGGGCTGGGCGGCGAAATACCCCAAGATCACCACACCTGCTCCTGCGGCCGGGCCAGCATCCGAAACGTTTGCCAGCCGGATAGAGCAGCCGGCCCCCGTCGTGCCCGCCGAAGAGCCCGCGCCGGCCCCTGCCGCGCCCGCTGCGGCTGCGCCCGCGGAGGTGCCGCAGCAGCAACCGGGACCCATGGCCCGCCGCACGGCACCGCACCGCCCGGCGAAGAAGACCACCCCGACCAGGCCCGCCGTTGATCCGCGCTTCCCCCACGGCCCCCTCGCCGTGCTGGACGGTGACGGCTCGGCGTACTGCACCGGTGGCGTCGTGCTGGAGTGCCCGGCGACGACTATCCCGCAGCTGGTCGACTGGACCCTCAAGGAGTCAGGGATCGGCGCACCGCGTCTGCACCGCAACGGCAAAGACAGCGACCCACTGGTCGTCCTGACCGCATCGGCCGCTGTGAAGCTCGGACTCCCCGAGCGCCTGGAAGGCTTCGAGGCCCGCCGCTCCCTGCGTCTTCCAGAGGACCACCCGGTCGTCAAGCAGATCACCAAGACGCGATGGCAGCTCACCCAGCGCGGCTTCGGCCCCTGGCCCAGGATCTACCGCACTGCCCAGGGCAGTGAGCGGCAGTGCGTGCAACTGGCGATCCTGCCCTGGGACGCACTCGATACCCGCTCCTGGCCCGGCGTGTCCGACCTTCCACCCGCTGAACTCGCCCGCGTCCTGGGCACCTACGCCGAGCGCGTCATCACCCCCCGCGGCTCCACCGCCGTCTCCGGCCTGGAACTGATGACGGCGCTGCGCCCGCCGACGCGTGCAGTGCGGGACGAGCAGAGCGGCGAGTGGGTCTCCGGCTACAACCCGGGATCACTCGGCAGCAGTCCGGTGGACCCGGCGCCGCCGGAGGCCACACCGGAGCATCCGGTGGTCGTGGAGAGCGGCTGGACCGGCGGCTTCCTCGACGAGGAGGCCTACCAGTGGGTCCGTGACGTCGACCTCCTGAGCGCCGACGAAGTCGTGCTGCCCTTCGCGGTCGGCCTGGACATCAACACAGCCTTCCTGGCCGCAGCAGCAAGGCTGACCGTCGGCCTGTCCGGCCCTGAGCACGTGCAACGCCCGCGGTTCGACAAGAAGGCCCCCGGCAGCTGGTACGTCGACCTCTCCCACATCCAGCTCGACCCCCGCCTGCCCTCACCCTTCACACCGAGCGGCAAGCGGCCCGAGGGGCCGGCCTGGTACGAGACACACACCGTCGCCTACGCCGTCGAGCTCGGCTACGACATCCAGCCGGCCGAGGCCTACCTGCGCCGGCAGACCGGCGCCTACCTCGACCCCTGGCACGACCGCCTGAAATCAGCCTACGTCGACACCATGGCGGACCTGGGCGTCACAGCAGACCTGGACGACCAGGCATTCCTCGCCGCGATGGAGCACCACAAGCAGGTCGACCCCGGCATGGCAGCGGTCCTCGCCGCGATCAAAGCCACCGTCAAAGGCGGCGTGGGAAAGCTCAGAGAGCGGCCACAAGGGCGCCACTACCGCGACGGCGAGCGGTGGCCGGCCCTGGAACGCCCGACCTGGCGCCCGGACATCCGGGCCGCGGTGATCTCCAAGGCCAGAGTGAACATGCACCGCAAGATCCTCAAAACCGCGGAGGCGACCGGCTTGTACCCGCTGGCGGTGCTCTCCGACTGCGTCGTCTACCCCTCGCCCGGCCAAAGCCCGCTGGACTTCCTGCCCTACACCACCTCCGGCAAGCCACTCCCCGGCAGTTTCCGTCTCGGCTGCACGCCGGGCCTGGTGAAGGTCGAAGGCGTACAGGAGATGCCCTGGGCGGTGGACCTCATGGAGCAAGGCCTCAACCCGGCACGCCACATCAAGGACGGCCACGACGCCGTCCTTGAGGGAGGGGAGTAACTCGTGGCACGCCGGATCCAGCCGCGTAACGCCGACACTGACGACGCCCTGGTGGCCGACGCCGTCGAGCGCGCAAGCCAGGAATCCTTCACCCACGACGCCCCCAAGACGCTCCAGGGGCAGATCAACTTCCTGATGCGGACGATGAAGACCGCTAAGGCCATCGCTGAGGAAATCGGCGTCACCGCCGACTCCGTCAACCGCTACCGACGCGGCACCCGCAAGAACCCGCCCAAGCAGATCGCCGACCGGATCGAGGTCGCCGTGAAGACGCGCTGGCAGCCCCGAGTCCGTCAACGGGCGAAGAAGAAAGCCGCGACCAGCACCGGCATCACCGTCGAGGCCCGCGCCTACTTCGGCTACCACGCCCCCATCGGCACCACCGACGAAGCCCGCCCCCGCCGGATCACCGCCCACCTCAGCCCGGAATACGCCCGACGCCTCTTCGACGCACAGAAAGGCATTGGTACCCAGACGCCCAACGAGGTCATTGCCGAAGGCCTCCAGAAGGAGTACTTCCAGGATTACGGGCGCCGTGCTTCGGGTCTGGAAGTCGAGTTTACGGGCATCGATTACATCGACTTCAAGTTCTGAGTGAGAGAACGCGGCGCACTGCGAGATAATATGATTGAGTCGCAGTGCGGTGGTTGTCGCGACGGCAGGCTTGGTGTCGCGAGGTGACGGTAATGCCCTTTTATCGTTGCCGGAAACGTCCTCGCGGTGGCCCATTGAAGGTGTTGACGCCCTGAGGCGCTGAAGGGAAGATCGCAGGGATGCATGAATACTCCTGGCCCGATGACGGCGTTGAGATCGGTGTGAGAGCCCAGACTGTCTGGTCAGCGACGCGCGAGGCGCTCCCTGTAGGAACGCAGGTGATTGGCGAAGTCATCGGCCGACAGCCCTTTGGTGTCTTCCTGCGAATCCACGGTGCCCCAGATGCTGTCGGCCTGGCCGAGATCACGGCAATGCCTCACGGCAATGCCTCACGGCGCCGAACTGCCGCAGGTCGGTGCCCAAGTCAGTGGTGAGGTTCTCTGGCATGCCGAGCACAACCACCAAGTGAAGATAGCGCTCAGCGAGTGGAGGCCGGCTGGGGCGTGACGGGTCACATCTGCGGAGTTGCTGGGTGTCAAGTGGGATGCATTTTTGGTGACAGGTGGCTTGCTTGGCAAGTGCAGAACGTGTAGGCGGGGCTCCCTGGTGACGAACCCTTGTGCTTCGGCTCAGTTGTGGTCAGGTGGCTGGAGCCCGACAATGGGTACCCCGACCACATCTGCCTACGTCTCCCGATTCTGCAGACTGTCCGGTGCCACGGAATTCGACACCAAGCATCTGAGCAGCAGCTTGCGGCTGTGCGCTCACCTCGTCATGTCCAGGTCCAGCAGTATCCCCTGCTGCCATGGCGCGCAGGTCTTTCCGCACTGCCTGCCGGCGCCGCAAGGTGATGCTTTAACGACGAGATCCCGTTGACGGGCCCCTGAGAGTATCACCGGAACGCATGCCCACGCTGCCGCCCTGCCCCGGGGCTCATCGACATAATTGCTCGCCAAATCCAGCATGGCCGCTGAGCCGAGCAGCTGAGGCCATGTTCGAATAAAACCGGGCTGAGCCCCTGAAAGCGCCGACAGTACCAACAGGCTCGCACCGCCGCCCGACGTCGTACACAACTGACAGGTTCGCCGGGCGGTGACTGGTCTGTCTGTCTCGGCAAGCGGAGAAGGCGAGTGGCAGCCGGACTGCCCGGGCGCGCCAGCGAGTCGCTGCGCGATGTCCACCGCTCCGCCGGCCGCTTGTACTTCACGGCGTCGTCTGGCTCAGGTGGCCCCTCACAGCTCACAGCTGTGAGCCTCACAGCCTCTTTCCCCAGGCAGACGGGCTGACCTGTGAGACCTGTCAGCTGTGAGCAAGCCTCAATCGCAACGACGCCAACCAGCCTTGGCCTGTTCGCCCAGAACCGGCCGAGGCAGTTAGGTTCTGCAAGGCAGCACCTATGGGTGAGGCCCTCTGAGCACCGGGCGTCGCCAGGTTCACCCAGGCGAGGCTGAGGTCATGCCTCGGCCATGCTGGCTGGACTTGGGTGGTCCCCATGGAGGGCGTCCGGGCTGTGTACTTCAAGTCACCCACTGTCCCAACATATGCCGGGGCTATGAGGTGCATGCACGGGAATCGTCTCAACCGAATCGCCGGGAGGGCGAAGGCTGCGTTGACGAAAATGACGGCCACGCCTGTACAACGGAGGGGAAGTAGTTGCCCGTTGAACTGCTGGCGGTCGGCGAACCAGCCGAGGTTTACGCTTTCCGCTTGTATCTGCGCTGAGCGATGACCACGGTCTTTCCGTCTGAGGGGATGGCGACCGCACTGGCTCCAAGGTCTGGCACCTTTTCGCGAAAATGCTTCCGCCACAGACGATGGGAGAAAGCACGCGCTGTCTTCCTTCCTCTCAACCCACATGTAGGCGACGGGGAGTCCTAGCACTCTATGCGGGGCCCTGAAGATACAGCTCGGTGAGTCTCGCTCGGGGGAGATCGAGCAGGATTACTGGCATGGCTCCGAGGAAAGGCAAGTTCCGGGATGCCTTTGTGGTGTGTGGCGCGGCCTCCGGGAGTACAGCGGCGCAATGGAGCTACCCTGCGTCCCCTGCTGGAGGGGAATGGAGAGCGCTCGCACTGAGTGCGGTTCTTAGAGCTCGTAACACGATCATGGTTTGCGGTTGTTGAGACGTCTCCAGCAGATGAGGCCGCAGGCCAGGGAGACAAGGGCGTCGTGGAGTTCGAGGCGTCGTTCCCAGCGGACGGCCAGGCGCTTGAACTGGTGCAGGAGCGAGAAGGTCTGCTCGACGACGTAGCGGAGTTTTCCCAGGCCCTCGATGTTGGGTGCGCCTTTGCGGGAGATGACGGGCAGGATGCGGCGCTTGCGTAGTTCCTTTCGGTTGGGGTTGCTGTCGTAGCCCTTGTCGCCGAGCAGGGCGTCGGGGCGTCTGCGCGGTCGGCCGGGCCTGCCCGCGACCGGTGGGATGCCGTCGACGAGTGCGAGGGTCTGGGTGACATCGTTGACGTTGGCCGCGGTGGTGATGACCTTGAACGGGGTGCCCTTCCCGTCGCAGATCAGGTGGTGCTTACTGCCCGTCTTCCGGCGGTCGACCGGTGACGGGCCGGTGCCGGCTCCCCCTTTTTCGCGCGGGTGTGGGAGGCGTCCACACACGCACGGGACCAGTCGAGTTCGCCGACGGCGTGCAGTCTCGCGAGCAGGATGCGGTGCAGCCGGTCGAAGACGCCGGCCTCGTGCCAGCGGCCCAGCCGTCGCCAGCAGGTCTGCCCGGAGCCGAACCCCAGCTCCGGCGGGAGGAGTTGCCAGCTGATGTCCTGGTAGAGCACGTACAGGTTGCCCTGCAGGCACAGCCGGTCGGACACCGGCCTCGGCCCCGGCGACCGCTCGGGCCAGGTCGGCAACAACGGCTCGACCACTGCCCACAGTCCGTCGTCCACGATCCACGGCCGCTTGCTCACACCCTCACGAACAGCCGAAGCACCCCTGACGTCACGGCTGACCAGCCAAACTCAACAAGATCGCGTTACGAGCTCTTATGGTTGCAGCATTCGATACCAAGTGACCTCCGTGTTCGAGGTGAAGCCGCAAGGCCTGAGAGTGGTGCTCTTGGAATTGAGCTGGCCGCCGGTAAGGAGGGCGTTTCGACAGTCGGCCCGCTCAGGCCGCCTTCCCCTTCGGCTGCCCATGCGGCCACGGCAGGTCGAACTCGGGACGCTCACGGTGAGTGTGCTGAGGAGAGCCACTCACATGTGTCAGGACGCTCGTCGCTGCACGGTTATGCGATCACTTCCGTAACGCCGTTCACGGCTCTTCTGACCGTGCTCGCGCCCCGCCGGGCCGCCGCGCCATCCGACCTGGACTTCGGGTTCTGACTATCCGCGGCTGCCTCATTACGGCACTGCGGGCACAGAACTTCGTCGGCCACTGGGCGGAACAACCGCGCCTGAACGTGCTCGCCCTGGCATTCCCGTGTACCGGAGAGCCGCGATCGCCCGCCGTTCGCGCGGAGCTCGGCGGCACGCTGCTCTGCAAAGGTCGGTACCGGAGGCATCTTGCGGAGAAGCCGGTGACGGATCAGGCCGGCCGGAGAATGAACCGTTAAGGGAAGCCTCTCCGTCAGGGCTTGACGGAGGTCTCCCATTGCGGCGCCGCGCCGAAACCACTCGCCCACCAGCGGTGCCAGGCCTGTCAGCTCAGGGCCGGAGAGCCGGAGTCGTCGTTCTGTGTGAGACCACAGCGAGGGCTAACGCGCCCCGCTCGGCCAGCGATTCAGGGACAGCAGGAACATCCGGCATGGGCTCCGAGGTCTCGGCAGCAGGGAGCGCTTCCTGCCTTTCGATCTGGGGGTGAGCATCCTCCGGGTCAGCCGGCGCAGGGGGAGGGGAGGGAGGGTTGGAGATGTTCTGCTCAGTGTTCTTTTGGGAACGGCCGACAGGCCGGTTCTCCGGCTGGCCGACGGTCGGGATGTGGTCCGCCGGGCAGCCGTCCCGCGCAGCGATCGCGGCTTGTGCGGAGAGCGGCACGTTGGAGATCAGCTGTGTGGTCGACCACCGGCCGCCCTCGCCCTGGCGCCGCCACTCGTGAAAGTAGCCCTCCGCCGCGAGCTGGCGCTTGGCACGGATGAACCCGGTCTTCTTGATCCCTGCCCGCTTGGCCGTCTCCGACAGCGGCTGATCAAGGCCCTTGGGCAGCGATAACTGCCAGGTCAGCAGTCGTACAGCGTCTGACGACAACCGAGGGTGGCGGATGATCTCGTTCGACACCTGCGTGAAGAACGACGCAGGCGGGATAGCATGCCTAAGCATCCCGGGGTCTCCTAGAGATCTTCTCGTAACTCCGTAACTGTGCTGCGGTGATGTGGGTGTTGCGGAGTTCTGGGCTCGGGTCAGCCGGCGAGGGCGAGGTTGTGCATGTGGGCGACGCCGCTGGTGGCCCAGAAGAC
>NZ_RBAM01000040.1 GCF_003626645.1 Streptomyces klenkii | reverse complement strand
CAGCCGCTGGAACTGCCGTGGGCGAAGCCCGGTGAACACCTCGACGAACTCACGACGCTGAGCGGAGACCACCTGCACGACCAGACCAACGCAGACCAACCAACACGGTTACGAGAAGATCTTTAGGCTCAGTGGGTGACTCGGATTGGCGGGGATGCTTCCGATCCTCGCCTGTCAGGATCGCAGACGCCGGGTGTGTCAAGCGGCGAGGCCGCGGTGGTCGTGCGGCAGATGGAGATAACTGAGCTGGGCCTCTCTATCGCATGATGCCAAGCGTCACCGGTACACCGTTTGTGGCCGCGTCTGCTGTCCGGTCGTGAGAGGCATAAGACCGTGTCCTACATGGCGGGTTAGTGGTTGGTCCGGTCATGGGGAGTGGGCGGTGGGGCTGGATTGTTCCGGCTGGTTTGTGGCGACTGGCGAAGCCGTTGCTGCCTGCGGCGCGGGTGCGTCCGCAGGGCGGTGGGGTGGCGAACATCGATGACGAGGCGGTCTTCGCCGCGATCGTCTACGTGCTGGTCGCACCCGAAACCGACACCCGCCCCATGCGCAGCGGGGCGCATAGTTGGCGACGTGAACACCGAACTGACCGTGCTCCAGCGGGACAAGGCCGTGGGCCAGGACGACACGATACGGATGCTGCTGGGCGAGTCCAAGCGCTACAGCCGTGCCGTGCCGATCCGGCGCGCCTTCATCCAGGACGCCGACCCCGGCCCCCGCCTGGTCACGCGGCCCGGCCCGTTCCCCAAGCTGCTGCGCAGTCCCGGGCGGCTGGACCTCTTGCTGCTGATCCACTGTATCAGTGTGGACCTCCCACCCGCTGTCTTGGAGTGCGGCCAGGACGGTGGTGGTCTCGGGTGAGAGGTTCGGGTTGCCGAGCTTCAGGCGGCAGCCAGCGACCACGGCCCGCAGGACGGCGGCGATCGTCGCGCCCCTCGACCGGAACGGCAGGTCGAGCGCCACGGTGCCCAGTCGCCGGCCGGAGACGGTGACGCGGTAGTGCCCGGCCTCGCGCTGCACGGCGTCGCCGAAGGTCTCGTACGCCCGTAGGTGCTCGCCCATGCCTCGCGCCCCGACCTGGCAGCCCCCGGGCCAGGGCAGCCTCGCCGTGCCGTAGGCGGCCAAGAGAGCGGGGACGAGGTAGTAGGAAGCTCGAATACGCGCGGCCTCGGCCAGATCCGGCAACGTCGCGGCGCTGGCGCCTCCGGGGCTGAGAATCAGGCAGCCGCTCTCGCCCACCGGGTAGGAGAGGCGGAAGCCGGCCTGTTGGATCAGGCCGAGCATCAGCGTTACGTCCGTGCTAGCGGGCACGTTGCTGAGCTTGACGTGCCGCCCGCTCGCGGCGGCCGCGGCCAGCAGGGGCAGGCAGGCGTTCTTCGAGCCGTCCACCACCACGGCCCCCTGAAGCGGGCGGCCGGGCCGGACGGTGAGCGTGTGCGGCAGCGCCGCCAGGGCGCTGTTCGGCAAGGTCATGCGGGCCTCCGAAGAGTCGTGAACCAGGTGATTGCTGAGGTGGCTTGGGGCGGGCCCGGCCCAGTGGCCGGGCCCGCCTGGGGGCGCCGTGGGGAGGGACGGCGCCCGCACGCACCCGCCGGAAGAGGGGCGTCGGGGGTGCGGGTCGGCGGGCGGCGACGCCTCGGCGGGAACATGCCACCGCCCGCCGACGTGTTTCTAGACCGGCAGGCGGACCATGACGGTCTTGCCCCGGCCATCCGCATCACGCGGCACCGCCATCCGCCCGCCAGCCTCGGCAGCCAGGGCCTGAACGAGGGCCACGCCCCGCCCGCCCTCCTCCTCCACGCCCGGGCAGGGGATACGGCGGGGCATGCGGGGGTCGCGGTCGTGGACGGCGAGGGTCAGCTGCCCCGCGTCGAGGCCGAGGCGCACCTGCGCCACCTCGGCGGTGGCGGCGTGCCGCACGGTGTTGGTGACCAGCTCACTGACCACGAGCACAGCCACCTGAGCCACGCTCGCTCCGCCGGGCAGGCCCCACAGGCCCAGCTGGGCGGCCACCTCACCACGGGCCAGGGCGACCGCAGCCGCCGTGACCGGGACACAAAACTGCAGGCAGCGGCCTCTGACCGCCACAGCCGCTTCGCCGCCGTGCGTGCCGGGGACATCGCCGCGAGCGCGGCTGGAAGATCGGGACATGACAGGGAGTGCTCCTTCTCCGTCGCAGGGGAACGGCATCCGCGCACACCAGAGACCGGCGAACGGGCGCCGGAAGTGGAGTGCGGATCGTGAAGCACCCTCAGCATGACCCCGCACACTTCTGTCATGCAAGTGCATGACAGAAGTGGCATATTCGAGTTCCGTACTACCAGGCCGCGTGTCAACCTGGGTATGGGTTCGTTGAGTTCACGCGGTTGCGAGCAGGCTTGCGTACGGCAACATGCTGCTTGCACGGGAGATAAGGAGGGGTGATGGCGACGAACATGGGGACGGTCAGACGCCGTCTGCTCGGAGGCGAACTACGGCGCGCGAGGGAGAACGCCGGGCGCAAGGCCGAGGAGGCCGCGGCCCACCTGGAATGCTCGATGTCGAAGATCAGCCGGATCGAGAACGGCATGAGCCCGGTCAAGTCCCGCGACGTGCGCGACCTGCTGGAGTGGTACGGGGTGAGCGATCCTGCGCAGGTGAAGGCCGTGATGCAGCTCCACAAGGACGCCCAGGAACAAGGCTGGTGGGAACCGTACGAGGACCAGCTGCCCTCCGGTATGGCCACCTACGCCGGCTTCGAATGCGAGGCGGTCGCCCTGCGCGCCTACGAGCCGATGTTCGTCCACGGCCTGCTCCAGACCGAGGACTACGCCCGCTCCGTGATCAGCGCGGCCAACCCCAACCAGGCCGAAGCCGTCGAAAACCTGGTGCGCTTTCGCATGCAGCGCCAGCAGGTCCAAGCCGAGCGGGAGGAGCCGGTGCAGCTGTGGGTGGTGCTCGAGGAGAGCGCCCTGCGCCGCCCTGTCGGCGGCCCGGAGGTGATGGCCGCCCAGATCGAGCACCTCACCGCGGCCGCGGCCCGCCCGGACGTCACGCTGCAGATCATGCCGAGCGCCAAGGGCGCGCACGCCGCGATGGCCGGAGCGTTCGCGCTGATGGAGTTCGCCGCCGCCATACCAACCGTCGTCTACATCGACTCCATCGCAGGCAATCTGTACCTGGAGAAGGAACGCGAGGTGCGCTCCTTCGCCCAGACCTTCGACCTGGTCAGGGCCGCCGGCCCCGACCCCCAGGAAACACCTGCAACACTCGAGATCATCGCAAGGGAGATGCGCACACCATGAGCACCACCACCGCCCGCCACCCGGCTACGCCCCAGGACAGTCGGCGCGTCTGGCGCAAAAGCAGCCACAGCTCCGGCAACGGGGCCTGCGTCGAAGTCGCCACCGATGCCCCCCTCGTCGAAGTCCGCGACTCGAAGGACCCGAGCAAGCCCCACCTGCACATCGCTCCACAGCAGTGGCAGACCTTCCTCACCCACACCGCCATCAGCGCCACGTACTGACACGGACTGAAGGCGCGGCAGTCGCAAGGCTGCGGCCAGGGCCGGGCCAGCGAACAGCTGCGTGTGGTGCAGGGGCCGGGCCGGGCGGCTCGCACGGACCCCAGCCCGGCACAGGATCCGGACGACGGACCCGGCCAGTTGGTCGGTGCCAGTCAGACGCCAGTGCCATTTGCAGAGCGCACCTACTGTCCGCCCGCTGGCAGCGGCACCAGGGCAGACAGGGGGTCGGCGAGGAGCTTTTCAACGTCGGCATGCCGTTCGTTCTTGGTGGTGGCCAGGGTGGCAGGCACCGCAGATGATCGGCGATGAGAACCGCCGCCACGGGGGTGGGGCGCCGGTTGTGACCGGCGCCGATCACGGCCAGGACCTGCAGTTGGGCGTCGCGCACGCGCGCCAACGCCCGGTGTTTGGGCTGCCCGAGAACCTGCGCCCGCTCCCACACCTGCCGGTCCCTGGCTGTCAGCAGGCCACGACCACACCGGCGTGTCGGACCGAGCCCACCGGGCGGCTGTGCCCGTGGGTAAGACCGCTTACTTCCTCAGCGACCTCACCTCCGACGCTGGCGTGACCATGGCCCTCCCCGGCAGCCGCACCGACACCGGACCTGTGACCGTCCCGGCCGGAGCCATCGACCTGCCCAGCGCGATCACCCCCGACGTCGGCCCCTTCGACGCGCTTCTATTCGAGAACCGCACCTTGGCATACGGGCGGTCTCAACGCCTCCGGCCACCCCCGGCTGACGGTGATGATGCAGTACGGCTACCGCTGGCTCGCCCCCGTCGATGACCCCGCCCCCAACTACCAGAACGCGGGGACCTGACGGAGAGCGAGGGCGGCGGCGTCGTTGGCGGCGCGGGCCGGGTCGCTGCAGTGCTTGAGGACGTACGGCTCGCGTCCGCCGACGTACCAGACGCGGTTGGCCTGACCGGTGGTGATTTCAGTGGCGCCCTCAGGGACGCGGCCGTCGATCCTCCCCACGGCGTCAGGCGATGTCGCCGAGGTAGCGGGTGGGGGACTCACCATGGGTGAGGTCGGCGATCAGGGTGCGCAGGCCGTGGGGCAGCAGGTTGAGGCCGGGCACTTTCTCCAGCTCCACCCATTGCAGGCCGGTCTGCACGTCGTCTTCGGCGTGGCCGCCGAGCTTGTCCGGGTCGCCCTCGGGCCGGCACAGGAAGATTGCTTCGACCCGGTGGTCTTCCGGGGCGCCGCCGTGGTTGGCGCCGATGTACTCGCGCAGCCACAGCAGACGCTCGGGTGTGACGTCCAGGCCAGTCTCCTCAAGGACCTCGCGGCGGACCGTGGTGCCGAGGCTCTCGCCGGGGTGCTGGCCGCCGCCGGGCAGGAAGTAACAGTCCTGGCCCTCCCAGCGGGCGCGCTGGAGCAGAACGCGGCCGTCGTGAAGGACGACGGCCTTGGCCGCGTTGCGGACGGTCGCGGTGACGGTTTCAGCCACGGGGCCTCCCACGTGTGACCGGGTTCTGGGCTATCGGGGTGTTCAGCGTTCAGTCTTACCGAAGCCAGGGTGGCGCCCGGTGGCCTTGGCCCAGATCAGCCGCCAGGGTCCGGCCAGCCGAATGAAGGGCTGCAGGGGGCTGGCCGCGACGAGCGCGATTGGCCGTGTTGCGGTAGAACGCCGTGGTGGCCTGGTCGTGGCGGGTGGAATGACGCTGCGGTGCAGGGCCGGTGCCAGGGCGAGCAGCCGGGCGGTAGTGATGGGACCGTGCAGCAGGACACCGACTGCGGCGAGCCCGACCCACGAGGGACCGGCCCACCAGGCGCTGGCCACGGCGGCAGCCAGCAGCGGGGCGCCGAGGAGCCAGGCGGCGTCCACCCACTCCCGCAGCATCAGGGTGGCCCTGCCCTCCCCTGTCATCTCCCACGGCGGCCGACGCCGCATCACCCATGTCAGCGCCGGCCTCGCCGAAGCCCTCAGCCCCTTCGTACGAGTCGCCACCCCCGGCGAACACCGCGCCGCGCTCACTGCTCTACTGCTCTTGATCACCGCCACCGACGCAGACAGCGACGGTGGTCACCCAACCCCCGATGTCCCGGTCGACTGCGCCGCTACACCCGCCCTCGGCAGCCGCGTCTGCATCCACGTCCTCGCCCCCGGAGTCGGCGACCTCTACGCCGCTCTCGCCCACGAAGACATTCCGCACGCGGCGCGGCCCAGCTAACTATTGAGGGCGTTCGACGACGGGCAGTTCCTTGCCCGGCCGTAGCGGGGAGGCGGCATCAGCTTGGCTGAGAGGGGCGGATCATGACTGTCAGGACGGGGGCGGTGTCCTGGGGCTGGGCGTGTCCGACGGGCACGTACCCCCATCGTTCGTAGACGGCCTGGACCTTCCCGCCCCCGGCGAGCGGGTTGACCATGAGGGTTGCCCGTCCTGTCCAGTCGGCTAGCAGGTGGTCATGGACCTTGCGGGCGGTTCCTGTGCCGCGCCAGGAGGTTCGGACGGCGATTTCGTCGAGTCGGAAAGTCCGCTGTCCATCCTCGCGGGTGAGGTCTGCTGAGGGGGGCGGGTAGACCCGGGGCCACCACGTGTTCTCCTCGCCGAGTGGGCAGCCGTAGGCGTAGCCGACGGGGTCTTTGCCGGCCCACGCGAGCGCGGCCAGGCAACCGGGCCGCTTCGCGTGGCGCTCCAGTTGCTTGCGCATGCGCGGGGGTTGGTAGTGCTCCAGGTGCTGGAGTTCGGCGCGGGCGTCGACGTAGACGGCGAGGATGGCGTCGATGGTCTCCGCGGTGAGCGGTGTCCGGGTGAACCGGTCGGCGGTCTTCATCGGGTGGCTTCCATGGTCTGGGCGAGGCGGTGGAGGGCGGTGTGGACGCGGGCGCTGCCGGGGAGGTCGGCGGCCAGTTCGGTGGCTTGGCGGATGGTGTCGGCGGCGGCGTCCCGCTCGCCTTGGGCGAGTTGTGCCTCGGCCAGGTGGACGCGGTAGAGGGCGCGGTCGCGGGTGTAGCCGGCGCGGACAGCGGAGAGAGCGGCGTGGGCGTGGGCCTCGGCGTGCTGAGGCCTGCCCAGCACGCGTAGCGCTTTGCCGTGGAGGGAGTAGAGATCGGCTGTGCCGTAGAAGCCGAGCCAGCGAGGCCGAGGAATGGACTGGGTGGCGGTGAGGGTCTCGTGGGCGCGGTCGAAGGCAGCTTCGGCGCGTCGGCGGTCGGTGAGCAGGGCGGCGGCGGTGCCGATCCGCGCGTGCGCCAGGGAGCGGCACAGCGGGTCCCGGCGGACTGCGTGCAGGGAGCTGAGCTTCTCGGCAGCGGCCATGGCGTCGGCGCGGCGCCCGGTGGTCAGCGCGTAGTGGACCTGGCTGTTCCAGGCGTGGAGGAGTGCGTAGGGGTCTCGGGAGAGTGCGGCGAGGCGTGTGGCGGCGTCGATGTGCTGGGCGGCTGAGGTGGTGCGGTGGCCGTCGAGGGCGTACCAGGCGCTGGCGGCCTCGGCGTCGGCGGCGACGGCGTAGAGCGCGCGCCCCGTGCGGTCGCTGCACCCGCCGGCGTTGACGGCGGCGGTGGCCGTGTGGGAGATCGCCTCCGCGGCCCGTTCGAGGGTCATGCCGCCTTGGGTCTGGTCGGTCCGGGTGAGCTGGTGCAGCGTCTCGCGCAGGCGCTGCACATCGGTGGTGCCAGTGCGCCAGCGCCCTGCCGCAGCGGCGGGCGTGGTGGTGACCAGTGCGGTGGTCGCGGCGGTGGCGCAGGTGAGGAATGCGCGGCGATGCACGGGCTCCTCCGAGCGTGCGGACGGGTGTATGAAACCTAGGGCCTCGGCGCTCAGGCCGCTGACCTGGGTGAGGGCCAGACGCTGAAGCGCCCGGGGCCACGTGGTCTCCCCGGAGCGCCATTTGCGGATCGTTCCCTCGGTCAGTCTTCCCTCCCGGCCGCGGATGGCACCGATCTGAACGTTGAGTGCCTTGGCCAGGGTCGCGGCGCTCAGGCCCCGGTCCTTCATCCACGCGACCAACAAAGCGTTGCGCCTCCGGGTGTTCACGGTTCCCCACGGTAAGGCGCGGGGCCGCCCGGAGCTAGGTAAAGGGTGGGTCAATTCGATAGGGGTCGTCCGGACAGAAGGCCTTGCTTCGGTAGGGGCGCTGAGGGGCTTTCGGGGGTTGCCTACTGCATGCACCTCCCCTCGCGCAGCGGGTCGCCGGTGGAGATGGCCCGGCGGCCCGCTGCCCCCTTTCAGATCCGGAGAGCTGGGTAGATGACCACCACCCCCGCCCCTGCGGCTACACCAGCCGGTCACTACGTCGCTCACGTGGACGGACCCGAGGGCCGGGTGCCGATCGACGTCGAGCGGATCCGGCAGACGATCCGTGAAGCGCTCCGTCCGACGGTCGAAGGCACCCGCGTGGACCCCCACCAGACCAGCGACACCATGACGGATCTGGCCGGGCACGTCCGGCTGCTGCTGCCGGCCGCCGAGGCCAAGTACCGCGTCCTGCGGCCGGACGGCTCGCCCTACGACGGCATGCTCGCCGCGGACTTCGACGCCCTGCAACGCCGTCTGACCTACGAGCGGCCCTCGCCGTACACGTACCCGCTGAACGCGTCGGTGTGGATGGCCGACCTCGCCCGCAGCTGCCGGACGCTCCTCGACCTCGTCCTCGACGCACAGCAGGTAGCCCGGGGCCAGCGCGCCGGGGGGAGCCGGTGAGTACCGGGATCACCGATCACTCGGCGCGGGCCGTGCTCGTTCTGCTCGTTCTCGGGCTCGCGGGGCCGGCCGTCGTGCTCCGCCCGCACGCCGACCAGTTCCTGCACGCCTTCCCGGCCCCCGAACCGCAGGCCTCGGCCCCGGATGCCGCAGACGACGGCGAGCCGTAGAACCCCGCAGACTTCCCCGCCCGCGGCCGCGGGCGGGGGCACCACGGAGAAGGCCTTCTTCTCCCGTACCGAGGAGGTTGCTGTGCCCGACATCACCACACCCGCCCCGAACCCGGGCCCGGGTCTGCTGATCGCCGCCCGGCGCATCGCCGCGGCCCGCTCCCGGGCCGACCAGCCGTCCGACAACACGGGCGGCCGCACGGACGGCAACGACACCTAAGGAGACTGGCACATCCGATGAATAGCGCCCTTTCGTGGGCGGAGCGGCTGGGCGGGGACGAGTTCCTCGCCCAGACGTTTTCCCGCACCCACCACGTATCCCGAGGCCCGGCCGGCGCCTTCGACTCCCTGCTGACCTGGGACACCCTCAACACCCTGCTGACCACCCACCGTCTGCAGCCGCCCCGGCTGCGGCTGTCCGCCGGCGGCGACCTGGTCGACCCTGACCGGTACGCGACCACGGTCACCAATAGGAGGAGCGCCTCCTGGCACCATCTCCAGCCGGCCGAGGTACACGCCCGGCTCGCCGAGGGCGCTTCCCTCGTCCTGGACTCCGTGCACGAGATGCACCCGCCCCTCGCGGCGGCCTCGGCCGCCCTGGAACGGTTCGTACGCACCACGGTCCAGGTCAACCTGTACGCCTCGCTAACCCCGGAGCCCGGGTTCGGTGTCCACTGGGACGACCACGCGGTCATCGCCTGCCAGCTCCGCGGAGCCAAGCGCTGGCAGATCTACGGGCCGACCCGGGAAGCTCCCGGCTGGGTCGATGTGGATTTTCCGCAGGAGCCGCGGGGCGAGCCGCTCGCCGAGATCGTGCTGACCGACGGCGACCTGCTGTATCTGCCCCGGGGCTGGTGGCACTGCGTCGCCGCCGACACCGGCGAGCAGAGCCTGCACCTGACGTTCGGGCTGACCGGCCCGAGCACCGGCGCCGACCTCCTGCACTGGCTGGTGGACCAGATGCGCGCCCGGCTTCTCCTGCGCCAGGACGCCCCCCGGTTCGCCAGCCCCGGCGAGCAGAACGCCTACGTCGCCCGGCTGCGCACGGAGCTGCTGGCGGAGCTCGACGCCGGCCTCGTCGAGCGCTGGGCGGCCTCCGTCGACGTCACCCACCCCGGATACCCGCACACCAGCCTGCCTCACATCACCAACGTGCCCGCGGAGGCGGAGGTCACGGTCACGCTGGCGTGCCCGCGGGCACGCCTCGACACCGGCAGCGCCGCATCGGTGACCCTGCGCGGGGCGGGCGGTGAGTGGGAGTTCGCCCTCCCGGTGCGGCCCGTGCTGCAGGCCTTGATGCCCGGCGTGCCCATCGCGCTCGGGGACCTTGCCGACCGGGCCGGCTTGCCCGTCGAGGCGGTCGCCGAGATCGTCACCGTACTCGTGCAGGGCCAGGCCGCGGTCATCACAGGGGGCGGCCGGTGAGCGCGGTCCTCGGGCTGGGCACCTACAAGGTGCGCGACGCCGAAGCAGCGGCGCGCACCGCGTGCGCCGCCGGCGCCGCGTGGGTGGACACCGCCCCCAACTACCAGGGCGGCCGGGCCCATGCCGCGCTCGGGCCAGTGCTCGCCGACCACCCGCAGGTGAAGATCGCGACCAAAACCGGGTTCTTCACCCCGCAGCAGGGCCGCGCCGCGGTAGCGGCCGGAGTGCTGGAGGAAGAGCAGACGCGGGCCGGGCACTGTCTCGCTCCGCGGTTCGTGCGCTGGCAGGTCGAGCAGTCCCTCGTCGAACTCGGCCGGGCTGACATCGTCTTCCTGCACAACCCGGAGCACGCAGCGCCGCACCAGGCCAACGCCCGGATGCGCCAGATGTGGGAGGCGTTCGTCGTCCTGGAAGAACTCGCCCACGCCGAGAGAATCGGCGGGTACGGCATCGCCACGTGGTCGGGAATCGAGTCCGGAGCATTCGCCGTGCGGGACCTGCTCGCGCTGGCCCGGTATGCCGCGGGGCAGGACCGGCACCACCTGATGGCGCTGCAGATACCGGTGAGCCTGGTCAAGGACACACCGATCCGGCAGGCCCTCGACGGCCGCGGGCCGCTGGTGCAGGCCCGCGCCGCCGGGCTGACGACCTTCGCCTCGGCGCCGCTTCACAGCGGCGCGCTCCCGGACCTGCTTACCCCGGAACTGGTCGACCTCATCCGCCCTGGGCTCTCGCCAGCGGCCGCCTGCCTGCTGGTCGCCGCGTCAACGCCCAGCCTCGACACCATCCTGCTCTCCGCCAGCAGTTCACCGCACTGGGCCGAGGCCTCCCGCGCAGTCGCCCTACCGTTGGAGACTTCCCGGCTTAAGGAGGTCCTCGATGTATGCGCCGCCCGATGACGCAACCCGGGCCCGCATGGCGGCCGCCCTCGCCGAAGGGGCCCGCCGCCTGGGCGTGATGCCGTCCGGCCCGCTGTCCTGGGGCTGGCAGGGCTGCACCATCGGCAGCCCCGCCGGGGATCGCTGGCTGCGCATCGACTCCAGCACCCCCGGCGGCACCCTGCGCCGCGCACCGGGCGAAGGGGCGGCCGGCGCCGAACAACTGCTGCCCGCCGCAGTGCCACGCCCGCGCCTGCACGGCACTGCAGCGTGGGTGTCCGGCGGCTACACCTATGAGGCGGAGCTGAGTGACCTGGTCACCGTGCCGGTCATCTCGCCCGGCCGCTGCGACCTCACCACCGACCCCGGCCTGCCCGAACACTGGTGGACCAACCTGCGCCAGGCCCTCGGCCTCCTCGCCGCCTCCGAGGCAGGCATGCGCATCACGGTCCGCGACACCTGGGCCGCGCGCGCCTTCCCCCACTACCTCGGAATCCCCGCACCGGACACGATCGAACGGACAACCGGGCACGGCGACCTGCAATGGGCCAACATCACCGGCCCGCCGCTCACCCTCCTGGACTGGGAACGCTGGGGCCGCGTGCCGGTCGGCTTCGACGCCGGCCTCCTGCACGCCTGCAGCCTCGCCGTCCCCGCCGTTGCCGACCGGATCCGCAGCCTCTTCGACGACGTCCTCGACACCGAGGCCGGGCGCATTGGAGAGCTATGCGCGCTCGCGGAGATGCTGCAGGCCGTCGCCCGGGGCTGGTACCCCGAACTCGCGGAACCGCTCACCACACGAGCCCAGCAGCTGACCGGTACCCGGCCACCAGAATCACCGTGACCGAGTCTTGCGCCAACTTGACGCACCGCCACGCCAAGGCTGGCTTTCCCCGCTTACACAGCGATCAGGTCCAGCAAATCCCAACATCCTTCCCGTGCACAGGCGTTCGTGCATGGGGTACGGTGCCCGCAACAGGTTGCTTCGTGCCGAAAACGAAGCGACCCCCGAAGGGTGCTGGTAACACCGGACGGGGGTCTACACCACGAGGTCGCTAAAGATCTTCTCGTAACCGTGTTGGTTGGTCTGCGTTGGTCTGGTCGTGCAGGTGGTCTCCGCTCAGCGTCGTGAGTTCGTCGAGGTGTTCACCGGGCTTCGCCCACGGCAGTTCCAGCGGCTG
>NZ_RBAM01000039.1 GCF_003626645.1 Streptomyces klenkii | reverse complement strand
CCCCCTGCGAGGTATTCGGCGGTGCCGAGCCGGCCGCGGGCGCTCCGCGCAAGCCCACGCGGCGTTGCCGGGCGGCCGCCGGGCCGGCATCCCCCGCGCCGGAGGCGGCCCGTGGCGGGCCCGGCCGAAAGTCCTGGTGAGCGGGCGCAGCCCTACGCGTGGAGGCGGTCGCCCGCCTCCAGGACCGCCCGGGCCAGGGCCTCCGCCGCCCCCCGCGCCGCGCTTCCCGGTGCGGCGCCGTGGAGGAGGACCACGTCGACGCCGCCGAGTTCCGGCAGGCCGGGGCCGGGGGCGAGGCGGGTCAGGCCCGGCGGGATCATGCCCAGGGTGTGGGCCATGACGCCGAGGCCCGCGCGTGCCGCGGCCACCAGGCCGCTGAGGCTGCCGCTCGTGCAGACCACCCGCCAGGACCGGCCGCTGCGCTCCAGCACCTCCAAGGCCCGCGCCCGGGTCACCGCGGGCGGCGGGAACGCGATCAGCGGGAGCGGCCGCTGCGGGTCCAGGCGGAGCCGTTCGCCGCCGATCCACACCAGCCGGTCCCGCCACACGAGCCGCCCGTGCGGCTCATCGGGCCGGCGCTTGGCGAGGACGAGGTCCAGCCGCCCCGCGGCCAGCCGCTTCTGCAACGTCTCCGACAGGTCGACGGTCAGCTCCAGGTCGACCTCGGGGTGCTCGCGGCGGAAGCCCTCCAGGACTTCGGGGAGCCGGGTGAGGACGAAGTCCTCCGACGCCCCGAACCGCAGCCGCCCGCGCAGCCGCGTGCCCGCGAACCAGTGGGCGGCCCGCTCGTTCGCCTCCAGGATCGTGCGGGCGAAGCCCAGCATCGCCTCGCCGTCCTCGGTCAGCCGCACGCTGTGCGTATCGCGTACGAACAGCTGCCGGCCGGCCGCGGCCTCCAGCCGGCGGACCTGCTGGCTCACCGTCGACTGCCGGACCCCCAGGCGGCCGGCGGCCCGGGTGAAGCTCAGCGTCTGCGCGACGGCCAGGAACGTACGGAGCTGCACGGGATCGAACACGGCACCAGCGTAGGCCGCTCATCGCCGCTCATCGCGATCCGTGATGACAGTCAGAGCGGCAAACGGGGTTCCGCATAGGCGGTCCGGACACCAGGCTGGGCCCATGCCGTCGCGCTTCCGCTTCCGCCTCCCCGTCGACCCCTACATAGCGGCCCTCCTGGGCACCGTCGCCCTCGCCGCCCTCCTGCCCGCCAGAGGCCAGGCGGCGACCGTCGCCGGCGGCGCCTCCACCGGCGCCGTGGCGCTCCTGTTCTTCCTCTACGGCGCCCGTCTCTCCACCCGCGAGGCCCTGGACGGCCTGCGCCACTGGCGGCTGCACCTGACGGTCCTCGGCTGCACGTTCGTGCTGTTCCCGCTCCTCGGCCTCGCCGCCCGCGGCCTCGTCCCCGTCGTCCTGACCCCGCAGCTGCACTCCGGGCTGCTGTTCCTGTGCCTGGTGCCCTCGACGATCCAGTCGTCGATCGCCTTCACCTCCATGGCGCGCGGCAACGTGGCGGCGGCGGTGTGCGCGGGCTCGTTCTCCAGCATTGTGGGAATCGCCTTCACTCCCCTCCTCGCGGCCCTCCTCCTCGGCAACAGCGGCGGCGGTTTCTCGGCCCGCTCCCTGCTGTCGATCGTGCTGCAACTCCTCGTGCCGTTCCTCGCGGGCCAGTTGCTGCGCCGCCGTGTGGGCGGCTTCCTCACCCGGCACAAGAAGGTCCTCGGCTACGTGGACCGCGGCTCGATCCTCCTGGTCGTCTACTCGGCCTTCAGCGCGGGCATGGTCCGCGGCATCTGGCACGAGGTCACCCCGCTGCGGCTGCTGGCCCTGCTGGGCGTGGAGGCCGTCCTGCTGGGCCTCATGCTGACGGTCACCACGTACGGCTCGCGGTGGCTCGGCTTCGGCCGCGAGGACCGGCTGGCCATCGTCTTCTGCGGCTCGAAGAAGAGCCTGGCGGCCGGCCTGCCCATGGCGGGCGTCCTCTTCGGGGCCCAGGCGAGCCTGGCCGTGCTGCCGCTGATGCTCTTCCACCAGATGCAGCTGATGGTCGGCGCGGTCCTCGCGAAGCGCTACGGGCGCGAGGCGGCGCCGCAGCCCGGCCCGGCCGCGCCGTCCCTCTCCCGGGCGGCCTGAACGCGGCCTGTGCGGTCTGTACGGTCCGTGTGGTCTGTACGGCCTGTACGGCCTGTCTGGTCGGGGGTGAGGTCGACGCGGGCGGCACGGTCGATGCGGTCCAGCGGCAGCCAGAGCAGCAGATCGCGCGCCGGATCCGGCCCCCCGGGCCGTACCGGCAGCCGCAGCCGCCCCGGCTTCCCCGGCCCGTCCGGCCGCCCCAGCCGCGCCACCTCGCCGTCCGTCAGCGCCCGCCCGTACACCCGTACGTCGTCCAGCTCCCCGGCCAGCCACGACCGGCCGTCCGGACGCTGCCCCAGGTGCACCCCGAACGTCGAGTTCCGGCTCACCGCCCCCGGCACGTCCGGCACCGAGGAAGCGGCCCCGTCCACGGCGAGGACGATCCTCCCGCCGCCGCGCCGCAGTACGACCCGGTGCCACAGCCCGTCCCCGTACGCGGCCGACCGGACGACCGCCGTACGGGCCGGCCCCGCCCCGGCGACCGCCGTCACCTGCCCGATGACTCGCCCACCGGGCGCCACCCGCAGCGCCACCTGGGGCGCGCCGCCCATCCCGCCCATCCACAGCAGCGGCTGCTCGGGCGGCACGGCGGCGGCGGTGGTGGTGGACGGCGACCGGGGAGTCGCGGGCCGAGGAGTCGCGGGCCGGGCAGTCGCAGGCAGCGGGGCCGCAGGCCGGGGAGTCGCGGACCGGGGCCGGGACCGGAACCACAGCGCCGCGGTGAAGTCCCGTGCCCCCAGCGGAAGGGAGGCCCGGTAGGGCAGCCGCACCGCGTCGTCCACCCCGTCGAAGGCGAGACCCCCGCCGGAGCGGCCCCGGACCGGGTGCGGACCTCCCAGGACGTACGCGTCCCGCGCGCCCGGCGCCCGGTCCGGCGTCGTGGGCGGCGGCCCGGAGCGAGCGCCCAGCCACTCCTCGGTGAAGCGGGCGAACCGGATCTCGTCCCGCGCGTTGCCCCGGCCCGCCTCGTACAGCAGCCCGGCCGTACCCCGGTCGCCGCCGCCACCATCGCGGTTGCTGTCTTCCACCACGGCCATGTCCGAGTAGCCCGCCCAGTCGGCGGTGACGAGCCTGCCCTGCTCCACACCCTCCCACGTGCGCCCCTCGTCGTACGAGGAACGGATCGTCATCGAGCGCCGCCGGTCGGGGTCGGCGGGCGACGCGAACAGCCAGCGCCCGGGGCGCAGCACGGCCACGGACCCCTGCACCATGGGCGTGTAGAGGTCCGGGACGGCCCGGAACGGCCCGGCGAACGCCGCGCCCCCGTCCGGGCTGACGGCGAAGTCGCGGTTGCCGAGCTCCGTGCCGTCCTGCTCACGCCCGCCCGCGTACACCGTGCCGTCGGCCCGCTCGGCGACCGTCAGCTCGGACGGCTTCTGCGCGTACGTGCCGTCCGGGGCGGCCGCATGGGTGTCCACCGCCCCGAGCCGCCAGTGCGCGCCCCCGTCGTCGCTGAGGGCGAGCGCCGCGTGGTTGGCGTGCCCACGGGTGCCGTGGGTGCCGTCGTGGCTCTCGGCGTTGAGGCCGACGACAAGGCGGCCGCGGTGCGGGCCGTGCGCGAGCTGGATGCCGTGGCCCGGGCCGGTGGCGTACCAGGAGTTCCAGCCGGGCGGGCGCAGCTCCCGCGTCAGGTCCTCCGGCTCCGACCAGTGGGCGCCGTCGTCGCCGCTGTACTGCACGTAGGGCGTGCGGTCGCACGGCACGTCGCAGTTGCCGGCGTCCGGGCGGCCCCGGTTGTACGTCGTGAGGAGCGTGATCCGGCCGCTGCGCCGGTCCACGACGGGCGCGGGGTTGCCGTGGGTGTCGCCGCGCCCCTCGTCGACCACCTCCAGCGGACCCCACGTGCGGCCCCCGTCGGCGGAGCGCTTGACGACGACGTCGATGTCGGTGGCGTCGCCGCAGTTGCCCTTGCGGCCCTCGGCGAACGCGAGGACGGTGCCGCGGACGGTGGTGACCAGCGCGGGGATGCGGAAGCAGGCGTACGCGTCGGTGCCCGGCCCTTCCCGGCCCGCCCTGAAGAGGACCTGCTCCTCGAACCCGGTGTCCGTGGCACGGGCCGGGAGCGGCGCGAGGAGGGGGAAGAGGGAGCCGGTCAGGCCCGCCAACGCGGCTGCGGCGAAGGCCTTCCTGACGGGGTTTCGGGGGACGGCGGGAGCGGTGCGGACGTGCATCGGCGCCATGAGGCCGAACGTAGATGTCGTACGACTGTCACACAAGCCGGACTCGGCCGATGAGCCCATACGTGTTCACATCCGGGCTTCCGTACGGGTCTGTGTACGGGTTCGCGGACGGGGTCTCGTACGGGTTCGCGAACGGGGCGCGGGTTCGTGTGCGGGTTCGCGTACGGGGTCACGTGCCGGTTCGCGTGCGGCTTCGCGTACGGGGCCTTGCGCGGGTTCACGCCGGCCGCAGGATGACCTTGCCCAGGTTGAGGCGCGACTCGATGATCCCGTGTGCCTTCGCGGCGTCCTCCAGCGGCAGCTCGGCGTGGACGCGCGGCCGCAGCCGCCCGGCGGCGAACAGCTCCCACAGCTCCAGCCGCCACCGCTCCATCAGCTCCGGGTGGTTGCGGGCGATGTGCGCCATCTGGAAGCCGGTCACGGACTTCGCGCCGGCGAGCAGGTCGTACGCCTCGATCGTCCCGCCGCCCGAGCTGTACGCGACGAGCCGGCCGCCGGGTGCGAGCGCGGCGACGGCGGGGGAGAGGAGCTCGCCGCCGACCGCGTCCAGGACGATGTCGACCGGGCCGCCCCAGCGGTCCGCGGGCTCGCGGGCGAGCTCGTCGTAGGTGATGACGTGGTCCGCGCCCAGGTTGCGCAGGAAGGCGGCCTTGGCGTCGGCTGCCACGGAGCTGACAGCTGCCACGACGCGGCCGCCGCCGAGCTCCTTGGCGAGCTGCACGGCGAGGTGGCCCGCGGCGCTGGCCGCGCCTGTCACCAGGACGGACTCGCCGGGGGCCGGGCGGGCCGCCGCGTACGCCCCGCGGGCCACCAGGCCGCAGCGGACGAGCGCGACGGCGTCCGTGACGGTCGCGCCGCCGGGTACGGGCGACGTCATCGTGGTGTGCAGGAGGGAGTAGTCGGCGTAGCCGTCGGCGAAGCAGATGCCGGTGACGCGGTCGCCGACGGCGAAGCCGGTCACGTCCGGGCCGGTCGCCACGACCTCCCCGGCGACCTCGCCGCCCAGGCTCGCGGGCAGCGGGAGGCCGCCGCCGCGCACCTTCCGCACGACGGGGAGGGTGACGCCGACGGCCTCGGTGCGGATGAGCAGCTCGCCGGGGCCGGGGCGGGGGACGTCGGTCTCCTCCAGGCGCAGGACCTCGGGGCCACCGTTCTGGTGATAGCGGACACGGCGCATGGGGCGCACCTCCGGGTGTCGTTGGCGGTCCCAACGGATGTCGTTGGGAGCCCCAACGATAGACTCATCTTCATTGGGGTGTCCAACGTTTTTTGTTGGGAGTCCCAATGGATATTTCGGTAGGGTCGCACCATGACAGAGCCCTCCGAACCCGACGAGCCCGCGCTCGACCGCATCCGCGCCCTCCCCAGCTGGCTCCTCAACCGCGCCGCCGGGCGCGGCCGCCGCCTGCTCGGCGAGGCGTTCGCCCACGAAGGCCTGCGCATGCCGCACCACGCCGTCCTGGCGGCCGTCGCCGACATCGGCCCCGTCGCCCAGGCGGCCCTGGGCCGCGAGACCGGATTCGACCCCAAGGACATGGTCGGCATCCTCAACGACCTCCAGCGGGCACTGCTCGTCACCCGCACCCCCGACCCTCACGACCGCCGCAAGAACGTCATCGCCCTCACCGCCGAGGGCCGCAGCTGCCTGGAGCGGCTCGCGCTCCTGGGCGACGAGGCCAACCGGGCGCTGCTCGCCGCGCTCACGCCCGCCGAGCGGGAACAGTTCGTCGCGCTGCTCGCGCGCGTGGCGGAGGAGCGGGAGGAAGGACCGGTGGTCTGAAGCCGCCGCGGGGGCCCGGGCGTCAGCCGGTGGCCGCCGCCTGCTCCGACTCCGGCTCCGGCTCTTGTTCCTGCTCCGGCTCCTGCTCCAGGACGATCCGCTGCTCGCCCGCGTACACGTTCATCGACGCCCCGCGCAGGAAGCCCACCAGCGTCAGCCCCGTCTCCGCGGCCAGGTCCACCGCCAGCGACGACGGCGCCGACACCGCCGCGAGTACGGGGATCCCGGCCATCACCGCCTTCTGCGCCAGCTCGAACGAGGCCCGCCCGGAGACCAGCAGCACGGACCCCGCCAGCGGCAGCATCCCCTGCTGGAGAGCCCGGCCGACGAGCTTGTCGACGGCGTTGTGCCGCCCCACGTCCTCGCGCACGTCCAGCAGCTCGCCGTCCGCGGTGAACAACGCGGCCGCGTGCAGCCCGCCCGTACGGTCGAAGACGCGCTGCGCCTCCCGCAGCCGGCCGGGGAGGGCGGCCAGCAGGGCGGGTTCGAGCCGCATCGGGGCCGCCGGGCCGTCCGAGAGGGCGTGGCGTGCGGTGGTCCGCACGGCGTCCAGGCTCGCCTTCCCGCACAGCCCGCACGAGGACGTCGTGTAGACGTTGCGCTCCAGGGTGATGTCGGGAACGGGGACGCCGGGCGCGAGCCGGACGTCGACGACGTTGTACGTGTTGGATCCGTCGTCCGTCGCGCCCGCGCAGTAGACGATGTTGGCGATCTCGTCGGCGCCGGCCAGCACGCCCTCGCTGACGAGGAACCCGGCCGCGAGCGCGAAGTCGTCGCCCGGCGTGCGCATGGTGATGGCGAGCGGCTTGCCGTTCAGCCGGATCTCCATCGGCTCCTCGGTCACCAGTGTGTCCGGACGGGCGCCGACGACCCCGTCCCGGATGCGGATGACGCGGCGGCGTGCGGTGACCCGTCCCATGAGCTGACCGTCCCGGTGATCGTGGGGTTCCTGACCTCCTCATTGTCCCTGGGCCCGAGCTTGCCGACGGGCGGGGGCTTGTCGACGGGGTGCCGACGGGTGGGGCTTGCCGACGGGCGGGGGAGTTCGCCGGGCGTCGCGACCTGCCCGCGCGCTAACCGATCCCCTGCCGGTCCGGCAGCAAGGCGAACTCCCGGTCCGCCGCGTCCGGCACCGCCCGCGTCACGGCATCGGCGAGCAGCGCCCGGTGCCGTTCCAGCGGCGGACGCCGGCCCGCGGGGGTCAGGTGCCAGAGGTCGTCCAGGGCCGCCGCCAGCCGCCGGGTCACCTGCGGGCTGCCGGTCGCGCAGCCGCGGATCTCCGCGAATCCCAGGTCGACCAGGTCCGCCCAGCCGGGCACGTCCTGCACCAGCCGCACCGCGCCCCGGCGGTCGCAGTGGTGCAGCGCCCCGAGCGGCCGCCGGGCGAGCGCCGCGAGGAACTGGGTGATCCGGTCCAGGCACTGCACGGCCGTCGTCGGGTCGTTCACGGCGGGCGACAGGGCCCGCTGGGCGATGTCGGACAGCTGCCGCAGCCCGAACCCCGGATCCTGGTGGAAGGTGCGCTCCACGCCGACGGACACCGTGTACCGCAGCGCCCGCGGCGGCGGCGCGGCCCCACCGTGCACCGCGAACACCGGCGTCCCCGGCACCACGAAGTCCCCGATCCGCGGGATCAGCCGCAGCACGACCCCGTGCCGCCGCGCCACCCGCACCAGCCGCGCGATGTGCACGTCGCGCAGCACCCCGGCCCGCCCCGTGTGCACGACCTCCGCGCCGGCCCCGGCCAGCGCCGGCCGCTCGTCGTCGGGAACGCCGTACCGGCCCAGCACCCGGAACGACTCCCGCGTGATCCGGTCGATCACGTGGCTCACCCGCATCAGCCGCAGCGTGGAGTTCACGTACGCGATGAACAGCCCGAGGCTCACGAGCACCAGCAGGACGCACACGATGCTGGAGAACACCGGGACGGTGGAGACCGTGCGCGGATTCTCGTCCCCCTCGTACGACGCCTGCACCAGCAGGGCGAACAGGAAGGTCGCCAGGAAGACGGCGAACGTGCACTTGGTGATCCGGCTGCGCACGTACAGCCGCACCACGCGCGGGGAGAACTGCCCGCTGGCCATCTGGAGCGCGACCAGGGAGATCGAGAACACCACGCCGATGAAGGTCAGCATCGCCGAGCCGACGGTCGTGATGATCGTCTTGGTGTCGTCGGCGATCCCGATCAGAGACTCGACGGCCCCGTAGTCCCCGTCCGCCTTGAGGACCCCGACGACGTACCGGTCCACCTCCAGCACCCCGGCGGCCAGCCCCGCCGCCCCGAGGAGCCCCACGGTGGGCGTGAACCAGAACGTGTCCCGCAGGTGCTCCCGCAAAGGCGAAAGCGGCCGGGGCCGCCGCCGGCCGCTCCCGGCCGCCTCAGCTGTCCAGGTTTGCCCCGCATTGCCCATAAAAGGACCTTATGCCCCGCCTAGATACCCAGGTGAAAGGCACTCCGAAACCTTGGTATTGTTATCCATGTCGCCGCGGGGAACACCCCGCCGGAGACAACACCTGGTCCGGGTGGCGGAATGGCAGACGCGCTAGCTTGAGGTGCTAGTGCCCTTTATCGGGCGTGGGGGTTCAAGTCCCCCCTCGGACACCAGTAGGTTCAGACGAAACCCCTGCTCAGCGGGGGTTTTTCTGTTTTCCCGGACTGGCTCAGCGCTCGGCGTGACCAGTAGCGTGACCAGTAGGATTCGAAACTTCCCGCGACCGGCGGCGTGACCAACCACGTGACCAGACCGGATGGGGATCTTGCATCAGAGCGAAGATGCGAGTGCGGGAGCGGTGAGGGAAGCCGCTCCAGCGAGGCCGATCCGGCCAGCGCTCGACGCAGCCAGCTTCTTGGCACTGTCCGGGCGGCGCCGACCGTAGCGGCTGAGGGTGTAGCCCACGGAGTGATGCCGGGCGTTCGCGCTCACCTCGACGGGGTTCTCCTTCGCGTCAAGGTCATTGTTGATCTTGCTGGCTCGCAAGTCGTGCAGCCGGAAGAGCTCTGGCAGGTGGAGCCGATTCCGAACGGTGCGCCACCGTGCCGACACCTTCTCGGGATCCTGGGGGCCACCAGCCATGCCGCCCGGCTGAAGCTTGAAACCGTCGCGCGCGAAAACGAGGTCGTGATCGACCCAGAGATCCCCGAGCCTCTCCTTCTCATACTGCTGACGCTCGTACTGCCACCACAGAACGGTCAGTAGGGACTGGTCTACGTAGATGATCGCGTCGGCCGCCTCATGGAAGATCACGCCCGCGTTCCTGGGCATGCCCGCCAGCACAGCGGCGGACACATCCGCCGCCACCGGGGCCGCCTGCACTTCCCCCTCTATGGCGTTCTGAGCGGGAGTCGTGATCAGGCCGCCCCCCAAGATGACGTCCATCGAATGCCCCTTCCCCTCGTCACCCCTCAACCGGCCCCGTAGTCACTTGGGTTCGAACTCGCCGCACACGTTCCCCGCGCCGTCCTCGATCCAGCCGCCCCCGTCCGTGCGGTCGTTGCCCGGAATCGGCCAGCACAGCGCCGCATCGAACCCCTCGTTGAACGACTCCACCGACACCCGCTCGACCGCGGCGCGCTTGCCCGAGTCACCCGCCTCGAACCCCGCCACGCCACCACCCACCATCAGGAACACAGCAGCCACCAGACCAGCCACCACGCGACGACACTTCGACATATCCACCCCACAGGCATCCGTGCGCTTCAGCACCAGACCGAACCGCGCTCTACGTTTCCCTCGGCGCTGCAACCCATCAGGGAGCGCCACAAGCCTTAGTTAGTTAGCGACCGGGCCACTCAGTCCGGCCGGTTCGCATTCCATGCCCTCATCGCCAAGCGAATGAAGTCACGATCCATTTCTATCCCAATCCCGAGTCTCAGCAATCCAAATTCATAGTGATCCGCGTCACAATCATGAATAGAACCCCGAATCCAGAACCCATTCCAAAACCCCTAAAAAACTGCGTTTCCGCAGGTCAGGGCACGTGTGAGCACCCGGGTGTAATGCTTAGAAAGAAAAGAAAAGGACCCATCGGGGGTGCCTCTTTCCGACCGTGTACGGGTATCAAAGTTTCAGGAATTCATGGCCGTGCCGGCCTGCCGTGGAGCCAAAAATGAGATTCGGGGCAGCAAAATTCCCCGAGATGCCGACCCGGGACCTTCAAGGGGTGTTTTCGGGCTCCGCGAGACGCCTCGGGGCGCACAAACGAACTAACCAAGCGGGGTTTTCGTGATCCGGGCTACATTTTCCGGCTGTACCGTGATGGCGGGCTCGGATCACAGGTACATATTTAATGTCGGGGGGTGGTATATACCCCCCTCCCAGGGCCCCCTCAGGGCCCTGGTGATGGCCCCTCTCCCGTCTCCCCCTGTGATCTCTAGTCGGGAGGGTCTGGTGCACTTCGGTAGCCGGCCGGGGCCGCGCTCTTGGCTGTCGAAGGTGTCGAAGTCGTAGTCAGCACGTGCATCTGCTGCCGCCAAAAGTCCGGCGAGCACGGGCCGTGTTGAGCACTCGCCAAGCGCGTACGCTCGTGCTATGACGACCGCTGGTGAACGCCTCAAGACCGTACGCAAGCGACGTGACCTGACTCAGCGCGAGCTCGCTGACGCGTCAGGTGTCTCCCTCTCCACCCTCCGCCGGCTCGAACAAGGCGAACAGGAGAGCTCCCGGATGGAGACATGGCGCAAGTTCGCCGCCGCACTCCATGTACCCACCATGACCTTGGTCGGCCAGCCTGATGAGGAGGGGGCAATCCCTGACACGGCTGACCGCTGGGACGCCGTGAAGAAGGCTCTGAACGCCCCTTCGGGGTTCCGTGAGGAGGAGGACGAGCCCCCAACCCCTGAAGGGCTGACAGAAGCCCTGGACGCCCTTGTCCCTCTCTATGTGGGGGACCGCTTCTCCGACCTTGCGTGCGTTCTGCCGGGCCTTCTGCGAGACGTAGACGCTCTGGGGCCCGAGGGCCGGGAAGTACGGGTGCGACTGCTTCAGCGGGTCGGATGGTTGATGATCCAAGTCCGGGAGTTCGGAGCCGCCGAGGACGCGTTGCACAGGTCAATGGACGAGACTCGGGACCGCCTACAGGCCACCGAAACCGTCAACCACCTGTGCTGGATGCTGCTCCGCAGGGGCAAGCTCGCCGAGGCCCGGGAGCTGGCAACCAAGTGGGCCGACGACGCCGAACCGGTACGGATCTCACGAGCCACCCCCACTGAGCTATCCCTATGGGGGTGGATGCTGCTTCGCGTATCTGCGGCCTGCGTCCGGGACAACCGTCCAGGGGAAGCCGAACACGCCATGCGCCTGGCTCGTGCTGCGGGAGAAGCGGTTGGGCGTGAGTACCAGATCCCTCAGCATCTGAGCGGCCGAACCTTCGGGCCGTTGACGGTCTTGCTCAAGACTGCCGAGAACGCACAGATCATCGACCGCCCTGACATGGTGCTTCGCCTCGGCGACAAGGTCCAGAAGATCACCAAAGCCAAGTCTCAGCGCCTGCGTGTCCGACCCACGTCGAACAACTGGAACAGGCACCTCCTGGACGTCGCGGACGCTCACTCGAAGACAGGTAACTACGGAATGGCGGTGGAGAAGATGCAGGACATCTTGCGCCGATCGCCGGAGTGGCTGCCGAACCAGCGGTTCGCCCGTGACATCGTGGGGCGGGTGATTGAGGAGCGCCGAACGTTGACCCAGGACATGCGTGACCTGGCCATTTCCGTACGGCTGCCGATCTAAACGATCAGACTGAGTACTTTCGCCACATGGGGTTCGAAAGTACCAACGACACTGGGCCGTGCCCCTCCTAGCGTGTCTGGACACACAGCACACGGAGGGGCAGGCGAATCGAAGTGAGACAGAGGAGCGGCACCCGCGAGGCCCTGAGCTTGCTCATGGCTCAGCGCGGCCAGAACGGTGTCTTACTGGTCCAGGAGGTCAAACCCGCGCGGGCATCTGCATTCCAAGTTCGTGGCGTGGGCGAGAGTGCCGACGGCCCCGACCTGCCGCCGGGAACCATGGCGTACCCCGACTGCGCGTGTCCGTGCCACCGTGCCGGTCTGGGCAGGCCGGACTCGACGGCACGACTCACGGCCGGCGAGGGGCGGTAATGAGCATCCGTGCCCGCTACGCCTACGCCGAGTGGACCACGATGGTCGACCCGCAGACCTCGGAAGAGTTTTCCATTCAATGCCAGGAGCCGGGCTGTAGCGGGGAGGTCAGCATCAAGGACGGCCCTGCTGAGGCTGACAAGTGGAAGTACCAGCACACCATCAGCACGGGTCACCGCCGATTCTGGGAGACACAGGGCCGCGCTACGCTCGTCGGCCCGCCCCCCCGGTGCCGTCGTCGCCGGCCAGATCACTGGCCACGAACGGGCCGTGGACCTCCCGGAGCGCAGTCGGCCCCCGCTCGAACCGGTGCGGGGCACTGCGTGGTTGGCGCCGTGATGACGGGCGAGTTACTGCCCCCGGCATCCGTGTTGATCGGTAGCTGCGAGCGGTGCGGTGGAGACATCTACTCTCCGCAACCCGGACAGCGCCTGTGCAACGCCTGCCTGAACTGATCCACCACGAGACTCCTGCCCCTCCCTGCCCCTGTCGGGGAGGGGCAGGAACCGGGCGCCTCTCTGGTAGCTATCAAGCTCCTGCCTCCCTGCTGGGTTCGATTCTGTACGGGGAGGCAGGGTTCAACACCCGCCTGGCCGGTTGCCTCATGGCGAGGCCGGCCGGGCGGGTCAGCAAGTGCACGACGTGAAACGGCTGGGGAGGTAGGGCATGGGCCCGCTCAACTACCTCCCTGTTCCGAGGTTGAGCGGGGTAATACGTTGCCAGGCTTCATCCGCAGAAGGAGGCAGCACATGAGTGAGCATCCTGTTGTCGTTCGCCCGTGGGGCGCCGGTCGGCTCGCACCGTACCCGACCACTATTCGCCGCTTGCACACCACAGTGACCATTGACGCTGACAGCCAGCTCGGCGTCTTCCGTGACCGCTGCGGCCTGGTCGTCGAAATGGGTAAGCACGGCTCCAGTACCGGTACCGAAACCAACACGACCACAAACTCGGACTCGGCACCTGATCAGGGCCACGACCAGGACAGCGAGCAGGACTGATGCCGTGACGCAGAACAGGCCAGTCCTGGTGGCCACCGAGGCGGACGATGTCACCGCTGACATGGTGATCACCGAACTCAACCGGCGCAATGTGCCGGTGGTCAGGTTCAACCCCGCCGATATCGGCGAGGCCCTGACGGTCTCGGCTCGGTTCGGTACCTGCCCGGCCCCGGTGGCCGGGCAGGTCCGTACTCCGTCGAGAACTACCGGCCTGGAAGACGTTCGGGCGGTGTACTGGCGCCGCCCTACCTGGCCCGATTTCCAGCACCTACGATCCGACGATGCGCGCTTCGCTGCCGCGCAAGTCCGCTACGGCCTCGGTGGCACCCTTTACGCCCTTGATGTGCCCTTATGGGTCAACCATCCGCTTCGTAACGCTGCCGCTGACTACAAGCCTGCCCAGCTTGCCCTTGCTCAGCGCCTGGGCCTCACCGTGCCGCCGACGCTTGTGACCAATGATCCGGGTGAAGCCCGGGAGTTCATCGCTGCCCACCGTCAGGTGATTTATAAGACCCTGAGGTGGACGCCATACGAGCGAGACGGCATCCCCATGACCGGGTGGGCCGAGCCGGTCACAGCGGACGAGGTCGACGACAGCGTGCGCGTGGTACCGCACCTCTTCCAAGCCCTCGTCGACAAGATCGCCGACGTGCGGGCGCTGATTGTTGGCCGGCAAGTGTTCGCCATACGCATCGATTCCGGCCTCTTGGACTGGCGCAGGGACTACTCCCGCCACTCCTACACCGTGGTACACCTGCCCAACTGCATGGTCGCAGCACTCCATGCCTACCTCGATCACCTTGGCCTGGTGTCCGGGAGTTTTGACCTCACCTTGGACCGGGCCGGCCAGTACTGGTGGCTGGAGCTGAATCCGAACGGTCAGTGGGGGTGGCTGGAGGAGCAAACCGGGCTGGAGATGTCCGCCGCATTCGCTGATCTGCTGACACGAGGAGGCAACCCATGACCGATACCGCATGCCAGCGGCGTGCCCTCGCTGACCGACTGGAGAAGTCCGGCGCCCTCACAACCCCGCAGTGGCGGGCCGCGGTGGAGTCTGTACCGCGCGAGTTGTTCCTCAACCCCGGGGTGTTCCTGCCCGTGGACGGTGGTCGCTGGCGGCCGGTTACCGCAGTGGGGTCTGACCCGGCGGAGTGGGCGGAGATCGCTTATAGCGATCAGACCCTGACCACGCAGCTCGACGGCCACCTCACCGCCGACCAGGCCGGCGAGCCGGTGACCGGCGTTCCCACGTCCTCGTCCACTACGCCGGTCACCGTCGTCAGCATGATTGAGCACTTGGACGTGGAAGACGGGCAGCACGTTCTGGAGATCGGCACGGGTACCGGGTACTCCTCGGCTCTGATGTGTCACCGCCTCGGCGAAGACAACGTGACGACGGTCGAGGTGGACCCCCATGTGGCGGCCCGTGCGGACGCTGCACTGGAGACGGCGGGGTACTCGACCTGGACAGTGACCGGGGACGGCCTCCTCGGCCACCCCCGCCGGGCCCCGTACGACCGGGTGGTCGCAACCTGCGCCGTCCGCCGTATCCCCTACACCTGGGTGAGGCAGACCAAGCCGGGCGGCGTCATCCTGGCCACCGTCGGCTCCTGGCCCTACGGCACGGGCCTCGCCAAGGTCACGGTGAACGACGACGGTACCGCCGAGGGCCGAATCATCGGCCGCTCGTCCTTCATGCAGGCCCGATCACAGGCCGCCACACCGGTGGCCGGCGACCTGTCCGCCCGCACGGCCTACCCTGACAGCGAACGGGCGACGAAGATCTCACCGCTCATGCTGGAAGACTGGATGCCCGCCTTTCTGGCTCAGCTCGCGGCCCCTGGCGCACAGTTCGTTCGCGCCACGGCGAGCAACGGCACCCAGCTCCTCTATGTCTTCGACCCTGACCGCGAGTCCTTCGCAGAATTCACGGCTGACGGCGACGCCTGGATGGTCCGCCAGGGCGGCCCCGTGGCCCTCTGGGACGACATCGAACAGACCGTCATCGCCTGGCAGGAGGCCGGTAGCCCAGACATCACCGCCGTGCGGCTCCACATCACCGAGAGGACGCACACGTACTGGATCGGTGGCCAGCGGATCGCCACCCGGACCTCGTCGCACTGGATCGGTGACAAGCCAGTGCTGCGGTGGGAGCACCCTCTTACCTGACTACGGGCCTCAGGGAGAGCTTCGGCCTTCCCGTTCAGGCGCATGTGACACGGCTAGAGATCTTCTCGTAACTCCGTAACTGTGCTGCGGTGATGTGGGTGTTGCGGAGTTCTGGGCTCGGGTCAGCCGGCGAGGGCGAGGTTGTGCATGTGGGCGACGCCGCTGGTGGCCCAGAAGACGCCGTCGCCCTTGAGCCGGCAGTCACGGAGGATCTTCCAGTTCTTCATGCGCGCGAAGACGTGCTCGACGCGTGCCCGCACCCGGCGGTGTGATGCGTTGTGCTCCTCCTTCCATCGTGGCAGCCGTTCCTGCCCGGCCTGGCGGCGGTGCGGGATAAGCAGTCCGGTGCCCCGGTATGCGCCGTCGGCAATGACGGTCGCGTCCCCGCAGGCGGCATCGATACCGGAGTCGGCGAAGGCCGTGCAGTCGTTGTGGTTGCCGGGCAG
>NZ_RBAM01000038.1 GCF_003626645.1 Streptomyces klenkii | reverse complement strand
CAACCCGATCGAGGCCCACTTCGGGCCCCTGCGGCAGTTCACCCTCGCCAACTCGAACCACCCCAACCACACCATCCAGACCCGGGCCCTGCACGCCTACCTGCACTGGCGAAACCACAACGCCCGCTACCCGGACGTCCTGGCCGCCCAACGACGTGAACGCGCACGTGTCCGCAGCGAGAAAGGCATCCGCTGGGGCGGCAGACCACGACAGCCCGCAGCCTGACCACCACCCCGGCGAACCCATGCAGTCACAGCACTAGTGAGCTTGACTCTGTCGGTGATCTTGGTGATTGGCGGGGTCAGGTGCCGAGGGTTCGCCAGGACTTCGACCGGGGGATGCCGTGCTGGTCCAGGTGGTTCTGGAGAGCGGTCGGTGGTCTCGGTGAGGGAGCTTTCCCGGTCGCTGGTCGGCTGCTGAGCCGTTCGATGTTGACGGCGATGGCCGTGAGGACGTGTTGAAGGTGGGCTTTGGGCTGGCCTCGGTAGCGGCAGTGGCGCATGCCGTGGCCGTGGGCGAACTCGTTGACGGTGCCCTCGACCCCGGAGCGGACCGCGTAGCGGGCCTTCCAGCCGGGGGTCTGCTGTTCGGCGCGGACACGGACCTGCAGATCGCGGAGCTCTCGCGGAGGGAAGCCCACGTTCCGGGCGGGGGCGCTGGTGCACCGGGGGCGGTCGGGACACGGCTGGCACTGGCTCTTGTTGAACCGCGCGACGATCAGGGGTGCGCCGGCGAACTGCGAGGTCGGATATGGGCCCTGCCAGCCCGCGCTGACCTGGCCGTTCGGGCAGGTGACCTGGCGGCGGTCGAAGTCGATGTGGAAGTCGTCCCGGTCGAAGCCCTCGTTCCGGCGGTGCTGGCGGGTGGGGTTGGCCGTCAGCGGGCCGCTGACGGTGACCTGGTGTTCGCGGGCGGCGCGTTCCAGGTGGACCAGGGAGGTGTAGCCGCCGTCGACCAGATGCTCGGCGGGCAGCAGGCCGCGACGGGCCAGACGGTTGTGCAGGCCGGGCAGCACCCGGGCGTCGCTGGTGGCAGCCGAGGTGGTGGCCACGTCCGTGATCACATTGACGCTGTCGGGACCGCATGTCTCGGTGAGGTGGGCGGCGAACCCCTTCCAGCGGATGATGTGCCCGTGGCGGACGTAGCGCGCGGTGGTGTCGTAGGGGGAGACGATCGCCGCTGATGAGGGCGGCAGTCCGCCGTCCTCATCGGTGCGCCAGCGCAGGCGGCCTGCCGGGTCGCGGTAGTAGTTCTGCACGACGATCTGGCGCAGGGCCTGGGCCTGCGGGCCGGGCCGGTGCAGGCGTTCCAGCAGGCGGCAGGCGTCCTCGCCGGCGGCCAGGATCCTCGTCTTGGGACGGCTGGGGTTCTTGCCCAGACGCACCGGACGGCCATAGCGGCGGCCCCAGTCCTCGTCGACCAGGTCGGTCAGCAGATGCCCCACCGTGCGGGCCGCCTCTTCCAGTGCGGCACGAACCGCCTCGGTGACCAGTTCCAGCCGGGTCAGGTCGCGCACCGCGGCCAGCACGTGGGTCGAGTCAGTACGCTGAGTGGTGCGCTCACGCACGAGCCCGGCGTCCTTCAGCCGGGCCAGCGCCAGATCCAGGAGACGGTCCGCACGTCCGTCGTCCAGCAGCCGCTCACGGAAGTCGGCCAACACGCTGTGGTGGAAGCCGGGATCATCCAGGTCCAGGGCCAGGCAGTACTTGAAGTCGATGCGGCAGCGGACCGCCTCCGCCGCCTGGCGGTCCGACAGGCCGAGCAGAAACTGCAGCACGCTCACCGTCGCCAACTGCGCAGGTGACAGGCCGGGGCGTCCGTCGCGCGGGTACCAGTCGACGAAGTCGTCGTCGTGCCACAGCCCGTCCAACCGGTCCCGCACCCACATCGCCGTCGTCCCCTTCGGGTTGCTTGCCCGCGCGATCTGCGCAGTCAGAGCGGGAACCAGCTCACCGGAACGGGGACGGAGCGACAACAGACACCTCGGTAACTGCATCGGGCTTCGAAGAGCCCTGAGCATGCACCCTGATCATGCTGACGCACCGGGAAACTACAAGATCACCGACAGAGTCAAGGTGAGAAGGGCGAGCACGTCGAAGCGGCCGGCCGCCGGGGCTGCCTTCGTGCCGCGGCTTCGCAGATGGTGGTGGCTCAGGAGCCGTCACGCCGTTGGTGGGCTGCGTGGGCGGCCGGCGTGCGGCGGCCCGCGTTCGGCCCACCCGGGGCGGGAGCGTGGCGAGGGGGATGCCTGGGATAGCGTCGCCCTCGCTTGTCCGGAGTTGAGGGGGACGTCGTGGAGATTCGGTTTGAGACGCGTGCACAGGGAGGCCGGGGAGCTTTCCGAGGGCTCACGTTCGCAATGTTCGCCGTCGGGGTGCTGTGCCTGGTAGCCGGGCTGATCTTCGCCGGGGTGTCGGTCTCCTTCCTGACGGATGCGCAGCGGGCCCGGGGCACGGTGGTGGCCCTGGACTGGCAGGAGGACCACGACGGTGGATCTCGTATGGCGCATGGCGACGACGCGCCTGCGGCGTACCCGGTGGTCGAGTTCACGTCGGTGGACGGCACGCCGAGGAAGTTCCGGGATTCCGCGGGTTCCAATCCACCGGCGTACGAGGTGGGTGAGCAAGTTGAGGTGCTCTACCGCCCGGATTCACCTGAGGACGCGCGGATCAAGGGCTTCCTCTCGCTGTGGCTGCTGCCGCTGATCTTCGGTGGGATCGGGCTGGTGTTCACAGGGATCGGCACGGGCTTCGCATTGGCTGCCCGGCGGCGACGTGCCTAGGAGCGTGTCCGGTGGACCCCAGGATCTGGACCAGGAGGAAGGTCAGCTCACGGGCCGGACTCCGCGAGGCCCGGACTCCTGCCCGGGCGGCGGCTGCGGGTCCCGCGGAGGCCTCCGGCGTGCGCGCGGCGCAGGCAGCCCGATGCTGAGGCCATGAGTGATCACCCGCCCTGGCAGGCCCGGTGCCGGTGACCGGGCTAACGCATGAGGCCGCTGCGGAGCGGGATGATCAGCGTGGGGATGATCGCTCTACCTGTCCAGCTGTATCCCGCGACGCGCACTGAGTATCCGGGACGGACCCACGAAGTCCACGGGGTGGACGGCGGCCGGCCGGATCAGGCACCGACGCGTTTGCGGCATTGACGGCCAGGAGGTCCCCTACGAGCAGGTCGCGCACGGGGTCGAAACGCCGGCCGGCACGGTCGTCCTCCACGACGACCTCGCCCGCCTTCCCCTGCCCGCCTTCAAGGTCCTGGCCCTGGCCGGCTTCGTCCCCGCCGCCAGCGTCGACCCGGCCCTTTTCCACCACTTCTACTACGCCGAGCCGCTCGGGCCCGGCGCCGACAAGCCGTACACCCTACTTGCCGCCGCCCTGACGCGCTCGGACCGTGTCGGTGTCAGCAAGTCGCCATCCACCTGCGCGAGCGCCCAGTGATCCTGCGCCCCTACGCCGGCACCCCGTCCCTGGCACACACGCTCTACTGGCCGCACGAGCGCAACGAGCCACCCGAACACCGCGAGGCCGCGGCGGCACCGACCCATCGCGAACTGGCGATGGCCGAAGCGCTCGTCGAGGCCATGACCCAGGACACCCCACCCGAGCAACACGACAAGTACTTCCGCCTTGGAGCGCCTTGGCCGAAACGAAGGCAGTCGGCGGACGGCTCGAGCCACCCGCCGAACCTGCCCCGCCCGTTGCCCTGATGGCCGCGCTGGAGGCATCGATCCGCGCGGCGCGCCGTGATCAGCACCCCTGATAGTGCGCGGCACGGCCGGGCACCGGGCGCGTTACCGGACACCCCTTTTTCGTAGTCGCGAGGGGAATCACCGACGAGCAGGGACTCGTCCGCGGGGCCCAGCACCACCCACTCCTCCCCGGACTGACCCTGCATCGACCGCTCCGGTTCGCTCGCCGGCCGCCTCCGCCAGACACTGAGCACCTGAAGAGACCCCTCACAGCGGCGCGCGGCCTCGCGACACACTCGGTTGGACGATGCCGGACAGCATGCAGGAGCGTCCCGCCGTAGGGTCGCGGGTGGCCCGTGGCTGACCACCGCCGCGCGCAGCGGCTCCGCCCGCGAACACCCAGCCGCTCCGCGTGCGGCAGACATCGCCGGACGTGCGTCACCGGCCGGGCGCGGGGACCTCGCCTGTGGGCAGCGCCTGTGTCTGCTATGTCCGCTCCCGGCCGCACCGGCCCACCGCACGCTCCCCGTGCGCGTGCGAGTCGGCCGATTCCGCCCCGGCGCGGCGCGCGCTGCTCCAAGATGGGGACGGGGTTCGGAGGCAGGGTGTCGGATTTTCAGTGGTATCAGTTCGTTGCTGCCGACCGGCCGCTGGACCGGGAGCAGCTCGCCAGGGTCCGTCGGCTGTCCACCCGTGCCCGTCTCACCCCGACGTCGTTCATCGCTCCTCGCCGACGGCTGGCTGATCCTGCACGTCTCCGCCGTCACCCGCGACGGCGAGGCCGTCCTGACCCTGGGCGGGAAGGGTGCGGGCAAGACGACCACCGCCCTGCTGCTCGCCGGCGAAGGGTGGGGCCTGCTGGCCAACGACCGCGTCTTCGTCCGCGCCGAGAGCGACGGCGGGACGGTGCGGGTGCTGCCGTGGCCGTCGGCGGCTGCGATCGGCCTCGGCCTCCTTGACGCCCTCGGCCTCTATGACCAGGTGCGCTCGCGCCTGATGAGCGGGGACCGGCTGCACCCCACCCAGCACACACGGGTCACCGACGCCCTCCTCAAGGGCGACCGTTCGCCGCTGTGGAAGCCCAGCGGCACGGAGATGAAGCCGCAGTTCTTTCCCGACCAGCTCACCACCTGGCTCGCTCTGCCGCTGGTCACCGAGGGCGTGGCCGCCCGGTTCCTCTTCCCCCACATCACCCCGAACGCGTCCCCGGCCCGTCTCCAGGACGACCGGCCGCTGACGGACGCGGACTTCTTCACCGCCGCCAGCGAGGACCGCTACCCCGACATCTTCGACCTGCTGCCCCCCGAGGCGGCCACCGCGCCGAGCCCGACGCGTGAGCTGCTGGCCGCGCTGCCCCGCCGCGTCATCACGCTCGGGCATGGCGTGAAGGCGAACGCCGCCTTCCTGGCGGAGGCCGCGGCCGGGTGAGGCAGAGCACCTGGCCGGCGGAGGCGACGTCCGTCGCCTCCGTCGGCAGCGTGCTGTGCGTCCTGCCGCGGTCAGCTGGCGCGGGCCAGCTCCAGGAGCTCCCCGACACCCACGTCCGAGGCGTGCCCGGAGAAGGCCGGGAGGAGGCCGTGGACGAGTTCGACGCAGCGCGGAGCGCCGATGCGGTTCGCCGTCGTGAGCGCCTGGGTGGCAGTGGCCGCCGCCCGGTCGAACTCGCCGTCGCGCAGGTACGCCTCGGCCTCGTATGCGAGGAACACCGCCTTCGTCTTCGTCCGGGCGACGGGCAGCACCTTGGTGCCGTCCTGGATGAGCTGGTGGGCGCTGCGGCGGTGGCCGAGGTCGAGGAGGCACCGGCCGGAGTCGACGGCGAGGTCCGAGGGGCACATCCACACGCACCAGGTGGGGGCCGGGTCGGCGGCTGGGGCGCCGAGGTGGTGCTCGGCGGCGGCCAGGGCTCGGCTGCATGCGAGTTCTTCGCCGAGGGCGGCATGGGCGCGGCCGAGGCGGAGGTGGAGCACGGAGCGGGCCATGGGGTGGTCGGCGCGCCGGATGGCGTACTCGAGGACGTCCACTGCGTCCTTGGGCTGGTTCAGCCACAGCGATTGGTAGGCGAAGTCGGCGAGGACTCCGGCGCCCAGGTCGCGGTCGCCGGTGGCGTGGGCGCTGTGCAGGGCGCCGTGCCACAGCTTTCCGGCCCCGGCGTGGTCGCCCTGGTCGAAGCGGTACCAGCCGAGGGTCTGGGCGAGGCTCGCGGCGAGGGTGTTGAGCCGTTTGCCGATGCCTTTGGTGTGGCGGCCCTCGGCGATCAGGTCGGTGACGGTGTGCAGGTGTGCGTCGAGGAGTCGGTGGGCGTGCTGGCGCTGCTCTGTGGCCAGGGTCGCCAGGCGTTTGCTGGTGTCCTCCAGCATGGTCACGAAGTCGGCGTCCACGCGGCGGCCGCGCAGGGCGGTTGCGACGGCGTGCGGTTCGTCGGTGGCCCATTGCAGGGCGAGTCCGGCGAGCGCGGCGCCTGTGTAGGCGGTGAAGGTGCGGCGGTAGAGATCCATGGTGGTCCGCAGGGCCTCTCGAAGAGCGGGCACGTTGCTGTAGGGGCCGAGAGGCAGCGGGGTGTCCATGCCGGGGAGCCAGTTCGGCCAGCCGAGGGCCCGTACGGTGCCAGGGTCGATGCCGAACACTTCGGCGAGGAGGTCCTGGGATTCGTCGTCGGGGATGACGCGTCCGGACTCCCATTTCGACACCCGCTGGGGGATGGCTCCCGACCGCAGCCCCCGGCGCTCGGCTGCCTGCCGGATCAGGCGGGCGAGGTCAGCCTGCGACCAGCCGCGCGTGATCCGGGCGTATGCGAGTGGGTGGCGGATTGGTGTGTCCACGCGTCCCATCCCATCATCGGCAGGACCCCGAAGCCTACCGCTGAACCGGCCGGGGCTACACCGGGGCTATACCCAACACCTGTACGTCAGCGCCGAGTTGACGCTGTACTCAGTCGCGACTCAGCGTGAGGCCGCGTCGGGCCCTCGCCTGTGGTGAGCAGCGTGGGGCACGCGGGGTTTTCCCGTTGGACTATCAAATCCCACCCGCTGGTGGTCACGGCGGACAGTGACGATGCTGCCGAACCGAATCGACAGAAGGGAACGGTTATGAACGTTGAAGACCGCCTCGCGTCCCGCCTGGCCGGTGCCACCGTCACCGTAACGGGCGGCTTCGGCCTCGTCGGGAGCCGCATCGTGCACAGGCTCCGCGCCTTGGGAGCCGAACCTGTCGCCGTGGGGAAGCTCGACGCCTACGAGCCGTCGGTGTGCTCCAGCCTCTTCGGCGTCAGCCCCACCGATGGCGACGTGATCGCCGGGGACATCACCGACGCCGCCCTGATCGACCACGTGGTCTCCCGCAGTGACTACGTCATCCACGCCGCCGCGCTCGCCGACGTGGCCGGGTGCACGCGCAACCCGATGGCGGCCCTGCACGACAACGTCACCGGCACCCAGACCGTCCTGGCCGCCGCCGCGCGCCATGCCCGCTCAGTGAAGCGCCTGTGCTTCGTATCGTCGGCCAGCGTCTACGGCCACGGCGGCGGCACGGACGCCCCGGCCCGGTTCGCCGAGGACGATCCGCTGCGCCCGGTCTCGGTGTACGCGAACACGAAGGTGTGGGGGGAACACCAGACCGCGTTGACGGTGGGTGAGGCCGGAGGCTCGTACTCGGTGGTCCGGTACTTCTCCGTCTACGGCCAGCCGCAGACGATCAAGCGCGGGTCGCACTCGTGGGTGGCAGCCTGGATGGCGATGCACGCGCACCTCGGTCTGCCGCTGCACCTCAACGGTGGCGGCCACCAGGTTCGGGACTTCGTGCACGTAGACGACATCGCCGACGCGACGCTCCTCGCGACGGTGGAGCCCGGCGCCCACCGGGCCACGGTGAACGTGGGCACCGGCCGCGCCACCTCCATCAGGAAGGTCAGCGAGCTGGTGCGGCAGCACTACGACGTACCGGTCATCGAGACGCCGATGCCGCCAGGTGACCCCATGGGCGGTCGCGCCGACACCACACGCATGAGGAAGATCCTCGACTGGGAGCCGGCGGTCAGCGTGGAGGAGGGCGTGCGCCGGTACGTGGCCTGGCTGCGCGACACACCGGGGGCCGTGCCGGGGTGGCTGCGCGCCGAGTCGGCCTGAGGCGGGGGAAGACCGAGATGACGAAGCCTGCCCTGCTGAAGGACCTCGCCGACAGACGGGTCCTTCCCGCCCACCAGCAGATGGATCACGGCACCGTGGAATGGATCACCGAGCACCGCCCGGCGACGTTCCCCGCAATACCGCCGCTGCCGCAGTACCAACCGATGATGCTCGCCCCAGACGCCTCGTGGTTCACCTGCGTCGAGCAGAGCGATTCCTTGCACGGCGTCCGGCACTGCGCTCGCGTGAGCCTGCTCGCGTCCGTCCTGGCGCACGAACAGGGCCTCTACGGGGATACGGCAGCGGCGCTGTGCGTGGCGGCAGCCGTGCACGATTGCCGCCGCCGCGACGACCGCACGGATGCGGGCCACGGCCGGCGGGCGGCGCGGTGGTTCGCGAAGAACGCCGCGAGCGTCTGCGCCTGCTTCGGCCTGCGGCTGTCCGCCGACTGCCTGGTGCAGGCGACGACCGCCGTCGCGTTGCACGACGTGCCGTACGAGGAGTTCACGCCCGCTCAGGTGCGCGCCTACCGGCGTGCCGAGCAGGTCACGGACCTGCTCAAGGCGGCGGACTGCCTGGACCGCTACCGGCTCCCGGCCGTGCGCTGGTGGCCCGATCCGTCGCGGTTACGCACGCCCGTGCCGGACTGGCTCTACCCGTTCGCCTTCGACCTGGTCGTCCGCAGCGAGCGGGCCCGGCTCGACGGCGCCGGGCACGAGGCCGCTCTGATCCACGCGTGCAGCATCGTCTTCCAAGGCGGACAGGAGGGGCACGATGCGAAGCCAGTGGGCTGACGCCCACACCGACTACGCCTCCCTCGGCGCGCGACCCGGGCCGAGGGGGCTCGCCGACAGCGAGGCCGACTGGCGCGGCCACCTCGAGAACGAGACCCGCAACGGGTGGCTGCTGCGCGGAAACGCCATGGTCAACGCGCTGACCAGCGGGCGCCCGATCCACCTGATGCACACCACCGTCGCCCTGGACGCCATCCGCGCCAGCGGGCAGCTGTACGCGTCCAGCGGGTGCCTGGTCGCCGCGCGGTACTGCGCCCCCCTCACCGAACACGACGGGGCCTTGCGGCCGCACAACCTCGGCTTCTACCTGCTTCAGACCAAGCCGCACACCTGCACCCTCGTCTTCGAGATCACCCCGGACGCCCCCGTGCCGCCCCTGGGGATCGACTACCTGCGCCTGGGCGGCATCCACCTGCGGACCTACCTCAGCCGCCGCAGCTTCCTGACGGCCGCCGAGGACGACCAGCTGCGCCGGGCGGCCATCGGCCGGGTCCAGGCGGCAGCCCGGTTCCTCGACGTCCTGCTCGCGGCCGCGCGGGGGGCGGCCGCCGACGAGCGTACGTTCGTCGATGCCCTCGCCAGGACGGTGCCGGTGTTTCCCTTCCTGGGGTATGTGTACTTCGAGGTGCTGTCCGAGTACCTGCTGCTGCACTCGGCCAGCACCGAGACCCAGCGGTGCGCGGAGGCGGGGGAGCTGAACAACCGGCTCTACAAGCGCCTGGCGCACGGGGCGGTCGAGGGCATGGACCAGCTGTTCGACCTCTCCCGGTTCCACCCCCGGCACGACGAGCTCGTACGGCTCGTCGCCGGTATCGAGCCCGGCCTGGCCCCGGGCGCCGCCCGGTACGTGTGCCGTCGGCTGCCGCACCTGTTCGCCTGCATCGCGCTGGCCCCCGGACAGGACGCCCATGCCATCGCCTTCCAGGGCGCGGACTTCGAGGCGCTGGCGCAGGCGGCGCCCGGTCTGCTGGGGCAGCTGCTGTTCCGCGAGATGCGCATCACCGACCGCTACCCCCAGCTCTACCTGGCGTTCGAGCAGGCCAAGGCCATGGAGGCGTGGGACTTCTGGAACGCGCACACCATCCCCACGCCCTTCAACGGGACCCTCCCCAAGGGCGAGATCAACCCCGCCTACCCCAGGGCAGGCTGCCGGGTCCGGACTGCCGAGACATGCCCGCGCGGGCTGGTTCACCCGGTCGAGGAGCTGGACGTGTCCCTCGTGCCGCGCCTGGCCGAGCTGCGGATGACGGCCATGCGCCGGGACGGGACCGGGAAGGCCGTCGGCCACGACCGGGTGCCGGTGTCCAGCGGGCAGCGGCCGGTCGGTGTCCAGGGAACGCGAGGGTGAACGCGGCCACCTCGGCCGGCCCTGTGATGTGTACCCTGCCGCGGACAGGAACCTGCTTGAGGAAGTCACCGTGACCACTGGAGCACCAGTCCCGACGATCGGCGTCGTCGTGCTGACCATGAACGACCGCCCGACCGAGTTTCCCCAGGCCATGGCCTCGGTCCTGGCTCAGGAAGACGTGGACCTGGACGTGGTGGTGGTCGGCAACGGGTGCGAGCCCGAGCTCGTGCCGCCCGGGGTCCGTACGGTCGCGCTGCCGGAGAACGTCGGCATCCCCGAAGGCCGCAATGTGGGCGCGGCGAACGTCAAGGGTGACCTGCTGCTGTTCTTCGACAACGACGCCATCCTGCCGGAGCCGGACGTCATCGCCCATCTCGCCGCCCGGCTCCGGCAGGACCCCGGCCTGGCCTACGTGCAGCCCCGCATCGCCGACCCGGACACGGGCGACACGGTGCGCCGCTGGGTGCCCCGGCTGCGCGCGGATGCCACGCGGCCGGGTGTCGTGACGGTCATGGCCGAGGGCATCGTGCTGATGCGCCGTGAGGCGTTCGAGCGCGTCGGAGAGTGGCCGGGCCGCTTTTTCCTCTTCCACGAGGGCATCGACCTCGCCTGGCGATGCTGGGATCACGGGTACACCGGCTTCTACATGCCCGGCGTGGTCGTTCACCACCCCGCGACCAACCCGGCCCGGCACTCGGTGTTCTACCGGATGAACGCACGCAACCGGGTGTGGGTCGCCCGCCGCAACCTCCCCCGCGTTCTGATCCCCGTCAACCTGGCCACGTGGGCGCTGGTGACCCTGTGGCGTTTCCGGGACAAGGACGCCCGGCGCGACTCGGTCGCAGGCTTCCTCGAAGGCCTGCGGACGGACTGCGGCCCCCGGTCGCCGATGGGCTGGCGGACGGTCATCCGGCTCACCCGGGCCGGGCGGCCGCCGATCTTCTGAACCTCCGGGGAAGGCGGCCACGATCACCTCCGCCGGCGACGTGACGCACGACCTGCCGCGGGCCTCCCGTCGCAGGCAAGAGAGGAAGGGGAAGGCGATAGGTAAGCGACCGATGCCGATGACCGCCACGCAGTACGCGGCCACGCGCCCGAAACTCACCGGCACCGGAGGCATGCTGCTCACCGTCGGACCGGACCGGCCCGTGCTGCTCCACTCCGTCTACGACGGCTACGACTGGATGCTCCCGGGCGGGAACATGGAGGAGCACGAGGACCCCAAGACGGCCGCCTGTCGGGAAACCCTGGAGGAGACCGGCCTTACGGTGCGCGGGCCGATGGACCTCCTCCTGGTCGAGTTCTGGCGGCCGCGCCCGGACTGGCCGCACGGACGGTTCGTGTGCGTCTTCGACGGCGGCACGATCACCGCCGAGGAACTGGAGCAGATCAAGCTCGATCCGGACGAACACGACCAGTACCTCGCGCGGGAGTGGGACAGCTGGATCACCGAGGCGCCTCCCCGTCGCGCGCGGCAGCTGGAGGCCCTGCGGCGTGCCCGGAAGACCGGCAAGAGCGAGTACCTGGTGTACGACGCACCGTGAAGTGCGGTCGGCGCCGGCCACCAGCGCCGACCTATCGGGCAGACGAAGTCGTCGGTCACCTTCTGGGCAACAGGGGTAAGTTCCGGCAGCATCTCGAAACGCCGGTCGATGGCCAGCAGCGGTGACCAGCCCCGTCGCGCCGCGAACAGCGCCTGCTGGCCGGGGACGGCCAGCAGGTCGACGTCCAGGCAGGGCTCAGAGCCGAGGATGCACTGGTCGTTGCGGAGCTGGAAGGCGTTCTCGCTGACAGGCTCCACGCGCCAGGTCTGGGCGCGGGAGCCGTTGCAGGCCCGCAGGTGGGTGCCGAGCGCGGCCCGCCCGTCCGCGGCGGGGCTGGGTACGGCGGTCACTTCGTCCGGCATGCGCTGCGTGACGACGGCGACGTTGTCGCGGCCGCCCGCGAAGCTCCCGCCCATGCGCTCGGTCTGGAGGAAACAGCCCTCGTGGATCTCACCGGTCGCCGCGACCGTCGCCCAGGCCGCCCTCACCCGCACCTCCACCGCTGCGCCACGCCTTGGGCCCGGCGGCCCTCGCCCGGTCTGGCCTGTCCGGTCTGACCGGGAGCCGGGCAAACCTGCACGGACAGCAAAAGGCCCGCGCCCCCGCAGGGACGCTGTTGGCGAATTCGGGACTCGATCACTTCGTCCTGTCGGGTTCATCCGGCGGGACGAAGAGCTGCCGGGCGGGAGCGCCGGGTGCGTGCCCGGGGTCGGCCGCTGTGGCCTTCGGTCCGGCACATGACGTACGTTTCGGCGTGATCAACATTTCAGGAGTAATCGATGTCTCTCTTCATCCCCGATTTTGACGAAACCGTCGTTGTGCGCGCTGCTGACGCCGAATTGACCGGCGTGGGTGGTCCGGTGACCAACCAACTGCTCGTCGATAGCCCCGCCACGGGTGGCGCGCTCTCCAGCATGCGTGTCACCCTCGGCAAGGGCGCGAACGGCGCCCGTCCGCACCACCACGGCAAGTCCGCCGAGATGTTCTATGTCCTCGACGGCACCGCCCAGCTGCTGTCCGGCGATCAGGTAGTCACCGCGGAGCGCGGGGACGTGGTCGTCGTACCGCCCGGCATGCAGCATGCTTTTGCCGCCGCGCCCGGCGAGATTGCGGACATGCTCGTCATCATCACGCCCGGGGTGGAGCGCTTCGAGTACTTCCGCCACCTTGAGCGCATCCGCTACGGCAAGGTGCCGCCGGAGAGCCTTCTCGAAGTCCAGGAACTGTACGACTCCTACTTCGGGACCAGCGCGGTCTGGGACGCCGCACGCGGATAGGCCTGGTCTCTGACCGGGCCGCACACCCGCGCCACCCGGCGCAACTCGAGGTGCCGAGCTCGTGCCTCTCCGGCAGGGCGGTGCCCGGCCGGCACACCCGGTCTCAATCGCCGACGGAGTCTGCAGCAAGTCCTTTGTTGTGGCTTTGCCGCAGACCTGCCGTGTGGTCCGCCGGGTGTGAAGACGGGCGTCACGCCAGGTTCCGACGTACTCCTCAGTGTCACGCCTGAGCGCGGATCAACGCGCTCAGGCTCAGACGGTTCAATGGAAGGCGTCGGCGTTCTCGGAAGCCCACTGCTGAAACGGGCGGGCCGGTGTTCCAGTGACCTGGGAAACCGTGTCGCGCACCATCAGCAACTCGTCGTTCACGTCTCCGCCCGTGACGTCGAGCACCGCGTCCGCGGCCTCGGCTCCGAAGACCGCGGCCATCTGCGCGTGGGCCTCCTGGCGGCTGATCTCGGCGAAGGGAACCTCCCGGCCCAGTGCTGCCGCGATGGCCTCGACCTGCTGCCGAGCGGTCACCGGCTCCGGACCGGTCAAGGCGTACGTGTGCCCCTGGTGGCCGGGCTGGGTAAGTGCCACCCGTGCCACCGACGCGATGTCCGCAGGGTGGATGGTCGGCAGTGCAGTGTCCGCGTACGGCGCGCGGACGGTCTCGTGGTCACGGATGGAAGCCGCCCACATGAGGGCGTTCGAGGCGAACTGCGTCGGCCGCAGGATCGTCCAGGCCATCCCGCTTGACTTGAGCAGTTGCTCCACCGCCAGGTTCTCGCCGGCAGGACCGAGGCGGGGGTGGGTCTGGACGGTAATGGACGACACCAGCACGACGTGTTCCACACCCGCCTGCCGGGCAACTTCGAGGATGTCGGCGTCCGGCCCCAGCCGCGACACAAGAAACAGCGAGCGCACTCCGTCCAGCGCGGGCTTCAACGACGCCGGCTTCGTGAAGTCGCCCTCCACGGCCTCGACCCCTTCGGGGAAGACGACCCGTGCGGCATCACGGGTGAGCCCTCTGAGCGGACCGATACCGCGTGCGTGCAGTTCCTCCAGCAAGGCACTGCCTATGTTTCCGGTGGCTCCGGTCACGAGGATCATGAGTTGTTTCCCGTCGTCAGAATGATCAACTGGACGACACGTTAGAACCTCAATCATGCTTGGGGTCAAGGAGCCTCCTGGCCCTTCATGCTGTCGGGCGCGTCCGGCCTTCGGTGCTGAGCGGGGAGCCGGCATGGGTCACCGGACGCTGCTGTCTTCGGTGGTGTCCTGGACCAGGTGGTCCGGATAGGCGTCGCCGGTGCCGGCGGAGGCCCTCGGCAAGTGCCGCAGGGCGAAGGCGCCGAGTGCGGCATGGAGGGTGCCTGCGATGGCGGCGGTGATGTGCAGACCGGTGACGAAGGCTGCCTTCGCATCGCCGATGACCGCGGCCGTGAGGCCGGGCACCTGCAATGTTTCGTTGAGAGTACCGGCGACGCCGGGTCCCCGGAGCCGGAAGATCAGGGCAGCCAGCGAGCCGAGGAACGCGATGCCGAGGGCGTTGCCGATCTCGTTGCTGGTCTCGGCGATTGCTGCCGCGGACCCGGCCCGTTCTGCGGGAACCGCGGCCACGGCGGTATCGGCGACAACGCTGAAGGAGATCCCGTAGCCGAGGCCGGCGATGACGGTGGACGCCACGTACCAGCCGATACCGCCGGAGACGCTGGTGACGCTGGTGACCAGCAGCAGGAGCAGACCCGCGGCGATGAAGAAGTGGCAGGTGACGAGTGCTGCCCGTGTGCCGGTACGCGCGATCAGCGCCGGTGTGACGATGCAGGTGATGGTGAGCGCAGCCGCGCCGGGGAGCGCGACGAGAGCTGAGTCCAGGACCGTCAGTCCAAGGACGGACTGGAGGTAGATGCCGCCGAGGTAGGCCGTTGCCGACCATGCGGCCAGAGGCAGAAGCCCGGTGATGGCCGCGATCGTGAACACCCGGTCGCGGAAGAGGCTGAAGTCGATCAGCGGGTGTTCGAGGCGCAGTTGCCGCCGGGCGAACCACCCCAGAGCGACGACGCCGGCGATCCCTGTGGCCACCGGGGTCGCAGTCAGCCCCTCCGCGGCAGCGCGCTTGATCGCATAGACGGTCAGCACGATGCCTGCGGCGGAGAGCAGGACGCTCAGGACGTCGACGCGGCCGGTACGTGCGGCACGTACCTCGCGGAGCAGGACCGGGGCCAGGACCAGGAAGAGCACGACGACGGGGAGATTGATCAGGAAGACCGACCCCCACCAGAAGCTGCTCAGCAGTTGTCCGCCGACGACCGGGCCGATCGCGAAGCCGGCGGCAAAGGTCGCTGCGAAGATCCCGATCGCTCTCGCCCGCCGGCGCGGGTCGGTGAACAGTTCGCTGAGTACCGCCAGCGCCGACGGCAGCAGCGTGGCACCGGCCACGCCCATGAGCGCCCGGAAGGCGATCAGCAGTTCCGGCCCAGGGGCGAAGGCCGCCCCTGCCGAGGCCGCGCCGAACACTGCCGTGCCGGTCATCAGAAGCTTCAGCCGCCCGTACCGGTCGCCGATGTTCCCGAACGCGATGAGCAGGGACCCGACGGCGAATCCGTAGGCATCCAGGATCCACAACGCCTGACCGGCAGTCGGCGACAGCGCCTCGGAGATCTTGGTCATCGCCAGGAACAGGACCGAGCCGTCCATCGCGACCAGCAGTACCGGACCGAGCACCACCAGCAGACCGAGCCACGCCCGCGGACCGGGTGAGTGAGACATACGCTGTGTATTCATACATCCGACGGTGCGATGCCGTCCGCCCGGCAACCATCCCCGCGCCATGGGTACACCTCACAGGGACACCCTGATACGGACCGCGGCACCTACGCTCGGAGTCATGGAACTGGAGAGCCTCGGGGCATATCTGAAGACCCGCCGCGACCGGGTCACGCCCGGCGACGTCGGACTGCGCACCTACGGCACCGCCCGCCGGGTACCGGGCCTGCGCCGCGAGGAGCTCGCCCAGCTCGCCGGCGTGAGCGCCGGCTACTACACACGACTGGAGCAAGGCCAGGCCGGTACCGCCTCCCAACAGGTCCTCGACGCGCTCGCCAACGTGCTCCGGCTCGATCCATCCGAGACGGCCCACCTGCACAACCTCTCCCGCCGGCCCAGCACGTCACGCCTGGTCCGTCCCCGTCCGGAAAGGCCGCACCAACGGGTGCTCTCGCTCCTGGCATCCCTGGGAGACAGCACGCCGGCCGTCGTGCTCGGCCGCCGCGGCGACGTGCTGGCCTGGAACCGCACCGGACATGCCCTCGTCGCGGAACACGTCGACTTCACGGCGCCCCACGATCCCGCGCGACGGCCCTCCATCCCCCGGATGTTCTTCCTCGACTCCCTCACCCGAGACCTTCACCGGAACTGGGACGAACTCGCCCTCATCCACGTCGCCTACCTGCGGCTCACCGCGGGCCGCTATCCCACCGACGCCCGGCTGGCCGAACTGATCGGCGAACTGGCCATGCACAGCAGGGAATTCGCCAAGCTATGGGCCAAGGGCGACGTCGCGGACTGCACCGTCGGCACCATGTACCTGCAGCACCCGACCGTCGGCGACATCGACATCGACTATCAAGTGTGGCTCCAGCCCGAGAGCCCCGACCACCGGCTGGAGGTCTACACACCCAACGACACCGCCTCGGCCGACGCACTGCGCCTGCTGTCCAACCAAGTCGCCGACCAGTAGAAACCCGAGGCGAATTTTCGGGATCCCCGTTCTGCACGTACTGCACTGCACCACAACAGCAAACTCGGCACGCGGCTGAAGTCCTTGACCGTCGGATGCCTCGGCACGGACCAAGACGTCCGGGCTGTCATCCGGCTCGTCAAAGAGGGCCGCGGCGACACAGCGGCACGGACTCTGGCGTCCCGGTATGCCGAACAGACACGGGCTGCACTGCGGCACTTCACCCCAGGGCCTGACCGTCACGCCATGGAATGCCTGCTGGACCATACCCTGCGGCCCCCGCGCCCCCTTTCATGACTGAGCACGCATAAACATTCACGTAAGAAATGCGATAAAAGCTCATCCGTTGACGTCCGACGGTTGCTGGAGCGGGATATATGCGTGCTAGCGTGCAGCTCTTCCGGGTTGATCCGGAAGATTTCCGATAAGGGAAGTTGCAGATGAGGCTTCACATATCCAAGAAGTCGATGGCGTGTTTCTCCGCGGCTGCCGCGATGACGGCGACAATGGCGGTCGTCGCGGTGCCGGGAAATGCGTACGCTGATACCCGGCCACCGGCCCCCGCCACCCTCGACGAAGCGCTCAACGACATGGTGCGGTACGGCGACCCGGCCGCCTGGGCGGCGAAGCAGGCCGATCATGAGCAGCACTGGGGTTCACCGCAACCGTACGGGCTCGTCTGCACCAGGGCCGGGTGCCGATGGGCCCACATGGGAGCCCTGTACGACGGAATAGGGAACGACGCCTCGCAGGTCACGTTCGGCAACCTCGAGGTGACACCGGCGGGTTCCCCGACCGTCAAGTCAGTGGAGAGGGGAGTGGAGATCTCGGAAGAGCTGTCCACCACCTTGACGAACCCCGGTGACGAAACGCTCATGATGACGAGCGCACCCATGACGAAGACGTACCACAATTCCGTCACGAGCCAGGTGACCCAACAGGTCAGCACAGGCAATACCGTCAGCGCCGAGCTCAAGGTCGGCCCGCTGATCAACCTGGGGGATTCGCTCAGTACGACATACACGTGGGGAACATCCAAAGAAACGACATCAGGCGAGGACGTGGAGGTCACCATCCCCTCCCAGACGATCCCCGTACCGCCGCACTCCTCTCGCAAGGTGCACGGAACCATGACCCGTACCGTGCGCACCGGGAAGGTGAACCTCACAGGAGACCTGAACGGGCGGTTCACCCAGTGCGTTCACTCGTCCCTCCAGAAAGATGACGGGTCCTGGCTGACGGTGTGGGGCCCCGGTTACAAGGACGGGAACAAGGACTGCAAGACCTATTCGGTGTTCGACCTGGCGGTGGCCGCCTCCCACGGGGACACGTACGGGAACTTGCCGCAGGGATTCGGCATCAGCGGTCACCACTCGGTCTCGGTGCCGGGTGTCGGCACGTACGAGACCCATACGGGCGCGGACGTCGCGGTAACGGTCGACCGCCCGGTTCCCCTTCCGGGCTGGACACAGGCGACGCCGCAGGCCGCGGGACGGATCGGTCATGCGTACTCGATCCCGCTCGACATCACTTCCAAGGCCGTTCACACCTGGGTCACCACGCACTGACGCCGGACAGCCACGCAAGAGTCGTATACGCGCGGTCATCCTCAGCCGTCCGACCGGGTCGGCCGGCGTCCGCGGCGAGGCGGTCGAGGCGGGCGTCCGCCGGGCTTCGACGCGGAGGCCTGCAAGCCGCAACACCACGGAGCGATTGCACCAACCGAATGAAGCAGTGGCGCGGCCTGACCGGGCGAACCGTCAAACTCGCCCTCGCCTACCGCGATCCGGCCATCCTCGACGACGTACGCGACCGGGTCGTGGACGGGGGAGACGCTGGGGGAGACGTTCGCCTGCCTGCCGGGACATCCGGCTTCCGGTGGTGCGGGCCGCGGCCCTGCATCAGAGTGTGTAGGTGTGCAGGTCAAGGAGGTGCGGCAGGCGGGTCAGCTCAGGTGAGGAGTTTCGCGAGCAGGGCCACCACGTGTCGGTACGTCCCTCCGGACTATGGACCAGCCGGTCGCCCCCACGGAATCCCCAGATTTAGTACTCCAGCAGGGTTTCGCTATCTGGCCTGGTCAAAGGCGTCGTCGGGGGTGTAGTGGTCCGGTCGTGGATCAGGGGCGGTGCGGCCGGACCGCCCCTCCAACGTGTGGAGTCGTCGTTGGTAGTGGCAGGGGCGGGAGACGGCCTGGTGTCTGCGGCGCCAGTGCGACCAGTTCAGGGCGTGCGCGCGAAGCGACCGGCCGGTTTGGCGGTTCGGGCAGAGGCGAAGCGCCAGGAGCCGGCGGACTTCTGCCACGGTGAGCGGTGCCAGGGTGCCGGAAGCGTTTCTGCAGCCCCCTTTTCCGCCGCGTCGGTTGCCATGATGGTGAGGTAGGCGTGGGCGAGCATGGCCGGGGTGATGTGCCGGTACCAGCCGGCGTATCGGCGGGCCTCGTACGGGTCCGGGCCGCACTCGTTCTTTGCCGCCTGGAAGCACTCCTCGCTCTGCCGGCGCGTTCCGGCGATCCGGACCAGGTCGGCCACGGTGGTCTCCCGTGGTGCGTAGGCGAGGAAGTAGGCGATCTCGTCGGGCTTGTTGATGCTGCGGCGGGCCAGTGCCCGGCGTCGGCG
>NZ_RBAM01000037.1 GCF_003626645.1 Streptomyces klenkii | reverse complement strand
AATCGCGGATGTCGCCCGGCCCTGAAGCGGCGCAATAACGAAGCGCCGTTTCTCGGTCGACGGCGCCCAGCGACCCCGCAATTGTTAGCGGCGGCGAAAACCCCTGACAAGCACGGTGACCTACTACCCCCACTCATAGAAAAAACAAAAACCCCGCCCCATCCCCCTCATTCCGCCCCCGCACCCACTAACGCCCTTCGTAAGTGACCCACACCTCATGGGCGGCCTCACACCGCAGAGCCTGTTCGGTCACTGATAGATGCAGATCCGGCACTCGCCGTGTTCGCACTTCCTCAACCGAGAGCCGAGGGCCTGGGAACTGGAACCGGAACTGGAACGGGAACGGGAACGGGAAAGAGAGCGAGGAGGCCGCGGGCAGCGTCAGCCCGGCGCCTTGCGCGGCGCGGCGATGCGCGCGGCCGCGGCCGCGGCGCAGCCGGTCATGCCCGCCTGCTCGCCGGACGGGCTCGCGGAGCAGGCGTGGGGGGCGGGCTCCGCCGGCACGGCCGGCTCGGCGGCCCCTGCCACCGTCTCGGCCTCGGCCAGCGCATGGAAGATCGTCTCCGTGGAGCCCGTCGAGCCCGTGGAGCCCACGGAACCCGTCGAGCCCGGAACCCCCGAAGCACTCGTAGCGCCCGCCGCGCCCGCGGCCCCCGAAACAGGGCTCACCGGCGTCACAGCCGCCTCCGCCTGTTCACGGGCGGAGGCGGCGCTGCTCACGGCCGCCGCCCGGGCCGGGAGGCCCTCCGCCGCGTACGACGCGTCCGCCACCACCGTGCCGGGAAGGCCGTGGTACGAGGACCGCACATGGACGGTCACTCCGTACCGGCGGGCGTATTCGACGCTGCGCAGCGCCAGCACCTCGGCGCCCTGGAGGGCCATCTCGAGCATGGCCTCGTACGTCACGTGGCGCAGCAGCCGCGCTCCGGGGAAGACCTTGGGGTCGGCGGTGTAGACGCCGTCCACGTCCGTGCAGATCTCGCACACCTCGGCGCCGAGCGCCGCCGCCAGGGCGATCGCCGTGGTGTCGGATCCGCCGCGTCCCAGGGTGGTGACCTCCCCGGTCTCCCGGCTGATCCCCTGGAACCCGGCGACCAGCACGATCTCCCCGCGGTCGAGGGCCGCCCGGACGCGCTCCGGTTCGACGGCGATGACCTGGGCCCGGCCGTGGGTCGCCGTCGTGATCACGCCGGCCTGCGGGCCCGAGAAGGAGCACGCCCGTCCGCCGAGGTCGTGGATCGCCATCGCGGTGAGCGCGTTCGAGACCTGCTCGCCCGCCGCCAGCAGCATGTCCAGTTCGCGCGGGGACGGGGCGGAGGTCACCTCGCGGGCGAGGCGGAGGAGTTCGTCGGTGGTGTCGCCCATGGCGGACACCACGACGACGACGTCGTGGCCTTCTTCGTGCGTCGCCACGATGCGCTCGGCCACGTGCTTGATGCGTTCGGTGCTCCGCACCGAGGAGCCGCCGTATTTCTGGACGATGAGGTTCATCGGGTGACTCTTCCAAGGTTCATCGGGTGGCTCCTCTCCGCCCGGGCCGGGCGTCCGGCGCCGGCTCGGGCGGGGCGAAGCCGGCGTGGCGGGCAGGCGCCCGGGGGCTGCACGCGGAGACGGCGTCCACGAGGATCGAGCAGGCCGTGTCCACCACGTCGGGGGTGACGTTGAGGGGCGGGAGGAGGCGGACGACGGCGTCGTCGCGCCCGCCGCGTTCGACGATGAGGCCGTGCCGGAGCGCGTGGGCCTGGACCGCGGACGCGATCCCGGTCGCGGGGCGCCCGTCGTCCGGGTCGGCCAGCTCGACGCCCCACATCAGGCCGCGGCCCCGCACGTCGCGGACCCACGGGTCGGCGGTCAGCCCGGCGAGCCGGTCCGCGAGCTGCTCGCCGCGCCGCCGGACGTTGCCGAGGACGTCGTCGCGCCGCATGATGCGGATCGCCTCCACTCCCGCGGCGAAGGCGAGTTGGTTGCCGCGGAAGGTGCCGATGTGCGCGCCGGGCGACCAGACGTCGAGCGCCTCGTCGTAGAGGATGAGGGCGACCGGCAGGCCGATGCCGCTCAGCGCCTTGGACGCGACGATGACGTCCGGCTCGATGCCGTACTGCTCGAAGGCGAACCACGTTCCGGTGCGCCCGCAGCCCGTCTGCACCTCGTCGGCGATGAGGGGGATGCCGAGGGCCCGGGTCAGGTCCCGCACGCGCCGGACGAAGTCGGTGCGGGCGGGGATGGTCCCGCCTTCGCCCTGCACGAGCTCGATGATCACCGCGGCGGGGAGGGGGATGCCGCCGTTGCTGTCGGTGAGGGCGTGTTCCAGGTAGGTGGCGCAGTTCGTGGCGCAGCTGTCCGGCGTCAGGCCGACGGGGCACCGGCTGCAATAGGAGTACGGGAAGAAGTGCACGCCGGGCATGCCGTTGCGCACGGGTTCCTTCGGGGAGACCAGTCCGCTCAGCGCCATGGCGGCGTGCGTGCTGCCGTGGAAGGCCCCCTGGAAGGAGACGATGTCGCCGCGGCCCGTCGCAATCTTGCAGAGTTTGACGGCGGCTTCGACGGCGTTCGCCCCGGTCGGCCCGCAGAAGTGCACCTTCGTCCGCTCGCGCAGCTCCGGCGCCAGCATGGACAGCTGGGCCTCGGTGAACTCGTCCTTGGCGGGCGTGGGGAAGTCCAGGCCGTGGGAGAGGACGTCCAGTTGGCGGGCCACGACGCGGACGAGCTCGGGGTGGCTGTGGCCGAGCGAGAGCACACCCGCCCCGGCGAGGAAGTCGATGAAGACGTTCCCGTCGACGTCCCGGACGAAGCTGCCGGCACCGTCCGCCAGCGCGATGGGCAGGTGGCGGGGGTACGTACGGGCGGACGACTCGCGCTGCTCCTGGCGTGCGAGGAGTTCGGCCGAGCGGGGTCCGGGCAGGTCGCCGCGGACGTGCGGGCCCCTCGGGGTGCCGGGTTGCAGGGACGACGTCATCGCGTGCCTCCACCGGGGTGTGCCGCTGTGCGGGGAGCGTCAAGGGCGCGGACGCGGGAAGCGGGAGAGGAGGCGCCGGCGGAAACCGGCCGTTCGGGGGCGGGCGGAGGGCCGTCGGCGGACGGCTCTGACGAGCCGCCCGGAGGGGAGTCCGTCCGGGTGGGTCCGGCACGCGCTGTGAACCCCGCCATGACAGCCGCCTCTGCGGCGCACCGCGGCGAACGGGGCCGGCTCAGGCCCGTCGCCGGCTGCGCGGCCGCATCAGCGCGGGATCCCTCGGATGTGTGCGGCGAGTCCCTCGCACGCGAGCCACGGGCCGCCGGGGCCGGAACGGCGGGGCGGCGGCCGGAACGGTCCGCTTCCCATCACTTCCTCCAGAAAGGAGATCTTTGCCCTTCCCATCCTACGGAGTTCCGCGGCCGCGGACCCGTCGGCCGGGGGCGGTGAGGTCAGACCGCAGCAATGAGTCCGCCTCCGTCACGGAACGCTACGCAGCGTCACCACGCTTGGGTGTGAGGCAACATGATCACCGGCGCAGGCAAAAATCCGCGTGCGCATCGTTTACTCGCTTGACAGGCTGTGACCATGAATTCCCCGCTCAACGACACCCCCACGGACTGGATCACCACGCCCGTCGAAGCCCGCTTCCTGCGCGGCGCCCTCGATGTGGAGCGCACCGCGCTCGGCGTCCGTCCGCACCGGCTGCCCGCCCGGGTCCGCCGGCAGTTCCCCGATCCGTCCCTGGCGATGATGGAGGCCCAGCCCTCCGGTGTACGGATCGCCTTCCGCACCCGGGCCACCGCCGTCGAGCTGGACGTGCTCCACACGAAGACGGTCTACAAGGGCATCCCGCCGCTTCCCGGCGGCGCGTACGACCTCGTCGTCGACGGCAAGCCGGCCGGGCGGGCCGAAGCGAGCGGCGGCAGCGTCCTCACCATCGACCTGGCCACGCAGGCCGTGGAGAACCGTCCGGGCCCGCCCGGCAGCGTGCGGTTCGGCGCTCTGCCCGCGGGCGAGAAGGACGTCGAGATCTGGCTGCCGAACAAGGAGACCGCCGAGCTGATCGCGCTGCGCACCGACGCGCCCGTCGAGGCCGCGCCGGACAGCGGCCGCAGGGTGTGGCTGCACCACGGCAGTTCGATCAGCCACGGCACCAACGCCGAGGGCCCGACCGGGACCTGGCCGGCGGTGGCCGCCGCCCGGGGCGGCGTGGAGCTGATCAACCTGGGCTTCGGCGGCAACGCCCTGCTCGACCCGTTCATCGCGCGCACCATGCGGGACACCCCCGCGGACCTGATCAGCGTCAAGCTGGGCATCAACCTGGTCAACCACGACCTGATGCGCCTGCGGGCCTTCGTCCCCGCCGTGCACGGCTTCCTCGACACCATCCGCGACGGGCACCCCACGGCGCCGCTGCTGGTCGTCTCCTCCGTCCTGTGCCCCATCCAGGAGGACACCCCGGGCCCCGGCGCGGCGTCCTTCGACGACGGCAAGCTCCGGTTCCGGGCGCTCGGCGACCCGTCGGACCCCTCGCGGCTGACGCTCCGCGTCATCCGGGAGGAGCTCGCCCGCATCGTCGCCCAGCGCGTGGCCGACGGCGACGCGAACCTGCACTACCTCGACGGCCGCGAGCTCTACGGCGAAGCGGACGCCGCCGAGCTGCCGCTGCCCGACGACATCCACCCGGACGCGGCCGGCCTGCGCCGCATCGGCGAACGCTTCGCCGAGCGGGCGTTCGGCGACGGCGGCCCGTTCGCCGCCTGAGCCGGAGTCCGGCAGCGCCCGGCTCGAACCCCACCCCCAGGGTTCGAGCCGGATGCAGGGCGGGCCCGAGCCGGTCCGGGCCGCCGCGGCGATGTGCGGCCGTCTCTCAGCTCAGCCGGGTCGTGGCGTACGCCTCGATCGCGTCGCGCTGGTACGCGGCCAGGCCCGGGGCGATCGACTCGTACGCCGCGCGCCAGTGGGCGTTCTCCACACAGGAGCGGCCGATCGCGCGGTACTCCTCGGCGGTGACCGCCCGGATGCGGGCCAGGATCCGGTACTGGCCGTCGATCTCAGCCTGCACGGCTTCGCCGCCGGCGGGCGCGCCGGAGGGCCAGAAGCTCGGCCAGCCGGATCATCTGCGCCGTCCGCTCGCGGTGCCCGGCCTCGATCTCGGACTCGCTCATCGCCGCGGTGTGCCGCTCGACGGCTCCGGCCGGCTCCGGGAAGCCGCGCAGGGTCTTCATGTACTGGTCGGGCCGGATGCCTTCGAACAGGTTCTCCGGCCGGTTGATGTCGATCACGGGACTGCCGTCCTTCCTGGACTGCTCGAGTTCGGTGATCGTGCGGAAGACGGTGCCGGCCAGGGCGTCGAGCCGGTCCCGCTCGGCGAGCAGCCGGCGGTGGTGGCCGCGCAGGGCCTCCAGTTCGTCGACCTGCGCGGCCAGGACGCGGCCGATCTCGGCCAGGCCATCGCGGCCTCCCTCACGAACGCCTCACCGGGCCGGCCTCTCCGGCCCTGCTGACGACGGTAGAAGCTGCCGCAGCGGCAACTTCAAGCCCGGAGCGGCCGGGGAAATGCGCGTGCCCCGCTCCCGGCGCCCCACTACGTTGGCGTGATGTCCGAACTGCGCACCGCACGCCTCCTGCTCCGCGAGTGGCGGGATTCCGATCTCGTTCCCTGGGCCGCCATGAACGCCGATCCCGAAGTCCGCCGGTACTTCCCGGGCGTGCTCACCCCGGAGCAGAGCGCGGCGTCCGCCGCCCGCTTTCAGGGCGACCTCGTCCGGCGGGGCTGGGGGTGGTGGGCCGTGGAGGTCGCGGCCACCGGTGAGTTCATCGGGTTCGCCGGGCTGGACCCGGTGGAGGAGGGCATGCCGTTCACCGGTGTGGAGGCCGGCTGGCGGCTGGCCCGGCCGGCGTGGGGGCACGGCTACGCCACCGAGGCCGCCCTGGCCGTCGTGGACTTCGGCTTCGAGAAGCTCGGGCTGCCGGAGATCCTGGCCGTGACGACGGCCGGCAACCTCCGTTCGCGGGCGGTGATGCGCCGCATCGGCATGACCTACGATCCCGCCGACGACTTCGACGACCCGGACGTGCCCGAGGGGCCGCTGCGCCCGAGCGTGGTGTACAGGCTCCGGCCCGGGCATCATCGGCCCGGCGAGGGGTAGGCCGGTAGGCCCCGGCACCGGCCCCGGGAGGCGCAGAACGGAGGCCCGCAGACATGACCAGCCGCACGCTCGGCCGCACACCGCCCGCCGACCCCCTTCCCCTGCACCGCCTGCACGTCGCGCCGCCGCAAGTGCCGCCGTTCGCCATGGGCTCCTTCGAGACGTTCGGCCCCGATGCCCGGGCGGGCTATCCGCACCGGCACACCTTCTACGAGATGGTCTACGTGACCGGTGGCGCGGGCGCGCACGTCATCGACCTCGTCCGCAGGCCCCTGGACCTCCACCTCCCCCACCTGTGCGTCATCCTGCCCGGGCAGGTGCACTACTGGGAGCGCGCGACGGGCCTGCGCGGCGAACTGCTGCTGTTCGGCGAGGACTTCCTGCTGGCCCGCCCCGGCGACCGCGAACTGCTGCACGCGCTCGGCGAACGGCAGTGGCTGCAGCTCCCCGCCGCCCCGGCCGGAGCCGGCGACGACGCCATGGGCATCGGCGCACTGGTCCGGGCGATGGGGGCGGAGTTCGCCGCGAAGGCGGACGGCTACGCGTCCGTCCTGGAGGCGTACCTGCACATCCTGCTCGTCCGCGCGCTGCGCCTGCCCGGCGCGCGAAGACCGGGCGCGGCGCCGGGGCGGGCCGCGGAGGTCGCGCGGGAGTTCGGCCTGCTGCTCACCGCGGGCGCCGAGCGGTCGGTCGGGGCGTACGCGGCGCGCATCGGCGTCTCCGTCGGCTATCTGAACGAGGCCGTCAAGCAGGCGACCGGCCGTACGCCCGGCGAACTGCTCCGCGCGGCCCGGACGCTGGAGGCGAAGCGCCTGCTGGCCGGCTCGGACCTCGGTGTCGGCCAGGTCGCGCGGCGCGTCGGCTTCACGGATCCCGCGTACTTCTGCCGCTTCTTCCGCCGGGAGACCGGGGTCAGCCCCGGCGACTTCCGCCGCCGGGCGGCGACGGCGCAGCCGGACGGCACCGGCTCCCCCGACGGCAATCACCACGTTCACCGAACGGAGTCCATCGATCCGCACGGCTCGCCTTCCTAAGTTCATGGGTGAACCAGGTGGACCGAGTGAACAGGTGAAGCAGTCGACTCCGAGGAGGCGGACCATGACGGACGATCACGCCCGCACGAACGATCCGGAAGCGGCAGGCCGGCGCCCGCTCAGCCGCAAGACCTTGCTCAAGGCGGCCCTGGTCGCCCTGCCGCTGCCCGCGCTGCTCGGCGGCGGCGTGGCCCTCGCGCGGGACCACCGGCCCTCCGACGGCCCGCTGCCGCCGACCCCGTTCTGCGACGACGGTGACGATCCGACGCCGCCGCAGATCGAGGGCCCCTACTTCAAGCCGGACTCCCCCGAGCGCGCGTCCCTGCTGGAGCCGGGGACGCGCGGCACCCGGCTCACGGTCCGCGGCTACGTCTTCGGGACCTCCTGCCGGCCCGTCGCGCACGCCCTCCTGGACTTCTGGCAGGCGGACGACTCGGGCGCGTACGACAACACCGGCTTCCTGCTGAGGGGGCACCAATACACGGACAGGCAGGGCGCGTTCACGCTCACGACGATCGTGCCGGGGCTCTACCCGGGCCGCACCCGCCACCTCCACGTCAAGGTGCAGGCCCCGGGCGGCCCGCTCCTCACGACGCAGCTGTACTTCCCCGGCGAGCCCCGCAACAACACCGACCCGATCTTCAACGCGGCCCTGCTGATGAACGTCCGCCGGGCGGGCCCGGCAAAGGAGGCGACGTTCGACTTCGTCGTCGACCCCGGAAGCGGCCTCCACAGCTAGCGGCCCGGGCCGGCGCAGGCGGTGGGGCGCGCGGCGGCCCGCCCCACCTTCCGCGTCACCGGGCGGGTGCTACGGCGCCATCTCGTACGCCCCGGACAGCGCCTCGACGCGCTCCCACACGCGCGCCGAGCGGGCGTCGTCGGCGACGGGGCGGCGGACCGCGCCCAGCGCCCAGCTCTGCTGTTCCTCGGTCGCGGAGTCCTTGCCGTGCAGCTCGACGGCGTGCGCGGAGAAGTCGCGGACGAGGACGGCGAACAGCTCGTCGAGCACGTCCTCGTCGAGGCCGGTCAGGCGCGCCTGCTCCAGGATCAGCTGACCGTGGACGACGAGCGCGAAGAGCTGGCCGACGGCGAGGAGGAGGTCGAGGTCGCGGCTCTGCTCCTCGCCGGGGGCGGCGGTGGTGACGAACGTGCACAGCGCGTCCGCCTGCTCGCGGAAGCGGCCGACGTTGGCCACGTGGGCGTAGGCGTCGTAGGCGGTGCGCCAGTCGTGGAAGCGGATGGAGCCCAGGCCGCGGGCGGGCCCCTGCTGGAAGAGGAACGCGTCGTCGGCCGCGTCGAGGCGGGTCGGCACGGGCGCGTACTCGGCCGGGTTCAGCAGGTGGTTGCCCATGAACTTCAGGATCAGCGCGAGGTTGACGTGGACCGTGCCCTCCAGCTTCGGCAGGCCCCGGATCTCGGTGGCGGCCTGCGCGAAGTAGGTGTCCTTCTCGAAGCCCTTGGCGGCGATGACGTCCCACATGAGGTCGATGACCTTCTCGCCCTCGGTGGTCACCTTCATCTTCGTCATGGGGTTGAAGAGGAGGTAGCGGCGGTCGTCGGGGCCGGCGGAGCGGAAGTAGTCGACGGCGCGGTCGCTGAACAGCTTCATCCCGACGAGGCGGACGTAGGCGTCGGTCAGCTCGCGGCGCACGTGCGGGAAGGCGGTGACGGGGCGGCCGTAGAGGATGCGGTTGTGCGCGTGGGTGACGGCCTCGTACATCGCGTGCTCGCAGATGCCGATGGCGCCCGTGCAGAGGTTGAACTTGCCGACGTTGACGGTGTTGAGGGCGGCGTCGAAGGCGGCCCGGCCGGTGTGCAGGATGTCGTCGGGGCCTACGGGGTAGTTCTCCAGGCGGAACTCGCTGACGTACTTCGACGAGTCGACGACGTTCTTGACCAGGTGGTACGCGGTGTGGCGGCTGTCGGCGGCGAAGAAGACGTAGCCGTCGGGGCCCTCGACGTCGGTGCGGCGGCCGAAGACGGAGACGAGGCCCGCGGCGTTGCCGTTGCCTATGTAGTACTTCGAGCCGCTGGCGCGGAAGCCGCCCTTGCCGTCGGGCTCCAGCAGCATGTCGGTGGAGTAGATGTCGGCGCCGTGGGCCTTCTCGGAGAGGCCGAAGGCGAACACCTCGCCCTCGGAGAGGAGCTCCGCCGCGCGGGCACGGGCCACGGCGTTGTCGCTCTGCCAGACGGGGCCGAGGCCGAGGATGGTGACCTGCCACGCGTACCAGTAGTCGAGCCCGTAGAAGCCGAAGATCTCGTTGAGGGCGGCGATGCGGGCGGTGTCCCAGCGCTTGTCCTGCTCCCCGTCGGCGGCGGCCGACGCGGGGGTCAGGAACGTCGCGAACAGACCCTCCTTGGCGGAGAACGCGAGGAAGTCCGACAGCCAGGCGCGGGAGCGGTAGTCCTCGATCAGCTTGCGCTTGCCGCGCTCCTCGAACCAGTCGACGGTGGCGCGCAGCAGCCTGCGGGTCTCGGGGTCGAAGTGCGCGGGGTCGTAGGTGCGCGGGTTGAACAGGAGCGGGTCGGCCATGGAGGGTCGCCTTTCCGGCTTGAAGGGTGAGGAGACGAGGGCAGGGACGAAAATCAGGTGTGGCTACCGGGGGCTCAGCCCCGGGTCAGTGCCCGGCGCCGAGCCGGTGGAGCGTGGCGAGGACGTCGTCGAGCCAGGCGAGCGTCATCCGCTCGTACGCGATGCCGCCGCGCAGGACGACGTGTTGCAGCTCCTGCCCGGCGTCGGGCGGCCCTGGCGTGCCGGACGTCCCGGGGGCCTCGGGTCCGGTGAAGTCGCGCAGCTCCCCCGCGAGGTAGTGCGCGAGCCTGTCGGAGTGCGCCCGGTGGTGCCGTTCGACCTCGCGGATCAGCGCGGCGGGGTCGTCGAAGGCCGCGCCGCGGATCTTGACGGCGAGGTCGTGCCGGACGCTCTCCGGTTCGATCGGTTCGTGGAGCCATTGCGAGAGGGCGGCCCGGCCGGGGGCGGCGACGGAGTACTCCTTCTTGTCCGGCCGGCCCTGCTGCGGCACCTCGCGGACGTCGAGCCGGCCGTCGGCCTCCATGCGCTTGAGGACGCGGTAGATCTGCTGGTGGGTGGCGGTCCAGAAATAGCCGATGGACCGCTCGAAGCGCCGGGCCAGCTCGTAGCCGGAGCCCGGCTTCTCCAGCAGGGAGACGAGGATCGCGTGCTCGAGCGCCATGGCACGGATCCTTCTATGCAACTCGTTTCATAGACAAGAGGTGCCGCGCGGGTGAGACGCGGCTCACGGCGGGACGGGGCAGGCCTGCCGGAACCCTGGGTTCAGCGCCTGCGTCGTGAAGATCGTGACAGGCATAGACACCGACACGCTCGACGAACTCTCCCAGACGTGGGACGACATCCGGGAGAACTTCCAGGACTACCGCAACGACGAGTACGACCGGGCGGTCCTCGACTGCGCGGCCCGGCTCGCCGCCGACCCCGGCGGGACGGCGCACGTCTGGACCCTCGGGCTGGTGATGACGGCTCCCTACGTCGCCTGGCTGCCGGGCGACGGGGTCCGGCAGGCCGTCGTGGAGGCCCTGGAAGCCGCCGACGGGACGCTCCGCGACCGGCCCTGCGACCACGCCTCCCACCCGTACCGGGAACACGACGACGACCACGACGTCTACCTCGTCGACCAGCTCCGGCAGCTCGCCGACGAGACGGGCGAGTGGGACGAGGAGCGGCCGCGGGACGAGTGGCTGTGCCCGCACAACACGGCCGGTTTCGCCCGGATCGCCCTCGACATCATCGCCCCGGGAACGGTCGCGGACGTCCCGCCCCGCATCCCGGTCGACGACCGCAACACCATCACCACGCTGTCGGCACTGCTCCACGGCTACCCGAAGCCGTGGACCGACATCGACGAGGAGATCTCTTCCCAGGCCCGGGACCTGAAGGCCGCGGACCCGGCGGACCGTGCCGGGCGGCTCCAGGTCGTCAGGGCGGTGTCCTGGTACGCCGTCTCCGGCATGGTGCGCACGAAGTCGGTCATCGACGAGCTGGTCGCGGCCGTCGAGCAGGCCCTGCCGCACTTCGAGGACGCGTCCTGCGACCACGAGCAGCACCCGGTCCTGCCCGGCAGCGGCCCGGACGCCGCCGAGCTCGGCGTCATGATGAGCAGCCCCGGCGGGCGGGGCGTCTACGAACGGATCCGCGCCGAGGAGGGGTGGGGTGCGCCGCTGGAGAAGGTCGTCTGCCCGGTCCTCATGAAGGAGGTCGCAAAAGATGTCCTGACCCGGCTGCGCGAGCGGCGCGACGTGCTCTTCGGGCACCGCGACACCTCCCACGCCGACGCCGAGTACCTGCGCGCGGACGGCCGGCTGGAGATCGAGCGGATCGCGGACCGGCTCGACTTCTCCAGCCGGAACGAGCCGTACGCCGACGACCTGGGCCTGTGGGCCGCGCGCCGCTACGAGCGGGCCGGCGACCGGGAGCGCGCCGTGCTCCTGCTCACGATCTACCAGACCATGAAGATCTCCTACCCGAGCCCACCGCTCCCCGTCGTCCGGGGCGTCCTCACGGCGCTACGCGCCGTGGCCGCCGCGCCCCGGCCGGACGCGTGTGCGCACGACGACGAGCACCCGACGCTGCGCTACGCGGAGTTCCGCCGGGGCATGCCGCACTTCTACGCCCCGGAGGAGTTCGCGCAGGAGGGGACCGCGCAGGACGAGGAGCGTCGCAGCGCGGAGGCGTGGACGTGCCCGCGGTTCGCCGCGGCGGTCGCCGAGGAGTGCATCGAGAGCCTGGAGGGGCTCTACGAGGAGACCGCGGAGGACGAGGCCGGCGTGGAGTGAGGCGGGTGTCCCGATCCGGCCGCCCATGAGGCGTGAACCGGCCACCCCGGACCGTCCGCGCTCGCCGTCGGCGAAGGGCCGGGATCCTTGAAGGGTCCCGGTCACTGGACTGACCGAACGAACGGGGTACCGCATGGTCAGGTGGGGGAAAGCGGCGGACGACGAATCGGCGGGACGGACCCTGGAGGCCATATCCGGCCTGCGGGGCGAGATCGGTAAGGCGCTCCGGGAGGGGTTCCTCGAACTGCGCCGCCAGAACAGTGAGCTGCGAGAAGAGCTGCGCGAACTGCGGCGCACCGTCCAGGACGTGAACAAGGACGTCGCGGAGCACCGCCGGGAGACCGAAGCGCTGCGGCAGGAGCTGCGGGCGGCGGAGGCGGCCCGCCGGGAAGCGGCCGAGACTCGCAGCGAGGCCTGGACCGGTCCCGGGGCTGAGGCCGAGCCCCTCAGCGAGGCCGAAGCTCTCACCGAGGTCAGGGCCGAGGTCGACCGCGCGGACCGCGCTCCCCTCCCGGAGGCCGCAACGGGCGAGGACACGCACGAGAAGCGGCTGGAGAACGCTGCGGGCATCAGCGCCGCGGAGCTGATCTGTCACCGCGACACGTGGGCGTTCATCGTGGAACAGGCCGCCCGCAACGCCCACTTCAGGGTTCCGGGCGAGGTCTCCGCGGGGAAGGACGGCGCGGCGAGCGTCGTCGTGTCGGGGCGCAGCCTGATGGCGATCCTCACCGCCCTGCATGCCGTGCGGGAGCAGGGCCACGCCGCCGATCCCGGCGACTGCGCCCTGGCCAGGAAGTTCTACGAGCGCATCACCGCCGTCGTGGACACGGTCGGCCCGGTCGGTCACCGCCCGCAGGCCGCCGGGCGCGCCGCCGCGGAGACGCCCCAGCGCGTGGTGATCGTGATCGACGACCGTCCCGGGCGGCAGGCGAGCGGTTCCGGGTGACCGGCGCCGGACGGGTGGCGGCGGGAGGACGGATCACGCCGGGCCGAAGACCAGGACCGCGTTCTGGCCGCCGAAGCCGAAGGAGTTGCTGACGACCGTGGTCAGCCGGGCCCGGCGCGGGGCCTTGCGGACGATGTCGAGGGGGAGGCCGGGGTCGGGGTTGTCGAGGTTCGCGGTGGGCGGGATCAGCTGGTGCTGGAGGGTGAGGACGGCGCACGCCGCCTCGATGCCGCCGGAGCCGCCCGCGGAGTGGCCGAGGACGCTCTTCGGGGCGGTGACGGGCGGCGGGGTGCCGAACACCCGGGCGAGGGCGCGGTATTCGGTGAGGTCGTTGATCTTCGTGGCGGTGCCGTGGGCGTTGACGTGGCCGACGTCGCCGGGCGTGAGGCCCGCGTCGGCCAGGGCCGCGTGCAAAGCGTCCGCGGCGCCCCGCCCGTCCGGGTGCGGGGCCACGGTGTGGTGGGCGTCGCAGGAGGCTCCGTACCCGCGCAGCAGGGCCCTGGGCCGGGCGCCGCGGGCGCGGGCGTGGGCCGGGCGTTCGAGGACGAGCACCCCGGCTCCTTCGCCGAGGACGAAGCCGTCGCGGTCGGCGTCGAACGGCCGGGAGGCGCCTTCCGGGTCGTGGCCGCGGGTGGACAGGGCGCGCATCTGGTGGAAGCCGACGGCGGTGCTGCGGGCCCGCAGCGATTCGCTGCCTCCGGCCAGGGCGATGTCGCAGCTGCCCGCCCGCACCAGGTCGCGGGCCACGCCGATGGCCGTGGCGCCGGAGGCGCAGGCGGTGGAGACGGCCAGGTTGGGGCCGCGGGCGCCGAGGTCGAGGCCGACCTCGCCCGCGGGCATGTTGGGGATGCTGCGCATGATCGCCATGGGTGAGACGCGGTCGGGGCGGCCGGCTGCCATCCAGGCGAACGCCTGGTCGTAGTGCTCCATGGACGCGCTGCTCGCCCCGATCACCACGGCGACCCGCAGCGGGTCCCAGGCGGTGGTGTCGAGGCCGGCGTCGGCGACCGCCTCGCGGGCCGCGATCAGGGCCATGGCGCTGAACCGCTCCAGCCGGGCCGCCGGCCGCCGGCCCAGCGCGCCGGCCGCGTCGAAGTCGCTCGCGCAGGAGAAGTCGACCGCGAGCCCGGCCAGCAGGGGGTCCCGCGCGGCCAGGGACCTGCCGGCCAGCAGGCCTTCCCAGGTGGCGGCCACGCCGGTGCCGGCCGGGGTGACGAGCCCCAGGCCGGTGACGGCGACGTCGCCCTTGCTCATCGTCCGGCCGTCGGCGCGGACAGCAGGTCCGCCGCCTCGGCGAGGGTCAGGTCGCTCAGGCCCTCCAGCGGGAGCAGGGAGTCGGTGTGTTCGTCGAGGGCCACGGCCAGTTCCACCAGGGCCATGGAGTCCAGCTCCAGTTCCGCGAACGTGCGCTCAGGGGCCAGCCGTTCGGGATCGATGCCGATCCGGGTGATGAGGGTCTCGGTCAGGGTCTCGTACGTGCTGCTGCTCATCGCCGTCCTTTCAGATCGTTCGTCTCGCTCGTCTCGTTCATCTCGTTCGTCATCGGTGCTCTCACGACCGGGTCGTTCTCACCGGGACCGCCCGCGCATCGGGTGCACCCCGCATGCCGTGCGGAGCAGTGCCGCCGCGAGCAGCGGAGGGCCACGGGGCTGTGGGCGTCGACCGCGCGCTCGGCGAGCGCGGCGAGGCTCCGCCGGTCGGGCGCCGTGCCGGGAGGTATGAGGGGCAGGAAGGTGACGTCGACGGCCAGTCCGCGGAGCGCGGCGGTGTTGCGCAAGGACTCCGCGGCGGACATGGGGCCCACGTAGGAGGCGCCGGTCGTGGGCGCGCCGGCGATCCGGTAGCGGAGGGCGACCGGGCGGACGGCCGCTCCGGCGTCGAGGGCGGCCTGGAACACGGCCGGGCGGTAGCGGCCTCCGGCGGCGCCGCACCAGGTGGTGCCCTCGGCGAACACGGCGACGGCATCACCGCGGCGCAGCGCGGCGGTGATGCGCGCGACGCTGTCCGGCAGCGTGGAGAGCCGGTCCCGGTCGACGTAGAGGCTGCGGCCGAGGGCCGCGATCCAGCCTATGACGGGCCATCGGCGCAGGTCGGCCCGGCTCACCAGGCGTACGGGCAGGGCGGCGGGGAGCACGGTGACGTCGAGCCACGACGTGTGGTTGCTGACGACCAGCGGCGCGACGGGGCTCGTGGGGGCGTGCGCTCCGTGGACCGTCACCGTCCAGCGGACGCCGACCGAGCGCAGGATGCCGCGCATGTAGCAGCGGTAGGCGGCGTCCGACACCCGGTGTCCGGCGAGCCTGGTGAGGGCCAGCAGGGGCAGGTGGGCGAGCAGCAGCAGGAACGCGGCGATCCGCAGCGTGCGGCGGAGGTGTCCGACGGTCGGCGGCCGGGGGTGCAGGCAGCCGCGGTCGCAGGAGGAGACCGGCCGCCAGGGCGCTGCGTCCCCGGGAGGGGATATGGCCCCGGAGGGCGCTGCGGCCGCGGAGGGAGGTACGGCTCCGGAGGGCGGTGCGGCCCGGGAGGGCGCCGCGGTCCCGGGTGGCGGCGCCGTCATCCGCTCATCCTTCGCAGGAGGCGGAGGTAGCCGGGGTGCACGCGGTCCAGGGAGAGGAGGACGAACAGGTCGGCGGCGTCGAAGGCCGCGTCGTAGGCCGGTGGTCCGCAGACCCAGGCGCCCAGCCGCAGATAGCCCTGGAGGAGCGGGGAGAGGGCGCCGCCGGGTTCCTCCGGCACGGTGCCGGCCGTGTCGGCCTGCCAGGGGACGAGGGGGGTCACCCGGTGCGGGAGGGGCGCGTAGTGCTGTTCGCGGGTCGTGCGCCAGGCGAGGGCCGCGCGGCCGCCGCCGTCGTCGAGGGGGACGGAGGCACAGCCGCACAGCCAGCGCAATTGATGTTGCGTCAGGTAGGTGAGGATGCCGGACCACAGGGCGAGCATCACGGTGCCGTTGCGGTGGCGGGGGTGGACGCATGCGCGCCCGGCCTCCACGAGGTCGTCACGCAAGGGCGCGAGGGCGCTGAGGTCGAACTCTCCGTCGGCGTAGAGCTTCCGGGCGGCGCGGGCCGCTCGCGGGGGCAGCAGGCGGTAGGTGCCGGCGAGTTCTCCGGTGGCGGTCGCGTGGACGACGAGGTGGTCGCAGAGCGCGTCGAAGGCGTCCACGTCGCGGCCGTCGATCGCGTTGACCGCGCCGGCGCCGAACTCCTCCGTGAAGACGGCGTGCCGGAGCCTCTGGGCGGCGTGCACGCCCGCTTCGTCCGCGGCGAGGGTGACCTCGTAGCCGTTCGGGGAGGCGGGGTCGCCCGTACGGGCCAGGACTCGTGTTCCGCTCATCGGGGCCGTCCGTTCTCCGGCTCGCCGGCCACGCCGGGGCGGGGCTGCCTCATCGGTCCGCCCTGACCGGGCCGCGCAACTGGCGTGACACGGCCGGCACCCAGCCGAGGTCGTAGCGGCCGCCTTCCCGGGCGAAGCGGGCGCGCAGCGCGGACCACGGCAGCCCGGGGTGGCGGTGGTGCACGCCGTGCAGGTTGAAGCCGAGGGCGAAGGCTTCCAGCGGGCGCGGCAGCCGCAGGTTCATCGCCTGGAGCGGGGCGTCCAGCGGGGTGGCGTAGTGGTAGGCGTTGTCCGGCAGCGACACGACGAGCGCACGCCCGGCGAGGGCGGCGCACAGCATCCAGGCGTGCTCGCCGTAGGCCGCGAAGGCGGCCGCGTACAGGGCGGCGACGGCCGCCGCGTCGGCGCGGAGCTGCCGCAGGGCCTGCGGGCGGGCGAGTCGGTCGAGCAGCGGACCGGCCACGGTGTCCGGCGCCTCGGCCGTACGGGCGAGGCGCCGCAGCACTTTAGCGGGCAGCAGGGCGAGGAGCACCGAGGTGCACTCCATGAGGTAGAGGCCGCCCAGAAGCCGCGCGTAATAGCCCGGCGCGGCCTTGGCCCAGGTGGTCGTCCGGGCGTCGTAGACCTCGGTGCGCTCGCGGAGCGTGCGGTTGTAGCGGTGGTGGAGCAGGTGCCCGGTCTTCAGGACGACGAAGGGCGCGCCGTGGAGCACGGCCAGGGCGCGGCCGCAGCGGTCGTTCCACGGCCGGTCGGCGAGCAGGGTGCCGTGGATGCCCTCGTGGACGAGCGACCACAGGGGTGTCGCGGTGAGGGCCAGGGGCACCAGCACCCACCCCCACGCGGGGTCGGCGGGCAGCAGCCACAGGGGCAGCGCGACCAGCTGGCAGAGGCCGACGGCGAAGGCCGGGCACATGAGGCGGACGGCCGTGGCCGTACGGGGCCGGCCGGCGGCCGGCGCGCGAGGGCCGGGAGCTCCGTGATCGGGGGCGTTGCGGTCGGTGGCGGGGACGGTCACAACGGCTCCTTCCGCCGCGAGCGGACGGGAACCCCGGGCCCGCAGCCTTTCCGGGAAGTCGGGAGGCAGGAAGGGAAGCGTCGAGAGGCGGAGAGAGCGGAAGGAGTGGGGAGGCGGAGAGAGCCGGAGTGCCGGAAGGGCCGGGATGCCCCGGCGCCCGGATGCCGGTTACGCAGGAGGACAAGGGGCAGGATGCCCAGGGCGCGCGGCGGCATACGCCTCGTCCGGCAGAGTTCATCTGAAGGTGTGCAGTCCGCCCACTGAGCACCCTGTTCCGGTCATCGCGGGGAGTGGCTCTGCCGTCGGCGAATTCGTGTTCACACGGAGCCCGTTCGATGATGTGGTGCCGGGATGGAGATCCTGATTCTGGGTGGGACGGCGTGGCTGGGCCGCGAGGTGTCGCGGCAGGCCGTCGAGCGCGGCCACCGGGTGACGTGCCTCGCCCGCGGCGAGAGCGGAGCGGTGGCGGAAGGAGCGGTCCTGGTGGCCGCCGACCGGCGCGACGCGTCGGCTTACGATCCGCTGCTCGACCGGGAGTGGGACGCGGTCGTGGAGGTGTCGTGGCAGCCGGGCTTCGTCCGCGGGGCGCTCGCCGCCCTGGGCGGCAGGGCCCGGCACTGGACGTACGTCTCGTCCATCAGCGCCTACGCCTCCGCGGTGGGCGCGGACGAGTCCGCGGCGGTCCTGGCCCCCACCGGCCTGAGCGAGGCCGGCCGCGAGGTGTACGGCGAGGCGAAGGCCGCCTGCGAGCAGGCGTCGGCGGCCGCGGTGGGCGACCGCCTCCTCGTCGCGCGGGCCGGCCTGATCGGCGGCCCCGGTGATCACAGCGGCCGCTCCGGCTACTGGGTCGCCCGTGCGGCGCGGGATCCGCACGGGCCCCTGCTGGTGCCGGCGACGCCGGGCCTGCCGACCCAGGTGGTCGACGTGAGGGACCTCGCCGCCTGGCTGCTCGACGCCGCGGCGGCGGGGACCGCCGGCACCTACGACGCCGTCGGCCCGGTCGTGCCGTTCGCGGACTGGATCGGGCTGAGCCGCACCCTCGGCGGGCACACCGGGCCCGTGGCCGGTGCGGACTCCTCGTGGCTGATCGCGCACGGCGTGGCGCAGTACATGGGGCCGGAGTCGCTGCCGATGTGGATGGCCGAGCCCGGCTGGGAGGGCTGGTCGGCCCGCAGCGGCGCCGCGGCGCGGGCCGCCGGGCTGCGCCACCGCCCCCGGGCGGAGCTGCTGGCCGACACCTTGCGGTGGGAGCGCGAGCAGGGCCTGGACCGGGCGCGGCGTGCCGGGCTGAGCGCCGGGCGGGAAAAGGAACTGCTCGCCGCCCTCGGCTGAGGGTGGCGAGCAGTACGGGTCAGGGCTTGCGGTACGGGTCGGGACCAGCGGTTACGGGTCAGGCCTTGCGGACCACGCTGGACTTGAGCTGCATGGCACCGAACCCGTCGATCTTGCAGTCGATGTCGTGACCGTCCGTGCCGTTGACGAGACGGATGTTGCGCACCTTGGTACCGGCCTTGATCCCGGTCGGGCTGCCCTTGACCTTGAGGGTCTTGACCACGGTCACGGTGTCACCGTCGGTGAGGACGTTGCCGACCGAATCCTTGATCACCGAGTCCTCGGAAGTGCCGGTGGCGGCGTCCCCGGAGGCCGCGGGCGACCACTCGTGGCCGCACTCGGGGCAGACGAGGAGCGCGCCCATCTCGTAGGTGTAGGCGCTGGAGCACTCGGGGCACGGCGGCAGGGTCTCGTTCACCGAAAGAGTGTATTTCAGGCGCGACGGCGTTCCGGACGACGCGAAGGGCGGTGGCGCCCCGGGATCCGGGGTGCCACCGCCCTCGCGATGATGTTCAGCTGTCTGCTGTCGGCTACGGCTCAGTACGCGGAGTTGACGTTGTCCATCGAGCCGTACTTGTCGGCCGCGT
>NZ_RBAM01000036.1 GCF_003626645.1 Streptomyces klenkii | reverse complement strand
TACGTAACCAACGAGGCCCCTCGGGTGATGAGTTCAGACGTCAGACATCTGTCTCAACACCCCTGGAGCCTCGCCCGTTCTGCCCCAACCCTCGTCACCCGACCGATGACCGAACTGAAAACGCTCAATGGATCACGTCCCGGACGGTGTCCTCGTCCGCCTGGACCAGACGCGCGATGACCGGGACACTGTTCCCGCCGGCCGAAGCCAGCAGCATCATCGCCCGCCGGAACCGCACCGCACTCGTAGTGCCCCGGCGCACGATCCGCTGCAGTTTGTGCCCCTCCTGCTCGGTCAACCGACGAACCCTGACCGGTGCTGCCATCCCCGCCCCTCGCTGGTCGTTGCTTCCTACCAGCACAACGAGCACCCCGGCGAACCAATGCGGTCACAGCACTAGCCGGCCAACCACCTGGACGTTCATGTCGTGCTTGCCGTGATTCTGGCTGGTAGGGCTCGTCCGCCGTGGTGCGGTCGGTGGGAATGAGTGTGCCGCAGACATGACGAAGTCTTCTTCACTCAGCCCGGCCAGGACCTCTCAGAGGCTCGGGGCCCAGGCCGCGAGGAGCCCGAGTTTCTCGTCAACATACCTCCAGGCCGTTGCCTCCGACCCCCCGAAACCAGCCCGACCTGTGTGAACGTCTCGTTCTTCCGCAGATGCGCCAGCATCAGCAGGGCCTGCTTGAAACAACCCAGCTGCCGCCACGGCGAATTCAGCTCACGCCGGCGAGTGTGGATCAGGCAGGAGATGTTCTCAATGAGCTCGTGTGGGACATCGAGTATGGCAGGGTACGGAACCAACAAAGCCCCTTGGCACCGGTATCGAGTGAGATCCCCCAACGACAAGGGGCTTTGCCATGTCGCTGACACCTCCGCCGACCTGCCCATTAACTTCCGCGAGACAGGATGAAAGAAATACAGCAAGGGGATATGAATGAGGCGCGAGCGCTTCGCCTCTCGAGACGGAAGATACCGCCGCACAAGTACACTCACCCAATGAAGAGCAAAGAAGAATCGAGGTTTCCGGAAGGGATCGGATATTCATCCGCATACGTCAGAACAGTCCACGCAAGGGCTCGCGCGTCAACCACATTGCTGAGGTTCTGCCATGCGTCTTCGTTCTACTATCGTCCAGGTCATCCCAGTCATGGCAGCTGTCGTCCTGACAGCAACCCCTGCAGCCGCCGGAAACTGTTCGGTCGCCGATCTCCGAATTTCCGTCTCCCACGCAGGAATCAACCCCAGACCCTCAGGGGAGAGAACAGACACCCTCAAGTGCTTTCCACCTGGCGGAACGCATGCAAAACCAATCGCCGCATGCGACAAACTACGTCAAATCGATGGAGACCTTGACCGTCTCAAGTCTTCGACAGGAAACACCGGTGTCGTATGCACCTTGCAGTACGAACCAGTCAAAGTTCAGATCGAAGGAAAGCTAAAAAATAAAAAAGTTCACTGGACGTACACATATGGCAATCCGTGCCTGATGCGCCAGGCTGCGGATAATCTTTTTCTCTTGCCGCCGGGCTTCTCCTGTCCTGGCCAGGAAGAACACGAGAGCCGAGCCGTGTCACCCAGTGGCCGAGGCCCCCACTTCTTTCCGTCAGGACCGCCTCACCCAGGCAGCTCCCCCAACACTGTTATCCCCGAGTAAGGCCGACTGCTGCAGTGATGTGATCAGGCTCTGCCAGAATCAGGCCCGAGAGGAAAAAGAACTCGGAACGGTTCACACCACGCGCGCCCAAGGTTCGTAAGGCGAGCTGTTCGCAGGAGGGACGACACGAGGCTCTTGGTGGCTAACCTGCGTTCTTCACTCACCGCGCTTCGACTGAGGAGTCTCGCCAGCCTGCCTTCCTCCATGCCCAGCATCCCGTACAGGCATGCCGGGCACGTTCTGCGGCCTACTGATGTACATATTGAGGTGTAGTCGCTCTAACAAAGGGCGGGGTCTCGGGACAGGCTCTGCCTGCGCCTGTTCTTCTGTGGAGAAACGGGAGAGCCACGCACCGCCGGTGATTCCAGCGTCGCCGAGCCACCCCTTGGGGGCCCACTGAGCCAGCCAGGCCCGGCTGCGCGGGTATCCGACCTGTATGACGTCCCGTCAGGCTGGGTGAGGACAGCGTCGTCTCTATTTGACGACACTCTGGTTCCGGCCGGCCGGAACCATAACAGGCGACTCGTACTAGAGCAAGAAGCACCGGGCGCACGGAACATGCAGGTCGTCACAGTGCTGGCCCGCCCGGGCTGCAAGATACTGAGGATGAGAGAGGCTCGGTTTCATGGTCACGGACTTCTTCTCAGCCGAGCAAGTCGCTTGGCCATCTGAATCTTCGCCACTCTCGAGGTTACCGCCGCCCGACCGAACCCATCGCCCTACACACATCCCGCAGCTGACGACTTACCACGGGATTGAAGGCCTGTAATCGCCTAACGGCATCCCAAGCCCAGTCTTCATATTTCCCCTAGAAAGGGTTTCAATATCATGGCAATTCGACTCCCCGCAGTCGCTGTTACCGTTCTCATCGTCGGAACAATCGGGCTAGCTGCCGCCCCCTCGGCTTCGGCCTCCGATGGCTCCGAGAGGCAAAAGATTATGGAAGAAATCGCGCGAGAGCTGCCCGCTCCTGCCCGCACTGGCTACAACCAGGTGGGGCTGATCAACGTAGGCAGCCTCGACCTATGCGTCGCTGTGCTCAACGCGGGCTCCGCGGGCGCAACGTGTGCTACCTCCCGCGAAACCATGGACTCTGCATCCGGAAACGCGGTCGGGGCAATCAACGTCGGTCAAGCCCGTGCCCGCGTCAGTGCCCTGAACGCGGGGTAAGGTCCCACTATGCAGTAGGCGGTGGAACGCAGGCGGCCTATATATGTCGGGGTCGCCTGCATCGCCCTAATTCATGCGATGCTCGCGAAGGAACAGTAAAAATCTTCAGTGTTGTTGCTCCAGAGTGAGAATGGCCTGGAGCATTGATGTGGGCCGGTTGGGACACGGTGTGCTGTGCAGGAGATGTATCGGCGCTTGAGGCGGGCGAAGGCCCGCTCGACGGCATGCGGACTTGTGCGTACGCGCGCTTGGCGGCTCCCTCTTGGGAGGTGAGGCCGTATCTGCAGTGCCGTTTGAAGGGGGAACAGGAGGTTCCGCCGGCCCCTTCGTAGGCTTTGTCTGTGAAGGCGGGGATCTCCATGCGCTCACAGATAGCGATGCTGCACAGTAGGTGCGGTCAGCCGTAATGCTTACGGTCCAGCCCAGCAGTACAGGTGAGCATCAGAGGAGTTCGCCTGCGAGCCCGGTGACAGCCTGGATACTCACGCCATGGTGTCTGGCCTTGCCAGAGCAGTCTGCTTCCCGGTCACCACTACAGTGAACCTCTTTCATGCTCCGTTCCTGCAGGTCAGCAGGTGGATTCTGACACTGATCGGTAGCCGATGGCGGCGGCTGGGCTGCCTCAAGCAGGCCCTCCTCACCCTGGCGCATTTACGGAAGAACGAGACGTTCGCGCAAGTCGCAGGCGGTTTCGGTGTCCTGAAGACAATTGCCTGACGGTACGTGGACGAGCCCCTCGAGGCCCTGAGAGCCGGGCTGCGCGAGGCCTTGGCAGGTCTGGGTGAAGGTGAGTTCGTCATTGATGGCGGGCCCTTGATTCCGACCGATCGCGCCAAGGCCGACGTGCCGTACTGCAGCCGGAGACACAGCGGCATGGCATGAGTGTGCAGGGCACCCGGAAGTCTGGGGCTGCGGCATCACAAGCTTGGCAGAAGTCGTGCGGCTTGCCGTCACATGGCTGGGCAGAGGCGTTTTCACGGCTGGCAGTTACACAGGCACACCGTTGGAGCCTACCGATATGCCGTTCACGAACGGCCACATGACGTCCCCGGCGGAGCTGCTACCCGCCCCTGCGAGCACCGTCGGGGACACAAGGCACCCTGTAAACGACCTGTTCACCGGCCATGCGGCGAGTTGCTACCCCAGGTTCTGTGACACACCCGTTCGTAATGGAGGCGCCGGCTGACTACGTCAGCGTTGACGGCCAACAGCCGGATCACTGAAGTCATCCCGTCCGGACTGGTACATCAGTACAACAGTCGCAATGCTGCAAGGGCCGCAGCGCGCGTCTGCGGTTACCCGCACTGGATGATGGTCGGCTTCGTCACCCACTCCACGAAACCCATGCAGTAGGCCCACTATGCATGGTGGGCTCCCAGCAGGACTACCCGGCCTGATGGTTGAGATGTGAGACATCTCGGCCAGCGACCGGGGAGCTCTGCTTGATATGGGCCGTCAGTCGTGACCGATCAGCGGCCATCTTGAAGGGTCTCACCAGTTCTGAAGTCGCGTTATTCAGGTGAGGTGGGTGGTGCCCAGCTGCCGCGGGAAAGCCAGAAGCCGAAATAGCAGGTACCACCGCTTTTCGCTCGTGTCGGGTCCTCCTCATCCGCTGTCGCCTGCCGCGAGCCCCATGGCGGTCAGCCGGGCTGCTCGTCCATACCTCTCCACTCCTCACTCGTCCAGGACACCTGGCAGTAGGTGCAAGTGACGGCCCGGTCGATGGAGACATACAGGGATCGGAGATCGCATCGGGGGCAGGGCCTGCTGAGCCGGGATGCCATATCCGACCAGCCCAGCAGTCGACGGGAGAACTCGTACAAGAATAGCAACCGACGAGCATAGTGGGCGCCAGGCTCCGTTGCCGCGGGGCCGGGGAGTTTCCTGCCGAGAGAGTCACAAATCTTTTGCACGAGCATTCCTGGCCTCACGGGCGGAGGCGGTATCGCGTTTGCCACGGACTGCAGTCCCCAGTCGTAGATGGTTTTCGTGCACAGGCGGACGTGGTCGACAATAACCAGGTCGAGCGGTGGGGCAGCTCCAGAGGGATGGACTGCCGACCGAGGTAGCGCCTGCAGGCTTCTTCTGGGGAACCTACGGCGCATCTCGGTGTGCAGGTGGGCATAGGATTCAGGGAAGCGTGACAAGGCATGCCGAAGACGGCTCAGGCATCTTGAGCATGGCGACGCGTCTGATTCTTCCTGACATATAAGACACCTAGTCAGGTGATCACCTCATCCGCTCATCTAGGACTTCTGAGGCCTATAGAAAAGGAGAACAATTACTGGGGCCGTTGGGGCTGTATGCGGACAAGCCCGAACCCCTGTGATGTGGTGTAGTGGGCCCGTGTGATGCCAGCGGCGTACAGTGCGAACTGGCAACGTCGGCAAGGGCGAGCGAGCATGGGGCTGCCTGCGCGGTCCACCCGGGCGACGTAAAGCACGGCTCGCGGCGCTGCTCCAACCCGGCGCACTATCACTTCTTCGGCATGAAAGCTGGCATGTTTGTAGTCAATGCTCGGGCTGTTACGAGGAACGTTTGACGCCAGGGCGAGCGTACGTCCGCCCTGTACAAGGACGGCTCCGACCCGGAAACGGCATTGTGAGCGTCTTGCTTGCTTCAAGGCCAGGGTAAAGTGGGATGACTTGGCGATCTCTCCTCCCGCGCTTGATGATGCTGCGGAGTCAGACAGGGCATACCCGCAGCCTCACTGACGCAAAACGCGCACTGTCCTGGCACTGCGGTTCGCCTCCCCACCCTAACGGTGCATTTGGTCACTTGAGTAATCATCGGGCCTGACATCTGCTGGAACGCATACTCCATGGCAGAGCGTCGGAGTTCACTTTGGCTTCCTTGCCGTCAGGTATCCTTCCACATTTGTTACTCCGATCACTTCTTCCTCTGTCCCCACAGGACGACAAGCGTCGCCCGGGGGCGGAGCCCAGCGCTGTTGTGTAGCTAGGTCGCATCCTGCTGCCCCGAAGGGGATCGAACGCGGAGGCTTGAAGGGGCACGTTCCCTGGAGTGACGGCCCTACCAAAGGAGAGTTGGTGTCCGGACGGTAGGGGCGCGAGGGGGTGTCGCGGCGGCCGGCTCCTGCGTCCTGGCGTGATGGAAGACGCGTCTGCCGCGTTGGCGGCCGTGAGGTGGCCTGGCGGGAGTGCGGTACCTCTGCCACGTCTTCGGCTCCGGCGGGTAGTGAGTCCATGTCTTCGGGGGTGTGGGCTCACTGCCCGCCTCTGTATCCCGGAAGCGGTGTATCCATTGTCGCAGTTGTCTTTTACCGGCCGCTCCTCCGCCGTTCCGGTGTTGTCGACTGGTTCCGGCAGATCCCAGGTTGGGGGCCCTCGGTGGTGTACACGTCTGGCCGCCGCAGTGCTGTTGTTTCTCTTCCTTCCTGTGCTGGCCTGTTCAGCCGTTGTTGTCAAAGTAACCTCCCGTGGTCCTGTCTTCTTCCGGCAGACTCGTCTCGGAGCAGGTGGCGTTCCTTTTACTCTGTGGAAGTTGCGCACGATGCACCATGATGCCGAGGCGGGTAGGAAGGATCTTCGGGCACGCCACGGGTGGGGTGATGCTCCGTTGTTCAAGCTCGCCCGCGATCCGCGTACGACTGCTGTCGGGCGTTGGCTACGCCGGACTTCCATCGATGAGCTTCCCCAGCTGATCAATGTTGTCAGGGGTGAGATGGCGCTGATAGGTCCTCGCCCCGCTCTTCTTGAAGAGGCGGCGCTGTGGGAGCGTCGACACTACGAGCGGTTGTTGGTGTTGCCGGGCATGACTGGCCTGTGGCAGGTGTGCGGCCGTTCTGCGCTTTCCTGGCGGACTGCGGTTGCCTTGGATCTGTACTACGTCCGGCGCAGGAGCCTTTCAATGGATGCGTGGATTCTCCTGCGGACTGTGCCGGCGGTTCTGCGGGGTCGCGGCGCTTATTAGCTGTTTTCGGGTTCGAGGGGGGGGAGCATGCAGTTCGCTGTTCAAGGGGGTGGTAAGTCTTCGCCGGTGTTTGGTGGCCGTAGGCGGGTACTGCATGTGGTGGAGTCCTACGGTGGTGGGGTTGCTGCGGCGTTGGGCAGCTATCTAGCGGCTGTGCCCGGGGTCGATCACTGGCTTGTGGTCCGGTCGCGTCCTGGCTGTCCTGTCGCTCTGCCGGCCCAGGCCCGTGTGGCGGGGGTGCTCACATTGCCGGATGGCCATCTGGCGCGAGTGCGCGCCGTTGCCGCGGCCTATGACCGGCTGAGCCCGCAGCGGGTACATGCTCATTCGTCTCTTGCAGGGGCATACACGCGACTTACGTGGAACATCCCGTCACAGGCGATTGTCTACACACCGCACTGCTATGCCTTCGAGCGCCGCGATTTTCCCTTCTTTGGGCGTGTGGCCTGTCTACTGGCCGAGAGTGTGCTCGCTCTGCGGACCGGGACGGTGGCGGCCTGCGGTCCGCGGGAGGCGGAGCTCGCCTTACGGCTGAGCCGTGCCCAACGGGTTGTTCATGTGCCGAACGTGGCGTTGGCCCTGGACCCCGATGTTGTGTCGGAGGGAGGAGTCCGTACTGGTGAGGCGGGCGTTGCGCCTGGGGTGTGGGAGTTTTCGAGCAAGGTACGGCCGGTGGCTGTCGCGGTGGGTCGGGTGTGCCGCCAGAAAGATCCGGTGTTCTTCGCGCGTGCCGCGGCCTGTGTGCCGGATGCGCTGCAGTGGGTGTGGGTGGGAGACGGTGGCCCTGCGCGCCGGGTGCTGCAGGAGGCGGGGGTGGTGGTGACGGGCTGGCTGTCGCGTTCTGAGGTGTTTTCTCTTCTGCGTTCGGCGGATGTTTACGTGCATACGGCTGCCTGGGAGGGGGTTCCGTTGTCTCTTCTGGAAGCGGCTGCGGCAGGGCTTCCTGTGGCGGCACGTGAGATCCCAGCTCTGGCTGCTCTGTGTCTGCCCGATCTGTCGATCACGCCGTGGGAGCTGGCGACCACGGCCGTAGCTCTGGCGTCCGAGGGGCCGGTGCGGGAGCGGCATCGTGCACAGCTGGCGTATGCCCTGCGCCGTCATACGCCCGAAGTGCAGGCAGAGCGACTGGAACGGGTGTACGCCCCGTCTTCCGCACCGGCAGATACGCCGGATGCGCCGAGTGCGGGGGGTACGGGGGGGACGAAGGGAGGGGGGCTTCGTGTGGCTGTCAGTTCCAAGGTTCTCACTCATGCTTGCGGGGGAAACAGCACGTACGCCGCTGCTGTGTACGAGCGGCTGGCCCGGCGTGGTGTGGATGTCAGGCCGTTGTGGGCCGGCCTGGGTGGGACCCGTGGTCTGCGGCGGGCTGTTGCTTATGGTGTGGCGGACGGCTTCCTGGCGTTGTCCCGCTGGGGGGCGAGGGATGCAGATGTGGTGCATTTCCCGGCGGACACAGGAGCGCTGTGGCGTCGGGGGGCTGTTCCTGTGGTGGCCACGGTGCACGGGGTGGCTTCGCTGCATCATGCGGTGCGGCGTCCTGTGGCAGCGCGCATCTGGCAGGCCCGTGCCGGGAGGCTGGCGAAGATCGCCGATGCTGTCGTGACCGTCTCGCGCTCTTCCGCCGATGACCTGATGCGGGCTTTCGAGCTTCCTAGTGACCGTATCCATGTGATCCCTCACGGGGTCGATACGTGCCGTTTCCACCCGGATTCCGGTGGCGACGGTGCTGTTCTGGAGCCTTATCGCCTTCCTGACCGGTTTCTTCTCTATCTGGGCAATCTGGAGCCGCGCAAGAACATCCAGGCGCTGGTGGAGGCTCTGGAGGAGGAGCCTTTGGCAAGCACGGGCCTGCCTTTGATCGTGGTGGGGGCCCAGGCCTGGGAGGCGGACGCCGCGTTCAAGGCGATCGCAACTTCGCCTCGCACGCGATATCTGGGGCCTGTTCCCGACAGCGTCGTCGGGCCGTTGCTGCGGGCGGCGACGGCGTTCGTCTTTCCTTCGCTCTACGAGGGGTTCGGGCTTCCGGTCCTCGAGGCCATGGCCTGCGGCACGCCAGTGGTCACGACCCGCGCCGGGGGGCTGCCCGAGGTTACCGGCGAGGCCGCGCTGACGGTGGCCCAGCCGACGCCCAAGGCCCTGGCTGCGGCTGTGGCCGAGTTGCTGGCCGATGATGTGCTGGCCGCGCAGCTGCGGCAGGAGGGGCTTGCACGTGCACGGACCTTTTCTTGGGACGCATCAGCAGCCGCGCACCATGAGCTCTTTGATTCTGTGGCTGTCCGGCGGCCGGGCCGCGGACGGTGTGTGATCCGACGTGGGGCGAGAGGGAAAACTGAATGATCACTGTGATTCATGCCTACAGCCGGGGCAACCCGGGTGACGGGCTGCTGGTGGATGAAAGCCTCGCGCTCCTGGCCCGTCTGGGGGTTGCGCAACCGGACATCCGCCTCGTGGCTCTCGATCCTGAGTCTTTCGGCCCATTTCCCCATACCGTGGGCGTCGGACCTTCCAGAGTCGGCCGACTGCGCAGGCTGGTCGGCGCGAGCGCGCTGCTGGCGGGTCTGCCGCATCAGGTCCGCGCCGCCATCGCCGGGGCGCGGGCTGTGGTAGGCGTAGGCGGGGGCTATCTGCGCACCGATACCCCATACTCGGCCATGAAGGCGCTGCTTGCTCACGGGGGGCAACTGCGGGCAGCTGCAGCGGCAGCGAGGCAGGGTACGCGGGTGCTGTACCTGCCGGGCAGCATCGGCCCGCTCACCGGTGTTACTGGCGCGGTGATGGAACGGTGGCTACGCCGCGTCCCCTACCTGGCCGTACGTGACGACCGCAGTCTGGTGCATCTGCCCCATGCCCGGCGTTTCCCTGACCTGGCTGTGCTACGCCTGGCTCGCAGGGGTGTTCCGGAGGCGCCTTGGCAAGGGTCGGGTGCTGCGCTGCTGGCTGTGCGTGCGCTGCCGCGCCCGGGGGGTTATGTGCGGCGGCTGCGGGGGTTGCTGCGCGCTTCGGCCGCGAGTGGGGGCATGGTGCCGGTCGTCGCCTCGCGTGCGGGAACGTCCAATGATGACGGGAAGTTCACGGCTGGGCTGAGGAGCCTGCCAGAAGAAGGCCGGCACCTTATGTCGCTGGGCAAGGCGTTGCGTACTCTGCGGCCTACGGTGGTGGTCTCGGTGCGTCTGCACGGGGCACTGGCTGCTTTGATGGCGGGGGTGCCAGCCATTCATCTGTCTTATGAGCGCAAGGGTGTGGCTGCCTTCGAGGACCTGGGGCTCGGCGCGTGGCTACATCCAGCACGCTCTTTCAACCCGTACGTGGTGCAGGCACAGGTCGATGCGCTGCGGGAGGATGCGGGCCCGTACTGGGAGCGTCTTGCGGCGGCGGTGCCGCGGTTGCTGCGTCAGGGGGCGGAGCTAGACGAGTTCGCTGCTCATGCTCTGGGGTTGCGTGGGGGTGCGCGTGTGTAGGACGTCCGGAGCAGCGGGTGCGGGGGGCGGGCTCGGGCTGCGTGCGGGAGTGTGGTGGCTGCACCCGTGCTGGACGGTGCTGCTCGTGGTGGTGCCGGGAGCAGTGACGGCCGCGGTGGTGCCGTCGGAGCTGTTCGGCTCCTGGTGGCACACACCGAAGTACTTTGGTGCACGGACAGCCGTTCTGATGGCGGCGGGGCTCGGTGCGTTCATGGCAGGGGCCCTGATGGCATCGGCCCTGCCCCGCCAGGTGCCCTCTGGTTCCCCGGGCTGGCCGGAGGGGCGGAGGGTGGTGATGAGTCTGTCGCCTGCCGGGCAGAAGGTACTGGGACGCGCCGGGCAGGTGTTGCTGGCTTTCACTCTGGCCGGTTACGTGGCGTGGGCGGCTGTGGCGGTGGTGCGCGGCTACGGCTGGGACCAGGTGCTGGCGGTCGTGCGGCTGCAAAAGTATGGACTCGAGGCAGGCAAGCAGTTGCTGCATCCTGTCGGTGGAGTGACGACGTTCACTCAGTTCGGTCCGGTGGCCGTGGCGTGCCTGCTGCTGCACACTCGGGCCACCGGCCGGCGGCACTTCTTCGCGCTGGCGGTATTGACGGTGCTGGCCTGTCTGCGGGCCCTGCTACACGCAGAGCGCATCGCGCTGATTGAACTGCTGATGCCCGCATTGGTGATCACCGTGGTACTGGCACCGCGCCGCCAGCAGCGGCGGCGGGTCTGGCACCGGCTCACACCGGGCAGCCGGGGATGGGCGTGGGCCCCGCTGGCAGGGCTGCTGACCGCCATAAGCGTGTTCGCCGCCTTCGAGTACACCCGCAGCTGGAAGTACTACCGTGGTCAAGGAGACGGATTCGGTGCGTTCATCCTTCGCCGCCTGGGCGGGTACTACGCCACCTCCGCCAACAACTCCGCCTTGCTGACCGACCGTCTCGCAGATGCGCATCATGCGCCGTATTACACCGTGGAGTTCCTCCGGAATGCGCCGGGATTGCCCGATGCCGTCAAAGCAGTGGCCCCGCAGCTGGTGCAGCACGGCCCCTCGCCCTGGAATCAACTCGTCGCGTATGTCAACCCGGAGCTGAGCAGTGAAGGCGGCCTGCTGATCCCCTTCTACGACTACGGCCCCGCCGGTGCGGTCCTGGTGTGGGCCGTACTCGGGTACCTGATCGTGCGCTGCTACCGTCTCGCCCGCGCCGGCAGCCCCGGCGCCCTGATCGGCTACAGCGTGCTGTATGTAGGCGCGTTGGAGCTGGGTCGCAACTTCTACTGGGGCCAGGGCCGGTTCACACCCATGCTGGCCTCTGTCCTCGTCCTGGCCTGGCTGCTGCAACGCACCAGCACCGCACCGCAGACCCCACGCCCGGGCCCTGCAGGGGTGACCGGCCGGACAGCAGACCCTCCGGCCTTTCCATGAACACCGCACGGCGCGCCGATCTCCTGACCCTGGCGGACCAGGCCGTCTTCTCGCTCAGCAGCGCTGCTGTCATGCTGGTGGTCACCCTGCGGGCGCATGCTGCGACCCTGGGCGCGTTCTCGCTGCTCCAGGGCTACTGCATCTGCCTGCTCCAGCTCGCCCAGGCTGCCTTCGCCGAACCGCTGCTGGTACAGCGCCCGGCGTCCTTGGCCACCGGGCGCCCGGCACTCACACGGGCTGCCGGTGGTTCGCTCGCCTTCGGCCTGGCAGGGGCCGCCGCCCTCCCGCTGTTTGCCACCACGGCCCTGGACATCTCCTGGGCCGTGACGGTGCTGGCAGCGGCCGCACTGCCTGCCCTGGTGGTCTGCGACACCATCCGCCTGGGCCTGACCGCCGCCGGGCACCCCGGCCGAGCCCTGACCATCGACCTCTTCTGGGGAAGCGTCCAATGCACCTGCCTGACCTTCGTCCTGTCCTTCACCGGCAGCCTGGTATGGCTGACAGCAGCCTGGAGCGCCAGCGCCCTGGCCGCCGCCCTGCTGGCCGCTGCCATCACCCGCATCCGCCCCAGACCCACGCCCCTGGCCTGGTGGCGCAGTCACGGCGACCTGGCACGCCCTTACCTGGCCGAAGCCACAGCCCTGGCCGGCAGCACTTACCTCGCCCTGTATCTGGTCGGCAGCCTCGGTGGCCTGGAATCCGCTGCCGCCTTGCGCGGCGCCCAGGCCTTGCTCGGCCCCAGTGCGGTGGCAGCCAATGCCATCAGGGTGGCCGCCATCAGCGCCTGTGCCCGCACCCGCCTGGCAGTAACCGCGCTGCGCCAGCGGTCTCTGCTGGCAGCCGTCGTGCTGGGCGGCCTGACCCTGCTCTACGGCCTGGCCGTCCTGTTGTTCTCCCGCAACGGGAACATGCGTCTCCTCGGCCCGAGCGGCCCGGTGATCCTTACGGTGCTGCCGGCCATGATCGTGTACCGGGCCTGCTCCACGGCCGCCATCGGCCCCTTCGCCGCCCTGCGGGCACTGCACCATCAGCGCGCTCTGATGCGCCTGCGTCTGCTCTCCGCGCTCCTGCTACCCCTGGGAGCCTGCACCGGGGTCCTTTATGACGCGGCAGCAGGAGCGGCCACTGGCATGGCAGCGGCAGCCGCCCTCTCCCTGCTGGGCCATGCCATGCTGCTGACCGCAGCACCCGACCGACGGCCACCATGCGATACCTGCAGCATCACTGCGGCCAGGGCACCTGAAGCACGGTAGCCACGAATCTACGGGCAGGCATCCGCCGGCCTGAAGAAGAGCACAGCATGTCCGGAACCGGGGGTGGTCTATTCGAGAGAAGATCTACTTCGACGTCCTGCCAGCAGCACCGGCTTCCTCCGCGGCCGGTGCTGCTGCCCCAACACGCCATCACCGGTACACACCCGCCCCCTGTCGACCGTCTGCAGACGCAAGCCGCTCTCGGTGATAGGTGAGGGCTCAGGACGTGCTTGACGGGGCTGTCGGCTGGGCCATGCCTTGGTTCGGAAGCATGGCAGTCCTGCCCGCGACAACTAGGCTGGCCCATCGCGCTTCCGCCGGACGCGGCGCGGTGAAGCGGCCCGGTGAACTACTTACTGTTGTACGTGAGTATCTCGGCCGGGACCTCGCGCCGCTGCATCGCGGCGACGAATGCCGCCGAGACGTCCCGGCTGTCGGCTGGACCATCACCCAGCAACCGCCAGGAAGCAGGAGCGGCCATCCATTGCCGGCGACCAGCCTGCCGTCCCTTCCGTGAGCCAGCGGGAGGCTTGACACAATGCCCATCTGCCACAGCTGCGTCGGAGTACCCGGCTGCCACCGCCGGTACATACGCTTATGCTCTTGCTGCTGGTGACCAACCAGTCCATTGCAGAACAGCACACGTGCACCGTCGCGCGTAACGGCACAGGCTCGACGTTAGGACGCCCGCCCCGCTCGACAGTCGCCCGCCGGGTGCTGCCTCACCTCGGATGCTGCAGCCGGAGCTCTCAGAACAGAGCCTCCACATCCGCCGGCAAGTCCGACTGGGCTGCTACTGACCTTTCAGCGGTATTGTCGTCAGGTTGGGAGGCCGGTTGTGGTCATGCAGCCGTCGATCAGGTGGCCGCGGTATTGGATCTGGCGGAGCCCGTGACGCAGTACTCGGACGAGGTGGTCGGGGTCGGTGAAGGCAGTGTTGGCCTGGCTGCTGCGTCGCAGCAGCGACCAGATGCCCTCGACGGGGTTCAGTTCTGGCGCGTAGGGCGGCAGGTGGAAGAGGGTGACCCAGTCATGAGCGGCGACGAAGTCCCGCAGCCCGGCCGCACGATGAGTGTTGAGATTGTCCCAGATCAGCACAATCGGGCCCTGAAGCTGTTGATGGGCGACCATGAGCAGGTCCCGGAAGTCGGTCCAGGCGCTCTTTCGTCTTGTGATCCTTGTGGAACATGGGCCGGTAGATCAGGCGAGAGCGTCCGCCGGGCTTGTAGCAGCACATCGCGGCCAGGGAGACCCGGCGCTGAGACCGTCCCCGGACCCGGATCACCGGAGTGTGCCCGCACCGGGCCCAGGTGCGGGTGGTGGGCGGCGTCATCGAGAAGCCGGCCTCGTAGACGATCCAGGCCCCGAGCGTCGCCGCGGTGCTTCCACCCGCGGCCATGTCTCCTTCACCCAACCGCTGATGGCCTCCTCGTCGCGCTCGAGCGCCCGTCACGCGGGAACCTGGTGGCTCCGCCCGTGACGCCGGAGCATCTGGGCGATGCCGGAGAGCGTGAAACTCTTGTGGTACCGGCGGCCGATCAAGGCCTTGATGCTCGCCAGGGTCCAGGTCTGGTCCGGCCAGCCGTGCGCGACAGGGCCTTTGTCCAGCTCTTCCTCCAGCGCCGCGAACAGCTCGTCGCTTAGCTTTGGCTGACCAGCAGAACCCCCCGACCGAAGTGCGGCCTCTCCGCCGGCTTCATAGGCTCGCCGCCACCGCTGGACCGAACGAACACTGACCCGTGACCGCTTGGCGACCAGGGCGTTCGACTGGCCGTCGGCAAACATATGGGCCGCTTTCAGGCGAACCCTCTCACGAAACTGCCGCCGCTCATCAGTCAGCCCACCACCCTGCGGATACCTCATCTTCTCGGCATACCGCGACGATCAGCCCCCGTCAGCCCCCACGACAACCCACCTTCAAAGTCAGTAACGAGCTCGTGCATGGTTGGCGGTGAGCCGTCGAGGGTCCCCGCGGGGCTTGGTGTTCACATCTGCTGTGTCGGGCTCAGGTCCGCGGTCTGCTGGTGGGGCAGCAGACCGGCGACGGCCTGGACGGTGTCACTCATGTGCTCGCGGCGGCCGAGGTGACGGGCCCGTGCACGCCAGTTCTTCAGGTGGGCGATGCTGTGCTCGGCCCGGATGTGTCGTGAGGAGTGCGCCTTGCGCTGCCGCTCGTGCATCTCCTCGTACCAGTCCGGCGCGTTCTTCTTGGACTTGCGGTGCGGGGTGTCACGACGCGCCCGCCGGTCTGAGCGCCCAGTCCCTGGTAGCCGGCGTCAGCGAGGATTTCGACCGCCGGCCCGCCGGCCAGGAGCTTGACCAGCCCTGACTGGCGGGCGTGTGTGATGTCCGCGCAGCTGCCTGGCCGGGTCGGGCTGCAGAAGAGCACGCGGCCCTCGTCGTCCGCGACCACCATGGTCTTGACGGCGTTCTGCTTGGTCTTGCCGGAGATGTATTTGTCCCGGTCCTTGCGTCCAGTGGCCGGTCGCCGGACGCGGATCTCGGTGCCGTCGATGATTCCGGTCTTCCCTGTCGCGCCAAGATGGTTGACGACCTCGGCCAGGGTTCGCAGCCGCAGGTCTGGGCTGATGGTGCACCCCCGCTCGGCGAGAAGGGGCCGCACCTCGCTGATGGCCCGGGTAATGGTGGAGCGGTCCATGCCGAACCAGCAGGCCAGCACGTCGTGCGTGGTCCCGTGCCGGAGATGGACCAGGGTGGCCAGCAGCCGGTCGACGAACACCAGCCGATGTCTGGCCCCGGCCCCCACAACTCGCTTCCGCGGCGGGGAAGTAAGCCGCTTCTGGTGCCGCCCATGTCACAACGGGCCAACTTCAGCGACGAGTTCTGCGATCACATCGGCCGACAGGCCCGTGATCCGTCGGTTGCTGATGATCACTGCACGAGTCGCACTCCCCACCACACGTCCATGATCCACGATCAAGAGCCCGACGGCTTACCGCCAACCATGCACGAGCTCGTAAAAGCTGTCCCGTAACTCGGTGCAAGTCGGCGCGAGGTGCCATCTGCCCCGGTTTGGCGTAGCCGAGCAGTTATCAGGAATCTGGACAGAGCGGCACAGGTCGCCGGCTCCTCACGGGTGCAGACCAACCCAAGATGAGATACGGGATAGCTTTTAGCTGGTACCAAGAGCCCGGCGATGTTACCGAAGTCAGGTGGTCCTACGTTGTTTGTGGGTGGGACGGGCCGTCGTAGGGTCCAGAGGCCTAGAGACATCGGGTATGGCTTTCAGGTGGTTGCCCTCGATGGTTCCCCTCACCTGGCCGCCCGGTGTCTCACAACGACTCGGCCGCTGATTAGGAGCTGCGAGCGCCGCACGGTGCATCGCTGAGCAGGACCACGCTGGCGAGGTCGTTCGGGAGAACAGCGCACACCGACGAACCGGAGGAACCTCGTGCCCCAGATCTGGGCGGGCGTCGACATCGGCAAGACCCATCACCACTGCGTGGTCCTGGATCCCGAAGGCAAGCGACTGCTGTCGCGCCGTGTACTGAACGACGAGCCGGAACTGCTGGAGCTGCTTGCCGACGTGCTGGCCATCGACGAGGACGCCGTGCGGGCGGTCGACGTCGCCGACGGCATGGCCACCTTGCTGATCAACGTGCTGCTCAACCACGGCCAGCAACTGCTCTACATACCCGGCCTCGCCGTCAACCGGGCATCCGCCGACTACCGGGGCACGGACAAAACTGACGCCAAGGACGCCACCGTCATCGCGGACCAGGCCCGGATGCGCCGTGACCTGACGATCCTGCGACCGGACGACGAGCAGGCCATCGAACTTCGGATCCTCACGGACCGCCGCGCAGACCTCAACGCGGACCGCACCCGCCGCATCAACCGGCTGCGCGGCCAACTCACCAGCTTCTTCCCGGCGTTGGAGAGAGGGCTCGATCTCGGCAACGTTGGCCCGCTGGTCCTGCTGACCGGCTACCAGACCCCGGCCGCCCTGCGCCGCACCGGCCGCAAGCGGCTGGAAACCTGGCTGCGCAACCGCCACGTCCGCAGCCCCGAGGCCCTCGCCGCAGCCGCCGTGGAGGCGGCTGAGCGCCAGCACGCCGCCGTCCCCGGGGAGAAGATCACCGCACAGGTGATCCACACCCTGGCGAAGGAGGTGATGGGCCTCAACGAGCAGATCACGGAGATCGACAAGCTCATTGCGGCCCGGTTTCGCGAGCACGAACTCGCCGAAGTGATCTCCAGCATGCCCGGCATCGGCCCACTTCTGGGCGCCGAGTTCCTCGCCGCCACCGCCGGCGACATGAGCCGCTACGGGAGCTCCGACCGCTTGGCCAGCTTCGCGGGCGCCGCCCCGGTGCCCCGGGACTCGGGCAACGTCAGCGGCAACCTGCACCGCCCCAGGTATTACCACCGCGGTCTGCAACGCGTCTTCTACACCTCCGCGCTCATCAGCATCCGCAACTGCGACGCGTCCCGCCGCTACTACAAACGCAGGCGCACCGAAGGCAAGCGGCACACCCAGGCGGTCCTCGCCCTGGCCCGACGACGAGTCAACGTGCTGTGGGCCCTGATACATGACGGACGGTGCTTCCAACGGGAACTCCCTGCCACAGTCGCGGCTTGACAACATCATTAGGAGGTGAGGAAGCAAAGGGCCGAGCTAAACACGTCAATGCCGCACGGGTATACAAGAACACGAAGCCCCTAGTAGAGACGGATTTCTTGGCCGAAACCCATCTACCAAGGACTTCATCAGTCAGCCCAACCAGAAAGCCTGTCAACCAGGCTGGAAGGAGCTCACTCTTTCACCCGTACCGGCAGGACCAACAATTTTCGCCATTGGGTCTGGAGAAAGGGTTTCGTCAGCGTTGCCAGATACCACCAGACAGCATTCATGGACCGAATCGAAGCCCCGGGTAGGCATCGTCGTCTCCACTATCGGTCGGCCGACCTCGCTGCAACGGCTGTTCGCAAGCCTCGAAGCACAAACATTTCCCGTGAACACACTCGTCGTCGCAGACCAGAGCAGCACGATGGAAACCACATCTGTAGCCGAAGCATGGGCAAGCAGGTTGCCTCTCACCGTGGTCCCTTCACGGGGAGGGCTCTCCCAGGGGCGCAACGACGGTCTGGCTGCACTGCCCCCCTGCGACATCGTTGCATTTCCTGATGACGACTGCTGGTACGCCCCCAACACCGTTGCAAATGCCGTGGAAGAGATCATGACCGGCTGCATGATGGTGTCCGGACGCCTCGTCACGCCCGGCGACATGAAACCGTCTCGCGTGCGGTTCGGAAGCCAACCCCTCACGCTAGGGCGGCGCAGCATCTGGACTCATGCAGTGGAGGCCGCATGCTTCTTTAGGCAGGAAGTCTTCGAAACTTACGGCGTGTTCAACACAGAGCTGGGCGTGGGTTGTCCCACACCATGGCAGTCAGGCGAAGGAACTGAGCTGCTGTGGAGAGCCCTCAACAACGGGGCTCTCCTGGGCTACTCCCCCCGCATCACCGTATTCGAGGAGGCTGGTGCCGATCTGAGCCCGGCGATCTACCTCCGCAAGACACGGGAGTACGCCCGTGGAACAGGCCGGGTCATCCGCCTGCACCAGAACCGGTGGGAGTTCACTGCCGCGGTCATACGCCCAGCTGTTCGCGGGTTTCTGAACCTGCTCAGGCTACGCGTTGGCACGGCACGCCTGTGCCTGCACACCATCCTCGGGCGCTGCGAAGGATATACAGGACGCCTTGTATGAGCCCGTGCTCTGGCTTTGCGTTCGGCAGTGGGTGCCTGGTCAGCGAGTTGGGCATGCTGCATACGCAGGCGCAGCGGTGCCTGCGCTGATTCCGAAGCCCCTGGCGAACGCCGCACGGTGAGGTTCGATCGGTGGTGCCCGACCACCAGTAGCACCCGTTACACCAACGGCAGGCACCACGGACGCCTGATCTGCGGCCCATCACCACCGCGCTCGCACACCCCCCGCAACAAACCCCCGAACTGCCGCATACGCAGCCCGGTGAACTTCTCTCTCCCCCAACGGCTGAGCCCTCAGCACCCCAGCCATACGAAGGAAATGCCTAATTCCAGGCCTTCTGCAACAACGCTTTAGGGGCTCAGACCAGCAGGCGCGTCGTGACTCCGCAAGTCCAAGCTGTCCCGTGTCTCATCTTGGGTTGGTCTGCACCCGTGAGGAGCCGGCGACCCGTGCCGCTCTGTCCAGATTCCTGATAACTGCTCGGCTACGCCAAACCGGGGCAGATGGCACCTCGCGCCGACCTGCACCCCGCGTTACGGGACAGCTTTTAAAGCGTGTTCCGCAACCCGGTGAGCGGGCAGGCTGGCGCCGGTGGTCGACCGTGGCTGGTCATGCGGCGAAGGCGAGGTTGTGCATGTGGGCCACAGCCTGGACTGCGTGATGAAGTTTGTCGCC
>NZ_RBAM01000035.1 GCF_003626645.1 Streptomyces klenkii | reverse complement strand
ACAGCACCGGGCAGTCGCGACCCGCTTCGACAAGCGCGACTACATCTTCCACGGCACCCTGGCCACCGCCGCCATCGTCATCTGGCTCCGCGACCTCATCAAAGAGCCACCAGACACTGCCTAGCGGGCGGCCTTCTCTTCATTCGTCGCGTCATGCGTTGCGGCCCGCCCCTCAACCATATGGATCGCCAGCCTCCGAATGGAATGAGGGGATCCGATATGGCACGCCTCTTGCCACGCCTCATGCCGTGCCTCCGAGTTGAACTTATCGGTCGTATTCGGTCGGCCTCACGACGCGGTGGTTGACGCCGTCGGTGCAGCCATGCATACGCTTCCGCAACAAGATCAACAGGCCCACTGTCTCTGCGAAATGGCCGCATCATGACGAACTCGACCAGTCTCGACAGCCGAACGCCGAACGCGAGAGATGCCCCCGTAAGACCTCGACGCGTCCTGACAGTTGCCTGTCTGGGCTACGGAATGCTCGTCATCGACATCAGCATCGTCAACGTCGCGATTCCGGCGATGCGCTCCAGCCTGCACGCGAGCCTGGCGACGATGCAGCTCGTCGTCGACGCGTACGTCATCGTTCTCGCGAGCCTCGTGCTCGCCGGAGCCGCCGCGGTCGGGCGATTCGGCTCCGTCCCCGCGTTCCGCCTCGGCATCGGCATATTCGGGCTGGCGTCCGTGCTCTGCGGAGTCGCGCCCAACGGTTCCGTACTCGTCGCCATGCGGGTCCTGCAAGGGCTCGGCGCGGTGCTGCTCGTGCCCGCCACCCTGGTGCTGATCACCGACACCTACAAAGACCCGGACAAGCGCGCCAAAGCCATCGCCATCTGGGCGACGGTCGCCGGAAGCCCGGTCGCATTCGGCCCCATTCTCGGGGGCGCCCTCGTCTCCGCGGTCGGCTGGCGGAGCATTTTCCTCGTCAACATACCGGTCGTCCTGGCCATCCTGTGGCTCTCGGCACGTCACATGCCCCGCGGCGAACCCGAGGCGAAGAAAGAGCCCCAGGACATCGTCGGCCAGCTCCTCGGCATCGTCTTCCTCGGAAGCGTCGCGCTGGCGCTCACCGAAGGCCGCGAACTGGGGTGGACCCGGCCCCTGCCCATAGCGGCATACGCGACCGCCCTCGTAGCGCTCGCCGCATTCGTCGTCAGGCAGCGCACCTACGCGTTCCCCATGATTCCGAAGGACCTGCGCCGGGCACCGGGATTCGGCAATTTCGTCATGGTGGGCCTCCTGCTCTTCCTCGGCTACTACGGCCTGGTGTTCTCCATCAGCGTCTTCCTCCAGCAGGTGCGCGGCTACGGCCCGGTCACCACCGGCCTGTGCTTCCTGCCGTCCGCACTGCCGATCACGTTCATGCCCCTGGTCGCGGGGCGCGTCAACGCCAAGCACAGCCCCCTGCGGGTCCTGGTCACCGCGGTCGCCCTGACACTGGCCGGCGGGCTGCTCCTGGTCTTCCTGGGCAGTCAGGCCCCGCTCGGCACCTGCATCGGGCTCGTCTTCATCGGACTCGGCTTCGGCCTCGCGACCGTCCCCCAGATCTCCCTGGTCATGGCGACGGCGCCGCCGCACCGCTCGGCGATCGCCAGCGGGCTGCTGTCGGCGGCACGGCAGTCGGGAACCACGATCGGCATCGCCCTGCTCGGCGGTCTCCAGTCCGGGGACAGCATCGCCGCACCGGCGCTGGCGGCCGTGGCGGCGTACCTGCTGATGGCGGCGGCCGTCGGCCTCGCCGGCCGAAAGCGGGCCGCCCAGAAGCCCGAGCAGAAGCCCGATCAGGCGGCCCCTCGGACCACGTAGCGAGAGGAGCGAGAGCGGCGAGAGCAAGGCCATCGCGATGTCCGCGTCCCGGCGCCCCGAAGCGCCGGCTCCCTCACCAACGGAGGACATTCATGAATGAGCACCCCCCTGAGCAGCGATCCGAGCCCCAATCCGAGCACCGGATCGAGCACCGATCCGCGTACGAAGCGAGCCGTGCCATCGCCGCCCGCGTCGACGCACTCCACGCCGACGACCCCCAATTCGCCCGCGCCGTTCCGTCGCCGAGCGTCGTGGAGGGCATCCGCCGCGCCGACGGCAGCCTCATCGGGACCATCTCGGCCGCCATGAGCGGCTATGCCGACCGGCCGGCGCTCGGACGGAGAGCCGAGCGCATCGTCGAGGACCCCGCCACCGGCCGCCGCACCGCTGAACTCCTCCCGCACTTCGAGACCGTGACCTACGCCGAACTGTGGCAGCAGGTGGGCAGCCTCGCCACCGCCTGGGCCGGCTGCGTACCGGGCGGCCTGCGCGCCGGCGACTTCATCGGGGTGCTCGGATTCACCAGCGCCGACTACGCCACGATCGACCTCGCCTGCATGTACCTGGGCGCGGTGTCGGTCCCCCTGCCCACGGGATGGTCCGCAGCACGACTGGCGCCCATCCTCACCGAGACGGAGCCGCGGATCCTCGCGGCCGACCTCGCGTCGCTCGGCGCCGCGGTCGAAGCCGTCCTGGCCACCGACTCCATCCAGCGCCTCGTCGTCTTCGACTACGACCCGCGCTTGGACGACCACCGCGAGACCCTCCGAACCGCCGTCGACAAGCTGAGCGGGCGAGCACCCGTCGTGCCGCTCCAGGAGGAGCTGGGCCGCGGCCGACGGCTGCCCGTCCTGGAACCCCGTGACGACGGCGACCCGGACCGCCTGGTCGGCCTGATCTACACCTCCGGCAGCACCGGCGCACCCAAAGGCGCGATGTACACCGCATCCGTGATCACGAGGATGTGGCAGAACAGCCGCACCGGCATGCCGAACGCCGCGCCGGGCAGCGACAAACCGGTGCCGACGATCGTCCTGCACTACATGCCCATGAGCCACGTCAACGGCCGCGCCCGGCTGATTTCCGGCCTCGCCTCCGGCGGGGTCGGCTTCTACACGGCGCGCAGCGACATGTCGACGCTGTTCGACGACATCGGACTGGCGCGTCCCACGGTGCTGAGCCTGGTGCCCAGGATCTGCGACATGGTCCACCAGCGGTACCTCCTCGAAGCCGACCGCCTCTCCCGTACCGGCCTCGCCCGAGCGGACGCCGAGACGGCCGCTCTCACCCGGGTCCGCGACGACATGCTCGGTGGCCGGATCGTCAGCGCCCTGTGCGGCAGCGCGCCGCTGTCGTCGCAGATGCACACGTTCATGGCCGCGGTCCTCGGCACGAAGGTCGTTGACTGCTACGGATCGACGGAGACGACCCGGCCGGTCATCGTCGACCAGCAGGTGCGCCGGCCCCCGGTGATCGACTACCGGCTGGTGGACGTACCAGAACTCGGATACTTCGCGACCGACAAGCCGCACCCCCGGGGCGAGCTCCGGCTGAAGTCGACCGGGCTGGTGCAGGGCTACTACAAGCAGCCCGAGGCCACCGCACGCGCCTTCGACGAGGACGGCTATTACAGGACCGGTGACGTGGTCGCCGAGCTCGCACCCGACCGGCTGGTTTACGTCGACCGCATCAACAACGTCGTGAAGCTCTCCCAGGGGGAGTTCGTCGCCGTGTCCAAGCTGGAGGCGCTGTACGCCACCAGCCCGTACGTCTCGCAGATCTACGTCTACGGCAGCAGCGAGCAGGCGTTCCTGCTGGCGGTGGTCGTCACGGACCGGGAGCAGCAGCCGGGGCGGCCGGACGACGATGCCGCGATCCGCGCAAGGATCCTGGACTCGATGCGCGAGCTCGCCCGCGACGCCGGCCTCGACTCGTACGAAATCCCGTACGACGTCATCCTCGAACCGCAGCCCTTCACGATCGAGAACGGTCTCCTGTCAGGGGTCGGCAAGCTCTTGCGCCCCGCCCTCAAGGAGCGCTACGGCGCACAGCTGGAGCAGCGGTACGCGGACATCGCCGACGGCAGGGCCGGGCGCATCGCGGCGCTACGGGCGGCGGGCCGGAGCGCCGAGCCGCTGGACGCGGTCCTCGCCGCGGTCCAGATCACCCTCGGATACCCCGCGTCGATGGTCGTGCCGGAGGCCGCCTTCACCGACCTGGGCGGCGACTCCCTGTCAGCGCTCACCTTCTCGACGGTCCTTGAGCAGATATTCGACACCGAGGTCCCGGTCCAGACCGTCCTGAGCCCCACGTCGACGCTCGCCGGCATCGCGAACCACCTCAGCCTCAGTGCGGCACCGGGAGCGGCAGCCATTCCTCGCCCCACCTTCGCCTCGGTACACGGTCGCGGAGCCACTGAGGTGAGGGCGAGCGACCTGACCCTTGACCGGTTCATCGACGAGCAGGTCCTGGCGCGGGCCCCGAAGGCATCGGAGGCGCCAGACGCACCGAACCGGACCGATCCGCCGGCGACCGGCAACGTCCTCCTCACCGGAGCGACCGGATACCTCGGCAGGTTCCTGGCGGTCGAGTGGCTGGAGCGCGTCGCCGCAGCGGGCGCCCGGCTGACCGTCCTCGCCCGCGGCGCCGACGACGCGGCCGCCGAGCAACGCGTCCTCCAGTGCCTGCGCGGCGCGGCCGCGGACCGGACCGACTGGTTCGACGCCGTCGCGGCGCAGCACCTGGAGGTCCTGGCCGCGGACGTGTCCGCGCCGAAGCTCGGCCTCGACCGTACGACCTGGGAGAGGCTGGCAGCCGAGACCGACCGCATCGTGCACTCCGCCGCCCTGGTCAACCACGTCCTCCCGTACAGCCGGCTCTTCGAGCCGAACGTCGTCGCGACAGCCGAGCTGATCGAGCTCGCGCTCACCCACCGGATGAAGAAATTCGCCTACGTGTCGACCATCGCGGCAGCGATGATGCCCGACGGAACGTTCCTCGACGAGACGGCCGACGTCCGTACGGCCTCCCCGGTACGGCAGCTGAACGACTCCGACGCGAACGGCTACTCCACCAGCAAGTGGGCCGGCGAAGTCCTCCTCCGGGAAGCGCACGACAGAACAGGCCTGCCGGCCGCGGTGTTCCGCCCCGACATGATCCTCGCCCACAGCCGCCTGCCCGGACAGCTGAACCTCCCCGACCGGTTCACCCGGCTGATCCTCAGCGTCGCCGCGACGGGCATGGCACCGCGCTCCTTCCACCGGCTCGACGCGAACGGCAACCGCCGGCGCGCCCACTACAGCGGACTGCCCGTCGACTTCACAGCCGAAGCGATCGCCTCGCTCAGCGCACGGAGCCAGGACGGATACGGCGACGGCCACGGCTACACCTACGGCTATGTCACGTACAACAGCGTCAACGCCAACGACGACGACGTCTCGCTGGACGAGATCGTCGACTGGCTCATCCGCGCGGGCCACCCGATCACCCGGTTCGACGATTACGAACAATGGCGCGTACGGTTCGAGGCGGCCCTGAGAGGCCTACCCGATCACCAACGCCGGCTGTCGATGCTTCCCCTGATGCGAGCGTACGCCCGCCCGACCGAGCCGAGAACGAGCTCCATGGTGCCGGCTGAACGATTCATCACGGCCGTCGCCGAGTCCGGCGCCGGCGGGGGCTCCATACCGTCCCTCTCGGCGGAATTCATCGACAAGTGCGCTGCGGACCTGAAGGCGCTCGGCCTTCTCTGACCGCGCGGGCGGGCGGGCGAGTGAGCGGGCGGGGCCGGGGGAGGAGGTTTGACCTTCAAGCTGCTTGAAGGCCGAGAATCGCAGCCATGGACGAGAACGACGCGCTGATGAACATAGGCGCCTTCGCCCGCAGGGTCGGGCTGGCCCCGAGCGCCCTGCGGTTCTACGACGACTGCGACGTGCTGCGCCCCGCCCACGTGGACGACGCGACCGGCTACCGCTACTACGCCGCGGACCAGGAACCCCGGGCGGTCCTGGTCCGGCGGCTGCGCGAGGCCGGAATGCCGCTCACCGACGCCTCGGTGGTCCTCGACGGCACACGCGAGGAAGCCCGCGCCGTACTGGAAGGGCACGCCGTACGGGCGCGCGAGACCGCGGCGTCGGCCCGGTCGGCGATCGAGGAGATCCTCCGCGACCTGCCCGGAGGAGTGCACCGTACTGCCGTGGCACGGCTCGGTGGGGCGGAACTGGCCAGCGCCGTACGCCAGGTCGCCCCGGCAGTGGCGTCCGCTGCGCTACGGGAGGAGTTCCCGGTACTCGGGTGCGTCCTGATAGAACTCGACCACCAGGAGGTCCGGCTCGTCGCCACGGACCGCTACCGCCTGTCGGTCCGCGCGCTGCGCCCTACCTCCATCGGGCCGATCGGGCCCATCGGGGGCGACCCGTGCCGGATCCTGGTCGAAGCTGCGAAGCTGAAGAAGGCGGCGTGCTGGGCCCTGCGTATGCCGGAAATCCGCATCGAAGCGGACGAGCAGGGCGTGCGACTGCACAGCGACACAGCCGTACGAGACCTCCCGACCGCCGACGGGACGTTCCCGGACTACCGCATGATCCTGGACAACCTGCCGGCCACCCGCCACCGGATCATCACGAACCGGACCGCGCTACGCGCGGCGATCGCCGCCGCCGGACACGACGGACCCCTGACCCTACGCGCCGACGATCAGCAACTCACCCTCACACCGCGCGGCTCGGCGCCCTCCACGCCGCCCGCCATCTGCACGGGCCCGCCGCTGCGCATCGCCTTCGACCCGGGAGTACTCCTCCCAGCACTCGACGCCGGCGTCGGCCCCGACGTACTGCTGGAAATCTCATCCCCGTCCGGGCCCGTAATAGTCCGCTCCGCAGACCAGGGAAGCTTCACCACTCTGGTCATGCCGGTCCACGACACGTCGGCGGACGGGAAGGGGTGAGAGGGGGATCTACCGGTACCAGTCATCCCCGTCATCTGAGGAGAGGCTCCGCCCGAGGTAGTCCTGTAGATCCCGGGCGACCCACCGACGGCTGTCGTCCTCGTGTTCCCACACGAAGACGTCGGGCCGGGACGGCGTCGGGCCCGCAAGCCCGGCTCCGAGCGGCCCGGGCCAGGAGGCCAATGCAGGGCGGATCAGAGTGAGAGCTCCGGGGCAGCGACTTGCAGTTGGACGCCGGCCGTGGCCTCGGCCGCGGTCCGCATCGCCTCAGCAGGAGTCCCGCCGAGGGCAATCGCGTAGCCGATGCGGTCGTAGGAGCTGTGAAGCTCGGTGAGGTCGGCGCCCGGTACGCGGTCGAACTGCCAGCGAAGGATGCCGTGCGCGGGCGTGAGGGAGAGGCCGGTGAGGGTGCCCGGGGCGGGGGGCGTGACGAAGCTGATGGCTGCGGCCGGCGCGGCCGGGGCCGAGGGCTGCGCAGGCTCCGTCCCGAGCAGAGCCGCTATCGCGTGGTCGTACTGGTCCCGGCCCGTGGCGAGTGCGACGAGCTCGGGGATGCAGTCCCCGCCGACCCTGGTGTGCGTCTCGATGACGACGGGACCGTGCACCGGGTCCAGCCGCAGTTCGGTGTGGCTGGCGCCGTGGTGGATCCCGAGCCGGTCCAGGACGCAGCGCACCGCGTCCTTCAGCCGCTCGCCGTCCTCCTCCGGCAGGGGAGCGGGCACGACGTGCCCGGTCTCGACGAAACGAGGGCTGCCGGTGGTCTGCTTCGCGGTGATGGCCAGGACAGTGTGCTGTCCGGCCGCGCTGACCGCCTCGACGCTGTACTCGGGGCCGGTCGCGGCATGCTCGGCGATGTAGCGGACCGCGCCGGCCTGTTCGCCGGCGGTCCCCTGCGTACGGGGCCCCTGCCCGGCCGTGACCTTCGCGTGCCACCTTTCGAGGTCGGCATACGACTCCAGAGCCGTGACCCCGGCGCTCCCCGCCCCGTCGGCCGGCTTGACGATCCAGCAGACGCCGTCGGGCTCGGCGCGTACCGCGGTGGCGACCTCGTCGGCGGTACCGGCCGCGTACGGCCACGCGTAGGGCGTGTCGGCGAGGAGGCGGCGCATGGCCGCCTTGTCGCGGGCGTGAGCGGCCGCCGCGGGGGAGACGGAGGTGAGCCCCAGGCCGGTGGCGATGCGGGCGCTGACCTCCTGGGCGTGCTCGGTGAAGGAGACGACCAGGCGCGGCGGCCCGAGTTCCGCGGTCAGGCGGTCGACGACGGATCTGGTCGCGTCGTGGTCGGTGATGTCGCAGAAGACGACGCGTTCGGCGTGGGCCGTGACTTCGCGGGGTACCGCCTCGCCCGGTGACGCGAGCACCACAAGCCGGTGGCCGTGCAGGGCGATGGCCCGGGCTCCGGCGGTGCTAGGGCCGAGCAGGCATATCCACGTCATGGGAGTCGTCGTGGGAGTTCTCATGGGAATGGGAGTTGTCATGGGAGCGGGAGTTCCTTTCGTGACCGCTGAGCGGGGTGTCGGGCGTACGACGGCGGCCGCTCCAGGACATGGCGAGACCGGTGAGCAGGGCGAGCGCGGCCGCACCCCAGTACGGTGCCGCTGCCGGTGACAGCACTCCCGCCTCGCCGGGGCGGACCACCAGGAGCGTGCCGAGCCAGGCGCCGGCCGATTCGGCGGCGCCCCATGCCACGCCTGCGAGGGCGTACGCGGCTGTGGTGGACAGCTTGCCGCGGCGCTCGCTCACCTGGGCGTCGTAGAGGGGGCTCCACACCAGTTCGGACAGGGTGAAGAGCACCATGGCGGCGAGGATCAGCCCGAGGCCGCCCGTGCGGCCGAAGGCGAACAGCAGCACGGCGGCCGCGAGGATCACGTTGGCCGCGGTGCACAGGAGGCCGAAGCCTGCGTGCGGGCGGCTCAGCACCCGGCGGGACAGTGCGGACACGGGCACCTGCAAGGCCACGACCAGGACGGCGTTGAGGGTGAAGACCAGGCCCAGGTCGCGGGTACTGATGGCGTCCCCGAGGTAGGCGGGGAGGACGTCGAAGACCTGCGCGTAGGCCACCCACGTGCCGCACACCAGCAGCGAGAAGGCCACGAAGGGACGCTGCGGCAGCCACCGGGCCCGGCCCTGGCCCTTCTCGCCACCGTCACCGCCACCGTCGGCGGCGGCCTGCCGCGCAGGCTCGGACGCCCGCCACGCGCCCGGCAGCGCGGGCACCGCGGCCAGGGCCACCAGGTCGAGCACCGCAGCCGCGAGCGGCAGCCAGCCGGCGTGCCACTCCAGCAGGGCGCCCCCGATGACCGGGCCGACCGCGGAACCGGCGTTCACCGCCATGTTGAGGTAACTGAACCCGCGCAGCCGCTGATCGGGCGGGAACGCCGCGACCTGGGCCTTCATGGCCGTCGTCGCCATCGCCAGGGACAGTCCGGCCAGCGCGGCGAGCACCAGCCAGCCGTAGGCAGGCAGGCGCAGACCCGCTCCGAGCACGGCGAACGCGACGGCCGCCCCCAGATACCCTGCGCCGACCGAGGCCTTGAGGCCCAGGCGGTGGATCAGCGGCACCAGCAGCACCCCGCCGGCCCGGTTGGCCAGGATCGCGGCGCCCACCACCAGGCCGGCGTCGGCCCCGGTCAGACCACGGGAGTCCACCAGCCACAGCCCGAGGTAGGGCAGCACGGCGAAGAAGCCCGCGCAACTCGTCGCCCGCGCCACCACCAGCGCGGTGAGCTGCCGGGCACTCAGCGGACCGCCGTCACCGGCGACCTCGCCGCCCGCAGCCGTACGGGATCGCTTCATGCTCACCACCGCACGGACTCTCCGCGCCAGGCGGCCGGGGCGTGCAGCACGCGTGCACAGGGCGCCGCGCTGCCGGCGAGGAGGCCGTCGCAGCGCCAGCCCGGGATGACGAGACGGTCTGTCATGTGTGCCCTTCCGTACGGTCCGGGCACCGCAACACGGGGCCAAGACGCCAGCGAACCAGCGACCACTGCCGGCCCCCTGCTTCGTGCGGTACCGACGTCACGACGACCGGCACATACGGAAACGGACCCAGCGGTCCGTTCTTTTTACCCCCGGTTCGGCGGTTGTGACCTATGAAGATGATCACGCCGTTACGGGTGGAGCCGGCGGCGACGGCCAACTACCGTCGGGAGGTTCCGGACCCACAGAGGTTCCGGACCCACACGTGGGGAACGGAACCGCCGACCGGAGGATGGATCATGAATGCTGACCGCGCCCCGGAGTCCAAGGCGGTACCCCCTTTCGACCCCGAACTGGACGCCGCACTGGCGGCCTTGAGGCCCGGCGGCAAGGAGCCGAGAGAACCCCTCACGCCGGACAACCTCCAGGCCCGGCAAGAGCGGGACGCCGCGGCCCGCCCCAGGCCGACGGCCGAGGCCCTGCGCGCCGACGGCTGCTTCGAGGTCACGGAACTTCGCGTTCCGGGACCGCCGGACGGGCCGGATGGATCGGACGGACCGGACGTCACGCTCGTGAGCGCGAGGCCGTCCGGGCTCGCCGGTCCGCTGCCGCTGCTGTACTACATGCACGGGGGAGCAATGATCATGGGTAACGCCTGGTCCGTGCTTCCGCGGATTCTCCGGGAGTGGGCCCTCCCGCTGGGACTGGCCGTCATCTCGGTCGAGTACCGGCTGGCGCCGCACGCGCAGTACCCGCAGCCCTTGGAGGACTGCTACGCCGGACTCGTCTGGGCGGCCGGCCACGCGGCCGAACTGGACATCGACCCGGACCGCATCATCGTCGGAGGCAAGAGCGCCGGCGGCGGACTCGCTGCGGCCCTCGCCCTCCTGGCCCGGGACCGCGGCGGCCCCCGCGCCTTGGGGCAGCTGCTGCTGTGCCCCATGCTCGACGACCGCAACAGCACGTTCTCCAGCCACCAGATGACGGGCCGGGGCACGTGGGACCTCACCTCCAACGCGACCGCCTGGAAGGCACTGCTGGGCGACCGCTACGGCACTGCCGACCTGCCGCCCTACGCGGCCCCCTCCCGCGCCGCGGACCTCTCCGGGCTCCCCCCGGCCTACATCGACGTCGGCTCGGCCGAAATGTTCCGGGACGAGGACGTCGCCTACGCCAACGCGATCTGGCAGTCCGGCGGCCAGGCCGAACTGCACGTATGGCCCGGCGCCTACCACGGCTTCGACAGCCTGGCCCCCCGAGCGACCCTCACCCAGGACGCCCAGAACGCCCGCACCCGCTGGCTCCAGCGCCTCCTCGCCCAGCCCGCAACAAGGACCGCCCCAGGGGCCGCTTCAAGGACCACCTCAAGGAAGGGGTGAGCGGCTCACGAACCCGGCACTCGATGAGACGCCGGTCGAATGTCAGTGGGCCGGGCTAGGGTCCCTTTGAAGGTTCCGTACACAAGGTCCTCAAGGGGGAGTTCCGTCATGAGCAGCACCGGAAGCAGCGCGTTCGAGGGGTTCACGGACGAGGAGCGGGCCGCGATGAAGGACCACGCCCGGGAGCTGAAGACGGCGGCGCGCCGCAGCTCGCGTGCGGACAAGGCCGCGGAGGCGGAGCGGGACGTGCTCGCGAAGATCGCAGCCATGCAGGACCCGGACCGGATCATGGCCGAGCGCGTCCATGCCGTCGTCACTGCCAACGCCCCGGTCCTCGCGGCGAAGCTCTGGTACGGGATGCCCGCCTACGCGCTGGACGGCAAGGTCGTCTGCTTCTTCCAGAGCGCGGAGAAGTTCAAGGCGCGCTACGCGACGCTCGGGTTCAGCGACCAGGCGAAGCTGGACGACGGCCCGATGTGGGCGGCCGCATTCGCCCTGACCGAGGTGACGCCCGAGGTGGAGGCGCGCATAGCCGAGCTCGTGAAGCGCGCAGTGAGCTGATCCGATCCCGTACGCACAGCGCGGATCAAGCCACTGCTCTCACATCCCGGCCACTGTCCTGACATGGTGTTTTACAGTGTCTTCCGTCCAGATCTGGCAACAGGACCTGTGAGGTATTCGCGAACATGCCGGCCGAAGCTTTTGAGTTTCAGGTAGAGGCCCGTCAGCTGCTGCAGCTGATGATCCACTCGGTCTACTCGAACAAAGATGTCTTCCTGAGGGAGCTCGTCTCCAACGCCTCCGACGCGCTGGACAAGCTACGCCTCGAGAAGCTGTGGGACGACTCGCTCGACGCCGACGTGTCCGACCTGCACATCGACATCGACGTCGACAAGGACGCCCGCACCCTCACCGTGCGGGACAACGGCATCGGCATGTCGTACGACGAGGTCGGACGCCTGATCGGCACGATCGCCAACTCGGGCACCGCGAAGTTCCTCCAGGAGCTCAAGGAGGCCAAGGAGGTCAAGGACGCGGCCGGGGAGGAAGGGCTCATCGGCCAGTTCGGCGTCGGGTTCTACGCCGGCTTCATGGTGGCGGACGAGGTCACCCTGGTGACCCGGCGCGCGGGCGAGAGCCAGGGCACCCGCTGGGCATCGCGCGGCGAGGGCACGTACACGCTGGAGAAGGTCGAGGACGCCCCGCAGGGCACCTCGGTCACGCTCCACCTCAAGCCGGCCGACCCGGAGAACCAGCTCCACGACTACACCTCCCCGTGGAAGATCAGGGAGATCATCAAGCGGTACTCGGACTTCATCACCTGGCCCGTCCGGATGATGCCCGAGGCCCCGGCCGCTGCCCCTGCCGCAGCCGACGAGAGCGACGAGGCGGCCGAACCCGAAGCGGCTCCCGAGCCCGAGACGCTCAACTCCATGAAGGCCCTGTGGGCGCGCCCGCGCGGCGAGGTGTCCGACGACGAGTACCACGAGCTGTACAAGCACATCGCCCACGACTGGCGCGACCCGCTGGAGACGATCCGGCTCCAGGCGGAGGGCACCTTCGAGTACCAGTCCCTGCTGTTCCTCCCCGCCCACGCCCCCCACGACCTGTTCACGCGGGACGCCAAGCGCGGCGTACAGCTGTACGTCAAGCGCGTGTTCATCATGGACGACTGCGAGGCGCTGCTGCCGCCGTACCTCCGCTTCGTCAAGGGAGTCGTCGACGCGGCGGACCTCTCGCTCAACGTCTCCCGCGAGATCCTCCAGCAGGACCGCCACATCGAGATGATGCGGCGCCGGCTGACGAAGAAGGTCCTGTCCACCGTCAAGGACATGATGGCCAAGGACCAGGACCGCTACGCCACGCTCTGGCGGGAGTTCGGCACCGTCCTGAAGGAAGGCCTGGTCACCGACCCGGAGAACCGCGACGCCCTCCTCGCCGTAGCGTCGTTCGCGACCACGCACCACGACACCGAGCCGACCACGCTCAAGCAGTACGTGGAGCGGATGAAGGACGGGCAGGACGACATCTACTACCTGACCGGCGAGTCCCGGCAGAGCATCGAGAACTCCCCGCACATGGAGGCGTTCCGGGAGCGGGGCATCGAGGTGCTGCTGCTCACCGACGCCGTCGACGAGGTGTGGGCCGACGCCGTCGGCGAGTACGAGGGCAAGAAGCTGCGGTCCGTCGCCAAGGGGCAGATCGACCTCGACCCCAAGGACGAGGACGCCGCCGACGACGAGCGCGAGAAGCAGACCGAGGAGTACGCCGGGCTGCTCGGCTGGATGAAGGAGCAGCTGGACGAGGACATCAAGGAGGTACGTCTGTCCTCGCGCCTCACCGTCTCCCCGGCCTGTATCGTCTCCGACGCGCAGGACCTGACCCCGGCCCTGGAGAACATGTACCGCGCGATGGGCCAGGAAGTGCCCAGCGCCAAGCGCATCCTGGAACTCAACCCGGACCACCAGCTGGTGAAGGGCCTCAACCAGGCGTACAAGGAGCGCGAGGACCGCGCGGAGCTCGCCGAGACCGCCGAGCTCCTGCACGGCCTGGCCGTACTCGCCGAGGGCGGCCAGCCGAAAGAACCGGCCCGCTTCGTCAAGCTGATGGCGGACCGTCTGGAGCGCGCGCTGTAACTCGGCTCAGCGAGGCGCGGGCGGCCTGCCCCGAATGACAGACGGACAGGCCGCCGACGCGCTCAAGCGGGCGGCGTCGGCGCGTGCTGCCGCATCCTGCACTGGAGAACGCCCCGTATGGAGTGGAGGCGCACGTGCCGATCGATGGAACCAATGTCGATGGAAGCAGCATCGAAGGAGGCAGCATCGATGGGAACGGTTCTGCCCGGCAGGACTCCCAGGACCCTCAGGACTCCCAGGACTCCCAGGACTCCGGCCTCCTGACCGAGGCGAGGAAGCTACTGCCCGATGTCGTGGCGCTGCGCCGCCGCATCCACCGCAATCCGGAAGTGGGCGCGCACCTACCCCGTACGCAGCAGGCGGTATTGGAAGCCATCGACGGCCTGGGCCTGACGGTAACGCTCGGCAGGCAGCTGAGCTCGGTGGTGGCCGTGCTCGACACCGGACGCCCCGGACGGACCCTGCTGCTCCGCGCCGACATGGACGCCCTGCCGCAGCAGGAGAACACCGGCCTCGACTTCGCCTCCCAAGTACCCGGCGTCATGCACGCATGCGGTCACGACGCGCACACCGCCATGCTCGTGGGCGCAGCGCGGCTGCTCAGCGCGCGCAGGGACCGGCTGGCGGGGCGGGCGGTGTTCATGTTCCAGCCCGCCGAGGAGACCGGCGGCGGGGCCCTGCCCATGATCGAGGAGGGGCTGCTCACCCTGGCCGACGGCACGGCGGTCGATGCGGCGTTCGCCCTGCACATCAACGCCCGCAACGAAACGTGCACCGTCCACGTCCGGCCGGGCACGCAGTATGCCGCCGCCGACCTGGTACGCATCACCGTCAGGGGCCGGAGCGGGCACGCGGCCGGCCCGCACCGGGTGCTCGATCCGGTCCCGGTCGCCTGCGAGATCGTCCAGGCTCTCCAGACCATGATCACCCGGACCGTCGGCATCTTCGAGCCCGCGGTGCTGACGATCACCACGATCCGGGCGGGAAGCGCGTTCAACATCATCCCGGAGACGGCGGAGCTGTCCGGCACGTACCGCACACTCTCCGAGGCGAGCCGCCGCACGGTGCGCGAGGGCATCGCGCGTGTGGCCGGGGGAGTGGCCGCCGCCCATGGCATGACCGCCGACATCGAACTCCCCGAGGGCTACCCCACCGTGCAGAACGACCCCGCCTTCACGGCACTGGTGCGCCGCGCGGCGGCCGCCGCCCTCGGTCCCTCCCGCGTGCACGAGCTCCCCCACCCCACGATGGGTGGCGAGGACTTCTCGTACGTCTTGCAACGCGTGCCCGGCGCGATGGTGTTCCTGGGCGCCTGCCCGCCCGGCAGCGTGCCGGGCACGGTCCCGGACAACCACTCCGACCGCGTGCTCTACGACGAGGAGGCGCTGGCCGCAGGAGTCGCCCTGCACTGCGCGGTCGCCGAGGACTTCCTGCGCGGCGGCGGAAGCGGAAGCGAAAGGGAAAGCGAAGGCGGAGAGAGCGCGAATGCGGCGCGGCCATCGGGGTGACTCGCACAGGGCGGTACTTCCACTGACCAAGTCGTATGGCAAGGCCTCGTCGCCCAACGGCGTGGTCGTAAGGCGTTCACCGTGGCGCCGGTCAGTGCGCGGTCACTTCGTCGAGCAGCCGCGGGGCGTCGCCGCTGAAGTCGATCCACGGATTCGTGCCCAGCACCTGCGCACCGTCCACGCTCGGGTCCTCGTACCGCATGACGAACTTCTCAGGGCCGTGGACGTAGGCCACGATCAGGCCGTGCTCGGCATCGAGGAAGGCGCCATGGGGGCCCAGGCCGGGGTAGCTCACGCGCCAGGCCGGATCACCGGTCCCGACCGCGCCTACCGACAGCTTTGCGATCACGCCGTCGGGCAACCGGTAGAACCACGTCCACGGGCCACCGGAGACGACCGTCATCACCTCGTCGACGCCGACGCCGTGGTCGGAGCTGTTCACGTGGAGCCTGCCGAAGCGCGCCTGTACGGCGTGCAGGGCGTCGGCGTCCATCGTCTTCATGTCGTACACCTTCGGGTACGGGGGAACGCCGGCCTCGGAGGTGTTCAGGAATCCGCCCCCATGAGTCTCCGGTCGGCGGCCGGCCAGCTCGATCTGCTCCACCAGCTGCCCCCGATGCATGCTGAACAGCGACATCAGCTCCGTACCTTCCGCATCCGAGAGCGCCCGGTCCCTGGACGCCTTCAGAATCGGGTGAGCTTCCGCGGGAATGGGAACCTGACCGACCCTCACGCCCACCGTCCGCAGTACGCGGTTGACGGCCTCGATGCCGGTGGTGGCCGGTCGGCCGTCGGAGTACGAGAGCTTCAGGTTTCCACGGTCTGCTGTCGTCATTTCTGGTCCTCAGGTGAGTCGTACCGGAACGAGTGCGGGAACGAGCGCGGGGCTTCCGCCTGTGGCCCGCGAGACACGGTCTTTCACGGCTAGATCTTTTGACGTTGAAATAAAAACACGCCCACTTGTTCAACGTCAAGCCTTTTAGGCGTGGAATAAATTGCGGAGAGGGGGCGACGGCACGACCGATGCGATGGACCTCGGCCGCGGCGTCCGAGCTGCCGGCGAAGCCGAACGGCGGGGAAGCCGGCGGTGAACATCGCCGCGTCTGCTGAGCGTTGGCCGGCGCGGTCCGGAGCCGGCTCCTCCCTGTTGACCACGCGCCTCGCCAAGCTGTTGGCTTCCTTCGGCTCGTACACCACCAATTGCCTCAGCAAGGGGAGTCGCATGCGCTATCTCAGACGGACGGCCGTCGTGGCGGCGGTCTTAGGGACCTGCTTAGGGGTCTGTGTGACGGTGCTGCCGGCGGCGGCCGCCGCACCGGGAGGGCACCGGGCGCGCACCGAGCGGGTGAGCGTCACCGCCGACGGCGCGGAGGCGAACGGCGAGTCGGGGCAGGGGAAGATCAGCGGTGATGGCCGCGTGGTCGTCTTCAGCTCGGGGGCCGGCAATCTGATCCCCGGCGACACCCGGAAGGGTGGCCCGTTCGTGAAGGACTTGCGTACCGGCAGGGTCGAGCGGGTCGCCGTGGCCACCGACGGTACACCTGCCGACGGCTCGACGTGGGACGCGGCGGTCAGCGGCAACGGCCGGTATGTCGTCTTCAGCTCGGACGCGACGAACCTCGTACCGGGTGGCAACCCCACCGGCAGCACCGAGGTGTACGTGCGTGACCGCTGGACCAGGCGGACCGAAATCCTCATAGGAGACCCGAAGCAGGCCCGCGTCGACAACAGCGAACCATCGATCAGCGCGGACGGCCGCTACGTCGCCTTCCTCTCCACGCGCAGTGACCTGGTGCCCGGGGACACCAACAACGCGCGGGACGTGTTCGTGAAGGACCGGTGGCGGGGTACCGTCAAACGCGTCAGCGTCGCCTCCGACGGCACGCAGGGGGACGGCGAATCCATCTCCCCGGTGATCAGCGCGAACGGCAGCCGCGTCGGGTTCAAGAGCAGGGCATCCAACCTGGTCCCCCAGGCGGGCACCGGCAAGGAGCTGCTGGCGCGGCCGCGGGCCCGCGTGTTCTACGCGCACGAGCTGCGAACCGGCCGCACCGAACTGGCCGCGCATTCCCTCACCGGATCGAAAGTAGCGGTTCTCACCGACATCGGTCTGAGCCCGGACGGGCGCTACGCGCTGTTCATGAGCGCCAACAGCGACATCGTCGCCGGCGACACCAACCACACCGCGGACGCTTTCGCCACGGATCTCCGTACGGGTGACACGCGGCGGCTCAGCGTGGCGGCCGACGGGGCCGAGGCCAATGGCATGTCCTACGGGCACGTGGCCATGAGCGCCGATAACCGGTACGCGTTCTTCACCTCCGCTGCGTCCAACCTCGTCCCGGGCGACACCAACGGCAAGGAGGACGTATTCGTGCGCGACCTGCGGACCGGCGCGGTGCAGCGCGTCAACGTCGCCTCCGACGGGGCGCAGGCAAACGAGTTCTCGCTGAACTTCGGCGTCGACCTGTCCGGACGCACGGCGGTGTTCGACAGCGCGGCCGGCAACCTGGTGCCCAAGGACACCAACGGGGGAGGGGACGTCTTCCTCCGGCACCTGCGCTGAGCCGAGCGGTTACGGCGAAGCGCGTGCCCGGGAACCGGTCACGGCCCGTGGGTCGCCATGGTAGTACTGTGCCTGACCCGGACATGACATCGGCGTCCGGCGGGGGCCAGGGGGTGCGGGGAGTGTCCTCGGGATTACGGGCGTTCGCCCGGCTGATCACGGCGGCCGCGGTCGCCACCGTCTACGTCGCGCTGCACATGGCGATCTTCCTGGGCATGGAACTGCGGGACCGTGACAACTTCCGCAGCGCCCCGGAGCAGGCCGCCGCCTTCGTCACCACGCTGGACCGCTACGCCGACGGGGACGCGTCCGTGCACACTGAGATCCGTGCGACCAGGGCGTGGTTCGAGGACAACGCCCCGCGGCTAGGGGATAGCCGCTACGCGGTCTCCGCCGCCGTCCGTCACGCCGAGAGGGGCGAGGCCTCCGCAGCCCGCGAGAGGGCAAGCAACCTGACCACGTACGTCGTACAGGATCAGGCAGCACTCAACCGGGACGTCAGCTCGTGGGGCACGGTCACGCTGTGGTGGACCGTGGCCGCCGCAGCGCTCGTCGCGCCGGCGCTCTGGCTGCGGCATCGCCGCCAGGCCGGCGCCGCGGAGATCGTCGAGGTGGTCGGCCGGTTCGCCCCGCGTCATCCACGGTGGCGGCGGCCGGTATTCGTGGCGGCGAGCGGAGCCGGGTACGCCCTGTTCACGGCGGGCTTCTTCGCAGTCACCATGGCCCAGCAGCGGGGCCACAAGATGCCGCTGGCGGCGCAAGTGCTCCTCCTGCCCGGCGGGCTGGCTGCGCTGGGGGCAGGATTCCTGGTCCTGCGCTACTCGCGCCCGCGGTCGGCGCGCGGCGCGGTCCGCGCCCTGCTGGCCGACGGGCGCCGGCCCGTGCTCTATCTGCGCAGCTTCGCCGACGACCATACCGCGGCGCAGGTCGACGACGGGCCGAACCTCAACATCCATTCGAGGGAGGAGCAACTCGCCGGGGTGCTGGGCGCTTTCGGCCCCGTGATCGCGGTGGGAAAACCGGGGGAGCCGCTGCCGCGTCTGGGGGCGGCGCGGTTCTACCTGCCGCTCGACGACTGGCAGCCGGTGATCCTCCGGCTGATGGAACTGTCTCAGCTCATCGTGTTGAGCGTGGGGCTCGGCGAAGGCCTGTGGTGGGAGCTCGAGCAGGCCGTCTCCAGCCATCCCGCGGACAAGGTGGTTCTGCTGGTGCCGGGCCGGACGGCGGGCGTGGCCGAGCGGCTGGACGAACTCCTGCCGGTGCCCTCCCGGCTGGGCGAGATGTCAGCCGGCGACGGTGGCCCCTGGATCTCTGCCGTCATGGCCTTCGGTCCCGGTTGGACGCCGCACGTGTGCCCGGTGGAGCCCGCTGCCGGCGCCGCGCCCCCGCGAGGCGGGCGCGTGCGTCGCGCCTACGAAGCCTCTCTCGGACCTATGACGGTGATGACGCCCGCGCGCCACGTGGCCCGCGCCATGAAGTCGGCTTTGGCGTCCGCGGGAGTGCGCAGGTGGGCGGTCATCATGCGGGCCGACATGGGGATGCTGGTCACGCTGGGGAAAGGATTCCTCGCGCTCGGGGCCTTGGCCTTGCCGTACCGGGCACTGCAACTCGCCGGCTTCTGGTAGTCGTCCAGCCGTCCAGCCGTCCCCGGACCAGCCGTCCGAGGGCTGGAGCCGGGGCGGCCGGAGAGAACCACGCAACCGGCTCTCAGGAAACAGCCACCCGAGTCGTACCCCTGAGCGCGTTCGCAACGCGTCCGCCCCGACAACTTGAAACGGCCCCGAACTTCTTCAACGGCCTCGACTCTCTTGGAGGATCCATGGACAGCTCACAGCACGGCACCCCTGCAAGATCTGTCGGCGCCACCACGCAGCGACACAGACCGCTGGCCGGCGCAGCCGCCGCCGCAACCATCCTGATCCTGCTGGAGCTCGTGCGCGAGATATTCGTAACGGTGGCCAACTGGCGCGACTACTTCGTCGTCCGCGACTACCTGGCCGGAACGGCGACGGAGGCGGATCTGGACGCGGCCGACTCCTTCTCGGCGCTGGCGACCTGGCCGACGCTCCCGGCGTGGATCGCGGCCGGCGTGGCGTTCTTGATCTGGCTGTGGCGGGCGCGGATCAACGCCGAACTGCTGGCCGGCCCCGCTGCGCACCGCCGGTCCCGGGGCTGGGTGGTCGGCGCGTGGGTGGCTCCGGTGGCCAACCTGTGGTACCCGTACCAGGTCGTGTCGGACATCTGGCAGTCCAGCGCTCCCCGGCGGCCCGCGCCCGCCGCCCTGATCAACGCCTGGTGGGCGCTGTTCGTGGCCGCCACTCTCGTCAAGCCGGTCCAATGGCGGTTGGCCTTGCACCTGGAGTCCGAGCAGGACGTGCTGACCAACGCGAACGTGTCTACTCTCCTCACGGCGCTCTACGTGGCGGCCGGCGCACTGGTCATCCTCATCATCAGACGAATCACCGCATGGCAGAGCAGGGCCGTATGAACGCTGAATGAGCGCCATATGAGTGCCGTATCTGCGGGGCGACACGGGCACGAAATCCAGGCTGTGCGCCTAGTATTGGATGCTGTGGGGCGACTTGATGCGGCATGGCCGGTGGTGTCCGGTACGGGGTTACGGCGACGGAGGCCGGCTTCCTTTCCGTTGCTCGGTGTATGCGGCGCGCTGGCCCTCGCGGCCCTGCCGCTCACGATGTCCCCGGGCAAGCCGGGCGGCGGCGGCCCGCCGAAGGCCGGCCGACGACCGCCGGCCGCCCAGCCGGGCTGGGGCTTCACCCACACTCAGTACAGCGCGGACCACGGCGAACCGGAGGCCACCCGCAAGGCCGGTGCCCTGCTCTCCGCCCGGCCCCAGCCGCAGAACCAGCACATCATGGGCTGGGGCGCGGAGAACCCCGAACCGGCGCCCGGGCGGTACGACTTCCAGGCCCTCGACGAGCGCGTCGCCCTGATGCGGGCCACCGGTGCCACCCCCGTCCTCACCCTGTGCGGTGCCCCCGACTGGATGAAAGGCGGCCGGAAGGGGCGCACCGACTGGTCCCGCCTGGAGACCGCTCCCGACCGCCGGCACTACGGCGACTTCGCCCGCCTCGCAGGCACGATCGCCCGCCGCTACCCCGACATCAAGCACTTCCTCGTATGGAACGAACTGAAGGGCTTCTACGACGAGGACAAGCGCCGCTGGAACTACGAGGGCTACACCCGGCTGTACAACCTCGTCTACGCGGAGCTGAAGAAACAGAGCCCGGACAACCTGGTCGGAGGCCCCTACGTGGTGGCCGACCACGACCCTCCCGCCGACGACCGGGAGGACCGCTCGCCCGAACTCCGCGGCCCCTGGGGCGAGCTCGACCAGCGCTCCGCCGACGTCATCCACTACTGGAACAGGCACAAGGCAGGCGCCGACTTCGTCGTTGTCGACGGATCCAGCTACACCCGCGAGGGCCACGAGACGATCCCCGACGAGTTCGCCGCCACCGAGAAGTTCGCCGACGTCACCCGCTGGCTGAGGAACGTCACCGGGCTCCCCGTGTGGTGGGCCGAGTGGTACGTCGAGCCGCCCGCCGAGGACGGCCGGCTCGGCGGCCGTGACGGCTGGCACGAACACCACCGCACCGCCGTGCAGGCCACCGCCCTGATGCACCTGGCGGCGAGCGGCGCGTCAGCCGCCTTCTACTGGAACCCGCAACAGACCGGCAACGACTGCCCGGGCTGTCTGTGGAGCAGCACGCACCTGCGCGACGGCGGCCAAGGCCTGCCCATGTCCCGCCTCCTGAGCCGCTTCGCCCACGAATTCCCCCCGGGCACCGCCTTCCGCGATGTGGACGCCACCGCGGGACCGGGCGCCAGGATCCAGGTCCTGGCCGACGACGCAGCCGTCCTCGTCGTCAACACCGAACACCACCAGGTAGCGGCCCGCGTCGCCGGACAGAAACTGTCCCTCGCCCCGTACGAAGTCCGCTGGCTCACCCACTGAGCTGCCGTTCTCAGCCCGCTCTGCTGGAGACCGCAAGCTTCGGCTCGCGCCGTCGACCGTCCCGCGTGGCACCTACGCCACCGACCCCGAACCGTGGGGTGCTCCCTCCGCGGCCCCAGGCCTCCCCGACCATGGACGCGCAGGGGAGCCGCGCTCTTGTCATGCCACCTGGCATGACCGGAATGGTGCCCGCAGGCCCTGGAGACTCAGTGATCGTGCACCCGAAGGATGCGCCCGACCTGCATCTGACCGGCCCCCTAAGCATCCACCAGGGTTGCTGCGGACCACTCGGAACCGGAGGCCGCAACATGGCCTGCCCGTGCGGGGCCCTCGTTGCCACGCTAGCCGCCGATTGCATGGGCCCTCACGAACTGCACCTCGATCCGCTCCGGGTGTACGCCTACCCGGCCGACACGACGATGTGATTACGGGGCACGTCGTCGCCGCGCTGACCGCAGGAAGCCGGCACCCGAGCCGCTCTCCCTGGCTGCCCGGAGGCGAACCGGCTCCGCCGAGCAGGAAGAGCCGCAGGTGGAAGGTGGTGCGGCGAGGGTACGTGTTGCGCGCTGATGTGAAGGAGGGTGTCCTGACGGTAGACGGGTATGGCGCATCCGGTGGGGTTACAGCCGATGACGGCCCTCCCTCCGCCGGCGATACGGCATCGAAGGGCTGGACGCCCCGCCGAGCGCGGGTGTGTGAGTGCGGCAGCCTGACCGCCGGGCCGGCACCGCCAGCAAGGAGGAGATCCCGTGAATCGAAACCGCCTCGGCCCTCGCGCTCTCGCCTTCCCCCTGCTCACTGCACTGCTGATGGCCGTGACACCGCTCGGCTTCACCCAGACCGCCCGGGCCGCCGACCCGTGCGGTACGAACCCGGCCGATTACGTGGGTGTGACGTACCGCGTGATTGCGCCGGCCGTCATCATCCGGCTCACGTTTTTGGCCGGTGGCAAGTTCGAGTACGAGCTTGAGGACGGCGTGGTCCACCAGGGCACGTACACGGCCACCCCGCAGGAGCTGACGCTCATATCCGAGAGCACGGACCACAGCGACTTCCGGGGCTGCGACGGCACTTCGGCCACCCCAGGTTTCCTGGCTTTCCCCGGCGCCCTGGCCGTCCGCAGCACCTGACGCCTCAAGCTACTCGAACGGGAAGCGATGACCGACCGTTGGCTGTCGCCCTACCGTACGCTCCGCAGCTCCCGGGCTCCCGGTGCCGATGAAGAATCCGCCGTTTCCGCCGACATGCCACCAGCAGAATCAGCTGTCCACTGCCCTCGTACACTCCGCCGCGGCCGAAACTGACGGGAGACGGACGACAGGTTCAGTCGTGGCGCTCCGGAGCGATCATCCGAGATGTCGGCATGTGGTCGTTCCTGGCCGTCGTTTGACCTTGAGTGCACTCCAGCACCTAGCGTCTTGGACAGATGGTTTTCCGAGATCAGGAGGCAACACCATGACCACTGTCCCCACCCGGTACCTGGGCGAGTTGGCGGTTTCCGCGCAGGGCCTGGGGTGCATGGGCATGAGCCACGGCTACGGCGCTACGGACGACGCGCAGTCGATCGCGACCCTGCACCACGCCCTCGACCTCGGGGTGACCTTCTGGGACACCTCCGACTTCTACGGCACCGGCCACAATGAGGAGCTGATCGGTCGGGCTGTTGCCGGGCGCCGCGACGAGGTGGTGCTGGCCACGAAGTTCGGCTTCGCCAACCGCCTGGGCGAGCCCACTCTCGTCCGCGGTGACGCCGCCTACGTACGGCAGGCCTGCGATGCGTCGCTGCGTCGGCTCGGCGTCGACCACATCGACCTCTACTACCAGCACCGCGTCGACCCGCAGGTGCCGATCGAGGAGACCGTCGGTGCCATGGCCGAGCTGGTACAGGCCGGGAAGGTCCGCTATCTCGGACTGTCCGAGGCCGGCGCGGGCACCATCCGGCGCGCGCACGCGGTCCACCCGATCAGCGCACTGCAGAGCGAGTGGTCGTTGTGGACGCGCGACCTGGAGGCGGAGGTCGCCCCGGTCTGCCGGGAACTGGGCATCGGCATGGTCCCGTTCTCCCCGCTCGGCCGCGGCTTCCTGACCGGCCGCTACAGCTCGGTCGAAGGATTGGCGGAGACCGATGTGCGACGCACCCAGCCGCGTTTCGCCGACGGCAATCTTGAGCGGAACCTGGCGATCGTGGCGAAGCTGAACGAGCTGGCGGACGTGAAGGGAGTAACCGCCGGCCAGCTCGCCCTGGCCTGGGTGCAGCACCGGGGCGACGACGTGGTCCCGATCCCCGGCACCCGGCGGCAGCGCTACCTGGAGGAGAACCTCGCGGCCCTGGCCGTCGAACTGTCCCCCGAGGACCTCGCCGCCATCGAGGCCGCTGCCCCGCCGGAGCAGATCGCAGGCACCCGCTACGACGCAACAAGCCTCACCTTCGTCAACGGCTGAGCCTGCCGTTCACGGTTGCCCTGGAAGAGAATCGTGCATCCGCCCGCGCGGTCTCGCTCCCACCGACCTCCTGCGGAGGCAAGTGCGGATTGGACGGCGGCGACGGATCGTCCGTTTTGTAGCCTGCTGAGGCGGGGATCTCGGCGCGGTGCCACGGGGTGCTTGAGGTGTCCTGGTCGGTGACGTGGGCGTCGACCAGGATGGCCAGCCGCGGGTGCGGGGTGGGGCCTGGCTCAGGGATGACGTCGCCGATCAGGAAGCTGTGAGTGAAGCGGTGGTAGCCGGACTTGGCGCCGGGTTGAGATCACTCCGGCTGGATGGAGTCGATTCTCGGCTGACCCGTCTATGCGTCCTTGAGGTGGCGGCAGAACCCGCGGTCCCGGGCAGACAGCCGTGATCGTGGGCCGGCCGCTCGCAGCACCACGTCGAGTGTGCGGTCCGGATCCGATGCGTAGCAGTTGGCGAACCAAGCCATGTTGGCCTCGACCACGGCCCAGCCGCTGGTGCCACCGTCAGATGTCGACAGGAGACCCACGTCGAGCGCGACCGCGCTGGGCAGCGTGTGGCCGTGCGCGGCCAGCAGGTTGTTTGCGAACTCTCGGACAATTTCCTCGTCAGGATGGCCATGTAGCGGAGCCGAATCCATGCGTCCGAACGCCACGTACTGGCTGCCTGTACGGCATTCTCCGTCCAGCACAAAGAGGCGGAACTCTCTCGCCCACGTGACGACATCGCTGATCTGAACCGGTGTGTCTGATGGCAGGTCCGTTGTGCGGGGCAGTGTGCCGCCATCGGTATGGACTGCAGCTGGAAAGCTCTTGCCGCTCGGTGGCTTCACGAAGGCGGGCCGGGTCAGGCGCCGAGCCTCGCTCAAGGTGGAGGACACAATGTTCCGTAGGGTGAACTCATGTGGCAGGGACGACAACCAGTCGTCTGTCGGCTCCAGTAGGCCGACTTCGAGTTCGTCAGCGATTCCGGCGGCGAACAGCGGCCCGCCGAAGTAATGGCCACCCGGCCTCCCCCTCAGCCCGCCTGCGCCGCCACAGACAGGGAGCACTTCCACATCCATGCCCCGTTGTCGCGCAGCGGCTGCAAGGAGCTCGCCAGTGGTTGAGTACTGTGGCGCGTGTGCCAGGAAGTCGGTTCTGCTCACAGCCATCAACTATCCCATTTCTGACTGAGCGTGAGATGCAGAATGATGGCTATTGGCGAACCTTCCTTCCCCTTCTTGACTGACACCTCGCCTGCTCCCGGCCCGACAGGCCGGGAGCAGGCGGCTGGCCGTTACGGTGAGGCGTCGCAGCATGGCGTTGGCAGGTGGGCCTCAAATGGTGGTGAGCGGCGCCGTCCAGCAGCAGTGCTCAAGCGGCGGCGGGGTCACAGAATGGATCGCCCACGGAGAGGCTGCCGCAGTCGATCACGCCGCAGAAGATGCCGTCCGCGGTGAGAAAATTGACCGGACGCAGGTCGCCATGGAGCCACAGTGCCGGGCCCGTTCAGTCGGGCGAGGCGGCAGTGTCTTCCCAGTCCGCGCGGACGGCGTCCGGGACGGGGATCAGAACCGGCTCGCGGCCGAGGCGAGCAACGTAGTGAACCCCTCGGAACACGTAGTGGGCAGAATCTTGAAGCTGGTGGAGCCTCCAGACCTGCCGTGCCACCGCGTCCTGCCTGATCGTCTGTGACAGTACATCCGGGACCAGGTGACAATGCAACACATGGATGATGCGTTCACACTTCTTCGGCGGATTGTCGACCTACTGCCCGAGGACGCCGTGGCAGAGAACGGCCGGACGGTCGGGGATGTTCGCAAGGGCATCGAGCTCCAGGAGTGGGAGATGGTGCTCGACGTGCTCATTGAGATCGCGGATGTCCATCCCGTGACGCGGGACTTTTGGGAGATGCTCGCTGAGGCCGCTCGGCAGATGATGCTGGAGCGCAGCCGTCGTTGGTGCGAGTGGCGGGGTTGGGAGGTCGAACACGGAACTGTCCGCGCGACGTTGACGCTACTGGGAGCGGATGAGGGCGGGCGCCAGGGTGCCTTTGATGGGGATGGTCGTCTCAGGCCTCTGTGGGACATCGGTAGCTGCAGTACAGACGGACAACGAGGTCTGAACATTGCCCGGCTTTGGGCGGAGTTCGCTCCGCAGCTCGGCCCTGGAGAGACTGCTGAGGTCCGCCTGGCTCCCCTGCAGCCCGAGCGGTGGCGGCATTTGAAGCCCGGTGACGTGATCACCATGCACGAGGCTCAACCTGTCGTTGGCATCGCTGAGGTCATCGAGGTTCTGCCGCCTCGTGTCTGAGGCCACTGGGCAGTCAGATGCGGAAGGCTCACCGTCGGACGGTCGTCAGTCGCCGCCAGGGCTCGTGGTTCCTCGGGCAGTGCTGGTGCGGAAGTCGGGGATGCCGAGGTGGACAGCGGTGTGTCGCGCGGCGAGGTCGCCCATAGCGGTGAGCTTCTGCTCGGCGGCTGCGAGGTCGGCCTCGATCGCCGCGACTTCGCCGAACCAGTGAGCATTTTCAGCGGTAGCTCTCGAGGGTGAGGACGGCTTTGGCGGCTGTGGTGAGCCAGGTGGGGCTGCAGCGGGCGTGGCGGAAGATGCGCCAGGTCTTCAGGCGGGCTATGCCGCGTTCGACGGGATACCGGAGGCGGGCGTGGGCTTTGTTCACGGACCGTTGCTGGGAGCTGAACTCTTGACGGGGCCGACGGCGGTGCGGGGTGGCGAAGGTTCCGCCGGCACCGAGGTAGCCGAGGTCGGCCAGGACCGGGATGCCCAGCCGTCGGCAGGTGTTGATGATGCGGTGCGTGCGGGCCGCGGTGAGGTCGTGAGTGCGGCCGGGCAGTGCCCGGGAAACCCACAGGATCC
>NZ_RBAM01000034.1 GCF_003626645.1 Streptomyces klenkii | reverse complement strand
CAGCCGCTGGAACTGCCGTGGGCGAAGCCCGGTGAACACCTCGACGAACTCACGACGCTGAGCGGAGACCACCTGCACGACCAGACCAACGCAGACCAACCAACACGGTTACGAGAAGATCTTTAGGAGGCGGCGGCCACGTTCTGCATGAACTGAAGAATGATGAACTCAGTGGAGCGGACCGGGGCCATCTCGGCCTTGATGGTGCGCGCCGTGAACGGCGCCTCGCTCTTGAAGTTGGTGAGGGCCTGGTCAAGCACTTCAGGGTCGCTGGTGATCTGTCCGTCCGGGGAGATCTGGTCGATCAGCACCGGCAGCCGCTCGGCAACGTAGTCCGCGAGTGCTCCGCTGTCGGTCCCGGTCTGCTGAGCGACCTCAGCAAGGGTGTCGGCACCGACGATCGTGACGACCTCAGAGGCCGTGAGCGGCTCGTTGGCCCCCGTGCCGATCCAGGACTCCACGTTGGCCGATCAGATCCTCTGGAGGTTGCTGGTGATCTCGTTCAGTACGTCCTCGGTGGTGTGGTCCCAGGATATTGCGTCGTCCGTGGCCATGAATGTCCCCTCATCAGCTCTGTTGTCCGGGCATGCCTGGACCATGATCAATTATTGAGTGGTGGCCCGCAAGGGACAACGAGGACCTGATGGCGGAGACGGGGCTGGCGCCCGGGCGGTCGGCCTGGACGATCCGCTCAACCTGTGTGCCCTCCCGGGCGGGGGCGAGCGGATCGTCCACCTGCGGGTGCAGATCGGCAAGAGCCGCACGACGGTCGCGGCCGAGCTCGGCTGGCACCTGGAGACCTACCGGGAGTGGGAGACCCGCGGCCACGCCCCGGGCAAGATGGCCGGCCCCCGGGACGCCTGGGAGCCGAACCCCAACCAGGAGGGCTGGGGATGGCGGATCAACACCCCATTCTTCACCAGACCCGTGGTCGAGCCGGGCGCGAGGGTCGACGGCGCCTGGCAGCCACCGCTGTACGGACCGCGCGAGTACGGCAAGCCCGGACATGAAGGCATCTTCGAGGTGTCGGCCGAACGCCTGCACCAGGAGCTCCAGCGGACCCAAGCCGACTGGGAGATCTCGTGCGCGCAGTCGAACCGGGAGAACTCAGACCTCGCCGCAGACGTAGCTCAGGCCGCCGAGCACGCCCGCCGCTGACGTCCCTCAACAACCCCCAGATATCCGTGAGGCAAGTACCCGCTCAGGCAACATGCCTCACGCCTCCCAGCAACCCTAGATATCAAGATCACCGACAGAGTCAGCGATGCGTGGGCACGAGCAGGAAGTTCCCTGGTACGGACCGACACCATCCAGCGGATCGAGCGGCAGTCCGGCACCCAGGCACACTGGCGTTGCAAGTGACCGGCGAGCGTGAGCGCATACCCGCCGGCATCCCCAGCGCCGCCACGCGCACCGCGACGGAGGACGCGGGCAAGGCGGGAGGCGAGGTGCTTCCAGAGCAGCTTGCTGGACGCCGTGGCGGTGTGCCCAGACCTGCCCCGGCGCGCACCGCCCGGTGCTCGATGAGAGCGCCGGAGCGTCGTGCAGCGGGCGCACCGGACAGTCCCCGCCGAGGAGTCCGTCACCCTGCCTGCCGGCAGCAGCCTCTCCGGCCTTGCGCTACCCGATCTGATCCCGCCCCGGCCGGCACCGGAGAGCCGGACCACGCCAGAGCCGAAGCAGTGATGCCTGGGGCTGCTCACAGCTCACAGACTCACAGATCACCCTGTCTACCTGGGCAGACAGGGTGTGAGCCTCACAGCTCACAGCCTGCCCGGGGGCTGTCATCCGAGCCCGCAGGCCCCCGACTCGATCAGGCGTACGCCCGGTTTCGTGTCCCGCCATCCGAAGAAGCTGCGCCGGCTGGTCGCTGGCGGGCGCATGTACCTGTGGACACTCCGCCACAGCCACCGAAGCCGGACAACAGCCGGCCCGCGGACTGCCGCCAAACCCCCACGCTGCACCCCCAGCCGGCCGGCACCAGCGGCCCGCTGCGCACCATCTTCGCCACAGGCCCGGGCCAGTACATCCCGGGAGCAGGGCCCCTCCCGGTCTCATCGGGACCATCCCCGCAGGCGCGGGGAGCAGGCTCGACGACCAGGGCTTTTAGCAGAGCCCAGGCCGGTTTTTACTCACTCTCCCGAAACGACTTGCCTACAAGGCCATCGACCATGGTATGCAAGTCGCTCATGGCCCCACGCCGACCGGGCCACCATGGACAACTCCGTCGCGAAGACGAGCGCAAAAATCACCCGGCCAGTCTGATCATCCTGGACGAAATCGGCATGCTGCCGTCCGGGCAGGCCATCGCCGAAGCCTTCTACCGCGTGATTGACAGGCGCCCACGAACGCCATTCCGTCATCGTGACCTCGAACCATCACCCGTCAGGATTCCACACGATCATACCCAAGACACTCGCCACGGCCGCAGTCGACCAACTTCTGCATCACGCGCACATCGACCTGGCCGAAGACACCAGCCTCCACCTCACCCAGGCAACCACCCGGCAAAGGCATCGCCCCACTCACCTCATGATGCAACACGAGGAAGCGTCAGGAGCCGGCTTCCGCCACTGCTGGCTGCTCGGCCACGACGCTCGCCCGCCACTCGTCGAGCAGCTCAAAGAACACTTCCAGCGGCGGAATCTCACCAGCGTTCTCCTCAATGACCGTGGCCCAACCGCAGGACATCGACCAACCACGCGTCCGGCCCAGCCACTGCGCGAACGGGCCAGTGGCTGGATCAAAATCGAAACGCTCATTGACGCCGTGGACTCGCAGCGCGAGGTGATAGCCCCACAGCAGGATGCTCAGCTCTCGCAGTGACCCGTTGCGAACCCACATCCCGGGCCGCTGGCGCACATTTTCAAGAACTTCATAGATGTCCCGCCACTCGTCGAAGGGCTTGAGCTTCGACCGGTCTCCCAGATCAGCTAACATCCGCCCACCCTACACTGACGGGCTCAAATGAGTGACTGTTTGTCACACCACACAAGGAGATCAGATGTCCGCCGGAAAGAACAAGACCTCTAAGACGCCAGCACCTGGGCTCGCGAAAATACAGCCTGCATCCGCATGCGCCGCTCGGCGCCATCCGCAGCGTAATCATCATCTACCGCTAATATCCACCCCTACGCCAACCGAGGAGAAGCGCCGCCAAGGCGGACACTCACCCGGATCGAGCCTTGCATAATCGGGACTGCCGTAGGCGTTAAGACTGTTCGACCGGGGCGGTCACGTCCTTGCAACGGTCATACTCGGCGACAGCGGCCCGGCCATCTACTGAAGAAGCCCTCCCAGAACCCGGGCTGCTGATACTCCCGCAGCGCCAGCCTCAATACCCCACCATCCAGCACAATAAGCCAGCAAGCAGGCACCAGGTCGCTGACAACAGCGAACATCAACGCGTCCCGCAATCCCGGAATACCGAAGGCCCCAGGCGGACTACCGACCGGATCCGGACGAAGCAGCACCCTTATCCGCCGCGATCAGCACCTCCAGAATGAGACAATCGACCCGATGTGCAAGGCCGGGCAACTGCTGACCACCACGCCAGTCACGGGACTGAGGACCTGAGCATTCCCATTTTCTGAAGGGGCCATCCCCGCGGGCGCGGGGAGCACTGATATGACACCAGACAATGTTGGTTCATCCCTGCGCCGCGGGGACCAGAGTGAACACTGAGAAGGTCCAGCCGCCACAGGCCCCAGAACGCCTACGGGTCCTCTCCCACGACGAGCGTGGGAGAGACCGCGCCACCGCCCTTCTTGACCCGTCAGGCCATAGTGTCCACCATTACCGCGTCAGCAGCCCGGACCTCCCCATCCCAGTCCCGCCGCCCCACACGCAACCTGACCAGTCCCACGCCGTCATGACGACCACACGGAAAACCCCGAGCCACCGAACCCACCGAAATAGCCGGTCTCCTCTGCCCCTACCGTTACCTTCCATACCACTCCCCCTCCCGAAGGCCTGCACTCCAGTCCTCCTTACGAGCACGACAAACACCCAAGGTCTGAGACAACCTCAGGGCTCCGGGCACAAACACATTCTCTGGTGTCATACGGTGAGCGGGAAAGGACCGGACCCCATCCACCCGGAGCACGCAAGGGGCGCCGACGCGTAGACAGCACCAGGCCCCGCACAACACGCGCGGGGCGCCCACCTTCCCTATGCACGCCAAGAGCTCGGCCCCCTCCCGATAGACCGACACACCAGCCCTCTGACCAGAGCGACTGCAAGTTGGCCAAGGCTCAGTGCGCTGCATCGCCCGCACCACGCGCACACCGGTCTCCACAGTCACGCACCCATAGCGCGCGTTCGCACTGGAGTCCCCCCATGCGGGGCCGGCGTACTCAGCTAACTCGTGTACCAGGTACGACCCCCGCGGGGCGGGGAGCCCAGCACCGACTGCACCGTCGGCACCATGCACCTGCAGCACCCGACCGTCGGCGACATCGACATCGACTATCAAGTGTGGCTCCAGCCCGAAAGCCCCGACCACCGGCTGGAGGTCTACACACCCAACGACACCGCCTCGGCCGACGCACTGCGCCTGCTGTCCAGCCAAGTCGCCGATCAGCAGAAAACCGAGGGCGGCTGTGTCGAGGCGACCCAGTAACTACACGATGAAGCGGTTCGTCGCGAACATGTGGACGGTCCGGATCGCGTCGTCGTCGAGGCTCGCCGTCCCGGGGCCGCTTCAACCGGCAGCCGGCCGCACAGCACTGGTGCCCCGTGTAATGGTCGAGCGATCCACGCCGGACCAGCAGGCCATCACGTCGTGTGTGGCGCCGGGCGGCAGATGGACGAGGACTGCCGGCATGCGGTCGAGAAGACCAGCTTGCGCTTGGCACCCGCGCCGACGCACCACAGTCAGCAATCCACGAACTCGCTGGAGCGGATCGGGCTGGCCTCCCTCGGACATTCGTTGACCGCTTGTTGAACGGCCCCGCCCAGCATGGTCTCCCACCGCTCCACCAGGGCGCGGTGCAGAGGAATGTGAGAGAGGAAACCGCCATGGACGACCTGTTCGACCTGGACGTGGAAGAGATCGCGGCGCCGGCCATCGAGGGCGTGCCCGGCGAGGCGGGGGCAGCCCTGGTCACCAGCAACGAGTGCCACACGGGCACGGGCTGCATCTGCTGACCCGCCCCGGTGGACGCCGTACGGGCGGGGCCCTCCCCCGCCCGTACGGCACTCACGTGCGCAAACGGTGACCAGCGGGAGCGGAGCAAAGGTGTCGGTAATGAGGTCGGCGAACGAGACGAACGGCGGCTACGCCTGTGCCGACGTGGTGCTCCTGAGAGCGGCGATACGTCCGGTGGACACGGACCCGGACACGGATCCGGACCCGGCCCCGGCCCCGGCCCCGGCGGGAACACCGTCCCTGCCACGGGCCGCCGCGGACGGGCTGCTGCGCGAAGCCGTCGCTCTCGCCAGCCCGTCGCTGTCCGCCGTGCTGGACAGGGCGGCGGCCGGCGCGCCCCTGACGGCCAAGGAGGAGCGCCGCGCCGAGCGAGCCCTGGCGCGCTACGCGCTGCGGATGAGCGAGCGGGCCACCCCCTTCGGCCTCATGGCCGGCGTGGCGACCGCGGGCTTCGCCCGGCGCCCGCAATTCCGCTGGGGCGAACAACACACCAAGGCCGTACGGGCCGACATGGGCTGGCTCACCTCTGTCGTCAGCCGCCTGGAGGAGGACCCGGGCGTCCTGGCGGCCCTGCGGGTGACGGTCAACGACCTGTGCACGGTGCGCGGCGACCGGCTGGTGCTGGGCTTCGTCCCCGTACCGGAGGACGCCCCCCTCCGGCGGCCGGCGGTACAGGAGATCACCGTGCGCCGCACGGCGGCCGTGCGGCGGGCGCTGGAGCTCGCCCGTACCCCAGTGCCCTGGCCCGAGCTCGTCCGGCGGATGAAGGAGGACTTCCCGGCCGTGGCCGGGGACACCGTCCGGGCGATGCTCACCGAACTGGTACGGCGCGGGGTGCTGCTCACAGAGCTGCACCCGCCCATGGACGACAGCGACCCGTTGGCCCATGTCCTCGGCCTGGCGGCGCGTGCCGGAGAGGGCCTCTCCGTACGGAGCCGGGACGTCCTGCGGAACCTGGCGCTCGTCGAGCGCGAGCTGGCTGATTACGCGAGCCGGGCCCCGGGCCGGGGCCGGGCCGCCCTCGCCGCGGCCGAGGCGCGCATGCGCCGGGCGCACCCGGCCGAGCGGCTGGTGCAGACCGATCTCCGGCTGGACGTCACGGCCCGGCTGCCCGAGGCCGTACGGGCCGAGGCGGAACGCACCGCCGGTGTCCTGGCGACCCTGGCCGCCGCGCGGCCCGGGCCACGGCATCTGCGCGCGTACCACGTCCGGTTCCTGGAGCGCTACGGAACGGGGCGCGCCGTCACTCTGAGCGAACTGCTCGACGCCGAGCGAGGTCTGGGTGTCCCCGAGGAGTACCGCGCACCGGCGGCGTCCCGGGCCCTGCCCGGCGCGGAGTGCCTCGACGACCGTGACCGGCTGCTGCTGGCCTGGGCGCAGGAGGCGGCCGCGGCCGGGGAACGCGAGCTCGTCCTGGACGACGCGCGCGTGGCCCGCCTGACCGGGGCCGGCCGCCCGTCGCGGGGCGACCGGGGCGCCGCCGAAGGGACGCGGTTCGCGCCGCCGGCGTCCTTCGACCTGGTGGCCGAGGTTCGCGCGGCGTCTCTGGAGGCCATGGCCGAGGGCCGGTTCCGGCTGTTGGTCGGCGCCGTCTCGGCCGTCGCGGGCGCCGTCGCCGGGCGCTTCGCGCCCGCCCTGGGCGAGGAGGCCCGGCGCTTCGGGGAGGTGCTGCGCTCCGTCCCCACGCGCGACCCGGGCGCCGTCCGCGCCCAGTTGGCCTTCCGCACTCTCAGCGGCCGGGCCGCCAATGTGGGCCGCGTCCCCCGCTGGACGGACCACGCCATCACGGTGGCGGCCTTCACCGACCGGGCGTCGCGGTACGCCCTGGGCCTGGAGGACCTGGCCGTGGTGGCGACGACGGACCGGCTCGCCCTGGTCTCGGCCGCGCTGGGCGTGGAGGTCGTCCCCACCATGCCGAGCATGCTCAGCCTGCGCGGCAACGTCCCCGGGACGGCCCGCTTCCTGGCCGAGCTGCCCCGCTCCGGGGAGTCGGCGCTGCCCGCCTGGGACTGGGGCGCGGCGGCCGCCCTGCCGTATCTGCCCCGCGTGCGCTCCGGCCGCTCCGTTCTGTCCCCGGCCCGCTGGTACCCGGCCGACCCGGACCTGCCCGCGGCCGCCGGCGACCCGGCCACCGGCCCGGCCGAGTGGCGGCGGCTGTTCACCGCCTGGCGCGAGCGCGCGGACGTGCCCGACCGGGTCACGGCGGTCCACGGCGACCAGTGCCTCACCCTTGACCTGACCTCCGACGCGCACCTGGAACTGCTCCGGCACGAGTGGCGGCGCCGGCCCACGGCTCACCTGCGGGAGGCGCCGGAGGGCGAGGAGTACGGCAGCGGCTGGTCCGCCGGGCACCGCACCGAGATCGCCTTCCCCATGGTCCGCACGGCCGCTCCCGATACGGCCCGGGAGCCGCTCGCGGCCCCGCCGCGCCGCCGGGCCGCCACCGCCCACCACCCCGGCTCCCGCTGGCTGTACGCCAAGCTCTTCTGCTCGCCGGAGCGCCACGACGAAATCCTGACCTCCCATCTGCCCGGCCTGCTGGGCGGATCCGGCACCCGCTGGTTCTACCTGCGCTACGCCGACCCCGACCCCCATCTGCGCCTGCGTTTCCACGGAGAGCCCGCCGACCTCGGCGGACGGCTGCTGCCGCGCCTGGGAGAGTGGGCGGCGCGCCTCACGGACCAGGGGCTGTGCGGGCGGCTCGCCCTGGACACGTACGACCCCGAACTCGAGCGCTACGGCGGCCCGTCGGCCATGGCGGCGGCCGAAGCGGCCTTCGACGCCGACAGCAGGGCCTGCCTGGAGCAGCTCGCCCTGCTGCGCGCGGGCACCCTCTCCCTCGACGCCCGGCTCCTGGCGGCCGCGAACTACATCGACCTCCACCACCGGTTCCTCGGCCGCCCCGACGGCGCGCTCCGCCTCCTGGACGACGACGCGCGCGGCCACGACGACGCGCCCACCGCCCTGCGGGAGCCAGCCCGCCGCCTCCTCGACGCCGACGGCCGCTGGCAGGCCCTGGACCGCCACCCCGGCGGAGCCGAACTACTGCGGATCTGGGACCGCCGCGCCACCGCCGTGGCCGCGTACGGGCAGCGGCTGCGCGACCTGCCCCCGGCGGAGCGGTGGGGCGGGGAGGAACGGCGCGCGCTGGCCTCCCTGCTGCACATGCACCACAATCGGCTCGCGGGCATCGACCGCACCGCCGAACGGCAGTCGCTGGCCCTGGCCCGCGCCGCCCTGCGGGCGCACCTCGGCCGGGTAAAGGCGGGGGCGTGACGGCCCGCGGCGCTGCCGAGGCCCTGGCCTCCGGCATCGCGGAGCGGCTCGCCGACCCGTGGCGGGTCGCGGCGCACCACCCCGTCTCCCGGCCCGCCTGGCAGGACCTGACCCTCAGTGAGGGCCTGCCCGGCATCGCCCTGCTGCACCTCGAACGCGGACACACCGACGGCGAGGCGCTGCGCACCGCTCACCGCTGGCTGGCCGAGGCGACGGCACGCGCCGCGACGGCGCCCTCCGCCGCCCCCAGGCCCAGCCTCTACTACGGCGTGCCCGCGCTCTCCTTCGTCCTGTCGCGCGCGGCGGCGGCCGTCGGCCGTCCCCTACGGGCCGCCGAACGGCTCGGCGCCCAGCTCCGCCGCTACGCCCGCGACGCGGCCGCCCGGGAACTGCGGCGCCGGCCCGGGGACGGCGAGTGCGTGTCCATGGCCGCCTACGACGTCGTGTCCGGGCTCACCGGCCTCGGCGCCCAGCTGCTCGACGACGCCCCGGGCCGGGACGCGCTGGCCGATGTGCTCGCCGCCCTGGTGGCGCTGACCGTGCCCGTACGCCTGAAGGGCGGCCGCACGCTGCCGGGCTGGTGGACCGCCCAGGGCCCCGGGTCCGGCTATCCGCCCACCACGCCCGAGGCCGGGCACGCCAACGCCGGGCTCGCGCACGGGGCGCCGGGGCCGCTCGCCCTGTTCGCCCTGGCCTGGGAACAGGGCGTCGTGGTCCCCGGCCAGGAAGCGGCCATGCGCACGCTCGCCGACTGGCTGGCCGACATCCGTGTCCGCGACGAGCGGGGCACCCGCTGGCCCAGGGCGCTCGTCCTGCACCCGGCGGGCGGCACAGCCGTGGCCACCGACGACGCCCCGGACCGCCCGGCCTGGTGCTACGGAGCGGTGGGCGTCTGCCGGGCGCTGTACCTCGCCGGCCGGGCCCTGGACGTACCGGAGTGGCGGAGCACGGCCCTGGCCGGATTCCGCTCGGAGCTCGCCCGGGCGCGGCGGGAGGACCGCGAGGAGCAGGCTGATCCGGGGCTGTGTCACGGCTGGGGCGGCGTCCTCCAGATCACCTGGCGCATGGCCCACGACACCGGGGATCCCCGCCTGCGCGACCTCCTGCCCTGGCTCGCCCGGCGCGTCACCGGCGAGGCCGCGCCCGACGAGCCGTTCGGGCTGCGGCACCGGCCCCCGCAGCACGGCCGGGCCGCCGACCGCGCCGGCTTTCTGACCGGCGCGGCCGGCACGGCCCTGGCCCTGCGCACCTTCGCGACGGACACGGCACCGGCGACGGGCTGGGACCGTGCCCTGCTGATCGCGTGAACCCTCGGGCATCCCGGTCGGGGAACAGCCGGGTCGCGCCGCGGCCACCGGCACGGGCGAGGCGCCGGCACGGGCGAGGCGAGGCTGTTCTGCGAGGCAGCCGGCGAAGCGGGTCCTCCGTCCCAGCCCGGCAGTAGCCGGTGGCCGCACCACGGGCCACGACCAGCAGAACTCCCCGGCTCCCCACCACCGCGACCGCGAGGCCACGGCCGCTCCCGTACCGCCTGAGAGACACAAGCAGTAGCTGCCTCTCCATAGGCCGAAGGAGCGACTTTCCACCTCCCTTCGCTATGCCTCAGGCGAAGGCGGGGAGCGTTTTCCGAGGACCGGGGACGGATGTGGAGGGCGTATGGGCAGTCTGCCGCTCGTCCTCGCCGGCCCGGTCCTCCGTCGGGTCGACGCCCGTCATGTCTGTGTGTGGATCGCCCTGAGCCGGCCGGGTGACGTCACGGTCACCGTCTTCCGGGGCAGGGAGACATCGACCGGGGACGGCACGTCGGCGGGCGCGACTGTGGGCACGCAGCAGCGGCACACCCGGAAATGCGGAGCCAGTCTGCACGTGGCCGTGGTGGACGTCGAAGTGGTGGGGCTGCCGCCACTGACCAGGCACTGTTACGACGTGGTCGTCAGCGCGGGCGGGCAGTCGAAGGGGCTCAAGGCGCTCGGTCTGCTCGCCGACGGCAGCGGTGTGCCGAAGGCGCTCGCGCTCGGCTACGCCGACGGCATGCTGCCCAGCTTCGTGACGCCCGCATCCCGTATCGAGGACGTCCGCCTCGCGCACGCGTCGTGCCGCAAGTCCAACGGGCCCGGCCCGGACGCCCTGGCGTGGCTGGACGACAGGATCCAGGCGGGCCTGACCGACCTCGGCAAGGCCCCGCAGCAGCTCTTCCTCACCGGCGACCAGATCTACGCCGACGACGTCGGAGGCGTGCTGCTGCCGATGCTCGCCGAGCTCGGCAAGGATCTGGTCGGCACCGAGCAACTACCGGTGGGCGGGGCGAACCTGGACGCCACCCACGAGCGGTTCCCGGCGCTGCGGCGGCAGGACACGGTCCGCACCCTGGGCCGGCTGAGCACGACCGACGGCCACAACCACCTCCTCACGTACGGCGAGTTCGCGGCCATGTACTGCGCGGCGTTCAGCCCCTCGGCATGGCGGGCGCTGAAGGCACCGGGCGACCTCTTCCAGCCACCTCCCTCCGACGCCGCGCTCACACATGTGACCGACTGGGAATCGGTCTACGACGGTGACACGAGTTTGTGGAAGAGCCGTCCGGACAAGGCCGGGCACACCCGGCTGGACGCCGTCACCGAAGAGGCCCGCCGGGTGGAGGCGTGGCGCGATGCGGTGCCGAAGGTGGCCCGGGCACTGGCCAACGTGCCGACGTACATGATCTTCGACGACCACGAGATCACCGACGACTGGAACATCTCCCAGCGCTGGCGCGACCGCGTGATCTCGGCGCCTTTCGGGCGGGCCGTCGTGCGGAACGGCCTGCTGGCTTACACGGTGTTCCAGGGCTGGGGCAACGACCCGGCGCGGTTCCGGCACGACGGCAGCGTCACCGAAGACCAGAAGGATCCCGACGAGAAACTCCTGGACGCGCTGGCCGACTTCGCCGACGGAATCGGTGCGCAATCCTCGGCCACCCTGGACCGGATCGACACTCTCCTGGGCATCGACGAGCCGGTGACCGTCCCGAAGATGCGTTTCGACTACGAGGTGCCCGGGCCGCAGTACACCGTGCGCGTTCTCGACACCCGAACGCGGCGAACGTACCGGGCTCCGGGAAACACACCGGCGAGGCTGCTCGGCCTCAGCATGGACGACCAACTGCCGCCGGGGACCGGCCAGTGGGAGCTGCTGGTGGTGGTCTCGGCGGCGCCCGTGCTCTTCCCCCGGCTGTTCGAGTCGGTGGCGCAGCCGGTCGGCGCGCTCGTCTTCGACCTCAAGGCGCACATGTCCGGCCGCGAGGAGAAGACCGAGCCCGGCAAGGTCACGGGGCTGGCCGGCAGCGAAAGCCTGGACATCGAGGGCTGGCGCGCCGACGAGGAGCACCACGAGCAACTGCTGCGGCGGCTCGGCACCCATCGCCGTGTCGTGGTCCTGTCGGGAGACGTGCACTTCGCCGGCACGTTGACCCTGGACTTCTGGGGTACGGACGACACGACTCTCGGCTCGCGCATCGTCCAGTGCACCTCGTCCGCCGCGCGCAACCAGCCGGACGAGGACATGCGCGGCCTGTTGCGCACGCTTCGCGCCGGGCAGCAGTTGCTCCGAGGCGTCCCGTGTGAGCGCATCGCCTGGGAGGGTGACCACGGCGTCGTCCTTCCGCCGGGAGCCGCGATCCGGCCCGCACGGCGGGCCCGGCTGCACCGGAAGCCCTCGATCCTGCCGGCCCGCGGCTGGCCGGCCGGCACCACGGTCGGCAAGCCGCCGGACTGGCGCTGGCGCGTGCAGGTGAACCGGGACGAGCGGCCGAAGGCCGCGCTGCCCGCGGGAGCGCCCGAAGTCCCGGTCGTGAGCTGGAACGCCGGTGACCGACTGTCGTCGTACGCCGACATCGCGGGCAAACACCAGCAGGTGACCCGCGATCCCAAGGATCCGGTGCGGCTCATGGTCTTCCGCAACAACATCGGGCTGGTGTCCTTCGCCACCGATGGTTCGGACTACCGCGTCGCGCACACGCTTCTGTCCAGCGCGGATGACCGGACGGGTGCGGGTTTCACCGAGCACGGCGTCCAGTTCGCCCCGTCACCGGCTCCCGCCGCTCCCGTGCTGAGGTCCGGCTGATGGCCGAGCAGGGCATGCGCAACGCGTACCAGAAGGTCACCGCCTTCTTCACCGACTTCGCCGCGTGGCTCGGGGAGACCTTCGCGGACTCCGCCATCGCCCAGGAGATCCGGGACGACCTCGGGCTGAACACGGACAACCCCGCGACCCCTCCGGCCCTTGACCCGGCGGTGCGGCAGAAGATCGACGATTTCCTCGCCAAGGAGAAGGTCGACGCGAGCGCTCTCCTCGCCACCCTGCCGCAGATCAAGACGCTGGTGGACACGATCCACACGTTCGCCGATGCGGTGAAGTCGGACGGCGTCGACGCGTGGGACGTCTTCTGGCTGCTGTTCAAGGTGTGGGTCGCCGACTCGCTGAGGGTGCGCAACCCGAGTGCCTACGCGCTGTGCTCGCTCGTCGGTCTGATCGCCGGGGACGACGAGTTGCTTCCGCAGGCCGACCCGGCGCCGGCCACACGGTTGCTCAAGGGTGAGGTGACCGGCGCCGACGCGAACGCACTGATCGACAGGATCTCAGCCCTGAGCGGCGCGCTGGTGGTGGCGCTCGACCGGCTCTGCGCCCCGGTCGGCGGCACGATCGACGCGATGTACGGCTGGGATCCGGAGCCGGGCTCGGACGCGGACGCCTCGGTCGCGGCCTCCCGCGCGCTCAGCGTGGTGTTCAAGACCGGCGATGTCGTCAACCCCGTGCTGACGGTCATCCCGGTCTCCAGGGCCGACGGCGGTCCCGGCCTGTTGATCAGCATGGGCGCGCACGTGCACATCGAGCACGACGCGGGCGGCTCGGCCGTTTACACCACCGACATCGGTGCCCAGGGCGCCTTCTCGTTCTTCTTCCGGTTCTCCGAGGACGATCCCGGCTTCCGGGCCTTCGGTCCGGGGACGCCGTCCCTCGAGATCGGTGTGAAACCCAAGACCGCCACAGCCACGGCGCCGGCTTCGGCACCGGCCGGTGCGGCAGCGCCGCGGCTCGTCCTCGGCACCAGCGACGCCACTCGCCTGGAGATCGCAGACTTCTCGTACGCTTTCGAGCTCGGCGCGCAGAGCGCCGGGTTCAAGGCTCACCTGCACAAGGGCAAGCTCGTCATCTCGCTCGGCGACGGGGACGGCTTCCTGTCCAAACTGCCCGGTCACAGCGTCGAGGTGCCTTTCGAGCTGGGTCTGCTCGCCGACACCGCGCACGGCATCCGCTTCGACGGAGGCAGCGGGCTGAAGGTCGACCTGCCGGTGGCCGCCTCGCTGTTCGGCGTCTTCAGGGTGCAGTTCGTCGCTCTGGAGCTGAAACTCGCCGGCGTTCCCTCCGCCGAGATCCGCGGCGGCTTCTCCCTCAAGCTGGGGCCGTTCCAGGCATCGGTCGACCAGATCGGCACCGCTCTCGACCTCGGCGCCGTGGCCGAGGGCGCCGACGACATCGGTGGGCTGGTGAAGTTCCTGCCGCCCAGGGGCATCGGGCTCGCGCTCGACTTGGGGCCGGTCAAGGGCGGCGGCTACCTCGCCATCGACGCGGAGAAGGGCGAATACGCCGGGGCCCTGGAGCTGAAGGTCTTCGTCCTCAGCATCAAGGCGATCGCGCTGATCTCGACCAGACGGCCGGACGGCTCGGACGGCTGGTCACTGCTGATCTTCCTGTTCTGCCAGTTCAAGGTGCACATCGCGTTCGGCATCTTCCTGACGGGCCTCGGCGGCATGATCGGCCTGCACCACCGCGCCGATCTCGACGCCCTCAGCGCGGGCATGAGGACCGGGGCGCTGGATGACGTCCTGTTCCCCGAGAATCCGGTCGCCGACGCCCAGCGGATCGTCAACCGGTACAAGCAGCTCTTCCCGGTGGAGTCCGACAGCCTGCTGGTCGGTCCGATGCTGGAGATGTCATTCTCCGAGCCGCCGATCGTCTACGTCCGGATGGGTCTGGTCTTCGAGGTCCGCAACGCCCTGGGCGACGACAGGCCGGCCGAGCTCACCAAGGTGATCCTGCTCGGTCAGCTGCTGGTCCAGCTGCCGCCGAAGGAGCTCGGCGTGCCGGCCGTGCTCAAGCTGCTCGTCGATGTCGTCGGCTTCTACGACGCCCCCGAGCAGTTCCTTCTGATCAGGGCGCGGCTGCGGGACTCCTTCGTGGGCGTCGAGGGCTTCGTCAAGCTCAACCTCACCGGCGAGCTCCTGCTCGCCGCGCGCTTCGGTGACGACCCGTCGTTCGTCCTCTCGGCCGGTGGCTTCCATCCGGCGTTCAAGGACGTGCCGCGCGGCGTGCCCGCGAACCTCGAACGCATGGCGGTCTCGTTCGGGCTGGGCCCGATCAAGATGCGCGGTGAGAACTACTTCGCGGTGACCAGCAACACCGTGCAGGCCGGCTCCAGGATCGAAGTGTCGGCCGACATCGACGTGGCCGCGATCAAAGGCCATCTCTCCTTCGATGCCCTGCTGTACCTGGAGCCGACGTTCCACTTCCTCGTGCAGCTGGAGTTCCAGGTGCAGTTGGAGGCGCTCGGCGAGAGCTTCTGCTCCGTCACCGTCCGGATGTCACTGAAGGGCCCGGGCGAGTGGCAGGCCAAGGGCTCCTTCAGCTTCTCGATCCTGTGGTGGGACATCGACATCGGATTCGACGAGAAGTGGGGCACGGACCCCGCCGTCGAGAACACCACCACCAGCGCCGCGGCAATCGTCCGGCAGGAGCTGGGCACCCCGTCCCGGCTGATGCCCGGTCCCCCCATCGGCGGCAACGGGCTGGTCACCCTCGCCCAGCCACCCGCAGGAGCGACTCCGGCCCACCCGCAGGGGCAGGTCACCCTCGCCCAGAAGGCGGTACCGCTCGACGTGCGGATCGACCGGATCGGCACGAAGTCCCTCACCGAGGGCACTCCGAAGTTCACCATCGACACTGTCACCGTCAGCGGCCGGCAGGACACCACCCACGAGACGGTCACCGACCACTTCGCACGCGGTCAGTTCATGGAGCTGACCGAGCAGCAGAAGCTCGAAGGCCGCTCCTTCGAAACGTTCACCAGCGGCGTACGGATCGGGTCGGCCGACTACGCCGTGGAAGGCGTCGGCACGACCGTACGCGCGGACTACGAGGTGAAGATCATCGAGCCGGAGCCGGTGCTCAACCTGTACTGGAAGGTGATCGCGGCGTCCCGGGAGACCCTGCCCGCCGACATGGCGATGGCGCTCGCGGCGTACGGCGCGGCAGCCGGCTCGGCCCGCGCCACGGCCACCGCGCTGCGGTCCGGCATCGGCGCGGCGGCCCTGAGCGAGCCGCCCCTGGCAGTCGTGGACCCCGGCTCGCTGCGGGAGACCGTGACGGTGACGAACGGACCGGCGTCGTCCGAGGCGATCGCCTCCGAGGCGGCGGCGCTGAGCGGCGGGCTCGTGGTCGAGGCGTACGAGGCCGTGCGATGAGCGACGCGGTGTACCGCTTCCTGCCCTGGTCGCGCCGTGGCCTGGCCGCGGCCGTCCCCGGGACCGCCGACGGGGCGCCGGTCCCCGCCAGGCCCGAGGTGGCCATCGACGTCGTCGTGGGCGGCGCGGGAACCGTCTCCACCGGCACGACGCTGTACGGCCCCGGTGACGTGATCGGACTCGACCCCACCGTCATCGTGCGGACCGTCCCTCGCGCGAGCGCCACCAACGTCGAGCCGAACTACCTCGTGGCCGTCGACTTCGACCAGCCGGAACTGCCCTGGGCATTCACCCCGACCGGGGTGCCCGCGTCCGGACGGCTGAGGCCGTGGCTCGTGCTGGTCGTGGTGCGCGACCGCCCGGGAGTCGCGCTCACCGTGCCCGGCGGCGCGGCGCTGCCGCACCTGACGATCGATTCGGGAGCCGCCGGGGAGCTCCCCGACCTCGCGGACTCGTGGGCCTGGGCACATGCCCAACTGCTCGACTCCGACGCCGGGACGACGCCGCAGGCCGTCGGCGCGGCGCTGGCCGACCACCCCGACCGCAACGTCTCGCGCCTGGTGTGCCCGCGCCGCCTCGAACCGGACACGCGATGGATCGCCTGCCTGGTGCCGGCCTTCGACACCGGCGTCGCCCGCGGCCTGGGAGGCGAATCGCAGGCGAGCGAGGCGAAACCGGCCTGGACTTCGCCGGACGCCATTACGCTCCCGGTCTATTACCACTGGCGGTTCCAGACCGGGCCCCAGGGCGACTTCGAAGCACTGGCGCGCCGGCTCGCACCCTACGAGGCGGGTGCCCGCATCGGCCGCGTGCCGATGCACATCGGCGACGCCTCCCCGTTCGTCCGTCTTCCCACCGGCGACCCGGCGAGGTTCCTCGACATGGACGGGGCGCTGCGGGCGCCGGCGCTCGCCCGGTCAGCCGCAGCGCCCCCGGTGCCGGAGCCCTCCCTCAGCGAGGTCCCCCACGCGGTGCGCTCCGGCCTCGCCGACGTCACGCGCGTGCTCGCCGACGCCGCCGACGGCGCCCTCGACGGGCAGGCTCCGGAGAGCGGTTCCGCCCTGGGACCGCCTGTGTACGCAGGTGCGCACATCCGGCGCACGCGGGTCGGCGACACCGACGCCACCTGGTTCCGTGAGCTCAACACCGACCCGCGCTGCCGGGTCGCCGCCGGGCTGGGCGCCGAGGTGATGCGCACGTACCAGGACGACGTGGTGGAGGCGTGCTGGCAGCAGGTCGGTGACGTCCTCGCGGTCGAGGCCGCTCTGTCGCGGGCACGGCTCAGTCTGGAGGCCGGCCTGCGCTTCCGGCTGCGGCACCTCGACCCGCTGCCCGAAGGCAGGTTGTTGCAGCTGACCGCGCCGCTGGCCGACCGCGCGCTGCTGGACGGCAGGACGCTGCCGTCGGCGATCGGGCCGACCTCGTTGCCGAGCGGCACCACGGACGCGGCGATGCGGCGCTACACGGCCGCCACCGGGCGCGTACTGGCCGGAGTGCGGCGCCGCGCCGCCCGGCCCGCGGTCGCGGTGGCCGCGCGCCGGGCCGGTCAGCAACTGGTGTCGACGCTGGCCCAGGGACGCGCGGATGTGGACCCGACCCGGTTCCCCGTGCTCGCGGTCGACGGGCTTGAGGACCGGATGCCTCCGGCCGCCGAGGACGGCACCGTGGCGCTGGGCACCCTCGGGGTCGGGCTGACCCTGGACCAGGCGACCGCGGCGACCCTGGCTCAGGCCTCGCAGGAGCTGCGGACATCGCCCGTGCTGCCGGCACACGAGATGATGCGGCCGCGGGCCGACCTGTACTCCACCGGTCTGCTGACGGACGCCCACCTCCGGGCGGCGCGTGAGGCGGCTGCCGAAACGCTCGCGGCCAAGGCGGCCGCGCTCGGCCCCGGCGGGCACCTCACGGTCACCGACGTGCTCTCCTCCTCGTCGTCGCTCGTCGTCGATGCCGTGACGACATCCGCTGCCCAAGTCCCGGGGGACGTGGGATTCCTCATCGAGACCGGGTCGTCCTGGGCCGTACGCCCGCTCGGCCTGAGCGGCGGCAACGGGATCGTCGCCCTGACCCCGGCCGGCGTCGGCGACGTCCCCGTCGCGTACCTGGACAACCGGCTCCACGGCGACGCCCGCGAGGTGGGGGACATGGTGGGCCGGCTCCCCCACGGCACCCTCAAGCCGCCGGCCAGGGACCGGGCCGGCCGGCTCGTGGCCCCCGCCCCGGTCGAGCTGCGGCCGGGCGCGAGCGTGGGAGACGTGCTCGCCGGACCGGTGGGCGCGGGCGCGACGACCCCCGTCACGGGGCCGGCGGGCACCGCCGGCACGATGACGATGCCGCCGCTGGTCAAGGACACCGCCTCCCTCGCACGCTACGAATCCGCCGTCACCGCTCTCGTCGAACGCACCGCGCTCGGCCAGGACCCCGTCGTACCGGCCCTGGTCCCCTTCGCCCTCCCGGCGGCGAGCGCGGCGATCCTGGACCGCGTCGCGCCCCTCACCGTCCATCCGGCCCGGCTGGACTCCATGATCCGCATGGCCGGCCACGGCTTGACGGCCGTGGCCGCCGACGCCTCTCTCGTCCCGGGCTGGCAGCTGCCGGCGAGCCTCGACCGGGTGATGGCCCACCCTCGCCTGGACCTGCCCGCGTACGCCTACCTCGCCGCCTACGATCGCACCCGCTTCTGCCCCGGGGTCGACGAGGTCCCGCCGGAGTCCGTCACCCTGCTGGAGACCAACCCCCGGTTCATCGCCGCGTTCATGGCCGGGCTCAACCACGAGACGAACCAGGAGCTGCTGTGGCGCGGCTATCCCACGGACGGTCGCGGCACACCGTGGCAGAAGTTCTGGAAGCGCACGGACAGCGGCCCCGACATCTTCGAGATCGCCACCTGGCGCATGCGCGGCAACCGCGACGACCTGCCGGCACAGACCTCCGACGCGCGCAGCAACCTGGTCCTGCTGCTGCGCGGCGACCTGATCCGCCGCTATCCGAACACCATGGTCGTCGCGGTCCGGGCGGTACGGCTCGCCGGCGGCGAGCAGCCCAGCGGCAACGCCGCCGACCTGCGCGTCCCGATGTTCGCGGGACAGTTCGACCCGGACGTGTCGTTCTTCGGCTTCCCACTGGTCAGCAACGATCTGACCGCCGGTGACGGCTGGTTCTTCGGGCTGATGGAACCGGTGACCGAGCCACGCTTCGGCTTCGACGAGACCGTGGGGCGCACCACGGCCGCCCCGGCCGCCTGGAACGACGTCGCCTGGCCGGACCTCCAGGTAGAGCCGGCCGGGATGCTGCCCGTCAGCCGGCTGACCGCTCTGGGCATCGGCCCGCCGGTGGATCAGGCCGACGCCGTCGCCGCGGCGCTGTTCCAGCGGCCGTTCAAACTGCTCGTCCACGCCCGCCACCTCGTGAAGGGACTCTGACGTGCCCGAGGCGGACCCCGCCGGGGACCTCCGGAAGATCGGCCGTACGAGGAACGCGCTGGCCGGCCTCGACCGCAAACTCGCGCGCTTGCGCATCGACCGGGCCCGGCTGACGGCCAGGCAGGACACCTTCCTCGGCACAGGCGACATCACCCGTGCCGAGGAGGTGGCGCGCCGCATCGAGGGCCTCGACGCGGACATCCGGGCCGGGCGCGGAGCGCGCGACGGCCTGGTGGACGACATCGCGGGCCTCTCCGACGGGCTGCTCGCCCAGTTCGCCCCCGAAGTCCTCGTGACCACGCTCGACGGGCGGCTCCCGGTGGCCATGCTCCCGGTGCGGATCGAGACCCGCTTCGACTCCGCGACCAGACTCCAGGTGCGCGTCTTCCCCGACCAGGTGCACATCGACGCGCACGACCCGGCGCTCACCGCCGACGAGGCCGAGGGAGCCCGCTGGTACTGGAACGAGCGCTGGCGTGCCGGCCTGGAGGACGCTGCGGCGGCGAAGGCCGCCTGGCAGGGCCTCACCTCGCGGTTCCGCCCCGGCCGCGCGGCCTACCTCGTCAAGGCGATGACACCGGCGAACACACCGCACGAGGGTGACCCCGCGTTTCCTGACGTGCCGTCGCGGGCGGCGACGTGGAGCCGGGCTCCGATGGCCACCGCGCTGCCGGACCGGTTCTGCGTCGTGGGCCTCGGCAACGAGGACGGCCAGTGGGTCGAGCGGTTCCGCACCTGGGGCAACCACGTGCCCGACCGTCTCGCCGTCGGCCTCTCGCCGCAAGAGGCGCAACCCGCTGCCCAGGAAGGAGGGATTCCGGTTGACGAGGGCACCCGCTGGCTGCGAGAGCCCTCACGCGCCAAGGACCTGGGAACGCTGATCGAGATCGAGGACCCCTCCCTGGCCCAGGGCGTCGAACGGCTCGTCGTCCTGGGCGTCAACTGGACCCAGCCGCCCGACAAGGCGGCGGAAGCGCTGTCCGCGCTGTTCGAGGCCCAGAAGTACGCCGGCCACCTGGGCTTCGTCGCCCAAGGAACCCCGACCAACAACACCACGCGGAACCGGTCCGGCTATACGGGCGACGCCGGCGCGGAAGCCGCCGCACTCGACCCGGCGACCCCCACCCCGGCCGGCGACGCATGGAGCGCCGGCCCGCGGCTCGCCCGGGCACTCGGCATCGAACCGGCGGTGCTGACCGGCCTGCCCGGCGCCGGCCTGCGCGAGCACGCCTGGGCGTCAGCGCTGACCGACGCACTGTGGCGCGGGACCGCCGGCCACTACCTGACCGACATGCTCGACCCCCTCGCCAAGGACCCGCGCACCGACAGCAGCCTGCGGGAGTTCGCCGGCAGCCACGTGTTCGCCTCGGGGCCGCTGCCCACGCTGCGCGCCGGCGCTCAGCCGTACGGTGTGCTGCCCGTGGTGGCGCCCCGGCACTTCGAGCCCAGTGACAGCGACCGGGGCGACGGGCTGGTGCACCGCGTGGCCGGCCTGATGCGGGGCATCGTGGCGCCGGCGGTCGCGAACGTCCCCCACCTGCGGCGTGCCGGTGAGGACCAGGACGTCGACGCGGTACTGCTGGCGCTGCTCCAGCGCACACCGGTTCCGTGGACGTTCCGCTTCCGTACCGTCACCGGGCCCGTCCAGCGCAAGAACCTGAGTGCGCGCTGGGATCTCATCAATGCCTGGCAGCGTTCGTGGACATCCGCCGTGTGGGCCGGCCTCGAAGTGTCCGGGAACGCGAAGCTGACCGAACTGACGCTCGGCAAGGACTACCCTCTCCCGGTGCCGCTCGTCCTCAAGCCCGGTGAGGCACAACCGACGGGTTATCTGACCGAGATCGCGGACCTCACCAAGGACGTCGACGGCCGGATGGCGCTGAACCTGCGGGAGGACTCCGTCACCCTGCTGGAAGCCCTCTGCGCCTACGGTGCCGTCCTGGAGCTGGACCGGTGCGCGCTGCGGTCCGCTCGCGACCGTCTGGCAATGGCGTCCGACGTACTGGAGACGTTGCCGGCACTGAGCGGACTCGCGGTGCCGACCCCGGAGACGGTACGGATCGAGCCCGAGCCGTCGGTGCCCGCTCCGGCGCTGGACTTCCGGACAGGGCGGCAACTCGCCGACACCGTCGTGCCCCAAGTCTCGACCCGCCCCCTCGGCGAGTTCGTCACCTCCGAATTCGCCGGCAAGGCCGTCGACCTCGCCGGACTGCTGAACACTCCCACCGATCCGTTCTACTGGCTCGGCCGCCATCAAACGGCGCTCAGAACGCTGGCCGAGGCCCCGCCCGAACAGCTCGAGTGGGCGTTCCGAGGCCACCTCGACCTGTTCTCGACGCGCCTGGACGCCTGGCTCACCGGGCTCGCCACCAGCAGGCTGGCCGAGCACCGCGCCTCCACCCCCTCCGGCATCCACCTGGGCTGCTGGGGGATGGTGGAGGACCTCCGCCACGACACCGCGGCCGAGAGTCTCGGCTTCGTGCACACACCCTCGCTCGCGCAGGCCGTCAGCACGGCCCTCCTCCGCAACGGTCGGCTGGCCAACCGGGGCGACGACGGAGCGGTGTTCGACCTACAGGTGACCTCCGAACGGGTACGCCGGGGGCGGTGGCTCCTGCAAGGCGTGGCACACGGTCAGCGCCTCGCCGCACTGCTCGGCTACCGGATCGAGCGCAGGCTCCGCGAGGCCGGGCTGACCATGATGCGCTACCAGATGCCGCTGCGGCGCACGGCTCCTCTCCGCGGACCGGACGTCACCCCCGCTGAGCCGGTCGAAGTCCTCGCGGCCCGGGACGTCGTCGACGGAGTGACCCTGCTCGACCGCTGGCGCCAAGGCCCTGACGCAGTGCTCGACGACATCGCCCGGCAGGCCGGAGCGGCCTCTTCCGCCTCGCTGCCGGCCGATGACTCCGCGCAGCTCCGCAAAGTGATCGATGACGTGTACGGCGACTACGACGCGGTCAGTGACCTGCTCGTGGCCGAGAGCGTGCACCAGGCCGCCCTCGGCAACCTCGACCGGTCCGGCGCCGCGCTCTCGGCACACGACCGGCACGACCGTGCGCCCGGCCTCGACTACATCGCATCCCCGCAGTCCGGTCACACCGTCGCGCACCGCGTCGCCGTGATCCTCCAGGACACTGCGCTCGGCAAGGGGTGGCCGCGTGACGCGCGGGGCGCCGCAGAGCCGATGCTCGACGCATGGATCGCCCAGGTGCTCGGCGATCCCTCGCAGTGGCTGTTCGACGCGCGGCTCAAAGCCCCCGACGGCACGGAGACGGCGCTCGCCCCGGTGTCGCTCGCCGACCTCGGCATCGGCCCGCTGTCGGTGGCACTGGCCGCGCAGAAGCCGGGCGAGGGGCGGCCCAGCGAGTTGCAGCAGCGCATCGGCCTCGCCTTCGCCGCCCAGACCGCCGCCGGCCCGTCCATGGAACTCGAGCTCCTCGCGGACCCGCCCTCCGCGGCCGCGACGGGCGGTCTCGCCCTCCTCACCACTCTGGGAGCATGGGTCGCGAAGGTCGCTGCCGCACCTCCCCTCACCGCCGGCGACTTCGTCTCCGGCGCCGACGCACGAGGCGGTGCGGCCGCGCCGGGCTCGATCGACACCGCCGAGCTGACCGCCCGGGCAGCGGACGCCCGCGCCCGCCTCGGCGCCGCGGTCGGCGCGCTCGGCACCGCGGCCGACAACAAGCGGCGGCACCGGGCACTGCTCGGCGCCGTTCCCTTCGACGGCCCCGATGCACTGCCCCGCGTGCCGGCCGGCCATCCGGACGCGACCGCAGAACTCAGCGCCCAGGTGGACGAAGTCGCCACCCGGCTCGGCGCGCTCGCGCAGGCGGTCAGCGACGCCATGGACGGACAGACCGCCGGTGACGGCAGCGATGAGCGCATCGCCGCCCGGCAGACCGCGCTCCTGCGCTCCATGCTCGGCTCCGCTCAGCCGGTACTGCCCCGGTGGACGCTCACTGACCGCTCGGCCGTCGCCGCTTCGCTCACCGCGCGAGCCGACCTGCTCGGGGACGAACCGACCGCTCCGGCCGCGTGGCTCCAGCGCTCCGCACTCGTCCGCCCCGAGCTCGACGCCCTCGCCGGCCTGCTGCTGCACGCCGAGGCCGGCGGAAGCGACGTCGCCGGCCGGCTCCAGCTCGTACAGCTGCCGCACCGGCCGCGTGCCCGCTGGCTCGCCCTGCCCTTCGGCGACTCCGGCGCGCCACCGCACGGCTCGATCGGCGTGGTGGCCCACGCCTGGCAGCCGTTCAACCCCGCTCGCCCCTTCGCAGGCCTCGTGGTGGACGGATGGACGGAGACGATCCCGGCCGACACCGAGACCACTGCCGTGACCTTCCACTACGACGCGCCCGGAGCCCGGGCACCCCAGGCGTTGCTGCTGGCCGTACACCCCGCCCGCGCCCCGGAGAAGTGGAGTTTCGAGCTGCTGCTCGACACGGTCAACGAGGCAGCGGACCTCGCCCGGCTGCGGACACTGTCCTCGAAGGAACTGGCACCCATGGGCTCCTTCCTGCCCGCGCTGTATCTGCCCGACGACTACACCAGGGACGTGCCGTCCGTGTCACTGGACGACTTGAAGGAGAAGGCCAAGGTCATGGCCACGGCCGCCGGCTCGGACAGCCCGTACCCGAGCGTGCTCGGGAAGGGGTGACGACATGGCGCCGAACGATCGGCTGAAGCTCGGCGGCATCGAGGCCGGACTCAAGATCCAGCCGTCCATCGTGTCGTACTCCCGGCTCGAACCGATCAGTCTCACCAGCGGAGATCTGGACCCCGGCCTTGAGGTTCGCATCGGCGACCCGCTGTGGATGGTCGGCCGGCAGTGGCAGTTCGAGGAACTGCGCGGCGAGGACGGCGGTTCACCGGTCCTTGCCGAGATCGCCGCCGAGCGGGCTCCCGTCACCCGGTTCCACCCCGGCTCGCCGGCGGGTTCGGCGGACCCGGCGGCGACGTCCGTCGACGTTCCCGAAGCGGGCCTTCCCATCGAGGTGGCCGTCGAGGCCGAGGCACCCGTCGTCCAGCCGGAACGGGTGCGGGCGCAGACCGGGATGCACCTGCTCCGCCTCACGCGAGCGGCGGGCCTGCCGCCCGCGGTCCTCACCGCCGTGCAGGACGCGTTCCTGGCCGAGTGGAAGTTCGCGGGCGAGATCGACGCCGACACCGACCCGCTCGGCGCCGCGCGCCGCCGCATCACCGCCGGCCGGGTACCCGACGGCGCCGCGGCCGCGGCCGGCCTGGCCCCTCTGCGCGACCCCGGCGGAAAGCTGAGCAGCCTCCCGCCGTCCCTTCACAAGGCCACCGGCGGAGGGCAGGCCGCCGGCACGCTCCAGGACGTCCTCACCACCTGGCTCACATGGGCCGAACAGTACGTCGCCGCCCCCATCGGCACGTCATGGGACCCTTATCGGCTTGAGTACTCTTTCGCGCTACAGGCGGGTCTGCCCGGCCAGGACGTCGTCCTGCGGGCCGACGGACACCAAGGGGAGGCCCTCGACTGGTACTCCTTCGACGCCTCCGGTGCCCCCGGACTCGGAGCAGCGCCGACGGACACCCGGCTCCCACCGATCAACCAGCAGGTGATGCCGACGCCGGTGCGCTACCCGGGCATGCCGAGCGACCGGCTGTGGGCCTTCGAGGACGCCGAGGTCTACCTCGGCGCGGTGAAAGCCGGATCGACCGACCTGGCCCGGCTCGCCCTCGTCGAGTTCTCCCTCGTCTTCGGCAACGACTGGTTCCTGCTCCCCGTCACCATGCACTACGGCGAAGTAGCCGACGTGCAGAGCCTCAAAGTCGTCGACACGTTCGGCAAGGAAATCACCATCGGGCCCTCCCGTGACATCAGCCGCCCCGGCTGGACCGTCTTCCAGAACACTCCGGTCGACGACACGTCCGCCTTGGCCGACGTCTTCTTCCTGCCGGCCACGGTACGCCACGCCCTGCAAGGCCCGCCCCTGGAGGAAGTGGCGCTGTTCCGCGACGAAATGGCCAATCTGGTGTGGGGCGTCGAACGCGTCGTGCAGAGCCGGCCGAGCGGAGAGCCCGTCCGGCGTGGACTCACCGAATCCCGCTCCCTGCGCCAGCAGCTCCCCGGCGATCTCGATGACGCGGCCATCGTCTACCGGCTCATGACGCCCGTCCCCGAGCACTGGCTCCCGTTCGTGTCGGTCCCGGCCCGCGACCTCCCGGTGCAGCAGTTCGCCACCGAACTCGAACGCCGTCCGATGGTCCGTTTCCTCGACGACCACACGGTCGAGGTCGCGCATCCGCGTGGCGTGCTCCTCCGGGAGCGTCCGGACGGCGACGTGGCGGCAGACCGGCTGCGCATCGCCGAAGAGGAGGTACCGCGCGAAGGCGTCGTCATCACGCGGCGCTACCGGCTGGCCCGCAGCCCCGGCGGTGGCACCGTGCTGTGGATCGCCAGGTCCAAGCAGATCGGCCAGGGCGAGGGATCGTCCGGCTTCAAGTACGACACCGCCTTGCCACCGGGCGGGCTGTGATCGCGGCGCAACGCACGCTGTTCCGCCTGCCCAACGTCGATGGCTTGTCAGGCTGAACCGTGACCGAGGGGTCCGGGTCCGGCACCCGGTCGTGCCGCACCGCCGCTGTCACCCGAGCGGCCCGCCCCGCGTCAGGGGCCGTGTTGAACCGGGGCGGCGCCCGGCTACCCAGCCACACTGTGCGGTAATGAATCGAGTACCCGACGACGAGATGGTCCTGGTTCCCGGCGGTTCCCTGATGACCAGGACCCCGGAGGAAGGCCGTGCACTCGCACTCACGCTGGCCCGGCACACCATCCACAATATTCAGCCTGACCTGGACATCCTCAAGGGAGGCCGCCCCAACTACGCTTCCACCCCGGACAGCCTCATCGACGCCGCTCGGGTCGTCGCGATCGAGTTCCAGACCATCGCCGCCGCCAACGGCTACTGGCGCGGCTGAGTCCCGCGTCTGCGGTGGGGCCTGATGATGCGGTCAGTCATCCTTCACGGTAACGATTTCACGGTAACGATGAAGGACCGGTCCATGGGTGAGGCGATCGGCGGGCCATCAGCGTCACCCCAGTGCCACGCGCGCCCTGTCGGCAGGGCGCGCCGGCGGCGCGGATCCTGGACGGGGTAGCACGCGTCCAGCCGGGAGAACCCATGAAACATCAGGTCAACCGATGTGCCTTGGCCGCATTGGCCATCATGCTCGGCGGAGCCGGGCTGACCGGATGCTCATCGAACAAGCCCGCCGGCTCCCCCGCGTCCTCGGCCGCCTCCGCGGCCAGGTCAGGGGCATCTGCTGTAGCCTCCGCGGCCGGCAGTGCAGCAGCGTCCGTGGCCGCCTCCGCCGAAGCCGCTGCCGAAGCAGCCCTGGCGAACGTCAAGGGCGGCCTCAACGCCACGGCGGACGTCACTCTCGGCACCACCGCGACCGGTTCCAACGGCCGGGTCGAGGTCCCGGTGAACGTCACCAACCACGACGCGAAACCCAGGCACTACACCATCCTGATCGATTTCCGTGACCAGTCGGGCAACCTTCTCGACGCGATCGTCCTCGAGGTTCCCGAGACCGCCGCGGGCGCCACCTCCCACGCCACCGCCCGGAGCAACCGCGACCTGGCAGGTACGGTCACCGCCGAAGTCCGCCGCGCATTGCGGTACTGACGCCCACACCACAAGGGGCACCCTGCGCGGGGCCGCATCGTGCTGCCTGCTGCAACGCGAGGGCCCGCCCGAGGAGGGCGTCACCATCATCCCCCGTGGCTCCGTTGCTCAGGCTCTGCGCCGAGAGATAGCTTCGTCAGCCCCAGTACGAGGACGGCGAGGGCGGCCCCGTTCATCCCGACCAGAGTGATACCGACCAGGGTGAGGTACAGCAGGCCCAGCACTACCGCCAGGTTCGTCCTGCCGACCGGATCGAAGGCATACAGGGCAGCGGATCCGGCGAGCGTCGCCCCGAGACCGGTGCGCAGCAGCGTTCGGGCCATCAGCCGGCCGAGCGAGGAGGCTGGCGCGCACGGTCACCACCGCAGCGATCAGGCTCTGGCTCCGCTCATGAGCCCTGAGACCGCGTTTGAGATCTGACATGGGAAGATCGGCCGGTGACTCGACGCGTAAATCGTGACCGCTCTCTTGAGGAGCTTGAGCGAGACCGCTGGCCGGCCCCGTCGGGCGGCGAAACCCGGCTGATGGCGACCGTGCGTGAGCTTCGGCGCAAG
>NZ_RBAM01000033.1 GCF_003626645.1 Streptomyces klenkii | reverse complement strand
TCGCCCGACTGAAGACCTGGCGCATCCTCCGCAGAGCCCGCTGTTCAACCAACCGCATCAGTCGCATCGTCCAGGCCGTCCACACCCTCCTGAACTGCGGCTATGCAGGATGAAAGACGTTCACTGAGCCTTTTCCAGGAAGGTCATTCAGAACTAGTTGATCATGATGTGGTCCAGGTGCGGAGGAGGCCGGGCTGGACGACGGTCTCGAGGGTTTCGGGGAAACGGCCGAGGGGGCCGCGGTAGTTCTTGGCGAGTACTTTCCAGTTCTTGAGGTGGCCGGTGCAGCGCTCGGCCGCGGAGCGGATCGCAAAGCGGGCCCGGTTGCAGTCCTTTCTCTGCTTCGGTCAGCGACCGGTGCCGGGGCTGCTTGTATGGAGTGAGCAGCCCAGAGCCCTGGCAGCTCTTGCCGCCCAGGCGGGGGTGGCTGCCGGCCGTGGTCTCCGCCCCCGGGGACGGTGTCAGTGCAGGAGTCGTGGCGGGCACCGGGCCGGCCCGCGGCCTGGAGTCTGCCGCGCAGGCCGGAGATGTCCTGCATGTTGTCCCGCACCAGCGGTGTTTCGCGGAGAACAGCTGCTCAGCAGCCTTCCAGCTCCAGCACGGGGCCAGGAACCCGTCCACCAGGCCCGGCCCGCCCCGGGGCAGTCGGCTGATCCCGGACCCCAGCCGTCTCAGGCTGTCGTGCACCGCCGACCGCAACGCGGCCGCCTACTGGGAGACCGTCAGCTGGGACACATCGGACAAACTCGCCAGCCATCTCCTGCACCGATCGTGCCGCAGCAGGAAGCACAGCAGGATGACCGCCCTCCACAATGGCAGCACCCGTGGCCGCCCGATATCCCGGTCCCAGGCCGGGAGTCGCCGCTCCGCCCTCCCCGTGAGCAGGGACAGCTGGTACGAACTCAAACCGGCAGTACGGCGGAAACGCACCGCCCCCCGGACGAGCGCGCGGGAGCTGGCACTTCACACGCTACGCCGGAGGGACAGGTCCTGCTTTCAGCAATCACCGTGCAGTAAGATCACAGACTTTTGAATGACCTTCCTGGCGCATCTTCCGCCGGGTGTGATGCTCCACCAACCGCATCGGGACCATCATCCAAGTCATTCACACTTTCCTGGCCTGTCAAACCGAAGGATGAAAAAGATTCACAGACCACTTGCCGAGCAATAGGAGCTTCACGCCCCTGGCGGCCGGGCCGAGTGATTATCTCATGGGGTCAACGTGGCCTACCCCACCCGCGCGGGCTGTACGACTTAAGGAGGATGCCCGGATGGTACGCCGGCCTGATGGTTTTCATGTCGTTCCTGGTGCAGGATGAAAAGGAGTAAAGGACTTAAACCGAGAGGGAGCAGAGCATGGCCGGTAAGTCTGTCGTCATGGTCACCGCCGGAGTCGTCGTGACGCTGGGCGTCGCCACAGTCGTCGCCGTTTTGGTGGCCAAGGAGTGGATCGATAAGCGGCACAATGAGACCGCTTCGTATGCGAGTGGCGCTGAGGCGAAGAAAGAACGCGGCTCTGTCCCGCGCTGGCTACCGGACGACGCCTCCTCGGTTCAGTACGCGATGAAGACTACTGGCGGCGAGCGCCTGGTGAAAGCCACGCTCAAAGACGGCAGGCTGCCGTCGGTCTGCAAGCCAGCCGCGGAGTTGCACGCTCCGGCTCCGGAGATCGAAGCGAAGTGGTTCCCCAACAACGTGGCGGGGAAGGCGACTGCCCGCTGCGAGCTGTACTACGCCTACACCAACGGATCCACTCTGTACGCTTGGCAGATCAACCAGGACTGGGTCGACAGCAACAAGCAACGCTGACGCCGGGAGACATCGAGCCCCGGGGCGTTGTGATGTATTCGGGGCACCGCGACTTCCGGTTCGTCGGCCATGGTCTTACGAGATCCCCACCATCCGCCATGACGGGCGCAGCCCCTGGCTGAGCCGAACGACCGATCAGCAAGGCACCGATGCTCGCTTTCATCCCCACCTCTCTCTTCCTCGTTCTTTTCTGTCTCAGTGTCCGGGAGGACCGTCGGCGTTTCCGCAACGCGGTACTTTTCGGGCTGACTCTGCTCAGTCTTTCGGTCGCCCTGCTCCTCCAGGCCCGCCACCTGCCCGACGGCCTGGCCATGATGATCTACACGCTGGTCTTCCTGGTCCCCGTCTTCGGCGTGGTGGCGCTCGGCGTCTTCCTGGTCGCGAACGGGCTCGCCATGATCAAGAAGGAGGGGCGCCGCCCGGCCAATCTGCTCTCCGGCCTGCTGGGCGTGGCCGTCTTCGGCATGCTCTTCTTCGTGTGGTCGGTGGCCCGCATCAATGTTTCGCCCGCGTATCAAGCATTCGTTCTTGCTGTGCTCCTCCTCTCTGGCTACGTCTCCTTCCTGTTCCTCTGCTTCCTCGCCTACGCCGTCCTCTACGGGCGGATCAAAGTCCGGGGCAACGTGGACTTCGTGGTCATGCTGGGGTCCGGTCTGATTGGCGGCGAGCGTGTGTCTCCGCTGCTGGCCTCCCGCCTGCGCAAGGGCCTGGAGATCCACAATGCGCAGGTCGCGCGTGGCGGACCGGCACCGATCCTGCTCACCTCCGGCGGTCAGGGCCCGGACGAGAAGCTGCCCGAGTCCACAGCGATGTCACGCTGGCTCATCCAGCAAGGTGCCCCGGTCTGGCACATCCAAGAGGAGAACCGCTCCTGCACCACCGATGAGAACCTTCACTTCAGCCACGAGATGATGACCGCCGGCAAGGCCGGCTACCGCTGCGTGGTGGTGACCAACAACTTCCACGCCTTCCGCGCCGCTATGACCGCCCGCCGGGCTGGGGTCAGCGGTCAGGTGCTCGGTTCGCCGACCGCGAAGTACTTCTGGCCCAGTGCCACCATCCGCGAATTCGTCGCCGTGTTCTGGGAACACAGGACGGTCAACCTGAGCATCTGCGCCGCGCTGACCGTCCTGGGGGTGAGCGCCGGACTCACCCGGTGAACCAGCACGGACAGGCCAGCAGACGGATTACTACTGAGTCTGAACTCGTAGTGTCGTAGTGGCTAACAGGTCTTGATCCCTACGGTAGGCCGGAGGCATGCAGTACGCGCAAGGCGGTGGGCTGACCGATGAGCGGCGGGAGTTCAGGGTACGGCTGCGGCTCCAGGCGGCCGAACGGTTTGCTCGGGGTGAGATGCCTTCCGTGATCGCGAAGGATTTACGGGTTCATGTGCGGTCGGTGGAGCGGTGACGGAAGGCATGGCGGGCCGGTGGTCCCAGAGCCCTGCGTTCCACGGGTCCGGCCTCGCTGCCGAGGCTGGACGCGCCCCTCTACGACGACCCCCGCGCCCAGACCACACTGGAACGCTGGCACCAGGTCCACGCCCTGCCCGACCAGGACGTGGGCCTGCTCGCATGCGCCCGCCGCCTGCAACTGGCCCTGAACACCTCAAACGCTACGCCCGCGCCGACCGGCCCGAGCGCATGCTCTGTGTCCCCAAGTACCGCGCCAGCCTCGTCGATCCCTCCCGCGAACACCTGCGCAAACGCCGGGCCGAGGACCCCGCCATCCCCGTCGTCACCTCTTCGGAGAGATCAAGGCCCTCGGCTTCACCGGCTGCCTGAACCTCCTGCACGAGTACATCAGCCAGGGCCGTGCCGACGCCGGCCGCAGCCATATCTCCCCGCGCCGGCTCGCCCGGATGCTGCTGACCAGACCCGGCAACCTCAAGGCCGAGCGGCACGACCTCCTGGCCAAGCTCACCGCCGCCTGCCCTGAGATGACCTAACTGGCGCCGGGCATCAGTGAGACTCTTTCATTCTCAGTTCCTGCAGGTCAGCAGGCTGGCGCCTGACAAGTCATCAGGCTGCTGACCTGCGGTGTTGCGCCGACCCCAGCCAGGCGGACACAAGCATCATCACCCTCCCGGGACAGGATGAAAGACGTTCAGTTACCGGACTGCGTGGCCGAGTGGCGCACGGTGGTGATGGCCTACCGCCTCTGCCTGTTGGGCGTGTCCGGGCATTCGAGAGGGGCGCTGGTGGGGCGGGGTGTTCAGGGTGTGTTCTCGCAGCCGCCAATGTTGCCGTTGCTGGTTCCCGGCTGGTTGACGCGGCAGGTGTCGGTGCCGTTTCCTCCGTCAGCGTAGGAGCTGCGATCCAGGTGCATGCGGGTGCCGCCGGGGCCTTCGATGATGTCGTCACCGTCCCCGGCCATCACGATGGTGTCGTTGCTTCCGATCTGGAGACGGTCATTGCCGTCGTTGCCCTCCACCCGCCCACCGGGACCGACGGTCGAGATGTTGAGGGTGTCGTATCCGGCGTCGCCGTGAACCTCGGACTGGAGGCCCACGGTGTCGACGGTCAGGGTGTCGTTGCCGTTGCCACCGCTGACAGCCGAGCGGTTGTCGTAGGTGCCTGAGAGCCCTCCCGTGACGGTGATGTCATCCTCCCCGTCGCCGCCGTTGATCCTCTTGGTGCCCCCCAGGGACCTGATGAAGATCGTGTCGTTGCCGTCGTCGCCGTTGACGGTGACGTCCGCGGTCGTACCGAGAACGCGGACGGTGTCGTCGCCGCCCAGGCCGTTGATCGTGCTTCTGTCCGCGAGTCTGAGACACCGGATGTCGTCGTTCTCGGCAGTGCCATTGATCTCTCCGTCTGCGGTGACGGTGATGCGCGTGGGGCCGTTGAAACAGAGGGACGCGGCCTGCGTGGGAGTGGCCAGAGCGAGGGTGAGGGCGCTGGTGCCGGTGAGGAGAGCCGCTGCGAACAGGGCACGATGACGGCTTGCGGGCCGGAGTGTGGTCACGATGCTTTCCTTTTGGGGAGGTTCGGAGCTCATTTCATTTGGAGAGTCGGCGGTAGCAGATGAGGGGGCAGGCGATGCTGATGCAGGCAAGGAAGTGATCGGCTTTTCGCTCGCAGCCTCGGTGGAGGTGTTGGCAGCCGGCGAGCCAGGACATGGTGCGTTGGAAGGTCCAGCAGTGCCGGCCCAGTCGTGGGAGGCTCGGTGTCCTTGTGGGCGATGCGGTGGGTGATGCCACGTGTGCGAAGCCGCCACTGCAGTGATGGAGGATGCCGGCCGCTGGCTGTACGGTCGAATCGTCGTACGAGTCACGCTCGACCAGCAACGCTGACCAAGATCCTGTTACGAGCTCTTAGGGCTCGATGGTGCGGCTGGTCTCGGCACTGTTGAGTAGGTGCGGGCGGTACTGGATTTTCTTCAGCTTCTGCTTCACGACACGGACCGGATGGTCCAGGTTGGCGGCGACGTCTTCGGGGGAGTGTTGGAGGAGACCCCGATCCCGGTGGCCATCGAGACTTCCCGCGGCCTGCTGGTCGCCGTGCTGCGGACCGGGAAGCGGAAGGTGTACGCGATCAACCCGCTGGCCGCCGCCCGCTACCGAGACCGGCACAGCGTCTCGCGCAAGAAGTCCGACCCTGGCGACGCCCTCGTCCTGGCGAACATCCTGCGCACTGACATGCACGCCCACCGCCCCCTGCCCGACGACTCCGACCTCGGCCGGGCGATCGCCGTCCTTGCCCGCGCTCAGCAGGACCCCTTGTGGAACCGGCAGCAGCTCGCCAACCAGCTCCGTTCCCTCCTGCGCGAGTACTACCCGGCCGCGCTGAACGCCTTCGCGACCTGGACCAATGGCCTGTGCCGCCCCGAGGCCCGCGAACTCCTCAACGTCGCTCCGACCCCGACACGGGCGGCACAACTGACCCGCACGCAGCTCCGGGCAGCCCTCAAGCGGGCCGGCCGCCAGCGCCGCATCGACACCGAGGCCGACCGCCTCCGTGACGTTTTCCGCACCGAGTGGGCCCACCAGCCGCCACTCGTCGAGGACGCCCTCGGCAAGCAGATGCTCGCCCTCCTCATGCAGCTCGACGCAGCCTGCACCGCCGCCGACCAGCTCGCCGAGGCAGTGGAAGAAGCGTTCCCTCAGCACCCTGACGCCGAGATCCTGACAAGCTTCCCCGGGCTCGGCATCCAGCTCGCCGCCCGGACCCTCGCCGAGATCGGCGACGACCGCACCAGCTTCGCCGACGCACGCGGCCTGAAGGCATACGCCGACGCTTCGCCCATCACCCGCGCCTCCGGCAAGAAGCCGAGCATCACCCGCCGCTGGGTGAAGAACGACAGGCTCAACCATGCCGGCTACCTGTGGGCCTTCGCGGCTCCGAACGGATCCCCCCCGGGGCCAAGGCCCACTACCGTCGGCGCCGCGACGAACACGGAGACTGGAACGCCGCCGCCCGGCGGAACCTGTTCAATCGAATGCTGGGCCAGCTCTACCACTGCCTCCAGCACCGCAAGCTGTTCGACGAGGACACGGCCTTCCCAACCACTCTCGCCGCTGCCGCTTGACACGTTGGCACCGTGAGGTGTCTGGCGGACCCTCGCTCGCCACCACGGCCGCCGCGAACACCTGCCTCAAACCATCCAGGCCGTAGCCGCCGTCGCCTCTCACCAGCAAAGCGCCACCCGGCCGCTCACCACTACCTGACCAGCGGCGAGAGGCGGCCAACGACGCGCCACGGCCAACCATGCACGAGCTCGTAAAAGCTGTCCCGTAACTCGGTGCAGGTCGGCGCGAGGTGCCATCTGCCCGGTTTGGCGTAGCCGAGCAGTTATCAGGAATCTGGACAGAGCGGCACAGGTCGCCGGCTCCTCACGGGTGCAGACCAACCCAAGATGAGATACGGGACAGCCTTTAGCCGGCCACCTTGCCCATCAGTTGTCCACAGCTTTGATCGACGCTTTGAACAGGGGGCGGCGACCTCTGTCTGCTTCCGGTCCTCCATCAGCACGGACATCGCCGACAACCGCACAGCCTCTGCCCGTCCGGTGACCAGGGCGGCGCGTCACCCGCGAGTTCCCTCAGACGTGGTCAACGAGTCTGAACCCAAAGCACTTCGGATCAAGACAGCTCTTCCTCTGTTGTGGGTTGGGTTTCAGGCTGTTCTGGGGTGGGGGTGGGTTCTTCGCGTGGGGCGGGGCGTTGTGACGGGATGGTTTGGGTGGCCCGTGGAGGTGTGGTGCTGGTGCCGGTTCGTGGTGGTGTGGTGCGCAGGTTGGGGGGGGTGGGGATGGCGGGTCGGGGGGTGATGGGTGGTCGGGGGATGAGAGGCGGTGGGGTGGTGTTTGTGGTGGTGTGGACGGTGGTGGTGAGTTCGGTGGTGGTGTTATCAGTGGTGGTGCGGATGGTGAATTGTCGTGTGGTGTCGGTGGTGGTGATGCGGGGCGCGGGGGCGGTGCCGTCGCTTCCGGTGGTGGTGGTGGCGCTGGTGTCGTTGCCGTGGAAGCGAGCATTGTTGGTGCCGATGATGCGGAAGTGGACACGGGCGCCGGGGACTGGGCGGCCGTACTGGTCAAGGACTTTGACAGCTAGTCCGGTCGCGGCGGTAGTGCCCGGGACGATAGTCAGATCGTGGTTGTTGTCGATGCGTTCGACGTGTTCGGTAGGGTCGGGGCGCTCGGGTGGGGTGGAGGGGTCGGGCCAGTCGGTACCGCTCTTACCGGGGGTGGGGTGGGGGGAGGGGACCGGGCTGGTGGGGTCGTCCGTGGTGCCCGGACGCCGTTCGGGCTGGGGGGTATCGCCGCGCATGAGCGGCCTTTGGGATGTGCCGGGCGCCGGGGACAGCGGGGTGAAGGTGGAGCCTGATTCGATTCCGGGGTCAGGGAGGGAGAAGGGTTTGCGGGTGCGGTAGGCGCGCATCCATGCTTTGACGGCGTTGGCGTAGGGGCGTGAATTGTTGTAGCTCAAGATGGCCCGGTCGAGGTCGGCGGGTTTGCTGAGGTCTTTGTTGCCAGCGCAGAGGTAGCGGGCGGTTCCGGCGGCGGCATCGAAGATGTTGGTGGGATCTTTGATGCCGCCGCCGCGGCCGTCGGCGGGGTAGCTACGCCAGGTGGTGGGGATGAATTGCAAGGGGCCGACGGCATGGTCGTAGGTGGGGTCGCGGTCCCAGGTGCCGTGGTCAGTGTCTTTAACGAGGGCGTATCGGGTGCCGTCCAGGGCGGGACCGATGATGGGTTTGGTGGTGGATCCGTCGGGGCGCAGGCCATAGCCGCTTGCGTGCTGGGATTCGACTTTGCCGATGCCAGCGATGAGTTGCCAGGGCAGGTGGCAGTGGGGATAGAGGGCGCGGGCGAGGGTTTCGGCGTGTCGGTAGGCGGCGAGGGCGGTAGCCGGGATACCGGTGGAGCGGTCGGTGAGGGCGGTGGGTGTGGCGGATCTGTCGGTGTCAGGCCCGGCTGCCAGGTCGGGCAGAGCGAGGTTGGGGGACCCGTGGGGTCGGCTCTGCAGGCTGTTGGGGCCCGGTGAGTTCGGGGCGCCTGATGATGTGCCCATGGCGACTGTTGCGGTGGTCAGGCAGGCGGCCAGCAAGGCAGCGCCCAGCCCCCGGCGAGAGAGGAGGAGGAGGGCCTGGGTGCGTGGTGTGTTCATGACGGATATTTCCTGCCGGTAGAGGAGTAAACGCGGATCGTGCGCCTGTGGTGCTACGTGGATCGGCGCCTGAAAGGGGCGCTAAAGGTATTCTCGTAATCCCATAACTGTGCTGTGGTGTCACGGTGGCTGTGGTTTTTGGGTTGAGATCAGTCAGCGAGGGCGAGGTTGCGCATGTGGGTCACGTTGCTGGTGGCCCAGTGGACACCGTCGCCCTTGAGCCAGCAGTCGCGGAGGATCTTCCAGTTCTTCATGCGGGCGAAGATGTGCTCGACGCGGGCTCGGGCTCGCATTCGGCGGTGGGATGCGTTGTGCTCTTCTTTCCACTGCTCCAGCCGTTCCTGTCCCGCCTTGCGGCGGTGCGGGATGGGCAATCCGGTGTTCTGGTAGCCGCCGTCGGCGATGACGGTGGCATTGCCGCACGCGGTGTCGATGCCGGAGCCGGAAGGCGGCGCAGTCGTTGTGGTTGCCGGGTATCGGAGGGCCGACCGCCAACACGAGCTTGGTGTCTGCCTTGATGAGGACCTGCATGTTCGCCGAGTAGGGGTGGTTCTTCGAGGGGGCGGTGACCGACCTGGTCGTGGGTGGGCGCCAGCGTTCCGTCCACGACGAGCACGTCGTCACTGCCGGGCCAGCATCCGGCAGGCGCGAGGGTCAGCAGCGGCCCGTGTTGCTTAATGATCCGGCTGACTGCTGCCGTGGAGATCCCGAAGAGCGGGGCGAGCTGCGGCATGGACAGGTTAGTGCGGCAGTACATCGCTACCAGCACTACCCGGTCCTCCAGCGACAGTGACCACGGACTACCTGGCCGACCCGGGTCCAGGGCCTGCCCGCCGGCCCGGGGACGGCCTTGACCAGCCGCTGGAACTAGGATGTGCATATCTTGGAACCCGGCTTGCCCCGGTCCACGGGCGACGGGTCTGTGAGTTCGCCCCCTTTTCCGCGCGTACGTGGGCGGAGTCCAGGACGACGCGGGTCACATCGATCAGGCCCGCGTCATCGAGACGGTGCAGGACCGCCTTGTGGAGCCGACCCCACACGCCTGCGCGTGACCAGATCACGAACCGCCGGTGCGCGGTCGACTTCAATATGCCGAAGCACGGCGGCAACGCCCGCCAGACACAGCCGCTGACTAGCACGTAGATGATCGCGGCGAACACCGTCTCGTCAGGTGTGTCCTGCGTCCCACCGCCTTGTGGCCGGACCTTCGCCGCTACGAGCACGATCCTCGCAACTACCTGGCATTCCTCGGACTTGCCGCCTCAATCTGCTGCTACAAGCGACTCGTCCGCCTCACCACATAGGCCACGGTCTAAATAGGGATTATATGTATATAATCCCTATTTGTTCTGTTCTGTGCCCAATGCTTTTCGATGTTGAGAGGGGGAAGGGGAATGTGAATCGGGTTGGACAGGGCCCCTCGGCTTGCCGTGTGATGATTGGGGCTGTCGGGCTGGCATCGAGGGGCCCTGCCGTGGCAATCCTCTCGTTTCATCCGCGCCCTGTCTCGGGTGTTTTGTTGTTCAAGGGGCGGAGTGAATCAGGTTCACCGTAGTGGATGTGAGCGGTTTCTACTTTCGTTGGAGAGTGGCTTTCATGCCGGCTGATTCGAGGGTGGCGCTGACTACGGCTGTGGCGTTCGCCTTGCCACCGCAGCTGGGCGAGGAAAGCTTTGCTTCTTTCCCGCCAGCTTCCTTCCATGACAATTGTGCAGGCTTGAATGTGAAGGGGACAGCGGTGCCCGGGGAGGCTTTCTTTACTGCGTCGGGGGCCATGATGAATTGCAGTGTGCCGCCGGTGGAGCTGGTTTTGGTAATCCTCAGGTTAGTCTTCTTGTCGGTGTAGAAAACTGAGTTTTGTGATGCTCCCATCGGCACCCCGAACCAGTCTTCGAGCTTCGCTCCACACTTGGCTGGGGCGAGATTGAGGGTTTTCGGTGCGGTGGTTTGAGCCGTGCTGGTTCCGGCGGCGTTTATCGTGGCGAGTCCGCAGATTACGGCAGCGACGGCGATAATTTGTGCGCGCAAAACAGAGCCCTCCTTGGTGGAGTGATGTTGTATGCTATTCGGCGCTTCACGTGTCTTCGGTCGAGGTTTTTGTGTTTCCTGTGTCCTCCGGATTTTTTGGGATCTTCGAGGATTCTTCCGGCATCCGCTGCGTCTTGAGGCCAGGTCTGCCAAGAAGTGTGTGCAGGTCGGCGTGGCCTCAATCGGTCGGGGCAGGGTGCCCGGTGGGTGAGAGGGCCACGCATGACCGAAGCAGTCGGCTGGGGTTGTGTCCTTGGAAGTGATGTTCGGGTTCTGCTTGTTCCGGGGGGTTGATCCAGTGGGGTCCCGGATAGATGGACGCTCACCGGTTGGTCTTCAGGACGTCAAGCCTTCGAGGGGGATCGGCGCGGTGACATATCTGGCGGTGTGCCTTTGCGTGCTTTCTCCTACAGTAGGAGAAGGCCTTGACCCTGGATCTTGAACACCGGAGACACTTGGATCTTGATGGTCCGGGTGGGCAGGAGTCCTGCACAGATGGTGATGAAGCACTACCCGCCGGAGTTCAAGGCGGACGCGGTGGCGTTGTACCCGGTCGAGGCCGGGAGTGACGATCAAGTCGGTTGCCGAGGACTTCGGGTCAATACCGAGATGCTGTGCAACTGGAGCCGGGCCGCCGACGGCCGGCGCCCTGGTTCTCGCTCGACGCCCCGTGGCACTTCGTCAGCCTCGGCTGCGGACTCGGTGGGGCCGTCGCTCCCGAGGGCCCGAACGATGCGGATGACAGCTGTTGCCAGGTGCTGGACGTGGCCACGAACACGATCGCGGCCAGCACCTCCCGGTCGCGGCACCGGCGCCGGCACCTCAGACACCACACACTGGAATAACTCCCACAACTCATCTGGCACCAGCCGCTCAACGATCCCCACCACGCTGGCACAACGATCAAGGAGCCGGGCGCGCTACGGCCAACTGCGCACGAGCTCGTTACTGACTTTGTAGACGTGGTGTCGTAGGGGCTGACGGGCGGTGATCACCGCGGTATGCCGGAAGCGTTAGGTATCCGCAGGGTGGTGGGCTGACCGATGAGCGGCGGGAGTTCCGTGAGCGGGTCCGTCTGGAAGCGGCCGGGATGTTCGTCGGAGGTCAGCCGAGTGGTGTGATCGCGAAGCGATTACGGGTGAGCGTGCGGTCGGTCCAGCGGTGGCAGCGGGTGTACGAAGCAGGCGTGGAGCCGCCGTTGCGTTCGACGGGGCCCGCGTCACGCCTGAAGCTGAGCGACGAGCTGTTCGCGGCGTTGGAGGAGGACAAAGGGCCCGTCGCGCACGGCTGGCCGGACCGGACCTGGACTCTGGCGAGGAGTAAACTCTTGAGCGGCCGCCGTTTCCACAAGAGCATCACGCTCCCCGGCATTGCGCAGATGCTTCACCGGCACGGGTGGACCCGCCAGGTTCCCGCGCGGCGGGCGCTCGAGCGGGACGAGGAGGCCATCGCCGGGAGGGCGAGGTCTGGCCGCAGGTGGAAGCACCGCGGCGGTGCTCGGGGCCTACATCGTCTTCGAAGACGAAGCCGGTTTCTCGATGACGCTGCCCACCACCCGCATCTGAGCCAGACGCGGGCACACTCCGGTCGTCCGAGTCCGGGGACGCCCGCAGCAGGTCTCCCTGGCCGCGCTGTGCTGCTACGAACCCGGCGAACGCTCCCGCCTCATCTACCGGCCCAGGTCCCACAAAGACCACAAGGCCAAAGAGCGCCGCAGCTTCGCCTGGACGGACTACCGCGGCCTCCTCATCGCGGCCCATCGGCAGCTCGGAGCACCGATCGTGTTTGCCTGGGACAATCTCAACACCCACCGCGCAGCCGGCATACGCGACTTCATCGCTGCCAACGACTGGCTGACCGCCTTCCACCTGCCGTCCTACGCACCCGACGCTCAACCTCGTCGAAGGCATCTGATCACTGCGGAGACGCAGCAGCCAGGCCAACACCGCCTTCATCGACCCTGACTACCTCGTCCGTGCCTTACGGCACGGCCTCCGCCAGATCCAGTACCGCAGCCACCTCATCGATGGGTGCCTCACCGCAACCGTGCTCCACCCATAACAACACCACGTCTACAAAGTCAGTAGCCGTTGTAAGTGAAGCGCTCCTATCGGCGGCTGACCCTGGCCTCGTTCACTTTGGAGAGAAATCCTGTGTCTTTTGCCGCTCCCGAAGGGAGAGGTTCGACTCTTAGAGAAACGGCCTCATACGCTTTACCTTTCTCCCCGCCTTTGGTTTTGGTTCTTAGCAGGTCTACAGGGACATCTTCTTTCAGGTTCCAGCCGTTCAAGGTGATCTCGTAATACCCGCACCGTTGCGGGTCGTGGTAACCGGCGCGGAATTCGCGTACGTCACCTTCCCATGAATGCCCTGCCAAACTCTCGGCAATTTTAATGCTACCGTTCCAGGTGTCCTTCTGGTCACGGGCAGAGGATTGGAGTTTCTTCAGTTCTGTGACGTAGGATTTTTCGACGCTTTCGAGACCTTGGGCTCGATATACTGCACGCGACGATCCGATAATCTGCTCCTCGAGCTCCTCGTTGTAGGAGACAAAGTCACCGGCCTTCATGGCGGTATGCGTCGAGAAGTAGGTCTTGTAGGCTTGTGGACCGCTTAGCGAGTACGTTCCTCCTTTCTGCTTCACATTCATGCCCACTGCACTTCGTAGTGCATGTAGGAGCTCATGGTAAAGAGTTCCGCGGGGGCTGAATACCCTTGAGTCAGCTTGATTCCCGGTCGCCGTTGCTCGCCAAGGATCCATGTACAAATCAGATACGGAGCCCTGTCCCCGATCGGCATGCTTATTAGCACCTCCCGCAACATCCTTGGCATCCGCCAAGACTGCACTGTGCGTGGTCTTGGCCGCGCATCCTTTCGCTTCGGGGCGCGTTATTATGACATTGAATGGCATTCTGCCTGGTTTTCCTGCGGCTTTTCCGCTGATTACCTCTTCCCCTACGAATATCTTGCCGCTTGTTTGTGCATCGATAAGCTCCGGCAGTGTTGGTGCACGACCATTTTTGAATAGCAAGTCTCCGGATACAGTTTTGGTGGACCCGAACCCCTTTAGCACGTCTAGAACTGTCCGGTTTTTACTTTCGCTCAGCCCGTCGATCAGGTCGGCAAATGCGCCCAGAAATTCAACATCCTTTTGTGCCTTATCTTTGGGTTCCAGTAGCTTTTCGCTGGGGCGGTGACAAGCGGAAGGGGCAACGCCGACTCCTGGGAACAGCTCGTACACTTCGGCCTTTACGATGGCCATTCTCCGACCGTTCTCTGTTTTTTCGTCATACTGTAGATAGCGCTTCCCCTTTCCCGTAGGGGAAATGTATGACTGATCCCCAGTTCCTGCTACCTTATATCTGGATGAGTACCCTTCTGATGCTACGGCCGTGTGATTTTTTTTAAATTCCGAGTCGGCACCATTGGAATTTTCCCCGAATGACCTAGTGGGTGCCGCTACTCCGATGAGGATGCATACCAAAGCGGTAATGGATAGCCTTCGCACGGGTGCATGCCCTCCAGGTAGCAATATTCTTTTACTTGTTTTTATCCCTCAGGATGTCTGGCGCGGTGACTGCTGCTGAATGAGATGAGAAGGATGGGTGTTCAAAAGAGGTCGTATGTTATTGATCTGGAACTTTTTGGTTACCTTCCTCGTTGACGGGTGATGGTCGACAGTGGGGAACTGCGGCGGGTGGCGCCGGCGGGGCGGGAGGTGGTGCGGCTGCGTGTGGTGGCCGCACTGGAGCCGGGTCAGGTGAAGGGGGACCGGCAGGCGGCTGAGGTGTTCCGGGTCGCGGAGCGGCGGTCGGCACGTAGTGGCGCGCGTACCAGTCGGGCGGCCGGGAGGCTTTGGCGGTGAGCTGGGACGCGCAGTTCCGCTATATCAACGAGCAGGTAAGGAACCTCTTTCATCCTGGCTCGGAAGGAGTGAGAGGGCTGGTCGGAGGGGGTGTGGGTGACGTGGCAGAGCCCCTTTGTCGCTGGGGTGTTGATCTCACTCGACACCGGCGCCAAGGGGCTCTGCTGGTTCCGTATCTTCCATACTCGACGTCCCGTACGAGATCGTCGAGCAGGTCTCCTGGCTGATCCACGCCCGCCGGCAGGTGCTGAAGTCGCCGTGGCGGAGGCTGGGTTGTTTCGAGCAGGCCCTGCTGGCGCCGCATCTGCGGAAAAACGAGACGTTCGCACAGGTGGGGGTCGGTTTCGGGGCGTCGGAGGCGACGGCCTGGCGGTACGTGGACGAGACCCTCGAGATCCTGGCCGCATGGGCTCCGGGCCTGTGCGAGGCTCTGGTCGGACTGGTTGAAGGAGACGTCGTCGTTGACGGCCCCCTGGTCCCCACCGACCGCATTGCCGCGGACGAGCCGTACTACTCGTAGAAGCACCGGCGGCATAGGATGAACGTGCAGGTTGTCGCAATAGCGGACGGGACGCCGCTGTGGTTCTCCCGCGCGCTGCCCGGCTGCACACACGACCTGACCGCGGCCCGAGCCCACGGCATCGTCCATGCCTGTCTGACCAGGGAAATCCCCGTCCTGGCTGACCGCGCCTACCAGGACGCCGGCGCCACCGTCCGCACTTCCTGCAAGGGACACCGCGAACTCCCCGACCACTACCAGCGCTACAACTGCGTCCACGCCCGGCTCCGGGCTCCCGGCGAACGAGCCTTAGCCTGTCTGAAGACCTGGCGGATCCTCCCCCGGACCCAATGCTCCACCAACCGCATCAGCCGCATCGTCCAAGCCATCCCCACCCTCCTCACCTGCGACTATTCAGGATGAAAGAGGCTCAAGGAACACCAGGCCGCGAGCGAGCCGGTGATCAGCATGGACGCAAAGAAGAAGGAACAGTTCGGGCAACTGCCGATGCTCGAACGGGAATGGCGGCTGGCCGGACAACCGGTCGAGGTTGAGGACCACAGGTCCTTCGCCGGCCCGCACGTGGAGTCCGTGATCCCGTACGGGATCTACGACATGACGGCGAACACCGGCTGGGTGAACGTCGGCACTGACCACAACACTGCTGCATTCGCCGCCGCCTCGATCCGGCGCTGGTGGCAGGCGCGCGGCGGGCACGACTACCCCACAGCATCCCGGCTGCTGATCACCGCGGACGCCGGGGGCTCCAACAGCTACCGCTACAGGGTATGGAATGTCGAACTGGCCGTGTTCGTCGCCGACACCGGCCTGACAGTGACGGCCTGCCACTTTCCGCCGGGCACGTCGAAATAGAACAAAATCGATCACCGGCAGTCCTCCCTCATCACCATGAACTGGCGTGGACGACCCCTGTCCAGTCACGAGATCGCCCTCAACACCACCATCGCGACCACGACCCGCACCGGACCGCATGTCGGGGCCGCTCTCGGCGAGGGCTCCTACCCGACCGGCACCACCGCCCCCGCACTGCGCGCCGACGAACGGGCAAAGGCCCGCGCCGGGAACCTGCAGATGCTCGCCGACCCCCGCCTGACTGGCATGAGCCCGGACGAACTGGAATCGCTGCGGGCTCAGTTGGCCGCGGCCCAGGCGGCAGCGGCCGAACAGCACCGTTACGTGCTCCGCAAGGGACGACGCGTCGCCATCACCGGCCGCAGCCGACCCCTGCTGTGACAGATGCGGATGAAGTCCTACTCAAGGTCCTTGTGGAGACCGTTATTTCTTGGCTGGGGATGGAGTTTTCGTTTTGGCTGGTGGGGTCTTGGAACTGCCCGGCGGGGTTTTCTTTGGCCTGGTCACGGAGGAGATGGTGAGGCCATCATACCCAATTCCTGATTTTCCTTTGCATGTACTGTTCAGCAGTTTGTCCGGCTGAGTCTTGGCCTGGTTGTAGTAGAGTGCCAGGCATGTTCCGAGGGCTTGCTGGCCGAAGGAATTTGGGTGGAGGAACTCGGTCATATCCCCTTGCCCAGGGATGAATTTAAAAAAGAGCGGGTTAATGGACTCCAGATCCTTGGAAGTGGCATTTTTGGTGACCCATTTGGCGATAGCAGTGATGGCGCCTTGTGGAATGGAAATGGAGCGGACCCATTCGTTATTTCCGGCTGTGGGCCGCGCATGTTTCTGCTCGCCGGTTGTTTCCCTGGAGGATTTCGCATCACTGGTTTGGAATGCCTCTTCGGCGCACAGCTCATGACCTGAGAAAGCGTCGGATAGGCCGAGGAAGTCGTCTTCGTCACCTACGGCGATTTCTCGGAGTTCCTTTTCCAGCTTCTTAGTCAGATTGCGAGACCAGATCGCGTCCGAGTCTTGGAACGGGCACCCAGCATTAAGGCGGGGTAGGTATTCATTTTTGTGCCGGTTCTTCCCGGGGAGGACGTTTGGGTAGGACTGCAGGACCAAACGGTATTCTGACCTTTTGTAGCCCGAGCCTTCCATGGTTTTATGAACGGCAGTCACTGCTTTTTTGATATTACTGATGGCTTCCGGAAGGAGTTTTTCTACTTTGGCGCCCTGTTCTTTCTCGCAAGTAGAGTTGACGATCCATGCTGCCACGCATTTTTTGATGACATCGGAGAATCCGATGTCGTTTCCGCCAATCGACAGCACGATCATCTTAACATTGTATTTTTTCGCCACCCCTCCTAGTTCTGCATTCTGAGTGAGGATGGCTTCTTTTTTCTCTTTGCTCTCTTTTTGGAATGGGGTTTCGTAAAGATGCTTGGCCTTGGCGCCGGAACAGGCAACGTTTACTGGTTTCACCATTTCTTCGTTGATCTTGGCGTTCGCTCTGCCCAGGGGGCGCCCGCTGTCCGGTTTTTCTCCGTACTTGGGGTCATTCATACTCGGAACTACCTTAGAGGTGGAACTGATGATTTCCGAAACATCGGAACGATGGCATCCGTCCGGCGTGTAGTGTGCCCCATAGATCCATTTCGGATTGTGCCAATCTGATGGTTTCATATCCGATGATTTTTGTGGATTGTATGCGCGATCGCTTCCATTGCGGTCGGTAAACTGATCAGAATTCCAGGCCCCTCCATTTCCATTCCATCTACCGGCTTCCCCAGAAATGAAACTGTCACCCATGGAGACCACTGCTGGGAGCTTGGCCAGACGTTGTGATGGTGTATCTTTGTCCTCGGCGGCTGCCTCCATGAGGGAGGGGCACATCAGCCCGACAACCATCAGCCCGATAAGTACATTCCTTGACCGCTGTCCGACATAGATTCCGGGGATGCCTTTGCTGAACTCTTTCACTGGGTCTCCGTTTCTCTCGAGAGTCGCACCGTGTATGGGGAGTGTCTAATCAACGGATCTCCCTTACTTTCGGAATACCGTTGGCGATGTTCGCCCGGTGATGTGAAGCTTGCCGCCTCCGTTCCTCTTGATCTGCATATGGCGGTCTACTGAGAGGAGCGGGGAGGATCGAGCGGTCAACGGGAGGCCGCGATGGCGTTGGGGTCGGGGACTGGGCATAGAACTCCTTCGTTGACCGTGCGGGCAAGCAACGTGCGCGGTACAACGGCGATCTGGGAGCGTGACGGGCTGGACGAGCTGTTCACGAACGAGAAACCGCGAAGGGCCCTGCGCGGGATCATGAGCCACCCGGAAAACCTCTGGCCCGACGTCGTCGTCGGTCTGAAAGAAGTACAGGCGGCCTGCCTCCAGCTCGACGAGACCGGCGGCACATCTGCTCTCTCGCCGCCCTCTCATGCACGATCACCGAGGCGACGACCTTCCCGCCCGGAGCAAGCAGGCCCGCCAGCACGACCTTTCTCACCTGCGGCAGTTCGCTGACAGGCTTTCTGCACGACTACGACTACGCCGGGCTTGTCGACCACCTGGAACTCCCGTCAGGTCACGAGAGTCAAGCTCCTCAAGCGCGCCGGATACGGCCGAGCCAAACTCGACTTCCTCCACTCCCGCACCCTCCTGCGGACCTGAACCCGCTGCGTCACAAGATCAGTGACAGAGTCCGTTGTCCACGGACGCGGCCGCGTCCTTTTGGACGGACTTGCAAGACCCACCCCTCCCGTCTGCCTACCGGGAGCTTGGCTTGTCCGCTCTCACCCGTATACGCGGCTGAGCACTCCAACGAGTACGCGGACACGGAGCCGCGATCGCACCACTGTCCCCGGGCCGGCCGCCGCGAGGGGCCCGGACCTGATCGGCCGGGAGCCCAGTCCTTCGCCACAGCCTGCTGCCAGGCTGGCGTGATCCAGTGCATGAGCGCGGTCGGCAGCAGCACGGACAGCGCCCTCGCGGAGTTCTTCATCGCGACCTGTAAACGCAGAGCCCTGCAGGAACGGCGGGCCTTCGCCGCCCAGTCGTACGGATGGAGCCGGCAGGCACGCCCTCCGTCGCAGGGCGCGATCGCCATCGTCACCAGTTCCAGGAGCTCCTCGTCGAGATCGCATGCGGCAGGATAGGAGAACACGGGGCATTTCCGCGGGTGAGGCATGGTTGTGGTGACCCGCCAACCGGCGGGGATGCCCCGTTCGTCACGCCGTGGTCAACACACCGCTACCGCCCCACCAGCAGGCCATACACATGAAAAAGGCTCGCGGTTGCACCTGGCGCTGCTGCGTTCACCAGCACGTTGCTCGGGGCAGGCATTGCGCAGGGCCCGGGTGAGCGACGGAGCCCGCGCGGCGGGCAGTACGGTCACGCTGCATACGCAGGTGTGAGCGCTGCTCTCGCTCATTCGGAAGCTGGCCGCGAGCGTGGCCAGGGTGATGTGCTCCCGCAGGTGCACCAGCGTCACCAGAGCTCCTGGCGAAGGCCAGGGTCTGCACCTGCGGTCACAGATCCAGCCAGGACCATAGCCGGTCCGACGCTGCACACGCTCCGCACCGAGACCGCCGACCGAGCTGCACGATGGCTTCAAACCCTTGGCCTTCGGTCTCGTCTGCCGGAGACGCCTTTAGGGAATACCGGCTGTGATCATGTTATGAGTTCTTGGTGATTCCGAACCTTAGGATGTACCTACCCTTCCCCTTATCCCAATTCTTCATGCAATCCCAGCTCTTTTGGTTTACGTTCGTACACTTAACCTCTCCAGAGCTGGCCGATTCTCCCTTTTTGTCGCTAAGTAGGGAGATTAGCGATCGGTTCACCAGGGGGTTGTTCTCCTCTGCGCCAGGAGGGCGATTCCTCCCGGATTCCACCCTGCCGTTAAATTTGAACCGAATAAGCTGGGACTCTCCTTCCTGGGGGATAGTGAGTTTCAGTTCGCCGCCTGCACCCGTCGTGATCGGGGTTTGCTGCCCTTCCTTTGTGAGGGTTTTCTTCCCGCCTAGGTCAACGTGACCTGCGGCGGTTTCATTTTTACCATTGATATTCATCAGGGTTGCCTGGGCCGGGTCGGCGATGAAGTCAAAGGAACCATTTGAAGTTGCATAGCCGATCAGTTTATGTCCCTTGCTCGGCGTGAAGTCGACCGTGTACGTCCCGGAGACATCTCGCGGCTTGGGCAGGGGAGGAAGAGCCTTCCATTTAGCGAGAACACCCCCAGAGCGATCCATACCGACAACGACATTAGCTTGGCCTGCCCCTGGCTTTTTGCGTGTAGCCTTCATTTCAGAAACTCCGCCCGACCCCCCGAGGAAATCGTTAATCCAGTACGACTTGCTGTTACCTAGGCGGTCGAAGTTGAGGTAGTAGCCCTTCGTACAGACATTTTTGCTTTCCTCTAGGCATTGCTGTGCTTCAAGGATCTCTTCGTCCGCAGGCTTACTCAGGACGCCATACCACCCAAGTACGGAAAAGTAGCTCGAAAAACCCGACAGGCTCCACCTGTCGTCCCCTCGAAGGTCTGTGAGGCAGTGGGCTGGGATTTTGACCATTTTTTTATCCAGGTTTTGAAGGTATGCCTGGATCGCCTTCCATACCGTTTCTTGGTCACCTTTTTTACCATCGTAGGTTTTTGAGAGAACCCACGATGCCTCCGCTGCACCAGACGGCCCCAAGAGGTTTTTGCCTTCCTTGATTTTCTTGAGAGTGTCGGCGACGTCCTGGTAGCCTGTGTAACTCTTAAGGGAGCTCGAAAAGAGGTCTGCGACCGCCAGTGCAACGTCACGGTATACATTCGCTGTCTTGGGGTACGCCATAATCGTCACAGGTTTGCCTGTATCGTTCATGATCCATCCCCCGTCATTGCCGTGCTGGCGAACCAAGGGGGGGTATTTCTGGAACTCGTCCTTTTGCGCCTCGTTTTTATTGTAACAGTGAATCTTCGGCGCGTCCTTTGGCTCTGAACTGTTGGCTGCGTGCGCGGTGAACGGGATGGCGAGAATCAATGAGGCAGTGATTGCTAGCGAAATTGTGCGAAGAGTTTTCATGCATAGACTCCGAGTGGTTGCTGATCTTTGGTGCAATGTGGTTGATGTCAGGCCGGATTCGGTGAGGAATTCGTCGAGAGGTGCTCTGGGCACTGGACCGTGCGGAGACGGTTGAACTGGTGGAAGAGGGCGAAGGTCTGCTCGACGACGTAGCGGAGCTTGCCCAGGCCGTGGATGTCGGGTGAGTCTTTACGGGAGATGGCCGGCAGGATGCCGCGTTTCCGCAGCTCATGCCGGTTCGGGTTGCTGTCGTAGCCCTTGTCACCAAGCAGGGATTCGGGGCGCTTTTGAGGTCTTCGTTTCGGGGTCACGGGGGATCAGCCTGCGGGTGTATGACGGTAGGTGTGCGGTATCCCGATGGGGGTGGCCTGACCCCGAAACAGCGGGCTGTGAGGGAGCAAGTGCCTTGTGAAGCTGCTGGGTTGTTCGCTCGGCAGGTTCCGCCGCCGGTGGGGGCGAAGCGGCTGTGAGTGTCGTGGAAGTCGGCGTATGCCTGGTATGCGGTGTGGCGGGAGGGAGGTGTGGAAGCGCTGCGTTCGAAGGGGCCGTCCGGACGGCCGTCGCGGATGAAACCCGCCTGGCGAGCGTGGCTGGCCCAAGCCCTGGAGCAGGGGCCGGCCGCGCACGGCTGGGCGGAGGTATATTCTCCTTCCTAGTCCTTGGGGGGAGGGTGGTGTCCTCATGGTGGGTCGTCGCTCTGGCCGTCGTGGGCGGACTCCCTTCGGCGGTTGTCGGGACCGCGTCCTCTTCCTGAATAAGATCGCCGCGGCGTCTGTAGTGCAAACCGTGCCGCGGCGCTCTCGTACGCACGGTCGGCCAGGATGAAGATGCCCCTGGTCAGGCAGGCATGGACGATGCTGTGGGCGCGGGACACTGTCAGGTCATCGCCCGCCCTCACGGGATCCCGCTACGGTTCTCGCGCACGTTGCCCGGCCGCCCTCACGACCTGACAGCATCCTGGTACGCACGGTCGGCAGGACGAGGACGCTCGTGGTCAGACACTGCTGGAGGACACCGAGGGCTCTGATGCCGGTCAGGCAGCGGGTGCGGCCGGGCAACGCGCGAGAACCACAGCGGAGTTCCGTCCGGACGAGCGGTGACCTTCCGCGTTCACGTCATGCTGCTTGTGTTTCTGCGAGGAGTACGGCTCCTCTACGGCGATCCGATCGGTCGGGATCAGCATCCCGTCAACAACGAGGAGCTGCCCTCACCCAGCCCTACTACGGTCTTACGGGATCCGGTTGACCGGACTGCGAGGAGTTCGAGCGTGTCGTTGAGGTATCGCTGGGCCACGGGCTCAGACACCCTGGAGGCGGCCTTGACCTGGGCGAACGTCTCGTTCTTCCGCAGATGTGCCAGCATCAGGAGGGCTCGCTTGAAACGGCTCAACCTCCGCCACAGCGACTTCCATTCACGTTGGCGGGTGTGGATTTACCACGAGTGCATGCTCGACGAGCTCGTGCGCGACAACGAGCGTGGCAGGATATGAGCCCAACAGGGCCCTTTGGACGCTGGTGCGATGAGGGGGAATCGCCACGCTGACGAGGGGCCCTGCCCTGTCACCAACCCCCTTTTGACCAGGTTCTTCGCCCTTCAAGAGGCAGGTGGGAAGAGGTTCAGTAACCTCTTCCCACTTGAGTTCTCGCACATCGCGAGGGTATGGGCAGCCTGGATGATGTGCTGATGAGGAGGCTCGGGCGGCGTACCTGCCGGAGGACGCGCTGTTGGGATCACAGCTGGGCGAAGGCATGTTCACCGGGGATCTGGAGACGGGGACGGGCTCGGTTGCACCGCTGTTGTGCCCCGGCAGCCCGCGATGCGGGCAGTAGGCGATGCGAACGATGGCGCCGATGCTGAGAGCCACACTGGCTGGGAAGGATGAGATTTCCGGCCGGCCGGGCGGGCCTGACCATGCCATGGGCCCGGGCTGTGGACGGACTGCGGAGGCAACCGGGCACCACGCGAGAGAACCACAGAGAGGCCTCGCTCTGGCCAGGCGATAACCTACACATGCATCCCGTACTTCGTGTGCTTGCCGTGAGTAGCGCGGCTCATCGCCCTGACGCAGCGGTAGGGGCGAGGGCGTCGCCGACGACGACAAAGTCCCTCACCCAAGTACACCCGGGCTTTGCACAGCTCCGGAACCCACATGGCCGGGCCTCAAGAGCCTTGCCGATGTACCGCAGATCATGAACCCGAACGCCAAGAAACCAGCACCCATTTGAAAAAATCCGCTGCTCCGGTGTTGCGGTGGGGTTCAGCGATAAGTTGCGACGATGGGGGCGGTGAGGCTGAACACTCTGGCCAGGTTGGAGGGGCGCGGCCCGCCGGTGGATCCCAGGGGTGCACCATTATATCGCAGGTCCGGGTTCGAGAAGTACGGCACCTTCGGGCAGTTCGGGCAGCACTTGGGATAGGTCATGATGTCCCTGAATCCGTTCTGGGGGTCGCAGTACCCGTGGTTATTCGGGTGGTAGGGGTTGGTACGTGGTTCGACCACCCAGTCGTGGAATGCTGCCAGCAGGTGGCCCATTTCATGCTGGAATGTGTGCTTCGGGAAGCCGTTGAGCGTGACCACGTTGTATGCGTTCGTCTCGGAGGTGGATCCCGGCAGGCCACGGGCGATCACGCGAGGTGTGCCTTGGGCGACTCCGAGGATTCTGGGAGAGTAGACGGTATCGGTTACCAGGGTTACCACGTCGGCTCTCACCGTATTCCGGTAGGTGCGGACCGGTTGCAGGTAGGGGTTTGTGGGGCGCGGGTCGGACAGCCTCTGGAGATCGACGCCTATTTTCTCCGCTTCTTGGTAGGGAACTTCGAGGCGGCCCACCAGCCTGAACCGTGCCGGCACACCGCTCCTGGCGAGGGCATCATTGAGAGCGTAGACCTCGTTCCGGATCCTTTCCCCGGCTGCCCTCGGCCCGCCGGCCCCCATGGTGAAGTTGCGTGTCGAGGCGACGAGCACAGTGATCTCCGTGACCAAAGGCTGTTTCAACCCGATGCTCTGAACCTTCCCGATACTCTCGGACAGGGAGAGGACCCCTTGCGATGCAGAGCCCGAAGAAGTGTCCGAGGAGAGGGGAGCAGAGCCCGGTACCTGATCGTCGCCCTCGTCAGCGGGCTCCTTCATACCGCGGATGGAAACCTTCCCCGGCTGGTCGTCGATACTTGAGATCCCGTAACCCGTGGATGATGTGCTGACATCGCCCGCGAGGTCAATTGGGCCATTGCCCCCCGTGCACAGGCTGTTGCCGGTGGTCAGTTCGGCATCGACATCCGAGGACTTCACATCTGTGGCCGCCCAGTGCCGTTGTTGGTGCCCCTGGTCATCGAGCACGGTCGAGGAGGTTCCCGCGCTGACGACGAGACTGTTGCCGTCCCCCAGGGAGATCCTGACCTGAGGTGGGGGCGCGCTCTGGCCGCAGACCAGTTGCTTCAGGACATCCCAATTGATGTCTGCTGTACGCCGCCCGGCAGTTCCTGTTTCCTGGATGTTCGTGAATAGGTCGAGCACCTCGGCCCTCCCTGGCGCCCGGGACCTTGTATCTCCCGGAGAAGCCGAGACATGAACCGTGGAACCGGCAAGGAGCGCGGTGACTACCAGCGCGCATCCGAGAACTCTTCTCATCTTGCTCCCTTGGCGAAGACAGGACAGCGGTGCAGCATAAGAACCAGGGCCCTACGGCAAAATCGGGCCTGTAGGTAGATCGCTTTCACTGTGTGAGAAAGAGGAGCAGTTGGCCACACCGTTACTGACCTTTCAGCGGTGTTGTCGTCAGGTTGGGAGGCCGGTTGCGGTCATGCAGCCGTCGATCAGGTGGCCGCGGTATTGGATCTGACGGAGCCCGTGACGCAGTACTCGGACGAGGTGGTCGGGATCGGTGAAGGCAGTGTTGGCCTGGCTGCTGCGTCGCAGCAGCGACCAGATGCCCTCGACGGGGTTCAGTTCTGGCGCGTAGGGCGGCAGGTGGAAGAGGGTGACCCAGTCGTGAGTGGCGACGAAGTCCCGCAGCCCGGCCGCACGATGCGTGTTGAGGTTGTCCCAGATCAGCACGATCGGGCCCTGGAGCTGTTTGTGGGCGACCACGAGCAGGTCCCGGAAGTCGGTCCAGGCAAAGCTGCGGCGTTCTTTCGTCCTGTGGTCCTTGTGGAACATGGGCCGGTAGATCAGGCGGGAGCGTTCGCCGTGTTTGTAGCAGCACATCGCGGCGAGGGAGACCCGGCGCTGAGACCGTCCCCGGACCCGGATCACCGGAGTGTGCCCGCGCCGGGCCCAGGTGCGGGTGGTGGGCGGCGTCATCGAGAGGCTCAGTCAAGATTTCCGTGAAGGGGTGACGTTGCGTGAGGATGGTCATGCCAGGAGGACGCGCTTGCGGAGCAGAGGGAGCCCAGCGCGTCCGTACATCTGTCGCTTGAGCGTCTTGATCCGGTTGACGTGTCCTTCGACGGGCCCGGAACTCCAGGGCAGTGTCAGTCCTGCGGTGACGGCGTCGTAGTCGCGTTGCAGTCCATCGGCGAAAGTGTGGAAGGCTGGCAGGTCATCGGTGCGGACTGCGGCCGTCCATGCAGTGAGGTTGTCCCCACGGAGGTCGCAGACCATCCGTGCGAAGGCGTGCACGTGAGTGCGGGCTGCCGTCAGCTCAGGGCAACGGGCGAGTACTTCGCTGAGCTGGTGTTCCTCGTCGGCACGCAGATGCTGGGGATTCCACGTGATCCAGTTGGTGACCTGCTGGGGCTTGAGGGCAGGTGCCGGCGACCGGATCGTCCCGAGACCGGTCCGAAGCGGGCGGAGATAGCGGCGGACCGCTTGCGGGGTGCGGCCGGGGTATCCCTGGGCACAGATCTCCCGGAAGAGCTGGGCCGCGTCGGCGCATCCCTCGTTCCAGCGCCGGATGAGGTAAGGCTTGTAGTCGTCCAGACGCGTAGTGCGAAGCGACCGGTCGATGAGCCCGTCGAGGTTCTCGCAGTGGGCATAGCGTTCCGCGGTGTGCCGGGCCAGCCCCAGCTCCCGCCCGATCGCGCTGATCGTCCAGCCCGGGGCCAGCAACCTGTGGACCGCTTTGTGACGCTCCCGCGTCCGGGTGACCAGCCATTTCTCCATGCCGGTATCCGGATTGAGTATCGAGGGTGGCGCCGTGGCCATGCGCCGGCGTGTGTCGGCATCGCTGGGCTCGGGGGCCTGCAGACAAGGACGGTGGGCGATCACGGTGCGTTCGACGGCGGTGGTCAAGTTGTCCCATAAATGCCATCGATCGGCGACTTGTTGTGCGCCAGGTGCTCCAGTGCGGGCGGCCTCGGCATAGGCGCCGGCCCGGTCCCGGCAGATCAACTCGATGCCGCAGTGGCCGGTCAACCAGTTCACCAAGGGTTCCTTCTCCCGGCCGGGCAGCAGATCCAGCACGGCATGCGTCTCGACGTCCACCAGCACGGTTCCGTACTTCCGGCCGCGCCGGGTGGCGAAGTCATCCACTCCCAGCACCCGAGGCGAGTGAAGGCACGGGTCGGGCAGCGCCATCAGCACATTCAGCAACGTGACCCGGCTGACGACGATATGAAGCACTCCAGCGAGCCGTGCACCGGCTCTGCCGGCCAGCGCCAGGGCGATCGCCTGCACTACTTCCAGCAGCACAACGGTGCGGCGTCCGTACCGGGTGGTCAGCCCCTCGACCTGCTCAACGAAGGTGCGCCGCGCGCACTCCGCCGCATCGCAGAAAAACCGGCGCACCAACAGGTCGATGACCACCGGACGCCCGCCGACCGCCATATCGCCCAGGTGCCGCCGATAGCGGCTGTGGACCCGGCACGAGAGAACGCCGCAGTCCGGGCAAGCCAACACGCCTCCCTGGGTGCGGGCCCTGACCCGCACCACGTCACCCTCGACCCACACCCGTTCCACCAGCACCTTTTCCAGATGCGGGAACACCATGCCGAGCAAGTCGTCACACACAACCGACCATGCCACCAAGGTGACGCAACGTCACCCCTTCACGGAAATCTTGACTGAGCCCATCGAGAAGCCGGCCTCGTCCTCGAAGACGATCCAGGCCCCGAGCGCCGCCGCGGCGCTTCCACCAGTGGCCACGTCTCCTTCACCCACCCGCTGATGGCCTCCTCATCCCGCTCAAGGGCCCGTCGTGCGGGAACCTGGTGGCTCCAGCCGTGGCGCCGGAGCATCTGGGCAATGCCGGAGAGCGTGAAGCTCTTGTGGAACCGGCGGCCGATCAAGGTCCTGATCCTCGCCAGGGTCCACCTCTGGTCCGGCCAGCCGTGCGCGACAGGGCCTTTGTCCAGCTCTGCCTCCAGCGCCGCGAACAGCTGGTCGCTCAGTTTCGGCCGACCGGCAGAACCTTTCGACCACAGTCCGATCTCTCCGCCGGCTTCGTAGGCTCGTCGCCACCGCTGGACCGACCGAACACTCACCCGTAACCGCTTGGCGACCAGGCCGTTCGACTGCCCGTCAGCAAACATCTGGGCCGCTTCCAGGCGGATCCGCTCACGGAACTGCCGCCGTTCATCAGTCAGCCCACCACCCTGCGGATACCTCATAGCCTCGGCATACCGCGACGGACACCGGCCGTCAGCCCCTACGACAACCCACCTTCAAGGTCAGTAACGCGCCCGGGTGAACCGCCGCAACGCCGGTGACACGGGCGGGCACTGTGCGCCCGGCATGCACGGACCCAGGGCCCGCCGACAGAGTAGGGAAGAAACTGCATCGAACCGGATGGGACAGCAAGATCGCTTGCCTTGACCCTCGTCGCGGCAGACTTTCCCTGATCAACACACTGATCCAAAAGAAACGGCCTAGGCAGTGTCTGATGGCTCTTTGGTGAGGTCGCGGAGCCAGATGACGATGGCGGCGGTGGCCAGGGTGCCGTGGAAGATGTAGTCGCGCTTGTCGAAGCGGGTCGCGACTGCCCGGTGCTGTTTCAGTTTGCTGACGCAGCGTTCCACTGT
>NZ_RBAM01000032.1 GCF_003626645.1 Streptomyces klenkii | reverse complement strand
TGCAGGGTGAGGGCTGGACGGTGGGTGGCATGGCCAAGGGTGCGGGGATGCTCGCCCCGGGCCTGGCCACGATGCTCGTTGTCCTGACCACCGACGCCGACGTCGACACTCCCGGACTCGACACCGCCTTGCGTGCCGCGACCCGGACGACGTTCGATCGTGTCGATTCCGACGGTTGCATGTCCACTAACGACACCGTCCTGCTCCTGGCCTCCGGTGCCTCCGGCGTCGCCCCCGCCCCGGACGCTTTCGCCGAAGCCGTTCGGACCGTGTGCGATGACCTGGCGCGTCAGCTCATTGGTGATGCCGAGGGGGCGAGCAAGGACATCCGTATCGAGGTGATCAACGCCGCTACCGAGGACGACGCGGTCGAGGTCGGGCGTTCCATCGCCCGCAACAACCTCCTCAAGTGCGCCCTGCACGGCGAGGACCCCAACTGGGGCCGTGTTCTGTCCGCCATCGGCACCACCTCCGCGGCCTTCGACCCCGACAAGCTCAACGTCGCCATCAACGGCGTGTGGGTGTGCCGTAACGGCTCTGTCGGTGACGACCGTGACCTCGTCGACATGCGCTACCGGGAGATCCGTATCACTGCCGACCTCGCCGAGGGCTCCGAGACCGCCGTCATCTGGGCCAACGACCTCACCGCCGACTATGTCCACGAGAACAGCGCGTACTCCTCATGACGACCACGGACAGCACGGACAGCACCGACAGCACGGACAGCACCGACAACGCGGGCACGACCCGTAAACACACCGCCCTCCCCAAGGCCCGCATCCTCGTCGAAGCACTGCCCTGGCTGACGCGGCATCACGGCAAGACCGTCGTCATCAAGTTCGGCGGCAACGCCATGGTCGACGACGAGCTCAAGGCCGCCTTCGCCCAGGACGTCGTCTTCCTCCACCACGCCGGGCTGCGCCCCGTCGTCGTGCACGGCGGCGGCCCCCAGATCAGCGCGCAGCTCGACCGGCTCGGCCTCGTATCGGAGTTCAAAGCTGGCCTGCGGGTGACCACCCCCGAGGCCATGGACGTTGTCCGCATGGTCCTGGCCGGGCAGGTCCAGCGCGAACTCGTCGGGCTGCTCAACCAGCACGGCCCGCTCGCCGTCGGGATGACCGGCGAGGACGCCCACACCATGACCGCGACCAAGCACTACGCCGAGATAGCCGGCGAGCGCGTCGACATCGGCCGCGTCGGCGAGATCACCGCCATCGACACCGGCGCCGTCCAGGCCCTGCTCGACGACGGGCGCATCCCCGTCATCTCCTCCGTCGCCCGCAGCGCCGACGACGGCCACGTCTACAACGTCAACGCCGACACCGCCGCCGCCGCACTCGCCGCGGCCCTCGGCGCCGAGACGCTCATGGTCCTCACCGACGTCGAGGGCCTGTACGAGGACTGGCCGCACAGCGACGAGGTCATCAGCCGCCTCACGGCGAGCGAACTGGAGGCGCTGCTGCCGGACCTCGCGAGCGGCATGGTTCCCAAGATGGAGGGCTGCCTGCACGCCGTCCGCAACGGCGTCACCACGGCCCGCGTGATAGACGGCCGCGTCCAGCACTCGATCCTGCTGGAGATCTTCACGGACGAAGGCATCGGCACGATGGTCGTCCCCGACCCGGCGGCACCGCCGGCAACCGGACAGGAGGCACGGAAGCCGTGAGCAACGCGGAACTCACCGAGCGCTGGCAGGGCGCCCTGATGGACAACTACGGCACCCCGCGCATCCCCCTGGTGCGCGGCGAGGGCAGCACGGTCTGGGACGCCGACGGCAAGCCGTACCTCGACCTCGTCGGCGGCATCGCCGTCAACGCCCTCGGCCACGCCCACCCCGCGGTCGTCCGGGCCGTGTCGGACCAGATCGCCACCCTCGGCCACGTCTCCAACCTCTTCACCGCCGAGCCGACGGTCGCCCTCGCCGAGCGGCTGCTCGGCCTCGCGGGCCGGCCGGGCCGCGTGTATTTCGCCAACTCGGGGGCGGAAGCCGTCGAGGCGGCCTTCAAGATCGGACGGCGTACGGGGCGGCCCCACATGGTCGCCGCCACCGGCGGCTTCCACGGCCGCACGATGGGGGCGCTGGCCCTCACCGGCCAGCCCGCCAAGCAGGACCCCTTCCTGCCGCTCCCCGCCGGCGTCACCCACGTCCCCTACGGGGACGAGGACGCCCTCCGCGCCGCCGTCACCACCGACACCGCGCTCGTCGTGCTGGAGCCCGTCCAGGGCGAGGGCGGCGTCATCGTCCCGCCCCCCGGCTACCTGGCCGCCGCCCGCGAGATCACCCGCGCCACCGGAACCCTCCTCGTCCTGGACGAGATCCAGACAGGTATCGGCCGTACGGGCCACTGGTTCGAGCATCAAGCACAGGGCGCCGAGCCCGACGTCGTCACCCTCGCCAAGGGCCTCGGCGGCGGCCTGCCCATCGGCGCGACCCTCGCCTTCGGCGCGGCCGCCGACCTGCTGACACCCGGTCAGCACGGCTCGACCTTCGGCGGGAACCCCGTCGCCTGCGCCGCCGCCCTCGCCGTCATCGACACCCTGGAGAGCGAGGGGATCCTCGCCCGCGCGACCGCGGCGGGGGAGCGGCTGCGTGACGGGATCGCTGCGCTCGGCCACCCCCTGGTCGACCGCGTCCGTGGCGCGGGCCTGCTGCTGGGTATTGTCCTTTCCGAGCCCCTTGCACCGAAGGTGCAGCAGGCAGCACAGGACGCCGGCCTTCTGGTGAACGCGGTCGCACCCGACGTGGTGCGTTTGGCCCCGCCGCTGGTCATCACCGAAGATGAGGTGGAAACGTTCCTCCGGGCACTGCCGGGTGTCCTGGACGCCGCTGCTCCCGGGGAACGACGAAGCGGAGACTGACGAGACGATGACCCAGGCGCAGGAGCCGGAGCCGTTCCACGGCGGACAGGCCGTACCGCAGACCCGTACCGCCCGCCACCGCCGGATCGTGGACATCCTCGGCCGGCAGGCGGTCCGGTCGCAGAGCCAGCTCGCCAAGCTGCTCGCCGACGACGGGCTGACCGTCACCCAGGCGACGCTCTCCCGCGACCTCGACGAACTGGGCGCGGTCAAGATCCGCAACACCGGGGGCGAGCTGATCTACGCCGTCCCCTCCGAGGGCGGCGACCGCACGCCCCGGGCCCCGCTCGGCGAGTCCGCGACCGAGGCCCGCATGGCCCGCCTCGCGGGCGAGCTGCTGATCTCGGCGGAGGCGTCCGCCAACCTCGTCGTCCTGCGCACCCCGCCGGGCGCCGCCCAGTTCTTCGCCTCGGCGATCGACCAGGCGGGCGTGCACGAGATCATCGGCACCATCGCGGGCGACGACACGGTGATGCTCATCAGCCGCGACCCCAAGGGCGGCCAGGCCCTCGCGGACCACCTCCTGAGGCTGGCTCAGAAGGAGCGCTGACGCGCCGTCCGGACACCGCCGCCGGGGTCCGGGGCGTGAACTCGCCGCCGGTGTGGGCAGGATGTCGAGGGGCGCAGGGCGTCGGCCTCGTGAACACCGGCCCAACCGCAGGCGCGGGGCGAGGGAGGACACATGCTGGCGATCCGCGCGGCGAGGCTCTTCGACGGGATAGGCCCGGGGACCGCCGAGCGGCCCGCGGTGCTGGTGGAGGGCGGGCGCGTCACCGGCGTGGTGCCGGGCGGGAGCGTGCCCGCGGAGGCCGCGCTCGTGGACCTGGGGGAGGCGACGCTGCTGCCCGGGTTCGTGGACACCCACGTCCACCTCGCCTTCGACGCGAGCGAGGACGCCGCCGGCCGGCTGCGGCGCGCCGGCGACGAGGAGCTGCTCGACCGCATGCGGGCCGCGGCCCGCGCGACCCTCGCCGCGGGCGTGACGACCGTGCGCGACCTGGGGGACCGGGGGTACCTCGCGCTGCGGATCCGGGAGGAGACCGCCAAGGACCCCACCGCCGGGCCCACCGTGCTCGCCTCCGGCCCGCCCCTGACGACCGCCCGCGGCCACTGCTGGTTCCTCGGCGGGCAGGCCGAGGGCGTCGACGCGATCCGGGCGGCCGTGCGCGAGCGGGCCGAACGCGGCGTGGACGTCGTGAAGGTGATGGTGACCGGCGGCGACCTCACCCCCGGCTCGGACCCCTTCCGCGTGCAGTACGGCCACGCCGAACTGCTCGCCGCCGTGCGCGAGGCGCACCGGCACGGCCTTCCGGCCACGGCGCACGCGCACTCCGCGGCCGGCATCGCCGACGCCGTGGCCGCCGGGTTCGACATGGTCGAGCACTGCTTCTTCGTCACCGAGATCACCGACGAGAGCGACGAGGACGACCCCGGCGTGGACTTCGACCGGCGGGTGCTCGACGACATGGTCCGCCTCGGCGTGGTCGCCTCCCTCACCCTGGGGTCCCTGCCCGGCGGCCCGCCGCCCCCGCCGGGGATCGCCCGGCGCCTCCCCGGCCTGGTTGCCGGAATGGCCGCGATGCGCGAGGCGGGCGTGGGGGTGGTGTGCGGCAGCGACTCGGGGATCTTCCCGGCCAAGGCCCACGGCAGCCATCCGTACAGCGTCGCCGCCATGGTGGAGGCGGGCTTCACCCCGCTGGAGGCGCTTCGCGCGGCGACCTCGGCGGCGGCCCGCGCCTGCGGCGTCGCCTGCCGCAAGGGCTGCATAGCGCCCGGCTTCGACGCGGACCTCGTGGCCGTGGCCGGGGATCCGCTCGCCGACATCACGGCCGTCCACGCGGTGACCGCGGTCTTCCGCGAGGGCGTACGGGTCGCGCTGCCGTAAACGGAAAGCACGAGGGAACGGGGCTAAGGCCCCGGAAACGACGGAAGCCGCCCCCTCGCTGTGCGAGGAGACGGCTTCCGACCTGCGGTTATCCGCTGGTCGGGACGGCGGGATTTGAACCCACGACCCCTTGACCCCCAGTCAAGTGCGCTACCAAGCTGCGCCACGTCCCGGTGCTCGTCCCTCCCGGGTTTTCCCCGGTCGGGCGTGCAAGAAGAAAATATCCTGTTTGGCGGCGTGATCCAAATTCGGGGTCCGGAGTCCCGCCCGCGTGACCAGGCCGCCACTCAAAGTGACACCGGAAGGGCGTTGACGAACCATACGGTGGAGTGCATAGTTATACCCATCAGCGAATGCATCGTAAGGAGAAACCCGTGACCGAGCGCGTCGTACTCGCCTACTCCGGCGGCCTGGACACCTCCGTCGCCATCGGCTGGATCGCCGAGGAGACGGGCGCCGAGGTCATCGCCGTTGCCGTGGACGTCGGCCAGGGCGGCGAGGACCTGGACGTCATCCGCAAGCGCGCGCTCGCCTGCGGTGCGGTGGAGGCGGAGGTCGCCGACGCCAAGGACGAGTTCGCCGAGGAGTACTGCCTCCCGGCGATCAAGGCCAATGCCCTCTACATGGACCGGTACCCGCTGGTCTCCGCCCTCTCCCGGCCCACGATCGTCAAGCACCTGGTGGCCGCCGCGCAGAAGCACGGCGCGACCACCGTCGCCCACGGCTGCACCGGCAAGGGCAACGACCAGGTGCGGTTCGAGGCCGGCATCTCCTCCCTCGCGCCCGAGCTCAAGTGCATCGCCCCCGTCCGGGACTACGCGATGACGCGGGACAAGGCCATCGCCTTCTGCGAGGCCAAGGGCCTGCCGATCGCCACCACCAAGAAGTCGCCGTACTCCATCGACCAGAACGTCTTCGGGCGGGCCGTCGAGACCGGCTTCCTGGAGGACATCTGGAACGCCCCGATCGAGGACGTCTACGACTACACGGCCAACCCGGCCACCCCGCGTGAGGCCGACGAGGTGATCATCACCTTCGAGCAGGGCGTCCCGGTCGCCATCGACGGCAAGCCCGTCAGCGTGCTCCAGGCCATCCAGCAGCTCAACGAGCGGGCCGGCGCGCAGGGCATCGGCCGGCTCGACATGGTCGAGGACCGGCTCGTGGGCATCAAGTCCCGGGAGATCTACGAGGCGCCCGGCGCGATCGCGCTGATCACCGCCCACCAGGAGCTGGAGGCCGTCACGGTCGAGCGCGAGCTCGCCCGGTACAAGCGGCAGGTCGAGCAGCGGTGGACCGAGCTCGTCTACGACGGCCTGTGGTTCTCCCCGCTCAAGCGGGCCCTGGACGGCTTCATCGCCGAGGCCAACGAGCACGTCTCCGGAGACATCCGGATGACGCTGCACGGCGGCCGGGCCGTCGTCACGGGCCGGAAGTCCGAGAAGTCGCTCTACGACTTCAACCTCGCCACGTACGACACGGGCGACACCTTCGACCAGTCGATGTCGAAGGGCTTCATCGAGATCTTCGGCCTCTCCTCGAAGATCGCCGCGAAGCGCGACCTGGCCTGACCGCACGACCTGGCCCGACCGACCAGCCGGCCGCCCCCACCATCCAGAGGAGCACGCAAGTGAGCAACGGCACCACCGACGACGTCCGGCTCTGGGGCGGCCGTTTCGCCGACGGCCCGGCCGAAGCGCTGGCCAAGCTCTCCGCCTCCGTCCACTTCGACTGGCGGCTCGCCCCCTACGACATCGCCGGTTCCCGCGCGCACGCCCGCGTGCTGCACAAGGCCGGGCTGCTCACGGGCGACGAGCTCCAGCGGATGACCGACGGCCTCGGGCTGCTGGAGGCCGACGTCGCCGCCGGCACCTTCACCGGCACCGTCGCCGACGAGGACGTGCACACCGCCCTCGAACGCGGCCTGCTGGAGCGGCTCGGCCCCGACCTCGGCGGCAAGCTGCGCGCCGGCCGGTCCCGCAACGACCAGGTCGCCACGCTCTTCCGGATGTACCTGCGCGACCACGCCCGGATCATCGGCGGGCTGATCGCCGACCTCCAGGAGGCGCTCGTCGGCCTCGCCGAGGCGCACCCGGACGTCGCCATGCCGGGCCGGACGCACTTGCAGCACGCCCAGCCGGTGCTCTTCGCCCACCACGTGCTCGCGCACGTCCAGGCGCTGTCGCGGGACGCCGAGCGGCTGCGGCAGTGGGACGAGCGCACGGCGGTCTCGCCGTACGGCTCGGGCGCGCTCGCCGGCTCCTCCCTCGGACTGGACCCGGAGGCGGTCGCCGCCGACCTCGGCTTCGAGCGCGGCTCCGCGGGCAACTCCATCGACGGGACGGCCTCGCGGGACTTCGTCGCCGAGTTCGCCTTCATCACGGCCATGATCGGCGTCGACCTGTCGCGCATCGCCGAGGAGGTCATCATCTGGAACACGAAGGAGTTCTCCTTCGTGACCCTCCACGACGCCTTCTCGACCGGCTCGTCGATCATGCCGCAGAAGAAGAACCCGGACATCGCCGAGCTGGCGCGCGGCAAGTCCGGGCGGCTCATCGGCAACCTCACCGGGCTGCTCGCCACGCTCAAGGCGCTGCCGCTCGCGTACAACCGCGACCTCCAGGAGGACAAGGAGCCGGTCTTCGACTCCTGCGACCAGCTGGAGGTCCTCCTCCCGGCCTTCACCGGCATGATGGCCACCCTCACGGTCAACCGCGCCCGGATGGAGGAGCTGGCCCCCGCCGGTTTCTCGCTGGCCACCGACATCGCCGAGTGGCTGGTCAAGCAGGGCGTGCCGTTCCGCGTGGCGCACGAGGTGGCGGGGGAGTGCGTCAAGGAGTGCGAGGCGCGGGGCATCGAGCTCGACGGGCTCACCGACGAGCAGTTCGCCGCCATCTCGCCGCACCTGACGCCCGAGGTCCGCTCGGTGCTGAGCGTGCCCGGCGCGCTGGCCTCGCGCAGCGGGCGGGGCGGCACCGCGCCGTCCGCGGTCGCGGTCCAGCTCGGCGAGGTCAAGGCGGACCTGGCGGTCCAGCGCGAGTGGGCGGACGCCGCGCGCGGCTGACGGCGTGATCCGGGGGCACATCGGCGCCCCCGGATCACGCAGCACCTCGCGTGACCCCGCAGCACGTCGCAGCACCCCGCGGCACGTCGCGGTTCTCGCCGTCCGGATGAGACGACGGCAACCCGAGTGAGACATCATCGTCTCATTCGGGTTATCGTCGTCTCATGAGTGTTGACCGGGACCATGTGCTGAGGGAGGCCGCCGCCCTGCTCACCCGCAAGGCGACCGCCTCCATGGACGAGATCGCCAAGGCCGCGGGCATCGGCCGCGCCACCCTCCACCGCCACTTCGCCGGGCGCGACGCGCTCGTCCGCGCCCTGGAGGACCTGGGCATCCAGCAGTTCGGGCAGGCCCTGGACGCCGCCCGGATCGAGGAGGGCGACGCGGCCGGCGCCGTCCGCCGCCTGATCGCCGAGGCCGAGCCCGTCGCCGGCATGCTCGCCTTCCTCTTCACCGAGAACCAGCTCTACGAGAACGGCACCAACGAGGGCTGGAACCGGCTCGACACCCGCGTCCAGCAGCTCTTCCGCCGCGGCCAGGAGGAGGGCTCCTTCCGGCTCGACCTCACGCCCGCCTGGCTCACCGAGGCCCTCTACGGCCTGATCGGCACCGGCGCCTGGGCCGTCCAGGACCGGCGCGTGGCTGCCAAGGACATGCCCCGCATGGTCGCCGAGCTGCTCCTGGGCGGCGCCGAGCGAAGGGCGGAGACCGAGCGGAGGATGAAACGGTGACCGGTACCACCGGCGGCCCGCGGACCCTCGCGGCCCCTGCCGAGACCCCCCGCCCCGGACGCTGGCTCGCGCTCGCCGTCCTCGCCCTGGCCGTCCTCCTCGTCGCCGTCGACGCAACCGTCCTCGGCCTCGCGACGCCCTTCCTCAGCGAGGACCTGCGCCCGTCCGGCACACAGCTGCTGTGGATCGGCGACGTCTACTCGTTCGTCATCGCCGGACTCCTGGTCTCCATGGGCAGCCTCGGCGACCGCATCGGCCGCAAGAAGCTCCTGCTGACCGGCGCCGTGGCCTTCGGCGCGGTGTCCGTGCTGAACGCCTACGCCACCAGCCCCGAGATGATGATCGCGGCCCGGGCCCTGCTGGGCGTCGCGGGCGCGACGCTGATGCCGTCCACGCTCGCCCTCATCCGCAACATCTTCCACGACCCCAAGGAGCGCAGCCTGGCCATCGGCATCTGGGGCGCCATGGCCTCGGCGGGCGCCGCGGTGGGCCCGGTCGTGGGCGGCTTCCTGCTGGGCCACTTCTGGTGGGGCTCGGTCTTCCTGATCAACCTGCCCGTGATGGCCGTGCTGGTGCTCGTCGGCATCAAGCTGCTGCCCGAGTCGCGCGACCCGTCGCCCGGCCCGTGGGACCTGCTCAGCGTGGTGCTCTCCATGAGCGGCATCATCGCCGTCGTCTACGCGATCAAGGAGGGGGCCACGCACGGACCGCGCTGGGACGTGGCGGCGGCGGCCCTCGCCGGCATCCTCGCCCTCGTGTGGTTCGTACGCCGCCAGCTCACGCTGCCCTCGCCGCTGCTGAACATGCGCCTCTTCCACAACCGGGGCTTCTCCGGCGCGGTGCTGGCCGACCTGCTGACCGTCCTCGGCCTGTCCGGCATGGTCTTCTTCCTCTCGCAGTTCCTCCAGCTCGTCCAGGGGCGCAGCCCGCTGGAGGCGGGGCTCGCCGAACTGCCGGCGGCGGTCGGCGCGGTCACGGCGGGGCTGCTCGCGGGGCGGGCCGCCCGGCGGTTCTCGGTGCGCTCGGTCGTGGCCGGCGGGCTCGCGGCGATCGGCCTCGCCCTCGCGGTGCTCGTCTGGCTGGAGTCGGACACCGCCTATCCGGTGCTCGGCGCGACCCTGCTCGTCGTGGGCGTGGGCGCGGGCTTCTCCTTCACCGTCACGGCCGATGTGATCCTCTCCAGCGTGCCCAAGGAGCAGGCGGGCGCCGCCTCGGCCGTCTCGGAGACGGCGTACGAGCTCGGTGCGGCGCTGGGCATCGCGCTGCTCGGCTCGATCGTCACCGGCGTCTACCGGGACTTCGCCATCCCCGCGGGCGTGCCGGCGGGGACCGCCGCGGAGGCCCACGAGTCCCTCGGCGGCGCCGTGGAGGCGTCCTCCGCGCTGCCGGCCGACCAGGCCGCGGGCCTGCTCACCTCCGCGCAGCAGGCCTTCGTCGACGGGTTGCAGATCGCCTCGGGCGTCGGCGCGGTGGTGCTGCTGGCGACGGCGGCCGCCGCGTGGTTCCTGCTCCGCGGGCAGAAGCTGGAGGAGGGGTACGGCGGCTGATCCGCCACGCGGGTACGGCAAACGGAACAGCGTTCACCGGATTGAGCCGGGTACGGCTCACATGAGCAAAGCGCACGACGGGCCGGGGCGGCAAGCCCCGGCCCGTGTGACATATGCCGGAAACAATTTCTCTTGACGCAATGCTTATGCGCGGGCAACGATCACGACCACTGGTCGACATTGTCGAACATGGTTCGGTTTACGACGGCGGTTTCCCGCCGTCCCGTTGCCAAAGGACACCCCCCTCATGCGCCTCCGCAGAACGGTCAGACTCCTGCTCGCCGCCGCGGCCACCGCGGCCCTTGGCCTCACGGGCCTCGCCGCCTCCCCGGCCTCCGCCTCGGTGCTCGACATCCCGCCGAAGGGGGCCAACGACTGGTCCTGCAAGCCGGATTCGGCGCACCCGCAGCCCGTCGTGCTCGTCAACGGCACCTTCAAGCTCATGGGCGAGAACTGGGCCGCGCTCTCCCCGAAGCTGAAGGAGGCGGGCTACTGCGTCTTCGCCTTCAACTACGGGAACATGGAGACCGCCCCCATCCCGCAGGCGGCCGCGGAGCTGCGCGACTTCGTGGAGGCCGTGCGGGGCGCCAGGGGCGCGGAGAAGGTCGACATCGTGGGCCACAGCCAGGGCGGCATGATGCCGCGCTACTACGTGAAGTTCCTGGGCGGCGCGGACAAGGTCGACGACCTCGTCGGCATCGTGCCGTCCAACCACGGCACGAAGAACCCCCTCGCGATCGCGGCCGGCTGGACGATCTGCCCGTCCTGCACCGACCAGCGCTGGGGCTCGGACCTCATGAAGAAGCTCAACGAGGGCGAGGAGGCGCCGGCCGGCCCCGACTACACCGTCGTCACCACGCGCTACGACGAGGTCGTCATCCCCTACACCAGCGCCCTGCTGAACGGCCCGGCCGAGCGCGTCACCAACGTTGTGCTCCAGGACAAGTGCAAGCTCGACCCCTTCATGCACGACCAGGCCACCAAGGACCCGGTCGTCGCCCAGTGGGTGCTCAACGCGCTCGGGCGCAAGGGCCCGGCTGACCCGGCCTTCCACCCCACCTGCATCGGCCTGAGCTAGCGGGGACGAGCCGGGCCGGACGGCGGTCGGGCGAGGAGGGGTGACGAGGTGTCAGGCGGCCTTCGAGGCCCTGGCCTTGGTCGCGTAGACGTCCACGTACTCCTGGCCCGACAGGCTCATGACCTCGCTCATCACCTCGTCGGTGACGGCCCGCAGGATGTAGCGGTCGCGGTCCATGCCCTCGTAGCGGGAGAAGTCCAGCGGCTCGCCGAAGCGGACCGTCACCGGGGCGAGGTGCAGCATGCCCTTGCCGCCCGGCTGGACCTTGTCCATGCCGACCATCGCGAACGGCACCACCGGAGCGCCCGTCATCAGCGCGAGGCGGGCGATGCCGGTGCGGCCGCGGTAGAGCCGGCCGTCGGGGGAGCGGGTGCCCTCGGGGTAGATGCCGAAGACCCGGCCCTCGTCGAGGATCCGGCGGCCGGTCATCAGCGCCGCGACGCCGCCGTGGCCGCCGTCACGGTCCACCGGGATCATGCCGGAGCTGCCGAAGAACCAGGCCATGAGCCGGCCCTTGACGCCCTTGCCCGTGACGTACTCGTCCTTGCCGATGAAGAACACCTGCCGCTTGACCACCAGCGCGAGGAACAGCGAGTCGACGAACGTCACGTGGCTGCCCGCGAGGATGACCGGCCCGCTGCCGGGGATGTTCTCCGTGCCCTCCACCTTGGGGCGGTACAGGACGCGCATGAGCAATCCGAGGAACGCCTTGAGCAAGATGCGGGACAACGGGGCCCTCCGGTCGTGGTGGTCGGTGCGGCGCATGCCTGCGCAGGGGCTGACCATACTCGCCGGTATGACCCACGCGCACCCCGGGTAGGGGGACGCGATACGGAGTGTTGACGTGAGTTTGCACGCCGTTTGTCTTCCGTCTTCACAGACGGAAGTCGTACGTGTTTACGATCTGCGCGTCCGACAGGTGCCCGACCGGCACCGGGACCGCAAGCAAGGAGCGTTCATGGATCAGGAGCAGCGGCCGGGCAGGCGCACCCTTCTGGGGGCCGCCGCGGCCCTCGGCGCGGGAGCGGTCGTCCTCGGCGGCGGAGCGGGCACGGCGGCGGCCGCGACCGCCGCCCCGGCGGCGCAGGGCCGCGACCGCGGTCCTGCCGGCGGTTCGTACAAGGACCTGCCGGTGCCGACCGTCATCGGACACCGGGGCGCCTGCGGCTACCGCCCCGAGCACACCCTCGGCTCCTACCAGTTCGCCCTCGACAACGGCGCGGACGTCATCGAGCAGGACGTCGTCCCCACCAAGGACGGGCACCTCGTGTGCCGGCACGAGAACGACATCACCGCCACCACGGACGTCGCCTCCCGCCCGGAGTTCGCCTCCCGCAAGACGACGAAGACCGTCGACGGCGAGGCCCACACCGGCTGGTTCACCGAGGACTTCACGCTCGCCGAGCTCAAGACGCTGCGCGCCAAGGAGCGCATCCCCGGCAACCGGCAGCACAACACCCTCTACGACGGCGTGTGGCAGGTGCCCACCTTCGAAGAGGTCCTGAAGTGGGCCGACGAGCAGGGCCGCAAGCGCGGCCGGCGCATATGGCTGCACGTCGAGACCAAGCACCCCACCTACTTCCGCAAGGCCGGCCTCGGCCTGGAGGAGCGGCTCGCCAAGCTCCTGCGCCGCTACAACCGCTCCGGCCGCAACGGCTACACCTTCCTCCAGTCCTTCGAGCCGAGCAGCCTCCAGCGGATGGGCCGCCTGGGCGTCGACTGCCCGAAGGTGCTCCTGCTGGACGACCTCACGACGCAGCCGTGGGACTTCGTCGAGGCCAAGGACCCGCGGACGGTCGCCGACCTCATCACGCCCAAGGGCCTGAAGTGGGTCTCCGGCTTCGCCCAGGGCATCGGCCCGTGGCTGAACCTGATCATCCCGCGCGACAAGAACGACAAGCTGACCAAGCCGACGACGCTGGTCCGCGACGCGCACGCCGCGGGGCTGATCCTGCACCCGTACACCATGCGCAACGAGAACAGCTTCCTGCCGGCGGACTTCCGGCGCGGCACCGACCCCAACGCGTACGGCGACGCGCTCGCGGCGTTCAAGACGTACTTCGGCACGGGGATCGACGGCATCTTCTCGGACAACTGCGACACGGCGGCCCTGGCGCGCAGCGCGTTCGTGAAGGGCTGACCCACTGAGGCCGGTCCGGCACCGCCGGGCCGCGCCGTAGTGGTTGCTCGCCGTGGCGGCGGGAGGAATTTCCGGCCGCCACGGCGAGCGCTCTGCTGAGGGCGACCGTCAAGTGGAACCGTTCCGCCACCCGGACGGGTGATAACGCCCCACAGGGGCAACCGGTGCGACCCGGTCGCACGTCACGCCTCGCATGACGCAGAGCGATCTCCTCACCCGGCTGAGCCCGCTGCTCAAAGCGGAGTGCGCCGCCGAGGCGGCCGCGGTCGCCGGGACCGACGCCGCCGATCTCGAACAGGGCGTCTGGGTGCGGCTGCTCAGTGACAGCCGCACCATCGTCTCCGCGGGCCGGCTGCGGGCGACCGTCAGGGCCGAGGCCCGCGCCGCCCGCCGCCGCGCCCGGCGCGAGGTGCCCTACGACCCCACCCACGGCGAGCCGCCGTGCGCCCCGGACGCGGGTGTCGAACAGCAGGTGCTCGCCGCCGAAGAGGGCCGCGCACTGCGCGCCGCCGTGCGCCGCCTGCCCGGCCGGTGCCCCCGCCTGCTGGCGGCCCTGCTGTCGCGGAAGGACCCGACCTACCGAGAAATCGCAGGCGAGTTGGGAATGTCACAAGGATCTTTGGGGCCGGTACGTTCCCGTTGCCTGGGATGCCTGCGCAGAATGCTGACGGCGGAGGTTGCGGCTCCTGAACCCTGGGGAAAGGAGCGATAGACAGCCGTCGCCACGGAGGCGACGTGCACCCGCGACGGCTCCTGTCAGGGCGGATCAGGGCGGACCGAACCGAAAAGGGGAGGCGTGGGCACATGGGCATGAGCGTGACCATCTCTGCGGCGACCGATCACGATGCCGAGCAGATCCTCAAACTCCAGTACCTCTGTTATCAGGGCGAGGCCGAGCTCTACGGCGACTACTCCATCGCACCGCTCACCCAGACCCTCGCCGAGCTCCGCGCCGAACTGGCCGCGGGCTGTGTGCTGGTGGCCAGGCTGGGCGAGGAGGTCGTGGGCTCGGTGCGCGGCGCGGCCGGCCCGGAGGGCACGGCGGTGATCTCGGGGATGATCGTGCACCCCCGCATGCAGCGGCACGGTCTGGGCGGGCGGCTGCTCGCCGCGGTCGAGGCCCGGCTGGCGGGGGAGGGCGCCACCCGTTTCCGGCTCGCGACCGGCCACCGCAACGAGGGCAATCTGCGGCTGTACCGCAAGTGGGGGTACGTGCAGGTGGCCGGCGAGCAGGTCACGCGCAAGCTCACGCTGGTGACGCTGGAGAAGGAGCCGGAGCGGGAGACGGCGGCGTCCGGCGCCCGTGAGGGCGCCCCCGCCGAGGCGGCGCTCGCGACGAGCCGCTAGCCGGCCTGCGGCTGCGCCGCCCGGCGCAGCCACATCATCGCGGTCACCGGCAGGATGACCGGGATGAAGAGGTAGCCCATGCCGTAGTCGGACCAGACCGTGGCGTCGGGGAAGGCGGACGGCGCGACGAGCGTCCACGTGCCGACGACGAGGACGCCGGCCAGCTCGGCGGCGCAGCACACGAGCGCCGCCTTGCGGGCCGCGGGGCCGCCGCGCACGAGGGAGTACGTGATGAAGGCGTACACCACGGCGGCGACGGCGGACAGCACGTAGGCCAGCGGCGCCCGGCCGAAGTCCAGGATCATCTGGACGATCGAGCGGGAGGCCGCGGCGACGGTGAAGACGCCGTAGAGCCACACCAGCAGCCGGCCCGGGCCTTCGCCGAGGTTGAAGCCCGGCTTGGCGGGGGTGGTGGGTTCGGTCACGGTCAGCCTCCCCAGATGTCGTAGAGCCGCACTTCGAGCACGGCGAGGATGACGCCGCCGGCCGCCACGGTGGCCGAGCCCCAGCGGGTCCGCTCGGCGAGCGACATGAAGCCCGCGGCGGGCACGGCCGCGGCCGAGCCGATCAGGTACGCCAGGAAGATGGCGGTGCCCTGCCCGGGCTTGTCGCCGCCGGCCAGCCGCACCACGCCGACGACGAGCTGGGCGACCGCCAGGACGGACACCACGGCCATGCCGATGAAGTGCCAGTCCTTGGTGGACTGGTCGCGGGAGAAGGCGAAGCCGCACCAGGCGGCCAGCGCGAGGGCGGTCACGCCGACCGCGAGCGTCAGCGCGTCGATCACCGTGGCCACCGCGCTGCCGGGGCGTGCGGATGGGGCTGGACAAGCATGGGACGACTTTAATGGCCCGCCCCGGGGGCACCGCGCTCGGCCCCGCGCCGGGCGCCGCCGCCTCGTGGCCTTGACCACACCGCGGCCCGTTCCGTGCGTACGAGGCGGCTCGCCGCGTACGGCCTCCCCGTACGTCTGTGCAGGTCACCGGCGGCTTCCGGGTGGCTTGAAGATCACTTACGCGAGCGGGGCGTGTCCATGTACTGGCCACTCGTGTCCGCTATTCGGACAGGCTTGGCCGAGTCGCACACGCGTCTGTTTTACTTCCTGCATGACCACGACGAGCAGCCGCACCTGTGCGACCGAGGCGATGACGACGCCCGGCGCTGCTCGTTGCATGTGTCGAATGTGTGACTGCTGAGGGCCCCCGTTCCGTGCCTCGCGCCCCGAAGCGAGACCCGTAGAGCCCGCGTCCCGCGTCCCACCAGGACCGGACCGGAAGGCTCAGCCCCGCGTCACCAGGACCCCCGAAGCCGCGACCCCGCTCGCGCCCGCCGGGGCACCCTATGCCGCGCTCCGCAATGAATGCCCGTGCCCGGCCCCCTCACCGCCGCGCACTCGACAGTGACGGAAACCCCTGTGATCACCACTACGGGCCTGACAAAGGTCTACCGCTCACGCGGCCGCGAGGTCACCGCCCTCGACGGCGTCGACCTCCACGTGCGCGAGGGCGAGGTGTACGGCGTCGTCGGTCAGAGCGGCGCCGGAAAGTCGACCCTCATCCGCTGCGTCAACCTCCTGGAGCGCCCCAGCTCCGGCACGGTCACCGTGGCGGGCCAGGACCTCACCGCCCTCGCCGGGCGCGGCAACCGCGCCGGAGCCGAGCTGCGCAAGGCGCGCAGCCGCATCGGCATGGTCTTCCAGCACTTCAACCTGCTGTCCTCGCGCACCGTGCAGTCCAACATCGAGCTGCCCCTGGAGATCCTCGGCGTCTCCGGCAAGGAGCGCGAGCGCAAGGCCCTCGAACTCCTCGACCTCGTCGGCCTCGCCGACAAGGCCAAGGCCTACCCCGGCCAGCTCTCCGGCGGCCAGAAGCAGCGCGTGGGCATCGCCCGCGCCCTGGCCGGCGACCCCAAGGTGCTGCTCTCCGACGAGTCGACCTCCGCGCTCGACCCGGAGACCACCCGCTCCATCCTCCAGCTGCTGCGCGACCTCAACCAGCAGCTCGGCCTGACCGTCCTCCTCATCACCCACGAGATGGAGGTCGTCAAGACGATCTGCGACTCCGCGGCCCTGATGAAGGGCGGCCGCGTCGTGGAGTCCGGCACCGTCTCCGAACTGCTGGCCACCCCCGGCTCGGAGCTCGCGGCCGAGCTCTTCCCGGTCGGCGGCGAGCCCTCCGGCCCGGACCGCACCGTCGTGGACGTCACCTTCCACGGCGACGCCGCGACCCAGCCGGTCATCTCCCAGCTCTCCCGTACGTACAACATCGACATCTCGATCCTGGGCGCCGCGATGGACACCGTCTGCGGCAAGCAGGTCGGCCGGATGCGCATCGAGCTGCCCGGCCGCTTCGAGGAGAACGTCGTCCCCATCGGCTTCCTACGCGAGCAGGGCCTCCAGGTCGACGTCGCCGATGTGAACCCGGCTCCGGCCGGTGCGCTCCTGAAGGATGGTGCCAAGTGACCTGGGCCGAGATGCAGCCCCTGCTGCGCGACGCGAGTCTGGACACCCTCTTCATGGTGTGGTGGTCCACCCTCTACACCATCCTCGGCGGCCTGCCGCTGGGCATCCTGCTGGTCCTCACCGACCGCGGCGGCCTGCTCCAGAACACCGTGGTCAACAAGGCCGTCGGCGTGGTCGTCAACCTCGGCCGCTCGCTGCCGTTCATCGTCCTCATGGTGTGGCTGATCCCCTTCAGCCGCTTCGTGGTCGGCACCTCCATCGGGCCCAGCGCCGCCGTCGTGGCCCTGGCCATCGGCGCGATCCCGTTCTTCGCCCGGCTGGTGGAGACCGCGCTCCGCGAGGTCGACCACGGCCTCGTCGAAGCCGTCCAGTCCATGGGCGGCGGCACCTGGACCGTGATCTTCAAGGTGCTGCTCCCGCAGGCCCTGCCCTCCGTCATCGCGGGCCTGACCACCACCGTCATCGCCCTCATCGGCTACTCCGCGATGGCCGGCGCGGTCGGCGGCGGCGGCCTGGGCAACCTCGCCATCGTCTACGGCTACCAGCGCTCCGAGACCGGCCTGATGAACATCACCATCGTGCTGCTCATCGTCATCGTCACCGCCGTCCAGCTCGCCGGCGACCTCGCCGTGCGGACCCTCGCCCGGCGCGGCGGACGGCAGGCGGCCCCCGTGGGCCTGCGCCGCCTGTGGACCCCGGCCCGCCCGGCGCCGAAGCCCGCGGCGACCGTCCCGGCCCAGGCCGAGGCCCCGGAGGCCGTCAAGTCCTCCTGAACCCCAAGACTTCCTGATCGGAGCTGATCAGGCCTGGCACCGAGGGGCTCTTCGCCCCTCACCGCAGCACCACGAGCCCGGACCCTTTGCCGGGCGCAACACCTCGTGAACCCAGGAAATCCAGAAAGAGGGGCACTCTTCGTGCGTACCACCATCAAGCTCACCGCCGCCGCGGCGGCCGCCGCCGCACTCACCCTCGGCCTGAGCGCGTGCAGCGCTCCGTCCGACACCTCCTCCTCCGGCAGCTCGTCGAAGAAGGGCAAGGACGCCGACCCGGACGCCAAGCTCGTCGTCGCCGCCAGCCCGACCCCGCACGGCGACATCCTCAACTTCGTCCGCGACAACCTCGCGGAGAAGGCCGGCCTGAAGCTGGAGGTGAAGGAGTTCAACGACTACGTGCTCCCCAACACCGCCACGCAGAACGGCGAGGTCGACGCCAACTTCTTCCAGCACAAGCCGTACCTCGACGACTTCAACAAGAAGAACAAGACGGACATCGTCCCCGTCGTCAACGTCGAGCTCGAGCCGCTCGGCCTGTACTCCGAAAAGGTAAAGAAGCCCGGCGACCTCGGCAGCGGCGCGACCATCGCCGTGCCCAACGACGCCACCAACGAGGGCCGCGCCCTGAAGCTGCTGGCCGACAACGGCGTCATCGTCCTCAAGGACGGCGTGGGCGCCGCCGCCAAGCTCTCCGACGTCAAGGACGCCAAGGGCATCAAGTTCACCGAGCTCGAGGCCGCCCAGATCCCCACCCGCCTCGCCGACGTCGACGCCGCCGTCATCAACGGCAACTTCGCCATCGGCCACAAGCTCAACCCGGCCAAGGACGCCATCGCCCTGGAGAAGGCCGACGGCAACCCCTACGCCAACTTCCTCGCCGTGAAGAAGGGCAACGAGGCCGACCCGCGCGTCCAGAAGCTCGCCAAGCTCCTCAACTCCGACGAGGTGAAGAAGTTCATCGAGCAGAAGTTCAGCAACGGCGCCGTCCTGCCCGCCTTCGGAGCGCCGAAGAGCTGACCCCGGCAGCCCCTGCCGTCACCACAACCGCCCCTGTGGCCCCAGGCCCCGCGCACACGACGACGTGCGCGGGGCCTACGCGCTTGGCGCACGCACGCATCGATGCTGCATGCTGGTGCACCCGAGCCCGGACCGCCCCGTCCCGAGCCCACTTCCCCGGCGTTGGAGCAGCACATGACATCCACCTTCCCGGACATCTCCATCAGTACGGACCGGCTGGTGCTGCGCCCGTTCGAGGCCCAGGACGTGCCCGCGCTCGCGGAGATGATGAGCGACGAGCTCGTCACCGCCTGGACCTCCGTACCCCACCCCTACACCACCGCCCACGCCCGTGACTGGGCCCTGCGCGAGGCCCCCGCCGAGCGCACCTCCGGGCGCGGAATCGTCTTTGCGGTCACCGAGTTCCTCACCCACCGCCTCGTCGGCTGCGTCCACCTCCACCACACCGACTGGCGCGCCCTGTCCGCCGAGGTCGGCTACGTCGTCGCCCCCTGGGCCCGCGGCGAGGGCTACGCCTGTGAATCCGTCCTCGCCGTCGCCGAGTGGCTCTTCAACGACCAGAAGTTCGAGCGCCTGGAGCTGCGCACCGCCGCCGACAACACCGCCTCCCAGCAGGTCGCGCAGAAGACCGGCTGCATCAGCGAAGGAGTGCTGCGCAACGCCTGGATAGGACGCGGCCGCACCGGGGACGGCGGCTGGACCGAGCTCCGCTCCGACCTCATCATCTGGAGCCTCCTGCCCGAGGACCTCGACGAGCTGCGCGAGCAGCCCGCCGGCGACCCCGGCTACGCCGCGGCCTTCCGCGACTGGTCCTGACGGCCGTACCCGCCGAGCCCCACCGGAGGTACGGAAAGCGGAGCCGGAAGGTCCGGACCGGCACGGGGTACGCTCACCCTGCCCGCAGACGGGCACCCGCCGCAGACCCGCTGACAAGCCCAGGAGAATGACGACGATGGCCGACCGGGTCACGGTGATCGGGTGGGACGGCTCACCACTCACGGACGCGGCCCGTTCCGCCCTGGCCGCCGCCACCCTCGTGGCCGGCGCCGCCCACCACCTCGCGCTCCCCGAAGTGCCGCCCGCCGCCGAGCGCGTCCGCCTCGGCAGCGTCGACCTCGCCGCCCGCCGCATCGCCGGCCACCGCGGCTCCGCCGTCGTCCTCGCCGACGGCGACCCCGGCTTCTTCGGCGTCGTCCGCACCCTGCGCGCCCCCCAGCACGGGCTGGAGGTCGAGGTCGTGCCCGCCGTCTCCGCCGTCGCCGCCGCCTTCGCCCGCGCCGGCATGCCCTGGGACGACGCCCAGGTCGTCGTCGCCCACAGCCGCGACCTGCGCCGCGCCGTCAACGTCTGCCGCGCCCACCCCAAGGTCGCCGTCCTCACCTCGCCCGGCGCCGGCCCCGCCGAACTCGCCCTCCTCCTCGGCGACGTCCACCGCACCTTCGTCATCTGCGAGGAGCTCGGCACCGAGCGCGAACAGGTCACCGTCCTCACCTCCGACAAGGCCCCCGACCACCACTGGCGCGACCCCAACGTCGTCATCGTCATCGGCGGCGGAAGCGCCGGCCCCGTCGCCGTCCCCGGCTGGGGCGCCACCCGGCCCCGCGCCGGCGGCGGCTGGATCGCCGGCCGCGACCCCGGCTACCCCCCGGCCGTCCGCGGCTGGGCCCTGCCCGCCGACGCCTACGGCAGCGACCTCGGCGAGGGCGAGGCCACCGAGCTGCGCGCCGCCCAACTCGCCCGCCTCGGCCCCCGCGTCGGCGACCTCGTCTGGGACATCGGCTCCGGCTGCGGCGCCGCCGCCGTCGAGGCCGCCCGCTTCGGCGCCGCCGTCATCGCCGTCGACCGCGACCCCGACGCGTGCGCCCGCACCACCGCCGTCGCCCGCCGCTACGGCGTCCAGCTCCAGGTCGTCCACGGCGCCGCCCCCCAGGTCCTGGAGGACCTCCCCGAACCCGACGTCGTCCGCGTCGGCGGCGGCGGCCACGCCGTCGTCGCGGCCGCAGCCGCCCGCCGCCCCGAGCGCATCGTCGCCCACGCCGCCACCCGCGACGAGGCCGAGGCCATCGGCCGCGCCCTCGCCGAAGGCGGCTACGGCGTCGAGTGCACCCTGCTCCAGGCCGTGGAGCTCGACACCGCCGCCTGGTCCGAGCGCGAACGCTCCGTCGCCTTCCTGCTGAGCGGACGCCGCACCCACCTGTGAGCCCGGCGGGCCGGGCGGAGGGTAGGCTGGCGGATCGTTGTACCGCCCCTCGGTGTCCGACACCACAGTCGCCAATGTCCCGAACGCACCCTCCTCTTGGCGGGAGCACGGCAAGGTAGGGGCGGGCGATGCACACGTGCCGCGAGGCACGGACGCTCGTTCTTGACTATGGGCGTGAGCGGTTGGAAGGAGCACTACCGATGGGCGAGGGGTACGCATGACCGACACCGGCCAGTTCCCGGGCGAGGGACAGCCGGAGAACGCAGGCGCGCTGCCCGGCCACCCGTTTCCCACGGACGCCGCAGCCCCTGCCGACCCCGGTGCCCCCGCCGCGTTCACCTTCCTCGACCACGGTGACGCCGCGGAAGCCGACGGCGCCGACGAGGACGACCTCCTGCTGATGCCGGGCGCCCAGGGCGCCTGGATGGAGCAGCCGGCCGCCCAGGGCGGCACGCACGAGAGCGGCGGGCGCGACACCGGCTCCGTCGACTACGGCGACGTCCGCACGCCCCCGGCCCCCGCCGCCCCCGCGGCGCCGCGCCGCCCCCTCCACATGGGCCCGCCCGTCCCGGACCCCACCAGCGGAGTCGTCCGCTCCCTCGCCGACCGCGGCCCCGCCGCGCCGGCCCCCGCCCCGGTCCGCCCGCCCGCCCCGCCGGCGGCACCCGTACCGGGCCCCGAATACCTCGACGCCACCACCGACGAGACGGGCACTCAGCAGACGCCGCGCCTCGGCGAGGTGCCGCAGCAGCAGCCGGGCACGTGGGACGCCCAGCCGCAGCCGCCGGCCGCGCCGGCCTTCGTGCCGCCCCAGGCCGCCGGCACGGCCGCCCCGGCGGCGCCGGCTCCCGTTGCCGGTGACGTGGCGTCAGCGGCCCCCGAGGCCCCGGCGGGCGCGACGTCGACCGGGCTCTCCGCCATCGACGCGGTGGTCGCCGCGGCGACCGGGCAGGTCCATGTGCCGCCGAGCGTGTCGGGGGTCCCGGCGGAGACGGCGGCCCCCGCGGCCGGTGTTCCGGTTGAGGCCCCGCAGGACGGGCAGGTCGTCGCGGCCGCCGCCGGGCAGGAACAGCAGGAACAGGTCGTTCCCGCCGTGGTCGCCGCCGCTCCGCAGACCGCGGTTCCCACCGAGCCCGAGCCGCTCCCGGCCGCCCCGCAGGCGGACCAGCCCGTCGCGGCCGAGGCGGGCGCGGAAGCCCCCGCGGACGCCGCTCCGCAGGCTGAGCAGGCCGTAGCCGTCGCTGAGGCCGCCGACACGACTCCGCAGGCCGAGCAGGTCGCTGCCGCTGTGGCTCCGGTGGTTGCTTCGCCGGCTGCCGAGCAGGTCATGGACGCCGCCGCGGCTGAGGCTGCTTCGGCCGAGCAGGCGGCGGGTGTCGCCGACGTTGCTGCGGTCGCTGCTCCGCAGGGCGAGCAGGCTGCGGATGTCGCTGCCGCTGTCGCCCCGGCCGAGCAGGTGGCGGACGCTGCCGCGGCCGCCGTCGCTGCTGCCCCGGTAGTTGCTCCGCAGGCCGAACAGGTCATAGACGCCGTTGCTGCTGCCGCTGTGGACGCTCCTGCTGGTGTCCCGGCTGAGCAGCCCGCAGCTACCGTTGCCGCTGCCGCCCCGCAGACGGACCTGCCGGTCGTAGTGGAGGCCGCCGCCCCGGCCGGGCAGACCGCGGGCGTCGTTGCTGACGCCACTCCGCAGGCTGAGCAGGCCGTCGACGTTGTTGCTGCTGCTGACGCTGCTGTAGTCGCCCCGGCCGAGCAGGCCGAAGAGACTATTGCCGCCGCCGTCGCCCCGGCCGGGGAAGCTGCGGGCGTTGTTGCTGATGCCGCTCCGCAGGCTGAGCGGGCTGCCGACGTTGTTGCTGCTGAAGTCACTGTGGTCGCCCCGGCCGAGCAGGTCGAAGAAACTGTTGCCGCCGCCGTCGCCGCCCCGCAGGCGGACCAGCCCGTCGTGACGGAGGCCGGCGCCGCTGCCGCCGCCCCGGCCGGGGAGGCCGCGGGCGTTGTTGCTGATGCCGCTCCGCAGGCTGAGCAGGCTGTCGACGTCGCTGTGTCTGACGCCGGACAGCCCGCTGCCGCCGCGCCGGACGAGCAGGCGACAGATGTCGCTTCCGCCGTCGCCCCGCAGCCCGCCGTCCCCGCTGCCGAGACCCCGGCCGCGCCGCCCGCCGAAGCCGAGCCCACCGCCGGTGTCCTGGCCGATGCCGGGCCGGTAGCGCCGGAAGCCCCGGCAGCCGCCCCGGAAGCCCCTGTCTCCGCCCCCGCCCCCGCCCCGCAGGTTCCCGCTGACATCCCGGCAGTGGCCTCGGAGGAGGCCTCCGGGCAGGCCGCGGGCGTCGTCGCTGACGCACCCGCTGACACCCCGTCCGCCCCGCACGCCCCCGGCGGCGTACCGCAGCCCGAGCAGGCCACCATCTCTGAACCGCAGGCACCCGAGACCGAGGCCGTAGCGCACACCCCGGCGGCCGACAGCGAGCCCCGGGCGGTGCAGCCCGAGCAGGCAGCAGCCGACCTGCCCGAGCCGGCGGCCGGCACCGGCACCAGCACCGGGACCGACGCACAGCCCGTCGCCGAAGAGGTCCGCATCCCGGCCCCCCACCAGTCCCCGGACGAACCGGCCACCGACCCGGTCGCCGTCCCCGCGCCTCGTGCAGCAGAAGCCGCAGCAGAACCCGTAGCAGAGCCCGCCGCGGAAGCCGCAGCGGAACTCGCAGCCGAGAACACTCCCGCAGGGGACGACGCACGGGACAGCGTCCCCGCGGCCACCGGCTACGGCGACGCCGAGCGCGAGGCCGTGCACCGCGTGATGCGGGAGCGGCGCGACATCCGCAACGGATTCCGTACGGACCCCATCCCGCACGAGGTCCTGCTGCGCGTCCTGGAAGCCGCGCACACCGCCCCCAGCGTCGGCCACTCCCAGCCCTGGGACTTCGTCGTCATCCGCTCCGCGGAAACCCGGCAGGCCATGCACGAGCTGGCACAGCGCCAGCGCGACGCGTACGCGAAGTCGCTGCCGAAGGGCCGGGCCAAGCAGTTCAAGGAACTGAAGATCGAGGCGATCCTCGAGACGCCCGTCAACATCGTCGTCACCGCCGACCCCACCCGCGGCGGCCGCCACACCCTCGGCCGGCACACCCAGCCGCAGATGGCGCCGTACTCCTCCGCGCTCGCCGTCGAGAACCTGTGGCTCGCCGCCCGCGCCGAAGGCCTCGGCGTCGGCTGGGTCAGCTTCTTCGACGAGCGCGAGATGGTCCGCGCCCTCGGCCTGCCCGACCACCTGGAGGTCGTCGCCTACCTCTGCGTCGGCTACGTCGACGAGTTCCCGGACGAGCCCGAGCTGATGCAGGCCGGCTGGTCCAAGCGCCGCCCGCTGTCGTGGGTCGTGCACGAGGAGGAGTACGGCCGCCGCGCGCTCCCCGGCGAGGACCCGCACGACCTGCTCGCCGAGACCCTCCGCGGCATCCGCCCGCTGGACGCCAAGGCCCTCGGCGAGGCCTGGGAGCGGCAGAAGCGGATGACCAAGCCGTCCGGCGCGCTCGGCATGCTGGAGATCATCTCCGCGCAGCTGTGCGGTCTGTCCCGCAAGTGCCCGCCGCCGATCCCGGAGCCTGCCGCCGTCGCGATCTTCGCGGGCGACCACGGCGTGCACGCCCAGGGCGTCACCGCGTGGCCGCAGGAGGTCACCTCCCAGATGGTCGCCAACTTCCTGGGCGGCGGCGCCGTGTGCAACGCCTTCGCCAACCAGGTCGGCGCCGAGGTCTGCGTCGTGGACGTCGGCGTCGCGGGCGAGCTGCCCAGCACGCCCGGCCTCCTGCCGCGCAAGATCCGGCCCGGCACCGCCGACTTCACCGCGGGCCCCGCCATGACCCGCGAAGAGGCGATGCGCGCCCTGGAGGTGGGCATCGAGACCGCCCGCGACCTCGTCGCGGCCGGCAACAAGGCGCTCCTGACCGGCGAGATGGGCATCGCCAACACCACGGCGTCCGCCGCCCTCATCTCCGTCTTCACCGGCGCCGACCCGGCCGAGATCACCGGCCGCGGCACCGGCATCAACGACGAGATGCACGCCCGGAAGATCGACGTGGTCCGCCGCGCGCTCGAACTCCACCAGCCCGACCCCAAGGACCCCATCGGCGTCCTGGCCGCCGTCGGCGGCCTGGAGCACGCGGCCCTCGTCGGCCTGATCCTCGGCGGCGCCTCGCTGCGCACCCCGGTGATCCTCGACGGCGTGAGCGCCGGCGCGGCAGCCCTCGTCGCCCGGGCGATCGCCCCCGAGGCCCTCGCGGCCTGCATCGCGGGCCACCGCAGCGCCGAGCCGGGCCACGTCGCGGCGCTGACCAAGCTCGGCCTGCGCCCCCTGGTGGACCTCGACCTCCGCCTGGGCGAGGGCACGGGAGCGCTGCTGGCCCTGCCGATCGTCCAGAGCGCGGCCCGGGCCATGCACGAGGTGGCGACGTTCGACACGGCGGGCGTAACGGAAAAGGCGTAGCGGAAACGGCGTGACGGGCACACGCGCCCGTCGCCCGGTGTGTGGCAGGAGGGGGCGGGGCGGGACGGGCCCTGGGAGGGGCGTAAAGCATGATTTGTGGCGGCGACGGGGGCTCGCTCGACGGCGCCCCTCACCCGCCGTAAATCATGCAGCCCCGGAAGGGCCCGTCCCGCCCCGCCCCCGACCCCCCACCGCCCCGTAAGGTGTCCTCACCAGCGCATTCGCCCACGAGGAGACCCGCACCCCCATGGCCGAGCACAACGAATCCGCCGCCTACCCCGTCGGACTGCGTCTCGCGGGCCGCCGCGTCGTCGTCCTCGGCGGCGGCCAGGTCGCCCAGCGCCGCCTTCCCGCGCTGATCGCCGCCGGCGCGGACGTCCTGCTGATCTCCCCGTCCGCCACCCCCTCCGTCGAGGCCATGGCCGACGCCGGAGAGGTGCGCTGGGAGCGCCGCCGCTACGCCGACGGCGACCTCGACGGCGCCTGGTACGCCCTGATCTCCACCGACGACCCCGACGCCAACCGCGCCGCCTCCGCCGAGGCCGAGGCCCGCCGCGTGTGGGCCGTGCGCAGCGACGACGCGGAAGCCGCCACCGCCTGGACGCCCGCCACCGGCCGCAGCGAAGGCGTCACCGTCGCCGTCCTCACCGGCCGCGACCCCCGCCGCTCCGCCGCCGTCCGCGACGCCATCGTCGAGGGCCTGCGCGACGGCTCCCTGACGGCCCCGCACTTCCGCACCCACCCCGCCGCGGCCAACGCCACCGGCCCCGCGGTAGGCCACGTCGCCCTCGTCGGCGGCGGCCCCGGCGACCCGGACCTCATCACCGTGCGCGGCCGCCGCCTCCTCGCCGGCGCCGACGTCGTCATCGCCGACCGCCTCGGCCCGCGCGACCTCCTCGACGAGCTCCCCCCGCACGTCGAGGTCATCGACGCCGCGAAGATCCCGTACGGCCGCGCCATGGCCCAGGAAGCCATCAACAACGCCCTGATCGAGCACGCTCAGGCGGGCAAGGCCGTCGTCCGCCTGAAGGGCGGAGACCCGTACGTCTTCGGCCGGGGCATGGAAGAGGCCCAGGCCCTCGCCGAGCACGGCATCCCCTGCACCGTCGTCCCCGGCATCTCCAGCACCATCAGCGTCCCCGGCGCCGCCGGCATCCCCGTCACCCACCGCGGCGTCGCCCACGAGTTCACGGTCGTCAGCGGCCACGTCGCTCCCGACGACGAGCGCTCCCTCGTCGACTGGGAGGCCGTCGCCAGGCTCCGCGGCACGCTCGTCCTCCTGATGTCCGTCGAGAACATCGGCGCCATCGCCGAGACCCTCGTCCGGCACGGCCGGGCCGCCGGCACCCCCGTCGCCGTCGTGCAGGAGGGCACCACGGCCGCCCAGCGGCGCGTCGACGCGACGCTCGCGACCGTCGGCGAGCGCGTCAAGGCGGAAGGCATACGGCCCCCCGCGGTCATCGTCGTCGGCGACGTCGTGACGGTCGGCACCGGCACCGGCACCGGCACCGGAACCGGCCGCTGAGCCGCCGGAACCGGAACCGGAATCACCACCGCACGGCACCGCACCGCGACCGAGCACCCCGTACGTACCGAGGACCGAGGACCATGGCCGACATCATCACCATCGACGACCCCGCCGACCCGCGCCTGCACGACTACACCGGCCTGACCGACGTCGAGCTGCGCCGCCGCCGCGAACCCGCCGAGGGGCTCTTCATCGCCGAGGGCGAGAAGGTCATCCGGCGCGCCCGCCACGCCGGGTACGAGATGCGCTCGATGCTGCTGTCCGCCAAGTGGGTCGACGTGATGCGCGACGTCATCGAGGAGGCGCCCGCGCCCGTCTACGCCGTGAGCCCCGAGCTGGCCGAACGGGTGACGGGCTATCACGTCCACCGCGGGGCGCTCGCTTCCATGCAGCGCAAGCCCCTCCCGTCCCCGGCCGAGCTGCTGCGGACGACGCGCCGCGTCGCCGTGATGGAGGCCGTGAACGACCACACCAACATCGGTGCGATCTTCCGCAGCGCGGCGGCCCTCGGCATGGACGCCGTCCTGCTCTCCCCGGACTGCGCCGACCCCCTCTACCGGCGCTCCGTCAAGGTCTCCATGGGCGCCGTGTTCTCCGTGCCCTACGCGCGCCTGGAGACCTGGCCCCGCGACCTGGAGACCGTACGCGAGGCGGGCTTCCGGATCCTGGCGCTCACCCCCGACGAGAAGGCCACGTCCATCGACGCGGCCGCACCGCACCGCCTGGACCGCGTCGCACTGATGCTCGGAGCGGAGGGTTCCGGCCTGTCCACGCGCGCCCTGATGGCGGCGGACGAATGGGTGCGCATCCCGATGGCGCACGGCATCGACTCGCTCAACGTGGGCGCGGCGGCGGCGGTGTCGTTCTACGCGGTGACGGCGGGCCGGCCGCGGGCTTAGCGGGTACGGGGTGTGACTCCCCGTCTCTGCGGATTCCGCCGGACCCTCACCGAGGGGCTTGCTCGCCGCGGCGGCGGGCATTTGCCTGACGGCGCACCGGCGAGCCTTGACGACCCTGCCCGCTCAGCCGCTGCCCGGCGCCCAGCCGCCCCACTGCGAAGAAGCCGAAGAAACCGAAGAAACCGAAGGCACCGACCCCAGCCCATCCGTGCGCCGGTCCGGCCCCTGGCAGCCCTGGGCCACGGCGATGCCCAGCGCGACCAGCAGCGTCACCACGACGAAGACGGTCACCCGCTGCCGCAGCAGCCGGGGATCCCGCGGAGGCGCGGAGCGCCGGGCCCCGGCACCGGTCCGCGCCGCGGGCTGCCCGCGCCGGCCGGCCGCGGCCCCCGCGGCACCCCGGGCGGCGGCCTGCCCGCGCTGGCCGCCCACCCGCCCCGGCCGCGCGGCCGGCCGCCGGCCGCCGGGCTCGGGCCGGGCCTGCGGCGGATGATGCGGCGCGGGCGCCTTGACCGTGGGCCGCTCCGTGCGCTGCTCCGCATACTCCGCGGCGCGCCGTTCAGCCGACCGGTCGGGCTCACGGCGCGTCAGGGGAAGCCGCCCCTCGGAGAGGCCCTGCGCCTCGCGGGCGGCGATCTCCTTGAGCCGCAGCGACAGCTGGAGCGTGCTCGGCCGCTCCTCGGGGTCCTTGGCCAGGCACGCGTGGATCAGCGGCGCCAGAGCGTCGGGCACGGCCATGAGCTGGGGTTCCTCGTGGACGACCCGGTAGAGCATGACCTCCGAACTGCCCTGGCCGAAGGGTGAGTCCGCGGTCGAGGCGTAGGCGAGGGTCGCGCCGAGGGCGAAGACGTCCGTGGCGGGGGTGACCGCGGCGCCCCGGACCTGCTCGGGGGCGAGGAAGCCGGGGGAGCCGACGGCGGTGCCCACGTGGGTGAGCGTGCTCGCGCCCGTCGCCCACGCGATGCCGAAGTCGATGATGCGGGGGCCCTTGGGGGACAGCAGGATGTTCGACGGCTTGAGGTCCCGGTGCACCACGCCCGCGTCGTGCACGGCCAGCAGACCTTCGGCCAACGCCGCCCCGATGGAGGCGGTCTGAGCCGCCGACAGCGGCCCGTCCTCGTTCACCTTGTCGTGCAGGGAGGGCCCCGGCACGTACTGCGTCGCGAACCAGGGGCGGTCCGCGTCCAGGTCGGCGGCCACGAGCCGCGCCGTACAGCCGCCGCGGATCCGCCGGGCGGCCTGGACTTCGCGCGCGAACCGCGAGCGGAACTCCTGGTCCTCGGCCAGGTCCGGCCGGATCACCTTCAGTGCCACGCGCTGCCCGCGCCGGTCGGAGCCGAGGTACACCACGCCCATGCCGCCCGCGCCGAGCCGGCGGTGAAGCCGGAACGAGCCGACGACACGCGGGTCCTCGCGCCGGAGCCGCATCATCGCCATCTTCATCCCCGCTGCCCGGTCCGTCTGACGTGGCACAGCTTACGGATTGACGGGCGGGCGCGCTGATAGGCCGCGCATGCGTCGGCAAGTGGATTGCCCGCGCCCGCTACCGTCGGCCGGCCGTGGGCCTGGGGCGGCGGCCGGACGCGCCGGGCGCGGGGGAGCGGGGCCAAGAGCCCGCCCCCGCAGGGGGATTGGGGCCGTGTCAGGCCCGGGAGCGCATGTTCCGCGCGAGGCGAGTGAGGTCCGTGGGGCGGGTGCGGCGGGCGGGGGAGGGGCCGCCGGGGCAGTGAAGATCATTACGCTCGGGGACGGGCCGGACGTGAGCGAAACCACACCGACCAGGGCGATTCCCGGCCCCCTCCGGGGCTCCCCCTCAGGGAAGTCCCCGGGGGACGGACCACTCGTCTCCAACCAGGGGAGTAGCCGCCCGGGCCCCGCTCATCCTCCCGGATGCCCGCCAATCGGTACGAGGGCATGACGCCCGCCCGGGGCCGCGCCCCTAAATTGGAGTCCGAGCGGCGGGTGACAGCACTCGTCCCCCGAGGTCAGACGCCCGCCGCTCGTACGACGTCACAAGGCAGGAGTACGGCGAGACAGGGAGCGGCACGATGGCGGACACGGCGGGACGTACGGCCGGGCGGGCACGCGGCCACCGCGCTGCCGGTCTGGTCGCGAGCCTCTTCGCGCCCCAGCCCTCCGGCACCCGGCACCCGCTGGTGGCGGTGGCCATGGTGGTGCCCCTCGCGGCCTTCCTCGCCTTCCTCTTCGGCGGCTGGGACGCCGTCGTCACACAAGCGTCGTCCGTCGCCGGAATGCTGGGGCGCTGAGCGCCCCGGGCCCGGGAGAGCGGCCCGGGCCGGGGACAAGCCGGTGGATCAACCCCGTGGGGACGGGGGTACGGCGGACGGCACGAAGGGCCGGGCACCTGGGGAGGCGCCCGGCCCTTCGTACTGCCCTCAAGCTTCCGCTCTCAAGCGCTCCACCCGCGCTCTGCCTGCGGGCTCTCCACCTGCGAAAACGACCAGAGGCCGGAGCCCTTGAGCCCCGGCCTCCGGCCGATCGGTGTGCGCGATACTGGGATTGAACCAGTGACCTCTTCCGTGTCAGGGAAGCGCTCTCCCGCTGAGCTAATCGCGCGGGAAGGTCCGTGAAGACCTGGTGGACGATACTGGGATTGAACCAGTGACCTCT
>NZ_RBAM01000031.1 GCF_003626645.1 Streptomyces klenkii | reverse complement strand
CCAGCCGCTGGAACTGCCGTGGGCGAAGCCCGGTGAACACCTCGACGAACTCACGACGCTGAGCGGAGACCACCTGCACGACCAGACCAACGCAGACCAACCAACACGGTTACGAGAAGATCTTTAGCTGGCCACCATGCCCGAGCTCGGCGGCCGCACCGTCCAGCCGGACGAAGTCGTCGACGTCCCCGAACGCCGGTTAGATCTGCCAGCCCAGCATGACCAGCACCGACTGCCTCGGCAAAGCCGTCGACCAGGCCATGACCCATCGACGAGACCAGATCCGAGGATCAGCAAACAACTTCACCCAAGCTGCTTAGACGCATCCCCGAGCGGGACGAAGCTGTCCAAGCTGCCGACGCCGGGACGACTGCATACCTGGAGGACGTGATCGAGTGGCCGCCACTGAAGACGGGTTATCAGTCGTCGGTTCGCCAGTCGTCGGAGCACCGGGCGTAGGAGCATCAGGGATTCTTGTTAGTAACCAGAACAAGTACTCATAGAGAAGATCCCCCTCCCCCCCGTAGCTTGCGCTGCGCCTGGTGATCCCTGCTCGCGCAGTAAGGGCTTCAGGCGCCCCGCTCCCGGGTTGGCATGCGCTCGGTGATCCCGGGGGGCGGTGGGGCTGTGATCGACTCCTACGGGGCCGCCGGCGGCCTCTGGCGGACTGCGGAGAGGATCGCCTCCGCGCCCTGGTCGAGGAGCTCCTCGGCGACCCGACGGCCGAGCTTCTCGGGGTCGCGCAATGAGCCGGAGGCGTTGGCGGTGACGTGTCGGCTGCCGTCCACGGCGGAAACCTGGGCGGAGAGGGTCAGGGTGCCGTCGCGGTGGGCTTTGCTGTACGCCCCAGAGGAACGTGTCGAGGGGCAGGTGCTCGCTTATGGCGTTGCTGAGGCCGAGGCGGTTCAGGCCGGTGAGCCGGGAGCGGCTGGTGAGCAGCACCGCGCTGCCGGGCGCGCCGGGCAGCAGGTCGCGCACCTGGGCCAGGTCGCGGGCGTTGTCCAGCAGGACGAGCACCTGCCGGGTGGCGAGCACGGAGCACAGCCGGTCGGCCCCGTCGTTCCGGCCCGTGAAGTCGGCGGTGTCCTGGGGCAGCTGCGCCGGTCCGTGGGGCCGGGCCGGAACCCGGAGCCCTGTCGAGTCGCCCGTCTGCCGCCCGGGTCCGGCGGTGAGGATCTTCTCCTGGAGCCGGTCCAGGCCGGGACCCGGGCGGGTGCCCAGCTCCTCGGCGAGCGCGCGGCGGACGTGCGTGTAGACGTCGAGTGCGTCCACCTGCCGTCCGGCTTGGTGCAGCGCTGTCATCAGCAGCTCGTGGACCCGCTCGCGCCACGGGTGTTCGGCGGCCAGCGCGCGCAGCGGACCGAGCGCGTTGTCGTGCCCGCCCAGCACGATCTCGGCCTCCCAGCGGGCCTCGGAGGCCGCCAGGCGCAGTTCCTCCAGCCGGGTGCGCTGGGCCTCGGCGTACGGACCGGGCACGCCGGCGGGCGGCTTGCCGCGCCACAGGTCCAGCGCGGAGACGAGCAGTGACCGTGCCCGTTCGGGCCGGCCGGGGGCTCGTCGCCTCAGACCGCGGCGATCAGTTCCCGGGCGGACACGGGGGTGCGGGCCCGTAGCAGCAGGACCGCGAGCACCGCCTGCAGCGGGGGGGCGCCGACGGGCATCTCGGCCGACCCGTCGTGCACGCGAAGGGGACCGAGAACAGTGAACCGGTGGCTTGCGGTTCGCCCGGATTCGCCGCCGGAGGAGTGGCCGGGAGAGGCGGTGGGGGGCATGGGGTGTCTCCGTATGGCGTGAGGGCCGTTTGACGTGAGGCTGTTGGCGAAAGGACCGTTCGGCGAGAGGTCGGAGGAGGGGCGGATCGCCCGTGACACCGGCTCCGCCGTGACCGGTCCGGCAGGCGGTTCGGCACGGAGCAGAGCAGGCCGCTCTCGTCAGGGGCCCGGTGCCGGTTCAGCCCCGGGACGGGGCCCGGGCTCGTCGCCGAGCAGGGCGAGGAGGTCGTCGGCCTCCGGCATGCCCAGGCGGGCGCAGATCTCGTGCGCGGTGCGCCGGTGCGCGCGGGCGCCGTCGTGGTCCCCGATGCGGCCGAGGGCGGAGCCGAGCGCGGCCAGGGCGTGGGCGCGGCCCCGGTCGTTCCTGACCTCCTCCAGCGTCGCGACCGCGGTCCGGGCCAGCCGGGCGGCCTCCTCGGCGCGGCCGGTGGCGAGCCGGTTCTCCGCGAGCCGGGAGAGGGTGAGCCCTTCCCACAGCCGGTTGCGGCGGGCACCGAAGAAGGCCAGCGCCTCGGTGAGGCGTGCGGTGGACTCGGTGGTCCGCCCGGCGGCGCCGAGGACGACGCCCAGTTCGTACAGTGCGAACCCCACCCGGCGTCCGTCGCCCAGACCTTGATGGAGCACCAGGGCCTCCTCCGCGTCCGCGACCGCCGGAGCCGTCTCGCCCGCCGCCTGGCGCACCCGGCAGCGCGCGCCGAGGGCGTTCGCCTCGCCGAGCCCGTCGGCGTGCGCCCGGAAGACCGCCAAGGCCTCGGTGAGGAGGGCGTGGGTCTCGTCGTGGTGGCGCAGGTGGTACAAGCAGCGGGCCAGCAGCACCAGGGCGTCGGCCATGACAAGCGCGTCGCCGGCCGCACGGCTCGCCGCCACCGCCTGGCGGTAGACCACGACCAGTTCGCGGAGGCGGGCCGCGTAGTAGTGGCCGTGGCCGAGGGCCAGGTAGGCACGGCCCGCGCTGCGCCGGTCGCCCAGGCGGAGCGCCGCAGCGACCACCTCCTCGGCCGCCTGCTCGAACTCCGGCCCGGGGCGCCCGCGTTCCAGCAGCTCCTCCGTCATGAGCAGCAGGTCGGCTGCCGGGCCGAGGGCGCCGTCGGGGGCCTTGGCCGCCTGGCGCACCGCCGCGAACAGGCACGGCGCTTCCTCGGCCATCCAGGCGCCGGCGTCCTCGGCCGTGGCGAACGACAGCCCGGGGACCGTCGCGGTCATCCCCAGGCGTTCGGCCCTGTCGAGGGCGCCAGGGTACGAGGCCCGCACCGTGGACACCAGGAACTCCAGCAGGCGGCGCAAGGAGGCGGCCCGCCCCTCCGGGGACTCCTCCGCGCTCGCACGTCCCCGCGCGTAGAGGCGCAGCAGGTCGTGGTAGCGGTAGCGGCCGGGGGCGGGGGACTCCAGCAGGCTGACGTCGACCAGGGACTCGCACAGCGCCTCGGCCTCCGGCTCCGGCAGGCCGAGGACGGCGGCCGCGGCGGCGGACGAGACGTGCGGGCCGTCGGGCAGGGCGAGCAGCCGGAAGGCGCGCTGCTGGGCCGGCCGGAGCCGGGCGTGGCCGAGCGCGAAGGCGGCCTCGACGGCCAGGTCGGCGACGCGGAGTTGCGCCAGGCGGTGCCGCTCGTCCGCGAGCCGGCCGTACAGCGCGCCGAGCGGCCACGCGGGGCGCGTGGCCAGCCGGGCCGCCACGATCCGTACGGCCAGCGGCAGGTGGCCGCAGGCCGACACCAGCCGGGCGGCGTCGTCCGCCTCGGCGGCGACGCGGGCGGGGCCCATGACCTTGCCCAGGAGTTCGAGTGCCTCGCCCGGGGTCATGACGTCGAGGTCGACCAGGCGCGCGGACGCCGGCCCCGCGGGCTTGGCGCGGCTGGTGACCAGGACGGCGCACGAGGGCGGCCCGGGCAGGAAGGGCCGTACCTGTTCGGGGCCGTGGGCGTTGTCGAGGAGGATGAGCACCCGGCGCCCGTCCAGCCGGGTGCGGAACAGCGCGGAGCGTTCCGCCGGGCACTCGGGTATCGCGGCGTCGTCCACGCCCAGCGCCCGCAGGAACGAGCCCAGCACGGTGGCCGGGTCGGCCGGGTGGCCGCCGGCGCCCTGGAGGTCCGCGTAGAGCTGTCCGTGCGGGAAGGACTCCCGCACCCGGTGCGCGATGTGCACGGCTAGGGCGCTCTTGCCCACCCCGCCGGCTCCGGAGACCGCCACCGTGGGGGCGGCCCCGGGGCGGTCGGACGTCAGCAGCGCACACAGGTCCGCCACGAGCGCGGCGCGGCCGGTGAAGTCGGCGAGGTCGCCGGGGAGCTGAGCGGGCAGCAGCGGCGCGACCGGGGCCGGGAGCCCGGTGCCGCCGGATGTGTCCGGCGCCGTGAGCAGGTCCCGTGCCTCGGCGAGGTCGCGGCCGGGTTCGAGCCCGAGCTCCTCGCTCAGCCGCAGTCGGGCCTCCTCGTAGACGGCGAGCGCTTCGGCGGACCGGCCGTCACGGTGCAGCACCTTCATCTGGAGGGCGCGCAGCCGTTCGCGCAGGGGATGGTGCGCGGCCAGGACGGCGAGCTCAGCGAGGACCGACCGCGGGCCGTCCAGTTCCAGGTCGAGCTCCAGACGGGCTTCGAGGGCCGTCAGGCGCTGGTCGGCGAGCCGGGCGCGGTGCGCGTCCATGGCTGCGCCGGGGATCCCGGGCAGCGGGGCGTCCTGCCAGGGCTCCAGCGCGAGGCGCAGCCGGGCACGGGCCTCCGCGAGCTGTCCGGCCCTCCGGGCCCGGCCCGCCGAGGCGACGTGGTCCTCGAACCGGGCGAGGTCCACGGCCTCGCGCGGCACGTGCAGCGCGTAGCCGTCGGGGACGGATACCAGGACCCGGGGGGACTCGCCCGCGGCCCGCTCCGGCTCCAGGAGCTTGCGCAGCCGCGAGGCGTACGTCCGCAGGGCCCCCACGGCGCGGGGTGGTGGGTTCTCGCCCCACAGGGCGTCCACGACGTCGGCCATCGAGGCGGCGCGCTCCCGGCGCAGCAGCAGCACCGCGAGGAACGCCTGCTGCTGCGGGGAGCCGAGCTTCAGTTCCTCGTCGCCGCGCCACGCACGCAGCCGACCGAGCAGCGCGAACCGCAGCCCGGTGTCCCCGGTGACCCCGGTGACCATCTTCCGCCCCACCCCATTGACGTCTTCAGACGCGCATGCTGTACAGCGGGCCGGCCCCGTCTTCCCTCCGGGCACTCGGCACGTCGTCCCCCGGCGTGCGCTGACCTGGATCCTACCTTTGGGCAATCCGTCCGTCAGAGCTCGTACAGAGCTCTGACACGATCATGACCGGTGCTTGTTGGAGGCGCTTCCAGGGTGTGGGGTTTTCGTCCGCGCTCCGGAGGGAGACGCTGGTGGACGCACAAGGTCCCGTTCGGGTGCCGCAGCACCCGGACGGGACCTGATCGCCTCGGCGAGAGCGTTTCACCCCACCGGCAGCTCCTTGCGGTTGCGGACCGGGCCGGGGAGGAGGAGCAGGGCACACAGGGCGTTGCCCGTGTAAAGGACCCACAGGGCGTCGCGGTCGCTGAGGGCGGTGGCGAGGGCGCCGCCCAGGAGGCTGCCGACCGGGACCGTTCCGTACATGACGAAGCGGATGCTGGAGCTGATCCGGCCGAGCATCCCGGGCGGGCAGTAGGCCTGCCGGAAGCTGACGATGATCACGTTTCCGGCGACGATGCTCGCGCTGAGGCAGAAGTCCCCGACGAGGAAGGCCACCAGCCCGGCGCCGTCGGTGGTGAGCGGGATCAGCAGCCCGAACGGTCCGCCGCAGAAGGCACACAGCAGCACGGCCCGGGCGGTGCCGAACGTGCGGGCCAGCAGCGGCGAGACCAGGGCCCCCAGCGCCCCGCCGAGGCCGACGAGGGCGATCAGCACACCGATGGTCCCGCTGTCGACGCCGACCGTGCGGCTCAGGAACACGATCGCGAGCGCCTGGGTGCCCGCGAGGAAGAGGTTCATGCCGGCGTCGCACAGCAGGATCGTCCGCAGGAAGGGGTCCCGGACCAGGAAGGCGAGTCCTTCGCGGATCTCCGGGCCGAGGGCGGGGGTCCTGCGCCGCTCACCGCCCGGCGGGCCCTCCTGCGCCCGGATCCGGGTCAGCAGGAGCACCGACGCGAGGAAGCTCAGCCCGTCCGCGAGGAAGCCGAAGACCGCTCCCCCGGCCTGGACGAGCGCGCCACCCGCGCTCGGCGCGACGACATCGGCTGCCGATGCGCTGGTTTCGAGCTTGGCGTTGCCGTCCGCGAGGTCCTCGCGCGGCAGCAGGGCGGGAACGTAGGCGCTGTAGGCCGCGCGGAAGAAGACGTCGGCGGTGCCGGACAGGGCGGCCACCAGGAGCAGTTGGCCGGCCGATAGGGCGTCCAGCCAGGCAGCCGCCGCCACGGAGAGGAGCAGCACCCCCGAGACGGCGTTGCACACGATCATCACCGGGCGGCGACGCATGCGGTCGACCCAGGCCCCGGCGGGCAGGCCGATCAGCAGCCAGGGCAGCCATGCGGCGGCGTTCAGCACGCTCATGGTCATCGAGCTCGCATGCAGCGTGCCCACGGCGATGAGCGGCAGCATCACGCGCGTCGCCGCACTGCCGGCCTGGCTGATCGACTCCCCCGCCCACAGCAGCCGGAAGTCACGGTGCCGCAAGGAGCCCTTCACCGGGCCGGCCCGTCCCGGAGGACCGCGCCGATCCGCGCGAGCGGCTGCTCCGCCATCATGTCGCCGTGGGCGCAGGCGAGGTCGTGCCGGTCGATGCGACCCGTCACGTAGGGCCGCCACGACTCGGGGCCGTCGGCGTCGGCGTCCGCGTCGAGTGCCGCGGTGAAGAAGGCGACGTCGCCGTGGAAGCGGCCGGGACGGTGGTGGTTCGCGAGCGTGACGTGGTGGACGAACGCCTCGCCGACGGCCGCGATCATATCCGTCCCGAGGCCGGCCAGCGGCCCGTCCGGGGCACCGGCCAGCCGGGCGAACTCGGCTTCGTCGATCGGGGTGTCCGCCACCGCGCAGCCCAGGGAGGCGAGGAGTTCGGCCAGCGCGTTCCCCTGGGGGCATTCCTCCGCGCCGTCCCCGGCGGGGTAGCCGTCGAGCATCACCAGTTCGGCGACCTCTGCTCCCCGTGACTGGAGGTGGACCGCCACGGCGTGCGCGACGACCGCGCCGAACGACCAGCCGAGGAGGTGGTACGGGCCGGCCGGCTGGACGGTACGGATCAGGTCGGCGTAGTCCTCCGCCATGGCCTCGACGCTCGCGGGCCGGGCGGCCGGGTCGCGCAACGCCCGTGCCTGGAGGGCGTACACCGGCCGGTCGGGGCCGAGGTGCCCGGGCAGTCCCGAGTACACCCAGCCGATCCCGGCGCCGGGGTGCACGCAGAACAGCGGGGGCCTCGCGCCGCCGGCCCGGAGGGGGACCAGGGGCGTGAGCGAGTCGTGCGTGCCGTCCGCCGCGAGCCGCGCGGCCAGCCCGGCCGCGGTGGGCGCACGGAAGAGGTCCAGGATGCCGAGCCCGTCCCCGAGTACGGTGCGGGCGCGGGAGATCAGCCGGCTCGCGAGGAGCGAGTGTCCGCCGAGGGCGAAGAAGTTGTCGTCGACGCCGACTTCGGGCAGGCCCAGGACCTCGGCGAACAGACCCGTCAGCGTCGCTTCCTCGGGGGTGCGGGGCGCGCGGGAGCCCGCTCCCGCCGCGTGGCCGGGGCGGGGCAGCGCGGCCCGGTCCAGCTTGCCGTTCGGTGTCAGCGGAAAGGCTTCCAGGACGGAGAACGCCGACGGCACCATGTGCTCCGGCAGCAGCGACGCCAGCTCACGGCGCAGGGCGGCCGCCTCGGGCGTGCGGCCGGTCGCGGGCACGACGTGGGCGACGAGCCGCTTGCCGCCGGGGCCGTCCTCGCGGACGCTCACCGCGGCCCCGGCCACGTCCGGGATCCGGGCCAGGGCCGCCTCGATCTCACCCGGTTCGATGCGGAAGCCCCGGATCTTCACCTGCTCGTCCGCCCGGCCGAGGAACTCCACGGCGCCGTCGCGGTCCCACCGCACCAGATCGCCCGTGCGGTACATCCGCTCCCCCGCCGCGAACGGGCACGCCACGAACCGCTCCGCCGTCAGAGCCGGCCGGTTCAGGTAGCCGCGGGCCAGCCCCGCGCCGGCGATGTACAGCTCGCCCGCGACGCCGGGCGGTACGGGTCGCAGCGCCGCGTCCAGGACGTACACCTGTGTGTTGGCGACCGGGCGGCCCACCAGGGGGCGGGTGCTGTCCGCCAGGTCCCACCACAGGGCGTAGACCGTGCACTCGGTCGGACCGTAGAAGTTGAAGGAGAGCATGTCGTCCACCTGCCGCAGCCGCTGCCACAGGGCGGAGCCGGCGGCCTCGCCACCGATCCGGAACACCCGAGGGGGACAGTCCGTCAGGCCCTCCTCGACGAGCGCTTCGGCGTGGGTGGGCGTGAGAGCGACGACGTCGATCCGGGCATCGGCGATGCGGCGCACCAGGGCGCCCACGTCGCGGCGGACGTCCTCGCCGATGACGTGCAGCTCATGGCCGGCGACCATCCACAGCAGCTCGTCCCAGACGGCGTCGAAGGACGGCGAGGCCATCAGGGCCACGCGCATGGGCCGGGCCCCGTGCCTCTCCTCGGCACGGGTGATGACGCCGGCGCGGTGCTGGGCGAAGAGGTTGCGCAGCCCGGCGTGGTCGGTGACGACGCCCTTGGGCCGGCCGGTGGAGCCGGAGGTGTAAATGACGTACGCGGCGTTGCCGGGCCGCACCTCGCACCCGAGATCACCCGCGGACTCGGTGGCAGTGGCGGGGGCATCGGCCAGCAGCCGAGGAGTGTCGCCGAGCGGCAGCCGGTCCGCCGTCACCGTGTCCGTGACGACGAGCACAGGGGCGGCGTCCTCCAGCAGCAGGGCGATGCGTTCCGCCGGGTAGCCCGTGTCGACGGGCAGGCAGGCGGCGCCGGACTTGAGGACGGCGAGCAGCGCCACCACCGACTCCTCGGACCTGGGCAGCGCCACCGCCACCACCCGCTCGGGCCCCGCCCCGGCCCGTACCATGCGGCGGGCCAGCCGGTTCGCCCTGGCGTTGAGCTCACTAAAGGTCAGCGCCGAGTCCTCGTGCACCACAGCCGTGGCCTGCGGTGTGCGCGCCGCCTGGGCCTCGAACAGCTCCGGCAGAGTCGCGCGGGGTGCGGGCAGCCCGGTGTCGTTCCACTGCACCAGCATCCGGTCACGCTCCTCGGGCGACAGCGGATCCGCCGCACTCACCGGCCGGGCCGGGTCGGCGGCGAGTGCGCCCAGGACCCGTGCGAGGGCCGCGGCGATGTCGGCCGCCGTCCGCGGGTCGAAGAGGTCCGCCGCGAAGTGGAGGGAACCGCTGATCCCGGCCGGGCTGTCTTCGGCGTCCCGCAGCTCCTGGACGTCGATGGTCAGGTCGAACTGCGCCACGTCGAAGCCGAACGGCTCGTCGCGGACGTCGAGGCCGGTGAGGGACAGGGTGTCGTCGGTGGTCTTCTGGAGCTGGAACATGACTTGGAAGAGGGGGTGGCGGGCGAGGGAGCGGTCGGGGTTGAGGGCCTCCACGACGCGTTCGAAGGGCACGTCCTGGTGCTCGTACGCCGCCAGATCCGCCTCCCGGACGCGGGACAGCAGGTCGGTGAAACTCGGGTCGCCGGAGACATCCGTCCGCAACACCAGAGTGTTGACGAAGAAACCCACCAGACCGTCCAGAGCCTCATCCGCACGACCGGCGACCGGTGTGCCGATCGGAAGGTCCGTACCCGCCCCCAGACGCGACAACAACACCGCCAGACCCGCCTGAAGCACCATGAACAAGGTGCAGCCGCTCGTCCGCGCCAGCTCCGACAGCCGGGCATGCAGCGCGGCATCCAGCTCCACCGGAACCGAACCACCCGTATAGCCGGCCACCGCCGGACGCGGCCGGTCGAAAGGAAGGGCCAGCTCGGCAGGGGTGCCGGCGAGGTGCTTCCGCCAGAAGTCCAGTTGCTGGGACGCGACACTGTCCGGGTCGTCCTCCGTCCCCAGCAGTTCCCGCTGCCAGAGGGTGTAGTCCGCGTACTGCACCGGCAGCGGCTCCCACGCCGGAGCCCTCCCCTGCGTGCGGTCCTCGTACGCCTGCGCCAGGTCGCGGAAGAGCGGTCCCCACGACCAGCCGTCGAGCGCGATGTGGTGGACCACCAGGGCCAGTACGTGCTCGTCCTCGCCCAGCGTGAAGAGCGTCGCCCGCACCGGCGGCCGCCGGGCGAGATCGAACTCCTCCGCCACCAGACGCTCCAGAGCCTCGCCCGGACCGGCGGGCCCGCAGTCGACGACATCCAGCTCCACGGCGGCGGCTTCCGCCGCAAGCACCTGCTGGCAGGGCTCACCCTCCACTTCGGGGAACACCGTGCGCAGGGCCTCGTGACGACCGGTGACATCCGTCAGGGCGGCGGCGAGGGCGCCCCGGTCCAGCGGTCCGCGCAGCCGCAGGGCGAACGGGCAGTTGTAGTTGACCCCCTGCCCCGTACGGCTCAGGAACCACAGGCGCCGCTGAGCGAACGACAGCGGCAGCACAGCCGGACGGTCCACGGCCCGCAGCGGCGGCCGGGCCGGGCCGAAGCGATCCAGACCGGCCGCCAGGCCCGCGACGGTCGGGGTCCGGAAGAGGTCGCGGATCCCGAGCTCCACGCCGAGGTCGGTCCGGGCGCGGGAGATCAGCCGGGTCGCGAGGAGCGAGTGTCCGCCGAGGTCGAAGAAGTTGTCCTCGACGCCGACTTCGGGCAGGCCCAGGGCCTCGGCGAACAGGCTCGCCAGAATGTCCTCGCGCGGCGTGCGCGGTGCTCGGGAGCCCGCCCCCGCCGCGTAGTCAGGGCGCGGCAGCGCCTTGCGGTCCAGCTTCCCGTTCGGTGTCACCGGGAACGAGTCCAGCACCATGAACGCCGACGGCACCATGTGGTCGGGCAGCGTCGCCGCCAGCTCCCGGCGCAGTCCGGCGGCCTCGACCGTGCGGCCGGCCACCGGCACGACGTACGCCACCAGCCGCTTCCCGACGGGGCCGTCCTCGCGGACCGTCACCGCGGCCTGTGCCACGCCCGGCAGCCCGGCCAGTGCCGTCTCGATCTCACCCGGCTCCACACGGAACCCACGGATCTTCACCTGGTCATCGGCACGCCCGAGGAACTCCAGGGCGCCGTCGCGCCTCCGGCGGACGAGGTCGCCCGTACGGTACATCCGCTCCCCCACCGCGAACGGGCAGGCCACGAACCGCTCCGCCGTCAGGGCGGGCCGGCCCAGGTAGCCGCGGGCCAGGCTCACGCCCACGATGTACAGCTCGCCCGCGACGCCCGGCGCCACGGGCCGCAGCATGCGGTCGAGGACGTAGACCCGGGTGTTGTCGAGGGGCAGGCCGACTAGGGGGCGTTCGCTGCGGGCGGCGTCCCACCACAGGGCGTCGACCGAGCACTCGGTCGGACCGTAGAGGTTGTAGCAGAGCATGCCGTCGGCTTCCCGGACCCGCGTCCACAGGGTGGCTCCGGCGGCCTCACCTCCGAGCAGGAACACCTTGGGGCGGTGCCGGGGGTCGGCCAGCAGGCCCTCCTCGACGAGCTGATCCGCGTAGGTCGGCGTGACGTCGAGCACCTCGATGCCGGCGTCGGCGACGTGGCGGGTCATGGCACCCGCGTCGCGGCGGATGTCGTCGCCGATGAGGTGGAGTTCGTGCCCGGCGACCATCCAGAGCAGCCCTTCCCACGACGTGTCGAAGGACAGCGAGGCCGTGAGCGCCACCCGCAGGGGCCGGGGCCCGTGGGTCTCCTCGGCACGGGCGATGACGCCGGCGCGGTGGTGGGCGTAGAGGTTGCGCAGCCCGCCGTGGTCGGTGACGACGCCCTTGGGCCGGCCGGTGGAGCCGGAGGTGTGGATGACGTACGCGGCGTTGCCGGGCCGCACCTCGCGCCCGGGGTTGCCGTGCGGGAACCGGGCTGTCACCGGGTCGTCGACCAGTACCCGGTGGGTGCCGTCCGCCGCCGGCAGAGTGCCGGCGGTGGCGGAGTCGGTGACGACGAGCGCGGGGGCCGCGTCCTCCAGCAGGAGGGCGATGCGCTCGGCCGGGTACTCCAGGTCGACGGGGACGAACGCGGCACCGGCCTTGAGCACCGCGAGCAGTGCCACCACCGACTCCTCGGATCTGGGCAGCGCCAGTGCCACGATGCTCTCGGGCCCCGCGCCGCGCTCGGCCAGGGCGTGGGCCAGGCGGTTGGCTCGGGTGTTGAGCTCGGCAAAGGTCAGTACGGTGTCGCCGTGCACCACCGCCGTCGCGTCCGGTGTCCGCGCGGCCCGGTCCTCGAACAGCTGCGGGAGCATCGCCTCAGGGGCGGGCCGGGCGGTGTCGTTCCAGCCGATCAGCACCCGCTCGCGGTCCTCGTCGGACATCGGCTCCGCCTCGCCCACCGGGCGGGAGGGGTCGGCCGCCAGCTGCCGCAGCACCCGGGTGAGGCTCGCGGCCATGCTGCCGGCGGTCTCCGGGTCGAAGAGGTCTGTCGCGTACTCGAGCCAGCCGCTGATCCCGGCCGGCCTGTCTTCGCTGTCCCGCCGTTCCTGGAAGTCGGCGGTCAGGTCGAATTTGGCGATGTCCCAGCCGACCGGCTGCTCCTCGGTTGCGACGCCGGGCAGGCTCAGGGCCGTACCGGAGCCGTTCTCCAGCGTCATCATGACCTGGAAGAGGGGGTGGCGGGCGAGGGAGCGGTCAGGGTTAAGGGCCTCCACGACGCGTTCGAAGGGCACGTCCTGGTGCTCGTACGCCGCCAGATCCGCCTCCCGTACCCGGGACAGCAGGTCGGTGAAACTCGGGTCGCCGGAGACATCCGTCCGCAACACCAGAGTGTTGACGAAGAAACCCACCAGACCGTCCAGAGCCTCATCCGCACGACCGGCGACCGGTGTGCCGATCGGAAGATCCGTACCCGCCCCCAGACGCGACAACAACACCGCCAGACCCGCCTGAAGCACCATGAACAACGTGCAACCGTTCGACTGTGCGAGGTCCGCCAAGCGGGCGTGCAGGACCGCATCCAGTTCCACCGGGACCGAGCCGCCCGCATAACCGGCCACTGCCGGACGCGGCCGGTCGAAGGGGAGGGAGAGCTCGGCGGGGATGCCGGCCAGTTCTTCCTGCCAGAAGCGGAGCTGCTGGGCGAGCGGGCTGTCCGGGTCGTCCTCCGCGCCGAGCAGTTCGCGCTGCCACAGGGTGTAGTCGACGTAGCGGACGGGCAGCGGCTCCCACAGCGGGGCGGTGCCGGTGCAGCGTGCTGCGTACGCGTGCGAGAGGTCGCCCAGCAGGGGCGCCCACGACCAGCCGTCGCAGGCGATGTGGTGGACGACGAGGGAGAGCACGTGCTCGTCGGGCGCGAGGGCGAAGAGCTCGGCACGTACGGGCAGCTCGACGGTGAGGTCGAAGACGTGGCCCGCGGCCTCTGCGAGGGCGTCGGGCAGTTGGTCTTCGGTGGTTGCCACGGTCGTCAGCCGGGGGTGCCGGTCGAGGACGTGCTGCACGGGCTCGCCGTCGGATGCGGGGAAGACCGTCCGCAGCAGTTCGTGGCGGCCGGCGATGTCCTCCAGCGCGGCGGCGAGGGCCGCTCGGTCCAGGGGGCCGCGCAGGCGGACCGCCAGCGGGCAGTTGTAGGCGGCGCCCGTCTCGGCCATGCGGTTGAGGAACCACAGCCGGCGCTGGGCGAAGGAAACGGGGAACAAGAGATCTCCTTGGGAAGCGCGCACTCGGCGGAGCAGCGGATCAGTGGGCCGAGCGGCGCAGCGCGGGGCGCGCCTTCGGTGCGGTGGTCAGGCCGGCGGCGACGCCGGCCGGGGTGGGGTGCTGGAAGACCTGGCGGATGCGCAGTTCCAGGCCGAGCTCCGCCCGGACCCGGCTGATGAGCCTGGTCACTTGGAGGGAGTGGCCGCCCAGGGCGAAGAAGTTGTCGTCCGGGCCGACGGAGTCGACTTCCAGGACTTCGGCGAAGAGCGCACACAGCGCCTGCTCCGTCGCCCCGCCGGCCATGGGTTCTCCGGTGGATGCGGTGGGTGCGGTGGGTGTCTCTTCGGCAGTGCGGCGGACAGCCCGGCGCCGGGCGGGCAATCCGGGGAGGGCGCTGAACGGCCGGTCCGGGTCGGCAGTGACGATGCCGAACAACGCTTCGAGGTCGGTGGCCACGTGCTTGGCGGTTTCGGCGGTGAACAGCTCTGTCGCGTAGGTAAGTTCGCCGTGCAGGCCGTCCGGTGTCCCGTCGGCGCTGTGCCGCTCCGCCATGTCGAGGGTGATGTCGAACTTGGCGATGCCGAAGGGAACCGGCCGGTGCTCGGTGGTGAGACCGGGCAGATCCAGGCTGTCGGCGGGTGTGTTCTGGAGTTGGAGCATGACCTGGAAGAGGGGGTGGCGGGCGAGGGAGCGGTCGGGGTTGAGGGCCTCCACGACGCGTTCGAAGGGCACGTCCTGGTGCTCGTACGCCGCCAGGTCCGCCTCCCGGACGCGGGACAGCAACTCCACGAAACTGGGATCACCGGAGACGTCCGTGCGCAGCACCAGGGTGTTGACGAAGAAACCCACCAGACCGTCCAGAGCCTCATCCGCACGCCCAGCGACCGGTGTGCCGATCGGAAGGTCCGTACCCGCCCCCAGACGCGACAACAACACCGCCAGACCCGCCTGAAGCACCATGAACAACGTGCAACCGCTTGTCCGCGCCAGCTCCGACAAGCGGGCGTGCAGCTCGGGACTCAGCCGCACCGGGACCGAACCGCCCGCATGACTCGCCACCGCGGGACGCGGCCGGTCGAACGGCAGGGCCAGCTCGGCAGGAGCCCCCGCGAGCTCCTTCCGCCAGAAGTCCAGCTGCCGCGCGACGACGCTGTCCGGATCGCTCTCCTCCCCCAGCAGCTCACGCTGCCAGAGGGTGTAGTCCGCGTACCGCACAGGCAGCGGCTCCCACTCCGGGCGGTTCCCCTGCCGACGGTCCTCGTACGCCCGCGCCAGGTCCCGCAGCAGGGGTTCCATGGACATGCCGTCGGAGGCGATGTGGTGCATCACCAGGAGCAGGACGTGCTCGTCGGGAGCGAGGCGGAAGAGCCGTGCCTGGAGGGGTGGTTCGGCCGCCAGGTCGAAGTGGTGGGCCGTCAGGGACGTGATGGCCCGGTCCAGTTCGGGCTCGGTGACGTCCTCGGCCGTCAGCTCGGGGCGGGCCTCGGCCGGGGGCAGGACACGCAGGGCCGGGCGGCCGTCAACATCGGGGAACAGGGTGCGCAGCGTCTCGTGCCGGGCGACGACATCGGCCAGGGCCTCGGCGAGGGCGGTGCTGTCCAGGGTGCCCTGGAGCCGGACGGCAAAGGGCATGTTGTAGGTGGCGGCTTGTTCCTCGGCCTGGTGGACGAACCACAGGCGATGCTGGGCGTAGGACAGCGGCGGGTGGTCCGTGTGCTGCCCGCGCACCAGCGGCGGCCGGGCGCTTCCGGCGTCGCCGGCCAGCGCGGCGAGCGCGGCCGGTGTCTGCGCCCGGAAGAGGTCGCGGATGCCGAGTTCGACGCCGAGGGCGGTACGGGCCCGGGAGATGAGCCGGGTCGCGAGGAGCGAATGCCCGCCCAGGTCGAAGAAGCCGTCCTCGGCTCCCGCTTCGGCCACGCCCAGGACCTCGGCGAAGAGGCCGGTCAGGATCTCCTCCCGTGGTGTGCGCGGCGCGCGGGAGGCCGGCGCCGTGCGGTCCGGGGACGGCAGGGCCTTGCGGTCGAGCTTCCCGTTCGGTGTCAGCGGGAAGGACTCCAGCGTCATGAACGCCGACGGCACCATGTGCTCCGGCAGGACCGACGCCAGTTCCCGCCGCAGAGCGGCCGCTTCGAGCGTGCGGCCGGCCATGGGCACGACGTACGCCGCCAGCCGCTTCCCGCCGGGGCCGTCCTCGCGGACCGTCACCGCCGCCTGTGTCACCCCCGGGACACGGGCCAGCGCCGCCTCGATCTCACCCGGCTCCACACGGAACCCACGGATCTTCACCTGCTCGTCGGCACGCCCGAGGAACTCCAGGGCACCGTCGCGGTTCCAGCGCGCCAGGTCGCCCGTGCGGTACATCCGCTCCCCCGCGCCGAACGGGCACGCCACGAACCGCTCCGCCGTCAGCGCCGACCGGTGGAGGTAGCCGCGGGCCAGTCCGGCGCCGGCGAGGTAGAGCTCGCCGGCGACGCCCGGTGGGACGGGCCGCAGCACCTCGTCCAGGACGTAAGCCCGGGTGTTGGCCAGGGGGCGGCCGACCAGCGGGTGATCGCTGTCCGCCAGGTCCAGCCACAGGGCATCGATCGTGTACTCGGTCGGGCCGTAGATGTTGACGCCGATGATGCCGTCGGCTTCCCGGACCTTCGCCCAGAGCGCCGCGCCGGTGGCCTCGCCGCCGAGCTGGACGACCTGGGGGCGGTGCTGGTGGTCGGCCAGCATGCCTTCTTCGATGAGCTGTTCGGCATACGTGGGCGTGATGTCGAGCACGTCGATGCCGGCCTCGGTGATGTGCCGTGCCATGGCGCCCGCGTCACGGCGGATGTCATCGCCGATGACGTGCAGCTCATGGCCGGCAACCATCCACAGCAGCCCTTCCCACGACGTATCGAAGGACAGCGAGGCCGTCAGCGCCACCCGCATCGGCCGGGTCCTCCCCTGTGCTTCCTCGGCGTGGGTCATGAGACCGGCGCGGTGGAAGGCGTAGAGGTTGCGCAGCCCGGCGTGGTCGACGACGACGCCCTTGGGCCGGCCGGTGGAGCCGGACGTGTGGATGACGTACGCGGCGTGGGAAGGCAGAACGTCGGCGCCGAGGTTCCCGTGGGGGTGTTGTGCCGTCGCCGGGTCGTCGATCAGCACCAGGTGGGCGTCGCCGGCCATCGGCAGGGTTCCGGCGGTGGCGGAGTCCGTGACGACGACTGCGGGGGCTGTGTCCGCCAGCAGCAGGGTGATGCGTTCGGCCGGGTACTCCAGATCGATCGGGACGGATGCCGCTCCGGTCTTCAGGACGGCGAGCAGCGCCACCACCGACTGCTCGGACCTGGGCAGCGCCAGCGCGACCAGGCTTTCGGGGCCCGCGCCGTGCCGGGCCAGGGCGTGGGCCAGGCGGTTGGCCCGCGCGTTGAGCTCGGCAAAGGTCAGCGCGGTGTCGCCGTGCACCACCGCCGTCGCGTCCGGTGTCCGCACGACCCGGTCCTCGAACAATTGCGGGAACGTGGCCTCGGGCGTGGTGAGAGCCGTGTCGTTCCAGTCCACAAGGATGCGCTCGCGTTCCCCGGCGGTCATCAGCTCCACCCGTCCGACCGGACGCAGGGGCTCGGCCGCCAGCTGCTCCAGCACCCGGGGCAGAGTCGCGGCCAGGTTCTCGGCGGTCTCCGGATCGAAGAGGTCCGCCGCGTACTCCAGCGCACCGCTGATCCCGGCGGGACCGCCCTCGGCGTCCCGCCACTCCCGGACCTCGACGGTCAGGTCGAACTGTGCCGTGTCGAACCGAAGAGGCTCGTCGTGGACGTCGAGATCGGCGAGTTCCAGGGTGTCGGTGGTCTCCAGGAGCTGGAACATGACCTGGAAGAGGGGGTGGCGGGCGAGGGAGCGGTCGGGGTTGAGGGCCTCCACGACGCGTTCGAAGGGCACGTCCTGGTGCTCGTAGGCCGCCAGGTCCGCCTCCCGGACGCGGGACAGCAGCTCCACGAAGCTGGGGTCACCGGAGACGTCCGTCCGCAGGACCAGGGTGTTGACGAAGAAGCCCACCAGACCGTCCAGGGCCTCATCCGAACGACCGGCGACCGGTGTGCCGATCGGGAGGTCCGTACCCGCTCCCAGACGCGACAACAACACCGCCAGACCCGCCTGAAGCACCATGAACAAGGTGCAGCCCCGCGAGCGTGCCAGCTCCAGCAGCCTGGCGTGCAGCGCGGCATCCAGCTCCACCGGGACCGAACCGCCCGCATAACCGGCCACTGCCGGACGCGGCCGGTCGAACGGCAGGGCCAGCTCGGCAGGAGCCCCCGCGAGTTCCTTCCGCCAGAAGTCCAGCTGCCGCGCGACGACGCTGTCCGGATCGCTCTCCTCCCCCAGCAGCTCACGCTGCCAGAGGGTGTAGTCCGCGTACTGCACCGGCAGCGACTCCCGCAGCGGACCGTCTCCGGCCTTGCGGGCTGCGTACCCCCGTGCCAGGTCGTCGAAGAGCGGCCGCCACGACCAGCCGTCGAGCGCGATGTGGTGGACCACCAGGGCCAGCACGTGCTCGTCCTCGCCCAGCGCGAGGAGCGTGGCCCGCACCGGAGGCCGGTGCGCGAGGTCGAACTCTTCGTTCACCAGCCGCTCCAGGATCCCGCCCGGGTCGCCGTCCCCGGCCTCCACGATGTCCAGCTCCACGCCTGGGGCGTCCGCCGGCAGGATCCGCTGGCACGGCTTGCCGTCGGCCTCGGGGAAGACCGTGCGCAGGGCCTCGTGCCGGCCGGCGACGTCTGCCAGGGCGGCGGCGAGGGCGTCCCGGTCCAGCGGTCCGCGCAGCCGCAGGGCGAACGGGCAGTTGTAGCCGGCGCCTTGTCCCGACCGGCTCAGGAACCACAGACGCCGCTGGGCGAACGACAGCGGCAGGACGTCCGGGCGGTCCATGGTCCGCAGGGCCGGCCGTGCCGGGGCGAAGCGGTCCAGGCAGGCCGCCAGACCGGCGACGGTCGGGGTCGCGAACACCTGGCGGATGCCGAGTTCCACACCGAGGGCGGTACGGACCCTGGCGACGAGCCGCATGGCGAGGAGGGAATCACCGCCCAGGGCGAAGAAGTCGTCCTCGGCACCCGCCTCGGGCAGTCCCAGCACGGCGGCGAAGAGTCCTGCGAGGATCTCCTCCCGTCCCGGGCGGGGCTTGCGGCCGATGCGTCCGGTGCCGTACTCGGGGGCGGGCAGGGCCTTGCGGTCCAGCTTGCCGTTGGCGGTCACGGGCAGGGCGTTCAGGACGACCACGGCGGACGGCACCATGTGTTCCGGCAGCGTCCCGGCCAGTTCCTCCCTCAGCCGGGTGGGCCGGAGTTCGGCGCCGGGTGCGGGCACGGTGTAGAGGACCAGGCGGCGGTCGCCCGGCCGGTCCTCACGGACCACGGCGGCGGCCTGTCCGACGGCGCCGCAGCGGGCGGCCGCGGTCTCCACCTCGCCGGGTTCGACGCGGAATCCCCGGATCTTCACCTGGTCGTCGGCACGGCCGAGGTATTCCAGGGTGCCGTGGCCGGTCCAGCGGACGAGGTCGCCGGTGCGGTACATGCGGGCGCCGGGTTCGAAGGGGCAGGCGACGAACCGTTCCGCCGTCAGGGCCGGCCGGCCGATGTAGCCGCGGGCCAGCTGGACGCCGGTCACATAGAGTTCGCCGGTGGTGCCGGGGGCGACCGGCCGCAGGCGGCCGTCGAGGACGTAGACGCGGGTGTTGGCGGCGGGACGGCCGATGGGAACGGTCGTCGTCGCCGGATCGGGGCGGCAGGGCCACAGGGTCACGTCGACGGCGGTCTCCGTGGGCCCGTAGAGGTTGTGGAGCTCCACGCCGTCGAGCGTGTCGAAGAAGGCCGTCCGGGTTTCGGGCGGGAGTGCTTCGCCGCTGCACACGATCCGGCGGAGCGTGCTCGCGGTGGCGCGGGCGGCCGGTTCCTGGAGGAAGACGCTGAGCATCGAGGGGACGAAGTGGGCGGTGGTGACGGATTCGCGGCGGATGAGGTCGGCGAGGTAGACGGGGTCCTTGTGACCGTCCGGCTCGGCGACGACGAGCGCGGCCCCGGTGATCAGGGGCCAGAAGAACTCCCACACCGAGACGTCGAAGCCGCACGGTGTCTTCTGCAGGACGCGGTCCTCGGCGGTCAGCCCGTATTCCTCCTGCATCCACAGCAGGCGGTTGACGATGCCTGCGTGGGTGACTTGGACGCCCTTGGGGCGGCCGGTGGAGCCGGACGTGAAGATGACGTAGGCCGGGTGGCCGGGGGTGAGCGCGGTGGTGGGCGGGTGCGCGGGCACGCCGGTGTCGGGGGTGTCGAGCGCGAGGACGGGCACGGCTGTGGGCGGCAGGTGCCCGGCGGTCCCAGTGGTGGTGAGCAGCAGGGCGGGTGCCGCGTCGTCGAGGAGTGCTTCGGTGCGGCGCGGGGGCTGGCCGAGGTCGACGGGCAGGTAGGCGGCGCCGGCCTTGACCACGGCGTGCAGGGCGACAACGAGGTCGGCGGAGCGCGGCACCGCGACGGCGACGGTGTCCTCGGGGCCGATGCCGAGGGCGACGAGGCGGTGGGCGAGCCGGTTGGCGCGCTCCTCCAGCCGGCGGTAGGTCAGCCGCTCGTCGCGGAAGAGGACGGCCGGGGCGTCGGGGGTGCGGGTGGCCTGGGCGGTGAGCAGCTCGGGGAGGGTGGTGTGCGGGAGGGGCCGGGTGGTGGCGTTCCAGTCGTGGAGGACCTGCCGGCGCTCCGCCGGGCCGAGGGTGTCGAGGGCGCCGAGGGTGGTGTCCGGGGCGGTGGTCCACTGGTGGAGCAGCCGGGTCAGCCGGGCGGCGAGGGCCTCGGCGAGGGGGCGGTCGAGCAGTTCGGGGCGGTGGCTCAGGCGCAGTTCGAGCCGGGTGCCGGGTTCGACGACGAGGGTGAGCGGGAAGTGCGTGGTGTCGCGGAAGGCGATGTCCACGTCGGGGGTGCCCGGCAGGTCGAGCGCGTAGTCGTTCATCGGGAAGTTGTCGAAGACGATGTTGGTGTCGAACAGCGCCTGCGACGATCCGGCGAGGTGCTGGATGTCGGTGAGCCCGAGGTGGTCGTGGTCCATGAGCGCGGCGCGCTGGTGCTGGACGCGTTCGCACAGCGCGGTCAGGGACGCCCGGGGGTCGAGCCGCGCCCGGACCGGCACGGTGTTGATGAGCATGCCGATCATGGTGTCGGCGCCGGGGAGGTCGGCGGGGCGGCCGCCGACGGTGCAGCCGAAGACGACGTCGTCCCGTCCGGTGACGCCGCCGAGGATCACGGCCCAGGCGCCCTGGACGACGGAGTTGAGCAGCAGGCCCTGCCGGCGGGCCTGTTCGGCGAGGGCCGCCGTGGCCTCCTCGGTGAGGCGGACGGTGACGTCCTCGCAGGTGCCGCCGGCCGGGGCCGGGCCGGCGGGGGCGAGGTAGGTGGGTTCGCCGACGCCGTCCAGTACGGCCCGCCAGGCGCGCTCTGCGGTGGGCCGGTCGCGCCGGCCCAGCCAGGCCAGGTAGTCGCGGTAGGGGTGGACGGGCGGCAGTGCGGTGGCCTCGCCGTGCTGCCCGTAGAGGGTGAACAGCTCGCGGAAGAGGAGGGCGAACGACCATCCGTCCAGGATGATGTGATGCGCCGTCACGATGAGGCGGTGGCGTGCCGGGCCGAGGGCGAGTGCGGTGAAGCGGAGCAGCGGTGGGCGCCGGATGTCGACGCCGCGGGCCCAGTCCGCGTCCGTGAGGTCCACGGCGCGGGCCTCGGCCGCGTCGGGGGCGAGGTAGGTGAGGTCGATGTCCTGCCAGGCCAGGGGTGCGTCCCTGCGGACGACCTGGATCGGCTCGCCGGTGCGGCGTTCGGTGAAGGTGGCCCGGAGGTTGGCGTGGCGGCGTACGACGGCGTCGGCGGATGCCTTCAGCCGGGCCGTGTCGAGGGGGCCGCGGAGGTCGACGGTGAACTGGGCGATGTAGAGGCCGTGGGCGTCGTGCTCGTACCGCGAGTGGAAGAGCATGCCTTCCTGCAGGGGCGTGAGCGGCAGGATGTCCTCGACGACCGACTGTGTGTTCTTCATGGCTTTCCCACTCATCAGAAGGCTTCCAGTGCGGCTTCGAGGTCGTCGATCTCGTCCTGGCCGATCGAGGACAGGGCGACATCGGAGGGCGTCGGCCCGCCGGCGTCCGGGCGGCGGGCACGGGTGACGAGGGCGGTGAGCATGCGGAACCAGGACTCGGCCAGCCCGTGGACCACCGCCTCGCCGATGGCTCCCGCGGCCCAGGTCCAGTCGGCCCGCAGGACCGTCCCGTCCGGGGAGTCCAGGGTGATGGCGCCGATCTCCACGACGTGGGCCATGGGCATACCGGGGGTGACGGAGTCCAGGCGGGCGCCGTACTCGGGCAGGATGTGCCAGTCGCGGTCCCGGTCGCCGGTGAAACGCCCGAGGTAGTTGAAGCCGATCTCGGCGGCGTCCGGGCCGGCCGGTGCCGGGCCCGCGGCCGGGTGGAGGTGGCGCAGCAGGCCGTAGCCGATGCCCTTGTCGGGGATGCCGCGCAGGTGTTCCTTGACGCGTGCCAGGGCCGCCCCGACGGTGGGGCCGCCGGCGCGGACGTCGTGCGCGTCGAACCGGCCGAGGTCGAGGCGGACGGGGAAGATGGTGGTGAACCAGCCGACGGTGCGGGAGACGTCGGCGTCCTCGAAGAGCTCCTCCCGGCCGTGGCCCTCGAGGTCGACGAGGACGCCGGACGCGCCACCGGGCGCGTGGTGGTGGCGGTGTTCGGCGAGGGCGAGGGCGAGGCCGGTCAGGAGGATCTCGTTGACGTCGGCGTTGAGCCGCTCGGGCGCCTGCGTCAGCAGGGGGCCGGTGATGTCGGCGGGCAGGGTGACGGCATGGTGGCCGGCCCGTTCCTCCAGGTCCTGCCCGGGGTCGAGCGGGCGGTCGGCGAGGCGGAGGGTGCCGGGCCGGAGGGTGCCGGCCCAGTGCGGGAGTTCGGCGGCCCGGCGCAGGGCGGACGCTTCGGCCGCGAGCAGTCCGGCCCAGCGGCGGAAGGAGGTGGGCACGGGGTCGAGCCGTGGCGGGCGGCCGGCGGACACGGCCTCCCAGGCGGTGGCGAGGTCGCCGGTCAGAACGCGCCAGGATACGCCGTCGACGACCATGTGGTTGATCACCACGGCGAGGCGGCCGGGCCGGTCGCGGCCGGCGTCGAACCAGACGGCCTGGAGTACGGTGCCGTCGCCGAGCGAGAGCCGGTCCCTGGCCGCTTCGACCTCGCGCCGGACGAGCCGGGCGGTGTCCGACGGGCCGAGGCCTTCGGTGCTCACCCGGGTGAGGGCGGACCCGGCACGCACGGCGCCGGCGGGCTGGATCACCAGGTGGTCGGTGAGGGCGCCGCCGGGTGCCGTGCGGCGCAGCCGCAGCGCGTCGTGGCGGTCGAGCAGGGCCTGGATCATCGTCAGCGCCCTGTCGTGGGTGAGTCCGGCGGGGGTGCGGACGACGACGTACTGGTGGTAGTGGTCGGCGGGGCCGCCGCGCTCGCGCAGCCAGTGCATGATCGGTGTCGGCGGCAACGGACCGGCCCCGTCGCCGTCGCCGGGATCGGCGCCGGTCGTGGTGGCGGCCGTGGACACGGCCGCCAGTGCGGCCACGTCGGGCTGGGTGAGGACGTCGCGGACGCCGATGCGCAGGCCTGCCTTGCGGGCGGCGCCGACGAGTTGTACGGCGATGATGCTGTCGCCGCCCAGCCGTACGAAACTGTCGCCGGGGCTGACCCGGGGGACGCCGAACAGGTCGGCGAGCAGGCCGCACAGGATGGCTTCCCGGGGCGTCAGGGGCGTTGCCACAATGATCCGTTTCCTGTCTTCGTGACGCGATGGGTGAGGGGCCGGTGAGATGGCGTCAGACCATGTCCCGGAGCCTGGCCCGGTCGATCTTGCCGTTGGGGGTGACGGGCAGGGCGTCGAGCGCGGTGAACCGCTTCGGCACCATGTAGGCGGGGAGTTGGGCGGCGCAGGCGCGGATCAGGTCGTCGGTGCCGACGTCCGAGCCGGTCTCTCTCAGGTAGGCGGCGGCCAGCTGGGTCGAGGCGGCGACCTTCACGCCGACGACAGCCGCCCGGCGGACGCCGGGGACGCCGCCGAGGACGGCCTCCACCTCGCCGGGCTCCACCCGGTACCCGTTGACCTTGAGCTGGTCGTCGACGCGGGCGAGGAAGTGGAAGGCGGTGCCGTCGAAGCGCACCAGGTCGCCGGTGAGGTAGCAGCGGCGGGTTCCGCCGTCGCGGTGCGCTGCCGTTCGGAACTTCCGTGCCGTCAGGTCGTCGTCGCCGAGGTAGCCCAGGGCCACGCAGTCACCGGCGATGACGAGTTCGCCCTCCTCGCCGGGCTCGAACGGCCGCAGCAGGCCGTCGTCCAGGCGCAGCGGTTCCGCGCCGGCGACGGGGGTGCCGATGGGCGGGCGGTCGGGCCAGGAGGCGGGGGCGCCGGGCAGCCGGTGCTGGGTGACGACGTGGGTCTCGCTGGGCCCGTACTGGTTCACCAGGTCGATGGCGCCGCGGGCGCACAGCGTGCGGACCTCGTCGTTGACGACCAGTGGTTCGCCGCTCACCAGGATCTCGCGGAGGGTGGGCAGTTCCACTGCCTCGACGGCAGCCGCCGTCGCCAGCCCGTGCAGGCCGACGACGGGCAGGAGGGCGCGGGCCGCGCCGTGCTCGCGGATGATGCCGACGAGCGTGAAGGGGTCCTGCCGCTCCTCGTCGCCGACGACGATCAGGGCCGCTCCGGCCAGCCAGGTGGCGACGATCTCCTCGTAGCCGACGTCGAAGCCGACGGACGTGGTGTGCAGGGTGTGCGGCAGGGAGTGGTGACGCCAGTGGCGTACGTGCCACCGGCCGAGGCCGGTGAGGACGACCGGGGGCACTGCCACGGCCTTGGGTTCGCCGGTCGAGCCGGACGTGGAGATGACGTAGCACACCGGCCCGCCGGTGACCCGGTCCCGGCGGGGGCCGCGCACTTCGCCGATGGTGTGTTCGGGGATGTCCCAGGTGGCGGAGGGCAGGCCGGCTGCACGCAGGACCAGCACGCAGCCGGCGCCGTGCGCGATCCTGCGGGCCCTGGCCGGCGGCAGGCCCGGGTCGACGGACAGGACGCCCGCACCGGCGCGCCAGGCACCGAGGAGCGCGACACAGCGCTCCCAGGAGCGGGTGGCGAGGACGGCTACGACGTCGCCGGGGCCGATGCCGCGCGCGGCGAGTCCGCCGGCGATCTCGGCCGAGGCCGCGTCGAGTTCGGCGTAGGTGTGGTGGGTGCCGCCGTCGGTCACGGCGACGGCGTCGCGGTGCCGGTGTGCGGCGTCGAGGAGGTGCCGGGTCAGTGAGGTGTCGCCGGTCATCCGCTCAGGGCGCCTTTCGTCAGGGGTGCGGCGGGGTGGAGCGCCGTGATGCGGTCCGGGAGGGTCCGCCAGACCTCGGGGGTGTAGAAGTGGCCGCCGGGCAGCACGTCGTGCCGGTGGGTGGCGGTCGTGAGGGCGCCCCAGCGGGTTCCGGTGTCGTCCCCGACGACCGGGTCGTCGGCACCGGAGAGGACCTGGAGGGGGACGCCGACCTTCGCCCCGCCATAGGTGAAGGTGTCGCGGACCCGGATGTCGGCGCGCATCAGCTCCACGGCCATCGCCGTCAGGTCCTCGTCACCGAGGACGTGCGCGGACAGCAGCCCGTGGGTGCTCATCCAGGTGAGGAGTTCGTCGTCCGTCCCGCGCCGGTCGGGGAACCGGTCGCGCGCGGTCAGGCCCCGGTCGGGGGCGTTGCACGAGGACACGACCAGAGTTTCCGGCAGGGGGTCGCCCGCCGCGGCGAGCCGGGTGGTGACGTCGAACGCCATCCAACCGCCCATGCTGTGCCCGAAGAGGACGTACGGGACGCCGGGCGCCGTGGCAGCGCGGACGGCGGCCGCCGCGTCCTCGGCGAGGGCCTCCCAGGTGTCGGCGAAGTCCTCGGCGAAACGCCCCTCGCGGCCGGGGTAGCAGACGGCGAGGAGGTCGGTGCCGGCGGGCACGGCCGCGGCCCACTCGTGGTAGGCGGCCGTGCCGCCGCCGCAGAAGCCGAGGCACACCAGCGTCCGCTCCGCGCCCTCGGTCCGTTTCAGGGCGACCACCGTGGTGGCGGGTGCGGCGTTCATGCCGTCCTCCCCGCGCGCAGCGACTCGGCGTGCCCGGCGAGGTCGCGCAGGCGCGGGTGCCGGTAGATGTCCTTCGTCGGCATGACCACACCGATCCGTTTCTTGAGCCGCGAGACGACGCGCAGCGCCACCAGGGAGTGGCCTCCGAGGGCGAAGAAGTCGTCGTCGGGGTGGATGTCGTCGCGGCCGAGGACCTCGGACCACACTCCGGCGATCAGCTCCTCGATCTCACCGTCGAGGCCGCCCGGGCCGGGGCCGGGGCGTTCCGTCGCGGCGTCCGGCGCCGGCAGGGCGCGTACGTCGACCTTGCCGCTGACGGTCATCGGCAGGGCGTCCAGGGCGACGAACGCGGCCGGGACCATGTAGCCGGGCAGCGCCGCCGCGGTGTGCTCCCGCAGTTCCTCGGGGGTGGGGCCGCTGCCGTCGGACGGCACGTAATGGGCGAGGAGGCCGGTCCCTTCGCGTACGGTCGCCACCGCGCCGCCGACGCCGGGGTGCGAGCGCAGCGCCGCCTCGACCTCGCCGAGCTCCACCCGGAAGCCGCGGACCTTGACCTGCCGGTCGGTGCGGCCGAGGAACTCCAGGGTGCCGTCGGCGCCTTGGCGGACCTCGTCGCCGCTGCGGTACATACGGGTGCCGTCCGCGGCGAAGGGGTCGGCGACGAACCGCTCGGCGGTGAGCGCGGGCCGGCCGGTGTAGCCGTTGGCCAGGCCGGGCCCCGCCAGGTAGAGCTCGCCGGCGGTGCCGGCGGGGACGGGACGCAGGGCGCCGTCGAGGACGTACGCCCGTACCCGCGGCAGGGGGCTGCCCAGATGCGGGCCCGGGCCCTCGATGCGGCAGGCGGTGGCGTCGACGGTGGTCTCGGTGGGCCCGTAGAGGTTGAACGCCTCGATCCGGCCCTCGGTGTACGCGTCGGCGAGCTCGCGCCACATGCGCGGCGGCACCGGCTCGCCGCCGATGAGGAGGCGCAGCATCCGCTCGGGGGGTGCCTGCGGCAGCAGGTGGGGGGCGAGGGCTTCCCAGTGGGAGGGGGTGAGGTCGAGGTCGGTCACCCCGTGCTCGGCGAGGAGCGCGGCCAGCCGGTGGGGGTCGGTGCGGTCCGCGTCGTCGAGGACCACCAGGGTGTCGCCCCGGCACACGCGGACCCACTGCTGGACGGAGGCGTCGAAGGACATGCTCGCGTTCCAGGCGACGACCCGGTGGTCGTCCGCGTAGACGCCCCGCTGCTCCAGGCCGGCGACGAGGGCGGCGACGCCGCCCCGGCAGGCCTCGACGCCCTTGGGGGTGCCGGTGGAGCCGGAGGTGTGGACGACGTACGCCGGGTCTTGGGCGGCCGGTGCCACGCGCGGCGGCGCGGTGGTCCCCGTCGGGCCGGGTGCGAGGACCGGCACGCCGGTGGACCAGGCGGCGGCGGTGTCCGTCACCAGTGCGCGCAGCCCGGCGTCGGCGGCGACGCGGGTGAGCCGGGCTTCGGGGTGGGCCGGGTCGAGGGGGACGTACGCGGCACCGGCGCGCCACACGGCGAGGGGCGCCACGACCCAGTCCGCGCCTCGGGGCAGGCCCACTCCGACCCGGTCGCCCGGCCCGATACCCAGGGCGTGGAGGCGGCCGGCGAGGTCCGCGGTGCGGGCGTCGAGTTCGGCGAAGGTGAGGGAGCAGTCCGGCCCGATGACGGCCGTGCGGTCGGGCGCGGCCCGGACGGCCTGCCGGAACCGGTCCACCAGGTCGGTGAGGAAGGGGAGTTCACATGTATCAGCCATGAGAGGGCACCGCCTCCGGCGCCGGGCGGGGCGTGTCGGCGGCGGGCTGGACGGTGGGACGGCAGTCGGCGAGCGCCACGGGGGCGCCCATGGCGACCACGATCCGGCGGTCGCCGTGGAAGGGGTCGCGGCCGTGCGCGCTGAGGATGTTGTCGACGAGCAGCAGGTCGCCCGGTTCCCACGCCCGGCGGACGGTGGCCGCCTCATAGGCGGCGTTGACGGTGTCGAGCTCCTCCCGGGTGAAGGGCAGGCCGTCGCCGAAGCCCGTGTTGAACGGCAGGCCGTCGTGGCCGAGCTCGTCCACGAGGGTCTCGCGGACCTCCTCGTCCAGCGACCACTCGTTCCAGAAGGCCAGGTGGTTGAACCACACCTCCTCGCTGGTCTCCGGGTGGTGGACGGTGCCGGGGCGCAGCTGGCGGGTGCGGAGGTTGCCGTCCTCGTCCCAGGAGCAGGAGATGAGGTTCTCGGCGCAGTAGCGCTCCACCTCCGCCGGGGAGTCGGTGGCGAACGCGGACCGCCAGTCCAGCGAGAGGTGGTCGGAGTAGGTGCGCCTGAGCAGCCAGCCGTGGGCCCGCATCCGCTCCACCAGATGCGGGGGGAGGTTGCGCAGCACGCTCCGGCAGTCGGCGACGGGGGTCGCGCCGCCCTGCTCGGGTGCGGTGAGGCAGCCGAAGAGCAGCAGCCCGGGGAAGGTGAGGGTGTAGCTGTTCTCGTTGTGCATCCTGATCGGCTGGGCGGCCGGCAGGTCCGTGGAGGAGTAGACGTCGCCGCCGAAGTCGCTGCGGGGCGTGGCCTTCTCGCGGTAGGGGGTGCGCTGCGGTATGAGTACGTCCCGGACCCGCGCGAAGGTCTCCACGCTGTGCACGGGCAGGCCGCGTACGTACACGGCTCCGTGCGCCCACAGACCGGCGCGCAGTTCGGTGTGCGCGGACTCCAGCCAGGCGAGCGCCTCCTCGACACCGGCCGGGTGGGGGGCCACGAGTGTGGCGGGTGCGCCGCGCTCGACGATCCAGCGGGCGGTCACCGGTGGCCTCCCGTGGCGCGGTGGCGGATCTCCAGGGTGCAGCACTTGACGCTGCCGCCGCCCTTGAGGAGCTCGGACAGGTCGACGCCCACGGGCCGGAAGCCGCGGGCGGCGAGCTTGTCGGCGAGGCCCGTCGCGGCCTGCGGCAGGAGGACGTTGAGCCCGTCGGAGACCGCGTTCAGGCCGAACACCTCGGCGTCCGCCTCGTCGGCGAGGATCGCGTCGGGGAACAGTTCCCGCAGCGTCCGCCGGCTGTCCTCCGAGAAGGCGGCCGGGTAGTACATGATCTCGTCGTCGTCGAGGACGGCGAGCGCGGTGTCGAGGTGGTAGAAGCGCGGGTCGACGAGCGTCAGGCTGATGACGGGGACGCCGAACAGCTCCCGGGCCTCGGCGTGCGCGGCGGGGTCGGTGCGGAAGCCCGTGCCGGCCAGCACTCGGCCACCAACCACCAGGTAGTCGCCCTCACCCTCGTTGGTGTGCTCGGCGGCCTTCACCTCGGTGTGGCCGGCCTTCTCGAACCATGCGCGGTAGGCGGGAGCCTCGGCGGCCCGCTGTGCGTACCGGAAGTTGGCCACCAGGACGCGGTCGTCGTGGACGGTGGCGCCGTTCGCGGAGTACACCATGTCGGGCAGGCCGGGGACCGGCTCGATCAGCTCGACGGTGTGGCCGAGCTCCTGGTAGAGGTCGTACAGCCGCTCCCACTGGAGGACGGCCAGCGCGGTGTCGACCGGCTTGGCGGGGTCCATCCAGGGGTTGATGCAGTAGTCGACTGCGAAGTATGTCGGACGGCACATCAGGTAGTGCCGGGGCCGGGCCGTACGGGCCGGCTGCCGTTGTTCGTGCATGGAGGGTCTCCGGGTCGGGCGGATCGAGTCGGTGGGAAGGGGCGTGAAGAGGCCGGGGAAGGCCCGGGAAGGAGGGAGGACCGGGAAGGGGAGGACCGGGCTACGGCTCGCGGGTGAGGGCGGCCAAAGAGGCCGGACGCATGTCGGTCCAGGTCCGCTCGATGTAGTCGAGGCAGACGGCCCTGGTGTCCTTGCCGTGGACGGTGGTCCATCCGGCGGGCACGTCGATGCCCGCGGGCCAGAGCGAGTGCTGGTTCTCCTCGTTCGTCAGAACCAGGTACTCGCCGTCGTCGCCCTCGAAGGGGTTGGTCATGGGGAATTCCCTCTCTGCATGGGATGGGGTGGTACGGGTCCGGGGTACGGCGGCACACCGGCGCGGCGTGCATGCCGGTGACCGCCGGGCTGTTACGGGTGGGTGGATGCCGGCCCTACGCGGTGCGGACGGCGTGGACGCTCCAGGCGCGCAGGTGTGGAGACATGGCCAGCGCGCGTCGGCAGATGCCCAGGGCTGCGGCCTCTGCGGCAGCCTCGGAGAGCGCCGTGGTGAAGATCCCCAGGTGGAGACGGCCGGGAGCACAGCGCGTGCTGATGTGCTCCAAGTGGTCCTCGGCGGTTGCCGCGACCCACAGCACGGCGGCCACCTGCGCTCCGTCGAGTACCTGGCGGGCGCCGGACCCGGTGGCGGCCAGAGTGATGACGGTCAGTCGCATCGTCGGGGGTACGTCAGTCCCAGATCACAGCGGCCGCACCACCCGAGAGGTCGCGGCCTGCCGGGCTGCGGTGGCCAGGACGGCCGGACGGCCAGGGGTGCGGATACGGACTGCCATGGGAAGCGCCTTGTCTGAGCGAGCGGTCAGGGCATCTGCTCCTGCTGGAGCTGATCGGGCGGCCGGCTATTGCACGCCGTCCCGCCGAACACCATCCTGATCGGCCGACCACGGGCCCGGGAACCGGTTCGGGCCGGTCTAAACCGTCCAGGCCGGTTTATGCCACAGGCGACATAAACAACCCCCGATGGACGTTGATTCACTGTTGAACGCCTACGCCCAGACTGTCCGGCACGGGACACCTACCACCCGGAAAGGGGAACTCATGTTCGCAGTGCTCGGCCTGGAGACGAAGGACGAGGCGGTCTACCGGGAGATGCTGGAGTCCCCCGCCCTGGGAATCGAGGAGATCGCGGCCCGCCTGACCACCTCCCCGGACCGCGTCCGCGCCTGCCTGGACAAACTGTTCGAGCTCCAGCTGATCCAGGAGTCCTTCGAGGCGCCCGGCCGCTTCCTGGCGGTCGAGCCGGCCGTGGGCATCCAGCAGATACTGGCCCGGCAGCACGACGAACTGATCGAGCGGCAGCGGCAGATAGCCGACAGTCACACCTCGTTCATCCGCATGCTCTCCGGTACGGGGGCCCACTCCTCCCGCGGCAGCGGCATCGAGCGGCTGGAGGGCATGGATGCGGTGCAGCGACGGCTCCGGGAACTGTCCCACGACGCGGCCCGCGAAGTGCTGACGTTCATGCCCGGCGGACCCCAGTCGGTGGCGGCCCTGCAGGCAGCACGACTCAACGACGGACACGCCCTCGGGCGCGGGGTGACGATCCGTACGATCGGTCTGGATGGGGTCCGCGACGACGCCGCGACCCTGGACTACGCGCGGTGGCTGACCGAACAGCGCGGCGAGTTCCGCACCGCGGCGAGCCTGCCGCCACGGATGGTCCTCGTCGACGGGGCGTCGGCGCTGATCCCCATCGACCCGGGGAACACCCGCAGAGGCGCCCTGTGCCTGTCCGACCCGGCCCTGCTGGCCCCCTTGCTCGCGCTTTTCGACCAGATCTGGGCAGGGTCCACTCCCCTCGACACCGAACACCACCACACCCTGTCCGACCGCGAGCGCGCCCTGCTCGCCTGCATCGCCCAAGGACACACGGATGAGTCCGCCGCCAAACAACTCCACGTCTCACCGCGCACCACCCGCCGCATGATGGCCTCCATCATGGATCAGCTCGGTGCCCGCAGCCGCTTCGAGGCGGGCCTCAAGGCGGCGCGACTGGGCTGGCTGTGAAAGCGGCACCAACTGACCCGCCGGGCTGCCGGACGAGCTCCCGGTCCGGGCCCGGCCGGCCAAGACGAAGGCTCCGGCTGCCGAGTGCGGCAGCCGGAACCTTGGCGTCGGTGGAACCCACTAGTACTCCAGCAGCGTTTCGCTATCTGGCCTGGTCAAAGGCGTCGTCGGGAGTGTAGTGGTCCGGTCGTGGATCAGGGGCGGTCCGGCCGGACCGCCCCTCCAGCGTGTGGGGCGGGATCTGGCTGGCCGGCTCCGGTGCCGACAGCCTTCCAAGGTGATCGACGAGTATGCGGACGTAACG
>NZ_RBAM01000030.1 GCF_003626645.1 Streptomyces klenkii | reverse complement strand
GTGACGACCGTGACGGCTTCCGTGGTGGTGACCGTCGCGATGACCGCGGTGGTGACCGTGGCGGCTTCCGCCGTGACGACCGTCGTGATGACAACCGCTCCGGTGGTTTCCGCCGCGACGACCGCCCCTCCGGCGGCTTCCGTCGCGACGACAACCGCTCCGGTGGCTTCCGTCGTGACGAGCGTCCGGCCGGCGGCGGCTTCCGTCGCGACGACCGCCCCTCGCACGGCGGCGGCTTCCGCTCCGGCGGCAGCGACCGTCCGTTCAACCGCGACCGTCGTGACGACCGTCCGGCCGGCGGCGGCTTCCGCTCCGGTGGCCACGACCGCCCGACCGGTCGCCGCGACGACCACCGCGGTGGCACCGGTTCCTTCGGCCGCCGCGACGACAAGCCGCGCTGGAAGCGCAACGGCTGATAACCGCAGGTGATTTGGGGCCCGTACGGCACTTCGGTGGCGTACGGGCCCTGCTGCATCCGCGGGTTCGTCCGACGCATCGGCCATAACGACTCGGGATAACGCGGTCGGCCGGGCTATGCTGCGGGGTGCGGGCCGTTAGCTCAATTGGCAGAGCAGTGGACTTTTAATCCATTGGTTGTGGGTTCGAGTCCCACACGGCCTACGCGATGCGGGTCCGGCATTATGCCGCTGACCTGCGGTCGAGCGCCTCGCCAGGCATGTGCCGGGCGGGGCGCTCCGGCGTTCTGATGCGCTGTGGGCAGCCATTGCGTGGCCAGAAGCCGGGGACGAGCAGGCAGCATCGGGGCGAGGGCTGAGCCCTCGCCCCGGGCGCCACGCCACCCTTCGGGACTCCTCAGCGGCCTGTGCGGTCAGGTACCGGCCACTTTGCGAGGTCTGTGACGAACTCGCTGTAGGAGCGGTTGGTGCCACTGGGCTTGGTGAGCATGCCGTGGCTCAAGGCCTTGCGGACGATTTCCGGGCCGTCGCTCTCCCGGTACCGCGGGCTGGTGAACTCGGCCTGCAGGTCTTCCTTGGGGGACAGCCGTCGACCTGTGTCCTTGCCCTGCCATTGGGCGGGAAACTGCCACGCCGGTCTGTGGAGTGTGAACGCCTTGGGGAAGAGAAGAAGCCACGCTTCTGACTCGGCGGCCGCCAGGGCGTAGACGGACGAGCAGGAGCCGGCAGCCTTGGCGATGGCCCCGGAGACCGCTCGGCGTGCAGCGTCGTAGGCCGGTCCTGGAGGAGTGTCCATGTCCTCGTGGATTGCGATCCCGATGAATTCACCCCTCTTCAGCCTGGCCTTTCCCTGGGCCTTCCTGACCAGGATGGACGCAGCTGTCGCCAGGTCGGCACCCGACTTCTTGCGCAGGCGCACCGGATCGGTGATCTCGGTGAGGCTGACGGCGGAGGCAAGTTTTGGGTGGTTGGCCTTGATGAAGGCAGCGAGCATCCGGCGATCGTTGGAGCTCTCTCCCGCGAGAACGACGATGCCGTTGCTTGATGTCTTCCTTATGCCTCCACGGTTCACAGCTCTTCCCCCGTCAGGTCGCCACCGAGCACACCCGAGAACCACAGTTCCCCGAGTGGTTGGTCGCCCGTTTCCGCAACGATCTCCTTGACCTCTGCCGTTGACAGGGCGGGGATGGTCGAAGCACCTTCCTCGTCGCGGTCGCACACCACGAATTCCTCGGGCTGTAGGCGATCGACGAGTGCAGGTGAATGGGTGGCCACGATCAACTGGGTTCGTTCAGAGGCCTCGCGCAGTCGTTCCACGATGAGCTCGAGTGCCTGGGGGTGCAGGCCGTGATCGATTTCCTCGACACAGGTCAGCGCGGGCGGGTGCGGGTCGTACAGCATGGCCAGCAGTCCCAGGAGGCGCACCGTGCCGAAGGAAGCGTCGGCCAGGGGCGTGGTGCGACGCAAGCCCCGTTCGTGCAGGACTACGGCGAGACGGTCCGAGTAACCCCCGACTTGCTCGAACTCTATGGTCTCTAGCTGAGGCAGGATACGGCGTGCATCTTGTGTCAGCAGATTCCAACGCTCCTCGTCGGCGCTGAGTTGGACCAGGAAGGCAGCGAGGTTCTCCGCATGCGATTCCAGGCGTCCGGCGAGAGTGGAGCGGGCGCGGGTGGGTTGACGTGCTGCCGCGACGTTCACATCGAATACGCGAAACGAAGAAAGACGGTCGGCGACTCGCGCCACTTCCTCGCCACCGTCCGATCGGCCCAAGCGAGGGAGCGTCGAGAGTCCACTGCTTAGCCGCTGGATGCCGAAGCTGCCGCTGTCGGACTCCCGGCCCGCCCGTTCCTCCACCACACGGGCTTCTCCGCCCGAGACAGTGATGCGCCGCCCTCTGCCCTGAGTGCGCTTGAAAGTGAAGCTTTCCTGCCGGGACAGGGTGTAGGAGTCCCGTTTGTTGGGGGCCGAGCGCCGACGAATGGTTAGCGAGTACTCGTCCGGAGCCTTAAGACTCGCGTGGGTCGTCCATGTGGCTTGGAGTTGGATCTTCAGGTACGTGGGCGGCCTCTCACCACCCCAGAAAGCCACCTCGTCGAAGCCGCCCCGTTCGTCGAGTGCAGGCTGGAGATCAGTCCGGATGATCGCGGCCAGGAAGTCGAAGACCTTCAGCACGTTGGATTTGCCGACCCCGTTCGGGCCCACGAGCACGGTGAGTGGGCCGAGGGGGATGGTCACGTCGCGCAGGCTGCGGAAGTTCTCGACGCGGAGTTCTAGGAGACGGCCGGGCATGGGATGAACCTATCGGGTGGGGTGATGAAGGGGCGGGCAAGTGGGTGGCGTGGTCAGCGACAGCCGACTTGGCCATGATCTTGAGGGCGTGTCAGGCAGGCTAGGCCTTCGGGCCGACAGTGGCTCTCCTGCGATCCACAGACGATGCGGAGAATCGTGAGCGGTGCCTGAGGCCGGGGGGCGCACGGGCCGCGCACGCTCCGCCCTCCGAGCCACCCTTGGACGCCCCCCGCGTGCCCGGCCCTCCGCGCACCCAGTTCCCGGAAACCCGGCACCCGCCTTGTGTTCGCGCCGCTACGGTAAGTGCGCGGGGTGGGTGCGGCGAGGGCCGGGAGGTCGGAGGCATGGAGAACTCGCGAGCCGGTGGGAGCGGAAGCGGAAGCGAGCGAGGGGAGCGGGGCGACCAGCCCCCGGCGTGCAGGGCGCACAGGGGGCGCACGGAGCGCGGCCAGGGCCCGTCCGGGCCTGCGGGAGCCGCACAGGCAGCGGTGGGGACCCAGGGAGCCCCGGGTGCCGCGGCAGGGGCCGCGGGTGCCGGCGGGGCCGAGGCGACGCCCGCCGAGCACGTGGCGGCACTGCTGAAGCGGGCCCAGAACGGCTTCGAGATCGGCGAGCCCGTCCTGGCCCGGCTGCGGACGGCGCTGATGCATCAGGCGGAGCTCCGCTCGTACCGCCAGCGCAATGACGAGCACCGCCCGCTCCGCTGTAATTCGTACCGGCACGTCTTCCTGCTGGCCGACGGCAGCAGCCTGCTGCTGTTCGAGCTGGAGCACGACACCGGCCCGGAGGACGCCTTCGTCTACGAGCTCTACGCCGACGAGGACGCCCTCGACCGGGCCGAGCAGCGCGTGCACGAGCGGATCGGCGGCGGCATCGGGCCCGGCAGCGAGGGCGACGAGCTGCCGGCCTGGCTGGCGGAGGAGCTGCTGCTGGCCATGGGGCCGGTCCAGCCCCGCCGGGAGTACGTCGCCGACGCCTCGCCCGATCACGCCCGGCGGCTGCTGCGGCGCGCGGAGAACGAGGACGGGCCCGGCGAGGTGGTGCGCGAGCTGCTCCAGGGGGCGCTCGGCCACCACATCGCGCTGATCACCAAGCCGCGGCGCCGGGGCGCCGGGCGCGACGCCACCTGGTGCCGTTTCTACGAGCACGCGTTCCTGCTGGAGGGCGGGGGCGAGCTCAGCCTCTGGGAGCTGGAGCACAACATGAACAGGGACGGCCGCCTGGTCTGCGAGGTCTATCTGGACGAGACGGAGGCCGAGGTCGCCGCGGACCGGCATGCCCGCGCGCAGGGCGTGGAGCTGTAGGGCCGTAGGGCTGCAGGGTGTAGGCCGTAGGGCTGTAGGAGCGGGGTGCGGGCAGGCACCGTCGGCGGGCGGTGGTACGGGGGCCGCCGACGTGTGCTAGAGGAGTGCTGCATGCCTGTGCTAGGCTGAACTGACGTTTCAGTTGTGGTACCCATGAACTCGTGTGCGCCTGACGGTTATGTGAACCGACGGCGCATTTTTGTTTTTGCCGGTCTATTCCGGTGTGGGGCCCATTGCACCCGTCTCGGGTGTATCCACTAAGGAGATAGACATGGCTACTGGCACCGTGAAGTGGTTCAACTCGGAAAAGGGCTTCGGCTTCATCGAGCAGGACGGCGGCGGCCCCGACGTCTTCGCCCACTACTCGAACATCGCCTCCAACGGCTTCCGTGAGCTGTTCGAGGGCCAGAAGGTTTCCTTCGACGTCACGCAGGGCCAGAAGGGCCTGCAGGCCGAGAACATCGTCGCTGCCTGACGATGATGCCCGCCCGGACGCCGGTCGCGGCGCCGGTCGCCGTCTGACGGCGATCCGCCCGCCGGCTGCCCCGGGCTCTGCATGAAGCACCAAGGCAATGGGGCCCGCACCACTGGGTGCGGGCCCCATTGCTGCCCCTGCGCCGGCCGGCGCCCCGCTGCGACCGGCCGTCGTCCCCGCACCAAGCGCGCCCAGGCTTTTCCGCCGTTCTGCCGTTCCCGCTCCTCAGGGCCGCGGCCTCGCGATGCGAAGTCTCCTTTCCGGGCGTGTCCACCCCCTTGAGGGAAGGTCCCACCCGCATGACTCGCTCCGCCCGTCCCACGACCCGCTCGCCCCGCGGGCCCCAGCAGAACCGCTCCGACCGTCCCGGCCGCGGCGCCCAGCAGAGCCGTGGCGGCGCCCAGCCGGCCCGCCGCCGGCCCGCCGCCCCCCAGGGTGACTTCGAGACCCCGGTGAGCACGACCCCGGCGCTGCCGCCCGTGGCGTCCTTCGCCGACCTGGACATGCCGGCCGCGCTGCTCTCCACGCTGACCCGCGAGGGCGTCACCGAGCCGTTCCCCATCCAGGGCGCGACGCTGCCGAACTCGCTCACCGGCCGTGACGTCCTCGGCCGCGGCCGCACCGGCTCCGGCAAGACCCTCGCCTTCGGCCTGGCCCTGCTGGCCCGCACGGCCGGCCGCCGCGCCGAGCCCGGCCGCCCGCTCGCGCTCGTCCTCGTCCCGACCCGCGAGCTGGCCCAGCAGGTCACCGACTCCCTCTCCCCGTACGCCGGCGCCGTCAACCTGCGGCTGGCCACGGTCGTCGGCGGCATGTCCATCGGCCGCCAGGCCCAGACGCTCGCGCGCGGCGCCGAGGTGCTCGTCGCCACGCCGGGCCGCCTCGCGGACCTCATCCAGCGCGGCGACTGCAAGCTCGGCGACGTGCGGATCACCGTCCTGGACGAGGCCGACCAGATGGCCGACATGGGCTTCCTGCCGCAGGTCACCCGCCTGCTGGACCAGGTCGACCCGGAGGGCCAGCGGATGCTGTTCTCCGCGACCCTCGACCGCAACGTCGACCGCCTCGTCCGCCGCTTCCTGTCCGACCCGGTGACGCACTCCGTCGACGCGTCGGTGGGCGCGGTCGTCACGATGGACCACCACCTCCTGCACGTCGACGAGACGGACAAGAAGGACACGGTCACCCGCATCGCCGCCCGCGACGGGCGCGTGATCATGTTCGTGGACACCAAGCGCGGCGCCGACCGGCTGGTGAAGAAGCTGCTCTCCGAGGGCGTCCGCGCCGCCGCGCTGCACGGCGGCAAGAGCCAGCCGCAGCGCAACCGCACGCTGGACCTCTTCCGTACGGAGCAGGTCACGGCGCTGATCGCCACGAACGTCGCCGCGCGCGGCATCCACATCGACGGCCTCGACCTCGTCGTGAACGTCGACCCGCCCATGGACCACAAGGACTACCTGCACCGCGGCGGCCGTACGGCGCGCGCGGGCGAGTCCGGCACGGTCGTCACGCTGGTGCTGCCCGAGCAGCGCCGTGAGATGAGCCGGATGATGGTCACGGCCAAGATCTCCCCGAACGTCGTCACCGTAGGCCCGGACCACCCGGAGCTCGTGCGCATCACGGGCGCCCAGGCGCCGAGCGGCGTCCCGGTCGTCATTCCTCCGGCGGTGCCGGCCCAGGCGACGCCGCGGAAGCGCGGCGGCGGCTCCGGCTCCGGTGCCGGTACGGGGGCGGCCGGCGGGGCCGCGGCAGCTGCTGGGTCGCGTGGGTCCCGGGGCACGCGGAGCTCGCGGGGCGGTCGTGGGCGTGGGCGCGGGGAGGGCTCTTCCGTGGCTTACTCCTCCTCGTCCTCTTCCTCCTCCTCTTCCTCGGGGTCTTCGGGTTCTTCGCGCTCTTCCGCGTCGGGCTCTTCTTCCCGTTCCTCTTCCGGTGCGGGCGGTTCCGGCCGGGGCGGCTACGGGCGGGGTGGCAACGGCGGCACTGGCGCCGGCGCCGGTTCCGGCCGTGGCGGCCGTGGTGGCAACGGCGGCGGGGGCGCGCGGCAGCGCCGCACGTCTTCCTGAGGCTCTGAGGCTCTGGCGCTCTGAGGCTCTGGCGCTCTGAGGCTCTGAAGCTCTGACGCCCGGGGCTGCCGGTTGATCGGGGGCCTGGCCGGTCGGCCGGTTTCCCCCCGATCGGCCGAGCACCGTTCGCCCGGTGACCTCCCGCCCGGAAGGGTGGGAGGGGTGAGCCGAACTGCCTGCCGCGCCGCGGGGCGCACCGTCCGCCGCGCTGCCCGTAGGCTTCCGGCCCTCCTGATCACCGGGGGAGCCCTGTTCGGCCTCGGGGCGCCCGCGAACTACACGTGCGCCCCCTTCCTCTCCGCCGCGCCCCTCGTCGCGGCGCCCCTGCACACCCTCCGCGCCACCGCCGCGGCCGCTCTGGCCGCGGTGGCGGTCGCGGTCGGCCTCGTGTTCTACCACCGGCCGTCCGACACCGGTGAGGCGCTGGCCGAGATCGCCGCCATCAGCGCGGTCTCCCTGGTCGCGCTGGGCATCAACCGCATCGCCCACCGCAGTGACCAGCAGCTCGCCTCCGCCCGCGGCATCGCGGAGGCCGCCCAGCGTGCCGTCCTGCCCGCGCCCCCGTCCCGCATCGGCGGCCTGCGGGTGGCCGCACGCTACGTGGCCGCGCATGCCGGCGCCCGGATCGGCGGCGATCTCTACGCGGTCCAGGACACCCCCCACGGCGTACGGGTCGTCGTCGGCGACGTCCGCGGCAAGGGCCTGGGCGCGGTCGAGGCCGTCGCCGTCGTCATCGGCGCCTTCCGGGAAGCGGCCGATCAGGAGCCGACGCTGGAGGGACTCGCGGTGCGGCTGGAGCGGGCGCTGCAACGGGAAGGCGCGCGCCGCGCGAACCTGGACCAGCACGAGGGCTTCACCACGGCCGTCCTGGCGGAGCTGCCGCCGGGGCAACCCGTACTCCGCCTGCTGAACCGCGGCCATCCGCCGCCGCTCCTGCTGCACGCGGACGGCCGGGTCGGTGCGGCCGACCCGACCGTGCCCGCACTGCCGCTCGGGCTGGGGGACCTGGGAGTGTGGCCGGACCGGGCCGAGGAGCGGGAGTTCCCCGCGGGGTCGACGCTGCTGCTGATGACGGACGGGGTGACCGAGGCCAGGGACGCCGACGGTGCCTTCTACGACCCGCGGGCGGAGCTGACGGGCCGGCAGTTCAAGAGCCCGGAAGCGCTGCTGGACAGCCTGGTCGCGGAGGTCACGCGTCATTCGGGCGGTCAGGCCGCCGACGACATGGCCCTGTTGGCGATTCGGCGCGGCGAACGCATCGAGCGAATCGAACAGCATTTCGTAGAAAGTATCGACAGGTTCCGTGGGCGGACGTCCTGTGAAGAGCTGTCAGGGAAGAGCGGTGGATCCGGGCTTTCGGCTTGGAATCCACCCGGCATGTCTATTAACGTTCGATAACGGAGCGCGGTCGTCGCAACCGCCACAAGGCGGTGCACCGTGCGCCATCGCCGAATCCCGCGGGCACAGTGCCACCTGATACACCGGCATGTTTCTGGGAACCGGGGAACCACCACCCTGGGGTGAATCGGGCCGCACGCGGCTCGTAGGAGACCTTCCTGCTCCGAACCCGTCAGCTAACCCGGTAGGCGAGAAGGAAGGAAAGGAGTGCCTTCGTGGCATCCAACGAGCCTGCCGCTTACGGGCCTGACGCCGCATACGAGCACGACTCCTACGATCCTCCGCTCGTACCGGCGTACGCACCGCCGTACGTGCCGGAGCCGGAACCGCAGTCTTACGAGCCCGAGTCGTCTTACGAACCGGAGCGGTCGTACGAACCCTCCGCCTTCAGCGCCTTCTCCTTCGGCGCGGGTCGCGGGCGCCACCGCGTCGTCAAGCAGCGCGGCGGCACGATGGCCCGCAGCGGTGCCGTGCTCGGCGTGGGTGTCATCGCGGCGGTCGGCGCGGGCGGGATGGCGAGTGCGCAGGAGCGTCCGGCGGCCTCCATATCCATGCCCGACCTGGCGCAGCTGCCGGGTGTGGGCTCGTTCTTCGCGGGGAGCGCGGCGGGCACGGCCTCGGCCGATTCCCTCGGCGAGGAGACCGGTAGCGGTACGGCCGCTTCCGAGATGGCGCAGGACGCGGCGAGGGCGGGTGAGGCGCTCCGGGCGAGGATCCTGGAGCAGGCCGATCACCAGCAGACTGCGGCTGATGCCGAGGCGCAGGCGGCCCGGGTGACGGTGGCTGCGGCGGAGCAGAAGCAGGCGGCGGAGCACAAGGCGGCCGAGGCGGAGGCGGCGCGTACGGCGGCGGCCGCGGCGGCTGAGCAAAAGCAGGCTGAGCAGAAGCAAGCTGAGCAGGGGCGGGCGACGTCGGCGCAGTCTCCGCAGTCCCCGGAGTCTCCGGAGCGGACCCAGGAACGGCCCCGGGCGCGGACGCCGGAGAGGAAGCAGCCGGAGAAGAGGGAGAGGTCCGGTGGGGCCCCCGCCCCGGTCCGTCACTCCGGCGCGCTCACCCTCCCCGTCGGCTCGTACACCCTGACGGCCGGCTTCGGGCAGGCGGGCAACATGTGGTCCGCGCACCACACGGGCGAGGACTTCGCCGCCCCGACCGGCACGCCGGTGAAGGCGGTGGGCGGCGGCACGATCACCCAGGCCGGCTGGGCGGGGGCGTACGGCTACCGCATCGTGCTGAGGCTCGACGACGGCACGGAGCTGTGGTTCTGCCACCTGTCGTCGATGGTGGTCACGTCGGGCAAGGTCGCCGCGGGCCAGGTCATAGGCCGGGTCGGCGCGACGGGCAACGTCACTGGACCGCATCTGCACCTGGAGGTCCGGCCGGGCGGTGGCGCGCCGGTGGATCCGCTGGGCTGGCTGCGAGGCAGGGGCCTGCGACCGTAGCGAACGGTGCGCACAACGCGGACGGCGCGACGATCACGGCGGCCGTACCGGCGCGGCTGGACTGCCTGCCGCGGTCGCGCCGGCACTGGACCGTGGCGATCGGCCTCGGCACAGTCTGGCTCCCGAACCGGAATACCCGCTCCCGCAGGGACGCTGAGGTAATGCATGGCTGACATTCACAAGAAGATCGGCAACCTCTCCGTCCACCCGCTCGCCCTCGGCGGCAACGTCTTCGGGTGGACCGCGGACGAGGCGGAGTCCTTCGCCGTCCTCGACGCGTACGCGGCGGCCGGCGGCAACTTCGTCGACACCGCCGACGTCTACTCCGCCTGGGTCCCGGGCAACCAGGGCGGCGAGTCGGAGACCGTCCTCGGTAACTGGTTCGCGTCACGCGGCAACCGCGCCGACATCGTCCTCGCCACCAAGGTCGGCGCGGGCGTCCCCGAGCCCCGCGGCCTGCGGGCCTCCGTGATCAAGTCGGGCGTCGAGGAGTCCCTGCGCCGCCTGCGCACCGACTACATCGACCTGTACTACACGCACTACGACGACCCTTCGGTGCCGGTGGAGGAGTTCATCACCGCCCTCGACGCGCTGGTGAAGGAGGGCAAGGTCCGCGAGATCGCGGCCTCCAACATCACGCCCCAGCGCCTGCGGGAGGCCCTGGAGTTCTCGGACACCGCGGGCCTGGCCAAGTACGTGGCGATCCAGCCGCACTACAACCTGGTCTCCCGCGACACGTACGAGGGCGAGCTGGCGTCCGTGGCGGCGCGGCACGGCCTGGCGGCGGTCCCTTACTGGGCCCTGGCCTCGGGCTTCCTCACCGGCAAGTACCGCCCCGGTACCGCCGTGGACAGCGCCCGCGCGGGGGCCGCCGGCAAGTACCTGGAATCCGAGCGCGGCCTGCGCGTCCTGGCCGCCCTGGACGAGGTCGCCGCGGCCCACGACGCGGAGCTCGCAACGGTGGCCCTGGCCTGGCTGGCGGCCCAGCCGACCGTGGCTTCGCCGCTGGCCAGCGCCCGCACGGTGGAGCAGCTGCCGGCGCTGCTGGCGGTTGCGGATCTGAAGCTCACGGACGAGGAGCTGAAGCGCTTGACGGAGGCGTCGGCGTAACGGCGAGAACGCGGGGCTTCAGGAACACGAAGCCCCGCGCTCCTCTTCAGGCCCGGCTCTCCACAACCCAGGAGGCCAGGGCGACCCCACCGGCAACGGCGAACACGGACGGCCAGGCCCCGATCTTCTTCGCCAGCGGATGCGACCCGCCGAACGCGGCAACGTACAGCCCGGTCAGCGCCGCAGCCTTGGGCACCCCGACCTTCCCGGCCCACTGCCGAGCAGCCACCCCACCGGCCACAGCCAGCGCAGCCCCACCAAGCGGCCGCTTCTTGGTCCACCGGGCAACCCCGTACCCACCAACAAGCCCACCAGCAGCAACCACACCCGCAGGAACCCGACCCATCCCACACCTCCACATCAAGAACCCCAACACCTCCGAGGCTACGCCGAGCGATACGGGCGACGGCTACGGGGAGCGGTAGGTTCAACCGGCCGCAATGGCGGCGTACGACCACACATCGGCTGGCAGCTCATGCTTGAGCTTCCAAACGATGGCCATGGGGTTGCTGCCCTCGTGCGAGACGTACTCAGCCGGGCCTAGCAGCATCCAGGGCTGCGCGCCGCCGATGTCGTTCTTCTTGTACCGGCGGACGAACAGGAAGACATCGGTGCCCAGTTCCTTGTGCGTCTGGTACCGAACCCCGGTGGGTGAGGTGCTGGACGTCTGGTTTTGGGACTCCCAGTGGAAGAGCTCGGGGCTCAGTGCGTAGTCCTTGTACCGCGTCTCCGGAGAGAAGTCCTTCTCATCTTTCTCAAGGGTGACGAGGAGGGCATCCACCTTGGCGTCCTGGCACCACTTCACGCCCTCACGGAAGTGCCCGGGGAGGAAGCCTCCCAGCTCTACCTGTCCCAGAGCAGGGAGTATCTCTTCCCTGCTGTAGGAGGCGTGCACGGTCAAGGGGGTGTTGGCCCTGCGCCCAACAAGCTGGACGGGCAGGTGCCCCGTGTGCGAGAGGTTGTAGCTGAGGACCTGACGCAGCTCGCTGCGAAACGCTGTTTGACCCTCCAGCGCGCGGAAACCCCCACTGTACGAGGCGAAGCCGCCTCCAAGCGGCCACAATGAGAAGAAGAGCATGCGGGCGTATGCCTGGCCACGCTCATCCAACGATTCATACGCAGGCGCGCCATCCTCAAGCATCCGGCTATAGGCAACTACGCGCTCCGGGTCATCGACATGCAGGAATGCCGAGATGCGCTTGAGTAGCGCTTCCTCGCCATCCGGTCCGACCTCTGGGAGCAGGCGAGCTCGGCGGAGGAGTCGCGTCCAGGAGTTGCCGGAGCGGTAGAGCTCCTTGAGCTCGTGCTGACTCTCGCGAAGATAGTCCGGTAGCGCAGGCAGTGCGTAGGCGGCCACCTCGCGCGTCAGCTGCGTGACGTTGACGTTGAGCTGGCTCTTGATGTTGTCCAGGATGCGCTTCTTGGACTTGCGGTCGAGCACGATCTGACAGCCAGAAGGCAGCAGCGGGAAGTCCTGCTCCATATTGTCGACAAGACGCTTGCGCGTGAGATTGGTCAAGGCCCGGAACTGCTCTTCGAAGCGGAACTCCTTACGGTGCTGCCCAATGAAGTCGAGGACGGTCAGCACGGCCTTGTCGGGTGTGCGCCGGAGCCCGCGGCCAAGCTGCTGGAGGAAGACCGTGGCACTTGAAGTGGGCCTGAGCAGGAGCAGGGTGTCCACGTCGGGGATGTCCAACCCCTCGTTGAACAGGTCGACGGAGAAGAGCACCTGCATCTTCCCGTCCCGGAGGTCGGCCAGCGCCTGTGCGCGCTCGGGCGCCGGCGTCGAGCCGTCGAGGGCCTTGGCATTGAGGCCAGCCTGCTGGAAGAAACGGGCCATGAAGTGCGCATGGGCCACGGATACGCAGAACCCTAGGGCGCGCATGCTGCTCGGATCGGTGACCTTGTCCTGCACTGCCTTGACGACTAGGCGGGCGCGAGCATGATTACCGGTGAATAGCTTGTCCAGCTCGCTCGTCTCGTAGGCTCCACGTTTCCACGTCAGGCTCTCCAGGTCCACCGTGTCGGCGATTCCGAAGTAATGGAACGGGCTGAGGAGGTCGTTCTCCAGCGCTTCCCACAAGCGCATCTCAGCTGCGATGCGGCCATCAAAGAACTCATCTTGGACGTTCTCGCCGTCCATTCGCTCAGGGGTCGCGGTCAGACCCAGCATCTCTGCGGGCTTGAAGTGATCGAGAACGCGTCGATAGGTCGGTGAGACGCCATGGTGGAACTCATCAATGACGATCACGTCGAAGTGGCCCGGTGCGAAGCGTTCGAGGGCTTGGGCGGTGAGCGATTGGACGCTCGCGAAGACATGAGACCAGTCCTCGGGAACTTCCCCGCCCACCCATAGCTCGCCGAAATTGGCATCGTTGAGCACGTGTTGGTAGGTGAGCAGCGATTGCTTGAGGATCTCCTTGCGGTGAGCGACAAACAGGAGCTTCAGCTGGCGGTTCTGAAGCTTCCTGCGGAGTGTCCGGTAGTCGAGCGCGGCCATGACCGTCTTCCCTGTGCCGGTTGCGGCGACGAGAAGGTTCTGGTGACGATCGTGGACGTCGCGTTCGATCTGGAGCTGCTCCAACATGTCCCTCTGGTGGGGATACGGCCGCACCTCAAGGCCGGAGAGGCTGATGGTTGCAGCTTCGCCCCGTTGCCTACCTCCAGCTTGCCGCAGCGCTCCCTCTAGCCGTTCCCCGTCCGTCTCGGGGTCGTAAGGCTCGAAGGCTGCGTCGCTCCAGTACGAGTCGAACGTGGCCTCGAACTTTTTCAGTACGGCGGGAGTCGCCACGGAAGACAGTCGAACATTCCACTCCAGACCGTCGAGAAGTGCTGCACGAGAGAGGTTGGAGCTCCCCACGTAGGCGGTGTCGTAGCCACTGTTCCGGCGGAGCAGCCAGGCCTTTGCGTGTAGGCGCGTGGACCTGAGCTCGTAGTTGACCTTGACCTCGGCGTTGAAGTCGCTGACCAGCCGGTCCAGTGCCTTCCGCTCCGTAGCGCCTATGTACGTGGTCGTGAGGACCCGGATCGGTACGCCGCGGGAGGCTGCACCCGCAAGTGCCTCCTCCAGCACGCGTAGGCCGTGCCACTTGACGAAGGCGCACAGCAGGTCGACGCGGTCAGCGGTGGCGAGCTCGGCGCGCAGTTCGAAGCCAAGGTTGGGGTCCTCGGGCGCGTTGGTGAGCAGCGCAGTGTCGGACAAGGGTGTGGCAGGGCGGACGTCGTACGGGCCGGTTTCCTGCTCGGCGATGGCGAGCAGTTGCCGTGGACCTTCGGCGATCACCTCAACCCACTGATGGGCTCCTTCGAGGCTGCTCATGGACTCGAGGATCTGGTTGGCCGCCACTACCCGGTCGGAGGGGCTCAGGGAGGCAAGGATTCGATGCACGGTCTGGCTGATGTGACGTGCCAGTACGTGGGGAGAGGAGTGTTCCCCGACGGGCTGTGCGGTGGCCTTCCAGCCATTGGCCTCCAGCTCGATCAGACGCTCTTCGAGGCGCGACGTGATCAGTTGCTCGTAGAGCCCCGGCACAGGCGTGTGGTGACTGAAGCGCTCGTTCATGGACGTATGCCCCCCTGCCTTCCAGCTGTTGGCCAAGTTCTACCAGGGAGGTACGACAGCGGATTGGCACCTTCTCGGCTGTGAGCGCAGCGGATGACGCATACAGACTGGGAATTGGTCAAAGGTGACGCGTTTTGATCGAGGGTGAGTAGGGTCTGGTCATGGGGATCCGTGATCTGCTCATCGAGATTGGTGCGACGTATGACAAGGGCTTGGGAACGAAGGACGACGTCCCCGCCCAGGCGCGCTTGCGTGATGTCGAACAGTGCTTCGCCTCGGCCGTGCCAGCGGGCTACAAGGTGGAAGGGCATGGGGGCAACGGGAATGCCGCAGAGACGCCGTGGATCGGGGTGTTCGACCGGCGCTTGACCGAGGACCCGAAGGCTGGCCTCTACCTCGCCTATATCTTCGCCGCTGACCTTGAGACCGTGACACTTACGCTCCAGCAAGGAGTGACGCGACTGTCCGGGACGTTGGGCGAGGGCAAGCGGCGCCGAAGCTACCTGGAAACCAGGGCGAAGGTGTTGCTGGCAGGGCTCCCGACGGATCTGGTTGCCGGCTGGGATGTTCGCCCTGACTTCAAGAGCAAAGTCGCAGGGCCGCTGTCCTACGAAGCGGGGAGCGTGGCGGCACGGTGCTACGACTTGTCCACGCTGCCGAGTGAGAGTGCCCTCCGCGAGGACCTTTGGCACATGGCCGAGCTCCTTCAGCTGACGGCGGTGGCCGAAGCGAAGATGGAGGCCGAGGAGTCGCCCGGCCGGCTGCAGGTGTCCTACGCGGCGAAGGAGTACCACGCCAGGACCAAGAGCCTTGATGGCTTCCGTCCGAAGGACAGTGGTGACTATGTCGCCCACATCCCCGAGCGCACGATCAAGAAGACGCGTGACCACGAGAACCTCATCAACCGGTTCGTGGCGTACATCGAGCAGCGTGGGTTCACCGCATCCACCGAGCATCCGAAAGACATCGTGCTGCGGAAGGGCGGGCACGAGTGGTTGGTGGAGGCCAAGACGGTGAAGCGCGGCAACTCGACCTCAGCCGTGCGCGAGTCGGTGGGCCAGCTCTTCGAATACAGCCACTTCCTCTACAAGAACAGCGCCGATGAGGAAGGCAACGCGGCGAAGCCGCATCTGCTGGGGCTCTTTACCGAAGACATCAAGGCGTACGCCCCGTACCTGGAGAGTCTGGGCATAGCCTCCGTGTGGATGACGGCGGAGGGCTGGGAGGGCTCTCCCTCGGCGGTCTCGGCTGGTCTCGTCGACTGAGAGAAACGATTCGGCGCCCTGGTGAGATAGCCGCACCAGGGCGCCGATCCGAACCGTCAGCGGTACTGCCCAGGCCCCTGGGGCCAGCCCGCGTTCCAGGCCGGCGGCGGGGCGTACGGCCGCGGCAAGGTTGCTGAGGCTTGGGTGAGGGATGGTTGGGCTATGTGTTTGCGGGTCCAGAGGTGGTGGAGGAGTTCCTGTTCGCGGGCGGTGAAGTCCGGGCCCGCCGTGCCGTTGTGGGCGCGCTGGCGGAGGAAGGCCAGGGACGTCGCGAACGAGATGTACTCCGCCACCGTGCGGGCCGCCGCCGGGCCGCCGGTGCGGCGGGCCACGTCGCGGGCTATGCCGCGGGCGCGCATCGAGGAGAGGGCGAGGGGCTCGGGCGGGGTGAGCCAGCCGGCGATCTGGTAGGCCGGGAGGAAGGTGCGGATCGTGCGCAGCTCGTTCTGCCGGGACCAGATCGCGAGCCAGGTCAGGGCGCCGAAGACGGGCACCATGAAGAGGGCGTAGACCGCGAGGAAGGCCAGGGGCGACAGGCTGGCCGAGCCGTTCCAGACGGAGTGCAGGACCATCGCGGTGAGCAGGCCCGCGAGGGGGATGAGGACGCGGAGCACCTTGCGGCGCGGGGCCAGGGTGGCCGCGATGCCGAAGCCGAGGCCCGTCATCGTGGTGAAGAGCGGGTGGGCGAACGGCGACATCAGCACGCGCATGAAGAAGGTGGCCACCGTGGCCGCCGGCACGCCTTCGTGGCCGAAGCTCAGGTCGGTGGCGAAGGCGTTGCCCAGGTAGAGGATGTTCTCGGTGAACGCGAAGCCCGTGGCCGTGATGCCCGCGATCACCACGCCGTCGACGGTGTTGTTGAAGTCCCGGCGCCGGAAGAGGTAGAGCAGCAGCACCGCGGCCGCCTTGCCGGTCTCCTCCACCACGGGCGCGACGAACGTCGCCCCCCACTTGTCGGCCTCCGGGCGCTGCGCGAGGTCGACGGAGCTGAGCAGCCACTCGGTGGCGTAGCCGTTGGCGATGATGGCCATCAGCGTGGCCGCGCACGCGCCCCACGAGAAGGCGAAGACCAGGTTCTTCCAGGGCTTCGGCTCGACGCGGTCCATCCAGCGGAACGCCGCCACCAGCAGCGGCACGGGCAGGACGGCCAGGCCGAGCCCCACCAGGAACCCCTCGGTGCCGGTCTGCTCCCGCACCAGGGCGAGGATCACCAGGCCGCACAGGGCCAGGAGCAGGATCAGCGCGCCGGCGCGCACCGCCTTGTTGTCCCACAGGGCGCGGCGCGGTTTGTAGCGCCAGCCCGCGGGGGCGGGCATCGCGGGGAAGTTCGGCTGCTGACCGGAGGCGGGCGCCGGCCCGGCTGCAGGCTGCTGGTGGGTTGGGGACTCATGCACTCGACGACCCTAACCAAGGGATGCCGGGGCGGCCCCGAAATTCCGGGGCCCGGCCCTCCTGCCGCCTGCCGGCGCGCGTCAGAGCGGCAGGGCGTCAGTACGGCAGGGCGTCAGTGCGATGCGATCAGTGTGCCTTGCGGCGGAACAGCAGGTCGTGGACCACGTGCCCCTTGTCCAGCCCCTGCCCCTCGAACCGGGTCAGCGGCCGGAAGTCCGGACGGGGCGCGAAGCCGCCGTCGGACTGGGTGTTCTCGAAGTCCGGCGCCGCGGAGAGCACCTCCAGCATCTGCTCCGCGTACGGCTCCCAGTCCGTCGCACAGTGCAGCAGCGCGCCCGGGGCCATGCGCGTGGCCGCCAGCGCCAGGAACTCCGGCTGGATCAGCCGGCGCTTGTGGTGCCGCTTCTTGGGCCACGGGTCCGGGAAGTAGACGCGCAGGCCCGCGAGGGAGTCCGGGACGAGCATCTCGCGGAGCAGGATGATCGCGTCGCCGTTGGCGACCCGGACGTTGTCCAGGCCGTTCCGCTCGGCCAGGCCGAGGAGGTTGCCCTGGCCGGGGGTGTGCACGTCGCAGGCGAGGATGCCCGTGCCCAGGTCGGCCGCGGCCATCTTGGCCGTCGCCTCGCCCATGCCGAAGCCGATCTCCAGCACGACGGGCAGCTCAGGGTCGCCGAAGAGCTCGCCGAGGTCCAGCTTGCTCAGGCCGTCGATGTCGAGGCCCCACTTGGGCCACAGGCGGCGCAGGGCCTCACCCTGGCCGGTCGTGACCCGGCTGCGGCGCGGCTGGAACGAGCGGATGCGCCGCTCGTGATGCGAGCCCGCCGGATCCGGCGCCGGACCGTCGGGGAACATCGGCTCGCGACGGCCACGGGCCTGCTGCGCAGCGGCCGAAGAAGCAGCGGCTGAGGAAGCGGCGGCCGGAGAAGCGGTGGTCGCCTCGGCGGCCGGAGCGCCGGACTGCTCGCCGGCGGTCGCGGGGGCTGAGGGGGAAGCGTGGTTCTCGGACACAGTCCTTCAATTCTACGGGCGTACGGAAACTAGCCCGAGGCTTTCACTTTCCGCAGGTCAGAGGGTGTCCACCGCCCGCAGGGCCCGCCGCGCCACCTCCCGCCCGATCGGCAGCGCGGCCGTCGCCGCCGGGGAAGGCGCGTTCAGCACGTGCACCATCCGCGGCGACTCCGCGAACAGGAAGTCGTCCACGAGCGTGCCGTCCCGCAGCACCGCCTGCGCCCGCACCCCCGACGGGGCCGGTATCAGGTCCTCCGCCGTCACCTCCGGCAGCAGGCGGCGCGCAGCCTCCGTGAAGGCGCGCTTGGACAGCGAGCGCCGCACCTCCCCGGCGCCGTAGCGCCAGTGGCGCCGGGCGAGCTGCCAGGAGCCGGGCCAGCCCACCGTCCCCGCCAGCTCGCCGGGGCGCACCGTCAGCGGTCCGTAGCCCTCGCGGGCGAGCGCCGGGACCGCGTTCGGCCCCAGGTGGACCGTGCCGTCGATGCCCCGCGTGAGATGGACGCCCAGGAACGGGAACGCCGGGTCCGGCACCGGATAGACCAGGCCGCGCACCAGCTCCGCACGCTCCGGGACCAGCTCGAAGTACTCCCCGCGGAAGGGGACGATCCGCACGCCGGGGTCGTCGCCCGCGAGCCGCGCGACGCGGTCGCTGTGCAGCCCCGCGCAATTGACCAGCGCGCGGGCGCGCAGCACCTCGCCGAGCCCCGTGCGCACCGCGACCGCCGCACCGCGCCGCCCGATCACGCGCGCCTCCGCCCCGTACCGCACGGAGGCCCCCGCGTCCTCCGCCAGACGGGCCAGGCAGCGCGCCACCGCGCCGTAGTCGCACACGCCCGTCGAGCCGACGTGGATGGCCCCCGTGCCGCGGACGTGCGGCTCGTACTCGGCTATCTGGGCGGGGCCGAGCTCGCGCACCGGCACGCCGTTCTCCCGGCCGCGCTGGACGAGGGCGTGCAGCCGCGGCAGCTCCGCCTGGTCCGTGGCCACGATCAGCTTGCCGCTGACCTCGTGCGGCAGGCCGTGCTCGGCGCAGAACTTCACCATCTCCGCCGCGCCCCGCACCGCGAACCGCGCCTTCAACGACCCCGGGCGGTAGTAGATCCCGCTGTGGATCACCCCGCTGTTGCGCCCGGTCTGGTGCAGCGCGGGACCGGGCTCCTTCTCCAGCACCACGACGCTCGTACCCGGCCGGGCGCGCGTGATCGCGTAAGCCGTCGACAGGCCCACGATGCCGCCGCCGACCACCAGCACATCGCAGTCGTACGCCCTCACCACGTCACCTCCCCGCGCCTGCCGGCACACCCGCGACCGGGCATCCGGGACCCCTCGGCGCCTCACCCACGCCCCCCATCATGACCTGCGCCACTGACATCCGGTCGAAACCCAGGTCAGACAGGGGATCGGGAAAGATCGGACAGGAGACCGGGGAGAGAACTGATCACGCGCTCGCGCCGACGGCCCCCCGCGCGCCGGCACCACCCCTCACGCCGATGACGCCGGCACCACCCTCACGCCAGCGACACCAGCAGCGGCCGCGCCCTCTCCCGCAGCTCCATCACCCGCGGCTCGTCCCCGTACGGCTCCAGCCGGTGCAGCAGGTCGCGGACGTACTCCGTGGTGCGCGCCGAGGAGATCCGGCCCGCGACCTCCACGGCCCGCGTGCCGGCCGCGCAGGCCGCGTCCAGATTGCCGGACTCCAGCTCGGCGACGGCGGACACCACGAGCCGCAGCCCGTGCGAGCGGACGAACTCCTCCGTCGGACGGGCCAGCGCCTGCTCCGTGAAGCGCTGCACCTGCCGGGGCATGCGCAGGTCGCGGTAGCACTCGGCGGCATCCGCCGCGAACCGCTCGTGGCTGTAGAAGTCGAGCCAGGACGGGTCCGGATCTCCCGTACGGGCCCGCTCCAGCCAGCCCTCGGCGGCCTTCAGCGCGGCACCGCACGCGGGTGCGTCCCCGGCCTTGGCCTGGGCCCGGGCCTCCACCAGGCGGAAGAAGCTCATGGTGCGGGCGGTGGCCAGGCCGCGGTTGCGCTCAAGGGCGGCCTGCGCCAGGTCGACGCCCTCGTCGGCGAAGCCGCGGTACGTGGCTTGCAGGCTCATCGAGGCGAGCACGTAGCCGCCCAGCGGCACGTCGGCGGCCGCGCGGGCGAGCCGCAGGGCCTGGATGTAGTAGCGCTGCGCGGCCTCCTGCTGGCCGGTGTCGAAGGCCATCCAGCCGGCCAGCCGGGTCAGCTCCGCGGTGGCGCCGAAGAGCGAGCGGCCCACCTCGTCGCTGTACGAACCGAGCAGCAGGGGCGCCGCGTCGACCCGCAGGCACTCGGGGACCATCGACGAACGCCAGTCGCCCCCGCCGTACTTGGAGTCCCAGCGGCGCGCGTCCTCCGCGGCCTCCCGCAGCTTGCTGACGTCACTGTGGCCCACACGCTGCGGTATGGCGCCGTCCGGGCCGCCCCCGCCCTCGGCCTCGCCGGCCGCCGTGTGGGCCTCGCGCGCGACCGAGCTGTCGGCGGGCGTTATCAGCCACCGGGAGGCAGGCGTCGCGTACGCGCTGACGGAGAAGGATCCGGCCAGGCTCTGCCAGATGCCGCCACCCCCTCGGCGACCGGCGAGATCCAGCCTGTACAGCTCCGTCGCGGAGCGCACGGCCTGGCCGACATCGCGCGGAAAGGAGAGCCCGACCTCCGGCGCCGGATCCGCGTCCGCGAGGCCGATCTCGTGCAGCGGGACGGGCCGGCCGAGCTTGCCGGCGATCGCCGCGGCGATCAGATGGGGCGCCGCTCCCTGGGGCACCATGCCCTTCGAGACCCAGCGCGCGACGGACGTCTTGTCATAGCGAAGCGTCAATCCGCGCTGCGCACCGAGGTCGTTGACCCTGCGCGCGAGACCGGCGTTGCTGATCCCGGCGAGGGCGAGGACGGTGCCGAGCTTCTCGTTCGGCCCGCGTGGCTCCCTGGACATGCGCACCCCTCGACGACGCGACGCCCGCCCCGGCATAGGCGCGGGGCATTCGTAAACCCAGCGTAGTTCCCCGCATCCCGACCGTTAAGAGGTGGTGTCCCGGATGGCGAGATTCTGGTCCGTGCGGACGTGCACCGAGGGGCACGTGCTCCGGTTGTGTGTGGCTGTGCGCCCGCCGTGCGCTCTATCCGCGCCATCAAGGGAGCGCTTCCATGGGAGTTGCGTGGGTTGGCCCGCTGCACTGGATCCAGTGGGCTGGGGGAAGCCGCCGCCTCATTCCCCGCGGGCGGCGGACCGGTCCGGGAGGCGGCTGACCGCCTCCCGGACCGTGACGCGTGGGTCGAAGCACCGGGCGAGTGCGCCCCCATGGCCGCACCGTCCCGAGTTTGGCCGGATAGCGCCGTCCGGAACGCTGCGCCCGGCCGCCTGACCGACCGTACGGGCAGCCGCCCACCGCCGCCCTACTGCCCTTCGGGGATACGTCCTTGGCGCGTCGCACGCGCGCGTGGGCCTCTTATCCCTCCGTACGTGACAGCATGGCGGTTGCGTACGCACAGTCGTCTGCGCACGGCGCGACGGCACGCCATTTCGCTCCGCAATGACGTGAGTTGGGGCGAAAGGCGCGACCGGCGTGTTGCCTCGTTCGTGGTGGTCTCGTTGTGGCAACCGGCGGACTCCTGTGCATGATGTGTCGCGGCGCTCGGTCAGTTGCCGCTCGGTCAGTCGTCGCGTTCGTTGTAAACGTGCGTCGTAAACGTTCGTCGTTAACGCTTGTTGTCCAGGTTCGTTGTCCACGTCGGTTGTCCACAGCCTGTGGAGGCGTCATGCGCTGGGTGGTGGGGTGGAGCAGCACCACCTCGGGGACCGTGCAACAACATGCCGCACCCCCCGGCGCCTACGGCGATCACGGCGACTTCGACGCACCGACCGTTCACCCCGTCGGCGCCCAGCTCCTGTGGGGCGATCCGGCCCCCCTGTGGGCCGTCGGCGACTGGCGTCCCGACGAGGTCCGCGTCGTCCAGCTCGATCCCCTCACCCGCCTCGCCGTCCTCGGCCGCTGCGGCGCCGGCGACGAGCAACTGCGCGCCGGGCTCGTCGCCGCCCGCGGAGGCGCCCTGCGCCACCTCACCGCCTGGCCCGGCAGCTACACCGCCGTCGCCCAAGTGGGCCGCCGCACCACCGTCGTGGGCGACCTGGCCGGCGCCCGGCCCGTCTTCCACACCGCCTGGGCCGGCGGCACCGCCTACGCCACCGCCGCCCTGCCCCTCGCCGACCTCATCGAGGCCCAGCTCGACATCGGCCACCTCGCCGCCCTCCTCGCCTGCCCCGACTCCCCGGAAGCACTCGCCGACGGCACGCCCTACAAGGGCGTACGGCGGGTGCCGCCCGGGCACGCCCTCGTCCTGCGCGACGGCGCCCGCGATATCACCGGCTACGAACCGACGGCGTCGCTCGCCGTCTCCGCCGCCCAACTGCCGCCCGACAAGGCCGTCGAGGACATAAGGAACGCCCTCGTCGAAGCCGTACGCACCCGCCTCGCCGCCCCGCGGCACGCCCCCGACCCCGGTTTCAGCGGCCTCGACCCCGGCCCCGTGCCCGGCATGGGCCCTGCCCACCGCCGCGCCGCCCGCGGCGGCCCCGCCCCCGGCGTCGGCGCCGACCTCTCCGGAGGCAGCGCCTCCGCCACCCTGGCGCTGCTCGCCGCCGGCCTGCCAGGCCTGCCCGGCACCCCCCTGGGCCACGGCACCGGCGGCGGCGGACGGCTGCTCGCCGTCACCTTCAACGACCTTGTCACCGACGACAGCCGCGTCCGCCAGGCCGAACTCGAACGCGCCCACGCCATCGCCGCCAACCCCCGGCTGCGCCACATCGTCGTCGCCGCGGGCGAGGAAGCCCTGCCCTACGCGGACCTCGCAGGCGGCCCCCTGACCGACGAACCGGGCCCCTCCCTCATCACCGCCGAACGCCACCGGCACCGCCTCGCCGCGGGCGGCGCGGACCACCTCGTCGGACACGGCGCCCGCCAGGTCCTCGACGCCCACCCGGCGCGCCTCGCCGACCTCCTGATGGACCGCCGCCGACGCCACCTGCTGCGGCCCGTCTCCGCGCTCGCCCGCGCCGACCGGGCCTCCGCACAGGCCCTCGTCATCCCCTTCACCGTCTACCGGGCGGCCCGCCGGCTGGCCCGTACGTCCTACAGAGAAGGCCTCGAAGCGGCCGCCGGGCAGCTACGGGCCACGGCCTTCCCCGTCGTGGACGACACCCCGGGCCAGGCCCTCCCGGCCGGCGTGGGCGGGGCCGTCGACGCGTCCCTCGCCGCCCTCACGTGGTGCCGGCCCGGGCCCGCCGCCCGCTGGCTCACGGGTGAAGCTCTGGCCGAAGTATCGGTTCGTCTCCAGGCCGCGGCCGTCCGCCCCCAAGGCCTCGCGCAACGCCCCGGGGAGCGCCGCGCGGCCGCCGCCCTCGCCCGGCACGCCGCCGACCACCGCATCCTCGAACAGGCCGCCGAGGTCCGCAGCCAGCGCCTCCACGCCCCCTTCCTCGACAACGAAGTCGTACGGGCCTGCCGCTCGCTCCCCGAGGCGCTCCGGGTGCAGCCGGGGGCGCGCGCCGCGGTCCTGCGCGCCGTCCTCGCCGGGGCGGGCGTGCGCGACCTGCCCCCGGGCTGGGGCGCCACGTCGCACGCCGCGCACGCGGCAGCCGTACGGGCGGGCCTGCGGGCCTCTGCCGGCCCGCTGCTGGAGCTCTTCGAGGCCCCGCTGCTCGCCGACGCCGGACTCGTGGAGGCCCGCGTCGTCCGCGCGGCGCTGCACGGGGCCGCGAACGGCCGTGCGCTGCCCCTGGACGGCCTCGCGGAGCTCGTCTCCACCGAGGTGTGGCTGCGGCGCCTGCTGGCCCGGCGCGGCACGTGCTGGACCGGCTCGGCGGCACCGCGCCAGCGGGCGGTGGCGGGCGGGGTGGCACCCGGCCCGCCTCTATGAGAGAAGCCGAGCCGGTCACCCGCAGGAGATCCACGACCGCGCCCAGTCCGACACCGCCGTCCACCCCATGCCGTGCCGCGGCTGCACCGTCAGCCGGATCGTGCGATGGCCGGAGAGCGGCACGTACACCGGCACCGCCGGCTCCCCGCCCTGCACCACGCCGGAACGCCACAGCGGCACGCCGTCGCCGTAGACGGAGAACTGCGCGGCACCGAGCCCCATCGACATGTCGTCGACGCCCACGAGGGCGCTGAAGGCTGTACAGGGCCGGTTCAGCTCGATGGTGACGGCCGAGGGCGCGTGCACGCTCACGCCGTTTCCGTACGTGACGCCGCCGACCCGCAGGCCGTACCGCTGCCACAGCCAGCTGTGCACGCCCAGCCGCACCTCCGGCTTCGTGCCGTCGCCGGCGCCCGCGTACGAGAGCTGGGCGAGCTGGTAGACGGCGGGCGGCCGGGGCGGGGGCGACGGGGTGGGCGAAGGCGACGGCGAGGGGGACGGAGACGGCGAGGGCGCAGGCCGGTGGACGGGCGGCGCGGGAGGCGGCGACGGCTTCGGCCGCGGTTTGGGCAACGCGGCGCGGACCGGGACCGCGGATGCCGCGGCGGCGGGCCGGGTGGGCGCCGCGACGGGCGCCTTCGCCCGGGGCGCCGGCACCGAGCGAACCGGCGAGGGCGTCGGCGACGGGCCGGGGGAGTGGCTCCGCTGCGGCACGGGCGTCGGCCGGGGCGTCGCCACGGGCGCCTTGGAGGCCTCGGCCTGCGGCGTCGGGGCCGGCGCGGACGAGCCGATCAGTGCGTACGCGACGGCCGCTCCGGCCGCGGCCACCACACCGCCGATGATGCCGATCTTCGCGGGCGCCCCCAGGCCATGGCTCGCAGCACTGCTCCCGGAGCCACCGGCCCCACCGCCGGCGCTCCCGCCGGACGCACCACCCGCTCCCGCCCCCGAACCAGCAGCCCCGGCAGTCCCACCGCTCGCAGCAGCGACGCCGGCTCCCGCCGCCGTGCCGGCCCCGGCCGCCGCCCCCGCCGCCAGGCCCGCAGCTGCCTTGGCGGAGAACCCTGCGGCGAACCAGCCGATGACCGCCACCGGCAGCAGCGCCCGCAGCCGCTCATTGACATCCGCGACCTCCAGCGCCGCCGTACGGCACCGCGCGCAGCTCTCCAGGTGCCTGCGCAGACCCCGCTCGGCCCGCATCCGCAGCCCGCCCCGGGCATACGCGCCGAGCCGGTCCGCATAGCGGGCGCAGTCGCCGCCCGCCGTCAGCGAAGAGCTCACATGGGCCTGGAGATACGCCTGCTTGAGCCCCTCGCGCGCCCGGTGCGCGAGCACCGCCGTCGCGTTGGCCGTCAGCCCCAGCAGCGGCGCGACCTCGCTCGGCGACTCCTCCTCGACCGTGGTGTGCCACAGCACCGTCTGCCACCGCGGCGGCAGACTGCGGAACGCCTTCACGGCCAGGGAGTGCTCGGCCTCCTGCATGGCCAGCACGTCCGCGCCCAGGCCGGACGTCTCCCCGTCCCCCGCACCGGCCGGTAGCTGCTCGGCCGACGAGGCGAACTCCGCGAAGTCCTCGACGAGCTGCTCCCGCTTGGCGCTCTTGCCCCACAAGGCCGCGACCCGCCGCACCGTGGTGAGCAGATAGGCGCGCACCGACGTCTCCGGCCCCGCGCCGCCCCGCACCGCTTGCAGGGTGCTCGCGAAGACCTCATTGGTGAGGTCGTCCGCGGTGTGGTTGTCGCGGCAGCAACTGCGGGCGTAGCGGCGGACCGCGGGGGCGTGACGGCGGTAGAGCTCCTCGTACGCATCGCTCTCGCCGGCCCGCATCCGGGCCACCAGCTGGCTGTCCGTCAGGGGCGCTTCGGCGGCAGCATCCGTCCTGCGGTGCTTGCGCCTGCGCTGCTGCGGCACACTGGGCGCCGCGGGACGCCCCTCTCCGGAGGACCGGGGCGAGGGCGGTCTGTCCGCCTTCTCGTTCCCGCTCGATTCTTCCTGCCCGTCAACACCCATAGCGCAGGCCCCTGTACATGCCGGTACACCCGAACACCGGCACAGCGTGGCACAGGGCATGGCCGTCACTGGCACGCGATGGGCAGCAACCACTCGTCCGGGGCGACTTCTGCCGCATGGAGCACTGGATGTCACCCGAACGGGGAAGAGGATTCCGGATGCGCCCGGACGGCCTGCGAAGCCGTACCGGGCGCGCCCGTCACAGAAACGAGCTACGGAAACGAACTACGAGGAGCGAGCCATGCAAGCGCGCTGCCCGCAGTGAGCTACGCGGGTGCGCTGCCGAAGCGAGCCGCAGCAACGCGCCCCCGGAGACTTACTCGGTCGGCCGCGAGCGCAGCCCCTCCAGCAGGATGTCCAGCAGCCGCGAGGACGCCGCCGCCTGCTGCACCGCGTCCGGCAGCGACGGCGCGGCCGTCGCTATCACCAGCAGCACATCGGCCACCGTCACGTCCGGCCGCAGCTGGCCCGCCGCCCGCGCCCGCTCCACAAGCCGCCCGACGACCTCCAGCAGCGCCGCGGCGCCAGCGTCGTGCCGCTCGGCGACCGGAGCCGGCCGCTGCTCGACCAGCCGCAGCTCGTGCAGCTGGCCGCCCGTGGCGCCCGGCTGCCGCTGCTGCGGCACGCGCGCCTCGATCTCCTCGTTCTCGGCGTCGACGCCGACCCGCAGCACCTGCGGCGGCAGCAGCCTGCCCGCGCCGGACGCCACCGACGTGCGCAGGAAGCGCGAGAGCGCCGACCACGGCTCGTCCTCCTGACCGAGCGCCGTGCGCGCCTGCTCGGTCAGCCGGGCGGTCTCCTCCTCGGCTATCCGCCGGACGAGGACGTCCTTGCTCGGGAAGCGGCGGTAGACCGTCCCCACGCCGACGCGGGCGCGGCGCGCCACGTCCTCCATCGGCGCGCCGTAGCCCAGCTCGCCGAAGACTTCGCGGGCCGCGCGCAGTACGTGCTCGAGATTGCGCTGGGCGTCCACGCGCAACGGCGTGCTGCGGCCACCGCCCGCCTCTGACGGCGCGACAGCGGTCGACCAATGAGAGCCCTGCATATGCATATGTGTTCCCCCGGTTATGACGTCTCCCCCCGGAGACTCCCCGCCCTGACTGCCGGGGCACGTCTCTGACACCCCGACGGAGTACGAACATAGTTGAGCCCAGGTCAAGAAAGAAGGGGTAGTTCCGCACCGGGCATCCCCGATTGGAGTACTTCCCCCCTCCGCACCGATTCTGCACCACCCCACAACCCCACCGCATCCACCCTGACCTGCGCACCTGTCTCTCGAACCGGTGCGCCCCCCATGGAGGGATCAGCTCCGCCGTCGGTCATACATTTCGCACGGCCTGTGGACAAACTCCGGCCGGGGGTGCGTCATGGGGAAGGAGCTGTGCTCGCGGACCTCGACGACTGAGGAGTGGCCTTGGCGAAGGAACCGGCGCGCATTCTGGTGGTCGGCGGCGGCTACGTCGGGATGTACACCGCCCTGCGCTTGCAGCGGAAGCTCAGGCGCGGCGAGGCGATCGTCATCGTGATCGACCCCGAGCCGTACATGACGTACCAGCCCTTCCTCCCCGAGGCCGCGGCCGGCTCCATCTCCCCGCGCCACGTGGTCGTCCCCCTGCGCCGCACGCTCGACAAGTGCCAGGTCGTCATCGGCGAGGTCAAGTCCATCGACCACGCCAAGCGCGCCGCCGCCATCAAAACCCTCGCCACGCACGAGGAGGGCACCGGAGCCGTCCAGATCCACTACGACGAGCTGGTCCTCGCGCCCGGCTCCGTCTCGCGCACGCTGCCCGTCCCCGGTCTCGCCGAGTACGGCATCGGCTTCAAGACCGTCGAGGAGGCCATCGGCCTGCGCAACCACGTGCTCGAACAGATGGACATCGCCTCCTCCACCCGCGACCCCGCCGTCCGCGACGCGGCCCTGACCTTCGTCTTCGTCGGCGGCGGCTACGCGGGAGTGGAGGCCCTCGCCGAACTCGAGGACATGGCCCGCTACGCCGCCCGGTACTACCACAACCTCGAACCCGAGGACCTGCGGTTCGTCCTCGTCGAAGCCACCGGCCGGATCCTCCCCGAAGTGGGGGAGGAGATGGGCCGCTACGCACTGCGCGAGCTGCGCGGGCGCAACATCGACGTCCGCCTGGACACCCGCCTGGACTCCTGCACGGACCGCGTCGCCGTCCTCAGCGACGGCTCGCGCTTCCCCACGCGCACCCTCGTCTGGACCGCGGGCGTCAAGGCCCACCCGGTGCTCGCCGCCACCGACCTCCCCCTCAACAGCCACGGCCGCCTCAAGTGCACCGCGGCCCTCACCGTGGACGGCGTCGAGCACGCCTGGGGCGCCGGCGACGCGGCGGCCGTCCCCGACCTCACCTCGGACGCCCCCGACGCCGTGTGCGCGCCCAACGCCCAGCACGCCGTCCGCCAGGCCAAGGTCCTCGCTCAGAACGTGCTCGCCTCCCTGCGCGGCAAGCCCCTCAAGGACTACCGGCACAAGTACGTCGGCTCCGTGGCCTCCCTGGGCCTCCACAAGGGCGTCGCCCACATCTACGGCAGGAAGATCAAGGGCTATCCCGCCTGGTTCATGCACCGCGCCTACCACCTCAGCAGGATCCCCACCTTCAACCGCAAGGCCCGCGTCCTCGCCGAGTGGACCCTCACGGGCCTCTTCAAACGCGAGATCGTCTCCCTCGGCTCGCTCGAAAACCCCCGGGCCGAATTCGAACTCGCCGCAGACACGGGACGTCACCCGGAAGCGAGTTGAAGCAGGTCATGGGCCCTGTGGCGGAGCCGGGAACTCCCCCGGAGAGGCCGACGTCTGACGGATGTCAGTCCGGTCGGCCACACTGGTCGTGTGACCATGGGTGGGCTCGTACCTGCGAAGAGTAACAATTACGAGGATTCGGACGTTTGCTGCATTCCCCCGGGGGCAGTCCCCCGCACCGCCAACCGCGGCCCCGCGCCGGGCACGCGGATCGGCCACGCCACGTCGCCGAGCTGGTCCGGAACGACTCCGCGAGGTAATCCTCTGTGAACTTCACCCGCTGGAGCGCCCGGCTCCCCGGCACACAGCGCCGAGCCGCGGCGCGCGCCGACCGCAAGGACCGCACCGCCGCCCCCGCACCGCCCGCGGCCGGCGGCTCCGTGCCCGCCGCCCGCGCAGAGGCCACCCCGCCCGCGGCCCCCGCACCGGACGGCCCCGTCCCGACCCTCGACGGCCTCTCCGTCCACGACACGCTCGGCAAGGTCCCGGCCCTCGTCGCCGTCGTCTACGGCCCCGAGCACCGCATCGCCTACGTCAACGACGCCTACGCCGCCCTCTTCGGCCCCCGCACCCCCGGCGCCTCCGCCCGCGAAGCCCTCCCCGAGCTCACCGAGCTCGGCCTGCTCCCCCTCATGGACCAGGTCCTGCGCAGCCGCCGGCCCCGTACGGTCAAGTCCCGCCGCGTCACCGCCGACATCAACGCCGCGACGAACATCGCCGCGCCCCGTCCCGCTCCACCCGCCCCGGGTGACGGCGCCCCCGTGGCCGACGTCCCGCACCAGGCGCCCGCCCCCGCGGCTGCCGACGCCGAAAGCCGCCCCCGCAGCGGCTACTACACGTTCACCTGCTCCCCGATCGAAGTCGGCGCCCCCGAGGCCGGGCAGCCCGGCGTCCTCGTCTTCGCCGCGGACGTCACCGACCAGGTCGAGGCCGCCGAGCGGCTGCGCGCCAGCGAGCGCCGCCAGCGCGAGGCCGCCGTCACCCTCCAGCGCAGCCTCCTCCCGCAGGAGCTCGAACAGCCCGACGACCTGCGCGTCGCCGCCACCTACCAGCCCGGCGGAAAGGACACCGCCGTAGGCGGTGACTGGTACGACGTCATCACCCTCGGCGCCGGCCGCACCGCCCTCGTCATCGGCGACGTCATGGGCCGCGGCGTGCGCGCCGCCGCCGTCATGGGCCAGCTCCGCACCGCCGTACGGGCCTACGCCCGCCTCGACCTGCCGCCCCACGAGGTCCTCCAGCTCCTCGACGGCCTCGCCGGCGAGATCGACGCGACCCAGATCGCCACCTGCATCTACGCCGTCCACGACCCCAACGAGGGCCGCCTGGTCTACGCCTCCGCCGGCCACCTTCCGATCCTCGTCCGCGACCCCGACGGCACCGTCCGCCGCGCCGCCGAACCCACCGGCCCGCCGCTCGGCACCGGCGGCTGGATGCACACCTCCGGCACCATGCCGCTGGGCCCCGGCTCCAGCGCCGTGCTCTACACGGACGGCCTCGTCGAGCGCCGCACCGAGGACATCGACGAAGGCGTCGCCGCCCTGGAGCGCGCCTTCGCCGGCGCCACCGGATCACCCCAGGTCATGTGCGACCGCCTGATCCGCGCCCTCGGCGTGACCGCCGACCACGACGACGACGTCGCCGTCCTCGTCCTCCAGCACCCCGCGCGCACCGGCCACGACGCCGAGCTCTTCCACAACGCCGCCCTGGAGCTCCTCGGCGGCATCGAGGCCGCTCCCCGGGCCCGCGCCTTCGCCTCGGGCGTCCTCGTCAGCTGGCGCTTCCCGACCGAGCTGCGGGACCTGGGCGTCCTCGCCGCGAGCGAGCTCGTCGCCAACTCCCTCCAGCACGGCACACCGCCCATGCGGCTGCGCCTGCGCCGCACCGACCGCCGGCTGATCATCGAGGTCACCGACGGCGACGACCACCTCCCGCGGCGCCGCCGCGCCGAGCCGGCCGACGAGGCGGGGCGCGGCATCTCGATCATCGCCACGATCGCCTCGTCCTGGGGCTCACGGCGCACACCCGGCGGCGGGAAGGCCGTCTGGTGCGAGTTCGCTTTGCCGGCGGGGCACGGGTGACGCAGGAGAGGGAGGGCGCCCGGGGCGCCCTCCCTCTCCTCTTATATGCATACGTGTGTCAGACGTGTACGGCGGTGCGCTCGCTCGTCTGCGCTTCCGTCTCCGTCTCCGCTTCGGCCTTCGCCGGGCGGCGCTGTGCACGCGTCACCAGCGGATTGTCCTGCGCCGGGGTGAGCCGGCGGCCCAGCCGCAGCGCCAGGGTCGTGATGAGCAGGGAGCAGGCGATCACCATGGCTATGTACGCCACGTACAGGCCGCCACCGGCCATCAGACCGCCCACGGCCGGCCCGATCGCCAGCGCCAGCTGCTTCACGAGCGCGAACGCCGAGTTGTACTGACCGACCAGCCGGGCCGGCGCCAGGTCCGCCACCAGCGGCGCCACCGTCGGCGACAGCATCGACTCACCGATGCCGAAGAGCGCGTACGTGGAGATCAGCAGCGCGGTCGCCACACCGTGCGCCCCCGGAACGAGCCCGGAGATCCCCGCGGCCACCCACGCAACGGTCCAGATGAGACCCACGAGCGCCATGACCCGGCTGCGCCGGTGCCCCTCGACCAGCTTGAGGACGACGAACTGCGCCAGCACGATCGCCGCGGTGTTGGCGGCGAGCGCGATACCGAGCGTCGCGGGCGAGATGCGGGTGACCTCGACCGCGAAGGCCGCCAGGCCCGACTCGAACTGTCCGTAGCAGGCGAAGAACATCACGAAGCCCAGGACGCACAGCTGCACCATGGCCCGGTCACCCAGCAGCGTCCGCCAGCCGCCCTTGGCACCCTCGTCCGTCGGGACCGCGTCCTCGACCCTGGGCGCCTTCGGCAGCCGCACGGTCGCCACGGCGACACCCAGCACCAGGAACATCGCCGCCTCGATCGAGAAGAGCCGCACGAAGCTGCCCGGGTCCGAGGTGTCCACGAGCTGCCCACCGAGCAGACCGCCGAGGCCGAGGCCGAGGTTGTTCAGGAAGAACTGCATCGCGAACGCGCGCGACCGGGTCGTCGGCGTCGAGCACCAGACGATCATCGTGGCGAGCGTCGGCTGGATCACCGCGATGCCGGCACCCAGCGCCGCGGCCGCGGCGAAGACCATCGACTCGGTGGACGCCAGCCCCATCCCCATCGACCCGGCTGCGGCGGCGACCGTACCGGCGACGGCGACAGGCAGCGGACCCCGCCGGTCGATGACCCGGCCGACGAAGGGGAGCACGACGAGCGCGGACACGGCGAACGTCATGAGCACCAGGCCTGCGGTGCTCGCTCCGAGGTCCCGTACCTGCGACACATAGATGAACAGGAACGGGACGGTGAAGCCGTTGCCGAACGCACTCAGGGCGTTCCCCAGCTGGATCCGGCGCAGAGCTGCGCCCATCGCGGTGGTCACACTCACCTTCCTAGGTCGTGGTTGAGGGGCGGGACTGTCCAAGCCTGAAGACTTCAACAGTAAAGTTCGAAGCTAAAGAGTACATGGCGAAGGGCTTTAGTGCGAATCGGTTCGTGTCATACTGCCGGGCATGGCTGACACCCCCGGCGCCTCCGAGCCGAGCCTCGACGAACAGATCGCCGCCTATCAGCGCGAATTCCAGGACCTTGACCCCCAGGTGGAGAAGGTCGTCTCGGCGCTCAGCCGCCTCAACCGGCGGATGAACGTCGCCTACGGACGCCAGACCGCGGAGCTCGGCATCAGCAATGCCGAGTGGGAGGTCCTCAAGGCCCTCGTGCTGGCCGGCGCCCCGTACCGCCTGGGCCCCGGCGACCTCGCCAAGCGGCTCGGCCTCACTCCTGCCGCCATGACCCACCGCATCGACCGGATGGTCGCGGAGGGTCTGGTGACCCGGGAGCGCGACGAGAGCAACCGTGTCCGCGTCATCGTCGGTATTACGGAGGAAGGCCGCGGCAAGTGGCTGGAGGCCATGCGGATGGCCACGGTCTTCGAGGAGGACCTGCTCCAGGACCTCTCCGGCGAGGAGCGCGGCCGGCTCGGCGAGATGCTGACCCGCCTCCTGCGCCGGGTGGAGGACGCCCAGCCGGACGCCGGCGGACGGCTGAGCGACCTCGACTGAGGTCCGACCGGGCCCGATTGAGTCCGGCTGAGGGGTGCTCAGCGGCCAGTTGACACTCCTCTGACGGATGGGTAGTGTTCTCCGAGTTGTCACGGAGCCATGACGGTTCTGAGACAGCCACTCGAGCCGCACCGGCGGCACTCACTACTGCACGGCCCCTGAACGGGATGAATTTCGGCGTGCCGGAATTCGGATCGTGAAGGCCTCGGACTCCGATTAGGAGTCACCGGGGAAATCCGCTAAAGTAG
>NZ_RBAM01000029.1 GCF_003626645.1 Streptomyces klenkii | reverse complement strand
CATAGTGTTTCGGTGGTCATAGCGTTAGGGAAACGCCCGGTTACATTCCGAACCCGGAAGCTAAGCCTTTCAGCGCCGATGGTACTGCATGGGGGACCGTGTGGGAGAGTAGGACGCCGCCGAACAAATTTTAGAAGCTCCGGTAGCTGAACTTATGTTCAGCTACCGGAGCTTTTTTATTTGCACCCCGTTCACGTCCCGCGGAAATCCTCACCCCATGGGGACAGTGGAAACGCTCACGGCAGCCGGCATCGGTGCAGGTGACGAGGTCGTCGTACCGTCATACGCCCCGGCTGACGCAGCCGAGGCCGTCCGCCGGGCCGGAGCCGCGCCCGTGTTCGCGGACATCGACCCGGACAGCCTCTGCCTGGACCCGGCCGCGGTCGCCGCGACCCTCACGCTCCGCACCGCCGCAGTGATGCCCGTTCACCTCTTCGGCCGCCGCGCCGACCTGGCCGGCCTGCGCGCCGTCGCCGAACGGCGCGGGCTGATCGTCGTCGAGCACGAGCCCGCGGCCCCCCTGGACGAGCACACCCGGCGGAGGCAGGCGAACGCCGCCTACCTCAACGCCCGGCTCAGGGGCGTCGTGACGCCCGCCACGGGCGCCGGTATCGAGCACAGCTACCGCACCTACGTCGTACGCATCCCCGGCAACGGCCGGCCGGACCGGGACGCCTTCGCACGGGCGCTGCGGGCCCGCGGCGTGCGCTGCTCCATTCCCGTACAGACCCCCGTGCACCGACTGCCCGCCTACCGGCGGGAGTTGTGGCTTGCTGAAACCGAGCGGGCCGCCGACCAGTGCCTGGCCCTGCCTGTGGACCCCGCACTCACCCCGCGGGAACTCCACCGGGTCGTAGCCGTTTGCAACGCGCTCGGCGGGCTGGTTCCCGAAGCCGCCTGAGGCCGCCTGAGGCCGTCCGAGCGCCGCCTGAGCAACGCACCCGCGCGCCCCGCTCACCTGGTCAAAAGGGCGTACGAACATGGGGTATGCTTTATCTCGTTGCCGGCCCCAATAGCTCAGTCGGCAGAGCGTCTCCATGGTAAGGAGAAGGTCAACGGTTCGATTCCGTTTTGGGGCTCCATAAAAGAAGGCCCCCGCCAATTGGCGGGGGCCTTCTTTCTTTTCGGCCCGGCTCCGTGTTCACCCGGCCCCGTGTTCAACCTGGCTCGGTGTTCAACCCGGCCCCGTACTCACTCCAACTCCAGCTCCGGCACCCGCATCGCCAGAATCGCCATGTCGTCCGACGCGGGCTCGGCGGCGAAGCGCTCGACCGCCCGCAGCACCCGCGCGGCCACCGCACCCGCCGTCAGGCCCGTACACGTCGTCAGCAGGTCCGTGAGGCCGTCGTCGCCGAGCATGCGCGTGCCCTCGCGGCGCTCGGTCACGCCGTCCGTGACGCACAGCAGCACGTCGCCCGGCTCCAGGGTGACCGTCTGCTCGTACAGCTCCAGGTCCTCCATGACGCCCAGCAGCGGCTGCGGGTCGGCCGCGGCCTCCACCGTGCCGTCCTGGCGCAGGCGCAGCGGAAGCGGGTGCCCCGCGCAGACGACCTTGAGGACCGCGCTGCCGTCCTCCTGCGGCCGCAGCTCGCCGTACAGCAGTGTCAGGAAGCGGCTGCGGGCGCCCTCGTCGAGGATGGCGGCGTTCAGGCGCTCCAGGACGGCCGGGCCGCCGTAGCCCTCGCGGGCGAGCAGGCGCAGCGCGTGCCGGGCGAGGCCGGTGACCGCCGCGGCCTCCGGGCCCGTGCCGCAGACGTCGCCGATGGCGAAGCCGTACGCGCCGTCGCGGATCGGGAAGAGGTCGTAGAAGTCGCCGCCGACCTCGTTGCCCTCGCCCGCGGCGCGGTAGATGACGTCGACTTCGACGCCGGGGACGTGCAGCAGCTCCGGCGGGAGGAGGCTGCGCTGGAGGGACTGGCTGATGGCCGTGCGCTCGCTGTAGAGGCGGGCGTTGTCGAGGGCGAGGGCCGCCCGGCGCGACAGGTCCTCGGCGAGCTCCAGGATTTCCTGGCGGAAGTGGTCGTCGGTGGGCTTGCCGAGGGTGAGCATGCCGATGACGCGGTTGCGGGCCACGAGCGGCAGGACGACCGTCTCGCCGCCCACGGCCGCCGCCGTGGCGAGGGACGTGCTGAGCGCGGCCGGGTGGCCGGTGGAGCCGGCCAGGCCGAGGGAGCGCAGGGAGCCGCGGACGGCGGCGGCCTGGGCGGCCTCGGAGGGGGCCGTCCAGACGCGGGCGCCGGGCGTGGGCACCGGGTCCGGCGGGGCGAGCTTGCCGAGGAGGGTCTTGAGGCCGTCGATGCGGTCCTCGTCCTCGTGCAGGACGTAGGACAGCTCGGGCTCGGAGGCCGGGTCGGCGACGGTGTAGACGGCGCACCAGGTGGCCAGGGTGGGGACCGTCATCTGCGCCATGAGGGCGAGGGTCTGGTCGCGGTCGAGGGTGCCGGCGAGGAGGTCGGAGGCCTCGACGAGGAAGGACAGGGAGCCGCGGCGGAGCCGTTCGAGCTCGTTGAGGCGGGCGCGCTCGACGGCGAGGGCGATGCGGTCCGCGGCGAACTGGAGGCGCAGGGCCTCTTCGTTGCTGTAGCGGCCCGGGGCCTCGGCGGCGACGCCCAGGGAGCCCGTGAGGCGGCCCTCGACCTTGAGGGGGACGGTGACGACGGAGCGCATGCCGGTGTCGGCGAGGAGGGGCACGGCGCCGGGGATGACGGCGAGGTCCTCGTGGACGGCGGGCATGCGGGCGGAGCCGTAGCGGCCGGTGCCGGCCTCGACGGGGACGCGGGCGAAGCGCTGGCGGGCGGACGGCAGGCCCGTGGAGGCCCGTACCTCCAGCTCGGTCTCGTCGTCGGTGGCCAGCAGGAGGTAGGCGGCGTCGCCGTCGAGCATGTCGCGCGCCCGCTCGACGGTGCGCTGGAGGAGGCCGTCGAGGTCGTCGGGGGCGGGGGAGCCGATGAAGACCTCGAAGGGGTCGACCGTGGTCCGGTCGGTGGTGCCGCTGTCGGAGGCGGGGGTGCGCTGCATGCTCTGGAGGACGGCCCGCTCCTCCTCGCGCACCAGCAGGCAGACGGTGGAGGGGGCGCCTTCGTTGTCACGGACGCGCAGGTGGGAGGCGTAGACGGGGGTGATGCGGCCGTCGGCGCCCCTTATCCCGTAGGAGCCCTCCCAGCGGGACAGGCGCAGGGCCTCGGCGATGCCGGTGGAGGTGCCGGGGGTGTGCGGCCAGGCGGCGAAGTCGGTGAGGGGCTTGCCGACGACCTGGTCGGCGGTGAAGCCGAAGAGGGCGTCCGCGTCGTCGTTCCAGGCGCTGATGGAGCCGGTGCGGTCGAGCTGGACGACGGCGACGCGGACGCGCGGATCGGCCAGGGGCAGGGCCTCGGTGGGCAGCGCGGGGCCCGCGGAGCGGGTGCCGGCGGGCCGGTCGGGCAGGTCGAGCTGGAACCAGACCTGCTTGTGGGTGGGCGTGTACTCGACGCCCCAGCGGGTGGCCAGGGCGGCGCACAGCAGCAGGCCGCGGCCGCCTTCGCGGTCGACGCCGCCGATGCGGCGGGCGGAGCTCTGGAGGGGCACCTCGCGCTCGGGATAGCGGTCGGCGACCTCGACGCGGACGCCGGTGCCGGTGCGCATGCACAGGACGTCGGCGGCGGTGCCGGCATGGACGACGGCGTTGGTGACGAGCTCGCTGGTCAGGACGACGGCGTCGTCGATGATGTCGGGATGGCCCCAGCCCTGGAGGGTGTCCCGGACGAAGGCGCGGGCGGAGGCGACCGAGCGTCCGACCGGCTCGAAGGTGGCGGCAGCCCGCGCGGTGATCACAGGTCTCCTCGTCGTGTAGGTCTCGGCGATCTGCTCACCCATGTCGCAGCGCCCCTCCATTGCCCTGGCCGGATGCCAGGTTACTTACCTTCACCGCACGGGCGGAGGCCGGTGCGAGCTGATTCCACCTTCGGAGTGCCCGCGGACCGTGTGCGATGCTGCCGAACTGTTATGGCCTGGCCGGGCCGGGGTGAAACACTGGGAAAGATTGAAGTGGAAGCCCGACGAGGATGATCGACCCTGCGGGAGGGACACGGTGGAGTCTGGCGCGGAGGCGCGGGGCGTGAGCACGCGCGCGAAGGGCGGACGGTCCCGGGCCAATGGGACGACGGAAGTGGACACGGCAGCCTTGACCAGGCTGCTGACGGCACTGTCCGCCATGCGCGACGGAAACTTCAGGAAGCGGCTGACGGTCTCCGGCGACGGGGTGATGGCCGAGATCGCCGCGGTCTTCAACGAGGTCGCGGACCGGAACTTGCAGCTGACGGGGGAGCTGGCGCGGGTCCGCAGGGTCGTGGGCCGTGAGGGAAAGCTCACGGAGCGGCTGGAGGTGGGGGCCTGCGAGGGCGCCTGGGCGGCCGCGATCGACGCGTCGAACGCGCTGGTGGACGACCTGGTGCGGCCGGTGTCCGAGGTGGGCCGGGTGCTGTCGGCGGTGGCCGAGGGCGACCTGGAGCAGCGGATGGACCTGCGCTCGCAGGGCGCGGACGGTGCGGCGCACCCGCTGCGGGGCGAGTTCCTCAAGGTGGGGCGCACGGTCAACGGCCTCGTGGACCAGCTGTCGGCGTTCACCGACGAGGTGACGCGGGTGGCGAGCGAGGTCGGCACCGAGGGCAAGCTCGGCGGGCAGGCCCGGGTGCGTGGTATGTCCGGTTCGTGGAAGGACCTCACGGATTCCGTCAACACGATGGCGTCGCGGCTCACCGCCCAGGTGCGTGACATCGCTCTCGTGACGACGGCGGTCGCCAAGGGCGACCTCTCCCGGAAGGTCACGGTGCACGTGGCCGGGGAGATGCTGGAGCTGAAGAACACCGTCAACACGATGGTGGACCAGCTCTCGTCCTTCGCCTCCGAGGTCACGCGCGTGGCGCGCGAGGTCGGTACCGAGGGCGAGCTGGGCGGTCAGGCGCAGGTGCCCGGCGTCGCGGGTGTCTGGAAGGACCTGACCGACTCGGTCAACCTCATGGCCGGGAACCTGAGCGAGCAGGTGCGGGGCATCGCGCAGGTCACGACAGCCGTGGCCAACGGCGACCTGTCGCAGAAGGTGACGGTCAGCGCGCGGGGCGAGATCGCCCAGCTGGCCGAGACGATCAACCAGATGACGGAGACGCTGCGCACCTTCGCGGACGAGGTGACGCGGGTGGCCAGCGAGGTCGGCGCCGAGGGCCGGCTGGGCGGCCAGGCGCAGGTGCCGGGCGCGGCGGGGACGTGGAAGGACCTCACCGATTCGGTGAACACGGCCTTCCGTAACGTCACGACGCAGGTGCGGGACATCGCCCAGGTCACGACCGCCGTGGCCAACGGCGACCTGGGGCAGAAGGTGACCGTCGATGTCTCCGGCGAGATGCTGGAGCTCAAGAACACGGTCAACACGATGGTCGACCAGCTGTCCTCGTTCGGTGCCGAAGTCACGCGCGTGGCGCGGGAGATCGGTGTCGAGGGCGAGCTCGGCGGGCAGGCCGCGGTGCCGGGTGCGGCGGGGACGTGGAAGGACCTCACGGATTCGGTGAACACCGCTTTCCGTAACCTCACGGGGCAGGTCCGCAACATCGCCCAGGTGACGACGGCGGTGGCCAACGGCGATCTCTCGCAGAAGGTGACGGTCGACGTCTCCGGCGAGATGCTCCAGCTGAAGAACACCGTGAACACCATGGTCGACCAGCTGTCGTCGTTCGCCGACCAGGTCACGCGCATGGCGCGGGACGTGGGCACGGAGGGCCGGCTGGGCGGTCAGGCCCGGGTGGACGGCGTCAGCGGCACCTGGAAGGAGCTGACCGACTCGGTCAACTTCATGGCGGGCAACCTGACGTCGCAGGTGCGGCAGATCGCCCAGGTCACCACGGCCGTGGCGCGCGGCGACCTCTCCCAGAAGATCGACGTGGACGCGCGCGGCGAGATCCTGGAGCTGAAGAACACCATCAACACGATGGTCGACCAGCTCTCCGCCTTCGCGGAGCAGGTCACGCGCGTGGCCCGCGAGGTGGGTACGGACGGCCGGCTCGGCGGTCAGGCGCAGGTGCCGGGCGTGGCCGGCGTGTGGCGGGACCTCACGGACTCCGTCAACGGCATGGCCGGCAATCTGACGGCGCAGGTCCGCAACATCGCGCAGGTCGCGACGGCGGTGGCGCGCGGCGACCTGTCACAGAAGATCGACGTGGACGCCCGGGGCGAGATCCTGGAGCTGAAGAACACCCTCAACACGATGGTCGACCAGCTGTCGTCGTTCGCCGAGCAGGTCACGCGCGTGGCGCGGGAGGTCGGCACCGAGGGCATCCTGGGCGGCCAGGCCGAGGTCCAGGGGGTGTCCGGCACCTGGAAGGACCTCACCCAGTCGGTCAACTTCATGGCCAACAACCTGACGTCGCAGGTGCGCAACATCGCCGAGGTGACCACGGCGGTCGCCAAGGGCGACCTGTCGAAGAAGATCACCGTCGACGCGAAGGGCGAGATCCTCGAACTGGTCACCACCGTGAACACGATGGTGGACCAGCTCTCGGACTTCGCCGAGCAGGTGACGCGGGTGGCCCGCGAGGTGGGCACCGAGGGGCAGCTGGGCGGTCAGGCACGGGTGCGGGACGTCACCGGCATCTGGAAGGACCTCAGCGACAACGTCAACCTGATGGCCAACAACCTGACCAGTCAGGTCCGCAACATCTCGCACGTCGCGACGGCGGTCGCCAACGGCGACCTGACCAAGAAGGTCACGGTCGAGGCGCGCGGCGAGGTCGCGCAGCTGGCCGACACCGTCAACATCATGGTGACGACGCTGTCGTCGTTCGCGGACGAGGTCACGCGCGTGGCCCGCGAGGTGGGCACCGACGGCATCCTCGGCGGCCAGGCGCGGGTGCCGGGCGTCAGCGGCACGTGGAAGGACCTCACCGAGTCCGTGAACTCGATGGCGTCCAACCTGACCGGCCAGGTGCGCAACATCGCGATGGTGACGACCGCCATCGCCCAGGGCGACCTGACCAAGAAGATCGACATCGATGCGCGCGGCGAGATCCTCCAGCTGAAGACGACCATCAACACGATGGTGGACCAGCTGTCCTCCTTCGCCGATCAGGTGACCCGGGTGGCCCGCGAAGTGGGCACCGAGGGCCAGCTCGGGGGCCAGGCCCGGGTGCGCGACGTGGACGGCACGTGGCGCGACCTCACCGAGTCGGTCAACGAGATGGCGAGCAATCTGACCCGGCAGGTACGGGCCATCGCCGAGGTCGCCACCGCGGTGACCCGCGGCGACCTCAACCTCAAGATCGACGTGGATGCGGCCGGCGAGATCCTGGAGCTCCAGGACAACATCAACACGATGATCGCCAACCTCCGCGAGACGACCCTGGCCAACAAGGAGCAGGACTGGCTCAAGGGCAACCTCGCCCGGATCTCCGGTCTGATGCAGGGCCGGCGCGACCTGGAGGACGTCGCCGGGCTCATCATGAGCGAGCTGACCCCCGTGGTCTCCGCGCAGCACGGCGCCTTCTTCCTGGTGATGCCCACGGAGCCGCAGGAGGCGGAGGTCGCCGACGAGGCGTACGAGCTGCGCATGCTCGGCTCGTACGCCTACACGACGGGCTCCATGCCCACCTCGTTCCGGCCGGGCGAGACGCTGATCGGCACCGCCGCGAAGGAGAAGCGGACGATCCTGGTGGAGAACGTGCCGCCGGGCTATCTGAAGATCGCCTCCGGTCTGGGCGAGGCGCCGCCGGCCCACGTCATCGTGCTGCCGGTGCTCTTCGAGGGCCAGGTGCTCGGCGTGATCGAGCTGGCCTCGTTCCAGCCGTTCGCCCAGATCCAGAAGGACTTCCTCAACCAGATCGCCGAGATGATCGGCACCAGCGTCAACACGATCTCTGTCAACACCAAGACGGAGATGCTGCTCAAGCAGTCGCAGGAGCTGACGGAGCAGCTGCGCGAGCGGTCGGCGGAGCTGGAGAACCGGCAGAAGGCGCTGGAGATCTCCAACGCCGAGCTGGAGGAGAAGTCCGAGCGGCTGGCCCGGCAGAACCGCGACATCGAGGTGAAGAACACCGAGATCGAGGAGGCCCGGCAGGTGCTGGAGGAGCGCGCCGAGCAGCTCGCGGTCTCCATGCGCTACAAGTCCGAGTTCCTCGCCAACATGTCGCACGAGCTGCGCACCCCGCTCAACTCGCTGCTGATCCTCGCGAAGCTCCTGGCCGACAACGCGGACGGCAACCTCTCGCCCAAGCAGGTGGAGTTCGCCGAGACCATCCACGGGGCGGGCTCGGACCTGCTCCAGTTGATCAACGACATCCTGGACCTGTCGAAGGTCGAGGCGGGCAAGATGGACGTGAGCCCGACCCGTATCGCGCTCGTCCAGCTCGTGGACTACGTGGAGGCCACGTTCCGGCCGCTGACGGCGGAGAAGGGCCTCGACTTCTCCGTCCGGGTCTCGCCCGAGCTGCCGGCCACGCTGCACACCGACGAGCAGCGGCTCCTCCAGGTGCTGCGCAACCTGCTGTCGAACGCGGTCAAGTTCACCGACACCGGCGCGGTGGAGCTGGTCATCCGGCCCGCCGGCGGCGACGTCCCGGACACCATCCGCGAGCAGCTCCTGGAGGCCGGTTCGCTGCGCGACCCGGACGGCGAGGTGATCGCCTTCTCGGTCACCGACACCGGCATCGGCATCGCGGCCAGCAAGATGCGGGTCATCTTCGAGGCGTTCAAACAGGCCGATGGGACAACCAGCCGCAAGTACGGCGGTACGGGCCTGGGGCTGTCGATCAGCCGGGAGATCGCCCGGCTGCTGGGCGGCGAGATCCACGCCGCGAGCGAGCCCGGCCGCGGCTCCACCTTCACCCTCTACCTCCCGCTCAACGCCGGTGAGCTGCCGCCCCAGGGGTACCCGCAGCTCGCTCCGGGCACCCGGCCGGAGCCCTTCGGCACCGAGCACCCGGGCGGGCCCGAGGACGTCACGGCGGTGGAGGCCGGCCTGCCGGGATCCGGCCCGGAGGCGGCCGCGCGCGGAGCGGCCGGCCTGCTCCTGCGGCGCCAGCGGGCCGCACAGGCCGCCGCGCAGTGGCCCGCCCCGGCCGCTCCGGCGGACCGGTCCCCGGCGGTCCCGCAGGGCGGCGAGCCCTGGCCGACGGAGCCGTTCGGTGACACAGAGCAACCGACGGCCAAGGGCTTCGGCTCGGGCTTCGGCGGAGGCTTCCACGGCGAGAAGGTGCTGATCGTCGACGACGACATCCGCAATGTGTTCGCCCTCACGAGCGTTCTGGAGCAGCACGGGCTGTCGGTGCTCTACGCGGAGAACGGGCGTGAGGGGATCGAGGTCCTGGAGCAGCACGACGACGTCGTGGTCGTCCTGATGGACATCATGATGCCGGAGATGGACGGCTATGCCACGACGGCCGCCATCCGCAGGATGCCGCAGTTCGCGGGCCTGCCCATCATCGCGCTGACCGCCAAGGCGATGAAGGGCGACCGCGAGAAGAGCCTCGACGCCGGAGCGTCCGACTACGTCACCAAGCCGGTCGACACCGACCACCTGCTCACGGTGATGGAGCAATGGATGCGCGCCGAGTGACGGGGAGCCGGGGAGTCCGTACGGGCTCCCCGGCCCGCCGCTGACCGAGTGTGCGCGAGGACGTGTGGGGACCGGCAAATCGGGGAACCTTCTGGTCCCCCACTACGTTTCTGCTACGTGCACAGTGACATCGCGGTGACAGGGTGTGGCGACCGGCGGGGTGCGGCTACCATGACCGGCACAAGGACGGGCGGCGCAAGGGAGTCGTCCCCTGGGGCGGCGCCCGGTGCACTGCCGGGGCGAGGAGGACGGGCCATGGTGCAGAAGGCCAAGATCCTCCTGGTCGATGACCGGCCGGAAAATCTGCTGGCGCTGGAGGCGATCCTCTCAGCGCTCGATCAGACACTGGTACGGGCATCGTCAGGGGAGGAAGCGCTCAAAGCGCTGCTGACGGACGATTTCGCGGTGATCCTGCTGGACGTCCAGATGCCTGGCATGGACGGTTTCGAGACCGCGGCGCACATCAAGCGGCGGGAGCGCACGCGGGACATCCCCATCATCTTCCTGACCGCCATCAACCACGGCCCGCACCACACCTTCCGCGGCTACGCGGCGGGCGCGGTGGACTACATCTCCAAGCCCTTCGACCCGTGGGTGCTGCGCGCCAAGGTCTCGGTCTTCGTTGAGCTGTACATGAAGAACTGCCAGCTGCGCGAGCAGGCCGCCCTGTTGCGGCTCCAGCTGGAGAACGGCCAGTCGGGGCGTACGGGCGCGGCCGCGGCGCAGGAGCCCGCGGGGCTGCTCGCCGAGCTGTCCGCGCGGCTGGCCGCCGTCGAGGAGCAGGCCGAGGCGCTCACCAAGCAACTGGACGAGTCGGCCGATGCCGCGGCGGTCGCCACCGCCGCCCACCTCGAGCGCAAACTCACCGGGCTGCGGCGGGCGCTGGACGCCCTGGAGCCCGGGGCCGGCAGCGGGGCCAGTCCGCTGCCCGCCTCCGGCTGACCCTTTCAGGTCGCCGCCTTCCGGCCTCCGGCCGGTCCTTTGACGCCGTGTCACCCTTGCGATCCCTGGGTCACGACACGAACGGGTGAACGCCGGGGCGCGGGTGTCCCCCGCGCCCGGCAACGGTAATCTCGGCACCATGGCCTCACGTACGTCCGGCAAGGGTTCCCAGAGCGCGGCGGGCACCTCGAAGCAGCGTGCCGGGCGCTCCGGGAGCGCGGCCAAGAAGTCCCAGCCCCGGCCCGCGGGCCGGGCGCCCGCCAAGAAGGCGCCGCCCCGTAAGCCGCCCGCGAAGAAGGCCGCGGCCAAGCGGGCCCCCAAGCGCGCGCCCGCTCCTGCCGGCGGCGTCCGCCGCGTGGGGCGGGGCGTGGCGCACGGCGTGGGCGCGGTCTTCCGCGGCGTCGGCCGCGGCGCGCGGGGCCTCGACCCGGCCCACCGCAAGGACGGCCTCGCGCTGCTCCTGCTGGGCCTCGCCCTGATCGTCGCCGCGGGCACGTGGTCCAGCCTGGAGGGCCCGGTCGGCGATCTGGTGACCATGCTGGTCACCGGCGCGTTCGGGCGGCTCGACCTCGTCGTGCCGATACTTCTGGGCATCATCGCGATCCGGCTCTTCCGTCACCCCGAGCGCCCCGAGGCCAACGGACGGATCGTCATCGGCCTGTCCGCGCTGGTCGTCGGCATCCTCGGGCAGGTCCACGTGGCCTGCGGCTCACCCAGCCGCGACGACGGCTCGCAGGCCCTCCAGGACGCGGGCGGGCTGATCGGCTGGGCCGCCTCCAAGCCCCTGGTCTACACGGTCGGCGAGGTCCTCGCCGTACCGCTGCTGGTGCTGCTCACGATCTTCGGGCTGCTGGTCGTCACGGCCACCCCGGTCAACGCGATCCCGCGCCGGCTGCGGCAGCTCGGCATACGCCTCGGGGTCATCGAGCCCCTCCCCGGCGAGTACGAGGCGGAGGACCACGACGGCTACGGGGCGGACTACGCCGACGACTGGCGCGAGGCGCCTCCCGCACGCCCCCGCCGCGCTGCGACGCGACGGGCGGCCGGCGAGGCCCCCGGCCCGGAGCTCGCCGAAGAGGAGGAGCTCGGCAGGCGGCGCAAGCCGCGGCGGCAGGCCGGCCTGCCCGTGGAGCCCCCGTCCGGCCGCGAGCCCGACGCCGTGGACATGGCGGCCGCGGCCGCCGCCGCGCTCGACGGGGCCGTGCTGCACGGCGTGCCGCCCACCCCGCTCGTCGCCGGGCTCAGCAGCGGCATCGGGCAGGAGAGCGGGCAGCCGGGCGCCGTGCCGGGCGCACGGGGCCGCGGCAAGGAGCCCGGCGCGGCGGCGGAGCGCGCCAAGGGCGCCGCCGACCGCACGCAGGGCGTCCCCGACCTCACCAAGGGCGTGCCGGACCTCACCAAGTCCGCGCCCGCCCCCGAGGCGGGCTCCGGCCTGCCCGCGCGCGCCGAGCAGCTCCAGCTCTCCGGCGACATCACCTACTCGCTGCCCACGCTCGACCTGCTGGAGCGGGGCGGGCCGGGCAAGGCGCGCAGCGCCGCGAACGACGCCATAGTGGCCGCGCTGACCAACGTCTTCTCGGAGTTCAAGGTCGACGCCGCCGTCACCGGCTTCACCCGCGGCCCGACGGTCACGCGCTACGAGGTGGAGCTGGGCCCGGCCGTCAAGGTCGAGCGCATCACGGCCCTCGCCAAGAACATCGCCTACGCCGTCGCCAGCCCGGACGTGCGCATCATCTCCCCGATCCCCGGCAAGTCCGCCGTGGGCATCGAGATCCCCAACACCGACCGCGAGATGGTCAACCTCGGGGACGTGCTCCGCCTGGCGGACGCCGCGGGCGACGACCACCCGATGCTCGTCGCGCTCGGCAAGGACGTCGAGGGCGGCTACGTGATGGCCAACCTGGCGAAGATGCCGCACATCCTCGTCGCGGGAGCCACCGGCTCCGGCAAGTCCTCGTGCATCAACTGCCTCATCACCTCCCTGATGGTGCGGGCGACGCCCGACGACGTCCGCATGGTGCTCGTCGACCCCAAGCGCGTGGAGCTGACCGTCTACGAGGGCATCCCGCACCTGATCACCCCGATCATCACCAACCCCAAGCGCGCCGCCGAGGCCCTGCAGTGGGTCGTGCGCGAGATGGACCTGCGCTACGACGACCTGGCGGCCTACGGCTTCCGGCACATCGACGACTTCAACGCGGCCGTCCGGGCGGGCAAGGTCACTCCTCCGGAGGGCAGCGGACGTGAGCTCTCCCCGTACCCCTATCTGCTGGTCATCGTCGACGAGCTGGCGGACCTGATGATGGTCGCCCCGCGGGACGTCGAGGACTCGATCGTGCGCATCACCCAGCTCGCGCGCGCCGCCGGCATCCACCTCGTGCTGGCCACCCAGCGCCCGTCCGTCGACGTCGTCACCGGCCTGATCAAGGCGAACGTGCCGTCCCGGCTCGCCTTCGCCACCTCCTCGCTCGCCGACAGCCGCGTCATCCTCGACCAGCCGGGCGCCGAGAAGCTGATCGGCAAGGGCGACGGCCTCTTCCTGCCCATGGGCGCGGGCAAGCCGGTCCGCATGCAGGGCGCCTTCGTCACGGAGGCCGAGGTCGCGGCCGTCGTGCAGCACTGCAAGGACCAGATGGCGCCCGTCTTCCGGGACGACGTCACCGTGGGCACCGCCAAGAAGAAGGAGATCGACGAGGAGATCGGCGACGACCTGGACCTGCTGTGCCAGGCCGCGGAGCTGGTCGTCTCCACCCAGTTCGGGTCGACCTCGATGTTGCAGCGCAAATTGCGTGTGGGATTCGCGAAGGCGGGCAGACTCATGGACCTGATGGAGTCGCGGGGCATCGTGGGCCCGAGCGAGGGCTCCAAGGCCCGCGACGTCCTCGTCAAGCCCGATGAGCTCGACGCGGTCCTCGCGGTGATCCGCGGGGACGGCGGGTCCTGACGGCGCGGAAGATCCCTGCTCAACCGTTTCTCTCGGCGGCGTGTCGAGTTGAGAAAGGGGGGCGATCCGATGTCCCACCGTCGGCGCCGCAGAGTCATCTGATGGCGTACAAAGTCCGGCTTCCGGCTTGCCCGCGGCTTTCGTATCCCCCCTAGACTGAACTCCCAGCAGGTGGCTACACGCTCGAAAGGCGCCCACGTGTCCATCGGCAACTCCTCCGCAGACGCAGAAGCAGCAGAAGACCGGCCGTCGATCGGCCGGGTCCTCCAGCAGGCCCGTATCAGCGCCGGACTGACCGTCGACGAGGTCAGTTCCACCACCCGAGTCCGCATCCCGATCCTGCACGCGATCGAGCAGGACGACTTCTCCCGCTGCGGCGGCGACGTCTACGCACGTGGGCACATCCGCACCCTCGCGATCACCGTCGGCCTCGACCCGGCCGAGCTGGTCGCGCGCTACGACGCCGAGCGCGGCGGGCGCCCCGCGCCGACCCCCGCGGCACCCCTCTTCGACGCCGAGCGCATCCGCCCCGAGCCCCGCCGGCCCAACTGGACGGCGGCGATGGTCGCCGCGATCGTGGCCGTCGTCGGCTTCGTCGGCTTCACCCTCTTCAACGGCGGGGGCCAGAGCTCCAACGGCTCCGTCGCCGCCGAATCGCCTTCCGCAAAGCCGCCCGCTTCGCCGAGCAAGAAGCCGGCGTCCGGCAAGCCGGCCGACCCCAAGCGGGAGCCCGGCGGCGGGGCCATCGCCGGCGTCCCGGCCAACAAGGTCACGGTCAAGCTCGCCGCCGAGAACGGCCAGACCTGGATGTCCGCCAAGGACCACAACGGCCGGCTGCTGGAGGAGGGCGTCCTCAAGCAGGGCGACGCCAAGACCTTCACCGACCCCACCCGCATCGACCTCGTCCTCGGCAATGCGGGCGCCGTTCGGCTGTTCGTGAACGGCAAGGAGGTCAAGAACGTCGGCGACAACGGCCAGGTCCAGCGTCTGAGCTACACGAAGGGCGACCCCGTAGCGGGCTGACCTGCGGCGGAGGCCCCTCGCACAGGGCCGGGGCACACGGCGCCGGGTGATCGTTCTCTCGTCCCCGCCCGGCACCGCCGTGACACTCGGCAGCGGATGCGGCCCCGGGACAAAGTAGGCTGAGCCCTATGCCCGAACGCCGTACCGTCGCTCTTGTCACACTTGGCTGCGCCCGTAACGAGGTGGACTCGGAGGAGCTGGCAGGCCGCTTGGCGGCGGATGGCTGGGACCTCGTGGAGGACGCCTCCGACGCCGATGTGGCCGTCGTCAACACCTGTGGTTTCGTCGAGGCCGCGAAGAAGGACTCCGTCGACGCCCTGCTGGAGGCCAACGACCTCAAGGACCAGGGCCGTACGCAGGCCGTCGTGGCCGTCGGCTGCATGGCCGAGCGGTACGGCAAGGAGCTCGCCGAGGCGCTGCCCGAGGCCGACGGAGTGCTCGGCTTCGACGACTACGCCGACATCTCCGACCGGCTCCAGACCATCCTCTCCGGCGGCGTCCACGCCTCCCACACCCCGCGCGACCGCCGCAAGCTGCTGCCGATCAGCCCCGCGGAGCGGCAGACCGCCGACGTCGCCCTGCCCGGCCACGCCCAGGACACCCCGCCCGCCGACCTGCCCGAGGGCGTGGCGCCGGCCTCCGGGCCGCGCGCGCCGCTGCGCCGCCGGCTGGAGACCAGCCCCGTCGCGTCCGTGAAGCTCGCCTCCGGCTGTGACCGGCGCTGCTCCTTCTGCGCCATCCCGTCCTTCCGCGGCTCCTTCATCTCCCGCCGCCCCTCCGACGTGCTCGGCGAGACGCGCTGGCTCGCGGAGCAGGGCGTCAAGGAGGTCATGCTGGTCTCGGAGAACAACACCTCCTACGGCAAGGACCTCGGCGACATCCGCCTGCTGGAGACGCTGCTGCCGGAGCTCGCGGCCGTCGACGGCCTGGAGCGCATCCGGGTCAGCTACCTCCAGCCCGCGGAGATGCGCCCGGGGCTCATCGACGTGCTGACCTCCACCGAGAAGGTCGCGCCCTACTTCGACCTGTCCTTCCAGCACTCCGCCCCCGGCGTGCTGCGGGCCATGCGCCGCTTCGGCGACACCGACCGCTTCCTGGAACTGCTGGAGACGATCCGCGCCAAGGCCCCGCAGGCCGGCGCCCGCTCCAACTTCATCGTCGGCTTCCCCGGCGAGACCGAGGACGACCTCGCTGAGCTGGAACGTTTCCTGACCGGGGCCCGCCTGGACGCCATCGGCGTCTTCGGCTACTCCGACGAGGACGGCACCGAGGCGGCCACGTACGAGAACAAGCTGGACCCCGAGACCGTCGCCGAGCGCCTCGCGCACATCTCCCGGCTCGCCGAGGAGCTGACCGCGCAGCGCGCCGAGGAGCGGATCGGAGAGACCATTGAGGTGATGGTCGACCGCGTGGACGAGGAGGACGGCGTCGTCGGCCGGGCCGCCCACCAGGCGCCCGAGACCGACGGGCAGGTCCTGCTCGGCGCCCGCCCGGAGCTCGTCCCCGGCCGCATGGTCGTGGCGAAGGTGGTGGCGAGCGAGGGCGTCGACCTCATCGCCGAACCGCTCGGCGACGGAGGGTGTACCGAGGAGGCGGGCAGATGACCGGAGTCCCGGCCTCCGCCACCGGAGGCCATGCCCCGGCGGCAGCCGCACGGCCGGCCGGGCTGTGGAACATCGCCAATATCCTCACCATGGCGCGGCTGCTGCTCGTGCCCGGGTTCGTCCTGCTGATGCTCCACAACGGCGGCTACGACCCGGCCTGGCGCTCCTTCGCCTGGGCTGCCTTCGCCGTCGCCATGATCACCGACCTGTTCGACGGCCACCTGGCCCGTACGTACAACCTGGTCACGGACTTCGGCAAGATCGCCGACCCGATCGCGGACAAGGCGATCATGGGCGCGGCGCTGATCTGCCTGTCCGCGCTGGACGACCTGCCGTGGTGGGTCACCGGCGTGATCCTCTTCCGCGAGATCGGCATCACGCTGATGCGGTTCTGGGTGATCAAGCACGGCGTGATCCCGGCCAGCCGCGGCGGCAAGATGAAGACCCTCGCCCAAGGGGTCGCCGTGGGCATGTACATCCTCGCGCTGACCGGTCTGCTGGCCACTGCCCGCTTCTGGGTGATGGCCGTGGCGGTGGTACTGACGGTGGCCACCGGGCTCGATTACGTACGGCAGGCCGTCGTTCTGCGGCGGGCCGGCCGGGCCGCGGGGGCCGTGGGCCGATGAGCGCGGCGAGCGACGGGTGCGCCCCGGTGGCGTCGGCGGTCCTGGCCGCCCTGGTGGCGCGCGGTGAGACCGTGGCCGCCGCCGAGTCGCTCACCGGAGGGCTGGTCGCGGCCGGTCTGACCGCGGTGCCGGGCGCCTCGCGCGCGGTGCGCGGTGCGGTCACCGCGTACGCCACCGACGTCAAGGCCGCGGTGCTGGGCGTGGACGAGGAACTGCTCGGCGGGCGCGGCGCCGTCGACGGCGACGTCGCCGGGCAGATGGCCCGCGGCGTGCGGAGACTGCTGGGCGCCGACTGGGGGCTCGCGACGACCGGTGTCGCCGGCCCCGACGTCCAGGACGGCAAGCCCGTGGGGACGGTCTTCGTGGCCGCCGCGGGGCCGGGCGGCCGCACGCGGGTGCGGGAGCTGTCGCTGGACGGGGACCGCTCCCGGATCCGGTCGGAAAGCGTCCGGGCGGTCCTGGAACTGCTGCTGAACGAACTGACGGAAAACGCGGGCGCAAAGGATACGGAACACAACGGGGGGAATGGATGTTTGCAGCCCTGAGTGAACACGACATAGCTCCCCGCACGGCCGGAGCCCGAGGCGGTACGGTGGGGCGTGAAGGATCCGGATTCGCGGTCCAAGGAGGGAGCCACCGATGATTCTGCTCCGTCGCCTGCTGGGTGACGTGCTGCGTCGGCAGCGCCAGCGCCAGGGCCGCACTCTGCGCGAGGTCTCCTCATCCGCCCGGGTCTCGCTCGGTTACCTCTCCGAGGTCGAGCGGGGGCAGAAAGAGGCGTCCTCCGAGCTTCTCTCCGCAATCTGCGACGCTCTGGACGTACGGATGTCCGAGGTCATGCGCGAGGTCAGCGATGAATTGTCGCTCGCCGAGCTGGCGCAGTCGGCAGCGGCGAGCGAGCCGGTACCCGCGCCGATGCGGCCGATGTTCAATGCGGTGTCCGTGACGTCCGTGACGGGCGTGCCGGGGGAGCGAGTGACGATCAAGGCTCCCGCCGAGGCCGTGGACGTAGTCGCGGCCTGACAGGCGTTATCCACGAAATCCCGGCCGGGTCTCCGGCCGGGATTTCGCGTTTCCGGAAGCCGTCCGTTTTGTGACGGTGTGCGGTGTGGTCGTTGTGGTGGTGTGCGATGGCGGGGCGGCGGGAAGGCGGATAAAAAGACGAACAACACGGAACAAACGGTCTGAACCGTTGAGATGGGGAGAATCTGGATGTCTGTCGTCAAGAGCTCGCTGTCCGAGCACGACCGCAAGACCGTCGGAGACGCCCTCCAGGGCGCCCTGGTCGACCTGGTGGACCTCTCCCTGGTGGCCAAGCAGGTGCACTGGACCGTCATCGGCCCGCGCTTCCGCTCCGTCCACCTCCAGCTGGACGAGGTCGTGGCGAGCGCCCGTGTGCACGCCGACACCGTCGCCGAGCGCGCCTCCGCCCTCGGCATCGCGCCGGACGGCCGCGCCGAGACCGTCGCGAAGACCAGCGGCATCGACCCGGTCGGCGGCGGCTGGTGCAGGGACACCGAGGCCGTGCAGACCCTCGTCGCCGCGCTCGGTGCCGTGATCACCCGGATGCGGGAGCGCATCCGTGCCACCGAGGAGCCGGACCCGGTCACCCAGGACCTCCTGATCGGCCTGACCGGCGACCTCGAGAAGCACCACTGGATGTTCCAGGCGGAGAACGCCTGAGAACGCCTGAGCTTGCCCGGGGCGGCGGCCCGCTCCGTGCGGCGCGCCCTCCAGTGGCGGCCGCGCTCCTGCCGCGCTCTCCTGGGGGCATGGACGAGCACCCGGTGATCCGCTTCACCAACGAGCTGATGGTGCTCACGGAACTCGACCAGACGACGGCGGGGGCCTTCGTACGCCGGGTGTACCAGGAGGGCACCCACGAGGGGGAGCAGCGGCTGATGGCCGACCTGCACCAGCGCGACCGCAGGATCACGGAGCTGGAGCGGGAACTGGCGCGGCTGCGGGGTGAGGAGCCCGGCTGACCGCGGGGCTGCGGGCGAGCGCCTCCGGCTGACCGCGGGGCTGGGGGAGCGCCCCCGGCTGTGGCCGTCGGCGGCCCGGCCGTGCGCCGCAGGAGGGCGCGTACGGGCCCGCAGCGCGCCGCCGCCGGCTTCCGGTGCGCTCTGCCCCGCCCAGGGGAAGCCGGTCTAGCGTCGGCCGGTCCGGCGTCCGCCGAAGGAGGCAGCCATGGTCCGGCGTGAACTCGGAGGCTGTCGCCGGCCGTACGCCCTGCTGGGGCGGGTGACGGCGCTCGTCGCCGGCGGCATGTGGTGGTGGGCGGCGCTGCGCCTGCTCGCACAGCCGGGGCGGCCCGCGACGGTCGACGGGCTCGTCCTCGCGGGAGGCTGGGGGCTGAGCCTGCTGCCGGTGCACTGCGCCCCCTGGCGGCGGCGCGCGGCCGGAGAGGACTGGGGTGGACGCCTGCGGGCGCTGCGGGCTTCACTCGTTCGGATCAATCGTCCCCACCGCCCGGAGTCCCCGCGGGGCCCGGGCCGGGCGGAGAGGCGCGGGCCGGGCCCGGCCGGCAGTCAGGGACCGGGCCGGGCTGACAGGCCGGGCACCAGTACGTGACGCGCTCCTGGCCGGGGTCCCCCTGCCCGGCCGCGCACAGCGGTGTCCCGCAGCGGCGGCAGGGCCGGCCCGCACGGCCGTACACCCACACGCGGTGGTCGTGGCGGGGGTCGCCCGTGGTGACGCGGGCGGTGCGCGACTTGTTGGCCTCCAGGAGCTTCCTCGCGAGGGCGGGCAGGCGCTCGGGCGCCGGCACGTCGCGGACCGGGAGCCAGGGCGAGAGGCGGAGCATGAAGCAGAGCTCCGACTTGTAGACATTGCCGATGCCGGCCAGGTTGCGCTGGTCGAGCAGGGCCTCGCCGACGGGGCGGCCGGGGTCGGCGAGCAGCCGGCGCAGCGCCTCCTGTGCGTCCCAGCCGGGGCCCAGGAGATCCGGGCCGAGGTGGCCGACGACAGTGTGCTCGTCGGCGGTGCGCAGCAGCTCCAGGACGGGGAGGCGGTATCCCACGGCCGTGCGGTCGGCGGTGGCCAGCACGGCGCGGATCTGGTGCCCGGGGCCGCCGCGCCAGCGCTCTCCGGTGGCGTAGACGCGCCATGCGCCGTCCATCCGCAGGTGCGAGTGGAGCGTGAAGCCGCCCTCCACGCGCGTGAGCAGGTGCTTGCCGCGCGGGAGGACCTCGGTGACCCGGCGGCCGGTGAGGTCCACGGTGGCGAGGGCGGGGACGCGCAGGTCGGAGCGGACGAGCGGGCCGCCGGTCAGGGCGCGGTCGAGCTCGCGCGCGGTGCGCCAGACGGTGTCTCCCTCGGGCATGTGCTCCTTCTTCCGTCCTCGTCCTTCTTCCGTCCTCGTCCGGCCGCGGTCCTTGTCCGGTGTCTCCCGGCGGTGTCTTCCGGCTCAGGGCGCGCGCAGGCGCAGGCCCTTGGGCGTGGCGTGGAAGCCCGCCGTCTCCAGCAGCGGCCCCAGGGGGGAGGACAGGGCGGAGACGCCGTTGATGCGCTCGACCGTGACGGTGCCCAGCGCGCCCGCCCGGGCGGCCCCGGCCAGCGCCTCGGCGGCCTCGCGCAGCCCTGTGTCGCCGGCGTCCGCGGTCTCCGCGCCCTCCTGCTGCGGCCAGGCGAGCAGGGTCTTGCCGCCGCGCTCCATGTAGAGCGCGAGGGCGCCGTCGAGGAGGACGACCAGAGAGCCCGCCTTGCGCCCCGGCTTGTGGGCCGCCCCGGCGGGCGGCTCCGGCCAGGGGAGGGCCGCGCCGTAGGCGTTGGCGGGGTCGGCGGCGGCGAGGACGACGGCCCGGGTGCGGCGGGGGGCGGCCGACGGGGCCTCCCAGGGGGCCGCGGTCGCCTCAGCCGGGCCGCCGCCCGCGCGGTCGCGGGCCGTGCTCGCGGCCCGCAGCCGGTCGACCGCGCCGTCCATGGCGAACTGCGCGGCGCCCAGGCCCTCCACCACGTAGCCGCGCCGCGCCTGGCCGCTCTCCTCGAAGACGGACAGCACGCGGTACGCCGCGGAGAAGCCGCCTTCAACGCCCTCTGCGGCCACGGCTCCCCGGGTGACCACGCCGTGCCGGTCGAGGAGCGTGCGGGCCAGGGCGTGGGCGCGGTGCGTGGGATCGGGCTCGTGGGCGGGCAGCAGGGACCAGCGGCCCGCGACCGTGGGCGGCCCGCCGCGCGAGGCGGTCGGCGCGGTGGGCAGGCCGCCGCGGGCCGTGAAGGAGCCGTAACGGCCGCGCGGGACCGCGCGCTTGGCGCGGTGCGCCGTCGACCCCGCCGTCCGCCCGGAGCCGAGGAGGGCGCGGAGCGGGGCGAGGGTGTCGTTGGTGAGCCGCCCGGACCAGGCCAGGTCCCAGACGGCCTCCGCGATCTGCGGCTCCGTGCCGTCGGGGACGGCGGCGCGGACCCGCTCGGCGATCTGACGGAAGAACAGGCCGTAGCCCCCGGAGAGCGCGTCGAGGACTGCGTGGTGGAGCGGCGAGAGCTCCAGCGGGTGGGGCGCGGGCAGCAGGAGCGGGGCTGCGTCGGCGAGCAGCAGCGACACCCAGCCGTCCTTGCCGGGCAGGGCGCCCGCGCCGGCCCACACGACCTCGCCCGCCGCGGTGAGCTCGTCGAGCATCGCCGGGGTGAAGTCCCGTACGCGGCCGGGCAGCACGAGCTTCTCCAGGGCCGACGCCGGGACCGGCGCTCCTTGCAGCTGCTCGACGGCGCGCAGCAGACCGTCGATGCCGCGCAGGCTGTGCGTGCCGACGTGCTGCCACTGGGGGAGGAACGCCGCCAGCGCGGCGGGCGGTACGGGCTCCAGCTCGTGCCGCAGCGCGGCCAGGGACCGGCGGCGGAGCCTGCGCAGGACCGCCGCGTCGCACCACTCCTGGCCGATCCCGGAGGGGTGGAACTCGCCCTGGACGACGCGGCCGCCGGCCATGAGGCGGTGGAGCGCCCCGTCGGTGACGGCGGTGCCCAGGCCGAAGTGTGCCGCGGCCTCGGCTGAGGTGAAGGGTCCGTGGGTGCGGGCGAAGCGGGCGAGGAGGTCGCCCAGCGGGTCCTTGACGGGCTCGGTGAACGCCTCGGGGACGCCCACGGGGAGCGCGGTGCCGAGGGCGTCGCGCAGCCGGCCCGCGTCCTCCACGGCGGCCCAGCGGGCCTCTCCGGCGATCCGTACGGGGATGGCACGGCGGGTCTCCGCGAGCTCCCGCACCCAGGCCGGTTCGGCGCCCCGTGCGGCCAGTGCGGCGTCGGTGAGCGGGCCGAGGAGGCGCAGCAGGTCGGCGACGCTCTCCGGGTCCTTGGCCCGCCGGTCGTCCGTGAGCCACTGCAACTCGCGCTCCAGGCCGGCCAGGACCTCGGCGTCGAGGAGTTCGCGCAGCTCGGCCTGGCCCAGGAGCTCGGACAGCAGCCGCGAGTCCAAGGACAGGGCGGCGGCGCGGCGCTCCGCGAGGGGCGAGTCGCCCTCGTACAGGAACTGGGCGACGTAGCCGAAGAGCAGGGAGCGGGCGAACGGCGACGGCTCCGGGGTGGTCACCTCCACCAGCCGTACGCGGCGGGCCTCGATGTCGCCCATCAGCTCGGTGAGGCCGGGGACGTCGAAGACGTCCTGGAGGCACTCGCGGACGGCCTCCAGGATGATCGGGAACGATCCGAACTCGCTCGCCACCTGGAGCAGCTGGGCGGCGCGCTGGCGCTGCTGCCACAGCGGGGTGCGCTTGCCGGGGCTGCGGCGGGGCAGCAGCAGGGCGCGGGCGGCGCACTCGCGGAAGCGCGAGGCGAACAGGGCGGATCCGCCCACCTGGTCGGTGACGATCCCGTCGACCTCGCCCTTGTCGAAGACGACGTCCGCGGCGCCGACGGGCGACTGCTCGCCGTCGTGCTCCGCGCCCTGGCGGGCGGGGTCGGCGTCGAGGAGGTCGAGGCCCATCAGGTCGGCGTCGGGCAGCCGCAGCACGATGCCGTCGTCCGCGTGCATCACCTGGGCGTCCATGCCGTACCGCTCGGCGAGCCGGGCGCCCAGGGCGAGCGCCCAGGGGGCGTGCACCTGTGCGCCGAAGGGCGAGTGGACCACGACGCGCCAGTCGCCCAGCTCGTCGCGGAAGCGCTCCACGACGATGGTCCGGTCGTCCGGGACGTGGCCGCAGGCCTCGCGCTGCTCGCTCAGGTAGGCCAGGGCGTTGTCCGCCGCCCAGGTGTCCAGCCCGGCGGCCGTCAGGCGCTTGCGGGCGGCGTCCGGCTCGGCGGAGCCCACCTCGCGCAGGAACGCGCCCAGGGCCCGGCCCAGTTCGAGCGGGCGCCCGAGCTGGTCGCCCTTCCAGAAGGGCAGCCGCCCGGGGACGCCCGGGGCAGGGGTGACGAGGACCCTGTCGCGCGTGATGTCCTCGATCCGCCACGAGGTGGTGCCCAGTGTGAAGACGTCGCCCACGCGCGACTCGTAGACCATCTCCTCGTCGAGCTCGCCGACCCGGCGCCCGCCCTTGGCGCCGTCCTTGGAGTCGGCTCCGGCCAGGAAGACGCCGAACAGGCCGCGGTCGGGGATGGTGCCGCCGGAGGTGACGGCCAGCCGCTGAGCGCCCGGGCGCCCCGTGACCGTGCCGGCCACGCGGTCCCACACCAGGCGCGGCCGCAGCTCCGCGAAGGCGTCGGAGGGATACCGGCCGGCGAGCATGTCGAGCACCGCCGTGTAGGCCGACTCGGGCAGCGAGGCGAACGGGGCGGCCCGCCGCACCAGGGCCAGGAGCTCCTCCACGTCCCAGGGGTCGACGGAGACCATGGCGACGATCTGCTGCGCCAGGACGTCCAGCGGATTGGCGGGCACCCGCAGCGACTCGATGGACCCCGAGCGCATCCGCTCGGTCACCACGGCCGCCTGCATCAGGTCTCCCCGGTACTTGGGGAAGACGACGCCCGTGGACACGGCGCCGACCTGGTGGCCCGCGCGGCCCACGCGCTGGAGGCCGGAGGCGACCGACGGCGGCGACTCGACCTGGACGACGAGGTCCACGGCGCCCATGTCGATGCCCAGCTCCAGGCTGGACGTCGCGACGACGGCGGGCAGCCGGCCCGCCTTGAGGTCCTCCTCGACCAGAGCGCGCTGCTCCTTAGAGACCGAGCCGTGGTGCGCGCGGGCGAGGACCGGCGGCGCCCCCCGGGCCGCGCCGGACTCGGCCATCAGCTGGGCGGGGGAGTGGTGCTCGGGCAGGGACTCGCCGGTGGTGCGCTCGTAGGCGATCTCGTTCAGCCGGTTGCACAGCCGCTCCGCCAGGCGGCGGGAGTTGGCGAAGACGATGGTGGAGCGGTGGGCCTGGACGAGGTCGGCGATGCGCTCCTCGACGTGGGGCCAGATCGACGGCTTGTCCTTGCCGTCCCCGCTGTCCTGCACAGGTGACGAGCCCAGCTCGCCCAGGTCCTGCACCGGGACGACCACCGACAGGTCGAACTCCTTGCCGGACGGCGGCTGGACGATCTCCACCCGGCGCTGCGGCGAGAGGTAGCGGGCCACCTCGTCCACCGGCCGGACCGTCGCGGACAGGCCGATGCGCCGCGCGGGGCGGGGCAGCAGGGCGTCGAGCCGCTCCAGGGACAGGGCGAGGTGCGCGCCCCGCTTGGTGCCGGCGACGGCGTGGACCTCGTCGAGGATGACCGTCTCCACGCCCGCCAGCGCGTCCCTGGCGGCGGACGTCAGCATCAGGAACAGCGATTCAGGCGTGGTGATGAGGATGTCCGGCGGCCTGTTGACGAGGGACCGGCGCTCGGCGGGCGGGGTGTCGCCGGAGCGGATCCCGACGCGCACCTCCGGCTCGGGCAGCCCCAGCCGGACGGCCGCCTGCCGGATGCCGGTCAGCGGGCTGCGCAGGTTGCGCTCCACGTCCACCGCGAGGGCCTTGAGCGGGGACACGTAGAGCACCCGGCAGCGCTTCTTGGCCTCGGCCGGCGGCGGGCTGCTCGCCAGCCGGTCCAGCGAGGCGAGGAAGGCCGCGAGGGTCTTGCCGGACCCCGTCGGTGCGACCACGAGGACGTCCGACCCCTCGCCGATCGCGCGCCAGGCCCCGGCCTGCGCCGCCGTGGGCGCGCTGAAGGCCCCCGTGAACCAGGCGCGGGTCGCCGGGGAGAACCCCGCGAGTGCCCCGCCCGCATCCGCCGCCGCACCGGCCGCCGTCTCGTCCGCCATGCCACCCATCGTGCACCGCACCACTGACAATGCCCCGGACCCGCAGGTCAGTCCTGGTGGGTGTGGGCGCGGGGCGGTGGCGGCTGGGCGCATGAGGTGGTGGCGCGGGCGCATGGGGCGGTGACGGCCTGGCGCATGAGGCGCCGGCCGGGGACGGGGCGGTGGTGTGCGAGTGAGGCGGTGGCGCCCGGGCGTGGGGCGGGTGTCACACGGCGCGGTCGTAGGCGCGCAGGGTCAGCAGGGCGGTGAGGGTCACCATCGGCCGGCACTCCAGGCGGGTGCCGGGCGCCCACTCGCGCCAGCGGACAGGCCAGCCGCCGTCCTCCTGCTGCGAGGCGGCCAGGAAGTCCAGCGACCGCTCCATCTCCGCGTCGGTGAACCAGGAGCGGGCCGGCGAGTCCGGGGTGGGCGCGTAGTCGTGCGGGTAGTGGTGCTCGCCCGGCGCGTAGCCCTCGGAGACGGGGTAGTCGGCCACCCGCGCGGGGTCCAGGACCGCCAGCCGCTGCTCCCGGACGACCCGGCCGAGCCGTTCGGCCGCCGCCTGCGCCCGCCGCCGGTCCGGGGCCCCGTCCAGGAAGGCGATCGCCGCCGACACCTCGTACGGGTGAGTCCGCGCGCCGCTGCCGAGGGCTTCCACCGCGGCCCAGCAGAAGTCGGTGGCCCGGAACAGCCACGCGTGCCACACCTCGTTGCGGTGCAGCAGGCCCACCACGGGGCCGGTGGCCAGGAGGTCGCTCGGCGGGTCGTCCACCACCGGGGTCCAGGGGGCCGCCGGGTAGCCGCGCAGGGAGGGGTGGAGGGCGGGCAGCGCGCCGTCGGGGGTGGAGACGGCCGTCAGGTAGCGGCAGACGCGCTCCATGCGCCGGTCGCCGCAGCGGCCGATCTCGTCGAGGACGCGCAGCGCGTGGGCGGTGTGCAGCGGCTGGCTCACGGGGCCGCGCAGGTCCGGCTCCAGGGCGAAGCCGTAGCCGCCGTCCTCGCCGAGATAAGCCGCCAGGGCCGCTTCCACGGCGTCGGGGCCGCCGTCCAGAAAGTGAAAGGCGAATCTCCGCTGCTCCAGGACGCGGGCGGTGAGCCAGATGAACTGTTCGGCACGGACTGCGGGGGATGTTCCGGATCGGGCCATGCACCGACCGTAGGCCGGAAAACGCCCCCCGGTCAGCGGCTCATGGCGGGCTGCACCCTCAGGGGCGGGATACTAGGCGCATGCGGTTGACGGTTTTCTGGCAGCGGATGGCGAATCATTTCGGCGCGGCGTACGCCGACTCCTTCGCGCGCGACCACGTGATGTCCGAGCTGGGCGGGAGGACGGTGCACGAGGCGCTGGACGCCGGCTGGAACGCCAAGGACGTGTGGCGGGCGGTGTGCCGGGCGCTGGAGATCCCCGACGACAGACGCTGACGGACATGCCGGGCCGGCGCCGCGGATGACATTCTTCTGGTTCGCCCGGTAGGCCACACTTGCGGCGTGGCAGCAGACGATCCCGCTCCGGAACCCGCCCCGCCCGCCCCACCGCCCCCGCCCGGCACCGCCGCCGGCATGCCGCCCTGGCTGCCCCGTGCCATGGTGTCGGCGCTCGCCCTGGTCGCCTGCTTCATGCTGGCGATCTGGGCCTTCCAGCAGCTGATCGGGCTGCTGCTGAACATCCTGATCGCCTTCTTCCTCGCCCTGGCCATCGAGCCGGCCGTCTCCCGGCTGTCCGCCCGCGGTCTCCGCCGCGGCCTGGCGACGGGCCTGGTCTTCCTCGCCGTCACCATCGTCGTCGCGGGCTTCTTCGCCCTGCTCGGCTCGATGCTCGCCGACCAGATCATGACCATGGTCGAGAACTTCCCCTCGTACCTCGACGCGGTCATCAAGTGGATCAACCGGGTGTTCCGCACGAGCCTGTCCCGCGTGCAGGTCCAGGAGAGCCTGCTGCACTCGGAATGGCTGCAGCGGTACGTGAAGAGCAGCGCCAGCGGCGTCCTGGACGTCTCGGCCACGGTCCTGGGCGGGCTGTTCCAGCTGCTGACCGTGGTGCTGTTCTCGTTCTACTTCGCGGCGGACGGGCCCCGGCTGCGCCGGGCCCTGTGCTCCGTGCTGCCGCCCCGCCGGCAGGCCGAGGTGCTGCGCGCCTGGGAGCTCGCCGTCGCCAAGACCGGTGGCTACATCTACTCGCGCGCCCTCATGGCGGTGATCTCCGGCATCGCCCATTACGTGCTGCTCGTGATCCTGGGGGTGCCCTACGCGCCCGCCCTCGCGATCTGGGTGGGCTTCGTCTCGCAGTTCATCCCGACGATCGGCACCTACCTGGCGGGCGCCCTGCCCGTGCTGCTGGCGTTCACGGTGGACCCCTGGTACGCGGTCTGGGTGCTCGGCTTCGTGGTGGTCTACCAGCAGTTCGAGAACTACGTGCTCCAGCCGCGCATCACCGCCAGGACCGTCGACATCCACCCCGCCGTCGCCTTCGGCTCGGTGGTCGCGGGCGCCGCCCTGCTCGGGGCGGTGGGGGCGCTGGTGGCCATCCCGGCGACGGCGACGCTGCAGGCGTTCCTGAGCGCGTACGTGAGGCGGTACGAGGTGACGGGGGCGGCGGGAGAGACCGGGGGCTGACAGGGCGGCGGGCCCGGAGTGGCGCGCTTGACAGCAAAATCGAACATCCATTCTTATGGGTTCCCCGGCGCTGTGGAGCCGTGGCGGAAGCCGCGTTCCGGGCTCCTTCGCGGGCCGGGTTATCCACAGGCCGGAGCGACGCCCGGGCGCATTGTCAGTGGCAGGCGTTAGCGTCGTGGACGTGAAGCGATCGACTCAAGCAAACCGGGTGGAACCCATGGCAGGCACCGACCGCGAGAAGGCGCTGGACGCCGCGCTCGCACAGATTGAACGGCAATTCGGCAAGGGTGCCGTGATGCGCCTCGGAGAGCGGCCGAACGAGCCCATCGAGGTCATCCCCACCGGGTCGACCGCTCTCGACGTCGCCCTCGGCGTCGGCGGTCTCCCGCGCGGCCGTGTGGTGGAGGTCTACGGCCCGGAATCCTCCGGCAAGACGACCCTGACCCTGCACGCCGTGGCCAACGCCCAGCGCGCCGGCGGCACGGTGGCCTTCGTGGACGCCGAGCACGCCCTCGACCCCGAGTACGCCAAGAAGCTCGGCGTCGACATCGACAACCTCATCCTGTCCCAGCCGGACAACGGCGAGCAGGCCCTGGAGATCGTCGACATGCTGGTGCGCTCCGGCGCGCTCGACCTGATCGTCATCGACTCCGTGGCGGCCCTGGTGCCGCGCGCGGAGATCGAGGGCGAGATGGGCGACTCCCACGTGGGCCTCCAGGCCCGGCTCATGAGCCAGGCGCTCCGGAAGATCACCAGCGCGCTCAACCAGTCCAAGACCACCGCGATCTTCATCAACCAGCTCCGCGAGAAGATCGGCGTGATGTTCGGCTCCCCGGAGACCACGACCGGTGGCCGGGCACTGAAGTTCTACGCCTCGGTGCGCATCGACATCCGCCGCATCGAGACCCTGAAGGACGGCACCGAGGCCGTCGGCAACCGCACCCGCTGCAAGGTCGTCAAGAACAAGGTCGCGCCGCCCTTCAAGCAGGCCGAGTTCGACATCCTCTACGGCCAGGGCATCAGCCGCGAGGGCGGCCTGATCGACATGGGCGTGGAGCACGGCTTCGTCCGCAAGGCCGGCGCCTGGTACACGTACGAGGGCGACCAGCTCGGCCAGGGCAAGGAGAACGCCCGCAACTTCCTCAAGGACAACCCCGCCCTCGCCGACGAGATCGAGAAGAAGATCAAGACGAAGCTGGGTGTGGGCGGCGCGTCCGAGGCCCCGGAGGGCGAGCCCGCCGCGGCCGGTGCCGAGGCGGACGCGCCGGCCAAGTCCGTGCCCGCCCCGGCGGCGAAGTCCACGGCGAAGGCGGCCAAGGCCACGGCTGCCAAGAGCTGATCCATGACACGCCGATGGGAGCACCCCCGGCCGGGCGCCGGGGAAGACCCGCCGGGACCGGATGCGGATGACCGAGCCGGCGGTGGCGCCCCCTCCTCGTCGAGGGCCGGGGGCACCGGGGCGCCGCTGCCGCCCGAGGAGCAGGCGCGGGCGATCTGCCTGCGCCTGCTCACCGGGACCCCGCGCACCCGCAAGCAGCTCGCGGACGCCCTGGCCAAGCGGGGCATCCCCGACGAGGTCGCCGAGGAGGTCCTCTCCCGCTTCGAGGACGTGGGCCTGATCGACGACGCGGCGTTCGCCGGGGCCTGGGTCGAGTCCCGGCACCACGGCCGGGGCCTGGCCCGCCGCGCCCTCGCGCGCGAGCTGCGCACCAAGGGCGTGGATTCCGCCGTGATCGACGAGGCCGTGGGGCAGCTCGACGCCGAGCAGGAGGAGCGCACCGCCCGCGAGCTGGTCGAGCGCAAGCTCCGCTCCACCCGCGGGCTGGACCGCGAGAAGCGGCTGCGCCGCCTCGCCGGGATGCTGGCCCGCAAGGGCTATGCCGAGGGCCTCGCCCTGCGCGTGGTGCGCCGCGCGCTGGAGGAGGAGGGCGAGGACCCGGAGCTGCTCGACCACTTGGCGGATCTGTAGGAGGCACGCGGGCGGCACGGCGTCCATGGCCCCCGGGCGGGCCCGGTGCGCCGTTGCGAAGCCCCGGAGGCGTCCTGGACCGGGAGCTCTCCCACCGCGAGACGGACGAGGCCGTCGACGGCCCGGCCGCCGCCGCGGCCCGGCGGGCCGGAGAGGCCGTGCTGCGCCACCCCGGCGGTGTCACGGCGCCGAGGGGCCGCAGGTGCATGACCACGCCTCCCGGCCGGTGGCATGGGCGTGCCCCGCGGGGCTGATGCTACGGCGCCTGCGCGGCCGCGCCCGGCGCCACCGGCAGCCCCGCCGCCCGCCAGGCCTGGAAGCCGCCCGCCAGATCCGTGGCGCGGTGCAGGCCCAGCAGGCGCAGGGAGGCCGCCGCCAGGCTCGACGCGTAGCCCTCGTTGCAGACCACGACCACCCGCAGGCCGTGCCCGGTCGCCTCGGGCGCGCGGTGCTCGCACTGCGGGTCGAGCCGCCACTCCAGCTCGTTGCGCTCCACCACGAGTGCTCCCGGGATGGTCCCGTCGCGCTCGCGCAGTGCCGCGTAGCGGATGTCGACCAGCAGCCCGCCCGCGGCCTGAGCGGCCGCGGCTTCGGCGGGGCCGAGCCGGTCCAGGCCCTCGCGGGCGGACGCCAGCAGCTCCTCGACCCTCACGCCCACTCCTCCGGCCATTCGACCTGCTCCAGCCGCAGCACCTGCCCGCTGCGGCCGTACCGCCGCATCAGGGGCAGCGGCGGGTAGTAGGCGTGCACGGACACCGCGTGCTGCTCCGCCGAGGCGTTGCGCACCTGGTGCACGTGATGGGCGCCGAAGGCCCGGCCCTGCCCGCCGGAGAGCCGCCTCTCGCGGTCGATGCCGTCCGCCAGCTCCAGCGCCATCCAGCCGTCCGTGGGCAGCGGGGCCGCCAGCGAGTGCTCCGTGAGCACGCCGCCCGCGACGGCCAGCGCGCCGTGCGAACCGCCGTGGTCGTGCCAGCCGGTGCCGCTGCCCGGCGGCCAGCCGATCAGCCAGGCCTCGCTGTCGCCGGGCCCGTTGAGCCGCATCCAGGTGCGGCCCTCGGGATCCAGCGGGAGGGAGGAGACCAGCCGCGCGTCGGCGGCCGCGCGCCGGGCGAAGGCGAGGAGGTCCGCCTCGGAAGGCGCGCCCGGGGCGCCGGAGGAGACCGGGGAGGAGCCGGGCACAGGTGTGGGCAGGGGAAGGAACACGGGGACCGTCCTGAGTGATCGCGAAGGAGCGCGCGGCGGCCGGCGCACAGAGCGCACACGCAGGCCGCGCGGAGGGAATGCGGATCAGCAGGACGGACGACAGACGCAGCCCGCGTAGCGGACGAGGTCCAGGTGGACCCTCCGCCAGAAGTGCGCGCCGCTGTCAGTCACGGTCCGTAGTCAACCATGGCAGTCGGTGCAGGTCAACGGTTGGCCGTAGCTTCGCTGGGGGCTTCCTCCGGCTCCTGCGCGCCCCCTGAGCCCTCAACGCCCCCGGAAGCCGCTCCCGTAGCTGCTCCCGCCGCCGCACCCTCGGAGCCGCCGCCGGCCTGCGTGGCGTCCGCTCGCCTACCGCCGGCCCGGCCCTCGCTCTCGGGCCCCTCGCCCGCCGCCCCGCCCCGTACGGCGTCGGCGCACGCGTACAGCTCCGCGGGCCGCACGCCCGCCAGCGCCGCCACCAAGTGCCCGTCCGGGCGGACCACCAGCACCGTGTGGGCGGGAGCGCCCGGGTACTCGTCGGTGACCAGCAGTTCGGCGCGCATGGGGAGGGCGCTGACGGCGGCCTCCAGCATCGGCATGAGGCCGGCGTCCGCCCAGTGCCGGCGCTCCCACACGCCGCTGCCCGGGGCGGTCAGGACCACCAGGAGGTCGCCGCCCAACCGCTCCCGCAGCGGTACGCGCGAGCCGTCCGGAGCGGTCACCCGCACGTTCTCGGCCGGGGCCCCCAGGGGCGTGGCCACCGCGACGGACGCGGCGGGCGGTGCCGCGGGGGCCAGGGGCGTCCGGGGGTAAGCGGGGGGCGTGCCCAACTGCCCGCGCCCGACGTGGCCGTCGGTGAGCAGTTCGTCGTGCCCGCGCAGGGCGCCCGGCAGCAGCGCGCGGCGCACGTTGTTCCACCCTCCTGCGCCCCGGACCGCCGGCAGCGCCCGGTCGGCGGCGCGCAGCCGCGCTCCGACCGCCTCGCGCCGCTCGGCCTGGTAGCTGTCCAGCAGCGTCTCGGAGGCGCCGTGATGCCAGGCGAGGGCCAGCTTCCAGGACAGGTTCTCGGCGTCGCGCAGGCCCTCGTCGAGGCCCTGCGTGCCGAGCGCGCCCAGCAGGTGGGCGGCGTCCCCGGCGAGGAAGGCACGGCCGGTGCGCATCCGGCGCGTGAGGCGGTGGTGGACGGTGTGCACGCCGGTGTCCAGAAGTTCGTACGGGGGTACGTCGCCGCACCAGGCGGCCAGCGAGTCGCGTACGCGGGTGAGGAGCGCTTCGGGGGTGACGAGCTCGCCTCCGGGCGGCAGGGGCCAGTCGAGCCGCCAGACGCCGTCCGGCAGGGGGCGGGCGCTCACTTCGCCGCCCCGTGCGGGCGAGCGGTGCAGCACGGCCTCGCCGGGCCACGGCAGCTCGGCGCGGAGCGCGGCGACCGCGTACCGCTCGACGGCCGTTCGCCCAGGGAAGCGCGCCCCGAGCAGCTTGCGCACGGTGGACCGGGCGCCGTCGCAGCCGACGAGGTAACTTCCCCGCCAGGTCGAGGCGTTGTCGCCGCGGAGGTGCGCGGTGACCCCGTAGGCGTCCTGCCGGAGCGTCTCCAGGCGGCCGGCGCGGACGACGCGCACCTTGTCCTCGCGGGCGAGCGCGGCCCGCAGCTCCCGCGTCAGGACGTGCTGCGGCAGGTGCAGCGGCGACGGCCCGGCTTCCTCCGCACCCTCGGCCGTGCCGTCCGCCGGGGCCGTCCCGGGGGCCGTGAACGACAGGCGGGTGACCACCGCGCGGCGCCGCATGGTGCGCCAGCCCGTCCACCGGGCGCCCTCGTCCGTCGCGCACCCGAGCCGCTCCAGCAGGGCGGCGGTGTCCGGGCCGAGCACGGCCGTGCGGGCCGGCCGCTCCTCGTCGGGCGCGGGCCCCTCGCCCGGGGTCCCGCCGGTCTCGTCGAGGAGGACGACGCGCACCTCGTGGCGGGCCAGGGACAGGGCGAGGGCGAGGCCGACCGGGCCGGCCCCGACGACGATCACCGGGTCCACGGCACGGCTCCCGGGCATCCGCTGCGGCCGAGATCCCTGCCCGGGGCTCCACGGTACGTACGGGGCGTACGGGACGTATGGGATCCGACGGGGGGAACGCGGTGCTCGATCACAGAACGTATGCAACCCACTGCGGGTGCGTGCGTCAAGTGATCAGGGCGCTCGCCGCGGCGCGCCGCACGGGGCGCGCCCCGCCGACCGGACCGGCCGACGGGGCGTCACCTGCGGGGTTGCTCAGCCGGTGTGGGATCCGTCTGCGCCGGAGGCGCCGTCCACGCCGGTCGTGGAGTCGGTCGTGACGGCGGCTCCGGCCGTCGCCATCGCGGGCGGGGCGCCCTTGCGCGAGCGCTGCGTGCGCCGTTCGACCCAGGTGGCCACCGAGGACAGCGCGAGGCAGAGCAGGATGTAGATCGAACCGAAGACGATCACCATCGGGATGAAGGCGTAGACGCCGTTCACGGGCTTGGTCTGCTCGGCGAAGGCCTTGCCGACGAAGAGCAGTTCCTCGTAGAGGATGATGAATCCGAGCGAGGTGTCCTTGAGGGTCACCACGAGCTGGCTGATGATCGACGGCAGCATCGTCCGTACGGCCTGGGGAATCAGGACGCTCGACATCACCTGCGTCTTGCGCAGGCCGAGCGCGTAGGCCGCCTCGCTCTGCCCGCGGGGCACCGCGTTGATCCCGGAGCGGAAGATCTCCGCCTGCACGGAGCCGTTGTAGAGCGTGAGGCCGAGGACCAGCGCCCACATCGGGTCGGAGGTGAACACCCCCGCGAACAGCAGGAAGATCATGATGACCAGCGGCATGGCGCGGAAGAACTCGACCACCACCGTGGCCGCCCAGCGCACCGGCCGGTGGTCGGACAGCCGTGCGGCCGCGAGCACCGCGCCGAGCGCGACCGAGAGGACCGCCGCGATCGCGAACGTCTTCAGGGTCGTCAGCAGCCCGTCGACGATCCGCTGATGGGTGTCGCTGTACTCGTAGTCGTCCCACAGGCCGGGCTGGAACTGGCCGGTGTCGTCCAGCTTGTAGACGACGAAGGCCACCAGGCCGAGGATCGCGACGGTGGAGAGCGCCCCGTAGAGGCGGTTGCGGGCCCGCGCGCGGGGGCCGGGGGCGTCGTAGAGGACGTTCGCGCTCATCGGGCCACCGCCAGCCGGTTCTCCAGCAGCCGGAACAGGCCGCTGATCGCGAGAGTGATGATGATGTAGCAGACCGCGATCCACAGGAAGATCACGTAGATGTTGTAGCCGGTGTCGGCGTTGAGGGACTTCTGCACGGAGCCGAGCTGGGTGACGTTGAAGCCCGAGGCGATCGCCGTGTTCTTGGTGAGGGCGATCATCAGACTGCCGATCGGCGGCACGGCGGTGCGGGTGGCCTGGGGCAGGACGACCTGCCCCAGGGTCTGGTTGAAGGTCATCCCGATGGAGCGGGCCGCCTCCGCCTGGCCGACCGGCACGGAGTTGATGCCGGACCGGACGGCCTCGCAGATGAACGCCGAGGTGTAGCACCCGAGCGTCAGCACGGCGAGCCAGAAGGAGTCCCAGCCCTTGAGGCCGAGGGCGGGCAGCCCCAGGGTGACGGCGAGGAACAGCAGCACGAGGGGGGTGTTGCGCAGCAGGGTTACCCAGGCGGTGCCGAATATTCGCAGGGCGGGCACCGGGGAGACCCGGAACGCCGCCATCAGGATGCCCAGCACCAGGGCGAGCAGACCGCTGAGCCCGGTGAGCTCGACGGTGCCGAGGAAACCTTCGCGGAATTCCGCGAAGTGGTCCGACAGAACGTTCAAGGCGGCTCTCCCGGCGGGTCGTTACGGATCGGCGGCGGACGGGGCGGGGACGGGGCGTGGGGCGTGCGGGGGGCGGCATGAGGCCGCGGGGATCGGGGATCGGGGCCGCGGGCTTGAGGCGGCGCGACGGTGGAGCAGCGTGGCTCGGGGCCGCGTGGCTCGGGGCGGCCGCGGGCGTCAGTAGCGGTCGACGGCCGGCGGGTTCGGCGCGGGGTTGCCGGCGAGGCCGATGGTGGCGTCGTAGGCCTTCTTCCAGTCGCCGTTCTTCTCGTGCGCCTCGATGGCGTTGTTGACGGCCTCGCGCAGCGCCTTGTCGTCCTTCTTCAGGCCGACGCCGTACGGCTCCTTGGAGAACGGGTTGCCGACGACCTTCAGGGCGCCCTTGTTCTCCGCTGCGTAGCCCTTGAGGATCGTGTCGTCGGTCGTCACGGCGTCGACCGTGCCGGACACGAGCTCCTGCACGCACAGCTGGTAGCCCTGCTGGGCCTTGGCCTCGGCCACCCCGTACTTGGGCTCCTTGATGCGCTTGAGCGGCGTGGAGCCGGTGGCCGAGCAGACCTTCTTGCCCTTGAGGTCGTCCGGGCCCTTGATGCTGCTGTCGGACTTCACCAGGAGGTCCTGGCCGGCGACGTAGTACGGGCCGGCGAAGTCGATCTGCTTCTTGCGCTCGTCGTTGATCGTGTACGTGCCGACGTAGAGGTCGACGCCGCCACTGGCGATCTGCGTCTCGCGGGCCTCGGACGGCACCGTCTTGAACTTGATGTGGGCCTCGTCGAAGCCGAGGTCGGCCGCGATCATCCGGGCGATCTCCACGTCGAAGCCGGAGCGCTTCTTGGAGGTGGGGTTCTCGTAGCCCATGCCCGGCTGGTCGGCCTTGGTGCCGATGGTGATCGTCTTGCCCTTGATCCTGTCGAAGACGGGCGAGCCCTTGACGTCGGCCGTGGTGTTCACCGTGTAGGTCGGCACGGCGGGCGCGGACTTGCCGTCGCCGGGCTTGCCGTCCTTGTCGTCGTCGGGACTGCCGGACTTCCCGCAGGCGGTGGCGGCCGTGGTGAGCGCCAGCGCCACGGCGGCAGCTGCGACGGTCTTGCGGAGCTTCATGGTGAACATCCTTTGCGTCAGCAGGTGTTGCGGAGCGGTCGGGGCAGCCGTGGCGGGGGAGGGGCGGCGAGAGGTGCAGCGGGCCGGTACGGCCGGCGCGGTCGGTCGGTAGGCCGGGATGGCCGGTGGTACGGGTTCGCGCCCGTGTGTGCGGAGCAGGGGCCGGGTGGCGCGGTCGGTGGTGCAGGGCCTTCGTACGGGTCAGTGGTGCAGGATCTTCGACAGGAAGTCCTTCGCCCGGTCGCTGCGCGGATTGCTGAAGAACTGGTCCGGCCGGGCCTCTTCGACGATGCGGCCGTCGGCCATGAAGACGACGCGGTTCGCGGCGGAGCGGGCGAAGCCCATCTCGTGGGTGACGACGACCATCGTCATGCCGTCCTGCGCGAGCTGCCGCATGACCTCCAGCACCTCGTTGATCATCTCCGGGTCGAGCGCGGACGTCGGCTCGTCGAACAGCATCACCTTGGGGTCCATGGCCAGGGCGCGGGCGATGGCCACGCGCTGCTGCTGGCCGCCGGAGAGCTGCGCCGGGTACTTGTCCGCCTGCGCGCCGACCCCGACCCGGTCGAGCAGGCCGCGGGCCTTCTCCTCGGCCTCGCGGCGGTCCGTCCTGCGCACCTTGACCTGGCCGAGCGTCACGTTCTCCAGGACGGTCTTGTGCGCGAAGAGGTTGAAGGACTGGAAGACCATGCCCACGTCGGCGCGCAGCCTGGCCAGCTCCTTGCCCTCCTGGGGCAGCGGCCTGCCGTCGATGGTGATCGTTCCGGAGTCCGTGGTCTCCAGGCGGTTGATCGTCCGGCACAGGGTCGACTTGCCGGACCCCGACGGGCCGATCACGACGACGACTTCGCCCCGCGCGATGGTCAGGTCGATGTCCTGGAGGACATGCAGGGCGCCGAAGTGCTTGTTGACGCTCTTCAGGACGACCAGTGGGACCGCGGCGCCCGTGGCCTGTCCGGCCACCGATTCTTCGCTCATCGGCGTTCCTCGCTCCATCCTCCTCGATTGGGAGGACCCTAATGAGCGGTGACGAACAGCGTCATTACATCTGAGCTGAAATTGAGCATAACGATCCGGCCGCAAAGGGACACTCTGCGTGAAGGGGGCGCGCGGCGCGCACGCCGGTAGCGCGGGCGTACCGGGTGAATAACGGAAGCCCCTTCGCTCCTGGAACCCCCTTGACGGACCGGGCGTCCATCAGCGTGGATGCGGGGGTGCCCACGCCGCGGTCACAGGGAGGGGGCCTGGATGAGACTGCTGCTCGTGGAGGACGACGACCACGTCGCCGCGGCCCTGGCGGCGGTGCTGTCCCGGCACGGCTTCGACGTCACGCACGCCCGGAGCGGCGAGGAGGCGCTCAGGGCCCTGCTGCCGGACACCGGTGCGCCGTTCGCCGTCGTCCTGCTCGACCTCGGCCTGCCCGATCAGGACGGTTTCGAGGTCTGCGGCAGGATCCGCAAGCGCACCGGCATACCCGTCATCATGGTCACCGCCCGCGCCGACACCCGGTCCAAGATCCACGGCCTCAACCTCGGCGCCGACGACTACGTGGTCAAGCCGTACGACACCGGCGAGCTCCTCGCCCGCATCCATGCGGTCGCCCGCCGCAAGCCTCCCGCGGGCGGCGGCCCGGAGGAGGCGCAGGAGGCGTCCGGCCCGCGCTCGCTGCGGCTGGGCAGCCTCGTCATCGAACTCCCCAACCGCGAGGTGTCCGTGGCGGGCGAGGCCGTCTCGCTGACCCGTAAGGAGTTCGACCTGCTGGCCCTGCTCGCGCAGCGGCCCGGCGTCGTCTTCCGGCGCGAGCAGATCATCAGCGAGGTGTGGCAGACCAGTTGGGAGGGTACGGGCCGCACCCTGGAGGTGCACATCGCCTCCCTGCGTTCCAAACTGCGCCTGCCCGCGCTCATCGAGACGGTGCGCGGGGTCGGCTACAAAATCGTCGTCCCGGCCCGGTGAGGGCCGGTCTGACCCGTGCGCACCCGACTCCTCCCGCTCCTCATCGTCCTTCTGGCGGGCGTGCTGCTGGCCCTCGGCTTCCCGCTGGCCGGCAGCATCGCCGCCGCCGAGCAGCAGCGCGTGGTCGTCGACCGCATCGACGACACGGCCCGCTTCGCCGCCCTCGCGCAGTTCGTCACCACCCGCCCCTTCGACCCGGAGGCGGGGACCGACGAACGGCTCAACACCCTGCGCTCCGAACTCCTGCGCTACGAGGAGCTGTACGACATCCGGGTCGGCATCTTCTACCGCGACGGACAGGCCATGGCGGTCGCTCCCAGGCGCTGGACGGTGCCGGCCGACGGCGAGGGCCAGCGGGCCTTCCAGGAGGCCCTGGCGGGGCGCCGCAGCCACGATCCGGGGCAGGTCTGGCCGATGCAGCACAGCCGGCTCGCAGTGGCCTCTCCGGTCATCCGCGACGGTGACGTCGTCGCCGTCGTCGTCACCGACTCGCCCACGGGCCAGCTGCGCTCCCGGATCCTGCACTCCTGGCTGCTGCTCGGGGCGGGCGAGACGGCCGCCATGCTCCTCGCCGTCGCCGCCGCGTTCCGCCTCACGGGGTGGGTGATGCGCCCCGTGCGGACCCTCGACGTGGCCGCCCACGGCATCGCCACGGGGCTGCTGAACTCCCGCGTCGCGGCCGACAGCGGGCCGCCCGAACTGCGCCGCCTGGCGCGCTCCTTCAACGAGATGGCCGACAACGTGGAGTCCGTCCTGGAGCAGCAGCGCGCCTTCGTCGCCGACGCCTCGCACCAGCTGCGCAATCCGCTCGCGGCGCTCCTGCTGCGCATCGACCTGCTCGCGCTGGACCTCCCCCCGGGGCACGGGGAGGTCGCCTCCGTCCGGACGGAGGGCAAGCGCCTCGCGCGCGTGCTCGACGACCTCCTCGACCTCGCGCTCGCCGAGCACGCGGAGGCCGACCTCCAGCTGGCCGACATAGCGGAGATCGTCATCGACCGGGTGGGCGCCTGGTCGCCGGTCGCCGACCGCGAGCAGGTCGAGCTCTCCTACAGCGGGCCGACCGCGGCGACGGGCTGGGCCGACCCGGTCGCCCTGTCCAGCGCCCTGGACGCCGTCGTGGACAACGCCCTGAAGTTCACCCCGGAGGGCTCCCCGGTGCACGTCAGCGTCGAGGTGGAGGGCGACTGCGTGGGCATCACGGTCGCCGACGGCGGCCCCGGGCTCACGGACGAGGAGCTCACCCGCATCGGCGACCGCTTCTGGCGCAGCAGCCGCCACCAGAACGTCTCCGGCTCGGGCCTGGGGCTGTCCATCTCCCGGGCCCTTCTTGCGGCCGGCGGCGCCACGCTCACGTATGCGCCGAACCAGCCCCGCGGCCTGCGCGCCGTCATCAAGGTGCCGCGCCACGGCGGTGAGGGCGGAGCGGGGCGGCCGCGGGCGGTGGAGGCCCACTCATAGGCCTCTCAGCCCTCCGTGGACATCGAAGAGCTCGAAGGGCGGGCCCGGCTAGGCAGTGTCTGATGGCTCTTGCTCGGGTGGTGGATCTGTTGCCGTTCCGGGCAGGATCTGTGCATGGTGCGGCGGCATGAACTGACCAACGCTCAGTGGGAACGCATCGCTCCGCTGCTGCCCGAAGCGGGTGGGCCGGGTGGGAGGTGGGCCGATCACCGCATCGTGGTCAACGGGGTTCTGTACCGGACCCGGACCGGTATCCCGTGGCGTGACCTGCCCGAACGCTACGGCCCCTG
>NZ_RBAM01000028.1 GCF_003626645.1 Streptomyces klenkii | reverse complement strand
TTGCGGACGATCTCCAGGTCGCGGCCGAGGATCTCACTGGTCCACTCGACCAGGCGGCCGGCGAAGCCCTGGCCGGCCCAGACCTTCCGGACTCCGGGGTGGTCCAGCCTGGTCCACAGCAACGGCTTTACGGTGGCGTCGGCGGGCGGTGTCGGTAGCGGCTCGGACGCACGGGGATGGTTAGGAGTGGCTGAAGAGGGTGCTCGCCAGGGCGACGTGGATTGCTGTGCCGCCCAGGACGCTGAGGACCGCGTTGCGTCGCCACAGGTGCAGGCAGAGCGTGGCCGCGAGGGCCAGGCCGGCGGGCGGGGCGCTTTCGAGGGAGACGTCGCGCAGCGTGTAGACGGTGAGGATCACCATCACGCCGGCCGGCATGCAGACGCTGAGGTAGCGCAGGGTCTCGCTCGCCCGCAGGGGTGCGAGTGCGGCGAAGGGCAGGCAGCGCAGCGCCCAGGTGACGGCGGCGGATATCGCGACGGCGGCGGCGACGTAGGCCGTGTTGTCAGGCACGGGCCGCCTCCCTTCGTGAGACGAGGGCGCGGCGGGTCAGGAGGGCGGCGGTGAACAGGCCCAGGGCGGCGAGGAGCATCTGTCCCGGCAGCAGGAAACGGGCGACCAGCGCGCACACCAGAGCCAGGACGGGGGTGGGGATGTCACGCCGGGCGCGGATAGCGTCGACGGCCAGGACGACGAACAAGGCGGTCAACGCGAAGTCCAGACCGGCTAGTTGTGCGGGGGCCAGGACACCGAAGAACGCGCCGAGACTCGCGCCGGCGACCCAGTAGACCTGGCAGAGCCCTTGCAGCCAGAGGATCCGCCGGCCGCTCCAGGACTGAGCGGCCTCACCGGTGGTCAGGGCGTAGGCCTCGTCGGTCATCGTGTAGGTGCTGTAGGCCTTGCCGAAGCGGCCGCCGACCCGGTGCAGAGGGAAGGACAGGGCGTAGAAGACGTGCCGGAAGTTCACCAGGAAAGCTGTGAGCGCGACCTGGGCCAGGGGTGTTGCCGCGGTGATGAGGCCGATGAGGAGGAACTCCAGCGAGCCCGCGTACACGAATGCGGTGATCACCGGTGCCCACCACCAGGCCAGCCCCGCGTGGACGACGAGCACACCGAAGGCTATCCCCAGCGGGAACAGCGCCAGGCCCACGGAGCTGGAGTCCTTCAGAGCGGCCCGGAAGTCGGACCCGGCGGGAGGTGGAACGGGAGGGACAGCGGGTGCGGCGGTGTCCTGGTGACGGCGTTCCAGGACCGCATCTGACGCGGCGTTCATGCAGCAATTTTAGGTGTTTCGTCGCGTAATTTGGTTTCCCATTATTCCCCGCACTATGCCATGTGGGATACTTTATTGCATGGATAGCGTTGATCGTGAAATTTTGTTTCACCTGCGTCAGGACGGGCGGCTGAGCAACGTCGAACTGGCCAAGCGCGTCGGCCTGACACCACCGCCGTGCCTGCGCCGGGTCAAGCGCCTGGAAGACGAAGGAATCATCACCGGCTACCGGGCTCGCATCGACCCCACCGCGACCGGCCGGAACTTCGAAGTGATGGCCGCCGTGGAGATCGGCGTCAATGACCTCCAGACCGTCGAAGAACTGGAATCCGCCATCGCCTCCTACGACGAGGTCATCGAGTTCCACCGCCTCTTCGGCCGCCCCGACTACTTCATCCGCATCGCCGTCGCCGACCACGCCGCCTACGAGACGTTCCTGACTAACAAACTCATCGGGCTACGCGCCGTCACCCGCGTCGACTCCCACCTCGTCATGAAGAAAATCAAGACAGACGACTGAGGACGCCTGAGGGTTGGGCCGCCGGAGCGAGGACGCCGGGCCCCAACCCGCCCCGGCGCGTCATCTGTGCCCGGCGGGAACCTCACCGGCGCGGTCGGCCGCAGCCCTGGCGAGGACCGCGGAAGTGCCGACAACCGTCCCGGCCGGGCCCGCCTCCCCGGCTTCGGTGAGGACCGTACGTTCGCCGAGGAACGCGTACGTGTTCCGGTCGAAGACCCACTGCGTCTGCCGCCCGTGCGCCGTACGGGCGACGGCGACGCCCTCGCGTCCCGTGGCATCCGCGGCCGAGGGGACCACCGTGACCCCGGGGATCTTCGCGGCGGCCTTGTAGAGCGCGGCGCTGACCTGCGGTGGCGCCCACGTCTCGGCCAGCAGATCGCCGATCGCGGCGAATGCCCGCTGATCGGGATCCGAGCCCGGGCTCTGTCCTTGTCCGCGGGTCTCGTCCCGGATCAGCTTCAGCAGGGCGACGGGGTCGGTGGGCAGCGATGCGACGTACTGGTGGGTCGGGTCACTGATCGACGGGCTCTTGCGCAAGGTGGTCGGCCGGGGTGTCGCCCCGGGGCCGTCCAGGGCGTAGACAGGTGTGTCATCGGCGCCGAGCGGCGTGTCCTGCCGGCCCTCCTCGCGCAGCAGGCCCGGGCGGCTGCCGTCGGCGGACAGCCACACCTGCCGTGTGTGTACAGCAGCCAGGGTCAGGGAACCTCCTGCGGCGCTCTGTGCGGCGTAGGCGACCTTGCTCTCGACGTATACGAACTGGTCGGCGCGGACGGCCGGCTGCTTCTGTGCTGCGGCGGCGAGGGCGATGCGGCCGAGGAGCCGGACCGCTTCGGGTGCGCGGGCGGCGTCGTCCCTCGGGGCCGCGGGGGCTTGGTGCCCGGGCGTGTCCGCGAGGTTCGCCACCACGATGCCGCCGGCCGCCAGGGCGCAGGCGACCGCCGGGGCCATGACCCGCAAGACCAGGCGCCGCCGCGCATGCAGGCGTACGGCACGAGGGGCGAGGCTCCCTCGCGGTTCGGGGAGGCCGGCCTTGTGCAGCAGTGCTTCCTTCAGGAGCAGTTCACGGTCGGGGCCCAGGCCGGGGACCGGCGGCGGGGGCAGCAGGGCGGCGAGACCGAGGCGTTCGGCCTCCTCGGACCCGGCCCCGTGGAGCGGACGGCGCCGCGGGGTGGTGTTCATCCGTGACTCTCCTGGGTCAAGGGCCGCGCCACGGTAAGGCGGCCCGGTTCGGGCTCGTCGAGAGGCTTGGTGAGCGGCTTGCTGAGTGGCTTGGTGAGCGGCTCGTCGAGAGGCTTAGGGAGCGGCTTGGTGAAGGGCTTGGCGCGGGGCCTGTCGCGGGGATCGTCCAGCGTCTCGACGCCGGTGGCGGGACCTTCCCCGGCCGCCGGGCGAGTCCGCTCGGCTCCGCTCCGCGGAGTCTGCGAGCGCGCGGCGCGGGCTTCGGCGTCCGCGAGTTCACGCAGCCGGGTACGGGCGCGGGAGAGGCGCGAGCGGACCGTGCCGACGGGCACGCCGAGCGCCTCGGCCGCGGCCGCGTAGTCCAGGCCCGCCCACACCACGAGGGTGAAGACCTCCCGGTCGCGGCGCCGGAGGCGGGCGAGGGCGGCGTGCGCGGCGCGCAGTTGCTCGGCGTCCGCGAGGTGAGCGACGAGGTCGTCCGCGAAATCGGGAACCGAGCCGCGTTCCGGGAAGCGGGCGAGCGCGATGTCGCGGCGGCGGCGTGCGCGGGCGTTGCGACGCATGATGTTGGTGGCGATTCCCAGCAGCCACGGGCGCAGGCTGTCCCCGTCGGGCCGCACGCCCTCCCGGCCGCGCCACGCCTCCAGGAAGGTTGCCGAGACCACGTCTTCAGCCTCCGCCCAGTCGCCCGTCACCCGCAGGGCGTAGCGGTACAGCACTTGGGCGTGCTCGTCGTACAGCTCCGCCAAGGCGTCGCGGTCTCCGCGGCGGAAGCGGTGCCTCATCAGTGATTCCACACTCTGCTCTGCCACCTCCGCCGCGCGGGTTCCGGTGATGTGCACCACATGGGCCATGCGGGCCGTGCGGGCCGCGGCCTCGCGTTCCGAGTGACGCAGCCCACAGGAACTCCCGTGCCCTGTGGCGCAGTGCAGATCATGACCACTTCTTCCGTACCCCGCCGGAGCGTCCTGCGGATCCTGACCGTCGCTGCCGCCCTGGCCGGTTGCGCGACACCTGCCCTGGACGCCATGGCCCCGGGTGCCGCGGCCTTCGCCGCGGCGCCGCAGACGTACAGTCTCACGATCCGTCACCTCGATCGCGGCGGCAGCTCGACGGGGGCTTACGACACCACCGTCACCGGCATCTCGGGCCCCGGCGCCGGCGAGACTGTCCATCCGCACGACGCCTCCGGCACGACGACCGTACGCCTGCCCAAGGGCCGCTACCTGCTCGACAGTTACCTGACCACCGGCAACACCGCGGACGGCACCGACTGGGTCGTCCAGCCGCGCCTCGACCTCGACCGCGATACCACCGTGACCGTCGACGCGCGCACCACAGCCCCCGTCGATGTGCGGCCGCCCGACCGCTCCGCGGCGTTCCTGCACGGCATGATGGTCACCGAGGTCAAGCACGGCGGCACCACCCGCCTCATCAACCGGATGATCGCCACACCGAGCCTGCGCGTCGCTCACCTGGGACCCGACGCCGAGCCCGGGGCGGTGAAGCAGTGGTACGACGCGTACTGGACGACCAAGTCCGCCGACTACGCACTCGGATACGTCTTCACCGGGCCCCGCGCCCTGACCGGGCTCACCCGGCATCCCTCCGCGAAGGACCTGGCCACCGTGCAGGTCCGCGGTGGTGCCCGGCCTGGCACCACCGGGTCCGCGACCGTCGACCTGGAGCCGAGCGCCGGACCGACGGCCGGCCTCACCGGGCGCCTGACAGTCCCCGGCACCGCCACCTACTTCGTCACGCCGGAACGCGGCACCTGGGACATCACCTACTGGGCCCCCACCACGCCCGGTGCACCCGCAAAGCGCTACAACGCCGACAACATCACCGTGCGCGCCGGAACCACAACCACCCGCACCTTCGACAACGCCCCCATCAGCCCCGCTCGCACCGGCCAGCCGTTCACTGCCCCTGCCCCTGCCGGAACTTCAACACGGAGAACGTGACAAGCAAGCGGCCCGCGGGCCAGGCCGGGTCCCGGTCCCGTTACCGCGCCGGGGACATCGGGCACCGGCCGTGAATGCCCTCGACCGTCAGCCGAACAGCTGAAGAGCCGAACAGCCGCTTCGAACGAGCCGATGGCTTCACCTTGACCGGTGGTGCCCACCGCCGTCCGGGGTCCACCGGAAAGGAGCCGTACAAGGAATCCTTCCGGTGGCCCCGGCCTCCGCGCCGACTGCTTCCGCGCGGGCCTTCGCACAAACGCGTCCGGTGCACATCGGGCAACTACCACCGCTACCGCTGCTCACGACTGTGCCGCACGGGCCCGCGCCCGTGCGGCACGGCGGCTTTTTCGCGGCTTCCTCAAAGCCTTGAGGAGACGAGTAAACCTTGAGAAGGCCCTTCGCGGCCTTTTTCATGGCCGAAAACACTCTCCTCAAGACCTTCACACAGGCCATTGAATGCCCGTGACCACCACTGATCCTTCATCAGCGCATCAGTGCACTCTTTACGTTTGGGAGACACCTCATGAGACGACTCCGCACCGCGGGTCTGGCACTTCTCGGCGCGGCGCTCGTCGCCTCCGTCACGGCGAGCCCGGCCCAGGCGTCGCCGGGCGAGACCCGCACGGTGTGCGCCGACTCGATGACCCCGGACGGCTGGGTCGACGTGAACTGGGGCACCAGCGCCTCGTGCCGCGTGATGAGCGGCTCGAACATCAAGATGATCAAGCAGCTGGACGGCCTCCCCGTCGGCACCCAGGTCAACGCCTGCGCCAGCGCGCAACCGCCGAAGGGCTGGACCAAGGTCCAGACCTACTACAGCGGCGGCTGCGTGGTCTTCGTCAACTCCTCCTTCACGCCGAACGCTTGGCTGCTGCAGAAGACCTCCTGACCGGAGGGCGGCAAGGGTGGCACTCAGCTGAACAGCCGTCGCCGACGAGCTCACCCGATCCGGGGGCTGGCGTGCAACCTGCTCCTACGGGACGGAGCGAATACGGGGCGCACGGCACATTGTCCGGCGATGCACCGGCGGGCACGACATCTTCACCAGCCCCGTGATGCACCCACGAACAGCGGCGGTCGGACCCTCTAGTGAGGGACCGGCCATCGCTCGTCAACCGGAGGACGGCCGAGCCGCGACGCTTCGGAAGGCTCAGCACGACGGCCCCCTCGCGGCGATGTACCTCGCCGCGGACAGTCCCTGAGCGTCCCCGGTCGAGGTTATCCACAGGCCGGAACGTAATCGGCGGCTCCGTACCCTGCTGCCCAAGCGGATCACATGGGGGTGTGCGGGATGCGGTACGGCGTGGCGTGGAGCAGCCGGCAGTCGAGGTCAAGGCGCAGTTGCCCGGCAACGACGCCCGATGGGACGTCATGACGTCGGCGCAGGCCGCCCGGATGGATCCGCGAACCCGGCCCGACGTCCAACATCCCGGCTCCGTAGAGGAAATCCGGGAGGCGCTCGGGCGGCGTTGCCGGATCCAGTACACCGGGCACTCGGCCGCACCGCGTCACGACTCCTGGTCCGTCAGTTTGTCACGAGTACCACAGCTGGTTCGCCGCGTACGAGCAGTCCCACAGCACTACCTCCTCGGCCCGGCCGAGCGGGTCAGCCTCCAGGCACTGCCCCGGATATGACACGCTCTCGAAGGAGACGCGGCCATTGCCGTGGTTCCGCATGATCCACTTCTCCCCCACGCCTCCGTTGCAGGGGTATCCCCATGGCTGGCCGCCGTGCCCTCTACTTGTTTCGAGGCATTGGCCGCTGAACTGATTGCGCACGGTGAAGGAGCCGCCGAGGTACTCGTGGAACCACTGCTGCGATGCGCTGCTGTCGCACCTCTTGACCACCGTGTAGTTGTAGGGGCTGTTTCCCTCCGTCAGGCATCGACCGCTGGCGAGGTTCTTGTAGTAGTACGTATCGGACGCGACTGACGCCGTCCCGGCGGATGCCGGTGTGGCGACGAACAGGCTCCCGGCCAATGCCGTCGCGGTACCGATCACTACCGTCAGACGTTGCGGCATGCGCATGAGTTCCTCCTGTTCAGAAGCATTCCAGGGCCGAGTCGTTGAGACGGATGAACTGTCCGACCCCGGTGTCGGGGCCGAAAGCGGAGTGGGCGTAGATGTTGCTCGCGCGGCCTGCCCACGAACCGACGGAGACGCCCGTCCGCTCTGCCGTTCTGCAACCCAGCCATGAACTCCGTCGGTGAAGCGCTCCCAAGTGGTTCAAGGGCTGTCCTCGAAACCGTCCGAGGCCGAATCCCGCCTCACGGTTGGGGGCGTCTTCCCCCCGTCTCAGCCGCCGAGGTGGCGAAGTCCGCGGGATGCGCCGCGGCAGCGATCACAGCCGGCGTTCCAGCCAGTACCTGCGCCGCCCGTACAGGTCTGGCTCTGCCCATGAGTCCTCACTCGGAGCCGACGGCGATGCGGGCAACGTGCCCACACCGTTACAGCATCCGAGCATGGCGGGACGCGCCGGCGGGAGCCAGTGCATGCCGAGCCATCCCGGCGCACGAACTGGGCCAGCCATAAACCGGAGGGCCCCGGCGGCCCCATTACTGTCGTCCCCGCACCCGCGGGGGTAGTTCGGGCACGCTGCTCCCCAGCATCCCGGTGGGCTCGTCGACGTGCCGGCCGTCTTCCCCCGTACCGCCGGGGGGGGAGTTCTCACCGCGGAATGAGGTACGCGCAGGGCGGCGGGCTGCCCGACAAGCGCCGAGCCTTCCAGGAACGATTTCGGCTGGAGGCGGCTAAGCAGTTCTTTCAAAGGGATGACAATGCGCTCGTCGCGCATGACCTGCGAGTTGGCACGCGCTCGGTTCAGCGGCGGAGAAGTGCCTGGTCGCAGGGCAGCCGACGGACCCCGGGGCCGGGCGAGCCCGAGCCCGGCTATCCGGCCCGGTCCCTCGAACGACCGGATGTCCGAGTGCCGGCGGTGGCTAGGGGCACAAGGTCTCCGTCCCGCCGATCCGGCGTCTCTCGAAGACGAGGCGCACCGCCGCCGAGCCCTCTCCGACGGCTGCGGCGACACGCTTGACGCTGCCGCTCCGCGCGTCACCCACGCAGAACACGCCGGGCACGCTGGTTTCGAAGGCGAGGGGACCGCGTCCGTACGTTCGCACAGCGTCGAGGTCGTGCCCGGTCAGCAGGAAGCCCTTGGAGTCCGTGGCCAGCCGGCCGCCCAGCCAGTCCGTACAGGGGGTCGCGCCGATGAACACGAAGACGGCGTCGAGCTCCAGGGTCGAGAGCTGTCCGGCGGCCCGGTCCACGACATCGAGGCCGATGACCGAGGAGTTCCCGGTGATGCCGACCGCTTCTGTTCGAACCCGCACGTCGATCTTCGGATTGGAGTGGATGGCGTCGACCAGGTAGCGGGACATCGCGTGCTCCAGGTCGTCTCCCCGCACCAGGAGGTACACAGGATCAGAGGTCCGGGAGAGGAACATCGCCGCTTGTCCCGCGGAGTTCGCTCCGCCGATGACCGCGACCGGCCGTCCGATCGCGTGCCGGGCCTCGGCGACGGTGGCGGAGTAGAAGACGCCGTTGCCCTCCCAGGCCCCGATGCCGGGTACGTCCAGACGCCGGTATTCGGCGCCCGTGGCGACGATGACGTCATGGGCGCGGAAGGTTCTCCCGTCGTCGCAGACCACGGTGTGCAGCCCGCCCCGGCTCACGAAGCGTGTCGCACGGGCGTTGCGGTGGAGCCGTACGCCGAACTTCGCCGCCTGGACCGCGCCGCGTGCGGCCAGTTCCGCGCCGGACAGACCGGCGGGGAAGCCCAGGTAGTTCTCGATCCTTGAGGACGTACCGGCCTGGCCGCCGAAGGCGGCGGCGTCGATGAGGGCCGTCCTCAGTCCCTCCGATGCGCCGTAGACGGCAGCTGCCAGACCGCCTGGGCCCCCACCGACGACGAGCAAGTCGAGCAGTTCGCAGGCGTCCTGGCCGTCGTCGACGGCAGTCGGCGGCTCCCCGAACTCCGCCGCGAGGTCGGCCGGCTGCGGATTGCGCAGCAGCGGCCTCCCGGGGATCAGGACGATCGGCAGGTCCGTCACCGGCACCTGGAGCTCCCGCAGCAGCGCCTCGGCGTCGGGCTGGTCCTCAAGGTCCATCCAAGTGACGCCCATCCTGCTGAGCGAGAAGGACTGTAGGAGAGCCCGGCACCGTTCGTCGTACCGCGAGCCGATGAGGATCAGCCCGGCGCCTCGGCGCAACAGGTTCGCCCGGCGTTCGAGGAAGGTCCGCATGATGTAGTCACTGAGACCGGGGTCCTGTGCGATGAGCTCTTGAATCCGGTCCAGCGGCACCTGTAGGACTCGGCCCGGCCCTCTCATGACTCCGGCGAAACGCGCGCGCTCCCCGGTGAGCATGCCGATCTCGCCCAGGAACTCTCCGGGGCCGTACGAGGCGACCAGTCGCTGCTCGGCGGCACCGAGTTGTTCGACGATGTCCGCGGCCCCGTCCAGAACCACGAAGAAGTCGTAGGAGGCGTCTCCCGCCGAGAAGAGGATCTCGCCGGAGTCCACTGTGCGCTCGGCCCCGAGGTCCGCGAGCGTCCTCAGCTGCCGGCTCGAAAGCAGCGAGGCCGGAAGCCACGCCGGACTGCTGCGCCGTTCAACGCCGGCCATCCGGTGCCCCTTCTCTCGTAGGGCGGGCGAGGCACACGACGAGCGCGCCCCGCCACCACCAATTCTGCGCCGGGCCCGTGCTTCCTGCCCTCATCCGAAGAGGCGGTTCCGGATCGTGTCCGTCGGCTCACGCATGGTGCGGAGAGGGGGGTCGTAGCGGGTGGCAGGCGCAGCGGCGTTCCGGCTGCTGGAACCGGTCTTCCATAGCGGCGGCGAGGAGGTGGCTTTGGGCTCTCGCAGCGCACAGATCATCTTCGTGGCCGCCCACAGACGGCTCCTGCCGTACGGGAGGCCGGAGCGGCGCTCGACCATTGCACGGGAGAACTCGGTGACCGAGAAGCACTCCGCCGACGCGGCCTCGGTGTGGACGAGGTATCGACGGGAGAAGGTGTCGGCGGGGATGCGCGCGGCGAGGGTGGCCTCTCCGAGCGTGGGGATTTCTCGGTAGGCGTCGAAAGTGTTGAAGAAGAAGCCCCCGGCGACGCTGTCCTCGCTGTCCTCTTCAGCGGTGCCCGGTGCGACCTGATCGTCGCCGCCTTCAAGGAGACGTTCACGGGCCGCGCCGACCTGGGCAGGGCCCGGACGACGCCGTGGGATTCGGCGCCCTGGACAGCCTGTCCGCCGGCCCGGACCTCCTGGAGCAGCGGCGCGGCCGGCCGACACGTCGCGCGTCTGGCACATCACCTGCACCCACCTCTCCTCCGGTGCCCGCGAGGCCACCACCCGTACCACCACAGCCCAGGAACAGCCCTCACCCGTGCCGGTCTCTCCCTGGTCTACCGCCACAGCGCCCGCGGTGGAGAGACCACCCTCGAACAGCGACCCACCACCGGACAGCCGGCCGACAACCCGGGCCACTGGCCCCGAGCGGTACCGGGTACCCCCGCCACTGCCGGTTCCGGGCAGTCAGCGCCCCTCTGCTGATCCGCTACCGCCCTCGTCCAGGCCAAGGCTGCAACGGCAGCCCAGCAATGGTTGGTGCGGTCGGCCGAGCCTGGGGACACCGCCGGAACCGGCGTCTGAGGAGCAGCACCTTCACCAGGGTCAGGGCAGTCCGCGGTCGGTGGCCTGCGGGCCGCTGGTCGCCGCGTGGGCACCCGGACGGCCGTAAGTATTGCGACCGGAGTCGACCCCGGTCGTTTCCCAGGCCATGACGGATTTCACTGAGTGGATGGCCGAGGTTGCAGCACAGCCCGGCCCGGGCGAGGAACGCCTCGACCAGCTGCGCGACGGCGGCGACCTGACGGACGCGGAGGCCGAGGCATGGCTGGTGCAGGTCCTGGCCGACTATCACCGCCGGCCCGTCGGCTGGGAAGTGCACGTGGCCGTGGGGCGGCACACCGGACCGGAACGCACCCGGTCCATCTCGGTCAACGGGCAGCTCACGCTGATCGTCGCCTCCGTCATGGACCAGGCTCAGACCCTCGCCAACACGACCCGCAGGCCCGTGAAGGTGATCCATGGTGTGGACGGCAAGCCGGAGCACTTCCTGCGCACGCTGACCGAGTGCGGCGCCGACACGGGCACCTTCACCTCGCCGGCCTGGGCAGCGCTCCCCGAACCGCTGCCCAGCGAGGACAAGGACACCACCACGCCGGCCTCCCAAGAACCGGCTCCGGCGATGGACTAAAGATCTTCAGGCCAACCACCTCGCTCACCGCGGCCCGCACCGTGAGGGCAGCATCGCGCAGGCTCACCGGCTCGGCCTCGGCCAGCTCGTAGCGTATGGCCGAGGCTTGCTTGAGGGTGATCAGCAGCAGGTGCCCGGTCGGCACCCGGTTCATCGTGCGGCAGAGGCTCCGCTACCCGAGGACGTCCGGCTGTCCGAGGGCCAGATAGGCGGCGAGCGCGGCCGGGTCGGCCGACGCCCCGTCCAGCGCAGCCACCACGGCGGCCGACGTCGACCACCAGGTCCCGGCGCCCTCGGTCCGCCGGTAGACCGGGTGCTGCCCGGCCAGGTCGCCAATCGCTGCCATCGTCTCGCCATTGTGGGCGATCGTCAGGTAGGAACCGGGGCAATCGCAGGGAGCAGTTTCGTGACCTGTATCTCGAGCACGGCGCAGCCCACGTCTCGCACGCTTTCATGGATTTAGGCAATCAACCTATTTTCCCCTTACCGATTGCCGAAACGGCGCCGCTTCGCCGCCCTGCTCCAACCCTTCGCCTGTGCTACCCGTCCTTCTGCGCGATCGCTCGGACGATGGATCAAGGTGAGACCCTCGTGGTCGACAGGACGCCATTTGTGGTCGTGGGTTTCGAAGGTGAAGCCTTGTTCATTGTCCGTGGTGAAGGTGAGAAGGGCTCGACCCTGGCCTGCGTACTGTTTGACCTCTGACCAGAGCGCTTCGCGGATGCGCGCCGACGGTTTGCCTACGAAGACGCCTGGTGAGATCTCGAACAGCCAGCGGGTGAGGAAGCCACGCAGGCCCACCGGGCACTGGGTGAGCACGATGACCGTCGCCAGGTCACCTCGCCCCCGTAGTTGCGTCCGGCCGGCACCTCAACGGCGCGGTCCGACTGGAGGAGTACACGGCCTTCGCCAGCATTGGATGAAGGCTCGTCCACCGCCGCGTCCGGCAGGAGCAGGTGTCTGATGTCGGCAACGCATCGGTCGAGGAGACGTGCTTTGTTGATTCTGTCCCGCAAGGCCCGGCGCGTTCGTGCTCCCACGTCTTCCTGGCTCTCCGCGGCGACTTCGAAGGCCACGGGGATTCCGATCTCGGTTTTGTAGAGGTCGGCAACGTCCAGGACGAAAGACAGTTCGTGGCCGGAGTGGACGAAGCCGAGGCCGGTGGAGCAGCCCAATGCGGTGACCACCGAATGTGTGACGCCGTACATGCACTGTGCGGCGGCCGTGATGGCCTGATTGACCGCATCGCCGGCGGTGAAGTCTCCCAGCACGTAGCGACGGCCGTGCCAGGGGACGCCGGTCAGTTCTGCCTGCTGGCGGTAGCAATCCTTCAGTCGGCGTCCTTCGCGGCCGAGGAGTTCATGACGGGTGAGGCCGGAGGGGTCCTCGTCGGGGAATCTCATCCGGTACATGGCCCGCGCCACCTCCAGCCGTGTGCGGCGGCTGGCCCAGCAGGTGGCTTGGGCCTCCAGCAAGGCTGAGGAGCGGCTGAGGGAACGTCCACCCGCGTAGTAGCGGACGCCGTGCTCACCTACCCATGCCACTGCTGCTCCGCTGTCCCCGAGCACGCTCATCGCCTGGTGGGTGATGCGCGTGCCGGGGCCGAGGAGCAGAGTTCCGATGGTGGCGGAGGGGATATGGGTGGTACCGTCCGCGTCCTCCGCTGTGATGGCATTGGCGTCGCGGTTGATGGAGCACCGTTCGAGGTAGACGAAGGAGACGCGGTCCGCCGCGCGTGTCAGTTGACGTGGCGATGACCCGGGGCGCTGGGAAATCGTGGTCATGACGGTTCACCCGACCTTGGCGATCGTCATCAAGCCGCACCCGTACGCCTTCGCCTTTCCGAGCCCGAGCGTGAGTGTGCGGCGCAGGGCTGCCGGGTCGGTCACCTCCAGGCGGCCGTCGAAGGTTACGGTTACCAGGGGGACGCGATTCGCCTGGCCGGTGCTCAGCTCGTTCTTGTCGAAACGGTGGCGTTGCTCGTCCCGTACCGTCAGTTGGTGTTCGTTCCCTCCATTCGGTAGCCGCCGGTCGGCCGGTGTCTCCAGCACTCGGAATCCGGCCTTCTCCTGCCTCGCGAGGAGCCAGCCCATCTGGTGGCGCGGGGTGAGGTGTGCCGTCCGTTTGCGGGGCTCCTCGGGTGTGCGGCGCACATGGTGAACGGGATTGGCCGTGAGCCGGAAGGCCCAGGTGCTGCCTTCGGTGAGGCCGTCGAGGAAGGTCTTGTAGTCGTACGTCTGCCAGCCGGCCGTCGTCGGCCAGCCCGCCTGCTCGACCAGGTGTGTGAGATCCGGGCGGTCGGCGCTCACGATGTAGAGCAGGACTTCTGCCCGGGAATTGCGGTCGACGCGCCACAGGATTCGCGGGCTGTCTCCCCCATTGGGCAGGAGGTCGGCGAAGGAGGACATCACCGCCGCGTGCATGCGTTGCGGCGAGGACAGCAGGCCACGGGCGCCGAGGCGCGCGGTGGGACCATCCCCGCGGGTGCGGGGAGCACACTCGGCGACCAGGCCTTTTAGTGGGGCCCAGGCCAGTTTTTACTCACTTGCAAAAACTCGGACATACCTCAGCTATCAGACCCTTGGAACGACTCGCCCACAACCCAACGCCCCAAGCATGCCAGCATATTAATCATGCTTTCATCCAGAAAGCCCAGGCTCCAAGGCTCGCGCCCTGCCACAGCGAGAAGGGCAGGCGATCCGCCCGCCCCTCGGGTGAGAGCGGAGAGCCTCCCACCATCACGCGGGCACCGGAGCATCCGGCAGCCGTATGCTCGGAGCTCTCTGGACCACCTCAACGGACACAGGGAACGCCCATTGCGCACTTCCCTCCAACCGTTGCGGCCACGACCATCCCCGCGAGCGCGAGGAATGCACTCGACAACCAGGGCTCCCAGCGGGGCCCACGTCGAATGGCTGGCGGCTGCTCCCCGCGCGACGGGGGAACGGACCAGCCTCCTCCGCCCGCGGGTCCGGGCCGCCGGTGCTGGGTGGTTCAGTGGCGGGCGTCCGCGCGTGGGCGTTGCAGGGTGAAGGTGTCGACGGGGGTCAGGTCGCCGTGGGGGCCGTCGAAGGTGTAGTAGGTGACGCGCATGCGTGTCAGGCCCTCGCGGTGGGTGCCGGGGTCGATGTCGAAGGCAGCGAAGCCGCGGTTGTACTTGCGGTCCTGGACGGCGGCCCAGGGTGCTTCTTCGGGGATCCATACCGGTTCGCGGTGGCCGGAGGAGGTCTTGTCGTCTTTCAGGCCGGTCAGGACCCGGGCCTGGGGGGTGTCGAAGAGGTCGTCCTGGCTCGTGGCGATGTTGCCGCCCGCGCCGATGACCATGTGGACGGTGCCCTTGCCCGTGTCGATGAGGTCGGTGCGGGTGGAGACCGGGAGAGGGGTGCGGGCCTCGTTGGGGAGAGTGCCGCGTACCGGGTGGGACCGCTCGTAGTGGTGCTCGTGCCCGCTGACCACCAGGTCAACCCCGTACGCGTCGAACAGCGGGCCCCACGCCCGGCGCACCCCCAGGTCGCTGCCGGCGCTGCGGTGGCTGGAGATCATCGGCTGGTGCATGCAGACCACGATCCAGTCGATGGCTTGGTCGGCGCGTGCGGCTTTCAGTTCGCGTTCCAGCCAGCGGCGCTGGGCGCCGCCGGAGTAGCCGCTGATGTAGGTGTCTCCGCCGTCCTGGAGCGCCACGTCGTCGTTGGCGAGGCTGATGAAGCGGACCGCGCCGACGGTGAACGCGTACCACATGCCCCGGGTTTCCTCGTCGGAGGAGGCTGAGGAGGCGGGCAGTGCGAAGTAGGTCTGGTAGCCGGCGGCGCCGATGGGCCCGTTGCCCTTCTCGTTCTCGTGGTTCCCCGCACACGGCATCCACGGGCGCAGCCGGGTGGAACGGCTGTTGTTGATGAACCAGTCCGCCCAGGTCGCCGTCCGGCTCGTGCCCCACGCACCCGCGATCGCGGCGTAGCACAGGTCGCCGTTGACGAAGTTGAACAGCGGGGCGACCCGCTCGACGGCGGAGACGATGTCCGCCGAGGCGGGCGAGCCGACTTGGCTGCTGGTGTGCAACGGGTAGCGGTTGACGGGGGAAGGGACGCCGTCCGGGAGGTGGATGACCCGGCGCAGGTTGGGTGTCGCCTGGTCACCGAAGCTGGTGAAGGTGAACGCGGCGCGGCCGCGCGGCGCCGTGGTGAACGAACCGGTCTCCGGGGCCGCGCCGTCATGCCCGGCCGCGTACAGGTACGTGGTCGAGGGGCGCAGGCCGGTGATCCGGGCGTGGTGGACGTACACCTCCTCCTTCGACAACCCATCCCGATACGTACGCGTCTCCGCCTCGACGACCCGGCCACCGTGCCCGCCCTCCGGCGTACCGAGGCGCACCTGCGGCCGGCGCACCGACTGCGGGGTAATCCAAGAAACAGTCATCTCAGAGGACGGGTCCGAACCGAACTGTAGGTGGACACCCAGCACCCCGGGCGCGCCCAGCCGGTGCGGCCGGCTTTGCAGGAGCGGCCCGGGCGCCGGCGTCGCCGGCGGAGATGCAGCAGCGGCCTCCCCGGCAGCACCGGCAACGAACGGGACCGCAGCCGCAGCTGACGAACCCTTGAGTACGGATCTACGCGAGATCGCCATGAAATGCCCTGCTCCCCCTGGACAGTTGATGATCCTCAGAACTCTAAACGATCAACGCCTGACCTGCCCATGATGATTTTTGTGTTCCGGATCCGCGGCTTGCGGCTTGCGGCTTGTTCAGTCATTGAGCTACCCGGAGGCAAGTCCGATGGGGGCGCCTACCTCATACGGCAGCCCACAGCCTCCCGGCCATAGCCGACAGCACGCTGAGCCATATCAGTGGAGGGCGATTGTGGCTGGTGGGCGGTAGGTGCATGCTCGGCGCCGTCGCAGCGCTTGGAGGGAGCCCGATGGCGTATACGGAGCTCGACACGACCAGCCTGCCGCCGGAGGACCGTCTTGCCTGGTGGCGCGAGGTGGTGGGGCAAGGAGTGGCGCCCATCCGGATCACCACGGATCACGCCGCGGACTTCGTGGGCCGGGCGGGATTCCTTCCTCTGGGGCCTGTGCACCTGACGACCATGCCCTTCCCCTCACTGTCGTCGGACCGCCCCGGCCCGGGGGCCGGCGCGCCACGCGCCGTCATTCTGCACCTGCCGCAGGCGCTCGCCCCTCTGCCGCAAGGACAGGAAACGATCACAGATGACGGCGGGCCTCAGAGCCTCCGCAGAAAACCGTTTGGCAGGGCACGACGGCCACTGCTACCTTGCCGGTGGCCGTGCGAGAGAACGAGGAGGTGGTACCCGTGAACGCAGTATTGACATGGGTGCTCTCCTCCGGGGTCACGGTCGGGCGATAGGTCGTCCGGGAGCGCCGTTCCAGAGCACTCCCGAAAGGCACGACCATGCAATTCACTTCCGAACAGCGCCTCGACGACGGCGTCCTCGAACGCGAATTCACCCTCGGCGAGGTCCCCGGCACTCTGTGGACGCCTGAATCCGCCGCACCGGCCCCGCTGATCCTGATCGGCCACAACGGCGGCCTGCACCGGCGGGAATCCCGACTGGTGGCCCGAGCCCGGCACTCCGCGGCGAACGGCTACGCGGTGGCGGCCATCGACCACCCCGGGCACGGGGACCGGCCCCGTTCCGCCACCGACGAGCAGGCCCGCGCCGACCTCCGCCGGGCGATGCAGGCCGGCGAGCCGGTCGACGAGATCTTCGAATCCTTCGTCGGCCCGCTGGTCGAAAAGGCGGTCCTGGAATGGCGGACCATCCTGGACGCCCTCCTTGCGCTGCCCGAGATCGGCGGCCCGGTCGGGTACTCGGGGATGACCGCCGTCGGCATTCGGCTGGCGGTGGCCGAGCCGCGCATCGCGGTCGCCGGTTTCTTCGCCGGGGGTTACGTCCCCCGCGCCCAGCGCGAGGAGGCCCGGCAGGTCACCATTCCGCTGCTGTTCCTGCTCCAGTGGGACGACGAAGGGAACCCCCGGCAGCGCGCCCTGGACCTGTTCGACGCCTTCGGCAGTAAGGAAAAGACGCTGCACGCCAACCTGGGCGGCCACGTCGGCACCCCGTGGTTCGAGGTGGAGGATGGGGGCCGGTTCTACGACCGGCACCTGAAGTGAGGCCCGGCCGCCAGGCCGGCAACAGACGGTAGGCGTTGTCGGCCAGGATGCCGCTCATCGAGGACAGGTCCCGGCCCTTCCTCGATGGCGGTGTCCGGGCAGCCGGCAGATACACAACCGATCCGAGCGCGGCAGCGCCTCAGCACTCCCCTCCCCCAGTCCAGGTGACGACGCAGATGACCGGTGTCACTGCTGTTCCCCGGCGAGGAAGTGCCGGATGTCGGCTGCCAGAGAAGTCATCTGCTCGCCGGACGCCAGCCAGGTGGTTACCGATGCACTCCAGCCGCCGGTGTCCGACGGCCATGGCCGCAGGGACCAGGTCAGCCCGACGTGCCCGCCGGACCGGAAGACGGCTGACACCGCCAGGTCCCGGTCGTTGGTCTGCCAGCTCCGTACGCCGTCCCACCCCCGGAAATCGGCGGCGAGCTCCTCCAGGAACGGGGCGAGATCGCTGTCCCAGATCCAGGCGACGACCTCGTTGACGCGCGCAGTCAGACCCGGGGCACGGAGCTCGACGGCATAGTGCACGGAGTCTGCGTCGAAGCTGAACCGGTCGCAGAACGTCACGCCGACCAACGTGTTGTCCTGGCAGCGGATGGTCACGTTGGGCTTGTCATCAGTGTCGTCGTCCGGGGAGGTCATGGAGGGAACACTAGGCCAGCGCCGGACGCGGCGGCGGCCCAGTCGGGCCGGCCGGTGCGGCCGGCGAAGGGCGGCATCTGCTCGGGCCCGTCGTTGTGGCGGGGGGCGCGCCGTCAGGCGTTGTGGTGATTGCCCGCCCACACGGCGGGGGTTCGCTGGGCCCAGGGAGCGGCCTGTTCCAGTTGTCCGGCGAGGCGGAAGAGGACGTCCTCGCGTCCGTAACCCGCGGCGAACTGGATGCCTATGGGGAGTCCGGTGGCGGGGTCGGTCTCCAGGGGGACGGACATGGCGGGGGTGCCGGCGACATTGAACGCGGCGGTGAAGGGCGAGCGGTGGAAGAGTTGCCTGACCCAGCCGAGACCGTCGGCGCCTTCGGCACCCTCGGCGTACGTACCCAAAGGGACGGGCAGTTCGGGCAGGGTCGGGGTGAGCAGCAGGTCGTAGTCGGTGAAGTACCTGCCGATCGCGCGCGCGACGCTGTTGCGCATCGCGAGTGCGTGGACGAACTCGGCCCCGCTGACCTGCTGTCCGTACACGTAGCTGGCCAGCATCTCGGGTTCGACAGTGGTGGAGTCGACGGGGCGCTCGAAGGCCGCGGCGAAGCCGTCGATCCACGTCACCAGATTGGTGCTCCAGATGCGGGCATTGGCCAGGACGAATTCTTCCCAGCTGACGCCGAGGTCGACCTGGACCTCTTCCACCCGGTGTCCCAGGGACTCGGCGAGTCGTGCGGAGCGCAGTGTGGCGTCGACGACGGTGGCGTCGGCGGTCCGACCGCCCCAGGGCTGTGTCAGGAGGCCTATCCTCAGGCTGCCCGGGGAGCGGGTGATCTCCTGCGCATAGGGCCGCTCCGGCCGTGGGGCGGAATAGGGGTCACCGGTCTCGGGGCCGTGGACGAGGTCCAGTAGTGCGGCGCTGTCGCGTACCGAGCGGCTGAGGGCTCCATGGACGGCGAGCCCGTTGAAGACCTCGTCGGCGTCGGGGCCCATGGAGATCCGGCCGCGGGTCGGTTTCAGCCCGAACAGACCGTTGCTGGCAGCGGGGACACGGATGGAGCCCGCTGCGTCGGTGGCATGCGCGATCGGGACGATGCCCGCGGCGACGGCGGCTCCCGAGCCGCCGCTGGAGCCGCCAGGGCTACGGGTCGGGTCCCAGGGGTTACGGGTGGCGCCGTACAGGACGCCTTCCGTGGTGGTGCTGTAGGCGAATTCCGGAGTCGCCGTGCGTCCGAGTGTCACCAGCCCGGCGCGGCGGAAGCGCGCCATGAGTGATGAGTCGGCCCCGGCGACGTTTCCCGCGGCGAGGCGGCTGCCCAGTTCCACTCGCTTGCCGGCCATGGCGACAGCGAGGTCCTTGATCAGGAAGGGTACCCCCGCCAGTGGCGTGCTGCCGGGGGCCGGCGTGTCCTGTGCGGGCCAGGTCTCGACGACGGCGTTGATCTGCGGATTCACCGCCTCGGACGCCAACTGGGCCGTCGCGGCGAGTTCCGCGGCAGTCACCTGGCCGCGGGCGACCAGGTCAGCCAGGCCGACGCCGTCGTAGTTCACGTACTCGGAGAGCTGCATTTTCGTCCATTCAGGAGAAGCGACACCGGCCAGCAAGACCGCCCGGTATCTCAAGATACCGAGCGGTATCGTGTGGGACTGAGCGGTACCGTAGCATTGGAAGCAGGCGGCGCAACCCCCCACCGGACCGATGAAGGGCCGTACGGCGAGCATGGACAGAGTCAGCAGGCAGAGCAGGGTGGCCAAGTTGCCGCCCCGGGAACGGATCCTCGACGCGGCGGAGGAACTCTTCTCGCGCGAGGGGATCAAGGCGGTGGGCGTCCAGGCCATCGCCGACCGGGCCGAGACCACCAAGATGGCGCTGTACCGCCATTTCGCTACCAAGGACGCACTGGTCGAGGAGTGGCTCCGCATCGTGGCGGCCGACTACACCGCTGTGTTCGACCGGTTGGAGGAGGAACACCCCGACGAGCCCCGGGCACAGATCCTGGGGATCGCCCGGTTCATCGCCGACGGACTTCCCGAGATCTCCCACCGGGGGTGTCCGTTCATCAACTCCATCGCGGAACTGCCCGACCGCGCCCACCCGGCGCGCCGGCTGATCGAAGCCCATAAGGCCAACCAGATGCGCCGGCTCACTGACTTGTGCGCCCGGGCCGGGCTGTCCGATCCGGACGAGGCGGCCGCTGAGATCACCTTCATCCTTGAAGGAGCCCAGGTAAGCACCCAGAACGGAAGCGTCGAACACGCGGGTGAGCGGCTCATGCGGATCGTCGAAGCCGTCCTGGAGCGCCACTCGGCCCCCAAGGGCGCCCGGTGAACGGTCACGCCACGGAGTGATCCTGGTGTGGTGGAGCAGCGGACGGGAGTAAGCCTCTGCCCGCCCCACCCCCGTGCTATCCGGCACTCACGCAGCCTCCCGGCCGACGCATCGAACAGCGGCTCCGGCCCGTCGTCAGTGATCCAGGCCCGAGAGTCCAGTCGCTCGCTCAGCCGGCCCCGCACCTCGGCGAAGTCACGCCGGCCCACGCCGGCCCCGGCCTGCTGAATCTCCCCGACGTACGCACGCGCCGCTCAGCGCCCGGAGGAGATCGGCCAGGCGTGGCAAGTGAGCCGGGGGGGGATCAGTGAGGTGCTTGCTCGGTTGACAGGGCGTCACTCACTCGAGGGGTGACGCTGTGTCCCTGCTGCTCTGCGGCGCCTTCCCGCTGCATGCTCGGCTCCATGATTTCGTTCCACCGTCCTTCGCCGGGCCTGCTCCTCGCCACCGCCGGCATCGGCCTGCTCACGGGCGCCGCATCGACCGCCTACGCTGCCGCGCTCCCCTCCCCCGCCCTGCCGGAGCCGGCGCACGCGCCGGTGATCGAGCAGGCCGTCACCGTGTCGTGCCACGCCTTCGGCCCGACGCTGTTCGTACATCTCCCGTCGCAACTGTCCACTCTTCCGTCAAGAGCCACTCCGGAGCTGAGGGGATTCCCGGAGTGTCTTTACGGCATGAGCGGCGAGGAGGACACGGACGACGTGGACTCGTCCGAAGAGTGAGCCGAAGAGTGAGAGTGAGTCTGTTCTGTAAGCGGCCCATGGCCGGGCGGCGTCGCTGAGAGATCCGCGGCAGCCGTCCCACCTACCTGAGCCGGCCGGAGGAAGGCGTCACGGCCGAGTACCGGGACGGCATCCTCACGGTGCGTGTACCGCAGCCCCCGAAGAAGGAGCCCGGCGCACGCACCGTCGCGGTCCGGCGGGCGGACTGAGGAGGTGGCACCGTGAGCACCGCGAACCGGCAGCCGCCCGAAGTACGGCCCGCACGCCCTGGTGACATCGGGCGTCGTGCGGCGCGGCGCCGCGAGGAGCTCGGGCTGACCGTGAGGAGGCGGCGGCCCGGGGAGGACTGGCACCGAGCCCACACCCCTGGGCGGGCGGTGACCGGGACATGTGGGTGCGCATCCCGGTCACCCGGATCTCCGGCCGTGCCGTCCGCACCGGCAGGTGAGCCGACCATGCCGCCGGGCCCCGGCACGGCGCCCTCTCGCGGCCCGCGGGCCGACGGCGGCCGGTGGCCGGTGGCACGGGCCCGTGGTCGGCCACGACGGGCCGGCGGGGGCTCGCCGGTGCGGCTCCCGGGTGCCCCGGGCGGGCGGCACGGCGTGCGTTCCGGCCCGCCGGCCGCGAGAATCCGGGGCAAGGGAACCCCGACGGCCCCACTGGTCGGGCATCCCTCGCACCCGGCTCACCACCCATTCCATTCGGCAAGGTGGCCGTGCCGGGATGCCGCCGGGCCCCGCAGCCTCTTCCCGTAATGCCGCGCCGCTGCCCGGACCGTGAAGACCGGCCGTCCCGCGCTCTTGATCCACATCTTCTTGATCCACTCTGGGAGAGCGCCTTAGGGTTACCGGTCATGGAGCTGACCCCCCGCCTGCTCGAGCAGTTCGTGGTGCTCGCCGAGGAGCAGCACTTCGGCCGTGCGGCCCACCGGCTGTCGATGAGTCAGCCACCGCTCAGCCAGGCGATCCAGAGGCTGGAGCGCGGCCTTGGCGTGCTGCTGCTGGAACGCACCGGCCGGGGCGTGCAGTTGACGGCGGCAGGAGCGGCCTTCGCGGCGGACGCCGAGCAGATGCTGGAGGCGCAGCGCGCTGCCGTGGCACGGGTCCGGCGCATATCCCGGGGTGTCGAGGGCACGGTTCAGCTCGGCTGTGTGAGCAGCCTGGGCTACTGGCATCTGCCCCGGCTGCTCGCGGTGGCCGCCCGGGAGGTGCCGGACCTCCGGCTGCACGTCCGTCAGCGAAGCTCTGCGGAGCTGGCCGGGCAGGTCCGGAACGGGGCGGTGGACCTGGCGCTGGTCCGGCTGCCGGTGACGGACCTGGAGGGTTTGGAGGTGCGGGAGGTGGCCGAGGAGCGCACCGTGCTGGCTGTCCCGTTCGGCCATCCGCTCGCCGGGGCCGCCTCGGTGCCGCTCTCCCGGCTCGGCGACGAGGAGTTCGTCACGGCCGCTCCGCAGGCCATGCCCCAGATCCGTGAGGTGATCCAGAGCGCCTGCCGGAAGGCCGGCTTCGTCCCGCGCAGCCGCGCTCAGGCCGAGGACTTGACCAGCATGCTGGGCTACACCGCGGCCGGAGTGTGCTTGAGCTTCGTCCCGGAGCGGATCGCGGCACTCGGACATCCCATGGTCCGCTTCGTCCCGATCGAGAGCGATGCCGACCGGTTGGTGACCACGGTGGCGGCGCTCAGCCGCCCGGCCGCCGACTCCGCCGTCTCCACCCTGCTGGAGCTGATGCGGCGTCACCGTCCCGAGATCGAGGGAGGCGGGGCAGCGCCCGTGCAGGAGTTGCAGCAGGTGGAGGACGGGAGCGGTCAGGAGGCCGGCAGCCGCCCCGAGCCGCGCGGTACCCGTACGGTCCGGTAGCCGCCCGGCGTCCGGCTCCTGTTCTCCCGCCCGTCCCCTCGGTGGCCGGATGCACCGTCTCCTTGAGGAGCGCGGCCTGCAGCCGGTCGGCTCCGGCGCCGCACATCTTGCGGCGCAGCGCCGCCGGACCGGAGCAATAGGCCATCAGCGGGTACTCCGGGCTGAGGAGAGGTGCGGCCGCAGCGGACAGCGCTGTGCACGGGGGCGGCGCACCGGGTGAGCTCGCAGATGCGCATCGCGGCTCTTCCGGAGACGGCGCTCACGGAGGCGGCGCTTCGTAGGGGTGCCGAAGCCGCGGTGGCGTCACCAGGCGAGCGGTGAAGCGCCCAGCGGTTCCGCGGTGCGGTTCAGGCGTGGAGCCAGTGAGGAGTAGCCCACCTGGGTCGGTAGATAGCAGACCTCGCCGAACGGCCCGTGCACGGTGGCGAGCCCGGCGCCGGTGCGTGCGGGGTCGGGGGCGGGCAGCCCGGCCACTTGCTCTCGCGGCAGCAGCCCGAGGTCCTGCACCCACATGCACACCTTCGCCAGGTCGACGTGGACCCGGTAGCTGCCGCCTTCCCGGGCTCGGCGGCGCAGTGCCTCCAGCGCTCCGGTGGCACCTAGTACGGCGGCGAGGTAGTCGTTGAGCAGGTAGGTCGGGGGCAGCCGGGGCGCGTCGAAGGAACCTTCCTCGGCGGCGAACCCGGTGGCGGCGGAGGCGAGTTGGTCGAATCCTCCGCGCTGCGCCCATGGGCCCTGGGTGCCCCAGCCGTGGAAGTCCAGCACGACCAGCCCGGGCCGCCGCTCGGCCAGCGTCTTCGGGCCGAATCCCTTGCTGTCCAGGTTCAGGTAGTTGCTGACGTAGAGGTCCGCGCCTGCCAGGGTGGACCAGAAGGCGGCGGCCTGGGCCGGGTCGGTCAGATCACAGAAGGCGGCGCGCTTGCCGATACCGGTTTCGACGATCATGCCGACCGGGTCCGGGCGGCCGGGCGCGGACAGGTGCAGCACGTCGGCGCCCAGTTCAGCGGTGATCCGCGCGGCGATCGGGCCGGCGATCACATGGGTGTTGTCCAGCACCCGTACCCCGGCCAGCGGCAGGCCGCCGTCCGCCGCCGGGAACGGCTCCGGGAACGGCTCCGGCGCGCTCTCGCCGAGCTTCTCGATCCGGATCAGCGGCCCTTCCGCCAGGAGCCGGCCCTGCGGATGCCGGCGCCACTCGTCCTGGGTCCGTACCGCGATCGCGGTGCCGCCCCGCTCGCAGATCGCCTCCTCAAGGCGCAGCGCGTCCCACTGGGCGACGGCAGCGGCGATCCGCTCGCGGTCCGGCGGGCAGTCGAGGACCCGGCAGGCGATGTCCCGCAGGTGCGGGTAGGAGAACAGTACGAAGACGAATCGGCCGTCGGCGGCACGGTAGAAGTCGCTGTTGCCCAGGAGGTTGGGGTCCTCCTGCATGTGCGCGACCGGGACGCCCCGCATCCGGGTGTAGAACACGGCCATCAGCTGACGCACCGCCGCCTCCACGGAGACCGTGACGTCCTGCGCCGCGCCGCCGCGCTGCTGGTGGACGGCCGCGGCTTCGGTGCCCAGCGCGGCCAGCGCGGCCGCCGCGGCGTCGCCGATCCGGTGCACCGAGGACGTCACGGGATCTGCTCCGGTGATCTTCACCGTGCCGCCGGCGTCATGTGCCGTGATCCCCAACTCCCGGTACAGGCTCTCCAGGGCGCCGTACGCGGTGCTGCTGTTCTGCTGCTGTTCGACGGTCATGCCGGCTCTCCTCATCGGGTCCCCTCAAGGGACGACGGGCCGCGTCGGACGCGGCGGCCGGCCCTCGCCGGGCGGCCTCCATCAGCACAGCGGGCTCGACCCGCTACGTCCAATATCAGTTCGCCGAATCACCGATATCCCCGGCCGTATGAGCCGAGTCGGGGCCGTGGATACATATCCCCCGCCATATCTGTACGGCGCCCAACAAATATTGGACGGCGCCGGTGCCCGCCGGATTTCCTGGAGGCAGGAACGAGGCAGGAACGAGGCAGTACGCCACCGCTCTCCAGCCACCCGTACCGCCTACCACGTACCGCGGGCCACTGTCCGTACCGCCCGACCCAACTCCCCTACCGCACGCCCCCAGGAGGCACCGAACGATGTCCGAGAAGCCGAGCGGCCCGTCCGGCCGGGGACTCCTCGCCGGAGTCCGCGTCATCGAACTGGCCAGCGTGATCATGGCCCCGTACGCCGCCCAGCAACTCGGCGACCTGGGCGCAGACGTGATCAAGGTCGAGCCGCCCACCGGCGACATGACGCGCCACTACCCGCCGCGGCGCCACCCCGGCATGGGCGGCCCGGCACTGAACCTGAACCGCAACAAGCGCAGCGCCGCCATCGACCTCAAGGCCCCGCACGGCCGCGACGCCCTGCTCGCCCTGCTGCGCACCGCCGACGTCTTCATCACCAACCTGCGCCCGCAGGCCCTGGACCGGCTCGGCCTGGGGTACCGCGAGGTCGCGGCCGTCAACCCCCGGCTGATCTACGCAAGCGCCCAGGGCTTCCGCAGCGACAGCCGTTACGGCACCCACGCCGCCTACGACGACATCATCCAGGCGGCCAGCGGCCTGGTCTGGCTCAACCACAAGGTCTCCGGCCAACCGCACTACGTCCCCACCGTACTGGCCGACAAGATCTGCGGCATGCAGATCGCCCAGTCGGTGCTGGCCGCGCTGCACTACCGGGAGCACGGCGGCACCGGCCAGCACGTCGAGGTCCCCATGGCCGACACCATGCTCGCCTTCAACCTGGTCGAGCACCTGGGAGCGGCCGCATTGGAGGCCGACGGGGAGTTCGGCTCGGCCCGCTCGCTCAGCCCGCAGCGCCGTGCCCAGCGCACCGCCGACGGCTGGATGTGCATCCTGCCGCACAGCGACCGCAACTGGCGGGACTTCACCGCCTTCGTCGGCCGCCCCGAACTGGCCACCGACCCGCGCTTCGCCACCGGTCCCGACCGGGCCCGCAACGCCGACCAGTTCTATCCGCTGCTCGCCGGACTGACCCCGCACCACACCAGCGCCGAGTGGCAGGCATTCTGCGATCGTGCGGGCATCGCCGCCGCCCCGGTGCTCGACCTGGAGTCCGCCGCCACCACCGCGTACGCACGCGAGGGCGGTCTCCTGCGGGAGGCCGAGCACCCCACCGAGGGCCGCTACCGGGTCATCGGCCGCCCGGTCCGCTACTCGGCCGACCCGGAGCCGGAGCCGCGGCCCTGCCCGGGCATCGGCCAGCACACCGACGAGGTCCTCCGCGAAGCCGGCTTCGACCCTTCCCTGCTGCGCCCCGCCGGTTGACCGGGTTTCCGGGTTTCCGCACTGAAAAGAAATTCACCTTTGATTCACCAATATTGATTCACCAATCCGGGAGCGAATGAACCATGTCTTCTTCGAGGCCGTCACCTCTCGTATTTCCTGACGTCACCCTGCCCGAATCGGCACTTCTCCTGCGTACCGAGGTCCGTGCCTTTCTCGACGAGGAGCACGCCCGCGGCACCGTGCTCGGCCGCCCCGACTCCTGGCTGGCCGGCTGGGACGACGGCTTCAGCCGCCGCCTCGCCGGGCGCGGCTGGGTCGGCATGGCCCTGCCCACCGAGTACGGCGGCGCCGGCCGCGGATTCCTGGAGCGCTACGTGGTGATCGAGGAGCTCCTCGCCGCCGGGGCTCCGGTCAGCGCGCACTGGGTCTCCGACCGGCAGGCCGGACCCTCTGTCCTCCAGCACGGCAGCGAGGAGCAGCGGCGCTTCTTCCTGCCCCGGATCGCCGCCGGGCAGTGTTTCTTCTCCATCGGCATGAGCGAGAAGAGCAGCGGCTCCGACCTCGCCTCGGTCGCCGCTCGCGCCGAACGCACCGCCGGAGGGTGGCGGTTGACCGGCACTAAGATGTGGACCGGCGGCGCCCATGTCAACGACTACGCCATCGTGCTGGCCCGCACCGACGAGACCGGGGACAGGCACGCGGGCCTCAGCCAGTTCATCGTCGACCTGCGCGCCCCGGGCGTGCGGATCGAGCCGATCCGTCTGATGAGCGGCGAGCACCGCTTCAACGCCCTCCACCTCGAAGGCGTCGACGTCCCCGACGGCATGCTGCTCGGACGGCAGGGCGACGGCTGGAAGCAGGTCACCGGCGAACTCGCCTTCGAGCGCAGCGGCCCGGAACGCTACCTCACCACCTTTCCCCTGCTGGTCTCCCTGCTCCGCGAACTCGGACAGCGCGCCGCGACCGCCGAACAGCTCCGTCAGGTCGGCATCCTGACGGCCCGTCTTCACAGCGTCCGCCGGTTGTCCCTCGGTGTGGCCGCCGCGCTGGACGCCGGAGCCTCGCCCGACATCCAGGCCGCCCTGGTCAAGGACCTCGGCACCCGGCTGGAAGGCGCACTCGTCGACACCGTCCGCAGCATCCTGCCGACCCCTGCCGACCCGCACGCCACCCCCGGCACCCACTCCGAACTGCTCGCCTTCGCCCTGCTCCACAGCCCGGGCTACACCCTGCGCGGCGGCACCAACGAAATCCTTCGCGGCATCATCACTCGCGGTCTGGAGCAGCACTGATGAACACCCACACGATCCACACCGACACCCCCGCCATCCCGGCCGACGACTACGACACCACCGCCTTTTACGCCGCCCCGGACACCATCGCCACCGTCACCCACACCACTGCCCCGGACGCCGTGCCCCTCCCTTCCCCGTCCGCCTCCACCGCCGATGTCCTCGCCGCCGTCCGGGAGGCAGGACGCCGCGCTGTCCCCGCGCCGTTCGCCGAAACCGCCCTGGTCGCCCGCCCGCTCCTGCGCCGCGCCGGCTTCCCCGTACCCGACGGCCCGCTCAGCTACGCCATCGCCCCCGAACTGACGATCCGATACGCCCACCCGGCCGCTTCGGCCGTCGGCTCGGCCGGCTGCTCCGGCGAGAACGACACGCTGCTGGTCAGCGGCATCCTGCGCCGCGTCCCCTGGGCCCGCACCGCCACCGCCGTGATCGTCCTGGCCACCGCACCCTCCGGCCCCGTCCTGTTCACCCTCGCCCCGGACCGGGCCGTCCTCACCCCCGGCGGCAACCTCGCCGGCGAACCCCGCGACGACCTGCACCTCACCGCCCTGGAGATCCCCGCCTCACAGGTCCGCCGGATCCCCCGGCACCTGCTCGACGAGGCCGGGCACCGCGCGGCCCTGGCCCGGGCCGCCCTGATCGCCGGAGCCGCCGAACGCTGCACCGAGCTGACCGTCGCCCACACCGCCGCCCGCACTCAGTTCGGCCGTCCGCTCAGCCGTTTCCAGGCCGTCAAACAGGAGCAGGCACGCCTGATCGAAGAGACCGCCCTAGTCGGCGCCGCCGTCCAGGCCGCCGCCGCGCCCCTGGACACCGGCAGCCCGGCCGCAGCGTTCGCCGTCGCCGCTGCCAAGACCCAGGCATCCGCCTCCGCCGCCGAGATCGCCCGGATAGCCCACCAGCTGCACGGCGCCATCGGCATTACGCAGCTCAGCCCGCTCCACCTCGCCACCACCCGGCTGTGGTCCTGGCGCGACGAGGACGGCGACGAGAACAGCTGGGCCGTCCGCCTGGCCCGATCCGTCACCGCCACCACCCTCTGGCCGGCCCTCACCGCCACACCCTGACGCCGCGCCGCCGCACCTTGCCGTGCCGCAGCGGCTGCCGTTCCACACGACGGTGCCCACTCGGGGATCACGCCCGAGTGGGCACCGTCGTACTCCGGGGCAGCACGTCGGCCGATGAGGTTGCGCAGACCGGCGAAGGTAGGACCCCCGGGCGTACGCGCGGAAGGCGGTACGGCATCGCACGGTCAGGCGGGACCCGGATACAGGTCGGATACGGCTCCGTCGTCATTCGGTCGCAGTTTGATCATGGTCGAGCAAACGGCCGATTTTCGCCATGATCATGCTCATAAACTTCCGGCTGGTTCGTAAGCAGTTCACCGTTCAATCCCGGCAGTCGATGCCGGGCAGCACCCTGGGGGATCCCTATGCCCATTCGCCATGTCGTCGCGGCCGCACTGGTCGTCTCCGGCGCGCTCGCGCTGACTGCCTGCGGGCCCACCGAGGACGGCGGCAAGAAGGACGACGCCAAGGGTTCGGCGAGCGCGGCGCCGTCGCAGCCCACTGCGGGCAAGGGCGACAAGGGCAAGGACGGCTACAAGGACGGCTACAAGGACCCGTGCGCACCGCTGCCCAAGGGCCACAAGCTCATCAAGGTGAACGTCGTCGAAGGCGCGATGAACAACATCGTCGCGCAGGACGCCAAGGTGTCCTGCAACACGGCGATGGACGAAGGCGCCTTCTACCGTCCCGAGGGCGCGACGAACACCTATGCCTTCGACAACGAGCACGCGAAGGTGACCGTCATCGGCCAGGACGGCCCCGAGGTCCGCCCGGCGCGGCCGACCGACAAGGTCCTCTCCGGGATCGGTCACGTCAAGGAATGCGCGGACCCGAACCACCAGCAGTACGACAACCAGAGCAAGGCGGACCACAAGGAGTGGTGCGCCGGCCAGAACTACTACAACGTGACGCTCGGCCCGGGCAACAAGATCACCGAGATGGTCGAGCTCTCCGGCTCGTGACGCCCCGGAGATGCCGTGGGGCCCGGCACCGGCCGGGGCCCCACGGCGTCCCTCACGTCGTGAGCAGCATGCCCCCGTACGACACCCCCACGCAGGCCCGGCACAGCAGGTGGCAGGCAGCCGGAGGCAGTCGGACTCAGTACGCGCCGCCGCGGAAGTACACGCTGTGGTGCGCTCCGGGACGGTCGTCGTGCTCGTGCGCCGCATCGGAGCGGTCCGCGGGGGACGACCGCTCGGCCAGGACGCGAAGTGTTCCCAGGCCGGCCAGGACCTTGTCGCGGTTCTCGGCCCGCTTCATCCACGCCGGAAGCCGCGCGAGCATCGCCATCGTCGGACGGGCGGGGCCGCGCTCGCGCAGGCGGGCCTCTGTGTAGGCGGTCAGCTCGTGCAGATGTGCCTCGTTGTACGCCCACAGGAACTTCCCGCAGCAACGGGTCTGCAGCCACAGCGGCCGCCGGAAGAACGGGTCCTCGGTGCCGCCCATCACCGCGCCGGCCAGCCCTGTGCCCCGCGCTTCCGGCTCCCAGCCGTCCGTGGCACCGCACCCCGAGCAGGACAGGCGGCGCGGCTGGAACAGCAGCTCGCTGAAGTACTTACGCCCAGCCCCTGGTCACAGCGTCACCAGAGGGGTTTTAGGGTACGGCGATGGAGATCTTCCATCTACGCTACTTCGTGGCGGTCGCCGAGAACCTCAGCTTTTCCCGGGCCGCGCGTCAACTGCACATGGCCACCTCGCCGTTGAGTCAGCGGATAAGGGACCTGGAGCGTGAGCTCGACCAGCGGCTGTTCGACCGCGATTCGCACCACGTGGCCCTGACCAGCGCCGGCACGGCGCTGCTGCCCGTCGCGAAGGACGTCCTCGGCCGGTTCGACGACATTCCCTGGCAGCTGCGCCGGGCCCTGGGATCCGAGCGGCAGACGGTGTACGTGGGGGTGGTGCCCGTTCTGCACCCACAGCTGCGGGAGCGGCTGGAGCGGGTCGAGGAGCGCTGCGCCGAGGGGTTCGACGTCAAGCGCTGGCCCGGCAACAGCGCGAACCTCGTGAAGGCGGTGCAGCGCGGTGACCTGGCCATGGCGCTGGTGCACCTGCCGGTGCACGCCGAGGGGATCGAGGTGCTGGAGCTGCTGCGCGAGCCGCTGGGTGCGCTGCTGCCGGCCGCCGAGTTCGGTGCGCGGAGTTCGGTGTCGCTGAGCGAGCTCACGGACCACACCTATGTGACGTCGGCTCCCGGGACTCTCCCAACGTATTTCGACCAGCTTCGGGTGCGCCTGAAGGCCGCGGGCATCCGAAAGGAAATAACCCTCAACATCGGGGATTACGCGAGCGTCCGCGAGATCGTGGCCAACGGCTCGGTATTCGGCATCACCCTGCTCAGCACGAAAAACGAAGAAGGCGAGAGCGGAAAGGGAGCGAGCGTCGTCCTGCCTTTCCGGGACTTCTCCCCCGCCCTCGCGACCGGGCTGATCTGGCGCCGGGACCGGGCAGAACCGGACGGTGACCTGCATGAGCTGGTGGCGGAGACCGGAGCCGTGTTCACCGGGACATCCTGAGAAACCCTTGAGAAACCCTGTCCGGAAAACGGCGTGACCGCTGCGGTCACGCCGTTTTTCGCGCATTGGTGTCACTGATCGCTTGGGTTCCCACACACCACCGGACTAGCGTTTTCCCTGGGCGCAGGAACACCCCTCACGAGGAGTTCAAGCCCCCTTTCCATCCCGTTTTCCGTAGTGGAGTGGTAATGGAATCAGCAGAATTCGCAGAACCCGCGGCAGGGACAGACCCGTCGGCCGGCGGCCCGCTGGCCGGTGTGCGCGTCATCGACATGGCCACCGTCGTGATGGGGCCCTACGCCGCGCAGATCCTCGGCGACCTCGGCGCCGACGTCATCAAGATCGAATCGCCGAACGACACCGTCCGCGTCGGCGCTCTGCACCGCACGCCCGGCATGACGCCGCTGAACCTCAACGTCAACCGCAACAAGCGCAGCGTGACGCTCAACCTCAAGGACGAGGGCGAACGCGCCCGGGCGCTGGAGCTGATCGGCACCGCCGACATCCTGATCACCAACATGCGCATCGAGGCCCTGCGCCGCCTCGGCATGGATTACGACAGCCTCGCCGCAGACCACCCGCGCCTCGTCCACGTCCATGCGCAAGGGTTCCGCCCGGACTCCGACCGGGCCAAGCTGGCCGCGTACGACGAGACGGTGCAGGCCGCCTCCGGGCTGCTGGACCTGGCGCAGCGCGCGGGCGACGTGGGGGCACCGGTGGTGCTGCCGAGCATCATCGCCGACAAGGTCGCCGCGCTGACGATCGTCTACGCGGCGCTGGCCGCCCTCGTCCACCAGCGCGCGACCGGCCGCGGCCAGCACGTCGAAGTGCCCATGGTGGACACGCTCCTGGCGTTCAACCTGGTCGAGCACCTGCAAGGCCTCACCTTCGAGCCGCCGATGGGCCCGACCGGCTTTCCGCTGTCCATGAACAAGGGGCACCGGGCCCGCCCGACCAAGGACGGCCTGGCCATGATCATCCCGTACAGCCCGCAGAACTTCCGCGACCTGTTCGCCGCCGCCGGCCGTCCCGACCTGGCCGGCGATCCGCGGGTCAACGGCGAGTTCATCGACGCGCAGCGGGACGGCGAGGCCCTCGCCGAGCTGCTGGAGACGGTGACGCCGCACCTGACCACGGAGGAGTGGACGGAGGTGTGCACCAAGCACAGCATCCCCGTCGGCCCCGTGTTGCGGCTCGACGACGCCCCGGAGGACCCGTACGTCCGCGAGGGACATCTACTGGACGTCGCCGAGCATCCCAGCGAAGGCGCGTACCGGGTGGTCGGCATACCGCTGACGTTCTCCGCGACACCGGCCTCGGTGCGCCGGCACGCGCCGCTGCCCGGTCAGCACACGCAGGAAGTGCTCGCCGAGATCGACCGCGGTGAGGTGCGGCGATGAGCGACATCCGAGCGGACACCGTCCGCACCGAGACCGTCCGTACTGACACCGCCCGTGCTGAGACCCTCTGTGCTGAGACTGTCTGCACTGAGGCTGTCCGCACCGAGAGCGTCGGCGGCACCCTCGTCGTCACCATCGACCGCCCCCGGGTCCGCAACGCCGTCAACGCCGAGGTGGCCCTGGGCATCGCCGCCGCCGTCGACCGGCTGGAGTCCGACCCCGGGCTGCGGGTCGGCGTGCTCACCGGCACGGACGGCACCTTCTGCGCGGGCATGGACCTCAAAGCCGCTGCCCGCGGCGAGCAGGTGACCGTGCCCGGCAAGGGCTTCGCCGGACTCGCCGAGGCGCCCACGACCAAGCCGCTGATCGCGGCCGTCGAGGGCCACGCCCTGGGCGGCGGCTTCGAGCTCGCCCTGGCCTGCGACCTAGTGGTCGCCGCCGAGGGCGCCCGCTTCGCCCTCCCCGAAGTCCGGCGCGGGCTGATCGCCGCCGGCGGTGGAGTCGTACGGCTCCCCCGGCGTATCCCCCATCACCTGGCCATGGAACTGCTCCTGACCGGCCGTACGGTCACCGCCGAACGCGCCCGCGAGCTCGGTGTCGTCAACCGCCTCACCCCGGACGGCGGCGCCCTGCCGGCCGCACTGGAGCTCGCCGAGGAGATCGTGGCCAATGCGCCCCTGGCCCTGGCCGCGGTGAAGAGGACCGTACGGCTGTCCGACGGCGCGCCGGAGCCGGAGGCGTTCGCCGTGCAGGCCGCCGAAGCCGGAGCCCTGCTGCGCTCGGCCGACTTCGCCGAGGGCGTGCGTGCCTTCACCGAGAAGCGCACCCCGCAGTGGAGCGGACGATGAACCGCACGCACACGACGATGAACCGCGCACGCATCCTGGAGACCCTCAGCACTCCCGTCACGGCCCCCGCCTACGCCCCGGTCGCGGCCCGCTTCACCGATCGCGAGTACCTCAGCATCGTCTACCGCACCGACCCCGACGCACTGCGGGCCGTGGTGCCCGAGCCGCTGCGAGTCGACCCCGGCGAGCCGCTGGTGCGGTTCGAGGTGATGAAGATGGGCGACGTCACGGCCTACGGACCGTACGTCGAGGCCGGGCAGGCGATCCCGGTGCGGTTCGGGGACGAGCGCGGCGAGTACCTGCACGCGATGTACCTGGACAGCTTCGCCGCCACCGCCGCGGGCCGCGAGGTGAGCGCCTACCCGAAGGCGATGGGCACGCCGGCCCTGTTCGCGGACCACGCCGCACTGGTCGGGACGCTGGACTACGGCAGCGTGCGGGTGGCCACCGCGACGATGGGCTACAAGCATCGGCCGCTCGACCCCGAGCTCGCCCGCGAGCAGATCGCCGTGCCCACGTACATGGTCAAGGTCGTCCCCGGCTACGACGGCACCCCGCGCGTCTGCGAGCTGGTCCGCACGAGGATCACCGACCTCGTGGTCAAGGAGGCCTACACCGGCCCCGCGCGGCTGCAGCTCTTCGCGCACGTGCTGGCGCCGCTGGCGGACCTTCCGGTGCGCGAGATCGTCGCGGCCAGTCACATCGTCACGGACCTCACGCTGGACCGAGCCGTTCCCGTCCACGACTACCTCGCCGAGGAGGAGGCGTCATGACCCCCGGTACGAGCCCCGGGACGACCCCCGGGACAACCTCCGAGTGGAAAGCCGTCACCGTCGTCGGCGCCGGCACCATCGGCCTCGCGTGGGCCGCGCTGTTCGCCTCGTACGGAATCGAGGTCACTGTCACCGATCCGCGCGAGGACCTCGGCGAAGCCCTCGACGAGGCACTGCCGATGCTCGCCGCCGGACTGCCCGGCAGCGACGCCGCCGCACTGCACAGCCGCATCCGCACCACCCACGACCTGGCCGGGGCCGTGGCCGGAGCGCGGCTCGTCCAGGAGAACGGCCCGGAGAACCTGGAGTTCAAGCAGCGGCTGTTCGCCGACATCGCCCGGCACGCCCCAACCGACGCGGTGCTGGCCACCTCCAGCTCCGGAATCATCGCCTCGGAAATCGCCGCAGGGCTCCCGGACGAAGTCGCCGCCCGGCTGCTGGTCGCGCACCCCTTCAACCCGCCGCACCTCGTACCGCTCGTGGAGATCGTGCCGGGCGAGCGCACCGCGGACGTCGTCGTCGAGGCGGCCGCCGCCTTTTACCGGGCCCTGGGCAGGACACCCGTGCGGCTGCGCAAGGAGATCCCCGGATTCGCGGCCAACCGGCTGCAGAGCGCCGTGCTCCAGGAGGCGATCCACCTCGTCCTCACCGGGGTGGTGGACGCGGACGAGCTCGACACCGTGATGAAAGCGTCGCTGGGCGGCCGGTACGCGGCTGTCGGCCCGTTCGAGAGCTTCCACCTCGGCGGCGGCCCCGGCGGCATCCGCCACATGATGCGGCACCTGGGCCCCGGCCTCGCCGAGGGCTGGCAACGCCTCGGCCGCCCGGAGCTGGGCGACGACGCCGTCGCCACGATCGTCCGTCAGACCGAGGCCGCGTACGGACACGGCCCCGAGGCGTACCGGACGCGCGCCCTGCTCCGCGACCGCAAACAGCTCGCCCTGACCGCCGCGCTGCGCCGCGCCGACCACGGCTGAATTTTCACGACGCTGAATTCTCACAACGAGGAGGCAACGATGCCCAAGTCCGCCAACCCCACTCCAGATTTCTTCGGATTCTCCGACCTGCTCAGTGATGCCGAGCAGGCCGAACTGGCCACCATCCGGGACTACCTGGAAAGCGAGATCAGGCCGCTGGCCCAGGACGCCTGGGACCGGGCGGAATTCCCCTTCGAGGTGGTCGGGAAGCTGGCCAAGCTCGGGCTGGCCGGATACGCCTACCCCGAGTTCGGCGACGGGCGCCCGCGCAGCGAGCTCTTCTCCGGCTTCCTCAACCTCGAACTGAACCGCGTCGACCCGTCACTGGCCGTGTTCTCCGGCGTCCACACCGGTCTGGCGATGGGCAGCATCCGCGGCGGCGGAAGCCCCGAGCAGCGCGAGCGCTGGCTGCCGGACATGGCCGCGATGAACAAGATCGGTGCGTTCGCCCTCACCGAGCCCGAGGGCGGCTCCGACGTCGCGGGCGGCATGCGCACCACCGCCCGGCGCGAGGGGGACACCTGGGTGCTCGACGGTGCCAAGCGGTGGATCGGCAACGGCACCTTCGCCGATCTCGTCGTCGTCTGGGCTCGCGACGTCACCGACGGCGACGTCAAGGGATTCGTGGTGGAGCGGGGCACCCCCGGTTTCACCGCCACGAAGATCGAGGGGAAGGTCGCGCTGCGGACCGTGCAGAACGCCGACATCGTCCTCGACGGGGTACGGGTTCCCGAATCCGACCGCTTGCAGCGCATCAACAGCTTCCGCGACACGGCCGCCGTCCTGGCGCACACGCGGGGCGGGGTGGCCTGGCAAGCGCTGGGGATCGCGGTACGCGCCTACGAGCTCGCGCGGGATTACGCCGTCACGCGCGTACAGTTCGGCCGGCCCATCGGCTCCTTCCAGCTGGTCCAGGACCTCCTGGTGAAGATGCTCGGCAACGTCACCGCGATGTTCGGCATGGTCGTCCGCCTCAACCAGCTGGTCGCCGCGGGCCGGGGCGGTGCCGAACAGGCGGCGCTCGCCAAGGCGTTCACCACCACCCGGATGCGGGAATGCGTCGCCTGGGCCCGTGAACTCTTCGGCGGAAACGGCATCGTCCTCGACTACGAGATCGCCAAGTTCTTCGCGGACGCCGAGGCCGTCTACTCGTTCGAGGGCTCCCGCGAGATGAACACCCTCATCGTCGGAAAGGCCGTCACCGGGCACAGCGCCTTCGCGTGACGAGCGGCGAGTGGGTGGCTGAGGGGCGGGCGGACCGATGCGGATCGGCCCGCCCGCCCCTCGGCCGGCCCATGCGAACCAGCCGGGCCCGTTCAACGCGGGCCCGGCTCCGTCCCGAGGGCCCCGGCCCGCGGCCGGCGCCTCGGACCGGCCGGCCCACGCACGGGCGGCCGGCGTACTCCCTCCTCGTCCGCCCGGACTACTTGCCGGTGGTGTAGATCGGGAAGAGGGATCCCTCGACGTAGGAGCCGCCTTGGAAGGTGTCCCCGGCGCGCCAGGCGTAGCGGTAGAGGTTCAGTTCGCCCGTGGGTACCTCGGTGCTGAACTTGCCGCTGGTCACCGAGGAGGCCAGGCGGCCCTTGTTCACGCGGGTGGAGCCTGAGGCCACGCTCTTCCACCGGTCGGTGGCGGTGTCGTAGCGTTCGAGGACGCTGACGATGTCGAGGTCGACGCTGGTGCCCAGTTCGGGCAGCAGGTCGGCCATGCCGCGCAGCTCGGCGTAGACCTCTGCGGAGACGGTGGTCTTGCCGGTGGTCTTGGCCGGTGCGGTGGTGAGGGTGGCGTGGCCGTGGACGGTGTGCTGGATCGGGGTGGAGCGGGCCACGGTCGTCTCTCCGGTCCGGTTGCCGGTGGCCGGATCATTGGCCTTCCCGGGCCGGTCCCGTCCAGGGACGGCGGCAGGAACAGCACCTTCAGCCCCTTGGTCATCCCCCGGACGATGACGGCGTCGCCGTACGGCTCGTCGGCGCAGAAGAGCCAGTCGATCGCGAGGTCCATCAGCGCGTTGCGCGGAACGGTGTGGGTGAGGGTGCCCACGAGGATCGGATCGGTGCCGGTGACGTCCACCGAATCGTCCGTCTTCGCCCGGGACACCACCCCGAAGTTGCCGTTGATGTCCCGGGCGAGCAGGTTCAGGACCGCACGCGCCTTGTAGGGGGCGGTGCGGCCCCACACCCCGGCGTCGTTGCGGCGGACCGCGACGCCGCGCAGGCGGGCCGTGATCGTCACATCGGTGGTTCCGGGTACGGGGGTGACGTCGGCGATCAGCTGGGCGTCGGCCCGCCACCCGTCCAGGGCATCGGTACGGGAGCCGCCGACGCGGCCCCAGCCGACGTGCACGTGGTCCGGGGCCGGGTCCACGAACCGGGTGGTGCCCGCCGCCGGGGCCCGGGCCGGCTCGATGAGGGCGTCGGCGCCGTCGCCGGGCTCGCAGAACTCGTACTGGCCGCGCACCACCCACAGGTCGTTGTCCCGCAGCCACTGCTGGTAGTCCGCCAGCTCGGCCCGGTAGGCGTCCATCGACTTCTCCCAGGCGGCCAGGTCCTGGTCGTAGGCGGTCTTGTCCTGCCGGTAGGTCTCCATCGCCTCGTCGTAGGCGGCAGTGTCCTTGCGGTCGGTCTCTGCGGCCTGCTCGGTCAGCTTGTCCTTGCACGCCTGCTGGGAGGCGGCCTCGGTGTAGGCCGGCGCCAGGTCGGTCAGGCCGACGGCCGTGAATTGCTTGGCCGAGTAGCGTTTCGGGCCCGGGACACGCGCGGCGCGGTAGACGTCCTCCGCGCTGTTGGACCACATGGTCGTCGCGTCGAACTTGAACGGGCCAGGCGGGTTCCACAGGTTCTGATCGGGACTGCTTCCTGAGAGGACGTCGTTGTACTCGTCCTCCGAGATGCACTCCGGAAGGACTCCGTCGGCCAGCAGGTGGTCACGGAACTCGGTGAACGTATGGCTCTTCGCGTACGCGACCACCTCGTCCATCGCCGCACGGAGACTGGCGTTCGTGTATCCCTTCCACGACGGCTGCTTCGACTTCGGCGGTATGAGCCGGACGATCGTGCGCTTCACCCTCTCGTGGCCCGTCCGGGGAGGCCGCCAGTTCATCGTGTACTCGCCGGTCGCCTCTTCCGGACCCGGAACGCGGTGTGGAACGGGCTTCACCGGTTCGGTCGGCGCGGTCGGGCGGGTGGGCTGAAGCGGCTTGGAACGGGAACCACTTGCCATGCGTCATCGCTCCTCGTGAACGTCAGCGGACACAACGCAGCCAGCCAAACATTGCGAAGATCGCCACGAAAGACCTGATTCCCGCCAAACGCACCATGACCCCACCATGACCGCACCATGCCGGTGCACCCGCCGCCGTCCCTGCCGCGCGGCTTCGGTAGAGGCCGTCAGGGCCGCACAGCGGCCCCAGCGGAAGCGCTACCGCCCCAGTTCGTACAGGTCGCCCAGGAGCTGGTCACGGAAGGTGAAGTACGCGGCGTGGCCGGTGGATACGGTGCTGGTCATGCGGGGTCAGCTCCCAGAGAGGAGGAGGGAATCAGCACAGGTTAACAACTGTGTGTTACTGAAAAAATCCGCAGTGTAGTCTTCCGACGGCGTGGTGATCGCCACGTCCGGAAGAGGAGCCATCACACGATGACCGTGGAATCGACCGGCTTTCCCCCGCAGCCGTCCGGCTCGGCGGAAGCCGCCGCTCGTCCCTTCGACGTCCTCGGCAAGACGTACGAGGAGGCCTACGCTCAACTCACCGAGCGGCTGGCGGCGATCGACTGGCTGCTGGCCCGCCTGCCCGAGCAGGCACGGGTGATGGACATCGGCTCCGGCACCGGCAGGCCGACCGCCGACCTGATCGCATCCGCCGGTCACCGGGTGACCGGCTACGACGTGTCAAAGACGATGGTCGAGCTGGCCCGCACCCAGGTCCCCCGTGCCCGCTTCGAACTGGCCGACGTCCGGGCCCTGCCCGACACCTCCGGGCAGTGGGACGCCGTCACCGCCTTCTTCCCCCTCCTCCAAATGCCCCGCACGGACCTGGATGCCACCCTCGCGAGGATCGCCGACTGGCTGGTCCCGGGCGGGCTCTTCGTCTTCGCGACCGTGCCCTTCGACGCGGAGGGCGAGGAGATCCAGTGGATGGGCCAGACCATCCGCTGCACCAGCTATCCGACCGATACGTACGGCCGGCTGCTGCGCGAGGCGGGCCTGGAGATCGTGCACGAGCACGTCAGTATCTTCCACCCCGACTTCCCCGGCATGGGCGCCGAGGAGCACCTCTTCGTCTACGCCCGCAAGCCCGGCGGCCCGGCCGTACCCCCGCACCCCCTGGCCGGCCCGTACCCGCTCCCCGAGTCCTACCGGGGCCCGCACGAGCTCAGTGAGCAGGGCTGGCTGGGCATGGAGGCCCGCTTCGAACGCCAGGACATCGCCGTCGTCGTGAACGCACTGGCGAACAACAACAGGGTCCTGGACGTGGGCGGCGGCACCGGCGCGGTCGTGAAGGAGATCGCCGCCCGGCTGGGGTCGGTGACCACCGTCGAACCGCACGCGGCGCGCGAGGAGAGCATGCGGCCCCTGGCCGGACACGGGGTGACCGTGCTGCCCGGGTGCGCCGAGCGCCTTCCACTGGGGGACGCGGAGTTCGACGCCGCCGTCGCCACCTGGGTGCTGCACTACACAGACGATCCGGAGACGGCCGTCACCGAGATGGCCCGTACCGTCGACCGGAAGCACCCGGAAGCACGTGTCGTCCTCGTCCAGGGCGCCCCGGACAACGAGCTCATCGACCTGTGGAACCGCACCTGCGCCCCGCTCCTCGGAGAGCCGCACGATCACCAGGGCTACCTGCTCACCCGTGCCGCTCACACCCTGGCCGAGCGGGGCTTCGACGACATCTCCTTCACCCGCGCCCGTGTCGACGTGGTCTTCTCCGAGGAGGGCGCCGAGGCCAGGGCACAAGCCGCGGCCGGCGTGCTCGCCGAGTTCTGGAACACCGGGCATCCCCGGCTCGCCCAGCTGCGCGAGGCACTGCTGCCGCCCCTGCGCGAGCACTTCGCCACCGGCACCGACCGCTTCCACGACGACGCCGTCATGCTCCTGGCCCGCCCCCGCCGCACCCGATAGGAGCCGACCCATGACATCGACGCCCACCGCGCCCACAGCGCCCACCACTCCCGGCACCCCGCCCCCACTCACCTCGGCCGACGTCGCCGCCTGGTACGAAGCCTCCGACGAGCTGTGCAAACTGATCAGCGGGGACAGCTTCCACTACGGGCTGTGGCAGCAGGGTGACCTCGACGGCCCGCGGCCCGCCCGGGAGCTGGCCACCCGGGCCCAGGACCGGATGACCGACTTCTTCTGCGACCTGCTCGGCCTGGAACCCGGCCACCACCTGCTCGACGTGGGGTGCGGTCACGGCAGCCCCGCCCTCCACGCCGCCCGGCAGCGCGGCATCGAGGTCACCGGGTGCAGCATCAGCCACGCCCAGATCACCGAGGCCACCCGCCGTGCCGCCGCCGCGGAAATGACGAAGCGGGTCCGCTTCGCCCTCGGCGACGCCATGGACCTGCCCCACGACAGCGACCGCTTCGACGCCGTCTGGGCCCTCGACAGCTTTCCCCACCTCCACGACCCGGTTCAGGGACTGCGCGAAACCGCCCGGGTCGCCCGCCCGGGAGCGCCGATCCTGGTCACCTTCTACACCCAGCGCGCCCCCGCCACGGACGCGGAACTGGCCATGTGCCGCGACGCGTTCGCCTTCTGCCCGCTGCCCACCCACGCCGAAGTCCTTGACCAGGTCCGCGCGGCCGGACTCACAGCCGAGCAGGTCCACGACCTGACCGAGCACATCGCCCCCACCGGCATCGCCTACGAACGCATCTACCGGGAGAACCGCACCGTCGTGGCCGAGAAGTTCGGCACGGACTTCGCCGAGGGCATGGACACCACACTGACCGACACTCTCACCTTCCTCACGGACAAGACCGGCTACGTAGCCTGCCTGCTGCGCAGTTCCCCGCTCAGCTGACCATGCTGCCCCGCCCCGTTCGTCCTCGCTCCTTCCTCTCGCTCCGCGCCTTCCTCTCGCCTCGCTCGTTCCGCTCGTTCCGCTCGTTCCGCCAAGGAAACCCGTGACGACTCCGTACCCCGGGTGCCCCGCCCACGCTCCCGGCACCATCACCGGCCACGCCACCGGTGGCTTCCACACTGCCTACGCGCACTTGCGCCGGGAGCACCCCGTCTATCACGACCGCGAGCTCGGCCTGTGGGTCGTCTCACGCCACCGTGACATCGACGAAGTCCTGCGCGACCGCCACCGCATCTTCACCCCCGCCCACAGCTACGACCCCGTCCAGCCCACCGATCCCGAGGCCGCCCGCATCTACACGGGCGTACAGGACGTCCCCGTCGCGGCCTCCACCGATCCCCCCGTCCACACCCGCTACCGTGACGCGCTCACCGCGGTGTGGCCCACCAGCGCGCTTCAGCTCGCCCCCTGGCACACCCACATCGAAAAGCGCGCCCAGGAGGCGGCGAAGGCCTTCGCCGCGCGGCCCACCCGCAGCGGCGAGCTCACCGCAGACTTCGCACGCCCCCTCACCGCCCGCATCATGAGCGACCTGATCGGCGTCGCCCCCGACAACGAACCATGCGTCATCGACGGCTCGGCCGGCATGGCCGACCTCCTTTGGTCCTTCCAGCCACCCGCCGAGCAACAACGCTGCGCCCAAGCCGTCCTCGACCTGTGGAACCACTGCTCCCACCTCGTGGGCCGGCGGCGCAGCGAGCCGCGAGACGACCTCACCACCGCGTGGATCGACCACCGCGACGAGCACGGTGCAGCCCTGACGGACGCCGAGATCGCCTCCACCCTGATGGAGGTCCTCACCACCAACGCCGAAACCCTCGGCCTGCTCATCGTCACCGGCCTCCGCCACCTCCTCACCGGCGACGGCTACCGCCGGCTGGCACAGCACCCCCAGGAAGCACCCGCTGCCGTCGAGGAAACCCTGCGCATGGATCCGCCCCTCATCGGCTGGATCCGCACCACCACCCGCCCGGTCACGCTCGCCGGCACCGACCTGCCCGCCGGGTCCCGCCTGCTGCTGCTCATGCACGCAGCCGCTCACGACGAAGACCACGGCGTGCGCGACACCCTCACCTTCGACCACCGCCGCCGGGACACGCCCCCCACGCTCGCCTTCGGCGCGGGCGTCCACTACTGTCCCGGAGCCCAGTACACCCGCCTCGTCGCGCAGCACGCCCTGACCGCTCTCACACAGGCCCTGCCCGACCTCACCCTCACCGTTGAAACCCCCGCGTCCCGCCCTCTCAACCTCATCCTTCGCCGTCCCATGGCGCTGGAGGTTGCCTGGTAGAGCAGGAGGCGCCGTCGTCAACCCACCCGACGAGCGGTAGGTAGCTGACAGCGGCACGGTGAAGTCGCTGTACGCCACTGGCCACGTGCTCGTAGGGCACGTCCTCCCCGCACACACTGCACTCTCGGCGGCGGCGCACCCGCCCACCGTCCGCGTCCGGTCCTGCGGGGCACCGCGGAAGCCGCTCGCCGGAACAGATGCTCGAGATCTCTGCGAGCTGCCTCGCGGAAGTCATCCACCCCGGGCACGGTCAGGCCCGGGGTCTGCCGTCAGGTGTGGTCCGGCCATGTCAGGCGGCGGGCGAAGTGCGCCCATGCGGCCACGACCGTAAGCACGGCGACGAGGCCGCCGAGCGTCATGACCGTGGATAGGGAGGTTCGGTCCACGATGACGCCACCAGCCACCGCGCCGAGTGAGAGCGTCGCCTGGAAGGAAGCCGTGAACAGCACCGACGCTGCCTCGGGCGCGTCGGGGGTCGCCTTGGCGAACCATGTCTGGGAGGAGACGGGGACGGCGCCATAAGCAACGCCCCAGACGATCAGCAAGGCAAGCGCGCCGATCTGCCAGCGCCCCAGGACCGGCAGCAGCAAGGTGGCGGTTGCGATCATGCCGGCGGCGAGACCGAAGGTGGTCCGGGGGTAGCGGGTGACCGCCGCTCCGCCCAGGAAGTTGCCGACGATTCCTGCGGCACCGTAGACCAGCAGGAAGACCGTGATCAGTTGCGGACCGGCACCGGTGACGTGCTCCAGGAACGGAGTGATGTAGGTGTAGGTCCCGAAGTGCGCCAGCACGGCCACAAAGGTCAGCAGCAGTGCGAAACGCGTATTGACGCCCTTGAACATGCTGCGCAGCACACCCAGACGGGTTGTCCGGTCGGGCGGCAGCGGGGGCATGACCAGGAGCAGCATGGCCAGCACACCGACGGTGAGGGCGCCCATGACGACGAATGCCGTGCGCCAGCCGGCCAGGTCCCCGATGAATGTGCCGGCCGGTACACCGAGCACGGAGCCCAGTGGCACTGCGGAGAAGATCACCGACGTGGCGCGACCGGCCGACGCCGCGGGCACCAGACGCTCGGCCAGTCCGGTACCGATCGACCAGAAGCCCCCGATGACGATGCCGACCATGACACGGGAGACCAGGAGCAGCCAGTAGTCGGGTGCTGCGGCGGCCAGGAAGTTCGCCATAGCCAGCAGGAGCATGAACACGCACAGCATCAGGCGGCGGTCGATGTGTGCGGTCGCCACGGTGACCACGGGTGCGGAGATGGCCGCGAGAAGTCCCGGCATGGTCATCATCAGACCGGCCATTCCGTCGGAGACGGCGAAGCTGGACCCGATCGTGGTGAGCAGGCCGATCGGCAGGATCTCGGTCGTGACGATGGAGAAGATTCCCAGCGTTATCGCGCTCACGGCCAGCCACCCGATCAGGGGAGATCGAGTAGGTAAGCCGAATCCGTCAGCGTGGCACATGGTGGTGGTGTTGGTCGAGGCCATGAATTCCGTCCTGTGCAGGGTGTGTCGTTGCGTGATCAGTTCAACAGGCCTCGTGCAGTGAAGGCTGGCAGGTCTGCGACATCACTCTTGCGACGCGAGGGTCATGTCGCAGATCAGCTGAATCACTCTGCAACACGGTCAGTGCCGGGGAAATTCCGGCGAGGCGGTCTGACTTCCAACCTTCTGGTACAAGCCCTGGGCGTGGCCCGGACAGAGCTTGGAGCGGCAGGGCCCGTACTCGTAGTGACTGAGCGTTTTCAGTTCGGTCATCGGTCGGGTGACGAGGGTTGGGGCAGAACGGGCGAGGCTCCAGGGGTGTTGAGACAGATGTCTGACGTCTGAACTCATCACCCGAGGGGCCTCGTTGGTTACGTA
>NZ_RBAM01000027.1 GCF_003626645.1 Streptomyces klenkii | reverse complement strand
CCGGTGAGGCGCGTGAGGCCGACCTGGGTGTCGCCTCCGGCAACGGCAAGGGCCAGATCTTCGTCAAGGGCGAGGTCATCAAGACCGTGCCGGAGTCGAAGATCGTGGAGACCCTCATCGAGGAAGCCATGAAGATCGCCGAGCAGATGGAGAAGGACGGCGTCGCGTCCGGCGAGCCCAAGATCAGCATCGCCGGCTGACCTCTGCTCCCGCGGCCCCGTGCACCCCTGCACGAGCCGCCTCATGCGGCCCTGCGTGAGCCGCCTCATGCGGCGCGCATGAGGCAGTGCCCCGCCTCCGTCCCGTACGGAGCGGGGCACCGCTGTTTCCCGCCCCGTGCGGGCCGCGAGGGGGGTGCGTCCCGGGGCCTGGAGGTACAGTTCCAAGACCTGTTTCCCATGGCCTCGGGCCCCGTGACGGTGAGGCAAATCCACACGTGCTGACGACGACCACCAGCAAGGTCCTGGAGCCCGGCGACATCGAGGCCGCCCTCGCCGTCCTCGGCCGCGACCCCGTCGCCAACGCCTTCGTCGCCGCCCGCGTCCAGGTCGCGGGCCTCGACCCCTGGCGGCTCGGCGGCGAGATGTGGGGCTGGTACGCCGACGGGCGCCTCGAATCCCTCTGCTACGCCGGCGCCAACCTCGTCCCCATCTGCGCGGGCCCCGAGGCCGTCCGGGCCTTCGCCGACCGCGCACGCCGCGCGGGGCGCCGCTGCTCGTCCATCGTGGGCCCCGCGGAGGCCACCGCCGCGCTCTGGTCGCTCCTCGAACCCCACTGGGGCCCCGCGCGGGAGGTCCGCGCCCATCAGCCCCTCATGGTCACCCGCTCCATGCCCGCCGACGTCGAGCCCGACCCCCTCGTCCGCCGCATCCGCAAGGACGAGATGGAAGTGATCATGCCGGCTTGCGTGGCCATGTTCACCGAAGAGGTCGGCGTTTCCCCGCTCGCCGGCGACGGCGGCCTCCTCTACCAGGCCCGGGTCGCCGAGCTCGTGGGCTCCGGCCGCTCCTTCGCCCGCATCGAGGACGGCCGTGTCGTCTTCAAGGCGGAGATCGGCGCCGCTACGCCCCAGGCCTGCCAGATCCAGGGCGTCTGGGTCGCCCCCGAGTACCGCGGCCGCGGCCTGTCCGTCACCGGCATGGCGGCCGTCCTGCGCTACGCCCTCACCGAGGTGTCGCCGGTCGTCAGCCTCTACGTGAACGACTACAACACCGCCGCACGGGCCTCCTACCGCCGTGTGGGCTTCGAGGAGACCGGCGCGTTCATGAGCGTGCTGTTCTGAGCCGCCCGGCCCCGTGCGCGGGGTACGGGCGGGTAGCCTCCCCGCATGGATGACATCGTGGTCGGGCCGCTCGACCTCGCCGCGCGGGTCGACGACGCCCTGGCCGTGCAGGCACTGGCCTTCGGGCTCACGGAGGAAGAGATCGCCGTCCGGCGCCACATCGTGCTGCGCCACCTCGCCTCCCGCGGCTCCCGCGCCCTCGGCGCGACCACCGGCAGCGGGCGGCTCGTCGGCTTCGTCTACGGCATGCCGAACGATCGCGGCCACTGGTGGTCGGGCGTCGTCGAACCGTATCTGTGCGCCACCGGCACCGACGGCTGGCTCGACGACTCCTTCGTCATCACCGAGCTGCATGTGCACCCCGATTTCCAGAAACGGGGCATCGGGCGGTCCCTCATCACCACGATCACCGACAGCGCCGCGGAGCCCCGCTCGATCCTCTCGGCCATCGACGCCGAATCCCCCGCCCGCGCCCTCTACCGCAAGCTCGGGTACCGCGACCTGGCGCGCCCCGTGCACTTCCCCAGCGCGCCCAGCCCGTACGTGGTGATGGGGGCGCCGCTGCCGCTCCTGGGGTGACGGGCAGGCGGAGGCAGGCGGGCACCGCTGCTCCGGTCGTAGGGGTGCCCTACGGTCCGGCGGGCGCGCCTCATGCGGCTCTGTCGGGGTGTCCGACGACCGCGCATGAGGCGGGCCGAGGCCGCCGTCACCGGGAACTCGTTTCAGGGGCGCCCTCGGCTCCCGCTAGGCTCCTGGCAATTCCCTACGCCCTGCCAGGAGAGACCGACCATGGCCCATGTCCAGCGCATGTCCACGACGCTGCTGAAGACGCTGCGCGACGACCCTGCCGACGCGGAGACCGCCAGCCACAAGCTGCTGGTCCGCGCCGGCTACGTCCGCCGCACGTCCGCCGGTGTCTGGACCTGGCTGCCGCTCGGCAAGAAGGTGCTGGACAACGTCTCGCGCGTGGTGCGTGAGGAGATGGACGCCATCGGGGGCCAGGAGGTCCTGCTGCCGGCGCTGCTGCCCAAGGAGCCGTACGAGGCGAGCGGGCGCTGGGAGGAGTACGGCGACCTCCTCTTCCGCCTCAAGGACCGCAAGGGTGCCGAGTACCTGCTGGGCCCCACACACGAGGAGATCTTCACCCTCACCGTCAAGGACCAGTGCACGTCCTACAAGGACCTGCCCGTGATCCTCTACCAGGTCCAGACCAAGTACCGGGACGAGGCGCGTCCCCGCTCCGGCGTGCTGCGCGGGCGCGAGTTCCAGATGAAGGACTCCTACTCGTTCGACACCACCGACGAAGGCCTCGCCGAGTCCTACCGCCTGCACCGCCAGGCGTACACCCGCATCTTCGAGCGCCTGGGCCTCGACTACCGCGTCGTCTCGGCCGTCTCCGGCGCCATGGGCGGCTCGGCGTCCGAGGAGTTCCTGGCGCCCGCCGCGGCGGGTGAGGACACCTTCGTGGACTGCCCCCAGTGCGACTACGCCGCCAACACCGAAGCGGTGACCGTCAGCGTGAGCCCCGCGGACCCCGCCGGCCACGGCCCCGTCGAGGAGCTCGACACCCCGGACACGCCGACCATCGAGACGCTCGCGGCCCACCTCGGCGTACCGGCCTCCGCGACCCTGAAGAACCTCCTCGTCAAGGTCGACGGCGAGATCACCGTCGTCGGCGTGCCCGGCAACCGCGAGGTCGACCTCGGCAAGCTGGGGGAGCACCTGGCGCCCGCCGTCGTCGAACTGGTCACGGCCGAGGACTTCGTGGGCCGGCCCGACCTCGTACGGGGCTACGTCGGCCCGCAGGGCCTGGGGCTGCGCTACATCGCCGACCCGCGCGTGGCGCCCGGCACCGCGTGGATCACCGGCGCCAACAAGTCCGGCAAGCACGCCCGCAACGTGGTCTGCGGACGGGACTTCGAGGTCGACCAGTACCTCGACGTCGTCGTGGTCGAGCCGGGCGACCCCTGCCCGGCTTGCGGGGCGGGCCTGGAGATCGGGCGGGCGATCGAGATCGGCCACATCTTCCAGCTGGGCCGCAAGTACGCCGACGCGTTCAACCTCGACGTCCTGGGGCAGAACGGCAAGCCGGTCCGCGTCACCATGGGCTCGTACGGCATCGGCGTCTCGCGCGCCGTGGCGGCCCTCGCGGAGCAGACGCACGACGAGGCCGGCCTGTGCTGGCCCCGCGAGGTCGCGCCCGCCGACGTCCACATCGTCGCGGCGGGCAAGGCCGTGCAGACCGAACTCGCCCTGGAGCTCGCGGACAAGCTGGGTTCGGCGGGCGTCCGGGTCCTCGTCGACGACCGCAACGGCGTCTCCCCGGGCGTCAAGTTCACCGACGCCGAGCTGATCGGCGTCCCGACCATCCTGGTGGTCGGCCGCGGCGCGCCCCAGGGCGTCGTCGAGCTGAAGGACCGCCGCACCGGCACCCGCGAGGAACTGCCGGTCGCCGAGGCGATCGAGCGCCTCAGCGCGCTGCGCTGACGTTCCGTCGGAGGCGGTCGGGGCCTCGTGACCCGACCGCATGGGGCGGCCGGCGGGAGCCGCATGAGGCCGCAGCTGTGACGGTGTGGGCGCGGCCGCCCGCCCGCTCGTATGAGGCGCCCGCCCGGTGAGGTGCTTCTCCTCGCAAGGGGCGCCGTATGTGCCGCATGGGGCGCGGAGCATGGGCATGAGGCGTCGGGCATGGGGCGCGGGCTATGAGGCATGAGGCGCGGCGCACGAGGCGGGGCATGAGGCCGAAGCGCCTCACCCGGCCGCCGCCTCAGGCCGCCCCACGCCCCGCGCCTCATGCGCCGTCAGAGCAGCCCCGCGAACTCCAGAAGGAGTTCGCCCCGTGCGCGCCCGCCGCTGGCGAGTTCCCTGACGCCTGCTTCGGCCGCACGGAAGAGGACCCAGCCCCGCAGCCGGTCGTTGTCGACGTCCAGGGCGTCGGCCAGCTTTGCCACGCGCCGGCGGACGATGGCCGCGGCACCGGGGGAGGCCATCAGGGTGTCGACGCGGTCCAGGGCGAGCCAGGCCAGGTCGTAGGCGCGCTCGCCCACCAGCGGCCTGGGGCCGACGGCCAGCCACGGGGCCCGGTCGCCCGCCAGCACCTTGCCCTGCTGGTAGTCGCCGTGGAGCAGGGACGGCGCCTCGCCGGAGTCGGCCGTCAGCGCGGCCCGCAGTTCCAGGGCTTCGTCGACGACGGCCCGCACGTCGGCGGCCCACGGTTCCTCGGACCGCTTCCGCAGGGCGTCCGCCAGCCGTGCCGTGTGGTCGGCCACCGTCGTGAAGGGATGATCCTCCGCGGGCCGCACCCACAGCCGCTGCAGCGTTGCGGTCGCCTCCAGGACCGCCTTCTGCTCCGCAAGGGACCGCAGGCTCACGCCGGGCCGCAGCCGCTCCAGGAGGAGCGCACCCGCCTCAGGCTCGGCACGCAGCACCCGGACCGCCCCCAGGCCGTTCCAGTGCGCGAGCGCCGCCTGCTCCAGCGCGACGTCCCCGCCCGGCTTCTCCAGCTTGAGCACGGCGCCCGTGCCGTCCGCCCTGTGCACGAGGACCACGACGCTGCTCCGCCCGCCGGGCTGGTGCACCCGCTCGGGTGTCAGCTCCCAGCGCTCCGCGACGTCGCGCACCCGCTCCGGCAGCGACGCGAGCCACTCGCGGGCAGCCTCGTCCGCCGGCTCGGAGCCCAGGGCCCGCACCAGCCGCTCCGGTGGTGCGAAGCGGTCGTCGGCGTTGCTCATCCCTGTGCTGTCCTTTTCGTCCTTGCTGGTCAGGTGCGGTCCGGTGAACCGCTGGGCCGGTCCGGAGCGTTCCGCTCCGTGAGCCCAGGGAAGGCTACGCCGCCGCCGCGCCAGCGCACGGCGCGCACTGCCGCCTCCCGCAGCGCACCGGCGGCCTCGCCCCGTAGGGCATCGCCGGCGGCACCCACGAGATCGGCGTACACGGCCGCGACGCGTGCCTCCAGCTCCGCCGCGAGCCGTACGGCGCCGTCCGCGTCGGTGACGGCGAACGGCAGCGCGTACCCGGCGGCCGCAGCCTCCGGCACGCCGCCCAGATCCCGTACGGTGCGGCTCATCGCGTCCCGCCTCGCGCGGTGCGCGTCGTACGCCTCACGCGCCTCCGCCGCCCGCTCCTGCGCGACACGCGCGCCGACGACCCCGTAGCCGTACACGGCGGCGTGTTCGGCCGCGAGCGCGGCCTGCGCGGCCCGCAGCGTCTTCCGCACGGCGGGGTCCTTCGGCGCACGGGGGCTTGCCGTCTCTGTCATGAGTCGCTCCCGAGCAGGTACGCGTGGGCCGCTCCGGCGGCGGCCACGGAGGCGAGCAGCCGGGCGAGTTCGGGCGAGGCGGAGCCGAGAGCCTTGGTGCGGTTATCCGCCGTGCGCCGCTCGGCGTCGGCCAGGGCCGCCAGTGCAGCCTTCTCATCGCCCGGCACGCCGTCCGCACGGGGCGATGAGGACGAACCAGCCGGCGAGCGGTCAGAAGAAGCAGCGCCCGCCTCATGCCCGGCCTCATGCCCCGCCTCATGCGCAGCCTCAACGTCCGCCTCATGCCCCGGCGAAGCACCCGCCTCATGCGCCGAAGCCTCCGCGCTCGCCCCGCGCCCCGCCTCACCCGACGCCCCCCGCGGCACGCCCGACACCCCCGCCCCCGCCCCCGCCGTCGCGCCGAACGCCTCCGCATGGCGCGCCACCTCGCCGCGTAGCGGACGCAGCCGCTCCGCGAGCGCCCCGTGCACGGCGATCGTGGCGTCGTAACGCGCCAGCAGTTCCATCGAGGCGCGCCCCTCGGCTGCCCGCAGCCGCTCCTCACCCGAGCGGCCTGAGGCGTCGGAAGACGCCCCCGTGCCGCCGGAGCAACCGGTCAGCAGCCCCCCGCCGGCCGCGCTCAGCACAGCCGCCGCGCCTCCCGCCAGTACCCTGCGTCGGTGCGGGCCGGCCGGGCCCCGCGTCGTCGTCGTGAACGCCACGTTCCTCTTTCCGCCGGTAGGGTCATGATCACCGCACGTGAGCGTACCGGCGCGCCACTCGAAGGCCGTGGACGAGGCACCGAATCGTCAGTCGGCTGCCGGAACAGATAGGCTTTGACCTGACACGCGACTTTCCCACAACAGCACACGCGGCCGAGGAGTCACCCGGATGAGCACCACCCAGAGCGAGCGGCTGCGCGAGCTGCTGGCCCCTCTCGTGAGCGCGCGGGAGCTGGATCTGGAAGAGATCGAGGTGACCACGGCGGGCAAGCGGCGTGTGCTGCGCATCGTGGTGGACTCCGATGCCGGCGTCGAACTGGACGAGTGCGCGGAAGTCAGCCGCGCCGTCTCCGAGAAGCTCGACGAGACGGACGCCATGGGCGGCGCCCCGTACGTTCTGGAAGTCACCTCTCCCGGTGCCGACCGTCCCCTGACCGAGCACCGTCACTACGTGCGTGCCACCGGCCGCCTGATCAAGGCGCAGCTCACCGAGGGCGGCGAGCTCGTGGCCCGCATCGTCGCGGTGGACGACGAGGGGCTGGACCTGGAGGTCCCCGGGGTGAAGGGCCGCAAGCCCACCTCGCGGCGACTGGCCTTCGACGGGATCGCGAAGGCGCGCGTGGAGATCGAGTTCAACCGCAAGGCCGCGGAGAAGACCGCGGACGCGGCGGCACAGGCCGCCGACGTAACCGACGAGAGCCAAGAGGAGGCGTAGCCGTGGACATCGACATGAGTGCCCTGCGGGGTCTGGTGCGAGAGAAGGAGATCTCTTTCGACCTGCTGGTCGAGGCGATCGAGTCGGCCCTCCTCATCGCCTACCACCGCACCGAGGGAAGCCGCCGCCGCGCCCGCGTGGAGCTGGACCGGTCGACCGGTCACGTGACGGTGTGGGCCAAGGAGGACCCGCAGGACCTCGCCGAGGGCGAGGAGCCCCGCGAGTTCGACGACACGCCTTCCGGCTTCGGCCGGATCGCCGCGACCACCGCCAAGCAGGTCATCCTCCAGCGTCTGCGCGACGCCGAGGACGAGATCACTTTCGGTGAGTTCGCGGGCCGCGAGGGCGACGTCGTCGCGGGCATCGTCCAGCAGGGCAAGGACCCGAAGAACGTCCTGGTGGACATCGGCAAGCTGGAGGCCATCCTGCCGGTGCAGGAGCAGGTCCCCGGCGAGGAGTACAAGCACGGCACGCGCCTGCGCACGTACGTCGTACGGGTGGCGAAGGGCGTGCGCGGCCCGTCCGTCACGCTCTCGCGCACCCACCCGAATCTGGTCAAGAAGCTCTTCGCCCTCGAGGTGCCGGAGATCGCCGACGGCTCCGTGGAGATCGCCGCCATCGCGCGTGAGGCCGGCCACCGCACCAAGATCGCGGTCCGCTCCACGCGCTCCGGCCTCAACGCCAAGGGCGCCTGCATCGGCCCCATGGGCGGCCGGGTCCGCAACGTCATGGCGGAGCTGCACGGCGAGAAGATCGACATCGTCGACTGGTCGGACGACCCCGCCGAGCTGGTGGCCCACGCCCTGTCCCCCGCACGGGTGAGCAAGGTCGAGATCGTGGATCTCGCCGCGCGCTCCGCCCGGGTGACGGTGCCCGACTACCAGCTCTCCCTGGCGATCGGCAAGGAAGGGCAGAACGCCCGCCTGGCCGCCCGCCTGACCGGGTGGCGCATCGACATCCGCCCGGACACCGAGCAGCCCGACCGGGAATCCGGCCGAGCCTGATCACGTTCACGACACCGGGGTCCGCATCCGTGCGGGCCCCGGCATCGTGGCCGAAACGCATACGTGCCCGATCGCTGCCCCCCAGGGGTGGGGTGGGCGCGGGGAGGTAGACTGAAGAGTGTCTGGCCGGACGCATGCCCGCGCATGCCCTGAGCGAACCTGTGTGGGATGCCGGGAGCGAGCGGCCAAGGGCGATCTGCTGCGGATCGTGATGATCGAGGGCGCCTGCGTCCCCGACCTTCGCGGTACGCTGCCCGGCCGGGGTGCCTCCGTGCACCCCACACTGGTCTGTCTCGACCTGGCGGTCCGCCGCCGGGCGTTTCCCAGGGCCTTCAAAAGCCCGGGGCCGCTCGATACGGCGGAGCTCCGCCGGTGCATCGAACAGATCGAACAGCAGTAGAGAACGGCAGTAGATCGGCCCCGCACCTGCGCGGGGTGGCCCCACTGTAAGAAGCACGGCACGGGTAACCGTGCGGTCAGGTACCTCGCGAGTTGGAAGTAGGTCGAGATTGCGATGAGCACTCGATGAGTACGCGATGAGTACGCCCATGAAGTAGCGACGGTCCGGTGGACACCCCGGACCTAGAAGGAGCGAAGTGGCTAAGGTCCGGGTATACGAACTCGCCAAGGAGTTCGGAGTGGAGAGCAAGGTCGTCATGGCCAAGCTCCAAGAACTTGGTGAATTCGTCCGTTCGGCGTCCTCGACGATCGAGGCGCCGGTTGTCCGCAAGTTGACAGACGCACTGCAGGGTCCCGGCGGCGCCGGCAAGCCCGGTGCGAAGCCCGCGGCGCCGCGCAAGGCCGCGGCCCCCAAGCCGGGTGCCCCCACTCCGGGTGCGCCCCGTCCCGCCGCCCCCAAGCCGGCGGCGGAGGCAGCTGCCCCCAAGCCGCCGTCCCCGGCCGCGCCGGCTCCCGGCCCGCGTCCGGGTCCCAAGCCTGCCCCGGCGGCTCCGGCCAAGCCGGCCCCGGTCACCCCTGTGCCCGCCGCGGAGTTCTCCGCGCCGCCGGCCCAGGGTCCCTCCGCGCCGCGCCCCGGCGCGACGCCCGGCCCGCGTCCCGGCGGCGCCCGCCCCGGCCCCGCCGGTCAGCGTGACGGCGGTCGTCCCGAGCGCGGTCCGCGTCCCGGTGGTGCGGGCGAGCGTGCCCCGCGTCCCGGTGGCGCCCGTCCGGCCGGTCCCCGTCCGGGCAACAACCCCTTCACCTCCGGTGGCTCCACGGGCATGGCCCGTCCGCAGGCCCCCCGTCCCGGTGGCGCTCCGCGCCCCGGTGGTCAGGGTGCCCCGGGCGCTCCGCGTCCGCAGGGTGGTCCCGGCGGTGCTCCCCGTCCGCAGGGTCCGGGCGGCGCTCGTCCGACCCCGGGCGGCATGCCCCGTCCGCAGGGTGCCCCCGGTGGCGCCCCGCGTCCCGGTGGTGCCCCCTCCGGTAACCGCCCGAACCCGGGCATGATGCCGCAGCGTCCGGCTGCCGGCCCGCGTCCGGGCCCCGGTGGCGGCGGTCGCGGTCCCGGCGGCGGTGCCGGTCGTCCCGGTGGCGGCGGTGCCCGTCCGGGCTTCGCCGGTCGTCCGGCCGGTCCCGGTGGCGGCGGTCGTCCCGGTGGCGGCGGCGGCTTCGCCGGTCGTCCCGGTGGCGGTGGCCCCGGCGGCGGTGGCGGCGGCTTCGGTGGCGGTCGTCCCGGCTTCGGTGGCCGTCCCGGCGGTCCGGGTGCCCGTGGCGGCACGCAGGGCGCCTTCGGCCGTCCCGGCGGTCCGGCGCGTCGTGGCCGCAAGTCCAAGCGTCAGCGGCGCCAGGAGTACGAGGCCATGCAGGCCCCGTCCGTCGGCGGCGTGATGCTGCCCCGCGGCAACGGCGAGTCCATCCGCCTGTCGCGCGGTGCCTCCCTCACCGACTTCGCGGAGAAGATCGGCGCCAACCCGGCGTCGCTCGTCGCCGTGATGATGAACCTCGGCGAGATGGTCACGGCCACGCAGTCCGTCTCGGACGAGACGCTGCAGCTCCTCGGCGGCGAGATGAACTACACCGTTCAGATCGTGAGCCCCGAGGAGGAGGACCGCGAGCTGCTCGAGTCGTTCGACATCGAGTTCGGTGAGAACGAGGGCGGCGAGGAGATGCTCGTCGCGCGTCCGCCGGTCGTGACCGTCATGGGTCACGTCGACCACGGTAAGACGCGACTGCTCGACGCCATCCGCAAGACCAACGTGGTCGCGGGCGAGGCCGGTGGCATCACCCAGCACATCGGTGCCTACCAGGTCTCCACCGACGTCAACGACGAAGAGCGCAAGATCACCTTCATCGACACCCCGGGTCACGAGGCGTTCACCGCCATGCGTGCCCGTGGTGCGAAGTCGACCGACATCGCGATCCTCGTGGTGGCGGCCAACGACGGTGTCATGCCGCAGACGATCGAGGCCCTGAACCACGCCAAGGCGGCCGACGTGCCGATCGTGGTCGCGGTCAACAAGATCGACGTCGAGGGCGCCGACCCGACGAAGGTGCGCGGTCAGCTCACCGAGTTCGGTCTGGTGGCCGAGGAGTACGGCGGCGACACGATGTTCGTCGACATCTCCGCCAAGCAGGGTCTGAACATCGACAAGCTGCTCGAGGCCGTCGTCCTCACCGCCGACGCCGCGCTCGACCTGCGCGCCAACGCGGAGCAGGACGCGCAGGGCATCGCGATCGAGGCCCACCTCGACCGTGGCCGCGGCGCCGTGGCCACCGTGCTCGTCCAGCGCGGTACCCTCCGCGTCGGTGACACGATGGTCGCCGGTGACGCCTACGGCCGTGTCCGCGCCATGCTCGACGACAAGGGCCAGAACGTGGAAGAGGCGGGTCCGTCGACCCCGGTCCTCGTCCTCGGTCTGACCAACGTCCCGGGCGCCGGCGACAACTTCCTCGTCGTCGACGAGGACCGCACGGCTCGCCAGATCGCCGAGAAGCGCGCTGCGCGTGAGCGCAACGCCGCCTTCGCCAAGCGCACCCGCCGGGTGTCCCTCGAGGACCTCGACAAGGTGCTCAAGGCCGGCCTGGTGCAGGACCTCAACATCATCATCAAGGGCGACGCGTCCGGTTCGGTGGAGGCTCTCGAGTCCTCGCTGCTCCAGCTCGACGTCGGCGAAGAGGTCGAGATCCGGATCCTGCACCGCGGTGTCGGTGCGGTCACCGAGTCCGACATCAACCTGGCGACCGGCTCCGACGCCATCGTCATCGGCTTCAACGTCCGCGCCGAGGGCCGTGCCACGCAGATGGCCGAGCGCGAGGGCGTCGACGTCCGGTACTACTCGGTCATCTACCAGGCGATCGAGGAGATCGAGGCGGCCCTCAAGGGCATGCTGAAGCCGGAGTACGAAGAGGTCGAGCTGGGTACGGCGGAGATCCGCGAGATCTTCCGCTCGTCCAAGCTGGGCAACATCGCGGGTGTTCTCATCCGCTCCGGCGAGGTCAAGCGCAACACCAAGGCGCGCCTCATCCGCGACGGCAAGGTCATCGCGGAGGAGCTCAACATCGTCGGTCTGCGTCGCTTCAAGGACGACGTCACTGAGATCCGCGAGGGCTTCGAGGGCGGTATCAACCTCGGAAACTTCAACGACATCAAGATCGACGACGTCATCGCGACGTACGAGATGCGCGAGAAGCCGCGCGGCTGATCGTGTAGCTGCCCGCGCGAAGCGCGGTCCACCAGGGATGGTGGTCGGGCGACGGGCGGGATCGACCCCGGGGCCGGTCGGCGGAGCATATTCCGTCGATCGGCCCCGGCCGTTGCGTGTACGGTTCGAAGAGCTCGTACACCGACACGTACCGGCAGGTACACCTCACGCCTCCCGGGTGGGCCTCACCCGTCACGCATGTATGCAGGGACTCTGTCCTTCGACCTCCTCCTCGGCGACGTACGGTCGCTGAAGGAGAAGCGCTCCGTCGTCCGCCCGATCGTCGCCGAGCTCCACCGCAAGTACGCGGTGAGCGTGGCGGAGGTCGGCGACCAGGACCTCTACCGCCGGGCGACGATCGGCGTGGCGGCGGTCTCCGGGGACGCGGGGCACCTCACCGACCTACTGGACCGCTGCGAGCGCTGGGTCGCCGCACGTCCCGAAGTGGAGCTGCTCTCGGTCAGGCGGCGGTTCCACGGCGACCACGACGACTGAGCGCGTCACCGGCGCCACAAGCACAATGGACAAGAAGAAGGAGACGGACCAGTGGCCGACAACGCGCGTGCGAAAAGGCTGGCGGACCTCATCCGCGAGGTGATCGCCCAGAAGCTGCAGCGCGGAATCAAGGACCCGCGGCTCGGCTCGCATGTGACCATCACGGACACCCGGGTCACCGGCGACCTGCGGGAGGCTACGGTCTTCTACACGGTCTACGGGGACGACGAGGAGCGTGCCAGCGCGGCCGCCGGCCTGGAGAGCGCCAAGGGCATCCTGCGCTCGGAGGTCGGCCGCGCCGCCGGCATCAAGTTCACGCCGACCCTGACGTTCGTGGCGGACGCCCTGCCGGAGAACGCCCGCACCATCGAGGACCTCCTCGACCGGGCGCGCGCCTCCGACGCCCAGGTGCGCGAGGCGTCCTCGGGCGCGGCGTACGCGGGCGAGGCCGACCCGTACCGCAAGCCGGGCGAGGACGAGGACGACAAGGACGCTGCCGGCGAATGAAGCACAAGGAGACCCCGCCGGACGGCCTCATCATCGTCGACAAGCCGGCCGGCTTCACCTCGCACGACGTCGTCGCGAAGATGCGCGGCATCGCGCGGACGCGGCGCGTGGGCCACGCGGGGACGCTCGACCCGATGGCGACGGGCGTCCTCGTGCTCGGCATCGAGCGGGCGACCAAGCTTCTCGGTCACCTCGCGCTGACCGAGAAGGAGTACGTCGCGACGATCCGCCTGGGGCAGAACACCGTGACGGACGACGCCGAGGGCGAGATCATGTCCTCGGCGGACGCCTCGGGCGTCACGCGTGAGGCGATCGACGCCGGTGTCGCCAAGCTCACGGGCGCCATCATGCAGGTGCCGTCGAAGGTCAGCGCGATCAAGATCGACGGCAAGCGGTCGTACAAGCGGGCCCGCGAGGGCGAGGACTTCGAGATCCCCGCCCGCCCGGTGACCGTCTCGTCCTTCACGGTGCACGCCGTGCACCCGGGCGAGGCCGCTGACGGCACCCCCGTGCAGGACGTGCTGGTCTCCGTCGTCTGCTCCTCCGGTACGTACGTGCGGGCCCTCGCTCGCGACCTGGGGGCCGACACGGGCGTGGGAGGCCACCTGACGGCCCTGCGGCGCACGCGCGTCGGTCCGTACGGTCTGGGCGACGCCCGCACGCTGGACCAGCTCCAGGAGGAGCTGACGGTCATGCCCGTCGCCGAGGCGGCGGCCGCGGCCTTCCAGCGCTGGGACGTCACGGAGGAGCAGGCGCGCCTGCTCGCCAACGGCGTGCGGATACGGATCCCGCTCTTCGAGACGACGGGGCCGATCGCGGCCTTCGGCCCGGACGGGCGTTTCCTGGTCCTGCTGGAGAACCAGGGCGGCCGGGCGAAGAGCCTGGCGGTCTTCGGCTAGCTCCGGGGGCCGGTGCCTTTCGGCCGGCCCGCCCCAAGCGTTCCGCCCCGGCATGTGCCGGGGCGTTCGCATATCCACCAGGGGCGTTCGCGTACTCCCGGGCGCTCGCGTACCTGCCTCGGCCGTTTGCGTGCTTTCCCCGGCCGTTCGCGTGCCCGCTGGAGCGTTCGCATGCCCCGGGGCCCCACTACCGTGGGGCGGGAGACTGCCATCCGGCGCTCCCGCCCCACGATCCCCCTCCTCACAGCTGTCTATCCACACCGCACCCACAATTCACCCCAATGGGCAGGCGCTCGGAGTGAACGGCGGGAGTGGAAGGGGGCGCGTTCCCGCTGTGATCTGGTCCTGCCGATCATCCCCTGCCTACGGTCGGGGGTAAGTGCACGGCGGGGAGGTTCGGCGGATGAGCGGTCGGCGGACCGATGCGGACGAGTTCCTGGTACGCATCAGAGACCTCGCCGGGAGGCCGCGCGGTACGGGCTTCATCGCCGACGACCGCGGCACGATGATCACCAGCCATGAGGCCGTCGACGGCCTCGCGCGCCTCGTGCTGCTGGCCCCGGGCGACCGTACGTGCCTGGTGGGCGCCGACGCGGTGACGTCCCTCCCGGGCTGCGACCTGGCACTGGTGCGTACGGAGGGGCTCGGAGTGGCCCCGCTGCCCGTGGCGGCCGCGGAGCGGATCGAGGACGGGGCGGGCGTCCGGCTGCGGGCGGGCCACTGGCAGCGCGCCCAGGTCATCGGAGAGGCGCTCGTCACCTACACGGCCACGGACCGCTTCCACCTGCTCGACGCCGCGGTCGAGCTCTCCCTGGGCGAGCGTGACGGCCTCAGGCTCGGCGAGGAGGCCACCGGAGGGCCGGTCCTGGACGCCCGCACGGGCACGGTCGTCGCCGTCCTCGGTACCGCGCTCCATGCGGAACGCCGGTCCGGAGGTTTCGCGATCCCGCTCCGTGCGGCGGCCGCGGCCTCCCCGGACGGCCCCCTGGCCGTCCTCCTGGAGCGGAACGCGGCCACGGTCCCCGCCTTCGGCCCCGACCTCAACCTCGCGGGGGCCCTCCAGCTCACGGCGACCTCCCTCGGCCCGATCATCACGGCACGCGACTGGCGCGACCCCGTGGAGCGCCCGGAGATCGCCCGCGAGTTCACTCGCTTCCTGGAACCGGACGAGGCGGACGAGGAAACCGCCGGCACGGAAGGTGCCGACGCCGATGCGCCCGCGGACACCGCCGAGTGGATGCCTGAGGACGCCGAGCGGCCGCCCGCCCCCGAGCCGCCGCCCGACGAACCGGGGCCCGCCGCGGCCGGCACGGGGGCACCGGGCGCCCTGGTGGTGACCGTCCCGCCGAGCTCCTGGCGGGGCACCCCGGGCGGCGGCCCCGGCGGGCGCTGGATCGGCGACCTGCCCGGCGCCCGGAACCCCGACGACCCGCCGGATCTCCCCGCGCCCCATGCCCCGGACGACTCGGAGGCCGCGGACAGCCCCGCACCGGCCGTCCTCGGGCTCGTCGGCGGCCCCGGGACGGGTCGTACGACCGAGCTCCTCTCCCTCGCCGCGCGGCGCGCACGGGGCGCCGAACCGGCCCCCACCCTCTGGCTGCGCGGCGCGGACCTGGAGGAGGGCGACACCAGCCTGCGGGACGCGGTCGCGCGTGCCCTCGCGGCCGCCGCCCGGATCGTCACGGCCTCCGCAGGCGCCGCCGGCACGGTGGGCGACCCCGCCGAGGCCAGCCCCGAGGCCGTGGCCGCCCTGGGGCACCGCGTGGGGCGGCCCCTCCTCGTCGTCCTCGACGGCCCTGAGGAGGTCCCGCCCGTCCTCGCGCACGCACTGCCGGTCTGGACCGCGGCGACCGCCGAGTGGCTGGAGGAGACGTCCGCGCGGCTCGTCGTCGCCTGCCGCCCCGAGCACTGGGAGACAGCCGGCGACCTCTTCCCGCGCACGGCGCTCCACGTGTCGGCGGCTTCCGCCACTCCGCGCAGCCTCCCGCCGTGCGTGAGCCTGACCGACCTCGGCCCCGTGCAGGCCGAGCGGGCCCGCGCCCTGTACGGCATCCCGCCCGACGCCATCCACCACACGGACGCCGCCCACCCACTCGCTCTCCGGCTGCTCTCCGAGGTGCGGGCGGCCCTTCCGGACGGCACCGCGCCCGGCGGCCGGGCCTGCGAGGACGGGGCGCGGCCCCCCGACCGCTGGGACGTCTTCTCCGCCTACCTGGACCTCGTCTGCCTGCGCATCGCCGTCCGGCTGGCCGCCGGGCGCCGCCCCGCGCTGCGCGGCACGGCGGTGCGCCGGCTCGCCGCGCGGGTGGCCGGCCAGGTGCATGAGGCGGCCCGCCGGTGCCTCGGCCCCGGGCAGGGCGAGCTGGAGCGCGAGGCCTTCGAAGAGCTCTTCCCGTGGCGCAACGGCTGGGCCTCCGCCGTCCTCACGGAGGGCCTGCTCGTCCCGGCGGGCACCGGCTACCGCTTCGCGCACGAGGAGTTCGCCGACTGGCTGCAGGGCGCCCACCTCGACCTCGACGCGGCCCTGCACACCCTCGTCCACCGCTGGTACGAGTCCGAGGACGGCTCGGGCGAACACGACGCCCTGCCGTCCCGGCCGGGCGGGGGGCCCGCGCCGGAGGGCCACGTGCCGCCGCCCCCCGGATCCAGCCGCGCCTCGCGCTCCACGGCCGCGCGCCGCCGCAGCCGCCGTGCGGCCCGGCAGAAGGCCCGCAAGCCGCTGCCCGTGCCCCGCCACCGCATCGGCCCCGTGCTCCAGGCGCTCCTCCTCCTGGGGCGGCGCTCCGGCCCCGACGCCCTCGCCCGCCGCCTGGGTGCCCTGGTGGACGCCGTAGCCGCGCTCCCGCCGTCCGGGCAGCTCACTGCCCTGGACGACAGCAGCCGCCCCGCGCTGCCCGACCCCGCATGGTGGGCGGCCCACCTCCTCGGCGAGACCCTCCTGCGCGTGCCTGACGCCACCCCGTACCTGGGCGCCCTCCGGCTCCTCGCGGAGCGCCTCACGGGGCGCTCCCTGGCCCTCGGCGGCTTCGACAGCGGGGCCACGGGCTCCCTGGGCGGGCTCGCCGAATTCGGTCCCTGGTTCTGGCTCCGGCTGCCCCTCGGGCTCGCCGAGCGGCTCGACCTGCTGCGGCTGCTGCTGCCCGCCGACGCGCCGCCCCCCGGCCAGAGCCCGTACCAGCCCCATGCCCTGGAGAGCTCCGCGCCGGGCCCCGTGCAGCCCCAGCAGACGCCCCAGCCGCCGCACACGGACCGCTTCCTGCCCGCGGTCATGACCGTCCTCGCCGAGGAGCCGTGCGCCGCGCAGGCCCTGCTGTGCCGCTGGTTCTCCGACGAACGCCCCCTGCAAGCCGCCCCGTACGGCGATCACCTCAGGCTCACGGTCTCCACCGCCGCCCAGGTCCTGCTCCACACCCACCGGCACCGCGCCGTCGACGACCTCGCCGAGGCCCTCGTGGACGCCGCCCACCCCCGCGCCGACGAACTCCTCGCCGCCCTTGCCGAGGACGAGCCGTCCGCCATCTGCCGCGCCGTGGACCGGTGGGCCCACGACGACCGCATCGAGCGGCACGTGGCGGCGGCCGCGTACGCCCTCAAGGCCGCGCCGCACGTGACCACCGCAGCCGACCGCGAGCTGCTGCGCTACGCCGCGCTCGCCCTGCTGGCCCGCCCCGCGGAGGGCGCCCTGCACGGCACGGCGCTCGCCCTGCTCGTCCGCGACCGGGAGACCCGCTCCAAGCATCTCCAGCGGGCCCTCGACCTCTTCGCGGCCTGCGACCCGCACCTCCCGGCCGGCGCCCTCGCCCCCGCCCTGGCCACCCACCCCGAACCCGTCCTCGCCGCCTACCGCGCCCGGCTCTACGTACGCGGCGACGGCCCCGGAGACGTGCTGCGCACCCTCGCCGGGGTCACCACCCCGGCGCTCGCCCGGAGGGCCGCGGCCCTCGTGCAGGAGTACGTCGAGCACCACCCTGAGGGCGCGGAGCTCGCCGCGGCCTTCGTGGACCGCCGGCTCGAAGAGGGCCCCGCGGCCCGCTCTGTGCTCTTCCCGCTCGTCGTCCACCTGCTCAGCAGCCGCCCGCCCCAGGTGCGCCGCGCCCTGGCCCCCGTCCTGGCCTTCCCCGGCACGCCGCTTTCGCGGCCCCTGCGGCAGGAACTGCTGGAGGTCCTGCTGGAGCGCGAGCAGTACGGGCCCTTCGAGCGCGACGTCACCGTGCTGGACGCCCTCCTGCGCGCGGTGGCCGCGGGCGCTGCCGAGCGCACCGAGGCCCGTACCCGCGACCTCGTGCACCGCACCGGCCTGCTGATGGCACGCAGCCCCGAGGGGGCGGCGTGCTTCGACCGCCGCATGGTGCAGCTGGCCCGCGAGATCCCCGTCTTCGGGGAGCAGGTGCTCCGCTGGCTGCGCTCCGCGCCCGCGCAGTGGGCCGTCGTGGTGGGCCCCCGGGCCCGCATCAAGCTCACCGCCTGGGCGGGGGAGGAGGGCGCCGCGGAGCCCTCGGGGCGGGCCGGCTCCCCGGACCTGACAGTCACAGGACCGGCCGATGCGGGGCGCCGAGAACCGGCATGGCACTCTTAGTCCTGCGTAATCGACAGACAAAAGTTCGGGTTCGGGCGAGGAGCGGGCACAGTGCAGCGCTGGCGTGGCTTGGAGGACATCCCCCAGGACTGGGGGCGCAGCGTCGTCACCATCGGCTCGTACGACGGTGTGCACCGCGGGCACCAGCTGATCATCGGGCGGGCCGTGGAGCGGGCGCGCGAGCTCGGCGTGCCCTCGGTCGTGGTGACCTTCGACCCGCATCCGAGCGAGGTCGTCCGGCCGGGCAGCCACCCGCCGCTGCTGGCGCCGCACCACCGCCGTGCGGAGCTCATGGCGGGGCTGGGCGTGGACGCGGTGCTGATCCTGCCGTTCACGGCGGAGTTCTCGAAGCTCTCGCCCGCCGAGTTCGTGGTGAAGGTGCTGGTCGACAAGCTGCACGCCAAGCTCGTCGTGGAGGGGCCCAACTTCCGCTTCGGCCACCGGGCGGCGGGCACCGTCGACTTCCTCGCGGAGCTCGGCGCCACCTACGACTATGACGTCGAGGTCATCGACCTCCACGTGAGCGGCGAGGCGGGCGGCGGGGAGCCGTTCTCCTCCACCCTGACCCGCCGTCTGGTCGCCGAAGGCGACGTCGCGGGCGCGATGGAGATCCTGGGCCGCCCGCACCGCGTCGAGGGCGTCGTGGTGCGCGGCGCGCAGCGCGGCCGTGAACTCGGCTACCCGACCGCCAACGTGGAGACCCTGCCGCACACCGCGATCCCCGCCGACGGCGTCTACGCCGGCTGGCTGACCGTGGGCGGCGAGTCGATGCCGGCGGCGATCTCCGTCGGCACGAACGTGCAGTTCGACGCGACGGAGCGCACCGTCGAGGCGTACGCCATCGACCGGACCGACCTCGACCTGTATGGGCTCCATGCGGCCGTGGACTTCCTGGCCTACCTGCGCGGCATGGAGAAGTTCGAGTCGATCGAGGCGCTGCTGCTGTGCATGGCGGGCGACGTGAAGCGGGCGCGGGACATGGTGGCCGCGCACGAGAAGGAGAAGGACGCCGCCTGACGGCCGGCGTTCTCCTGGAGACGTGAGGAGGGCCCCATGCGGCGGTTGCCGCATGGGGCCCTCCTCGTGCTCCGCTCCGTGCGGTGCTACTGCTGCGGGTAGCCGTAACCGCCCGGCCCGCCGGGCTGCCCCTGCTGCGGGTACGGGCCCGGCTGCTGGGGCGGCTGTGCGCCCCCGTACGGGCCTTGCGGGCCGTAGGGGTGGTACGGGGAGGCGGGCGGCTGGCCGGGCTGCTGGGCCTGCTCCGGGGCGTACGGGGCGGCGGGCATCTGCCCCATGGGGGGCGCCTGCTGCGGCTGCTGCTGCGGTGCGGGCTCCCCGCCCCATACGCCGCGCTGCTGCTGGGCCCGGGTGAAGTCCTCCGCGACCATGGCCGAGAGGTTGAAGTACGCCTCACGCGTCTTCGGCCGCATCATCTCCAGGTCGACCTCGGCGCCGGTCGCCAGGTGCTCGTCGAACGGGACGACGACCACGCCGCGGCACCGCTGCTCGAAGTGCGACACGATGTCCTCGACCTTGATCATCTTGCCGGTTTCGCGGACCCCGGAGATGACCGTGACGCTGCGCGAGACGAGATCGGCGTAGCCGTGCGCATGGAGCCAGTCGAGCGTGGTGCTGGCGCTGCTCGCGCCGTCGACGGACGGCGTGGAGACGATGATCAGCTGGTCGGCGAGGTCGAGGACGCCGCGCATGGCGCTGTAGAGCAGACCGGTGCCCGAGTCGGTGAGGATGACCGGGTACTGCCGGCCCAGCAGGTCTATCGCCCGCCGGTAGTCCTCGTCGTTGAAGGTCGTGGAGACCGCCGGGTCCACGTCGTTGGCGATGATCTCCAGGCCGGACGGCGCCTGCGAGGTGTACCGGCGGATGTCCATGTAGCTGTGCAGGCTGGGGATCGCCGAGACGAGGTCACGAATCGTCGCGCCCGTCTCGCGCCGCACGCGGCGGCCCAGCGTGCCCGCGTCGGGGTTGGCGTCGATCGCGAGGATCTTGTCCTGGCGCTCGCTGGCGAGCGTCGCGCCGAGCGCGGTGGTCGTGGTCGTCTTGCCGACGCCGCCCTTGAGGCTGATCACGGCGATCCGGTAGCAGGAGAGGACGGGCGTACGGATCAGCTCCAGCTTGCGCTGCCGCTCCGCCTCCTCCTTCTTGCCGCCGAACTTGAAGCGGGGCGTGGCCATCTGCTTCTTCGGCTTCGGCTTGCTGCGCAGCAGCCGTTCCGAGGACAGCTCCATGGAGGCGGTGAACCCGAGCGGGGCCCCGTGCACGGAACGCTGCCGCTGCTCCGGCGTCACCGTGGGCCAGCCCCCGGCGCGCGGGTCGTTGGGCAGCCCGCCCTGCGCCCCGTCCGGGGCAGGCGGGAGGCCGCCGTCAGCGTATGGCGCCTGGGTGTACGGGTAGGGGGCGGGAGCGGGTGCTGCCGCCGCCTCATGCGCGCCCGTGGGGCCCGGCTGTGCCTGCACGGCCGGCGGCAGCGCGGGCGAGCCGCTGAAGCCGTTCTGGGCATGGGGGAGTTGCTGCGCGTCGGCGTGGGGCACCGGTGCCGGCGCCGCGGGGGGCTGCTGGGCGTCGAGGGGCGGCGGCACGAGGGCACCGTGCGCGGCGGCATGCGGGGCACCGTCGAGCGCAGGGGGCACGGGGGCATGAGGCGCCGCATGGGGCGCGGGGACGTCGGGCCTCGGGTACCCGTAGCCGTCCTGCGGTGCTCGGGCGTCGGGCCGCGGGTATCCGTAGCCGTCCTGCGGCGCCTGGGCGTTCGGCACGGGCAGGGCGGGCGGCATGGGGGCCTCACGCGGGGCGGTGAGGCCCTGCGGTGTCGGGGCGGCCGTGTTCTGCGCGGGAGGCGTGACGGCGGCCTGCTGCGGCTGCGCATGGGGCGCCGCCAGAGGGTAGGCCTGAGGCGCCGGTGCGGGCGCCCCGTGCGCCTCAGGCCGCGGGTACCCGTAGCCGTCCTGCGGTGCCGGAGCGGCCGCATACGGAGCCGGTGCAGGAGCCGCGGGAGGCTGCTGGGCGTCGAAGGGCGGCGGCACGGGGGCGCCGTGCGCGTCGGGGCGCGGGTATCCGTAGCCGTCCTGCGGTGCAGGGGCGTTGAGCGCAGGCGGCACCGGCGCGGCCTGGGCGTCCGGCTGCGGGAGCGGCGGCACCGGCGGGTATGCAACGGGCGCTGCTCCGTGCGGCGGTACGGGGGCGCCACCGGCCCCGTGCGCGGCCGCCTGGGCCTCTGCGGGGGCAGGCGCGCCGGAACCGCCCTGGAGGGCCTGGGGCGCGGCGTACGGGCCCGGGGCGGGCGGGAAGCCCTGCGGGGCCGCCTGAGGCGGCGCAGGGGCGTCGGACGGCTGCTGCGCGTTCGGGGCGGGGGCCGGAGCCGCCGGGGCGAAGTCCGGGGGCAGCGGGGGCAGCGCGGCCTGCGGGACCGACGGCGGGGCCCACGTCCCCTGCGCCGCCTCCTGTCCCGCTTCTGCCGGCTGCCCGCCCGCCTCGTCGGCAACCCTGTCCCGCAGAGCGGCGGCAGAGAACCGCATGGTGCCCTCGGGGCGTGAGACGGCGGGGTGCTCGGCCTCGGAGGCGGGCTCCGTGCCTTCGGCAGCCGGGGAACCGGCAGAAGGCGCGGCCGAAGCCGCCTCTGAGCTCTCCTCGCCGGCAGCACTGCCGACGGAGGAAGTGCTGCCGTCCGCCGAGGGGTTCGCACCGGACTCGGATCGGGCCGGCGTGTCGTGACCCGCGCCCGCCTCATGCGCCTGTCCCGCGTCCGCCCCATGCGCCTGCATGGCGTCCGCCTCATGCGCCTGCCCCGCGCCGGCTTCGGCGTCGGCCCCGTGCGGGCCCGTCAAGCCGGCGTCACCCGAGGCGGAGACGCCAACCGCGGCGGGCGCCGCGCCAGTGAGGCCTCCGGATGCCGGGCTCTCCGCACCGGACACCGCCCCGGCGTTCGGCACCGCCGCGGCTTCCTCCTGCGGCGCCGCTGCGGAGAACGGCATCGTGGCAGGGCTGTTGGCTCCGCCTCCCGCGGAAGGAGCGGGGGAGATGAAGGGGGCTTCGGCAGGGGGCTCCGCGAGGTCGTTCCGGTTCTCGGCCGCCGAAGGCGGCATCCGCAGCGGTTCACCCGAAGGCGGGGGCGGCAGGACCGGCTGTGCGTCACCCTCGGCGCTGCCCTGGCCCGCCGTCGGCGTCACGGCGGAAGAGGCGTTTTGCGTGTACCAGGCAGGGGGCGTGTAGTCGATGGTGAACTCGCCCGTGGTGTCGGTTTCCTGCTCGTGACCGGCGTCGGACCGGTCCTCGCCGGCTGCGGACCCGCCTGCGCGGATCTCGTCCCGATCGCTGCTCACATTGCCTCCTGGTGTGGTCTAGCGCCCATGAAATGCCTGTCGGGCCCGACCGTTCCCGTCGTCCGACCGCCCGGGTGTCCCCCGTTGCGACGGGGGATGCCGTGGAGGTCCCCCGTCCGTACTCCCACCCAGCCTAATCGCCATACGCACCGCCGGGGCAGGCCCGCCCCCACCCCACCGGCCGCCCCGTGCGTCACCTGCGGCCCCGTGCCGGACCAACCGGACCGGTGAGAGCACGGGAGCCACGCGCCTGTTGGGCAGCAACTCGGAGGGCAGCGACGGCATCAAACTGCTTCTCGTCTTCGGCAAGGGCAGGTTCAGCAAGGGCTGATCCGTGCGGAGGCCGGTCAGTCCATGCGGCGCGGGGCTCCCAGCAGCCTCGTCTCGGCCTCGCTCGCCCGCACGTCGACGTACGTCCACGCCCCCCGGGCGCACCAGAGCGTCACCGTCTCCGGAAGCGTGGGCAGTGCCTCGACGTCGGCCTGGGGCAGCCCCAGGATCCGGCCGAGCAGTTCCGCCTCCTCCGGCGAGACCCGCTGGATGCCGACGAGGTCGACACCGCCGAGCAGGCGCGGTGCGTCCGGCCCCACGTAGGGGAGCAGCGTCAGGACCGACTGCCAAGGCGCGGCCACGACCCGGCCCCGGGGCGGCCGTGCGCCGCAGTCACGTACGACCAGCACCGGGCTGTGCACCGACGGGCCCTGCGGCGGCACTCGGCCGACGTCGTGCAGCGTCACGCATGGCTGCCCGCCGTTGGCGGCCTGGGCGAGCCCGGTCCACAGCCGGCGGCGGCCGGTCTCCACCGCGATCCGGGCCCCGGTGCCGACCGTACGCAGGGCGATCACCTGAGCCGTCCAGGCGCCGCCGATCAGGACGGCGTCGAACGGCACGGGGCGGGCCACCCCGAGGACCGCGGGCGCCTCATGCGGGTCGGTGCCGATGACCACACCGTCGTCACCGACGGGCAGCGCCAGCGCTTCGAACTCCTCGGCAGCGAGCTCGTGCCGGCCGCGGCGCGGCCCGAGCAGCCCGCGCCCGGCACGGAGCCACCCCGTACGGGCGCCGGAGGTCGAACCCGTAGCCGCGGGGGAGGAGGGCGTAGTGATGGCCATCAGCGCGTGCCTCCCAGGGGCAGAGTGGCGAGCATGCCGGGCACCTGCTCGTGGTCGAGCCGCACGAGGCCGGTCCGCGCGGCGCGCGCCGCGCGCTCCAGATCCCGCCGCGTCGCGGCCAGTTCGTCGGAGCTGCGCCCCGTCACCCGGATGTGCGCGGTCAGTGTCGGGGCATGACGCCCGTTGCGCAGACCACCGCGCCCCAGCGTCAGGCTCAGCGTCGTCGACAGAGCGGGCAGCGCGGTGAGGTGTGCGGCGAGCTGCGGCAGCGGGGTGGCCCCGGGCCCGAGCTGCGGCCAGCGCGCCAGCCAGTACGTCGTGTGCCAGCGGTCGTCGCACCGCAGCGCCCGGGAGCTCTCCAGCGTGCGCCGTGCGGGCGTGGCGGACCGCGCGGCCTGCGCGGAGGCCACAGGGTTGATGTTCGCCGCCGTGGACAGCGCGGCCGTCAGGTCCTCCTCGGACAGCAGCACCGCCCGGAAGCCGGCCCCCTGCAGCCGGCTCGCCAGCTGGTCCGCCGCGCGCAGCACGCAGCGGCGTACGCCCTCCTCGCCCCCGCCGCGCGCCTCGACGGCCTCCGGGCACAGCTCGGGGTCGAGCTTGAGCGCCACCCACGTCGTCCGTACGGCCGGAGCCCCGGACAGGGCCTGGAGCGGCGCGTAGTTCCGCGCGGCCAGTGCCTCCGAGGGCAGGTGCGGCGCCGGGGCCGGCAGGGTGCTTTGCAGCACCTGTACGGACTCCAGCCTGATGCCGTCGACGTCCAGGGCGTCCCGCAACAGGGCCAGCGGCAGCGCCTTCTCGGCCCGCACGGGGCGCAGCGGGGCGTCCACGGCGTCGATGCGCAGCACGGCCGTCACGAACGTGCCGTCCCCCACCAGGCCGACCGCACGCTGCCCGCGGTCCGTGAACGTGCTTGTCCGCAGGGCCGGTTCGCATTCGACGACCGGAGCGATCGCCGGGTCCGTACCCGCGTCCGCCGGTGCAGCGCTGCGGACGCGGGCCCGCAGCGACAGCGAGGCCAGCAGCGACTCGGCCACCGGCCGCTGACCCAGCGGGACCAGCGCGAGCAGCACCAGCACCACGGCCACCACGGCGGCCGGCGCGAGCAGCAGCGGGCCGGATGCCCACCCGAGCAGCACGAGGCCCGCGGCGACCTCGATCAGCACCAGCTGTTGCAGCCGCACCGGCCCCGTGCCCCCGCCCCGTGCCGCGGCCCGCGGGGCGACGGCGGTCGCCCCGTGCGCGGCATTCCCCCGCGCCCGCACTTGCGTTGCGGCACCCATGCCCGTCACAGCCCCCTCAGCCGTTTTCGGCCGCCTCCGTGGGCCGGCCGGGAATCCGATCAGCGGCATGCCCTGACAGGCGCGCTGATCCCTACCGGCATAGTAGGGGCCGGTACGACAACCCGACCAAGCGCAGCGCCTGTCGACCGACGCCGACGACCAGAGGAGAGAGCGGCTACACATGGCATCACGGCGGGATGAGCTCAATGCCTACATCTTCGCGAGGAAGCGCACGATCGCGGCCTTCCTCCAGCCTTCGCCCAGCGGGACGGAAGAGGGAGCCCCCCGCCCCCTGCGCGCGGTCCTGCCCGGCCTCGTGGCCGGCGCGGTGCTGGTCGCCGGCTTCGGGGCATGGGGCATGTTCCGGCCGACCGCCCCCAAGGGCTGGGACGACGAGGCCGCACACGTCATCGTCGGCAGCCAGTCCACCACCCGCTACGTCGTCCTGACGACGGAGGGCAAGAAACAGCTGCACCCCGTCCTCAACTTCGCCTCCGCGAAACTGCTCCTGACCCCGGAGAAGTCCACCGTCATCAAGGTGAAGGAGGAGGAGCTCGACAACGGCCACATCCCGCGCGGCCCCACGCTCGGCATCCCGTACGCCCCCGACCGCATGCCCGGCGCCGACGAGGCGGGCAAGCAGAAGCAGTGGGCCGTCTGCGAGCAGCCCGGCGGCACGGGGCGGACCACCCAGAAGGCTGTTTTCCTCTTCGCGGGGCGCGACCCGAAGCTGAAGAAGCTCACCGGCGAACAGCGTCTGCGCGGCAACCAGGCCCTGTACGTGCAGGGGCCGGACGGGGCTCGCTACCTCGTCGACCCCCAGGGCACCAAGTACTTGCTCGGCGGTGAGGACTGGCGGTCCGCCGACGCCTCCGACCACAACCTGCTGCTCCGCTCCGTCTTCAACGACGGGGCCAAGGCCCAGCCCGTCACCAAGGACTGGCTGGACACCCTGCACGACGGCGCGCCCATCGTCTTCCCGGAGACCGGCGGCGACATCGGCGCGGACGCCGGCGTCGGCACCCTGCCGGGCAAGGCCGACCGCGTCGGCACCGTCCTCGAAGCGCCCACCGGCAGCGGCACCCAGAACTACGTGGTGCTCCGCGGCAAGGTCCAGCGCGTCTCGCCGCTCGTCGCCAAGCTGCTCCTCAACAGCAAGAAGCTGGCGGCGCTCGGTCAGGCAGGTGTGCCGGAGCGGGTGAGCGCGGCGGCCTTCACCCCGGCGGAGGACGAGTTCTACGGGCAGTACCACTGGCCCGCCACGGTGCCCCGGCAGGCGAACTTCACAGGTGCCGGCGACGACAACAAGGACACCGTGTGCAGCATCTTCGGGGGCATGTCCGCGGGCGGCGCCACCGAACTCGCCACCTGGGCGGGCACCGAGTACCCGGCGACGATCCCGGACGGAGCCACCAGCGCGTACGTCACCCCGGGCTCCGGGCTCCTCTACCGGCAGGTCACGGGGCGCCAGACCAACAGCGGATCGGTCTTCCTCGTCACCGACACGGGGCTGCGCTACGCGGTCCAGTCCAACAGCGACAGCGGTGCGGGCAAGTCGAAGATCGGCGAGAAGGCCACCCCGTCGGCGGGCCCGGACGGCTCGCCTGAGGCGCCGCACGAGGCGGCGGGCACCACCGGAGCCGCCGGCCCCACCGAGTCCGACCAGGCACGCACCAGGCTCGGCTACGGAAAGGTCGACCCCCTGCCCGTGCCCGCGAACTGGTCGCAGTTCCTGCCTACGGGGCCGCGGCTGGACACCAACAGCGCCAGGCAGCCGCAGGGATCGTGAGACAGCCGATGCCACGAACGACGACATCACTCGCCCTCGCCCTGTCAGCGGCGCTCACCATGGGCGTGACGGCCGCCTCCGCCGCAGCGGCGCTGCCCCATGCCGCCGCGCACGACGCCGTACCCCCGCATGGGGCCCCGCATGAGGCCCCGCATGAGGCCCCACCCGCGCACGACGCCCCGCCCCCGCATGAGGCCTCATCCATGTCGGTGAACCTTGACGGCAGCGGCGAGTGCACCTACCCCGCCAAGCCCATCAAGGGCACTCCCTGGTCCCTCCAGCGGATCCTCCTCGACCGCCTCTGGCAGGACACCAAGGGCCGGGACAGCTCCGGCCGGCCGGTCCGCGTGGCCGTCATCGACACGGGCGTCGACGTCAAGAACCCGCAGCTGAAGGGCGCCGTCGACGCCGAGAGCGGGGCCGACCTGCTCACCGGCATGCCGGAGGCGGCCAAGGACGGCAGCACCACGGCCGGCGGCGCCAAGGACGCGACGGGCGTGAGGGCGGACGCGAAGGACGGGCCCCGTGCGCCCGCGCCGGGACCGTCCCCCAGCCACTCCGCAGGCGCGAAGGATGGGAAGAAGGACAAGGGCACGCCGTCGCCGGGCCCGTCGGCCAGCCCCTCGGGGGGCGGCAAGAACGCGTCCGGGAAGCCGGAGAAGTCCCCGGAGCCGAGCCCCTCCAAGAGCCCCGAGAAGAGCCCGGAGAAGCCGCCGGAGAAGGAGCCCGAGAAGCCGAAGCCCGATCCGACCCTCGACCTCGTGGGCCACGGCACCAAGGTCGCGGGCATCATCGCGGCCCGCCCGGCCCCCGGCAGCGGCTTCGTCGGCATCGCCCCGGAGTCGGTCATCATCCCGATCCGCCAGAACGACGAGAAGGGCACGGGCACCTCCCGCACCCTCGCCCAGGGCATCGGCCTGGCCGTCGCCGCCGGAGCGCGCGTCATCAACATCTCCCAGGACACGACGAAGGCCCTCCTTCCCGACTCCGACCTCGAACTCGCCGTCAAGGACGCCCTGGAGAAGGACGTCGTCGTGGTCGCCTCGGCGGGCAACGACGGCCTCGGCGGCGAGGTCAAGGAGACCTACCCCGCCGCGTACAAGGGCGTCCTCGCGGTCGGCGCGTCCGACCGCAATAACGAGCGCGCGTCCTTCTCGCAGCCCGGCGAGTTCGTGGGCGTCGCCGCGCCCGGCGTCGAGATGGTCTCCACCGTCCCCCTCGGCGGCCAGTGCGTCGACAACGGCACCAGCTTCTCCGCCCCGTACGTGGCCGGTGTCGCCGCCCTCATCCGCGCCAAGCACCCCGACTGGAAGCAGCACCAGGTCGTCGCCCAGATTGAGCAGACCGCGGAACGCGCCACCAACGGCCACGACCGCTACATCGGCTGGGGCGTCGTCGACCCCGTCCGCGCCCTCACGGAGGACGCCCACCCGCTCGACCGCGTCACCCCGGCCAAGCCCCAGGCGCGCAACGTACGGGCCCCCGACGTGGCCCCGCTGGCCGTGGGCGAGACCCCGCAGCAGCGCAAGGAGCGCCTCGCCACGTACGTGCTCGGCGGGGCGGCCGTGCTCGTCGCGGCGATCGCGGGGGCGGCCGTCGTGGGACGGGAGCACCGGCGGCGCAGGGGGCTGCGCGGCTCATGAGGTCTGTGACGGTATGCCACGACTGTCAAACAGGCCTGATATGTATGTGGTTGGGGCACGCGTCGCGAGTGGCTAGAGTGACATGGGCGCCCTTCGCGGGCGCTCCAGGGGGAAGGCACGGGGTGACGACCGGACGGCCGGCGAGCCGATCGCGGGAACCGCGCCCGGCACGTGCACCGGCTCCGGCATCGTCCGGTCCTGCGCTGTCGGCGTCCGCGTCCGGCGTCAATTACACATCAAAAGACAGGCCCCTCGGGGGAAAGGCGGAACATGTCGGAGAACGGCAAGCAGAAGGTCAGTGACCAGGCGTTCAAGACCTTCACGGACGCCATCGACACGACCAGCTCACATTTCTCGGCCAACCTGCGCCAGCTGGCGAACGTCATCGCCACGCTGGACGGCGGCAGCTCGTGGAAGGGCGATGCCCACTCGGCCTTCCGCAAGGCGCAGATGGACCTCAACGACGACCACGACCGCGTGCGCCGGATGATCGACCGGGTGCGTGAGGCCGTCGCCCTGACGCACCGCACCTCCGGGGCGACCGACGCGGAGATCGCCGCCCAGATGCGGGGCGTCGACGTCAGCGGCGGCGGTGCCGCGTCCGGGGGCGCCGGCGCGAACCACGGCACGCAGCAGCGCAGCGCGATCGACGACCTCTGAAAAAGCCGGGCCCGGGCGCGTACGCCCGCCGGTTCCGATTCCTTTTCGACCGATGAACGACACCACAAAGGGTGGGGACACATGCCAGACCAGGGTGGAGAGCTTGTAGTCAATTACAGCTCCCTGCAGACCGCGTCCGATGACATCAAGAAGGCCGCGGGCGTGATCGAGCGGGAGCTGAATTCCATGCGCGCCGCCGTGAACCAGGTCGCGGCCGGCTGGGAGGGCGAGGCCCACCAGGCGATGCTCCAGGTGGACGCGGAGTTCCGCAAGCGCAGCGCGCACATCCAGGCGACGCTCAAGCACGTCGCGGACCTCGTCCTCAAGGGCGGCGAGCACTTCCACGCGACCGACAAGAAGGCGTCGCAGCTCTTCGACATCAGCTACTGAGGCGAACTGCCCGAGCCGGCGCTGAAGCCACGCACATCAGCCGCTGACGGGCCGCACGACAGCACGCGGGGGTGGGCAGCCGGGAAACCGGCCGTCCACCCCCGTGTTTGCTGCACCGCATTACTGCAGATCGAACTCGCCGTCACGCGCACCCAGCACGAAAGCCCGCCACTCGGCCGGGGTGTAGCGCAGGACGGTGTCGGGGTCGGTCGAGGACCGCATCGCCACTGCACCATCGGAGAAGTAGGCGATCTCGACGCGCTCCTCGTCGTCCTTGGCCTCGGGTGCGCTCAGCCATTCGAGACCGGAGATGTCACGGGCGTAGAGCTCGTCCTTCTCTTGTTCGTCCATGGGGCAGGGGCCGCCTTTCGGTGCGCAATTCCGCCGGATTCCCCTGGACGCCATGCCAGTTGACGTCCACCGGGGCAACAGTCGTGAGCAGCGTACTCCGGATGGATCCACCACAGAGTTGGTTCCGGGACGGTGCTCGCAGAATGCCCCTGGCGCGGGGTCGAGTGGTATAAGGCCCCCTCACACTTCCTCCGGCAGCCACCCCACCTGCACCAGCGGCACGCCCCGCTTCCGCGACACGAAGTACCCGCGCCCCGGCGGCATCTGGTGCGGCCGCACGCCGCCGATCAGGTCGCCCTCGCCCGGGTCGCCGGACAGGATCACGCCCTGGGCGCCCAGATCCTTCACCCGCTGCATGAAGCTCTCGTAGATCGACCGGGACGCGCCCGCCGAGCTGCGCGCGATGATGAAGCGCACGCCGACGTCGCGCGCGAAGGGCAGGTTCTCGGTGAGGACGGAGAGCGGGTTGCCGCTGCCGGTGGAGACGAGCTCGTAGTCGTCGATGATGACGAAGAAGCGCGGGCCCGACCACCAGCTGCGGTCGCGCAGCTGCTGCGGCGTGATGTCGGGCTGCGGGGCGCGCCGCTCCATGAGGCGGTTGAGGGCGTCGGCGTGCACCGTCAGGGCCGAGGCGATCGGCGCGTACTCCAGCAGGTGCGTGCTCGGGACGACATCGAGGAGCGTCCGGCGGTAGTCGCCGACCACGATCTTCGCCTCGTCGGGGCCGTACCGCTCGGTGATCTGCTTGGCCAAGAGGCGCAGCAGCGCGGTCTTGCCGGACTCGCTCTCGCCGAAGACGAGGAAGAACGGGTCCGTCTCGAAGTCGACGAAGACCGGCTCCAGGTTGGTCTCGTCGATGCCGAAGGCCACGCCGTGCTGCGGGTGCTCGAAGCCCTTGGGCAGTTCGTCGGCGCGCAGCCGGCGCGGCAGGAGCCGCACTCCGGGCGCGCCGGGGCCGCCCCATGCCTCGCTGACGGCGCGCACCATGGCGGCGGTGCCGTCGGTGAGGGTCTCGGGGTCGCTGTCGGAGTCGGTGCGGGGCACCGCGGCCATGAAGTGGAGCTTCTCGGGGAGCTGGCCGCGGCCGGGCACCCCGGCGGGGACGTTGGCGGCGACCTTGCGGTCGAACTCCGAGTCCATGGTGTCGCCGAGCCGCAGTTCGAGCCGGTTGAGGAGCTGGTCCTTGAGGGAGGCGCGGACCTCCATGTTGCGGGAGGCGGTCACCACGATGTGGACGCCGTAGCCCAGGCCGCGCGCCGCGATGTCGGAGACGAGGCCCTCCAGCATCTCGTACTCCTGCCGGAAGCTCGCCCACCCGTCGACGATGAGGAACACGTCGCCCCACGGCTGGTCCGTGATCTCACCCGACGCCCGCATCCGCCGGAACGTGCCGATCGAGTCGATGCCGTTCGCCCGGAAGTACTCCTCGCGGCGGGCCAGGACGCCCGCCACCTCGGCGACCGTACGGCGCACCCGCTCGGGGTCGAGCCGGGACGCCACGCCGCCCACGTGCGGCAGGCCCTCGATCGCGCTCATGCCGCCACCGCCGAAGTCCAGCCCGTAGAACTGCACCTCGGCCGGGGTGTGCGTCAGCGCGAAGGCCGACACGAGCGTCCGCATCAGCGTCGACTTGCCGGACTGCGGGCCGCCGACGACGAGCATGTTGCCCGCCGCGCCCGAGAAGTCGCGGTACAGCACGTCCCGGCGCTGCTCGAAGGGCTTGTCGACCAGGCCGATCGGCACGCTGAGGCGGCCGAGGCGCGGATGCTCGGGCGCCGTGAGGCCGCGGCCCGGCACGGCCGAGAGGGGAGGCAGGAGCTCGTCGAGGGCCGCGGACCGGTCCAGCGGCGGCAGCCACACCTGGTGGGCCGGCGGGCCCTGGCCCTCCAGCCGGCGCACGATCACGTCGAGGACCGTGTCCGCGAGCGCGTCGTCGCCCGGGGCGGGCGACGAGGGCGTCACGGCCGCCGGGGCGGTGTAGGTGACCGGGACCGGTTCGGCGGTGAACAGCACGGGGCGGCGCTCGATCGGCAGCGGCCCCGTGCCGGGCCCCGTGCGCGCGTCCTGCCGGTACGTGCCCGAGACGTACGCCGCCTTGAAGCGCGTCATCTCGTCCGTACCGAACTTCAGGTAGCCCGAGCCCGGCACCGACGGCAGGTGGTACGCGTCCGGCACGCCGAGCACCGTGCGCGACTCCGCGGCCGAGAACGTCCGCAGGCCGATCCGGTACGACAGGTACGTCTCCAGGCCGCGCAGCCGGCCCTCCTCCAGCCGCTGCGAGGCCAGCAGCAGGTGTACGCCCAGGGACCGGCCGATGCGGCCGATCTGGATGAACATGTCGATGAAGTCGGGCTTGGCCGTCAACAGCTCGCTGAACTCGTCGATCACCAGGACGAGTGAGGCCAGCGGCTCCAGGGCGGCACCGGCTGCCCGCGCCTTCTCGTAGTCGTGGATGTTGGCGTAGCTGCCCGCCGACCGCAGCAGCTCCTGCCGGCGCTGCAGCTCACCCGTGATCGAGTCGCGCATGCGGTCGACCAGCGTCAGGTCGTCGGCGAGGTTGGTGATCACGGCGGCCACGTGCGGCATCTCCGACATGCCCGCGAACGTCGCACCGCCCTTGAAGTCGGCCAGGACGAAGTTCAGCGTCTCGGAGCTGTGCGTGACCGCGAGCCCCAGCACCAGGGTGCGCAGCAGCTCGGACTTGCCGGAGCCGGTCGCGCCGACGCACAGCCCGTGCGGCCCCATGCCGTCCTGCGCGGCCTCCTTCAGGTCCAGCATCACGGGGGCGCCGTCTTCGCTGACGCCGATCGGCACCCGCAGCCGCTCCGCCGCCGACCGCGGCCGCCACGTGCGCGCCGCGTCCACCGAGCCCGCGTCGCCCAGTCCCAGCAGATCCGTGAAGTCCAGGTTCGCCAGCAGCGGCTCGTCGCCGTCGCCGCCCCCGCCCATGCGCAGCGGCGCCAGCTGCCGCGCGAGCGCCTCCGCGGCCTCCATGGCGAGGGTGTCCGGCACCCCCTCGTAGACAGCTACCTGCGACACCAGCCGCAGCGAACCCGGCTGCACGACCACCGACAGCCCGCCGCGCGGCTCGCCCAGATCGCCCGTCACCACCTCGACGACGGTCACGCCTTGCAGCCCCTCGGGCGCCGCGAACACCGAGTCCGCCGGCACCGCGGCGCCGTCCAGCACGACCACCACGTGCGGCTGGTCCAGCACCGGCTGACCGTCCCGGCTGAACCGCGTACGGCCCTCCAGACGCGGCCGCAGCAGGTCCTCCAGCTCCGTCAGGTCGTCCCCGATCAGCCGCCTCATGCCGGCCCCGTCCGCCGCCCCGGGCACCTGCACGTGGGGCAGCCACTTCGTCCACTCCCAGTACGACGCCGCGCCCCGTGCGGAGACCACGGCCACCACGAGGTCCTCCGGCGAATGCAGCGTCACCAGCTGCGCCACCAGGGCCCGCGCCGCCCCGTGCACCGACTCCGGGTCGCCCGACAGCGTCACGTGGTAGAAGGCGCGCAACGACAGCGCCACCGGCATGCCGTCCAGCGAACCGTGCGTCGCCAGGAACTGCTGCATCGCTCCCGTCGTCAGCGGCTCCAACTCGTCTATCGGCGCCGTCTCGGGCGCCACCAGCGGCGTCGCGAGCTGCTGCGTGCCCAGCCCGACGCGCACCTGCGCGAAGTCGTCGTCGCTCGCGCGCCGCTCCCACAGCCTCGTGCCCTCGGCCACCACCGACCACAGCTGGTCGGGGGAGGGGTGCAGGTAGAACTGCGCGTCCCGCTGCGCCTTGGCCGTGCGCTGCACGGTGCGCCGGGTCTGCGACAAGTACTTGAGGTAGTCGCGGCGCATGTCCGCGGTCCGCCCCTGGGTGCCCTGCCGGTGCCGGACGATCATGGCGACGGTCATGCCGAGCGTCGAGCACATCATCAGCACGCCCATGATCTTCATCATGGGGGCGGCGCCGGGCATGAAGAAGTACACCATCGACGAGGCCATGCCGAGCGTCGGCAGCAGCTGCATCAGCAGCCCCTCCTGACGGTCCCTCGGCAGCTCCGGGGGCGCCTCCAGGAGGACCTCCTCGCCGGGCACCTCCGGCGGCAGGGCCCGCGGGGGACGACTGACCACGATCTGGCTCACCGGATGCCTCAACCCCTCCGCACGGCAAGAACAGTTCCGCGCGGTGCCGCCTGTCGCCCCATCGGCGACGGCCCCCCTGCGCGGAACGGTGATCCTATCGACGTACGTACGGGAGCCCCCGGATAGGGTGGCCGCACAGTCGCGCACAGCCGCGCGCGGGCCGGCACGCACGGGGCGGGAACAGCCGCCCTCGGAGCAACGGCCGCGCACCGTGAACCAAGTGAATCAAGGGGCCTGATAGGTGAGTACGCCCGCTGCGACCGGCTTCTGCCGAGTGACCGTCGTCGCGCCCGACAGCCGGATAGACGTCGCCCTGCCGGACGACATCGCCGTCGCCGACGTGTACCCGGAGATCCTGCGCCTGACCGGCCAGACCCAGCCGGCCGGCACCCCCACCGGCTACCACCTCGTACGCCGCGACGGCACCGTCCTCGACAGCGCCCGCTCGCTCGCCGCCCAGCGCGTCCTCGACGGCGACCTGCTCGCGCTGCGCCCCTTCGCGGAGTCCCTGCCGCCCGCCGTGCACGACGACGTCAGCGACGCCGTAGCCTCCGCCGTCACCCGCGACCACACCCTCTGGAACGACGGCCTCCTGCGCGCCTGCGGCCTGGTCGGCGGGGCGCTGCTGCTCGCCCTCATGGGCCTCGCCCTGTGGTTCGCCGACCCGGCCCGGCACGACATGCACGGCCTGCCGGGTGCCGTCGCCGCTGCCGCCGGCGTGCTGCTGACGGCCCTCGCGGGCGTACGGGCCCGGGTGTACGCGGACCGCGCGTCCGCCGTCGCCCTGGGCCTCGCCGCCCTCCCGCACGTGATGATCGCCGGAACGGGGATCCTCGCCCCCGCCCCGGGCGAGGGGGCGGGCCGGCTGCAGTTCCTGCTGGGCTGCGCGACCGTGCTCGTCGCCGCCGCCGTGCTCGTCGCCGTCATGCCGGCCGGCGACGCCCCCTTCGTCGCCGCTCTGGCCGCCGCGGCCACCGGCACCGTGGCCGCCTTCTGCGCCGTCCTCACCGAGGCCCGCCCGGCCGATGCCGCCGCCGTCTGCGCCGTCGTCGCCATAGGGGCCGTCGCCTTCCTGCCCGGCCTCTCCGCCCGCGTCGCCCGCCTCCCCATCGGCTACGCCGCCCCGCGCTCCGCGGTCACCGCGGACCGGACGGCCTCCCGCGGCGGCGCCCCGCAGGCCGACCCCGTGGACGCCCCGCGCATCGCCGCACAGGTCCGCCGCGGACACGAGCTGCTGCTCGGCCTCGTCGGCGGCTGCGCGGCCGTCGTAACCGGTTCCACGGCCGTCCTGGCCTTCGCCCCGGGCGGCGGCCCCTGGCCCCGGCTCCTCGCCCTCACCGCCGGCCTGGCGATGCTGCTGCGCGCCCGCCTCTTCCGCTACACCGCCCAGGTCGCCGCCGTCCTCGGCGCGGGCCTCGCGGCCCTCGTGCTGCTCGTCCTCGGCCTCTCCCTCCTGCCTCCCGCCGGAGCGACCGGCGGCTCCCTGGACGTCCGTACGCTCTGGCTGGCCGCTGCCATCACCCTCGGTGGCGGTCTGCTCACCGCCGTCGCGCTGATCGTCCCCGCCAAGGGCCTTTCACCCTTTTGGGGGCGCGTCTCGGACCTGGCCGAAAGCACCCTGCTCCTGGCGCTCGTACCCTTGTGCCTGGCGGTCCTCGACCTGTACTCGGCGGCCCGCAGCCTTTCGGCGGGCTGAGGCGCCGCATGAGGCGGCCGCACGGGGCGGCCACGAGGCGCCCGCACGAGGCCTGTGCCGTCGCCGCATGAGGCGCCCGCATGAGGCGGCGACCAGCCCCCGCATGAAGCGCCTGCACGAGAGCCTCACGCAGCCCCGCATGAGGCCCCGCGCAGCCCCCCGCACGAGGCGCAGATGGACCTCCGCACGAGGCCCCCCGCAGCCCCGCATGAGGCCCAGGCTCGCCCCCCCGCGAGCCCCCCTCCCCCTCCCGCGGCCGGCCCACTAGCCCAGCCTGGTACTCTGTGCAACGGCCGTTTGTGTACGCGCCTCCGGAGTGCCTTCACCGGCTTCTGGGGACAGCGCCCAGCGGACCCCGCCTCCCGAGTAACGGAAGCTCCCCTGAGTAAGAGACCAGGGGCACTCGGTGGCCAAAAGACACTCAGAAGGAGTACCGCGTGTCGCTCGACGCCGCTACGAAGAAGCAGATCATGGCCGAGTTCGCCACCAAGGAGGGCGACACCGGCTCCCCCGAGGTCCAGGTCGCCATGCTGACCCGCCGCATCTCGGACCTGACCGAGCACCTCAAGCAGCACAAGCACGACCACCACTCCCGTCGTGGTCTGCTGCTCCTGGTCGGCCAGCGTCGCCGCCTGCTGCAGTACCTGGCCAAGAAGGACATCACGCGCTTCCGCGCCCTGGTCGAGCGCCTCGGCATCCGCCGCGGTGCCGCCGGCGCCAAGTAAGACACCGTGAAGGGAGCGGTTCCCACCATCTGGGAGCCGCTCCCTTTGCGTATCTCGTGGACAGCAGAACCTTTGTAGTCTGGTTTCCACGACGGCATTAGTGCCGAACCGTACGAGGAGGAGCGCTCCGCTCGCCGCCGGTCCTCGGTAGTGGCCCCCGGATCAGGGAAATCCGGGTGCTTCGATCGAAGACCGGCCAGCACAGACGCTCCTCCGCCACCGTCCCCGCCACACGGGCCGGGACGCAGACGAGGAGATATCCCTGGTGGAGAACGAGACCCACTACGCCGAGGCCGTCATCGACAACGGCGCCTTCGGCACCCGCACCATCCGCTTCGAGACGGGCCGCCTGGCCAAGCAGGCCGCCGGTTCCGCCGTGGCGTACCTGGACGACGACACCATGGTGATGTCGGCGACCACCGCTTCCAAGAAGCCCAAGGACCAGCTCGACTTCTTCCCCCTGACGGTGGACGTCGAGGAGCGGATGTACGCGGCCGGCAAGATCCCCGGCTCCTTCTTCCGCCGTGAGGGCCGGCCCTCCGAGGACGCCGTCCTCACCTGCCGCCTGATCGACCGCCCGCTGCGCCCCTCCTTCAAGAAGGGCCTGCGCAACGAGATCCAGATCGTCGAGACGGTCATGGCGCTCAACCCCGACCACCTCTACGACGTGGTCGCCATCAACGCCGCCTCCTGCTCCACGCAGCTCGCGGGCCTGCCCTTCTCCGGTCCGATCGGCGCCACCCGCGTCGCCCTGATCAAGGGCCAGTGGGTCGCGTTCCCGACCCACACCGAGCTCGAGGACGCCGTCTTCGACATGGTCGTGGCCGGCCGCGTCCTGGAGGACGGCGACGTCGCGATCATGATGGTCGAGGCCGAGGCCACCGAGAAGACCATCCAGCTGGTCAAGGACGGCGCCGACGCCCCCACCGAGGAGGTCGTCGCCGCCGGTCTCGAGGCCGCGAAGCCCTTCATCAAGGTGCTGTGCCGCGCCCAGTCCGAGCTCGCCTCCAAGGCCGCCAAGCCCGAGGGCGAGTTCCCGGTCTTCCTGGACTACCAGGACGACGTCCTGGCCGCCCTGACCAAGGCCGTCCGCGGCGAGCTCGCCAAGGCGCTCACCATCGCCGGCAAGCAGGAGCGCGAGACCGAGATCGACCGCGTCAAGGAGATCGCCGCCGAGAAGCTCCTGCCGGAGTTCGAGGGCCGCGAGAAGGAGATCTCCGCGGCGTACCGCTCGCTGACCAAGTCCCTGGTCCGTGAGCGCGTCATCAAGGAGAAGAAGCGCATCGACGGCCGCGGCGTTACGGACATCCGTACGCTCGCCGCCGAGGTCGAGGCCATCCCGCGCGTCCACGGCTCCGCCCTGTTCGAGCGTGGCGAGACCCAGATCCTGGGCGTCACCACCCTCAACATGCTCCGCATGGAGCAGCAGCTGGACACCCTCTCCCCGGTGACCCGCAAGCGCTACATGCACAACTACAACTTCCCGCCGTACTCCGTCGGTGAGACCGGCCGCGTCGGTTCGCCGAAGCGCCGCGAGATCGGCCACGGCGCCCTGGCCGAGCGGGCCATCGTGCCCGTCCTGCCGACGCGCGAGGAGTTCCCGTACGCCATCCGCCAGGTCTCCGAGGCGCTCGGCTCCAACGGCTCGACCTCCATGGGCTCGGTCTGCGCCTCCACCATGTCGCTGCTGAACGCCGGTGTGCCCCTGAAGGCCCCCGTCGCCGGCATCGCCATGGGCCTGATCTCCGAGGAGATCGACGGCAAGACGCACTACGTCGCCCTCACCGACATCCTCGGTGCGGAGGACGCGTTCGGTGACATGGACTTCAAGGTCGCCGGCACGAAGGAGTTCGTCACCGCGCTCCAGCTCGACACCAAGCTGGACGGCATCCCGGCCTCCGTCCTGGCCGCGGCCCTCAAGCAGGCCCGCGACGCCCGTCTCCACATCCTCGACGTGATGATGGAGGCCATCGACACGCCGGACGAGATGTCCCCGAACGCCCCGCGGATCATCACCGTCAAGATCCCCGTGGACAAGATCGGTGAGGTCATCGGCCCCAAGGGCAAGATGATCAACCAGATCCAGGAGGACACCGGCGCCGAGATCACGATCGAGGACGACGGCACCATCTACATCGGTGCCGCCGACGGCCCGGCCGCCGAGGCCGCCCGCGCCACGATCAACGGCATCGCCAACCCGACCATGCCGGAGGTCGGCGAGCGCTACCTGGGTACGGTCGTCAAGACCACCACCTTCGGTGCCTTCGTCTCCCTCATGCCGGGCAAGGACGGCCTGCTGCACATCTCGCAGATCCGTAAGCTCGCCGGCGGCAAGCGCGTGGAGAACGTCGAGGACGTGCTCGGCGTGGGCCAGAAGGTCCAGGTCGAGATCGCCGAGATCGACCAGCGCGGCAAGCTCTCGCTGATCCCGGTCATCGAGGGCGAGGACGGCGACAAGGCCGACGAGACCAAGGACGAGTCCGCCAAGTGACGTCCCGTAGTACACGGAAGACGGCCCGCACCTCCTCGGAGGGGCGGGCCGTCGCCCGTACCCAAACGCTTCTCAAGGGCGAGAACGGCATCGGCACGGTCCGCCGCACCACCCTCCCGGGCGGCCTGCGCATCGTCACCGAGACCCTGCCGTCCGTGCGCTCCGCGACCTTCGGCATCTGGGCCAACGTCGGCTCCCGCGACGAGACCCCGGCCCTGAACGGCGCCACCCACTACCTGGAGCACCTGCTCTTCAAGGGCACGGCCAAGCGCAGCGCGCTGGACATCTCCTCGGCCATCGACGCCGTCGGCGGCGAGATGAACGCGTTCACGGCCAAGGAGTACACGTGCTACTACGCGCGCGTGCTCGACACCGACCTGCCGCTGGCCATCGACGTCGTCTGCGACATGCTCACGGGCTCGCTGATCGACGCGGCGGACGTCGACGCCGAGCGCGGCGTGATCCTCGAAGAGATCGCGATGACGGAGGACGACCCCGGCGACTGCGTGCACGACCTGTTCGCGCACACCATGCTGGGCGACACTCCCCTCGGCCGCCCCGTGCTCGGCACGGTCGACACCATCAACGCCCTCACCCGCGACCAGATCGCCCGCTTCTACAAGAAGCACTACGACCCCACGCGCCTGGTCGTGGCCGCCGCGGGCAACGTCGACCACGCCAAGGTCGTCCGCCAGGTCCGCGCCGCCTTCGACCGGGCCGGCGCCCTGCACCGTACGGACGCGACGCCCGTCGCCCCGCGCTCCGGCGCCCGTACGATCCGCACCGCCGGCCGCGTGGAGGTGCTCGGCCGCAAGACCGAGCAGGCGCACGTCGTCCTCGGCATGCCCGGCCTGGCGCGCACGGACGACCGCCGCTGGGCGCTCGGCGTGCTCAACACCGCCCTCGGCGGCGGCATGAGCTCCCGGCTCTTCCAGGAGGTCCGGGAGAAGCGCGGCCTCGCCTACTCCGTCTACTCCTACACCTCGGGCTACGCCGACTGCGGCCTCTTCGGCGTCTACGCCGGCTGCCGCCCGAGCCAGGTCCACGACGTGCTGAAGATCTGCCGCGACGAGCTCGACAAGGTCGCGTCGGAGGGCCTGCCGGACGAGGAGATCAGCCGCGCCGTGGGGCAGCTCGCGGGCTCCACCGTCCTCGGCCTGGAGGACACCGGTGCGCTCATGAACCGCATCGGCAAGAGCGAGCTGTGCTGGGGCGACCAGATGTCGGTCGACGACATGCTGGCGCGCATCGCGGCCGTCACCCCGGACGAGGTCCGCGAGGTGGCCCGCGATGTACTGGGACAGCGTCCTTCGCTGTCCGTCATCGGCCCGCTGAAGGACAAGCAGGCCGCACGCCTGCACGAGGCCGTTTCTTAAGTTGCCGGGCTGATAATCGGCTGGGCGATCGGTTCGAAGGAAGCAGGGACGATGAGCAAGCTGCGCGTGGCGGTCATCGGCGCGGGGGGCCGGATCGGCTCCGAGGCCGTACGGGCCGTCGAGGCCGCCGACGACATGGAGCTGGTGGCCGCGCTGGGCCGGGGCGACAAGCTGGAGACGCTGACCGAGGCGGGAGCCCAGGTCGCGGTCGAGCTGACGCACCCCGACTCGGTCATGGAGAACCTGGAGTTCTGCGTCCGCAACGGCATCCACGGCGTCGTCGGCACCACCGGCTGGACCGAGGAGCGCCTCGCGCGGCTGAACTCCTGGCTGGAGGCGTCCCCCGACACCGGCGTGCTCATCGCCCCGAACTTCTCCATCGGGGCCGTCCTGACCATGACCTTCGCCCGGCAGGCGGCGCGTTTCTTCGAGTCCGCCGAGGTCGTCGAGCTGCACCACCCGAACAAGGCCGACGCCCCCTCGGGCACGGCCACCCGCACCGCGCAGCTCATCGCGGCCGCACGGCGCGAGGCGGGCTGCCCCCCGCAGCCCGACGCCACCACGACGGCCCTGGAGGGCGCACGGGGCGCCGACGTCGACGGCGTGCCCGTGCACGCGGTGCGGCTCCGCGGCCTCCTGGCCCACCAGGAGGTGCTGTTCGGCGACACCGGCGAGACGCTCACCATCCGGCACGACTCGCTGCACCACAGCTGCTTCATGCCGGGCATCCTGCTCGGCGCACGGCGCGTCGTCGCGACCCCGGGCCTGACGTTCGGCCTGGAACACTTCCTGGACCTGGGCTGAGTACCGTGCGCGCCAAAATCGTCTACTTCGCCCTGGCCGCCGTCCTGGTCGTCTACTTCGTCCTGGTCGGCAGCCGCGGGGTGATGCTCCTCCAGCAGGGCACCGCCGTCACCATCACCTTCGGCGTGGCGGTGCTGGTCCTGCCGTTCATCGGAGCCTGGTTCCTCTACCAGACCACCAAGTTCGCGCGCGACGCCAACCGCCTGGCGCGCGAGCTGGACGCCGAGGGCGGCCTGCCGGTGGACGAGCTGGTACGGACGCCGGGCGGCCGCATCGACCGGGACTCCGCGGACGCGGTCTTCGCCAAGCGCAAGGCCGAGACCGAGGACGCCCCGTCCGACTGGCGCGCCTGGTTCCGGCTGGCCGTCGCCTACCACGACGCCCGGGACACCCCCCGCGCCCGCAAGGCCATGCAGCGGGCGATCGCCCTCCACGACGGCAAGCCCGTACGGGTGGACGCGTAGCCCTTCCGCAGGAGGGAGGGCCTAGGCGCGGCGGAAGTCCGCCGCCCAGCCCTCCACCGCGTCGCACGCCATGTCGAAGGCCTGGGGCCGGCCGAGGAAGTCCGCCCCGTGGCTGGTGACGAGCGTCGCCAGCGGCGCACCGCCCGCGCGCTCCACGACGACCGCCCGCCCCTGCACGGTGCGGGGGAGACCCAGCCACCGCACGGGCTGCCGCACGGTGCGCACGGCCGTCACGTCGGCCCAGGGCACCGTCTTCGCGGACAGCAGCCGTACGTGCCGCAACCCGCCCTCGCCCACCCACACGCCGACCCGCACGAGGCGGACGGCCGTCACGATCACCAGGACGGCGACGGCCACACAGACGCCCGCCACGGGCAGCGACCCGGCCACCGCGATGATCATCGCGGCGAAGAGGACGTACGAGGCGAGCAGCAGCAACAGCGCGGTGACGCCCACGCGCCACGGACCGGGCCGGTACGGGCGCTGCCAGCGGGCAGGGGCCTCGTCGTACCCGGCGGGCGTGACGGCCGCGGCGGTGGCGGGCGCGAGCTCCTCGACGTCGCGGTCGGCGGTCAGAAAGGGCAGGGGCACGACGTTTCCTCACTCATCAGCACGCACGCTCGAATGGCTGTGCCCGGTGAGGCTATAGAAAAGGGCGGGACCCGGGCACACCAGGGTCGGTGCGCCGGATCCCACCCTCGGTGGTCACCTGCCGGTCAGCGGCCGTCCGAGGCCTCGGAACGCTGCGACTGGTGCGTGTCCTGCACGCTGGGCTGCAGCGACGGCATCCCGAACAGCAGCGCTCCGACCAGCCCCGTCGCCACCGTCAGACCCACGAGCACACGGCCGGCTATCTGCGAGCGGCTCGCGCGTTCTCGGGGCGGCGGCGTGACGTTGCTGCGGTAGCGCTCGGCCTCGGCGACGAAGGCGAACGGCACGGGCTCTCGCCGGCGGAACATGATGGGGGCTCTCCTAGGAACCTCGAAAACGTGCTGTCGTACATAGGGACGATCAAAGACGGCGCCAGGTGCCCGTTTTCGGCGACTTCTGTGAAAAATCTCAACCAGTGAGCAGCTTCCCCCCGCCGCGGCGGGGCCGTAAGGGGGCCGCTTGCGGACCGGCTGTCAGTGGTGGCCCGTAGGCTGGTCGCCGCCCGAGCACTGCAACTGGAAGGACCCCGCCGGTGACCGACAGCCCCACCGAGACCGCCACCGAGACCGCCAAGGACGCCGAGCCGACGTTCCGCGGCGATGTGACCGTCGAGCTGGTCAAGCACAGCGCGGCCGACTCCGACGTGCTGTGGGCGGCCCGTGTCTCCACCGCCGGCGAGCAGTCCCTGGAAGAGATCACCAAGGACCCGGAGCGGTCCAAGGGGCTGATCAACTACCTGATGCGGGACCGCCACGGCAGCCCCTTCGAGCACAACTCGATGACGTTCTTCATCAGCGCGCCGATCTTCGTCTTCCGCGAGTTCATGCGCCACCGCGTGGGCTGGTCGTACAACGAGGAGTCCGGCCGCTACCGCGAGCTGCAGCCCGTCTTCTACGTTCCGGACGCCGAGCGCAAGCTCGTCCAGGAGGGCCGCCCCGGCAAGTACGTCTTCGTCGAGGGCACCGACGCGCAGCACGAGCTCACCACGCGCGTCATGGAGAACACCTACCGCGAGGCCTACGAGGCCTACCAGGAGATGCTGGCCGCCGGCGTGGCCCGCGAGGTCGCGCGCTCGGTGCTGCCGGTCGGCCTGTTCTCGTCCATGTACGCCACGTGCAACGCGCGCTCGCTGATGCACTTCCTCGGCCTGCGCACCCAGCACGAGCAGGCGGCCGTGCCCTCCTTCCCGCAGCGCGAGATCGAGATGGTCGGCGAGAAGATGGAGGCGGAGTGGGCGAAGCTCATGCCGCTCACGTACGCCGCGTTCAACAAGAACGGCCGCGTCGCCCCCTGACGGGAGGGGGTTGTCCACCCCCGGCGGGAGAGGGAAGCCGTACGGGCCGGTAGCTTAGGTGTCCGTATTGCGGCTTTTCGTGGCTTTAATCTAGTCTGAAAAGACGGACCCGGCACTGCTTGAACCCCCGAGCAGGCAGTGCCGGGATCCCTTTGGCACTCCCCGAGGGGGCACCTCACGGTGAGCAACGAGTAGCGTGGCCCTCATGGCTCCGACCTCCACACCGCAGACGCCCTTCGGGCGGGTCCTGACCGCCATGGTCACGCCCTTCACCGCTGACGGTGCTCTCGACCTCGACGGCGCGCAGCGGCTCGCCACCCACCTCGTGGACGCCGGCAATGACGGCCTGATCGTCAACGGCACCACCGGCGAGTCCCCTACCACCAGCGATGCGGAGAAAGCCCAGCTCGTACGGGCTGTGGTCGAGGCGGTCGGAGACCGCGCCCACGTGATCGCCGGAGCCGGCACCAACCACACCCACCACAGCGCCGAGCTGGCCCGCGCCGCCGAGAAGGCGGGCGCCCACGGCCTCCTCGTCGTCACGCCGTACTACAACAAGCCCCCGCAGGAGGGCCTGGTCCGGCACTTCACGGCCGTCGCCGACGCGACCGGCCTCCCGGTGATGGTTTACGACATCCCCGGCCGCAGCGGCGTCCCCATCGAGACCGAGACGCTCGTCCGGCTGGCGGAGCACCCCCGCATCGTCGCCAACAAGGACGCCAAGGGCGATCTGTCCGCGACGAGCTGGGCCATCGCCCGCTCGGGCCTCGCCTGGTACTCGGGCGACGACATGCTGAACCTGCCGCAGCTCGCCGTCGGCGCCGCCGGCTTCGTCTCCGTCGCGGGTCACTTCGTCGCCGGGGACCTGCGCGCGATGACCGACGCCTTCCTGTCCGGAGACAACGCCAAGGCCACGGCGATCCACCAGAAGCTGCTCCCGGTCTTCACCGGCCTGTTCCGCACCCAGGGCGTCATGACGACCAAGGCCGCCCTGGCCCTCCAGGGACTGCCCGCGGGCCCCGTGCGGCTGCCGCTCGTCGAGCTCACCGAGCAGGAGACCGAGCAGCTCAAGCGCGACCTCACGGCGGGCGGCGTCCAGCTCGGCTGACGGCGCCCCGGCGGACCGGCCCCCGCGCCGGACCGGACCGCCCAAGAACTTCACAACTGAATACGCCAGGACTTCACACAGGACTTCACAACTGAAGACCGAAAACAACTGCAAGTGCACGAAGGTCGCGCGCGCCATGTGCCCTGAGGGCATGTGGCGTGCGTGGTGAGGAGAGTCTTTTGAGCCACCCGCATCCTGAACTCGGTCCCCCGCCGAAGCTGCCCGAGGGCGGCCTGCGCGTCACGCCGCTCGGCGGCCTGGGGGAGATCGGCCGCAACATGACGGTCTTCGAATACGGCGGCCGCCTGCTGATCGTCGACTGCGGAGTGCTCTTCCCCGAGGAGGAGCAGCCCGGAATCGACCTGATCCTGCCCGATTTCTCGTCCATCCGTGATCGCCTCGACGACATCGACGGCATCGTGCTCACGCACGGTCACGAGGACCACATCGGCGGTGTCCCCTACCTGCTCCGCGAGAAGCCGGACATCCCGCTGATCGGCTCCAAGCTGACCCTGGCCCTCATCGAGGCCAAGCTCCAGGAGCACCGCATCCGCCCGTACACCCTCGAGGTCGCCGAGGGCGACCGCGAGCGCCTGGGCCCCTTCGACTGCGAGTTCATCGCGGTCAACCACTCCATCCCGGACGCGCTGGCTGTCGCCATCCGCACCCCCGCCGGCATGGCCGTGCACACCGGTGACTTCAAGATGGACCAGCTTCCGCTGGACCGTCGCCTCACCGACCTGCCGGCCTTCGCCAAGCTGGGCGAGGAGGGCATCGACCTGCTGCTCGTGGACTCCACGAACGCCGAGGTCCCCGGCTTCGTGCCGCCCGAGCGCGAGATCTCCGGCGTCCTGCGCCAGGTGTTCGCGAACGCGCAGAAGCGCATCATCGTGGCGAGCTTCGCCAGCCACGTGCACCGCATCCAGCAGATCCTCGACGCCGCCCACGAGTACGGGCGCCGCGTCGCCTTCGTCGGCCGCTCGATGGTCCGCAACATGGGCATCGCCCGCGACCTGGGCTACCTGCGGATCCCCGCGGGCCTCGTCGTGGACGTGAAGACGCTGGACGACCTGCCGGACGACGAGGTCGTGCTGGTGTGCACGGGCTCCCAGGGCGAGCCGATGGCGGCCCTGTCCCGGATGGCCAACCGCGATCACCAGATCCGGATCGTCCAGGGCGACACCGTCATCCTGGCCTCGTCGCTCATCCCGGGCAACGAGAACGCGGTCTACCGCGTGATCAACGGTCTGACCCGCTGGGGCGCGAACGTCGTCCACAAGGGCAACGCGCGGGTCCACGTATCGGGCCACGCCTCCGCGGGCGAGCTGCTGTACTTCTACAACATCTGCAAGCCCAAGAACCTCATGCCGGTGCACGGCGAGTGGCGCCACCTGCGGGCCAATGCGGAGCTCGGTGCGCTCACGGGTGTCCCGAAGAACCACATCGTGATCGCCGAGGACGGCGTCGTGGTCGACCTGGTCGACGGCGCGGCGAAGATCGTCGGCAAGGTCCAGGCGGGTTACGTGTACGTGGACGGCCTCTCGGTCGGCGACGTCACGGAGACCTCGCTGAAGGACCGCCGCATCCTCGGCGACGAGGGCATCATCTCCGTGTTCATCGTGGTCGACAGCACGACGGGCAAGGTGGTGAGCGGGCCGCAGATCCAGGCACGGGGCTCGGGCATCGAAGACTCCGCGTTCTCGGCGGTCGTTCCGAAGATCGAGGACGCGATCGGCAAGTCCGCGTCCGACGGGGTCGTGGAGCCGCACCAGCTCCAGCAGCTCGTCCGCCGGACGATGGGCAAGTGGGTCTCCGACACCTACCGCCGGCGCCCGATGATCCTCCCTGTCGTCGTCGAGGTCTGACGCTTCGTCAACCGAACGGACGGCCGCCCCGCTGCCGATTTGCATCCGGGCGCGGCCGTCCAGTAGGTTTACGGCTCCACCGCGGCGGGAACGCCCAAACGTTCGTGACGAACGTGAAGGATCGTTCCGGGCCGGTGGAAATTCCGACCAGAGAGATCTGATAAAGTCGGGATCACCGCCGGAAAGCGAAAGCTGAAAGGCGAAACCCCGCTCCAACAGGGGGCCGGAAACGGAATTCGGACCGGAAACGGACCGGAAAACGGATCTGGTAAGGTTGGAAACAACGAAGGGAAGCGCCCGGAGGAAAGCCCGAGAGGGTGAGTACAAAGGA
>NZ_RBAM01000026.1 GCF_003626645.1 Streptomyces klenkii | reverse complement strand
TCCTTTGTACTCACCCTCTCGGGCTTTCCTCCGGGCGCTTCCCTTCGTTGTTTCCAACCTTACCAGATCCGTTTTCCGGCCCGTTTCCGGTCCGAATTCCGTTTCCGGCCCCCTGTTGGAGCGGGGTTTCGCCTTTCAGCTTTCACTTTCCGGCGGTGATTCCGACTTTATCAGACGCTTTCCGGCCGAGCTAATCGGCTTTCTGCTTTCCGATAAGGAATCGAGGTGCCCGGGGCGAATCTCGTTCGCCACCAGAGCGCTATAGACACTACCCGTTGCTAGGGAGCCTGTCCAGCTCACCCGGCAACCGTTCGAATCTACCTCCCCACGCCTCCTGTGTCAACAGTTCTTGTGGGGCGAAGAGGACAGTACCAGGCTGACCAGGTCCTCCGCACATCGAGTCACCGGCCTGACCCCTCAGTGAACGTCGACGGCGGGCTGTCCAGCTCTTCCAGCTCGATGCCGGGTGCCGACAGGACCACGTCGCCGGCCAGGTTCACCGTGTGCTGCTCGCCGGTCTCCAGGTCGCTGACCTGGTACTCGTCCACTTGGAGCGGGCCGTTGTCAGTGGCGTGTGCTGTCCTGCTGACCAGAGCCCACGACTGGTCGAGGGTCCGGGGGGCGAGGACGGGGGTGGTGAAGCCGACCAGCCGGATGCGCGTGGCGCCCGCGCCGGGTGTCAGGCGCAGTGCGCGGGCCAGGGCGACATAGAAGGCGGGGGACGCGCCGGTGAAGGCGCGCGCCTCGGGGACATTGCCCTCCGTGGCGTGCTCGCCGGTCGGGTCCGTGCGAACCCAGGTCACCCCGTCGAGGGCCGCGCCGCGCACCTGCCAGTCCGCGGCCTGGAGCTGGAGGCGGATGGGGCGGCCCAGGTCGTCGAGAGTGAGGTCGACGGAGCCGGCCTGGTCGCCGGCGGGAGTGGTGAGCTGCGAGACGTAGCGCCAGCCGGAGGGGCCGGTGGCGCAGTGGAAGTGCTCTTCACCGAGGGGGGTGTGGTCGTGCGGGTCATGGAGCGAGTAGCGGCCGCGGGGCATGGTGGGGTCCTCGACAGAACGGGGACAGGCCCCTGCCTTCCCGGCAGGGGCCTGCTACCGACTGCTGTTCGTGTTGCTTTGCGTCTTGCTGGACGTACTGATCTTGCTGGTCGTGCTGCGTCGGTATCAGTAGCGGTAGTGGTCCGGCTTGTACGGGCCCTCCACCGGGACACCAATGTAGGCGGCCTGCTCCGGGCGGAGCGTGGTCAGCTTGACGCCGAGCGCGTCCAAGTGGAGGCGGGCCACCTTCTCGTCCAGCTGCTTCGGCAGGACGTAGACGTCCGTCGGGTAGGACTCCGGCTTCGTGAACAGCTCGATCTGGGCCAGCGTCTGGTCCGCGAACGAGTTGGACATCACGAACGACGGGTGGCCGGTCGCGTTGCCGAGGTTCAGCAGGCGGCCCTCGGACAGCACGATCAGGACCTTGCCGTCCGCGAAGGTCCAGGTGTGGACCTGCGGCTTGACCTCGTCCTTCACGATGCCGGGGATCTTCGCCAGGCCGGCCATGTCGATCTCGTTGTCGAAGTGGCCGATGTTGCCGACGATGGCCTGGTGCTTCATCTTGGCCATGTCCGCGGCCATGATGATGTCCTTGTTGCCCGTCGTGGTGACGAAGATGTCGGCGGTCTCGACGACATCGTCCAGGGTGGTGACCTGGTATCCGTCCATCGCCGCCTGGAGGGCGTTGATCGGGTCGATCTCGGTGACGATGACCCGGGCGCCCTGGCCGCGGAGCGACTCGGCGCAGCCCTTGCCCACGTCGCCGTAGCCGCAGACGACGGCGACCTTGCCGCCGATCAGGACGTCCGTGGCGCGGTTGATGCCGTCGATCAGGGAGTGGCGGCAGCCGTACTTGTTGTCGAACTTCGACTTCGTCACCGCGTCGTTCACGTTGATCGCGGGGAAGAGGAGCGTGCCGTCGCGCTGCATCTCGTAGAGACGGTGGACGCCGGTCGTGGTCTCCTCGGTGACGCCGCGGATCTCGGACGCCAGCTGGGTCCACTTCTGGGGGCTCTCCCCCAGCGTGCGGTTCAGCAGGGTGAGGATCTGGGCGAACTCCTCGCTGTCCGCGGTCGACGGGTCCGGGGCGCTGCCGGCCTTCTCGAACTCGACGCCCTTGTGAACCAGGAGGGTGGCGTCACCGCCGTCGTCCAGGATCATGTTCGGGCCGCCGGTGGCGGTGTTCGGCCAGGTCAGGGCCTGCTCCGTGCACCACCAGTACTCCTCCAGGGTCTCGCCCTTCCAGGCGAAGACCGGCACGCCCTGCGGGTTCTCCGGGGTGCCGTTCGGGCCGACCGCGATGGCGGCGGCGGCGTGGTCCTGGGTGGAGAAGATGTTGCAGGACGCCCAGCGGACCTGCGCGCCGAGCGCCACGAGGGTCTCGATCAGGACGGCCGTCTGGACCGTCATGTGCAGCGAGCCGGTGATGCGCGCACCCGCCAGCGGCTGCGTCTCCGCGTACTCCTTGCGGATCGACATCAGGCCGGGCATCTCGTGCTCGGCCAGCGTGATCTCCTTGCGGCCGAAGGCCGCCAGCGAGAGGTCCGCGACCTTGAAGTCCTGGCCGGGGGAAGTGGTGGTCATACGGGCTGCTCCTCTGTGAAGGGCGAGCGAGGGTGGACACGGCCGTGCATGCGGTCGGGCTGCCTGAGCAGCTGGACACACTGGACGCACCGGTGCCCCGACCGCAGCGCAGTCCGTCGGAGGCCCTCTCTCCCTCGGCCGGTCCGTCGTGCGGGCCGCCCGACCGCCATCAGCAGCGACGTCTGGCTCGTCCACGAATCTACACCGGGGTGCCGGTCGAACCCCAGCCCCACTGGCGCCCGATCCGCCGGAACGTCAGATTCCGTCGAACTCCGGGCTGCTGACACCGGAACGTCCTTGTTTCCTGTGCAGGTCAGGTGTTGCAGGATGCGATCAGCGCGAGGATGCGGCACGCCGCCGCGAGCGATCCGTTGTGAGGAGACCCACGTGGCCAGTCCAGCCAGTGCAACCGGTCCCGCCGGGAAGAGCGGCGGGGAGGGACGGGACGGGCAGGACGGAGGGGGCGGTCAGGGGCGCAGACTGCTCGCGGTGACCGCCTGCCCGACCGGGATCGCGCACACGTACATGGCGGCGGAGAAGCTGGCCCAGGCCGCGCAGGAGCTCGGCTATGCGATGAAGGTCGAGACGCAGGGGTCGATCGGGGCGGAGAACGTGCTGTCCGACCGCGAGGTCGCGGAGGCCGACGGCATCATCGTCGCCGCCGACAAGGATGTCGACCTCAGCCGCTTCGCCGGGAAGCGGGTGCTGTCCGTCGCGGTCGCCGAGGGCATCCACCATCCGGAGCGGCTGATCCGGGACGTTCTCGACGCGCCGGTGCACCGCGGCTCGGGAGCGGGGGCCGGCGGCGGAGGCGGCGCCGATCTGTTCGGCGGTGCGGGCGGCGCCGGCGGGAAGGAGCGCGGATCCGTCTACAAGGCGCTGATGAACGGCGTCTCGTACATGATCCCGTTCGTGGTGGTCGGCGGTCTGCTGATCGCCGTGTCGCTCGCCCTCGGCGGGCGCACCACGCCGCAGGGCATCGTCTTCGACAGTTCCTTCTGGCAGTCCGTCAACGACATCGGCGTCATCGGCTTCACGCTGATGATCCCCGTCCTCTCCGGCTACATCGCCTACGCGATCGGGGACCGGCCGGCTCTAGTGCCGGGCATGGTGGGCGGCTGGGTCGCGAGCCATGGGGAGTTGTACGACAGCAAGGCGGGTGCGGGGTTCATCGGGGCGATCGCCACGGGGTTCCTGGCCGGCTACCTGGTGTTGTGGATCAAGAAGGTCAGGGTGCCGGACTTCGTCCGGCCGATCATGCCGGTCATCGTGATCCCGGTCGTGGCCACGACGTCGCTCGGGCTGTTCTTCGTCTACGTCATCGGCCGGCCGATCGCCTGGGTCTTCGAGCACCTCACCAGTTGGCTGGGCGGCCTGACGGGGACGAGTGCCGCTCTGCTCGGTGTGGTGCTCGGGCTGATGATCTCCTTCGACATGGGCGGGCCGGTCAACAAGACGGCGTTCCTCTTCGGCGCGGGGCTGGTCTCGAAGAACCCGGAGATCATGGGCATGTGCGCGGCCGCGATTCCGGTGCCGCCGCTCGGGCAGGGGCTCGCGACGCTGCTGCGGCGGGGGCTGTTCAGCGCGCAGGAGCGGGAGACGGGGCTGGCGGCGCTGTTCATGGGGTGCTTCGGCATCACCGAGGGCGCGATCCCGTTCGCCGCGGCGCGGCCGGCGCGGGTCATTCCGGCGAACATGGCCGGCGGCGCGGTGGCCGGGGCGGTGGCCGGGCTGGCGGCGGTGCAGGACAACGTGCCGCACGGGGGGCCTGTGGTGGCGGCGCTGGGGGCGGTCGGCGGGGTGCCGATGTTCTTCGTCGCGATCGCGATCGGGACGGTGGTGACGGCTCTGACGACCGTCACGTTGATGACGGTCGGGACCGCCGGGAGGGTCGGGAAGGGGGCGTCCGTAGCGCCGGCTCCCGTGGTGCCGAGTCCAGTCGTGCCGGCTCCTGGCGCAGGGGAAGCAGCGACCGGGTCCGCGTCCGCCGGGTCCGCGCTCTCCGGCCATCTCACCGCCCGGACCGTACGGCCGCAGCTCGCCTCGCGGGAGAAGGATGCGGCGATCCGGGAGATGGCCGGGCTGCTGGCGGCGAGCGGTGCGGTGACCGATGTGGACGGTCTGGTCGCGGCGGCACTCGCACGGGAGGAGCTGGGGACGACCGGCCTCGGGGAGGAGATCGCGATCCCGCACGCGAAGACGGACGCGGTGTCGGCGCCGGTCGTGGGCTTCGCCCGGTCGGACGAGGGGATCGAGTGGGGTGCGCTCGACGGGACGAGGGCCCGGTTGATCTTCATGATCGCGGTGCCGAGTGCTGCCGCGGGCGACGAGCACCTCCGGATCCTGGCGATGCTGTCGCGGAAGCTGATGGACCCGGAGTTCCGGGAGCGGCTGCTCTCGGCGGAGAGCGAGGCGGACGCGCTGGTGGACGTCCTGCGGGAGGTGCAGTGACCGGGCGGGCGGGGCCCGGGGAAGCGGCGCGCCGCGTCGCCTCCGTACGCCCGCCCGCTCCGTACGCCCGCCCGCCCGCTCGTCCGTCCGTCAGTGGCGGGCCGGGCCGCCCGGGGTCGCTGCCGGGTCTTCGCCTGCCGCGGCGGCTTCCTCGCGGTAGACGTCCGGTTCCAGGTAGATGACGCGGGCGATCGGGACCGCCTCGCGGATCCTGGCCTCGGCCGCGTCGATCGCGTCGGCGATCTCCCTCGCCGTGTCGTCGTGCTGGACGGCGATCTTCGCGGCGACCAGGAGCTCCTCGGGGCCCAGGTGGAGGGTGCGCATGTGGATGACGCGGGTGACCGTCTCGCCGTCGACGGCCGCGGCACGGATCTTCGCGACCTGTTCGGGGCCGGCGGCCTCGCCGAGCAGCAGGGACTTGGTCTCCGAGGCGAGGACGAGGGCGATCAGGACGAGCAGGGCGCCGATGCAGAGGGTGCCGATGCCGTCCCAGAGGCCGTCGCCCGTGGCGATGGAGAGGCCGACGCCGGCCAGGGCGAGGACGAGGCCGACGAGGGCGCCGAGGTCCTCTAGGAGCACGACGGGCAGTTCGGGCGCCTTGGCGGTGCGGACGAACTGGCCCCAGGACTGCTCGCCGCGCAGTTCGTCGGACTCCTTGACCGCCGTGCGGAAGGAGAAGCCCTCCGCGACGACGGCGAAGACGAGGACGCCGACGGGCCAGTACCAGTTGTCGAGCGCGTGCGGTTCCTTGATCTTCTCGTAGCCCTCGTAGAGCGCGAAGACGCCGCCGATGGTGAAGAGGACGATCGAGACGAGGAACCCGTAGATGTAGCGCTCGCGGCCGTAGCCGAAGGGGTGTTCCTCGCTGGCCTTGCGCTGGGCCTTCTTGCCGCCGAGCAGGAGCAGCGCCTGGTTGCCGGAGTCGGCGACCGAGTGCACTCCTTCGGCGAGCATCGACGACGAGCCGCTGAACGCGAACGCGACGAACTTCGCCACGGCGATGGCCATGTTGGCGCCGAGCGCGGCGACGATGGCCTTGGTTCCGCCTGTTGCACTCATCTGTGCGGGATATCCCTTCCGCCTGCGCTTCCTCTACGGCGGGCCATTGTTGCAGCCGCCGGGCGGGCGGGGGCTCAGACGGCGACCGTGGCGCGGAAGACCCGGGCGTCGTCACCGGCGAGCGCGACGGGCTCGGTTGCCCGTACGAAGGCGGACTCGCCTCGGCTGAGGCGCAGCTCCTCGCCGCTGTCCGTCCTGCGGAGGACGGCGGTGCCGGAGGTGCACAGGAGGATCTGCGGGGTGCCGGTGGGCAGGGTGGCCTCGGCGCCGGGCGCGAGGTCGAAGCGGGAGAGGCGGAACTCCTCGACGGGGGTGCCGTAGACCTCCTCGCCGCCGGCGTCGGCCTCCGGGCGCAGGACGGCGGGGGCGGTGCTCTCGAAGCGGACGACGCGCAGGAGTTCGGGGATGTCGATGTGCTTGGGCGTCAGGCCGCAGCGCAGCACGTTGTCCGAGTTCGCCATGATTTCGACGCCGAGGCCGTCGAGGTAGGCGTGCGGGACGCCGGCGCCCAGGTAGAGGGCTTCGCCGGGCTGGAGGCGCACGTGGTTGAGGAGCAGGGCGGCGATGACGCCGTGGTCGCCGGGATAGTGCCGGGCGAGGGAGGCGCAGGCGGCGTACACGTCGCGGTGCGGGCCTTCCTGCGCGGCGAGGCGCTCGGCGGCGGCGGCCGTCTCGGCGACGGTGCGGGCCATGTCCTCGTGGTCGGCGCCGAGGACGGCGGTGAGGACCTCGCGCAGGGCGTCCGCCTCCGGCTTGGCGTGCAGGAGGTCGGCGTACGGCTGGAGGGAGTCGACGTCGAGCGCGGCGAGGACGGCGGCGGTCTCGTCGGGGGCGCGGAAGCCGCACAGGCCCTCGAAGTGGGTGAGGGCGCAGAGGAGTTCGGGCTTGTGGTTGGTGTCCTTGTAGTTGCGGTGGGAGGCGTCGCGGGGGACGCCGGCGGCCTCCTCCGCGGCGTGGCCCGCTTCGGCCCGGGAGAGGTCGGGGTGGACCTGGAGGGAGAGCGGGGACGCCGCCGCGAGGATTTTGAACAGGAAGGGCAGCCGGGGGCCGAAGCGTTCCACGGCCCGGGGGCCGAGCTCGCCCTCGGGGTCGGCGGCGATGACCTCGGAGAGGGAGCGCAGCTGTGCTCCGTCGCCGTCCCGCGCCACGCGGGAGGGTGCGCCGGGGTGGGCGCCCATCCACAGTTCTGCCTGCGGCTCGCCGGTGGGGGCGGCGCCCAGCAGCTCGGGGATCGCGGTGACGGAGCCCCAGGCGTAGGGGCGCACGGTGTTGACGAGGCGGTCCATGGGGGCGGTTTCCTGACTGTTGCGTGCGTGCGTACGGCGTTGTCGGCGTCGCCTGCGCGACGGCGTCGGTGCGTCTACGGGGCGGCGTCCCGGTCTGCGTCTACGTCTACGGGGTCGAGGCGAGGGCCAGGTAGACGGCAGCGAAATCCGTGATGGCCAGCAGTTCGGCGGCGGTCTGAAGGGGGCTGTCGGCGTCCGTGGGCTCCAGCTCGCTGACGGGGGTCTCGCGCTGGAGGGCGAGTTCGCGGGCGGCGGGGGCGGGCGAGGCGACGTCCAGCTCCTGTTCGCGGAGGAGGACGACGCGGGCGTGCAGGGTCTCCGGCTCCTCCACGCGGTCGCGGAAGAAGTCCTCGGGGTCGGCGCCGGCGGCGAAGTCGCCCGAGAGGAGGGTGCCGTGGGCGGTCAGGGCCTCGGGGAGCTCGGCGGCGAGGGCCGGGCGGCCGGCGAGGGCGGCGAGGACCGTCGCGAAGTGCCGGCCGGCCGCGGCGGCCAGGGGCCCCTCCGTCCAGATCAGGGGGACGGTGTCGGCCAGTTCGGCCGCGAGGGTCTTGGCGGGGTTGCTGTACGTGGCGATGGCCGGTCCGCAGCGCTCGGCGACCTGGTCGAGGCGGTCGGCGAGGGCCTCGACCTCGGACGGGTCGGCCGCGAGCAGCCCTATGCGGTCGGCGAGGACGAGCAGGGGCGTGAGCAGGGACCACATGAGGCCCGGGCCGATGGGCAGTGCGGGGCGCTCGCCCGGCGGCTGGTCCTCGCCGCCTTCCGCGCCGCCGGCCGCGGCGGGCTCGCCGGCTTCGCGGGCCTCGCTCGGCGACGTCGTCAGCGGGACCGCGAGGCCGCGGGCCTGTGCGGTGGCGTCGGCCAGGGGAGAGCCGGCGGGGGTGACGCAGACGACGGAGCAGCCCCGGCGGTACGCCTGCTCCAGGAGGATCGCGAGGCCGGGTTCCGTACCGTCCGGGCTGGCGACGAGCAGCAGGTCGAGGGGGCCGGTCCAGCCGGGGAGCGCCCAGCGCAGGGCGCCGGGGGCGGGGGCCACGCCGGTCGGGCGGATCAGGGAGACGGGGGCGCTGCCCCCGGCGAGTGCGGTGAGCAGGTCCGCCGTGCAGCCGGCGGCCGGGCCCGGCCCGGCGACCAGCACCGCGCGGGGGCGGCCGTCCGGGCGGAGCGCGGTGACGCCGGCCTCCGCCGCGTTGCGGGCGGCCGTGCGGACCCGGGCGCCCGCCTCGGCGGCGCCGCGCAGGAGGCCGTGGAGATCGGCACGGGACAGGGCGTCGGGATCATCGAGGAGTGACTCGTCGAACACCGTGGATCAGCCTCCGGGTCGCCGTCGTGTACGCCGTGGTGTACGCCGTGCGGTGTGCCCTCCCGGCGGGTCGGGGCCGGGTCGGGCGGATCGGGCGGGCCGGTGTCAGGCCGGGCGCCGGGCCTCGTCCACGAGCAGGACGGGGATGCCGTCCCGGACGGGGTAGGCCAGGCCGCAGCCGTCGCCCTCGCACACCAGCTCGGGGGACTCCTCGGAGGCGGACTCGTCGCGGAGGGGCGCGTGACACGCCGGGCAGGCGAGGATCTCCAGGAGACCGGCTTCGAGCGGCATGGGGGTTCCCTTCGGGATGTACGTCTCTGTCCGGCCAGCGTACCCTCGCGCTCCGCCGGGGGGAGCGCGGCATGCGGTGTCGCGACGGCCCGGGGCCGTCGCTCCGGGGTCCGGGGACTCCCCTCCCGCGCGGCGGATCCTGCGGCCGGGGCCGCCGTGTCTTCTGCCGGCCGGCGGCGCCGTGGGAACGGCACCGCCGGAAAGGTCGAGTTCGCGCACTCGCCGTTGCGGCGGAATGGGGGGCCGGGCCTGCGCCCACGGCCTGGGGACAGCAACCACGGCTCCGGGGCCGGCGTTCCTCCCCCCGCCGCCGCGGCGATCAGCCACGACGACGCGGGGCGGCGGTGCCGAACCGGGCCGAGGCGTGGACGGCACCGCCGGAAGGGTCGAGTTCGCTTGTTCGCCGTTGCGGCGGAATGGGGGGGCCGGGCCTGCGCCCGTAACCAGAGGCCGACATCCGGCCCCCGCCGGGGCGGGGACGGCACCGCCGGGAAGGCCGGATTCGCGTGCGCGCCGTTGCGGCGGACTCGGTGGCCCGGGACCCGCAGCGGCGGCGGCGCCGTACCAGCCTCGCGACCTCGTCCGCTCCCCGCCCGGAGGGCCCTACGCGCGGACGATCGCCAAGACCTCGTCCCGTACGCGCTCCACCGTCTCCGTGTCCCTCGCCTCGACGTTCAGGCGGAGGAGGGGTTCCGTGTTGGAGGCGCGGAGGTTGAACCACCAGTCGGGGGTGGTGACGGTGAGGCCGTCGAGGTCGTCCAGCTCCGCGCCCGGCGCGTTCTCGTACGCGGCGCGGACGGCGGCCGTCCGCCCCGCCTGGTCGGCGACGGTGCTGTTGATCTCGCCGGAGCCGGCGTACCGGTCGTACTCGGCGACGAGCTCGGACAGCGGGCCGCTCTGCCCGCCGAGCGCGGCGAGGACGTGCATGGCGGCGAGCATGCCCGTGTCGGCGTTCCAGAAGTCGCGGAAGTAGTAGTGCGCGGAGTGCTCGCCGCCGAAGATGGCGCCGGTGGTGGCCATCTCCTGCTTGATGAAGGAGTGGCCCACGCGCGTGCGCACGGGCGTGCCGCCGCACTCCTTGACGACCTCCGGCACGGACCACGAGGTGATCAGGTTGTGGATGACCGTGCCGCCGGGGTGCTTGGCGAGCTCGCGCGCCGCGACGAGCGCGGTGATCGCGGACGGCGAGACGGGGTCGCCGTTGCCGTCGATGACGAAGCAGCGGTCGGCGTCGCCGTCGAAGGCCAGGCCGAGGTCGGCGCCGACCTCGCGGACGCGCGCCTGGAGGTCGACGAGGTTCTTCGGGTCGAGGGGGTTGGCCTCGTGGTTGGGGAAGGTGCCGTCGAGCTCGAAGTACATGGCGTCGAGGTCGAGGGGCAGGCCGGCGAAGACGGTGGGCACGGTGTGCCCGCCCATGCCGTTGCCGGCGTCGACGACGACCTTGAGGCGGCGGATGCCGCTGAGGTCGACGAGGGAGCGCAGGTGGGCCGCGTAGTCCTCCAGGACGTCGCGGCGGGTGACGGTGCCGGGGGCGGCCGCGGGCTCGGGGGCGCCGTTTTCGAGCCAGCCCTCGACGAGGGCGCGGATCTCGGCGAGGCCGGTGTCCTGGCCGACGGGGGCGGCGCCGGCCCGGCACATCTTGATGCCGTTGTACTGCGCGGGGTTGTGGCTGGCCGTGAACATCGCGCCGGGCAGGCCGAGCTGACCGCTCGCGAAGTAGAGCTGGTCGGTGGAGCAGAGGCCGATCTCGGTGACATCGACGCCGCGGGCGGCGGCACCGCGGGCGAAGGCGCCCGAAAGACCGGGCGACGACGGCCTCATGTCATGGCCGACCACGACGGCGGTCGCACCGGTCACTTCGGCGAAGGCGGCGCCGAAGAGCTCCGCCATGGGCTCGTCCCACTGGTCCGGGACCACACCGCGTACGTCGTACGCCTTCACGATCTGCGACAGATCAGCCACAGCCAACGCCTTCCTGGTCCGGTACGGGAAGACACAACCTACCGGGAGCAAGTGACAGGACGGGGCCGGGGCGGCCGGGCGCAGCGCCGGCGTCGGCACCGACGCCGGGCGCGGTGTCAGTTGTCGGGCGAGCGCAGGACCCTGAGGTGGCCTCGGCGGGCGACCTCCATGGGATCGGCCTCGCGGCCGGTCGTGCCCGGCGGGGGGCCGGGCTGGACGGCGCGCTCCTGCGGACGGGCCGCCTCACGCACGGCGTTGGCGAGCGCTTCGAGGTCGTCGCCGCTGGGGCGGGCGGGGCCGCTGTCGAGGGCGAGCCGGACGACGTCCCAGCCGCGGGGCGCGGTCAGGCGCTCGGAGTGCTCGGCGCACAGGTCGTAGCAGTGGGGTTCGGCGTAGGTGGCGAGCGGTCCGAGGACGGCGGTCGAGTCGGCATAGACGTACGTCAGCGTCGCGACGGCCGGGCGGCCGCACGCGGTGCGCGAACAGCGACGTACAGGGCTCACGAGGTTGGACGGTACCGCACTCTTGAGCGGGCCGCGACGACTCACCCCCGGCTCACCCCTCCGTGTCGTCCTGGTTCGTCCTGTGGACGCCTGCTTCTCCCCACCCCGCTGACCTGCGCGGGGCCGGTGAACAGGGTCTCACCAGGGGCGGGTGCGCACACCGCCGCCCCCTCCCCGGAACCGCGCAAGCAGACCGGACGGTCCGGTATCTGACCATAATTGATCACAGGGCTGGCCGGAATGTTCATCAGGCGACATTCCCGGGATGCGCGACAGCCACGTGCGACGGGGCGGCCGACAGATACCCTCAAGAGTGATGGACAACCGCGTACCTCCTCCGGCCACCACCGGGGGTGTCCCCAGCTACTCCGGGCCGCGCCCCCGGCACCGCGACCGCCATGGACGCGGCATGCGCGGGCCGATCGCGCCGCCCCAAGTGCCGCTGTCGGTCAGCCGCGGCGAGGCGTTCGTCGACCTGGTGCACGACTCCGCGGAGCGGCTGGAGCGGCGCTGGCCGCAGCTCGCCTCCGTCGAGTTCGTGATCCGTGAAGTGCCGGTCGCCAGGAGTGACGCCGGGGGCGCGCTGAGCGACCCCGACGGGCTGGACGCCTTCGACTTCGACGGCGAGTCCGTGCCCCTCGGCCGCTATGTGGCCGCCCACGGCGACGCCCCGGACCGCATCGTGATCTACCGCCGCCCGGTGGAAATCCGCGCCAAGGGCCGCGAGGAGCGCGCCCTGCTGGTGCACGAGGTGGTGGTCGAGCAGGTCGCCGAACTCCTCGGGCTCGCCCCGGAATCGGTCGACCCCCGCTACGGCCAGGACTGAGCCCCCGGGCCGCCCGGGGGGTGCTGCCGCGCGTGACGGCGGCGGCGCCGCTCAGCGGTTGAGCATCGACAGGTCCTGCTCCGCCTCCGGCACCTTCACCGACGAACGGTCGTCCGCCAGCGGCTGGATCGTGAACATGGGGACTCCGTCCTTGGGCAGCGCCAGCATCCGCGAGGCGTGCACCGGCCCGCCGGAGACCTTCTCCACGGTCACCGCGAACGACCCCTTGGCGCCCGGCGGCTGGGGCGGCTCCACGGTCAGGGTGGTGCCGGGCTTCACCGTGTACGTCTTCTCCGCCGGCTCGCCGCCCTCGCTGCCCGCCGAGGAGGCGACCTTGACCTGCGCCGCCTCCTTGCCGGGCGCGACCAGTGCGAGCGTGCTGCCCTTGGGGCGGTTGTCCGCCACCGTGGCCCGCGCGCCGAGCTGCTGCACGGCGGGGATGAACGCCGTCTCCTGCTTGTCGTCCTTGCCGCGGGTGACGCGCAGTGCGGCGACGACCGGCGCGCTCCTGCCGTCCGCCGTGAGCAGCAGCGAGCCCGCCTCGCCCTTGGCGACGTCCCCCAGGTCGACGGCGGCGGTCATGCCGCTGCGGACATGCAGGGTCTCGTGCCCGGCCGGGGTGATCGTGCCGTTCGGGCCGGCGAAGCGCACCTTGAGGTCGGCGTCGTCCGAGCCGGGGGCGAAGACGACGAGCCGTACGGACGTCGCGTCGCCCGGGATGCCCGGCAGGACGGCGTCGGCGGCCGGTTCGGCGGAGGCCGGCAGCCAGTCGCCGCCCTTTTTGTCGTCGGCCGTCTGGAGGCCCGCCCCCACGCGGCCCGAGCGGGCCGCCACGTGCACCGTGACGTCTTCCGTGGGCGCGTCCGCCAGGGAGGACAGCAGCACCGGGACGGTGGAGCGCGGCGGGACGGTGACGCCCTCCCCGGCCCCGGACTTGATGCGGCCGTCCTTGCCGTAGAGCTCCAGGTCGACGACGGCCGCCGTGCTGTCGGGGTTGGTCAGGTGGACGTAGTCCTGGCGGCCCTTGGCGGTGCTCGCGCCCGGGAACCAGAACGAGGTGTCGGGCGCCGTACACGTCAGCCCGTGCAGCCCGCGGCCGCTGCCGGCCGCGACCACGGTGGTCTGCTGGACGGTCCAGCCGGGGGCGAGCGCCCCGTCGGCGCTGCCGATGAGGGCGGGGGCGTCGGAGCGGCCGGTGGTGGCCGTGGCGGGCTTGCCGGGCTCCTTCAGGGACAGCACCGAAGTGCCCGCGGGAACGGGGCCCTTGCTCTCTTTGTTCTCCTTGCTGCCCTTATTTCCCTTCTTGTCCTGCTTGTTGCTGTCGTCCTTCTTGTCGCTGCTTGCCGCCGACAGCAGCTCGGCCGTGCCCTTCTTCGCGCCCTTCGCCCCGCCGACGGGAGTGAAGGCGGTGTACGCCGTCTCCCCCACGTCCGACGAAGTCGGGGCCGGGCAGAGGGCCATGGAGCGCTGGACGGGCAGCAGGGCGGGCGCCTTCGCGGCCGTACGGGCAGCGCTGCCGCCGCTGCCGGCGCCGGACGGCACGGTGACGGCGGCCACGCCGCCCAGGGCCGCGAGAGCGGCGGTCGCGGCGAACAGGGACAGGGTGGTGCGCTTCACTGCTGCTCGCTCCCGTCGCGGTGGTGCCGGTCACCGCCGCCGTACGTCGTGTCGTGTGCTCCGCCGTAGGTGTACGGGTCGTACGGCGCGGTCTGCCCGTTCGCGTACGGCTCCGCCGAGTACTGGCCCTGACCCTGGTACGGGACCTGCTGCTGTGCGCCGCCGTAGGCGGCGTCGTACGTGCCCCCGTGGTCCGCCTGGTAGTGCTGCTGTTCACCGTACGAGCCGTAGGGCACCTCCTGCCCGTACTGCTGCCCCTGCGGGTGCCCTTGCTGCTGCCCCTGGTGCTGTTCCTGCTGACCGTACGGATCGGAGTGAGGAGTTGCGTAGGACTCGGCGTAGGGATCGGCGTACGCGTCGGCATAGGAGGCCGCGTACGGGTCGGCGTAGGAGTCGGCGACAGGCTCGGCGGGAGGGGCTTCCGGCACGGGGGCGGCGTCCGGCCGGGCGGCGTCCGCAGCCGCCCGCAGCCTGCGCGCGCGGCGGCCCTCGCCGGCGACAGCCTGGGCCGGTACGGAGGCGGGCGCGGCGACGGCCGCGGGTGCGCTCTCCTCCTCCGGCAGGTCGTCGTCCACCTGGCGCTTGCGCCCGGGAAGAGCGAGCACCACGAGGACGGCCGCGAGGAGGCCCTGCGCCCACAGCCAGGTGCTGTGCGTGGCGGGCGCCTTGTACGTGAGCGCCAGCTTGCCGCCCCCGGCGGGCAGTTCGAAGCCCTGCGCCCAGCCGTCGACGGTGGTGCGCTTGAGGGAGCGTCCGTCGAGCGTGGCCTGCCAGCCGGGGTCCGCCTTGTCGGCGATCCGCAGGACCCGTCCCTCGGGGCCCGCGGGGAGCTTCGCGCGGGACTCGACGGGCCCGGCGGCGACCGGCACGGGGGCGGACTGCTCACCGCCGCCCTTGCCGCTCCCCTGTGCCCCGCCGGCGACGACAGTGATGCGTGCGACCTCGCGGTCCACGCGCCACAGGGAGGCGTGGTCCTGGCGGCTGAGCCGCGTCAGGCCGGTGGTGGTGTCCAGGGCGCGGCCCATGGCCGGGGGGGCGCTGTCGCGGACGAGGACGTAGCCGACGGCGTAGTCGGCGAGGAGGCCGGCCTGGTCGGCGCCGGAGCCCGCGACGAGGCCCGCGACGACGGAGTCGAGCTTCGGGTCGGCCCCGGCGGCCGCGGCCGCCTCGGCGTCGCCGAGGCGGGCGCCGGAGCCCCGGACGAGCGCGTAAGTGACGCGGCCGTCGCGGCCGTCGAGCACCAGGGTGCGGGCCTGGTCGCGGGTGGCCGCCTCCTCGGCCACGAAGGCGGGCACCTGCGCGTCGCTGCGCCGCTGGAGCGGGCCGTCCGCGCCACCGGCCGCCCAGCCCACGGCCGCGACCAAGGGGGCGGCGGCCGCGGCAACGGCGATGAGCACCGCCACGGGCTGCCGCCAGCCGAAGCTGAGAGCGGCCACGCGCGCCCGCGCGCCTTCCGCTCCGACGGCCGCGGCGGCGATGAGGGCGAGCCCGTAGAGGAGGGTGGCCGGTCCGGCCCAGGCCGAGCCGGCGGAGAGGACGGCGGCCGCGAGGGCCGCGAGCGCGGTCGCCCAGGCGCCGCGGACGGCGAGCTGCCGGTCGGCGCGCAGCAGGGCGGCGAGCGCGGCCAGGACGACGCCCGCGAGCAGTGCGCCGCCGACGGTCTTCGCGCCGCCGGGGTCGGCGGTGAGCAGGTACAGCGGGGAGGACGAGCCGGTGACCGCCTGGTCGAGGCCGGCCTCGGTCAGGAAGCGGCCCGGGTGCGCGAACAGGCCCAGGGACCAGGGGGCCAGGACGGCGACGGGAGTCAGGACGACGGCGAGGAAGCGCGGGCCGTGGAGCACCAGCCGCGGGCGCCCGCCCTGGGCGCCGTGGAAGGCCAGGGCGGCCAGGCCCAGGACGACGGCGAGCGGCCACACCACCGGGGTGAAGGCGGTGGTGACAGTGAGCAGGAGGGCGTACGCCCAGGACGCGCGCCAGGTGGGGCGGGCGCCCGGGACGCGCAGGCCGGCCGCGGCGACGGCGGTGCGCGCCATGAGCGGCAGCAGGACGGCCAGGACGGCGGTGCCGAGGCGGCCCGCGGCGAGGGCGCCGGTCGCGGCGGGCAGGAAGGCGTAGGCGACGGCGGCCCAGGCGCGCAGGGGGCGCGAGGAGACCAGGGGGCGGGAGGCGAAGTAGGCGCTGAGCCCGGCCAGGGGCACCGAGCAGACGAGCAGCAGGGTGAGGGTGAAGCCCGTGGAGCCGAGGAAGAGCGTCGAGAGGGTGGCGAGGACCGCCAGGTAGGGCGGTGCGCTTCCGGTACTGCCCACACCGACGGGGTGCCAGGCGTCCGTGTACTGCGACCACAGGGCCGCGGCGCCGTCGGGGGCGGGCAGGAGGGCGCCGCCCGAGAGGCCGCCGGTGCCGAAGAGCTCGCGGCAGGCGACGACGGAGACGAGCAGCAGGAGGGCGAAGAGGACGGGGGCGGGCTTGCGGAAGACGCGCTTGAGGCGGGCGAACTGCTCGATCTCCAGGAAGTCGGCGTCCTCGCCGGTCGGCCCGGACTCGACGGCGCCGTGGCGCCCGCCGGCGGAGGGTCCGTCGTCCCGGCGGCCGCCGACGCTGCTCGCCAGTTGCTCGGCGGTGGCCCGGAGGGTGGCTCCGGCCGGCGGGAACAGCGGTCTCAGTTCGCCGGGTGCGACGGCGGGTGCGCCGCGCTTCGTCCGGGCGGCGCGGATGCGGCCGGGCCGCAGGAGGACGCGGAAGAGGCCGGTGAGCTCGTCCAGGGCCTGCGCGGGGGCCTTGCCCAGGAGGTAGCCGGCGGTCCGCAGGAGGGTGCTGAGGACGAGCCGCAGCAGCACGTAGGCGAGGGCCGGGCCGCGGGTGTTGGCCAGGAGGGTGTGTACGGCGCCGGCCTTGTCGACGCGGTGCGGGTTGACCGGGCGGCGGCCGGCGCAGTCGACGGGGCGGCGTTCGCGGGCGGCGGCCTCGGCGTGCCGCAGGACGGCGTCGGGGGCGACGAGGACGCGGTGGCCGGCGGCGTGGGCGCGCCAGCACAGGTCGACGTCGTCGCGCATGAGGGGCAGCCGGGGGTCGAAGCCGCCGAGCTGTTCGAAGACGTCGCGGCGGACGAGCATGCCGGCGGTGGAGACGGACAGCACGGTGCGGATCTGGTCGTGCTGGCCCTGGTCCTGCTCGCGGCGGTCGAGGCCGGTCCAGCGGCGGCCGCTGCGGGCGATGGAGACGCCGGCCTCCAGGAGCTGGCGGCGGTCGTACCAGCCGCGCAGCTTGGGGCCGATGACGGCGGCGCCGGGCTCGGAGTCGGCGACGCGCAGGAGTTCGTGGAGGGCGCCGGGCTCGGGCGCGCAGTCGTCGTGCAGGAGCCACAGCCACTGGACGGGTTCGAGGTCGGCGTCGCCGTGGCGGCGGCCGTCGCCGGGCTGGTCGTAGCCGTCCTCGCGCCAGGAGCGGCTGACGGGGTCCCAGCCGCTGGAGCGCTTGAGGTAGGGCAGGTCCTCGGGGTCGGGCGCGGGGACGGCGCGCAGGGCCTCGTCGACGGCGGTGCCGAAGCCGGCGCGGCGGGCGAGGTGCAGGACGCGGTCCGGGCCGAGGGCGTCGGCGAGGAGCTGGGCCGAGTCGTCGGTGCTGCCGGTGTCGGCGCCGACGGCGCTCTGCACGGGCCGCTCCTGGCCGAGCAGGCCGGACAGGGCGTCGGGGAGCCAGCGGGCGCCGTCGTGGCTGACGATCACGGCGGTGACGACGTGGCGCGGGAAGGCCGGCGGGACGGCCGGGTCGAACGCGGGCAGGCGGTTGGGGGCGGCGGCCGGGGCCGCCATATTCGAGTGCGCCGCATTGCTGTGCACGGACATCGGGGTACGGGCCCTCCGGCCGGGGTCCGGGGCGGGCCCCGGATGACTGCTGTGCTGGACTGCGCCTTGCCGCGGGTGCGCCCGTCGGGGCGGCGGTGCGTCTCGGACGGGCCACCACACTAATGGCTGCGCACACAGCGGTCCGCCTCGCGCCGGTGGGGCGGCGGGCGGACCGGACGTCCCGTACGCGGTGCGTACGTCATGGGGTGCGGGGGCCCTCCCGGCGGGAGGATCCGGCGACGGGGGGCCATGCTCCGGCCATCGCTTTTAACTTGCAGTAATCGTCGCCCTACCAATTCCCGTATTTGCCGGGGAATCACTGGCCCTGGAATCACCGAAACCAATAAGGGTGATTACCGGACCCGTATGCCCTATGGGCTCGCCGGGCTCCCCCAGGCCTCTTGTAGGCCTATCGGAAGCTCAGACCGCCGCCTTCTTGAGACGGCGCCGCTCACGCTCGGACAGGCCGCCCCAGATGCCGAAGCGCTCGTCATTGGCAAGGGCATATTCAAGGCATTCCGAGCGGACTTCGCAGGCGAGGCAGACCTTCTTCGCCTCGCGCGTGGATCCGCCCTTCTCGGGGAAGAAGGACTCGGGATCGGTCTGGGCGCACAGCGCGCGCTCTTGCCAGCCGAGCTCCTCGCCCGCCTCCTCGACCAGCAGTTGCTGAAACAGCTCGGTCATGTGCGCCCCTCGTCTGTCATTTACGTCCCCGCGTCGTCGCCTTCTTCAACTACGGCAGAACGACACGGGTGAAATTACAAGTGTGCCGATCCGGGCCAGTCAAGCCGAGATCTGCTATTGGGCCCCTTATTCACTCTGCGGAACCAAAGCCAAGCAGAAAGTGTCCAAAAGATTACAAGTCCGGACAGACCCCTCTGCGCCACTTCCATCGGGCCACGGCCGACTCGTTCCCCTCTGCAAGGAGAGGACGTCACGCGCGGCAATCCCGTTGCACCGTCCGGCCGAACGATGTTTGCGGCCCGGTCGGAGCGCCACCTGTCCATGGTCACACCCCCGCAAACCTTGGAGCACCCACAGTTACCGGATGAGGTGAAACATTGCCCCCAAATGGGACATGCGGTTGACACAACGTGTCCGGGCCCGTCACCGTGGTGGGCATGCCAGTGAACGCCGCCCTCAGCCTGACCCGTAGCTACGGGTCCCGCTGCGCTGTGCAGGCTCGCTGTCGCTGTTCCAGCTGTTGATGCCGTCGACGCCCCAGAGCTCCGGCTGACTCCCCGCGCCCCGCGCGGCCACCATCCCGGCCGTCCGCGGTGCGCCCACGCTGCACCGCGCCCTTGCGCCATCCCCAGCTCCGGGCGCCCCACGCTCCGCCCGTCACGCGCTCCCCTCACTCCCGCCGAGGAACCTCCGCACATGAACAGCGACGTCCAGATCGCCGGCGACCCGCTCGCCATCCCCCACCTCATGCCGCCCGCGCCCGCCCACCCGCGCACCGTCGCCGAGTTCGCCGGGCTCGCCCGCTCCGTCGCCGCCGACCGCGCCTCCTGGGCCCACCTCGTCCAGTACGACGCCACCAGCCGCTGGTACCACCGCCTCCGCGTCGGCCCCGGCTACGAGGTGTGGCTGCTGAGCTGGGTGCCCGGGCAGGGCAGCGGGGCCCACGACCACGGCCCCTCCTCCGGGGTGCTGACCGTCCTCCAGGGTGAGCTGACCGAGATCACCGGAAGCACCGGGACGCCCGGCGGCGCACGGCGGACGCTGCACGCCGGAGCGCAGCGCGTCTTCGCGCCCGGATACGCTCATGAGATCGTCAACGACTCCCTCGCGCCGGCGGTCAGCCTGCACATCTACTCGCCCGGGCTGACGGAGATGCCCATGCGGGCGGAGGTCACCTCCACGTCGGCGACCGCCGTCAGGAGTGTCGTACCCAGCTGACACACTGTCGCCTATGCCTACGCAGCGCATCGTCGTCCTGGCCGGTGGAATCGGGGGCGCCCGATTCCTCCGCGGCCTCAAGTCAGCAGTCCCCGGCGCCGACATCACCGTCATCGGCAACACCGGCGACGACATCCACCTCTTCGGCCTCAAGGTCTGTCCCGACCTCGACACCGTCATGTACACCCTCGGCGGTGGCATCCACGAGGAGCAGGGCTGGGGCCGGGCCGGCGAGACCTTCGCCGTCAAGGAAGAGCTCGCGGCGTACGGCGTCGGGCCCGAGTGGTTCGGGCTCGGCGACCGCGACTTCGCCACCCACATCGTCCGCACGCAGATGCTCGGCGCCGGATACCCGCTGAGCGCCGTGACCGAGGCTCTGTGCGAGCGGTGGCAGCCCGGGGTGCGGCTGCTTCCCATGAGCGACGACCGGGTCGAGACGCACGTTCTGATCGACGATCCCGACGCCGGGGCTCCCTCGCGCAAGGCCGTGCACTTCCAGGAGTACTGGGTGCGGCTGCGGGCCGGCGTGCCCGCGCACGCGATCATCCCCGTCGGCGCCGAGCAGGCCAAGCCCGCGCCCGGCGTCCTGGAGGCCATCGCCGCCGCCGACGTCATCCTCTTCCCGCCGTCCAACCCCGTCGTCAGCATCGGCACCGTGCTCGCCGTGCCCGGGATCCGCGAGGCCGTCGCCGACGCCTCCGCGCCCGTCGTCGGCCTCTCCCCCATCGTCGGTGACGCGCCCGTGCGCGGCATGGCCGACAAGGTGCTCGCCGCCGTCGGCGTGGAGTCCACCGCCGCGGCCGTCGCCGGGCACTACGGCCCCGGGCTGCTCGACGGCTGGCTGGTCGACACCGTCGACGCCGGCGCCGTCGAGAAGGTCGAGGCCTCCGGCATCCGCTGCCGGGCCGTGCCGCTGATGATGACGGACACCGAGGCCACGGCCGCCATGGCCGCGGAGGCGCTGGCGCTGGCCGAGGAGGTGCGGGCGTGAGCGCGGAGACGCGGGCCGGGGGCGGGGCCCCCGGGTACCGGGTCTGGGCCGTGCCCGGCATTCCCGAGGTGCAGGCCGGTGACGACCTCGTCAAGGTGCTCGCCGCGGCCGTCATGGGCGAGGGGCTGCCCGGGCTCGCCGACGGCGACGTCCTCCTCGTCACCTCGAAGATCGTCAGCAAGGCCGAGGGCCGGATCGTCCGGGCCGGCGACCGCGAGGCGGCCATAGACGCCGAGACCGTACGGGTCGTCGCGCGGCGCGGCACCCTGCGCATCGTCGAGAACCGGCAGGGTCTGGTGATGGCCGCTGCCGGCGTCGACGCGTCCAACACCGCTGCCGGGACGGTGCTGCTGCTGCCCGAGGACCCCGATGCGTCCGCCCGCGTGCTGCGGGAGGGGCTGCGGGAGGCGCTCGGTGTCGATGTGGGTGTGGTGGTGACCGATACGTCCGGGCGGCCCTGGCGCAGCGGGCTCACCGACATCGCCATCGGCGCGGCCGGGGTGCGGGTGCTGGACGACCTGCGGGGTGGTGTCGACGCGCACGGCAATCCGCTGAGTGCGACCGTCGTCGCCACGGCGGACGAGCTTGCCGCCGCCGGGGACCTCGTGAAGGGGAAGGTCTCCGGGCTGCCCGTTGCGGTGGTGCGCGGGTTGCCGCATGTGGTGGGTGAGGACGGCTCCGGTGCTCGTGCGTTCGTGCGGTCCGCCGCCGACGACATGTTCCGGCTCGGGACGTCCGAGGCCGTACGGGAAGCCGTGACCTTGCGGCGGACCGTGCGCGAGTTCACCGACGAGCCCGTTGACGGTGCCGCCGTGCGGCGGGCCGTCGCCGCTGCCATCACCGCGCCCGCCCCGCATCACACGACGCCCTGGCGGTTCGTCCTGCTGGAGTCCGCGGAGGCGCGGGTGCGGCTGCTCGACGCCATGCGGGAGGCGTGGATCGCGGACCTGCGGGGGGACGGGTTCAGCGAGGAGAGCATCGCCAAGCGGGTCCGGCGGGGGGACGTGCTGCGGAACGCTCCCTATCTGGTGGTGCCTTGCCTGGTGATGGACGGGTCCCACACGTACCGGGACGCGCGGCGGAACGCTTCTGAGCGGGAGATGTTCGTCGTTGCCGCCGGGGCCGCCGTGCAGAACTTCCTCGTGGCGCTGGCCGGGGAGCGGCTCGGGTCGGCCTGGATCTCTTCGACGATGTTCTGCCGCGATGTGGTGCGGGAGGTGTTGGCGCTGCCGGAGGGGTGGGATCCGATGGGGGCGGTGGCGGTGGGCCACGCGGCGGCTCCGCCGCGGGAACGGCCGGCTCGGGTCGCGTCCTCGTTCATCTCGGTGCGGTAGTTCTTTCGGGGCCGGGCGCCGGGGCCTCCGGGGCAGGGTCCCTGGACCGTATATTTACGGCGCCCTTCCCCTCTTGCGTGTTCTTGCCCCGCACTTGGCGCCACAAATACACGTCAGCGTCCAGGGATCCTGCCCCTGCGGCCCCGGCCCCCTCCCGCCGTCGTCAGCCCCGGTAGCCTCCCGCCCTCGTCAGAGGGCCCTGGTCGTTTACGACCCCATCTAGAGCGCCCTCATGTCGTTCACCGCGAAGCGTGGTGCCCTGCGTGGGGGTCTCACGCTGGTGAGGAGGATCAGGCGGCAGGCCCTGTGGCGTTGGCCCTCGTACGGGGTGAGGAGTTCCAGCATGGCCTCGTCGTCGGTGCCTCCGGCGCCCGTCAGGGCGTAGCCGATCACCTTGGGGAGGTGGAGGTCGCCCACGGTGACGGCGTCGGGGGAGCCGTTGCTGCGCTGGAGCGTTTCGGCCGCCGTCCACGGGCCGATGCCCGGGACCGCTTGCAGGCGTCTTGACGCTCGGGCGTCGTCCATGGCGGCCGCTTCCTCCAGGCGCGCCGCCGCCCGGGCCGCCCGGACGATCGTCGCTGCCCGTTTGCCGTCCACGCCCGCCTTGTGCCAGTCCCAGGACGGGATCATCGCCCAGGCCTGCGCACTGGGCATCACGCGCATGCGGGGTGCCGGGCCGGGGGCCGGTTCGCCGTGCTGGTGGAGGAGGAGGCGCCAGGCCCGGTACGCCTCGTCGGCCGTGACCTTCTGTTCCAGGACCGAGGGGATCAGCGATTCCAGGACCAGGCCCGTACGGGTCAGCCTGAGGCCCTGGTGGCGGCGGTGCGCCTCGTGGACGAGGCGGTGGCGGGGCGTGAAGGCGTCCGGGTCGTCGGCGGCGCCCAGGAGGGCCGGGAGCGTCTCCAGGAGCCACTCCGCGCCGGGGCCCCACGCCTCCGCGTGGACGCGGCCCCGCTCGCTGGTCAGGTGGAGCGTGCCGGGGCCCTGCGGAGTGCGGCTGGCCCGCCACACGGAGCCGTCCGGATCCACGCGGTAGGCGGGGTCGCCCGGACCGCGCGCGAGGACGCCCAAGGTGCGCCCCATGTCGTACGGGGCGGGTGGGGTCCATGTGCGGGTCGCCATCAGGCCAGGGTACGTCCGGCGACCCGCCCGGTCGGGGCTGCTTCGTCCCTTACTGGTCCGACGAGAACCGGATCGTGCCCGCCGGGATCCGCGCCTCGCACCAGATCCGGGCTCCCGCCCGCAGCTCGTTGTCCGCGCCGACGTGCGCCCGGTCGCCGATCACCGCGCCGTCCAGCACCGTGCGCGCCCCGATGCGCGCGCCCGCGCCCACCAGCGAGTCGCGGATCTGCGCGCCCGCCTCGACGACCGCGCCGTCGAGGACCGTCGAGCCGTCCACGCGGGCGCCCGGCTCCACGCGCGCGCCCGCGCCGACGACCGTGCCGCCCGTCAGCTTGGCGTCCGGCGCGACGTCGGCCGTGTCCAGGACCAGGCGGTCGCCGCAGCGGCCGGGGACCGCCGGGGACGGGGCCCGGCCCAGGACCAGGTCGGCCGAGCCGCGGACGAAGGCCTGCGGCGTGCCGAGGTCCAGCCAGTACGTCGAGTCGACCATGCCCTGCAAGTGCGCGCCCGCCGCCAGCAGGCCCGGGAACGTCTCGCGCTCGACCGAGACCGGGCGGTCCGCCGGGATGCTGTCGATCACCGAGCGGTTGAAGACGTACGCGCCCGCGTTGATCTGGTCGGTGACGATCTCCTCGGGCGTCTGGGGCTTCTCCAGGAACGCCGTCACCCTGCCCGTCGCGTCGGTGGGGACCAGGCCGAACGCCCGGGGGTCCTCGACCCGCGTGAGGTGCAGGGAGACGTCCGCGTTCGCGGTGCGGTGCGTGTGCACCAGGGCCTCGATGTCCAGGCCCGTGAGGATGTCGCCGTTGAAGATCAGGACGGGGTCGTCCGGCCCGGAGTGCAGCCGGGAGGCGACGTTGCGGATGGCGCCGCCGGTGCCGAGCGGCTCCTCCTCGGTGACGTACTCGAGGTGGAGGCCGAGGGCGGAGCCGTCGCCGAAGTACGGCTCGAAGACCTCCGCCAGGTAGGACGTGGCGAGCACGATGTGCTCCACGCCCGCCGCGCGGGCCCGCGCCAGCTGGTGCGTCAGGAAGGGCACGCCCGCCGCCGGCACCATCGGTTTGGGCGTGTTCATCGTGAGCGGGCGCAGCCGGGTTCCCTTGCCACCGACCAGGAGGATCGCTTCTGGCGAAGAAGACGTCTTAGTCAAGGATTCGTCTCTGCTTCCTGCTGGGGCCGGGCCGTGATCGGCGGCCAGTGTATGCAGACCGGAGGGTTCCGCCGCGCCCGGTCAGCGCCCCTGGAGGCGGGCCGCGACGGAGCGGGCGCCGCCGAGCCTGCCGTAGAGGCGGTCGCCGGGGCACTCCGTGGAGAAGCCGTCGCGGTGCCCGGAAATCGCCTTGAGCCGGACTTTGGTGCCCTTCTTGTACAGATTCCCGCCTCCGGAGACCAGGCTCGCCGTGCCGGCCGGGTTGGCGCCGAACAGCCCGAGCTTCCATGCGGTGAGGTCCGCCACCGCGTCGACCGCCGCGGTGGACGGGTTGGTGGTTCCGTACGTTCCGAGAACGGCGATGCCCATGCTGTTGCTGTTGAAACCGAGGGTGTGCGCGCCCTTGACGGGCCTGGCCACGCCTCCGGAGCGGCCCTCGTAGATGGTGCCGCACTTGTCGATGAGGAAGTTGTAGCCGAGGTCCCGCCAGCCGCTGCTCACAACGTGGTAGCGGTAAATACCACGAATGACGGATGCGGACTGCGAGCAGGAGTAGCGGTTTCCGGAGGCCGTGTGGTGGACGAAGGCCGCGCGGACGGCTCCGGTGTAGACGAAGCCGGATTCGCGCAGCGATTCGTCGGCGCCCCAGCCGGCGCGGGTGACCATGCGGGGGCGCGGGCCGACGTAACGGCCGCCCTCGGAGGAGCCGGGGCGGTCGGGGGTGTCCGTGTCGTAGTCGTCGAGCGGATAGCCGCCCTCCTCGTCGTCGGTCTCCATCTCGCCCGGGCCGGGGGTCTGCTGGTCGCCCGGGCCGGTGTACTCGACGTCGCCCTCGGAGGCCGGCTTGGCGAGGGCGGGGATCTCGGTGGAGCCGAGGGGGGCGAGCGGGACGTTGGCGGCCGAGGCGGCGAGCTCGTTCTCGCTGGGGACGGGCGGCGCCGCGGAGCGGGCGCGGTCCACGCCGGGGTCGACCAGTTCGAGGCGCATCCCGGCGGGCAGGGCGCCGCCGGGGGTGCGTCCGCTCGCGCCGTCAGGGCGCACGCGCACCTGGATGGCGTCGGAGGCGCCGACCCACAGGGGGGCGGTGGAGCCGCGCAGCCGCCCGGCGCGGGCCTCGCTGGAGTCGGTGTCGGGCCGGTCGTCGTCGTGGGTGACGACCTCCTGCCAGTCCGCCCAGTCCCTGCTGCCGACGGGGCGGGTGCGCACCTGGGCGTGGCCGCGCAGCTCGGCGCCGGCGTCGTCCCAGACGATGCCGACCAGCGAGAAGGGCTTGACCTCCAGCTGGGGCAGGCCCTGTTCCGTGGAGGTGGGCTCGGGGCCGGCCGTGCGCTTCTTGGCGTGGCCCTTGGCGTGGCCGCCGCCGTGGTGCGCGCCGCGGAGCGGGACGAGCGGCAGCGACTGGGTGCTGCCGGGCACGGAGCGCGCGGTGACGTCCGGGTCGTGGGTGGACGACGTGGCGGCCGAGGGGCCGGCGAGGAAGGGCAGGGTGAGGGCGGCGGCGCAGGCGGTCACGGTCGAGGAGACAAGGATTCCACGCATACCGAAAATCTTGGACATAAGCCTATAAATCTGTCCATTCGTCAAGTGGTGGCAGGGCTGCGCCGCGTGCGCGTACCCACCCCTTCGGCGTCGTCCTTCCGGCTGACCGGCCGCCGCGCCGCCGCGTACGCTGACGCGGATGAACGCCACCGATCGCACCCCCGCCGACCTGCTGCGATCCGCGCTCTCCGCGGATCCGGCCCGCCCGCTCGTGACCTTCTACGACGACGCCACCGGCGAGCGCGTGGAATTGTCCGTGGCCACCTTCGCCAATTGGGTGGCGAAGACCGCCAATCTGCTCCAGGGCGAGCTCGCCGCCGAGCCCGGCGACCGGCTCGCCCTGCTGCTGCCCGCCCACTGGCAGACGGCCGTCTGGCTGCTGGCCTGTTCCTCCGCCGGCGTGCTGGCCGACGTCGGCGGCGATCCGGCCGCCGCGGACCTCGTCGTCAGCGGGCCGGACACGCTGGAGGAGGCGCGTAAGTGCTCGGGCGAGCGCGTGGCGCTGGCCCTGCGCCCCCTGGGCGGCCGGTTCCCCCAGCCGCCCGCGGGCTTCGCCGACTACGCCGTCGAGGTGCCGAGCCAGGGCGACCGCTTCGCCCCGTACGCCCCCGTCGACCCGGACGCCCCCGCGCTCGCCGTCGGCGGGCTGGAGCTGACGGGCGCCGAGCTGGTGGAGCGGGCGCGCACGGACGCCCTCCAGCACGGGCTCGGCGCGGGCTCCCGGATGCTGTCCGGCCTGCCCTACGACACTTGGGACGGGCTGTCCGCCGGCCTGTTCGCACCGCTGGCCGCGGGCGGCTCGGTGGTGCTGTGCCGCCACCTCGACCGGCTCTCCGGCGGCGGCCTGGAGAAGCGCCGGGAGAGTGAGCGCGTCACCGTGACGGCCCCCTGACGGCCCTCCGGCGCTGCCGCGCCGCCGCACCCGGGCGATGATCGGCCGTACGGACCGCGAGACCCGTACGGCCACCGGCCTGCGAGCCGCGCGACCCGTACCGCCACGGGCGTACGGCCTTCCCCGGCCGTGCGGCCGACCGTACGGATTCCTCCGAGGAGGGACACAGCGCAGCCGTGACCCACAGCCCAGGAAGGCCCGGCCCCCCGGCTTCCCCGTCCTGCTCCGCCTTCTTCGAGGAGCCGGACGAGCGGCCGCCCGCGCCCCGGCGGCGCCGCCGCTGGCTACGCTGGCTGGCCCTGGGCACGGCGCTGGCGGTGCTGGCCGTGGTGGCGGTGGGCTGGTTCCTCTACGAGCGGCTGAACAGCAACATCACCACGGACACGGCGACGGCGGACGAGCTGCGGCGCTGGGAGAAGGAGCGCCCCGTCGCCCTGGTGAAGGGCGCCCAGAACATCCTGATCATCGGCTCCGACACGCGCAGCGGCGCGGGCAACGGCCAGTACGGCGGGGACAAGGGCACGCAGCGCTCGGACACCACGATCCTGCTGCACCTCGCCGCCGACCGGAAGAGCTCGACGGCCGTCAGCCTGCCGCGCGACCTGATGTCGATGATCCCGCGCTGCCGGCGGCCGGACGGCACGGAGACGAACGAGCGCTTCGCGCAGTTCAACTGGGCGTACGAGCAGGCGGGCGCGGCGTGCACGATCCGCACCGTCGAGAAGATCAGCGGCATCCGCATCGACCACCACCTGATCCTGGACTTCAACGGGTTCAAGCGGCTGGTGGACGCGGTCGACGGGGTCGAGCTGTGCCTGCGGCAGCCGGTCGACGACCAGGAGGCGCGGCTGAAGCTGCCCGCCGGCCGGCAGACCCTGCACGGCGAGCAGGCCCTGGGCTACGTACGGGCGCGCTACAGCCTCGGCGGCGGCAGCGACACCGAGCGGATGGGGCGGCAGCAGCAGTTCCTGGGTGCCCTGTTCAAGGAGATGAAGAGCGACGGGGTGCTGCTCAACCCCGCCCGGCTCTACCCGGTGCTGGACGCGGCCACCTCCTCGCTCACCACGGACTCCGGGCTCGACTCGCTGCGGAAGATGTACGACCTGGTGCGCACCGTGCGGACCGTCCCGAGCGACCGGGCGCAGTTCCTGACGGTGCCGCGCCGCCCGTACCCGTACAACCCCAACCGGGACGAACTGGTGCAGCCGGACGCCGACCAGCTCTTCAAGCAACTGCGCGAGGACCGGCCGGTGTCGGTGAACGGGAACGTCCGGGCGGCGGAGAACAAGCCGGGGGGCGGGCGGCCGGGGGCCGGCAAGCCCGGGGCCGAGGAGGGACCTGACGGTACGGAGGGTCCTGCGGGGCAGGGGAGCCAGGAGGGGCCCGGCAGCCCGCAGGGGCCCACGGGAAGCGGAAATACGGGGGGAACGGGAGGGTCGGCGTGGACGCCGGGTACTGGGGGGACGGCAGGTCCGGCAGCGCCGGGCGTTCCCCGCGCACCGCGCGGGACCGGTGGGCAGAACGGTACGGCCGTGCCCTCTGGTAGTAATTTCTCGGCAAATGCGAGCGCACCGGCCTCCTCCGCCGGTTCGCCCCGGCCGACCACTCCCCCCACGTACGAGGGGACCACGGCCGCACGCGGCATCTGTGGATGAATCGCTCAAACCGCACGAACGGATTTCCCGGTTCGCGCGAAGGGATTGAGCAGATTGCCCAGTTGTAGGGGAGTGGAATTTGTCACCGGCGTCGCTTGACGCTGAACTGGGCGGATAGTGTGAGCGATCCGGTGCGCACGGCCGGGCTGACCGCGCACTGCACAGACGACGTGACCGAGCGCCTCGGGGGGTAGGCGCCGCGTGGCACCGACGGAGGATTCAAGCGACCGTGGACGCGCAAGGCCGTGGGCGGGCGGGCGGTATCGACCCCGCCGACCAGTGGGTCTACGACCCCAAAACCGGCAGCTACGAGCTGCGTCTCGACCATGCCGACGGGGCGGGGCCGGCCCCGGGGCCGGGCTCTTCCCCTTCGGCGATCACCGAACCCGGCAGCTCCGCCAGTTCCTTCGCGCCGTCCTCGAAGGCATCTTCCGGCGCGGCCGCGCGCCCCAAGGCGGCGCCCGGCGGGCGCCGGGAGGTGCCGGGGCCCCGTGCCACCGGCCGCCGGGGCTCGCCCGCGGCCAAGCCGGGGGCCGCGGCGGGCGGCAAGGCAGGGACCAAGACCGGGAGCAGGGCAGCGGCCGCCAAAGCTGCCGCCGCGACGGGCAGGCGCAAGCCGAAGCCGAAGAAGTCCACGAAGAAGAAGGTCCTGCTGTGGACCGGCGGCACGCTCGCCTTCGTCCTCGTGGGCGGCTCGCTGGGCGCGTATCTGCTCTACGAGCACTTCAACAACAACCTCAACAAGGTTGACGTCGGCATCAACAACGGCGCCGTCACCAAGGGCCCCGTCAACATCCTGGTCATCGGCACCGACAAGCGTGACGGCGAGGGCAACGCGGGCTACGGCGACGAGGGCAGCGTCGGCCACGCCGACACCACCCTCCTCTTCCACGTCTCCGAGGACCGGTCGAACGCCACCGCGCTCTCCATCCCGCGCGACATGATCACCGACATCCCGGAGTGCACCACCAAGAAGGACGGGAAGACCAAGAGCATTCCCGGCTCGAAGGGCGTCCGCTTCAACGAGAGCCTGGGCCAGGAGGAGCGCGACCCCGGCTGCACCTGGCGGACCGTCGAGCAGCTCACGGGCCTGAAGGTCACTCACTTCATGATGGCCGACTTCAACGCCGTCAAGAAGATGTCGTCGGCGGTCGGCGGCGTCGAGGTGTGCCTGGCCAAGGACATCAACGACCCCAAGTCGCACCTCAAGCTCAGCAAGGGCCGGCACAAGATCGAGGGCGAGGACGCGCTCGCGTTCGTCCGCACCCGGCACAGCGTCGGCTTCGAGAGCGACCTGGACCGCATCAAGCTCCAGCAGCAGTTCCTGAGCTCGATGATCCGCGAGATGAAGTCCGACGACACCTTCACCAACCCCAAGAAGCTCTACAACCTGGGTGACGCGGCGACGAAGTCACTGACCGTCGACTCCGGCATAGGATCCGTCAGCGACCTGACCAGGCTGGCGAAGGACCTCAGCCGGGTCAACCTCAAGAACATCACCTTCGCGACCGTCCCCGTCGTCGACAACCCCGCCGAGGGCCCGCACCACAAGACGGTCGTCCTCGACAAGGCGAAGGCCGAGCCGCTGTTCGCGATGGTCCGTCAGGACGTCTCCCTCACCGAGGTGAAGGAGAAGGAGAAGAAGCAGCAGGAGCAGGCCGACGCCAAGCAGGCCGCCCTGCTCCAGGGCCCCCGCTCGGCGCCCGCGGCCGTCCGGGTCAAGGTGCTCAACGGCAGCGGCCGGATGGGCGCGGCCCAGGAGGCCGTCAGCTGGATGCAGAACAGCAAGGGCCTCGTCCGCAGCAGCAACGGCGGCAACGCCTCCGGCGGCAAGAAGGTCGACAAGACGGTTCTGGAGTTCGCCCCGGCCCAGGCCGACCAGGCGCGCCGCCTCGCCGACGTGATGGGCCTGTCCGCCGACGCCCTCAAGCAGAGCTCCGCCACCACGGCCCCGGCCGAGATGACCCTCACGCTGGGCTCGGACTTCAAGGCCGCGGGCACCCCGGTCCACGTCGAAGCGCCGGCAAAGGCGCCGGAGGACATCCAAAGGGTCGAAGCGGACGACAAGAACATCTGCGCCAAGTGAACCCAGGTACCGTCCAGATGCATCTCACTATCGGACGGCCGGTCTGTTGAACCGCGGGCCGGCCCTGCCGCGCGCGCCGGTCGGCGCGCGCCGATAGACGAGAGACGACACGCCTGCCCATCGGGCCGGACGCACCACTTAGGGGAGACCTGATGCGGCAGAACAGTGTGCGGGGGCCGCGAGCGCGCAAGAGCGTGCCGGGGGCACGCGAGAAGGACGGCACCGGCGCACCTGCCTCTGACGGGGCCGACCCGTCGGAGGAGGCGGGGAGAGAAGAGACCGAGGGCGCGAAGTCTGCGAAGGGCGGGAAGCCGGCCGAGGAGGCCGGCGGCGGCGCCAAGCCTCCGCTCGGGCGGCGGTCCCGCGCCGCCCGAATAGCCCGCTGGGCCGCGCTCTGCCTCGCGGTCCTCGTCCTCGGCACCTCCGCCGCGGGCTACCTCTACTACCAGCACCTCAACGGCAACCTGAAGAAGGACTCGCTCAACCTCGGCGACAAGCGGCTCGACCGCAGCGCCGCCAACGCCGCCGGCCAGCGCCCGCTGAACATCCTGCTCCTCGGCTCCGACAGCCGTAACACGCCGGAGAACGTCGCCCTCGGCGGCGCCCGCGAGGACGCCGACCGCAAGCCCCTCGCCGACGTGCAGATGCTCGTCCACGTCTCGGCCGACCGCAGCAACATGTCGGTCATCAGCGTCCCGCGCGACACCCGGGTCACGATCCCCAAGTGCACCGACCCCGCGGACGGGACGGTCTACAAGGAGACGAACCGGCAGATCATCAACACCAGCCTGATGAACGGCGGGCCCGGCTGCACCGTCGCCGCCTGGGAAGAGCTCACCGGCGTCCCCATCGACCACTTCATGATGATCGACTTCGCGGGCGTGGTGAACATGGCCGACGCCGTCGGCGGCGTCCCGGTCTGCGTGGACAACAACGTCTACGACAAGCTGTCCGGGCTGCGCCTGGAGAAGGGCACCCACAACGTCAAGGGCGAGCAGGCCCTGCAGTGGCTGCGCACGCGCCACGGCTTCGAGGACGGCAGCGACATCGGCCGCACCCACGCCCAGCACATGTACATGAACGCGATGGTCCGCCAGCTCAAGGCCGGCACCAAGCTCAGCGACCCGGACAAGCTCACCGACCTCGCCGAGGCCGCCACCAAGGCGCTCACCGTCGACAAGGACCTCGGCTCGGTCAAGAAGCTCTACGACCTCGCCGACGACATCAAGCGCGTGCCGTCCGGCCGGATCACCATGACCACCATGCCGTGGGTGTCCGACCCGTGGGACCCGGACGCGCACGTCATCCCCAAGCCGGGCGACGCGGAGCAGCTGTTCTCGCTCGTCCGCCGGGACATCGCGCTCGACGGCAAGGACCCGAAGAAGAACGACAAGGGCGCCGGGCCCTCCGCGCCGGCCTCCCCCAAGGGCTCCATCGCGGTGACGGTCTTCAACGGCACCGGCACCGCCACCCAGCCCGTGGTCACCGGCCGGGGCGCCGACATCGCCGCGGCGCTCGTCCAGCAGGGCTTCACCAAGGCCACCTCGGACTCGACGCCGCGCGCCCAGGCCGACACGACGCTCAGCTACGCGAAGACGTCCCAGCGCGCCGACGCCGAGGCGCTGGCCAAGGCCCTCGGGCTGCCGGAGCGGGCGGTGCGGATGTCCACGGCGGTCGACGGGCTGACGCTGGTGATCGGCGGGGACTGGCGCAAGGGGACCACGTACCCGAAGGCCGAGGACGCCGCCGCCCCGGACGGCAAGGGTGCGAAGGACGGCAAGGACGGCAAGGGCTCGAAGCCCGGGAAGCCCAGCGGCGACAAGGCCCAGGGCGAGGACGGCCCCCAGGACGACAAGCCGAAGAAGGAAGCCGACGACAAGGCCCCCGAGAGCTCGGACCCGCTCAACGGCAACGACACCTCCGCGTGCATGAAGGTGAACTCGCTGAATCGTTTCTGAGGCGAATCGTTTCTGAGCACGCGTGAAGGGCCGGACGGAATCGTCCGGCCCTTCGTTCGTCCAGCCCTTCAGCGGAGCATGGTCAGGCGGAGCGCACCGGCTCCCGGCGGCTGGCGATGACCTTCTTCGCCAGCGACCGCGGGCTGGTCAGGAAGCCGAACCCCCAGGACATGTGCATCGTGGCCAGCGCGAGCGGGATCTGTGCCCGCGCCTTCAGCGGCAGGCCCTTGCCCGCGGGCACCGAACCGGCGGTGATCGCCGCCAGGTAGCCGGCCGGCACGACCAGGCCCCACGGGGTGACCGCGGCGCCCACCACGACGCCCGCGGCGATGGCCACGACGGCGGTCGGCGCGGCGAGGTAGCGCAGGTTGATCGAGCCCTGGTGGTAGCGGGCCACGACGTGGCGCCAGCGGCCGTAGTTCTTGTACTGCTTGGCCAGCGCCTTCACGCTCGGGCGCGGCCGGTAGGAGACCTTCAGCTCCGGCGAGAACCAGATCAGCCCGCCCGCCTCGCGGATCCGGAAGTTCAGCTCCCAGTCCTGAGCGCGGATGAACTCCTCGTTGTACCCGCCCTGCTGCTCCAGCGCCTCGCGCCGGAAGACGCCCAGATACACGGTTTCGGCCGGGGCGGCGGCGCCGCCGGTGTGGAACGCGGCGTTGCCGACGCCGATCTTCGAGGTCATCGCCGCGGCGACGGCCTGCTCCCAGGCGTTCTCCCCCTCGGCGTGCATGATGCCGCCGACGTTCTGCGCGCCCGTCTCGTCGAGCAGGCGCACGGCCGTCGCGATGTAGTTCGGCGACAGCATGCCGTGGCCGTCCACGCGCACCACGATCGAGTGGCGGGACGCCTTGATCGCGGCATTGAGGGCGGCGGGCGTCCGGCCGGTGGGGTTCGGCACCGTGTGAACCCGCGGGTCTTCGCGCACGAGCTCGGCGGCGATCTCGTCCGTACGGTCCGTCGACGGGCCGAGGGCGATCACCACCTCCAGCTCGCCGGCGTAGTCCTGCTCCAGGATGTGCCGCACTGACGTGCGCAGATGCCGCTCCTCATTGAGCACCGGCATGATCACGGAAACGGCGGGCGGCTGCTGTTCGGACATGGTTCCTCGGGGATACGGGGTCCCCCCGGACGGATGGGGGAAGCCGACGGAGTCGTCCGTCACGTTACCGCTAATGGCGGAACGAACGCTCCCGCCCGGGTGGCAGCGCGCCTCCGGACGGCGTGGACACGCGGACTGCTGATCGTATTGACCTACGTTTGCCCTCCCTGTTCCGGCTTGTCCGGCCCGTCCGGGCTGTCCGGCCCGGGCGCCGGTTCCGGCCGCCTGCCCGCCCCGTCGTCCGCCGTGGAGGCCCGCCATGACCGCACCGGACCCGAGCACCTCCTCCGGCCGGGCCCGCCACAGCGCGCCCCGCCGGCCGCGCTGGGGGCTGCGCCTCGCCGTGTGCGGCGCCACGGTCGTCCTGGCGGCGAGCGGCCTCGGGCACGCGGTGGTGACGGGCATCGACCACCGCATCGACCGGGTGGACCCCTTCCGCGGCCTGTCGAACCGGCCGCCCGTCGCCGCCAGCAAGGGCATGAACATCCTGCTCGTCGGCACCGACGCCCGGGACCGGATCGACCCCGCGGAGCGGGAGCGCTACCACCTGGGCGGCGCGGCCTGCCACTGCACCGACACGGTGATGCTGCTGCACCTGTCCGCCGCCCGCGACCGGGTCTCCGTGATCAGCCTGCCGCGCGACAGCTACGCCGAGATCCCCGCGCACGTCGACCGGGCGGGCCGGCCGCGCCCCGCCCACCCGCAGAAGCTGAACGCCGCCTACGCCGAGGGCGGGCCCGGGCTCACCGTGCGGACCGTGGAGCAGCTCACCGGCGTGCACATGGATCACTACCTGGAGGTCGACTTCACGAGCTTCATGAAGACCGTGGACGTGGTGGGCGGGGTGCAGGTGTGCTCGGCGCGGCCGCTGAAGGACCCGTACAGCGGGCTCGACCTGCCGCCCGGCACGAGCACCCTCAACGGCGGGCAGGCCTTGCAGTACGTCCGCTCCCGCCACCTCGACGGGGCCTCCGACCTGGGCCGGATGCAGCGGCAGCAGCGCTTCCTGGCCGCGCTGCTGCACACGGCGACGGACGGCGGGGCGCTGCTGAACCCCGTGAAGTTCCAGCAGCTCGCCGCGACGCTGCTGGACTCGGTGCGGGCGGACCGGGGCTTCGACGGCGAGACGCTGATCGGGCTCGGCCGGGCGATGAAGAACCTCTCGCCGGCGTCGGCGGAGTTCGTGTCGGTGCCGGTGGTGTCCGCGAACCATCCCGTGCCGCGGGTCGGCTCGACGGTGAAGTGGGACGACGCCGCGGCCGGGCGGCTCTTCGAAGCCGTACGGGAGGACCTGCCGCTGTCGGCCCGTCCGCAGCGGCAGGCCCACGACGCGAAGCCGCCCGTGCCCGGGCCCGCGCTCCCGGCCTCCCCCGCGCCGTCGCCGCTGCCGTCGGAGGCGGCGCCGGGGCAGATCCGCATCCAGGTCTACAACGGCTCCGGCCGGCGGGGCCTCGCGGGTGAGACGGACCGCGCGCTGCGGGCCATGGGCTTCGCCACGACCGGGCAGCCCGCGGACGCGCCGGGGCCGGCGGTGCGGCGCACGGTGATCCAGTACGACCCGCGCTGGGACCACGCGGTCCGGACGCTGGCGTCGGCCCTGCCGGACGCGGAGCTGCGGCCCGTGGCGGGGCAGGGCCCGCTGATGAAGGTGACAGTGGGCACGGACTTCAGGACGGTGAGCCCGGTGAGCCCCGGAAGCCCGGTGAAGCCGCAGGCCCCGCGCCCGGGGGCGGTGTCCGGGGACAAGGTGCTGTGCCCGGAGAGAAGCCTGGTGTGAGCCGGGTGTGACTGGGGGCGGCGTGTGACCGGGGTCAGTCCTCGATGCCCTCGGCTGCCCGTGCGTCCCGCAGCTCCTTGATCGCCCGGCGGCGCGCCAGCCGGTGCGTGCGGCGGATCTGGGCCTCCTGGTAGCGGCGCCGGTCCTTCTCCGTCTCGGGGAGCACCGGCGGCACGACCCGCGGCTTCCCGTTCTCGTCGACGGCCGCGAAGACGAGGTACGCGCTGCCGACCTGGACCGCCGGCGTCGACTCGTTCCAGCGCTCGGCGAGCACCCGGACGCCGACCTCCATGGAGGACCGCCCGGTCCAGTTCACTTGAGCCTTCACGTGCACGAGGTCGCCCACCCGGACCGGCTCCAGGAAGGCCATCTCGTCCATGGAGGCGGTGACCGCAGGGCCCCCGGAGTGCCGGCCGGCCACGGCGCCGGCGACGTCGTCCACCAGCTTCATGATCACGCCGCCGTGGACGGTGCCCAGCAGATTGGTGTCGCTGCCCGTCATGATGTGCGAGAGCGTCGTGCGGGCGGCGGAGGTCGGCTTGCCGGCTATCTGCTCCGGGCTCCGGTCCTGAATGGTCATGTCCACCACTGTATGCCGGGTGCGTGCGGCCCGGAGGATTGCATCAGGTCTGCAACAGGCACGCCCCGAACACGTAGCCGACCGGCCGGTCCGTTCGCTCAGGGGGCACACTTCCTGCATGAGCGATTGGCCCGGTGGGCGGAGCGAGGACCGTCGGCAGGCGCACGGGCGCGGCAGCGCGGGCGCGGAGCCCGAGGGTGCGCGCGCCATGCCGCACGTGCGGCGGCGTCCCGCGCCGCCGCAGCAGTACAGCCCGCCCCAGGGCTACGACGGGGCCCCCGTCGCCGGCGGTCACCGCGTCGTCGGCCAGGGCGGCCCCGGTGACGGCTACGGCCGCCACGACAGTGACGGATACAACACCGGACAGGTCTACGGCCGCGGCGCCCCGAACGGACCGGGCGGTCCGGGGGGCCCGGGCGGCCCCGGCACCGGCGGGCGGCCCCGGCGCACCACCCGCCCGAACTGGCGCAAGCGCATCACGGTCGGCCTGGTGACCTTCCTCGCCGTGCTGCTCGCGGTCTCGGTCGGCACGTACTTCTGGGCCGACTCGAAGCTCCGCACCGAGGTGGACCTGAGCAAGGTCAAGGACCGGCCGGCGGGCGGCGAGGGCACGAACTACCTGATCGTCGGTTCCGACAGCCGCGAGGGCCTGTCGGACGAGGACAAGAAGGAACTGCACACGGGGTCGGCCGACGGCAAGCGCACCGACTCGATGATGATCCTGCACACCGGCGACAACGGCACCACGATGCTGAGCCTGCCGCGCGACTCGTGGGTCACCATCCCCGCCTTCACGGGCCGGAAGTCCGGCAAGCAGTTCCCGAAGTCCACCCACAAGCTCAACCAGGCGTACTCGGACGGCGGCCCGGAGCTGCTGGCGCAGACGATCGAGTTCAACACGGGCCTGCACATCGACCACTACGCGGAGATCGGCTTCGGCGGCTTCCGCAACCTGGTCGACGCACTGGGCGGCGTCGAGATGTGCCTGGACAAGCCGCTGAAGGACCGGGACTCGGGCGCGGACTTCAAGGCGGGCTGCCAGGAGCTGAACGGCGCCCAGTCGCTGGCGTTCGTCCGCCAGCGCCACCAGGAGGCCGACCAGGACCTGGGCCGCATGCGCAACCAGCAGAAGTTCCTGAACACGCTCGCGAAGCAGGCCGCCTCGCCCTCGACCGTCCTCAACCCCTTCCGCCTCTACCCGGTGATCGGCTCGGGCCTCGACACGCTCATCGTCGACAAGGACATGGGGCTGTTCGACCTGATGGACATGTTCTGGGCGATGAAGGGCGTCACGGGCGGCGACGGGCAGCAGATGACCGTGCCCATCGCCACCGCGAACCTGCCCACGCCGAGCGACGGCGTGGCCGTGAAGTGGGACATGGCCAAGGCCAACCAGCTCTTCGGGCAGCTGAAGAAGGACCAGAAGGTCACCGTCTCCGACAAGTGACGCCCCGGCTACGGCCGGCCTACGGCCGGCCCTGCCGCGTCATTCGTCGGGCTGCGTGGCGTTGATGACGGCGAACGTGCCGCCCTGCGGGTCCTGCACGACGGCCATGCGGCCCGCCATCATGTCGAACGGCGGCTTGAGGACGTTGCCGCCGGCGCGCACCAGCGCGTCGACCGTGCTGTCGGTGTCGTCCACGGAGAAGTACGTCAGCCAGTGCGAGGGCGTCCCCTCGGGGATGCCCTCGAGGCTGGCCAGCCCTTGCAGACCGCCGACCATGCGGCCGTCGACCTCCAGCGAGAAGTAGCCGGTGGCCCCTTCCATGGGGGCCGCCTTGATGCCGAGCGCCTTGGCGTAGAAGCCGGAGGCGGTGGCGGTGTCGCTGGTGTTGAGCTCGTTCCAGATCACGGCACCGGGCTCGTTGACGACCTTCGCGCCCGTGAAGTCGCGCGCCTGCCACAGCCCGAAGACGGCGCCCGTGGGGTCGGCGGCCACGGCCATCCGGCCGATGGTCATGACGTCCATGGCGGGCATCATCACCGTGCCGCCGTTGCTGACGATCCGGGACTGCGTGGCGTCCGCGTCGGCGGTCGCCAGATAGGTGGTCCACACGGTCGGCGGCATCGGGTCGGGCTTGCTGCCGTCCGGGTTCATCGCCGCCATGATCCCGGCGACGGGCTTGCCGTTCAGCTCGCAGACCGCGTACCCGCCGGTCTCCGCCGGCCCGACCTGGCCCTGCCAGCCGAAGAGGTCGCGGTAGAAGTCGAGCGCCGCCTGCTGGTCGGGAACCATGAGGTCCACCCAGCAGGGGGTGCCGGGGGCGTACGGGCCGGTGACGTCGGGCATGGTGGAGCCTCCAGGCAGCGGGCGGTTACGGACGTCCTCCCGTACAGGGTCGTCCTCGCCCGGCCGGCCCGCCAGCCCCATAGGTCCGTACGGGGAGGGAAGGGTGCCGGGCACCCTTCCCTCCCCGTACGGACCGTGGACGGCTACTTCGGCAGGTTGCGCGCCATGACGATGCGCTGGACCTGGTTCGTGCCCTCGTAGATCTGCGTGATCTTGGCGTCGCGCATCATCCGCTCCACCGGGTAGTCCCGCGTGTAGCCGTAGCCGCCGAGGAGCTGGACGGCGTCGGTGGTGACCTCCATGGCGACGTCCGAGGCGAAGCACTTGGCCGCGGCGCCCTGGAAGGTGAGGTCGGCGTCGCCGCGCTCGGACTTGGCGGCGGCCGCGTAGGTCAGCTGGCGGGCGGCCTCGATCTTCATCGCCATGTCGGCCAGCATGAACTGGACGCCCTGGAAGTCGCCGATCGGCTTGCCGAACTGCTTGCGCTCCTGGACGTAGCCCTTGGCGTAGTCGAGGGCGCCCTGGGCGACGCCGAGCGCCTGGGCCGCGATGGTGATGCGGGTGTGGTCCAGGGTCTTCATCGCGGTGGCGAAGCCCGTGCCCTCCGCGCCGATCATGCGGTCGGCGGGGATGCGGACGTTGTCGAGGTAGACCTCGCGGGTCGGGGAGCCCTTGATGCCGAGCTTCTTCTCCGGGGCGCCGAAGGAGACGCCCTCGTCGCTCTTCTCGACGACGAAGGCCGAGATGCCCTTGGAGCGCTTCTCGGGGTCCGTCACGGCCATGACCGTGTAGTAGTCGGAGACGCCGGCGTTGGTGATCCAGCGCTTGACGCCGTTGAGCACCCAGAAGTCGCCGTCGCGCACGGCGCGGGTCTTCATGCCGGCCGCGTCCGAGCCGGCGTCGGGCTCGCTGAGGCAGTACGAGAACATCGCGTCGCCCTTGGCGAGCGGGCCCATGTACTTCTTCTTCAGCTCCTCGGAGCCGGAGAGGATGACCGGCAGCGAACCGAGCTTGTTGACGGCGGGGATCAGCGAGGACGACACGCAGACGCGGGCGACCTCCTCGATGACGATCACCGTGGCGAGGGCGTCGGCGCCGGCGCCGCCGTACTCCTCGGGGACGTGCACGGCGTGCAGGTCGGTGGCGACGAGGGCGTCCAGGGCCTCCTGGGGGAAGCGGGCCTGCTCGTCCACGTCGGCGGCGTGCGGGGCGATCTTCTCCTCGGCAAGCTGGCGCACGACCTTGCGCAGCTCGTCGTGCTCCTCGGACGGCCGGTAGAGGTCGAAGTCCGTGTTTCCCGCCAAGGCGTACTCCCCTGAGAGTTAACTACCGTTTAGTAACCCAGATTCTAGGGGCGGCCCCGGGACACGGACTACGTGAGCTTGCCGACAGCGCCGCACGGCCCCCGCCGCTACGGCCCTCACCCCGCTCCTTCCCTGCTCGGGGCCCGACTATGCTCGGGCACCGCAGTCCCGCCCGTCAGCACATGGAGCACGCATGGCCCCCAGGATCACCGTGATCGGCACCGGCTACCTCGGCGCGACGCATGCCGCGGCCATGGCCGAGCTCGGCTTCGAGGTGCTGGGCCTCGACGTGGACCCCGGGAAGATCGAGATGCTCGGGCGCGGCAAGGTCCCGATGTACGAGCCGGGCCTGGAGGAACTGCTCCAGAAGCACGTCGCCGGGCTGGACGGCTCGACCGGGCGGCTGCGCTTCACGACCTCCTGGGAGGAGGTCGGCGAGTTCGGCGACGTCCACTTCGTCTGCGTGAACACCCCGCAGAAGCACGGCGAGTACGCGTGCGACATGTCCTACGTCGACGCCGCCGTCAGCTCCCTCGCCGCCGTGCTGCACCGGCCCGCGCTCGTCGTCGGCAAGTCCACCGTCCCGGTCGGCAGCGCCGCCCGGCTCGCCCGGCTGCTCACCGAGCTGGCCCCGGCCGGCGACGAGGTCGAGCTGGCCTGGAACCCCGAGTTCCTGCGCGAGGGCTTCGCCGTCCAGGACACGCTGCACCCCGACCGCATCGTCGTCGGCGTCGCCGGCGAGCGGGGCGAGAAGCTGCTGCGCGAGGTGTACGCCGGGCCGATCGGGGACGGCGCGCCGTTCGTCGTCGCCGACTACCCGACCGCCGAGCTGGTCAAGACCGCCGCGAACTCCTTCCTCGCCACGAAGATCTCCTTCATCAACGCCATGGCCGAGGTGTGCGAGGCCGCCGACGGCGACGTCGTGAAGCTGGCCGAGGCCATAGGGCACGACGACCGCATCGGCAAGAAGTTCCTGCGCGCCGGCGTCGGCTTCGGCGGCGGCTGCCTGCCCAAGGACATCCGCGCCTTCATGGCGCGGGCCGGTGAGCTGGGCGCCGACCAGGCGCTGACCTTCCTCCGCGAGGTCGACTCCATCAACATGCGCCGCCGCGCACACATGGTGGAGCTGGCGCGCGAGGCGGTCGGCGGCAGCTTCCTCGGACAGCGGGTCGCCGTCCTCGGCGCGACGTTCAAGCCGGACTCGGACGACGTCCGCGACTCCCCCGCGCTCAACGTCGCCGGGCAGATCCACCTCCAGGGCGGCCAGGTCACGGTCTACGACCCGAAGGGCATGGAGAACGCGCGCCGCCTCTTCCCCACCCTCGCCTACGCGCCGAGCGCGCTGGAGGCGTGCCGGGGCGCGCGGGTGGTGCTGCACCTGACGGAGTGGGGCGAGTTCCGGGAGCTCGACCCGGAGGCGTTCGGCGCCGTCGTCGCCGAACGCCACCTCATCGACGGCCGCAACGCACTGGACGCCGCCGCGTGGCGCGGGGCGGGCTGGACGTTCCGCGCGATGGGCCGCCCGCGCGCGTAGCGGGGCCGGAGGCGAGGCCTCACAGCTCGCTCAGGCGGCGGGCGGGCCGTCCAGGACGTCGATCGTCGCGATCGACGGGCCCCGTACCGCGGACGCGTCCCGCGCCACGTCCTCCGCGGCCCGCAGCACCCGTACCGCGTTCTGCCACGTGAGCTTGGCCAGGTCCGTGTCGGACCAGCCGCGCCGCAGGAGTTCGGCGATGAGGTTGGGGTAGCCGGCGACGTCGGCGAGGTCGGCCGGGGTGAAGGCCGTGCCGTCGAAGTCGCCGCCGATGCCGATGTGGTCGACGCCGGCGACCTCGCGCATGTGGTCGAGGTGGTCGGCGACCGTCGCCGCCGTGGCGAGCGGCCGCGGGTGCTCCGTCTCGAAGGCGCCGTGGAGCTCCATCGCCCGCCGCGAGGTGTCCAGGTGGTGCAGGCCGTGCGCGCGCAGGTTCTCGTCGGCGGCCTTCGTCCAGGCGACGGCCGCGGGCAGGATGAACTTGGGGACGAACGTGGCCATGGCCACGCCCCCGTTCGCGGCGAGCGCGCCGAGCACGTCGTCCGGCACGTTGCGCGGGTGGTCGCAGACCGCCCGCGCCGACGAGTGCGAGAAGATCACCGGTGCTTCGCTCACGCGCAGCGCGTCCCGCATCGTGTCGGCGGAGACGTGCGAGAGGTCGACGAGCATGCCGACCCGGTTCATCTCGCGCACGACCTCCTCGCCGAAGCGCGTCAGCCCGCCCACCGCGGGGACGTCCGTGGCGGAGTCGGCCCACGGGACGTTGTCGTTGTGGGTGAGGGTCATGTAGCGCACGCCGAGCCGGTGCAGCGCCCGCAGCGTGGCCAGGGAGCAGTTGATGCTGTGCCCGCCCTCGGCGCCCATCAGGGAGGCGATGCGCCCTTCGGCGCGGGCCGCCTCCATGTCGTCGGCGGTGAAGGCGAGCCGCAGGTCGCCGGGGTAGCGGTCGGCCAGCTGCCGTACGACGTCGATCTGTTCGAGCGTGGCGCTGACGGCCTCGTCCCCGGCCAGGTCCGTGCGGACGTACACCGACCAGAACTGGGCCCCGACCCCGCCCGCCCGCAGCCGCGGCAGGTCGGTGTGGAGCCCGGTGGCGCTCTGGTCCGCGGCGATGTCGCGCCGGTCGAGGTCGTAGCGGACCTGCTGGCGCAGCGCCCAGGGCAGGTCGTTGTGGCCGTCGACGACGGGGTGGGCGGCGAGGAGCCCGCGGGCGCGTTCCAGCAGCTGCTCCGTCATCGTCGCTCCCTGATCCTGTTCCCCGGTGCTGTCCCCGGTGGTCACTTGCCGAATCCGAAGCCCGCGCCGCCCTGCACCTTCGCGCGCAGGCGCCGGCCCTTGTCGGTGGCCTGTTCGTTGAGCTCTTCCTGGAAGTGCTCCATGCGGGCGAGCAGGTCGCCGTCGTGCGCGGCGAGCATGCGGACGGCCAGCAGGCCGGCGTTGCGGGCGCCGGCGACCGAGACCGTGGCGACGGGCACGCCGGCGGGCATCTGGACGATGGACAGCAGGGAGTCCATGCCGTCCAGGTACTTCAGCGGCACGGGCACGCCGATGACCGGCAGGGGCGTGACGGAGGCCAGCATGCCGGGCAGGTGGGCGGCGCCGCCCGCGCCCGCGATGATCGCCTTGAGGCCGCGGCCGGCGGCCCGCTCCCCGTAGGCGACCATCTCGCGCGGCATGCGGTGCGCGGAGACGACGTCGACCTCGTAGGGGACCTCGAACTCGTCCAGGGCCTGGGCCGCGGCTTCCATGACGGGCCAGTCGGAGTCGGAGCCCATGACGATGCCGACGACGGGGGAGGCAGTCATTCCGTGATCGTTCCTCGCAGATATCCGGCGGCGTGGCTCGCGCGCTCGCGCACATCCGCCAGATCGTCGCCGTAGGTGTTGACGTGTCCGACCTTGCGACCGGGCTTGACGTCCTTGCCGTACATATGGATCTTCAGGCCCGGGTCGCGTGCCATGCAATGGAGGTACGCGGAATACATGTCGGGATAGTCACCGCCGAGCACGTTGGCCATGACGGTCCACTTGGCGCGCGGGCGGGGGTCGCCGAGCGGCAGGTCGAGCACGGCGCGCACGTGGTTGGCGAACTGCGAGGTGACCGCGCCGTCCTGGGTCCAGTGGCCGGAGTTGTGCGGGCGCATCGCGAGCTCGTTGACGAGGATGCGGCCGTCGGCGGTCTCGAACAGCTCCACGGCGAGGTGCCCGACGACGCCGAGCTCCTTGGCGACCTTGAGCGCGAGCTGCTGCGCCTGCGCGGACAGCTCGGCGGAGAGGCCGGGCGCGGGGGCGATCACCGTGTCGCACACGCCGTCGACCTGGACGGACTCGACGACGGGGTACGAGACGGCCTGGCCGTGCGGGGAGCGGACGACGTTGGCCGCGAGCTCGCGGACGAAGGCGACCTTCTCCTCGGCGAGGACGGGCACGCCGGCGCGGAAGGGCTCACTCGCCTCTTCTGCGCTGCGGACGATCCAAACCCCCTTTCCGTCGTATCCGCCGCGCACCGTCTTCAGGACGACGGGGAAGCCGTCGCCTTCGGCGGCGAAGCGCTCCACATCGGCGGGGTCCTCGACGAGGCGGTGCCGGGGGCACGGCACTCCGATCGCGTCGAGCTTCGCCCGCATCACGCCCTTGTCCTGGGCGTGCACCAATGCGTCGGGCCCGGGGCGGACGGGGATGCCGTCGGCCTCCAGGGCCCGGAGGTGCTCGGTCGGAACGTGCTCGTGATCGAAGGTGATCACGTCACACCCTTGTGCGAAAGCACGAAGGGTTTCCAGGTCGCGGTAGTCGCCGATGACGACGTCGCTGACCACCTGGGCCGCCGAGTCCTGCGGAGTATCGCTGAGCAGCTTGAACTTGATGCCGAGGGGGATGCCCGCCTCGTGGGTCATGCGGGCGAGCTGGCCGCCGCCGACCATGCCGACTACCGGAAACGTCACGCCCCCAGGGTATCCGTACGAGGGAACCGCCCCGGACTGCGTTCGGAGGATCATCCGAAAAGGCGGTGTCTGCCCCGATGGCCGATATGACTCCCGTTCGTCTCACGTTCACCGACTCCGTCCATCGGCCGCCGAGCCCGCTCGCTAGCATGAAAGCTGCCCCACGCCCCCACGACGCCCATTAAACGGAGCCTGACGATCTCATGAGTCAACGGCGCACAGTGCGTTCCCGGCTGGAGCGGGTGGCCCGCGAAATCGCGAAGTTCGGCGCGGTCGGGGCCATCGGGTTCGTGGTCAACTTCATCGTCTTCAACATCTGTGTCCACGGGTTCCACCTCGCGGTGGTCCGCTCGGGCGTGATCGCCACGGCCGTGGCCATCGCCACGAACTACGTCGGCAACCGGTACTGGACCTACCGCGACTGCGACCGGAGCCGGCGCAGCCGCGAGATGAGCCTGTTCCTGCTGTTCAGCGGCGCCGGGCTGATCATCGAGAACGGCATCCTGGCGCTCTCGCACTACGGCTTCGGCCTGACGTCCCCGCTCGCGGACAACATCGCGAAGAACGTGATCGGACTGGGGATAGGAACGGTCTTCCGCTTCTGGTCCTACCGCACGTGGGTCTTCCGCGCCCAGGCCGTGGAGACTGCGGAATCGTTCCTGGCAGCCGATGCCGAGGCGCGGGTGGACGCCCGCAAGTAGCGTCAGCCCGGGATGTGGATGTCCGGCTCTTCGGATTCGCGGCTGAGGAAGAGGGCGAACACCGGGGGGTTCGCCTGGAGGAGCTCCAGGCGGCCGCCGTCGGCCTCCGCGAGGTCCCGGGCGACCGCGAGCCCCAGCCCGGTGGAGTTCCGCCCGCTGACGGTGCGCTCGAAGACCCGCGCGCCGAGGTCCGGCGGCACTCCGGGCCCCTCGTCGGTGACCTCCACGACCGCCTGGTTGCCGGTGACGCGCGTCCGCAGGGCGACCGTGCCGTCGCCGTGCATCAGCGAATTCTCGATGAGGGTGGCGAGGACCTGGGCGACCGCGCCCGGCGTGCCGACGGCCCGCAGCCCCTGCTTGCCCGAGCGCACGATGGCGCGGCCCTCGCTGCGCGAGGCGGGCCGCCACTCCTCGATCTGCTGCTTGATGACCTCGTCCAGGTCGAAGGTGACGGCCGAGCTGGACTTGGGGTCGCGGGAATTGGTGAGGAGCCGCTGGACGACGTCGGTGAGCCGCTCGACCTGGGTGAGGGCGATCGTCGCCTCTTCCTTGACCGTCTCCGGCTCGTCGGTGAGCGTGATCTCCTCCAGCCGCATGGACAGCGCCGTCAGCGGCGTCCGCAGCTGGTGCGAGGCGTCCGCGGCCAGCCGCCGCTCGGCGGTGAGCATCCGCGCGATCCGCTCGGCGCTGCTGTCCAGGACGTCGGCGACCCGGTCCAGCTCGGGCACCCCGTAGCGGCGGTGGCGGGGCCTGGGGTCGCCGGAGCCGAGCCGCTCGGCGGTCTCGGCGAGGTCGGTGAGCGGCGCGGTGAGCCGGTTGGCCTGCCGTACGGCCAGGAAGACGGCGGCGACCACGGCGAGCAGCGCCACCGCGAGGATCACCAGCAGCGTGCGGCCGACCTCGCGGCTGACCGTGGAGCGGGACTCCTCGACGCGGACGAGCTCGCCGTGGTCGCCCTTCTGCGTATTGGCGATGACACCGCCCTCGGGCCGGTCGCCGATCTCGATCGGCGCGCGCCCGGGGATCTCGATCCGGGCGTACCGGTCGGCGGTGATCTGCTCGCTGAGCACCCCGGACTCGACCCGCTCGCCCCCGACCAGCCGGCTGTCGACGATGCTGACGAGCCGTACGGCCTCGGACTGCACGCTCTCCTGGGCGCTGCTCTCGATCGTGCGGGTCTCGACGATGACGAGCGAGATGCCGAAGACGGCGATCACGACGAGGACGACGGCGAGCGTGGAATTGATCAGTCGGCGGCGCACGGGTTGCCCTCCGGGGCGGGTGGTACGAACGCTGGCCCCCGCCGCGCGGGCCGTCGGCACGGCCCGCGCGGCGGCCGGACTCAGCTCTTCTCGAAGCGGAACCCGACGCCCCGCACGGTGGCGATGTAGCGGGGGTTGGCCGCGTCGTCGCCGAGCTTCTTGCGCAGCCAGGAGATGTGCATGTCGAGGGTCTTGGTGGAGGACCACCACGTGGTGTCCCAGACCTCGCGCATCAGCTGATCGCGGGTGACCACGCGCCCGGCGTCCCGGACGAGCACCCGCAGCAGGTCGAACTCCTTCGCCGTCAGCTGGAGTTCCTCGTCGCCCATCCAGGCGCGGTGCGACTCGACGTCGATGCGCACGCCGTGCGTGGCGGGCGGCTGCTGGTGGGCCTCCACGGTGCCGCGCCGCAGCAGGGCCCGGACGCGGGCCAGCAGTTCGGCGAGACGGAAGGGCTTGGTGACGTAGTCGTCGGCGCCGGCGTCCAGGCCGACGACGGTGTCCACCTCGTCCGCGCGGGCGGTCAGTACGAGGACCGGGAAGCCGTGGCCTTCGGTGCGCAGCCGGCGGCAGACCTCCAGTCCGTCCATGCCGGGCAGCCCGAGGTCGAGGACGAGCAGGTCCACCCCTCCCTTGAGCCCGGCGTCCAGCGCCGTGGGACCGTCTTCTCGCACCTCCACCTCATACCCCTCGCGGCGCAGTGCGCGTGCGAGCGGCTCCGAGATGGACGCGTCATCCTCGGCGAGCAGTACTCGGGTCATGCAGTGATGGTAGTCCGCGCGGGCCCACGTCAGAGGCGTACCGGCGGCTACCCGCGGCAACCCTTGACAGCCCGGTACAGACCTTTAGAGGTGCCCGAACGGTTCCCCGGGGCGGTGTGATCCGCGTCTCAACTCCTTCCGTTTGCGGGCGGGGTGTGACGTATGGTGACCAGACGTCTGTAGCTACAAGGGGGCCTTTCGGATCGTTCTCGGCGCGCCGAAGGCCTCTGTCGTACCGAGGACTGGATACCCCAGTCTTGTTACACAGTGAATGACCTGGCGGCCGGGTCCGTCGCGCGAAGGTGCGCGAGGGCGTGGATCCCGGTGACGGCTGTCCTTTCGCTCCCTTGGAGGAGAGAGCGAGCCCCTTGGACGTGGGGCGGGCGGCGCGGTACCGGTGCCGGCCAACCCCCACCCGGGCGCGTAGCAGCTGCAAGCGGCGCGTCCCGAGCACACAAGGATCGACATGGCGTCCAGCCTGACGAAGGGTGCGGCCCAGCAGGAGAAGACCTCTCCCGTTTCCGGCGGCAAGACCTTCCTCGGCCACCCCCGCGGCCTGGCCCCCCTCTTCATGACGGAGATGTGGGAGCGCTTCAGCTACTACGGCATGCGCGCCCTCCTCGTCGTCTACCTGATCGCAGGCGGCCCGGACGCGAAGCCCGACAGCCAGGGCGGCGGTCTGGCCATGCCCGAGGCGAGCTCGGTGGCCATCTACTCCGTCTACGTGGCGATGGTCTACCTGCTGGCCATGCCCGGCGGCTGGTTCGGCGACCGCGTCTGGGGCCCGCGCAAGACGGTCGCCATCGCGGCGGGCGTCATCATGGCCGGTCACCTGACCCTGGCCGTTCCGGGCAAGCCGACCTTCTTCGCCGGCCTCGCGCTGGTGGCGATCGGTTCGGGCCTGCTGAAGGCCAACATCTCCACGATGGTCGGCCATCTCTACGACGGCCCGCAGGACCCGCGCCGCGACGGCGGCTTCACGATCTTCTACATCGGTGTGAACACCGGTGCCTTCGCGGCGCCGCTGGTCATCGGCACCGTCGGCCAGAAGGTCAACTGGCACCTGGGCTTCGCGATCGCCGCGGTCGGCATGGGTCTCGGCCTGCTCTTCTTCCTGTGGGGCACCCGCCACCTCAGCCCGCAGAGCAGCGTCGTCCCGAAGCCGCTGACGGCCGCCGAGCGCAAGTCGACGCTCATGAAGGTCGCCCTCTGGCTGGCCGTCGCCGTCGCCTTCTACGGCATCGTCGGCGGCACGGGTCACTTCACGCAGAAGTGGGCCACGATCCCGCTCGCGCTGGTCGGCCTGATCGTCCCGATCACGGTCCTGACCCGCATCAAGCGCGACAAGGACCTGACCGCGAACGAGCAGACCAAGGTCAGCGGCTACATCTGGTTCTTCGTCGCCGCCGCCGTGTTCTGGATGATCTTCGACCAGGCGGGCTCGACGATGTCGACCTTCGCCGAGAAGAAGACCACGGACAACGTCTTCGGCATCGGCTTCCCGTCGACCTGGTTCCAGTCGGTGAACCCGCTGTGGGTCATGGCCATCGCGCCGATCTTCGCGTCGATGTGGCTGATGCTGGCCCGCCGTGACCGCGAGCCCAGCACCACGGTGAAGTTCTCGATGGCCATGGTCATCATCGGTGCCTCGTTCTTCGTCTTCGCCATCCCGATGGCGATGGCCTCGGACGGCACGAAGGTCACCCCCGCCTGGCTGCTGATGATCTACGGCATCCAGACCATGGGTGAGCTGTGCCTCTCCCCGGTCGGTCTGTCGCTGACCACGAAGATGGCGCCGCAGAAGTACGCGAGCCAGATGATGGGTGTCTGGTTCCTCGCGGTGACCGCGGGTGACTGCACGATGTCGCTGCTGACGGAGGCGGGTGTCGACCTCAACGGCTCCGCCGTGATCCTCGGACAGGCGGCGGCCGCCACCCTGGCCGGCTTCGCGGTGTGGATGTCCCGCAAGCGGATCGAGGGCCTGATGGGCGACGTCCGCTAAGAGCACCACGTAAAAGGGCCCCCGGCGCAAGGACTTCCGTTCTAGTGGTCGTCGCAACACCCCAGCTCAGGGGATGCGATGGACCACCAGATCCGGGGGGACCGGAGGCCGCAGGGACGGAAGAAGCTGACCGCTGAGCGGGCGGCATACTTCCAGCTC
>NZ_RBAM01000025.1 GCF_003626645.1 Streptomyces klenkii | reverse complement strand
CAAGCGAGGCTCCTCGGACGAAGCGCGGTGCGTGAGAACACCAGCGCAACGGCCAGGAGCCTCGCGTCGTCACACCCCCTTCTGACCAGGCCGTTTCACCCTCCAGCGCCAGGTTGAAAGAGGTTCAGTGAGCCTCTTTCATCCCGGTTCTTGAAGGGTGAAATGGCTGGTCAGGTGGGGTGGCGGGTGACGTGGCAGGGCCCCTTGTCGTTGGCGTGGTGATTCCACTCAACACACCGGCGTCCAAGGGGCCCTGTTGGTCGCTTATCCTGCCACGCTCGATGTCCCGCATGAGCCGGTCGAGCATGTCTCGTGGCTGATCCACGCCCGCCGGAGTGAGCTGAAGTCGCCCTGGCGGAAGCTGGGCTGCTTCAAGCAGGCCCCGCTGGTGCTGGCGCATCTTCGGAAGAACGAGACATTCGCGCAGGTCGGGGCCGGCTTCGGGGTATCGGAGTCCACGGCCTGGCGGTACGTCGACGAGACACTCGAGATCCTCGCGACCTGGGCACCTGGTCTCCGTGAAGCTCTCGTCGGCCTGGGTGAGGGCGACTACGTCATCGTTGTAGCCGGTGTCGACCCAGGCCTTGGTGATCGTGGGGTGGGTAGCCGCGGTGCGGGTCAGGAGCTGTTTGACGGCCTCGTTGTCGGAAACGCTGGCCGCAGTGACCATGACCAGCAGCAGGAACCCCAGAGCGTCGGTGCCGATGCTGCGTTTGCGGCCGACAATCTTCTTGCCCGCGTCGATGCCCTGGGTGTCGGTGGGGACGGTGTGGGCGGTCTTCACGTTCTGGGAGTCGATGACGCAGGCGGTGGGCTCGGGGTCGCGTCCTTCTTTCTCGCGCACCAGCTGGTGCAGGCGGACGCCGATCTTCTCGATGGTGCCGTCGGCGGTCCAGACGCTGAAGTGCGAGAAGACGGTGGTGTGGGCCGGGAAGTCGTGCGGGAGATAGCGCCAGGCGATGCCGGTGCGGTTGACGTAGAGGATCGCGTTGAGGACTTCCCGCAGGTCGGCGACCCTGCCGCCCAGGTTGAGCGAGGTCTTCTGCCGCTCCGCCCGCCAGGTCGTCAGTGTGGGTTCGATCAGGGCCCAGCGAGCATCGGACAGGTCGGACGGGTACGGCTTGCGGGGCGGTGACGGGCCGCGGGTTGGTCGGCCGTGGGCTCTGCCGCTGTCGGAGCGGGTGCTGCTGGTGGCCGTGTACTACCGCACGAACCTCACCATGCGGCAGGTCGCTGTGTTGTTCGGTGTCCCGTCGGCGGGCGTGTGCCGGGTGATCCAGCGGCTGGGACCGTTGCTCGCGCTGGAGCCCGTCCGGCCCGCTGAGAGTGCGGTCGAACGGCTGTGGATCGTGGACGGGACGTTGATCCCGGTGCGGGACCGCCGTGTGTCCGCGTCCAGCTGCACCTACCGGTTCTCCGCGAACGTGCAGGTCATCGTGGACGCGGATACCCGCCTGGTGGTGGCCACCGGCCGGCCGGTGCCCGGCACCACGGCCGATGCCCGCGCGTGGCGGGCTTCCGGCCTGGCGGCATCCTGCGAGGGTGTGACCGTGCTCGGAGACGGCGCCTACATCAGAACCGGCCTGATCGTCCCCCACCTCAAACGCCCCCGGCAGGCCCTTGCTGAAAGGCGAGGAAGAAGACAACGCGGCCCACCGCAAGGTCCGTGCCCGGGTGGAACATGTCATCGGCCGGATGAAGAACTACAAGATCCTCCGTGACTGCCAGCAACGCGGCGACAAACTTCATCACACGGTCCAGGCCGTGGCCCACCTGCACAACCTCGCCCTCGCCGCATGACCACCCACCGCCAACCACCGGCGCCAGCCTGCCCGCTCACCGGGCTGCGGAACACGCTTTCCAGCACCCACGCCAAGACCATCACACACCTAATTCCTTCTGAAGGATCTCCGTGAGGCCCATGTCCCATGGGGGTTGTTCGAGTGCTGGGGATCGTGATGCCTTCATGGAGCTGGGCTTGTGAGGCCTCCGGTTAGACCGTGCGGACGGTCCTCGTGCTTGTGGTGGCGGTCGCGGGGGTGCCGGGCGGATGCCTTTCACACACCCGGCCTGCATGCCTCCTGTCAGAGCGGCGGCGTTCGGCGCCTTCTCGGCCGCCACCACCTGCTGCTGAGCTTTCTCGTTGATCTTCGTGGTGCGAGCCCGCCGCACGGTGACCTCTCGAAACGCCCGAGCCCGTCCGAGCTCCTGCATAGACCGAGGCCCGCGTGGCGCGCTGGTGCCACGAACGGCTAGCGAGGTGGCGGACCGACCTCTGGTCGAGTCCTGGAATTAGGTCGCTGCGTGGCCCGCATGCGCTCGTGACCAGCGCAAACAGCCCATGCTCAAGGGGAGGAGCAACTTGATCTACTGCGGAATCGACTGGGCCGAACGAACCCACGACGTTGCCCTGGTCGACGACTCCGGCCAGCTGCTGGCCAAGCGCCACATCACCGACGACGCGGCCGGCTACCGGATCCTGCTGGACCTGCTCGCCGAGTACGGCGACACCGAGGACGCCCCGATCCCGGTGGCGATTGAGACGTCCCGCGGCCTGCTGGTCGCCGTTCTGCGGACGGGGAAGCGGCAGGTCTTTGCGATCAATCCGATGGCGGCCGCCCGCTACCGCGACCGGCACAGCGTCAGTCGGAAGAAGTCCGATCCCGGCGACGCCCTGGTGCTGGCGAACATCCTCCGGACGGACATGTACGCCCACCGGTCCCTGCCGGGCGACAGCGACCTGGCCCGCGCGATTGCTGTCCTGGCCCGGGCTCAGCAGGATGTGGTCTGGAACCGGCAGCAGACGGCCAACCAGCTCCGTTCGCTTCTGCGCGAGTACTACCCGTCCGCCTTGGCCGCTTTCGAGCCGTGGAAGAACGGCCTGTGCCGCCCCGAGGCCCGAGAACTCCTCAAGGCCGCCCCGACTCCGGCCCGGGCGGCTCGGCTGACGCGCACGCAGATCGCCGCCGCGCTCAAGCGGGCCGGCCGCCAGCGCGGGATTGAGGCCGAGGCCGAGCGGCTCCGCCAGGTCTTCCGGGCCGACTGGGCTCACCAGCCGCTTCTGGTCGAGGACGCGCTCGGCAAGCAGATGCTTGCCCTCCTCCTCCAGCTCACGGCCGCTTGCGCCGCCGCCGACGAGCTCGCCGAGGCGGTGGAGGAAGCTTTCCCTCAGCACCCGGACGCCGAAGTGATCACTAGCTTCCCCGGGCTCGGTGTCCAGCTCGGCGCCCGGGTGCTCGCCGAGATCGGAGACGACCGCACACGGTTCGCCGACGCCCGCGGCCTGAAAGCCTATGCAGGCTCTTCACCCATCACGCGGGCGTCCGGGAAGAAGTCGAGCGTCACGCGGCGGTGGGTGAAGAACGACCGGCTCAACCATGCCGGCTACCTGTGGGCGTTCTCTGCGCTGCGGGCCTCAGCCGGGGCCATGGCGCACTACAGGCGGCGGCGTGACGAGCACGGAGACTGGCACGCCTCCGCGCAGAGGAACCTCTTCAACCGCATGATCGGACAGCTTTACCACTGCCTGCAGAAAGGCGAGCTGTTCGATGAACAGCTCGCCTTCCCCACGCTTCTCGCCTCCGCCGCTTGACGCCTTAACGTCGCGAGGTGTCTAACCAGGACTTACGGGACACCGTTTAAATAGTACGCAAGGACAGGTGATCAACAGGGCTTTCTGGCCGGACAGCTGAGGCATACAGCTACTCCCCGAACAGCCTGAAAGCCCTGCTCATTACAGACCATCAGTTGTAACGTGATCAATAAGTACTCTGGAGATTATTAACGCGCGAGCCACCCTACATCTCTACAACAGCGTTGTGCCATAGGCTAATTGAACTCAGCAGCCACGGCATCTCGCCGTGGTGACGGTGGGTGCACCCCTCCACCCCACCGTGATCGTCCCGTCGTTCGCTGGCTCCCCAGCCGCCATCACCGCAGTCGTGGTCGCCGCATGAATTCCTGAGCGCAGTGCTGTTATAGCTATGGTTCGTGAGAGCAGGTTCCACTGCAGAGGCGGAACCTGTGCCAGTCAGGGCGAAGACCGCCGCGATCGGGAGCGCAGCCACGAATGTCAGGGCATGGGTTTTACGGATATTTGCCATACCAGTCCCTTCAGTCACAGCCGGGTCGGCAAGGTCTACCGGCCCAGCCGATCCGGTGTTCTTGTTGGCATCAAGTCCACACCCGCTTTGCTCTATGAGGCATGCCACGGGGCAGCATTCATACGCGAGGGTGTATAAGATGTTTTAAAATCGCACACATAGACGTCATCTCATTTGGTGAGTCTGCGGTAACAGATGCGGGTGCAGGCGATGCTGGTGAAGGCGAGGAAGCGGGTGGCTTTGCATTCGTAGCAGCGATGGAGGCGGCGACAGTCGGCGAGCCAGGACATCGTGCGCTCGAGGGCCCAGCGGTGCCGGCCCAGTCGTTGTGGGGTTTCGATGCCCTTACTGAGTTTTTTATTAGTTCTGTGGGTGCGGGGGCTGTAGCGATGTAAGGATGCTGGTGTGCCTTCTGAGCCTCTTTCTGTTGTGTCCGAAGCTCCTGTTCCGCCGCTGACGCGGCCGCAGTTGGCTGAGGCCCGGCGTGTGCGCGCGGTCGAGTTGTTCGAGCAGGGACGCTCTGATGCCGAGGTCGCACGGATGGTGGGGATCCACCCCGAGAGCGTGCGCCGGTGGAAGCGCATGTGGGAGGAGGGCGGGGCCCAGGCGCTGCGGCGGCGTCCGGCCACCGGCCGGCCGCCCAAGCTGGATGATGCCCAAGTCGAGGCGGTTCGGGCCGCGTTGGAGCAGGGTGCCCAGGCGCACGGGTTCGAGGCCGATCTGTGGACCCTGGAGCGGGCAGGCGTCGTGATTGAACGACTGACCGGGGTGACGCTGGCGCGCGCATCGGTATGGCGGCTGCTGACCGGGCGGCTGGGCTGGAGTCTGCAGCGCCCCAAGCGCCGGGCTGTCGAGCGGGACGATTCCGAGATCGCCCGGTGGGTCGCCCAGGAATGGCCGCGCATCAAAAAGGGGCAGTGAAGAAACGTGCATGGATCGTGTTCTTCGACGAATCGGGCGTGTCACTCCTGCCTGAGGTCCGCCGCACCTACGGGCCCCGCGGCCGCACTCCCGTCCTGCGGCACCGGCTGAACTGGAAGCGCGCCTCGATGGCCGCCGCCCTGGGCTACCACGCCACCGACCCCGGCCGTGGTCCGCGGCTGTGCTTCCACCTCAAGCCCGGCAGCTACAACACCACCTCCCTGATCGAGGTGCTGGAACAGGTCAAAACCTTCTACGCCGGCGAGCCGGTGATCCTGGTGTGGGACGGACTGTCCGCGCACTGGAGCCGGGGCATGCGGGCCTGGGCGGCAGACCAGGACTGGCTCACCCTGGAACGACTGCCCGCCTATGCACCCGAGCTCAACCCCGTGGAACTGCTGTGGTCCGCTATCAAGACCCGCGAGCTGGCCAACCTCGCCGGCGACCACCTCGCCGATGTCGCCGACGCCACCGAACGCGGCATCCACCGCGTCTACTCAAACGAACAACTCCCCTGGTCCTTCCTCACCCACACCGGACTCACCATCCACCCCAAACCGCCACAGAACTAACGAAAATCTCAAGCACCAAGTCGTGTCGTTTGGTGTGGCCTTGCGGGATCGTGGCGGGGCGACGACGAAGCTCGTTGAGCGGTTGGTGCCGGATGGGCTGTGGGCATTGTTCCAGCTGTACCGCTGGGGCCTGTGCGTCCGCAGGGCGGGGGCCGGCGGCGGCACGGTGACCGTGAAGTGCTCGCCGCGATCGTGTTCGTGGCCACGTCAGGCTGCACGTGGCAGCAGCTTCCGCCCGGGTTCGGGCCTTCTGGGGTGACTGCTTTCCGGCGGTTCACTGAGTGGTCCCGGGCCCGGGTCTGAGCCAAGCTCCACCACCTGGTGCTCGACGAGCGGGGTGCCCGGGGTGAGCTGGACTGGTCGCGGTGCGCGATGGACTCGGTCAGCGTCCGGGCTCTCAAAGCGGGCATCTGACGGGACCGAATCCGACCGACCGGGGGTAAGAAGGGGTCCAAGATTCACCTCATTGTCGACCGCAACGGCCTGCCGCTCTCGATCGGTACCTCCGCGGCGAACACCCACGACAGCCAGGGTCTCGACCCTGTCGTACGTGGCATACCGCCCATCCGCTCCCGCCGCGGGCTCCGCCAACGCCGCCCTGCGAAGCTGCACGGTGACAAGAGCTACGACTACCTCCACCTGCGACGTTGGCTACAGTTCCAGGGCATCACACCTTCATCGCCCGCCGTGGCATCGAGACCTCCGAGCACCTCGGCCGACACCGCCGGGTCGTCGAACGCTCCGTTGCCCGGCTGGGTGGATGCCGACGCCTCCACCGTAGATACGAGCACAAGCCCAAACACTTCCTCGCGTGCACAGGTATCGCTGCAGCTCTCACCTGCTACCGCAGACTCCCCGAATGAAATGGCCTGTAGGGTGGAGTCCGCTGCGCCCGGCGCTGGTGATAGTCAACACCCGCGAGCACATGGAGTACGCCCAGGCCGGGAGTACTCCTGGGACAGAGGCAAGGTCTCATGCCCGCGGCCGCTCCATGCGGTCACGGGCGAGTGGTCGGTGGCGTGGAGCAAAACCGGCGGGGCCCTGGGACCACTCCCAATGGCCCTCATACGCCAGTTCGCCGGATTTGTTGCAGGTCAGGAGTTGACCTTGAGGTAGGCACTGCGAATATCGGCCGGGACGCGTCCCCGGTCATTGACGCTGTATCCGTTCTCCTTCGCCCAGGTGCGGATGGCTGCTGTGTCCTCGCTTGAACGAGTCACAGTGGTGCGTGTCATCGGCTTCTTTGCCTTACCTTGTTTGCGGGCGGCTTTCACGAATGGGCCGAGGGCTTGCAACAAGCGTTCGTAGCTGTCAGGGCCAAGGTCGATTTCATAGGCAATGCCGTCGATGGAGAAGGTATGGGTGGCAACGTCCTGCGTTTCTTCTCCCGTGAGGTCGTCGGTATAGATGGTGATGATCTTCTGGGCCATGTGCGGATTCTAGGGCCCTCACAGGGGCTCGAAGACCATGATCGGCCGTTTGGTGCTACGAACTGCCTCGAAGGGATGGGTCGACCGACGATGGGCCACGCAGCATGGGCGATCGATCTGGCCCTGATGCCCGCACATACCTTCGCCCTGTGGTCGATGATGCCCGGCTGGGGTCCGCTTAGCGCAGTTGTCACCTCTGCCCTGCCGTTCGGGCCAAGGTGGCGGACGAGCAGTTCACCACGGTTGTCCGCCCGGTGATCTGCCCCGCGCTGATCGTCTACGGCCAGGAACGGTCATCGCGGCGGATCGCGTCGAAAAGTTCGGCGAACGGCTTGGTCATCGTCACCTCCGTCGTCTCGATCAGAGGGTTGTCGGGGCAGAATGGCCGGGCCGCGGGTTCGTCCTCGCCGCGGGCCGGGCACTGGGAGCTCGTGCAGCGCGCAGGTGCGGGCTGCTTCGGTCGCGGCCGCCTGGTCCCGGAGGCTGAACCGCAGCGGCCCGTCACGGCGGGTCGGCCAGCCCAGAATCCCGAAGAGGAGTCCTGGCTCGATGAGGCATGTAGCCCGCCGTGGTATTGCTCCCTGACGGCTGGGTTCTGTGGGGGCCTTGGCGTGGTGGAGCCGGGCAGCTGGGCCTGCGCGTGGCCGGTGAGGAGGCACAGAGCCAGCGCTGCGGCATAGACGGGGTGGGCGATGCGTGCGTGCAGTCGGTACGCGAGGAGCATGGTCTGCTTGTCCGGCTCGGGTGAGAAGCGGCCAGCCGCTGGCAGTGGGAGCACGGGGACCGCCAAGTGGAGGGAAGCCGCCTGGGTGTTGGCGCGGGATGGTGTGCGCCGCGTCGGCAGCAGGAAGCACGGCTCGGCGGGGTGGGGGGATCTGCGCGGCTGCCTCCCCGGCCGTTTCGCGCGGGGACATCGTCGTGCCTCTCCCTGTGGTGTGGCGGGCAGGGGGCGTGTGGCCAGGCCGAGGGCGAACAACACGTCGGGGTGCGGGCCGGTTGCCCGCCGAGAGGGCAAGCAGCCAGCGCCCTTGAAGGCGCGGGATCTGCCCGGTGGGCATGGTTACGGGAAGACGGTGTACGGCTGCATGCAGTAGGCGTGTCAGGGCGGCAGCCTCGCTCGGGCTGAGCCTGGCGGCGGTGTGACCGCCCTCATGCAGGTTCTGCTGCTACTCGTGGCCGTCCGGCTGGAGGAGGTGATCAGCTCGGCGAGTGCCTGGGACGTTCCCGCGGAGGATTCACCACCAAGATCCACCTCGTCGCCGAGGGACGATGCAGGCCCCTCGCCCTCGTCCTGACGCCCGGGCACTACGGCGACGGCCCCCAGCTCGAGCGCGTGCTGGAGCAGATCTCCGTGCCCCGGGTGCGGAGCCGGACGGCCCCGCACCCGGCCCGGCCATCTCCTGGCAGACAAGGCTTACACGACCCGGAGAAACCGCCGCTACCTGCGACGACGTGGAATCCGGCACACCATCCCCGAACGCCACGACCAGCAAAGACACCGCAAGAACCGAGGATCCCGAGGCGGCCGGCCCACCGGCTTTGACCTCGAACGCTACAAGAAACGCAACACCGTCGAACGCGCCATCAACCGCCTCAAGGGGTTCAGCGCTGTCGCCACCCGCTACGAGAAACGCGCCTACATCTACCTCGGCACCCTCACACTCTTAGGCATGGGACTACACGGGATACGTGGCCTGCGTGTGGAGGTCCTTGCGGACGTGGTGCCACATCTCGGCCAGTTCCCCGTCCCTGCCCACGGCGCCGTCGAGGAGCTTGTCGGCTTCGGCGCTGGGGAGTTCTGCTCCTGCTGCACCACAGGACCACCTGGTCCACCCCGATCACCGGTGCCCTCACCGCGATGGCGCTCATGGCCACAGCCGTGGGAGTGCTGGTGACCGCTGGCCGAGGCTGACCAACCCGCCAGCGCCGGCAACCACCGTGCGCCGCAGCGTGCGCTGACGAAAACCAGTCCGCCCGAACGCAACGTAGGAGCGCCGTCCGGGCGGACCGACGGCCCATGCAGCCGCCGCCACACGAGACCAGGTGGTGGCCGGAGATGAACCACACGCCGACGTGGCCGCAGAGGACAACGGGTGCCACAGCCGTTGCCCTATCGAAGGCAGCAGGCCAGGTGGACTGCCCCGGAGCAGCCGAGAGCAGACCGGCCGTTCAACAGGCTCCGGTCGTCGATGGGCCAGGCGGCCACTCAGCGGAAAGCCATGCTTTTCACCAGGCGGCGGGCAACGTCACCGGGCCCCGGATGAGAGCTCTGGCTTGCCATTGCACTTGAGACGGCGGTACGGCCAGGCGCAGGTGAGGGAATCGTCCGACGAGTGTGGAGAGCAGGACAGCAGCTTCCATGCGGGCCAGGTGGGGGCCCAGGCAGTAGTGAGGGCCGTGCCCGAAGGCCAGGTGGGGCGGTCCCTGGCGGTGGAAGTCGATGCGTTCGGGCTGTGGGTAGCGGGCGCTGTCCCAGTTGGCTGCGACGTAGGAGACGTAGACGTATTCGTCTGCCCGGATCAGGGTGTCGCCCACGTGTACGTCGTGCGTGGCTTTGCGTGGCTGCCCGATGCCGTTCTTGTGGGGGATCCACCGGAGCAGTTCTTCGACGGCGGTCGGTGTGAGCAGGTAGTGCTGGCGTAGTTGACGCATGAGTTGAGGGTGGGTGAGCAGGGTGTAGACCATGTTGGCGAGGATGTTGCGCATGGCGTGCCATCCGTTGACGGCGATGAGCGAGGCGATGGCCAGGAGCTCTTCTTCGGATATGCGTCCGTCCGTCACCGCCGTGACCATGGTCGTCATGAGGTCGGTACGAGGGTGCGCGCGCCGCCGGGCGGCGAGTTCGCTGAAGAATTGGTGCAGCGACGCCCGGATGGCCCGTCCGTGGGTGACGTCTTCGTTGCTGGTGGCCCGGGTCAGGAGAGCCTGGGCCCAGTCACGGATCTGCGGGCGGTCTTCGTCGGCGATGCCGAGGATCTCGCCAATGAGTGTCAGGGGGAACGGGGAGATCACGTGCCGGATGAGGTCGGCGGGTGGTCCCTGTGCCTCCAGGCTGAGGAGCAGCCCGTCCATGAGAACCTGGGCCCGTGGCCGAAGGCGTTCGGCGCTGAGGGCGGAGAAGGCCGGCGCCACAACGGTGCGAACTCGGGTGTGGTCGGGCGGGTCTACGAAGCTCACAGCCGAGTCGAGTGGGATGAGGTAGCGGTTCATGCTGGGGATGGGGCAGCCGAGGATCTGCCTGCTGAAGCGTGGGTCCGAGGTGACGAAGCGTACGTCCTCGTAGCGGGTCACCAGCCAGCATTCGGCTTCTCCCTCCCCGCAAGGGAGGCGGATTCTTACGGCCGGGCCCTCGCGCAGAGCTCCGGCAAGGAAGGGGTCGAAGTCCAGGCCGGGGAGCTCCGGGGCAGGGTAGGGGCGAGCAGTGTCACCAGCCATGGTGTCCTCAGTCTCTAGCGACGCGATATCAGTTTATCGACGCGGGCCGGGCTGGGACCGGACGGCTGCATGAAAGTGCAGCACAGCAGACGTTACGGCGGCGGCGGGGACCCGGGCGGCGCTGCAACGCCGGCGGCCCGCAGCGAGCCGGGGGCCGCAGCAGTGCAGCACCTGCTGCTACTTGCGCTTCTCAGCGCAGGTGACACTCCATGAGCGTGCCGCTGGTGGTGAGGTGGGCCCGAGTAGGACGACACGGGAACTGCTGAAGTTCTCCAACCCCACGAATCCGATGGTCCTGGCGCAGTTCATCCGGCTACAGGTGATCAACCCCGAGACGGCTTTCTGGCGGCGTGGCATCGAGGCCGCCACCCGCTGGATGGCCGAGACCGGGGCGCAGCAGCTGCGGGTGCCCTACGGGTACGTCACCCCGGCAGAATGGAGGCCCGCGGGGTTCCCGCTCGGGACGTGGCTGGCTGACCAGCGGAAGTTCGCCAAGGCCGGCAGCCTGGGCAGGACGCGGGTGGAGGAGCTGGACCGGCTGGGGATGGTCTGGTCCCACCAGGACGTCGCGTTCGAAGAAGGACTCACCGCCGCCCGCGCCTGGGCCGCCGTCCACGGGCACTTCCTCCCGCCCGCCGCCGCTGTCTGGGATGGTTATCCAGTCGGGACCTGGGCGAAGAACATGCGCACCGCGGCCCGGCTCGCAGATGCCCTCGCGGAGCGCCGCGAGGCCGGCCTGCCCGTCCCGGCCGGGGCGAAAGCCCTCACCGAGGCGCGCAGGGAAGCGCTGGAGGATATCGACCCGGGCTGGTGCCCGGTATGGGATGCCGGGTGGCAGCGTTGCTTCCGCCTCGCCCAGGCCCACATCCAGGACGGCGGGACGATGCCGACAGCGGCGGGCGAGGTGATCGTGCAGGGCGAAGACCTCGGACGCTGGGCCCAGGCATGCCGCCTCGGCTGGGACACGCTCACGCCCGTCCAGCGATGGCTCCTCGAAAACGTCCTCGGCCTCACCCCGGCCGAGGAGCACGAACGGCCCGTGAAACGCACACAGGAAGACAAATGGGCCCTCAACCTCCAGGCCGCACGCCAGTACCACGCACGCGAAGGCCACCTCAACGTCCCCAGAAAACACATCGAGACGGTGGAAGACCAGCCGGTAAAGCTCGGCACCTGGACCGACAACGTACGCAAACGAGCCGACAAGCTGAGCGAGCAGCGCCGCGCAGACCTCGACACCCTCGGCATCCGCTGGTAAGGCCGAGTCGGCGGACATGACCTCGGCAGAAAGACAGCAGAGGCTGGGTCCGTATGGATCCAGCCACTCGGGCAGTTGCCGGGGACCGATAGGTGCCCGCGGCCCTGTGAGTGACGCGGGCCCAGCCCGATACCTGGTCGACCGCGCCGACGCCCCCGCTCTCCCTCTGCCCCCGCCACCAGCGAAACAAACGCCAAGATCATCAAATTGCCTTCGAAACACAGACTCCGGGGCGCAGCAGTGCCTTCGAATCAGCCAGATCTGTCTCCACCCCGGCCTCTTGGCGCAGACTGCCCAGGCTCCGAGCGCCGGGCCAGTGGCGCGGCCCTGGCAGGGGCGGCCAGGAATGCGGGAGGGCCCGGATCCCATCGGGTCCGGGCCCTCTTCAGCAGTAGCGGGGACAGGATTTGAACCTGCGGCCTCTGGGTTATGAGCCCAGCGAGCTACCGAGCTGCTCCACCCCGCGTCGGTAGAACTCACCGTACGCGATCCTCACAGGTACCGGAGACCACTTTCCGCCAGCACCGGTCTTCCAGACCCATCCAAGAAGGGGAAGTTCGGCGCTGGGGCGCTGTGTTTTCCGGGAGGCTGGAGGGATGGTTCCCGGGGTGTTCCGTCTGTCTCCTGTCAGCGGGGAGACGACGTTGTCGTTTCTTTGCCGGATTGCCGCTCGCTACGGACTGGAGGAGCAGGCTCTGTTGTCCTGCTGGCGGTGGCGTGGTCACCGCCCTCGGCACGACGGCGGAGGGCTTCGGGCGGATGCGGAGGTGCTGCTGGATGCGGCGGGCCGGCGCGCGCTGGTGGAATTGTCCGGGGCCGGGGAAGAGACGCTGGCGCGGGCGCTGCCGTCCTGGGGGCGGGAGGACTCGAGTTTTACGGCGGTGGAGGCCGGCGTTGCGGGGGGGTGGCGGGTCGGGGGCGCGGTGGTGGGACCGGCGGCCTTCGGGTGCCGTTTGTGTGCGGTGCGGCGTACTGGGGCCGCGGTGCGGGTGGTGCGGTACGCGCAGCGGTGGGAGCGGGTGTGTGTCCGGCACGGGCGGTGGGCTCTGGATGCGGACGTCGATCAGATGTTGGAGCACTTGGACCTGCGCGGGGTCCCGGAGGTGGTGGCGGCCCGGCGGCGGTGGTCCGGGGTGGCGCGGCGTGCGGTGCGGGCGGGAGTGGATGTGGGTGAGGTGTTCGGTCTGGCGTATGCGGTGGTGGCTCGGTGGTGGGAGGGGGCGTACGGGTGGGAGCGGGAGGAGATCTGGCCGCGCCGCCTGCACCGGGTCGCGGGCGGCAACGCGGGGAGTGATCTGGAGTGGTGGCGGGTGGTGGGACGGGATGCGGTGATCTTCCCTGAGGTGGTGGCGGTCGCGGATGCTCTGCTGGACCCGGGCATGGCGCAGCGGGTGTGGGCCGACAGCGGCGGGGAGCGTCCGCGGCCGCTGCCTGCGGACGGGGAGTTCTGCCGCCGGCTCGGGGAGCGGGTGGGGCGTCCATGGCTGGGGCCGCTGGTCGCGGTCGACCACGGGGGCCCGCTGCTTGCGTGGATGGGGGCCGTCATCCGGCTCCGCCGCCGTCCCGGAGGGCGGCTCGGGCCGTTCGCGCGGTTCGACGAGAACCTGTGGTGGGTGCGCCAGGAACACCAGCCATCGGCCATGGCCGCCGGGCTGCGTTCTGTGTCCAGGGAGAGGAAGACGCCCGGTTCCGGCACGAACTGGCGCGCCAGGGTGCCGGCGGAACAGCGCTTCCTGATCGAAAACCTGCTGGGTGACGCGGAGGAGCAGTTGCTGCAGTTGCGTGGCGCGCAGAGCGGTACCACCGCGGATGCGGCGCAGTACCTGCTGCAGGGCCTTGGCCGGGGTCTTGAACTGCTCGACCAGGCGCTGCTGCGGGTCATGGTGGCGGCTGTGAGTGCCGGGGTGGGGATGGAGGAGGTGGCCCGGTGGGCCCGGATGTCCGTGGATGAGGCAGCGGAGGTCCTCGGGTCGTACAGGGACGGGGAAGACCGGTAGCCGGACAGGGCGGGTGTTGCTGGTGGAGGGCGCGGGGCGCGGTGCGTGCAGGCCTCGCCGTCGTGGGGCAGCGGGCATCGCGTGGTGGCGTGGGGCCAGAACACGGGAAACACGCCCGGCACGGGCCGGTACGGATCGTACGGGAAGCGGTGTCGCGCGGTTCGCGCTTCTGCTGAGAATCATCTTTTTGAGCGGGACGGGCTGTGTTCGCGGGTTGTGCATGGCCGCTACGCCTTTGGCTGTCCGGCATGGAGGACGCGGAGTTACGTGTGGTGCCCGGTGTGCTGCTGGGGAGGGGTGGTTCGGATGTGGAGGTCTCTTTCAGTAGTCCTGCCGGACAGGTGACGCAGCTGTCGTGGGAGCAGGCGGTGGCATCGGTGCGGTTCGAGGAACTGGTGCCGGTGTCGGCGTTCCCGGTGGTGCCGGGGCGTCGGTGGGGTCCGGGCTGGTGGTGGTCGGCGAGTACCGGGCGGCATGTGGTGCATGGGTCGGCCGCGATGCGCACGCAGCTGATGCTGCTGGACCGGGAACCGGCGGTGACGGGCCTGGCGGGGCGGCCTGTTCGGTTCGTGTGGCGGGACGGGCCCGGCGGCCGGGTCCGCTCGTGGGTGCCGCAGCTCTTCGCCCGGTACGCGGACGGCACCGGGCTGTTCGCGGATTGCCCTCCAGCCCGGTTGCGGGCGGGGCCAGGGCGCAGCGGGCGGGGGCGGTGCTGGAAGCGGCGTGTGCGCGGGTGGGGTGGGCGTACCGGCGGCTGGAGCCGCCGCCTGCGGTGGTGGTGGCGAATCTGCGGTGGCTGGCGGGCTACCGCCATCCCCGGTACCGGGGGGCGTCCGGGCTGCAGGCTGCGCTGGTGGAGGCGTTCACCGTGCCCCAGCCGCTGTTCGACGGGGTGGCGGCGGTGGGTGATCCGCTGCAGGTCTTTCCCGTCGTCTACCACGCGTTGTGGTCGGGGCGGTTGGCGGCGGGACTCGATGAGCCGCTGCACGGCCGGTCGCCGGTCTGGGTGCCTGGCGAGGGCGGCCCGGGGCGCGGATCGGGAGCGGGAACCGGCATGCTGGGCGGGGAGTGAGCGCGGTGGGCGGCAGTAAGAGGGGCCGGCGTCCGGTGGTGGAGGTCGGGGCGCACGTCGTCTACCAAGGGCAGACGTTTCAGATTGCCGCGTTGCAGGGACAGCAGGTGTCCTTGCTGGACGAGGGCGGCACAAACACGTCGTTGCTGTTGAACCGGTTGTTCGCCGATCCCGGCTTTGAGGTGGTGGGTGCGCGGGCGGCGGATGCGGTGCCGCAGTGGGGGCTGTTCGAGACAGTGCCGGTGGCGGCGCAGCAGCGGGCGCTTGCGTGGGTGGCGCACATCCGTGAGGTGGAGACCGGGTGGCCGGATCCTGAGGGCGGCCGTGCGGGGCGGGTGATGCGGGAGGAGTACGACCCGGGGCGGTGGACGCTGGCGCAGCGGGAGGCGGCCAAGGCGAAGGAGATGACGGCGCTCGGCTTCACGCGGGTGACGCGTCTGACGGTGCAGAAGATGCGGCTGGCGTACCGCAAGCAGGGCCTGTGGGGCCTGGTAGACAAGCGCACGGTACCGACGCGTCGTCGTTGTCCGACGGGTTATGCCGACGAGCGGGTCGTGGCCGCGGTGCTGGAGGCGCTGCGTCGGCAGCGGGGCCGGTCGAAGGGGACGGTGAAGGGACTGCAGGTGCTGGTCGGGCAGATCCTGGAGGAGACGCACGGGCGCGGGACGGTGGAGATGCCGTCACGGTCGTCGTTCTACCGGCTGGTGAGCGTGCTGGCGGATCCGGCCGACCGGCTGGGGTACGGGGCGCGGACCGCCACCGCGCCACGGCGGGGGCCTGGCACGCCGGTGGTACTGCGGCCCGGGGAGCAGGTGCAGATCGACACCACCCGGCTGGACATCATGGCCGTCCTGGAGGACGGCGGCCTGGGGCGGCCTGAGCTCTCGATCGCGGTGGACGTGGCGACGCGGTCGATCCTGGCGGCGGTGCTGCGGCCGCACGGCACGAAGGCCGTGGACGCGGCACTGTTACTGGCCGAGATGGCCGTTCCCCACCCGGCGAGGCCCACGTGGCCTGCGGCGTTGCATCTGTCGCGGGCGCAGGTGCCCTATGCGCGGATGCTGTCGCTGGATGCGCGGCTGGAAGGGGCGGCGGCCCGGCCGGTGATCGTGCCGGAGACGATCGTCGTGGACCGCGGGAAGGTCTACGTCTCCGAGAGCTTCGTCGCCGCGTGCGAGACGCTCGGGGTGAGCGTGCAGCCGGCCCCGCCACGGCGGCCCCAGGCCAAAGGGGTGGTGGAGCGGACCTTCGGGTCGGTCAACGACCTGTTCTGCCAGCACGTCGCCGGCCACACCGGCTCCAGCGTCCTGCGCCGGGGCCGGCAGACCCTGGCGGAGGCGCAGTGGACGATCCCGCAGCTGCAGGACTTCCTGGACGAGTGGATCGTCTGCTGGCAGAACCGACCGCACGAGGGCCTGCGTCACCCGGTGCTGGCGAAGACAGCGCTCACGCCGAACGAGATGTGGGCCGCGTTGATCTCCCTGTGCGGGTACGTGCCCGTGCCGCTGACCGGTGCCGACTGGCTGGAACTGCTGCCGGTGCGGTGGCAGCCCATCACCGAACGCGGCATCCGTATCGACTACCGCACCTACGACCACGAAATCCTCGGCCCCCACCGCGGCCGACGCTCGGACACCGAGGCCAAGGACGGCAAGTGGGAGGTCCACCACAACCCGCACGACGCCCGGCAGGTCTGGGTCCGCCTAGGCGACGGACAGCTCCACGAAATCCCGTGGATCCACCGCGACCACGTCCACCAGCCCTTCAACGACCAGATGTGGCGCCACGTCCAGCATGAAGTCGCCCGGCGGGGCGAACGGGAGCAGCACGAGGCCGACCTCGCCGACGCCCTCGACCAGCTCTTGCGCCGCACCCGCGGCACAGCAGCGGGAGCACCGCCGAAACGGCGGGGCCGCAAAAGCCCCATCGCCCCGCCCGGCAGCACGGCCGTGCTCGAAGGCCTGAACGTCCTCCTGCCGACACCCCCGTGGCCCTCTGATCCGGAAAACAGCCGGGACACAGGAGACGAAGCTGCGGTCGGCACAGATCAGAACACGGTCGCCGGGCCGGCCCAGGCCCTGGGTACCGCGCAGAGGGGGGCGGTGCCGGAGGGGGAATGGGGCGAGAGTCTGGACGACCTCGCCGCCACCGGGACGACGGACGGGAGCGATGCAGCCCAGGAAACGGACACAGCGTTGGCGGCTGATGCCCTTGCCGGCGGATACGGGCTGTGGAATGCCGAAGCGGAGGCCGAACAGTGGTGAGCAGCCCGGCCGGACACAGCGAGGGCCTCGAGGGACGGCGCCGTTCCACCACGCATCAGCCGGCGAACTGTGCGGTGAGCGCCGAAGACACCGCGGGGCGCACGGGCGGCGACGGACAGGCGCAGCCCGGAGCGGTGACGGTGTGGGACGGGTTCGCCCGCTTCGCCACCACACCCGTCACCACGCCTCCCGCGCCCGGCGCACCCCCGCGCAGCCTGGCCGAACGCCTGGCCTACCACTCGCGGTTCGTCACCGTACGCACCCCGGCCATCGACGCCCTCGCCCAGCAGGTACGCACCCTGATGATCCTGGGCCGCCACCAGCAGGTCACCGCACGTCCGTCCCTGATCGTCACCGGTCCGGCCGGGGCCGGGAAGACCACGGCTCTGCTCCAGGTCGGGCGTGTCTGCCACCTGGCACACACCTGCCGCCACGGCGAGGTGGCCGCGGCCGGACAGATCCCGGTCGCCTATGTGCTGGTCCCGCCCGCCGCCAGCGCCAAGACCCTCGCCCTGGAATTCGCCCGCTACCTCGGCATCCCCACCACCGCCCGCATGTCCCAGGCCCAGGTCGTCAACAGCGTCTGCCACACCTACACGCAGGCGGGCGTGCGCCTGGTGCTGATCGACGAGATCCACCGGCTCAACCCCCGCACCACCACCGGCGCCCAGAGCGCCGACCTGATCAAAGACCTCACCGAGCGGATCGGGGCGACATTCGTGTACGCGGGCATCGACGTAGCTGCCACCCCGTTGTTCACGGGGGTGCGCGGGGCCCAGCTCGCCGCCCGCGCCGGCCTTGTCGACTGCGACCCCTTCCCCGCCCGCGACGGTGAACACGAACCGTTCAAGGACCTGGTACGGGCGATGGAAAACGCCCTCGACCTCCGCCAGCACCGCCCCGGGAGCCTGGTACGTCTGGCGCCGTACCTGCACGCCCGCACCGCCGGCCGGATCGGGTCCCTGTCCCGGCTGATCAAACAGGCAGCCCTGGCCGCCCTGGCCGACGGCACCGAACGCATCACCAAAACCACCCTCGAGGCCATCCGCCTCGACTACCTCGCCGAACAGCACTACCGGCCCGGATACCGGCCAGGTCCAGCTCTCGGTGAACCGGCCGCTCCTCGCAGCCGGCTTGGCGGCCGCGCCCAGCAGCGAACAGGGCGGCATGCCCTCCACCGGGGCATGGGCGCAGATCCCGCCCCCGGCAGCGGGCGTGTTCCGGGTACGACCCCTGCCCTACGAAGCAACGGCTTCCTACCTCCAGCGCCTGGCCGCCGCCTACCGGCTGACACTGCCCCAGCTCTGCGAAGGGGCCGGCATCGCCCTGAACGGACAGGGCACCACACCTGCGGCCGGCCTGGCCCTCTCCCCCGCCGCGACGGGCCGCATCGCCGTCCTGAGCCGGATCCCAATGGCCCACCTCACCTGCGCCCTGCCCCATCTGACCCACCACAGCGCGCTTCCAAACGGCGCGGCCACCGCCCGCTGGACGCCCTTCGACGCCCCGGACCGGCCCGTGGCCGCCTGCACCCTGTGCACACGACACCACAGCCAGGGCACGACCAGGGCCGCATGGACCCACCGGCCCTGGCACCGGCTCCTCTGTCCCCGCCACCACCAGACCGCACCCGACTGGCGGCTCGGCACGCCCCTGCGCACCGGCGTGGTACCCGAACTCATCACGGCCCACCATGGCCACCAGCGCCTGCACCGACACCCCCGCGGCACGAGCGCCTGGATGACCGCACGCGCGATCACCACCCGCTGGTACGACCACCAGCAGCACCTGGCCGACCGATGGCACCACCGGCTCCACCAACTCACGGCGCTCAACGCGCACCTGGACCATGGGGGAAACGCTTCAGCCGCGCTGCTGGCCCGGGATCTCGTGATCTATCCCGAGGCCGTCATCCTCGCCCGCACCCTGGCCACACTCCCCCACCAACACCGGGCACACCACCAGCGCGAGACCCTCACCGAGATCGGCCGCAGGCACCGGCCTGACCCGGTTCTCCCCCACCACCAGCGACCCACTCCACACCTACCTCACACGATCACGCCACTGACCAGCCCCAGCCCCGAGCAGCTCCCGTGCCGTGGCCGCTCCGCTCGGCTCCCTTACAGCGCACCATTCCACCGATAACAAACCCAAGATCAATCCCACACAACCACAAAACCCCAGACCAACAACCCGAACAACCAACCGAACACCCGCTGCCAGCCGGTCCCCATCCCCTCACAGCACGCCCTCACCCGGCCTGAAATCCCAACCAAAAAACGAAACACCAGGCCAGAACACCCCAACTAACGAAGACCTAAAATCCCCGTCACACCAGCACCGCCCGGGCCTGCCCCACCGCGAACGCGTCCGGGCGCACCCACAGCAGCGCGCCCTGCTCGGCGAAGCGGTATGCGCCTTCCGTGCCGGCGGCCACCGCAAGCTCCGCCCACACCTCCCGCAGGAACGCATCCTTCTGCAGGATCTCCGTCTTGCCCGCCTGAGCGGTCAGTCGGCCCCAGTCCGAAGGACCGCCCAGGTCTCCCGTCGTACTCGGCTCCGCTCCGGTCAGCGATAGCCCCATCGCCAGCCTCCTGGTCGTCTGCCGGCGACGGGAACTCCGCCGCGGACAGGCACCAGCACACCGCCGCCGGACCCCGCACGGGGGCCACAGCAGCGTGAAGCCTGAGAACCTCAGCGCCCGGCTGTGAATCTCGTGAAATGGCCGTCCGTGGCACCCTCACGGCGTGATGCTGCTTCTGCACCGTCCACCCGGCGGGCGAGGGGCTCCTCACAAAGGTCCCGTGTCCGCGTGGCCGCACGATTGCGGGCAGCAGCGGGCGGTAAACGCCTCAGCCACGTGGTGGCGGTGATCCACGCTACTCGCGTGAGCTGACTGTACTCAGCGGAGTCGCCCGTGCCTGCAACCGAACCGAATCAGAAACTGGCCGCCGCCCTCGCCCATGCCGGCTGGGAGCCCTGCGACCTCGTCCGGGAGATCAACCACCTCCTCGCCATCGACGGCCACCACATCGCCCTGCACCGCACCACCGCCCACTCCTGGGTCAGGCAGGGCCGCACACCCCAGCGCCTGGCCGTACGCAGAACAGCAGCCGCAGGCCGCGCACGTCCCGGAGCCGATCAGCGAACGGCTGCGCGACCACGTGAAGCGCCTTCGGGACGCCGCCGACACCCACGACCGGACCAAGATCACCTTGAAGGACACGACGGCATGAGCGGAGCACTCGACGAACGCGACCGTATCCGGGCCGCCATGGCACGCATCCTGTCCGGCCGTACGGAGCGCTCCAACGGAGCTCTGACCGTGGTGGCCCTCGCCCTTGAGGCCGGCGTCCCCCGCAACGCCCTTACCCAGCGCCACCTCGACCTAAAGAACGAGTTCTACGCCAAGGTCAAAGAGCGCGGGCAACCGACCGACGCCGAGACACGGCTCCGCAAACAAGTCGTAAAGCTGAAAGAACTCCGCCAGAAGGACAAGGACGAGCTCGAACAGCTTCGCGACGACGTCGGAGGGCTGGTCCGCGTGGTCAATCAACCCACATTGGAAAACCGGCAGCTACGCGAACAACTGGCAAATCCGGATCCGGTCGTCCGCGTGCTGCCCATTCCACCAACGCCGCGCTGAGCGGCGTCGCACAGCCCATCCGCCGGGGCTCGCGCCCAAGGGAAGCTGCGGTCTCAGTGATCGTCCAGGGTCTGGATGGGTGGCGTCTTGAGTCCCGCGCGGTTGTTGAGTTCGACGATGGTGGCGTTGTGCTCGCGGACGGCCGCCAGCAGAGCCCGCTGCAACTCTGGATCTTGCTTCCCCAAGCCCATGGCCACTAGGTCGTCGCGGGATGGCATCCCCTCACGACGCCAGCGTCTAACCAGATGTACCTGTTTGAGATAGTTCATCCACAACTGAGCGGGAACAGTCAGGCGGTTCATAGCCGGCTCGAGGGCAGCCAGTTCCTCCTCAGCTCGCTCCAGGTTCCCAGACCATGCCAGAGCCTCAGCAGCCGACAGATGCAACGACAGGATCGTCTCGTGACCCGGTGGCAGCCGACGGCGTGCCAGAGCCAGGGCATCGGCGCTCTCTCGCAGAGCTTCGTCCATTCGCTGTTGGCCGCGCAGGATTCCGGCAAGGAGGATGCGGTTGCGCAGTGTGTCTGGGTGATCGGGGCCGAGCCGTCTCGCGCGTGCTCTGATCACAGCTCGGGCATGTTCCTCGGCGACCTCAAAATCGCCGAGGGACGTCAGAGCTGCGGCAAGATTGATCCGGATGCCGTCCTCTTCACCGGCTTCGGGATCCTGACGGACGATATGCAGCAGCGCGGTCAACTCGTCCACCGCTGCCTGATGCTTATCCTGCGTGGTCCACACATTCGCCCGGGTGAGGCGGATATCCACCGTGACGCGGTGGCGGGCGCCGAGAACTTGTTCGGCGAGTTTGACGTAGGCGTCAATCTCCTCGGCCGCCCGGGCCACCGAGCCGACCTCCAGCAGGCCCGCCGCCCTCATCTGGGCAGCCCGCAGCCATTCCTCGGGCGGAAACTCCGAGGTGACCAGCCCTTCTCGCATGGCTCGACCAGCGAGACGGACACGCTCCTGGGGATCAGCAGCGTACTCCGCCCGGCGGCGATTCAGGAGGGGCCGGAACGTCCGCGCTGCATCCGGCCTGTCAGTCAGGTGGCTCGCTTGTTCGAGGAGTCGCCTGGCAGCTGCGGTGTCGCCGGATCGGTTGAGGTAGTTGGCTGCCTGCTCGCACGCCCAGACCAGGCCGATGCGGATGAACTTGCCCTCGGGAGAGTCCGGAGCGTTATCAAGTACGTGCCGAACGTGTGGCACGAGCATGGCCCACAGCGGCCAGTTTTCCGGGGCGCTTGGCTGGTGGTGATCATCGAAGTCGCACAGCAGTCGGCAGACAAGCAGAGCAGTGGACTGGGCCCGTTCTGAGTCCTTGTGCAGGTGCAGGTTGCTTACTTCGGCAACGAGCGAGTGCATCTGCAGCCAGCGGGTGCCTTCCGAAGTCCGGTCGACGTCGATCAGCCCCATGTCGGCCAGCGCAGCGAGGAGCCGGTCTCGCTCGTCTTCGCTTGGCGGCGTCCCCGGAGTGAAGACCTCCTTCGCCGATACCGTCGTGGGCTCGCCGCCGATCCGCCCGGCCAGCAGTTCGGGATCCAGCGTGTCAACCGGCAGTGGGGTTGGCGCGAACCCCGACAAGAGCCTGAGCAAGGTCCGGGCATCAGACATGCCGCGTTCGTCGAGTGCGTCCAGGGACAACTCCCACGTATACGTGATCATCTGCCGGAGGTGGGCATGGGTACGGGCAGCCGGAGGGACAGTCGGTCCCCCCTGGTCGAGGAAGGCCGCTGTCCGACGCTCGAGTTCGGCCTGATATTGCGTAAACGTGGTCGCAGCGCCGAAGCTCGTGCGCAGGTACGAGCCGATCAAGTGAAGGGCCAGCGGCACGCCCCCGACGCGTTCTCCAAGGTCTTGTGCCTCCTGCGCACGGCCCGCCTCGGGTGCGTAGTCGAGCAGAACCTGTCCGGCATCGTCGCGCCCCAGGGGCTTGACGGGCCTGCGGTTCGCCCGAGTCCCCCATCGATGAGGGTTGCTGTCGCGGCTGGTAATCACCACCAGCCCGCGAGCCGATGGGCGGATCCATCCGGTCCCGTCGGCCACAGAGCCGCTCGCCTTAGCCGGCAACCGGTCAGCGCCGTCGAGCACCAGCAGCCATGGGCCTTCCAGTTTGTCCAGGAGCCCCCATAGCAGTCGTGGACCGTTTCCAGTAGCCCGCGCTGCCGCCAGCTCCCGGGTAGTGGCGCCGAGGGCCGCCGCGAGTTCGTAGAGGTGCGCGGCCACGGTCTCCTCGTCCAGCGCCGGCACCCACCAGGCCGGGATCCCCCGGTCCTGAGCAAAGGAGACCAGCCGAAGGGCCAGTGTGCTCTTTCCGGACCCGCCCATTCCATGGAGCACCAGCAGCCGTCTAGCAGGCGACGTCAACCGTCGGCGGAGCTCTGCCCACAACGTCGTGCGACCGCGCACCGACGGAGGCAACAACGCCACCGGCGCCTCAAGGCTGACCGGACTCGTCAGGCCTGCTGTCCGCTCGCGCCGTTCATCGACCTTCGCCAGCCAGCTGTTGATGTCTTTCGGCGCGACGCCGAGTGCCTCGGCCAAACGGCGATAGGCGTCAGGGCCGCGGCGCGCTGTGCCGCTCAGCATCTCGCTGACCTCACTGGGGCTCAGGTCAGTCCTATTCACCAACTGCGTCCGGGTCTCGTACTGCGAGTCTCGGAAAGCCCTGTTGAGGTTCGCGGTAAGTTCCGCGAGCTCTGGAAGCGGCGTACGCCGTTGCCGCGGCCGCTTGTTCCCCTTCGCCGGATCGTCCTGTCCAGTATCCATGATCTTTCCTCCCCCGCTGGTGGCAGCCCAGAAGTTCCAGGATGTTCCAGAACACTCGTGGAAGATCCTCCCCCATTGCTTCTCTGCTGGTCACGGCTTTGGCGCAACACGCGCAGCCGGTCCGATCAGAGGAGAGAACAGATGAACTCACGGATGAAGATCCCGGGCCAGGCACAAGCAGGGATCCCGGATGGAACAGGGCGGACGCCCTGTTTGACGGAGCAGCGCCCCTTCAAGCGGCCCTCGCCTCGGATGCGCGGCGTTCGTCCCCTCGGCGCGATCGCCCTGGCAGGCAACCGAGGAGGCGGCTGCAATGAGTGAGGCTGCGTCGGCCACTGCTGCGCTCCCCCCTGACATTGAGGAGGCCGTCCGTGCAGAGGCACGGGGCCTCCTGGGGGATTGGATGCTCAAGACCCTGACCGTTGTTGTCTACTTGTCATTCCCCAACATGATCTTGCTCGCCGTGTTGGCCGTCCACAGCGGCACGTTCGCGTTGCTCGCGGCTCCCCTCATTCCGGCCGCCGTGGCGCTACTTGCCATCGCACACCGCCCGTGGCAGCACGCCGTACGACGTTCCACGACACGGAAGGAGGCACGGGCCGAACAGTGGGCCGAATGGCAGCTGAGACGTCGCCGAAGGTTCCGGCACCGGCCCTTCTAATCAAGATCAATCATGCAAGGGTGCTCGCCGACCCGTGCGTGCGAGCACCCGGCCACGCAACTCCGAAGCAAAGGAGGAACGGGGTGGCCGCAATGTCACCGCCCAAAGCGGCGACGCCGGGCAGCGGAGGCCGGCACTGCGCCCGCCTCCGCCTGGTGCACCAGGATGTTGACAGCGTCGTACGCCCGCTCTACGTGCCCGTCCAGGAGCACGGCGGAGGCTTCAAGGAGAGTGCGTCGCAGCGCTCCCACACGGGTGGGGCGAAGAGGAGGTTGACCATACCGGTCGTCCTCCAGCGTGCCGAAGGCCGCCCCGTTGGCGGTCGGCGGGCGCTGCAGGAGTACCAGGATGGCAAGTTCGGCGCTTGACCCTCAACACGCTGAACTTGACAGGGAAGCGGAGGGCGTGGCGGGTGCGGTAGGTCTCGGGCATGCCGGTGACCGCGACTCTCTCGGGGCCGAAGCGTTCGATGATGCGGTCGTAGACCTGAAGGCGGCGGGCGGATTCGACGTCGATGTCGATGTCGGGCAGGCTCCGGCCGCGCTCGGAGAGGAAGCGCTCGAAGAGCAACCGGTGGGAGAGGGGGTTTGCCGTGGCCACGTTGAGGGCGGGGTTGACCATGCTGCCGGCGCCCGAGCCGCGGGCGGCGACGCGGATGCCCATCTCGCGGATGTCGGCGACGACCTGGGCGACGGTGAGGAAGTAGGAGTCGAAGCCGAGGCGGCCGATGACGGCGAGCTCCTCCTCCAGCCGGGCCAGGGCGTCGGGGTCGTGGTCCAGGCCGCGGAGGACCATGCCGGCCTCGCAGCGCTCGCGCAGCAGCCGCGCCGCGCCGCCCTGGCCCGGGTCGGCACCGACGGCTTCGGGTTCGGGGAAGTGCGGGATGCCCAGGCCCAGGTCCTTCACCGCATCGAGGGTGCACTCCTCGGCGGTCCGTGCGGTCTGTGCCAGCAGGCGCAGCGCGCGGTCCGGGCCGGCGCCGGCGGCTTCCGCGATGCGTTCGGCGGCCACCGTGAGGGAGACCGGGTCCTTGAGCCACCGCTCCCCCGCGTCGAGGTGGCGGCGGTCGATCGGTCTCAGGAGGCGGGCGGCGTCGAGAACGTCGGCGAGGCAGTGCTAGGAGGGGTCGGCGTAGCGGACGGCGTTGGTCAGTACGGCGGGGATGCCGAGCTGGTCGGCCAGGCCGAGGGTGCGGGCGGGGAGGCGGAGCGAGCCGGGGCCGGTGCCGGGCAGTTGCCACCACACCGTCTCCAGGCGCAGGTTCGGTCCGGCGAGGTCGCGCCAGGGGGCGAGGAGCTGCTCGGCGCGGTCGGCTCGGCCGGCGGACAGGGCTTTCACGGGTTCGGAGACCGGGCCGAGCAGACGGGCGCCGTCGCGGTGACGGATAGGGTGGAGTGGAAGGCGCCCTGCGCGACGGGGACCACGATCTGTCCGTCGTCGGTGATCTGATCAAGCCAGTGCGGGGAGATGCCAGTGACGCCGCAGGTAACCACGATCCGGTCGTAGAGCCCTTGCCGAGTTGGCCGAGGTAGCCGTCAGCGGTCAGTACGGTGACGTCCTTCTCCCCGGCCCGATCGGCGGCCCTGGCTGCCTCCGCGACGATGACCTCGGAGACGTCAATGGAACCGCGGAGACGCACCGCTCGGTCACGGCGGCCTTGCTCAGCTGTGGCGACGTTGCCGAGGGGGCTGGCCTGTCCGGGGGTGCAGCCGTGGAGCAGCTGACGAGACCGGCGGCAAGGAAGATGGGTAAGGCGGCGGCCAGGAGGCGTGAGGCATGCATCACGTCATCGTGACGTGCGACCCCGCCCGGTGAGCGGCTTCCACAGAAACAGGCAGGTTGGCTGTGGCCTACAGATGGTGCGAAACGTTGACGCGGCGTGGAAGATATGGGTCCATGCCACTCGCCGAAGATCCTATGACCGCTGCTGGAGCCCCTACGGTAGTGGGTCGTAGTCTCCGTTCATGAATGGTGCGCATGACGGAATCGCCTGGCTACCTGAGTCCTACAGCGATGAGGGGTTCACAGTCCTCTTCTGTGCCGGCGAGACCGCGGAGGGGCTGTTGAGGAAGCTCGGAGCGGATGGCGCGGCGGTCCGGGCGCTGAGCCGGGAGCAGGCGGAAGCCGTCGACGTGTTCAATCGGTACCAGGATGAGTCGGACCTTGAGAGTGCCGACCTTGACCGGGAGGAACTGCAGGCTGATGGCTTCCTCGTCGACGGTGGCGAGGTGGCCCGGGTCGGCGAGATCGCGGGGTGGGCTTATGCCATTGAGAGTTTTGGTGCCGCGCTGACGGGCCGGGAGATCGTTGAGCGTGCCTCGGTCGGTACCCGGCTTGTTGGGTTCAGGCGGTCTGGGAATGCAGCGTCTTGGGTGACTTACGCGGTGGATGGCCGTGTGGTCTCCTCCTACGATCCGCTCCATCCGGATCAGGGTTCGGATGGATTTGTCGTCGAGGGGCTGGCCGAGGCTGCGGACCCGACGGGCCGAGTGCTGGAGGAGTTGGAGGCGTGGGGTTTGGGAGTGCCGCGCAGTTCGGACTTTGAGGACCTCCCCGCGGTGAGGATCCGGACCTGACATGGCCGGTGGGGCTGAGCAGACTGCCCAGCCCCACCATGCCTTTCATCTTGAGGTCAGTAGACCCAGAAGGGGTCGTTGTCGAGGACCCGGTTCTTGGTGAAGAAGCGGGCGAGGTCGCCCCCGATCCCTTCGTTATCGTTCTTGCTCATCCCGGACCGGGCACATGCTGCCGTGCCAGCAGGTGCCGATGACGCCTTAGCGGACTTGACGGAGTACGCGAAGTTAGGGATGGCGCCACCGGCTTGCGTTCCTCCAGGGACGAGTTCTCCCTGGTAGGCGCACTCAGAACCTGACTTGATGCCGAGCTGGCCGCCACTTTCCTTGGTTCGCGCGAAGGGGTATTCGTCACACTGGATCTCAAACTTGCCGCTAAAGTTATCGATCTTGTTGAACGTCTTGTCGCAGACGACGTTGCGGTTGTCGCCGGCCTTCTTGTCGTCTGCTTCGCGGTGCAGGGGCTTCCCGCCGTAGTACTCGTTGCCGGGCTTGCCGAGCAGGAAGACGGACTGCTTGCTCATGTAGTCCGATGCCGAGGGGTACTTGTCCCGGTTGAATTCCATGGTCGGGGTGAAGGTCGGGATGGCGCAGCCGGCGTACTTGGTGATCTCGTTGTCGCAGCGGACGGCGTCGGCGCCCTTGGCCCAGGTCCAGCCGATGGCGGCAGGCTTGGAGTCCTTGTTTCCTGACTTGAAGACCAGGGCGTATCCGATTTTGAAGCCGGCGTGTCCGGTCGTCCCGGTCCAGCTGCGGTGCCAGGTTCCTTCAAGGACGGTGCCCTTCTGGAGGGAGGCGTTTCCCTTCCACGGGTCCGGGCCTTGCTGGCAGGCTCCGACGCACTCGGCGGCGATGGAAGCAGTCATACCGGCCTTGGCTTCGCCGGTGGCGTCAGTGATTCTCAGGAAGAAGTTTTCGTCGAATCCTGTCTCGGAGTTCTTGGTGAAGACCTCCTGGGCGACCGTACCCGTGATCTCTCCGGCGGGTAGCCCCGTCTTGTCGATGATCTTGCCGGTGAAGACGTGGTGCCCGCAGATGGACTCCCGCGTCGCCTGCTCGACCATCTTGCCCTGTACCACGTCGCACCAGACCATGCCGGGCGTCCCGGTCATGGAGCGGCGGTTCTTGGCGGTCTCGGAGGGACCATCCCAGCTGAAGCACCAGGTGGTGTCTTCGCCGGGCTTCATGAACCGCTGGGGGTTCTTCTGAACGTCAGCGCAGTCACCGGTGCTGCTGGTCGGTGCGTCGGTGGAGACGGTCTTGCTGGAGCTGGGGCGAGGGCCATTGAGCGGCATGAACCCGGGGTGCTGCTCCGCGGCGAGGACGGGCGCCGGACCCTCAACCTTCGGTGCCGGCTGCTCGGCGGCGTGCGCGGCAGCGCTTCCACCGAGTACGAGCAGGGCTGCAAGTGCTGTTGATGCGGTTCTGATTCGCAAGGTCCCCCCTTGGCGGCATGAACGTTTTTCCCCCGGCCAGAGGGCGAATGTGCCATCTGCGTGGGAGATCCCACCACGCATGACTGATCACGGTCAAGGAACTTGATCTTGATGCGAAAGACTTCGGTCAACGCACTATGACCACCGCCGTGCTGCTGGGTGAATGACGCACGCGAAGCCCTACCCAGGGCTTTCGCATGTCTGTCGTGCGCCGGGTGGCGGGTGCGGGCGGCGGTGCTAGAAGTGCCGTGAAGATGTTGGTGAGAGGCTGTTCGGCTGCAGGCGCGAGGAGCAGGAGGTGCGGGCCGAGGGCTTCGTGCCGCTGTCGGGACCATCCCCGCAGGCGCAAGGAGCAGCAAGAGGAGGGCCGCTGTACTCGCCCGCGACCGCAAGGGCCCCATCCAGGGGCCATCCCCGCAGGCGCGGGGAGCAGACGTAGGCCATGGGCGCGGCGGCGTCGCAGTCGGGACCATCCCTGCGGGCGCGGGGAGCAGCCCGGGTCTCCGATCGCCCGTTGTGCGTGATGGGCCCATCCCCACACGTGCGGGAAGCAGGCGATCTACGAGGCGCGGTCCCATTCAACCCCGAAACAGCCACCTACACCCCGGCCCCGACCAAAAACACCCCCGACCAGCCCCCACCACCAGAACACCCGCACGCAAAAGAAACCGCCCCCTCCTTCTTCCCGACAATCAACACCAAAAGCCCACACCCCACACACGCAAGAACCCAAAGACACGAAGAACAGTCAAGCCCACCCTGCCCCCTATCAAGAAGACCGGCCCCCGCACACGCGAAGAGCAGCCACCGGCGTCCAAGTCCCGCCCTGCTCAGCAGGGTTCACTCCCGCGAGCACAAGGAGCACTTCCGCCTCGGCAACGAACTCGCCGACACGGTAGGACCATCCCCACAGACACGAAGAGCACAGCTTCGCCTGCGCATCCGCAATGGAGCGCGCGGGGACCATCCCCACAGGCACAAGGAGCAGGAAGAGGCGTACCGGGAAGAGCCCCGCGGCATGGGATCATCCCCGCGGACGCAGGGAACAGGCAAGGACTCCTCCATGGCTCAGAGCGACACCGGGGCCATCCCCGCGGGCGCGGGGAGCAGCATGTGGGGCTCGGATGGGTCCCGAGGCGGGTCCGTCCCCGCGCGAGCCGGGAGCAGCCGGGCGCCTCGTCTCGGTACCCGGTTCCGCAGGGTCCATCCCCGCACACACGGGAAGCAGCGCCTGTGTATGCCCGAACCCGGCCGGGCCTGGGGCCCATCCCCACGCGTACGGGGAGCAGACGCTCTCACCGTCCTGCACGGGCTTGCCGTCGGGGCCATCCCGCGGGCACGGGGAACAGGACGGCCTCGGTTCGCCGGAAGCGCACGACGAAGGTCCATCCCCCGCGCGCGGGGAGCAGCGCACGCCCGCTCCGGCGGCCACCACGACCTTGCCGATCGCACAGCCCGCGAGGGCCATGGCCAGCGCGGCCTTGACGGGCTGCCAGCGGAGAAGAGCCGGCGGCGCGGGGCGGGGGGGATCCATCCCGCGCGTGCGGGGAACAGAAGGACACGCCCGGCAGCGTGCGTTCCTCGTTGGGCCCACCCCCACGTGCACGGGGAGCAGGCCTGGCAAGGAAGGCAGCGGCTTGCTGTCGCCGGGACCATCCCCGCAAGCGCGGGGAGCACGAAGACCTGCGTGGCGATCCTAAGCCGCTCATGGGACCATCCCCGCAGGCACAGGGAGCAGGTCAGCTCGTGCTCGCCGAGCGCGTGGGAGGTGGGACCATCCCCGCGGGCACGGGGAGCACCTGGTCTGGTTGGGCAGCGTGCCGGTCTCGCCAGGAACATCCCCACGGGCACAGGGAGCAGAGCCGGCTGCGACCGCCGATGACGAAGAAGGCGGGCCATCCCCGCAGGCGCGGGGAGCAGCTCCCCGGCGCACCGGCGGACGCCTTCGACGCCGGGCCATCCCCGCAGGCGCGGGGAGCAGGACCGCAAGGGCCGTCCGCACGCAGGGCGCTGGGGGCCATCCCCGCAGGCGCGGGGAGCAGACTCGACGACCAGGGCATTTAGCAGAGCCCAAGCCTGTTTTTACCCACTTGCAAAGAATCAGACAAACCACACCTATCAGACTCCCGAAACGACTCACTCACCCCCCACTCCCTCAACGACACGCTCACACCAGAATATCGATCACACCAGCGTCCGGGACCCAGACACTGAGACCTCCCCGCACACCGCCGGAGCCGCTGGCGATCTCACCTTGCCGATGTCGACGGCCGGGAACTCGACCTCGACACTGCCACGAACGCGACCCCAGAGGAGAGCAACGGCGCCTGCTACACCGCGGCGACCAACATCAGTTCCACGGCCCACGCCAACCGGAACATTCTGTCCATGGCCCTGACCGTCGGCGCGCTGGTGAACTACCCGACCGAGTCGTGGCACTGGAACTTCGGTGACCGCTACCGGGCACTGGCCACCATGCATCCGGCGGCAATGTACGGGCCGTGCGCACTCTCCGCCGCACACACAGCCGCAGCCGCCCTCAAAACAACAAGACACGCCTCGCGGCAGCCACGTCATCGTCACCAAAACCATCACGATCCTCCACGCCGGCAACGCAGCCCCTGAACCACCACGGCCAATCCCCAGCCCCCGGAAGGAGACTCGGCAAAGAAGGCACCGCCTGATACGGCTCCACATCACTTCAGAGTCCGGACCACAGACATCATGATCAGCTAGCAAAACAGCTGCCGAGCAGCGCGAAACGGCGTCCTACCCGGCGACACCAAGCCGTGCACACCAGTGCCGCCCTCCCCGAACCTCACATACAGCGGCGGGCCTCGGCTGACCTCCGGGAGAGGACGACCGGGGCGCGGTTTGAGGCTCGGGGGCCGGTCAGACTGCCTGGTTGCGCCAGGTGTCGAGAACGGCCTGAACGGCGCTGGAGACCCTGTTCTGCTGAGCGCGGTCGGCCCACAGGTGCGCGTCGTGCTCGGTGAGCGCGACCGTCTCCCCCGCGACGGTGACGGTGAAGTTGAACTGGCGGGTGGCGCGGCCACTGCCGGAGCGGTAGTCGAAGTGGCCGAGGTAGCCGCCGACGGCTGCGACCGTCAGCCCCGTCTCCTCCGCGACCTCGCGCTGCAGTGCCTCGATGAGGCTCTCGCCCGGGCCGACGCCGCCGGAGGGCAGCTCCCACAGCCCGCCGAGGTAGTCGTCGGCCGGGCGGTGCAGCAGCAGGACCTTGCCGTCGGCATCGGCGATGACAGCGCCCACGACGGGCTTGGCGATGCCATCGCGTTCGGCGGTGCGGGCGAGATCGTCGAACAGAGCGGTGTCGAGAGAGCTCACAGCAGGTCCTTGGCGTAGGAGGCGACTTTGGCGAGGGCCGCGGTGTAGGCGTCGGCGAGGCGGACGTCCTCCTCGCGGTGCCAGACCGGCAGCTTGAAGGTGGTGGCGTGCACGTACTCCGCCGCCGGGAAGTCGCCGACGGCGGGGTCCTGGCCGTCAGCGTAGCCAGGGAGCAGGGCCCCAGGGGCCTGGAATAGCGGATGGGTGCCCAGGGGGCAGGTCGAGCCTGGCTGGTCCGCCTCGGTGGCGCCTTCGGCGTGGACGGCGTCAAGGAACCGCTGAAGCGGCAGCCCGCCGAGCTCGGCCGGCTCGTAGCGCAGCGGCAGCGCGTACCAGGACGGCCGGGAGGAGATCGGGACGTGTGGCACGTGGATGCCCGGCACACCGTCGAGGGCGGCGCACATCCGTGCCGCGATCTCCTGGCGCCCGGCCAGGTGACCGTCGAGGCGGGTGAGCTGGGCATGGGCGAGCGCGGCGGCGAGGGGGTGGATGCGCAGTTTCAGGCCCATGCCGGTGACGGCGAAGCACGCGAGCGGGTGGTCGGCGGGGATCTCGCGGCGGCACCGCTTGTTGTACTGGCCGTGCAGCAGCACGCGGTAATACAGCTCGGTGTCGTCGGTGGCGACGAACCCGCCTTCGCCGGCCGAGAGCGGCTTGGGGCCGTTGAGGCTGAACGCGGACGCGGTGCCGAAGGTGCCGGTCATCCGGCGGTTCCAGGTGGCACCGTGGGTGTGGGAGCCGTCCTCCAGCAGCATCAGCTCGTGTTCGCCGGCGAAGGACATCAGCGCGTCCATGTCCTCGGGCAGCCCCCACAGGTGCACTGCGATGACGGCCTTCGTCCGGGCGGTGATGCGCCGGGCGGTGTCGTCGAGGTCGAGCCGGCCACGGTCGTCGACGTCAGCGAGAACGGGGTGGGCACCGAGGTGAAACAGAGGGGTGGCGGTGGCGTGGAAGGTCAGAGCCGGGACGATCACCTCATCGCCGGGGCCGATCCCGGCGGCCGCGTACATTGAGTGCAGCGCGGCCGTCCCGGTGCAGGTCGTCACGACATGCCGGACCCCGAGGTAGGAGGCGAGCGCGTCCTCCAGGTCCGCGGTGATGCCGGAGCGGTCGGGGATCGAGACGGCCATCTCCAGCTGGGCAGCGACCGCGCGCCGGTCGGTGTCCTCGATGGGCGGCCATGTGAAGTGCGGGCCCGGGGCCGTCACGGCCGGTTCGCCACCGAGCAGGGCGAGCGGGGAGCCGGTCATGCGAGGAACTCCTTGGGGTCGGCGGGGCGGTTGGTGGTGGCGGAGGCGTAGGCGGCGGCCAGGAATGCGGTGTGCGGCAGGTGGGCGGCCGGGCCGGAAGGATTGGGAGCGGTGCCGTCCAGGACGCGGCAGAAGCGGTCGATCTGCGCGGCGGGCGGGCAGGGCCAGGCCGGCTCGCGCAGCAGGGACTCGACCGTCTGCCCGCGGGGGTCGAGGAGGTGGGCGGTGCCGCGCTCGACGGCGAGTGTGCCGTGCGGGCCGGTGATGGCCAGGCGCTCGGTCTTCGGCCCGGCGGAGCGGGAGACCAGCAGCGAGCCGTAGAGGCCGCGGTCGTAGCCGAGATGGACCAGGGCGGTGTCCTCCGCGTCGTACGCGGCGCCCGGCGCAGCGGCGGTCGAGGTGTCCGCGAGGACGCGGTCGGGCAGGCCGAGATACCAGATGAGCAGGTCGATCAGGTGGTAGCCCATGTCCACCAGGCACCCGCCGCCCGCGAGCTTCGCGCGGCCGCGCCAGCCCGCGGCCGGGTCCGGGCAGTGGAACGTGTAGCGCCCTTCGACCAGGTACGGGGCGCCGATCCGCTCCAGCAGTTGGAGGGCGGCGGCGTAGACGGGGTGGAAGCGGCGCTGGACGGTGACCATCAGATCGATCCCCGCCTTCTCGCACAGCCCGGCCAGCTCGGCCGCCTCGTGGGGGTTGGTGGCGAACGGCTTCTCCTTGAGCACGTGCACCCCGGCTTCGGCGCACGCGGCGATGACCTGCTGTCCGGCGTGGTGCGGTACCGCGGCAATGACGAAGTCCGGCCGGACCTCCTGGAGCAGGCGCTCGATGGTGGTGAAGCCGGGCACCTGGTACGTGTCGGCCGCAGTGGCGACCCGGTCGGCGTCGACGTCGCAGACCCCGGCGAGCTCGGCGAGGTGGCACTGGGCGAGGCCGGGCAGGTGGTCGTTGGTGGCCTGGCCACCGAGCCCCACCATCGCGGCCCTCTTGGGTACGTTCATCGCTCACATCCCCTTTCGGATGCGCGGCGGCGGCCCGCTGTCCGGGCCGCCTGCTCTCCGAGGACACCGCGACCAGGGCAGTGGCGGCAGGTGCGTTGCCGTGGGCCGCAAAGCCGTTTGCATCCTGTGCAAAGCCCCTGCCGGGGCCCGGCGCGTGCGAGTACGGTGTGCGGCGGCGCACTCCCGGCGAGCGGGGGACGGGTATGGACGCGGTCAGAGCACAGCCGGCAGAAGGCGGCCCCGGGGAACTGGTCCGGCAGGCCCGCAGGAAGCAGGGCCTGACTCTGGTTCAGCTCGGGGAGCTGACCGGCTACTCCGCGGCCCAGGTCTCGCGGTACGAGCGCGGCGTCTCGCCGCTGACCGACGTCACCGTGCTGCGGCGCTTCGCCGACGCCCTGGGCATCCCGTCGCAGGCCCTGGGGCTGACCGCCCCGCCCGAGGCCCGCCACGGGCGGGTGATCGGGCCGAGCGCCGCCTACCCGCGCCTGCCACGTCCTAGGGTGGCGGAGACGGCTCGTCGAGGAGACGGGGAGGACCCGGTGCGGCGCAGGAAGTTGCTCGTGAACCTCGCGGTCACGGCCGCCGCAGCCGCCGGCGCCCCCATCCTGCCCACAGGCAAGACACCCGGCGAGGACGCCGCTGTTGGGGAGGTCTTGGTCGCGCGGGTGCGGGACGCCATGCTCGGCCTGCATGCGGATGTCACCGTGCCGTCGTCGGCGGTCCTGCGCACGGATCTGGCTCGGGCCTTCACCGACTTCCACGCCTGCGCGTACGACAGCCTGGCCGTACGGCTGCCCCGGCTGATCTGCGCGGCACACGCCCGAGCCGGCGGTGAAGGTGCCGAGGACGACGGGCTGCTGGCCCAGAGTTATCTGCTGGCCACGCGCATGCTGATCAAGCTGGACGAGCAGCAGCTCGGCTGGATGGCCGCCGACCGCGCCCGCCAGGCCGCCGAAGCCGCCGGCGTGCCCCTGCTAATCGCGGAGGCCGCACGGCAGCTCGCGGTCCTGGCCCGCAAGGCCGACTGGCACGAGCAGGCCCTCTCCATCGCCCTGGCGGCCGCTGATCGCCTCGCCCTCCGGGGCGGCGAGCCGACGCTGGCGGCCCAGCGGGGGCTGTTGATCCAGTCCGCCGCCTACACCGCCGCGAAGACCGGCGACGCGGCCGGGATGCGGGAGCTGACCGGTGAGGCCGCTGCCATCGCCCGGGAACTCGGCCCGGCCGCCGTGTTGCGGAACCACGGCGGCGGGTTCAGCCCCGCCACTGTCCAGCTCCACCTGGTCTCCGCGGAGAACTCCGCCGGCGACCCCTCCGCCGCCCTCACCGCGGCCAGGGCGGTGGCGCCCGGGAATCTGCCGAGCATCGAGCGGCGGGCCCGCTACTACACCGACATCGCCACCGCCTTCGCCCGCTCGGGCCGCCGGGACGACTGCATCCGCGCACTCCTGGCCGCCGAACACCACGCCCCGGAGGAGACCCACGCCCGCCCGGCGGTGAAGTCGCTGGTCTCCGGACTGCTGGTCTCGGGGCGGACGACCACCGAGCTACGCGCTCTCGCCGCCCGCGTCGGTGTCCTCACCTGACGGCCCGCCCGCCGTGAGGGACGGACCGTCATCGCCGTACGGGCCCGTTTCCTCCTGTGCGCTCACGCCCAGCAACTCTGCCATCAACTGGCCCTGTTCGCCGGATAGAGGCCATCCCCGCAGACGCCGGGAGCATGCCTTGCCCCGCCATTGGCCGGTGGCTCGGGTGGGACCATCCCCGCAGGCGCGGGGAGCAGGGTGCCGGCCGCGGATTCGGTGCGGGCCGGCGGGGACCATCCCCGTAGGCGCGGGGAGCAGTGCCGAGGTCAAGGACCATGACTGACTCAAACGGGACCATCCCCGCAGGCGCGGGGAGCAGTAACTTGTGTGCAGGTGAGACTACGCTCCGTTGGGACCATCCCCGCAGGCGCGGGGAGCAGCGTTTCGACCGCATGAATGCGATGAGCGACCGTGGACCATCCCCGCAGGCGCGGGGAGCAGAGGACACCTCCACGGCGGGCAAGGGCAACCACGGGACCATCCCCGCAGGCGCGGGGAGCAGGCTCGATGACCAGGGCTTTTACCAGAGCCCAGGCCGGTTTTTACTCACTCGCAAAGAATCAGACAGACCACATCTATCAGACTCTCGGGATAATTCGCTCACCCTCACTCCCTCAACAGGGTACTGACGGCGGCTCGGGGGTCCCTCGCCCATCTTGTCGTGAACAAGGCGGCACCGAAACATCACAGGTTCGAACTGGCCAGCCTCGGCCGTGTTGTCCACATAGGTCCGTAGGATTCGTTGTAGTGACGCGCAACCTCACGAACGTCGGAGTTGCTCCTCTCCTCGGCCTTATGAACGAGCCGTTCAAGAAGCGGCCATGCCTCAAGCCGGGCGGCGAGGCTTGCCAAGTACCCGTAGTCGTCATCCTCAGCTCAAGAAGCGGCATCAGCGGGGCGGCTACGAGGGCGGCCGGGCTGTCGGCCGTAGCGGTGCCGGTCCGGCTCGACCAGCCGCTCCGGGCTGCTCGGTTGACCGCGCTGAGCGTGGCTCCGGACCCGCTGCCGTACCAGCGGCTGACCGCCAGCTGGCCTCGCCGCCACGATCCGCCGGGCCACCGGCGACCCGGCCCACCGCGCCCCCACCGAGGAGGTCGCCGCACGCATCGGGGCGGAGGACGGGGCGGGCAGCGTGATCGCGGCAGTGGAGCAGCCGGCCGCCGACGCCGCGTCCTGGTGATGTCCACTCCCTAAATCTGGGGATTCCGCGGAGGCGACCGACCGGTCCATAGTCCGGACGTACGTACCGGCACGCGGAGGGAGAACCATGCGACGCACAAAGGCCCTACTGCCCGTATCGGGCATCCTGCTGGCCCTGCTCGGTGCCCTGCTGGGCGGCCCGGCCACGGCGGCCGCCCACCCGCCCCGACCCGACGGAGCGCGCTCGGTCGAGGTGGGCAGATACCACGACGCGAGTGGCCGGATCACCCTGGCGATCTTCCAGTCGGTGGCCGCGCCGGCCCGGAGCATCTGGACCGACCACTGGGTCCCGGTCGAGGACCCGTCGATGATCGCCATCGGCGGCGGTGCGACCGGCGCGGAATACCCTTACGGCGCCTATCTGACCGCCTCCTACCCGAGCCCCGATTTCTCGTCCTGGATCGTGTCCTCGAAGGACCACGTGAACGCCCGTCAGGCCCACGAACTCACCGGATACGCGATCGGCATGAAGATCGACGGCGTGAGCAAGGACCAACTGCGCTCCTGGGTCGCGTCGTGCAGCGGCCGCCGGACCAGCCCCGATCCGGAGTCCGCCCCACAGGTAACCGTGCGCCTCCCGTCGGACCAGTGCACGTTGCTGGGTGGCGGATTCCAGGTGCACTGGACAGGGCAGGGCAACATCGCCACGGCCTCGTACCCCGATGAAGCCGTCAACTACGGCGAACCGGGGAAAACCTGGACCGTACGATCGAAGGACCACCAGGTCGCCGACCCGGCACGCATCAGCGGATACGTCGTGGGCATCCCGACGTCGCTCCCGGTCGGCACGGTTCTGGCACGTGCGACCGCCGGGACCACAGGGGGCGTGCAGCATCCTTCCGCCACGTCCGCCCCGCCCAACGGCGCGTGGGCGCTCAGCGGCGCCGGCGCACGCGTCCACTACTCCGGCGCGGGCAGCCTGTTGTGGAACGTACATCCGTATCTCGACCGCGGCCTTCAGCTCGTGACCGTGTCGTCCAAGGACCACATGGTCGCCGATGCGGCATCGATCACTTCATGGGCCATCTCCATCAGGCTCGCGTGAGCCGAGCGGCGCGCGGTACCACGCGGCAAGGCAGTCACTCTGGTACCACGCATCCCGCCGACACACGCTGCACAGGTGATCGCCCGGGTGCGGGGACCTGCGCCGGACCGCGGCCGTTACGGCCCCCGCTCCCCGGATCACTGCTACCCGAATGGTGACCACCACAGCGGCTTCGCCGAACGCGGCGGCTCCGGCAACCCGAAGGCCTCGGCCTGCTCGACAGTCAAGGGGAGCACGACCTTGCTGGTGGTCAACGACTCGGATCCGTCCACCGTACGCGTATCCGCATCCACGCCCGTGACCGTGATCTCGAACCACCGTACGCGGTGCAGCGGTGCAGATACAGCCGCATGTGGGGAAGGTGATGACGACCTGCGGAGTGCGGGGCGTGGGAGTGCCGCAAGGTCTTCGGCCTCGCCACCGCGGAAGTTCGCCTGGCATGACCTGCTGCCCGTCAGTCCGGCAGCCAGTGCAGTTCGTGCGCCAGGGTTTTGGCGACGGCACGGACGCGGCGGTGTAGTGGCGACTGTTCGCGTGGGAGGACCAGGTGGATCGTCAGGCTGGGTGCGCCGTGCAGCGGTCGCCAGGTGATGCCGGGCGGTGATGCCGTGACGGCGGCCTCGCCGGCCGGGGCGAGGGTGACCCCGTCGCGCAGGTCGCGCTGTGACATGTCGAAAGAGACTGTGGGCGTGTGGAATCGGGGGTGTGGCCGGGTATCGCGGAACAATGCGGCCAACTGGTCGTGGATCACGGGGTTGGCCGCACGGTCGGGGAGTCGCAGCGGATACGCGGCCGCGGCGGCGATCTCGATCTCCGGGTGTTCGGCCAGCGGATGGTGCTGCGCCAATTGGACGCCGATCCGCGCACGCCGCAGCAGGAACCGGCGCACGCCACGGCCCGGCTGTTCACCGCGGGTGATCCCTGCATCGATGCGGCCGTCGGCGACCGCGGGGGAGATCTCCGGTGTTGCCATCGGGACCGCGCCGACCTCGAGTCCGGGACTGCTGCGAATCAGCCTGTCCACCAGGGCCGGTGCCGTCTCGGCCCCCGTGCTGAGGCTGTATCCGATGCGCAGCGTGCCCAGTTCACCGGCCGCCGCGCTCCGGGCGGTGTCCCATGCCCGGTCCAGCGCCGCCAGCGCGGGCGGCGCGGACTCCGCCAAAGCCGCACCGGCCGTGGTCAATACGACGCTCCGCGTGTTGCGGACCAGCAGGGCCGTACCGAGTTCCGCCTCCAATCGGCGCATCCGGGCGCTGAGTGCGGGCTGTGCGATACCGATCCGTGCGGCCGCGCGGGTGAAGTTCAACTCCTGCGCCAGCACTAGGAAGTACCGCAGGCTCACCGTATCCGGCGCCACGTGCCCTCCCTGCCGATTGATAACGATCCGTTCTGAGCCTATCCCGTACCGGTCTTTCCCCCGACCGCACATCAAGCCCTAACCTGCGCATACGACGGTTCAACTGACCGCGGTACCCGTCGCCGGGATCGATCGATCTGAGTGTCAATTCGAAGTCGGACGTGTCCGGCCGAACACAGGAGGTTTCCATGGCTAAGGGCTACTGGGTCAGTGTCTACCCCGCCATTTCCGACCCTGAGGCGCTGACTGCCTACGACAAGCTGGCCGGTCCGGCTGTCGAGGCTGGGGGCGGGCGCGCCCTGTCCCGGATCCCCTCCCGTGGCGGTCGAGTCGTCGCCCGCGAGGCCGGAATCACGCAACGCGTCGTTCTGATCGAGTTCGACAGCTTTGAACAGGCCGTCGCGGCATACGAGAGCGAGGCATACCAGAAGGCGCTGGTGGCCCTCCCCGACGGCGTCGAGCGCGACTTCCGCATCATCGAAGGCATCGGCTGACCGGCGGGCCCAGCCATCGCTGAGCATCCGTCACCTGATATGCACACGGTGCTGAACGACGGCTCACGAGACGAGTTCGAAACCATGCCCTGCGTCCCAGTTCGTCGTCGACATCCTCGACGGCCTGATCCCTGTCCGGCGGATCGAAGAAGCGACGCGACGTCCGGGCCGGCTGGACTGTCTCGCTGACCTCGTCGACGAAACTCACCCTCGCCCGAAGCCAACCGCGAACCGCTTCTCACGCGACAGATCGGTCCAGCGAGCACAAGGCTTCGATGACCAGGGGCGCATCCTGCATTCATCTGCCGTGTGCCCCGTCGGGGCTACTCAGAGTACTGACGTACAGTTTGAATAACCGCAGGTCAAGACCTCTTTCGAGGGGTTTCGATCTGCGGTTCTTCTGTTGTTGAAGTAGCCCAGGGGCGCGCCTGGATGAGGCAGGACGGTACGCTCCGGGATGCGTTCGGTCGGCCGTTACGGCCGGGTCCGGCTATCGGCGGAACGCCGTTCGCGGTTGCCGGTTCGTTGAGCGTCAAAGGGGGGGCCGATGTCCTGGCCGGATGTCACGGTGGTTGATGTGTGTGTGCGGCGCGACGGCCGGGGCGGCAGCCCCACGGCCGTCACCGACGACGACCCGGCGGCGACGGACGCGGACCGGCGTGCGGTCGCTGCTGCGGCCGGTACCTCGCACGCGGCGTTCCTCGGCCCGGGGCGGACGCCGGACGGTGGCCGGCCGGTCCGGTTCTTCACCGCCACCGCCGAACTGTCCGGCTGCGGCCACGGCACCGTTGCCGCGCAGGCCGTCCGGTTGACCCGCACCGCGCTGGGCGAGCTGAACGACCGCCAGCACACCGGCGGGCGCACATTCGACACCGTCGCGATCCGCCGCCCCGCCGGCATCGAGGTGTGGTTCGACCAGGGCCTCGTCGCGCTGCGTCACCCGGCACCGGACGAGCGCGCCGCGATCGTCGCCGCGCTCGGGCTCACCGCGGACGACCTGCATCCGGCCGACGCGCCACGGATCGCCGCGCCCGGCGCACCACGCATGCTGGTACCGGTCCACGACCGGTCGGCGCTGCTCCGAGTCCGCCCACACCTCGGCAGGCTGACAGCGGCGTGCCGGCGGTACGGGCTCCTCGGCTGTTTCGTGTACGTACCGCCGGTGGGCGACCGGCCGGGTGCGGCGCGGATGTTCGCGCCGGCGATCGGTGTCGACGAGGATGTCGCCAACGCCAACAGCACCGGCTGCCTGGCCGCCCACCTGCTCGACACGACAGGGGCGCAGACGGTCGCGATCGAGGTGGAGCAGGGTGACAGCCTCGGTCGACCGGCCAGCGTGCTTGCTTCGGCCCGACGCGGGCCGGCGGGCATCACGACCCGGGTCGGCGGCTTGGCGGTGGTCCGCGACGGACACCGAGGCGACCACTAGACCATCCTCTTCTGCGATCCGCGCACGGGGCTGGGGCTGTCCGCTGCGGTCAAGCGTCGGCACCCGGTGGCGGCCGTCAGCGGGACGCGGTGTCGAGGGCGCGGCTGAGTGTCCATCGGGAGACGCGCAGCTTGGCGGCGACGGCGGTTCGGGTTTGTCCGGCGCCGAGCAGGATGCGGGCGTCGGCGATCTGTTCGGAGGCCAGGGCGCGAGGACGGCCGCCGACGCGGCCTCGGGCGCGGGCGGCGTCGAGGCCTTCGCGGCGCTTGAGCCCTGAGTGACTCGGTCTCAGTCCGTCTCGAAGGCGTCCTCCCGCAGGCGCGCGGTGAGGACTTCAGTGATGGTGTCGAGGGCGTCCTTGATGGCGGCGTGGTCGGCGCCGCTGATCGTGGCGTCCAGCAACTCGCTGTCGCTGTGGACGGTGGGCCATCCTTCCTTCGGGCTGCGGAAGTCTTCCTCGCCGAGCGTGACAGTGATGGAGCGGCCGATCGGCAGCGACAGCTGAAGGGTGGCGCCGCCGGCCACGGCCTGGGAGTCGAGCAGGTCGAGATCGCGCGCGGCGGTACGGGCGGCGAGCCGGTCGGTGCTCCGGAGCGAAGCCCAGTGGGCGTGAGCGTGGCGCAGTGCGTCGCGCAGCTTGCCGGCCAGGTCCTCGGCCATCTCGACGTGGCGTCCGCTCTCGTTCCCGCCGAGCAGGACAGCCATCCGGTCGTAGGCAGTGCTCATCTGTCAGGCGGCGCGGGCCAGCGGGACAGTCTCCTCCGCCAGTTGTGCGGGGGCGGGGGCGGGCAGCAGCGCCTGCGCAGCCGGCTCGGAGAGTTCGTGCACGGCCTCGGCCTGCAACGGCTCGTACCGCGGCCGGGGCCGCTCCGTCGCGGCGGTCCGGTCCTCGGGCTCGATGCCCCGGGACCTCAGATCGTCGTACACGGTGTCGCCGGTGATGTCGGCGGTCCGGGCGAGCTCGGCGACGTTGCGGGTGCCCGACCACCAGGCGACAGCCAACAGGTCGGCGCGGCGCTCGGGGGAGGCGGTCGCGGCGCGCTGCCCAGCCCTTGAGGGCGGCGACGGGACCCCTGCCCGGGATGTACGACGCCAGCGGGCCCGGCCGTCTGCTCTTCGCGTTTCTTCGCCGCGATGGCGGAGACCGAGCGGGAGAACATCCGGGAGTCGGCCCTCGAAGGGCTCGACGCCGCGGCCCGCAAGGGCAAGCACGGCGGCCACGCGGCGGTCACCGTCTTCGACAGGAAGTCCTCGCCCCGATCCACCCGGATCTTCTCCGGCAATCCGCCCTGCGGCCCGAACGGGGCTTCGCGTACCACCGCCGCGCGCAACGCGGCCAGGACCGCATCCCGCGACGGATGGCCCGGCGTGACCGCCACCCCCATGACCGCGTTCGACGCGCAATCCACGAACCACGTGATCCACGGACGCCGCGTGCTGCCCTCGACATCGACCAGGACCGGGGCCTGGACGTGATCGGCCTCCCACACCTGGTTCCGCCACCCCCGCGGCCGGGCCAGAAACACATCGTGCTTCCGGGCCTCACGCTCACCACCGGCCAGCCCTGCCCGCTCCCCCGGCGTCAGATCACGCCGGATCACGCGATGCAACGTCGGGACGGACGGCGGCGGCTCCCCCTCACCCCTGGTCGCGCGAGCGGTCAGCTCACGGTGGACAGCGGCGACGTTCCCCTTCCACAGCCCGAGCAGAGCCCGGATCTCGGGGGTGACCGTGAACCTCCCGTGGTGCCGGGCACGCTCTCCCGGCGCCGCGGCCGCGTCCTGTTCGGCGGCGGCCAGCCACCGCCACACCGCCCGCTCCCGCACACCCAGCGCGTCCGCCGTCGACCTCACATGCCCAGTGGTGAGCTTCCCCTCCCTGCGCAAAGCCAGCAACCGACGCACCGCAGGGCCCCGCAACGCCCGGACCGACACAGCCGGCAAACCAGCGTCCGAACCGCCGACCAACCCCTCCGAGGACGGGTCATGCTCTTCCGGATCCATCCATCGATCACACCAACCACGCACCAGCCAGTGGATCAGAACTCACGAATCTGAGACAGCATCCCCCCCATGCGATAACCCCCAGGACAGCGATCCCGCCCGATCTCTCACCCCCAAGACAGTGAACCCACACCCCGAAACGCCCACCGACCAGCAACAACACATCAAGGCCAGCTGTCTCTCACACCACTGTCACGAAACCGAGAGATCGCACACGCGGTGAAGCTGGGTGTATTCCTGTCGAACAGTAAGACGAGACGCGGGAAGCTCACGAACGACAAGCTCGCGCAACTCGCCGCGTTCGGACTCGGCTGGGCAGCATGAGCGATGGGGCCGGTGGCGGTCCTGCTTCGTCGGGTCCGGGCCGAAGGGCCCGGACCCGACTTGCTCAGCCGGATCAAGTGTCGGAGACCATCACGCCGGTCCTGCCGACGGGCTCGTCACAGCCAGGTAATCACTACGGCGCCGTTGCCCCCGTCCCCGCTGGCCGCTCCGTCGCACCTGCCTGCGAGCCTTCCACCGGCACCGCCCTGCCCGTAGACAGTGAATGCCGGGTCACCGCCACAGCCAGTGCCGCCTGGAGACCCCCTGCCGCCGGCATTGCCCACGGCGGAGCTCAACGAGGTGACACTCCAGACCGGAGCTGAACCCCGTTGTCCCATAGCGGTAAACGCCGGACCGGGTGCTTCCTCCCCCGGCGCCGTTACTCATCTGGCCACCTGATGTTGATCCACCCGAGCCTCCGGCGGCTCCGAGTGCCTGGACAACAGCCACGCCGAGGGGCCGGAGCAGCTCTACGGTCGTTAGGGCCCCACCCCCGCCCCCACCGATCGAACGACGTCACGGTACTGACACCGCCCCGAACCCTTGACGAGGCGTTTCAGAACGCTGTCAGTGCAATGTCACGGCTGCGGCATGGCGTCAGCCTCACCCGCCGGGACCTTGTTGCCCTAGCTGTCGACGACGTCCCGCAGTGCGCAGCGCTGCTCGGTGGTGAGCAGTCTCGAGAGGTGCAGGGCCTGCCTACTGGTTCCGTCATCTGGCGGCGATGTCGTCGAGGGTGTCGGCGATGACCGTGGGGAGCTCGGCAACGGCGCGTTCGAGGAGTCTTTCGATGGGGACGGCGTGACGACTGCCGTCGATGCTGATGTGCGCAGCCCAGGTCGCGGGCTCGTAGCGGGCGAGCATCGAGAGCACGTAGAGGACCGCCCACCATGCCATCAGCGGGTGGAGCTCTCTCGACAGCGGTGCGATGACGGGGAAGAAGTACGTGTTCCCCAGGTAGGTGCGGGTGATGGACCGCAGGTACTCCGTTCGTTCAGCCGCCGTGGCCGCTCCTCCATGAGGCATGCGCCAGTGCATTTGCAGCTGGCCCCGCCCGTTGCGGTAACGCGTGAAGTCCGGCAGTGCGTCCGGTTCGGCCGAGGCGCGGGCGTAGCTGTCGTAGCTGGCGGCCTTCGGGAAGGCGGACAGGTAGTCGTCCAGCGCCAGGCGGTCGCCTGCGTCGAGAACGCGGGCCGGGAGGTTGCACACCGGAACAGAAACCAGTGGGTGGTCCTCCCCATAGATGCCTTCGTGATCTGCGAAGAGGGGCGTGAACCGATTCCCGCCTGTCAGGGGGTGTTTGAGGTTCACCGGGAGCGTGTCCCACAGGCTCTCCAGGCGCACCGGGGTCTTCTCCCAGACAGGTGACTGCAGGAGCTCGCTGAGCCGGACGAAGCTGCCCTGGGAGCCGGGCGGGTCGGTTCGGACCTCGATGTCGGCGAACGCCTTATGGAAGCCGGTGGCCTTGATGCCGTGCGACTCCAGCCGCCAGTTCTCGCTCTTGAGCTGCCACGCGGCCGCGGCGATGGCGCGGCCGGCCTGGCTCAGCCCGTAGAAGACCTGCAGCGGCCGCGTGGAGGGGCCCACTACCGCGGCCGCGCGGAACATCTGCTCGGCCTGCTCCAGCGCCGAGGCAAAGGTCTTGCGCCGGGCCCCGGCGCCGGCCCTGCCAGGCGGCTCCGACCGGCTCGCCCGCAACCGTTCCCACGCAAGACCAGCATCCACATCCATGCCGGGACGCTACCCGAGAGGCCCTGCGCAAGAGGTTCCCGCTGCCTCCAGAGTCCTCGCCACAGATCAGCGCCTCGGCCTGCTGATCGTCTCTGCAGTGAAAGCACCCTCCGGCTAAGGGCGGTGTCGTGTGCGCGCATGTGGCTCCGGAAGGCTCAGCTCTGCCTCGCATCATGGGCCGGGGCGGGTCCGGCCGAGTACAAGGGGGGCCTCGCCCAAGGGGCCGTCTTCGATCCAGAACCGGTGAGCCGCCAGGATCGTGCGCAGCGCCTGGTGCATGGCGGCCTGCTGGGCGTGGCACAGGTCGGTGGGCAGGTGCGCGGTGGCGGCCGCGTCCTGCTGCCACACCACCCGGAGCGCAGAGTTGTTGCCCGGGGACGGGGTGAGGCCGACGCCGGTCTCCTCGCCGTCCGCTGCCGCTTCGGCGTTGTACGGCCGCAGGCCCGCCAGAAGCACGGCCTCGAGCACCGCCTGCGCCAACTCCTCCTGCCGCCCCGTGAGGACTTCACCGTCCAGCACCGCGAGCGGTGCGAAGTAGCGTGCCTGCGCCTGGTGGTCCCCACCCCTCGGATCCGCCACGCCCCCTCTTCATGGACGGCCTGACGGTTCGCCTTAACCAATGTGGCGGAACGGGCGGCTTGTCGCGTCCCTTTTGACCTTTTACGGGCCCTAGCCTGCGGCCATGGACGACACCCCGATGCCCGAGCCGCTGCGCCGCGCGGTCCACCAGCTCGTCTCCGAGGCGGTCATGAGCTGCCAGGAGGTGCTGCGCTACTCCGAGCCTGACCAGGCACGCGCGTGGAAACGGATGACTCTGTACCGGGCCACGGACACGGCCGACACGATGAACATGGCCTCCATGCTGATTGCCGCGTACTGCCAGCGCACCGGCATGCCCCTGGGCACCCTGGATTCGTACCTGCAGACCAGGCAGCAGCGCACCCGGGCAGCCGGGCCACGGGAGTCGGACCGGCAGGAACTCGCCGGGATGCTGGGCGACCCCGCTCCCGGAGCCGAAGACCGCGAAGGGCGCCTGGGGTATGCGTGGGGCCAGCAGCATGCCAGGGGCGCGCTGAAGCCCGAGGACGACCCGCAGCAGTTGTTCACCGAGGCGTGCCTGCACGGGCTGCGCGCCAAGCTCTGCGACGACGTCGACGCCCTCGACGGCTACCTCCCGCCGGCGATGGCCGCGATGGCCCGCAAGGTAGCCGACGCCCTCGAAGTACCACAGCCCGCCCCCGCGTGACGTCGCAGCCGCAACGCCGCTAACCGTTAAGTGACCCACGTCACAGTCGACTCCTGTCAGCAATCGGGGCGCCGTCTCGTTCAAGGGGCACGCGAACGAGACAGGAGCCACGCTATGAAGCACCGCATCGTCGTACTCGGCGCCGGATACGCCGGGGCTTTCGCCGCCGGTAACCTGGCCCGCCGGCTTTCCTCCGCCGACACCGAGATCACCGTCGTCAACGCCGTGCCCGACTTTGTTGAGCGGATGCGGCTCCACCAGCTCGCGGTCGGCCAGGACTTTGCGTTCCGCAGGCTCGCCGACGTATTCGCGGGCACCGGGGTGCACCTGCGCCTGGCGCGCGTCACCGGCGTCGACCCCGAGCGCAGGACCGTCGCCGTGACCGGCGAGGACGGCAACGGTGAGCTCGCCTACGACACGCTTCTCTACGCGCTCGGCAGCTCCGTAGCCCATCATGGTGTCCCCGGCGTGGCCGAGTATGCCTTCGATGTGACCGGACTGTCCTCGGCGCTGCATCTGCGCGAGCGCCTGGCCGGCCTGGGCGAGGGCGGCACCGTGCTGGTCGTCGGTGAGGGGCTGACCGGCATCGAGGCCGCCACCGAGTTCGCCGAGTCCCGGCCCGACCTCTCGGTCGCGCTCGCTGCCCGTGGCGAGCTGGGCGCCTGGCTCTCCCCGAAGGCCCGCCATCACCTGCGCCAGGCCTTCGACCGGCTCGGCATCACCATCCACGAGCACACCGGCATCGAAGCTGTCGAGCCGACACAGGCGATCGCCGCCGACGGCAGGTCCGTCCCTGCCGACGTGACCGTGTGGTCGGCCGGGTTCGCCGTGCACCCCATCGCGGCCGCCAGCGGCCTGGAGGTCGCCGAGACCGGCCAGATCGTCGTCGACCGCACCATGCGCTCCGTCTCACACCCGGACGTGTACGCCGCCGGTGACTGCGCCTACGCGATCGGCGAGAACGGCCGGCCGCTGCCGATGTCCTGCGCCTCAGCCGGCTTCACCAACATGCAGGCGACCGCCGCGATCATCGCGCGCCTGACGGGCGGCAAGGTCCCGACCACCGGCCTGAAGTACTACGGCAACCACATCAGCCTCGGGCGGCGAGACGCGATCTTCCAGATGGTGGACGGGGACGTCCAGTCGAAGTCCTGGTACCTGGGCGGCCGGACCGCCGCGCGGCTCAAGTCGGGCGTACTCAAGGGAGCCGGGTGGAGCATCGCCCACCCGACCTTCGGCATGCCGAAGCGCAAGCACCGCCTGGCCACCACGCCCGACCAGGCCGGCGTGAAGATCGCCGCATAGGCTGCTCCGCATGGACAGCGCAGCCATCGATCGGTTCGAGGCCAGCCGAAGCCGGCTGGCCTCGCTCGCGTACCGTCTGCTCGGCTCGGCGGCCGACGCCGAGGACGCCGTGCAAGACGCGTTCTTGCGCTGGCAGACCGCGGACCGGGAACGTATTGAGGTGCCGGAGGCCTGGCTGACCAAGGTCGTCACCAATCTCTGCCTCGACCGGCTCCGCTCGGCGCAGGCGCGCCATGAGCGCGCTGCCGGAGACTGGCTACCCGAGCCGCTCCTCGAGGGCGACCCCATGCTCGGCCCTGCCGATACTTTCGAGCAGCGCGAGTCGGTGTCCTTGGCCGTACTGACCCTCATGGAGCGCCTCTCGCCGGTCGAGCGGGCCGCTTACGTCCTGCGCGAGGCCTTCTCCTACCCGCACGCCGAGATCGCCGGGATCCTCGGCATCACCGAGTCCGCGAGCCAGCAGCATGTCCACCGGGCCCGACGCCGGGTCGCCGCCGAGCGCCGCGGCGGCGGCGAGGTGGACCCCGCGTCCGCGCGCCGGATCGTCGAGGAGTTCCTCGACGCCGCTGTGTCGGGGCGCACCGAACGGCTGGTGGCGATGCTCACCGCCGACGTGATCGCGGTCTCGGACGGTGCCGGACTGGCCAGGCGGCTGCTGCGGTACAAGACGCGCGAGCGTGTCGCCTCCTACGTGCGGGCCGGCTTCAAGCCCACTCCGGCGAAGCGGCGGCTGGCCGGCGGCTCCCCTGCGTTCCACATCGCGCTGGTCAACGGCTCCCCGGCCGTCGTCGCCGTGGTCGACGACCGGGTCGTGGGCGCCGTGGCGTTCGAAGTCAGCGACGGCAAGGTCGCGTCCCTGCGCGGCATCGCCGCCGCGGACCGGCTCGCGCGCCTCAACGAGGCCTGGCGGCAGCACGAACCCGACGCGCCGGTCATCAACGCATGGTGACCAGAGCCACCGCAATCCAGTGACCTGAGCCGGAGCGAGGCGCCAGCGCAGCCATCAAAGCGCGCCACGGAGACTACCGGCGCAGGCCAGGACCGGGGCCCGTCCAGGACGCGGTCGCGCAGCCGTTCGCCTTCAGTCCGTCGTTGAGCTTCGACTTCAGATTCTTCTTCAAAGCGGTCTCCTTCTGTACGGAGATGTCCTCGTTCGGGATCACCAGCTTGATCTCTGTCCCGCTGCCACCCTTCTTCGGGAGCATCGAGACCGTGAAGCTGACGGGTACCACCGATAGGGGGTACGCAAGTTCTTCACTCGAACGGCTGACAGGACGCCTGGACAGGCAGCTCCACGGCCGGTGTGGGAGCACGGCGGGCGGGAGCAGAGGGTGTCGCTGGACCAGTCGAAATGGCTGCAGTCGCCCAGGCGCGGTTCGTAGAGCGCCCGGCCGCCAGCCCCGTCCCGGCCGAACTCCGTGATCAAAGCCGCGCCCTAATCCAGCTGCTCGCCCGTCCAGCCGGTCACGTCGTCGGGGCGACACCCTGGTCGCCGACATGATGCAGGTAGCCGGTCCGCCGGATCCAGGCAGTACCGTGGTCGGGCTCGTGCAGGCAGGCCATGCCCTGGGCGGCATCAAGGCCGTCGATGTAGGCACGGGTGGTGCGGCCGGTTCGGGTGTCGAGGTGGAACCACAGGTCGCAGTAGGCGTCACCGTCCAGGACGAGGCCGGTGTTCTCCCCCGTGGTCAGCGGCTGAGGCTCCAACGGTTCGGTCAGGGCCGGGGTCTGCCCGTCCTGCCACGCGTATAGGGGACCGGCCACTGACATGAAGTCGCTCGACATCACCCCGCGGCCGAGCAGGCGGACGCCACCGCGGGTGACGGACAGGGTGGGGTGGAAGCCGCCGTGCGCGACGGGGACGACGATGTGCCCGTCGTCGGCGAGCTGGTCGAGCCAGTGCGGGGAGATGCCGGTGACGCCAACAGGTGACCACGATCTGGTCGTAGGGACCCTTGACCAGGTGCCCGAAGTAGCCGTCGGCGGTCAGTGCGGTGACGTTCTTCTCCCCGGCCCGATCGGCGGCCCTGGCGGCTTCGGTGACGATGGCCTCGGTGACGTCGATGGTGACGACCTCAGCGCCGGTGATGGCGGTGATCAGGGATGCGTTGCAGCCGGCGCCAGCGCCGATCTCCAGGACCTTCATAGTCCCTCGAGGTGGGGTCGCGTCGCACCTCCCGGCTCCCCACGGGAGGCTCGACGCGTGCGGCAAATCCCCTTGATCATGAGAAGCGGCAGTGTCCCGGGCAAGAGCCATGAGGCCTTGGCGGGGCGCGTTGATCTGGCAGTACTACGGGTTGGCGAACACACCCAGGCCGCGAGGGATGCGGTTTCCGCTGATGCGTCGCTGGGCGATACGGTGAAAGAGGCGTTCCCGCTGGGATTCGAGCAAGGCCGCTTGGTCGGCCAGGGCCTCGCGGTAGGAGCTGATGACCTCGCACAAGCCGGCTGAGTTGAAGGCGGGAGGGGCTTGTTGCCCCCGTGTGCTGCTGCTGCCGGATGCGTCGGGGGACACGATGGGATGGCCGCACGATGGATCTTGCGGGGGCGAGCTGGGCTCGGGGTGAGGTGATGGCGCGGCTGGGGTGGTCTCGGTGGGGGGTGTTGCGGGTCTGACGGCGGCTTCCCAGAGGGGCTGGAAGTAGCTGATGTCGCCGCCCAGGACGTTCAGGAGGCTGACGAGATCGCGCCAGCCGGGGAATCGGATGCCCTCGAGTACGGCGGTGATCAGGGTGACGGTGAGCTGGTGCTTGCCGGCGGTGGCGATGTCGTACGCGGTGGGCTGTCCGGCTCTCACGTGCAGGGTCCGTAGCGCTCTCAACAGACGGGCGCCGGCTCGGTGGGGATCCTCGTCGTCTCCCTCGTCGTCGTCTTCGGTTTCGAGGAGGGGGCTGTTGCTGCGCAGGCGTTCGGTCTCCCACACGCTCCGCAGGACGGCGGGGTCGGCGCCGCAGGCACGGGCGAAGCGTTCGGTGAGTTCCCAGGTGGGGATGCGCTCTCCGTTGAGGATGCGGGAGAGGTAGGAGGCGGAGCAGCGGGTGCGTTCGCTGAGTTCTTTCATGGGCTTCTGGGACGTGCGGGCGAGCATGGATAGGACGGGGGCGAGTCTGTTGAAGGCGGGTCGAGGGCGGGCGTGAATGCTGCCGAGGGGCGGGACGGGTACAGGACTGGGCTGGTGGCGGGGGGCGGGGGCGGTGTAGAGGTCCTTGAGGGTGGCGGGTGGGGAGCTCATGCGGGTGAGTTCGCTCAGGCGGCGCAGGATGTAGTGGTCGGTGTAGCGGTGGCGGGCGGTGTCTTCGCTGATGCCGAGGATGTGGCCGATGCGGTTCCAGGTGGTGCGGCGGTGGCGGGCGCGGCCGACCAGGGCCGCGGTCAGGCCGTCGAGCTGGGTACGTATCCGGGTCGCGAGGCGCAGGAGGTCGGTGGGGTCAGCGGTGGGCAGGCTGCGTTGGAGGGCGCGTAGCTCTTCCTGGATGTCGCGGGTGATCTCCGCGAGTGCTTCGTCGGCTTCGCCGGTGGCCTGTGGGCGTCGGGCGGGGGGTGGGGGACGCAGGGCCGGTGGGGCAGCCGGCTCTTGTGGGGTGTCGGTGGGGCGGCAGTGAGTGTCGGCTGCCTGAAGGTCGGCGGGGGCCGGCGGGGTGGTGTTTCTCCGCTGGCGGTGGGCGGCTTGACGGCAGGCGGTGCTGCAGTACTTCTGAGGTCGCCCTACCTTCGGTTCACCGGTGCTGGGCAGAGGGCTTCCGCAGTGCTCGCAAACGGGGTTCACGGCTTTGGGGTCCTGTCACGAAAAGGGTTCAGTTCGGGTTGTTGCGTCGCGACTTCACCCGAGTTCCCACGGATCAGGCCGGGATTTTGTCGCGTCAATGCCGGATGATTCGCGGAATCGCATTTCGTCGCGTTGCGCTGCAAGGCAGAGGAAGAGGGGGTGTTCGCATATTCATGCGAACACCCCCTCTGACGCCTACTGCCTGCGATAGCCGCGGCGTAAGCCACCGTTGGCCGCACCCAGGAGGGCGGCGGTGGTCGCGTAGACCGTCTCGGGCGGGACCTGAACGTGGAGCTGCCCCTGGGTGATCAGCACAACCCCGAGGACAGGCAGGCAGACAAACACTACAAGGGCAGCCTTGCCCAGCCGGGTAAGGGAGAGTTTCGTCGCGCGCGGGTTGCTACTGTCGGAGCCACCACGCGCCGGACGGTCAGCACGGCCGGCGCGCGGCCGTCGGGGGGAACAGGTCATTTACAGGATCCTTTTACTCTCGACTGGTTGATGGTTTGACCGCGTGCAGGGCCTCGGATCCAGGTTTCGCCGCCTTGTGAGTGCCCTGCACGCGCCCAAGCGCGACATTAACGAGATCTCACGATGCGAACCGAATCGCCCAAATGGGCCATCACCGGCCTTTTGGCGATTCCCGCAGGACACATTTCGTTTCGTCTGCCCGGGCACCTGAAATCTTCACCAATAGACACGAGTTGCCCCCTCGAGCCATCGGGTTCTGGTAGGTCACACACGCCGCGCTCCCTGGCAGTTGGCCGGCGGGCCCCGATACGCAGTGACAGCGTGCCGGATCGCGGGCGGCCGAACTCGTACGGCTCATCCGCCAGCAGGCGATCGGAGCGGATGACTTTCAGCGGTCCAGGCCGATGCGGACGCCGAGGGGCGCCTGGACTGGAGCCAGGCCGGCGTGGATTCCACCTCCTGCCGCGCTCACCAGCACGCCGCCGGCGCCCGCAAGGCGGCACCCGTCAGCGGGCCAAAAGGGGTGCCAATCCACCATCGTGCGGACGAAGGGCTCGGGCGCTCGCGCGGCGGGCTGACCAGTAAGATCCACCTCGCCTGCGAGGGTAGGCTGCGCCCGCTGGCCCTGCTCGTCACGCCGGGCCAGTCTCACGACGGCACTGTCTTCGAGGCCGTCGTCGAGCAGATTCGGGTGCATCGTCGAGGCGGCGGGCGCCCCCGCACCCGGCCCGACGTGATCAGCGCGGACAAGGCGTACTCGCCCCGCCGCATACGCTCCTACCTGCGGAGACGCCAGATCCCCCACGCCATCCCGGAGAAGAAGGACCAGGCCCGCCACCGCGTGGCTCGCGGCTCGGCCGGTGGCCGCCCGCCCAGCTTCGACCGCGCCGCATACAAACGCCGGAATGAAGTTGAACGCACCATAAATAAGCTCAAGGGCTTCCGTGCCGTGGCCACGAGATACGACAAGCGTGCCTACGTGTTCCACGGCACCGTCACTGTCGCAGCCATCCGGCTCTGGCTCCGAGCATGACTGCCCGACAAGCTCAGCGCATCCAGCCCGGTGTTTCGACGCCCGTGAAGTCATTCCAGGCGCGGCAGTAGGCACGGGACTTCGGGCCCGTGTCCGCCCAGACAGAGCTGAGGTCGAACCCCTTGTCCCAGGCGTTCAGCAGTGCCTCGAAGAACCCGGTAGCAACAGCCGTGCCGTCCTCATCACTGCCCTCCGCCTGAATCTGCTCCAAGAGTTGGAGTACCCGCTGGCTCTGCTCCAGAGTGAACTCGGCCGACCGTTCGCCAAAGACCCTCCCGAGAGTTCCCAGCCGAACCGTCAGCGGCGGAACGTCATCCTCGTCCTCCCCGACGATGTCCGCCGCAGGGCCTCGCCAGCCCTCAACCTCGGCACGGTCAGCATTCGCCAGGACCTCGCTGACGCCGACCAGTTCCTCCCACCACGGCGGGGTCGCCACCTGTGACCTCCCTACATCTGTACCGATTCAGGTCATAGCATCCCTCACCGCCTGAATCAGACCCTCAGCGGCACCCCTGTCACCCGCCCACGATCCGCCGGACACCCTCTAGAACGTTCCCGATGGGGACGGTCTGAGACGACCCACGCCAGGGCTGCGGGGGCTGGGGAGGCAGGCAGTGCCGGCCGGGTCCGCACTGCTTTCGGCGCCAGCGCCCGTCGGGCGAGGTGCGACAGTGCTAACGGACTACTGTTAGGCGGTCGAGCCCAACGGCCCCTCCCTGACTGTTCCGAACAGCCAGGGAGGGGCCATGCCGTCAACGATCCAGGTCAGGTGAACAGGTACCAGACCTGAGACGCGGAGCCGTTACACGTCCACTGATTGGCCGTGGCACCGTCAATCCACTTGTCACCCCGAATCTCCAGGCACTTACCAGAATTCGCGTTCGTGATGTAGTATCCTCCGTCTCCACTCGGGTGGAACCTCCAGACCTGAGTGGCGGAGTCATTGCACTGCCACTGGTTCGCCAACGCTCCAGTGGCCTTGGAGTCTCCTCGAATCTCCAGGCACTTACCGGAGTTTCCGTTGTAGAGGTTGAACCCGGCGTATCGATCCCGGTATTCGGTGATCCCCCAGACTTGGGTCGCCGACCGGTTGCACGTCCACTGGTTGGCGATAGCCCCATTGGCGTTCGAGTCGCCGCGCACCTCAAGGCACTTCTTCGAGAATCCGTTCTGGAAGAAGGCGGCCGTCAGCCGACTGCTGCCTGCCACTATGGAGTTGCCACCCTTGAGGCCCAGGTCGGACACGGCAGGTGGAAGCTCGATGGCCGGCGGCTCCACCTCGTCCGCCTGAGCCGACGGAGCAATAAGAGTCGCAGCGGTGAAGAATGCGGCCGCAAACACCTTCGCAGCCACACCAAATCGCGTGTTCACAAGTCTCCTTGGTCGAAATTTCTGCACATATCTATCAACATGCGCGGCCTCTGTAAACTTCACCTGCCAATTGCCCGCTAAGGCAATGATGTCCACATATAGCAGGTAAGCGAGTTTCCCGAGCAGGTGATCCACATAGCCCCCCCGCGAGGACGCACATCCGCCGCCTCTCGGGCAGCCCGCCAAAGTTCCCTCAACTGTCCTATTTGAGAACGGAGTTCATCCGTGATGCATGTACATTCCCTCTGCGCCTAGAGATCTTCTCGTAACTCCGTAACTGTGCTGCGGTGATGTGGGTGTTGCGGAGTTCTGGGCTCGGGTCAGCCGGCGAGGGCGAGGTTGTGCATGTGGGCGACGCCGCTGGTGGCCCAGAAGACGCCGTCGCCCTTGAGCCGGCAGTCACGGAGGATCTTCCAGTTCTTCATGCGCGCGAAGA
>NZ_RBAM01000024.1 GCF_003626645.1 Streptomyces klenkii | reverse complement strand
AGGACAGGGCAGGCGCCGGTCCGCACCGGCCCCGCGCAGGGGCGCCGTAGACCGGTGCCTTCGCGGATCAGGGCGGGCAGTCCCCACCCCACCTGCCGAAGCGCACACCGGCGGGCCACTGGCCCGGGACGCTTCCCCGGTCCGGCCACGCCGCGCCGCGCGCGGCCTGAAAGCCCCCTCCGCGCGGGTGTACCCCGTCCCGCGCGGAGGGTTCCACCGCCTGCCCCCGCCCGGCGCCCCCTGGAGCGGGGGCAGGCACCCGCCCCACCCGAAGGAGACGCCGTGGACGGCGCCGTCATGGACCAGGTGATGGTCGACCCGGGCAGCATCCGCCTCGGCGACCAGATCGTCATCGGGGGTCAGGCGCTGCTCGTACAGGACATGGTCGCGCTGCCCCACGGCGGTCGGCGTCTGGAGTTCGCCTCTGGCGAGTCCTTCACGATGCGCGCCTCCACGATCCTGTGGGCCGCCCGGCGCCGCGTGCCCGCCCGCGCCCGGACGCCCAGGCGTCCCAGGCCCGGGTGACCGCTACTCGTCGCCGGGCGGCCGGGGCCCGCCGGGCATCAGGCGGGCCGGCGGGATGCCCAGCTCGTGCGCGATGCCGAACAGGCGGCCGAGCGGCGGGGAGGTGATGGCCAGCTCCCAGCGCGCCACGGTGTTGCGGTCGACGTCGAGTCGGTGGCCGAGAGCTTCTTGGCTGAGGTTCGCGTGGAGGCGTTCCTCTCTGATGCGGCGGCCGAGGTCGAGGCGCCAGTCGCGGAGCCAGCCGGGCAGGTCCCAGAGTGGATCTTGGGGCACTCCGCCACGCTGTGGCGCGCGCCCCGGAATGTCTGCATCATCCGGTGTAGCAGTTTTGGATCACCGGATGGGCGGGTACCCGGGCGTCGACCCGGGTAGACCAGCTGTCAGCGCCGTCGTTAACATGCTCGCAACAATCGAATATGCGTTCGACATATTCACAGACGGGCCGGAGCCGCAGGAACGGCCCCCGGGCTCCGGCGCCGAGCGACCCCCTCCCCCACGCGGGCGGAGGGGGTCGCGGTGTTTCCCCAGGTCACGACAGGGAGAAGTGGGAGACGAATGGGAGATGATCATGACGCAGATGCGATCGGATCGCTACGCATGCGCTCCGATGCGCGACGATGCGCGCCGTGCCTGACCAGCACGGCAACGCTCCGCAGGGCATCGCCCCACCTCACCCAAGGATGTCGCCCAGATCGACAAGATCTTCTGGGAGACCAAGAAGGCGTGACCCGACGCGACTCCCCGTGACCCGGGAACGCGCAGGTCAAGATGCAGGTTGGGGCGTCCGGCCGCTCTGCGGACCGGGCGTCCCGACCGTGTTTTCGGCCCCGTTGGGAGATCTTTGGGAGATGATCATGGGAGGAGTTTTCTGGCGATCGCGGAGTGCCTTCTCCCAGCGCCGCTGCAACGCCCTCGCGATGCGCTTCCGCATGGCCGGCGTCACGTGCCGGTAGGTCCCCGGGGCCTGGCTGTCGCCCTCACGGCGACGCCCGCCTGAACCACGGACTGTGTGCCCCATCCTCTCATCGATCGCCGACGGCGGGATGTCGTCCTCCTCCAGCCACACCCGCTGACCGTGACGCAACCCGTGCGGCACCATCCCGGCCACGCCAGGGACAGCAGGCAGTTCGGGCCGGAAGCGCCGGCCGCGCACCTGCGGCAGTTCGGGGTGGCCGTCGACGATCGGGTGCCAGAAGTACCCGTAGAACTGATCGTCCGTCCGGATAGGCTTCCCTCGCGCCGAGGGGAACACGTACTCGTTGTCGTGACTGTCCAGCACCTGCCGCAGTAGATCGCCTAGGAACGGCGGCAGGATCAGCGTCCTACGCGACCCGTACTTCGGCGGCTTCAGCGCGAACCCACCTCTGGCGTGGGCGCCTTGCCACTCGACTCTGATCCACTGGTCCATCGGGTCCCGCTCCGGCTCGGCCCACACGAACTCGCGGCGCAGGCCGACCAGCTCGGCCAGCCGCATCCCGGTGAACGCCTTGGTGAGCACGAACGCCTCACCCACGGGACCGCGAACGACGCGAGCGTTCTCAGCGACGAGCAACGCCTGCACGGGGTCCTGGGGGAAGGCGTAGTCGTCCTCGCGGTCGTCGCCTTCGTACCGGCCGCGGCGCCGGCGCTTGCCGCTGGGCATGGGGTTGCCGCCGCGTAGCTTCTCGTCAACGGCGTCATCGAGGAGCATCCGCATGACGCTCTCGACGGCCTGGACGTAGTTTCTGGAGTAGCGGGCCCGGATGTCCTTGCGCCAGGCGAGGTAGGAGCTGGTGGTGATGTCGCCGATGGCCCAGTCGCCCCAGTGCGGCAGGATGACGGACCGCAGGCGGGTGCTGTAGGCGTCCTCGCTGGCCGGGTCAATTTCCCAGACTTTCCGCCACTGCTCCACCCACTGGGCGACCGTGACGCGACCGTCGCGGGGGTTGACGAACGTCTTGCGGCGGACATCGGTCTCCAGCGAGTTGCCGTAGTCCAGCGCGGCCCGCTTGGAGGTGAAGCGCTGGCCGCCGTCGTCCCGGCTGGCTCGCGACCAGGTGCCGCCGGGGAGCTTGTACCGCACGCTCCAGTACCGGCCGCGCTTCTCGGCGTAGGCCACGTGTCACCGCCTGCTGCTAAGAGGCCCTGCATGCCCCGGCCGGACGCCGGGGGTGCAGGGCTGTCTGTGTGGGGGGCGTTCTGTGCGGCGGCTACGCGGCTGGCGCCGCCGCGAAGAGTCGGGGGGTGGGGTTGCGGGTCCACAGGTGCGCGGCGACCAGCTCGGAGCAGCCGCGCGAGAGACGTTCCATCACCTCCTCCAGCGTCATCCCCTGTCTCACCCAGATCACGCAGCTCTCCGGTCGGTCGTCAACGAGGACATCAAGACCGCCAGGGAGCTGTGGTACGAGCGCGTAGACAACCCCGTCTTGATTGTCAGGCATACCTGCCCCCTCCGTGCGACTACTGGATCGGCCCCCAGGTCCGCAGGTGAAGAGGATGCTCCCATACTGCGCTCAGAGGGTAAACAGGTACGCATTTTATGATTAAGCGTCAGATTGGTCGCCACTGGGGAGCCCAAGCGCCGCGCGGTTCAGGCGCGTCCACTGCTCCAGCGCCTCCGGCGTCAGCTCCTCTGCGGCGGCATCCGCGCCGGCGGTCCAGACGATCGCGAACCGCGTGTCTCCGGGGCCTTGCACGACCGTCGCTTGCACGACGGCGCGATCAGCGCCCGCCAGCTCCGAGGTCACGCTCAGCGGCATGCCGGGGGTGACGGTCGCGCCTCCGCCAACCGGTCCGCGCGGCGCGGAGCGTCGGCGCGGCTCCGGCGGGGGCGCCTGTGCGCCGTCCTCGAGGATGGCCAGCGCGGTGTCCGGCTCCCAGCCGAAGACAGCTTCGACCCGCGCCAACACGGCTGGCGGCTCGTTCGGCCAGAGCACGTCCCCCCGGCCCGACTCCAATTTCTGGATGGTCGAGGTGGAGACGCCGGCCTCGGCCGCGAGCTGCGGCTGGGTCAGCTTCAGGGCCCGTCGATGGCTCTTGACGGCGTCAGCGAGCGCGGGCCAGTCCCTCGTCATGCCGTACATCATGCACGACGGCTAGGCAACAGGTACAGGGGGGTACGTGTTCCTGACCTGCACCTAAGGGTGATTCTACGCGTCGCACTGTTGTCAAGAACCGGCGAGTACGCGCCGCCTACGCCTTGATCCGCGCAAGAAGCGCGCAGATTCAGTGTGATACGCCTTGCCTACGCGTTTTCCTACGCGTAGGCTCTGGGTGTGAGGCAGCACGGACCCGCACTCAAGACCTTCCGCAAGCTCAGAGGCATGTCGCAGAGGCAGCTCGCTGAGCGTGCGGGGCTCGACTACTCGTACCTGTCCAGGGTCGAGGCGGAGTTGCGTCAGGCGAGTCCGGATGCCCTCAGCCGTCTCGCGTCGGCGCTGGAGATACCGGTCGACGCCGTACTCAGGGAGTCCCCCCGTGACCACGAAGAAGGAGATGGAGCGTCTTCACCAGCGGCTCTCGGCGCTGGAGGAGGAGGTGGCGGCGCTCCGGGCCCAGCAGCAGAGCACGCCTCCGAGGACGCACGGCCTCGCGGAGGCCGCGAAGGTGCTGGGCAAGACGCCGTACTGGCTGCGCAACGCGTGCCGGACGGGCGTGATCAACGAGCAGCACTTCACGCGCGTGGGTCAGACGCTCCGCTTCACGGACGACCACATCCGCAAGATCATCGCTGACTTCGAGGGCCGCCCGTACAGCGAGGCGCGCGCCCCGCTGGCCGCCTGATCCCCCACGCAAAAAGGGGCCCGCCCCGAAGGCCACCCCGGAGCGGACCCGACCCACCTCACAACCACGAAGGAGGGGGCCATGAGCCCCAACACTACCGGCCCGAGGGCCGTGACCGACGAGTCGATCGAGGCGGTGATCGCCCGGCAGCGGAACGCCCGCGCGGTCGAACTGCTGTTGAACGAGCACCCGACGCTGCCCGCGCGGACGATCGTGACCACGCCGGACGTGGTGCACGTCATCGTCGCGGACCCGGACGACCTGGAGCCGTGGATCGCGGTCCGCGGCGGCGAGGTGCACGTCTCCCCGGAGTGGGAGGACGTGCAGACGTGGACGCTGCACACCACGACGGAGCCCGCTACGGACGGGTCCGTGACGTTGGTGCGGGTGTCGACGGTGGTGGTGGCCCGCGTTGAGGGTGTGCTGCCTGAGGTGCGCGCGGCGGTGTCCCGGTGAGCGCGCGCGTGATTCCGCTGCACGGGTCGCCGCAGGCCGCGCCGCCGGTGCCGGTGGTGGTGCCGCCGGCGGACTTCATCCGCACGCCGGACGGCGTCCTGTGGGTGCTGTCCGCGTTGTCCGAGGCGGGGCGGGGGCTGCCCGCCCCCGAGTACGCGCCGGGCCCGGTGCCGGAGCACGTGTTGCGCCCGGAGGCGGAGTTGCTGGCCGCGGGTGGCCGTGGGCTGCTGGTTCGCGTTGAGGCCGCTGGGGGTGCGTCGTGAGCGCGCGACAGTTGACGCCCGAGGTGCGCGAGCTGCTGGCCGCGGTCTGCGAGGCGCTGGACGTGCCCCGCGCCGCCCACCACTCCGACGATCGTGAGGCCCACGACGCCGCCCGCGCCCGCGCTATCTACGTGCGAAACATTCTGGGGTTGGCCGAGGACCTGCTCACCGTCGAGGGAATGACCTCGGCGCTGCGCACGCTCGTCGCCGACCACCCCATCACCTACACCCCGGACCAGCCGGAGGGCTCGACCCCGGGGGGTGCGTCGTGAGCGAGATGACGCTGGCCAGGGTGCTGGACGCGACGTTCCGCGAGGCCCTGACGCTGTACCTCCCGCTGTGGGAGGCGTGGTACGAGCCGGGCAACGTCTCGACCTACCTCATCGGCTACACCAACGGCGAACCCGCCGCCCGAGCTGCGGCGGAGGGCTGGCTGCGGTCCGAGCGGGGGGACACCCCGGGGCGCCTGGAGTGGGTGCCCGAGCCGACCCTCGTCGCTGATGGCGAGTTCGACGCGTGGCTGACGCTACTGGAGCACCACGCGGACGGCGCGTGCACCGACACCGGCATCAGCATCCGCCGCCGTGTTGAGGACGGCACGTCGTGACCGGGCCGATCCGGGCCGCGTGCGGCCCCCACCCCATCCACATCACCCCTACCACGCTCGGCGCCGAGGTCGACGTCTCGCCGTGGCTGCGGACGGTCCTCGCCGACATCACCGCGCACGACGGCGACGTGCTCGACGAGATCCGCGCCTGGGACGAGTACATCGCGCACGACGCGCAGACGGAGACCCAGCGCGCCCACGGCCGCCGCGAAGTGGACGAGCGCATCGAGGCGCTGGCCGAGAAGCACGGGCAGCTGACCACGACCGCGCCCCAAGCCGCGCGCATCGCGCAGGCACTCAACGAGGCGGCGGCAACGCACGAGAGGACCGCGGCATGAACCGCCTTCCCGAAGAGGACGCTGCCCTGCCCGAGCACGCGGCGGCGCAACCGTCGGGCTGCCGCTGGTGCGGCATCCCCAAGCGCCCCCACGCCCGCCGGTGGACGGCCGCCGCTGGCTGGCACGCCTGGCAGGCCCCGACCGACGCCCAGATCCTCGCCCGGATGCGGGCCCGCCGAGCCAGGCGCCTGGCGGCACGAATCGCGGCCTGCGCGCCGCACGAGGGGACCGCAGCATGAACACCCCGCAGCACATCATCGCCGGGCTCCGGGCCGCCTGGGAGCAGCCCGGCGCGGGCCGCAACCCCTACAGCAGCCGCGCGTTGCGGCCCATCGCCCACGGCCCCGAGGACCAGATCACCCCGGACGGCACGGAAAACCCGCTGTGGGACATCGTGCGGTGGATGCCCGCCGAGCCCGGCCCCGGCGGCGGGCTCCGGCCGACGGCCGTCCACGACGCGTTCCCCAGCCCCCTGGCCACCGCCCTGAGCGACATGGGCGCGTCCCGGCACCACCTGACCACCCGCTACGCCTGGTCCATCCCCACCCCCGGCGACATCCGGTGGATCGCGGAACAGCTCGGCGGGCGGGCGGTCGTGGAGATCGGCGCCGGCACCGGCTACTGGGCGTGGCAGATGGAGCAGGCCGGGATCGGCGTCGCCGCCTACGACCCGCACCCGGTCGCGCACGACAACACCTACTGCAAGGCCGGGCCCTACTCCACGGTCCGGCGGGACGACGCGACCGCCGTGAAGCACCACGCCGACCGGGCGCTGCTGATGGTGTGGCCGCCCTACGGCGCCCGGTGCGCCCGGGAGGCCCTGGAGATGTACGAGGGCGACCTCTTCCTCTACGCCGGGGAGGGCGACAGCGGCTGCACGGCGGACGACGCGTTCTACGACCTGCTGGCCGCCGAGTGGGAGCAGACGTCCGCCGCCGAGCGGCACGTGACGTGGTCGGGCATCCACTGCCGTCTGCGCGCGTACCACCGGAAGGACGGTGCGCGATGACCGCCGCCAACATCCGCCCGGCCGTGCGGGAGCTGCTCAGCGCGCTGGAGTTCCGCGCCTCGGTCGGCAGGCCCTGCTACATCAAGCGCACCCACGGCTATGTGGCGCTGATCGTGCCGCACCTGCGGAACGGCGACGTCGGCCCCTACTCCTACCTGCGGACGTTCCGCCGCGCCACGGTCGACGAGGCCGAGGAGCTGGGCCTGGTCGTCCTCGGGCCCCGGCTGGTGGACGTGCCGGACGCCGAATACCCGCGGGGGCACTGGGCCGCCGAGCGTGCCCACCAGGGCCGCACCATCACCACCACCGGCGGTGCGCGATGACGATCGCCCTTCAGCCCCCCACCGGCCGGAAGGTCACCCCCACCGGCCGACTCATCCTCCCCGCCGACGCCGACCGCGACACCTGGCTCAACGCCCGCAGACAGGGCCTCGGCTCCAGCGACATCGCCGCCATCCTCGGCATCAGCCGATTCGGCAACGCCCTGTCCGTCTACTACGACAAGACCGGCGGCCTCCCCCTCGAAAGCGACGACTCCGAACCCGCCCTCTGGGGACGGCTCAACGAAGAGACCGTCGCCCGCGAATGGGCCCGCCGAAACCGCTCCGTCGTCCGCCGCGTCGGCCTCGTCGCCAACATCGACCGGCCGTGGCAGATGTGCACCCTCGACCGCCGGGTGCTGGAGTGCCCCCTCGCCGACGGCGGCGAACGGTGCGCGGTCGAGATCAAGTGCCGCGACAAGATGAAGGCGCCCACGTGGCGCACCGGCTGCCCGGACGACATCCTCGCGCAGACGCTGTGGCAAGCCGACGTCTGCGGCTACGACCACATCCACGTCGCGGTGCTGATCGGCGGCAACGACTACCGGCAGTTCGTCGTCCGAACCGGCGACCACCAGCAGCTCATCGCCGACCTGCGCACCGCCGGCGCGAACGCCTGGCAGCAGATCACCCAGCGCACCCCGCCGGCCCTCGCCGGAGACGCCGACCCCGACGTCCTCCTCGCCCTGTACGAGCAGCTCCACCCGCACCGCGACGGGGGGTTCGTCCAGATCGCCCGCGAGGAGCAGGCCCACGACGACCTCACCGAGTACGTGCAGGCCGCCGACGACGAGACCGACGCGAGGAAGCGGAAGACCGCGGCGAAGGCGCGGCTGGTCGCCCGCCTCGGTAACGCCGAGCAGGCCCTCGACGGCGACCGCATCGCCTACACCTACGAGCCCGCCTCCCGCGAGCACGTCGATGTCTCCCGGCTGCGGGCCGAGTTCCCCGACGCCTACGCCGCGTGCGTTGAGGACCGCACCCACCGCCGCCTGAACATCCCCACCGCGATCCGGAAGAGGTACGCCGCATGACGACTCTGGCAGAACGGGCCGCCACCGCGGCGGGGCGCGACGGCACGCCCGCGCCCGCCGACGGGCCCGACGAATCCCCCCTCACCATCCCTGCGGCCGACCCGATGGCCGACTACGAGCCCGGCGACGACGACCCCGACATGGTCCCGGTCCACATCGCGTGGCTCCGCGTCCGCCGCGAAGTCCGCGCCATCGGCAAGGGCGAGGAGTACAACGAGCGCGGCACCCGCTACTCCTACCGAGGCGCCGACACCGTCGTGCAGCACTTCGGGCCCGTCACCCTCAAGCACGGCGTTCACGTCCTCCCGGTCCGCGTCGAAGCCCAGTACGGGGAGAAGCTGACCAAGGCTGGCAGCAAGATGCGTGAGTGCTCCGTGGTCGTGACGTGGCACGTCATGGGCCCCAAGGGCGACACGCTCACGCTCCAGTCGGCGGGTGAGGCGCTCGACACCTCCGACAAGAGCACCACCAAGGCGCAGACCGTCGCGCTGCGGACGCTGCTGCTGACCGGCGGCCTGATCCCGACGGGGGACCGCGACCCGGACGCCGAGCGGATCGAGCGCGGTATCGAGGCTCCGGCCCGGTCGGCGGAGTCGTACCGCGACGAGATTCTCGATCCGAAGACCAGCCCGGGGAGGCTTCAGCAGATCGGCTACGAGCTGAGCAACCTCCGGATGATGGGCGCCCGTGTCTCGAACGAGACGGGCGAGCCGGAGACGCTGGAGTCGCTCGGCCGCCGGATCTACAACGAGCGCACGGGCGGTGCGTCATGACCGCCCTGGCGTTCGTCGACTGCGAGACGACGGGTCTGGACCCGCGGCGGCACGAGGCGTGGGAGATCGCTGTCATCCGCCGCGAGACGGATGGTACCGAGACCGAGCACCTGTGGCAGGCGCGCCTCGGCGCGGACGAACTGTCCCTGGCCGACCCGCGGGCGCTGAAGATCGGCCGCTACCGGGAGCGGCGGATCGCGATCCCCGACGATCATGCGGCCGTCGCCCTCCGGCTGGGCGGGCTGCCCGGGTGCCGCTGGCTCCGCGACGGGGAGCTGGAGGGCGAGCTGGACGCGGCGCTGCGCGGCGCGGTCGTCGTCGGCTCCAACCCCGGTTTCGACGTGGCGTTCCTGGCGGTGACGCTCGGCGCGGAGCCGGACAACGCGCCGTGGCACTACCGGCCGGTGGACATCGCCACGCTGGCCGCCGGCCACGTCTACGCGACGCGGCAAGTCGGCGAGGCGCCCCCGCGGGTGCCGTTCTCCTCCCGGGAGTTGTCCCGCGCGGTGGGCGTGGAGCCGCCGGGCGAGGACGTGGCGCACACCGCGCTGGGTGACGCCCGCTGGGCCCGGGACGTCTACGACGCGGTGACGGGCGGTGCGCGGTGATGGCGGGGTGGCTGTGCCTGGCCGCGGTCGCCGCGGTGGGCGTGGTGTTGGTGGTGCTGGGCGCCTGCATGGCTGGGGCGGAGACGGGCCCCGTGCCCCCGCCGGAACGCGGCGACCTGGCTGCTGTGCTGCGCCGCCACGCCGTCACCGACGGCCCCTGATCCCGGGGTGCCGCCCTGCCCACCGCGCTGCGCCGCGGCGGGACCCCGACCCCGCAGCCCCGATCGACAACTACCGCCCCGAGAGGACGACATGACCACCCTGACGCACTCCATCACCCTCACCGCCGACAGCGCCGTATCGCCGCGGGTCCAGGCGACCGAGCCCGCCCCTGGCCTGCGCGTCTACCAGATCCCCGACTGGGTCAGCCCCGCAAGCCCCTACCGCTGGACGGTCGGCCACCACGGGGGCGCCGCGATCGCCTCCGCCCGCACCGAGGACGACGCCCTCGCTGTGGCCGCCGCGATCGCGCCGCTGGCCGACTGGTCCGCGCCCGCGCCTGACGTGCGGGCCGCGCTCGGCCAGGACGGCATGAAGGAGCTGGGACGCCTGGTCTACGCCGCGAACGGCATCTACCCCAACGACTGATCCGCCCCACGGTTCCGCCGCCCGGATGACACAGGCCGGGCGGCGGAACCCCCAACCACCCACCCGCCGCTCCCGAGAGGACCAACACCCATGAGCCAGTCCGTCACCATTCCGTCCGAGGTCGCCGCGCACGTCCTGTTCCACGAGGGGCACGGCGGCTACCCCGCCGGGTCGTTCACCACGAAGCTCCTCGCCGCGTGGACGTCCGCCGACGACGCGAACGCCGCGCGCCTCGCCGACGCGTTCCCCGCCTACGGCGCCGCCATCGCGCTGCTCCGGCGCGGCGAACTGGACCGGCTGCGCGCCATCGCCGAAGGCGCCGCCGCGTGACCGCCGCCGACCTCGCCATCGCCGCCGTCGTCTGGCTCGCGCTCGTCGCCCTGATCTGCCTCTTCGCCGGCTGGTCCGGGCGCCGCCGCGACGAAGGCGACGCCGCGTTCCGCGAACACATCCGCCGCACCTACCGCCGCTGACCACGCCCCGGGCCGCCCCGCCCGCCGCTAACAGGCGGGGCGCCCACGGCACACCCTTAGGAGACCACACCCGTGAGCACCACCTCAAAGATCGAGTGGACGGACGCGACGTGGAACGCCGTGACCGGCTGCACCAAGGTCAGCCCCGGCTGCGACAACTGCTACGCCGAGACCTTCGCCGAGCGGTGGCGCGGCGTGAAGGGGCACCACTTCGAGAACGGCTTCAACGTCACCCTCCGCCCCGAACGCCTGGCCCTTCCGCTGAAGTGGCGCAAGCCGCGCCGGGTGTTCGTCAACTCCATGTCCGACCTGTTCCACAAGGACGTGCCCGACGAGTACATCGCCCGCGTCTTCGCGGTCATGGCGCTCACGCCGCAGCACACGTACCAGGTGCTCACCAAGCGGCACGGGCGCATGCGGTCGCTGCTGAACAGCCCGGAGTTCGAGAAGCAGGTCGACCACGAACTGCTGACGGCCCCGGAGTTCTCCGACTCCAAGCTCACCAAAAGGTCGTGGCCTCTGCCGAAGCCGGGCTGGCCGCTGTCGAACGTGTGGTTGGGCGTCAGCGTGGAGGACCAGGCCCGCGCCGACCTGCGCATCCCCGCGCTCCTCGACACCCCCGCCGCCGTCCGGTTCCTCTCCTGCGAGCCGCTCCTCGGGCCCGTCGACCTGACCGCGTGGATGCCCCCGGTCTCACCCCTACCGCTGGCCCAGGCGCCCCGCACGTGGGCCGAGTGGACCTGGCCCGACTGGGTTCCCCAGCAAGTCCGCGAAGAGATCGAGAGCTTCTGGGGGCCGGCCAGCCACCGCACCCCGGCCGACTGGATCCGCAGCATGCACGAGCAGGGCGCGCCCGCGTTCGGCTCCGTCGTGCGGCTGCGGGACGGGTTCGGGTCCGACGCCCCGATGACCACGGGCCGGTTCGTCCACGCCTGGAACAACATCGCGCGGCTCGTGCGGGAGGACGGGACCTTCGCCTACACCTCATTCCACCCCCGGCGGGACCGGCGTCTTCAGCAGCCGCTTCGCTGGGTCATCGTCGGCGGCGAGTCCGGCCCCGGCGCCCGCCCCATGTCCCCCCAGTGGGTCCGCTCCCTCCGCGACCAGTGCACCGACGCCGCCGTGCCGTTCTTCTTCAAGCAATGGGGAGCCTGGGCCGACACCGGACGCATCGGCATCGGCCACTTCGACCGCTCCCACGCCCTCATCGGCGACCCCCTCGACGACCTCGGACACCGCCACCTCATGCAGCGCGTCGGCAAGGGCCGCGCCGGACGCGACCTCGACGGCCGCACCTGGGACCAGTACCCCGCCGCCGAGACCGCCGGAGGTGCACGGTGAGCGCGATACAGCCCGCCCTGACCGGCCTGCCCGACATCCCCGGCGCCCGCCCCCAGCGCGACGACTACGAGCAGTGGCTCGACGAAATCCGCCCCGCCTTCGAGGAAGTCGCCGCCACCGGCCGCCGCTTCATGTCCTGGCAGATCAAGACCGAATACAACCTCCCCGACCCGCCCGACCCCGCACACCAGTGGGGCGACGCCATGGGCCAGTTCCGCCGCGACGGCCTCATCCGCCACGACGGATGGGGCGCCACCCGAGACGGCTCCGGAGTCCGCGCCTGGCGCGGCACCCGAACCGCCCAGAACGCCGCCCGCCGCGCAGCCGAGGGGAGGGCCGCCGCGTGACCACCACGACCCCCGTGCAGCACGGCGAACGCCGCTGCTACCTCCGCGGATGCCAGCGGCCCGAATGCCGCGACGCCCACCGCCGCTACTGCAAACGGTACGCGCTGCGCGTCGTCGAGCAGGGGCCCGTCCGCGTCGATCTCCGGCCCGCCCACGACCGCGTCCAAGCCTGGTACCAGCAGGGCTACAGCCAGCGGCAGATCGCCCTCGCCGCCGGAGGCATCAGCGAAGGCGTCATCCAGTCCATCCTCGCGGGCACCATCAACACCCTGCACCCCGCCAGCGCCCGCGCCATCCTCGGCGCCCGCATCGAGGACGCCGGACAGCCCGGCGCGACCCGCCTCGACGCGACCGGAACCCGCCGCCGGCTCCAGGCCCTCGCCGCCACCGGCTGGCCCCTCATCCAGGTAGCCCAGCGCGCCGGCATGGCCCACAAGACCGCCCGCGACGCGGTCCACGGCACCCACGTCTACGCCGCGACCGCCCACGCCATCGCCGACACCTACGACCAGCTCGCCCACCAGGCGCCTGAACAGCACGGCGTCCGGCAGTGGGTCACGGATCGCACCCGCAAATGGGCCCGCGCCCACGGCTGGCCCGACCCCACGTTCTGGGAGGACTGGGGCGGCATCGACGACCCGGCCGCCCCGGAGACCGAGCCCGAGGTGAGCGTCTCCCGGGCGGAGGTCATCACCGAGGACGCTCTGTGGCTGGAGCGCCACGGCTACACCCGCCACCAGGCCGCGGAACGGCTCGGCGTCACCAAGTCGTACATCGACCACAGCATCCAGCGAGCCGCAGCACGGCGGCAGAAGGAAGCGGCGTGAGCGGCCCGCGCCGCGGCGGGCGCTGCAACCACGGCCGCACCCCCTGCGGCGCCCCCGCCCGCTTCTACCCCTGCGGCTGGCGCTGCGACCGCCACCAGCCCGCCCTCCTCGCCGGCCGCGCGCCACCACCCCACTCCGACCCCATCCGGCCCACCGACACCCCGCAGTGAGACGAGAGACCGTGAGCACACCCGAGGACCGCCCGGCGAGCGGAAGCGTCCCCAACTCCTGGGGCAACGCCCTCGCATGGAAGTGGGCGCCCGCCCTGCCCACCGCGCTGCGCCGCGGCGGGTTCCTCACCCTGCTCTACGCCCTCCGCGCCATGGCCAACGCCAGCGGCGAACTCCGCTTCCACGGGGACCGCAAGCCGATCCGCATCCAGGACATCGCCAAGGCCGCGGGCGCCCGGGAGAAGGACGCCAGGCGCTACCTGAACGCGGCGATCGCCGCCGGGGTCGTCGGCGTCGTCGGGCAGCAGCGCCGGGGGCGGTCCTCCCTGTACGTCCTCCTGATGGCCCCGACCCCCCTGTGGGGCGCCGCCGAGGACTCGTTGAAGGCGAGCCAGCGTTCGGCGGGGAAGGCGCCCCCGCCGTGGGAGCGCGGCGAGGAAAGTTCGGGCCACCGCGGCCCCTATGAGTTCGGGCCACCGCGGCCCGAACTTTCAGAGGAACAGCCGAACGAAGTTCGGGCCACCGCGGCCCCTATGAGTTCGGGCCGCGGTGGCCCGATTGGTTCGGGCCACCGCGGCCCGAACAACCCAGGGATAGCCAAGGAACTACCCCAAGAGATGGCTGGCCTTGTCGAGCAACCACCGGTGGGTGGTCGCCCCGGCCGAACAGATCTCGATCAATCCCAGGGACAAGACAGCCACGACCCTGCCGCCCCGCCGCGACAACCCGCGCCCCCCGCCCGGCCCCGCGACCCCACCCGCTGCGAAACCTGCGACGGCCGGATGATCCCCCGCCGCGACCGCCCCCGCACCATCTGCCACGCCTGCGAAACCCAAACCGCGAGGACCGCCTCATGACCCGCCTGACCCCACTCCGCGCCCTGCTCGGGGGCGCCCGGCCTGCACCCCGCCCGCATCACCGCATGGACCACCCGGGAGACCCGACCGTGATCATCTACCCGTCCGGCTACGCGGCCCCGCACACCGCCACCAAGGTCGGCTTCGTCGGCCCCCTCGCCCCGCTCGGCCGCCGCATCGGGCGGCCCTCCACCGCCTCCGGGCGCCTCAGCCAGCGCATCCACGAGGCCCGCCGCGACGACGGCCGTGTCCAGCTCGCGCCCGGCATGCTCGTCGTCCACGACCGCCGCCCCTGGCGCGTCCTGACCATCACCGAACGCGAGCCGGCCCTGTGGCCCGCCGACTACCAGACCGCGTTCGAGGACCACCACGCCACGTGGATGCGGTGCCTCGTCGACGGCACCGCCTGGGGTGACGAACCCCAGCGCGCCACCTGGTACCAGCGGCCCTACGCCATCGCCCTCGCCCCCGACGGCCGCGAGGACGACCCGGAGGCCGAGCTGCACCTGATCGCGCCCGCCAGCCACGCCTGGCAGGTGCTGCCCGAGCACTACGCGATCTGCCGCGCCTGCGGCGACCTCGCCCCGTGCCGCCACGAGACCGCCGAGCACCAGGCCGACGAGGAGACCGCGCTCGCACGGGTGCGCCTCACGTTCCCGCCCGACGCGTGCATGGGCTGCGGCGAAGCCATCGCCGGACGGCAGAAGAGCGTGACGTTCCCGGGCCCGAATCTGTGGCGGCCCGACCTGCGCGGCCCCGCCCGCTTCCACGCCCGCAACGACTGCGCCTCCTGGGTCGACGTCTACCGCCGCGACTGGCAAGCCGCCCAGCAGACCGCCGCCCAGGCCCAGCCCACCGACGCAGGGGACGACCGGTGACCGCCCCGGCCGCATCCGGTTCGGTCGCGTCCCGCGCGCCCGTCCGGACGCCAAGCGCGGCGGACGGAGACGCGCGGTGAGCGGTCTCCGTATCGGGTCTCTGTTCTCCGGCACCGGAGCCCTCGACCTGGCTGTCCAGGCCGTCTACGGCGGCCGGGTGGTGTGGCACTCCCAGTACGAGCCGCCCGACAAGCACGGCCGCGAGCAGGAGCAGCACGCCGCCGCGATCCTGGCCCGGCACTGGCCCGGCGTGCCGAACCTGGGCGACATCACCCGCATCGACTGGCGGGCCGTCGTCGAGGAGCGCGGGCCGGTCGACATCCTCACCGGCGGCTTTCCCTGCACCGACGTGTCCTCCGCCGGGCGCCGCGCCGGGCTGGCGCCCGGGACCCGCTCGGGCCTGTGGTCCTACATGGCCCACGCCATTTCCGTCCTGCGACCCCGACTGGTGGTGATCGAGAATGTCCAAGGGCTCCTCTCAACGAAGGCTGCCGGCGACGTGGGCGCCTGCCCGCACTGTGTGGGAGACCGACCTGCTGAACCTCCACTGCGGGCACTCGGAGCCGTTCTCGGCGACTTGGCCGGCCTCGGGTTCGATGCGGAGTGGGCGCGCGTGGCCGCGTCGGAGGTCGGCGCTCCCCACCCCCGGAAGCGGGTCTTCGTCCTCGCTTGGCCGGCTGCTACCGACGCCGCGCACGTCGGACACGAACGGGCCGGGGCTGCATGGGGACGGGGGTCCGGATCTGCGGACGGCGGTCTCGCTGCTGCCCACGCCGGCGGCGCGGGACTGGAAGTCGGGGGAGTCGAACCTGATCGGCACGAATGCCCGGCCGCTGAACGAGGTCGTGGTGAACCTGCTGCCGACGCCGACGGTGGCGGACTCGCGGGACACGGCGAACTTCCGGCCGGATGGGACGGCATACGGCGAGGGCTATGGGCCGACGCTGACGGACGCCGCCCGGCTGCTGCCGACGCCCCGGGCCAGCGACGGCGCGCACGGGGGGCCGAACCAGCGCGGGTCGAGCGGGGACTTGATGCTGCCGAGCGCGGTGGCCCGGCTGCTGCCGACGCCGACAGCCTCCGACGGCGAGCGGAGATCCTCGACCTACGGCCGGGGCAACCCGACGTTGATTGGGGCCCTTACGGACCGGCCGTCCGCCGCTGGGAGGCCGTCCTCGGACGCCCCGCCCCCTGGCCAACTGATGTTCGGGGACGACTGAGCCCCGTGTTCTCCGAGTGGCTGATGGGCCTGCCCGACGGGTGGGTCACCTGCACTCCGGGCCTGACCCGCAACCCGATGCTCCACGCGCTCGGCAACGGGGTCGTGCCCCTCCAAGCCGGCGCGGCGCTGCGGCTGCTGCACGGGCGGGGCGCCCTGGACGGCGCGCCCCTGCCGCCGGAAGCCGCCGCATGACCCCGCTGGTGTGCCGCCCCGGGTCGAACGGGGCGGCACCCGCCAACCGAACCACGACACCGCCCTGGAGGGCCACATGACCGACACCACCACCGTGACGCACGCGCCGCTGCTCATCTTCGCCGGGCCCGTGGAGTGCCTGGAGCGCGAGTGCGAGGAGTACGCCACCGAGGACGGCCACGACGACCCGGGCGTGGAGCGCTGCTCCCACATCCGCGTCGAGGAGGTCTGCGCCGGGTGCTCCACGCAGACCGGCGACGGCGAGTTCGTGGCCGTCGTGGCGTGGCCGTGCCAGCACGCCGCCGCTGGGGGTGGGGCGTGATGGCCGCCCGCCGCGCGGGGCGCCCCGTGCTCACTCCGGAGCAGCAGCGGATCGCCGACGACCTCCACGTCCGCGCGGTCGCGCTGGCGGCCGTCCAACTCGGCCTGGAATCCCCCCAAACCGACACTGAAGGGACTGAGAACTGATGACCCGAGGAACCGACTACCCGACTCAGGGCCCGGGAGCGCCGCTGTGCGCCTCTGAGAGCGCCGAACCCCCCGTTCCCGGCACCGGGGAGCGACCGGGGGGTCTGAACGGGCCGCAGACGGGCGCACAGCGCTTCGTCGCCACCTCTGAAGCCACCCACTACGGAGTGGCCACCGCCGCGGCTGGGGACGGCGACCGCATCCTGGCCCTCGGCCACACCCGCCGCGCTATCGCCGCATGCCTGGCGCACGCCCGGTGGTGCGGCTACGAGGCCCCCGTGGACGGCACCGTGCGGCAGGAGTGGGTCGTGCTTCGTGACCCTGACCCGGCGCTCGGCGAGGACACGGACGCCGATTGGTGCTTCGACTGGTCCACCGGTCCCGGCGCGGTGCCCGTCACGCTGCTGGATGTGCCCCAGTGACCGCCCCCCGCCGTGTGCAGCGGACCCGCAAGGCCGGACAACCCGGCATCCCCGACGGAGCCCGGTACGTCGGGCGCCCGACCCGCTGGGGCAACCCGTTCCGCATCAGCCACGACCGCCGGGGACCGGTCGTCCACTGCCCCGACGGGTCCGAGCTGTTCGGCTTCGCGGACGACGCGAACGCCCGCGACTGGGCGGTCGCCGAGTTCCGCGTCTGGATCCGCGAGCCCGAGCAGGCCGACCTGCTGGCCGCCGCCCGCCGCGCCCTGGCCGGGCGGGACCTTGCGTGCTGGTGCGCCGTACCGGCCGAGGGCGAACCCGACCACTGCCACGCGGCGGTGCTGCTGCAAATCAGCAACAGCCCGGCGGAGGCCTCGTCGTGACCGCCCCGTCCAGCACGCCGCGTGGTGAGCGTCCCGGCACGCCGGGCGTCACCTGGGAGACGGAACTCGTCCTCGGCAGCGAGGAGTACGTCCCGGACGGCGCCGAGCCGCCCCGCGCGAACCGGGCCGCACGCCGCGCAGCCAAGCGTGCAGCACGTCGCAACCGCAACCGCCGCGCCACCAACCACCCATGCCAGCCCTGCCACGAGGAGACCTTCTGATGCGAGCCGTCCCTGAGCGCGTGCCCAACTACGGGCGCGGCCCCGACAACCTCATCTGGCACAAGCCGGGCGGACGCGCGGTCGCCGACTTCCAGCCGATCGCGTGCAGCGACACGGAAGGGCTGGTCATGCCGTGGTCCGCCAAGGACGTGCCGCTGGACCTGGACGAGCCCGGCCAGCGGTGGTGCCCCGACTGTCTCGCCGTCGCCCGCAAGGAGACCCGCCGATGATCACCATCCGCCTGCCCGCCAGCGCCATCACCGACGACGTGCTGACCGCCCTGTACGACGAACGGGACCGGCTGCGCGCCGAGGCCCGCATCAACCTGCGCGACTGCCTCATGCCGGGCTGCCGCCGCCAGTTCGACGTCGGCGCCCGCCTCGAAGGCAAGGCGCCCGCCCGGCCCGAATGGTCCGGCGACGGGTGGCGCCTGTTCTCCGGCCTGCTGCCCGGCCCCGACTACGGCTGCCCCGACCACGCCGACCTGATCACGGCGCACGTGACGCACACCGCGCGGGCGCACGACGGGGCCCTGCACGTGGTGTGCGCGTGCCGGTGGTCGGCGACCGGGCGCCGCTGGCACGGCGCTGCCCGGGGCCTGTGGGAGGAACACCTCCTCGCCGTGCTGGGCGACGAGACCGAGGAGACCCGCCGTGCCTGACCGCCCCCACCCCCTCCCCGTCGGCACCCGCGTGCGGCACTACGGCCAGCAGTGGCCCGCCGCCCGCCGGGGCACCGCCACCATCACCGCCGTCAAGCCCCTGCCGCATCTCGGCGTCTGGGAGTACCGGGTGCGGACCACCGAAGACTTCGCCCGCCGGCCCGGCCCCGACAACCCCGAAACCCGCACCGTCTGGTGGTCCTCCGAGGCCACCATCCCCGCCATCGAGGAGCCGCCCCGTGCCTGACCTGACCCGCTTCACCTGGAACGACGCCGCCCAATACCCGCTGCTGGTGCAGCTCTCCGGCGGGCGCGTCCGGCACTACGCCCGCCCCACCCGCGCAGGCAGCTCCAGGGTGACGACGCCGTGCCGAAAGGGGGGCGCCGCAGTCGGTGACGGCGCGGGGCTGCCGTTCTGCGCGGCCTGCGCGGCCCGCCCCAACCCCATCAGCCAGCAGACCACCAACCGCAAGGAGACCCCGTGACCGCCCACGAGGTTCGCCCCGGCCAGGTGTACGTGGCGTGTGACCCGCGCGACGGGGGTCGCCGGATCCGCGTCGAAGCCGTCCACGGGCTGCGCGCCACCGTCGTCACGCTCACCGCCCAGGGCCCGGCGCGGCGCCGCGTCATGTGGACCGACCTCCTCCACCCCACCCCGCACACCCCGGACGGCCAGCCCCGCCACACCGGCTACGCCCTGGAGACGCCGTGACCCACCACCCCGAGCCATCGCCCGCAGGGTCTCCGACCTCGCCGCCGCCGAGCACCTGCACGCCCGTTGCCCGCCAGATCCTCAACACCCGGGAGCCCCAGTGACCGACACCCACTCCGCACCCGTCCCGCCGGACGCGGCGCCGCGCTGCGCCCACTGCCGACACCCCCGCCGCGACCACGACGGGCGCGCCGACCAGCGTGAGCGGTACAGCCCCACCATCGCCGGAGGGCCGTGGTGCCACGCCTGCAACACGGCGTGCGACTACGCGCCGACGACGGCCGCGCCCGGCGGGCTGCGCGAGGAGATCACCAAGGCGGCCGAGGACGCCATCACCGCGTGGGACGCCGAAGTCCCCGGCACGGAAGGACACCCGCTGCACGTGGTCGTCGCCGCCGGCATGCTGCCCGTGGTCGAGACGCACCTCGCGCGCCGCGCCGAGGAGGCCGAGACCGCGCTCGCCCGGATGCGCGCAGCGTGGCGATCCGCCCGCCGCCGCGGGGCCCTGGCCGCCACGCTCGAAGCCGGCACCGCCCACGTCGAGGCGCAGGCGGCGCGCGCCTGGCAGGAGCACCACGCCGCCCAAGCCACGCTCGCCCGCGTCCGCGACTACGCCGAGACCAGCGACGACGACGGGCCCCGCACCCGCCAGCACATCCGCCAACTCCTCGACGGAGCACCCGCCGAGCCCAGCACGAAGGAGTCCCCCCGATGAGCAGCAAGAAGCGCCGCCCCCGGGCGACCGACCCGCGTCAGTCCGGCGGCGACATCGCCGGCCCCGGCGGACCCCACGACCGCAACGCCGTGATCATCGACACCACCAACGCCGTCCTCCTCGACGCCTCCACCGTCGCCGAAGTCGAAACCGCCAACGGCACCCCAGCGCTCGCCGTCCTCCTCGAAGGCCGCATCGCGCAACGCCCGGACCGCGCCAGGAACCTCTACCTCATCAACGAGGACGGCGCCGCCGCCCTCATCACCGAACTCTTCGCCCTCGCCCACCGCATGGGCCCCGAGTTCGGCGCCCGCTTCACTGCCAGACTCCAACACCTCATCGACACCAACGCCTTCACCGGCGAGCAGGGAGACCCCTCATGAATCCCAAGGTCGGACAGATCGTCCACTACCTCAGCTACGGCACCCCCGGCGGCGAATACACCTCGCAGTGCAGGGCGGCGATCGTCACCGAGGTCGTTCCCCTTGAGGGGAACGATGCCGCTCAGGCGGAGATCGAGAACTGGGACGAGGATCAGCGCTGCCGTGTCTCCCTGGCCGTGCTCAACCCAAGCGGCCTGTTCTTCGACACGCAGCTCTGGCAGGACGAATCCCGTACCCGCGGGGGCAGTTGGCACTGGCCGGAAGACTCCACGGACACGTCGGGCTGCCCCCACTGCGGTCGCGGGGAGACCCGCTCATGAGCACGCTGCCCCGCCGCTTCCACCTCCAGCGCGACCACGACGTAACCGGCGCTTCCAGGACTGGGATCGTCGCTCACGGCGTCATGTGGCCCGACGGCACCGCCTCCGTCCGCTGGTGCGCCGACGAGGACACCAGCATCGCGTTCTGGGACAAGGGCGTAGCCAGTGCGGAGCGCAAGCACGGGCACGGCGGCCACACCCGCATCATCTGGGATGACGAGGCCGCCCCCGACCCGGTACTGCCACCCGGCGGCTACCGCCTCAACGGGCCCGGCCTGTGGGCCCGGCTGGACGCTCAGCGCCGGCGGCGCGGCATGTCCTGGCGCGCCGTGGCCCGCGAGGCCGGGTGCACCACGGGTGCCGTGTTCACCCGCCTCCAGCGCAACGACATCACGATCACCTCCAACGCGCTGCTGTCGTTCCTCGCGTGGCTCGGCGACGACATCGACCCCAGTCTCATCACACCCAGGGAGCGGGACGAAGCCCTCGCCACCGTCCCTGACTGTGACTGCCAGCCCCCGCGCCCCGCAGACGCCCCCGCCGGGGACCACGACGCCCACTGCCTCAGCCTCTGCGCCAACCCGCACGTCGAATGGGCCGACGGCGCCGGACCCGCCCCGAAGGAGCCCCGCTCGTGAGCTACGACATCAGCCTGTGGATGAAGGTCGACACCGGCGGCCCAGAACCCGTCGAGATCGAACTCGCCGACATCGGCAACTACACGAGCAACGTCGGACGCATGTGGGTCGACGCGCTCGGCCACCGGCTCGCCGACCTCAAGGACCGGACCGCCAGGGACTGCATCGACGCCCTCACCCGTGCCGTCGCCGCCATGGAATCCGACCCCGCGAAGTACGAGGCGATGAATCCGCCCAACGGCTGGGGCGACTACGACGGAGCCCTCAACTACCTGCGGCGGCTGCGTGACGCGTGCCTCGCCCACCCCAACGCCACGGTCCACATCAGCCACTAGCCCCCGGGGCGCCCGGCCCCCACCCGGGCGCCCCCACCCCGCCCGCGCCCGCACACCCGGAGCACCACATGACCACCTGCCCCTGCTGCCCGCCCGACCACCCCCGGACGTTGCGCGACACCGACCCCCGCCACGCCTGCACCCCCTGCCTCGCCCGCATGACCGGCTGGCTGGCAGAACTCCCCAACCAGATGACGGTGCTCCGCGCGTCCCTGCACCCCGAGCGCGCCGCCCAGTTCGTCAACCGCCGCGCCGGCCACGCCGAAGCGCCGATCCCCGGACGGCTCGACGTCCTCTCCCTCGCAGGCCCCGCCGCACCGGCAGACGGCATCCGCGACCCCTACGGCCAGGCCGCCGCCGACCAGCACGGGCCGCTGCCCGTCGCCGCGACGCTCGCCGCCTGGGCCCGGCTCGTCGCGGAGGAGCGCGGGCTCCGGGGCCCCGCCGGGCGGCCGGGGCCCGAGCAGCTCGGCGCGTGGCTCACACCCCACCTCCCGTGGTGCGCCGACCAGCCGTGGGTCGCCGAACTCCACGGCGAGCTGCGGGTGATGATGCGCGCCGTCCGCGACATCACCCGCGTGCGGCCCCGCACCCGCCCCGTCCCGGCGCCGTGCCCCCGCTGCGACGCGCTGGCCCTGGTTGAGGCGGACTGGCAGACGTACCGGGAGTGCGTGGCGTGCGGCTCGCTGTGGACCGCGGCCGAACTCGCCGACGCCGCGCGGGAATGGGCGGCGCGGCGCGCCGCGGCCTGACGCCCTACTCCCCGCCGTCGCTAGCCGTCTGGCTGTCCGGACCCCGCCCGGACAGCCCCGGCCGCTTCACCTCACCCCGCGCGATCTGCCCGGCACGCTGTCCGGACGTCCCGATCTCCCGCCCGATCTCCGCCCACGACGCCCCCCGCGCCCGCATCGTCAGCACCGCCTGCTGCCGCACTTCCCGTAGCTCCTGGTGCAGCTCCGGCCACTCCCGCAGCAGCATCGACGCCGCGTGCGCCCTGTCCGCCGCGTCCGGCAGCGCCTCCACCGCCCGCAGCGCCGCCCGGACTGCCTCCGCCGCCCCCGCCGCGCCCGGACATCCCCCCTCGCCCGTGTCCGCCATGCCGCACCTCCCGCCCGGACGGTAGGGGTGCACACCCCCACGTGAAGGGGTACCCTTGCAAGCCCCCGGACACCTGCCCGGACAACCGAAAAAGGCGAGCCCCGCCGGTGCTGGACACACCAAAGCGGGGCTCTGACCACCCGGAGAAGAGACCTCCCGATGGCTAACGAGAACCCTAACCGGGGCGTGCCCACGCGCGCCGCCCCCCACCGCCCCCTCTCCCGCGTGATCCGCGCCGCCTGGCTCATCGTCCTGTTGATGATGCTCGCCGCCGCCGCCTGGTCCATCAGCACCACCCTCACCGCCTGGGGCATGAACCCCGAGCTGGCGTGGGCCCTCAGCCTGATGTTCGACCTCGCCGGCCTCATCTGCGCCACCTACGCCCGGCGCGCCGTCGAACGCAACAGCCCCGCCGGCCTCCCCAGGCTGGCCACCCTCGGCTTCGTCACCGTCAGCGGCGCCGTCAACTGGTCCCACGGCCACGCCATCGGCGGCCCCGTCGCCGCCTGGAGCCTCGCCGCCATCTCGGCGGCCGTGGAGCTCCTCTTCGAGCTGCACCGCCGCGACGTGCGCGACGAGCACCGCGCCGCCGCCGGCCTGCTGCCCGAGCGGATGCCGCACATCCCCCTCCTCGGCTGGGCCATGTACCCCGGCCGGTCCTGGACCACCCTCCGCCGCGCGGTCGGCGTCCGCCTCGACAGCCTCGACCCCGTCCAGCAGGCCGCGCCCGCGCGCCCGGACGCCACGCCCGAGCCCGGACAGCGGGCGGACGGAACCGTCCGGGCGGCCGTCCGCGCCGCCGCGGACACCCTGCCGAACGCCGAGCCCGAGGTCATCGTGGAGCACCTAGGGCGCGTCGGGATCGAGGTGGAGCCGGACACGGTCCGCGCCCTGCTGGACAAGACGCCGGACGGCGGCGACGCGGACGTCCGGACGCTGCGCCCGAGCCTCGCGGACACCGTCCGGACCGCCATCGCCTGCGGCAAGACGGAGCCAGCCGAAGTGCTGGCCTACGCGCAGCAGGTCCACGGCCCCGACGTCAACCCCGCGTCGGTGGAGCGGACGTTGCGCCGCACCCTCCGCCGCACGGCCTGACCGGGGGACCGCCATGACCAACTCCAGCGCCACCCCCATGCCCGCGCCCGGCCGCGCCACCGAACTTCCGGCGCTGCCGCCCGAGTTCGCACACATCGCCCCGCTGCCCGTGTGGTGGGTCGGCCTGTACGGCCCCACCGGAGAGGGCGACCCCATCGCCACCGACTGGCTCGGAGGCGAGGCGTGATGCTCGCGTTCTTCACCGCCACCGCCCTGGCCGCCACGGCGCTCCTCACCGCCATCGAGCCCAGCCTCGCCCGCACCCTCGCCGCGTGGGCCGCGATCACCACCATCACCGCCGCCACCGTCGGCGCCTACCTCGCCTGGGGCATCGCATGACCAACGATCGGCCCCTCGAAGGGCGCATCATCCCCGCCGGGGAACTTGCCCCCGTCGACCTCCCGCCCCGGGCGCCCGGCCCCGGCGACATCCCGCCGTGGCGCCCCAGCCCGCCCGCCGCGCCTCCCGCCGAGCCGCCCCCGCCGGTCGTCCACGTCCACGTGCACCTCCCCGCCGCCCCCAACCCCGGCGAGCTCGTTCCCATCGAGGCCGAACGCCGCTGGAACTGGGCGTGGCTCCGCGCCTGGGCCCGCCCCCGGCAAACCATCCTCGCCGCGCTCCTCGCCCTCACCCCACTCCCGCCATACGCCCACAGCGCCGCATCCGCCTGGGCCGCCACCCTCACCGAAGCCCGTGCCGAAGCCAGCGTCTCCGGCGCCTACGTCATCGCGCTCGGCGCCCTCGCCATCACCGCCGTCGCCGACGCCCGCACCCGCCGCTGGTACTGGCGCACCGCCCTCACCATCACCGCCGCCGGCCTCTACGGCGTCATCGACCCGTTCGACCCCATCACGTCGATCACCGGAGTGCCCGCATGACGACCGCGAACATGATCACTGTGGGCGCTCTGGCCCTCGCACTCCTCGTCCTGGTGCTCAACGTCCGCGGCTGGTGGAACAGCGGCCGGAAGCCGGCCGCCGCCGTCCCCTTCCTCAGCAGCTTCGCCGTCGGCGCGCTGGCCACCGTGTGCACCGGCGGCCTCCTCGGCTGGATCGCCGGATTGATCACCGGCACCGCCAACACCGCCGGCCGGATCGCGCCCAGCGCCACCGGCACGGACGACGGCGTGATCAGCCCCGGCAACCTCGGCGTCCTCAGCCAAGGCGGCGCGCTGGTGGTCTTCGTAGCCACCGGAGTGTGGGCCGTCTGCTGGCGCTCCGCCGCCGAGAACCCGCGGCGCCGCATGAACGGCGGCCTGCTGTGCGGCGTCACCCTCGCCTTCACCGCCGGAGTCGCCGGGCTGCTGGGCGACATGCTCGTTCCCGGCGTCAACAGCATCGGCGACCCGGTGATCGCCTGGTTCTCGGGGGAGCAGGCATGACGGCCGAGCAGCACGAACCGGCCGAGGCCCGGCCAGGCTGGGCCCGGCGCGCCGCAGACCGCCTGTGGGACGGCTCCCGCATCGTCGGGCGCCGCACGACGGAGGGCATCGCCGGGTGGGTCCGCGACGGTGACGGCGTCGGCGACCGCTCCGCCCGCCTCCTCTTCCCGGCCGGCGCGGCCGGGATGGTGTGGCTGGCCGTCGGCCGGATGGAGTGGCTGCTGTGGTTCGCCGCCGCCTGGTGGTGCGCTGCCGCGTACCGGGCGACCGCCCCGCCCAAGGAGCCCTCGGCGCCGAAGCGGAAGCGCGGGAAGGGCGCCCCGGCCGGGGCCGTCGAGGAAGCCCCGCAGGGCCCCGCGAAGGACCCGCTCCTCGCCCTCGTCGAGCAGCTCATCGGCACCGCGAACGGGGTGCACGTTGCGGCTGTCCTCCAGGCCCTCCAGCGGGCCGATGGGAGCCCCGACTGGGGGGTGCCGGAAGTGCGGGCCGCGCTGGAGGCCCGGGGGGTCCGCGTGCGGCCCTCCCTGAAGGTCGCCGGGAGGGTCTCCGTGGGGGTCCACCGGGACGACCTCACCGCTGCTCTCGCCGCGCTCCCCGACCCGGCCCCGAGCGGCGCGCCTGGGCAGGTAGTTGGCGAGGTAGCTACCGCTGTGACCAGCGACAACTACCCGCGCGCTACCGAGGTAGCTACCCCCGGCTACCCCTCGCGTGGCGGCGTCGAGGAGGGGCTGGAGGGCCACTTCGACACCGCGCTGCGCATCGTCCACCCCCGTGCTGAGGAGCCCCGATGACCGCGTTGCCCGAGTTCCCGCACCCGATCGCCCGGCCGCCGGAGTGCTGCGGGCGGGCCATGACCCGCAGCGCGGACGGCGGATGGACCTGCACCACCGGCCACTGAACGGGCCCGCCCCAACCCGGGGCGGTCCCGCTGCTTCTGCGAGAGGATGAGCACCATGGACGACCTGATCGCGTTCGTTCGGGCCCGGCTGGACGAGGACGAGGCGGCGGCGCAGGCAGCCTGCGAGCACGCCAGCGCCAGCTGGCACGTCGGCGGCCTGAACGACCCTGAGGCCGCGGACACCGTGCTGATGTGGCCGCCCAACCCCCGCGCCGCCGAGTTCGAACGGCGCAAGGGGCTGCCGGTGACGAGCGACCGATGGGACGGTATCCAAATGGCCGACATCCCCGGCCTGGCGCTGCACATCGCCCGCCACGACCCGGAGCGGGTGCTGCGCGAGATCTGGGCCAAGCGGCGCGTGCTGCGCGACTACGAGGACGTCCAGCGGGCACTCAAGGTGGCAGGGCCCGGCACGCCACCCCACGACCTCGTGAGTGGCGCGGCGAACATCCTGAGCCAGATGCTCCACCTGCTCGCGCTGCCCTACGCCGACCACCCCGACTACCGGGAAGAATGGCGCCTGTGGCCGCCGGGCGCGATCCGCTGAACATCTGATCGACAACGCCCTCCCAGCGTTGTAACATCCGATGCTGTAGACCAACGCTGCCCGAAAACGCCCCAGGCCCCGGAGAGCACCCGCTCCCGGGGCCTGCGCCGTACCCGGGGAGGCGACATGCCGAAGTTCCCCAACCCGCCGCTCGACCAGATCCGCGCCGCTGATCTCATCACCGAGCAGCAGGCCGCCGAACAGTTCGGCATCAAGCCGGGCACCATCCGCGTCTGGATCAGGCGAGGCAAGATCGAACCCGTGCCGGTCCCCGGCGGCCCGCGCCTGTTCCACCTCCCGACCCTCAGCAACGCCGAGAAGGACGCGTGGAAGAACGGCGCCGACAGGCCCCGGCGGGGCGGCCGGCTCCCGGGCTGGAAGCCCTGCCAGGAGAAGGCCGCCGCGTAGACCTGCGTGGCCGGGCGAGGTGTAGCTCAAGGAGAGCGGGCCCAGATCCGGAGTCGAGACCCGGCACCTTCCCGGCCACGCAGCCCCGTAGACCGGCCGCTCCGCCTGCACCCCCGCGCGGCGTTGAGCAGCCGACGGCTACCCGCCTGGTGAGGGCGCCGGGCGGGTAGCCAGCCACCGCCCCGACTGCCCACCGGGAGAACCGCATGCCCGATCTCGCCACGTACTACGCCAACTCGCTCTCCGAGCAATACGCCCGCCTGCTTTCCAGGGTCGACTACACGCCGCTGGAGCCCCGGAGCCGTGTGGCTGCCATCGCCACCGACTCGCTGCCCCTACCCTCGGGGCCGTGGCCGCAGGTCGACGCCATGCTCGGCCACAAGCTTGGCTGCACATACTGCGCCATCATCGGCCGCCCCCACCGCGAGGCCGCCGCCAAGTGGGTTCGGCGGAACGGCAGCGTCTACTTCCTGTGCAAGAGCTGCCTCGATATCTGGCTCGACGACGCCGACGACAACCCAGACCTTGAGCCGGCCTCCTGGGCGTGGCTCACCACAGACCACCAGTAGGTGGGTTCGGAAGGGCGGGACGCGGCCCCGGGACGGGCAACCCGGGGCCGCCACCCCTCCAACGACAGGAGGCCCACACCATGGCCACCGCCCACGTCCTCACCATCGAACGCGAAGCCCTCGAACTCCCATCAGAGGACGGTTGGGCCATGCACGTCCCCGGGCCCCACGCCCGCGCGACCTGCTCCTGCGGCCTCGACACGGGGTGGACCCCGGCAGCTAGGGCCCACCGGACCTTCGACGCCCACCGGTCACGACACCATCACAAGGTCAACACGCCCTAGCAGAAGGCGCCATGCTGACCCCCATGACCGAACCCGCAACACCCACCCCGCCCCCGCCCGCGACCGGCTGGCGCGCCCGCATAACCCGCGTGCCCCTCTGGGTCCGCATCGTCGCCCCCATCGCCGGCGTCGCCGTACTCGCCATCGCGGGCTTGCTCACCTACGACGCGCTCGTCGAGACCCAAGACGAGATCGCCGCGCAGTGCCAGGACGCGCTCGACGACGCCGCGCCCGGCACCGTCCACGCCGACCGGCCGCCCGAGGCGTGCGAAGGGCTCACCGAAGACAACTGGAACATGCTGCACCTCGCCTGGGTCTTCGAGAACGAAGGCATCTTCGACGACTTCGGCATCGACACCGACGACTAGCAGCCCAGGGGGGTGGCCCGCATGCCCGACGCCACCCCCGACCAGCCCCGCAACGGCGGCGGGCAGTGGGTCCGCACTCCCGAAACCGCCCGCCGGGACGCCGAGGCCGCCGCGCTCCGCGCACGCGGCCTCTCCTACCGGCAGATCGCCGACGAACTCGGCGTCGCCCGGACCACCGCCCACGAGATGGTCGAACGGGCCCTCCAGGCCATCGTCCAGGAGCCCGCCGAACAGGTCCGGCAACTCGAACTCGACCGCCTCGACCACATGTACCGGTCCGCGCTCGGCGTCCTCGAACGCCGCCACGTCACCGTCTCCCAAGGCCGCATCGTCAAGGCGGACGACGGCGAGCCATTGGAAGACGACGGCCCCGTCCTCCAGGCCATCGACCGGATGCTGCGCATCCAGGAACGCCGCGCCAGGCTCCTCGGCCTCGACGCCCCCTCCCGCGTCAGCGTCGACGCCGAACACCTCGGCGACGAGATCGGCGCCCTCCTCAACGCCCTGACCAACGGCGGCAGCGATGACAACGACGGCCCCGAGCGTTGAGCAGATCCGCCGCCAGATCGACCAGCTCGTGCGCGCCGGCGACACCCGGCAGCTTCGGCAGATCCGCGACCAGCTCAAGAACCGCCTCGACCGGCAGCAGGTCGCCGAGCGCACCGCCCGCTACCAGCGCGACCCCGTCGGCTGGGTCCGGGGCCGGCTCCGGCAAGTCGTATGGTCCCGGCAGCGGCAGATCCTTGAGGCGGTGCGGGACCACCGCAGGACCGCCGTCCGCTCCTGCCACGGCGTGGGGAAGTCCCACACCGCGTCGCTTGTCGCGTCGTGGTGGCTGGACACCCACCCCCCGGGGGAAGCGTTCGTCGTCACCTCGGCGCCGACGTTCGCGCAGGTCCGCGCGATCCTGTGGCGGTACATCCGCCGCGTGCACCGCGCCGGGCGCCTCCCGGGGCGGGTGAATCAGACCGAGTGGCACATCGACGAGGAGATGGTCGCGTTCGGCCGCAAGCCGGCCGACCACGACGAGTCCGCGTTCCAGGGCATCCACGCCCGGTACGTGCTGGTCATCCTCGACGAAGCGTGCGGCATCCCCGAGCAGTTGTGGGTGGCCGCGGACGCGCTGACGACGAACACGGACTGCCGGATCCTGGCCATCGGCAACCCCGACAACCCGGCCTCGCATTTCCGGAAGGTGTGCACGCCGGGGTCCGGCTGGCACGTCATCGGGATCAGCGCGTTCGACTCGCCCAACCTCACCGGCGAAGCAGTCCCGGACGAGGTGGCGCAGGCCCTGGTGTCGCGGGAGTGGGTGGAGGAGAAGCTCACCGAGTGGGGCGAGGACAACCCGCTCTACCGCTCCAAGGTGCTCGGCGAGTTCAGCGCGGACGCCCCGAACCAGGTCGTGCGCGCCGCCGACATCGCGGCGTGCCGCATCGACACGGAGACCAGACCGAAGGCCGCGGACCTGCTGCCCGTCGAACTCGGCGTGGACGTAGGCGGCGGCGGTGACGAGACCGTCATCCGCGAACGCCGCGGCGTGCGGGCCGGCCGGGAGTGGCGGGCGCACACCGACCGGCCGGAGCAGATCGCGCCGCTGGTGATAGCGGCGATCAAGGAGACCGGCGCGACGGCAGTGAAGGTCGATTCGATCGGCGTGGGCTTCGGCGTGATCGGCGAGCTGAGGAACGCCGCCGGGCGCGGGGAGCACCAGGCCCGCATCCACGGCGTCAACGTCGGCGAAAGGGCCAGCGAGCCGGGGAAGTTCCTCAACCTCCGTGCGGAGATGTGGTGGTCACTTGGCCGCGGCCTGTCCGAGCGGCACGGCTGGGACCTCTCCGCCATGGAGAACGCCGACGCCACGGTGGCGCAGCTGCTGACTCCGCGGTGGGACACCGACCCGCAGGGCCGGATTCGCGTGGAGCCGAAGGACGAGATCAAGAAGCGGCTCGGCCGCTCCCCAGACAACGCGGACGCGCTGCTCCTGGCGTTCTACGCCGCGGCCCGGACCAGAGTGAGGTGGATGTGACGCGTTGGCGAGGACGGCGCAGCAGAAAGATCGCGACGCCCGCAGAGTACGAAGCAGCCAAGGCCAGGTTCCTCGCCACGCACGCCGCCCCAGGGCGCGCCCACGATGTCGAGTTCCTGGCGCCTTCGTTCAGTTCTGTCGTTGTCCGGCCCGGCGACAGGCTCGTCCTGTTCACCGGCACCCGCCTGACGGATGCGGACATGGCGCGGCTCACCGAGCAGCTCACCGGCCACCTCGACGGCGTCCGGGTTGCCGTCGTCGAAGACGTCGACGGGTTCGCGGTCTACCGGCCGGGAGAGCCCGACCAGAGCGAGTAAGGAGGCCACAGTGCGGAGACTCCGTGCCCTCCCGCCCCTCTGGGGACGCGCCCGGACCGCGGTCCTGACCGTCGCCGGCTTCGGGTTCCTCACCGGCGCCGCCTGGTCCTGGCTCGGCGCCGCAGCGGGCCTCGCTGCCGCAGGCGCGTCCTGCCTGATCGTTGAGGCGCTCAGCGAGGAGGCTCGGTGAGGTCTCCGCTGCGGGCCCTGGCGGCGCTGAGGAACAAGGCCCCGCTGCCCTACGTCGGCCGGGCCTACTCCGGGCCGTTCCTGTCCATGGCCGGGCGGCGCGACGCCGAAGCGCAGATGCGCGCCATGGGCTCGGTCGGCACCCTCTTCGCCATCGTCAACCGCACCAGCACCTCCACCGCGCTGGTGGAGTGGAAGCTGTGGCGCAAGGCGGCCAGCGGGCAGGACGAGGACCGCGTCGAGGTCACCCGGCACGCCGCGCTCGACCTGTGGCGCAAGCCGAACCCGTTCATGCCGCGCATGGAGTTCGTCGAGACGTTCCAGCAGCACCTCGACCTGACGGGCGAAGCGTGGTGGGTGATCTCCCGCAGCGGGCGGGCGTCGGTCCCGCTGGAGCTGTGGCCGGTGCGTCCGGACCGTATGGAGCCGGTGCCGGACCGGGAGAACTTCCTGTCCGGGTACCTCTACCTGGGGCCCGACGGGGAGCGGGTCCCGCTGCGGCTGGACGAGGTTATCCACATCCGGATGCCGAATCCCCTCGACGTGTACAGGGGGATGGGGCCGGTCCAGGCCCTCCAGCCTGACCTGGACGCGGTGCGCTACTCGGCGGAGTGGAACCGGAACTTCTTCCTCAATTCCGCGGAGCCCGGCGGCATCATTGAGGTGCCCAACGGCCTGTCCGACACCGAGTTCGACGAGCTGCGCGACCGCTGGAACGAGCAGCATCGCGGCGTTGCCGCCGCCCACCGCGTCGCGATCCTCGAACACGGCAAGTGGGTGGACCGCAAGTTCACCCAGCGGGACATGCAGTTCGCCGAACTCCGCGGCATCGCCCGCGATGTGATCCGCGAGGCGTTCGGGATGCCTTCGCCGATGCTCGGCGTCATCGAGGACGCCAACCGGGCGAACATGGAGGCGGCGGAGGTCATCTACTCCCGCTACCTCACCACGCCGCGGCTGGAGAGGATCAAACAGGCCCTGAACCACGAGCTGCTGCCCCTCTACGGGCGCACCGCGGAGGGCCTGGAGTGGGACTACGTCAACCCGGTCCCCGAAGACCGCGAGCTGGCGGCGAACGAGCTGGCGGCGCGGGCCCGCGCCGTCAAGGAGCTGGTGGACGCCGGCGTGCACGGGCCGGAGGCCCTGGACGCGGTCGGTCTGCCGGAGATGGCTTTCGGGCAGCCGGGCGCGGACCCGGACCGAGCGCTGCTGATCGAGTTGGTGAAGGGCGCCCCGGCGGACTTGGCCAGGTTGCTGCTGCCGTTGCTGGGATTCGAGTTGCCGCAGGAGCCGGAGGAGGGCGGCGCGCCCGCGCCGCCGCCGCAGGCGCGGGGCACACCGTTCGAGGAGGCCACCGCGCGGCTCCTGGCCGGGGTGCCGGAGGTTGACGACGCGCAGCGGTGGGTCGTCGTAGCGCAGGACGACGACGACACGTGCGAGCCGTGCAGGGACAACGACGGCAGGACGTACCGCAACCGGCGGCAGGCGTACCGGGACTACCCGGGCGGCTCCGGCTACATCCACTGCGAGGGCGCGAAGTACGGCAACGACTGCCGCTGCAAGGTCGTCAAGCGAGGCCGCCGCGGCGGCGACAACGAGGAGGGGACCGATGGTGTGGATTGAGAACCTCCAGGCGCGCGCCGAGTCGATCGGGCTCCGCGCCCAGCTGCGCGAGCAGCCCCCGGACGGCTGGTACCAGATCCGCAACGCCGCCGACGACGAGACCGAGATCCTGCTGTACGAGGAGATCGGCGGATGGTTCGGCGCGACCGCCGAGGCCCTGATCGACGAGCTGTCGGAGATCAAGACGGGCCGCATCACGGTCCGGCTCAACTCCCCCGGCGGCAGCGTCTTCGAGGGGATCGCCATCGCCAACGCCCTTCGCGCGCACCCAGCGACGGTGACGACCCGCGTGGACGGCATCGCCGCCTCGATCGCGAGCGTGATCGCGATGGCCGGTGACCGGCTCGTGATGATGCCGAACACCCAGCTCATGATCCACGACGCCAGCGGGCTTTGCATGGGCAATGCCAGCGACATGCGCGAGTTGGCTGACCTGCTGGATCTCCAGTCCGACAACATCGCCGACGTGTACGCCGCCCGCGCCGGAGGCAGCCGCGACGAGTGGCGGCAGAGGATGACGGCGGAGACCTGGTACCTCGCGGACGAGGCCGTCAAGGCGGGCCTGGCCGATGAGGTGGCGCAGCTCCCCCGGAAGGGCCGCGAGGAGGAGCCGGCGGAGCCGGAGCCGGCGATGGCCGCCCGGTGGGACCTGTCGGCGTTCCGGTACGCCGGGAGGCAGGCCGCGCCCGCGCCGCTGGCCGCCAAGACGGACGGCGAGCGCGAGCCACTGGCCACGGGCGGTGTCCTGACCCGCGACGTCAACCTCGACGCCGACTCACATGCCCTTGTCGCGGCCGTCCTCCGGCGCGACACCGCTGCACGGGCCGACACCCACGTCTCCACCACGCCCGACCCCCCACCCGACAACACCACCACCGGAGAGGCGCCCGCCACCACCACGGTGACGGGCTCCACCCATGAGGACGAGCCCGAAGGCGGGCCCGCCGACACCTGGGCGGACATCACCGCCCGCCTCACCGCGCAGGCGCGACCCGGCTGGTCGTCGCTCGTCGCGCACCTCACCAACCCGACGCCGTCCAGCGCGACGACGACCACGCCCGAGGAGGCACAGTGACCACGACCGTCCCGCGCAACGCCGACGAGCTGGCGGAAGCACTCGGCGACACCGCGACCCTCACCAGGATCGTGGAGTCCCCCGACACTCTCAAGGACTTCATCACCGAGTACGCCAAGGGGCAGGCGCGCAGCGACGAGAGCATCGTCGCGCAGATCCGCGAGGAGACGCAGAAGCAGTTCGCCGACATCCTCCGCGGCGACCAGATCGAGACGATCAACCGCCTGAACCTGGCCCCCGACGGCGCCCCGGTGGCCCGGTCCAAGCACTACAACCCCAAGGCGCCCGGCGCCGGCCTCGACAAGCAGTTCGGGAACTGGACGGACTTCCTCGGCGCGGTGTGGGCGGGCGCGAAGGGCCAGACCGCGATGGCCGCGCAGGACCAGATCGCGCGCATACAGAACGCGTTCGGGTCCTCCGTGCCGTCCGACGGCGGGTTCCTCATCCCGGAGTCGCTGCGGTCCGAGCTGCTGCGGGTCTCTCTGGAGATGTCCGTCGTCCGCTCCCGGGCCCGCGTGGTGCCGATGGAGACGCTGACTGTCCCCTACCCGATGATCGACTCCACCAGCAACGCGAGCAGCGTGTACGGCGGGATCGTCGGCTACTGGACGGAGGAGGGCGGCACCCTCGTCGACTCGGCGCCGACGTTCGGCCGGATCACACTGACGGCGAAGAAGCTGACGCTGTACAGCGAGATCCCCAACGAGCTGTTCACCGACTCGATCATCAGCCTCGAACAGTTCATGGGCGAGTCCTACCCCGAGGCCCTCGCCTGGTTCGAGGACGTCGCGTTCACCGAAGGCAACGGCGTCGGGCAGCCCCTGGGCTACCTCAACGCCCCTGCCGCCGTGTCGGTGGCCAAGGAATCCGGGCAGAGCGCCGGGACCATCGTGTGGGAGAACATCGTCAAGGCGTACTCCCGTATGCTGCCCAGCTCGATCGGCCGAGCGGTCTGGGTGGCCCACATCGACACCTTCCCCGAGCTGGCCACCATGGCCCTGTCGGTGGGCACGGGCGGCTCCGCGGTGTGGATCGGCAACGGCGACGGTGCAGGCGCCCCGCCCATGACCATCCTGGGCCGCCCGGTGATCTTCACCGAGAAGGCCAGCACGGTCGGCACCGCGGGCGACATCAACTTCGTCGACTTCGGCTACTACCTGATCGGCGACCGGCAGGCGATGCAGGCCGAGACCAGCACGCACTTCAAGTTCGGCAACGACAAGACCGCGATGCGCGTGATCGAGCGGGTCGACGGCCAGCCGTGGATCAAGTCGGCGATCACCCCCAAGAAGGGGTCCAACACCCTCAGCCCCTTCGTGAAGATCGCCACCCGAGCCTGACCAGCCAGCCCCGGCCAGCAGTAACGCCCTGGCCGGGGCCATCCGCAGAGGCAATCAACCCCCTCAAGGAGGGCACCCATGGACGGACTCGGAAGGGTCTTCAACGTCATCGCCGTCGCCGACGGCGTCCTCGTTCCCCTCAGGGACGCCACCGCCGTCTCGTTCGTCTGCTACCTCGGCGCCGGCGACACGTTCACCGTCCAGGAGGCAGAGGACGCGGCCGGCACCGGCGCGGCAGACCTGGACGTCGTCGACCACTACTACACCAGCGACGGCGTGGGCGGCGCGTGGGCGGAGCAGACCCAGACCGCCGACGCCGCCGTCACCATCTCCGGCGCGGCGGGACTCGACTGCGCCGTGTTCACGGTCCACGCCGAGGAACTGTCGGACGGCTTTACTCACGTGAAGTGCACGTCCACGAGCACGGGCACGGTCGTCGCGATCCTGCATGACCTGGCCGTGCAGCGCACCCCGCAGAACCTCGCGGCCCTGGTCTGAGAGGGGACTGATCAATGAGCGTCATCATCCAGGGCGAGCAGTTCAGGAGCCTCCTGTTCGGCCGAGGCCCCATCTCCAAGGCAACGGGCACCCTGGCCGCGACGACGGTGCCCCTGTTCACTGTGGCCGGCGGCCGGGTCGCGATCACCAGCCTGGTCGGCGTAGTCACCACCTCCATCACCGTGGCCAACTCCTACAAGCTTCAGATCAACCCCACCGCCGGAGACACCTCGGACCTGGTGGCGGCCACCGATATCGGCACCACCGACACCACCGCTGGCACAGTCCTCGGCTTCGACGGCGCCCCGGCGTCGAGCATCGTCAAGGGCGCCGGCGGCCTGGCGCGGCCGCTGTTCCTGCCTGTCGGGCAGATCGAGCACGTCAGTGCGGGCACGGACGGTGCCATCACCTGGTACCTGACCTACGTCCCCTACGACGACGGCGCGACCGTCGCGGCGGCGTAGCCATGGCGCTCCAGCGATGCCGCGATTGCACCACACGCTTCGCGGTCGGTCTCTGGGCGTGCCCGCACTGCCAGTCGACGGCCTACGAGGAGGACGGCGCCATGCCGCCGAAGATCACCCGCCACGGCGGGGCCAGCATTGCGGGCGCGGCCGTCGTGGGCGGCGTCTGGACGGACGGGGCCGAGCCCGACGCGTGGCCCGCTGCTCTGGACACCGCAGACAACGACGAGCCGGAAGGGGGCGAGGAGTCATCTCCTGGGAACAGCTCATCAGCATCGGCCGAGCAGCCGCGGACGAGTACCGAGACGAGCAGGCCCGCCCCCCAGAAGCGTGCCCGAACGACGGGGAACCGCTCGACGCGGGCCCGGACGGGCAGCTCTTCTGCCCCTGGGACGGCTGGCGCCCCGACGGGACCTACCTCCCCGGCTGACGCCGAAGGCGAATGAGGGGGTGACCCCGTGGGCGTCCTCAGCAAAGCTGCGAGCGGTCGGGAGAACCTCGGCGTGCAGGGCATGCCGACGCCGGCGCGGCAGGGCTACCAGACGTGGACCACGGCGCCGGATACGTGTTCGACGACCCTGACGCTGGCCGCCGGGCGTCTCTATCTGTCCCGACTGCCGGTGGATGAGCCGTTCGCGGCGACGGCGCTGGACTACTACGTGAGCGTCGCCGCTACCTCACCGACATCGGGGCAGTGCTTCGTGGCGCTGTTCGACGCGGACGGCGAGGTGGTCGCATCGAAGGATGCGGTGGCGGACTTCGGGTCGACAGGCGTGCAGACGCTCACACTGGCCGGGACGCTGACCAGGCAGCACTACCGGTTCGGGATCTTGTTCAACGGGTCGACCGGGCCGCAGATTCCTCGGTCCGCTGGGGCGGCCGGCGGCCCGGCGTTCGCCAACATCAACCTGTCGGCCGGGGACTACCGGGCGTCCTACGTGGAGCCGCACACGTCGCTGCCGAATCCAGTCAGCTACGGGACCGGGACGGCGTACATCCCGCTGTTCGCCGCGGTCCGCTGAGGGGAGGTGGCCGCCTGTGCTGCCTTGGTACTGCACGCGCGAGGAAGTCAAGGCCGAGCTGGACTACAAGGAGACTGCGCGCGCGGACCGGCGGATCGACCGGGCGGTCGAGTCGGCGTCCCGGACGGTGGAGGGGCTGCTGCACCGCCGGTTCTACCCGGAGCTGGGCACGCGGTACTTCGACTGGCCGAATGCTCAGCGGGCGCGCCCGTGGCGGCTGTGGCTGGACGACAACGAGCTGATCAGCGTCACGTCGCTGATGTCCGGCGGCGTCACCATCGCGGCCGGCGACTACTTCCTGGAGCCCAACACATCGGGGCCCCCCTTCCGGCGCCTTGAGCTGGACCTCGACTCCAACGCGGCGTTCGGCGGCGGGGATACCCACCAGCGGGACATCGCCATCACCGGCCTGTGGGGCTACAGGGACGACGAGACGCCCCTGGGTGCCACCGTAGGGGCGCTGGACGCGGCGGAGACCGGGATCGACGTGGACGCCGCCACATCGGCGGAGGTTGGCGTCGGCTCCCTGCTGCGCATCGACGACGAGCGGGTGCTCGTCACGGGCCGGGCGCAGCTCGACACCGGGCAGACCGTCGGCGCGGACCTCGCGGCGCAGGCCAACGCGGTCACCGTCCAAGTGGGGTCGGGCGCCGCCTTCGCGTCCGGTGAGACCATCCTCGTCGACTCGGAGCGGATGCTCATCGTCGACATCGCGGGCAACAGCCTCACGGTCAAGCGCGGCTGGGACGGCAGCGTCCTCGCCACCCACACCACGGGCGCCGCCGTGTACGCCCCCCGCACGCTGACCGTGCGGCGCGGCGTCCTGGGCACCACTGCCGCCACCCACGCGAGCAGCGCCACCGTGCACCGCTGGGACCCGCCGCCGCCCGTGCGGGAACTCTCCCTGGCGGAGGCCGTCAACCAGATCCTCCAGGGGCAAGCCGGGTGGGGGAAAGCGGGCCGCGGTGGGCTGTCGCAGCGGGAGTCCGAGCAGATAGCGCTCCAGCGGCTCCGCGAGCGGGTCTATACGAGCCACGGCCGCAAGGCCCGGCTGAGAGGGGTGTGACGTGCGCTTCACCATCGACGTAGACGCCCGCGGCCCGCTGTTCGACGGCCGCGCCGCCGCCGTGACGGAGGAGTACGCCAGGGACGTCCGCGACACCGTCGCCGAGTTCGCCGAGGAGCAGGTACTGCGGCTGACCGGCAGCTACTTCCGCCGGCCGACCGGCTACTACGAGTCCCGCGTCGAGACGCGCACCGAGAGCCCCCAGGTGGCCCGCGTCCACGACTCCGGCGTGGTCTACGGGCCGTGGCTGGAGGGCACCGGCTCCCGCAACTACCCCGTCACCCGCTTCAAGGGCTACGGCCACTGGTCGCAGGCGAGGGAGCTGACGCGGGCCCGCGCCGGCCAGATCGCGCAGCGGATGCTGCCCCGCTACACGAGCAGGATGTGACGCCGTGGCTATCCAGATCCGCGACATCCTCAACGCCGTCGTCTCCCATGCCGCCGCGTCCGGCCACTTCGAGCAGGTCAACGGCCACGAACCGGTCAACCCGCCGGGCAACGGGCTGACCGCAGCCGTGTGGACCGGACCGGTCCGGCCGGTCCGCAGCTCGGGCCTGGCCACGACCACCGGCGGCCTGGTGTGCATGGTGCGCCTGTACACCTCCGCCCTCCAGGAGCCGCTGGACGCGATGGACCCGAACCTGATCGACGCGATCGACGGCCTGTTCCGGGCGTACATCGCCGACTTCACTCTCGGGGGCCTGGTGCGGCAGGTCGACATCTTCGGCGCCCACGGACCCGGCCTCACCGGCCAGGACGGCTACCTGGAGACGGCGGACCAGACCTTCCGCGTGTACACGATCACGCTGCCGCTGATCGTGGACGACCTGTGGCCCCAGACCCCCTGAGAGGTGGTGCAGCATGAGCAAGCAGTCCGGCCTCGGGGACGACCTCATGATCTCCGGGTACGCCCTGGGGTGCGATATCGGGAGCATCGGGAACGTCGGCGGCGGCCCCGCGGCGCTGGACATGACCGGGATCTGCAAGTCGGCCCCGGAACGCAAGGGCGGCACCCGGGACGGGCGCTGCCAGTTCGTGGCGTTCTTCAACCCCGCCACGGGCCGCTCCCACGAGCGGCTGTCCGCGCTGCCCCGCTCGGACGTGCTGGTGACCTACCATCGCGGGACTACGCTCGGGGCGCCGGCGGCGGCTCTCGTCGCGAAGCAGATCAGCTACGACCCGACGCGCGGGGACGACGGGTCCCTCACGTTCGCGGTGGAGTCACAGGCCAACGCCTACGGCCTGGAGTGGGGGCGGCAGCTGACCGCCGGGGTGCGCACGGACTCGGCGGCCACCAACGGCAGCAGCGTCGACTTCGGTACCGGCTCCACGGCGTTCGGGGCGCAGCTCTACCTCCACATCGTTGCGTTCACCGGCACGGACGCCACGATCACCGTGCAGGAGTCCAGCGACGACGGCGCCGTCGACACGTGGTCCGGCGTCACGGGCGGCGCCTTCACCCAGATCACCGGCAGCACCCCGGGGTGGGAGCGGATCCAGACCGCGCGGGATCAGACGGTGGAGCGCTACCTGCGGGTCGTCACCACGACGACGGGCGGCTTCTCGGACCTCCAGTTCGCGGTCATTGCCGTCCGAAACGATGTGGAGGTCGTGTTCTGATGCGCCCACTGAACCGGGTCCCGCCGCTCCATGCGGTCGGGGCGTACCAGACGTACAGCATCTCCTCGCCCACGGACCGGACGGTCAGGGCCGCGTGTGAGCAGGCCGGCTGCCTGGCGTGGCGCTACGGGTGGGAATCCGTCATCGACGAGCGGACCGAACTGGGGCGGCAGCAGGCGCACTACATCCGGTACCGGGCCCGGCGCACGTTCGCGGAGCAGCGGCGGGCGGACGGCATGACCGTTTTCCGCTTCGAGTCCGGGCAGCGCTGCTTCCAGGAGCACCGCACCAGGCCGGAGCTGTACGTCGTGCGCGACGGCGATTTCAGGGGGAACCCCACCGGCCGCACCCGCCGCCACCAGAACCCCCGGGACTGGGTGGAGGACTTCGGGGAGCACCAGCTCCGCCTTGTCGACCAGCAGAAGAAGGGATAGGGCCATGGCCAAGGAAACCGGCCTCGGCTGGACGGCCGCCACGATCGATGACGCGTCCGGCACGCCGCGGGAACTCCGCAACGACTTCACGAACATGCAGTTCGCCACCCCCAGGGCGGTGCAGGACGTGACGGGTCTGGACAAGTCGGCGATGGAGCGGCTGCTGCTCCTGGCCGACTTCTCCGTCACCTTCAACGGCGTGTTCAACGACGCCTCCAACATGGGCCACGACGTCTTCAAGACCGTCCCCAGCACCTCAGTGGCCCGCACGACCACGCTGACGATCTCCGGGCAGTCCCTGCCCAACGAGGTGCTGTACACCGACTACCCGCTCTCCCGCGGGGACGACGGATCCCTGACCTACGCGGTGCCCGGCGTCCTCGCCGACGGCACCGTCCCGACCTGGACCACGGCGTAGGAGGCGCGCGGCATGGGATACAAGCGGAAGCGGAAGACGATCAACATCGCCTTCGAGGAAGGCCACCCCTTCGCCGGACTGGAGGTGCGGCTGCGGGGGCTGAGCCTGGGCGAGTACCTTGACCTCATCGGCATGGGCGAGGTCGACCGCTCGGCGGTCAGCGACGGCCTGAAGATGATGTCCGCCGCTCTCCTGTCCTGGAACCTGGAGGACGAGGAGACCGGGGAGGCGGTCCCCGCGACCGCCGAGGCCGTCTACGCCGAGGATCAGGAGATGATGCTCGCCGTCATGAACGCCTGGATCGACGCCCTGCGCGGGGGTGTGCGCCAGGGCAGCCCTTTGCCGGAGAGCTCGCCCGCTGGCGAGCCATCCCCGGCGGTGTCGATTCCGATGGAGCCCCTGTCGGGAAGCCTCGCGAGCTGAAGCGGGCCGAGCTGGTTCTCGGGCTGTGCGAGAGGTTCGGGTGCCTGCCCAGCGCGCTGCTGGAAGAGGACGCCGGGCTGTTGGGGCTGCTGGAGATCGAGCGGGCCGGCACGCCCGACGACGCCGATCTCGGACAGGTGGGCGATGTGGACGATGCAGACGGGTGGTGAGCCGTGTCCGCCGATTCCGTCAACATCGTCGTCCGCGCCTCGGACGACACCCGGGCGGGGCTGGCGCAGGTCAACCGGTCCATCGCCAACCTGCGGCAGCAGGCCCGGACGGCGGCCCCGGCGCTCACCGCCCTGGGAGCCCGCGCGACCGCCGCCGCGGCGGCCCTGAAGCTGCTGCGGGAGGAAGCGCAGGGCGCGTCGCGAGAACTGCGTACCCTCCGGGGCCGGGCCGCGGCGGCTGCCGCGGCGATCAACGACGTGCGGACCAACAGCAGGTCTGCGTCCACGAGCCTGCGGACCCTGTCGACCCGGGCTGACGGCGCAAACGCCCGCATCGGCGACCTCGGCGCCGGCACCCGCCGCCTCAAAGGCGACATGGACGACCTCGACGGGGCCGTCACCAAGGTCGCCGCCGGCCTGACCGGGCTCCGCGGCAAGGTCGGCACGGTCACCATCGCCAACCGCAACGCCACTCAGGGCATGCGCCGTCTTCGGGCGGCGGCGCTGCTGCTGTCCCCGGCGCTGCTCCCGATCGCCGCTGCGGCTGCTCCGATCGCCGCCGGGCTCGGCGCGGCCACAGTCGCGCTGACGGCCTTCGGCGTGGCTGCGGGGCGCCAGGTCAAGCACATGGCGGACGCCGTCTCCGCGGAGACGGCCTACCTGGACGCCGTCGAGGAGCACGGACGTACCACCACGGAGGCCGCCCAGGCCGAACTGGCGTGGCACCGCGAGCTGGAGCAGATGCCGCCCGCAGCTCGGGCGGCGGCGGCCGAGCTGCGGATCCTGCGGAACGACTACACCCGCTGGTCGGACAGTCTCGCCCGCGACACCACGCGCCCGCTGATCCACGGCATGCAGACCCTGCGCGCCCTGTTCGAGCCGATGACGCCGCTGATCCAGGGCTCCAGCCGCGAGCTGGACCGGTGGATGGCGCTGGCCCGGGGCGGCATTGACACGCCCGGGTTCGACAGCTTCATGTCCCGGTTCGCGGAGTTCTCCGAGGAGACACTGTCCCGGGCGCGGATCGGGCTGATCGAGTTCACGCAGGCCGCTGAGGCGGGTGATGTCGGGCAGGACTTCCGCGAGTTCATGGACTACGCCCGCCAGAACAGCCCGCTGGTGGCGGACACCCTCGGCAATCTGACGCAGGTCATCACGAACCTGCTGATCGGCGCCTCGGACACGGGCGTGAGCATCCTGGGGCTGGTCAACGCGCTGGCGCAGCTCGCGTCGGCGCTCCCGCCTGACCTGATCGGGGCGTTGCTGTCGACCTATGCCGCGCTGCGGCTGGTGCGGCTGGGTATCGCCGGGGTGACGGCCGTGGCCACCTCCGGCGCCATCGCCAGGCTCAGCGCGTTCGTGGCGGCTGCCCGGATGAACGGCGTCGGCGCCGCGCTCGGCGGCGTCGCGGCAGGCATGTCCCGCGTGCAGAAGGCGATGGTGGCGCTCGGCGGCCTCGCCTTGGTCGCGGTGGGCATCAGCCAGATCGCGAAGGCGGCACGCGGTGCGCCGCCGGACGTGGACCGCCTCACCACCTCCCTGATGCGGCTGTCCGACACCGGGGAGTTCACCGGCGAGCTGCGGCAGACGTTCGGCGACATCGACGGGCTGATCGAGAAGATCGACCAGCTCAACGAGCGCGCCGAGGCCCGGCACGGGGGCGCCGAGGGCATCTTCGGCTTCCGCATCCCCCTCCTCGATGACCTGTCCGACGCCATCGAGGGCGCCGTGGACGACATGGCCCACGGCTCCACCAGCCTGAACGCGCTCCAGGACGACTTCGAAGGGCTCGACCAGGCCCTCGCCGGCATGGCCAGCAGCGGCCACGCGGACGCCGCGGCCGAAGGGTTCGCCCGCATCCGCGAGGCCGCCATCGAGGGCGGCCACAGCATCAGCGAGATCAACGACCTGTTCCCCGAGTACCGGGCCACTTTGGAGGCGGTCCGGGCCGAGCAGGACCTGATCGCGCGCGGGATGGGGCTGTTCGGGGAGCAGGCCCTGCGCGTCGGGGAGCGGCTGCAGGAGCAGCGCCTCTCGGCGGACGGGCTGCGCCAGTCGATCGTGGCGCTGAACGAGGTTCAGCGCGCGGGCTTGGGCGGAATGATCGCCTTCGAGCAGGCCATCGACGACGCCGGCGCGGCCGCCGAGGAGAACGCCGGGCGGCTGCGCATGGTCGACGGCGAACTCGACCTCAACTCCGAGGCGGCCCGCGAAGCGGCCACCGCGCTCCAGGATCTGGCGTCCCGCACGGACGATGCCGCCGCGGCGGCACGGGACAACGGCGAGTCCTGGGCGCACGTCAGCGAGATCTACGGGCGGGGCCGCGAGGCGCTGATTGCCAGCGCGGAGCAGATGGGCCTCACCGGCGCGCAGGCCCGCGCGCTGGCCGAGGACATCCTCAACATCCCCGACCGCGAGGTGATGCTGCGCGGCGACATCTCGGACCTGGAGGACCGGCTGCGGGAGGCGCGGGACCGGCTGCGCAGAGTCCCGGACAGCCGCAAAGCGCGGGTGCGGGCCGACATCTCGAATCTGGAGGACCGGCTGCGGGAGGCGCGCCGGGAGCTGAACAGCCTGCGGGATCGCACGGTCACCGTGTACCACCGCAGCATCTACTCGGAGGAACGCACCTACTGGACGGACCGCAGCGGCGGCCGGAACCAAACCGCCAGGGCGCACGGCGGCGTGGTCGGCACCGCGGCGGCAGGCGGCCCCCGCTCCCGGATGACGCTGGTGGGCGAGCACGGACCCGAGCTGGTGGATCTGCCTGCCGGGTCGCGGGTGCGGTCGAACCCCGACTCGCGGCGAATCTCGGCGATGGGCGGCGGCCCCGCGGGGCCGGTGGTCCTGGAACTGCGATCGAGCGGGTCGCGGGTGGACGACATGCTGCTGTGGATCCTGCGGGACGCGATCAAGGTCCGCGGCGGCGACGTACAGATAGTGCTGGGCCAAGACGGCTGGGGGTGACAGGGTGCCGTTTCCTCCGGACCGGCTCGACCACCGCGTGGAGATCGCCGCAGGCGACACCTGGGAGGACATCACCGACCCGTGGGTGTTCGGCCGCGACGGCGGCGGCGTGGTCATCTCGGGCGGACAGAGCGACCAGGCGCAGCGCCCGGCACCGGGACGCTGCGACTTCGAGGTGAACAACCAGGGCGGACGCTTCTCGCCCCGTAACCCGCTCTCGCCCTACTACGGGCTCATCGGTCGCAACACCCCCGCCCGGGTGGCCCTGCGGGGCCCCGGGCGTCACATGGCGGTGCCCGACACGGCAGGCGCGCGGGCCTACGTCCCATCCTCCGCAGCGCTGAACGTCACAGCGGACCTGGACGTGCGGGTGGATGTGGCGCTGGACCGGCTGCCCGCGCAGTGGCCGGCGACAGCGACACTCTCCACCCCGTGGTCTCCGGCCGAGCAGCCGCTGATAGGCCGCTACCTCACCTCCCCGGGCACGCCCATGTGGGCGCTGCTGCTGGGGACGGACGGCACGCTGACGCTGCGCTGGTACCTGGGGTCGTCGCTGTCAACGGACGAGGCGTCGACGGAAGCGGTGCCGTATGTGTCGGGCGGCAGGTTCGCCGCCCGCGCCACGCTGGACGTGGACAACGGCACCGGCGAGCATGTCGTGACGTTCTACACCGCCCCGTCGCTGGCCGGGCCGTGGGCCCAACTCGGCGAACCCGTCACCGTGGCGGGGAGCACCGCCATCGACCAGACGGGGAGCGCGGACCTGCGCGTCGGGGACGTCGACGGCATCCGCCCGCCCGGCGCGGGCCGCTGGTACGCCGCAGAAGTACGGGACGGCATAGGCGGCACAGTGCTGGCGGACCCGGACTTCACCGTCCCCGCCGTCGGCGCCGGCTCGTTCGCCGACGATGCGGGCCGCACCTGGACCCTCGAAGGCGGCGCCGCGGTCACCGACTGGTACACCCGCTTCACCGGCGAGATTCCCGCGTGGCCCTCACGCTGGGACACCAGCGGGCAGGACGTGTGGATCCCTGTGCGGGCGGCCGGGATCCTGCGCCGCTACCAGCAGCGCACAAAACCCTTGCAGTCAGCGCTGCTGCGCGCCGTCACCGCCCACGCGGCGACCCTCGCCTACTGGCCCCTGGAGGACGGCGCCGACGCCACGCAGGCCGCGTCCGCGCTCGCGGGCGGCCCTGCCGCGGCGATCTCCGGCCTGGAGATGGGCGCCGTGTCGTCGCTGCCGTCCTCGGCCGACCTGCCGCAGATCGGCACCTCAGGCGCGACGCTGCGGGCCACGCTGCCGGCGCTCCCGGACCCGTCCATCGGCTGGCGGGCCGAGACGGCGTACCTCCTCGACGAGGCGCCCGCCATACTGCGCGGCTGGTGGCGGGTGGCGACCTCCGGCGGCGGCATCGCCCGCATCACCGGCTACATCGGCGGCGGCGAGGCCAGGATCCGTCTCCACGACGGCGCGGGCACCATCGTCGCCGAGGCGACGACCACGGACACCGACGCGCTGGCCGCCGCCGTGGGCCGCTGGTGCCGGGTGCGGATCACCGCCGCGCCCTCGGGCGGCACGTGGACGTACACGGTGCGGTGGACGCCCATCGGGGAGTCGCAGACCTGGTCGGTGTCCGTCAACGTCGCCGGCTTCACGCGGCCGGTGCGGGTGGACTGCGTCTGGAACGCCGAGATGGCCGGGATGGCGCTGGGTCACGTCACCCTGGTCAACGACCCGGCGACAAGCGTGTACGGCCCCAACACGGGCGGCCCGGACACCGCGTTCGCCGGGGAGCGGGCCACCACCCGGCTGCAACGTCTCGCCGAGGAGGAGGGCGTCCCGATGTCCGTCGCGGGCATCGCGTCGGCGTCGGCTGCGATGGGCCCGCAGCGGCCGGCGCGGCTGATGGACCTGATCTGGGAGTGTGTCGAGGCGGACGGCGGTCTGCTGAGCGAGCGGCGAACGACGCTGGGGCTCCAGTACCGGGCCCGGCACCTGCTGTACAACCAGCCGGCCCGGATGGTGCTGGACTACGCGCAGCAGCAACTCGCGCCCGGTCTCCAGACCGAGGACGACGACGATCACCTGGCGAATGACGTCACGGTCTCCCGCGTGGACGGCTCCAGCGCGCGGGCCGTGCTCGGAAGCGGCGCGCTGTCCGTGCTGGCGCCCCCGCTGGGGGTGGGCCTGTACGACCACGCGGCGACGGTGAATGTCGCGTCGGACACCGCTCTTGCGGGCATTGCCGGCTGGCTGCTGCATCTGGGGACGTGGGATGAGCCGCGGTATCCGCTGGTGCGGGTGGACTTCGGCAATGAGCGGGCGGCGGCGCTCATCCCGGAGTTCCTGGAGTTGCAGTCGGGTGACCGGATTGAGGTGACGAATCCGCCGGTGTGGCTGCCGCCGGGGGTGATCTCTGTGCGTCTGCTGGGATTCAGGGAAGATTCGGCGCAGTACCGGCTGGAGGCGGCGTTCAACTGCGCCGCCGCGGGTCCGTGGACTGTCGCCACTGTCGCGGCGACGGATCCGGCGGACGATGCGGCTCCGGTGCGGGTGGCGACGGACGGCTGCGAACTGTACGTCGGGATCGACGAGACGGAAACCGCCCTGGTGTTGCAGACCGGATCGGGAACGCCTTGGGCGACGTCGCTCGGCCCCACCGGCGGCACCGGGGAGGCCGATGATTTCCCCATCCGGATGGCGGTGGGCGGGGAGACCATCGAGGTGTCCGCGCTGGAGTCCCTGGCCTGGGACGACTTCAGCCGCTCGGTGTCGAATTCCTGGGGTACCAGCCCCACTGGGCAGGCGTGGTTCGAATCGGGTGGCGCCGCGTCGGACCGGTCGGTGAACGGCTCGGAGGGTCTGATCACGCTCGCGAGTTCGCCTACCACAATCAGGTTCCAGTTGGTGCCGTTCACGCTCGCGGACACCGAGGTCCTCGCGACCCTCACCCCAAGTCAGCTGGCGGCCGGCGCCAGTTTCATCCCGGCCGTCATCCTCCGCGTCACTGGCAGCACCTTCTACCAGTGCCGTATCCGCCTTGCGACTTCCGGCGCCATCTCCATGGACGTCACCCGGGTGACCACCGTCATCGGTTCGGCCGGTGCGACGCCGTACACCTACACCGCCGGCACCGCGCTGGGGGTGAGGGTGCGGGTGGACGGCCACCGGGTGCGGGGCCGGGTGTGGCCGACGACGCTGCCGGAGCCCGGCGGCTGGTGGGTTGACCAGACGGTGGTGACGAGCCCTATCGACACCGGCCTGGTGGGGGTGGCGGCGGCGGCTCTGTCCGGCAACACGAATGTGTCGCCGCAGTTCGGGTTCGACGATTTCGAGATCACGAATCCGCAGTTCTGTGCGGTCACCCGCAGCATCAACGGCATCGTCAAGGAACACGCCGCCGGGGCGCCTGTCGAGCTGGCCGATCCGGCGGTTCCCGGCCTGTAAAAGAGGCCAGAGAGAGGGGTTTCCGTGTCATCTCCGCCTCCTGGGCTGCTGCCTGGGCACCGGCTTACGGCCGACCGCCTCAATGAGCAGTTCCTCATTGGGCGGCTGGTGTTTTTCGCGGCCCGTGACGCCGCGCAGTCGATGACCTCGTCCAGTGTGGGCGCGTCGTCGAATGCGCTGTCGTGGGACAACGTCTCAGTGGATGTGCTGGGCGGCTGGGCGATTGGGAATCCGACGCGGTTCACGCCGACGATTGCGGGCTGGTATCAACTGGCCGGCGCCGCGTCGTTCAATGCGTCGACGGGTGGCACGGTGCGTGGGGTGTCGTGGCTGGTGAACGGGTCGCTGCCGGTGGCGGCGACGGCGCGGGACCATGCGACGACGGCGATCGCGAATACCAGTCTCACGGCAATGGCCCGCACGCTTCCGGTGCAGCTGAATGGGTCGACGGATTATGTGGAGTTGGCGCCTTTTCAGGACAGTGGCTCCGCGTTGGATACGGCTACGGGGTCTACGCGGCCTTATGTGGCTGTCTTTTTCGCCGGCCCCGCCTGACCCCGCCCATCCCGCCCCGGACCTGTCTGGCCCGGGGCTGATTCATGTCTGGAGGTCACATGGCCGACCCGCTGAGCGCCGACCAGCTCGTCGCCGCGCTGCGCGCGGAGGGCCTGCGCGTCGTGGAGTACAAGTCCTGGCGCACCAACAACCGCAACCACATCGGGCCGTGGGGCCCGGTGCACGGCGTGATGATCCACCACACCGTCACCTCCGGCACCGACGCGTCCGTGCGGCTGTGCTACGACGGCCACTCCAGCCTCCCCGGCCCGCTGTGCCACGGCGTCATCGCGAAGGACGGGACGGTCCACCTGGTCGGCAACGGCCGGGCCAACCACGCCGGCTCGGGGGACGGCGACGTCCTGGCCGCCGTCATCGAGGAGGACGACCTCCCGGCGGACAACGAGACCGACACCGACGGCAACACCCACTTCTACGGCTTCGAGTGCGTCAACCTCGGCGACGGCCGCGACCCGTGGCCGCCCGAGCAGGTGGAGGCGATCGTGCGGGCCTCGGCCGCGCTGTGCCGCGCGCACGGCTGGGGCGGGGGATCGGTGATCGGCCACCTGGAGTGGCAGCCCGGCAAGGTCGACCCCCGCCCCGCGCCGGGCGGCGGGGACGTGCGGATGCCCAGCATCCGGGGCGCCGTCGCGGCCCGACTCGACACGACCACGCCCGGACGGGCCCCCGAGGAGGACGACATGCCGCGACCGCGTTACCTCGCGCTGGGGATGACCCGGCCGCTCGAAATCCGCGACAGCGGGGTGTGGGTCTCCCTGCCGTTCGACACCGAGTGGGCGGACGAGGCGGCCCAGCACTTCGCCGGCGGGCAGTCCTTCGCCGCGGACGGCGCCCAGTACGTCGGCGTGCTCAACCTCCGCCTGTCGGGCCTCGCTCCGGGCGAGGAGGTGCAGGTCCGCGTCGTGGAGGACGGCCCCGACGGACAGGTGCGGTACCAGATCGCCGAGGGGATCGGGTCGGACGGAGGCTCCTACCCGCCGATCCCGGTGTGCGGGAAGGTCGGCGCGGGCCGCCGCGCGAAAATCATGATCGCCCAGCACAACGGCGGGCGCGGGCCCGTGACCATCGAGCGGGCCGAGCTGAAGGCGCAGGTGTGGCCGTGACGGCCCGGACTGTTGCGGTGGACTTCGACGGCGTCCTCCACTCCTACGAACGCGGCTGGCACGACGGGACGATCTACGGCGACTGGGTGCCGGGGGCCGCCCCGGCACTGCGCGCGCTGATGGAGCGGTACGCCGTCGCCATCCACACGACCCGGGACGCCGGGCAGGTCGCGGCGTGGCTGGCCGAGCGCGGATTCCCGGTCCGCACGGACGACTCGGAGCGCACGTTCTGGGATGAGCGGGGCGTGCTGCTGATCACGAACCGGAAGGTCGCCGCCGTGGCGTACATCGACGACCGCGCGGTGCGGTTCGAGACCTGGCCGGACGCGCTGCGCGCGGTGGGCGTCGAGCCGGCGCAACTCACGAACGGAGAGAACTGATCATGGTGGATGTGGATCTGACCGCGGCCTACTGGCTGGGCCTGGCGATCAGCGTGGGCCTGCCGGTCCTCGTCGGGCTGGTGACGACGCGCGTGACGCACGCCGGGGTGAAGGCGGTGCTGCTGCTGGGGCTGACCGCGGCGAACGGGTTCCTGGTGGAGCTGGCCGCGGCGGGCGACGACTACGACGTGCAGACCGCGGTCGTGGCCTGGCTCGTCAGCTTCGGGATGGGCGTGCTGGCGCACTTCGGGCTGTGGAAGCCGACCGGCGTGGCCACCGCCGCGCAGGACGTAGGTACCCGCCGCGCCCCGAGAGGCGCCTGACCCACCCTGCACGCGGCACGGAGGACGTATGGACGCCGCCATGGTCACGGCGATAGGCGCACTGCTGGCCTCGCCCGTGGCCGCGCTGGCGGCGGTCTACGGATCCCGGGCCGCAGGCAGGGCCCAGCGGGAGGGCGGAGTCATCGGCGGATACGACAGCCTGACGAACCAGCTCCAGGAGGAGCGCACCGAGCTGCGGACCGAACTGGCGGCAGTGCGCGCTGAGCTTGCGGCGGAGCGGGCGGAGAGCACGCGGCTGCGGCTGCTGGTGCAGCAGCTCGGGGGGACGCCGTGACCCGCACGCAGCACTGGGCGTACCGGCGCCGCGGCGTCCTGTGGCTGGCCGCGGCGTTGCTGTTCCTGGGCGGCGGCGTCGCGGTGGCGCTGCTGAGGATTGAGGACGAGGCGCACCGCGCCGACGAGCTGGCCGCGGAGGCTGATCTGCGCGGGGATGCGGTGGAGACGCTCGCGGGTGACGTGCGGCTGCTGCGGGCGCAGTTGGAGGCGGTGGGGCAGACGCCGGCGGCTCCAGCGCCGGAGGAGGCGGTGGAGGATCTGCCGGACCGGGCGGAGGTGCCGGTGCCGGTGCCCGGCCCGCCCGGTCCGCCGGGCCGGGCTGGCGAGGACGGCCGCGACGGGGCTGACGGGACCGATGGGCGGGATGGCGCCAACGGGGCTGACTCCACGGTGCCGGGGCCGAGCGGTCCGCCGGGCCAGCCTGGGGCGGACTCTACCGTCCCGGGACCTGCCGGGCCGCCAGGGCCGCCAGGGGCGGATTCCACCGTGCCGGGGCCGGCGGGGCCGAGGGGGGAGCGCGGGGAGCCGGGCCCGCCGCCGTCCGGCTGGTCGTTCGAGTTCGGCGGCCGGGAGTTCCGCTGCTCCCCGGTGGAGCCGGGCTCGACGGAGTACGCGTGCGAGGCGGAGGAGCCGGAGCCGCCGGTGGGCGTCCTCGGCGCCGCCGCGCTCGACCCCGCGCGGCGGGAGTGGTGAACGTGACGGAGCCCCCGTCGCCTTGGCCTTCGGGCCGGGCGGCGGGGGCGCTTTCGTGTGAAGTGACGCGCACCACGTCCGCCACGGCGGGTAGTTGCGCTGCGGACGGGCTGACACCGGGCGAACTGGGCCGGAGTATCCGGCCCGCGCTCCTCACAGAGTGCGACGCGATGCCCTGAGCTGTCCCTCAATGGGGTGTTGATCTTCTACGGGGGGTCACGGCCGCGGGGTATGCTGCTGCCTACGGTCCGTCAGATGTTCGGGCCAACAGAGAGGCCCCCGGCGACTATCCCTCGCCGGGGGCCCAAGTCCAAGAGGAGCCTGACATGAACCTCATGGGTGTACCTAACAGTAACCCATCCCCGCCTTCCTATGACACCCGGGGGGAGAGTCCCTTCGAGCGCATCCGCCGGGTGGACGCCTACGGCCGCGAGCACTGGAACGGCCGCGAGATGCAGCCGCTCATGGAGTACTCGCAGTGGCGCGACTACGCCGCCGTGATCCGGAAGGCGCGAGCCTCCCTGGCGCTGGTCGAGGGCGAATCCGCTGCCCAGAAGCATTTTGCGGAGACGCGCAACTTGGTCCGGATCGGCTCCGGGGCGCGGCGCGAGGCGCAGGACTTCCGCCTGACCCGGTTCGGCGCCTACCTGACCGCGATGGCCGGCGACGACACGAAGTCCGCCGTCGCCCATGCCCGCGTGTACTTCGCGGTGCGGACGCGGGAGGCGGAGCTCGGCGCGCTGGAGGCGGAGGAGGTGCGGCAGACGGCCCTGGCCCGCTCGCGGGAGATGGTCGACTACCGCGTCTTCCGCGACATGATGGCGGAGAACGCCCCGGACTACTCCCCGTCCAGCCCGGCGACCCGGATGTTCTTCGCCATGGTGCAGAACGAGCTGTACCGGCACCTGACGGGGATGGACGCCCAGGAGATCCGCAGCGCCCGCGAGATCAACACCTGGCCGGGGCGGCTGGAAGGGAAGCTGCCGCGGACGGCTGACCGGAAGGTCGCGAAGAACTATCTGACGGCGGCCGAGTTGGCGAAGCTGGACCGCCTGGTGGCGCGGCTGTGTCTGCGTGCGATGGACATCGCGGACGACGACGTGCACCTGTCGTTGGCGAAGTGGGACGGCTTGGTCCGGACTGAGCTGATGATGTCGCGGCGCGCTCTGGCCGCCTGAGCGACCCACCCCGCCCCCGTGCCCGCCGAGTTGGCGGGCGCGGGGGCTTCTTCCTGCCCCGCTGTCACACCCGCGTGCGATGCTGCCCGAGTGACCGATGTGCCCGTGATCGTGGGCGGCTTGGGCCGGGTGCGGCTGGAGCTGGTGGTGGAGGCCGTAGCGGTGCTGGTGGACCCGGCGCTGCCCGGCACGCCGTGGACAGCGCAGGCGATCGCGGAGGCCCTGCCGGACCTCGTGGAGATGGCCGCCGGGGGTTCGCTCGCGGTGCCGGCGACGACTCTGCGGTGGCTGGGCGCGATCTGGGCGGGCGAGGAACTCCCCGAGGAGTAGACCCCTACCCCCCGGCCAGCCGCGGGTCCGCCTGGTGGGTGTGGGGAATGTCGTCCCCGTACAGGTAGGTCGCGACGTCGCGGGCGATGATGTGCGCGGTCATCGCGGGCCCAGCGACCGTGACGTGGACCGCCGCCTGGCGGCGGTTGGCGAAGCCGAACATCTGCTCCTTCGCGCTCTCGGCGATGCGCACCGCCAGCGCGATAGCGCCGTCGTCGTCCATGACCACCTTGCGCGCCGCCGCGCACTCCGGGCAGGACACCTCCTCCTCGCTCCGGGCGTGCGGCATGTGCCGCGGGATCTCCGGCTCCGGCAGGTGCGCAACGCTGAAGTACAGCCCGTCCTCAGCCGGAGGGGCGCCGGCGGGGACGGTGCGGATGATGACCTGGGTTGGCATGCGGCCATGGTGGCAGGCCCACACAAGCCTGGAGGCGCGTTCACCCGATCGGGCGACCGCGATTCGCTGCACGCCCGGCGCTCCGGCCCGTACTTGGGCGTATCCTCCCCCTCACCCCCCTCGGGGCCACCCTCGGGGTCCCCGCCCCCAACCCCTCCCCGGGGCGGGGACCCCACCCCGGCTACGGCACCCGGGCCCGGCACGCCGCGCACGACTCGATCCGGCCCGCGTGCTCCGCCACCACCGCCCGCACGTCCGCGACGCGCAGGTCCGGCGTCCCCGGCATCCAGCAGCCCGCCCGGTGCAGCACCCCCCGCCACGGCGCCCCCGGAGGCGTCCGCCGCCACTGCACCCACCAACGCGGGTTGGCTGCGTCCTCTGCGGCCTCCAGCTTCGCGTAGACCTCGGCCAGTTGCGCGACGAGGTAGCGCTCGATCACGCGGAGCGCGGGCAGACCGGACGGCAGCGGCTCGGTCACGGCGCTCGCCCCGCGCGGCGCTCAGCGGCCCCCAGCGCCAGATGCCACGGATACTCGACGGGGCGACCCTGGCCAGGGGGGTTCGGCACGAACCCACCCACACCGAAGAGGACTTCCACCCCGGCGCCGCGCAGCACTTCGAGGGAGCGGCCGAACTGCGGGTGCGTCGCATAGGCCGAGTTCACGCACGGCATCACGACCAGCGGCCAGCCCTTCCCGATCGCCTCGCACGCGTAGGCGGACACCCAGGACAGGGTCAGCCCGAGGGCGATGGAGTTCACGGTGTGCAGGGTCGCCGGGGCGAGGATGGTCACGTCCGCCGGGGGCCATCCGTCGCTCACCCCGGGACGCCGGGGCTGGACACGGACCGGGCGCCCGGTCAGCTCCTCCAGCTGGGGCAGTTGGTTCTCCAGCCACGTCGCGGCCGTGGGCGTCAGCCCCACGCACACATCCCACCCGCGCGCCTGCGCATCCCGGACCACGCCGTCGACGTAGAGGACGGGCGGCGCGGCGGAGCCGAGTAGGTACAGCACGGGCGGCGTCATGCCGGTCATCCCACCACAAGCGACCGCCCCCGGACGAGATACCCGGGGGCGGAACGCTGTGCTCGCGTGACTACACGCGGGTACCGTTCCAAGTGGCTGCAAGGAACGAGGAGACCAGTATGCCCAACCCAGACGACGACCGCACAGGTGCCCGCATCGCGGCGCACCGCAAACGCGCCGGCCTCACCCAGCAGGGCCTGGCCCAGCGCATCCCCTACAGCTACTCCCTGCTGCACCAGGTGGAGGCCGGGCACAAGAAGGCATCGCCTCAGCTCGTCGCCGCAGTCGCGAGGACGCTGGGCATCCCCGTAACCGCCCTGACAGGACACCCTGTGCATCATCTGCGCCCCGACCATGTCGCCGCGCTTGTCCAGCCCATCCGCGAGGCGCTCGACCTGTACGACCTGCCCACGGACTGCTTCATGCCCGCGAGCACCACGCCCGACCTGGCGGCCGCAGCCGACGCGCTGTGCCGCGACGTCCGCGCGGCCCGGCTCCAGCAGGCCGCGGCGGCGCTGCCCAGCCTCCTCACCGAGTTGACGGTGATCTGCCGGGAGCGGCCGACGACCGAATCATGGCGGGCGCTGGCATCAGCGTGCAGGTCGGCGCACGACGTCGCGGTGAAGCTGGGGTACCCCGACCTCGCGTCGCTCGCCCTGGAGCGCATGGGCTGGGCCGCCGAAGGCGCGGGCGACGCGGTGCTGGCCGCGATCCGCCAGTACCGGCGGGCGCTGGCCTACCGCAACCGCGGGGCGCGGCACGCCATCGCGCTCAGCATGGTGGCGGAGGGGCACCGCCTGCTCGGGCAGGCCGAGCCGGGGCTGGAACGGGACGCCGTGACCGGACAGCTGCATCTGGGGGCGGCGGTGATCGCGGCCCGCGCCAACGACGCGGCGCGGGTGGAGGACCATCTCGGGCAGGCGCGGGAGATCGCCCGCCAGACGGGGGAGGCCGGCAGGGTGCACTGGCTGTCGTTCGGCCCAGCGAACGTCGGCGTGCACACCGTGTTCGCGCGGCTGGAGCTGCGGCAGTTCGACGCCGCCTACGCCGCCGCGAAAGCCGTCCGGCCGCCGCGCGGCTGGGCCACGTCGCGCCGCGCCGCGCACCTGGTCGACACGGCGCGGGCCGAGATGGAGACCGGCCGCACCGACGCGGCCATCGCCTCGCTGGGGGCGGCCCGGCGGCTCGCGCCGCAGCAGACCCGGTTCCACCCCCGCGCCCGGGAGACGGTGCGGGGCCTGCTGCACTTGCGGCGGCAGTCTCCTGACGCCTTGTCGCGGATGGCGGCCTGGATCGGCGCCTGAACCGGAGATGTGTCACCGAGGAGTGACAGTTAGTGGCCCCCGGCGGGGTCAGTGTGGTCGTGCCCGATCTCGCTGACGACGCCGGGGGTGCCCCTTGCGGACCACCAATTCACTGCCGGAGTGGCTGCCGACCGCCGAGCAGGGCGTGCAGATGCTCCCCGCGCACCGCTGGTGGGACGCCGTGCGCCTGCCTGGCTTCGTGGGGCAGCGCGTCGTCGCCGCCCTGCGGCGGGAGCGCGGCCCGGTGCCGGTCATCGAGGACCAGATGGCGGACACGTACACCTGGCTGGTGCCCATCGGCACGGCGGACGGCTGGGACGCGATCGGTGCGCACGTCCTCAACTACGGCGTCATCCCCGTGCCACCCCAGCGGTTCAGCACCGGGGCCTGGACGGCTGGCGCGGCCATCCGCTGGCTCGTGGCACCCGGCGGGCCGCGCCTGGCCGACCCGCGGGCGCTGCGGGCCGCGATCCTCGCCGCGTACCAGGAGGCCGGCCGTGCCTGACCACCACGTCACCGCGCTCAAGAGCAGACAGGCCCCGGGCGCCGAGGGTGCCCCGGCCGAGGCGGCGCAGCGCGGCGGGCCCCGGTGGCGCTACGACCAGCTCACCGCGGGACAGGCCGCCGGACTCGCCTGCTGCCGCTGCGGGGAGCCCATACCCGCCCGCTGGGACGCCTCCCGCCCCGCCGGGGCCACGATCCACCCGCAGTACGGGTACGAGTACCGGCTGGTCGCCTGCAACCCGACGTGCCACCTGCCGAAGCGCACACCGGCGGGCCACTGGCCCGGGACGCTTCCCCGGTCCGGCCACGCCG
>NZ_RBAM01000023.1 GCF_003626645.1 Streptomyces klenkii | reverse complement strand
CGGATGTCGCCCGGCCCTGAAGCGGCGCAATAACGAAGCGCCGTTTCTCGGTCGACGGCGCCCAGCGACCCCGCAATTGTTAGCGGCGGCGAAAACCCCTGACAAGCACGGTGACCTACTACCCCCATTCATGGAACGGAGCGGCCGCGGCCGCTCAGCCTTTGTAATTCAGCATTTTGCCCACTAAGCCGCTTAGTAAGTGACCCAGGCCTCATGGGCGGCCTCACACCGCCGGGGCGCCGGGGTGACGGGGAGCGAGTGATCCCGAGCTCAGCGTCAGCCGGACCGCAGATATTGATCAATTGCCGGCCGCACCGGCCGGAATTGAGCGCGAATACGCCCGTGACCTGCAAAGCTTGCGATTTCCATGCAGGAGTGTTCAGGCTTATCCCGCACTTAAGCCGGTTTCCCCGGGGAAATTTCCATGACCCAGTAATGAGTCAGCCTTACCGCCGTAAGGGTCTGCGTTTGGAGAATCGCGTGTCCGCTCTGCCGTCCGAACCGCCGCTGTCCGTCGTCCATCCGCGAGGCCCCGTCCGCGCCGCCGCACCGTCACCGGGCGCCCGGCACGCGAAGCCGCTGGCCCTCTACGACTCCTGGTGGACGGTTGCCGCCGCCGGAGCCGTGATCTGCGGGGCCTGGGCCGTCTCCGTGTGGATATCCGTGCACCTGCAAGCCGACGCGACGCTCCACACCGCAGCCCTCTTCGTCCACCTCGCCAGCCTCGTGCTGGGCTTCGGCGCCGTGCTCGTGGCCGACTACTACGGGCTCCTGTGGATGACCGGCCGCTGCACCCTCCGCGAGGCCCTCGGCAGCGCGGGCCGCCTGCACGCGCCCATCTGGGCCGGACTCGTGGGCCTCGTCGCGAGCGGCATGCTGCTCCACCCCAACCCCTCCGCCACCCTCACCGCCGTCAAGCTGGTGATGGTCCTCGTCCTCAGCCTCAACGGCCTCCAGGCGGGCCTCCTCAACCGGCGCATGGCCGAGCAGTCCTCCGCCTCCCCGTCGACGGGCATCCTGGCCTGGGGCGGAGCCACCGCCCTCGTCTCCCAGATCTGCTGGTGGGGCGCCGTCGTCATCGGCTTCCTCAACACCCAGAGCTGAACACGCACATACGAACACGGTCAGCAGCCGTACAGCTGCTGACCGTGTTCGCGTGCGTTAGGCAGCCGCCAGGTGCCTAGCCACGGCTCCGGGCCGCGCGACGCCGCATGGTCAGGAACAGGGCGGCCGAACCGGCCGCCAGGGTCCCTGCGCCGGCGACCGCCAGCATCGCCGTGCGGCTGTCGCCGCCGGTCTCGGCCAGGCGCCCGCCCTGGGCGGACGGAGCGCCGTCGGCCTTCGCCGCGGTCTGCGGCTCGTGACCGCCCATGGCGTGCGCGTTCTCGGCGTGCGCGCCCGCTCCGTGTCCCTCCTCACCCGGGCCGTCACCCCCGTGTCCGCCGTGATCGACGGTCGACTTGGCGGCCTCCTCGCTGATCTGCGCTTCGCTCGGGGCGGACGCGGCGGGGGCCGGGGCCACGGCCTTCGCCGCCGCCTGCTTCCCGCCGAAGTCCACGTCGGAGCAGGTGTAGAACGCCTCGGGGCTGTCCGAACGCTGCCAGATGCTGTAGATCAGGTGACGGCCGGACTTCTTCGGGACCGTCCCGTCGAAGACGTAGCTCCCGTTCTTCAGCGCCGGGTTCGTGACCTTGGCGAACGGCTTCGCCTCCAGATCCGACCACTTCAGCGGCTTCCGCGGGTCGTATCCGTCCTTGGTGACGTACAGCTCGAACGTGCCGCGGTGCGCGGCGGTCGCCCGGTACGTGAAGGTGTGCCCGCCCGGGGCGAGCTTCGTCCCCGGCCAGTCGGCACGTGCCGCGTCCAGTCCCTTGTACTTGTCGCGTCCGGCGCTGCACAGCTTGCCGTCCGGGATGATCTGGCGGTGACGGCCGGCGGCGGTGCCTATGTTGACCTCGTTCCAGTCGTAGAGCGGCTGGGTGCCGCCGGCCGCGACCATGGCCTTGCAGGCCGCCGAGCGCGGGTGCTCCGGGCCCTCGGCGAAACAGGCGGAGACCCGGCTCACCGGATCCGTCATGGAGCCGTGCGCGGCGGCCGGCCCGGCCGCCAGCCCGGTGAGGGCGACGCCGAGGGCGAGAGGGGCGATGCCGAGTGCGGAGATGCGGACAGCCTTGCGACACGTGGGCATGGGGGGTGTCTCCTTCATCGTCTTCATCGGTGGAGGAAGGCGCTGTGGGGGGAAGGTGCTGGGGGAACGTGGGGGAAATGTGGGGGGAATCCGAAGGGGAACGGGAAGCGCGTCAGCCCTTGAAGGCGCCGAAGGCCTTGGTGAAGGCGAATTCGTCCTGAAGGACGGAGCTACAGGTGGCGGACGCGGAGTTCTGCGCACCGCCCGGGCACTGTTTGTCGCGCGTGGCGGACCACATCGACAGCCCGCCGAGGCCCTTGGAACGGGCGAACTTCACGAGCTGGTCCGCGTCGTCGGCCTTGAAGACCTCACCGGCCACGTCGTTGACGCCGATCATCGGCGTGACCGCGACGGCCTTCCAGGCGGCCGCGTCGCTCAGCCCCAGCACGCCCTTGACCTGGGCCTGCGTGGCCGTGGCGGCGTCGATCGCGTACTGCCCCATGTCGCCGTTGAAGGATGAGCCGTAGTCCATGGCCATGATGTTGACCGTGGAGACGGACACGCCGTTCTTCTTGGCGTTCGCGACGAGGTCGACGCCGTCCTGGGTGAGGCCCGTGGGCATCACCGGGAGCGTGAAGGAGACGTCGAGGCCGGGGTGGCTCTTCTGTAGCTGCGCAATGGCCTGGGCGCGGCGCGTGTTGGCGGCGGCGTTCGGCAGTGCGCCGCCTTCGATGTCGAAGTCGACCTTGGTGAGCTTGTAGGCGTCCACGACCTTGCCGTACGCGGCGGCGAGGTCGCCGGCGGAGGAGCAGGCGAGGCCCAGTTCGGACCCGGCGGCGCCGCCGAAGGAGACGCGTACGTCGCCGCCCGCCTCGCGCAGCCGGCCTGTCTGCTGGGCGACGGGGTTGCTGCCGAGGTCGCTGACGCCGCCCCACTTGGGGGTGCAGCCGCCGCCGGAGGTGACGAAGGCGAGGGTGAAGTCCTTGACGCCCGTCTTCCCGGCGGTGGCCAGGAGGTCGTACGAGGGGTGGAGGAGGGTGTCGACGTACGGGGCGAACGCGGCCTTCGCGCCACCGGGGGCGGGTGTGCCTCCGGACGGGCCGGGGCGGGAGGGGCTCGGCGCCGGGTGGGAGGGGCTCGGCGCGGGCCCGGTCGGTCCCGGGCCGGGGTCCTTGTCCGTCGAGCACTTCGCGCCGTTGATCCGGCAGTTGGCCGGTGCGGTGGCCGCGGTGCCGGTGGCCACGAAGCCGACGGTCACGGAAGCACCCGGGGCGATGGTCCCGTTCCAGCTCTCCGGCTCGACGGTGACGCTGCGGCCGCCGACGGTGTGCTTGCCGTTCCACAGGGACGTGATCTTCGCGCCCTCCGGGAGGTCGAACGTCAGCTTCCAGTCCGTCAGTTCCTTGCCGGTGCCGTTGGTGAGGACGTACTGGCCGGTGTAGCCGCCGGACCAGGAGCCGGTGGTGGAGAAGGCCGCGCCGACGGTCGTGGCCTGTGCCGTGCCGGTGAGGGTGAACGCGGCGCCGGCCGCGATCGCCGCGGCGGCCCCGATGCCGGCGAGCCGCGCCTTGCGGCCGACTCGCCGGCGGTGTGCGGAGGAACCCATCGCGTGCCTGCCTGTTCTGACTTGGGGGGTGAGTACAGGCGGCACGCTAGCGAGAACGAACCGGTCAAATCCCCCAACCACCCTCCGAGGCCGGCTTCTTATGGCGGGCTTAAGGAAGGCATGGGCGGGCGTTAATGCCGGGCCCGGCCGCGCCGCGCCCGGCGGCGGCCGCGGCGCCGCGGCCCGTCCCCGCCGTCCAGTGCGAGCCACACCCGCACCTCCGTGCCGCCGAGCACCGACCGGCCGATCCGTACGTCGCCGCCCGTGGACTCGGCGACCCGGCGCACGATGTCCAGGCCGAGCCCGGTGGAGCCGGGGCCTCCGTCGCCGTGGCCGCGGCGCAGCGCGGCGTCGGGGTCCGCGATGCCGGGGCCCGCGTCGGAGACGAGGACGATCACGGCGTCCTCGCTGCGGTGGACGTCCACGGCGAAGGCGGTGCCTTCCGGGGTGTGCCGGAAGACGTTGCCGAGCATCGCGTCAAGCGCGGCGACGAGTTCGGGGCGGGCGACGGGTACGCGTACGGTCGCGTCGACGCCCGCGAGCCCGGCCGTGCGCCCCTCGTCCTCGGCGAGCGCGGACCAGAAGTCCATCCGGTCGCGGATCACTTCGCAGGCGTCGCAGCCGAGCGGGGGCCGTTCCTTCTGCTCGCCCTGCTCGCGGGCGGCGCGGATGAGCTGGTCGACCTCGCGCTCCAGCTGGGCGACGGCGGCGCGGGTCTGGTCGGCGGCGGGGCCCTCGCCGAGGGACGCGGCGTTGAGGCGGAGGACGGTGAGGGGGGTGCGGAGCCGGTGCGAGAGGTCGGCGGCGAGTTCGCGTTCGGCGGCGAGGAGCTGCACGATCTTGTCGGCCATGGAGTTGAACGCGACGGCCGCGGCGCGCAGTTCGGCCGGTCCGCCCTCGCGGACGCGCACGCCCAGCTTCCCCTCCCCCAGCTCGGCGGCGGCCCGCGCGAGCCGTTCCGCCGGGCGTACGAGGCGCAGGCCGAGGCGGTCGGCGAGGGCGACGGATCCGACGACGAGGCCGAGGCCCACGGCGGCGAGGATCGCCCAGGACGTGGTGACGCCGTTGGTGACCGCGCGGTGCGGCACGTAGACCTCGACGACCGCGAACTCGCCGGTGCTCAGGGCGGTCGGCTGGAGCAGGGCGTAGCCGCCGGGCACGGAGGTGACGGCGGAGCGGCCGCGGCGGGCGGTCTCCACGTCGCGCGCATCGGCCCGGCTGCGGCCGATGCCGAAGGCCTCGCGCGCCGCCCCCGGGTGCGCGTCGTACGCACCGGTACCCGTGCTTGCGCCCGTGTCCGTCCCGTGGCGCGCGGCGCCGTCGCCCGGTACGTGGACGGCCATCCGCTCGTCACCACCGGCCTGAGAGCTGGCGACGGCGCGTTCCAGCTGGTCCCGGTCGGTGGTGATGGCGAGCGCGGGCCGGATCTGAGCGGCCTGCCGCTCGGCGTCGGCGAAGGCACGGTCGCGGGCGAGTTCCCTGACGACCAGCCCGAGGGGCACGGCGAAGGCCAGCACCACCATGACCGTGACGGCCAGGGACACCCTGACGAGCGCCCATCTCATGCCGGTTCCGCCGGGGGCTGTTCCAGCTTCACCCCGACCCCGCGGACGGTGTGCAGGTAGCGCGGGCTGGCGGCCGTCTCGCCGAGCTTGCGGCGCAGCCAGGACAGGTGCACGTCGATGGTCTGGTCGTCGCCGTAGGACTGCTGCCAGACCTCGGCGAGGAGTTCCTTGCGGGGGACGACGACGCCTGGCCGGCCGGCCAGGTAGGCGAGCAGGTCGAACTCACGCCGGGTCAGGTCCAGGGCCGCGCCGTCCAGTTCCGCGATCCGGCGCAGCGGGTCGACGGCCAGCCCGCCGACGCGCAGGGCCCCGGAGGGCACCGGGTCGCCCGCCGCACCGCCGCCCCGGCCCGTGCGGCGCAGGACGGCGGCCATGCGCGCGGTCAGGTGCGCCACGGAGAAGGGTTTGACGAGGTAGTCGTCGGCGCCGTCGGTGAGCAGCCGGATGATCTCCGCTTCGTCGTCGCGCGCGGTGGCGACGATGACGGGCACGTCGGTGATGCCGCGCAGCATCTTCAGGGCCTGCGCCCCGTCGAGGTCCGGCAGGCCGAGGTCGAGGATGACCAGGTCGAAGCCGACCTGGGCGACTTCGCGCAGCGCTTCGAGGGCGGTCCCGACGCTGCGTACGGTGTGCGCGGCCTCGGTCAGCTCCCGGATGAGGGCGGAGCGCACGAACGGATCGTCCTCGACTACGAGCAGTCTTGCCATGGGCCGCACCGTACGCCATACGGGTGAGGCACTATGAGCCAGGTGAGGCGAGGAATCATGCAGGCCCTGGCGTGGGTGCTGGCGACGACGGCGGCCATGGCGGTGTCCTGGTACGGGGTGCGGACCGTCCTGACGGGCACGGCCTACGAGCCGCCGCGCGCGCTGCCGATCTCCGGCACGACACCACCGCTCGAACCGGCGGCACGCGGGTCGGCCCCCTCGCCGAGTGCCCCGGAGCGGTCCGCCTCTTCGACGCCGGTCCCGAGGAGCGCTGCGCCCGCCCCCTCGGCCTCATCTCGATCCGACGCCCCGTCGGCGCCGCCGCCCGGCGACAACGGCGAGGTGAAGAGCTTCCCCGTCCGGGGCGGGCGTGCGGTCTTCGACCTGGGCGAGTCCTCGGCCGCGCTCGTCTCGGCGACGCCGGACGAAGGCTGGCAGATGCGCGTGTGGAAGCAGAGCGCCTGGATCCGGGTGGACTTCATGTCCGGCACGAGGACGACGTCGCTGTTCGTCACCTGGAACGGCCATCCGCCGCAGGTCCAGACGGTGGAGAACTGACCTGCCCCTTGCCGCTTCTAGCCCTTGCCGCTTCTAGCCCTTGTCGCTGCCCTGCGCCCACAGGGAGCGCACGTGGCCGAGGTGGCGGGCCATGCACTTCTCCGCGCCCTTGGCGTCGCCCGCGAGCATCAGCTCCAGGAGTTCGAGGTGCTCCTCGGCGGAGGGGATGAGGTCGCCGCGCTCGTCGAGCGCGGTCAGCCCGTACAGGCGCGAGCGCTTGCGCAGGTCGCCGACGGTCTCGACGAGGCGTTCGTTGCCGGAGAGGGCCAGCAGCGTGAGGTGGAACTGCCGGTCGGCCTCCAGATAGCCGATGAGGTCGTGGTCGCGGGCGGCGCGCACGATCTCCTCGGCGACCGGGCGGAGCGCTTCGAGGTCCTCGCGCGCGGCGGTGCGGGTGACCCGCCCGGTCATGGGGACCTCGATGAGCGTGCGGATCTCGGTGTACTGGTCGAGGTCGCGCTCGTTGACCTCGGTGACCCGGAAGCCCTTGTTGCGGACCGGCTCGACCAGGCCCTCGCGGGCGAGGTCGAGCATGGCCTCGCGCACCGGGGTCGCGGAGATGCCGAAGTCCTCCGCGAGCTGTGGCGCGGAGTAGACCTCGCCGGGGCGGAGTTCGCCGGAGATGAGGGCGGCGCGCAGGGCGTGGGCGACCTGGTCGCGCAGCCGCTCGGTGGCGGTGATGAGGTTGCGCTGCTTGAGGTGGCCCATGGTGTCCCTTTCGTGCCCCGATGGACTGGACCACCAGCGTACAATGTCACATCTTGCTCAAGGGGCGAGGGTGTAGGTGCGGCCGGAGGTGTAGAAGTCCAGTACGGCGCGCCCCTGTTCGCGGGGCCCGTGGCCGGAGGCCTTGGTGCCGCCGAACGGCACGTGGAAGTCGGCGCCGGTGGACGGCGCGTTGACGCGGATCATGCCGGTGTCGAGGTGGTCGAGGCCCTCCAGCACCGCCTCCAGGCCGGCGGTGTGGACGGACGTCACCAGCCCGTACGGGACCGCGTTGCTGATCCGTACGGCGTGCCGGAGGTCGTCCGCGGGCAGCAGGGCGGCAACGGGCGCGAAGACTTCTTCGGTGAGCAGCGGGTGGCCGTCCGGCACCTTCTCGGCGAGCGTGGGGGCCGCGTACCAGCCCGGGCCGTCCACGGCGCCGCCCGCGGCGAGGACGGGGACGCCGGACAGCGACTGGTCGAAGCGGTCGCGGGCCCGGCCCGAGATAAGGGGGCCGCACACCGTCGCGGGGTCGCCCGGGTCGCCCACGGGCAGTGCGCGAAGGGCCTCCGCGAGGGCTTCGCGGAGCGGGTCGAGGGCGGTGCCGACGGCGATCACGCGGCTGGTGGCGGTGCACTTCTGCCCCGCGTAGCCGGCGAGGGCGGCGGCGATGTGGGCGGCGGCCCGCCCGATGTCGGCATCGGGCAGAACGATCGCCGCGTTCAGGCCGCCCGTCTCGGCCTGGACGGGGACGCCGCGGGCGGTGGCGGCCCGGGCGACGGTGCCGCCCGCTGCGGTGGAGCCGGTGAAGGAGACGACGTCGGCGGCCGAGACGACGGCCGCGCCTTCGGTCGCGCCACCGGTCACCACCGTGAACACGCCCTCGGGCACGGCCGCCTGGACGAGTGCGGCCAGGCGCCGGGCACAGGCGGTGGCCTCGGGCGCCGGTTTGAGGACGACCGTGTTGCCCACTGCCAGCGCCGGTGCGGCCTTCCACGCCGGGATGGCGAAGGGGAAGTTCCACGGCGTGATCAGGCCGGCGACGCCGTGCGGGCGGCGGCGGGTCAGCAGCAGCCCGGGGCCGGCGGCCGTCTCGTGGACGGTGCCGGCCGCCTCGTAGGGGGCCTGGGCGTAATACCGCCAGATCGCGGCCGTCCGCGCGACCTCGACCCGCGCCTCGGCGAGGGGTTTGCCCGTCTCGCGCACGGCGAGGGCGGCCAGTTCCGCCGCCTCGGCCTCGACGGCCGAGGCGACGGCCCCGAGCGCCGCGGAGCGGGCGGCGGCCCCGGCACGGACCCAGCCGGGCTGGGCGGCGCGGGCCCGTTCGACGGCCGCGACGGCGGCCGGGGCGCCGGGCGCGGCGATCTCGGTGACGATGTCGGCGGGGTCGGCCGGGTTGACGGAGACGAGGGGGTTGCCCGGTCCGGCGGATGCGAAGGGGGTGGTCGGCTTGGCGGTCACAGGAGGAAACCTCCGGGGAAGGGGTCGTCCGGGTCGAGGAAGTACTGGGCGGTGCCGGTGATCCAGGCGCGCCCGGTGACGGCGGGCACGACCGCCGGGAGGCCCGCGACCTGCGTCTCCCCCACCAGGCGGCCGGTGAACCGGGTGCCGATGAAGGACTCGTTGACGAAGTCGCGCTCCAGCGGGAGCGCGCCGCGGGCGTGCAGCTGTGCCATCCGGGCGGAGGTGCCGGTGCCGCAGGGGGACCGGTCGAACCAGCCGGGGTGGATCGCCATGGCGTGCCGGGAGCGGCGGGCGTCCGAGCCGGGTGCGGCGAGGTAGACGTGCTTGAGGCCGCTGATCCCGGGGTGCTCGGGGTGGACGGGCCGGTCGGGCGAGGCGTTGATCGCGTCCATGACGGCGAGACCGGCGGCGAGCAGGTCGTCCTTGCGGTCGCGGTCGAAGGGCAGCCCCAGGGCGCCGAGTTCGACGAAGGCGTAGAAGTTGCCGCCGAAGGCGAGGTCGTACGTGACCGTCCCGTATCCCGGCACGTCCGCCTTGCGGTCGAGGCCGAGGCAGAAGGAGGGCACGTTGGTGAGCGTGACGGCCTTGGCCGCGCCGTCCTCCACCTGCACGTCGACGGTGATCAGGCCGGCGGGGGTGTCGAGGCGCACGGTGGTGACGGGCTCGCTGACGGGCACCATGCCGGTCTCGACGAGCACGGTCGCGACGCCGATGGTGCCGTGCCCGCACATGGGCAGCACCCCGGAGACCTCGATGTAGAGGACGCCGTAGTCCGCGTCGGGCCGGGTGGGGGGCTGGAGGATCGCGCCGCTCATGGAGGCGTGGCCGCGCGGCTCGTACATCAGGAGCGTACGGAGGTGGTCCATGTGCTCGATGAAGTGGAGCCGGCGCTCGGCCATGGTGGCGCCGGGGATCACGCCGACGCCACCGGTGATGACGCGCGTGGGCATGCCCTCGGTGTGCGAGTCGACGGCATGGAAGATGTGGCGGGTTCGCACGGACGTCCTTCCGCTGTCGGTACGGGTCGTCTGTCGCTACGGGATTCGGTACGGAATCCCGTACGGGTCGTCAGTGGTGGCCGTCGGCGACGGCCTTCTCCGTGGCGGCGCGCACCGCGGCCTCCGCCTCGCCCGTGAGCGGCAGGCGCGGCGGCCGGGTGGGGCCGCCGTGGCGTCCGGTGAGGTCCATGGAGAGCTTGATGGCCTGCACGAACTCCGTCCTGGAGTCCCAGCGCAGCAGGGGGTGCAGCGAGCGGTAGAGCGGCAGCGCCGTCTGGAGGTCCCCGGCGACGGCGGCGCGGTAGAGGGCGGCGCAGGTGGCGGGGAAGGCGTTGGGGTATCCGGCGATCCAGCCGGCGGCGCCCGCGGTGGCGAGCTCCAGGAGGACATCGTCGGCGCCGATCAGCAGGTCGAGGTCGGGGGCGAGTTCGGCGATCTCGTAGGCGCGCCGGACGTCGCCGCTGAACTCCTTGACGGCCACGACGCTGCCGTCGGCGTGGAGCCGGGCGAGCAGGCCGGGGGTCAGGTCGACCTTGGTGTCGAGGGGGTTGTTGTAGGCGACGACGGGTATCCCGGCGCGGGCGACGTCCGCGTAGTGGGCGCGTACGGCCTGCTCGTCGGCGCGGTAGGCGTTGGGCGGGAGCAGCAGGACGGAGCCGCAGCCGGCCTCGGCGGCCTGCTCGGCCCAGCGGCGGGCTTCGGCGCTGCCGTAGGCGGCGACGCCGGGCATCACCCGGGCCGGGTCGCCGGCGGCCTCGACGGCGGTGCGCACCACGCGGGCGCGCTCCTCCGGGGTGAGGGTCTGGTATTCGCCGAGGGAGCCGTTGGGAACGACGCCGTCGCAGCCGTTGTCCAGGAGGTGGCGGACGTGTGCGGCGTAGGCGTCGTGGTCGACGGAGAGGTCCGCGCGCAGCGGGAGCGCGGTGGCGACCATGATGCCGCGCCAGGGGTGGTCGGTGGTCCAGGAGGCGGTGGTCATGTCCGTAGCCCTTCGTGATGCGATCGGTCGGTGTTCCAAGGCCGGTCGGCCGGTCGGCCGGTCGGCGGCCTGTCGATCCGCCGGCCCGTCAGCCGTCAGCCGTCGGCCGTCGGCCCGTCAGTCGGCGGTCCGGGCCGCCCGCTCTCCTCCGGCAGGTCGGCGAGGGCCCCGAGCGGTACGGGTACGGCGAGGGGCCGGCGTTCGGCGGAGGGCGGTACGGTCCCCTGCGCTGTACCGCCCTCCGCGCCGCCGCCGGCGCCGTCTCCTCGCCCGCCCCCTCGCCCGCCTTCCGCCGCGAGGCACGCCACGGCCGCTCCGCACATCCGGCCCTGGCACCAGCCCATGCCGGCCCGGGTGAGGAGCTTGACGGTCCGGGCGTCGCGGGCGCCGAGCGCGCCGGCCGCGCCGCGGATGCTGCCGGCGGTGACCTCCTCGCAGCGGCAGACGTCGGTGTCGTCGGGGAGCCAGGCGGTCCAGCCGGGGCCGGGCGCGTGGGCGGCGGCCATGACGTCGGCGAAGGCGCGCAGGCGGTCGCGGCGGCGGGCCAGGGCCCGGGCGCGCCGGCTACGGGTGAGGGCCGGGAGCCCGCGCAGCCGGGCGGCCACCGCGATGCCCGCCAGTTCGCCCTCGGTGCGGGCGAGGTCCCAGCCGCCGGTGCCGCCGGTCTCGCCCGCGGCCCACAGGCCGGGCACCGAGCTCTCCTGGAGGGCGTCCAGGGCGAGGGCGTGCGTGCCGTCGGGGGTGCGGCGGGTCGCGCAGCCCAGGCCGGTGGCGAGCTCCGTCTGCGGCACGAGTCCGTGGCCCACGGCCAGCGCGTCGCAGGCGATGCGGCGGCCCGTGCCCGGCACGGGCCGCCAGGCGCGGTCCAGCCGGGAGACGGTGACGGCCTCGACGCGGTCGGTGCCGTGCGCTTCGGTGACGGCGCTGCGGGTGCGCAGCGGTGTGCGGTGGCGCAGCAGCGCGGAGCCGTGGACGGCCGCTTCGAGCAGCTTGTGGGGGCCGGCGGCGAGGGCGTACGGCCTGCGGGCGTAGCCGAGGTAGCCCGAAGCCTCGACCACGGCGGGGACGCGGGCTCCCGCGGCGGCGAGCGAGGAGGCGACGGCGAGCAGGAGGGGGCCGCTGCCCGCGACGACGATCCGCCGTCCGGGCAGCACGAGCCCGGACTTGAGCATGGCCTGGGCGCCGCCGGCACCGATGACGCCGGGCAGGGTCCAGCCGGGGAAGGGGAGTTGCCGCTCGTACGCGCCGGTCGCGAGGAGGATCGTACGGGCCCGGACCCTGGCCGGGGTGCCGCCGTGGGCATCGGGGCCGGTGAGGGCGTGCACGGTCCATATGCCGTCGCCGTCCGGCGGTCTGACGGTCCAGACGTGGTGGTGCGGAAGGTGGGTGACCCCGCTCGCCTCGAAGCGGCCGCGGAGCGCCGTGAACTCGCTCCAGTCGTGGTGCAGGGCTTGCGGGCGCGCGGCGCCCAGGCCCGGGGCCGGGTGGCGGAAGTACTGGCCGCCGGTCTGCGGGGCGGCGTCCAGGACGGCGACGGACAGGCCGAGTTCGCAGGCGGTGACGGCTCCCGCGAGGCCCGCGGGGCCGGCGCCGATCACGGCGAGGTCGTACGGCTCAGACGGCTCGTACGGCGCAGCAGACTCGTACGGCTCAGACGGCTCGTACGGCTCAGACGGCTCGTGCGGTTCAGACGGCGAGCCCGGCATGGCCGTGTCCCTCCTGGGTGGTGACCGTGTCGCCGGGCCGGGCGGGTACGAGGCAGGCCCGGCGGTTGGGCTCCCCGTTGACCGTGGCGAGGCAGTCGTAGCACTGTCCGATGCCGCAGAAGGCGCCGCGCGGTCGGCCGCCGTTCCGGGTGGTGCGCCAGGCGAGGATGCCCGCGCCCCAGAGGGCGGCGGCGACGGACTGACCGGGCAGGGCGGTGACCGCACTGCCGTCAAAGGTGATCTCGAACGGCGGTCCGGGGTCCGCGCCGACGAGGTCGGCCGGGTTGCGGTCACGCGCCACGGCAGGGCTCCTTCCGGCTGGGATGTCGACATGAGGGGACAGTGGTGGCGCGGCTTCCCGGGACCGGGCGCGGTGACGGCACCGGCCCGAACGGCGGGCGCTCACGCCGACCCGAAGCGATCGGACCCGAAGCGGTCCGGCCCGAAGCGGTCCGGCCTGAACGGCGCCAGGGGCACGGGGGGCTGCCGGCCCGTCAGAGCCGCGGCGATCAGCGCCCCCGTGGCCGGGGCGAGTCCGATGCCCGCCCCCTCGTGGCCGCAGGCGTGGAGCAGCCCGGGAACGCGGGGGTCGGGGCCGATGGCGGGCAGGTGGTCGGGCAGGTACGGGCGGAAGCCGGCGTACGTGCGGATGGCCCGTACCTTCGCCAGCACCGGGAAGAGCTCAGTGGCCTGCGCGGCGAGGCGGCGGAGCACCTCCACCGACAGTGTGCGGTCGAAGCCGACCCGTTCGCGGCTGGCGCCGATGAGGACCGGGCCCGCCGGGGTGCCCTCGACCACCGCGGAGGTCTGGAGCGCGGCGGATCCGCTGGCCACGTCGGCGACGTAGTCGGCCGCGTAGACCTTGTGCCGCACCACGCGCGGCAGCGGTTCGGTGACGAGCACGAAGCCCCGGCGGGGCAGCACGGGCAGGTGCGCCCCGGCGAGCCGTGCCACGTCGCCGCCCCAGGTGCCGGCGGCGTTGACGACGTGCGGGGCGTGCAGGTCACCGGCGGTCGTGCGCACGCCCCGCACTTCGCCGTGCGCGCCGGTGAGGACGGCGGTGACCTCCTCGCCGGTACGCACCCGGGCGCCCGAGGCGCGCAGCAGGTGGGCCGCGGCGAGGGCGGGCTGGACCTGGGCGTCCTGCGGGTAGTGGAAGCCGCCCCCGAGCCCCGGCGCCAGGTGCGGCTCCAGGTCGTGGAGCCGGTCGGCGGGCACCTCTTCGGCGGTGACGCCCGCCTCGGCCTGGGCCGCGGCGAACTTCCGCAGGGCGGCCGTGCCGGCGGCGTCGGAGGCGACGACGAGGCCGCCCTTGGCCTCGTACTCGATCCCGGCCGGGAGCTCTTCCGCCAACTCCTGCCACAACCGACTGGAGAGCAGGGCGAGTTCGAGCTCGGGGCCGGGTTCCTTGTCGGAGACCAGGAGGTTGCCTTCGCCGGCGCCCGTGGTCCCGCCGGCGACAGGGCCGCGGTCGAGCACGGTGACGGTGAGGCCGGAGCGGGCGGCGTAGTAGGCGCAGGCGGCGCCGACCACTCCCGCTCCGACGACGATGAGGTCGCGGGCGTCGCTGACGCCCGGGGAGTTACTCAAGGGCACGTCAGTAATATTTCACATTGCACTGCCGCTGCCAAGAGCTGGTCCGGACCTGACCGCCCGCCGCCCGGCCGCCCCCGCCGCCTCCCTCACCTTCCCTCAGCCGCCGAGGAGTTCACCCATCCACGTCTCGACCGCGTCGGGCGTGCGCGGCAGCGCGTGCGACATCAGCTGCGCCCCGTCGGCGGTGATGACCAGGTCGTCCTCGATGCGCACGCCGATGCCGCGGAGTTCGGCGGGCAGCGTCTCGTCGTCGGGCTGGAGGTAGAGCCCGGGCTCGACGGTGAGCACCTGCCCCTCCTCCAGGACGCCGTCGAGGTAGGCGTCCGCCCGCGCCTGGGCGCAGTCGTGGACGTCCAGGCCGAGCATGTGGCCGCTGCTGCACAGGGTGTACCGGCGGTGGAAGTCGCCTTCGGCGTGCTGAAGGACGCCCCATTCGGCGAGCCCTTCGGCGATGACGCGCATCCCGGCCCGGTGGAAGTCGCGGAAGCTCGCGCCGGGCTTGAGGGCGGCGATGCCCGCGTCCTGGGCGGCGAGGACGAGGTCGTAGACCTGCCGCTGGACGGGCGAGAAGCGGCCCGAGAGCGGCAGGGTGCGGGTGAGGTCGGCGGTGTAGAGGCTGTCGGTCTCCACGCCCGCGTCCAGGAGCAGGAGTTCGCCGCGGTCGAGCCGCCCCTCGTTGCGTATCCAGTGCAGGTAGCAGGCGTGCGCGCCCGCGGCGGCGATGGTCTCGTAGCCGGTGCCGTTTCCCTCGGCCCGGGCGCGCAGGCCGAAGACGCCCTCGATCCACCGCTCGCCGCGCGGGTGGGCGAGGGCGCGCGGGAGCGCCCGTACGACGTCCTCGAATCCGGCGACGGTGTGGTCCACGGCCTGCTGCAACTGCCCGATCTCCCAAGCGTCCTTGACCAGCCGCAGTTCGCTGAGCGCGGTGGCGAGCCCGGCGTCGCGGGACGCGTCGCGGCCCGACGGCAGCGCGCCGTAGGCGTCCAGGTGCGCGCAGCGGATGCCGGTCATGCGCTCGGCCTCGCCGAGGTCGGGGCGGCGGCCGACCCAGAACTCGCCGTAGCGGCGGTCGCGGTAGAGCTCCGTGCCGTTGCGGGCCGAGCGCGGCCGCGCGTACAGCACCGCCTCGTGCGCGTGCGGTCCGTCGGGCTCCATGACGAGCACGTGGCCCACCTGCTCCTCGCCGGTGAGCCCGGTCAGCCAGGCGTACGCGCTGTGCGGCCGGAAGCGGTAGTCGCAGTCGTTGGAGCGGACGGCGAGCTCGCCGGCGGGGACGATCAGGCGCTCGCCGGGGAAGCGCGCCGAGAGCTTGGCCCGGCGTGCGGCGGCGAGGTCCGCGACGGGCAGCCGGATGTCGCCGGACAGCGGGGTCGGCGCCCAGTTGCCGGCCATGAATGCCTGGAACTCCGCCGAGACCGGCAGGTCATGACTGGCCGTTCGGGTCGTGGCACCTTCGGCTTCCTTCACGGGATGTCCTCCTCGGGCACAGGTGGGTAACGGAGCCACCGTCAGATGACTGACGTCTTGTCAGTGCAATTTCACATTACTATGTTACGGGTCACATTTCAGCCTCAGGCGGCCTCCTGACTGCCTCTCGACTGCCTTTCGGCCGCCTCCTGGCTGTTCGACCGTTCACGGAGTGACCACTGATGAACAAGCGCACGGGTACTGCCCTGACCGCCGTCACGGCGGCCGCCATCGCCCTCGGGCCGACCGGCTGTTCCGTCCCGCAGCAGCCGGCGCACGGCGAAGATCGCGCCGCCGTCCGCGAGGGCACGGTGATCGGCGGCACTCCGCGGAAGGGCGGCACCCTCACCGTGCTCTCCGACCAGGACTTCACCCACCTCGACCCGGCCCGCAACTGGGTCATGAACGCCATGGACTTCGGCACCCGGCTGCTCTACCGCACCCTCGTCACCTACAAGGCCGCGCCCGGCAAACAGGGCAGCGAACTGACCCCCGACCTCGCCACCGGCCTCGGCACCCCGTCCGCCGACGCCAGGACCTGGACGTTCCACCTCAGGCAGGGCGTGAAGTACGAGGACGGCTCACCCGTCACCGCGCAGGACGTCAAGTACAACGTCGAGCGGTCCTTCTCCCCCGACCTGCCCGGCGGCGCCGACTACGCCGCCCGCTACCTCGCCGGCGCCGAGGGCTACCGCGGCCCCGCCGAGGGCAAGCACCTGGACTCCGTCCGGACGCCGGACGACCGCACCATCGTCTTCGAGTTACGCAAACCCTTCGCCGAATTCCCCTACGCCACCGTCATGCCCACCTTCGCGCCCGTACCGCAGGCGCGGGACAAGGGCCCGCAGTACGACAACCGGCCGTTCTCCTCCGGCCCCTACAAGATCGAGTCCTACGCGCGCGGCAAGAAGCTCGTCCTGGTGCGCAACGACCACTGGGACCCGGCCACGGATGACGTCCGCAAGGCGTACCCGGACAGGATCGTCGTCGTCATGGGCCTGAAGGGCGGCCAGATCGACGACCGGCTGACGGAGAGCCGCGGCGCGGACGCCTCCGCCGTCTCCTGGAGCGCCCTGCGCCCCGAGAGCGGCGCCAAGGTGCTGCCCGACGCCGAGGTCAGGCAGCGGCTCATCGCCGAGTCCACCAACTGCACGGACATGGTGCAGATGCACACGGGCCGCGCCCCCTTCGACGACGTCAGGGTCCGCCGGGCCGTGCAGTACGCCCTCGACCGGGACGCCGTCCTGACCGCCTCCGGAGGCCCCGCCTTCAACGAGCCGTCGACCGCGTACATGCCCGCCTCCCTCTTCGGCGGCAAGCAGCCCGACACCCTCGGGATCCCCGTCGCCGGCGACACGGAGAAGGCCCGCCGACTACTCAAGGAGGCCGGCAAGCCGGGCGGCTTCGCGACGAGCATGACGGTCTCGACCGGGGACAAGGGCCGGGCCGAGGCGATCCAGCAGTCCCTCGCGAAAGCGGGCATCAAGGTCACCATCGAGACGGTCGACCCGTCCGCTTTCTACGCCACCATCGGCGACACCGCGAACCGCACCGACCTGGTGTACACCGGCTGGTGCCCGGACTACCCCTCCGGCTCCACCTTCCTGCCCTTCGTCTTCGACGGCCGCTTCATCAAGGAGAGGGGCAACTCCGGCAACCACTCCCTCTTCCGCGACGACGCGACGATGCGGCGGATGGACGAGATCGCGGCCATGACCGACACCGGGGAGGCCGTCAGGGCCTGGCGGCAACTGGACGGCGAGATCCTCGCCGCGGCACCGGCCGTGCCGGTCCTGGTGCGGCGGTGGCCACTCGTCCTGGGCAGCAACATCGCCGGGGCGTACGGGCACCCGTCCTTCGGCGGCCAGCTCGACTACGCGACGGCCGGCCTCAAGGACCCCGCGAAGAGCCGGGGCTGAGGCCGCCATGACCACCGCCTCCCCCGTCCCCGCCGAGGCCTCCGCCGGCAGCGGCCCCTGGCGGCTCGCCCGCGCCGAACTGCGCCGCCGCACCTCCGTGAAGGTCTCCCTCGCCGTCGTCGCCCTGTTCCTGCTCATGGCGGCGGGCGCCCCGCTGCTGAGCTCGCTCGCCGGACGGACGCCCGAGGAGTTCGACAAGACCGCCGTCGACCCCTACCTCGGCGGCCGGCCCCTCGGCCCGCTCGGCGGCATCTCCCCCCACCACTGGCTCGGCGTCGAACCCGTCACCGGCCGCGACCTGTTCGCCCGCGTCGTGCACGGCGCCCAGGTGTCCCTGCTCATCGCCCTGACCGCCACCGCGATCGTCGTCGTCGCCGGCACGGCCGCCGGCATCGCGGCGGGCTACTTCGGCGGCCGCACCGACGCCGTGCTCTCCCGCCTGATGGACCTCACCATGTCCTTCCCCTCCCTCATCTTCATGATCGCCATGCTGTCGGTGGCCAAGGACGTCAACCGCATCGTGCTGATGACCGCCGTCATCGGCCTGTTCGGCTGGCCCGGCATCGCCCGCGTCGTGCGCGGCCAGACCCTCTCGCTCAAGCACCGCGAGCACGTCGACGCCGCCCGCCTCGCCGGCGCCGGGCCCTGGCGCATCCTCACCCGCAGCGTCCTGCCCGGCGTCACCGGGCCCGTCATCGCGTACACCACCCTGATCGTCCCCGGCATGATCGCCACCGAGGCGGCCCTGAGCTACCTCGGCGTCGGCGTCCGCCCGCCCACCCCCTCCTGGGGCCAGATGATCGCCGAGAGCGTCGCCTTCTACGACACCGACCCCATGTACTTCGTCATCCCGAGCACCTGCCTGTTCCTGACCGTGCTCGCCTTCACCCTGCTCGGCGACGCCCTGCGCGACGTCCTCGACCCGAGGAGCGCCCGCGCATGATCCTCTACCTCGCCCGCCGGCTCCTCGCCGTCACCGGCGTCCTCGTCGCCGTCGCCGCCGTCACCTTCACCATCTTCTACGTCCTGCCCTCCGACCCCGCGGCCGCCGCCTGCGGCAAGGCGTGCAGCGTGGAGCGGCTGGCGGCGATCCGCGCCCACATGGGCCTGGACCAGCCGCTGTGGCGGCAGTTCGCCGACTTCGTCACCGGCATCTTCACCGGCCGGACCATGGGCAGCGGCCGCTACGCCCTGCACTGCGCCTTCCCCTGCCTCGGCTACTCCTACGAGAACTCCGAAGCCGTCTGGGACCTGCTCATGGACCGGCTGCCGGTCTCCGCCTCGCTGGCCCTGGGCGCGTCCGTGCTGTGGCTGGCCCTCGGCCTGGGCGCCGGCGTCACCGCCGCCCTGCGCAAGGACACCCTCACCGACCGCGCCCTGATGACCGGCGCCGTCGCCGCGGCCTCCCTGCCGGTCTACTTCACGTCGATGATGCTGATCTACGGCCTCATCCGGACGGCCGGCCTGCTGCCCTACCCGCAGTACGTGCCCCTCACCGGCGACCCCGTGCACTGGGCGTCCAACCTGCTCCTGCCCTGGCTCGCACTGGCCGTGCTCTACGCCGCCATGTACGCGCGCCAGAGCCGCAGTTCGATGATCGAGACGATGGCGGAGCCGTACATCCGCACCGCCCGCGCCAAGGGCCTGCCGCGCCGCACCGTCGTCGTCAAGCACGGGCTGCGGGCGGGCATGACTCCCGTCCTCACCCTCTTCGGCATGGACCTGGGCGGGCTGCTCGCGGGCGCCGTCATCACCGAGTCCATCTTCGGCCTGCCGGGCATCGGCCGTCTCTTCTACGGCGCGCTGTCCACCGGCGACCAGCCGGTCATCCTCGGCGTCACGCTGCTGGCGGCCGCCTTCATCGTCGTCGCCAACCTGGCCGTCGACCTGCTCTACGCCGTCGTCGACCCGCGAGTGAGGTACTGATGGCCGGCGAACCCCTGCTCCGCGTAAGCGATCTGACCGTCACCTTCCCCACCGGGCGCGGTCCGGTCCGGGCCGTGGAGGGCCTCGGCTTCTCCGTGCACCGCGGCCGCACCCTGGGCATCGTCGGGGAGTCCGGTTCGGGGAAGTCCGTCACCTCCCTGGCCGTGATGGGCCTGCACACCGGCGCCGAGGTCACCGGCTCCGTCGTCCTCGACGGGCGGGAGCTGACCGGACTGGCCGAGCGCGAGCTCAACCGGCTGCGCGGCCGCCGCATGGCAATGATCTTCCAGGACCCGCTGTCCGCCCTCCACCCGTACTACACGGTGGGCGAGCAGATCGCCGAGCACCACCGCGTCCACTTCGGCTCCCGCCGGGCCGCGTCCCGCAGGCGGGCCGCCGAACTGCTCGGAGAGGTCGGCATCCCCGAGCCCGCACTGCGCGCGGGCGCGTACCCGCACCAGTTCTCCGGCGGCATGCGCCAGCGCGTGATGATCGCCATGGCGCTCGCCTGCGAACCCGAGCTGCTCATCGCCGACGAACCGACCACCGCCCTCGACGTCACCGTCCAGGCCCAGATCCTGGAGCTGATCGCCCGGCTCCAGGAGCAGCGCGCCCTCGCCGTCGTCCTGATCACCCACGACCTCGGCGTCGTCGCCCGCGTGGCCCACGAGGTCCTGGTGATGTACGGCGGCAGGGCCGTCGAACAGGCCCCGGTGGACGCCCTGTTCGCCGCGCCGGCCCACCCCTACACCCGCGGGCTGCTCGACTCGCTCCCCCGCCTCGACGACGGCGACGACGAGCCCCTGCGCGCCATCCCCGGCAGCCCGCCGTCGCTGCTGGATCCGGCGCCGGGGTGCGCGTTCGCGCCGCGCTGCCCGCGGGCGGCGGCCGCGGCGCCGGCCGAGCGCACGCGCTGCGAGGACACCAGGCCCGAACTGCGCTCCGCCGAGGGGCACCTGGTCGCCTGCCACCTGTCCCCGCACACCGCCGCCCACGCCCGGAGAGGCACCCGATGACCGCCGCCGCTGCTGCTCCTGTCGCGCCCCTGCCCGCTCCCCCTGCTCCCCTGCTCTCCGTGCGGGACCTGAAGATGACCTTCCCCGGCCGGACGGCCTTCCCGGGCTGGATGGCCTTTCCCGGCCGGCGGGCGCGCTCCGCCGCCGTCCGGGCCGTCGACGGCGTCTCGTTCGACCTGGCGGCGGGCGAGACCCTGGGGCTGGTGGGCGAGTCCGGCTGCGGCAAGTCCACGACCGGGCGCATGATCGTACGGCTGCTGGAGCCGACTGCCGGGTCGGTCGTCTACGACGGGCGGGACATCAGCCGACTGCGGCAGCGCGCGCTCAAGCCGCTGCGCCGGGAGTTGCAGATGGTCTTCCAGGATCCTCACTCGTCCCTCAACCCACGCTGGACCGCGGCCCGGATCATCGCCGACCCGCTGCTGGTGCAGGGCGGTTCCGCGGCGGGCGCACGGAGGCGGGCGGCGGAGCTGCTGGAGCTGGTCGGGCTCCTCCCCCAGCACCTGGACCGCTATCCGCACGAGTTCTCCGGCGGGCAGGCGCAGCGCATCGGCATCGCGCGGGCCCTGGCCACCGGTCCCCGTCTGATCGTCGCCGACGAGCCGGTGTCGGCACTCGACGTCTCCGTGCAGGCGCAGATCGTCAATCTGCTGGCGCGGTTGCAGGAGGAGCTCGGTCCGGCCTTCCTGTTCATCTCCCACGACTTGTCGGTGGTGAAGCGGGTGTGCGACCGGGTGGCCGTGATGTATCTGGGGCGGATCGTCGAGACCGGCGACAAAGAGCGGGTGTACGCGGCCCCGGCCCATCCGTACACGCGGGCCCTGTTGTCCGCCGTTCCGCTGCCGGATCCGGCGGCGGAACGGGCCCGGGAGCGCATCATGCTGTCCGGCACCCTCCCGAGCCCGGCGGCTCCCCCGCCCGGTTGCACCTTCCACCCGCGCTGCCCGAAGGCGCGGGAGGTGTGCCGGAGCGAGGTGCCGCTGCTGCGGGTCGCGACGGCGGGCGAGGCGCGGGAGGTCGCCTGCCACTTCCCGGAGCCGGAGCCTTCCGGCTGACGCTCGGCGGAGTCGGCGTCTTCCGGCTGACACTTTGGACAACCCTTGGTGTCTGAGGGGTTGTCAGTACCATTTCACATTACTACGTTACACATGACATGGCGCGGACACCCGCTCCCCCACCTGTCGCCCACCGGACGGCAGTTGAAGCCCGGTCCGCGCCACGTACTCATACCTCCCACACACAGGAGTACATCGGTGTACCGCTCCAGAACCCCGCGCAGATCCCTGCGCGCAGCCCTGCTCACCGCCTCCATAGCCACGGCGCTCTGCGCCACCACCGCCGCGCAGCCCGGCTTCGCGGCCACTCCCCCACCGGCGGCCCCGGCCGCGGCGCCCGCGCCGGCCGTGCACCGGGACACCCCCACGCCGAACCCCTTCGACGAGGTCACCCGCCTCGCCGAGGCCCCGAAGCCGGCCGCGCAGTCCCCCTCCGCGCCGGGCGGGCTCACCGACGGGCGCGTGCCCGGGCCGCCCCGCACGGACAGGCCGACCGATAAGTCGACGGACGGCAAGGGCAAGAAGGACGGCAAGGGCAAGGCAGTCTCCCCCGCCCCGCACGCCACCCTCGGCTCCACCGCCGTCCCGTGCACCCTCGACGGCATCACCCGCCTCTCACCCGAGCAGTTCGCGGACTTCCTCGCCGACCAGGCGGTCACCGCGGACGGCTGCCTGCGCACCATCCTGTGGACCTGGGACCAGCGGCTGGCCCCGGTCATGTCGCGGGAGCACGTCCAGGCCGTCTCCCGCCGCATCGAGGGCCTCGCCGCCGCGCACGACGGGAAGAACGGCAGCCACCTGCTGGAGATGTTCACCTACCTCCACGCGGTCGCGTACCACGACTTCTCGCGCACCGAGATCGACATCACCGACGCGCCGACCGTCGAGGCCATGCGGCGCGCCGTGAACGCCTTCGGCGGCGCCGCCCGCACCTTCGACGTCACCCGCAGCAACGCCGAGTCCCTGCGCGAGGCCCTCTACGCGGCCAGCGCCCCCGGCCTGCGTCAGCACCAGCTCTCCCTGATGAAGCGCGTCCTGGCCACGATGGACGCCGCCCACCCGGCGACCGCCAAGGACGCCTCCTGGGCCGGCGCCGCGCTCGCCACGCTCTCCCTCAGCTACCTCGGCGTCTACCCCGGCAACCACGACAGCGCCTTCCAGACCGCCGTCGCCGCCGACCCCGCCTACCGCGCGGCCCTCAAGGCCTTCGCCGACTACACCCACCTCAAGGGCACGCCCAACGCCTGGGTGGTGCGCGACGCCGTCGGCGAGTACGGGCGGCTGGGCCAGGTCGACGCGCTGAAGAGCGAGATCACGGCCGGCCTCGGCGGCGTGCTCTCCACGGTCGTCCGCAACTTCGGCGAGGGCAGCGAGCCCTGGGGCAAGGTCGTCACCTGGCTCAACGAACTCGGCGCGTGCAAGCAGTACGGCGTGTGCAAGGCGGACATCGAGGCCCGCCTCTTCCCGCAGACGTACACGTACGACAAGGGCGGCATCAGCGTCCGAACGGCCCTGCCCCGGGCCACCGTCGACAAGCTCTACTACGCGAGCAAGCAGGTCAAGGCCCAGTTCCACCGCGTCCTCGGCACCGAGGAGCCGCTCGCGGGCGACACCAACGTGACGCTGAACATCGTGCTGTACGCCTCGCGCGCCGACTACGAGATCTACCACCCGCTGCTGACCGGCATGGGCACCAACAACGGCGGCGTCTACATCGAGAAGGGCGCCACCTTCTACACGTACGAGCGGCGCGTCCCGCAGGACTCCACGCTGACGCTGGAGGAGCTCTTCCGCCACGAGTACACGCACTACCTCAACGGCCGCTGGGCGGTGCCCGGCTCCTTCGGCGAGGGCCCTTGGTACCAGGGCGACCGCACCACCGCGATGGACGAGGGCACGGCGGAGTTCTTCGACGGCTCCACCCGCGACGACGGCATCAAGGTCCGCAAGTCGCTGGTGCAGGGCATCATCAACGACACGGCCGGCGGCAAGCCGCGCATGACCGTCGACCAGTTCCTGCACGCCGAGTACGACCGGGACGGCTTCCGCTTCTACAACTACGCCGGCACGTTCTTCGAGTACCTCTGGAACGAGCACCCGTCGCTGCTCAAGGAGATGTACGGCTACCTCCGCGCCGATGACGTGGCCGGCTTCGACGCCTGGCGCAACCGCCTCGGCCGGGACGGCAACCTGCAACGCGCGTACGACACCTTCCTCGACCAGCAGATCGCCAAGGTCGCCGACCTCTACGTGCCGGAGACCGCGTTCACGCCCGTGGACCGGCTCGACGCCGGGCACCCCGCCACCGTGCGCGCCTCCTTCAACGCCACGACCGGCATGCAGCCCGACTGCCGCGCGGCCGGCTCCCCGGACCGCCCCCGGTTCGTCTGCACGGGCCGCATCACCGCCAACCTCAGTGACCCGGGCAACTCCGACCTCGTCTTCAAGGACATGTCCGAGACGGTCGACTACTTCATCCTCGACCGCGCGAAGAAGGGCACCAACAACTTCGCCGACATGAACTGCGACTTCGGCAAGGTCGACCTCTGGAGCGACCGGCCCGCCGGCACGGCGGACTTCAGCTGCGAGGGACCGCTGAGGGGCTGACACCCGCCAACGGCTGCTACGGGAGCTTCGGTCCTGTCGCGGAGCGCAGGGCCGTGCAGGGCCGGAGCCCCCGCCTACTCTTTATCCTTCTCCTTCTCGGCGACCGGCCGGTAGGTGGACACCTGCGCGCCGGCGGGGCTGGTGGCGGTGGAGACCAGTTCGAGCGGGCGCTGCGCACCGTCGCCGGGGAAGATCGACTTACCGCCGCCGAGGAGCACCGGCATGATCACGAGCCGGAGCTCGTCGACCATGCCCTCCCGCAGGAGCGCCCGCACGAGCGAGGGGCTCCCCATGACCAGCAGGTCGCCCCCGCCGCCCTCGCGCAGCTGCCGGATGCGGGGGACGGCCTCGCCGCCGGGGATGCGCGTGGTGTTGTCCCACGTCAGGTCCTCGTCGCTCAGCGTCCGGGACACCACGTACTTCGGGATGGCGTTCATCCGGTCGGCGAACGGGTCCCCGGCCCGCTCAGGCCACGCCGCGGCCATCGTCTGCCATGTGCGGCGCCCGAACAGCAGCGCCTCGGCCTTCGCCAGCGCGTCGGCGAAGGCTCCGCCCACCACCTCCGGGTCGAAGAAGGGGTGCGACCAGCCGCCGTGGGCGAAGCCGCCGTCGGTGTCCTCCTCGGGCCCGCCCGGCGCCTGCACGACGCCGTCCAGACTCATGAACTCACTCACCACGATGCGCACAGGAGGTTCTCCTCGTCTTCGGTGTCTTCGGTGCTGCTCGGACAGCACGTGACAGCGTTACAGCAGGTGACAGCGGTACGGCACGTACTCGTGTACTCGTGCCGCACAGACGCAGCATCGCACCCGCCACTGACAACGCCTCCGATGACAGGCACCACGCTTCCGGCCGGACCGGCGGGGCAGGCTCTAGCGTGCACACGAGATCCCTGCGGAAGGACGGTTGAGGCTGTGGGAGCGGACCGGCACGCCCATGCGATGACGCACACCGGCGCCGACGCGGTGCGGCACTACGAGAAGGCGCTGGACCATCTGCTCTTCTTCCGCGAAGAGGTGACCACGGAGGCCCGGGCGGTGCTCGACGCCGCGCCCCGCTCGCCCATGGGAAACGTCCTCATGGCGTACCTCGGGCTGATGGGCACGGAGGAGAAGGACGCGGCCGGGGCGGCGAAGTCGTTCCGGGAGTTCCGGCAGGCCGTACCCGACGCGGACCTGACACCCCGTGAGCGCATGCACGCCGAGGCCGCCGCCGCGTGGCTCGGCGGCGACATCCACCGGGCCGGCGCAGTGCTCGCCGAGCTCGCCGTGGCGCACCCGAAGGACGCGCTCGCCCTCGCGGTGGGGCACCAGACCGACTTCTTCACCGGCAACGCCGTCCTGCTGCGCGACCGCATCGGCGGCGCGCTGACCGCCTGGGACGCGGACGACCCCCACTACGGCCTGCTCCAGGGCATGTACGCCTTCGGTCTCGAAGAAGCCGGCCACTACGGCCTGGCCGAGCGCGTGGCGCTGGAGGCCGTGGAGCGCAACGCGCGCGACGTGTGGGGCATCCATGCCGTCGTGCACGCCTACGAGATGCAGGGCCGGTACGAGGACGGCATCCGCTACCTCGACGCCCGCAGGGACGACTGGTCCGACGGCAACTATCTGGACGTGCACAACTGGTGGCACTACGCCCTGTACGTCCTGGAGACGGGGCGCACGGACCGGGTTCTGGCCGTCTACGACGCCGCCCTGCACCACAAGGACTCGCCCGGCGCGGCGATGGAACTGCTCGACGCGGCGTCACTGCTGTGGCGGCTGCACCTCGCGGGGGCCGGCACCGGCGACCGCTGGCCCGCCCTCGCCGACGCCTGGGAGCGGCGGCGGGACGGCGCCTACTACGCCTTCAACGACGTCCACGCCGTGATGGCCTACGTCGGGGCGGACCGCATCGCCGACGCCGAACGGCTCATCCGCGACCGCGAGGCGTGGCTCCGGGACACCGGGCCGGGCGCGTCTTCCGCTCTGTCCAACGTCCCGATGACGGCCGAGATCGGCCTGCCCGTCTCCCGGGCCCTCGTGGCGTACGGGAAGCAGCAGTACGACGAGGCCGTCGATCTGCTGCTTCCCCTCCGGCACCGCTTCCACGTCTTCGGCGGCAGCCACGCCCAGCGCGACGCCCTCCAGAGGACCCTGGTGGAGGCCGCCTTGCACGCGGGGCGCCTCGGCTTGGCGCGCGCCCTGCTGAGCGAACGGGTCAGCTTGCGCCCGCAGTGCCCCTACGACATGGGCGTCCGCACCCGCCTCGCCGCCGCTGCCTCACGGGGGTAGAAGCTCACGGGGCTAGCGGCCGGAGCGCACGCGTTCGAGGGTCTTGATGCCGAGCTCCAGTGCCCGCTCCGGCGTCGGTACGCACTGGTGCAGGTCGATGAAGCAGCCGTCGGCGCCGGAGTCCCGTACGTCCGCCAGAACCGCCGCGATGTCCTCGCTGGAGGCGTCCGGGCCCGGGTTGTGGCGGATGTGCTGCTGGAGCGCGTCCGGGTCGCGCCCGGCTTCCTCCGCGGCACGCCGGGCCGTCGCCCACAGCCCGGCGCGGGCCTCGGGCGGCAGGGTGATGCCGACCCAGCCGTCGGCGCGGCTGCCGATGCGGCGCATGGCGGCGGCGGAGACACCGCCCAGGAGGACGGGCGGGCCGGGCCGCTGGACGGGGTGCAGGCCGAAGTACGAGCGGGGAATGGTCCAGTGGCCCCCTTCATGACCGAAGACGTCTTCGCTCCAGATGCCATGAAGAATGTCGAGGATCTCGTCCAAGCGGGCGCCCCGCTTGCTGAAGTCGGAGTTGACGGCGGCGTGCTCGTCCCGCATCCACCCGATCCCCAGCCCGGCGTCCAGCCGGCCGTTGCTGACCTGGTCGATCGACGTGAGCGTCCGCGCGAGCAGCAGCGGCGGATACCAGGGCGCGTTGAGCGTACTGGTACCGAGCCGCACGCGACTCGTCGCCGCGGCGGCGACGGTCAGCACGGTGAGCGGGTCCAGGACAGTCTTGAAGCCGGGTGGATAGGGGTTGTCGGGGGTGTATCCCGGATACAGGTCGCTGGGCGCGACGGGCGCCAGCGCACGGTCCCCGACCCACAAGGAGTCGAACCCGGCAGCCTCGGCATCCCGCGCGAACCCGGCGACCAGCTCGGCCCGGGCATGATCTCCGAACTGAGGAAGAGCAATCCCAATCTTCATGCCCTCATCCTGACCACCACAGCCCCCGAATCCAAGGCCATGAGCACCTGCGCGGACCGATTGTCAGACCCCGGCAGTAGCTTGCGCACAAGGGACCCGGCCGCGAAACTCCGTTGCCCCTCCGCGGGCGTCGGCCTACGGTCCTGATCATGTTGCCGCCCGTGGAGGCTGACGAAGAGTGGGATGCGGTCGTACCGGACGAGGCCGTGATGCGGCCGGGGGTGGAGGACCTCTGCCGGCGTCTCGGGCTGGGTGGTGCGCCGCTGGTGCGGTTCACGGAAGGGACGCAGCCGGTTTACGCGGTGGGTGACGAGCACGTCCTGAAGCTGTTTCCCGGGTCCGCTGCCCGGGACGGCGTCGCCGAGGGGCGGGTGCTGTCGCACCTCTACGGGCGGCTGCCTGTTGCGACGCCGCAGGTGCGCGCGTTCGGCCCGTACGAGAACGGCTGGCAGTACGTCCTGATGACCCGCCTGCGCGGCGAGGGTCTGGCCGGTGTCTGGGGGCGCATACCGCGAGCCGGCCATGAACGGCTCGTTGCCGAGGTCGGCGAGATGCTGGCCGAGCTCCACTCCCTCGACCCCGGTCCCCTGGAGGACGTGCTGGGCCCCGGGGACTGGGGCGCCTTCCTGGACCGCCGGCGCGCGGGTGCCGTGACACAGCAGCGGGCACGCGGTCTGCCGGCGGCCTGGCTGGAGCAGATCCCGGAGTTCCTGGACTCGGTACCGCTGCCGCGTGCGCCGCGCCGTTCCCTGCTGCACACCGAGGTGATGCGGCAGCACCTCCTGGTCGACCCGGCCGGCCGGCACCTGACCGGGCTCTTCGACTTCGAGCCGGCCATGATCGGTGACCGTGCCTACGACTTCGTCGGGGTCGGCCTGTTCGTCACCCGGGGCGATCCGGAGCTGCTGGCCCGGCTCGCCGCGGCGTACGGCCGGACGTTCGCGCCGGCCGAACTGCTCGCGTACACCTTGCTGCACGTGTACAGCAATCTCCCCTGGTACCTGCGGGAACTGCCCGCGCCCACCGACGGGACGCTGTCCTCACTGGCCGAGGCCTGGTTCGGCACGGCCTGACGCCCCGCCGCCGCACTGCGCGGCGGGGCACGCGGCCCGTTCTACGGGGCGTTCCTCCGTGGAACTTCAGCAGCGGGAGGCCCAGGTGTGGGAGCCGCCCTTGTCGTTCGCGCCCCCGTTGTAGCTGATCTCCTGCCCGGGAGCCAGGCAGAGGGTGACGCCGCCCGTCAGCTCGCGGCCGTCGTAGATCTTGACGTGGTCCTTGACGCCCGGGCCGGAGACGCCGTGGTTCGCCCAGGAGGAGTCCTGGTTGTTCATGTTGCCCTCCCACCAGTGGTCGTCGCCGCTGTGCTCGATCTTCATGCCGTCGAAGTTCGCGTGCGTCCAGACGCAGAAGTAGCCGCGGCGGCAGGACACCGCCTCGGCGTCGGCCGACGTGGCCAGGACGGTGCCGGTGCAGATGAGAGCGGCGGCGAGGAGGGCGGTCAGGCGCTTCATGGTCGGGTGTCTCCCGTCGGTGGTGGGGTGTCGAGCAGGGTGGTGGCCGCGGCGAGAGCGTGTCCGCGCAGCCGCCGCCAGTCGGCGATCTCTGCGCGGTGCCGGTCGCGGACTTCGGCGAGGCTGCGGTGGGTGCGGCCGGCTTCGGGCTCCAGGTTGTTGACGATGACGGACGTCCGGAACCAGCGGGGCTGGTCGCCGTAGAGGCGCTGCTGGGCGGCGGCCAGGCAGCCGTCGGTGTGGGCGCGCACGACGTGGCCGGTGGGCAGGGCGACGGACAGCTCCGCCGGGCCCGCGCCGAAGAGCGCGTCGGAGACCCGCTGCTGTTCGGCGGCCGGCGGCGGGCTCTGCCCTGGGCGGTACGGGGTGAGGCCCTGCCGGGTGAGGCACGCGTCGGTGAGGCGCTGAGTGGCCGCCTTGATCACTTCGTCCGGGTCGGCGGCAGGGCGGGATGGCGAGGTCGTGCAGCCGGTCAGGACGAGACCGGTGACGAGCGAGGCGGCGGTCAGGAACCGGGCCGCCGGCGTACGGAGGTGCATCACTGATGCCGTCAGGCCTCGCCGCCCGGGCGGTTCGGTCGTTCCAGAAATGCGGGGAGTCGGCGCATGCGAGTGGCTCTCCGGGTGGCGGTGATCGATCCGGGCAGGGTCACCCTCTCCACCGTGTGCCCAGCCATGCACCCCGTGCGTCGTACCACCCGAAAAGGCGACCATAGGGACTGGATGTGCGGGTGGTGTGTTGCCGCACGCCGCGCCCCGCCCCGCTCAGCAGGCGACGAGCAGCTCCCGCAGCCCCCGGATGACGAAGCCCGGTTTCCACTCCGGCTCCGTCACGAGCCGGAGCCGAGGCGCCCGGCGCAGCAACGTACCGAAGGAGGCGAGGAGTTCGAGGCGGGCGAGCGGTGCGCCCAGGCAGTAGTGGATGCCCGCTCCGAGGCTGATGTGGGGGTTGTCGGTGCGGGTGATGTCCAGGCGGTCCGGCGCGCGGAAGCGCGCGGGGTCGCGGTTGGCGGAGCCGAAGAGCAGGGCCACTTCGCTGCCGCGCGGGATGACCGTGCCGGCGATCTCGATGTCGTCGAGCACCCACCGTTCGAAGAGCTGCAACGGCGTGTCGTAGCGCATGAGTTCCTCGATCGCGCCCGGCAGCAGCCCGGGGTCGGCGCGCAGGGCGGCGAGCTCGCCGGGGTTGCGGAAGAGCGCCCACCAGCCGTTGCCCGTGGTGTTGACGGTGGCCTCGTGGCCCGCGTTGAGCAGCAGGACGCAGGTGGAGACCATTTCCTGCTCGGTGAGCCGCTCCCCCTCGTCGTGCGCCAGCACGAGGGCGCTGATCAGGTCGTCGCCGGGGCGCGCGCGACGGTCGGCGATCAGCTCCCGCAGGTAGGCGGAGAAGTCGAGCGAGGCGCGCACCGCACTCCGCGCCGTCTCCTCGTCCGGGTTGAGCTCGTACATCCCGCAGATCGCGGCCGACCAGGGCCGCAGCAGCTTCCGGTCGGCCGCCGGGATGCCCAGCATTTCCGCGATGACGGCCACGGGCAGCGGCTCGGCGACCGCGCCGATCAGGTCGCCGCCGCCCGCGGCGATCAGGTCGTCCACCAGCTCGCCCGCCAGCCGCGCCACGACGGGCGCCAGGTTCTCGACGGTGCGCGGGGTGAACGCCTTCGACACCAGGCGCCGGATGCGGGTGTGGTCCGGAGGTTCGAGATCCAGCAGGCCGTGGCCGTTGAGGACGTGGAACGGCTCGTGGGCCGCGGGGGGTGCGGTGCGCCCGAACTCCTCGTGGGAGAAGCGGTGGAGGTACGTGCGCCCCAGCCGCCGGTCGCGCAGCAGTGCTCGTACGTCCTCGTAGTGCGGCACCAGCCACTGGCGGCTCGGCTCGAACCAGTGCGCGCGCCCGGCGGCCCGCAGCCGGGCGTATCCCGGGTACGGGTCGGCGACGGACTGGGGGGACCACGGGTCGAAACCGGCGTTCGCATCCATGTGCGGATGCTAGCGGCGGGGGGTGTACGGCTGGGCCGCCGGCTCGGAGCTGTTGCCGGGTTGCTGGAGCACTGGGGGTGCCGGGGTGCTGGACGAAGCCGGCGCGGCCCCGGCCAAAAGGTGATGCGAATGCGTCATCCCCGGTCGTACAGCGGTCAACCGGCGTACGGGGATGCCAACGTCACATGCGGCGCTCCCGACCCCGGGGAGCCCCTGTGGATGCACCACTCGACGAAAGGATCTTTCGTGAGGAAGCGGACCACCACACTCGTCGCAGCCGCCGCGCTCTCCGTGCTGGCACTCGCCGGACAGGCGACCGCAGCGACTTCCGGCAACGTCGCCCCGGCCGCCGAAACCGTCGCGGCCAAGACGGTGAAGCCGGGCACCACGGCCACGCAGACGCTCTACGCGCCGTTCTCCCTGGAGCGGAACCAGTCGGTGACCTCCAACACGGCCCAGCTGGTCATGCAGGCGGACGGCAACCTCGTCATCTACGACGAGTTCGGCAGAGCCCGCTGGGCCACCAAAACCGTTGGCCAGGGCTGGAGAGCCGTGTTCCAGGAGGACGGCAACTTCGTCGTCTACACCGCCTCGGGCCGCGCCGTCTGGTCGTCCAGGACGGCGGGCCACCCGGGTTCGCGGCTGGCCGTCCAGGACGACGGCAACGTCGTCATCTACGACGGCAGCCAGGCGATCTGGTCTTCCCACACGAGCCACTGAGCCGCTGAGTGACTTGAGCCAGTGAGCCGCTTGAGCCGCTTGAGCCACCGGTGAAGGGGCCGGGTCCCGGAAGGGGCCCGGCCTGTCCGTACGTCAGGGGCAGCCCGCGGAGATCTGCCGGAAGGTGGCGTAGTGGTCGCCGCTGTACCAGACCGTGCGGGCGGTCGTGTCGCGCACGAGCCGTTCCGCGTCCCGGTGCCGCCCCGTGGGGCGCGGGTTGACGTCGTACTCGCGGTAGTGGCCGGCTGCCGGGAGGGCACGGCTGAGGTTACGGTAGACGTTGCTGCCGCGGATGACCAGGCCCGGGCCGGCGGCGTAGTCGGTGGCGCGTTCGGCCTGCGGCCAGTCGAGCCCCTTCCAGATCCCGCAAGCGTTCTTGACTTGGGACGGGAACCTCTCGACCGGCCACGGCGGATCCTGGGCACCGGCCTGCCGGGCCACCGCATGCACGAGGGCCGCGGGTGCGGGATGCACGGGGGCCTGGGGGGCAGGAGCCGAAGGTGCGGACGCGAGAAGGCCCAGGGCCGGCAGGAGCAGGGCGCCGGCGGCCGTGCGCCAGGGGTCACGGAATGCGATCACGCAGTGGTCAACGGGGCCGGAAGCCCGGGGATGCAGGGGATCACCCTGCCGGCGGCCTCCCTTGGGCCGTGTGGTGGACGCCGGCCTTCCGGAGCGGCGCCGCACGGGAACGCACCGGAATAGACCCGGGGACCCCGGAGTTGGGCACAAGCACGGCGACACCGCCGGCACATCACCAGCCCTCGAAGGACGCTCCATGAAAATCGGCATCATCGGCGCCGGAAACATCGGCGGCAACCTCACCCGCCGGCTCACGGCCCTGGGCCACGACGTGTCCGTGGCCAACTCGCGCGGTCCGCACACCCTCACCGAGCTCGCCACCGAGACCGGCGCGACCCCCGTCACCGCCGCCGAAGCGGCGCGGGGCGCGGAGGTCGTCGTGGTGACCGTCCCGCTGAAGGCGGTCCCCGACCTGCCGTCCGGTCTCTTCGACGAGGCCGCGCCGGGCGCCGTCGTCATCGACACCGGCAACTACTACCCCAAGGAGCGCGACGGGCGGATCGCCGCCATCGAGGACGGCCTGCTGGAGAGCCGGTGGACCGAGCAGCAGCTCGGCCATCCGGTCGTCAAGGCGTTCAACAACGTCTACGCGCAGGACATCCTCGACAGGCCGCTGCCCGCCGGCCACCCGGAGCGGCTCGCCGTGCCGGTGGCCGGTGACGACGAGGCGGCCAAGGAGGCCGTCCGCCGCCTCATCGACGAGCTCGGCTTCGACACGGTCGACACGGGCGGCATCGACGACTCCTGGCGCCAGCAGCCCGCCACGCCCGTCTACGGCCTCCGTGCGGACGTCGAGGGGATTGCCAAGGCGCTGGCCGAGGCGTCACCTGAGCGGACCGCTGCGTTCAAGGCGTGACGCGGCGGGAGGCGTTGCCGGGGCCGGTTACGTACGAGGTTCTGGTACGCGGTTCTTACGAGGTCCTGGTACGCGGCCCCGGTCGCCGTCATCAGCCGCTCTCGTCCGGGAGCAGCCCGCTCAGCAGGTGCCGGCACGCCGCCGCTTCCTCGTGCACGGGGAAGCGGGCGGTCACCGCGTACTGCCCGCGCTCGTGGAGCCCGGTCTCCCACATGCCGTCGCGCAGCCGCAGGAAGTGGAAGTCGGGCAGGAGCGCGGCGGGCTCGTGGACGCCTTCGATGCAGTAGAGGCGGCCGGGGACGCCGGCCGCGCGCAGGGTCTCGTGCGCCGCCTGCCGGTCGGCCGGATCGGTCACGTCCACGCTGTGGTCACTTCGCCGCGGTGTCGGCGCGCTTGAGGTAACCCTGGTCGACCAGCCAGGCCACGCTGAGCTTGGGCTTCGGCGCGCCGGGGACCAGCTCCGGGTCGAGCTGGATCTGCTGTCCGCCGCCGGGCTGCCCGAACCACGCGGCGATGCCGCCCTGCCAGACGGTGAAGGGCTTCGCGACGGTGTAGACGTGGTAGTTGCACGGGTACTTGTCGTCGATGGTCTGCAAGTTGTCCGGCGGCAGGGCGCGCTGCGAGTAGCGGGCTCCGGCCGGGGCGAGGAAGCTGCCGCCTTCGTGGCCGAAGCGGTCGAGCTTCTGGCCCCTCTTGAGGGGCGTCTTGTTCTTGTCGAGCTTCCCGCCGCGTGTGGCGAAGCCGTCATTGGGCGGGTAGTTCCAGGTGGGCTTTCCCGTCCAGTACTTGCTGAGGAACTTGTCGGGCTTGAGCCCGCCGGTCCTGTCGTAGCCGCTGAGCAGGGGCCCGACGGGCTTCTGCGCCGGGCCGGGCAGGGTGTTGGCGGCGGGGCCCAGCTGGGGGTTCTTCGAGTCCAGCGATCCAGTGCAGAGTTTCGCCCGGAGGTCGGCGGCCTTCGTGGCGCCGGCGGTCCGCGGGGCGGCTGACGGTATTCGCTCCCGGTCGTCCTGCGTGTGTGTCGTGGCGTATGCCGGGCCGGTCAGCAGCGAGCCGGCCAGGACGGCTCCGGAGAGGGCCGCCAGGAGGCGCCTTCTGTCACTCATTCAGATATCCCTCGTCGTACGGGACTCGTGACGGCGCACGAGGCGCGGAGGCATCGGGAGCCTCAGCGCTCACTCATGCTGTCCCGTATCCCGTTCGACGAGGGAGACCAAGATCAGCCATTGGAGCCCGGAAGGGCTCGGGCTCGGGCTCGGGCTCGGGGTTCCGGGCTCAGGTTCCGGGCTCACGGCTCCGGCCCGCGGCTCTCCTCTACTGCGGCAGCGCGGCGGCGGCGCTGCGGGCGCTTGCCGAGGCCATGCCGAGCCAGGTGTGGGGGTTGCCCTGCCAGCACCAGCCCAGTTTCGGCGCCTTCCCGCTGATCCACAGGGCCGGGACCCGGCGGTCGCCGGAGCGCGAACCGCCGAGGGAGAAGCACTTGTTCTTCACGAGGATCCGAGGGAAGAGGGCGATGAGGGCGATGCCTTCCTCGATGGTGAGCAGGGTGCGCCCCCGCCCCACGATGGTGTCCATGGCCTCGTGGGGCACGGCACCGCAGAACTCCTCACCGCGCTCGATGCCGAACAGCAGGTAGGCGCCGGCATCCCGGCCGTGCGGAAGCCCGGTTTCCGCCGTGGCGACGAAACGCTCAAGGGCGCCCGGCTCGAAGGAGCGGTCGACGAAACCGGGGCGGTTTCCGCCGTGGAGGACGGTGCGCGGCATCGTCTCCTCGATGGGCGCCAGGTTCCGGGGAACCACGAGGAGGAAGGGCACGCGGCCGCCTTCGGGGTCGTACAACTGCGAGCCGTCGGCGGCTCCGTGGGCGACGGCCTCAGCACGCAGGGGCGCGACCAAGGCGGCGAAGCCCTCAGGGGCGAGACCCGCCATCGCCGGGTAGCCGAGGTCGGTCAGGGTACAGACCTGGCGGTCGAACTCGGCTCCGGCATTGGTGATCTTCAAACGGTCCTCCTGGTGCGCGAGCCCGTGCATCAAACAATCTTCCCCTCAGAGGAAATTTACGTCGGGAGCAACTTTACACACGGCGCCCCTAGGGAGTCAATGTAAAAATACGTCCGGGGTAAGATTCGCCCCATGGATATGAGGACAGGCCTGCGCGAGACCAAGAAGCGGGAGACGCGGCAGCTGATCTCCGACCACGCCACCAGGCTCTTCCTGCGGCAGGGCTTCGAGGCCACCACCCTCGCGGAGATCGCCGACGCCGCCCGCGTCGCCAAGAAGACCGTCACGAACTACTTCCCGCGCAAGGAGGACATGGCGCTGGACCACCAGGACGAGTTCGTCGCCGGCCTGGCGCGTACGGTCTCCGGCCGGGAACCCGACGAGTCCCCCTTCGCCGCCCTGCGGCGCGCGTTCCTCTCCGCCGTCGCCGCACAGGACCCGGTCGCCGGATTCGCCGGACCGGAGTTCACCCGCATGATCGCCGAGAGTCCCACCCTGTCGGCCTGCCTGCGCGGCCTGCACGACCAGCGCGAGGAAGCCCTGGCCGCGGCCCTCGCCGAGGCCACCGGTGCGTCCGCCGGGGACATCACCCCGCGCGCGGCCGCGGCTCTGCTGGGCGGGGTGCACCGCGTCCTCTTCCAGCGCATCCAGGAGCTCACCCTGGCCGGGTACGGCAACCCCGAGATCGCCGAAGTCCTCGAAGGGGAGGCCCTCCGGGCGTTCGGCCTGCTCGCACCGGCCCTCGCCGGCTACAGGTGAGAGCCGGAGGACCGGTGAGAGCCGGAGGACCGGCGGCTAACGGGACAGACAGCTAGCACAGGTAGGCGGCCTTGGCTTTGAAGGACGCCGGTGTGAACTCCTGCACGGTCGCGGCGGCCTGCTCGGTCGACGCGGCCACGCGCACGTAGTCGGGCGAGCCGGCGAAGCGCGCATCGCAGCCGCGGTGGGTGAGCGAGCGGTAGCGCAAGTCGTCCGGACCGGCCTTGGCCGCACTCCGCCGGGGCGGGGCGGGGCGGCGGCGCGCGCAGTGGCCGCGTTCACACGCAGTGGCTGCATTCAGCGGCCGCAATATTCGGAGCGGGGATTCCGGTCGGTGTGGTAGACATAGAACGTACGTGTTGATCCGGATCGAGGACGAATAGGGAGGTGGGGCTGATGACCGCGCTCAAGGCCACTGCGACAAGCAGCGCCCGGACCGCCCCTGCGTCCCGGGCGACGGCCTGACCCAGGCACCCCGCCTCGCACACGCACGGAGCGTGAGCCCGCGAGGCCGTCCCCGCACGATTTTCCGACCATGAAACGGATCTTCATCCCGTCATGCGTACCCACAGCAACTGGATCACCCGCGCCGAGACCGGCGCCGACATCCCCGCCGTCCGCGAGATCGTCCTCGCGGCCTTCGAGACTCCCCTCGAAGCCGACCTCGTCGATGCCCTGCGCAACGACCCGGCGTGGATCGACGGACTGTCCGTCGTCAGCACCGGCGAGGACGGCAAGCCCGTCGGCCACGCGCTGCTGACCCGCTGCCACATCGGCGACACCCCGGCCCTGTGCCTGGCCCCCGTCGCCGTACTGCCCGAGTACCAGGGCAGCGGCGCGGGCTCGGCCGCCATCCGCGCGGCGCTCGCCGCGGCCGCGGACATGGACGAGCGCTTCGTCACCGTCCTCGGGCATCCGGCGTACTACCCGCGGTTTGGCTTCGGCCGCGCCTCCGCGTACGGCATCGGCCTGACCATCGACGTCCCGGACGAGGCCATGATGGCCATGTCACTGGACGAGACCCACCCGCTGCCGAGCGGCACCGTCCGCTACGCGGCTCCCTTCGGGATCTGACGTCCCGGCACCCGCCGTGCGGGGCAGGAGCCCGGCTCCTCCTCGCCCGGCGGGGCACCCGCCGGCATCCGCAACGCCGTAGCAGCGCCGGCGCCGGCCGGGCTTCCCATGCCCCCGTCTCCACCCGTGAGTGGAGACGTCTCCACCCCGGGCTGCATCGAAGGATTCAACCCGCGCTCCACCCGGTGGCCGATGCGGCGCGGTGCCCGGCGGCGCGAGAGTAAACGGCATGAAAAGAGCACTGTTCACACGGACTTCCCTGGTCGGCGTGCTCGCCTGTACGGCGGTCGTCGCCGCGTCGGTATCTCCGGCCGGGGCCCGGTCCGATTCCCCGCCCGCCTCCCTGTCGGCCTCACCGGCCGCTCAGCCCGGGTTGCGCATGCCCGAGGGCGCGGTCGTGCTGCCGAACCTCGATGACGACGCGCGTCGCTGCACCATGCGCCCGGGCGATCTGGACCGGCTGGACGTCGCCGTCGACGAACGGCTCGCCGCGTGCAATGACGCCGCTGACGACGTGGTCAACGGCGCTGACGACGCCAAGGACCTCACCCCGCTGACAGTGGCGCCCATGGCCGTGGGCAGGAAAGCCCAAGCCAGGGTCTCCCTGCCGGCCGCCCAGAGCCCTTACGCGCGCGTGTTCGTCGTGCGCAACGGTAAATACGTCTCGCTGGGGTCCGGCGGCCGGCTCGGCGCGGAGGAGTTGCGGCGCGGGGTGCGGCTGGCCGTGGAGGCCCGTGACATCGTGCGCGACCGGAAGCGGTGGGACGGCCGCATAGAGGTGACGCTGTCCGTGACGGAGCACGGGGTCACGCGGTCCGCCCGCGCGGACATGCACGTGGCACCGGTGCTGTTGCAGCACGACCTCCAGCGCGCGCAGCACGTCTTCGCCGCGGCGCCCGGGCCGGGCGAGGGACAGCCCGTCGAGGTCCCGGCGGCGAGCCGGCCCCCGGGGCAGTGGCAGGAGTTCGCGGACTCCCTGCGCAAGGCGGCGAAGGAGTCCGGCCTGCCGGAGAGCGAGCTGCGGTTCCAGCCCGGCACGTCGCAGTGGTGGCGTGACATCTGGCGCCAGGACATCGCCGAGCCCGGGTACGTCACCAGGCCGACGCCCCACGGTCCGCAGACCCTGCGCATCCTGCTGCGCTCCCCCAACTACTGGACGTCCGCCGACGGCCGCTCCGCGAGCCTGCGCCGGGCCGGCCGGCTGCTCTACCGCGACCTGCGCGGTCCCGGCGTGGGCGTGGTCCAGCAGTACACCCCCACCGCGCAGCGCGAGAAGAACGTCGACGAGCTGCTGAACTTCACGGGCAACTTCGAGTCCTTGCCGCCGTACGCCGGTCACCCGCAGGGCCGGATCCTCTACGGCAGCAGCGCCGAGCGCCGCCCCGACCCGTCGTTCGTGGGCATGCTGACCGCCCAGGGGCAGCAGCCGCCGGTCGTGCTGGACACGTCCTGGCTGCTGGTCGGCCATGTCGACGAGACCGTCCACGTCGTCCGGGCGAACAATGCGCGTGGCTGGACCCTGGCCGTGTCCGACCCCCGCAAGGCCGTGGAGCTGCTCAAGGAGGCCCGGCGGGCCGGTGAGGGCGGGCAGCGCCTCTTCGCCGGCACGGCCGCCGATGCCGAGCCGACCGTGGATCAGTTCCTGCGCTACGAGGAGCACGCCGGTGACAACGAGGACGCCGCCCGGCGCATCGACGGGCAGTTGTCGGTCCTGCTCCGGGAGACCGGGCTGAAGCCCCAGGAGATCGTCCGGCTGCCGGTGCTCTACTTCAGGACCGACGTGGGCGAGGGCCTGCCGAAGCGCCACATCGCGCTCTCCCCCGCCCTCGCCAACGGCCTGTCCCTGACCTCGCGCGACTACGCCGCGCCCGTCCCGCACGGGCCGCGGGTCGCCGGGCGCGACCTCTTCCGCGCGGAGGCCGAACGGGCGCTGGCGACCGGCGGCGTGCGCGTCCACTGGGTGGAGGACTTCTCCTGGGCGCACCGCAGCGGGGGCGAAGTGCACTGCGCCACGAACGCCCTGCGGGAGATCACATGACAGCGGGTCAGGCTGCGGGGCTCAGTCGGCGGGGGTCAGGAGGTGCAGGTGTCCAGCATGGTGGTGAGCATCTTCTTCTCGTCGTCGGTGACGGTCAGGCCGTAGGTGGACTTCACCGAGGTCCAGGCCCGGCTGTACACGCACCAGGCGGCCTTCGACGGGGGCTGCCACTGGTCGGGGCTCTGGTCGCCCTTGCTGCGGTTCGACGCCGCGGAGACGGTGAGCACCTGAGGGTGCGTGAGGTCGTTGGCGAAGGCCTTGCGCTTGTCGGTGGTCCACTGGTCGGCGCCGGAGCGCCAGGCGTTGGCCAGTGGGACGATGTGGTCGATGTCGACCTGGGAGGCGGACGTGAAGGTCTTGCCGTCGTAGAGGCTCTGCCAGGTGCCGGACACCGCCCGGCACTGGTCGTCGCGCTTCACGTCCCGGCCGTCGCGCTCCAGGGCCGTCTCACGGGTGTCGCACTTGTTGCCCTGCTGGGCCCAGTGCGGGAACTTGTCGCGGCTGTAGCCGGTCATCGGCCGGGGCTTGGCCACCGTCAGGCCGGACAGCTCCTTGCGGGCCTCGCCCGCCGACGGCAGGCCCGGCAGGACGTCGCGGCCGCCGCTCCCCTTCCCGTCCCCCGGCGACGGGGCCGAGGACGAGGACGAACGGGACGGGGATGCGCTCCGGGACGGCGACCTCGAGCCGTCGGCCTTGCTGTCCGAGCTGTTCCCGCCGCAGCCGGCCAGTGCCAGCCCTGCCGCGCACACCAGCGCCACGCCTGCCCCGACCCGCACCTGATGCAACTGATGTCCCATCACTATCGCACTCCCCCGCCCATCGCCGGATCGCCCGCTGCCAGGCTTCCCGCCAGGCATTGCCGCAAACGGAACGAAAATGCCATCGATCTCTTTATTCGGCAAATCCGGCACTCAGGGTGACGGTGCGTGTACCGGGCCAAGTGGGCCTGCTGGTACGGGCATCGCCCAAGGAGACGGCCGCAGACAGCAGCGCCGCCTTCGGGCGGCATCGGCCAAGACAGATCGGTACGGTGTGCGGGCGCGAGTGATGGCGTTCGACCCGGTGGCCGAAGAGGTGGGTGGGGATGGCGGACGTACGCGGCGAGTTGATCCGTGCGGTGCCCGGCATGCTGCGGGAACATGCGGCACGGGCCGGGAGGAGGGCCGCCTTCCAGGACGCCCGGCGGGGCGTGACGTACCGGGAGCTGGAGGAGCGGACGGCACGGCTGGCCGGTCATCTCGTACGGCTGGGGGTGCGGCGCGGGGAGCGGGTGGCGCTCCTGCTGGGCAACCGGGTCGAGATGCCGGAGAGCCTTCTCTCAGTGCTGCGGTCGGGGGCGGTGGGCGTCCTGCTCGATCCCGGGGCGGCGGACGAGGAGCTGGCGCATCTCCTCGCTGACAGCGGCGCGGTCGCGGTCATCACCGAGGACATGCTGCTCCCCCGGGTCGCCCGGACGACCGCCGGCCTGCCGCTGACCGTGGCCGTGGACACGGGCGCCGTGCCCGGCGCACTGCCCGCGGGCACGCACCTCTTCGAGCAGCTCGCCCGGACGGATCCCGGCGCGTCTCCCCGGGACGACCTGGGTCTGGACGAGCCCGCCTGGATCCTCTACACGTCGGGCACCACAGGGCGGAGCAAGGGCGTGGTCTCCAGTCAGCGCGCCGCGCTCTGGTCGGTGGCCGCGGCCTACGCGCCGCTGTGGGGGCTGGGGCCGCAGGACCGGCTGCTGTGGCCGCTGCCGGTCTCCCACGCCTACGCGCTCTCCCTGGGCCTGCTGGGCGTGGTCGCCGTGGGGGCGGGCGCGTACCTCCTCGAACGGGGTGCGAGCGTCGCGGACGCGCTCGCCGAAGGAGCGTTCACCGTCCTGGCCGGCGTGCCCGCCACCTACCACCTGCTGGTGGAGGCCGCGCGCGAGGGCCGGCGGCCGCGGCCCGGCCTGCGCCTGTGCGTCACCGCGGGCGCGCCTTGTCCCCCGGCGCTGCGGGCGGACGCCGAGCTGCTGCTGGGCGCTCCGTTGCTCGACGGCTACGGCAGCACCGAGACCTGCGGGAAGATCGCGGTCGCCCGTCCCGGCGGCCCCCGGGACGACGGCTCCGCCGGGCCGCCGCTGCCCGGCGTCGAGGTGCGGCTGGCCGATCCCGTGAGCGGCGGCGAGGTGGCCGGTGGCGGGGAGGGGGAGATCCGGGTCCGGGGTCCGAACCTCATGCTCGGGTACCACGGCCGCCCGGACGACACCGCCCGGGCGTTCGAGGACGGCTGGTTCCGCACGGGGGACCTCGGGCGCCGCACCCGCAGCGGCGGTCTGCGGGTCACGGGCCGCGTCAAGGAACTGATCATCCGTGGCGGCGAGAACGTCAACCCGGTCGAGGTCGAGCAGGTGTTGCTCGCCTGCCCCGGCGTCGTCGACGCGGCCGTCATCGGCAAGCCGCACGATGTGCTGGGCGAGGTGCCGGTCGCGTTCGTGGTCCCCGGCCCCCGGGGCATCGACGCCGGCCGGCTGCGCGCCGAGTGCCGGGAGCGGCTGTCGGGCTTCAAGGTGCCCGACGAGGTGTACGAGACGGGTGCCGTGCCCCGTACCGCCACCGGCAAGACCGACCGCCCGGCGCTGGCCCGCGAGCTGGCCGAGCGGCTGGTGGCGGCCCGCGAGGACGCCGCGGCCGCCCTCGGCCGGCGCCTGCACGACCTGGCACCGTCCGCGCGGTACGACGCCGTCCTGCGTCTCGTGCTCGCAGCGACAGCGGATGCGTGCGGAGCACCTGTGCAGGATCTGGAGGCGGACCGGCCCTTCACCGCCTTCGGGTTCACGTCCCTCCTGGGTGTGCTGCTGCGCGACCGGCTCGGCGCGGCCACCGGCCTGGAGCTGCCGGTCACCCTGGTGTTCGACCACCCGACGCCCGCCGCCGTGACCGGGTTCCTCCATTCGACGCTGCCGGGCGGGCCGCTGCCCGGACCGCCTGCGCCCCGGGCCACCGGCAGGGGGCCGCGTACGCTCTCGCAGGAGCCCGTGGCCATCGTCGCCATGGCGTGCCGGTACCCGGGCGACGGGGAGGACGTCACCTCCCCCGAGGAGCTGTGGCAGCTGGTTACGGACGGGGCCGACGCGACCTCGGACTTCCCCGAGGACCGCGACTGGGACCTCGGCTCCCTCTACTCCCCCGACCCGGACCAACCCGGCACCTCCGTCACCCGGCGCGGCGGATTCCTGCGCCGGGCGGCCGACTTCGACGCCGCGTTCTTCGGGATGTCCCCGCGCGAGGCGCTGGCCACGGATCCGCAGCAGCGGCTGCTGCTGGAGACCACGTGGGAGCTCTGCGAACGGGCGGGCATCGATCCCGCGACCCTGCGCGGCAGCGACACCGGCGTCTTCATCGGCGTGATGCACGACGACTACGCGGCCCGCTTCCTGCACCACGGTCCGCACGACCTCGAGGCGCATCTCGCGCTGGGCTCGTCCGGCAGCGTGGCGTCCGGCCGCATCGCGTACACCCTGGGTCTGCACGGGCCCGCCGTGACGCTGGACACCGCCTGCTCGTCGTCGCTGGTGGCGATGGACCAGGCCGCGCGGGCGCTGCGCTCCGGAGAGTGCGCGCTGGCCGTGGCCGGGGGCGTCACCGTGATGGCCACGCCGGCGCCGTTCGTCGCCTTCAGCAGGCTGCGCGGCCTGGCGCCGGACGGCCGGTGCAAGCCGTTCGCGGCCGCGGCCGACGGCACCGCATGGGCCGAGGGCGCGGGAGTGGTGCTGCTGGAGCGGCTGTCCGACGCGCGGCGCAACGGCCACCCGGTGCTGGCCCTGCTCCGCGGCTCGGCCGTCGGCTCCGACGGCGCCTCCAACGGGCTGACCGCACCCAGCGGTCCGGCCCAGCAGCAGGTGATCCGCCGGGCCCTGGCCGACGCGGGGCTGTCCCCGGCCGACATCGACACGGTCGAGACGCACGGCACCGGCACGGCCCTCGGCGACCCCGTGGAGGCGCGGGCGCTGGCGGCCGTGTACGGGCAAGGGCGGCCCGGCGACCGGCCGTTGTGGCTCGGCGCGCTGAAGTCCAACATCGGGCACAGCCAGGCCGCGGCCGGGGTCGGCGGTGTCATCAAGACCGTCCAGGCGATGCGTCACGGGCGGCTGCCGCGCATCCTGCACTGCGAGGAGCCGTCCCCGCACGTGGACTGGTCGCAGGGCGGCGTACGGCTGCCGGTCCGGGAGGAGGAGTGGCGGCCCGCGCCCGGGATGCCGCGACGGGCCGGGGTGTCGGCGTTCGGCATCGGCGGGACCAACGCCCACGTCATCCTGGAGGAGGCCGTCGAAGAGACCGCCGGGCCGGAGCTCGCCGGGCCGGAGCTGCCCGGGCCGCGGCCTCAGCCGGCAGAGCCTCGGAAGGCGGTGCCGCCGCTCGTGCTGTCGGGCGCCGACCCGCAGGCCCTGCGCGCGCAGGCCCGCCGGACCGCGTCCCTGCTGCGGCAGCAGCCGCGGCTGCGCCCGCTGGACGTCGCATTCTCCCTGGCCACGACCCGGGCCGCGCTCGCACACCGTGCGGCCGTGCCGGCGGGTGACCGCGCGGCGCTGCTGAGCGCACTGGACGCGCTCGGCGAGGCCGACAGGCCCGGCTCCGGGGAAGAGCCGGCTTCCCCGGGGCGGCTGGCGCTGCTGTTCACCGGCCAGGGGGCGCAGCGGCCCGGCATGGGGCGGGGACTGCACGGTGCCTTCCCGGCTTTCGCCGCCGCCTTCGACGCGTTGTGCGAACGGTTCGACGCCGAGGAGGAGGGAGAAGCCGGGTGCGCCAGGGGCTTCGGGCGGCCCCTGCGTGCCGTGCTGTGGGCGGAGGAGGGCAGCGGCGACGCCGCGCTGCTGGAGCGTCCCGATTTCGCGCAGGCGGGCCTGTTCGCCTTCGAGGTGGCGCTGTTCCGGTTGCTGGAGTCGTGGGGCGTACGGCCGGACGTCCTGGCCGGGCACTCCGTCGGGGAGGTGGCGGCCGCGCATGCGGCGGGCGTTCTGCGGGAGGAGGATGCCGTGACGCTGGTCGCGGCGCGGGGCCGGCTGATGCGGGGGCTGCCCGGGAACGGGGCCATGGTGGCGGTCAACGCCTCCGAGAAGGAGGCGGTGGAGGCCGTGGAGTCACTGGCGGCCTCCGGCGGGCCGAGCGAGCGCGTTGCCGTCGCTGCGGTGAACGGTCCGCGGTCGGTCGTCCTCTCCGGGGAGGAGGCGGCCGTGCTCGCCGTCGCGGCCCGCTTCGCCGCGCGCGGGCGCCGTACGACGCGGCTGCGGACCGGTCACGCTTTCCATTCGCCGCTGGTGGATCCGATGCTCGCCGAGTTCGGCCGGGTTGCGGCCCGGTTCGCGTACCGGCCGCCGCGCATCCCCGTGATGTCGGCGCTGACAGGGCGTCCGGCCGCCGGGGACGATCTGCGCTCTGCGGCGTACTGGGTGCGCCATGCGCGCGGGACCGTACGGTTCGGGGACGTCGTACGGCGGCTCGTGGACGAGGAGCGTGTGACCGCGTTCGCGGAGGTCGGCCCCGGCGCGCAGCTCACCGCGGCGGCAGCGGGCGCCTTCGCCGGTGAGGGGCGCATGTTCACGGCCGTCGTGCGATCCGGCGCGCGGGAACCGGTCGAGGTCCTGACGGCGCTCGGGCGGCTGCATGTGCACGGCCTGCCGGTGGACTGGCAGGGGGTGTACGCGGGCAGCGGCGCGCGGCGGGTGGAGCTGCCGACGTATCCGTTCCAGCGGCGGCGCTACTGGCTGTCCGGCCCCGGCACCCCGTCGCCCACCGCGGGCGGTGCGCACGGCCACCCCCTGCTGACGCAGGTGACGACTCTGCCCGGCACGGAGCGCTTGCTGTGCACCGGCCTGTTGTCCACCGCGGTCCAGCCGTGGCTACGCGATCACGTCGTCGCCGGGCAAACACTCGTACCGGCCTCCGTGTTCGCCGAGATGGCGCTCCAAGCGGGGGACGCGTGCGGGCTGGAGGCCCTGGAGGACTTCGTCCAACTGTCCCCGCTGCCGATGTCGCTGCACGGTGGCGATGGTGGTGGCAGTGGCCGTGTCCAGGTGCAGGTGTCCGTGGGTGAGCCGGACGGGTCCGGCCGACGCGCCGCCGAGGTGCACTCCCGCGCGGAGGAGGCGGGCGCGCTGGGCGCCTGGACGCACCATGCGACCGGGCGGCTCGGCCCTGCTGCCGGGAGCCCCGGCGAGCAGCGCGGGAACGCCGCCGGGACCTGGCCGCCTCCGGGTGCCGTGCCTGTGGATCTCACCGACGCTTATGAGCGGCTGGCCGGTGCCGGTTACGCGTACGGGCCCGCCTTCCAGGGCGTCGCGGCCCTCTGGAAGAGGCCGGACGGTGAGGTGTTCGCCGAGATACGGCTGCCGGAGGGCGCGAGGGAAGAGGCCGGGCAGTACGGCATCCATCCCGTCCTGCTGGACTGCGCGTTGCATGCGACGCTCCTCGCCGCGCCGGGCGGCGGGCCCGCCCGGATGCCGTTCGCCTGGCGGGGCGTGAGCGTGTACGCCGTCGGCGCGACGGCACTGCGCGTACGGGTCCGCTCCACCGGTACGGACACCATCGCTGTGGACCTCGCCGATCCCGCGGGGAAGCCGGTGGCCCGGGTGGAGTCCCTGACCACGCGGCCGGTGCGGGGCCCGGCCGAATCCGCGGGAGCGGGCCGGACCGGGGAGCTCTACGCTCCACGGTGGGTCACTGTCCCCACGGGCACCGGCGCGGCACCAGCCTTTTCCCTAGGCGCGCCCGACGATCTGAATCTCCGTTCCGCTTTCCCCGCCTCACCTTTCGTCTCACCTTCCGTGCCCTCAGGGGCCGCCCCCGAGATAGTCGTCGTCTCCCTCTCCGGCTCGCCCGAGGGCGACGGTCCGGTCGCCGGGACGCACGCCCTGACCGCTCGGGCACTCGCTCTTCTGCAAGACCGGCTGTCCGGACCGGCGGCTCCCGGGGCGCGGCTCGTCGTGGTGACCCGGGACGCCACCGCGTCCGTACCGGACTTGGCCGCTGCCGCCGTGTGGGGGCTGGTGCGTTCGGCGCAGGCGGAGTATCCCGGGCGGGTCGTGCTCGTGGACACCGACGGGCGGCCCGGGGCCCTGCGGCTGCTGCCTGCGGCCCTCGCTACCGGCGAACCGCAGCTCTCCCTCGCCGCAGGCACCGTGAAGGTTCCCCGCCTGACGGCACACAGCAACGGCAACGGGGCCCAAGCGGCCTTCGGCGACGGCACCGTGCTGATCACCGGCGGCACCGGGTCCCTCGGAGGGCTGCTCGCGCGGCACTTGGTTGACCGGCACGGCATCCGGCATCTGGTGCTCCTCAGCCGTCACGGCCTCCGGGCTCCGGGCGCGCGACGGCTGCAAGCCTCGCTGGAGGAAGCGGGTGCCAGCGCGGACGTCCTCGCCTGCGACGCCGCCGACCGCGACCGGCTGGCGGCCGTGGTCCGGACGTACGCCTCCCGGCTGACCGGCGTCGTGCACGCCGCCGGGGTCCTGGACGACGGGGTGCTGGAGAGGCTGACGCCCCGGCGGCTGGCGGCGGTGCTGCGGCCGAAGGCGGACGCGGCGTGGCTTCTGCACGAGCTGACGCGGCAACTGCCGTTGGCGCACTTCGTCCTGTTCTCCTCGGCGGCTGCCGTGCTGGGCAACCCCGGCCAGGCGGGCTACGCCGCGGCGAACGCCTTCCTGGACGCCCTCGCACAGCACCGCGCGGCCCTCGGCCTCCCCGCGCTCTCCCTCGTGTGGGGGCCGTGGGCGGACAGGGAAGGCATGGCGGCGCGCACCAACCGCCCCGAAGACCGGCAGAACCGCGGCGTGCTGAGCGCGGTGTCCCCCGCGCAGGGGCTGGCGATGTTCGACGCCGCACTGGGCAGCGGCGAGCCGGTGCTCGCGCCGCTGCTGTTGAACCGTTCCGGACAGGTCCCCGTCCCGCCGCCGCTGCGGGGGCTGTTGCGCGCGGCCCGCCCGGTCGCCGCGCGATCCGGGAGCGAAGCGACGGGCGTCGGCCCCGCCGAGTCGCCCGGCGCGTGGCGCGAACGGCTCGCGGCGCTGCCCGTGCCCGAACGGGCGCCTGCCCTGCTGGAGCTGGTCCGAGCGGAGGTCGCCACCGTACTCGGGCATCCGGAAGCGTCAGCCGTGGCCGCCGGGCGTGCCTTCACCGAGCTGGGCTTCGACTCGCTGACCGGGGTGCTGCTGCGCAACCGGCTCGGCATGCTGACCGGCCTGCCGCTGCCCGCGACCATCACGTTCGATCACCCCAGCACGGCGGAGCTGGCCGGCCGCCTGCACGAGGAACTCGCCCCGGCCCTGCCGGAAGGAACCGCTGCCGCACCACGAACCGCACCACCTGTCACACCGCAAACCGCACCGCGCCCGCAGCAGGCCGCCGCGCGCCCGCCGCAGACCCTCGCCTCCCTCTACCGGCGGGTGTGCGAGACCGGCGATGCCGTCGCGGCGATGCGCCTGCTGATGACCGCGTCGCTCGCCGTCCCCGCCTTCGACCGCGCCGCCGGCGCGCAGCACGCGCTCGCGCCGCTCGAACTGGCGGAAGGCGACGGCAGTCCGCTGCTCGTGTGCTTCCCGGGTTTCTCCCCCAACTTCGGCGCACCCTGGTACGCGGCGCTGGCCTCCTGCTTCGCGGGTGAGCGCGAGGTCGTCGAGATCCGGCATCCCGGGGTCGCCGACGGGGAGGCCGTCGCCCGGGACTGGCAGACCCTCGTGGAGCTCCACGCCGCCACCGTGCGCGAGCGCGTCGGCGACAGCCCGTACGCCGTCCTCGGCTATTCGATGGGTGGCTGCCCCGCGCACTCGGTGGCCGCTCGGCTCGCCGCTTCCGGCAGGCCGCCGGCCGGCCTCGTCCTCGTCGACACCTACCCCGTCACCACCGAGCACGAGGCCGAGCCGTGGCTGTCCGGCATGCTCGCCCGCCTCCCGCTCGGCTTGGGCGAGCCGTTCGACGCCGCCGTGGACGACATGGCCATGGCCGCCCTGGGCGCCTACACCCGTATGACCCGCGGCTGGCGCCCGGAGCCGGCGGACGTTCCCACGCTGCTGATCCGCGCCGCCGAACGGCTCCCGGAGTTCCCTCCGGCGTCCTGGCCGTCACCGCACGTCGCCGTGACCGTCCCCGGCGACCACTGGAGCATCAACGAGCAGCACGCGCCCACGACGGCCGAGGCGATCCGACGCTGGCTGAGCGCCCCACCCCCTCAGCCCGCCTCTCCCCCTCACTCCTCCAAGACGATCCGGCCGAGCAACGACACCGTCAGGCCGAAGTAGTCGGCGTGGATGAGCCGGCGCGCCACCGGCCGGTCGGCTCCCCCGGCCGTGACCGTGCCGGTGGCCGTGGCACGGTCGGTGAGGTAGGTCTCGTGTTCCTCGATCAGGAGCCGGTAGTCGGTGAACAGGGCGGTGGCCGGCGGGGTGAGGTCGCCGGTCCAGGCGAAGCCCGTGCCGCGGGCGGTGCAGGTCAGTTCGACGGCCGGGGCGGCGGCCGCCCATTCGAGGTCGCCGGCGCCGCGGCCGCGCTTCTGCACCGTGGCGACGACGCGGCGGCTCGCCGCCATCCCCGCCTGGCCCGTGCCCGCGAGCGCGCCGAGGGCGTTGGGGGCGGCCGGTCCGGTCAGTTCGAGGTGGATCTGATTGCCGGTGGCGGCCATGGCGGCGGTGACGGTGCGGTCGGGCAGCAGCTGGACGAACTCCGCGAGGGCGACCTTCGACATGTGCAGGGGGTCGAGGGAGAAGGGCTGGTAGCGGGCGAGGGCCAGGCGCACGTACGGGAAGTAGGCGGGGCTGTCGGCGAGGTCGCCGAGGTCGACGTCGATGTCGCAGGACCACAGGCCGAGCCGGCGGTCGAAGACGGGCGGGAAGAGCGCCAGCGGTACGGTCACGGGCGCGTCGCCGGCCTGCTCGGCGAGCACGCCGGTGGCGGTGCGTTCGGCGTTCGGGAAGTTGGCCGGCCGCAGGCGGGGCAGGACGGAGTCGTCGGCCCATACGGGGTCGGTGCCGCAGCGGGTGACCAGTTCGGCGGGCAGCTTGCTGCCCGGGTCGAGGACGACGGCGAGGAGTTCGTCGTCGCCGGAGGAGAACCAGGGGCGCTTGAGGTAGACGCGGACGCCGGCGTGCCGCCGGGTGCGGGTGACGCGGTGGAGGGCGTGGTCGACGGTGCGCTGCCGGCTGAAGGTGGGCACGAGGTGGCTGATCACGGGCGGTTCGGGACGGCGCGTGCCGGGCACGGCCCAGCCCTTGCCGGAGGGACCGGTGCTGCCGGGGCCCGGGCTGGTGATGAGTTCGGTGCGGTCGGTGATGGCCGGGTGGAAGTACTCGCGGAAGCGGGTGGTCGCGGTCGGGGTGTAGGTGACGTTGCGGTGCCGGGTGTCGCGGAACTCGTGGCGGACGTCGCCGTGCCGGAAGTCGCTGAGCCTGATGTCGTTGTCGAACGGCTCCACCGTGATCTCGCCGATGTGGTCGTGCCCGGCGATCTGCCGGGGCTCCGGCTCGGTGGGATCGTCGTGCCACTCCGTCCAGGTGGCGTCGAGGTCGACCCGCCCGGTGCTCTTAGCGTGGGTGCGCAGGGAGCCGGAGAGCGTGGCGAAGGTCCGGCCGGCGTCGCGGGAGAACGTCAGCTCCCCCAGCACAGGGGGTTCCAGCGGCCGTTCCACGGCGTGGACGAGGGTGACCTCCACCCACGGGGTGATCATCCAGTTCTCGCCGCCGGCGGCCGCGGCCGTCAGCTCGTCCTTCTGCGGCTGCGGCAGCCGCACGGGGTCGTTCCACAGGGCCGATCCGGTCAGGATCCGCCAGGCACGGAAGAGGTCGAGGTCGGCTGCGTCGACCCGGCAGCTCATGCGGACGGTCGCGGTCTCGCCCTTGGGCAGGAAGACGGTCACGACGCCGCCCGCCCCCTGCGACGGCGGGCCGTCGCCCTCCTCGATTCTCAGCCGCAGGGGCCGTGCCTGCGGCCAGGGCCCGGTGAACGCGTACGTCTCGTTGGGGCGCGCGCCCGGCAGCCCGCGCAGGGAGAGGCCGCGCGCCAGGACGTCGGGCAGGTAGGGCAGGAGCAGCTGATCGGCGCTGTGGATGACGTACTCGCCCTGCTTGAGGCCGGCGCCGCGGACCACGGGCAGTTCGGTGAGGGCCGAGGTGTCGTGCGGGTTGTGCTTGACGACGTGGATGGCGTGGGCGGCCTTCAGGTCGCGGGCGATGCGCGGGTTCTCGGCGAGGCGGACGACCGTGTCGAGGTAGGTGCCGGCCTCGCGGGAGGCGGCGGCGAAGTACTCGCTCCGCACGTCCGCGGATTTGCCCGGCCCGAAGACGCCGTCGTACTGCCCGTGCTGCTCGGCCATGAGCAGGGAGGTCTTGGGCGGGCTGACGTGCCGTTCGTCGAAGGAGCGGTAGCGCCGGTCGGGGCCGTCGAGGGGGTCGCCCGGCCCGTGGTCGGGGACTTCGCCGTTCCGCCGCGTCGCCCACTCCAGCGGTGACATGGGCGTGCCGTGCTCGTCGACGGTGCTGCGGATGACCAGCCGCGGCTCGGACTCGCCCTCCAGGAACGGCCACTTCGGCACGATCGCGGGCGGCGGTACGGGCTCCCACCGCGCGTACGTGACGGGGTCGGTCGCGGTGCCCTCGACGGCCGGGGCCGCGGGGGCAAGGCTGTTGCCCGCGAGGTCGACGAGGCGGGCGCGCAGCCGGTACGTGCGGCGGTAGCGCAGGGCGGGCAGGGTGCCGGCGGTCGGCCGGAACGTGGCGTCCAGCGGGAACTTGTCCGACACCTCCGGGTTGGGCACCTCGGGCTCGTTGCCAGCGCCGATCGTCCGGCCGGGCGGCGGCGCGGCCAGGCTCCAGCCGTGCCAGCCGAACAGGGCCTGGTGGACGAAGAGCTGGTTGGCGCCGGTCTTGTCCCCGGTGACGGCGGTGGCCTTGACGCTGCCTTCGTCGGGGGCCGCCGCGATGGGAACGGCGGGCTTGCCGGGCGGTCTGAGGGCGTAGTCGCCGGTGCGGGCGCAGAGCGGGTACCAGGTGGTGACGCGGCCCGTGGCGGTGTCGACGACGCCGACGTCCACGCGGTAGCCGCGGACGAGGTGGGCGGCGTCGAGGACGGCGGCCTCGACCGGCCGGCCGTCCGGGCCGACTCCGGCCGTGTGATGGGCGTCGGCCGCCATCTGGTCGGCCAGGGAGGCGTCGCGGCCCTCGTAGAGGACGGTGAGGCCCGCGCCGTGCAGGGCCGGCAGGGCGGTGGGTTCGCCGGAGGACGCGTGGCCCGGGTCGCTCACGCCGGTGAGCACCTGGTCGACGATGCGGGAGAACTCCACGTACTTCATCGCGGCGCCGTCCACGTCGAGGTCGAGGGTGTGGACCTCGTCGGCGCCCAGCTTGAGCATCCGGTGGCCGTGGAGCCCGTCGTCGGCCGCGTACGCCTCGAAGCGCCGGCCCGCGGCGTGGCGCAGCACGGTCCACGGGCGCAGCTTCTTGTCGGTGTTGAGCTCCTCGTGCGCGGCGGTGAAGGAGACCCGGGCCTGCCACTGGTCGGCGAGCCCGGGCGGGGGCGTGACCAGGAGGTCGAGGGCCAGTCCGAAGCGGCGCAGGAGCTCCGGGTAGTCGGCGAGGAGGGCGCAGGCCCCGTGGAAGTCGAAGTCGGGCGGCGTGGGCGGAGAAGCCGGCGGAGGTGGCGCGGCAGGAGCAACGGAAGTAGCGTCGCCGGCCTGCCGGGCCGGTGGTACGGGGGGCTTCGCGAGGGTCGCGCGGTCGTAGAAGCGGTACGCCTCGGCGAGTGCGAGCAGGGCGCGGTCGTTCTTGTACTCCGGCCCGGTGCGGTCGATGCACAGCGGCCTGAACGGGTCGGGGGGCGCGGCGGCGTGGGGGCCTCCGCCGCCGGGCGGCACCTGGATCAGCCGGTCGAGCCGGCCGTAGAGGGTGGCGACGTCGCTGGAGAAGGCCCGGACGGTCCGGGTGAGGTTGCCCGTCAAGTCCTGTGTCCGCGGATGGTCCCAGCTCCCCGGGGCCTCGCCGACCGGGTCCTGGGCGGCCGGGCTCTCAGCGGTCGCGGCGGCCGCCCCGAGCTGCGGATCGCCGCCGGTGCCGGGGAACGCCCGGCGGTGGGCCGTGGCGGTCGCCGCCGCCTCGTACAGCGCGGTGATCTGCTCGTGGACGGCCCTGCTGGGGAAGGAGCGCAGTGCGGGTGGTCCGGCGGGGGCGGCGGCGAGGGCGCCGGGGGGCGGGCTCACCTTCGTGTCGGGGCCGAACAGTTGGGGCCACAGGGCGCTGTCGGCGGGCGGGAAGCGGTCGGTCTGCGGCTGGGTGGGCACGGTCACGGTGGTCCCGCCGGGGCTCCGGAACTCCACTTGGAGGGCGGCCGCGTAGTCGCGCAGGGTCTTCGGCCAGTCGTCCTTGAAGCCGGGGAAGGACTTGAGGGTGTCGGCTCCGGTCAGGCGCGGGCTGACGAGGACGGTCAGCCGGAGCTTTCCGCCGGCTGCCGTCCCGTCGGGCAGTACGGTCCACCGGATCGTCTCGGGCATGGCTCAGCTCACTTCCGCGAAGGCGGTGCAGTACTCGGCGACGGGGTCGCGCCGGGCGCCGGTGACCGGGTCGGTGTAGGGCGCCATCATTTCGGCGAAGGTGACGGGTCGGCCGGCTCCGGCCGCCTCGGCGCTCGCCGCGCTTCCCGCGGTCAGCGGGGTCAGGGAGTTCCCGGAGCCCACGAACCGCTTCTCGCACTCGATCGTGACCGACTGCGACCAGAAGCCGATGTGGATGCTGACGGAGATCCGGGCGCGTCCCGAGACCGTGTTGGGCGGCTCGAAGGTGAGCTCCAGGCAGATCTCGATGGAGGCGGAGACGATGCCGAGGACGTCGACCTCGCCCCGGGCCCTGAAGTAGCCGGTCAGCCGGGATCCGCCCGTGCCGAGCTCCAGGCGGTAGTAGATGCCCGCCATCACTGACAGGCTGCCGCTCGCGACTCCGAAGTTCATCGACAGCGCGGCGCCGAACTCCAGGGCGCCCTCCAGCACGGCCACCCGCTCCGGGGTCAGCACGATGCCGAAGAAGCCTCCGCCGCCGAGGAGGGAGACGGTGAGCCGGAAGGGGGCCTGGCGGGTGCAGAAGAAGAAGCCGATTTCGACGGTGCGGCCGATGAACGGCAGGTCGAGGTAGGCGCCCAGGCGCAGGTTCTCCAGGCTGAACACGCCGATGGCGAGGTTGGGCAGCGGCAGTGCGTAGCGGGCGGTGATGCCCGAGGGGGTGACCTGGATGCCCGGCGGGTCGCTGAAGCCGTCGACGGGGATGAGCCGGCGCAGGGTCTGCACGAAGGAGAGGGGCCCGATGAAGTCGATGCTGTCGAGGACGACGTCGATGTCGGGCTTCTTGCCGGCGCGCATGCTGAAGCGGACGTGTTTGAAGGTGAGTTTGAGGACCCGGAACGGCGGCGGGATCAGCAGGAGGCTGAACTTCTCCAGGCTGCACGTGATGTCCGCGCCGACGGTCAGGTCGGAGCGCAGTGATCCGCGGACGTCGACGATGATCGAGAAGCGGCCGCCGGGCTCGGGCACGAAGACGGGGTCGGTCGCCGGGAACTGCTGGATCTCGGGGTTCCACTCCAGGCGGGCGTTGACGGTCTCGGGGAGTTTGGCGCCCTGGGCCGCCCGCTGGACGGCTTCGCGGAGGGCGATCGCCTGCCCGGCGCCGGTGGTCCACGTCGCGACCTGCTGCCGTACGCGGGCCAGGAGGGCCCGGACCCCGGGGTCCGCGTCGGCGGGCAGGGCGTTCAGGAGGTCGGTCAGGGCGGCGCTGAAGGCGTTGAAGGCGTTGTCGACGTCCTGCATCGAGGTGGTGGGGGGCGCGGTGCGCCCGGGGAGCCGCTGCGCGATGAAGTCGCCGACGGTCCTGACGAACACCTCCGCGGTGTCGGCGACGCGGCGCGCGGCGGCCGGGTAGCGGTCGATCTCGTGGGTGATCAGGTCGCGGACGCGTTGCAGGTCGGAGAGGAAGCCGGTGACGGCCGTGATGGTCTCGGTGAAGAAGTTCGGCACCTTCAGCGGCTTGTCCAGCCCGTCCACGAGCTTGATCACCTGGGCGAGCGGGATCAGGCCCAGCAGCCTGGGGCCGATCTTGTCGATGGCGTCCAGCGGGCGGAAGTACTTGTCCGGCTGGAAGGTGCCGTTGGCGATGAGGTCCAGGGGGTCCGTGTGGAGGGCGTCCGCGACGCCGGAGACGGGACCGGTCAGGCGCGACAGCCCCGCCACGGCGATGCTGGGCGCCGAGAGCCCGCCCGCGCGGTCGCTCTGCTGCTGGAAGTCCATCGTGAGCGGATTGCCGGTGGGCGTAAGCAGGCTGAGGAAGACCTGGCCCTTGTTGGGCAGGCGGACGGGGTCGGCGGCCTGCGAGAAGCCGGAGAGGGCGTAGCGCTTGGCGTAGGCCACGGGCACGGTGGCGTCCCCGCCGGCGAGCGCCTTGACGGCGGGCACGGTGGCGTGGGCCCAGCGCAGCTGCGGGAGGAACTGGGCGCTCTTCGAGCGGGCCGGATCGCCGGGAGCGGGGTCGGCGAGGGCGGGCGGGGCGGCCATGCCCCACACCATCTGTGCCACGTCGAGGCTGGTGTCGTCGGCCAGTTGCGTGGGGGCGAGCGCCACGGTCTGCCCGAGCAGGTCGGCGCCGGTAAGGGTGGGGACCTCGACGGCCGTGGCGGGGGTGGCGGCCGTGGGCGGGTTGCTGTCCAGGGCGTTGTACTCGTTGACGGCGCGGGCGAGTTCGCCACCGGACGCCTTGGCTTCGTCGAGGAATTGCAGGGGCGTACGGAATTCCACGATGCGCCCGCTGTGGTCCACCGCGGTGACCGCGAACCGGAACGGATCCTCGGTCCGTGTCGCGGGAAAGAACTTCTGCCGGTCGGCGGGCGGGACGAGGTCCGGCGTCACCACCGTGCCGATGCGAACGCTGCGGAACGGGAACAGCATGTTCGTCAGCGGGCTGCCCGGATCGGCGCTGCCCGGCAGGGGAACCGAGGGGTCGTACGTGCGCAAGGGCTCGCGGACCACGACGAATTCCCGCTGGTTGAGATAGGCGGCGCGGGGGTCGCCGAATTTCCGCTCGGTGACCGTGACCAGGACCGCCTTGTGCCCGAAGGGGCACAGGAATCCCTCGCGCATCACCCGGACGTAGTGGTCCCGGCCCATCGACGTACGGTTGCGCCACTCCGAGAGCGAGATGCCGGCGGGGCGCTCGGGCCAGGTCCCGAGGCTGTCCAGCCAGCCGCCGACGGCCGAGAGCATCAGCACGCTCACGTCGACGGGCTTCGGGACGTAGGGCTGCCCGCCGGGCTTGCGGAGACCGGCGTTGGAGGTGAGGTCGACGATGTCGTGCCGGTCCTCGGGCAGGAGCGCCTGCCGGAAGGGCGGGGGTTCGACGGGGCCGGGCCCGCGGCCGCCCTCCCTGTCCCACAGAGCGCGCACTCCGGTGCCGTCCAGCCTGGTGTGCCACAGCTCGACGCGCTCGCCCGGCCCGGGGTCGGGAACCGCCCCGCGGTGGATCCAGCGGCCCTTCTGGGAGGGCGAGAGGTAGAGCCGGTAGGGCAGTTCGATGCCCGTGGCGGGGTGATCGGGGTCGGCGAGCGGATCCTGGGGGCCCGCGGCCGCCACCGCTGCCACCTCCTCGGAGCCGGCATCGTCGTCGGCATCGGACGGCTCGATGACCGCTCCTGCCGCGGCGGCCGCTTCGAGGGTGGGCCGGAGGCCGTAGCGCGCCGTGAGTTCGGCGGTGGTGCGCAGCAGGCGTACGAGCGCGAGGGTCCTGGCCGTGGCACCCCGGCCGCCCGCGCTTTCGCCTCCGCCTTCGTCTTCGCCGGACGTCCCCTCCACGCCGGCGGGCCGGACGGTCACGGTGAGGGGCTGCCGTTCGGGTTCCCGGGCCGCGTCGACGACGCGCAGGGGCAGTCTGCCCATGGCGGCGAGCAGCCCGTCCTCGGTGTAGTCGATCGCCTCCTGCGGCCCGACCTCGAAGACCAGCACGCTGCGGCCGCTGATCCTGGAGTCCACCGGCAGGTCCCGGGATTCGCCCGGCACTTGGTCGTTGAACGCGTGTTCCACCACGTGCTGCGGCCCGAAGGTGACGACCAGCAGGCCGTCCCGCTGCGGATCCGCGCGGACCAGCCGCCGCCGGCCCGCCGTGTCGTCGAGCCGCAGCCCGGGAAAGCCGAAGGAGAGGTCCATCAGGTCGGTGCCGCGCAGAATGCGGATCGATGCGGGTGTGCTCATCTCGCCCCCTGTTGCCGTACGCCGGGCCGGGTGCTCGCAAAAGCGAGCATCGCGGATCCGGGACGCCGCGGATACCCGTGGGGTACCACCAGTCACTTACCCCGGACGGCGCACCGCGCGTTAGGCCGAACGAGTGCCCTTTCGGCCGGCGGATCTCTACGTGGTGGCAGATCTACGGGTGGCTGGTCTACGGAGCGGCAGGTCTACGGCAACAGGGAGCGCTCGGGGCCGGGTTCCGCGATCAGGAAACGTCGATGCTGCGCGCGAAGGCGGTGACGGACAGGTCGCCGTTGGTCACGACCCTCTCGAACGGGATCGTCAGGAAGCCGTGGGAGGCGGGCGGCGTGACCCGCAGGTAGCCGGCCTGCACCATGCGCGGGGCATCGGCGTGCGCCCATGCCAGCGCGGCCTCCGCCGAACCGCCGGGGCGTACGAGGAGCGTGTTCTTGCCGGGGTCGGGGATGAAGTAGGTGCTCCCCCAAGTGGTGTTCGTCGTGACGGCGTTGTGCTGGGCGTCCTCCAGTTGCAGGCCGGGGTAGCCGCGCAGGGCGCACGTGCGGTCGGACGTGTTCGTCAGCACCAGCACGGTCCCCTCGTGGGACATGCCGTTCTGGTGACCGCCCTTGTCCGTCAGCGAGGCCTTGAGGCCGGAGACGTCGCAGGTCGGCGTCTTCCCGGCGGCTGTCGGGGCGGCCGAGGCGGTGCCCGCGGCGCCGAGGGCGGCCACCACCGCTATCGCCGCGGCCGAGGCGGCCGCCGTCAGGGGCAGGGGCAGGGTGTTCCGTAACATCGTGTGCCTCCGGTGTTCATCGGTCGTCTATCCACCGCTTGCCACTTCCGGGGCCGTCCATGCCTCCTCGCACACGCGTGAGGGCGGTGGCGCCCCTTCTCAGGGGTGCCACCGCCGTCACGGTGGTGATCAGCCGGCTGCTGTCAGCCGTCTACTGCCGACTCCGGATCAGTACGCGGAGTTGACGTTGTCCATCGAGCCGTACTTGTCGGCCGCGTAGTTGCAGGCGGCGGTGATGTTGGCGACCGGGTCGTAGATGTCCCAGGACGTGCCCTCGACGTGGTACGCCTTGAAC
>NZ_RBAM01000022.1 GCF_003626645.1 Streptomyces klenkii | reverse complement strand
TCGAGGAGGGCCAGGAAGTCGCCGCGGGCGAACTGATCGTGGTCCTTGAGGCGATGAAGATGGAACAGCCCCTCAACGCCCACCGCGCGGGCACCATCAAGGGCATCACCGCCGAAGTCGGCGCCTCAGTCTCCTCCGGCGCCGTCATCTGCGAAATCAAGGACTGAGCCGGGCTGTCGCGGCTCCCGCGGAACTCCGACGACCGAAGGACGAAGGACTTGTCGGCATGAGCACCCTCACTCTGGCCCCCGTCTCCGCCGGGGAGGGGGGCCCGCGGGTACCCGCGTCGGTCCCCGGCCCCGCCCCGGTGCACCGCACCGTCGCGCGGCAGGCGGCCGTCCATCCCTCGCGCACGGCCGTCCGCGCCCACGACGGCGTCCTGACCTACGCCGGTCTCGACCAGCGGGCGAACGACCTCGCGCACCGGCTGCGGGCGCACGGCGTACGGGACCGCGACGTCGTCGCCGTGTGCCTCGAATCCTCCGCGCGCCTGCTCGTGGCCCTGCTCGGCGTCCTCAAGGCCGGTGCGGGGTACGTCCTGCTGGACCCGCAGCATGTGCGGCGCGGCGGCATGGCGCCCCTTTATGACAGCGGGGCCGGGGTGGTCGTGACGCAGGAGCTGTTCGCGGGGGCGTTCGGGGGCGCCGGGGTGACCGTGCTCCCCGACGTCACCCCGGCCTCCTCCGCAGCCGCCCTCCCGCCGGCATCGGACGTCACGCACGCCGACGCCGCGTACGTCCTGCGGAGCGTGAACGTCCCGCACGCCGTCGTCGGCCGCCTGGCCGCCGACGGGCGCTTCCTGCCGGTCACCGCGGGTGACGTGGTCGTGCCGTACGCACCCGCGGTCGCCGACGGCGCCGCCCTGGCCCTGTGGGCGCCGCTCATGGCCGGGGCGCGACTGGTCCTGCCCCCGCCCGGTGAACTCACCCCGTACGAACTGGCCTCCCTCGTACGCGAGGAGCGGGCGAGCGTCCTGCGGGTGGCTGCCCGGCACGTGCCGGATCTGATCGACTCGGGCGTCCTGCCGGGGCTGCGGGGGCTGCGCTGCCTCGTGGTGGCGGGCGAGGCGGCCCACGTCGCGGGGCTCCTCCCCACGACGCGGGTGATCGAGACGTCCCGTCTCTGACCCTCCGACTCTCCACCCACCGAAAGGGCCGGTACGCATCCCGTACCGGCCCTTTCCGCTGTCCGGCACCGCCGGTCCGTACCGCGGTGGTTGACCGCCGCTGCGGCGGAGGGCAGTTGCCGGCCGGCCCCCGCGCGGACGCGCCGGGGCCGACCAGCCCCCACTCAGCTCGCCGCGCTCGCCGCCCCCGCCTTCCTTCCCTCCAGCGACCGCTGTACGTCCCCCTCGTAGTAGTACGTGCGGCCCGCTCGGGTGCGGCGGCGCCACTGGGACTGGCTGGCGTGGCGGTAGACGCTGCCGGGGGCCATGGCCCACAGCCGGGCGATGTCCGCCGCGCTGATCCACCGCGCCTCCTGCGCGCCGCCGGCGCCCGGCCGCACGCGGCGGCTCAGCTGCAGCCACTGGTGCCCCAGCCAGTGGTGCGCGGGGTCCGCGTCGCAGGTGATCTCGGCCGGCTCGTGCGGGGCCCGCGCCCGTACCGCCGCGGTCAGGGAACCCGTGCAGCCGGGCTCCACGCACCCGCCCACCGCCACCTGCCGCGCCGCGTCCGGGTCGATGACCCGCCGGGCCCTGCGCACGACCCGCGCGATCTCCTCGGAGAACTCGCCGGCCGCCGAGTGCGCGGCCAGCCACCCCACGTGCTGGAGCAGGAAGCGCGAGAGGGCCGCCGCGTCCCGGCGGGGGGCGGGCGCGCCCCGCTCCTGGACCACGAGCGCCGCCCAGGCGCCCAGCACGCCCATGACGGCGGCGCGCACGTCGGCCGCCGTGGCGTTGAAGGGCATGCCCGGCAGCGGGCCGCCCGAGACCTTCTCCCGCCGCGGCCCGGACGCCCCCAGGGCCAGGGCGCACTCCTCGTACAGATCGGGCAGCCGCATCAGCTCCAGCCCCAGCCGCGCCCGGCACACCGCGCACAGCAGCGCGGGCGCCTGCGCGGGGCGCCGGTGCTGTTTCCCGCGCCCGGCCGCCTCCCGCGCCGTGCAGCCGGCCCCCCGGCACGGCGCCGAAAAGCCGTCCGCCGCCGCCCCGTTCACTTCCTGCATCTCTTTTCCCCCATCGCGTTACGGCCGATAAGGCCGGTACGTGCCATCGTCGCGAGTCTGCCGGAGGAGGGGCCGGAATCCGCGTTCTTTTACGCGACCGCAGCGGATCTTGCCAAGTGCTGACAAGACTTCACAGTCCCCTGAACTAGGGCCACTTGACCGGGCGGGGCCGGGTGAAGAATAGTTTTCGTAACGTCCGCAGAGCTGTCGGGAAATCCCGGGTCGCACGGCGCCGGTAAGGGCCGCAGTGAGGGAAATCGGTCCCGTGAGCGGATCTTGCAATTCCCTGACAGTTTCTCATCAGAGCTTTGAGAAACCGCATCTTGACCCATGACGGAAAAGCTGAAGAAGCTGTTCGCCAGAGTCGCCGGACTGTTGCCGTCGTATACCGGCCCGCCGCTATCCGGCCGCCGATGCGGTTCCGCCAAGGAAAAACCCAACTGCAAGGAGAGGTCCATGGACGCTGCGGTGATTATCGCAGGCGCCGGTCCGGCCGGGCTCATGCTCGCCGGCGAACTGCGGCTCGCAGGGGTGGAGGTCATCGTCCTGGAGCGGCTCGCCAAGCGCACCGGGGAATCCCGCGGGCTGGGCTTCACCGCCCGCACCATGGAGATCTTCGACCAGCGCGGTCTGCTCTCCCGCTTCGGCGAGGTCGAGACCAGCAACGTCGGCCACTTCGGCGGCCTGCCCGTCGACTTCGGCGTCCTGGAGGGCGCGCACCAGGCCGCCAAGTCCGTTCCCCAGTCCCACACCGAGACCGTGCTGGAGGACTGGGTCACGAGCCTGGGCACCGACCTGCGCCGCAGCCACGAGCTGCTCTCGGTCAAGGACACCGGCGACGGCGTCGAGGTCCAGGTGCGCGGCCCCGAGGGCGAGCACACGCTCACCGCCCGCTACCTCGTCGGCTGCGACGGCGGCCGGAGCCTGATCCGCAAGGCGGCCGGCTTCGACTTCCCCGGCACCGCCGCCACGATGGAGATGTTCCTCGCCGACGTCCGCGGCCTCGACCTCGAACCGCGCATGATCGGGGAGACCCTCCCCGGCGGCATGGTGATGGTGGGCCCGCTGCCCGGCGGCATCACCCGCATCATCGTCTGCGAGCGCGGCACCCCGCCGCAGCGCCGCACGGAGCCGCCCTCGTACGAGGAGGTCGCGGCCGCCTGGAAGCGCCTGACCGGCACGGACATCTCGCACGGCGAGCCCGAGTGGGTGTCCTCCTTCGGCGACGCCACCCGCCAGGTTACCGAGTACCGCCGCGGCAACATCATCCTGGCCGGCGACGCCGCCCACATCCACCTGCCGGCCGGCGGCCAGGGCATGAACACCAGCATCCAGGACGCGGTCAACCTCGGCTGGAAGCTCGCGGCCGTCGTCAAGGGCAAGGCCCCGGCGGGCCTCCTCGACACGTACCACGGCGAGCGCCACCCGGTCGGTCAGCGCCTGCTGATGAACACCCGCGCCCAGGGCCTGCTCTTCCTGTCCGGCCCCGAGGTCCAGCCCCTGCGCGACGTCCTCACCGAGCTCATCGGCTACGAGGTCGTCAGCCGCCACCTGGCCGGCATGGTCTCCGGCCTGGAGATCACGTACGACGCCGGCACCGGCACCCACCCGCTGCTCGGCAAGCGCATGCCCCGGCTGGCCCTGCGCACCGCCGCCGGCCGCGAGACCAGCAGCACCGAACTGCTGCGCGCCGCCCGGCCCGTCCTGCTCGACCTGGAGGACAACGCCACCCTGCGCGCCCGCGCCGCCGGCTGGGCCGACCGCGTCGACATCGTCACGGCCACCCCCCGGGACGTCACCGCCGCGAGCGGCCTGAGCGGCACCTCCGCCGTGCTGGTGCGCCCCGACGGCTACGTCGCCTGGGCCGCGCCCGGCAGCCACCACGACCTGACCATGGCCCTCGAGCGCTGGTTCGGCAGCCCGCTCGGCGCCTGACGCCCGGCACCGCTCCGCCGTCACCCCACCGACCCCTGCCAAGGAGACCGCACCCTCATGCACAGCACCCTGATCGTGGCCCGGATGGAGCCCGGCTCCAGCGCCGACGTCGCCCGCCTCTTCGGCGAGTTCGACGCCACCGAGATGCCCCACCGCATGGGCACCCGCCGCCGCCAGCTCTTCTCGTACCGCGGCCTGTACTTCCACCTCCAGGACTTCGACACCGACAACGGCGGCCAGCTCATCGAGGAGGCCAAGAGCGACCCGCGCTTCGTCGGCATCAGCGAGGACCTCAAGCCCTTCATCGAGGCCTACGACCCGGCGACCTGGCGTTCGCCGGCCGACGCGATGGCCACCCGCTTCTACTCCTGGACGGCAGCCAAGTGAACCGCCATGTGAAGCCGTCCGCCGACACGATGGGAGGCGACCACTAGTGGGGCGCCGGGTAGTAATCACTGGAATCGGAGTCCTGGCTCCGGGAGGCATCGGCACCAAGAACTTCTGGAGCCTGCTGAGCGAGGGCCGCACCGCGACCCGCGGGATCACCTTCTTCGACCCCTCGCCGTTCCGCTCCAAGGTCGCGGCCGAGGCCGACTTCGACCCCGAGCTCCACGGGCTCACCCCCCAGGAGATCCGGCGCATGGACCGCGCCGCCCAGTTCGGCGTCGTCACGGCCCGCGAGGCCCTGGCCGACAGCGGCCTGGACCTGGCCGGCTTCGACCCGCACCGCGCGGGCGTGACCATCGGCAGCGCGGTGGGCGCCACCACCGGTCTCGACAACGAGTACCGCGTCGTCAGCAACGACGGCCGCCTCGACCTCGTCGACCACACCTATGCGCCCTCGCACCTCTACAACCACTTCGTGCCCAGCTCCTTCGCCGCCGAGGTCGCCTGGGCGACCGGCGCCGAGGGCCCGGCCACCGTGGTCTCCACCGGCTGCACCTCCGGCATCGACTCCGTCGGCCACGCCGTCGAGCTGATCCGCGAGGGCACCGCCGACATCATGATCACGGGCGCCACCGACGCCCCGATCTCCCCGATCACGATGGCCTGCTTCGACGCCATCAAGGCCACCACCCCGCGCAACGACGACCCCGAGCACGCCTCGCGGCCCTTCGACGCCTCCCGCAACGGCTTCGTCCTCGGCGAGGGCTCGGCCTGCTTCGTCCTGGAGGAGCTGGAGAGCGCGAAGAAGCGCGGCGCCCGCATCTACGCGGAGATCGCCGGCTACGCCTCGCGCTGCAACGCCTTCCACATGACGGGCCTGCGCCCCGACGGCCGCGAGATGGCCGAGGCCATCACCGTCGCGCTGGCCGAGGCCCGGATGAACCCCGAGGCCATCGACTACATCAACGCGCACGGCTCGGGCACCAAGCAGAACGACCGCCACGAGACGGCCGCCTTCAAGCTCAGCCTCGGCGAGCACGCCTACCGCACCCCGGTCAGCTCCATCAAGTCGATGGTCGGCCACTCGCTCGGCGCGATCGGCTCGATCGAGATCGCCGCCTCGGTGCTGGCGATGGAGAACAACGTGGTGCCGCCCACCGCCAACCTGCACACCCCCGACCCCGAGTGCGACCTGGACTACGTCCCGCTCACCGCCCGGGACCACCGCACGGACGCCGTCCTGACCGTCGGCAGCGGCTTCGGCGGGTTCCAGAGCGCGATGGTGCTGGCCCGTCCCGAGAGGAGCCTGGCGTGAGCGCCAAGGTAGTCATCACCGGCATCGGCGTCGCCACCCCCAACGGGCTCGGCGTCGAGGAGTTCTGGGCCGCGACCCGGATCGGCAAGAACGCCATCGGGCCCGTCACCCGCTTCGACGCCGCCCAGTACCCGACCCGGCTCGCCGGCGAGATCCACGACTTCGCGGCCGAGGACCACCTGCCCAGCCGCCTCATCCCGCAGACCGACCGGATGACGCGCCTGGCCCTGGTCGCCGCGGACTGCGCCTTCGAGGACGCCGGCGTCAGGCCCGGCGACATCCCCGAGTTCGACATGGGCGTGGTGACCGCCTCGACCTCCGGCGGCTTCGAGTTCGGCCAGAACGAGCTCAAGAAGCTGTGGAGCCAGGGCAGCCAGTACGTCAGCGCGTACCAGTCCTTCGCCTGGTTCTACGCCGTCAACAGCGGCCAGATCTCCATCCGCAACGGCATGCGGGGCCCCAGCGGCGTCGTCGTCAGCGACCAGGCCGGCGGCCTCGACGCCATCGCCCAGGCCCGCCGCCAGATCCGCAAGGGCAGCAAGCTCATCTTCTCCGGCGGCTTCGACGCCTCGATCTGCCCCTGGGGCTGGGTCGCGCAGATCGCCGGCGGCCGCATGACCACCAGCGACGAGCCCGAGCGCGCCTACCTGCCCTTCGACGCCGACGCCAGCGGCTACGTGCCCGGCGAGGGCGGCGCCCTGATGATCCTGGAGGACGCCGAGGCCGCCCGCGCCCGCGGCGCCGCCAACATCTACGGCGAGATCGCTGGCTACGGGGCCACCATCGACCCCAAGCCCGGCAGCGGCCGCGAGAGCGGCCTGCGCCGCGCCATCGAGACCGCCCTGGCCGACGCGGACCTCGCGCCCGGGCAGATCGACGTCGTCTTCGCCGACGCCGCCGGCAGCCCCGAGCTCGACCGCGCCGAGGCCGACGCCCTCACCGCCGTCTTCGGCCCCGGCGGCGTCCCGGTCACCGCGCCGAAGACCATGACCGGCCGCCTGTACTCCGGCGCCGCGCCGGTGGACGTGGTCTCCGCCGTCCTGGCCATGCGCGAGGGCCTGATCCCGCCCACCACCAACGTCACGCTCGCACCCGAGTACGACATCGACCTGGTCACCGGCCAGGCCCGTACCGCCTCGGTGCGCGCCGCGCTGGTCATCGCCCGCGGACAGGGCGGCTTCAACTCCGCCGTCGTCGTCCGCGCCGTCGACTAGGCCCCTTCGCCTTCCCGCGGCGGACAGCGCCGTCCGCCGCCCCCGACCCTCCCTACGTGTTCCAGGAAAGGACCGGCATGTCCCACCAGGAGTTCGCCCTCGAGGACCTCAAGCGCATCCTCCTCGAAGGCGCCGGCGCCGATGAAGGCGTCGACCTCGACAGCGACATCCTCGACACCGACTTCGAGGAGCTCGGCTACGAGTCCCTGGCCCTGCTGGAGACCGGCGGCCGCATCGAGCGCGAGTACGGCGTCGCCTTCGACGACGACGCCTTCGCCGAGAACCGCACCCCGCGCGCCCTCGTCGCCCACGTCAACGGCCTGCTCCAGGCCGCCGCCTGACGCAAGCCCGCGCGCAGCACCCCGGGCCGGCCGCCCCCGTCGCCGACGGGCGGCCGGCCCGGCGCCCGCACCACCCCTTCCGCGCCCGTCCGTGACGCCCTTCCCCGCGGACGCCCGCCCCTTCCCGCGCCACCACCTTTGGAGCCACCCACCATGTCGCAGCACGAGCAGCGCGTCGCCCTCGTCTCCGGTGCCACCAGCGGCATCGGCCTCGCCGTCGCCCGCCTCCTGGCCTCGCAGAACCACAAGGTCTTCATCGGCGCCCGCAACGCCGACAACGTCGCCGCCACCGTCAAGCAGCTCCAGGACGAGGGCCTGGACGTCGACGGCACCACCCTCGACGTCCGCTCCGCCGAGTCCGTCCGCGCCTTCGTCGCCACCGCCGTCGACCGCTTCGGCACCGTCGACGTCCTGGTCAACAACGCCGGCCGCAGCGGCGGCGGCGTCACCGCCGACATCGACGACGAGCTGTGGAACGACGTCATCGACACCAACCTCAACAGCGTCTTCCGCCTGACCCGCGAGGTCCTCACCACCGGTGGCCTGCGCGAGAAGAGCCGCGGCCGCATCATCAACATCGCCTCCACCGCCGGCAAGCAGGGCGTCGTCCTGGGCGCCCCGTACTCCGCGTCCAAGCACGGCGTCGTCGGCTTCACCAAGGCCCTCGGCAACGAGCTCGCCCCCACCGGCATCACCGTCAACGCCGTCTGCCCCGGCTACGTCGAGACGCCGATGGCCCAGCGCGTGCGCGCCGGCTACGCCGCCGCCTACGACACCTCCGAGGACGCCATCCTCGACAAGTTCCAGTCGAAGATCCCGCTCGGCCGCTACTCCACCCCCGAGGAGGTCGCGGGCCTGGTCGGCTACCTGGCCTCCGACACGGCCGCCTCCATCACCGCGCAGGCCCTCAACGTCTGCGGCGGCCTGGGCAACTTCTAAGCCCCGCCGGATCCCTCCCGGATCCCCGCGCGCCCACCGCGCCCCCACCGCACCCGCACCGCACCGTCACCGAGGAGCACCCAGCATGTCGCAGACCGGTCTGCGCGAGGTGGAGCACGAGATCACGATCTCGGCCCCGGCCGCCGCCGTCTACCGCCTGATCGCCGACGTCGCCAACTGGCCGCGGATCTTCCCGCCGACCATCTACGTCGACCACGTGGAGAAGGGCGAGGGCACCGAGCGCATCCGCATCTGGGCCACCGCCAACGGCGAGGCCAAGAACTGGACGTCGTTCCGCACCCTGGACGAGAAGGCCCTCACGATCATCTTCCGCCAGGAGGTCTCCACCCCGCCGGTCGCCGCCATGGGCGGCACCTGGATCATCGAGCCGCTGGACGGGGCCACCTCCCGCGTCCGCCTCCTGCACGACTACCGGGCGATCGACGACGACTCCGAGGGGCTCGCCTGGATCGACGAGGCCGTCGACCGCAACTCCCGGTCCGAGCTCGCCGCCCTCAAGACCAACGTCGAACTCGCCCACGCCGCCGAGGAGGTGACCTTCTCCTTCGAGGACACCGTCCAGATCAACGGCTCCGCCAAGGACGTCTACGACTTCATCAACGAGGCGCACCTGTGGTCCGAGCGCCTCCCGCACGTGGCGACGGTCCGCCTGGAGGAGGACACCCCCGGCCTCCAGACCCTGGAGATGGACACCCGCGCCAAGGACGGCTCCACCCACACCACCAAGTCCTTCCGCGTCACCTTCCCCTCGCACAAGATCGCGTACAAGCAGGTCACCCTGCCGGCGCTGATGACGCTGCACACGGGCTACTGGACCTTCGCCGAGAACGCGGACGGCGTCGCCGCCTCCTCGCAGCACACCGTCGTCCTCAACACCGAGAACATCACCAAGATCCTCGGCCCGGACGCCGGCATCGCGGAGGCCCGCGAGTACGTCCACACCGCCCTGAGCACCAACAGCCGCGCCACGCTCGGCCACGCCAAGGCCTACGCCGAGCAGCAGGCGTAACGCCATGGCCCGCACGTACACGGAAACCCAGGTGATCGTGGTCGGAGCGGGACCGGTCGGGCTGCTGCTCGCCGGCGAGCTGCGACTGGCCGGCGCGGACGTCGTCGTCATCGAGCGGCTCACCGAGCCCACCACCGAATCCCGGGCCTCGACCCTGCACGCCCGGACCATGGAGATCCTCGACAGCCGCGGCCTGCTCGACGGCCTCGGCGCCGTCCCGCAGGAGACCCGGGGCCACTTCGGCGGGCTCCCGCTCGACCTCACCCTTCCCACCCCCTATCCGGGCCAGTGGAAAGTCCCGCAGATCCGCACCGAGGAACTGCTCGCGGAATGGGCGACCGGCCTGGGAGCGGTCATCCTGCGCGGCCACGAGCTGCGCGGGCTGACCGTCACCGGGGACCACGCCGAGGCCGAGGTGGCGGCCGGCGGCGAGGTCGTACACCTGCGCGCCAAGTGCGTCGTCGGCTGCGACGGCGAGAACAGCACCGTGCGGCGCCTGGGCGGCTTCGCCTTCCCCGGCGCCGCCGCCGGCCGCGAGCTCCTGCGCGCCGACGTCGACGGCATCGACATCCCCGGCCGCCGCTTCGAGCGCCTGCCTGGGGGACTGGCCATCGCCGCGCGCCGCCCCGACGGCGTCACCCGCGTCATGGTCTGCGACTTCGGCAGCACCGCCGAACCCCGCAGCGAGAACGTGGAGTTCCACGAGATCGCCGACGCGTGGAAGCGCGTCACCGGCGAGGACATCAGCGGCGGCACCCCGCTGTGGGTCAACGCCTTCACCGACGCCTCCCGCCAGGCGGAGCAGTACCGCGACTACCGCCTCTTCCTGGCCGGCGACGCCGCCCACCAGCAGATGCCCATCGGCGGCCAGGCCCTCAACCTCGGCCTCCAGGACGCCTTCAACCTCGGCTGGAAGCTCGCCGCCCAGGTCCAGGGACGCGGCCCCGAGGGCCTCCTGGACAGCTACCACAGCGAGCGCCACGCCGTCGGGCAGCGCACCCTGAGCAACATCCGCGCCCAGGCCCTGCTCCTGCTGGGCGGTTCCGAGGTCGACGCCGCGCGCGAGGTCATGGGCGAGCTCATCGACGAGCACGACGAGGTGCGCAGCCACCTCGCCGGCATGATCTCCGGCCTCGACGTCCGCTACGACGTCGGCGCCGGCGACCACCCCCTGCTCGGACTGCGCCTGCCCCACTGGCCGGTGCGCACCGGCGACCCGCAGCACCCGGGCGAGGACTCCGGCGAGGACACCACGACCGCGGCGCTGCTGCGCCCCGGCGGCGGCCTCCTCCTGGACCTCACCGGCGACGCCGGCCACGGCGACCTGCTGCGCTCCGCCGCCGCCCCGTGGTCCCGCCTGGTCCGCACCGTCACGGCCCGTCCCACCGGCGGCACCCCCGCCGGTGCCACCACCGTGCTGGTGCGCCCCGACGGCCACGTGGTGTGGGCCGCTCCGGCGGGCGGCGCCCCCACCGAGGGCCTCACGCGGGCCCTCACCCGCTGGTTCGGCGAACCGGCGACGCACCAGACAACCGCCCCAGCCACGAACGGGAGAACAGACATGGGCAGCCTCAGCGGCAAGACAGCGCTGGTCACCGGCTCCAGCCGCGGCATGGGCCGCGCCACCGCGATCCGCCTGGCCAAGGAGGGCGCCCTCGTCGCCGTCCACTACACGAGCAACGAGGACGCCGCGAACGAGGTCGTCGCCACGATCGAGAAGGACGGCGGGCGCGCCTTCGCCGTCCGCGCCGAGCTCGGCGTCCCCGGCGACGTCCACGAGCTCTTCCTCGGCCTGGAGCAGGGCCTCAAGGAGCGCACCGGCACCACCACGCTCGACATCCTGGTCAACAACGCGGGCGTCATGGGTGGCGTGGCCGCCGAGGACACCACCCCCGAGCAGTTCGACCGGCTCTTCGCGGTCAACGCCAAGGCCCCGTTCTTCCTCATCCAGCGCGCCCTGAAGAACCTCCCCGACGGCGGCCGCATCGTCAACATCTCCTCCGGCCTCACCCGCGTGGCCAACCCCGAGGAGATCGCCTACGCGATGACCAAGGGCGCCGTCGAGCAGCTCGCCCGCCACTTCGCCAAGCTCCTGGGCCCGCGCAACATCACCATCAACAGCGTTGCCCCGGGCATCACCCGTAACGGCAACCCGGCCTTCGACATCCCCGAGGTCGTCGACCAGATGGCGGCCCTGTCCGCCTTCAACCGCGTCGGCGAGCCCCAGGACGTCGCCGACGTCGTCGCCTTCCTCGCGAGCGCCGACGCCCGCTGGGTCACCGGCGCGTTCATCGACGCCACCGGCGGCACCCTCCTGGGCTGACCCCCGGACCGGCCGCCCGGCGTGTTACCCCCGGCACGCCGGCCGGCCCCCGGCGCAGGCCGGCCGCGGACCTTGCCCGCGGCCGGCCCGGCGTCTTCCCCCGGCTCTCCCGGCTCACTTCGGCGCTCTTCGAGCCGTTCCCGCCCGGCTCCCGCGCCGGCCCCGTTCCTCCCGCGCCGACCCCGGACCCCAGCCCCGGCTCCCGGAAGCAGACCATGAAGCCCTCTTCCCTCTCCTCGTCCTCCCCGCCGCAGCCCGCCTCCGCCACGGCCGGCCGGATGAGCCCCCGTCAGTGGGGCCTGCTGGTCGTCCTCGCCGGCAACATGCTCATCGACGCCCTGGAGGTCTCGGTCGCGGTCGTCGCCCTGCCCTCCGTGGGGACGGACCTGGGCCTTGCGCCCAGCACCGCCCACTGGGTCATGACCGGCTTCGCCCTCGGCTTCGGCGCCCTCATGCTCTTCGGTGCCCGCGTCGTCGCCCTGGCCGGGCGCCGCCGCATGTACCTGATCGCCCTGCTCGCCTTCGCCGCGGCCTCCCTGGCCGCCGCCCTCAGCAGCGACCCCGCACTCCTGATCGCCACCCGCTTCGTCAAGGGCTTCTGCGCCGCCCTCACCGCCCCCACGGGCCTGGCCATCCTGTGCACCGTCATGAAGGAGGGCCCCGAACGCGAGCGGGCCGTCTCCGTCTACACCCTCTTCGGCGCCAGCGGCTTCACCGCCGGACTGCTGCTGTCGGGCATCCTCACCTCCATCAGCTGGAGGTGGACCTTCGCCTTCCCCGCCCCCGTCGTCCTGCTCCTGTTCGCCCTGTGCCTCAAGCTGATCCCCGCCGACGAGGCGCGGGCCCCGGGGCCGCGGCGCTACGACCTGACCGGCGCGGCCTCCTTCGCCGGCGCCCTGCTGCTGCTCGTCCACGCACTCAGCCGGCTGCCCCACGAGGGCCCGGCCGACCCGTACACCCTGGCCTCCTTCGCCGCGGCCGCCGCCCTGCTGGTCTTCTTCGTCCGGCACGAGCGCCGCACGCCCCGGCCGCTGCTGCGCCTGGAGCTGCTGGCCGACCCGGGGATGCTCCGCTCCGCGCTCGGCGCCGCCAGCCTCAACGGCTCCTACCTCGGGCTGCTGCTGATCGTCAGCTACCAGACGCAGGCCGTCCTGGACTGGACCCCCTTGCAGACCGGCCTGGCCATCGTGCCCGCCAGCGCGCCCCTGGCGGTGACCGCCCTGGTCTCCGGCCGCATGGTCGGCCGCTTCGGCGCCCACCGGCTCATCGCGGCCGGCGCCGTGCCGCCCCTGCTCGGCTACCTCCTCTACCTGCGGCTGCCCGTCAACAGCGGCGGTTACGCGACGACGATGCTGCCCACCATGCTGCTCGTCGGCGCGGGCTTCGTCCTCTCCTTCGCCGCGCTGAACATGCAGGCCGTCTCCGGCTTCCCCGCCGAAGCGCGCGGCGAGGCCAGCGGCGTCTACCAGACCGCCGTACAGATCGGCGCCGCCGTCATGCTCGCCGCCGTCGCCGCCCTGCTCACCACCGGCCAGGCGCCCCCCGGCGCGCCCCGCACCGAGCTCCTCGCCGGCTCCCGGCCCGCCGTGTGGCTGGTCACCGCAGCCGGTGCCGCGGGCCTGCTGACCGCTCTGACCGGCGTGCTGCCCCGCCGCCGCGACCGTACGTCCTGACCCCGACACACCTCCCGGAAGGGCACCCCATGTCCAGCACCCGCCTCCGCCTCGCCGTCATCGTGGGCAGCGTCCGTGAGGGACGCTTCGGCCCGACGGTGGCGGACTGGTTCGCCGCCGAGGCCCGCAGCCACGCCGGATTCGACGTCGACGTCATCGACCTGGCCGACCACGAGCTGCCGGTGGTCCTCACCGCCGACCCCTCGCCGCAGACTGCCGAGGTCCTCGCGGGCCTCACGCCGCGGCTGGCGCGGGCCGACGCCTTCGCCATCGTCACCCCCGAGTACAACCACAGCTACCCGGCCGCCCTGAAGTCCCTCATCGACTGGCACTACACCCAGTGGCAGGCCAAGCCCGTCGGCTTCGTCTCCTACGGCGGCCTCTCCGGCGGCCTGCGCGCCGCCGAGGCGCTGCGGCCGGTCATGTCCGAGCTGCACGCGGTCACCGTCCGCGACGCCGTCAGCTTCCACACGGCCTGGGAGCAGTTCGACGAGCTGGGCGCCCCCAAGGACCCCGCCGGCCCGGCCGGCGCCGCCAAGGTCCTCCTGGACCAGCTCGAGTGGTGGGCGGACGCCCTCCACCGCGCCCGCGCCCGCCGCCCCTACGGCAGCTGAGCCGTGTCCGCCCACCCTCTCACCGCCCCCGGGGAGCCCATGAGCATCCAGGACGTCCCCTTGCAGTGGGACCTCGACACCCTCGGCCTCGACGCCCTCGACGCCCTCGACCTGAGCGCCTTCGACATCGCTCCCGGCGACGGCCTCGGCGACGGCTTCTTCGACGACGGCGACTTCGCGGGCTTCGACGACCTCGCCGGGCCCGACGGCACGGTGGACGGCGCCCCCGAGGTGATCCCGCCCGACCTGCGTCTCCTCGCCGTCACCGGGCTCGCCAAGCGCCGCGAGCTCCTGGAGACCTACGTCCGCCAGGAGCTCGGCCGCGCGCTGCGCGTCCCGCCGCACACCATCGACACCACCGGCCGGCCCATGAACAGCCTGGGCGTCGGCTCCATCATGGGGCTGGAGCTGCAACGCCGCATGGAGGACGCCCTGAAGGTGGAGGTGGACCTCCAGCGCCTGCTGCGCGCCAACAGCGCCGCCGAACTCATCGACTGCCTGGCCGGCCAGCTCGGCGACGACGAGGACAACGCGCACCGCCGGGCCGCCCACCGCCCCCTGCCCCCGCAGGCGCCCGCGGGCGCCGCATGACCGGCGGCCCCGCCCTCCGGGCGGGAGCGCTCGACCTGTGGCTGGTCCGCCGCCCCGCGAACGGCTCGGAGGACCGGCTGGACCTGACCGACCTGGACGCCGCCGAGCGCAAGCGGGCGGCCTCGTTCATCCGCCCCACCGACGGCCTCACCTACGCGGCCGCGCACATCGCCCTGCGCCGCCTGCTCGGCGTCCACCTCGACATCCCGCCGCCGCAGGTGACCTTCCTGCGCGAACCCTGCCCCGGGTGCGGCGAGCCCCACGGCCGCCCCGCCGTGGCCACGCCCCACCAGCCGCGCCTGCACTTCTCCCTCTCGCACAGCCACGGCATGGCCCTGGTGGGAGTCGCGGACCGGCCGGTGGGCGTGGACGTCGAACGGCTGCCCAGGCCCTCGACCGTCGACGCCTGCACCCCCGCCCTCCACCCGGGCGAGCAGCAGGAGCTCGGCGCCCTGGACCCCGGGGAGCGGCAGGAGGCCTTCGGCCGCCTGTGGACCCGCAAGGAGGCCTTCCTCAAGGGCATCGGCACCGGCCTGAGCCGCGGCCCCTCCCTGGACTACCTCGGCGCCGACCCCGCCCGCAGGCCGTCCGGCTGGACCGTCCTCGACCTTCCCTGCGGGCCCCGCCACAACGGCGCCGTCGCGCTGAAGGGCGGCCCGCCCACCGCGAGCCGGCTGCGCCTGCTGCCCGACGGCGCCCTCTTCGCCGGAGGCACCGAAGCCCTCCGCGCCGAGGTCCTCCGCGCCGAAGCGGTGCGCGCGGGCGCCGGCCGGACCCCGGTCCCCGCCTAGGAGCCGCGCACAACAGCCCGGCCGGGGCGGCCGGCACGTGAAGAAGCGACCTTTCATCGGAGAGTGAGACACACCCATGCCCGTCACTGGAAAGATCTCGTCCGCCCCCGCCGAACACCGGGAGTGGACGCTGCACGAACGCGTGGAAGAGCTCGGGCTGATCCGGGACGAGGCCTACGAGGGGCCGGACCCGGCGGCGACCGAGCGCCAGCACGCCAAGGGCAAGCTCACCGCCCGCGAGCGCATCGCCCTCCTCCTCGACGAGGACTCCTTCACCGAGGTCGAGACCCTCCGCCGGCACCGCGCCTCAGGCTTCGGCCTGGAGAACAAGAAGCCCTACACCGACGGTGTGATCACGGGCTGGGGCACCGTGCACGGGCGGACGGTCTTCGTCTACGCGCACGACTTCCGCATCTTCGGTGGTGCGCTGGGCGAGGCTCACGCGACGAAGATCCACAAGATCATGGACATGGCGATCGCGGCGGGTGCGCCGCTGGTGTCGCTGAACGACGGCGCGGGTGCCCGTATCCAGGAGGGCGTTTCGGCGCTGGCCGGCTACGGCGGCATCTTCCAGCGCAACACCAAGGCTTCGGGTGTCATCCCGCAGATCTCCGTGATGCTCGGTCCGTGCGCGGGCGGCGCGGCGTACTCGCCCGCCCTGACCGACTTCGTGTTCATGGTCCGCGAGACCTCGCAGATGTTCATCACCGGCCCCGACGTCGTCCGCGCCGTCACCGGCGAGGAGATCACCCAGAACGGCCTCGGCGGCGCCGACGTCCACTCCGCCACCTCCGGCGTCTCCCACTTCGCCTACGACGACGAGGAGACGTGCCTGGAGGAGGTGCGCTACCTCCTCTCGCTCCTGCCGCAGAACAACCGCGAACTGCCGCCCGCCGCCCGCACCGAGGACCCCGCCGACCGGAGCACCGACTCCCTCCTCGACCTCGTCCCCGACGACCCGGGCCGCAGCTACGACATCCGCGCCGTCATCGAGGAGATCGTCGACGACGGCGAGTACTTCGAGGTGCACCCGGCCTGGGCCACCAACATCGTCTGCGCCCTGAGCCGGATCGACGGCGGCGTCGTCGGCATCGTCGCCAACCAGCCCGCCTCGTACGCCGGCGTCCTGGACATCGAGTCCAGCGAGAAGGCCGCCCGCTTCGTGCAGTTCTGCGACGCCTTCAACATCCCGCTCGTCACCCTCGTCGACGTCCCCGGCTTCCTGCCCGGCGTCGACCAGGAGCACAACGGCATCATCCGCCGCGGCGCCAAGCTCCTCTACGCGTACTGCAACGCCACCGTCCCGCGGATCTCCCTGGTCCTGCGCAAGGCCTACGGCGGCGCCTACATCGTCATGGACTCCCGCTCCATCGGCGCCGACCTCGCCCTGGCCTGGCCCAGCAACGAGATCGCCGTCATGGGCGCGGAGGGCGCGGCCAACGTCATCTTCCGCCGCGAGATCAACGCCGCCGACGACCCGGAGGCCGTGCGCGCACAGAAGATCAAGGAGTACAAGGCGGAGCTCATGCACCCCTACTACGCCGCCGAACGCGGCCTGGTGGACGACGTGATCGACCCGCGCGAGACCCGCAGGATCCTCGCCCGCTCCCTGGCCATGCTCCGCGAGAAGCACGCCGACCTGCCCTCCCGCAAGCACGGCAACCCGCCCCAGTGACCGGAGGAGTTCCGGTGACGGAAGGAGCCCCCATGACGGAAGGAGTCCCCGTGCCGCACGAAGCCCCGGTGACCGCCGAGCTCTTCCTGCGCGTCGAGAAGGGCGAGGCGGGGCCGGAGGAGCTGGCCGCCCTGACGGCCGTCCTCCTGGCCCGCGGCGCCGCCGGCGCCGACCCCGACGACCTGGCCCGCCACCACCGGGCCACCGCCCTGTGGCGCCGGCCCGAGCGCAGCCCCCGCGCTCCCGGGCCGCGCAGCTGGCGCGCCGCCTAGGCCTGCTTGCCGGGGCCGTCCGCCGCCGCGCACAGGTTCTGCTCGATGCGGCGCAGCGTCCGCAGGGTCTCCGTGCGCTGGCGCTCGGACATCCCCTTCGTCGTCAGCGCCTCCAGCTCCGCCCAGGACTCCTCCACCTTGCCGCGCAGCTCACGGCCCTCGGGGGTCAGGGAGACCACCACGGCGCGCCGGTCGGTGGGGGAGGGGCGGCGGGTGAGCAGCCCCTGCTGCTCCAGGCGCTGCACGGTCCGGGTGACGGTGGAGGGGTCGAGCCGCAGGGCCTTGGCCAGGCTCGTCTGCGACTGGTGGTCGCTCTCCCACAGCCGCATCAGCAGCAGCTCCTGGCCCGGGTAGAGGCCGCACTGCTGGAGCAGCGACGACGCGGCCGCCCAGTGTGCGCGGGCGACCCGGGTGACCAGGTGGCTTACCTCGCCGTACTCCTTCATGGATGTCCCTTCACGGCCCCCCGGTTTATTTGGCGGGCCAAGGTTACCGGAGGCGGGTGCGGAAAATCCACCGCCTGACTCCGTAGACATGTGGCCCGCCAAGTAATACTGTTGTCCCGCCAAGCAAATTGCGCGGCGCTGTCGTTCGTTGTTCGTTCCCGTTGTTCGTTCGTTGTCGTTCGTCCGAAAGGTTGTGTGTGCGGTGTCTGCACGCGAGGAAGTGATCGTGGTCTTCGGCGGTACGGGCCGGCAGGGCGGGGCGGTGGCCCGCGAGCTGCTGCGCCGCGGCCGCACGGTGCGCGCCGTGGTCCGCGACCCGCAGTCCGCCGGCGCCCGGGCCCTGGCCGCGGCCGGCGCCGAGCTGGTCAAGGGCGACATGGAGGACGCCGCCTCCCTCGACGCCGCGCTCGCCGGCGCCCACGGCGTCTACAGCGTGCAGACCTTCGAGGGCCCCGACGGCTCGGCGGGCGAGATCCGCCAGGGCAAGGCCGTCGCCGACGCCGCCCACCGTGCGGGCGTCACCCACTTCGTCTACGGCTCGGTGGGCGGCGCGGAGCGCAGCAGCGGCGTCGAGCACTTCGAGAGCAAGGGCGAGATCGAGCGGCACATCGCCGCCCTCGGCCTGCCCGCCACCGTCCTGCGCCCCACCATGTTCCTGTCCAACTTCGCCGGCATCGGCCCGGCCCGCGTCGACGGCGAGCTCGTCCTCACCCTGGCGCTGGAGCCCGGGACCGTCCTCCAGATGATCGCCACCGACGACATCGGCGTCTTCGCCGCCGACGCCTTCGACAACGCCGCCGAGTTCACCGGCAAGCAGCTGGAGATCGCCGGTGACGCCCTCACCGGACCGCAGATGGCCGAGGTCTTCGCCCGCGCCGCCGGCGAGCCCGTCCGCTTCGTCTCCCAGCCCGCCGAGGCGCTGCGCGCCTTCAGCGAGGAGGCCGCGATCATGTTCGGCTGGTTCAACGACCACGGCTACATCGCGGACCTGCCCGCCCTGCGCGCGAGCCACCCGGACCTCATCACCCTGGAGCGGTGGGTGGCGGAGAACTGGACCGCCCCCGCGAAGTAGCGCCCGCCGCCCGACGGCGACGACGAACGAGCACCGCAGGCAGCACCGCACGCAGCATCGCCGGGGAATTCACCTTCCCTTCCTGATCCCAGGCCGGCCGCCGCGCCCCGATCCCCCGGGGGCGCGGCGGCCGGCCTGTTTATTTCCCGGCCGCAGAACTGGAGACCCGCATGGCGCCCCGTACTGAAGCCCGTACCGTAAATGCCGCCGAATTCCCGGGCGGCGGCGAATACCGTGGCGAACCCGGCAGCGAACTCGGTACCGAACTCGGCGCTGAATTCAACGCCGAACTCGGTACCGAATCCCTCGGGGAATTCCCCGACATCACCCGCCCCGATGCCGGCGTGGCGCTGGTCAGCACCCGCCACGCCGGCTCCCCGCAGGCCCAGCGGGCCGCCGCGCGGGCCACCCTCGCCGCCCGCCGGGCCCTGCCCTGGCCCGACGGCCTGCTCTCCTTCAGCTTCTACACCGGCACCGACGGCGCCGCCGTCATGGCCTACGCCCAGTGGACGCACCGGGGCGCGAGCCTGCGGCACGCCGCCGCACACGGCCCGGTGATGATCCGGGGAGTGGGGGAGAGCGACGACGACCTCGCACGCTCCGAGCCGCTGGTCTTCCGCCGCTACCGCACCATCGGCCCCGGCCGCAGCAGCACCGCCGTCCCCGCCTGCATCGCCACCCCGCTCTTCGACGTCGACGGCCCCGAGCGGCAGCGCACCATCATCGACACGCTCCTCGCCGGCCCGCTCGCCCGGCCGCTGCCCGGACTGGTGGCCGCCCACTTCCACTTCAGCACCTGCGGCACCCGCATCCTCAACTACGCCGAGTGGACCTCCGAGGAGCTCCACGAGCGCTCCCTGCACAGCGCCACCCTCCAGGAAGCCGGCGCCACCACGCGCGCGACGCCCGGCGTCCGGGGCGTCGGCTGCCCCCGCTACCGCCTCGCCTGGAGCCTGGCCGCGCCCGGTGCCGAACGGCCCGCGCGGACCCCCGAATAGGCCGTGGATTTCCGCTCACCGATGCGTGACGAAGAGTTCACGGAGATCTGACGCGCACCCGCTTGAAACCGAAAGCCGCGTCGAAGAAGCTCATCAGTAGCGTTCACCGCAGTATTTCGAATTGCCGCGGCCTCAATTGCCGGACGGGTGCCCGTCCGTCGCGCCGCCGGGCCCGCGCGGGAGCACGCAGCACACCACTCACGGAGGTAACACCACGATGCCCACCCAGACCGAGCTGCTCACCGCCGCCGCAAAGGCCGCCCAGGCCGCCGGGGAAGGCGCCGTCGAAGCCGACACCGGCCGCCGGCTGCGCCCCGAGGTGGTCGACGCGCTCACCGGCGCCGGCTTCAGCCGCGCCTTCACGCCCGCGGAATTCGGCGGCGCGCCCGTCTCCTTCGCCGAGGTCACCCGGGCTGTCGCCGCCGTGGCCGAGGAGTGCGCCTCCGCCGCCTGGGTCGGCTCGCTGATGGCGAACACCGGTCGCTTCGCGGGCTTCCTGCCGGCCGAGGGCCGGGCCGACATCTGGGCGGAGGGCCCGGACACCCGCCTGGTGGCCGGCCTGGTCTCGCAGGTCGTCGCCCAGCCCGCCGACGGCGGCTGGGAGCTGTCGGGCACCTGGAGCTTCGTCAGCGGCGTGGAGTTCTCCGAGTGGGCGCTGCTGATGGCCACCACGGCCGGCGGCGAGGCCCGCTTCTTCGCCGTCCCGCGCGCGGACTACACCTTCGAGGACACCTGGTTCACCCTGGGCATGCGCGCCACCGGCAGCCACGCGCTCACCATCGAGCGCGCCTTCGTCCCGGCCCACCGCTCCTTCCTCTCCGCCGACCTGTTCGCCGGGAACCACCCCTCGGGCGAAGCGCTGTACACGGCCCCGCTGTTCGCGATCAACGGCCTCACCTTCGCCGCCCCCATCCTCGGCGCCGCCCGCGCCGCGCTCGCGGTCGCCTCGGCCCCGCTGGCTGCCGGCAAGGCCAAGGACTCCGCCCGGGTCGCCGTCGCCCGGTCCGGCGGTGAGATCGACGCGGCCGAGCTGCTGCTGCTGCGCGCCGCCGCGACCGCCGACCGCGGCGGCGTCACCGCTGAGGAAGCCGCCCGCGGCTCGCGCGACTGCGCGCTCGCGGTGGAGATCCTCGCCGGGGCCGTCGACCGGCTCTTCCGCGGCGCGGGCACCCGCGCCCAGGCCGAGGGCAGCCCCCTCCAGCGGATCTGGCGCGACGTGCGCGGCGCGGCCAGCCACGGCGGCCTCCAGTTCGAGCCCGCCGCACTGCGCTGGAGCGAGCCGCAGCCGGCCGCCGCCTGACGTCCTTCCGCCCCTCTTCCGAAAGGCCACTCATGTCGCAAGGGCGCATTCGCCTCGCCGTGCTCACCAGCAGCGGCCCCGAGAGCAGGACCGGCCCCGCCGTGGCCGAGTGGTTCGTCGAGCAGGCCCGGAAGTTCGGCGGGTTCGACATCGACGTCGTCAGCCTCCCCGAGGCCAACCTCCCGGTCCTGGTCACCAGGCCGCCGAGCGCCGAGGCCACCGAGGCGCTCGCGGGGATCTCGCCCCGCCTGGCGGCCGCCGACGCCTTCGTCGTCATCACCGCCGAGTACAACCACGCCTACCCGGCCGTCCTCAAGAGCGCGATCGACTGGCACGTGGACCAGTGGCACGCCAAGCCCGTCGCCTTCGTCTGCTACGGGGGCCGCTCGGCCGGGCTGCGCGCCGTCGAGCAACTGCGCCTGGTCTTCTCGGAGCTCCACGCGGTGACCCTGCGCGACAGCGTCAGCTTCGCCAACGTCTGGGACCAGTTCGACGACGAGGGCCGGCCGAAGGACCCCGAGGGCATCGCCCTGGCGGCCAAGAACATGCTCAACCAGCTCGTGTGGTGGGCGCAGTCCCTGCGCGAGGCCCGCGAGAAGCGCCCCTTCGCGGCCTGACCGAACGCCCCCCGGCCCGGTGGGGCCGCACCCCTTCCTCCCCGCGCCTCCCCCGAAGCCAACCTCACCGAGGATTCAGATGAGTTCACCCGTCCCGGCCCCGGCCGCCGCGCAGCGGCCGGCCGTCCTGACCGTCCTCCTGCTCGCCTCGACCCTCACCGTGATGGCCGGCGCGATCCTGATGCCCGTCGTCGAGGTGATCCGCGGTGAACTCGGCGTCAGCGGCACCGCCGCCGGCCTGATCCTCACCGCCCACGGCCTGTCCCTGGCCGTCGCGAGCCCGGCCGTCGGCTGGCTCATCGACCGGCACGGCATCCGCCTGCCGCTCGCGGGCGGCCTCGTGCTCTACGGCATCGCCGGCGGCGCCGGCCTCGTGACCGACTCGTACTGGATGCTGATCGCCACGCGCATCGTCTTCGGCGTCGGCGCGGCGGCCGTCTTCGCCGGCACCACGGTCGCGCTCCTCTCCTTCTACCAAGGCCCCGAGCGCGACCGGGTGATGGGCTGGCGGGCCACCGCCATCAGCCTCGGCGGCGTGGTCTGGCCGCTGATCGGCGGCGGCCTCGGCGGCGTCTCCTGGCACGCCCCCTTCGGCATCTACCTCGTCGGCATCCCGGTCGGCCTCGCCACGCTGTGGGCCCTGCCGGCGGAGCGCGCCCGCACCGCCCGCCCGGCCGGCTCCGGCGGCGTCGTGCAGCTCCTGCGCGCCAACCCCGCCCTCCTCGGCTTCTACCTCGTGCAGGCCACCGCGTCCGTGCTGCTCTACGCGCTCGGCGTCTTCCAGCCCCAGCGCCTGGCGGACCTCGGCGTCACGGAGCCCTTCGTGGTCGCCCTGTACAACGTCGTGATGACGGTGCTGATGAGCCTGGTCGGGCTGGTCTACGCCCGGCTGCGCGGCGCCCTCGGCTACGCGACCCTGCTGAAGGTCTCCGCCGCCTGCTGGGCGCTGGCCTTCGTGCTGCTGGCCACGGTCGAGCAGTCGGCGCTGCTGCTGGTCGCCTCCGCCCTCTTCGGCCTGGGCCAGGGCATGTCGTTCCCGGCGCTGACGGTCCTCATCGGCGAGGGCGCGCCGGCCGAGCTGCGCGGCCAGGCCACCTCCCTGTCGGGCACGTTCAGCTTCCTCGGCCAGTTCGTCTCGCCCCTGGTCTTCGGCCCGCTGATCGCGGCCACCTCGCTGACCACGGGGTTCCTGACGGCCGCCGGCCTCGCCGCGGTCGTCCTGCTGGCCCTGCTGCCGATGCGGGCCGCCCGCCCCGCCGCCGCCCCGGCCGCGAAGCCGCAGCCCGCGGCCGCCTCCACCGCGCAGGCGTAGCGCTAGAGGGGTCCGGCGGCGCCCCCGGCCGCCGCGACCGAAGAGTACTTGTCCCACCAATTGTTGTCGGGCCAACGAAACTGCTACAGTGAAGTTACTTGGCCCACCACGTAAAAGTGTGAAGGAACCGGATCATGACCACTGCCTTTGACCCGATCGACATCGGCTCCCTTCGCCTGGCGAACCGCATCGTCATGGCCCCGATGACCCGCAGCCGGGCGACCGAGGGCCTGCCCACCGCGCTCACCGCGGAGTACTACGCCCAGCGCGCCTCGGCCGGCCTGATCATCAGCGAGGGCATCCAGCCGTCCGTGGTGGGCCAGGGCTACCCCTTCACCCCGGGCCTGCACTCCCAGGCCCAGGTCGACGCCTGGCGCGTGGTGACGGACGCCGTCCACGCCAAGGGCGGCCGCATCTTCGCGCAGCTCATGCACGCCGGCCGCGTCGGCCACCCGGTCCTGCTGCCCGAGGGCCAGGTCCCCGTCGGCCCGTCCGCCGTCGCCGCCACCGGCCAGGTCTTCACCCCCGAGGGCCTGAAGGACTTCATCACCCCGCACGCCCTCACCGGCGATGAGGTCCGGCAGACCATCGCCGACTTCGCCACGGCCGCCCGCAACGCCATCGCCGCCGGCTTCGACGGCATCGAGCTGCACGGCACGACCGGCTACCTCATCCACCAGTTCCTGGCGCCCAACTCCAACCAGCGCACCGACGAGTGGGGCGGCTCCGTCGAGAACCGCATCCGCTTCGCGGTCGAGACCGTCAAGGCCGTCGTCGCCGAGATCGGCGCCGAGCGCACCGCCATCCGCATCGGTGCCGTTCCGTTCAACGACATCAGCGAGCCGGAGGCGGAGCCCACCTACCTGGCGCTCGTCGCGGAGCTCAACAAGTTCGGCCTGGCCTTCCTGCACTTCCAGGAGGACACCGACCGCGAGCTGATGCAGCTCGTCCGCAAGGAGTTCACCGGCCCGTTCTTCCTCAACCCCCGCACGGTGGACCGCCCCACCGGCCAGGAGGACCTGCACCTGATCGAGGACGGCACCGCCGACGTCCTCACCTTCGGCGCCGGCTTCCTCGCCAACCCCGACCTGCCGGCCCGCCTGGCGGCCGGCGGCCCGTACAACGAGGCCGACCGCGCCACGTTCTACGGCGGCGACGCCAAGGGCTACACCGACTACCCCACCCTCGCGGGCTGAGGCACGGCCTCACCACGCTTCCCCCGGGACCTCCCCGGTCCGCACCGGCAGGCGCCCGGTGGCTCATCCGAGCCACCGGGCGCCTGCCGTTTTCCGCTTCCTGCGCATCCCCCCCACGCATGCTCCTCCACCACGTGCTGCACCTCCCCCACCTCTCACACGTCCTCTCCTACGGGAACACGGAGTCAGAACCATGACCGCTACGTACAAGGTGAAGGCGGCCGTCGCCGTTGCCGCCGCCGCCATCGGCATCGCCCTGCTGCCCACCGGCGCCCAGGCCGTCGACGTGCCGGACTCCGGCGCGCCGAAGACGCTCTTCTTCGACGACTTCCGCAACGGCTTCGCCGCCACCGGCGCCGGCGCCCGCTGGGAGACCCAGCCGACCGGCGGCCTCGCCAACGGCGACGGCATCACCAGCACCACCTCCACCGGCCTGAAGGTCGTCCCCACCGGCACCGACCCGGCCACCGGCAAGCCCGCCTTCGTCTCCACCAGCGCCCCCCAGTCCCAGGGCGGCAACGGCACCTGGGACCACGTCAAGTGGGGCGCCCGCCCCAAGAGCACCTCCAAGGCCGGCTACCCGGGCTTCGACACCCCCAAGACCGGCAGCCTCCACTGCACCACCAACATGTCGGCCACCACCACCGGCACGGAGAAGCACCCCTTCGGCACGGCCGTCGCCGACCCCCAGTCCGACCCGCGCCTCGCCGCCGGCGCCATGGTCGTCTCCGACGCCCAGTCCGCCGTCATCTTCGACTTCTTCGTCACCAACAAGAAGGTCTACGCCATCTACGAGCGGCTGCGCATGCCCGGCACGACCTACGCCGCCTACTCCTACGCCGTCCCCGTCGCCGACCGGGCGAGCAGCACCCAGCGGGACAACCTGCGCATCGTGGTCGACAGCGAGAACTCCGCCGTCACCTGGTTCGTCAACGACAAGAACGTCCTGAACGTCAAGGGCATCGGCACCCGGGCCGTGGACCGCAAGTACATGACGCTCGACCACGGCGGCACCGAAGAGGTCGTCCACCCCCGCCAGCTCAACTGCGGCGTGTCCACCTTCACGCTCCTCGACGGCGCCGTCGGCAGCACCACCAAGGGCCTGGTGCGCCTCGACTCCACCGTCGACTACTTCGACCCCCGCAAGGGCGAGCCCACCCGGCAGTCCTTCCTCGACGAGAACAGCGCGGCCGGCAACCGGCTGTGGGGCCAGGGCGCCACCCTCGACGTCAGCAAGCTCGAGATCATCACTGCGGGCGACCGCTGACCCACCGGCCCCGGCCGCCCCACGGCGGCACCGCACCCGGGCGGGGCCCCCGCCCGCCCGGGCGCCGGCGCCCCCGCCCCCCGATCGTCCGCCCCGCCACCTGCCCTGCCAGCCGTCCCGCCGTCCGGCGGGCGCACCGGCCAGAAAGACGAGACGTGAACACCCAGTCCGGCGAAACCCACCCCAGCACCACCGACGACCTGCGCCGCATCGCGCAGCTCGCCGGTGACGACGAGGACCGGTCCGACGAGCCCCACATCGTGCGCGGCCTGGACTGACCATGACCCCCACCGACACCACCCCCGGGGTCCGCGTCCGCGAGACCGTCCTCGACGCCGACGGCATCCCCCTGTCCGGGCTGATCGCCCTGCCCGACGGGCCCCCGCGCGCCACCGTCGTCGCCATCCACGGCGGCGGCATGCGCGCCGGCTACTTCCACGGCCTCAGCCACTGCGGGCAGTCCCTGCTCACCCTCGCCGCCGGCCTGGGCTACGCGGTCCTCGCCGTCGACCGGCCCGGCTACGGCATGTCCGAGCCCAACTTCCCCCAGGGCGCCACGCTCTCCGAGCAGTCCCACGTCCTGCACGCCGCCCTCGCCTCCTACGCGAGCGAGCACGACACCGGCGGCGGCGTCTTCCTCATGGCGCACTCCTACGGCGGCAAACTCGCCCTCCACGCCGCCGCGGACCCGCGCGGCGCCGCCTTCCTCGGGCTGGACATCTCCGGCATCAGCCACCGCTACGCCGTCGACCCCGCCCGCCTCGACGACTTCCACGGCGTCAAGACCTGGCCGCTGCACTGGGGCCGCCTGGGCCTCTACCCGCCCGGCACCTTCAGCGCCGCGAAGCCGCTGGTCACCCCGATGCCCCCGCGCGAGGCCCAGGAGGCCCCCCGCTGGGCGCAGGCCTTCCCGGGACTCGCCGCCCGCGTCCGCGTCCCCGTCCGCTTCACCTTCGCCGAACACGAGGGCTGGTGGCACCACGACGAGGAGACCATCGCCTCCATGCGGGCCCACCTGGCCGCGCCGCGCGTCGTCTTCGACCGCCAGCCGAACGCCGGGCACAACATCAGCCTCGGCTGGGCCGCCCGCACCTACCACCTGCGCGCCCTGGCCTTCGCCGAGGAGTGCCTCCTCGCCCGCGAACTGGCGCCCGGGGCCCGCCGCACCCCGTCCCCGCGATAGCCCGGCCCCCGCGAAGGCCCCGGGCAGGCCCAAGGAAAAGCCCCCAGGAAGCCCCGCCGCGAAAGCCCCCGTCCCCGCGAGAGGTGAACCACGTGCAGCCCTTCATCGAGCACGCCCGCTCCCTGCGCCTGCGCATCGACCGCGACGGCCGCCGCGCGGAGTTCGGCGCCCTGGCCGCGGGCCAGTCGCCCATGGCCCTCTTCGTCACCTGCTCCGACTCCCGCGTCATCCCCTCCCTGATCACCGGCTCCCGCCCCGGCGACCTGTTCGAACTGCGCACCGCCGGCAACGCCGTCCCCGCCTACAGCCACGTGCGGCCGGGCGGTGACGCGGCCACCATCGAGTACGCCGTCGACGTGCTGCGCGTGCCCGACCTCATCGTCTGCGGCCACTCCCACTGCGGGGCCGTCGGCGCCCGGACGCGCGGCGACGACCTCTCCGCGCTGCCCGCGGTCGACCACTGGCTCACCACCCAGCTGCCCGGCGACGCCGGCCACGAGCCCCCGGGCGCCGACGCCCGGCCCGGGACCGCCGATCCCGGTCTGCACGCCGCCGGGCAGCGCAACGTCCGCGCCCAGCTCGAACGGCTGCACACCTACCCGTGCGTCCGCCGCCGCCTGGGCGAGGGCACCCTGCGGCTGCACGGCTGGTTCTACGGCGTCGACAGCGGCCTCGTCCTCTCCCTCGACCACGAACTCGGCGCCTTCGTACCGCTGTGAGCCGCGGCCGGCCCCTGTCGGCGCGTAGCGTGATCCCTTACCCTCCGGGGAACGGAAGCAGCCGATCCAGGACTGCCCGACCTGCGAGGAGGCCAGCATGAGCCGACCAGCGGAGCCCCTCTCCCGGCAGGGGCGCGAGCGGGGAGAGGCCTTCCCCGGCCGGCACCTCCCGGCCGGCGCCGCCGCCGGCGCCGCCCCGTACGACCTCGACATCCGCCCCGAGAACGCCGGCTGGGCCCACTCCTCCCTCAGGGTCCTCACCCTTCCCCCCGGCGGCACCCACACCTTCCCCACCGGCGACAGCGAGTGGATCGTCCTGCCCCTCAGCGGCGGGTGCACGGTCGCCACCGGCGGGGAGTCCTTCACCCTGCGCGGGCGCGCCGGAGTCTTCTCCTCCACCACCGATTTCGCCTACGTCCCCCGCGACACCACCGCCACCCTCACCACGGCGGCCGGGGGCCGCTTCGCCCTCGCCGGGGCCCGCTGCGAGCGCCGCCTGCCCGCGCGCTACGGACCCGCCGAAGCCGTCCCCGTCGAGCTGCGCGGCGCCGGCACCTGCTCCCGCCAGGTCCACAACTTCGCTGCCGCGGACGCCTTCACCTGCGACAAGCTCATCGCCGTAGAAGTCCTCACCCCCGGCGGCAACTGGTCCTCCTACCCGCCCCACAAGCACGACGAGCACCACCCGGGCGAGGAGTCCGAGCTGGAGGAGATCTACTACTTCGAGATCGCCGACGGCCCCGCCGGCACCCCCGGCCTCGGCTACCAGCGCGTGTCCCCCTCACGCGACAAGGGCACCGACGTCCTGGCCGAGGTCCGCACGGGCGACGCCGTGCTCATCCCCGACGGCTGGCACGGCCCCTCCATCGCGGCCCCCGGCCATGCCATGTACTACCTCAACGTCATGGCGGGGCCGGGCGCGGAGCGCGAGTGGCTCATCCGCGACCACCCCGACCACGCCTGGATCCGCGGCACCTGGCCTGGGCAGCCCGCCGACCCCCGGCTGCCGCTCCACGAGGGACGTGATGGCCACGAGGGCCACGAGGGCCACAAGGGCCGCGATGGCCGCGATGGAGGCGCCCGATGACCACCACCCGCCGCCTCACCACCGCCCAGGCCCTGATCGCGTTCCTCGCCAACCAGTACACCGAGCGCGACGGCGAGCGGCAGCGCCTGATCGCCGCCTGCTGGGGCATCTTCGGCCACGGCAACGTCGCCGGCATCGGGCAGGCGCTGCTGGAGTCCGGCGACGCCATGCCGTACCACCAGGGGCGCAACGAACAGGCCATGGTCCACGCGGCCGTCGGCTGGGCCCGCCACCGCGACCGGCTCTCCGCCCACGCCGTCACCACCTCCATCGGCCCCGGTGCCACCAATCTCGTCACCGGAGCCGCCCTCGCCACCATCAACCGCCTCCCCGTGCTGCTCCTGCCCGGCGACACCTTCGCGACCCGGCCCGCCGACCCCGTCCTGCAACAGCTCGAACACCCCGGCGCGGGCGACATCTCCGTCAACGACTGCCTGCGCCCGGTCTCCCGCTACTTCGACCGGATCACCCGGCCGGAGGCGCTCATCCCCGCCGCCCTCCAGGCCGCGCGCGTCCTCGCCGACCCCGTCGAGGCCGGCGCCGTCACCCTCGCCCTCCCGCAGGACGTCCAGGCCGAGGCGTACGACTGGCCGGAGGAGTTCTTCGCCGAGCGCGTCTGGCACGTGCGCCGCCCCGGCCCCGACCCGGCCGAGCTGGCCGCGGCCGCCGCCGCCGTGCGGGCCGCCCGCCGCCCCCTGCTGATCGCCGGCGGCGGCGTCCACCACAGCGCGGCCGAGGACGCGCTGCGCGCCCTCGCCGACGCGACCGGCATCCCCGTCGCCTCCACCCAGGCCGGCAAGGGCTCCCTGCACCACGCCCACCCCTCGGACGTCGGCGGCATCGGCCACACCGGGACGGCCGTGGCGGACGACCTGGCCCGCACGGCCGACCTCGTCATCGGCGCCGGCACCCGCTACAGCGACTTCACCACCGCCTCGAACACCCTCTTCGCCGCCCCGGGCGTCCGCTTCGTCAACCTCAACATCGCCCCCTCCGACGCCCACAAGCTCGCCGCCCTGCCGCTCGTCGCGGACGCCCGCACCGGCCTGGAGGCCCTGACGCGGGCGCTGGCGGGCCACCGCGTGGCGGAGGCGTACGAGAAGGAGTACACGGCCGGCAAGCAGGCGTGGGAGCAGGCCGTCACCCGGGCCTTCACCGCGCGGGACGAGGCGGCGCGCCCCACCCAGGCCCAGGTCCTCGGCGCCCTCGACGCCGTCGTGGACGGGACCGACGTCGTCATCAACGCCGCCGGCTCCCTCCCCGGCGACCTCCACAAGCTCTGGCGCGCCCGCTCCCGCCGCCAGTACCACCTCGAATACGGCTACTCCTGCATGGGCTACGAGATCCCGGCCGCGATCGGCGTCGCCCTGGCCGAGCCCGGCCGCCCGGTGTGGGCCCTCGTCGGCGACGGCACGTACCTGATGATGCCGACCGAGCTGGTCACCGCCGTGCAGGAGGGCATCCCCGTCAAGGTGGTGCTGATCCAGAACCACGGCTACGCCTCGATCGGCGGCCTGTCCGAGGCCGTCGGCGGCGAGCGCTACGGCACCGCCTACCGCTTCCGCGCCGCGGACGGCACGTACACCGGCGACCCGCTCCCCGTGGACCTGGCCGCCAACGCCGCCTCCCTCGGGATGCACGTGCTGCGCCCCCGCACGGCCGGCGAGCTGCGGCGGGCGCTCGCGGAGGCGCGCGCCTCCGACCGCCCCACATGTGTCTACGTGGAGACCGAAACAGCCGACACAGTGCCGGGCGCGCCCCCTGCCCAGGCGTGGTGGGATGTGCCTGTCGCCGGGGCCGCGACCCGCCCGGCGGCCCGCAGGGCCCGGGAGGAGTACGAGAGCCGGGCCGCCGCCCGCCGCCGCTATCTTTGACGTAGGAGAGGCCGACCGATGAAGACCGTCAACCACTGGATCGACGGCAAGGCCGTCGAGGGCACCTCCGGCACGTACGGGCCGGTCACCGACCCCGCGACGGGCGTGCAGACCACGCGGGTCGCGTTCGCCACGGCCGCGGAGGTGGACACCGCCGTCGCCGCCGCCAAGGCCGCTTTCGCGACGTGGGGCACGTCCTCCCTCGCCACCCGCACCGCGGTCCTCTTCCGCTACCGCGCGCTGCTGGACGCCCACCGCGCCGAGCTCGCCGAGCTGATCACCGCCGAGCACGGCAAGGTGCACGCCGACGCGCTCGGCGAGGTCGCCCGCGGCCTGGAGATCGTCGAGCTGGCGTGCGGCATCACCACGCAGCTCAAGGGCGAGCTGTCGACCCAGGTGTCCGGCGGCGTGGACGTCGCGGCGATCCGCCAGCCGCTCGGCGTCGTCGCGGGCATCACGCCCTTCAACTTCCCGGCGATGGTGCCGATGTGGATGTTCCCGCTGGCCATCGCCTGCGGCAACACCTTCGTGCTCAAGCCCAGCGAGAAGGACCCCTCGCCCGCGATCCTGCTGGCGCAACTGGCGGCCGAGGCCGGGCTGCCCGAAGGCGTCCTCAACGTGGTCAACGGCGACAAGGAGGCCGTCGACCGGCTGCTGACCCACCCGGACGTCGCCGCCGTCTCCTTCGTCGGCTCCACGCCCATCGCCCGCCACATCCACCGGGTGGCGACCGAGCACGGCAAGCGCGTCCAGGCCCTCGGCGGCGCCAAGAACCACATGCTGGTGCTGCCCGACGCCGACCTCGACGCGGCCGCCGACGCCGCCGTCTCCGCCGCGTACGGCTCGGCCGGCGAGCGCTGCATGGCCGTCTCCGCGGTCGTCGCGGTGGGCGCGGCCGGCGACGAGCTGGTGGCGAAGATCCGCGAGCGCGCCGAGAAGATCAAGATCGGGCCGGGCGACGACCCCGCGTCCGAGATGGGCCCCCTCATCACCGCCGCCCACCGCGACAAGGTCGCCTCGTACGTGCACGGCGCCGCCGCCCAGGGCGCCGACGTCGTCCTCGACGGCACCGGCTTCACGGTCGAGGGCTACGAGAACGGGCACTGGATCGGGCTGTCCCTGCTCGACAAGGTGCCGGTCGGGGCCGACGCCTACCGCGACGAGATCTTCGGCCCCGTGCTGTGCGTGCTGCGCGCGGAGTCCTACGAGGAGGGGCTGGCCCTCATCAACTCCTCGCCGTGGGGCAACGGCACGGCCGTCTTCACGCGGGACGGCGGCGCGGCCCGCCGCTTCCAGCTGGAGGTCGAGGCGGGGATGGTCGGCATCAACGTGCCCATCCCGGTGCCGGTCGGCTACCACTCCTTCGGCGGCTGGAAGGACTCCCTCTTCGGCGACCACCACATCTACGGGAACGACGGCGTCCACTTCTACACGCGCGGCAAGGTCGTCACGACCCGGTGGCCCGACCCGGCCGACAGCGGCGTGGACCTGGGCTTCCCCAGCCACCGCTGAGCCCGCCCCGCTGCGCGGAACACACCGGTCCGGAACGTAAGCTCAGGCCATGACCTGGTCCAGCGCGCTGCGGAACGCCGCCCGCGACGGGCTGACGATCGAGCGCACCAAGCTGACGCCCGTGGTCGCCGCCCGTGGCGCGCTCGGCGTGGCGATCGTCGTCGGGGTCATCCTGTGGCTGGGGACCCCGGCGCTCGCCGTGTCCTCCGCGTTCGGCGCGTTCTCCGCGGGCCTGGTGACGTTCCAGCGCAGCTGGCGGCCCCGCCCCGTGCTGGCGCTCGCCGTGGCGGTCGGCCTCGCCGTCAGCACCTTCCTCGGCTACGTGGCCGCCTTCGACCCCGTCGTCTTCGGCACCCTGCTGACCGTATGGACGCTGCTCGCGGGCATGGCCTGGGCGGTCGGGCCGGTCTCCGGCCTCGTCGCCACCCAGACCATCGCCGTCATGCTCGTCACCGTCACCCTGCCGACGTCCGTCATGGGCGCCCTGCACCACGCCGGGCTGATCGCCGTCGGCGGGCTGGTGCAGGCCGCCCTCGTCGTGCTGCTGCCCGTCCGCCCCTGGGGCCTCCAGCGGGACGCGCTCGCCGACGCGCTCGCCGCCGAGGCGGACTACGCGCGCCGGCTCCGGCACGACCCGCAGGCCCCCTTCGACCCGCAGCCGCTCATGGACGCCCGCGAGGCCGCCGAGCTGACGCCCCGCCAGGCCCGCAACCGGCCCCGCCAGCTCGGCGGGCCGCGCGGCGTCGCCGAACGGCTGCGGCCCGTCCTCGCGGCCCTCGCCGACCCCGTCCTCGGCGCCCCCGCGGAAGGCCCCGAACGCGACCGCGCGCGCGACCTGCTGGGCGCCGCGGCGACCGTGCTCGACGCGGTCGCGCGCGCCATCCGGTGGGGCAAGCCCGTGAAGCTGCCCGACGAGGCCACCGCCGTCCTCACCGTGCCCGCCACCGGACCCGTCCTCCACGGCCCCGCGCGCCGCTCCGCGCTGCGCCTGATGGCGCTCCTCGGCGACGCGGTCGACTCCACCGACGAACCCGTGCGCCGGACCACGGCGCGCGGCGGCTCCGAGCACCGGCACCTCCTGCGGCCCTCCGTGCCCCGCCTCGTGCCCGTCGCGCTGCGGGCGCTGCGGCGCGAGGCGCGCTGGTCGTCGCCCGTCGGACGGCACGCCGTACGCGTCGCCGCCGTGGTGCTCACCGGCTACGCCGCCGGCACCGCCCTGCCCTGGGGGCACGCCTACTGGGCGCCGATGACCTCCGTCATGGTCATGCGGCCCGACTTCGGGCAGACGTACTCGCGGGGCGTCGCCCGGTTCGCCGGGACGGTCGTCGGCGTGGCCGTCGGGGGTGCGCTCATGGCCTTCACGCACCCCGGGCTGTGGGTGTGCGCGGGGCTCGCGGTCGTGTGCGTCGGGCTCATGTACCTGCTGATGCAGACGGGCTACAGCGTGGCCTCCGCCTGCATCGCCGCCTACGTCGTCTTCCTGCTGGGCATCGCGGGGGAGGGCTGGTCCCAGACCGTCCAGGCGCGCGTCGCCCTCACCCTGCTCGGCGGACTCCTGGCCATGGCCGCGTACGCGCTCTTCCCCACCTGGGAGACGCCCCGGCTGCGCGACCGGCTCGCCGAGTGGCTCACCGCCAACGGGGACTACGCGCTCGCCGTGCTCGGCGCGTTCGCTCAGCCCGGCGAGCGGAAGCCGCGGCGCGTGCGGGAGGCCCTGCTGGACGCGCGCGCCGCGCGCACGGCCTGGGAGGAGATGGCCGGCCGGGCCCTGACCGAGCCCGTGCGCCACCGCGGGATCTCCCGCAGCTCCGAGCGGGCCGCGGAGGCGGCACTGGCCACGGTGGGCCGCGCCACGATGCTGATGGAGGCGCACCTTCCGGACCGGGAGGCGGAGCCGTCGAAGGGCGCGGCCGCGTTCGCCGCGGCGCTGGAGTCGGCCCTCCCGGCGGCGGCCGAAGCCGTCCGGGGCCGCCGTCCCCTCGACTGGACGGGCCCGCACGAGGCGCTCGCCGCGTGGCGCGAGGAGGAGGGCGAGGAGGGCGTGGCCGTCCGCGGCTCGGAACTCCTGCTGGACGCCCTGGACGAACTGGCGACATCCCTGTCGCCCGGCCCGGGCGGCCGCAACCGCGCCACGCGCAGACCGTAATCCGGGCCGCCGCCCCTCACGGAGTGAACAGGCGGTCCAAGTGGCCGTCCAGCAGCGCCGCCGCCTCTTCCGGGCCGCACGCTTCCAGCAGGAGATACGTCGTCAGCCCGTCCGTCAGGGCGATCAGGAGCATCGCCTCCGCCTCCGGGGCGCGGGAGGAGTCCACCTCGCCCCGCGCGATCCCCGCCCGCACCTGGTCCGCGAAGAACGCCCGGAGCGCCGGCACGCCCTCCTTCGCGTGCTCGCGCAGCCGTTCGTCGTGCAGGGCCCGTACGAAGTACGCGATCTGGACGAGGTTGCCGGTCCGGCTCGCGTCGTCCAGGGGCAGCATCTCCATGACCGTCTCCCGCAGGACGTCCCGCGGCGACGGCGGCCCGGCGAACCCCAGGAGCCGCGCGCGGATCCGCTCCTCCGCCAGTCCGCCCAAGTACTTCAGGGCGAAGACGAGCATCTCGTCCTTGCTGGAGAAGTAGTGCTGGAGCTGCCCGAGCGAGATCCCCGCCTCCGCCGCGACGTCCCGCAGGCTCGCCCCGTCGAGCCCCCGCGCACACGCGATGCGCCACAGGGCCTCCGCGATCGCCCGGCGCCGCTCCTCGTGGTCCACGCGCTTGGGCACGCTCACCACCCCACCTTTCCAAGTCGCTCGTATTGCTATAGCTTATTCTCAATACAACTGACTTGGAAAAGCGGGACACCGGGGAGCGACGCGCCATGGCACGACACGGACAGACGGCGACCGGGCTCAGGCTCAGGCCGCCCCGCCACGGCGTCGCCCCCCGCGCCCGCCGCTGGTGGACGGCACAGGCCTGGCTGACGGTCACCGGCCCCCTGCTGCTGACCGCCGCCGCCCTCCTCGTCCTCTCCCTGCTCTTCTTCCCCGGCGCCCTCCCGTGGCTCGGCCCGCTGCTCCTCGGCGTCCTCGTCCTGCCCGCCGTCGTCTACGTCCTGGCGATGCCGCGCCTGCGCTGCCGCATCCACGCCTGGGAGGTCGGCGAGAGCGCGGTCTACGCGGCGGGAGGCTGGCTGCTGCACAAGCGCCGCATAGCCCCGCTCTCCCGCGTCCAGACCGTCGACACCGTGCGCGGCCCGCTCCAGCGCGCGTTCGGCCTCGCCACGGTCACCGTCACCACCGCCTCCACGGCCGGCGACGTCCGCATCACGGGCGTCTCGGACGAGGACGCGGAGCGGATAGCCTCCCGCATCGCCGAGGCGGCCCGCCTCACGCCCCGGGAGGGTGACGCCGCATGAGCGACCTCCGGACGGGCGGCCTCGGCGAGGCCGGGCAGCCGTGGCGCACGCTCGACCCGCGCACGCTCGCCGTGCACTGCACCTGGATGGGCGCCCCCCTCGGCTCGCTGGCTCTCGCCGCGCTCGCCACAGGCGGCCGGATCGGCACCCGCGCGTGGATCACCCTCGCCGTCATCGGCGCCGTCTTCGCGGCCGTCACCACCGCCGGCGTCATCACCTGGCGCCGCACCCGCTACCGCGTCACCGCCGATGCCATCGAGCTCCGCACGGGCCTGTTCACCCGCAGCGTCCGCGCGATCCCCCTGCACCGCGTGCGCAACGTCGACATCACGGCGAACCTCGCGCAGCGCCTCCTCGGCCTCGCCGTGCTGCGCGCCGGCACGGGCGGCGGCGGGCCGGGCGGCGTGCTCTCCCTGGACTCCCTCGCCCGCCCCGAGGCCGTGCGCCTGCGCGCCGAGCTCCTCGCCCGCGCGGGCGCCGCCCGCGCCGAGGATCCCGTGCTGGCCGTCGCCGACCTGCGCCGCCTGCGCTACGCACCGCTGACGTTCTGGGTCGTCGGCGGCGTCTTCGCCGCGGCGGGCGCCGTCTGGCGGGTCCTCGACGGGATCGGCATCGAGCCGTGGCGCATCGGGATCGTGCGCCGCGCGTTCGAGGACTTCGGCAACAGCGCCCTCTGGCTCACGATCCCGCTCGGGCTCCTCGCCGTCGCCGCCCTCGGCACCGTCGGCGCGGTCGCCCTCTACGCCGAGAACTGGTGGAACTACCGCCTGGAGTGGACCGATGCGGCCACCCTGCGCGTCCGCCGCGGCATGTTCACCACCCGGTCCGTGTCCATCGAGCGCGCCCGCCTGCGCGGCGTGGCCCTGCGCGAGCCGCTCCTGCTGCGCGCGGGCGGCGGCGCGAGCGTCCGGGCCGTCGCGGGCGGCCTCGGCAACAGGGAGGAGAACCGCCGCCGCAGCGTCGTCCTGCCGCCCGCCTCCCGCGGCGAGGCGCAGAGCGTGTGCGACGGCGTGCTGGGCGAGCCCTTCGCCCCGGCCGGGCTGACGGCCCACCCGCGGGCCGCGCTCCGCCGCCGCGTCGTGCGGGCTTTCGCGTGGTGCGTGCTGCCGCCCGCCGCGGTGCTCGCCGTGCTGGGCGCCCTGCTGACCCCCGTCCTGCTGTACTGCGCGGCGGGCTGGCTCGTCCTGGCCGCACCCGTCGCGTACGGGCTCGCGCGCGACGCCTACCGCGGGCTCGGGCACGGCTTCCGGGGCCGCTTCCTGTTCGTGCGCTCCGGCACGTTCGGCCGGGAGACGGTCGCGCTGGACCGCTCGGCCGTCCTGGCGTGGACCTTCACCGACACCCCGTTCTCGCGCCGCGCCGGCCTCGTCACGGCGACCGCCGCCGTCGCCGCGGGGGAGGACGGATACCGCATCCGGGACATGCCGGCCGCGGACGCCGCCGGCTTCGCGGACGCGGCGACTCCGGGCCTCCTCACGGAATTCCTGGACCACGGCGAACAGCCGCCCCACATACCGGGATTTGTCCGGTCCTCTTGAAGTTTTCCGAGCAGTTTTTGTTATCGTCGCGCCCCATCCGCATCTCCTATGTGTCGGACCGAACGGATCGACTCCCGAACGGAATGCCGGAGAAGGGTGGCGGAGCGTGAACAGTCAGAGCGTGGCCGTGGTCGAGGCGGCGCGAGCCGGGGACACGGCGGCCCAGGACGAGCTCGTCGCGGCCCACCTGCCCCTCGTCTACAACATCGTCGGCCGGGCCCTGGGCGGCCACGCCGACGTGGACGACGTGGTCCAGGAGACCATGCTCCGGGTCATCAACGGCCTGGGCGAGCTGCGGGACGCCGCCGCGTTCCGGTCCTGGCTCGTCGCCATCACCATGAACCAGATACGCAGCCACTGGCGGGAGCGCCCGGAGACTCCCGTCAGTGGCCTCCAGGAGGTCGCCGAGGTCCCCGACCCGGAGGCGGACTTCGTCGACATCACCATCGTCCGGCTCGGCCTGCAAGGGCAGCGCAAGGAGGTCGCCGAGGCCACGCGCTGGCTCGACGACGACGAGCAGACCGTGCTCTCCCTGTGGTGGCTGGAGGCCGCCGGCGAGCTCACGCGCGCCGAGGTCGCCACCGCCCTGGAGATGACCCCGCAGCACGCGGCGGTCCGCATCCAGCGCACCAAGGCCCAGCTGGACACCGCCCGCGGCGTCGTACGGGCCCTGTCCGCGCAGCCGCTCTGCCTGCAGCTCGGGGACGTCGTCGCGTCCTGGGACGGCGCCCCGTCCGCCCTGTGGCGCAAGCGTGTCGCCCGCCACGTGCGCGGCTGCGGCCGCTGCGCCGGCGCGCTGTCGGCCCTGGTCCCGGCCGAGGGGCTGCTCGTCGGTCTCGGCCTGGTGCCGCTCGGGGCGGCGCTGCTGGGCTGGTGGCCCGGCGGCGCGATGCTGCGCACCCAGCAGGTGGCCCACGCCTCCCCGGCCGCCACGGCCTCCACGTCTCAGTCCTCCCACGCCGGCGGCACACGCGCGGGCCGCCGCCGCGCGGGCAACGGCAACGGCAACGGCGGCCACCGCGCGAGCCGCCCCCGCACCGCCCGGCGGGCCGCGGCCGGCGCCGCCGCCCTGGCCCTCCTCACCGGCGGCGTCCTCGGCAGCCTCTACCTCTTCACCGACTCCTCGGACGGCAAGAACGTTTCGGCGAAGGACGGGCAGGCGCAGCAGAACCGTGTGCAGGCCCTCGACGCCGGCACGTCCGCGCTGCCGCCCGGCGCCTCGCCGTCCGCCTCCGCGAGCGCGAGCGCCTCCGCCTCGGCCAAGCCGTCCGCGTCCGCCTCCGCGTCGGCCTCCGCCTCGCCCTCGTCCTCCGCGCCGGAGCCGAGCCGGTCCGCCGGGAAGCCCTCGCCCGAGCCGAAGACCGAGGCCCCGGCCAAGCGCGCCCCCAAGGCCGCGAACCCCGGCGGCGGATCCCTCGGCCAGCAGGTCACGGCCCTCGTCAACGCCGAGCGCGCCAAGGCCGGCTGCTCGCCCCTGACCGAGAACAGCACGCTCGACGCCGCCGCCCAGGGCCACTCCGACGACATGGCCGCCCGCGGCTTCTTCAACCACACCAACCCCGACGGCAAGGGCCCCGGCGACCGCATCACCGCCGCCGGCTACAACTGGAGCACGTACGGCGAGAACATCGCCTACGGGCAGCAGTCGCCGTCGTCCGTGATGGACTCGTGGATGCACAGCGACGGCCACCGCAAGAACATCCTCAACTGCTCCTTCAAGGAGATCGGCGTGGGCGTCAACAACGCCCCCGGCGGCCCCCGCTGGACCCAGGTCTTCGGCGCCCGCTGATCCCGTCCGCGGCGACCCGCCCGCAACGCCCCGCTCTGTCCGTCGTTGGACAGGCGTGGCCGCACCGTACGCACCCCCGCACGCCCTGCGCGTCAGCGCGGTGCACAAGTCGTACGGTGCGCGGCGGGTGCTGCGCGGGGTCTCGTTCGATCTCGGTCCCGGCACGCTCGCCGGCATCGTCGGTGAGAACGGCGCCGGGAAGACGACGCTGCTGCGCATCCTGTGCGGGCAGACCGCCGCCGACGCCGGTGCCGTCGAGCACCGGGGCCGGCTCGGCTACTGCCCCCAGGAGACGGTCCTCAACGACTTCCTCACCGTCGCGCAGCACCTGCGCTACTTCCAGGTCGCCTACGGGCTCAGCGGCCTGCGGCGCGCCGAGGAGCTGATGGAGGAGCTCCACTTCTCCGAGTACCGGCACTCCCGCGTCGCCGTGCTCAGCGGCGGGACCCGCCAGAAGCTCAACCTCACGCTCGCCCTCATGCACGACCCGCAGGTGCTGCTGCTCGACGAGCCGTACCAGGGCTTCGACTGGGAGACCTACCTGCGGTTCTGGGGCGTCGCGGCCCGCCTGCGCGACCGCGGCTGCTGCATCGTGGTCGTCTCCCATCTGGCCTGGGACACCGAGCGGCTGGACCGCCTCTACCGCCTGCACGACGGCGTCGCGGCGCGCTGGCAGCCCGGCCCGGGCCCGGCGCCGGGCCCGGCGCCGGGCCCGGGAGGCGGGTGAGCCGGATGGACGCCCCGGGCCGCCGCTTCGCCACGGCCTCCTCCTTCGCCCTGCTGGAGCACACCCGCAACCGCTTCGCGCTCGTGCTCGTCGTCTTCTACATCCCGTTCTGGCTGACGATGGAGCACTGGTTCGTCGCCTCCGCGCCCACCGGCTTCCTGCTGCGGGCCACCGGGCGGCACCTGACCGTCGACGGCAACCGGCTGACGATGGTCTCCGGCGCGCTCAACGCCGTCACGCTGATCGTCGGCTTCATGATGTTCATGACGACGTTCAAGTCGCTGGCCTTCGACCGCCGCCTCGTCCTGGCCGGCTACCCGCGGATCTGCCTGCTCGTCGCCAAGGTGGGCGCCATGCTGCTCGCCGCGGCCCTGATCTCCGCGTACGCGACCGCCGTCATCTGCTGGTACTGGGACCCGGTCCGGCCCTGGCTGCTGATGGCCGGGGTGTTCACGGCCGGCGTCGGCTACGGCGGGATCGGCATCCTGCTCGGGGCCTTCCTGCGCAACGAGCTGGCGGGCCTGTTCGTCATCATCATGACCAGCCTGCTCGACACCATGCTCCAGAACCCGATCAGCAATCCGGGCGCCACGAAGGGCGGCGTGCAGTTCCTGCCCGAGTACGGGCCCACGCAGGTGAGCGTGGCCGCCGGCTTCTCGGACGCCACCCCGTACGAGCACCTGCTGCTGGGCCCCGTGTGGTTCGCGGCGATGTGGCTGCTGGGCACCGCCGCCTTCCACCTGCGCACCCGCGACCACCGCCCGGCCGCGGGGCGCGCGCTCAGCGCCGCCGCCCGCCCTTGAGCGAGGCCCGCAGGTACTCGCGGTTCATCGTCGCGATCGACTGGAGCGGGATGCCCTTGGGGCAGGCCGTGGCGCACTCGCCGGTGTTCGTGCAGCCCCCGAAGCCCTGGTCGTCCATGGCGTCCACCATGCCCAGGACCCGCGACTCCCGCTCGGGCCCGCCCTGGGGCAGGACATTGAGGTGGACGACCTTCGCGGAGGTGAAGAGCATCGCGGAGCCGTTCGGGCAGGCGGCCACGCACGCGCCGCAGCCGATGCACTCCGCGTGCTCGAAGGCGAGGTCCGCCACCGGCTTGGGGACGGGCGTGGCGTGGGCCTCCGGGGCGGAGCCCGTCGGCACGGAGACGTAGCCGCCGGAGCCGATGATGCGGTCGAACGCGGACCGGTCCACGACCAGGTCCTTCACGACCGGGAAGGCGGCCGCGCGCCACGGTTCGACGTCGATGGTGTCGCCGTTGCTGAAGTGCCGCATGTGCAGCTGGCAGGTCGTGGTCCGCTCGGGGCCGTGCGCCTGCCCGTTGATGACCATGCCGCACGCCCCGCAGATGCCCTCGCGGCAGTCGTGGTCGAAGGCGACGGGCTCGTCCCCGGCGAGGATCAGCTCCTCGTTGAGGTGGTCGAGCATCTCCAGGAAGGACATGTCCTCGCTGATGCCCGTGACCCGGTACGTGGTCATGGCGCCCGCCTCATCGGCGTTGCGCTGGCGCCATATGCGCAGGGTGAGGTCCATTACGCGTAGCTCCGCTGGGTGGGGTGGACGTATTCGAAGGTCAGGGCTTCCTTGTGGAGGACGGGCGGGCTGCCCGTCCCCGTGAACTCCCAGGCGGCCGCGTACGAGAACTCCTCGTCCTTGCGGGCCGCCTCGCCGTCCGGGGTCGCGCTCTCCTCCCGGAAGTGGCCGCCGCAGGACTCCGCGCGGTGGAGGGCGTCGAGGCACATGAGCTCGGCGAGCTCCAGGTAGTCGACGATGCGGTTGGCCTTCTCCAGGGACTGGTTGAGCTCCTCGCCCGTGCCCGGCACCCTGATGCGCCGCCAGAACTCCTCGCGCAGGGCCGGGATGCGGTCGAGCGCCTTGCGCAGGCCCGCGTCCGTGCGGGCCATGCCGCACTCGTCCCACAGCAGCTCGCCGAGCTCGCGGTGGAAGGAGTCGGGGGTGCGGTCGCCGCGGGCTGCCAGCAGGCGCCGCAGCCGGTCCGTCACGTCCGCGACGGCCTCCGTCACGGCCGGGTGGTCCCCGGGCACGGCGTCGTGCGGGTGCCGGGCGAGGAAGTCGTTGATCGTGGACGGCAGGACGAAGTAGCCGTCGGCCAGGCCCTGCATCAGGGCGGACGCGCCGAGCCGGTTCGCGCCGTGGTCGGAGAAGTTGGCCTCGCCGATCGCGAACAGGCCCGGGACCGTGGTCCGGAGGTCGTAGTCCACCCACAGGCCGCCCATCGTGTAGTGGATGGCCGGGTAGATCCGCATGGGCACCTCGTACGGGTCCTCCGCCGTGATCCGCTCGTACATCTCGAAGAGGTTGCCGTACTTGGCCTCGACGGCCTTGCGGCCCATGCGCGCGATCGCGTCGGCGAAGTCCAGGTAGACGCCCTGCCCGCCGGGGCCGACGCCGCGCCCTTCGTCGCAGACGTTCTTCGCGGCGCGCGAGGCGATGTCGCGGGGGACGAGGTTGCCGAAGGAGGGGTAGATCCGCTCCAGGTAGTAGTCCCGCTCGGGCTCCGGGATCTCGCCCGGCGGGCGGGTGTCGCCCTTCGCCTTCGGCACCCAGATGCGGCCGTCGTTGCGCAGCGACTCGCTCATCAGCGTCAGCTTCGACTGGTGGTCGCCGGAGCGCGGGATGCAGGTGGGGTGGATCTGGGTGAAGCAGGGGTTCGCGAAGTACGCGCCGCGGCGGTGGGCCCGCCAGATGGCGGTGGCGTTGGAGTTCTTGGCGTTGGTGGAGAGGTAGAAGACGTTGCCGTAGCCGCCGCTCGCGAGGACCACCGCGTCCGCGAGGTGGGTGCTGACGGCGCCCGTGATCAGGTCCCGGGCGACGATGCCGCGCGCCCGCCCGTCGACGACGATCAGGTCGAGCATCTCCGTACGGGCGTGCATCTCGACGTGGCCCGCGTCGATCTGCCGGCTGAGCGCCTGGTACGCGCCGAGCAGCAGCTGCTGGCCGGTCTGCCCGCGCGCGTAGAACGTCCGGGACACCTGCACGCCGCCGAAGGAGCGCGTGTCCAGCAGCCCGCCGTACTCGCGGGCGAAGGGCACGCCCTGCGCGACGCACTGGTCGATGATCTCGACCGAGACCTGGGCGAGGCGGTGGACGTTGGACTCGCGGGCCCGGAAGTCGCCGCCCTTGACGGTGTCGTAGAACAGCCGGTGCACGGAGTCGCCGTCGTTGCGGTAGTTCTTGGCGGCGTTGATGCCGCCCTGGGCGGCGATGGAGTGGGCGCGGCGCGGCGAGTCCTGGTAGCAGAACTGCACGACGTGGTAGCCCTGTTCGGCGAGGGTGGCCCCGGCGGCGCCGCCCGCGAGCCCGGTGCCGACGACGATGACGGTGTGCTTGCGCCGGTTCGCGGGGTTGACCAGCTTGGCCTCGAAGCGGCGGCGGTCCCAGCGCTCGGCGATCGGCCCGCCGGGGGCGGCGGTGTCGGTGACGGGGTCGCCGGTGCGGTAGTCGGGGTATGCGGTCATGTCAGCTCACGACTCCTGTCAGGACGCCCACGGGCACGGCGATGAAGCCGCAGGTCAGCACCAGCGCCAGGGCGTTGGCCAGGAACTTCAGCACGCGGTCGCGGCGCGCCGAGTTCGCGCCCAGCGTCTGCGCGGCGCTCCAGAAGCCGTGCCGGACGTGCAGGCCGAGGGCGAGCATCGCGACGATGTAGAAGGCGGTGACGGCCGGGCGGTCGAAGGAGGCGACGAGGTTCTCGTACGGCCGCCCCTCCTGGGCGTTGGGGTTGACGGTCAGCGTCGTCAGGTCGAGGACGTGCCAGACGATGAACAGGGCGATGATCACACCGCCCCAGCGCATGGTGCGGGTCGCGTAGCTCGCGCGCGGGCGCTTGCGCTCGTACTGCCGCGGGCGGGCGGCGAGGTCGCGGCGGCTGAGCTGGTACGCGGCCACGCCGTGCAGCACGACGGCCGTCCCGAGGGCGGCGCGCGCGATCCACAGGAACCACTCGTGGTGCAGGAAGGGCTCGCCGACGGTGCGCAGCCAGTGCCCGTAGGCGTTGAACTCGCCCGCACCGAAGAAGATCTTGAGGTTGCCCACGACGTGGGCGACCAGATACGCCAGCATGATCACGCCGGTGACCGCCATGACCGCCTTCTTGCCGACGGTCGACCGCCACACGGAGCCGATGAGGGACGGAGGACGGTCCGCCCGGGTCGCCAGTGCCATGACACCAGACGCTAGGCAGCCCCACCTCGATCCGTCCAAGACATGATGAAGCTGGTTTCCATAGGCTCCGCCTATCTATGCTGCTGACCGTGCAATTCCAGCAGCTCCGCTACTTCGCGACCTTGGCCGAAGTCCGTCACTTCACCCGCGCGGCGGAGGCCCTGCACGTCGCCCAGCCCTCCCTCTCCCAGCAGATCCGGGCCCTCGAACGGGAACTGGGCGCCGAGCTCTTCCAGCGCGCCCGCGGCAACATCACCCTCACCGACGCCGGGGAGGCCCTGCTGCCGCTGGCCCGGCAGATCATCGCCGACACCGAGACCGCGCGCCGCGAGGTCCAGGAGGTCGCCCAGCTGCGGCGCGGCCGGGTCCGCCTCGGGGCCCCGCCGAGCCTGTGCGCGAGCCTCGTCCCCGACGTGCTGCGCGCCTACCACGCCCGCTACCCCGGCATCGAGCTCGTCGTCGACGAGGGCGGCTCCCAGGACCTCGTGCGCACCCTCGCCGGCGGCGGCCTCGACCTCGCCCTGATCATCACGCCGCTGGCCGTGGGAGCCCCGGCCCTCGCCACGACCGAGCTCCTGCGCGAGGACCTCGTCGTCGTCACCGCCCCCGGCGAGCCGCCGCCCACCCGCCGCCGCGCCCTGCGCGTGGCGGACCTGGAGGGTCTGCCCATGGTGATGTTCCGCCGCGGCTACGACCTGCGCGAGATCACCACCTCGGCCTGCCGCGCCGCCGGCTTCGAACCGTCCTTCACCGTCGAGGGCGGGGAGATGGACGCCGTCCTCGGCTTCGTCCGCGCGGGCCTGGGCCTGGCGGTGGTGCCCGGCATGGTGGCCGCCCGCTCGGGCCTGCGCGTCACGCCCTTCGAGGGCACCCGCATGCGCCGCACGGTCGCACTCGCCCACCGCAAGGACGTGGCTCCGCCGCGCGCGGCACGGGAGTTGCGGGCGGTGCTGCTGGAGCACCTGGGGGTGGGAGAGGAGTAGCCGGGGGGCTCACCCCCACAGGCCCCGCCCCAGCGCCACGCCCGCGAACGCCGCGCCCAGCCCGCACACCACGCTCAGCGCCGCGTTCGCCACGGCATAGCCGCGCGCGCCCTCGCGGGCCAGCGTCAGCGTCTCGTACGAGAACGTGGAGTACGTCGTCAGCGCGCCGCACAGGCCCGTGCCCAGGAGCAGTTGCAGGCGGGACGGGGCGGCGGCGGTGAGGATCCCCAGGAGCAGGCTGCCGGCGACGTTCACGGCGAACGTGCCCCACGGGAAGACCGAGTCGTGGCGCGCCTGCACCGCGCGGTCGGTGAGGTAGCGCAGGGGCGCGCCGGCCATCGCGCCGGCCAGGACGAGGAGCCAGTTCACGCGCTGCCCTCCGGCTCGGACTCCCCGGGCCGCCCGTGCTCTCCGGGCCGCCCGAGCTGCGGGATCTCGACGGGCTCCAGGGTGACGAGCTGTCCGGTGACCACCTCCGCGAGCACCGGCAGGAACGCCCGTACGCGCTCCTCGGCGTCCACGATCACCACCGTCACCGGCAGGTCCTCGCTCAGCGAGAGCAGCCGCGCCGTGTGAACGACGGATGAGGCGCCGTAGCCCTCGACCCCGTGGAAGACCGTCGCCCCCGCGAGCCCGGCGGCGTGCGCGCGGTGCACGATCTCGGTGGACAGCGGCCGGTGCCGCCACCGGTCGGACGCGCCGAGGAAGACGGTCAGGCGCAGCGCCGCCCGGCCCGCGGGCCTCATCGCGCGCTCCTGCGGAGCAGCACCGCCCGCGTCGCCGCCGAGGCCGCCCACACGGCCGCCAGCGCGGCGAGCAGCGTGGCCGCCAGATAGGCGAGCGCCGTCGCGACGTGCCCGTCCTCGGTCAGCCGCTGGACGTCCACCGCGTACGTGGAGAAGGTCGTGAAGCCGCCGAGGACGCCCGTGCCGAGGAACGGACGCAGCAGCCGGTGCGGCGCGGCGAGTTCGCCGATCACCGTGAGCAGCACCCCGATCAGGGCGCAGCCCACGACGTTGATCAGGAAGGTGGTCCAGGGGAACGCTCCGGCCGGGGCCGGCCACAGCAGCCCGGCGCCGTAGCGGGCCGCGGCTCCCGCGCCGCCGCCGAGGGAGACCGCGCAGACGACCGCGCCCTGCCCGCGCGCCACGGGCCGCCGCCCGGGAGGGCGCGTCCGCGGGGACGGGCCGCCGGTGACCGTCCCGGCCCGGGTCGTGCTCATGCGGTCCGCCCGCCTCCTCGTCGTCGTGGGCCCAGGTTATCCACCGTCCGCCGGAACCGCCGCGCCGGCGGCACCCACGGCCGCCAGGTACGCGTCGGCGCGGTCCGCGTCCATGAACCAGTCCGCGAAGCCGGCCGGGTCCCCGAATCCGTTGGCGTAGCGGTGCGCGACGGCGGGGTGCCGCGCCGCCGCGGACAGGATGCGCCGCACGTGCTCGGGCGGGGGCCCCAGCAGCATGTTGCAGAAGGCCGACACGTGGCGCGCGTGCTCCCAGTACGCCGCGAACGTGCGCAGCATCCACGTCCGGTCGAAGGGCTCGCCGCCGTGCGCGGTGATCGCCCGGAGGTAGTGGGCGGCGCCGCGGGCCGCGCTGTTGGAGCCCTGCCCGCCGATCGGGTCGTGGAGGACGACGGCGTCGCCCAGCCCGAGGACGTGCGCGCCGGGCGCGACCTCCGCGACGGGCCGCCGCACGACCGGCGTCAGCGCACCCGTGAGCGAAGCCCCCGCGTCCGTCGGCTCCATGCCGCGGCACAGCTCGTACTCCCCGGGCAGGTGGCCGCGGAGCAGCTCCAGCGTGCGCTCCACGACCTCGCCCGGGCCCGGCCGGTCCGCCCAGACGTCGAACGGCCCGCCCGGCACCGCCTCCCACAGCACGATCTCGCACGGGCCGTCGAGCGTGAGGGCGTGCATGACGAAGAACTCCCCGGCCAACTCTTCGGAGCCGCCCACGGGGGTGACCCGCAGGTGCGGCTCACTGAGGCCGTCCGGCATGCGCGTGCCGCGTACGTAACACACCGCCAGCCGCCGCTGCGGGCGCTCGAACGGGCTGTGTCTGGCGTCGCGCGCGAAGACCTCCGCGAGCGGGCCGCGGCCGGAGGCGACGACCGTCAGGTCGTGCGCGGCGGCGATCCCCGGCAGGTCGTCCGGGCCGACCGTGCCGTACTCGACGCGCCCGCCCCGCGCCTCGAACAGCTCCAGCCAGTCCGCCGTCTTCACCCGCAGGTCGACGGACTGCGCGGGTAGGTCCAGGGGGCCGGCGAAGCCTCCGGCGGGGGAGCGCTGGGGGTCGGCGACGGAGAAGCCGAGGGCCGTGAGGCGGGGCGCCTCCGCCTCCCACAGGTGCAGGCCGGCGGCGCGCTCCAGGGCGAGGGCGGGGCCGTACATCACCTGGGTGGAGAGCACCCGGCCGGCCCGCACCTCATCGGGGGTACGGGCGGTGTAGACGGTGACGTCGTAGGGCTCGTGGGGCTCTTGGAGTTCATAAGGTCCGGACGGCCCTGCGGCTCCCGTGCTGTCCGGCCGCAGCCCCAGTGCCAGGTGCAGCCCCGCCTGCCCCGCTCCGACCACCGCGATCCTGCGCATCGCCGCCTCCGCGGGCCCGGAGGTCGCTGCCGTGCGGTCCCGGCACCGGGCCCCCTCCCGTTGTAGCGGCGTGCACGGCGCGCTGTACAGACGGCGCCATCATCGTCCGCACGCGTTCCCTCCCGTACCGCGTCGGCCGGAACCCGACGGTCAACCTGGCGGTCAGGAGAAGGCTCTGCCGCAGGTCACACGAGTGAATCGGAGGATGATACGACCGGTGCCCGGGGGGATCGGCCCGGTCCGGGCGGGCAACGACAGCCGATTATGAGCCACATGCACGCCACGCTCGTACGCGCGCACGGGCCGCAAGCCGCCTCCTGGGGCCGTCCCGGCGGACCGGAGGGGGTGGCGAGAGTGCCATGAAGGGGGAGGGATGGCGCATTCCGGTATGGCAGGAAACCGTCGCTTCCCGCGCGCTCCCGTGGGCAGCCTTCTGGCCGGTCAGGCTCCGCCGCCGAGGGCGGGGCGCCCGCCCGGCAGGGTCGGTCGCTGGACCGAAACCGATCCAGGGAGGCACACGATGACGACGCAACCCCGGCCGCCCCGCGCGGTGGCGCCCCGGGAGCCGGTCCCCCAGCTCCAGCGCGCCGGGATGCTCGACCAGGTCGAGAAACGGCTGCGCGGCCTCCTCAACGACGAGCACCGCCGCTGGCGCACCGCCGACGCGCGGGGCGCCGGCGTCGTCGAATCCCTCGCCGAACTCGTCGCCGTGGGGGCCGACCGGGTCCGCCCGGTCATCCTCCTCACCGGCTACCTGGCGGCGGGCGGCGACGCGGACGGCACGGCCGCCGTCGAGGCCGCCGCCGCCCTCGAACTCCTCGACACCTGCACCCTCATCCGCAGCGACGTGCGCGACAACGCCGCCCTGCGCCGCGGCATCCCCGCGCTGCACGTCAGCCGCGCCGCCGAGCACGAGCGCAACGGCTGGGCCGGTGACGCGCGCCGCTTCGGCGAGTCCACCGCCACCCTGGCCGGCGACCTCGCCCTCTCGCTCGGCGACCGGCTCGCCGCGCGGCTGCCCGCGCCCGCGTGGCAGATCTGGGACGAGATGCGCGTGGAGCGCGTGATCGGCACGTACGCCCACGAGGCGATGGCCGCCGAATACCTCGACGACCCGTGGCCCGGGCGGTGCATATCGGGATGCGACCGGGGCTGCGCCGCGGGCTGGTACGCCCTGCGGCACCCGCTCCGGCTGGGCGCGGCGCTCGCCGACCGGCCCGACCTCGACACCGCCTACGACGCCTACGCCCGCTCGCTGCACGCCGCCTGGCGGCTGCGCGGCTTCCTCGACGGCGGCCCGGAGTACGACTGGGACGCCGAACTGCTGCGGGAGATCCTGCTGGAGCGCGAGGAGCGCGGCATCGCCGAGCGCCTCATCCGCGAGCTGGTGGACCGGGCGTCCCGGACCGCGGCCGCCGCGCGGCTGACGCCGGGGTGGTGCGAGGAGCTGACGGCCTTCGCGGTGCGGATGGCGGCGGAGCGGGGGTAGGGCGGGGCGGCGCCTTTCGGTGCGCTCTCCGCTGGGCCGTACGGGTCATTCTGCGGAACCGCATTTGTAGGGCTTTTCCTATCCGCGACGCCGCTCCTTTCGCCGCCGCCCGCGCGGCGCATTAGAGCGCATTAGACCGACGACCTGCCGAAATGACTGCGGCGCTGCGGGTAATGGCTGCGGATTTCTCCGTGGCAACGGCACGGACCAGTACACGGACAAGGGCGACCGGAAGGGAGATCCTCGGTCACCCATCCGCACCACGGACGAAACCTTTGCGAGTACGGGGCGTTGAAAAGCACACCCCGGCCGTCACCGGTCGGGTGCCTCCCAGTACGACCGAGCAAGATCAAGCAGCAAAGGTGTCTCCGCATGTCACGAATCGTCAAAACGGCTGCCCTGACCGCCACCGTGGGCGCGGCGCTCGCGGGTATCACCGGGACCGCGCTCGCCGACGCCGGCGCCAAGGGGGCGGCTGTCGGTTCCCCGGGCGTCATCTCGGGCAACGTCATCCAGGTGCCGATCCAGATCCCGATCAACCTGTGCGGCAACACGATCGACATCGTCGGACTGCTGAACCCCGCGTCCGGCAACGTCTGCGTCATCGACTGACACAGGCCGAAAACCGGCGGATTCGGGGTGCCCCCGCCCCGGGCCGCTTCCGTGTGGCGCCCTCGATTCACCGTCGCGGGCGCCACGCTGTGTTCGGGGGGCTTTTCCCCGCCCGCGCACGGGGTTCCCCTCCCCAGTAGGTGATCTTCCCGCTAGCTTGGTCGGGACTACGGGGCGGGGCGAGTCGGGGGAGGGCGTGCGGTGGATCCGTTCACGATGACGGCGGTGCTGGCGGCCGTCGACACGGCGGCGTCGGGAGCGCTTTCGGGCGCGGCCGGCGAGCTGGGGCGGCGGACCGCGGAGGGGCTGGCCGGCCTGGCCCGCCGGGCCTGGCGCAGGGACGGCGGCGGCGAGCCGCCCGCGGCCCCTGCGGACGACGGCGAGCGCAGGGCCCTCGCCGCCCTCCTGATCGAACAGGCCCGGGCCGAACCGGGCTTCGCCCGCGACCTGGCCTCCTGGCTCCGCGAGAGCGAGTGGCTGGCGGCGGCCGCCGCCGTCCCCGCGGCGGCTTCCAGCGCGGCCCGCCCGCGGATGTTGCCGCCGCTGACGTCGGCCTTCACCGACCGGGACGAGGTCCTGGCGAAGGTCACGGCGCTGCTGGACGGGCCGGACGGCGGTGCCGCCGCGTCCATGGCTCCGCCCATCGCCGTGCTCGCCGGCTCCGCCGGCGTCGGCAAGACCGCCGCGGCCGTGCACTGCGCCCGCTCCCTCGCCGACCGCTTCCCGGACGGCGAGCTGTACGCCGACCTGCGCGGCGCCGCGGCGGACACCGCCGTCACCCCGTCCGAGGTGCTCGTCCGCTTCCTGCACCACCTGGGCGTACCCGCGGACCGGGTGCCGGCCGACGAGCAGGGCCAGTCCGACCTCTACCGCGAGCGCACCGAGGGCCGGCGCATGGTCGTCCTCCTCGACAACGCCCACAGCGCCGCCCAGGTCGGGCCGCTGCTGACGGCGTCGCCCGGCTCGCTCGTCCTGGTCACCAGCCGCCACCGGCTGCCCGCGCTCGTGCGCGACCACGGGGCGCGGATCGTGCCGGTCGGCCCGCTGTCCGGCGCCGACTCCGTCCTGCTGCTCACCCGGATCGCCGGCCCGGAGCGCGTCGCCGCGCAGCGCACGCACGCGGAGGCCGTGGCGGCGCGGTGCGGGGGCATACCGCTCGCGCTGTGCGAGACGGGGGCCCTGGTGCAGGTGCGGGAGCAGCTGACCTGGGAGAGCCTGGAGCGCGAATTCGCCGCGATGGCCGAGGGCTTGAGTGGCACCGCGGGCTTGAGGGACACCACGGGCTTGACGGGGGGCCGGCAGGGACAGGCTCCTGGAATGCCTGATGACGCTGCTTTCCCTGATGACACCGCGTTTCGTGTTTCTCCGGTGGAACCGGCCCTCCTCGCCACCGACCTCTCCTACCGCGACCTGGCCCCCGACGCCGCCCGCCTCTACCGGCTGCTGGGCCTGCGCCCCTGGCCGGACATCCCCGTCGGCGCCGCCGCGGCCGCGGCGGACACCGGCGAGGCCGAGGCCCGCCGCCTGCTCGAAACCCTCGCCGCGGCCCACCTTTTGGAGGAGACCGGTGAGGAGCGCTACCGCTTCCACGACCTCGTCCGCCTGCACGCCGGGCGCCGCGCCCACGAGGAGGACGGCCGCGCGGCGACGGCCCTCGCCGTCCGCCGCACCATCACCTGGTACCTGCGGCTGGCCGCCCGCGCCGACGCCCTCGTCATCCCCGGCCGCTGGCACCTGGGACCCGCGTACGCCCGTACGCCCGGCAGCGGCCCCGCCGGCCGTACCGCGGAAGAGGCCCGCGCGGCCCTGGCCGTGCTGCGCCGCGAACGCGCGAACCTCGCCGAAGCCGTACGGGCCGCGGAGGAGTACGGCTTCGACGAGGAGGCCTGGCAACTGTGCGAGGCCACCTGGGGCCTGCACCTGCGCCTCGGCTTCCACGACCAGTGGGTCGCCACGCACCTGCGGGGCGTCGAGGCGGCCCGCCGCTGCGCCGCCGGCATCGGCGACCCGCGGGCCGAGGGCCGCATACGGACCCAGCTCGCCTTCGGGTACATGGGCCTCGGCCGGTACGCGGAGGCCGAGGCCCAGCTGACCGCCGCCGCGGCGGCCGACGAGCGCGCGGGCCACCACCGCGGCCGCGCCACGGCCACCGAGTCGCTCGGCCTGCTCTGCCTGCGGCAATGGCGCTACGAGGCCGCCGAGGAGTACTTCGTGCAGGCCCGGAGCGCCCTGGACGGCATCTCTCCCGGCGGCGTCGGCGCGGCCGACGTGCCCCGCGCCGACGCGCTCCTCGCCCACCACCTCGGGCGGGCCCTGCGCGGCCAGGCCCGCCACGCCGAGGCCCTGGCCCAGCTGGCCGACGCCCTCGCCCGCTTCCGGGCGCTGCCCGACCGCGACCTCTACAACGAGGCCCGCGTCCGGATGAGCCTCGGCGAGACCCACCTGGCCGCCGGCGACCCCGCCGCTGCTCGTACGCCCCTCGACGAGGCCCTCGCCGTCATGGAGGCCGAGGGCGCGGTCCTCCAGCGGGCCGACGCCGCCGAACTCCGCGCCCGCTGTACGCAGGCCCCGGAGGAGGCGGCGCGCTACCTGCGCCTGGCCCGCTCGCTGTACGAGGAGGCCGGCGACACGGCGGGCGTGTCCCGTACGGAGGCACACCTGAGGGAGACGGGGGCCGGGGGCGTGTAGCGGCGGTGCCGGACGGTACGGCCGGCCTCAGCCGGGCAGCGGCTCGATGTCCACGCGGTGGTGGACCCTCCCGGTCACGACGGTGATGCCGCTCCCCACCGCCTCCTCCAGGGACTTGCCGCCCGCGAGCCAGGCGTGGAGGGCGGAGGCGTGGGCCGCCGGGTCGCACAGGTCGGCCCGGCCGTCGGCGCCGGGGCGGGCGGTGAGCCGCAGCAGGTCGCCGGCGCGGGTGCGGACGGTGCAGCGCCCGGGGCCCGTGACGTACACGGCGAGCGCGCAGCCCGGGTGGCGGCCGAGGACCTCCGCGGTCCAGGCGGCGGGCGGCCCGACGCGCGGGTCGTCGGCCGCCGCGTACCGCACGATCACGTCCGCGACGCGCAGCCGGCCCGGGTCGGGGGTGTCCTCATGGACGGAGGTGTGGGCGTCCTGGCCGATGTCGTCGCCGGCATCCATCGGGCCGTCGTCCGTCGCTCGGCGCACCACGGCGATCTCCGGTGCGCCCGAGGCGTCGGCCAGCCGGGTGAGGACGCGGACGGGCGCGGTGCGCTCGGCGGGCGCGTACGACGGGAGCGGCAGCGGGTCGAGGAGGGCGGGGCGGCCGGCGGGCTCCGGAATGCCGATCAGGCCGTAGAACGCGCGGCGCAGGAGTGCGGCGGAGCGGCCCGGCGCGGAGCTGACGTGCTCGGCCTGCGCGCGGAAGCGGCCCGGGTCGTGGTGGTCGACGGCGTGGTCGACCTGTGCGCGCAGGTCGTCGTACGGGCGCAGCCGCGGCGCGGCCCGGCCGAGGGCGGCGACGGGCGAGTCCGGGTCGAGGGCGCCGCCGGGGAAGGCGCCGAGGAGGACGGGCCTGCCGATGGCGGCCGCGTAGTACGTGACGGACCCGTGGTCGCCGATCACGCAGTCCGCGGCGATCAGCGCCTGCCGCCAGTCCTCCACCGGGTCCACGAGCGCGAGCCCGGCGCGGCGGGCCCGGTCGAGCCAGGCCCGTATCTGACCGGGTCCGTGGCCGTGCCAGATGTTGGGGTGGAGAACCGCGGCCGTGCGGTACTCGTCGGCGGGGAGCTCGGCGGCCAGCCGCGGGAGGAGCGACGGCAGCAGGTCGCCCTCGGAGTCGTCGTCGCCGAAGAGGGAGCCGGGCGACCAGGTGGAGTTGACGACGACGAGCCGCTGGCCGGGGGCCGTGCCGAGGGCCCGGCGGAAGCGCTCCCGGTGGGGGAGGGCCGCGAGGATGCGGTCGTAGCAGGGGTCACCGGCGAGGACGGCGGTGCCGGCCGCCTCCGGGCAGGCGGCGCGCAGGCGGCCGAGCTGCTCGGGGTGCGAGAGGACGGTCGCGGCGGCGAGGGGGCGGCCGTCGTGGAGCAGCCAGTCGGGGGAGAGGCCGAAGACGGGAGCCGCGGGGGTGGGGGTATGGGCGTCCGGCGTCCGGCGTCCGGCGTCCGGCGTCCGGCGTCCGGCGTCCGGCGTCCGGCGTCCGGCGTCCGGCGTCCGGCGTCCGGCGTCCGGCGTCCGGCGTGGCCAATCTCTTATTGTAGCCAACGCCGTGTGAAAGCACGGCCAAATCCCCGCATATCAGCTCTAGTTCGCCGCCGTAGCTGGCGGATACGGCCAGGTCGACGGGCGTCTCCTTGGCCTGCTCCCAGGGCAGTACGGGCAGCCCCACGGAGGCCAGCAGCTCCGGCACTCCGGCGAGGAACGGCGACGACCCGGTGCACGTCACGAGCAGCTGCACCCGGAGGTCGTCCCGGAAGAGCGGCAGCACGTCCAGCAGCCGGGTGGCGGAGGTGACGTTGTGCACGACGAACAGGACGCGGCGGCACGCGGCCCGGGTCACCCACCGGTGGGCGTCCTCCCCGACGGGCACCCGCAGACGCGCCTGATCACGCCTCTGACCACTCCTCTGATCATTGATCTGATCACTCATCCCACGCATTTCTCTGTCCCCCCTAACGATCACCAGCAACACCGGCCCCACCGAAACCCCACTGAAGCACAGCACACCTCCGACATGGATGTCGGATTTCCGCCGGATCCGGGGCGGGAGGTGCGCCAATACTGGCGGCATGCACACCGACGCCATGCACAGCGATGGCATGCACCACGACGTGGACCGGTGCGTCCGGGCCGTACAGTCCAAGGACGCCCGCTTCGACGGGTGGTTCTTCACTGCCGTGACCACCACCCGCATCTACTGCCGCCCGAGCTGCCCCGTCGTGCCGCCCAAGCCGCGGAACATGACCTTCTACCCGAGCGCGGCCGCCGCGCAGCAGGCCGGGTTCCGCGCCTGCAAGCGCTGCCGGCCCGACGCGAGCCCGGGCTCGCCCCGCTGGAACGAGCGGGCCGACCTGGCGGCCCGGGCCATGCGCCTGATCGCCGACGGCGTGGTGGACCGCGAGGGCGTGCCGGGCCTCGGGGCGCGGCTCGGGTACAGCACCCGGCAGGTCGAGCGGCAGCTCCTCGCCGAGCTGGGCGCGGGCCCCCTCGCGCTGGCCCGCGCGCAGCGCGCCCAGACGGCGCGGCTGCTGATCGAGACGACGCCCCTGCCGATGGGGGAAGTCGCGTTCGCCTCCGGGTTCGCGAGCATCCGCGCCTTCAACGACACCGTGCGGGAGGTCTTCGCGCTCTCCCCGAGCGAGCTGCGGACCCGCGCGGCGGGCCGGGCGCACCGGGAGCCCGCCGCGGGAGGCACCGGCCCGGGCACCACCCCCGGCACCGTCTCCCTGCGCCTGCCCCACCGCGCCCCGCTCTTCCCGGACAACCTGTTCGGGCATCTGGCGGCGACCGCCGTCCCCGGCACGGAGGAGTGGCGGGAGGGGGCGTACCGCTGCACGATGCGGCTGCCGCACGGGCACGGCATCGCGACGCTCCGCCCCGCGGACGGCCACATCGGCTGCCGGCTGACCCTCACGGACCTGCGGGACCTGGCCGCCGCGGTCAGCCGCTGCCGCCGCCTGCTCGACCTGGACGCGGACCCCGAGGCCGTCGACGGGCTCCTGCGCGAGGACCCGCTGCTGGCCCCGCTCGTCGACCGCGCCCCCGGCCGCAGGGTGCCGCACACCGTGGACCCGGCCGAGTTCGCCCTCCGCGCGGTGCTCGGCCAGCAGGTGTCCACGGCCGCGGCCCGCACCCTCGCCGGGCGCCTCGTCACCGCCCACGGCACCCCGGTCGAGGACCCGGACGGCGGCCTCACCCACCTCTTCCCGCCCCCCGCGGCCCTCGCGGAGCTCGACCCCGGGACCCTCGCCATGCCGGGTGCGCGCCGCCGTACGTTCACCGCCCTCGTCGCCGCGCTCGCCTCCGACGGGCTCGACCTCGGCCCGGGCAGCGACTGGCAGCGCACCCGGGAGCAGCTCGCCGCGCTGCCGGGGATGGGCCCCTGGACCGTGGAGACGATCGCCATGCGCGCCCTCGGCGACCCGGACGCCTTCGTCGCCACCGACCTCGGCGTCCGCCTCGCCGCGGCGAACCTCGGCCTGCCCGCCACGCCCGCGGCCCTCACCCGCAGGTCACGGGCCTGGCAGCCGTGGCGGTCGTACGCCGTCCAGCACCTGTGGGCGACGGGTGACCACCAGATCAACCGCATGCCGGTCTGAACCCGCCGCACATCACGGAGGAACACGGAGGAACACGGAGGAACCATGTCCCACCACGACCACCACTCCCACCGCTCGTACGCCGTCGTGGACAGCCCGTACGGCCCCCTCACCCTGGTGGCCACCGGCGACCGGCTCAGCGGCCTGTACATGGAAGGCCAGCGCCACCGCCCGCCCCAGGAGACCTTCGGCGAGCGCGAGCCGCAACCGTACGCCCCGGGCTCGGTGTTCGCCCGGACCCACGAGCAGCTGGAGGAGTACTTCGCCGGCGCCCGCACCCGCTTCGACCTGCCCCTCGGGCTCGCCGGGACGGACTTCCAGCGCACCGTCTGGCAGGCCCTCCTGGAGATCCCGTACGGGGAGACCGTCTCGTACGGCCTGCTGGCCGCCCGCATCGGCCGCCCGGCCGCGTCCCGGGCCGTGGGGCTGGCCAACGGCCGCAACCCCGTCGGCATCATCGTCCCCTGCCACCGCGTCGTCGGCGCGAGCGGCGCCCTCACCGGCTACGGCGGCGGACTGCCCCGGAAGCAGCGCCTGCTCGCCCTCGAACGCGCAGGCAGCGCGCGGGAGCGGGCATCATGACGTCGTGAGCGTGAGCATAGACATCACCGGCCTGGCCACCGAACGGATCGTCTTCGAGACGTCGCCGATGGGCGAGTTGTGCCTCGCGCTGCACGCGCTGTCCGAGCCCGGCCACCACCCGGGGCTGGCCGGCTGGGTCACGGCCACGGCCGCCGCGCTCCGCCCGGACCTCGCCGACCGCCTCCAGGAAGCCGACTTCCTGTGGCGCACCACCTTCTCCGACCTGTTCATGCCCTGGGCCGGGCTGCGCGGCGGCACGGGCAGGCCCGGGGCGACTCTCGCCGAGGAGCTGGACCTCCTCGACCGGCTGGACGACGACCAGTTCGTCACCACGGCCCTGGAGTTCGCCTGCCTCGCCTCGTACAGCATCGGCGGCCCGTCGCCGCTGACGCACCGCCCGACGCGCACCCGGATCCTGGAGCTCGCGGCGGCCCGCGGGCCCCGGCAGGTGGAGTTCGCCGGGCGCCTGCTGAAGGACCCGGCCTCCGTACGGGCCTGGGTGCGCCGCCTGTTCGAGGACTGCGACGAGGCGTTCTTCGCGGACATCTGGCAGCGCGTCGAGCCCCGGCTGGCCGCCGACGTCCGGCACAAGACGCAGCTGCTGCGCCGCAAGGGGCTCCGCGAGGCGCTCGCCGCGGTCTCCCCGGCCCTCCACCTGGAGGACGGCGGCCGCCGCATCCGGGTCGACAAGCTGGCCGACGGAAGGGCCACGGCGACGGATTCCGTGGTGGGCCCGGGCCTCACCCTCGTCCCGTCCCACTTCGGCTGGCCGCACCTGATGGTCCTGCACCGGCCGCAGTGGCGTCCCGTCGTCCACTACCCGGTCGGCTCGCCCGAACTGCCCGCCCCCACCTCGGTCGACCTCCTCAAACTCCGCCTCGAAGCCCTGGCCCACCCCGTCCGCATGCAGGTCTGCCGCAGCACGGCCCGCACCCCGCACACCACGGGCGAACTGGCCGGCGTCCTCGGCATCAGCCCCCCGGAGGTCTCCCGCCACCTGTCCGTCCTCAAGAAGGCGGGCCTGATCACGTCCCGCCGCCGCGGCCGCTACGTCCTCTACCAGCTGGACGTCCGCGCGGTGGCCCGCCTGAGCAGCGACTTCCTGGAGGGAATCCTCCGCTGAGGCCGCGGGGCACCTGGCCGGGCCGCTATTCCGTAGTGCCGCTATTCCGTAGTGCCGCGGCAGAGGCCTTCGACGCGGAACCACAGGCCCTGGGCGTAGACCGCATGGATGACGGCTTCCTCCCCCTTGGCGATCCGCAGGATTCTCAGGGCGCCGCCGGGAAGCACGTCGTACTGGTAAGTGATCTCGGAACTGCCTTCGACGGTGTCGTCGTAGGAGATGTCCGGCGTCCGATCGTTCGCGTATTCCTTCGGCGGACGGTTTTCCACCAGTTTGATGAAGACGCTCATGGGCCAACCGTACGGTTCTTTCGCGGGCTTCGCCCTCCGGGACGAGGGGAAGACGAGGGGAGGCAGCGGGGCGGCCGCGGGCCGTTCAGAGCTCGTCGTCGTGCCGTGGGCGGCCGGCCGCCGAAGCCCGGCTGGCCACCAGCCAGGATCGCGCGGGCTCGGCGGGATGCGTGGTGTCGACGGTGAGGTGCAGCCGGGTGCCGCCTCCGCGGCCGGCCGGGTAGCTGCGCTGCTCAGTGGAATCGAAGCAGTGCCGGAGGACTTCCGCGACGCGGCGGGCGGTCTCGGGGGACGCGGTGACGATGCGGACGTCGGCGAGCCCCGCCGCCGGCAGCGGCTCCGCCGGCGCGGGGGCGGGTGCGGCGCGTTCGGACGGCATGGTCACCACCCCTCGCCGGAGCAGAGCCGGAGTCGCCCGCGGTCCCCGCGCGGTTGCTCGCGGCAGTTACGCGCGAGGGGAGGACCGGTCGGGTTCCCGGCCGGCAGCGACGCGGTCCCGGTGCCGGTCCCAGTCCCGGTGCCGGTCCCGGTTCCACCCTCGGTCTCCCATTCCTCTTCGCTGTTCCGTGACTCCGTCGCATCGTCGGCCGTCCGCTCGTCCTCCATCAGCTTGCTCGCGGTGAGGAGGCTTCCGGGGGTGGTCGCGGCGTACATGAGCCGGGCGGCCGCGGCCGGGTCGGTCTCCGGCGGGATGATCAGCAGGTCCAGGCGGTCCGCGGTGAAGGAGAACAGCAGGAGCTTGTGCGGGTCCTGCTCCTTGTCGAACCAGCCCACGTGCACCGTGTGTCCGGCGACGGGAACCTTGCGCGGGATCACGGGCCAGAACGTCGGATTCACCGTGACGCGCGTGACCCGGCCCCAGGAGTGGTCCAGCCTCTCCGCCAGCGCGGGGAGCTCGCGGGAGAGATCGCGCGAGCGGGGCCACCAGGCCCCGTCCAGCAGGCCCGGCACCGTCCCCGGCGTCAGGGACAGGCGAGCGGGCGGCGAAGGGGCATGCTCATCGGTGGTCGGGCGGTTGATGGTGACAGCCATGATCTGAACCTGCCCCCGGGCTCATCGTCGATCGCCCGGCATGGGTGACTCACCGGGAACGACACCCGCATGGAGGCCGGTGTACGAAGTGCTCCCGGTCTCCCCACCCTACTCCGGCAGGCGGCCCGGAGACCCTGCGCGACCAGGCATTGTCCTGCGGGCGAGCCCGCCGCCGCCGTGCGGAGTACGGTGGGGTTACTGCGAGCGCTTCGCCCGGTGCTGCCGGAACAGCCCGGACGGCGGGCGAGCGCGCGTAACTCTCGCGCATGCGCGTAACTCTCGGAGACGGGCGAGCACACACCATGGCCGATTCCGACACCCCACACCCTCCCGGGCTCCTGCCGGAAGCGATTCACCGAGCCGTGAAACCCGGGACGGCGCTCCTGCGGCTGGAGACGACGCAAGAGCGCGGGGGAGTGCTGGACGGCGCGTGGTGGCCGCGCTCCCGCGACATCGGCGCCGAGCTTCCCGGCCTGATCACCGCCCTGACCGAGCACCTCGGCCCCGTCACGCGCGTCGGCCTGGACGCGAGTGCCTGGCAGGAGCTCCCGACGCGGCTGACCATCGACGACCGGGTCGTGCGCATCGACTCCTTCCCGGTCGGTGACGACACGGTCCTCATCACCCGGGGCGAGAACGACCACTTCGCTCTGCTGGTGGTCCCGCCCGACGCGACGCCCGACGCGGCACGCGCCGCGATGGCCAGGGCCGTACGGGCCGACAACGTCACCAGGGCCGAACAGATCCTCATCGACACGGGCAGCACGCGGCAGACCTGAACAAGGGCCTTTCTGTTCAGCTCTGTTCAGCCCTGTTCGTAACGTACGGACAGGACTAGGCTGCGGTGTGAGGCCCCAGCCCCCGGCAGCACCGAGATGCAAGCCGCTCCGAGGAGGCACGTGGTGCCCGTAGAACGCAAAACCGTCCCCGCCCCCGCCGAAGTTCCCCGAGGGGCGGGCCGGCGCGTGTCCGCATCGCGCTGTCACTCCCCGCCCCCCGGCAGCCCACGGGACCGCGTGCTCACCGTCCGCGGAAGGCTGGACCTCTCCGGTGTCCCGAGGCTGCGCGAGCGCCTCCTGCACGTGTCCCACAGCCCCGGAAGCCGGCTGACCCTCGACCTCTCCGGCGTCACCTCCTGCGACGCCCTGGGCCTCGGGCTGCTCGTCGCCACCGCCCGCAGCGCCCGCTACTCCGGCGGCGACCTCTGCCTCGCCGCACCGCGCCCCGCCGTCGCTCAAGCGCTGAGGGCCAGCGGACTGAGCAGGATCCTCCCGATCCTCCCCGCCTCTGACGGCCAGTCCGCCCCCGCGCCACGCTCCCACCCCGGCACCCCCGCCAAACACCCCTGACCAGCAAAAACGCCCCTCCCGACGGGCTTCCGTTCTAGTGGTCGTCGCAACACCCCAGCTCAGGGGATGCGATGGACCACCAGATCCGGGGGGACCGGAGGCCGCAGGGACGGAAGAAGCTGACCGCTGAGCGGGCGGCATACTTCCAGCTCA
>NZ_RBAM01000021.1 GCF_003626645.1 Streptomyces klenkii | reverse complement strand
TAGTGTTTCGGTGGTCATAGCGTTAGGGAAACGCCCGGTTACATTCCGAACCCGGAAGCTAAGCCTTTCAGCGCCGATGGTACTGCATGGGGGACCGTGTGGGAGAGTAGGACGCCGCCGAACAATTATTCAGCCTCAGGCCTGGGATATTCATCCCAGGCCTGAGGCTTTTTTGCGTTCCGGGGCATTTCCCCGGCTTCCTCCGCCTTATTCAGCTTGCTCGGCTGCTTTCCCTGGCCTGGAAAGCATTGGAAAGCAGCCGAGCAGAACAACCTCGTCCCTCTTACTTGTCCTCGCCCGCCGACCGCACGAGCTCGACATCAAGAGACTCACGCCGAATGCGCTGGTCCATGTACAGCAGGGCCGTCATGCCGGCCGCGACCGGCAGCGTAAGAGCCGAGCTGACCACCGCCGCAATACCGATTTCGATCAGCGACGCCCAGTCAGTCGCATCAGCCACCGACTGGCCCTGGCCCCCGGTCCCGTGCACGAAGACGTCGAAGACGAGAACGACAGCCTGGGCCATCAATCCGACCAGCGCCGTAATCAGGATCGAGATGAGCTGGATGCCGAAGACGCGCCACCACGCTCCCCGCACCAGCTTCGCCGACCGCCGCATCGCTGCCGCGACGCCCTGCTTCTCCAGCATGAGCGCCGGCGCCGCGAGGCTGTAGCGGATCCACAGCCAGGTGGCCACGACCATCGCCGCCAGCCCGCCCAGGGCCGTCAGCGACATCCCCGCCCGCTCCGCACCGGCTGCCGCCACCAGGAGCCCCCAGACGATACCGACGGCGAACACGCCGATCAGCAGCATCGGCACCAGGACCATCAGGCCGGCCATGCGGCCCAGCTGCGGCCTCGCGCTCCGCCACGCCTCCCGCGCGGTCACCGGGCGGCCCAGGACCGCCCGGCTGACGATCACCGTCAGGAGGGCCGCTGCCGTGATGGAACCGACCAGGCTGAGCAGCCAGGCCACGCCGATCCCGCCCATGCCGTTGCCTATGGCCTCGACCAGTTCCTGAGGCGTCTCCGGAGTCGCTCCGCCGAGCGGGTCGAGGTCGGGTGTTCCCCGGTCCCAGAGCCGGTCGACCACCGTCGCCACGGCCTGAGTGCCGATCGCGACCGTCAGCGAAATACCGAGGACGGCACGCCAGTGGATGCGCATCGTGCGGACCGCGCCCTCCACGATCTCGCCGGCCTGCAACGGGCGCAGCGGGATCACGCCGGGCTGCGGCGCCTGCGGCCGTCCCCACTGCGGCCGGCCCGCCTGCTGCCAGCCGGTCTGCGGGCCAGGCTGTCCCGGCTGTCCCGGCACCCCGCCCGGGGCGCCTCCGTGGCCCGGCCCGGGGTCCGTCTGGGCCCGGGCTCTCTCGCGCGTGCCCCGGCGCTGCCGCGGCGGGCCCTGGGCGGAAGCCGACCAGTCGCCCGGCGGCGGCTGCTCCTGTGCCCACTGCGCGGGGAGCCCCTCCTGGTCAGCCTTGCCGGCCTTATCGGCCTCGTCGGCCGGGCCGGTGGCCTTGTCGGTCTCGTCGGACGGGGAGGATCCGGGCGAGGTCCGGCCCGGAGAGTCAGTCATGTGCGTCTCGCTCCTTCTCGGTGCCCGCCCGTCCGCCGGTGCGGCGGCGAGCGGCTGCCAGCAATCGTGTCACGGGCTCTTCAACGCCCGGCGAGGCGCAGAGGCGCCCGGTACGGCTCGTCAGCTCGTACGGGGGAGGAATCCTCAGGCGACCTTTCCCTGCCCGGGCGTCCGGGCCAGACTGGACAGATGGCTGATCAGTTCGCGGCATCCATGGCGTCCGTCGAGCCCGGCTCCGTTCCTTCGCTGAGATGGGAGGAGCGGCCGGAGGGGCCCGTGCTCGTGCTCCTGGACCAGCGCAGGCTTCCCGCGGAGGAGGTCGAGCTGGTGTGCACGGACGTACCGGCGCTGGTCGACGCGATCCGTTCGCTCGCCGTGCGCGGCGCCCCGCTGTTGGGGATCGCCGGGGCGTACGGGGTGGCGCTGGCGGCCGTGCGCGGCTTCGACGTGGCGGAGGCGGCCGAGCTGCTGGCGCACGCGCGGCCCACGGCCGTGAACCTCGCCTACGGGATGCAGCGCGCGCGGGCGGCGTACGAGAAGGCTCTCAACGACCGGCTGGGCCGTGAGCAGGCCGCCGCGGTCACGCTCGCCGAGGCGCGTGCCCTGCACCGTGAGGACGCCGAGGCCAGCGCGCGGATGGCGGAGCACGGGCTGACCCTGCTGGAGGAGCTCGTGCCCGGCGGCGGATTCCGGGTGCTCACGCACTGCAACACGGGGGCGCTGGTCTCCGGCGGCGAGGGCACGGCCTTCGCCGTGGCGGGGGCCGCGCACCGCGCGGGGCAGCTGAGGCGGCTGTGGGTGGACGAGACGCGTCCGCTGCTCCAGGGGGCGCGGCTGACGGCGTACGAGGCGGCCCGGGCCGGCATGGCGTACACGCTGCTGACCGACAACGCGGCGGGTTCGCTGTTCGCGTCGGGCGAGGTGGACGCGGTGCTGATCGGCGCTGACCGGATAGCCGCCGACGGCTCGGTGGCGAACAAGGTGGGCAGCTATCCGCTGGCGGTGCTGGCCCGCTACCACCACGTGCCGTTCGTCGTCGTGGCCCCGGTGAGCACCGTGGACCTCGCGACGCCCGCGGGCTCGGCGATCGAGGTGGAGCAGCGTGCGGGGCACGAGGTGACGGAGTTTACGGTCGTGCCCCCGGGGGCAGGCGCGGAGCCGGGGACGGGCGTGCCGGTGGCCCCGCTGGGGACCACGGCGTACAACCCTGCGTTCGATGTCACACCGCCGGAGCTGGTGACCGCGATCGTCACGGAGCACGGCGTGGTGTCGCCCGTGACCCGGGCCGGCCTGGCGGAGCTGTGCGCCGGGCCGCAGCAGGGATCCGGGAGTGAGCCGGGCTGATCCGCACGTGTACTGTCCACCCCTGGCGGCGAACGCGATCGGGGTCCCAGGTCAACGGGACACACCGGAGTGTGTCAGTCGCGCCAGGTGAGCTCCGTCACCCGGCTCTATGGACCGGATGCGAAAATGGGATGATGTCGATATGAAGGGACGCGTCCTTGTCGTCGACGACGACACCGCACTGGCCGAGATGCTCGGCATTGTGCTGCGTGGTGAGGGTTTCGAGCCGTCGTTCGTTGCGGACGGCGACAAGGCACTTGCTGCTTTTCGTGAGGTAAAGCCCGATCTTGTCCTGCTCGACCTGATGCTGCCCGGCCGGGACGGCATCGAGGTGTGCCGGCTCATCCGCGCCGAGTCCGGTGTGCCGATCGTGATGCTGACCGCGAAGAGCGACACGGTCGACGTGGTCGTCGGCCTGGAGTCGGGGGCGGACGACTACATCGTCAAGCCGTTCAAGCCGAAGGAGCTGGTGGCGCGGATCCGCGCCCGCCTGCGCCGCTCCGAGGAGCCCGCGCCGGAGCAGCTGGCGATAGGCGACCTGGTCATCGACGTGGCCGGGCACTCGGTCAAGCGCGAGGGCCAGTCGATCGCGCTGACGCCGCTCGAGTTCGACCTGCTGGTCGCGCTCGCCCGCAAGCCGTGGCAGGTCTTCACCCGCGAGGTGCTCCTGGAGCAGGTGTGGGGCTACCGCCACGCGGCCGACACCCGCCTCGTCAACGTGCACGTGCAGCGGCTGCGCTCCAAGGTCGAGAAGGACCCGGAGCGGCCGGAGATCGTGGTGACCGTCCGTGGTGTGGGCTACAAGGCCGGACCGAGCTGACATGTCGGGCAACGGTGCCGCCCCGGAGCGGGGCGTGGGGCGGCCCGTCGAGACGGCGGGCGGCATATCCCTTCTCCGGCGGCTGTGGCGGGCTGGGCGGATGCTGTCCGACGGCGCGGCCTCGGGGTCGGTCCACCCCGTCCTGAGGCTGTACGTGCGCTGGGTGCGGCGGCCGCTGCTGCCCGCGATGCGGCTGTGGCGGCGCAACATCCAGCTGCGCGTGGTCGCCACCACGCTGCTGATGTCGGTGGGCGTGGTGCTGCTGCTCGGCGTCGTCGTCATCGGGCAGGTCCGCAACGGCCTGCTGGAGGCCAAGCGGCACGCGTCGCTGAGCCAGGCCGAGGGCGGTTTCAAGGCGGCGCGGGACGCCGCCGACGCCGCGGGCGACACCCGCGGGCAGGACGCGCAGTCCGGCAGCCGCAGCGCCACCGATCCCGGGGCGTGGCTGACGGCTCAGGTGCAGCAGCTGTCCAGCGGCGGGCAGGGCGTCTACCACGTGGTGGCGCTCAGCTCCGGGGGCGGCGACCTCGCGTACGGCGACTCCGGCTACGGCGACGTCTCGTCCGCCGGCGCGCGCGGCCCGCGCGCCTCCGGTGACATCGACCCCGAGGCCAGCATCCCCGCGGACCTGCGGAAGCAGCTGGACGTCAAGACCGGTGCGCTGTGGAAGTCCGCGTCGGTCAAGCACAACTCCTCCGACGAGGGCGAGCCCGCGCTGGTCGTCGGCAAGCGCATGTACGACCCCAACGGCAAGGCGTACCAGCTGTACTACCTCTTCCCGTACACCCAGGAGGAGAAGTCGCTGGGCCTGGTCAGGGGCACGCTCGCGACCGCCGGGGTGTTCGTGGTCGTGCTGCTCGGGGCCATCGCCTGGCTCGTGGTGCGGCAGATCGTCACGCCCGTACGGATGGCCGCCAGCATCTCCGAGCGGCTCGCGGCGGGCGTGCTGCAAGAACGTATGAAGGTCACCGGCGAGGACGACATCGCCCGTCTCGGTGAAGCCTTCAACAAGATGGCGCAGAACCTCCAGGTCAAGATCCAGCAGCTGGAGCAGCTGTCGCGGATGCAGCGCCGGTTCGTCTCGGACGTCTCGCACGAGCTGCGGACGCCGCTGACGACCGTCCGCATGGCCGCCGAGGTCATCCACGAGGCCCGCGAGGACTTCGACCCGGTCACCGCGCGCTCGGCGGAGCTGCTGTACGGGCAGGTCGACCGCTTCGAGTCGCTGCTGGCCGACCTGCTGGAGATCAGCCGTTTCGACGCCGGCGCCGCGGCCCTGGAGGCCGAGCCGGTCGACCTGCGGGACGTCGTCAACCGTGTGATCGAGGGTGCCCTGCCGCTCGCGGAGCGCAAGGGCAGCCTGCTGGTGGTGCAGGGCGCCGAGCAGCCCGTGATGGCCGAGGCCGACGCGCGGCGCGTGGAGCGCGTGCTGCGCAACCTCGTGGTCAACGCCGTGGAGCACGGCGAGGGCCGGGACGTGATCGTGCGGCTGGCGGCGGCCGGCGGCGCGGTCGCGGTCGCGGTGCGGGACTACGGCGTGGGGCTCAAGCCCGGCGAGGCGACGCGGGTGTTCAACCGCTTCTGGCGTGCCGACCCCGCGCGCGCCCGCACCACCGGCGGTACGGGCCTGGGCCTGTCGATCGCCGTGGAGGACGCGCGCCTGCACGGCGGCTGGCTGCAGGCGTGGGGCGAGCCGGGCGGCGGTTCGCAGTTCCGGCTGACCCTGCCCGCCACGGCGGGCGACACGCTGCGCGGATCGCCCATCCCGCTGGAGCCGGAGGACTCGCGGCGCAACCGCGGGCTGAACGACGCCGGGGTGCCGCTGGCCGTCGCCGGCCGGTCCGGGGGCGTGCCGCCGCAGGGCAGCGGCCTGAAGCCCGTACCGCCGCAGGCCAGGAACGTGCCCGCGGTGGACCCGGCGGCGCTGCCGGGCAGCGGTGCCCGCGTGGTGGCCCGGGCGGGCGGCCAGGGCAGCGCGCAGGACGGTGGCAAGCCCGCGGCCGGTGCCGCGGAGGAACGTGCGGGAGAACGCGAAGGGCGGGCGCGTGGGCGCTGAACGCAATCGCCGCCGGCGGACCGCGGGGTTCGGCGCGCTCGTCGTCAGCGGTGCGCTGCTGGCCGGGTGCGCCTCGATGCCCGACAGCGGAGAGGTGCGGCCGGTCGACTCGTCGCAGCGCGCCGACGCGGACTCGCAGGTGCGGGTCTACGGCGTGGCGCCGCACAAGGGCGAGCGTCCGCAGGAGCTGGTGACGGGCTTCCTGGAGGCCACCACCAGCGACGACCCGGACTACGGCACGGCGCGCATGTACCTGGCCAAGAGCGAGCAGCGGTCGTGGAACCCGGCCGGCGGCACGGTGGTGCTGGCCGAGCCGCCGCAGGTCCACGTGGAGCGCGCCGACGACCGCGAGCAGGACTACACCATCACGCTGATCGGCAAGCAGGTCGCCAAGGTCGACGCCAAGCACGCGTACAAGCCGGAAGAGGGCACGTACAAGGAGCGGATCCACGTCGCGCGCGAGGGCGGCGAGTGGCGCATCGACGACCTGCCGCCCGGGCTGGTGCTCGGCGTCGCCGACTTCCAGCGCATCTACCGCTCCGTCAACAAGTACTACTTCGCGGAGCTGGGCGCGTCCGGGCCGGTCAAGGGGCGGGAGATCCTCGTCGCCGACCCCGTCTACCTCCGCAAGCGCATAGACCCCGTGACCTCCACGGTCAACGCGGTGCTGGACGGGCCGACCAACTGGCTGGACCCGGTGGCCGCGACGGCCTTCCCGACCGGCACCAAGGTCGTGGACCAGCACCTGTCCGTGGACGACTCCAACGTCCTGAAGATCCGCCTCAACGGGAAGGCCGCGGGCACCAACGAGGGGCAGTGCCGGCGCATGGCCGCGCAGCTCCTCTACACCGTGCAGGACCAGTCGGCGAAGGTCTCCGAGGTGGTGTTGCAGCGGGAGGACGGCTCGCAGCTGTGCTCGCTGGGGCGGGAGGAGGCGCGCAAGTACGCCCCCGACCAGGCCGCCGGTCGCGGCGCCGACCAGCAGTACTTCGTGGACGCGCAGCACCGGATGGTGAGCCTGGCCGACGGCGACGAGGAGCCGCGCCGGGTGCCGGGGCCGTTCGGGGCCGACGGCGCCTTGCAGCTGCGGTCGGTCGCCGTGGACCGCGGGGAGAAGCACGCCGCGGGCGTGGCCAACAACGGGCAGGCGCTGTACGTCACCGGTCTGGAGGCGGGTGCCTCACTGGGCGAGCCGCGGGTGAGCGCGCGCGGCGGGGCGAAGTCGGGCCTGACGTCCCCGAGTTGGGACGGGCTCGGCGATCTGTGGGTCGCCGACCAGGACCCGGACCGGCCGCGGCTGCTGCGGCTGCCGGGCGGTACGGGCAGCCCTGAGGAGGTTCAGGTGCCGCGGCTCGACGGGCGCATCACCGGGCTGCGGGTCGCGGCCGACGGGGTGCGGATCGCGCTGCTGGTGACCAAGGGCGACCGGACGAGCCTGAAGCTGGGCCGGGTCGAGCGGCACGGGAGCGCGGGGCGGCTGAACCTGTCGGTGCAGGAACTGCGCTCCGTGGCGCCGCGGTTGGAGCAGGTCGACGCGGTGTCGTGGGCGGGCGGGAGCCGGCTGCTGGTCGCGGGCAACGAGCAGGGCGGGTTGCAGCAGTTGCAGTACATCGACACGGACGGCTCGCTGTCGAACGCCTCCGCGCTGCCCGGGATCACGGGCGTGCGCGGCGTCGCGGCGTCGGAGAGCACGGCCAAGGCGCCGGCGCTGGTGGCGGAGCGGGACGGCGGGATCGTGCGGCTGCTGCCGGACAGCAACTGGAAGCTGGTGACCAAGGAAGGCTCGGCGCCGGTCTATCCGGGGTAGCGGGCGGTCCGCCGGGGCGAGGCTCCGGGAGTGCGCCGGGGGCGTGCCGCGAGGCCTCCCCGGGAGTTTTCCACAGGGGTGGCGGGGTGCCGCGGCCGGCGGGACAGTGGATCTGTGCGCGGGTTGTGGCAGGAGATCGCCGGGCTGGTGCTGCCGGGCGAGTGCGCGGGTTGCGGGCGGCCGCGGTCCGTGCTGTGCGAGGTGTGCCGGGCGGCGCTGGGCGGGAGCGGCGCGTGGCGCGCCAGGCCGGATCCGGAGCCGGCCGGGCTGCCGCCGGTCCATGCCGCCGCCCTGTACGAGGGCCCGGTGCGCTCGGCGCTGCTCGCGCACAAGGAGCGCGGGGCGCTGGGGCTGGCGGGGCCGCTGGGGGCCGCCCTGGCGGGCGCGGTGCGCTGCGCGGCCAGTGGCCCGGGCGGTGGCCGGTGGGGCGGGGGAGGGGCCCTGGAGGCCGGTGAAAGACCCTTGCTGCTCGTCCCCGTCCCCTCCGCCCGCCGCGCCGTCGCCGCCCGGGGCCACGACGCGGGCCGGCGGCTCGCCCTCGGCGCCGCGCGGGCCCTTCGTGCGGGCGGGCTCCCGGTTGCCGTGGCGGCCGTGCTGCGGCAGTGCAGGGTCGTCGCCGACCAGGCCGGGCTCGGCGCCCGGCAGCGCAGGGCGAATGTCGCCGGTGCACTAGGGGTACGTATGGGAGCAGAGAGGCTGTTGATGCGCGAAGGGCCGGTGGTGCTGGTAGACGACCTGATGACCACCGGGTCCTCGCTGGCCGAGGCGGCCCGTGCCGTCTCGCTCGCGGGCGGGCGCGTAGTGGGCGCCGCCGTCGTGGCCGCGTCCGGCGCGCTCCCGCGCTCGGCTGAAAAGAACCGGAACTGAAGGCCAATGTCATTCGTTGCTGATGGTAACGGCAAGCAAACACCTGAATGGAGGTACGTCCCGGTAGGGGCTACCGACAGGCGTCCGAGCGAGATATGTTCGGTTGTGAGGAATGGCAGGGGCTATGCCTCGCATTTCCGAATGGCGCGCTTTGCTCGCTTTCGCGGAAGCTTGAAGTCGACGGGGTGCAGACCTTGCCGATGGGGGAGGAGGAGGTGAAAACCGCCAAGTCGGTGGCTCCGGGTATCCCCGGAGTCTGATGCAAGAGGGATGCGCTCCGCACCTTCGGCGGGGCGATCCGGGAACGGAGTTCTGCGTGGACATCGTCGTCAAAGGCCGCAAGACCGAGGTGCCCGAGCGCTTTCGCAAGCACGTGGCCGAGAAGCTGAAGCTGGACAAGATCCAGAAGCTCGACGGCAAGGTGATCAGCCTCGACGTCGAGGTGTCCAAGGAGCCCAACCCCAGGCAGGCCGACCGCTCCGACCGGGTGGAGATCACGGTGCGTTCCCGTGGCCCGGTGATCCGCGCGGAGGCCGCAGCAACCGATCCGTATGTCGCACTGGATCTGGCCACCAGCAAGCTCGAAGCACGACTGCGCAAGCAGAACGACAAGCGCCACACCCGGCGGGGCAACGGCCGCATCCCCGCGAGCGATGTCGCATCGACCGTCATCGGCGCCGCCGAGCTCACCGACAGCGGTGAACTCGCCACCGATCAGGCGGCGGACGGGGTGCCGGTCACCCGCATGGGATCCCTGGAGATCCGCGGCGAGGGCCCCCTGGTGGTCCGCGAGAAGACCCACTCCGCAGCGCCCATGACCCTCGACCAGGCGCTCTACGAAATGGAGTTGGTCGGGCACGACTTCTACCTGTTCGTCGACTCCGACACCAAACAACCCAGTGTCGTCTACCGGCGGCACGCCTACGACTACGGCGTCATCCACCTCAATGCCGACCCGCTCTTCGAAGGAGAGCCCGGTGGTGCGGGCGGGGAGCTGGGCGGCTGAGCCGGGAGGCCCCGGCCTCCCGCGTCCATCGCCGTAGTCCACCCGAAGCCAGGTGCCCTCGGAGCGCGCCCCCCGCGCTCCCGGGGCACCGGCGTGCGACGACGGGACCCGTGAAATGCAGGGAGAGCGCGGCCCGGCGTCCCGGCATGAAATCATGACCCCGGCAGCCAACCACCGGCACCGGGGAACCGGTTGGGCGGCGCAGCACGCAGCATGCAGCACGGTGCAACCGCGAGGGGCTCTGGGCCTTCAGGGGTCTTCAGGGGGAGGAACAATGGCGGACAGGTTCGGACCCGTACTCGAGCCCGGCGAGGACGACGACGAAGGCTCCTGCACGGACAGGGGCGCGGCGCGCGAGGAGCCCATCCGGGTCCTGGTCGTGGACGACCACGCGCTCTTCCGTCGCGGCCTGGAGATCGTCCTGGCCCAGGAAGAGGACATCCAGGTCGTCGGCGAGGCCGGGGACGGCGCGGAGGCCGTGGACAAGGCCGCGGATCTGCTCCCCGACATCGTGCTGATGGACGTCCGCATGCCCAAGCGCGGCGGCATCGAGGCCTGCACCTCCATCAAGGAGGTGGCCCCCAGCGCGAAGATCATCATGCTGACGATCAGCGATGAGGAGGCCGACCTCTACGACGCCATCAAGGCCGGGGCCACCGGCTATCTCCTCAAGGAGATCTCCACCGACGAGGTCGCGACGGCGATCCGGGCGGTGGCGGACGGGCAGTCGCAGATCAGCCCCTCGATGGCCTCCAAGCTCCTCACCGAGTTCAAGTCGATGATCCAGCGCACGGACGAGCGGCGGCTGGTGCCGGCGCCCCGGCTGACCGACCGCGAGCTGGAGGTCCTCAAGCTGGTGGCCACGGGGATGAACAACCGCGACATCGCCAAGGAGTTGTTCATCTCCGAGAACACCGTCAAGAACCACGTGCGCAACATCCTGGAGAAGCTCCAGCTGCACTCCAGGATGGAGGCGGTGGTGTACGCGATGCGGGAGAAGATCCTGGAGATCAGGTAGCCGCAGTACGGATGCCGGTGGGCCCCGGCCGGCTCGGGCCGGGGCGCTCAGGCCAGGGCCTTCACCAGCTCCGCCGCGAGCTTCGCGTCGTCGCAGCGCTCGATCCGTACGGCGTGGCAGCCCACCCACTCCGCCGCCTCCCGGAGCGCCTCGGCCATGGGTGCCACGGCCTTGGGCCCGTCGAGGGAGACCTGCCGGGCCACCAGCGTGCCGCCGTCGCGCGCGGGGTCGACGCGGCCCAGCAGCCGGCCGCCCGCCAGCAGGGGCATCGCGAAATAGCCGTGTATCCGCTTGGCCTTCGGCACGTACGCCTCCAGGCGGTGGGTGAAGCCGAAGATCCGCTCGGTGCGGGGGCGGTCCCACACCAGCGAGTCGAACGGCGACAGCAGCGTCGTGCGGTGCCGGCCGCGCGGCGGCGCCGCCAGGGTCTCGGGGTCGGCCCAGGCCGGCTTCGACCAGCCCGCCACCTCGACCGGCACCAGGCCGGTCTCCTCGATGACGGCGTCCACCTGCTCGCCCTTGAGGCGGTGGTAGTCGGCGAGGTCCGCCCTGGTCGCCACGCCCATCGCGGCGCCGGCCTGCGCCACCAGGCGCCGGGTGCACGCGGCGTCGTCCAGGTCGTCGTGGAAGAGCCCGTCCGGGACGGCGCGCTCGGCCAGGTCGTACACGCGCTTCCAGCCGCGCCGGCGGGTGCAGACCACCTCGCCGGTGTCCAGCAGCCACTCCACCGCGATCTTCGTCTCGGACCAGTCGTACCACTCCCCGCCGTTCTTGGCGCCGCCCAGCTCCGTGGCCGTCAGCGGGCCCTCGGCCTTCAGCCGCTCGCGGACGGCGGCGCACGAGCGCTCGGCATCCTCCATCACGTGCCAGCGGTGGCCGCGGGCCTGGAAGGCCCGGCGCCGGAAGGCGAACAGCGGCCACTCCTCGACGGGCAGGATGCACGCGGCGTGCGACCAGTACTCGAAGGCGTGGTCCCCCGACCAGTAGGCCGCCTCGACCGCGTCCCGCCCGACCGCGCCCAGCCGTGCGTACGGCACCAGCTCGTGCGAGCGGGCGAGCACCGAGATCGTGTCCAGCTGGACGGCCCCCAGCCGGCGCAGCACGCCGCGCGTGCCCGCACGCCGGTCCGGGGCGCCGAGCAGGCCTTGGGCGCGCAGGGCCAGCCGGCGGGCGTCATCGGCCGACAGGTGGTGCTCGGGCTTGCGGGCTCCGGGCTTACGGGCCTTGGCGGAGGCGGCAGTTGTCATGCCGATCACCTTAGGCGGGGGCACTGACAACGCCCCCGGACCCGGTCAGCCGCGGCCCGGAGCCGGCCGGTCGCGCCCGGGAAAGGGCAGGTAGGGGGCGATGGAGGGCAGTCCCAGGTCGGAGGGGAGCAGGGAGCCGGTCCACGCGTCGCGGCGCGTGCCCGCGTGGGCGATCTTCGCCCGCAAGGTGCCCTCCATCGTGAAGCCGGCCTTCAGGGCCACGGCGCGGGAGCCCTCGTTGCCGGCCTCCGCGTACCACTCCAGGCGCTCGACGCCGAGGCGCTCGAAGGCCCACCGGGCCGCCTCGCGGGCGGCCTCGGCGGTGTACCCGCGGCCGCGCTGCTCCTTGGCGGTCCAGTAGCCGATCTCGGCCTGGCGCTCGCGGGAGGGCTGCGGGAGCGGCACCACGCTCATGGAGCCGGCCAGCCGTCCCCCCTCACGGGTGAACACGCCCCACGTATAGACGGAGTCGTCGCGCCAGCCGGCGGGGCAGGTCTCGCCGGCGAACGCCCGGGCGTCCTCGGGGGTGTACGGAGAGGGCACGCTCGTGTACCGCGGGATGTCCGGATCCTGGCAGGCGGCGTGCAGGGCGGGCGCGTCGGCGGCGGTGAAGGGGCGCAGCAGCAGGCGCTCGGTGGTGAGGCTCGTGGGCTCCATGGGCGGAGTGTAAGAAGCCGTGGCGGGGCACTCCCGCGGCGGTTCGCTCGTTCCATGGACGGGTGACACCGCGGGTGACACCCGGCCCGGGTGATGACGGACCTCCCGGCGCGGCGGGGTCCTCGCTTACGATGGCCGTTGCGGCGGGGACTGTCCCGTCGTGCCCGCGTACCCGCCCCCTGCCCACGGCGGGGGAGAACCGGTGCCAGGCCCGACCGGCAAGGAGCTAGCCTACGTGTCCGTCTTCGGCAAGATCATGCGTGCAGGAGAAGGCAAGATCCTGCGCAAGCTGCACCGCATCGCGGACCAGGTCAATTCCATCGAAGAGGACTTCCTGACCCTCTCCGACGCCGAGCTGCGCGCCCTGACCGACGAGTACAAGCAGCGCTATGCCGACGGGGAGAGCCTGGACGACCTCCTTCCCGAGGCGTTCGCGACCGTCCGCGAGGCGGCCAAGCGCGTCCTCGGCCAGCGTCACTACGACGTCCAGCTCATGGGCGGTGCCGCCCTGCACCTGGGGTACGTGGCCGAGATGAAGACCGGTGAGGGCAAGACCCTCGTCGGCACCCTCCCGGCGTATCTGAACGCCCTCTCGGGCGAGGGCGTCCACCTGATCACCGTCAACGACTACCTGGCCGAGCGCGACTCCGAGATGATGGGCCGGGTCCACAAGTTCCTGGGCCTGAGCGTCGGCTGCATCCTGGCGAACATGACGCCGGCGCAGCGCCGCGAGCAGTACGGCTGCGACATCACGTACGGCACGAACAACGAGTTCGGCTTCGACTACCTGCGCGACAACATGGCCTGGTCGCAGGACGAGCTGGTCCAGCGCGGGCACAACTTCGCCGTGGTCGACGAGGTCGACTCGATCCTCGTCGACGAGGCCCGTACGCCGCTGATCATCTCGGGCCCGGCCGACCAGGCCACCAAGTGGTACGGCGACTTCGCCAAGCTGGTCACCCGCCTCACCAAGGGCGAGCCGGCCAACCCGCAGAAGGGCGTCGAGGAGACCGGCGACTACGAGGTCGACGAGAAGAAGCGCACGGTCGCCATCCACGAGGCCGGTGTCTCCAAGGTCGAGGACTGGCTGGGCATCGACAACCTCTACGAGTCGGTCAACACCCCGCTCGTGGGCTACCTCAACAACGCCATCAAGGCGAAGGAGCTCTTCAAGAAGGACAAGGACTACGTCGTCATGGACGGCGAAGTCATGATCGTCGACGAGCACACGGGCCGTATCCTCGCCGGCCGCCGCTACAACGAGGGCATGCACCAGGCCATCGAGGCGAAGGAAGGGGTGGATATCAAGGACGAGAACCAGACGCTCGCCACGATCACCCTGCAGAACTTCTTCCGCCTCTACAACAAGCTGTCCGGCATGACCGGTACGGCCATGACCGAGGCCGCCGAGTTCCACCAGATCTACAAGCTCGGCGTGGTGCCGATCCCGACCAACCGGCCGATGGTCCGCAAGGACCAGTCCGACCTCATCTACCGCACCGAGGTCGCCAAGTTCGACGCCGTGGTCAAGGACATCGCGGAGAAGCACGAGAAGGGGCAGCCGATCCTGGTCGGCACCACTTCCGTGGAGAAGTCCGAGTACCTCTCGCAGCAGCTCGCCAAGCGCGGCATCCAGCACGAGGTCCTCAACGCCAAGCACCACGAGCGCGAGGCCTCGATCGTCGCGCAGGCCGGCCGCAAGGGCGCCGTCACCGTCGCCACGAACATGGCCGGCCGCGGTACGGACATCAAGCTGGGCGGCAATCCGGACGACCTCGCCGAGGCGGAGCTGCGCCAGATGGGCCTCGACCCGGTGGAGCACGTCGAGGAGTGGGCGGCCTCGCTGCCCGGCGCCCTGGAGCGCGCCGAGGCCGCGGTCAAGGCCGAGTTCGAAGAGGTCAAGGACCTCGGCGGCCTCTACGTGCTCGGCACGGAGCGCCACGAGTCGCGCCGCATCGACAACCAGCTCCGCGGCCGTTCCGGCCGTCAGGGCGACCCGGGCGAGTCCCGCTTCTACCTGTCGCTGGGCGACGACCTGATGCGCCTGTTCAAGGCCCAGATGGTCGAGCGCGTGATGGCCATGGCCAACGTGCCCGACGACGTGCCGATCGAGAACAAGATGGTCACCCGGGCCATCGCCTCGGCGCAGTCCCAGGTCGAGCAGCAGAACTTCGAGACGCGTAAGAACGTCCTGAAGTACGACGAGGTGCTCAACCGCCAGCGCGAGGTCATCTACGGGGAGCGCCGCCGCGTCCTGGAGGGCGAGGATCTTCAGGAGCAGATCCAGCACTTCATGGACGACACCATCGACGACTACATCCGCCAGGAGACCGTCGAGGGCTTCGCCGAGGAGTGGGACCTGGAGCGGCTGTGGAGCGCCTTCAAGCAGCTCTACCCGGTGAAGGTCACCATCGACGAGCTGGAGGAGGCGGCGGGCGACCGCGCGGGCATCACGGCCGAGTTCATCGCCGAGTCCATCAAGGACGACATCAACGAGCAGTACGCGGCGCGCGAGGAGCAGCTGGGCTCCGACATCATGCGTGAGCTGGAGCGGCGCGTGGTCCTGTCGGTGCTGGACCGCAAGTGGCGCGAGCACCTCTACGAGATGGACTACCTCCAGGAGGGCATCGGCCTGCGGGCCATGGCCCAGAAGGACCCCCTGGTGGAGTACCAGCGCGAGGGCTTCGACATGTTCCAGGCCATGATGGAGGGCATCAAGGAGGAGTCCGTCGGCTACCTGTTCAACCTGGAGGTCCAGGTCGACCAGCAGCTGGAGGAGGTGCCGGTCGAGGAGTCCGCGCCGTCCCTGGACAAGGTGCAGGACACCATCCCCGCCGCCCGGCCCGAGATCCGGGCGAAGGGCCTCGCGCAGCCGCAGCGGCCGGACCGGCTGCACTTCTCCGCGCCGACGGTGGACGGTGCGGGCGGCACGATCGAGACCGACTACGCGAGCGACGACACCGGCGAGTTCCGCTCCGCGGCGGACGGCATGACCCGCGCCGAGCGCCGCAAGGCGCAGAAGAACAGCGGCGGTCGGCGCCGTAAGAAGTAACCGCAAGAAGTAACCGCGGAATCAAACCCGCGCGCGGGATGTGAGGCGGGGCGGGACCTCCTGGTGATCCGGGGGTCCTGCCCCGCCTTTCGCGTGTCAGCGGCGGGCGCCGCCGAGTTCGACGGCGGAGCAGCGCCACCGCTGGTCGGTGCAGTGCTCCAGGCGGAAGGCGAGGGCGAGCAGCCGGTCCCCCGCCGTGATCCTGGCGAAGGCTTCGATGACGCCGGGGGAGGGCCGGAACTCGTCGCAGTGCCGCACGGCCGGGCCGCGGCCCGGCGGGGCGGGCAGCAGGGGCGCGTAGGGGGCCAGGGCGGCCAGCTGGTCGTACGCGGCGCCGAGGGTGTGGCCGAGCATCCAGTGGACGGGGCGCCGGCCGCTGAGGGTGAGCAGGAGCCGTTCGGCGAACCAGTAGCGGGGGAGGCGGTCGCGGCGGCGTGCGGCGGCGGGGGCCGGGGCGGGCGGCCGCCGGGCGTCGGTGCGCCGCGGGGGCGCGGTTCCTGCGGCCGGCCTGGTCGTACGGGCGGCTGTCCTGCTGCTGACCCTGCTTCCCGTGGCCCTGCTTCCGGTGGGCCCGCTTCCCGTGGTCCTGGTTCCGGTCGTCCTGTTCATGCTGATCGCCCCCTGTGCCGCCGGGCCCGGTGGATTACCGGGCAGTAGCTTCCGTCGGTGATCTTCTATCGAGGGGGCCGGAGGCCATCAAGGACGGCGGGCCGGGCCGCACGGGCCCTCGGCGGTTCACCTATTCGGGGGACCTGCGGGGAGTGCGGGGCGGCCGGGCGGCACGCGCCGTGACCCGGGCCGGCGCCGAGCCGCCCGCACGCGCCTCACCTGCACTTCGAAGGGGGACCCTCGCCCGTATGCTGATCACGCAGTCGAAAATCCCCGGAACCGAAGGAAAGCGGCGGTCATGCGCGTCTACGTCCCCTTGACCCTCCCCGGTCTCGCCGAGGCGCACAAGGCGGGAGCGCTGGGCCCGGCCCCGCTGGACGCCTTCGCCGTCACCCCGGCCCTGCGCGAGTGGTACCGCTCCGACGACGTCGAGGAGCTGGAGTACGCGGCCCTGGGCCGCGCCGCCGAGGGCTCGCTGCGCATGCTCGCCGCCGACCCGGAGGCGCCGCGCCGCCGCGTGGTCGTCGCCGTCGACGTGCCCGAGGGCGCCGTGGCCACCGACCCCGAGCGCGGGCTTGACCAGGCCGCGTACGGCGAGGTGCGGCTCTCGGCCGCTGTGCCGCTGTCGAAGGCCGCCGCCGTCCACGTCGACTCCGGCGACGCCGAGGAGGACGTCGCGGCGGCCGCCGCCGCGCTGGGCGCCGCGGACCGCGGCGACGACGACGCGCGGTTCACGGTCGACGGGGCCGAGGACCACGACCTCATGTGGTTCGGCGTGCAGGAGATCCCCAACCTGGTCTAGCGCCCGCCGCGACCGTCAGCAGCCGGCGGAACCGCAGGTCAGGGGGCTTTGTCACAGGGGACCCGTACAGTTTTCGCATGGGGAAGCACGGGGCGCCCGGGGCGCACATCGTCTGGGACTGGAACGGCACGCTCTTCCACGACATCGACGCGGTCATGGCGGCGACGAACGCCGCCTTCGCGGAGATAGGGCTGGAGCCGATCTCCCTGGAGCGGTACCGCGAGCTGTACTGCGTCCCCATCCCGCGCTTCTACGAGCGGCTGATGGGCCGGCTGCCCACCGAGGCCGAGTGGGAGCACATGGACCGCGTCTTCCAGCGGCACTACCACGACCACCACCTGCGCTGCCGCCTCGCGGACGGCGCCGAGTCGTTGCTGGAGCGCTGGCAGGACGGCGGCGGCACCCAGTCGATCATGTCGATGTACGGGCACGAGGACCTGCTGCCGCTCGTGCGCACCTTCGGCATCGAGCGCAGGTTCGTCCGGGTCGACGGCCGCACGGGCCCCTCGGGCGGCAGCAAGGCCGAGCACATGGCGCGCCACCTCGCCGGCCTGGAGGGCATACCGGCCGTGCGGACGGTCGTCATCGGCGACGCGCTGGACGATGCGGTGGCGGCGGCTCACGTGGGGGCGCACGCCGTGCTGTACACCGGAGGTTCGCACGACCGGGCCGGGCTCGTCGGGGCCGGGGTGCCCGTCGTGGACACGCTGGTGGAGGCCGTCGCCGAGGCGGAGCGCCTCGCCGGCTGACCGCGCTGTGCAGAGTGTCAAAGTTCGGGTCCGGGTTTTGTACACAAACGGCTCATGACGCCTCCCCCGGGAAGGGCGATAGCCTTACCAGGTGATCAGCGCGATATCCAGCAGGGGCGACGGCGCCCCTGTCCTTCGCCCGGAGTGCCACGGCACCCGGGGAGCCGCTGTTCGCCCGGGCGGGGCGCGTCCCATGGTGGTCACTCCCATGAAGTTGGCCACGAACGTCCCTGTCACCCCTCATTCCGGCATACCGTCGAAGACGACCGGAGACCCCGCGTCGCGGCGTGATGCCTTCACCACCTATGTCACGCAACGGCGCGCGACAGGAGCCAGAGGACATGCAGACCAAGCTGGACGAAGCCAAGGCAGAGCTGCTGGAGCGGGCGGCCCGCGTCGCTGAGAACAGCCCGGCCGGGGGGCAGCAACCGACGGGGCAGAAGAGCGAGGCGGGGCTCGACCCGGAGACGCTGACCGCGTACCTCCAGCGCTACTACCTGCACACCGCCCCGGAGGACCTGGCCGGTCGCGACCCGGTCGACGTCTTCGGCGCGGCCGTCTCCCACTACCGCCTCGCCGAGACGCGCCCGCAGGGCACGGCCAACGTCAGGGTGCACACCCCGACGGTCGAGGAGAACGGCTGGACGTGCAGCCACTCCGTGGTCGAGGTCGTCACCGACGACATGCCCTTCCTGGTCGACTCGGTGACCAACGAGCTCTCCCGCCAGGGCCGCGGCATCCACGTCGTGATCCACCCGCAGATGGTCGTGCGCCGTGACGTCACCGGCCGCCTGCTCGAGGTCCTCGGCGCCAGCTGCGACGCCCACGGCAGCGGGAAGGACGCCGTGCTGCCGCACGACGCCCTCACCGAGTCCTGGATCCACGTCGAGATCGACCGCGAGACCGACCGCGGCGACCTCAAGCAGATCGCCGCCGACCTGCTGCGCGTCCTCTCCGACGTCCGCGAGGCCGTCGAGGACTGGTCCAAGATGCGCGACGCGGCCCTGCGCATCGCCGACGAGCTGCCCGAGGAGCCCGCCCCGGCGGACGTCCCCTCCTCGGAGACCACCGAGGCCCGCGAGCTGCTGCGCTGGCTGGCCGCCGACCACTTCACCTTCCTCGGCTACCGCGAGTACGAGCTGACGAAGCTCGCCACCGACGGCACCGAGGAGGACGTGCTCACCGCCGTCCCCGGCACCGGCCTCGGCATCCTGCGCTCCGACCCCTCGCACCACGACGAGGACCACCACGGCCCGCACTCGCACCTGCCGCGCCCGGCGTCCCCGTCGTTCAACCGGCTGCCCGCCGACGCCCGCGCCAAGGCCCGTGAGCACAAGCGGCTCGTCCTGACCAAGGCCAACAGCCGCGCCACGGTCCACCGGCCCTCCTACCTCGACTACGTGGGCGTCAAGAAGTTCGACGCCGACGGCAACGTGACCGGCGAGCGCCGCTTCCTCGGCCTGTTCTCCTCGGCCGCGTACACCGAGTCCGTGCGCCGCGTCCCGGTGATCCGCCGCAAGGTCCAGAAGGTCCTCGCCGACGCCGGCTTCACGCCCGACAGCCACGACGGCCGCGACCTGCTCCAGATCCTGGAGACCTACCCGCGCGACGAGCTCTTCCAGATCGCCGCCGACCAGCTGCGCTCCATCGCCACCAGCGTGCTCTACCTCCAGGAGCGCCGCCGCCTGCGGCTGTACCTGCGCCAGGAGGAGTACGGGCGCTACTACTCGGCGCTGGTCTACCTCCCGCGCGACCGCTACACCACCGGCGTGCGGCTGCGCCTGATCGACATCCTCAAGGAGGAGCTCGGCGGCACCAGCGTCGACTTCACCGCCTGGAACACCGAGTCGGTCCTCTCCCGGCTGCACTTCGTCATCCGCGTCGCGCCGGGCGCCACCCTGCCCGACCTCACCGACGCCGACGCCGACCGCATCGAGGCCCGCCTCGTCGAGGCCGCCCGCTCCTGGGCGGACGGCTTCGCGGAGACGCTGACCGCCGAGGCCGGCGAGGAGCGCGCCGCCGAGCTGCTGCGCCGCTACGGCCAGGCCTTCCCCGAGGGCTACAAGGCCGACCACACCCCGCGCGCCGCCGTCGCCGACCTCGGCCACCTGGAGAAGCTGACCACCGCCGGCGGCGACCGCGACTTCGAGCTCAGCCTCTACGAGCCGGTCGGCGCGGCCCCCGGCGAGCGCCGCTTCAAGATCTACCGCACGGGCGAGCCGGTCTCCCTCTCCGCCGTCCTGCCGGTCCTCCAGCGCCTCGGCGTCGAGGTCGTCGACGAGCGCCCGTACGAGCTGCGCTGCTCGGACCGGACGACCGCCTGGATCTACGACTTCGGGCTGCGCATGCCCGAGCGGATCGAGGGCGACGACGCCCGCGCCCGCTTCCAGGAGGCCTTCGCGGCCGTGTGGACCGGTGCCGCGGAGAACGACAACTTCAACAACCTGGTGCTGCGGGCCGGTCTCGACTGGCGGCAGGCCATGGTGCTCCGCGCCTACGCCAAGTACTTGCGGCAGGCCGCCTGGCCGTTCAGCCAGGCGTACATGGAGGACACCCTCAGCAACAACGTCCACACCACCCGCCTGCTGGTCAACCTCTTCGAGGCCCGGATGTCGCCCGCGCTCCAGCGCGCCGGCAACGAGCTCATCGACGGCCTGATGGAGGAGCTGGACGGCGCCCTGGACCAGGTCGCGAGCCTGGACGAGGACCGCATCCTGCGGGCCTTCCTCACCGTCATCAAGGCCACGCTGCGCACCAACCACTTCCAGCGCGACGCGGACGGCCGGCCCCGCCCGTACCTGTCCATCAAGCTCGACCCGCAGGCCATCCCCGAGCTGCCGGCGCCCCGCCCGGCCTTCGAGATCTGGGTGTACTCGCCGCGCGTCGAGGGCGTGCACCTGCGCTTCGGCAAGGTCGCCCGAGGCGGCCTGCGCTGGTCCGACCGCCGCGAGGACTTCCGTACGGAGATCCTCGGCCTGGTCAAGGCCCAGATGGTGAAGAACACCGTCATCGTGCCGGTGGGCGCCAAGGGCGGCTTCGTCGGCAAGCGCCTGCCCGACCCGTCCGTGGACCGCGACGCGTGGCTGGCCGAGGGCATCGCCTCGTACAAGACCTTCATCTCCGGCCTCCTCGACATCACCGACAACATGGTCGGCGGCGAGGTCGTGCCCCCGAAGGACGTCGTCCGCCACGACGAGGACGACACCTACCTCGTCGTCGCCGCCGACAAGGGCACCGCGACGTTCTCGGACATCGCCAACGAGGTCGCCCAGTCCTACGGCTTCTGGCTCGGCGACGCCTTCGCCTCCGGCGGCTCGGCCGGCTACGACCACAAGGGCATGGGCATCACCGCCCGCGGCGCCTGGGAGTCGGTCAAGCGCCACTTCCAGGAGCTCGGCCACGACACCCAGACCGAGGACTTCACGGTCGTCGGCGTCGGCGACATGTCCGGTGACGTCTTCGGCAACGGCATGCTGCTCTCCGAGCACATCCGCCTGGTCGCCGCCTTCGACCACCGGCACATCTTCATCGACCCGTCGCCGGACGCGGCCGTCTCCTACGCCGAGCGCCGCCGCCTGTTCGAGCTGCCCCGCTCGTCCTGGGCCGACTACAACAAGGAGCTGCTGTCCGCGGGCGGCGGCATCCACCCGCGCAGCGCCAAGTCGATCCCGGTCAACGCGCACGTGCGGGCGGCCCTCGGCATCGAGGCGGGCGTCACCAAGATGACCCCCGCCGAGCTGATGAAGGCCATCCTGCGCTCGCCGGTCGATCTGCTGTGGAACGGCGGCATCGGCACGTACGTCAAGGCCTCCACCGAGTCCCACGCGGACGTCGGCGACAAGGCCAACGACGCCATCCGCGTCGACGGCCAGGACCTGCGCGTCAAGGTCGTCGGCGAGGGCGGCAACCTGGGCCTGACCCAGCTCGGCCGGATCGAGTTCGCCTCGAACGGCGGCCGGATCAACACCGACGCGATCGACAACAGCGCCGGCGTGGACACCTCCGACCACGAGGTGAACATCAAGATCCTGCTCAACGCGCTCGTCACCGACGGCGACATGACCGTCAAGCAGCGCAACAAGCTCCTCGCCGAGATGACCGACGAGGTCGGCGAGCTCGTCCTGCGCAACAACTACGCGCAGAACGTGGCCCTGGCCAACGCCGTGGCGCAGGCCCCCAGCCTGCTCCACGCCCACCAGCGGATCATGCGCCGCCTCGGCCGGGACGGCCACCTGGACCGGGCCCTGGAGTTCCTGCCCACCGACCGGCAGATCCGCGAGCGGCTCTCCGCGGGCCGCGGCCTGACCCAGCCGGAGCTGGCCGTCCTCCTCGCCTACATCAAGATCACCACGGCAGAGGAGCTGCTCGCCACCGGGCTGCCCGACGACCCGTACCTGGAGCGGCTGCTGCACGCCTACTTCCCGCAGCCGCTGACCACGGGCTACCGCGAGCAGGTCGACGCGCACGCCCTGCGACGGGAGATCATCACGACCGTTCTGGTCAACGACACGGTCAACAGCGGCGGCTCCACCTTCCTGCACCGCCTGCGGGAGGAGACCGGCGCCTCGCTGGAGGAGATCGTCCGGGCGCAGACCGCCGCCCGCGCCATCTTCGAGCTGGGCTCCGTGTGGGACGCCGTCGAGGGCCTGGACAACGTGGTCCCCGCCGACGTGCAGACCCGGATCCGGCTGCACTCGCGGCGCCTGGTCGAGCGCGGCACCCGCTGGCTGCTCAACAACCGGCCGCAGCCGCTGGAGCTGGCCGGGACGATCGAGTTCTTCCACGACGGCGTCGCCAAGGTCTGGGACGAGCTGCCCAAGCTGCTCAAGGGCGCCGACATCGAGTGGTGGCAGGGCATCCACGACGAGCTGGTGGCGGCCGGGGTGCCGGACGAGCTGGCCGTGCGCGTGGCGGGCTTCTCCTCCGTCTTCCCGGCGCTGGACGTCGTCGCGGTCGCCGACCGCGCCGGCAAGGAGCCTCTGGACGTGGCCGAGGTCTACTACGACCTCGCCGACCGGCTGCACATCACCCAGCTGATGGACCGGATCATCGAGCTGCCGCGGGCCGACCGCTGGCAGTCGATGGCCCGCGCCTCCATCCGCGAGGACCTGTACGCGGCGCACGCCGCGCTCACGGCGGACATCCTCTCGGTGGGCAACGGCTCCTCGACGCCGGAGCAGCGCTTCGCCTCCTGGGAGGAGAAGAACGCGGCGATCCTCGGCCGGGCGCGCACCACGCTCGACGAGATCCGCGGGTCGGACGCCTTCGACCTGGCGAACCTGTCGGTCGCCATGCGGACGATGCGCACCCTGCTGCGGACGCACAGCTGACGGGCGCGCGATTCCGCGCGCCGGCGCGCGGAATCGCGGAGGAAATGACGCACCGCTGACGCCGGAGTGAACAAGGGACGGCCCTGGGGACAAATCCCCCGGGGCCGTCCTTTTGCCGTGCTATGAGGGACGAATGAAGGCCGTTTTCCGGTTGACGTCCGATCCTTCGGGGTCCGCGTCCCCCTCCTCAGCAGCCCTTTCCGTCTCCGCTCCCGCCGTCGCCGGGAAGCCTGCCGCCGGGAGCTCCGCCCGGCCGGGCCCACCGGCGTACGCCCGGCACCAGACCGCCCGTGCGGTGGCCCTCTACCTGGTGGTGGCGGCCGTCGGCTTCACGGTCATGCTGCTGGTCAGCCGGCACTTCGGGCGGACGCCGGAGATGGTGCTGCGCCGCTGGGACAGCGGCCACTACCTGCACATCGCGCAGCACGGCTATCCGGGGGAGATCCCCTACGGCCCGGACGGCGAGCCCAAGTTCAGCAGGCTGGCGTTCTTTCCGCTGGTGCCCGCGCTGATCCGGGCGGTGCACCTGGTGACGGCGCTGCCCATGGTGTGGGCCGGGGTGGTGGTGTCGTGGGCGGCGGCGTCCGTGGCGGCTGCGGGCGTCTTCCGGCTGGTGCGGGCGGTCGGCGGGCGGCCGGGCGCCGGGTACGCGTGCGTGGCGCTGTGGGCGTGCTCGCCGTACGCGTTCGCGCTGTGGGTGCCCTACTCGGAGGCCGTCTTCAGCGCGGCGCTGATCTGGACGCTGCTGGCCGTGCTGGAGCGCCGCTGGCTGACGGCGGCGGCGCTGTGCGCCGTGGCGGGGGCGGTGCGGCCGTCCGCGTCGGTGCTGGTGGGCACGGTGGGGCTGGCGGCCGGGTGGGAGCTGATCCAGCAGCGGGGCGGCCGGCGCGCCTGGCGCGCCTGGGTGGCCGTGCTGACGGCCCCGCTGGGGATACTCGCGAGCTGGCTGTTCCTGGGGAGCAAGGTGGGGCGCGTCGACGGCTGGTTCGAGGCCGAGCGCGCGTGGGGACAGTCGTTCGACTTCGGTGCGGGGACGGCGCACGTGCTGAAGGACATGCTGCTGTACCGGCACGCCGGGCGGATGGCCGATCTGCGGACCGCCGCGGTGATCGCGGTGCTGGTGCTGGGCGCGGTCGGGGTGTGGGCGCTGGCCCGGGACCGGCGGGTGCCGTGGCCGCTGGTGGCGACGGTCGCGCTGGCGTGGGTGCTGATAGTGGGAACGCCGGGTTCGCCGCTGTCCAAGCCGCGCTTCATGCTGCCGTTCCTGCCGGTTCTGCTGCTGTTGGCGGCGAGGCCGCTCGCGCGTGCTCCGCTAGGGGTGCGGGTGTGTCTCTACGGTGGAGGTGCGGTGGTCTCGGGGTGGTACGCGGCGGGGTTGCTCGTGTTGTTCGAGGGCTCGCCGTGATCCGTGGGGCTGCCGGTGCTGCTCGTGCTGCCTGTGCCGTTGGCGCCACCCGTGTCGCCCGTGTCGCTCGTGTCGCCCGGGAGCAGCGCTCTGAACACCCAGGCCCGGTAGGACCAGAAGCGGAAGAGCGTGGCGGCGCCGATGCCCAGGAACTTGAAGAGGTTGTTCTGGAACGGGGTGTCCCAGCCGAACGTGTACGTGGCCGCGTAGAGCACCCCGTTCTCGATCACCAGCCCGACGGCGCTGAAGGCGGCGAAGAGGGCGACCTGGCGGCTGCGCCGGCTCCTGTCGCGGTCCCGGTAGGCGAAGTGACGCAGCCCCAGGTAGTTGAAGGCGATGGCGACCACCGTGGCGATCACGCTGCACCGCACGACCGGCAGGCCGGTGACCGTACGGCAGAGGTTGAAGACCGCGAGGTTGACGACGATGCCGAGGCCGCCCACGGTGCCGAACTTGGCGAACTCCCGGCCGAGGGCCGCGAGCCCCGGTGCTGCTGCCGGTCGCAAGGAACGCAGGGGTCGCAAGGGCCTCTCCCATTACGGTCGTCCCGGTATGGCCGCCACGCAAAGCAGACATTTGTCGTAGAGAACCGATTGTAGTGTAAATTGCCGCAAAAACTGACACAGTGCGATGACGACGGCGAGGACAGTGGCATGACAGAGGCGGTACTGCTCGTCGGCGGCAAGGGAACCCGGCTCCGGCCGCTCACCCTCAACACGCCGAAGCCGATGGTCCCGGCCGCCGGGGTGCCCTTCATCGCCCACCAGCTCGCCCGCGCCCGGGCCGCCGGCGTCCGCCACGTCGTCCTGGCCACCTCCTACCTCGCCGAGGTCTTCGAGCCCTACTTCGGCGACGGCTCCGCCCACGGCCTGCGCCTGACCTACGTCACCGAGAAGGAGCCGCTCGGCACCGGCGGCGCCATCCGCAGCGCGGCGGACGCCCTCACCACCGGCCCCGGCGGCCCCGTCCTCGTCTTCAACGGCGACATCCTCACCGGACTCGACATCAGAGGCCTGCTGCGCCGCCACGAACGGGCGCAGGCCGACGTCACCCTGCACCTGACCCGGGTGGCCGACCCCAGGGCCTTCGGGCTCGTCCCCACCGACGCCGACGGGCGCGTCCTGGCCTTCACCGAGAAGCCGCGCCGCCCCGAGGAGATCGTCACCGACCAGATCAACGCCGGGGCCTACGTCTTCCGGCGCGACGTCATCGACACCATCCCCACCGGACGCCCGGTCTCCGTCGAACGCGAGACCTTCCCCGGCCTGCTGTCCTCCGGCGCGCTGCTGCACGGCGTGGTCGACGCCTCGTACTGGCTGGACCTCGGCCGCCCCGCCTCCTTCGTACAGGCGTCGGCCGACCTCGTCCGGGGCGTCGTGCGCTCGCCCGCCGTCCCCGGGGAGCCGGGTGAGCACCTTCTGCTGCCCGGGGCCCGCGTCGAGCCCGGTGCCGTGCTGACCGGCGGCACGGTCGTCGGCGCGGGCGCGTATGTCGCGGCGGGCGCCGAGGTCGACGGGTCCGTCGTCCTGGACGGCGCCCGCATCGAGGCCGGCGCCCGGATCCGCGCGAGCATGATCGGCCAGGGCGCCCGGGTCGGGCCGCGCACCGCCCTCGACGGCGTGGTGATCGGCGACCACGCGGAGGTCGGCGCCGACAACGAACTGTGCGACGGCGCCCGCATCTGGTGCGGCACGGCCATCCCCGACGCGGCCATCCGCTTCTCCGCCGCCTGAGCCCTTCCCGCTCTGCTTTCCCCTCCCCATCCTTCCCCCTCCCCTTCCTTTCCCCTCCTTGATGTCCCGGCGCACTCCCGCCGCCCGACGAACCCCGAGGACCAGCCCATGAGCGCACCCCGTACCCCCGCCCCGGCGCCCCCGCTGCCCGCGGAGTGGGGCCGCACCGCGACGACCGTCGTCATGCCCACGTACAACGAGGCGGCGAACCTCGCCACCATGGCCGAGGCGCTCATGGCCCTGCCCCTGGAGGGCCTGCGGCTGCTCGTCGTCGACGACAACAGCCCCGACGGCACCGGCAGGATCGCCGAACAGCTGGCCGAGAAGTACAACGAGCCCGGCCGCACCCGGATGGGCGTCCTGCACCGCACCACCAAGGACGGCCTCGGCCGCGCCTACGCCGCGGGCATGGCCCGGGCCGTCTCCGAAGGCGCCGCCTACGTCCTCCAGATGGACGCCGACGGCAGCCACCCCGCGGCGAAGATCCCCGAGATGCTCGGGGTCGCCCTCGCGACCGGCGCGGACGTCGTCGTCGGCAGCCGGTACGTGCCCGGCGGCTCCCTCTCGGACGCCTGGAAGGTCCACCGCAAGCTGCTCTCCCGCTGGGCCAACGCCTACGCCAGCACCGTCCTGGGCACCCGCGTCCGGGACATCACCGGCGGCTTCAACCTGTGGTCCGCCGCCGCCATCGCCGCCATCGACCTGGAGACCGTCGACAGCGCCGGCTACAGCTTCCAGGTGGAGATGAAGTACCGGGCGCTGAAGGCCGGGTACACCGTCATGGAGGTGCCCATCCACTTCGAGGACCGCGCCGCCGGGGAGTCGAAGATGAACCTGGCCGTCCAGCTCGAATCGGTGGTCATGCCGTGGCGGCTGCGCACGAGGCCGGCCCGTGCTGCCGGTCGCCGCGCCCGCTGAACCGGCGGCCCCGCCCGGGGCCGCCCCGCAAGGCCGCGCGCCGGGCGCCCACCTGCCCGCCTCGGCCTGCGTCCTGCTGCTGGCCGTCCTCCTGCTGCTCATGACCGTACGGCTGCCCTGGTCCGGTGACCTCGGCATGCACGCGGCCGTCCTCGAACGGCTGCGCGCCGACCCGCTGCACCCCGGCAACCCCCTGGTCGACGCCGCCACCCCGAGCCCGTACTACTCGCCCTGGGCGGTCCTGCTCGCGCTCACCGGATCGGCGACCGGCTGGGGAACCTTCACCGTGCTGCGCCTGGGCGCGCTCGCCGCCCTCGTGCTGCTCGGCACGGGCGTGCACGCCTTCGTGCGGACGTTCACCCGCAGCAGGGCGGCGGTGCCGCTGGCGGTGCTCTGCCTGCTCCTGCTGTATGGAGTGAGGCTTTTCGCGTGGAGCGGTTTCCCGGGCCTCACGTCGATGTCGCTCACTCTCGCCTATCCGAGCACGTTCGCCTTCGGACTGGCCTTCCACCTATGGGCGCTGCTGCGGCGCGCCCTGGCCGCCGCTTGGGGGACCACGGCCTTTCTGGGCACCGGTCTGCTGCTCGCCGGGATCCTGCTCGTCCATCAGTTCACCGGAGCCGTCGCGGCGCTGGGCTGCGCCGCGATGCTCCTCGGCGCCCGCCCCTGGCCCGCGCGCGCGGTGTGGCTGCGGGTGGCCGCGGCGGGCGCCCTGGCCGCGGCCGTGCCCGCCTGCTGGCCGTACTACGGCTTCTACTCCCTGCTCGGCACGGGCAGCGGCCTGGACGACATCCACCGGCCGCTCTACGACCACCTCGCGACGAAGTTCTGCCTGACCGCGCTCGGCGCGGCCGCCCTCGTGCTGCGCGCGCGGCGCGACCGCCGCGACCCCCTGGTGCTCTTCTTCGCGCTCGGGCTCGCCGTCTTCGCCGCCGGAGGGCTGAGCGGGCATCAGGCGTGGGGGAGGATCCTGCCCGCCGTCCTCGTCCCGGCGCAGGTCGCGCTCGCCCTGGAGACGGCGGGCGCCGGGCGCCGGGTGCGGGCCGCCCTCGCCCCGCTGACCGCCGTCGCCCTGCTGGCCGGCGCCTGGACACAGGCCGGGGTGCTCGGCTACGTCCTGCGGCCCCAGGCCGTCCCGCCCGTCCTCCGCCACATCCACACCGTCGCGCTCTGGCCACGGTTCACGTGGGCGGCGCGCGAAGTGCCCGCCCGGCAGACGGTGATGACCGACAACTACTACGCGCTGCGCATGCTCCCCGCGTACGGGCCGTACACCGTCGCCCCCGCCTATCCCGACGTCTTCCTCCCCGACGCGGCGCGCCGCCGCGCCGCGACCCGCCGCTACTTCGCCCGGGACGCCTCCCGGGCCGAGCGGCTCGGCATCCTCAAGGAGTACCGCGTGCGCTGGGTGCTACAGCAGAACGGCGGGCCGGGCCTGGACCGGGGGGACCCGGCCGTGCGCCGGACCGTCCGCGGCCCGGCCGGGTTCACCCTCTCCGAGGTCACGCCGTGAGCGCCGTGAGCGTCGAAAACAGCGGGAACACCGAGAGCGGTGGGAGGGCCGACCGCGCCGACCTCTTCGGGCGCTGGCTGCGCGGGCGGGCCCCGTGGCCGGTGCTGCTCGCCGCGCTGCTGGTCCTCGCGCTGGACGTCGTGCGCGTGGTGCAGGGCCCCCGGACGCCCGGCATCGACAACGCGGTCGTGGTGCGGGCGGCGCGGGCCCTGCTCGACGGCGGTTCCCCGTACGCGGACAAGCGCTTCCTCTACCTGCCGGGCGCGGTGTTCGCGGCGCTCCCGCAGACGCCGGCCGGCGCGGACGTGCTGGCCACGGCGGTGCCCGTGGCCGCCGCGCTGCTCGTCCTGGCGGGGGTGGTCCTCGCCCTGCGGGTCTTCGGCGTGCGGCCCGACAGCCGGCTCGCGGCGGGCGTCACCGCCGCGCTCGGCGTCTTCGAGCCCTTCCACGGCGTCGTCTACCTCGGCAACTGGACGGTCCTGTCGGCCGTCGCCTTCCCCGCCGCCCTCCTGTTCGCGCGCGGCGGGCGCTGGTCCGCGGCCGGGGGAGTGGTGGGCGCGGCGCTGGCGCTGAAGCCGATGCTCGTACCGCTGCTGCTGCTGTTCGTGCTGGCCCGGCGGTGGCGGGGGCTGGCCTGGGCCGTGGGCGTCCCCGCCGCGGTGTCCCTGGCGTCGGCGCTCGCGATGCCCCGGCCGGGGCTGTTCTTCACCCGGACGCTGCCGTTCCTGATGCACGGCCAGGACGCGTACGCCCGCCCGTTCGACGCCGCCTGGCCGTCGGTGCTGCCGCGCCTCGGGGTGCCCGAGCCGCTCGCCTTCGCCCTCGCGGCCGGCGCGGCGGTGGCGGTGCTGCTGTGCGCGCGGTGGCGGTGGCGGGCCGGCGGCGATCCGGCCCTGCGGCTGGTGGAGTGCGCGGCGCTGCTGATGCTCGCGGCGTTCCTGGTCTCGCGGCCCTCGTTCCAGCACTACATGCTCGTCGTCCTCCCCTCGCTCGCCGCGTCGCTGGTGGTGCGTGCCGCGGCGGCACGCTCGGTGTGGCTGTGGCTGCCGTTGCTCCCCGAGGCCGCCGGGGTGTCCTGGCCGTATCTGGAGACCGCCCGGAGGCATGCCTTCCGCGACGTCGTCCTGATCACCGGGGTGACCGCGGCCCTCGCCCTGCACGCCTGGCGCACCCGCTCGGACCCCTCGCGGGAGGTGACTGTCAGTGCCCGCATCTACGCTTTGGGTAATCGCGAATCCGTCCGCGCGGATGGCGGGCCGCCCGAGCGTGCCCGCGATGCGCCGGACCGCACCGAGACGAGGTGACCGTGACCGCCGCACATCCCGCCCCCGGCCCCGATGTCAGTGTCGTCGTGATCGTCCACAACGACGCCGAACGCCTGCCGCGTGCCGTGCGGTCGGTCCTCGCCCAGTCCCTGCGCAACCTCGAAGTGATCATCGTCGACGACTGCTCGACGGACGGCACCTTCGCCGCCGCCGAGCGGCTGACCGCCACCGACCCCCGGGTCCGGCTCATCCGGCTGCCGGCCAACAGCGGCGGCTGCGGCGCCCCGCGCAACGCCGGCATCGACGCGGCCCGCGCCCCCCACCTGATGTTCCTCGACAGCGACGACGAACTGCCCTACCACGCCTGCAAGTCCCTGCTGCTCACCGCCGAGGAGACCGGCGCCGACCTCGTCACCGGCGAGGTCACCCGGCTCTTCGAGGAGTCCCGCACCACCGGCCTGTGGTATCCCGAGCTGTTCGAGGACGCCCGCGTCGTCCACGGCATCCGCTCCGCCCCCGAGTTCTTCCTCGACCACCTCTCCACCAACAAGCTCTACCGCGCGGACTTCCTCGCCCGCCACGGCCTCCGCTTCCCCGAGGACATGCACTACGAGGACCAGCTCTTCACCGCCCGCGCCCTCACCCTCGCCCGCACCTTCGCCGTCGTCCCCTGGCCCGTCTACACCTGGCGCCTCGCCGCCGACCCCGCCACCCTCTCCATCTCCTCCAGCCGCCACAAACTGCGCAACGCCGTCGACCGCATCAAGGCCGCCCGCCTCATCGACGCCTTCCTGGAGGAGTCCGGCAACGCCGCCCTGCGCCCCGCGAAGGACGAGAAGTTCCTCCGCCACGACTTCCGCCTCTACCTGGGCGACCTGCCCTTCCGCGACGCCGGGTGGATCGCCGGCTTCGCCGCCGCCGTCACCCCTTACCTCGCGGAGACCGCCCCCGAGGCGCTCGCCGCCATGCCCCGCGAACAGCAGATCTGCCAATACCTGCTGTGCACCGGGCGGCACGAGGAGGCCGCCGAGTGCGCCCGTACCCTCGACCGGCCCCGGCTCGCCCCCCGCCACGTCGTCCGCGAGGACGGCCGCATGTACTGGGGCCCCGCCCTGCCGCGCGACGCCGAGGAGGCCGCCGGCCTCGACATCACCGCCTGGCGCCTGGACGACCAGCCCTTCGCCGCCGGCCCCCTGCGCCACGAAGTGGCGGACATCGCCGCCGACGGCCCCCTGCTGCGGATCCGGCTCCACACCTACGACCCCGCCCTGCTGCTCACCGCACCCGGCCCGGTCAGCGGCGAGCTGCGCATCGCTACCACCGGAGAGCCGCTCGCCGTGCCCTTCACGTACGAGCCGGCCCCGCCCGGCGAGGACGGCCGCCTCGCCCGCCGCACCGCCGAGGCCGTCCTCGACCCCCGCCGCATCCCCCTCGGCCCCAAGGGCTTCCGCGGCCGCCGCCACCCCGTCGTCGTCCTCGAACGCCTCGGCCTCACCCGATCCGACCCGCTGCTGGCCCCCGCCGGCCTCACCCCGCTGCGGGCGAGGATCCCCCAGCGCGGCCCCCTCGCCGCCCACACCGTCCGGGTGGTCTGCGAGGGGCACGGCGCCGGCCGGCTGGAGCTGTCCTGGGAGCGCGCCGGCGCCCTCGGCCGCGCCGAGGCCGCCGCCGGGCGGGCCGAGCCCGTCCGCCGCGGCCTCCAGCGGCTCACCCGCCGCGTCACCGGCCCCCGCATCAAGGCCCTCACCTACCACGAGTTGCAGAAGCTGCCCGTGGACGACGGCCTCGTCGTCTTCGAGGCCCTGGAGGGCCGCGGCTACGCCGACAGCCCCCGCGCCATCCACGAGGAGCTCCAGCGGCGCGGCCTGCCGCTGCGCGCCGTCTGGTCGTACGCCGGCAACCGCTCCTCCTACCCCGAAGGGCTGCCGCTCGTGCGCCGCGGCAGCTGGGAGTACGTCCGCGCCCTCGCCCGCGCCCGCTACTGGGTCGACTCCCACGGCTTCCCCACGCTCTACGGCAAGCGGCCCGCCACCCGCTATCTCCAGACCTGGCACGGACAGGCGTTCAAGCACATGGGCTTCGACGTGCCCGAGCTGCGGCTGGCGAGCGCCGAGCGGCAGCGGCGGCACCGCGAGACGGTCGCCCGCTGGGACGCCCTCATCGCCCCCAGCGAGGAGTTCGAGCGCACCTTCGTCCGCGCCAACGGCTACGAGGGCGAGCTCCTGCGCACCGGCCTGCCCCGCAACGACGACCTCGTCCGCTGGGACGACCCCGCCCGCCGCGACCGCGCCGCCGCCACCCGCGAGCGCTTGCAGATCCCCGGCGGCCGGAGCGTCCTGCTGTACGCCCCCACGTTCCGCGACGGGGCGCGCGGCACCGGCGACTCCGTCCGCGCCGACCTCGCCGAGCTCGTGCGCCACCTCGGCGAGGACTGGACGATCGTCGTCCGCCCGCACTACTACGAGCGGTACACCGTCCCCCGCGAGCTGGGCCACGCGGTCCGCGACGGCCGGGAGTTCCCCGACCTCAACGACCTGCTGCTCGCCTCCGACGCCCTCCTCACGGACTACTCGTCCCTGATGTTCGACTACGCCAACCTCGGCCGGCCCATCCTGTTCTTCACCGACGACTACGAGCACTACCGCGCCACCGCCCGCGGCACGTACTACGACCTGCCCGACATCGCCCCGGGCCCGATGCTCACCACGACCGGCGAGCTGGTCTCCGCCCTGCGCGACCTGAAGGCGGTCCAGGAGGAGTGGGCCGGGGCCTACTCCCGCTTCCGGGAGCGCTTCAACCCCTACGAGACGGGCCGGTCGAGCGAGGCCGTGGTGGACCTGTTCTTCGGCGCCGCCGCTGCCGCCCGGGCCGGTGCGGGGGGTGGCCGGCGGTGAAGCGGCGCAACCTCTTCCTCGTCGGGATCGACGTGGACTCCATGGGCGGCTCGCAGCGCGTCCTGCACACCCTTGCCCAGGGCTTCGCGGAGCGCGGCCACCGCGTCGAGCTCATCGGGATCCGCCCCAGCCCCGAGCCCCACGCGTATGCCGCCGCCCCCGCCTACCGGCACCTCACCCTCTACCGCACTCCCGCCCCGCCGCCCTGGCGGGCCGTCTCCTTCGCCGAGCGGCTGAGCCCCGCGCGGCTGAGGTCGGCACGCGCCGAGCGGCAGGAGCGGGAGCGGGCCCGGCAGCGGCTCGCCCGGAGGTTCGGGGCCGTCCGCGACGGCATGGTCGTCATCGGCTCGCCCTGGGCGGCGGCGTGGCTGGAGCCCGTCGAGTGGTCCCACCTGCGGGGCATCGGGCAGTACCACGAGTCCTTCCACCAGGCGCGCACCTCGGAGAACCTCCAGTTGATCCTGCGTCACTATCCGGCCCTGGACAAGGCGCTGTTCCTCAGCGAGCCGGACGCCGCCGAGTTCCGGCGGCGCCGCCTGCCCAACGCGGGCGTCCTGCCCAACCCGCTGCCGTTCGCCCCCGCGGGGCGGGCCGCCGCCCTGGACACGCGGCGCGTCGGCGCGGTCGGGCGGCTGGAGGCCGTCAAGCGGCTGGACCGGCTGCTGGACGCCTTTGCCGCGGCCGTCGCCCGCCGGCCCGGGTGGGAGCTGCACCTCTTCGGGGACGGGCCGCTGGAGCCGGAGCTGCGGGCCCGGGCCGAGCGGCTGGGCATCGCCGCGCGGGTCCGCTTCCGCGGGAGCGTGCGGGACATGGCCGCGGCTTACGCCGAACTGTCCGTCCTCGCCCTCACGAGTGAGCGGGAAGGCCGGCCCATGGCGCTCGCCGAGGCGTCCGCCGCGGGGGTGCCCTGCGTGAGCTTCGACCTGTCGGGCGGCGTGCGCGAGCTGGTCCGGCACGGCCGTACGGGGACGCTGGTGCCGTCCGGCGAGGTGGAGGCCTTTGCCGCGGCGCTCGGGGAGCTTATGGAGGACGGGGCGCTGCGTGAGCGCTACGGGCGCGCGGCCCGCGAGCACGTCGCACCGTTGCGGCTGCCGGCCGTGCTCGACCAGTGGGAAGCGTTGTTCGAGGAGATCGACCGGTAGTGGGGCAGGGGGGCATGAGCATGGAGCATGACTGCGGGTTGTCGGTGGCTGGTCGCGCAGTTCCCCGCGCCCCTGGCGGGGCGCGGTGCCGGGGATCAGCTGTTTCTCATCACCGCCCACGCGCCCCGCGCGCCCGACGCCAGCCGCAGGGCCAGCGAGCCGTTCACGGTGGCGTAGGGGCGGGCGAGCAGCAGGCCGTGGCGGAGGCTGGGGAGGGCCGCGCGGTGCAGGCCGCGGCCCACGGCCCGCACGGTCGTGCGGAAGGCCCCGCCCGCGCACTGCACCCGGACGCGCACGTCCCACGTCTGCGGCGGGGCGGTGCCGTCGCGCCGGTCGCGGGCCGCGAGCACGGACAGCGGCAGGACGACGCGCGCGGTCCACGCCTCGCCCTCGTCCGCCAGCGGTACGGCCCGCCGCAGCACGGGCCCTCCGTCCCGGTGCCGCAGTTCGACCTCCGCGGTCTCCGGCCGGATCGTGGCGAGGCGCCCGTAGAGGTCGTGGACGCGCAGGCGCAGCCGGGCGCGGGCCCGGGCCGTGAGGCGCAGTTCGGCGTCCACGGTCACCGGCAGGTGGTGCGGCGGCACGGCGCCCGGCCCGAAGACGCCGTCCAGGGGCGCCCGGGGCAGGTCCGTCGACCAGAGGGGCGCGGCGGCCGCGTCCTGCGCGTAGGGCGGCAGGAGCCGGGCCGGCCGGGCGGCGAGCTGGGCCAGCCGCTCCAGGTCGCGCGGGGCCTCCGCGGCCAGGACGACGCGGGCGATCCAGCGGGCCGGCGGCCGGGCCGCGCTCAGCTCGGCCTCGTCGAAGCGGGCGAGGTAGCCGCGGGTGACGCGCCACCAGGCGTGCCGGTAGCCGGCGCTGCGGGCGGGCAGCTCGCGGACGTACATCCGCAGGTCGTGGTCGAGGAACTTCACCCGTGCGGCGCGGGCCAGCGGCTTGCTGCCGGCGTCGAGGAAGACCTCGACGCTGCTGCGGTGCGCGGCCACGCGCGCCTGCCAGTTGGCGATGCGCTCGCGGTCCAGGGAGATCGAGGGCGCGGCGGCGTCGCGCCGCACGTGCCAGATGTAGACGGTGTCGGGCACCGTCGCCACGCGCGGCGCGGCGGCCATCACCCGGGCGGTGAAGACGAAGTCCTCGTAGATGAAGCGCCCTTCGGGGAAGGCGATGCCGTGCTCGGTGAGGAAGTCCCGCGCGTAGAGCTTGTTGACGCACAGGGTGTCGCGCAGGAGCGCCGGCCGGGCCTCGGGGGCGGCGTAGACGGCCGGCCGCCGGTAGAGGGCGGGCTGCCAGCCGGTGTCGCGCCGCTGGGGGAGCTCGCGGCGCACGCACAGGCCGGCCGCCACGGGGGCGCGGTGGCGCAGGGCCGCGCCGAGGAGGGCGTCGGCGGCGCCCTCGGGCAGCGTGTCGTCGCTGTCGAGGAACATCACGTACGGCGCGGTGGCGGCCCGCACGCCGTCGTTGCGGGGGGTGCCGCAGCCGCCGCTGTTGGCCGCGCGGTGGACGATCCGCAGGCGCGGGTCGGTGCCGGCCAGCTCGTCGAGGATCGCAGCGGTGCCGTCCGTGGAGCCGTCGTCGACGGCGATGACCTCGGCGACGGCCGGCCCCTGGGCGAGCGCGGAGCGGACGGCGTCGCGGATGTGGGCGGCGTCGTTGAACCCGATGACGATGACGCCGACCTGCGCGGCGGGCAGGGTTCCGCTCCCGTTCACTGTCACGAAAGACAGTTTTACCGATGAATCTGTATAAAGCGGCGCATTGGGAAGTCCGGTGTGGCCGGGTGTCCGGGTCCGTCAGGACCGGGGAGGGGACGGAGCGATGGGGCTGACAGAGCTGGAGCGGCCAGGAGCGGCCGCGCCGGAGGGGGCGGCGGCGCAGCCCCCTCCGGTCCGCGCCCGCCCGACGCGCGGCGCCGTCCTCGCCGTGGCCGTCCCCGCCGCCGTCATGCTCGTCCTCGGGCTGTGGGGCCTGGACCGGGGGACGATGTGGCGGGACGAGAGCGCCACGTTCCAGGTGGCGCGCCGGTCCCTGCCGGAGATGCGGCACGTGCTGGGCACGATCGACGCCGTGCACGGCCTGTACTACCTGCTGATGCACGCCGTCCTCGCCGTGCGCCCGGACGAGATAGCGCTGCGGCTGCCGTCTGTCGCCGCGTCCGCCGCCACCGCCGCGCTCGTCGGCGCCCTGGGCTGCCGGCTGGCCCGGCCGCGCGTCGGCCTGTGGGCCGGGCTGCTCTACGCGGTCACGCCGTTCGTCAGCCACTACGCGCAGGAGGGCCGCTCGTACGCCCTCGTCGCGACGGGCGCCGCGCTCGGCACCTGGCTGCTGGTCCGCGCCGCCGGGCACGGCTCGTACGGGCGGTGGGCCGGCTACGGCGCGGTGATGGCCGGCACGGCGCTCCTGCACGAGTTCGCGGTCCTGCTCCTCGCGGCGCACGCCGTCACCCTGCTGCTCTCCCGGGCGCCGTGGCGGACCTGGCGGCGCTGGGGGTGCGCTGCGGCGGCCGCCTGCCTGCTGCTGATACCGCTGGTGATCGTCTCCCGGGGGCAGAGCGCGCAGGTCTCCTGGATCCGTACCCCGGGCCTGCCCGAGGCCGAGGCGCTGGTGAAGGCGTTCGCCGGCCCGGAGCGGGCGGTTCTGGTTGCGGTGCTCGTCCTGGCCGCGGTCGCCGTCCTCGCCCCGGTGCGGGGCCTGCGCGGGTCGGTGTCCGGCCTGCGCGGGGCGAGGCCCGGCCTCCGCGGGGCGGCGCCGTCGCCCTCGCCCCGCGGCGGGGCCCTCGGGCTCACCGCGGTCGCCCTGCCCTGGGCGGTCGTCCCGCCCGTGCTGCTCTACGCCGCCGCCCGGTACCAGCCGCTGTTCCTCGACCGCTACCTGCTGTTCTGCCTGGCCGGCGTGCCGCTGCTCGCCGCGGCCGGCGCCGAGCGGATCCTGGGCCTCGTGCCGTGGCGGCGGACCGTGACGGCGCTCGGTGCCGCGGCCGTGCTGGCCGCCTTCGCCGTACAGCTGCCGCTGCACGAGCGCGAGCGCCTGCCCACCAGCCGCGGCGACGCACTGGCCCCGGTCGCCGCGGCGGCCGGCCGCCTGGCGCGGCCGGGGGACGCGGTGCTGTTCCTGCCGCAGTACGAGCGGCGCGTGGCCCTCGCCTACCCCCGCGACTTCACCGGCCTGTACGACCTCACCCTGAAGAGGTCACCGGCCGCGTCCGGCACGCTCTTCGGCACCGAGGTCGGTGCGGGGGAGCTGCGCGAGCGGCTGGCCCGGCTGCCGTCCGGGAGCCGGGTGTGGGTCGTGGGGGACACCAACACGGTGGGCACCCGGTGGTTCCGCGGGCAGCGGGCCGAGTCGGCGAAGGCGGATGTGCTGGCGGAGTTCTGCCGGGAGGAGAGGGAAGCGGCCGTGTTCGTGCGCGGGGGCATGGTGTCGCTGTACGTCCGGAGGTAGGCCCGGAGGCAGGACCGAAGATATGAGAGGTCATGACGGTCACTTCACCGCCCCAGCCATCACCCCGCTCACGAACTGCCGCTGGAAAGCGAAGAACACCGCCAGCGGCACCGCCATCGACAAGAACGCGCCCGAGGCGAGGATGTCGATGTTGTCGCCGAACTGCCGGACCTGCTGCTGCAAGGCGACCGTGACCGGCGGGTGCCCGCTGTCCGCGAAGATCAGCGCGATCAGCATGTCGTTCCACACCCACAGGAACTGGAAGATCCCCAGCGAGGCGATGGCCGGCCCGCCCAGCGGCAGCACCACCCGCAGGAACAGCCGCAGTTCGCCCGCCCCGTCCAGCCGGGCGGCCTCCAGCAGCTCCCGCGGGATCTCCGCGAAGAAGTTCCGCAGCAGGAAGACCGCGAAGGGCAGGCCGAAGGCCGTGTGGAAGAGCACCACGCCGGGCGTGCTCTCGAAGATGCCGAGGGTGTTGAAGAGCTTGGCCACCGGGATCAGGGCCACCTGCACCGGCACCACCAGCAGCCCCACCACGGCCATGAACCACCAGTCGCGGCCCGGGAAGTCGAGCCAGGCGAAGGCGTAACCGGCGAGGGCGCCGACGAGGATCACCAGCACCGTCGCGGGCACGGTGATGAGGGCCGTGGTGCCGAGGGACTGCATCACCGTGTCGTTGTGGAAGAGCTTGCTGTAGCTGTCGGTGGTCAGCTGTGCCGGGTGGGAGAAGACCTGCCACCAGCCCGACGCCGCGATGTCCCGCTTGTCCCGCAGCGAGGACAGCAGCAGCCCCACCGTCGGCGTCAGCCAGAACAGCCCGACCGCGACGAGGAAGAACCGCACCGCCCCGCCGCCCAGCCGCGCGGCGATCCGCGCGGGAAGCGACTGCCTGGCCCGTACGGCCGTGTCCAGCGTGGTCATCGCCGCCGCTCCCTTCGGATCCGCCGGAGGTTGACGTACATCACCGGCAGGACGAGCACCAGCAGGAAGACCGCGATCGCGCTGCCCACGCCCTGGTTGACGTCCGTGCCGAAGGAGGACTGGTACAGCTGGAGGGCCAGCACGTTCGCCTTGTCCAGGCTGGCCCCCGGCGCGATGATGTAGACGAGGTCGAAGATCTTCAACACGTTGATCATCAGCGTGATCAGCACGACGGCGAGCACCGGCGCCAGCAGCGGCACCGTCACCCTGCGGAAGACCTGCCACTCGTTCGCGCCGTCGACCCGCGCCGCCTCCAGCAGCTCCCGCGGCACGCTCGCGAGCCCCGCCGCGATCAGCACCATCGCGAAGCCCGCCCACATCCAGATGTACGCGCCGATGATGGCCGGGGTGACGAGCGAGGGGCCCAGCCAGTCGACGCCGTTGTAGGGCGCGGCGAAGTTCGAGGCGGGCAGGCGCAGCTGGGCGCCGTCCGCCGTGCCGGGCAGGGTGAAGGTGCCGTCGGCGGCCGAGGTGGCCGAGGCGACGGTCCGGCCGTCCTTGACCGCCTCCACCGTCACGCCCTCCAGGGCCTCCTCGCCCTGGTCGATCTTCCCCGGGGTGCCACCGCCGCCGCGCGTGAAGTCCCGCCACACCGTGCCGGTGACCTTCCCGGCGACGTCCCGCGCCGGGATGGCGTCCTTGGCGCCCTTCATGTCCGCGGGCTTGGCGCCCACCAGCGGCAGGGCGGTCGCGCTGCCCGCCTTCACCACCGCCCTGGTCGTGAACGCGCCGTGGCTCTCCGTCAGCGGCGCGTCGCCCCTGGGGTGCGCGCCGGGGAAGGGCGCGGGCGGCGAGAACGTGTCGTGGATCCCCACCCACACCGCGTTCGCCACGCCGCGGTCCGGGTTCTGCTCGTACACCAGCCGGAAGATGATGCCCGAGGCCAGCATCGAGATCGCCATCGGCATGAAGACGACGAGCTTGAACGCCGTGCCCCAGCGCACCCGTTCGGTGAGCACGGCGAAGACCAGGCCGAGGGCGGTGGCCACGGACGGCGCCACGACGACCCAGATGACGTTGTTCTTCAGCGCCGTACGGATCCGGTCGTCGGTGAACACCTCGTGGTAGTTGTCCACGCCCACGAACCCGTTGCCGCTCGCGTCGAAGAGGCTGCGCCACACCGAGTAGCCGATGGGGTAGACGACGAGCGCGCCGAGCAGCGCCAGCGCGGGCAGCAGGAAGAGGGCGGCCACCCAGAGGCGGGTGCCCTGCATGCTCCTGGCCTTTTTCGTGCGGTTCGCGGTGGGGCGGGGCGGCCCGGGGGCCGCAGCGCCGCCCGCGGTTGCGGTCGACATCGTGCGGGCCTCCCGTCAGCTCTTGAACGCCTTGGCCGCGTCGGACTCCAGCTTCCGCTGGGTGCCCGCCACGTCACCGGGGTCCTTCAGGAAATCCTGGAGGTCCTTCCACTCGCCTTGGCCCGGCTTGCCGCCGAAGGAGGCGGGCGCCAGGTCGGACATGTCGAAGCGGAAGCCGTCGCCCGCCGCGATCACGGCCCGCGCGATGGAGCGGAGCGTGTCGTCGGGGTAGGCGGCGAGGTCCAGGTTCTTGTTGGCGGACAGGAAGCCGCCCTGCCCGGCCCACACCTGCGCCGCGTCGGCCGAGGCGAGGAACGTCAGCAGGGCCTGAGCCGCCGGGCCGTCCTTCAGCGCCACGCCCACGTCGCCGCCGGTCACCACCGGCGCCTTCGCCCCCACCGCGGGGAACGGGAAGACCTTGGCCTCCTTGCCTATCCGCGCCCCCGCCCCGATGACGTTCGCCGCCGCGAAGTCGCCCTCGAAGACCATGGCGGCCTTCGGCTCCTCCCCTCCCGTGAACGTCTGCGTGACCGAGGTCGGGAACTGCGTCTGGAGCGCCCCGTCGTTGCCGTCCGCCAGCAGGCCCTTCCCGCCGAAGAGCCGCCCGAGCACCGTCAGGGCGTCCTTCACGGACGGGTCCGTCCACGGGATCCGGTGCTGCGCCAGCAGGTCGTACTTCTCGGGGCCCGCCTGCGAGAGGTAGACGTTCTCGAACCAGTCGGTGAGCGTCCAGCCGTCCGCCCCGCCCACCGACACCGGCGGGATGCCGTAGTCGGCGATCAGCTGCGCGGTGCTCAGGAACTCCGGCCAGGTCTTCGGCTCCTTCGCCCCGGCGCCCTCGAAGACCTTCGTGTTGTACCAGACCAGGGACTTGTTGCTGACCTTGAAGTAGACGCCGTAGTGCTTGCCCTCGTACGAGCCGAGGTCCTGCCAGCCCTTCGTGAAATTCTTGTCCAGCTCCGCCGACGCCTCGCTGCCGAGGGGCTTGAGCCAGCCCTTCTGCGCGAACTCGCGTAACGCCCCGGGCTGTTGCAGCATCGCCACGTCCGGAGGGTCGCCGCCCGCGATCTTCGAGCCGACGAAGGCGGACATGTCGTCGCCGCTGGGCACGTAGGCGACTTCGGCGCCCGTGCGCCGGGAGAACTCCTCCAGGACCTTCGTGAAGCCCTTCTGCTCGGCTCCCGTCCAGACCGCCGTCACCTTCAGCTTCTGCCCGCTGAGCTTGGGAAGCTGGACCGTGTGCCGGATGCCGCCCGGCGGGGCGCCGCCGTCGCTGCCGCTGTCGCCGCACCCCGCGACCGACAGGGCCAGGGCCCCGGCCGCGAGGAGCGCGAGCGCGCTGCGCGCCCCGCGCACCGAACGAAGCGAAGTCCGCATAGCCGCCCCTCCCGTACGAGCTCCCCGCCGGCGGCCGCCGCACGTCGGCCCCCGCATCCGCGCTCGCCTCCCGTGCGACAGTCCTACGCCCGCCCGGGGGCCGCCGCAATACCACCATCGGGCGCAATTCACTGATCGTGACCGGGCTGTGATACGGCGTCACCTGCGGTGGGCGGTACGGGGACGGCCCCGGGCCCGGGGCGACCGAGCCGGCCGGTGGGCGGCCGCGCCCCGCGCCCCGCCGCGACGGCGGCGGCCCCGCGCTGCCGTCAGCTCCTGGCCCGGGGGCCGTGTGAGTCGGCGGATGCGCGCCGTGCCGGGTCGCGCCGGTCGGCGAGAGGCCGCTGTCGCGATCGGCTCCCCGCTCGTGCAGGCCTCGCCGCGTCCGCATCCCGCGCTGCCGCGCGCGGCCCTCCCGCCGCGACGGCGATCGGCCCCCGCGCAGCAGTCCGGCGGTGCCGGGGTGTCCTCAGCCTTGGGACGGGGCGAGCCGACCGGTGTGCAGCTGGGCGGGTCGACGCGTGGGCGCCGTTGTGGCCGGCTTCCCGCGCCTGCTCTCCCGCCGGCCCCGGCGAACGCCCGCACCTCGCGGTGCCGCGCACCGCAGTCCCGCCGCGACGGCGATCAGCCCCCATGTCGCAGACCGGCGGTGCCGAGCCGGCCTCAGCCCCGGGTCCGGGTGTCTGCGCCCCAGGCCCAGGGGGCGGGCTTGGCGGGCGGTGTGCGCGGCGCCGAGTCCACCGGCCGTGCCCACCCCGGCGCGCAGCGTCAAAGCAGCGGCGGTGCCGCCTCCGCCGCTGCTGACTGCGCGGCGCGCTGGAGCGCGCTGGCGAGGAGGGCCAGGTCCGTCGGGCCGTTGCCCAGTTCGCGGAGGGGGCGGCGGGTCGGTGGGTCGCCCATGCGCTGCCAGTCGATCGGCACGACCGTCGGGCGCAGTGTCGCCGTCCGCGGGATGCGGCCCGTCACCCGGCCCGCCTGGAACGGCGTCGTCACGTCGTCGTCCGGCCGCATCAGCCGGCCGCGGCCGGGGGCCGGTTCGCCCGCGCCGCTGCCGTCGCCGGGCGTGCCGTCCGCCGACGGCGGGGCGATCTCCAGCGTCGCGCGCAGCCCGGCCCGCTCGACGGCCGCCGTGTCGGCCGTACGGTCCGGGCGGCCGGACGCGGCCACCAGGTGCACGCCGAGCCGCTCGCCGTCCCGGGCCACGGCTTCCAGCGCCCGGACCACCGAGCCCGCCGACGGCCGGCCCGTACTGCCCAGGGCGGGGGCCACCAGCGCGTCGAAGTCGTCCACCAGGACCACCAGGCGCGGCAGCGCCGTCCGGGCCGTGAGCGACGGGCCGTCCTTCTGCGTGCGCAGCTTGAGCGTTCCCGTCGGTACGGACTCCAGGTCGCCCGAGCCGTCCGCCGCCCGCCGCGGCGCGACCACCTGCGCGGCGGATGCGGCCGCGTGCTGCGTGTGCCACGCCGTGAAGTCGAGCCGGCCCAGCAGCTCCGCGCGCCGCTTGAGCTCCGACGTCAGCGCCTGGGCGAACTCCCGCATCCGTACGGGGTCCGCGGCCGCCAGGTACGTCGACACGTGCGGCAGGTCCGTGCACAGCCGCAGCCCCTCGCCGCGCTCCGCGCCCCCGCCGTCCACCAGGACCAGCGAGAGCCGGTCGGGCCGGTCCGCCGCCGCCAGCGACGCGGCGAGCGAGCGCAGCAGCTCCGTCTTGCCGCTGCCCGCGCACCCCTCCACCAGCAGGTGCGGGCCGTCCGCCGCCAGGTCCACGGCCAGCGGCCCGTGCGGGCCCGCGCCCAGCACCGCCACCGCCCGGCCGCCGGGCCGCGAACCGCGGTCCGTGGCCGCCGCCCAGCGTGCCGTCAGCGACGCCGGGGTCGCCCGGGCCAGCCCCAGCTCGTCCAGCAGGCGCGCACTGCGCGGCAGCGCCGCCGCCACGCGCGCGGCCGCCCCGCCCGCCACGCCGTCCGCCATCCGCAGCGGCGCCAGCGCCCGCGCGAACCGCTCCGCCCACGCCCGCGACACCGCGTCCACGGCGGCGATGACGGCGGGGCCCGACGGCGCTTCGGCCTCGGGGCCGCCGCGCGCGCCGCCGTCCTGGGCGGGCGCGCGGTGGATCACCTGCACCACCGTGGCCACGTCACCGCTCAGCAGCGCCACCGCGCCGCAGTACGGGAACGCCGGGGCCGCCGTGCGGGCCGTTGCCAGCGTCGACACCACCGGCGACGCCGGCGTGGTCGCCGGGGCGTCCGCCAGGCACACCAGGTGGATGCCCGCCGCGGAGCCGCCCACCGCCAGCCGCGACACCGTCTCCCGCAGCTCGGCCGAACCGGGGTCCCCGTCCACGATCACCACCGTGTACGGGCCGGAGTGACGCTCCGCCGCGGCCGCCACCGCCGCCGGTGCGGCCGTCGCCCAGTGCGGGCCCAGCGGGCCCTCGTCCAGGCGCCGCACCAGCTCCGCCGTGCGGGCCGCGGCCTGCTCGCGGTCGTACGCCACCAGCAGCCGGCAGTCCTGCCCGCGCACCGGGCGCAGCTGCGGCAGCCAGCCCAGCCACGACCACTCCGCCAGGCGCTCCTCGACCGGGCGCGCCCGGTCCGCACTGATCAGCACGAACTCCAGGCACGCCGGGGCGTGCAGCGCCGCCAGCTGAGCCAGCACCGAGCGCGCCAGGGCCGACAGCCGGCCCCGCGGGCCCGCGAGCCCCAGCGAACCGGCTTCGCGCAGCGCGACCGTCACCGGCACCGAGGGCAGCAGGGCGCCGTTTTCGGCCGAATGCCGGTCGGCCGTGCCCAGCCGTACGGTCAGCAGGTCGGGATGGTCCGGGCCGCGCTCCCACAGCCGGGGGCCGGGGCCGAGCGCGGTGAGCAGCGTCTCCGCGGGGTCGGGCCAGCGCTCGCGCAGCGCGGCGGCCTCGGAGCGGGCCCGCTCCTCGGCGCCCGCGTCGTCCTCCGGGCCGCCCCACGCGTCCGCGTCGGCGCCCCGGCCGCCGCGTCCGCCGGCCAGCCGCCGGGCCCACGCGCCTATCCCGCGCCCGCGCGTCCGCTTGCCGGTTTCACCGGCGGGGGCGGGCCCGGGGGAGCCGGGGGCTCCGTCGGGTTGGCCCGCCTGCCCGGGCAGCCCGCTACCGAAGCCGCCGGGCACGCCGTTCGTCTCCGCCTGACCGGCCGTGCCCCCCGGCCCGTACGGGTCCGCACCGCTGTCCTGGCCGGGCAGGGTGCTGCCGGGCGGTGCCACCCGGCCCGCCGGACCCGTTCCGCTTGCCGTAGTTCTGTACGGGCCCGGTGTTCTGTACGAGCCTGGGCCGTCGTCTGTTCTGTACGAGCCCGGGCCGCCGTCCGCTCCCGCCTGACCGGCCGTTCCGGCCCCGCCCCTCGCCCCGTAAGCGTCCGCCTTCGCCCCGTACGCGTCCGCACCGCCGTCCTGGCCGGGCACCCCGCCGCCGAAGCCACCGGCCCGGCCCACCGACCCCGTCCCGTAAGAGGTGCCCCGCTCCTGGGCGGAGGCGCCCGCACGGTTCGGCCGGCCGCCGTCCTGGGGTGCCGTTCCGGACGGGCCCGGCTGGGCCGGGACGCGGACCGACAGGCCGCCGGGCGCCGCGTCCCGCAGGGGGAAGCCGCGGCCGCCGTGCGTCGCCGAGTCGTGGCCGGAGGCGGCCGGGCCGCCGAAGTCCGGGCCCGCCGCCAGGCCCGTCGAGCCCGCGCCCGTCACGCCCGCCGGCGCGCCCAGCCACGCGCCGCGCACCGGCGGGGCGACCGCGCCCGCGGGGGACGCCCCGGGGGCGCTGCCGCCCACGCGCAGGTGGCCCTCGCCGTCGGGCGCGGCCGGCAGGACGCGCGGGGAGGAGTCGTCCGCGGCGTGCAGGCTCAGCACCGACTCGCCGACCCGCAGCAGCTCCCCGGCGGGCAGCCGCACCGGCTCCGCGCCGACCGGCTCGCCCGCGAGCACGGTCCCGTTCGTGGAGCCCAGGTCCCGCAGCGTGATCGTGCCGTCGTCGTGGAGGACGACCGCGCAGTGCAGCCGGGAGACGTCGGGGTCGTCCAGCGGGATGTCCGCCGTCGCGGAGCGCCCCACGTGCACCTCGCCGCCGTGCAGCAGGTGCACGCCGCCCGCGTCCGGCCCGGAGACGACGTGGAGCCGCGCCGCGGCCTCCGGCACGCCGGACATGAGCACGCCCGCGTGCCGCTCGGGGTCGGCCGGGGCGGACAGGGAGAGGACGGCGCCGTCGATCAGCGGGGGCTCGCCCAGCGCGCTGCGCTGGGGGTCGAGCCGCTCGGCCCCGGCGTAGACCACGACGGCCCCGGTGCCCAGGTCGCAGCCGGCTGCCGCCGCGGCCGTGGCGAGGCCGCTGGCCACACCGGCCAGGGCGGTCCCCGCGGGGGCGGTCACCAGCACGTCGCAGGCGCAGGTCGCCGCGGGCACGGCGGGCGCAGTGGTGTGGTGGCCGCTGAGCGGCCCGAGGACGGTCAGCCTGATCTGCATCGCCGTCAACGGTCCCTTCTGCCCCGGTGCACGTACAGGTCACCACGGCGCGCGGAACGTACCGGAAGCACCGGCCCCGCCCCTCCGCATCGTGCTGCGAGCATCCTCGCACCTGCCGGGAGCGACGCGCCCGGCGACGGCCAATTCGTGATCTTGAACGACCGCGGGAGGGTGCGAAGAAAGCGGAAGGTGATCGAATCCTTCCGGGAGGACCTCATGATCGGTTCGATATCGGCCCATGACGGGTCTCTTTTCGAACAAGTCGTACAGATTTTCTTTCGCTCGGGAGTGGGCGGCGGGCCGGCCGCGCAACCGGCCGCACGGCCGCTCCCGACCGGCCGCGGCGCCCCGCCGGGACCTTCCGTTCACGCCGCGTGAGCGCCGCGCGCGGCCCGCCCGCGCGCCTTCCGCGCGCCGCGCGGCAACCAACGGCCCGCGACCCGCGTCTTCCCCTCAGCCCCGCGGATTCGGCAAACCCTCGGCAAACCGTCGACAAACCGGAGGCCCGTAGGACGGCACTACAGTGGGCGGAAAGCCGGGCGCGAAGGCCGGGCACGAAAGAGGCCCTCGCGGAGCATGACGACCATGCAGAGCTTGACGACCATGCAGAGCATGACGACGACGATGACGAGATGACGACCAGGGAGCGCATGACGTGCGGCCGGTAGGCAGCAAGTACTTGCTTGAGGAGGTGCTCGGACGCGGCGCGACCGGCACCGTCTGGCGAGCACGCCAGCGGGAGGCCGCGGGCGCCGAGGCGGCCGTGTCCGGCCGGCCCGGCGAGACCGTCGCGATCAAGGTGCTCAAGGAGGAGCTGGCCTCCGACGCGGACGTCGTGATGCGCTTCCTGCGCGAGCGCTCCGTGCTCCTCCGGCTCACCCACCCCAACATCGTCCGCACCCGCGACCTCGTCGTCGAGGGCGACCTGCTCGCGCTCGTCATGGACCTCGTCGACGGCCCGGACCTGCACCACTACCTGCGCGACAACGGCCCCTTCACGCCCGTCGCCGCCTCCCTCCTCACCGCCCAGATCGCCGACGCGCTCGCCGCCAGCCACGCCGACGGCATCGTCCACCGGGACCTCAAGCCCGCCAACGTCCTCCTGCGGAGCGACGGCGGCCAGATGCACCCGATGCTCACCGACTTCGGCATCGCGCGCCTCGCGGACTCCCCGGGCCTGACCCGTACCCACGAGTTCGTCGGCACGCCCGCCTACGTCGCGCCCGAGTCCGCCGAGGGCCGCCCGCAGACCTCCGCCGTCGACATCTACGGCGCGGGCATCCTGCTCTACGAGCTGGTCACCGGCCGGCCGCCGTTCGCGGGCGCGACCGCCCTCGAAGTGCTCCACCAGCACCTCAGCTCCGAGCCGCGCCGCCCCACCACCGTCCCGGAGCCCCTCTGGACGGTCATAGAGCGCTGCCTGCGCAAGCGGCCCGAGGAGCGTCCCAGCGCGGAGAACCTGGCGCGGGCGCTGCGCGTCGTCGCCGCGGGCGTCGGCGTGCACGCCTCCCCGGACCAGGCCGAGGCCGCCCTCGGCGTCGCCGGGCTGCTCGGGCCCGATCCGGAGCCGGCCGTCGTGCCCGGCACCGGCCAGGGCGCCGGCCCCGGCTCCCGTCCCGGCGCGGGCGACGCCGACCCCACGCAGGTGCTGCCGTCGACGGCGGGCTCACCGGGCGCGCCGGGCTCCTACGACCCGAACGCCGCCACCAGCCTCCTGCCGAACACCTCCGCCGGAGGCAACGGCCCCGGCTCGGGCCCCGGCTCCGACGCCACGCGCGTCATGCCGGCCGGCTCCGGCCCCGGCGGCTCCGCCGACCCGACCCGCGCCATGCCGCCCGTACCGCCGCTGCCCCCGGAGGGCGACGGCGCGCACCCCTGGCAGACCCAGATGCGGGCCGCCCGCGACCGCAACGACCAGACCCAGGTGCAGTACCTCGACCCGAGCGAGGACCCGCTGCGCCGCCGCCCCCAGCGGCGGGCCGGGCAGCCGCAGCAGCCCCAGCAGCAGCCGCCGCCGGGCTACGGCGGCCAGCAGGGGTACCAGCAGCAGGGCTACGGGCAGCAGTACGCCCCTCAGCAGCCCCAGGGACACCGGCCGCCGCCCCCGCAGCACTACGCGCCGCAGCCCCAGCCGTACGCCCCTCAGCAGCCGCAGCCCGCGCCGCCGTCCCGCAGGCAGCAGCGCCGGCAGGAGCCGCGCTACCAGCAGCCCCCGGCGCCGCAGCCGCAGCCCCAGCCGTACGCTCCGGAGCCGCCCGCGCGCCGTGAGCCGCGGCCGCCGCGGCAGCGCAGCGCGAATCCGATGCGGATCCCCGGGCTGGGCTGCCTCAAGGGCTGCCTGTTCATGATCGTCATCCTGGTCATCGGCGCGTGGCTCGTCTGGGAATTCACCCCTCTGAAGGACTGGGTCGCCGACGGCAAGAGCTTCTGGGACGCCGCCTGGGACTGGGTCACGGACGTCAAGGACTGGATCGCCGGGCTCACCTCGGACTCCTCCGGTTCCTCGGGCTCCTCCGGCACATGACCAGGTAATCGATTTGTCGACACCCGGTTGGCGTTTTCCGCCTCGGGGGTGAGCGTTGGCAGTAGCTTGGTCGCCAGCGCGCCTGTCGGAGTCGGAGACGAGGAGTCGGGGAACAGTCTTGGCACGGAAGATCGGCAGCCGGTACACCGCCCACCAGGTCCTCGGCCGTGGCAGCGCGGGCACCGTGTGGCTCGGCGAAGGGCCCGAGGGCCCGGTCGCCATCAAGCTCCTGCGCGAGGATCTCGCCTCCGACCAGGAGCTCGTCGGACGGTTCGTCCAGGAGCGCGCCGCGCTCCTCGGGCTCGACCACCCGAACGTCGTCGGCGTCCGCGACCTCGTCGTCGACGGCGCCGACCTCGCCCTGGTCATGGACCTGATCCGGGGCACGGACCTGCGCACCCGGCTCGACCGCGAGCGGCGGCTCGCGCCCGAGGCCGCGGTCGCCATCGTCGCCGACGTCGCGGACGGGCTCGCCGCCGCGCACGCCGCCGGGATCGTCCACCGCGACGTCAAGCCCGAGAACGTCCTGCTCGATATGCAGGGCCCGCTCGGGCCCGGCGGCGCGCACCCCGCGCTGCTCACCGACTTCGGCATCGCCCGCCTCGTGGACGCCCCCCGGCCCGCCCGGGAAGGCGGCCGCGGGACCGGCCCCCGCAGCGTCATCGGCACGCCCGACTACCTCGCCCCCGAGATCATCGAGGGGCTGCCGCCGCGGGCCTCCGTCGACGTCTACGCCCTCGCCACCGTCCTGTACGAGCTGCTGGCCGGCTTCACGCCCTTCGGCGGCGGGCACCCCGGCGCGGTGCTGCGGCGGCACGTCACCGAGACCGTCGCGCCGCTGCCCGGCATCCCCGACGAGCTGTGGCAGCTCGTCGTCCAGTGCCTGGCCAAGGGGCCCGCGTCCCGGCTGCGCGCCTCCGAGCTCGCCGTACGCCTGCGGGAGCTGCTGCCCGGGCTCGCCGGGATACCGCCCCTCGACATCGACGAGCCCGACGACGGGGAGGGCGACGCCGACGACCCCGCGGTCCCCGCGGACGGGGGCGGCGTGCCCGCCGCCGCGCGCCGGCGGGGCGTCGTCCCGCTCGTGCCGGGCGCCGTCTCGGACTCCAGCCGCGACACTCACACCAGCATGCGCGTGCCCACGCCCGCCGAGCTCGCCGGCGGCGCCCACGGCACGGCCCGCGCGCCCCGCGCCGCCGGGCAGCGCCGCGCCGGCTCCGCCCGCCACCGCTCCCCGGCGGAACAGCGCCGCCGCCGCATCCGCCTCGGCGCGGCGGCGGTCGCCCTGGCGGCCGCGGCGGGCGTGGGCGGCTGGTTCGCCACCGCCGACCACGACGCCGCCGACGCCAAACCCGGCATCCACCACCCGGACCCCCAACGCTGACGCGGCGGGGGAGAGGGCGCCCGGCGTCCCCGTTGCTGCGGGTGGGCCCGCGCCCCTGGATCCGCCGCGACGGCGCCCGGCCCCCGCGGCGGTGTCCGGCGGTGCCGGACTGTCCCCGGCCTGGTGCCTGCTCGGCACCGCCGGTCTGTGCCGCGGTGGCTGATCGCCGTCGCGGCGGGGGAGAGGGCGCCCGGCGTCCCCGTTGCTGCGGGTGGGCCCGGGCCCGGCGCCGTGGAGGTGGGGCCCGTCCGGCAGGGCGGGCGGCGGCTTCCGCGCCGGTGGGGGCCGGGGCGGCGCGGTTCAGCGGAGCGCCCCGGAGGGGCCTTGGGGGCCGGGAAGCGCGGCGTAGCCGTTAGGCTGGGTGCGTGGCAGTCGTTGACGTATCCGAAGAGCTGAAGTCCCTCTCCTCGACCATGGGGTCGATCGAGGCCGTCCTGGACCTCGACAGGATGAGGGCCGACATCGCCGTGCTCGAGGAGCAGGCGGCCGCCCCGTCCCTGTGGGACGACCCCGAGGCGGCGCAGAAGATCACGAGCCAGCTGTCGCACCTCCAGGCGGAGCTGCGCAAGACCGAGGCCCTCCGCAGCCGCATCGACGACCTCGGAGTGCTCTTCGAGCTCGCCGAGGCCGAGGACGACGCCGACGCCCTCGCCGAGGCCGAGGCCGAGCTCACCTCCGTCCGCAAGGCGCTGGACGAGATGGAGGTCCGTACCCTCCTCTCCGGCGAGTACGACTCCCGCGAGGCCCTCGTCAACATCCGCGCCGAGGCCGGCGGCGTCGACGCCTCCGACTTCGCCGAGCGCCTCCAGCGCATGTACCTGCGCTGGGCCGAGCGCCACGGCTACAAGACCGAGGTCTACGAGACGTCCTACGCCGAAGAGGCCGGCATCAAGTCGACCACCTTCGCCGTCCAGGTCCCCTACGCCTACGGCACCCTCTCCGTCGAGCAGGGCACCCACCGCCTCGTGCGCATCTCGCCCTTCGACAACCAGGGCCGCCGCCAGACGTCCTTCGCCGGCGTCGAGGTGCTCCCGGTCGTCGAGCAGACCGACCACGTCGAGATCGACGAGTCCGAGCTGCGCGTCGACGTCTACCGCTCCTCCGGCCCCGGCGGCCAGGGCGTCAACACCACCGACTCCGCGGTGCGGTTGACCCACCTCCCGACCGGCATCGTCGTCTCCTGCCAGAACGAGCGCTCGCAGATCCAGAACAAGGCGACCGCCATGAACGTCCTCCAGGCCAAGCTCCTCGAGCGCCGCCGCCAGGAGGAGCAGGCGAAGATGGATGCGCTCAAGGGCGACAGCGGCGGCTCCTGGGGCAACCAGATGCGTTCGTACGTCCTGCACCCGTACCAGATGGTCAAGGACCTCCGTACGGAGTTCGAGGTCGGCAACCCCCAGTCCGTCCTCGACGGCGAGATCGACGGCTTCCTCGAGGCCGGCATCCGCTGGCGCAAGCAGCAGGAGAAGTAACCCCAAGGGCCTCCATAGCAGGACAACTCCCCCGTATCCGGCTTGACGCTGCGTCAAAAACTGGCAAGGCTGACGGCGGCACGCGTAGCACTGGGGCGCGTGTGGCGGGGGCGAGCGGCCCGGACGACAGTGCCGCCGCATCACACGGCCGGCCCGCCGGCCGTGCCAGGCCTCCAGTAGCGCCACCGCCCCGTGCGGAGCTGCTCCAATGACGAGTGAGCTACTGGGGGTAGCAGGCATATGACGAAGAAGACGCGACTGCGTGTCGCGCGGATAGCCGCCGGCGCGGTGGTCGCCGCGGGCGCTTCGCTGACCGCCGCCGGTGCGGCATCGGCCGCCGGCGTCAACGTCCAGGTCGCGGGTGTCGGTGTGAAGGCGGGCGTCCACGCCGTCGCCTCGCCCGACGACCCGGACACCATCCCGCAGCCGCCCACCTCGGGCGGCACCACCACGGGCAGCACCGGCTCGACCGGCGAGACCGGCTCCACCGGCTCCACGGGTTCGACCGGCGAGACGGGTTCCACGGGCTCCACCGGCACGACCGGTTCCACGGGTGAGACCGGGTCCACCGGTTCCACCGGCTCGACGGGCTCCACCGGCAGCATCGGCGGCTCGGGCGAGACCACCGGCAGCTCGGGTACCACGGGCACCACGGGTTCTACGGGTGCGACCGGCGAGACGGGTTCCACGGGCTCGACCGGTACCACCGGCACGACCGGTAGCACGGGCTCCACCGGTTCGACCGGTTCCACGGGCAGCACCGGTGCGACCGGCGAGACCGGCTCCACGGGTTCGACGGGCTCCACCGGCTCCACGGGTTCGACCGGCAGCACCGGCAGCACCGGCAGCACGGGCTCCACGGGTTCGACCGGCTCGACCGGTTCCACGGGCTCCACCGGCTCGACGGGCAGCACCGGTTCCACCGGCAGCACCGGCTCGACGGGCTCCACCGGCTCCACGGGTTCCACCGGCTCGACCGGCAGCACGGGCTCCACCGGCACCACCGGCAGCACTGGTTCCACCGGCTCCACCGGTGACGACCACGGCACCACCGGCGGCGACCAGAGCGGCACCGGCGGCTCCGGCACCACGGGCGCCACCGGCGGTTCCGGTTCCACCGGCGGCAGCGACTCCGGTGACCAGGGCAAGGTCTGCCCCGTCGACACCAGCAACAACTGCGGCAACAACACGGACACCGACAGCGCGGGCGCCAAGCCCGTGCAGCAGGACAAGCCCAAGGAGCAGCTGGCCGAGACCGGCGCCTCCCAGACCGGCTTCCTGGTGATCGGTGCCGCGACGATGATCGCGGGCGGCGTCGGCTTCCGGCTCCTGCCCCGCCTCATGACCCGCAACGCGGGCGCGGCGGCGGCCTGACACAGGCCGCGGACGTAGCCGCGTAGTCACGCAGCCCGCGGCTGGGTCACGCAAGCACGCAAAGGGCCCGGAGCGCTCAGCGCTCCGGGCCTTCGTGCGTCGTTCGAGCGGGCACGCGCATGACCACGCGTGACGGCGCGCCTACCCGGCGAATCCGTGTGCGAGCACGGCCACCGCCACCAGCGCGACCAGCAGCGCGATCAGCGTTGCGGGCGTCAGGCCGGCGAAGAGGCCTTCCTGCTGCTGGAGCCGCTCCCTGCTGGCCCGGCAGACCGGGCAGCGGCCCTCGCTGACAGGGCCCGCGCAGTTGGCGCACACCAGTCGGTCGCATGTCATGCGATCTCCTCCTCCGGTACGTCCAACGCGCGGGAGAGCCGTGCGGTTCCCCCTACCACTCTGCCAGCTTCCCCGGCGAACGGCGCGTGCGGGCCGATTGTCCTCGTTTTGTCCCCGAACATGACGGTAATAAACGCGCCGACCCCGGTCGCTGCCTGCGCGTGCACGGCTCGTTCGCGTATGGTCACGCACACCGAACGGGAGCCGCCTGCGCGGCGGTCCGTCCCCCTATCCAGGTCGACGCGTGGTGCACTCGTGATCCGATTCGACAACGTCTCCAAGTCCTACCCGAAGCAGAACCGTCCGGCGCTCCGCGACGTCTCGCTGGAGATCGAGAAAGGCGAGTTCGTCTTCCTCGTCGGTTCCTCGGGCTCGGGCAAGTCCACCTTCCTGAGGCTGCTGCTCCGCGAGGAGCGCGCGAGCACCGGCCAGGTGCACGTCCTGGGCAAGGACCTGGCCCGGCTGTCCAACTGGAAGGTGCCCCACATGCGCCGCCAGCTGGGCACGGTCTTCCAGGACTTCCGGCTGCTGCCCAACAAGAGCGTCAGCGAGAACGTCGCCTTCGCGCTGGAGGTGATCGGCAAGCCGCGCGGGGAGATCAGGAAGGCCGTCCCGCAGGTGCTGGAGCTGGTGGGCCTGGGCGGCAAGGAGGACCGCCGGCCGGGCGAGCTCTCGGGCGGTGAGCAGCAGCGCGTGGCGATCGCCCGGGCGTTCGTCAACCGCCCGATGCTGCTGATCGCGGACGAGCCGACGGGCAACCTCGACCCGCAGACCTCGGTGGGCATCATGAAGCTCCTCGACCGGATCAACCGGACCGGGACCACGGTCATCATGGCCACCCACGACCAGCAGATCGTGGACCAGATGCGCAAGCGCGTCATCGAATTGGAAAAGGGACGCCTCGTACGCGACCAGTCGCGCGGCGTGTACGGCTACCAGCACTGAAGCCTGAAAGGACGCCATGCGCGCCCAGTTCGTCCTCTCGGAGATCGGCGTCGGTCTCCGCCGCAATCTCACGATGACTTTCGCGGTGATCGTCTCCGTGGCGCTCTCGCTCGCCCTCTTCGGCGGCTCCCTGCTCATGCGCGAGCAGGCCAGCACGATGAAGGGGTACTGGTACGACAAGGTCAACGTCTCGATCTACCTCTGCAACAAGACCGACGCGGAGTCCTTCCCCTCCTGTGCCAAGGGAGCGGCGACGGAGGACCAGAAGAAGGAGATCCGCGCCGATCTGGAGAAGATGAGCGTCGTCCAGAAGGTCCAGTTCGAGACGGCCGACGAGGCGTACAAGCACTACAAGGAGCAGTTCGACAAGAAGTCGCCGATCGCGGGCTTCGTCACCCCGGACCAGATGCAGGAGTCCTTCCGCGTCAAGCTCAAGGACCCCACCAAGTTCGAGGTCATCTCGACCGCGTTCTCGCAGCGCCCCGGCGTGCAGATGGTGCAGGACCAGAAGGACGTCCTGTCCAACCTCTTCAACCTGGTCAACGGCATGAACTACGCGGCGCTCGGCGTGATGGCGCTGATGCTCGTCGTCGCGCTGATGCTGATCGTCAACACCGTCCGCGTCTCCGCGTTCAGCCGCCGCCGGGAGACCGGGATCATGCGGCTGGTCGGTGCGTCCAGCTTCTACATCCAGATCCCGTTCATCATGGAGGCCGCCTTCGCGGGCCTGCTCGGCGCGGGCTTGGCGTGCGTGCTGCTCGTCGCCGGCCACTACTTCCTCGTGAACAACTGGCTGGTCGACCAGATCGACCTCATCCAGTTCATCGGCTGGGACGCGGTCCTGGCCAAGCTGCCGCTGGTGCTCGCCATCGGGCTGCTGATGCCCGCGCTCGCGGCGTTCGCGGCGCTCCGCAAGTACCTCAAGGTGTGACATGAGCCAAGGGCGCCGTACGGTCAACTCCCCGTACGGCGCGCCTTGGTGTCCTAGACTCACGCGCATGCCCGGCCCGTCGATGTTCCACCCGCAGCGCCGCGCCCGCCGCGGCGCCGCGCTGACACTGGTCTTCGCGGGCGTGCTGGCCACCGGCGCCGCGGCCGGCTCCTGGAGCCCGGACGGCAGGGGCGGCCAGGACGGCCGGAAAGCGCCGGAGGCCCGCGCCGCGTCGCGCACGGCGGCGAGACCCGCGGACCGCGCCGTCGCGGGCGACGAGCGCCCCGGCGACGGCGCCGGCACCCCCGTCGACCGCGGCGAGGTCGAGGCCGCCGCGGCGCGGGCCGTCGAGGACGGCAAGTCCGGCTCGGAGGCCGCCGCCGAGGTCGTCGGCCGCAGCGGCGACCGCTGGAGCGCCGTCTACAGCGCCCGCGAGTACGAGGGCCTGGAGCGCGCCCTGAACGGCACGTACATCGGCGTCGGCCTCTCCGCGCGCCGCGCCGCCGGCGGCCGCACCGAGGTCGACAGCGTCCGCCCCGGCAGCCCCGCCGGCCGGGCCGGCCTCCGCCCCGGGGACCGGCTGCGCAGCGTCGACGGCACGCCCGTCGACGGCCGGCCCGTCACCGAGGTCGTCGCCCGCCTCCGCGGCGACACCGCTGCCCGGCCGGGCGCGGGCACGCCCGTGCGGATCGGGGTCGAGCGCGCCGGCCGCAGCTGGGAGCGCACGCTGTACCGGGCGCGGCTGGCCACCGAGAGCGTCACGGTCGAGCGGCTCGCCGGGGACGGCGGCGCGGGAGCCGCGGCCGTACGGATCAAGGTCGGCTCGTTCACGCGCGGCACCGGCGAGCAGGTGCGCGCGGCCGCCGCGCAGGCCCTGCCCGGCGAGGGCATCCTCCTCGACCTGCGGGGAAACTCGGGCGGCCTCGTCGACGAGGCGGTCACGGCCGCCTCCGCCTTCCTCGACGGCGGGCTCGTCGCCACCTACGACGTGCACGGCAGGCAGCGCGCCCTGGAGGCCCGCACCGGCGGGGCCACCGCCCTGCCGCTCGTCGTCCTGGTCGACGGCGGCACGATGAGCGCGGCCGAGCTGCTGGCGGGGGCCCTCCAGGACCGCGGCCGGGCGGTCGTGGCCGGCTCGCGGACCTTCGGCAAGGGCTCGGTGCAGATGCCGAGCCGTCTCGCGGACGGCTCCGTCGCCGAGCTCACCGTCGGCCACTACCGCACTCCGGCGGGCCGCGTCGTCGACGGCCGCGGCATCGCCCCCGACCTGGTGGTCCGCGGCGACGCGGAGGAGCGGGCCCGCACAGTATTGAGTGGCCTCGGGGGTGGGTCCTAGTGCGAGAATGGCGGCGCTATGGCTAAGACAGAGAAGAAAGAGACGGGGCGCAAGCTCGTCGCGCAGAACAAGAAGGCGCGGCACGACTACCACATCCTGACCACGTACGAGTGCGGCATGGTCCTCACGGGTACGGAGGTCAAGTCGCTGCGCCAGGGTCGCTCCTCGCTGGTGGACGGCTTCGTGCAGATCGACGGCGGCGAGGCGTGGCTGCACAACGCCCACATCCCCGAGTACACCCAGGGCACGTGGACGAACCACAGCGCGCGGCGCAAGCGGAAGCTGCTGCTGCACCGGGTCGAGATCGACAAGCTCGACTCCAAGTCGCAGGAGACGGGGCACACCATCGTGCCCCTCGCCATCTACTTCAAGGACGGCCGGGCCAAGGTCGAGATCGCTCTCGCCAAGGGCAAGAAGGAGTACGACAAGCGGCAGACCCTGCGCGAGAAGCAGGACACGCGCGAGTCGAACCGTGCGATCGCCGCGGCGCGCCGCCGGCAGCGGGCGTCCGCTGCGCGGGGCCAGCAGCGGTAGGCAGCGGTAATACGCTGGCACGGGCGCCCGTCGGTCACGTACGATGGGCGTAGCGGCACACGGGGTGGTACCCGGTGCGCGCACATTGAAAAATCAACATGGGGATGATCGGTTTCGACAGCGGATGTCGAAGCAGGGGAAGCGTGTCGAGGAAGCGGCAATGATCTCGTAAACCATATGTCGCAACCAATAATCGCCAACACCAAGCGCGATTCCTTCGCCCTCGCTGCCTAAGTAGCGACTTGCGAAGTGTCAGCCCGGGGCTGTTCCCGACCCGGATCCTGGCATCAGCTAGGGAACTAAACCACTGACCCCGGTCACGGGGGTGGGTGGGAAATCAAACAGTGACTGAGCCCGTCGGAGACTTGTCCGCGTGATCTCCGGGGCCGAGAAAATCGCAGCGGACTGCACACGGAGAAGCCCTGATTCTGCACCGTTGGACGCGGGTTCGATTCCCGCCATCTCCACGGACGAACGGGCGGGCCCTGCTCGCGAAGTGCGCGAGCCGGGTTCGTCCGCCGTATTTCTGGGGGCATGACCCCCAGACCCCTTCATCCCATGTGAACAAAAGCCCCTGATCTGCGGAAACGCAGATCAGGGGCTTTTGTTATGTGCGCTGCGGCAACCTACCGGCGGCCCCGGCCCTCTTTCCTGGTGACGCTCCACGACGAGGGGGTGGTGGCCCGGTGAACCGGACGCGTACGGCGGTGGCCGCAGTGCTGGCCACGGGAGCCCTGTGGTGCGCCGGAGGCGCCGCCGCCCCGGCGTTCGCCGGCGACGGCAGCCCCGTGCACGTGCTGCTCAACAGCGCCTTCGACAACCGCCCCGGCGAGCTCGTCGACATAGAGGTGCAGGGCGTCCGCGGGGGCGGCGACGTCACCGTTTCTTCGCCCGTCTTCCCGCGCCCCGTCCGGCTCGCGCCGCGCGAGCACGCCCACCACGCCCGCCCGGCTATCGCGATGACCACCGGGCCCGGCACGTACCCGCTCACCGTCCGGGCCGGCGGCCGGGTCGTCGCCGAGGACCGGGTCGAGGTGAAGCCGTCGCAGCGGCCGAGCTTCTCGGCGGCCTCGCCCGGCGAGGTGCTGCGGCCGGGGGAGCGGCTGTGGATGGCGTACGACGACCTGTACCCCGGCGAGAGCGGCAAGGCCTTCACCGTGCGCTCGCCCGCCTTCCGCAAGGAGGTGCGACTGGCGCACGACCCGTCGAGCGCGGACTGGAACAATCCGCGGCTGTTCTCCGGGGCGGCCGAGCTGCCGCAGGGCGTCCGCGACGGCACGTACAAGGTCACGCTGTACGGGCCGGGCGGGCGCGTCGTCGACGAGAAGCCGCTGACGGTGCGGGCGGCGCGGCCCGGTGACCGCGACTACGTCGGCCGGGCGCGCGGGCCCGCCTTCTTCGGCACCTCCCCGGCGTCCGGCCCGGAGGACGCCCGGGGCCGCGGGCACCGGGTGCCGCCCGGCGGCACCGTCAACGTCCTGTGGCGCGACCGGTCGCCGGACCCGGGCGAGGAGGAGCGGCTGACGGCCACGTCGCCGGCGTTCGAGAAGCCGGTGCGGCTGCGGCGCGACGACAGCAAGGCGGGCGACGGGGACGATCCGCGGTACTTCGCGCCCGCGCGGATCCGGCGGGGGCTCGCGCCCGGCACGTACGCGGTGACGGTGGCCAGCCACCACGGGCGGGTCACGAAGGTGGCGCACCTGGAGGTCACGTCCGCCGGCGCGACGGGCGGGGCCTCCGGAGCCGGTGGGGGCTCGGGGATGACCGTGGCCTATGTGGCGGGCGGGACGACCGGTGGAATCCTGGTGGCCGCGGGGCTGGGGACGCTCCTCAGGCGGCGGGCCGCGCGGGCTGCCGCAGGGCGAGGGCCCGGCGGCCGGCCGTCGCCGTGAGCAGTGCGGCCGCCGCGGCGGCGGCCGGTACGGCGTAGCCCGCCGCTCCCGCGTGCTCCACGGCGTAGCCGCCGGCCGCCGAGCCCGCCGCGATGCCGGCGAGGAGGCCGGTCACGGCCAGGGTCATGCCCTCGTTGAGGCTGCCGGGCGGGGTCAGGCCCTGGACGAGGTTCATGCCCGTGACCATGGTGGGCGCCGTGGCCATGCCGGCCAGGAGCAGCGCGGCGGCGAGGGCGGGGAGGCCGCCGCCCGCGGCCGTCGCCGCGAGCGGCAGCAGCGCGAGGGCGGCCATGGCCGCCAGGCAGCGGGGGAAGCGGGCGGACGCGGGGGCGGCCGGGCGCGCCAGCCCGTAGAGCAGGCCCGCCGCGCAGGAGCCGGCGGCTTGCAGGGCGAGGACGGCTCCCGCGGCGGGGCGGTGGCCCTCGGCGTCGGCGAAGCCGATCGTCACGACCTCCAGCGAGCCGAACAGCGCGCCCGTGCAGAGGAAGACGGCCAGGACCGAGGCGAGGCCGGGGTTGCCGCGGAGCGGCGAGCGCGGGCGCACGGGCCGGGCGGATATGGGGGGTTCGGTGCGTTTCTGGGCCGCGAAGAGCACGGCGCCGGTGAGGAACATCAGCGCGGCGGCGAGCGTGCCCGCCTCGGGGAAGAGGGACGTGCACAGGAACGTCGCGAGGACCGGCCCGCACATGAAGCACGCCTCGTCCGCCGCCTGCTCGAAGGCGTTGGCGGTGTGCAGGGCGGCCGGGTCGGCGCGCAGGAGGTGCGACCAGCGGGCGCGGGACATGCCACCGGTGTTGGGGGTGGTGGCGGTCGCCGCGTAGCAGACGAACAGGGTCCAGGCGGGGGCGCCGGCGTGCACGCACACGACCAGGGCCAGGGAGCCCAGCGCGGCCAGTGCGGCGGCGGGGACGGTGACGCGGGCCTGCCCGTGGCGGTCCACGAGCCGGGCCGTCAGCGGGCCGACGACCGCCGTCGCGGCGAGGCCGGTCGCGGTGACGGCGCCGGCGAGCGCGTACGAGCCGCGGGCGGCGGAGATCATCAGGACGGCGCTGACGCCGAACATGCCCATGGGGAGGCGGGCGAGGAGGTTCCAGGCGGTGAAGGCGCGGGCGCCGGGGACGGCGAAGAGACGGGCGTACGGGGCGAGGGGTTCGAGCGGGGGCATGGGCTTCAGCTTTGTTGCGGCGCCCGCGCGCGGTCCAACACCTCATCGGTCGCCGTTCACGCGGATCTGTTGTTAACTGCGGCTCGTGCCGTACGACATAGAGCCGCGGCTGCTGCGGGCGTTCGCTGTGGTCGCCGAGGAATTGCACTTCACCCGGGCCGCGGCCCGGCTGTTCACCGCCCAGCAGGCGCTGAGCCGGGATGTCCGGCGGCTCGAACAGCGGCTGGGGAGCGAGCTGTTCGCCCGGACGACGCGTCAGGTCACGCTCACCGCGGAAGGGGAACGGCTCCTGCCGTACGCGCGGCGGGTGCTCGCCGCGCACGAGGAGCTCGACGCGGCCTGGGCGCGGGAGGAGCGGCCGCTGATCGTGGACTGCGCGGCCACGGTCGGCACGGGGTGGCGGGTGCTGACCGCCGCGCGCGGCGCGGCGCCGGAGCACGAGCTGGTGGCGCGCTTCCACAGCGGGCTCACGGGCGCGGCCGGAGAGATCCTCGCGGGGCGGCTGGACGTCTCCTTCGGACGCGTGGCCGGGCTCGGCCCGGCGGTGCGGGGGCAGCTGGAGCACTGCCCCGTACGGTACGAGCGGATGGCGGTTCTCCTGCCCGAGGAGCACCGGCTGGCGGCCCTGCCGGAGGTGCCGCTGGACTCCCTCGCGGGGGAGACGCTGTACGCCGCCGCGGGCAATCCGGCCACGGCCGAGTGGACGGACCTGGCCGAGCGGCTCTTCGAGGGGCGGGGCATCGGGATCGCCGCGCCGTTCCCGGAGATCGAGGGGAAGGGCGAGTTCGTGCGGGTGGTGCGGCGGCGGGGGTGGTCGGTCCTGGCGAGCGAGGAGTTCATCGACGTCCCGGGCATGGTCCTGCGCCCCCTGGCCGACCCGGTCCCGCTCTCCCCGGTCTCCCTGGTCTGGCGCCGCGGCCTGCGCCACCCGGCGCTGACGTCCTTGCGCACGGCGGCGGCGACTCTCGCGGCGCGAGAGTCCTGGCTGACTCGGCCCGCCGACTCGTGGCTCCCGCCAGGGGATGCGGCCGCGATGGGGGCGTAGCCGTCGGACACTGCCGTCCCGCCGGGGACAGGGGGTTCGCGGGGTTAACACCCGCGGCTCTCGCGGGGCACTCTGGTGGGGTGTTGGTGGAGGGCGGACTCAGGTTTGACGGCGGGCGGCTCTGCCTGGATCTGGTGGGCACGGTCGGCGGGCGGCTCGGCGGGGAGCCCGTAGAGCGGCTCGACAGCCCCGAGCGGCTGCGGGACTGGCTGCTCGGCTCCGGAGCCGTCCCGCCCGGCACGCCCCTGGCCGCCGTCGACGCCACCTGGCTCGCCCGTTTCCGCGCCGTCCGTGACCTGCTGCACCGGGTCGTGCACGCCGAAGTCGACGGCCGCGCCGCCGACCCCGACCTGGAGCGGGTGAACGCCCTCGCCGTCACCGCCCCGCCCGCCCTGAAGGCGGACCGCGGCGCCGACGGGACCCTGCTGCGCAGCCTCGCCGGCGCGCCCGACTGCGGGGCCCTGCTCGGGCAGGTCGCCCGCGACGCGGTGGAGTTGCTCACCGACCCCGCCGCGCGCGGGCAGCTGCGCCGCTGCGAGGGCGAGACGTGTTCCCTGGTCTACCTGGACACCTCCCGCGGCCGCAGACGCCGCTGGTGCTCCAGCGAGGTCTGCGGGAACCGCGAGCGCGTGGCCCGGCACCGCCGCCGCACGGTCGGCACCCGCTGAGGCGGCCGGTCCGTAGGGCCGAAATTCTCCGCCGCGCGCTGAACAGGCCGCCCGTCCGCCCCGTACTCCTGGCCGACGGGGCCCACCGGGCCCCGGCACCGGCGGCGGGACGGGCGGAACCGGCGGCTACGGCTACTGACGGGTACCGGCAGGATCACCGACGCGCGCTATCGACCAGGGAGAAGGCTTGCGCAAGGATGCCGCCGTGGCTGACAGGACGAGCCCCGACGAGGACCTGATGCGGGCGCTCTACGAAGAGCACGCGGGCCCGCTCCTCGCCTTCGTGCTGCGCCTGGTGGACGGCGACCGCCAGCGGGCGGAGGACGTGGTCCAGGAGACGCTGCTGCGCGCCTGGCGCAACGCCGACCGGCTGCGCGGAGCCCCCGGCTCCGTACGGCCCTGGCTGGTGACCGTCGCCCGGCGCATCGTCATAGACAACCACCGCAGCCGGCAGGCGCGCCCGCGCGAGGTCGACCCCGGCCCGCTGGAGCTGATGCCCGCGGCGGACGAGATCGACCGGGCGCTGCGCCTGATGACGATCTCCGACGCGCTGGGCGACCTGACGGAGGCGCACCGGGAGGCGCTGATCGAGACCTATTTCAGGGGACGTACCGTGAGCGAGGCGGCCGAGGCGCTGGGCGTGCCGGCGGGGACCGTGCGGTCCCGCGTCTTCTACGCACTGCGCTCGATGAAGCTCTCGCTCGAAGAACGAGGAGTGACGGCATGAACCGGCCGGCACCGGACCGCGGCCAGCACGAGCGGGACGAGCAGCACACCGCCGTGGGCGCCTACGCGCTGGGCGTCCTGGACGAGGCGGACGCGGCCCGGTTCGAGGAGCACCTCGCCGACTGCCCGGAGTGCGCCGCCGAGCTCGACGGCCTGATGGACCTGACGCCGCTCCTCGCCGAGCTGAAGGAGTCCACGCCGGGCCTGGACTCCCCCCGTCCCGAGGAGGCGCTTGTGCCGCGCCCGGACCCGGCGCTGCTCGGCCGGCTGCTGGGCCGGGTCGCGGCAGGCCGCCGCGCGCGGCGCACCCGCCGCCTGTGCCTGGTCGCGGCTGCCGCCGCACTGATCGTCGCGGGCCCGCTGGTGGGCGCGGCGGTCTTCCCGGAGGAGGCGCCGGATCACAGCACCGCGAGCGCGGCCCAGCAGATGTACGAGGACGGCGAGAAGATCGGCGCGGTGGATCCGGCGACGAAGGTCGACGCGACGGTCTCGCTCCAGGAGAAGCCCTGGGGCACCCACGTGGCCCTCCGGCTCGCCCACGTCAGAGGCCCGCTGACCTGCGATCTCGTGGCCGTGGGCAAGAACGGGGAGCGGCAGACGGTGACGACGTGGGCGGTCCCGCCGGGCGGCTACGGCCTGGACGCGACGGACGCGACCGGCGCTGCCGGCAAAGCCGATACGGGCAGTAAATGGGGCAAAGAGCCGCTCTACACCCACGGCGGCGCCGCACTGAACCGGAATGACATATCCCGGTTCGAGGTCCGGACCCTCGACGGCAAACTCCTCGCCACCGTCAAGGTGTGACCAAAACCCATTCAGCCCGAATAAAAACAACCATGTCCTGACAGGTGCGCTCAGCACCTGTGTTCGCGTACGGTTGACGGCTGCCCTAGGCACAGCAGAAGGGGGCTTGGGTGGCCGCGCAGAACGCCACGCACGCGCAGGTGGCGACCGGACCGCAGAGCGAGCCCGACGGGGTCCGCGACCGCGAGATCGGTACGGAACAACAGCATCTGGACCGGGTCTACCGGCGTCTGGAGGAGAAGATCCACGAGGCCGAGTTCCTCATGGACGACGCCGCCAAGCGCGGGCAGGTCGGCACGCCCGGCGCGCTCGCCGAGCGGGACGCCCAGGTCTTCCGGGCCGGGGTGCACCTCAACCGGCTCAACAGCGAATTCGAGGACTTCCTCTTCGGCCGCATCGACCTGCTGCTCGGCAAGGACGGCAAGAAGGGCCCCGACGGCGCGTACACCTCCGTCGAGCCCGCCGACGACGCCGTCCTCGGCGACCGCGCCGACATCGCCGAGACCCTGCACATCGGCCGCATCGGCGTCCTCGACGCCGACTACTCGCCGCTCGTCATCGACTGGCGGGCGCCCGCCGCCGCGCCCTTCTACCGCGCCACGCCCGTGGCGCCCGGCCGCGTCGTGCGCCGCCGCGTCATCCGCTCCAAGGGCCGCCGCGTCCTCGGCGTCGAGGACGACCTGCTGCGCCCGGAGCTGACGGCCACGCTCGGCGGGAGCACCCTGCCGGTCGTCGGCGACGGCGCGCTGATGGCCGCGCTCGGCCAGGCCCGCAGCCACACGATGCGCGACATCGTCTCCTCCATCCAGGCCGAGCAGGACATGGTCATCCGCGCGCCCGCCGCGTCGGTGACCGAGGTCGAGGGCGGCCCCGGCACCGGCAAGACCGCCGTGGCCCTGCACCGCGCCGCCTACCTCCTCTACCAGGACCGCCGCCGGTACGCGGGCGGCATCCTCGTCGTCTCCCCGACCCCGCTCCTCGTCGCCTACACCGAGGGCGTGCTGCCCTCCCTCGGCGAGGAGGGGCAGGTCGCCATCCGCGCCGTCGGCTCGCTGGTCGACGGCGCCGAGGCCGACACGTACGACGAGCCGGCCGTGGCCCGCGTCAAGGGCTCCTCGCGCATGCTCAAGGTGCTCCGCAAGGCGGTCCGCGGCGTGCTGGAGGGCCCGGGCGGGCCCGAGCGGCTGCGCGTCGTCGCCTTCGGCGCCCGCATCGAGCTCGGCGCCGAGGACCTCAAGCGGATCCGCAACACCGCCCTCGGCGGCACCGCGCCGGTCAACCTGCTGCGCCCGCGCGCCCGCCGGCTGATCCTCGACGCCCTGTGGTCCCGGGCCGGCGGCCCCAAGCGCTACACCGACCCGGAGCTCGCCGCCGAGGCCCGCTCCGCCTTCGACGAGGACATCACCACCGAGGACGACTTCCTCGCCTTCCTCGACGCCTGGTGGCCGGAATTGACGCCGCGTCAGGTGTTGGCGGGCATGGCCGACGAGAAGCGCCTCGCCCGCGCCTCGCGCCGGGTGCTCAACCCGCGCGAGACCCGCCTGCTGGCCCGCTCGCTGCGCCGCCTGGACGCCGCCGGCCGCGGCCCGCTGTCCGTGCACGACGTGGCGCTGCTGGACGAGCTGGAGACGCTGCTGGGCGCCCCGGCCCGCCCGAAGAAGCCGCGCGAGTACGACCCGCTCGACCACCTCACCGGGCTGGAGGAGCTGATGCCCCAGCGCTCGGAGTCGCGCCGCGAGCGCGCCGAGCGCCTGGCGCAGGAGCGCCGCGACTACGCCCACGTCATCGTGGACGAGGCCCAGGACCTCACGCCCATGCAGTGGCGGATGGTCGGTCGCCGCGGCCGCACGGCCACCTGGACGATCGTCGGCGACCCGGCGCAGTCCTCCTGGTCCGACCCGGACGAGGCCGCCGCCGCCCGCGACGAGGCCCTCGGCGCCCGCCGCCGCACCCGCTTCCGGCTCACCGTGAACTACCGCAACCCCGCGGAGATCGCCGACCTCGCGGCCAAGGTGCTCGCGCTGGCGATGCCGGGCATGGAGTCGCCCGCGGCCGTCCGCTCCACGGGCGTCGTGCCGCGCTTCGCCGTCGCGGGCGCCGCGCTCGGCCCGGCCGTGCGGGCCGAGGCGGAGCACCTGCTGGCGGACGTCGAGGGCACGGTCGGCGTGGTCGTGCCCATGGGGCGGCGCGCCGAGGCCCGCGGCTGGGTGGCCGGGCTCGGCGACCGGGTCGTGGTGCTGGGCAGCCTGGAGGCGAAGGGCCTGGAGTACGACGCGACGATCGTGGTCTCGCCGGCCGAGATCGCCGACGAGTCCCCGGCGGGCCTGCGGGTGCTGTACGTGGCGCTGACCCGCGCCACGCAGCGCCTGACGGTGCTCTCCGGCGAGCGCGACGACCCGGACGCCGACGGCGTGCCGGACCTGCTGCGGGACTGAGCGCCGCGGGGCCGAGTGCTGCGGGGCCGAGTGCTGCGGGATCGGGCGCCGCGGGATCGGGTGCTGTGGAGCCGAGTGCTCCGGTACTGGCCGCGCCCGTCCCGGAAGTGACCCTCCCCCAGCTCCGGCCGGGGCTCCCGGGCTCCGGCCGGGGGAGCCCCGACGGGTGAATTCGCCGGGGCGGAATGACTTCCGGGGACGGTTTGTTAGCCTGGGTGTGGCACCGGCTCGATCCAAGCCCCCGGGCCCAACCTTCGTCGCTACGAGCGACCACTTGCCGCGAGGCGAGCATGGCGGGTCGGTGTCATCAGCGTTCTGACGGGCGCCCTTCCTCCGGGAAGGGCGCCCGTCGGGCTTTTGCGGAACTTTATTTCCGCAACCCGGACCTGGTTACCCCCTACCGGTGGGTAGGTGGGACGATCGAGCCGCGCATCAGCGAAACCTGGAAAGCAGAGGAAGTCGGCCATGGCAACGGCGCCAAGCGTCTCGTACTCGATGACGGTCCGGCTGGAGGTCCCCGCGAGCGGGACCTCGGTCAGCCAGCTCACCACGGCCGTGGAGTCCTCCGGCGGATCCGTGACCGGCCTCGA
>NZ_RBAM01000020.1 GCF_003626645.1 Streptomyces klenkii | reverse complement strand
CCCACTCCACAGCGTCCCGCAGCCGGAAATCCGCACCACAATCCACCACCAGCGTCCCCTCACCCAGCCCCGCGGCAACCCCCGCCGACTGACCATGCGGCAACGCCAAAAACACCACGTCATGCCCGGCAAGCACCTCGGCAGTCGTGGCCTCCAGAACCCGCCCGGCCAGCGGGGCGAGGTGGGGCTGGAGTTCCGTCACGGGCCGGCCGGCGTTGGAGGCGGCCGTCACCGCGCCGATCTCGACGCCGGGATGCCCCAGCAGCAGCCGCAGCAATTCACCGCCCGCGTATCCGCTCGCGCCTGCCACTGCTGTGCGCACCATGTTCCGTCCTTGCGTCGTTCCGTGCCGGGGCAGGACGGATCGGCGCGAGAGCGCGCGTCCGTCCGCCGGTGAGAGGCCGAGGCCGGCATCGGATTCCGCGCAGCACTGCGACCGCCCAGCACAAGGCGGAGCGGTCACGGGGAGTGCGTCACGACACCCGAGGCGGGACTTAGCTTAGGCTAACCTAACCTGCCTCGGGCAGGAAGATCGACTTGTCTCTTCGGCAAGATCACGCACAAGATCACGCAAGGGTGCGGCAGGGGCACGCCCCGCCGGTCAGTCGCACCGGTCAGTCGCACCGGGGCGTGGCGCAGAGTTGCCACTGCGCGGGCCACCAGCCGCGCGGCACGCCGGTGTCAGGCGCTTCTTCGGTGATCTGCCAGTAGCGGTCGCGGTTCCACTCACGGGCCGTCACCTTCAGTCGCCCATCGCCCAGTTCGGTGACGGTGTCCGGCTGGCTCAGGCCCACGGACGCTTCGGTGACCTTGCCCATGTGGGCCGGGGGCAGCCACACGCCGTCGGAGCTCAGCTGCGTGCGCGACTCCATGGAGCGGTCCGGCTTGCCCGACGACGCCATGGCTATGAGGGTGCCGTTCGACCTTTTGAAGAGCACGAGGAAGCCGTGGTACGGCGACGGCTGGAGCCCGAAGCCCTCCGGGGCGGACCACGCCCCGCCCGCCGGTCCCTGCACGGTGTGGCAGAAGCCGCCGTGGTCGAGCCAGAACAACTCCAGTCCGCCCGCGGCATTCTCGATGGCTGTCACGAAGCTCGCCTTGGGGCCGACCGTGCCCGCACTGACCCGCTCCCACGCCCCGTACGATCCGCCGGGCGCCGCCTGGGCCCTGTGCCACACGAACGGCAGCCCTTGCGACGCGGTGGAGTCGTAGAACACCTGGAACTGATCGACCCGGCCGTCCGCGCGCGGCACGGAGACCGGGCTTCCGGACGGGGCGCCGGCGACGCCCTGGGCGGCGGTGTCCATGCTGCACCCGCCCGCGGCCACCGCGCTCCCCGCGCTCTGGGCGGCGGGTGCCGCCGGCGCGGCGGCGAAGGCTCCCGCACAGGCGATGGCGAGTGCGGCAGCAACACGAGTGGCTCTCCGGAAGGCTCTCCCCATGAGCCAACTCCTACCCCGGCCGGGCCGGTTCACACACGAGTTCGTGCTTCGCTCATGCGGCACGGCAGCACCGGCCGCCCGCGGGCGTCCGCTACGGCACGACCGGTCACGGCGGGCCACGACAGCCAGAACCGGCCGACGCGCTCCCGGTTTCCCGGGGCGGAAGCCGCCGCACCGGGGCATGACAACGGCACGTGCGTCCGTAACACCGCCTCAACACTCCCGCCACAAACCCGCAGCGCCTACGAGGAACGGCTGCCGGACGTCGACATGCCGCCCTCCGCCGGCCGCCCCGCGCGCCACGAGGGCGGTCACGAAGTCCTGAACCGCCCCTGGGCGCCGGGCCCTACCATGCCCCGCCCCGAAACGGAACCATGCCGTCGGCCCCTTGGGCGCGGCCGGGCGGCCACCGGCCGGAAAGCGTCTCCACCGCTCCTTCACCCGTTCTGCACCGATGGCGCGAAGCGCGACGGCCCCGTCCTGGCCAGTTGCGCGGGCCCCGCGGCCGTACGGAGGCACGGATTCACCTTCGGCAGGGGAACCCGCCGGTCCGCGCAGTGCCGGGCAGTGGCCCGTACCGCCGCCCGCCCCATGGCCGCGCTCGCGCACCCGCCGCCCGCCGCACCCCGCAAGAGCCGCTTCCCGCCACCCGCGGGCCGGCGCCGGCGCCCCCGCCGGCCCGCCCTCTCGACCGGAAACCGCACTATCCGTGCCGCCGCGGCCCCGTGAGACTCGACCGGCGTGAGCACCGGATGCCGGCCCGGTTCTCCCGACCCACTCGTTCCGACCACGTGAGGAGCGTGCCGATGTACGCAAAGTTCGCGGAGCTGGGCAGCCGCCTTCTCGGGAAGTTCGTGCCCGAGATCGACGCGGCCGCCGCGGAGCTCCTGTCCTGCGGCAACTACCCCGCCTGCTGGCAGTGCAGCGGGAAGTGCGGCTACAACGCCCCCTGCTGGGCGTGCTGCAACTCCAACGGCTGCCCGACGATCGTCTGTCAGTGCTAGCCGGCACCCATGCCCGTACCCGTTCAGTGATCACAAGAGCTGAGCACACCCGCTAGCGACACCGCAACGAGCGCCCCGGCCGGGAACGACCGGGAACAACCGGAAATGTCCGGGAACGATCGGGAACGTCACGGCAACGGCTGGAGGAGGAGAACCGGATGGGCTGTCTGGCCATCGGAATCCAGTGCCTGATCGGCGTGGTGTTCCTCGCCTCGTCCGCCGGGAAGGCGGCCGGTCGAAGATCCTTCGACCGGTTCGTGTCCTCGGTGGCGGGCATGCAGGTCGTGCCCGTGCGCCGGGCCCGGCCGGTGGCGCGGACCGTGGTGGCGGCCGAAGGCGCGGTGTGCGTGAGCCTCGCCGTGCCCGTGCCGGCCGCCACGGTCGTGGGACTGGCGATCGCGGCGGTCCTGCTGGCGGTCTTCACCGCCGGCATCGCGCTCTCCGTGCGGCGCGGCGTGCGGGCGCCGTGCCGGTGCTTCGGCGCCTCTCCGACCCCGCTCGGCCCGAGGCACATCGTCCGCAACCTCGCGCTCACGGCCGCGGCGGTCACGGGTGCCGCGGCCGCGGGTACGGGCGGCACGGCCACCCCGGGCGGGGTGGCTGTCGCCGTCCTCGCGGGCCTGCTCCTGGGCGCGCTGGTCGCCGCGCTCGACGACATCCTCGACCTGTTCCGTCCCGTCGAGGCACAGGCTCAACACCCGTACGGAACCTGACCGTACAGCCGCTGAGCGCGCACCGTACGGAACCTGACTCCCTGCGAAACCCGAGCGAACTCGGAGGAGACGACTCCCATGCCCGTCCTGATCGCGGCGGTGGTCCTGGTGGGACTGCTCTGTACGCTGGACCTGATCCTCACCCTCGGGGTGATCAAGCGGCTGCGGGAGCACACCGCGCTGCTGTCCAAGGCCGCCGAGGGCTCGCCGCCCGGCAGGCCGCCCGTCATCAAGGTGGGCGAGGAGGTCGGCGAGTTCAGCGCCGTCTCCGTCGACGGCGAGGTGCTGACCCGCGAGTCGCTGTCCGGCGACACCCTGGTGGCGTTCTTCTCCCCCAGCTGCGGCCCGTGCCACGAGATGCTGCCGAAGTTCGCGGAGTACGCGCGGACGGTACCCGGCGGCCGGAGGCAGGTGCTGGCCGTGGTGGTCGGCACTCCCGAGCGCGCCAAGGGGCAGGTCGCCGGGCTGAGCGACGTCGCCCGCGTCGTCGTGCAGGACGCCGACCTTGCCCTGACCGACGCCTTCCAGGTCTTCGGCTTCCCGACGCTGCTCCAGGTCGCCCAGGACGGCGCGGGCAGGCCCGTGATCGCGCGCAACAGCGTGAACCTGGATGCGCCCGTAGTGGCGGCATGAGCGGGCCCCCGGCCACCGTCCGGCCCACGGCCGCGGTGCGGCTGCCGGCCACGGTCCGGCGGATCGCCGCGGCCGCCGCGCTGGTCGCGAGCGCGGCGCCCGCGGCGCTGGCGTGCTACCTGGCGCTGACGCTGGTGGCCGGCGCCCTGCCCGTGGTCACCGCCTGGCTGACCAAGCTGCTGCTCGACGGGCTGGGCTCGGGCGCCTCCTTCGCGGCGCTCGCGGGCCTGGCCGCCGGGCTCGCCGCGGCCGGGGTCGTCATCGCCGTGGCGCCCCAGACGAGCCAGTACCTGCGGCGCGAACTCGACCGCAGGGTCGGGCTCCTCGCCGACGACCGGCTGTTCACCGCCGTGGAGGGCTTCGCCGGCCTGGGCCGCTTCGAGGACCCGCGCTTCCTGGACCGGCTGCGGCTCGCGCAGAGCTCCGGCGGCGGCATGCCCAACCAGGCCGTCGACGGCGCCGTCGGCATCGCCCGCAGCGCCATCACCATCGGCGGGTTCCTCGGCTCCCTGTCGCTGCTCAGCCCGTGGATGACCGCCCTGGTGCTGGGCGCCGCCGTGCCGACGCTGGTGTCCGAGGTCGCCATGGCGCGCCGCAAGGCGCGCACGCTCTGGGACATCGGGCCCGTGGAGCGGCGGCAGATGTTCTACGGCGAGCTGCTGTCGAGCGTCGAAGCGGCCAAGGAGATACGGCTGTTCGGCACCGGCGCGTTCCTGCGGGGGCGGATGCTGGCCGACCGGCGCACGGCCGACGCGGCGAAGCGCGCGGTCGACCGGCGGGAGGCCCTCGTCCAGTCGGGGCTCGGGCTGCTGGCCGCGCTCGTCTCGGGCGGGGGTCTGCTGTGGGCGGTGGGCGCCGCGCACGCGGGCGCCCTGTCGGCGGGCGACGTCGTCATGTTCGTGGCCGCGGTGGCCGGCATCCAGGGCGCGCTGGCCACGCTGGCGAGCGAGGTGGCCCGCTCGCACCAGGCCCTGCTGATGTTCGACCACTACCTGGCGGTCGCGGGGGCCGGGCCGGACCTGCCCGTGCCCGCCGAGCCCGCCGAGCTGCCGCCGCTGACCCGCGGCATCGAACTGCGCGACGTGTGGTTCCGCTACTCCCCCGAGCACCCGTGGGTGCTGCGCGGCGCCTGCCTGCGCCTGCCCCACGGGCAGGCGCTCGCCCTGGTCGGGCTGAACGGCGCCGGCAAGTCCACCCTGGTGAAGCTGCTGTGCCGCTTCTACGATCCCGAGCGGGGCGCGATCCTGTGGGACGGCGTGGACATCCGCACCGTCGGCGTCGCCGAACTGCGGTGGCGCATCGGCGCGGTGTTCCAGGACTACATGCACTACGACATGACGGCCGCGGAGAACATCGCCCTCGGCGACCTGACCGCGCTGGACGACCGCCCGCGCGTCGAGGCGGCGGCGGAGCGCGCAGGCATCCACGCCAAGGTCGCGGGCCTGCCCCACGGGTACGACACGCTGCTGTCGCGGAGGTTCTTCATGGAGTCCGACAAGGACAACCCGGAGACCGGCGTGGTCCTCTCCGGCGGGCAGCGGCAGCGGCTCGCGCTCGCCCGCGCGTTCCTGCGGGACCGGCGCGACCTGATGATCCTCGACGAGCCGTCGGCCGGGCTCGACGCCGAGGCGGAACACGAGATCCACACCGCGCTGCGGCAGCACCGCGGCCGGCGGACCAGCCTCCTCATCTCCCACCGCCTCGGCGCGGTGCGCGACGCGGACGTCATCGCGGTCCTGGAGGACGGCCGCGTCGTCGAACAGGGCCCGCACGCCGAACTCATCGCCTCCGGCGGCCGCTACGCCCGCCTGTTCGCCCTCCAGGCCGCCGGCTACCGGGCCGGCGAGGAGGCCGGTCCCGCGGGCGGGGCCGCGGACGCGCCCGCGTTCACGGGAGAGCCGCGGTGACGGCCGGGCCCGCGCCGCGGCGGCTGCGCCGTACGGCGGCGGTCGCGGCCGGCCTGGCGCTGGGCGCGGCCGTGTCGCTGGCGCGAGGCCTGGTCGTGGTCACCGTCCGCGGCACGAGCATGGCGCCGGCCTTCCGCGACGGCGACCGCGTGCTCGTACGGCGCGGCCCGCGCCCGGCCGTCGGTCAGGTGGTGGTGGCCGAACGGCCTGCGGGCGGCGGCACCTGGCCGGCCCCGCCCGTGCACCCCGGGGCCGGACCGGTCGGCGTCCGCGGCCGCGACTGGCTCATCAAGCGCGTGGCCGCCCTCCCCGGCGACCCCGTCCCCCGCGACCGCGTCCGTTCGCTGGCCGCGGCACCCGAGCAGCGCGTGCCGCCCGGCAAGGTCGTCCTCCTCGGGGACAACGGGAGGGTCAGCTTCGACTCCCGGGACGTGGGGTACTTCCCGCTGGAACGCATTCTGGGCACGGTCGTCACACATAGCCCTCGGGGATCGTCATCTTGATATGAGCAGCGATTTCCTCAAGGACGGCCGCTCCATCGGCGCCACCACCACCGCTCCCGCTACCGCCCGCGTACTCCTTCGGCAGGGTCACCTCGACCCACGCGGCGCGTTTCGTGGCCAGGAAGCGGACGCTGCCGTCGGCCTGCTGCTGCGGATACCACTCGATGCCGCCGAGGTCCCACGCCGAGCCGTAGCGGTCGAAGTGCGGGGAGCCGGCCTTGAGCGCTTCGGGGCGCGGCACGCCGCAGCGCAGGAAGACCGCCGGCGTGCCCCACTGCGCGGTGAACTCCGAGGCGGGCCGCGGGGTTCCGCGCCGCAGGCCCGCCAGGGTCGCGGGCAGCTGCGCGTGCAGGGCGCGGCAGCGGGCGGCCTCCTGCGGTGTCGGCCGGGGTACGGCGCGGGCCGCGGCGCCGCTCGCCGAGGTCGAACCGGCGGTGGCGAGGAGCGCCACGGCGACGGGCAGGGCGCGCCACCAGCAGGGCCAGGTCTTCACCTGATGATCATACGTGGGCGCAGTGAGCAAAGCGGGCCCGGCGGGCACAAATGATGCTTGATCGCCTTCAAGTGGAACCAGTCGACTCATTAGGTGCGTATTGGCTAACGACCGCATCACCGAGGACGCAAGGAGCATACGATCTTGGAACGCACAGGCGCACGCCCCTCCCGCCGCACGATCCTGACCCTCGGCGCCGGAACGGCCCTCGCCGCCGCCCTGAGCACGGGCGGGACGGTGTACGCGGCGACGCCCGGCGGCGACCGGATAGCCCGGCGGCTGCGCGAGCTGGAGCAGGAGCACTCCGCCCGGCTCGGGGTGTTCGCCCACAACACGGCCACGGGCAGGACGGTGGCCCACCGGGCCGACGAGCTCTTTCCCATGTGCTCGACGTTCAAGACGATCGCCGTCGCCGCCGTCCTGCGGGACCTCGACCGCGACGGCGAGTTCCTCGCCGAGCGCATCCACTACACCAAGAAGGAGGTCGAGGACTCGGGCTACGACAAGATCACGGGCAGGGACGAGAACGTCGCGAACGGCATGACCGTCGAGGAGTTGTGCGCCGCGGCGATCTCCTACAGCGACAACGGCGCGGCCAACCTCCTCCTCCGCGAGCTGGGCGGCCCCACCGCCGTCACCCGCTTCTGCCGCTCGACCGGCGACCGCATCACCCGGCTCGACCGCTGGGAGCCCGCGCTGAACTCGGCGGAGCCGGACCGCACGACGGACACCACCACCCCCCGCGCGATAGGCCGCACTTACGCCCGCCTCGTCCTCGGCAACGTGCTGGACCCCGCGGACCGCAAGCGTCTGACCGGCTGGCTGCTCGCCAACACGACAAGCGGCGAGAAGCTCCGCAAGGGCGTCCCCGCGGGCTGGACCGTCGCGGACAAGACCGGCGCGGGGTCGTACGGCACCAGCAACGACGTCGGCGTCACCTGGACCCCGCACGGGGCGCCGGTCGTCATGTCCATCCTGACGACCAAGCACGAAGCCGGCGCGGAAGGGGACAGCCCCCTCGTCGCCGAGACCGCGAGGCTGCTGGCGTCGGCGCTCGGCTGATCTCCCGCTTCCCCGGCGGTCCCTGACGGGCCAGCACTACTAAAGGCCCGTCAGGGATGCGGCACCACCGCTACGGGGCACGGTGCGTGGTGCAGCACCGCGTGGGCCACGTGGCCGATGCGCTGGAGGCCGTGCGGGCCGGAGGCATGGCGCCCGACGACCATGAGGGCGCCACGCCCGCAGGAGGACAGCAGCACCTGCGCCGCGCTTCCCATCTCCACCTGCTCGACGACCCCGACCTGCGGATGGCGGGAGCGCCACGGCTCCAGGGCGTCGGCCAGCCGCTTGCGTTCGAGGGCGGCGAGCCCGCCGGTCTCGTCGGCCAGCCGCATGGAGCCGGGGCCCCAGTCGACGACCGGGGGCAGCGACCAGGCGCGTACGGCCCGGAGTTGTGCCCCGCGCGCGGCGGCCGCCTCGAAGGCGAACTCCAGGACGTCGTCCGGCTCCTCGCCCACACCGGCCAGCACCTCGACCACGCCCTCGCCCTCGTCCGCCCCCGCCTCCTGTTCCTCCTCAGGGCTGCGTACGAGGACGACCGGCCCCTTGGCCTGCCGCAGCACGTGCAGGGCGATGGAGCCGATCAGATAGCCGACGAACGCCCCGTGGCCGCGCGAGCCGAGGACGAGCACGGCCGCCTCGGCGGACTCGGCCACGAGCGCGGGAACCGGGTCGGCGGGCAGCAGCCGGGCCGTGACCGGCAGGTCCGGGTGCCGGGCCGTCACCCGGGCGCGGGTCTCCTGCAACAGGTTCCCGGCCCAGCGCTGCTGGGCCTCGGTGTCCACGGTGACCGGGAGGTCCAGCGGCTGCTGGGCCCAGGCGTGGACGAGGCGCAGCTCCATGCCCCGGAGCGCGGCCTCGGCCGCCGCCCAGTCCGCCGCGGCACTGCCGTGCTCGCTGCCGTCCACGCCAACGGTGATCACGCCGGACACAGGGCCTCCATGGTGCACGGGAAGTTTCTCCTTCATGGCCACTGTCCGTCCGTGACCGTCCCAGGGGCGGGGGCCGCAGGGGCCGGCCACACGGACGAGTGACTCCACCTGGACTTCGTGGCGCCGGCCGGGTCAGACGACGCTACGGGTCCGGATCGCGTTGTACGCCGCCGCCCAGCCCAGGGCCAGCCGGTCGCCCCGTGTGAAGACGACCGCTCCGAGGCCCGCGGCGTCCGCGGGGTGGTTCCGCGGGCGCGGGACCTCGGCCGGGCTGCCGTCGGAGAAGTGCTCCGTCGCCGTCTTCCCGCTCCAGGCGCGCACAATCGCGCCGGGCGGCGCGAGTACGTGCACGGCGTCCCCGCCGGGCTCCTCGGTGAAGACCGTGCCCGTGGCCCGGTCGGCGAGGAGGGCGCGGTAGCGGTCCGCGGGGAGGGCGCAGGACGCGGGCGGGGTGGTGCCCGGCCAGTCGGGGGCGTCGACGCCCCGCTCCCGGGCGGCGCGCCACATCTGCGGCACGAGGCGGCGGGCCAGCGGCGCCGTGGCCATCTGCTCGCACATCCACAGCAGCCGGCCGGCGCCGCGCGGGGGTCCGAGCGTCCGCCAGCGGATGCGGGCCGCGAGGTCGGAGGCGGCGACGGCGGCCCACGGGTGGACGGTTCCGAGCGGGCCCTGGGCGCCGAGCCAGGCCAGGTAGCGCTCGGCCTCGTCGAGGATGTTCGTCATGCTCTCCAGGGGGATGCCGAGCACGTAGGCGCTACGCGTGCGGAACGCGTGCGGGCTGTGGGCGACCAGGAGCAGGACGGCGCGGGAGAGGTCGCCGGGCGCGGGCTTGGCGCCCTCGTCCTGCGGGCCCGTCCCGTCGGGGTCGTCGGTGCGGCCGCCGGTGCGCAGGACCCGCAGCAGTGCAGCGCGGGCCCGTTCGGTGAAGGGGGCCTGTTCCAGGACGGGCAGGACGGCGCTCAGCAGGGCGGCCAGCGTGTCCTCGGCGGTGTCGGGGTCCTGCGGGACGGGCAGGCCGCGCAGCGCGCTCGTGAGGGTGTCCGCGAGGTCGGAGTCGACCATGAAGCGGCTGGTGAGCTTGCCGAGTTCGGTCGGTACGAGGAGGTCGGGGGCGCCGTCGCCGCCGGGGGCGGGGGTGCGGCGCAGGAAGGCGGATTCCGCGAGGAAGCCGACGGCGTCGTGGAGGGAGTCGAAGCTCTCCTGGCCCTGGTGGAAGGCGAGGGTCTGCGTCCACCAGGTCTCCGCCTGCGACAGGGTGCGCAGGCGGCCCTGGACGGCTTCGGCGAGGAGGTGGTCGGGCAGGCGGTCGCGGATGCGGGAGCGGACGGTGTAGCCGGCGGCCAGCCTGGCCTGCCATTCGGCGCGCTCCTCCCCGTCGGCGAGGAGGAAGGCCCAGCCTTCGCGCTCCCCCGCGCCGACGCGGCCGGCGCGCCCGAACATCTGCTGGACCATGGACACTTCGATGCGGTCCAGCCCGATCTGCGTGTCGCGCACGACGACGGCCCGGGCGGGGAGGTTGACTCCCGCGGCGACGGTGGAGGTGGCCACGAGGACGTCGGCCTGCCGGGTGCGGAAGGCGTGTTCGGCCTCGCGCTTGTAGGGCCAGTCGCGGTAGTGCAGCCGCACTCCGGCGCCGGCGCAGAGCCGCTCGACGAGTTCGGCGTCGTCCGCGTCGGCTCCGGCGGTGGGCACGCCGCGGTCCGCGGCGAGGGCGAGCGCGGTCGCCCGTACGCCGCGTTTGCTGCCGCAGAAGACGAGCACGCTGCCGCCTTCGCCGGTGACGGTCCGGGCGAGGCGTACGGCGGTCTTCGTGCGCGAGGCCGCGCGGGCGGACCAGTCGGCGTCGTGCGCGGCGGGGAGGACGGGAATCTGCCAGGTGAGGCGGGTGGGCCGCCAGGGAGTGCGGATGAGGCGGGCGCCGAGCCATGCGGCGACCTCGTCCGCGTTGGCGACCGTGGCGGAGAGGCCGACGATGCGCACCTGCGTGCTGTCCTCGCGGACGCGCGCGAGGAGGGCTTCGAGGACGGGGCCGCGCGTGGGGTCGCCGAGCAGGTGGATCTCGTCGACGACGAGGCAGCCGACTTCCGCGAGGGCGTCGCGCAGCGAGCCCGCGCGGCAGATCGCCTCGAACTTCTCGGTGGTGGCGACCCAGACGTCCGCCTTGCGGACGAGTGCGGCGTCGACGGCGGACTCGCCGGTGAGCCGGACCACTTCGAGGCCGGCGCGGCGCCACGCCTCCAGTTCGCGGTCGAGCTCGTCGGTCAGCGAGCGCTGCGGTACGAGCCAGGCCGCCTTGCGGCCGCGGTGGTGGGCGTGCAGGGCGGCGACCATGCCGACGGGCGTCTTCCCGGCTCCGGTGGGGGCGACGACGACCAGGTGCTCGTCGCCGTCGAGCACGGCCGGGACGGCGGCGGCCTGGGCGGGGTTGAAGGAGGGGTGGGTGAGGAGCCCGGCCCAGGACCGCGGGACGAGGCCGGTCACCGGTACGTACGCGTCGGGGTCGCCGGACGGGAGCTCCTCCAGGGCGTCCCACTGGGCCGCGAAGGCGTCGCGCGCGGCGTGGGCGCCGGGGCCCGCCACGGGGGCCGCGTCCCGCGCCGGGTGGGCGACCAGGTCCGTCGGGTCCCCGAAGTCGCCGACGGTGGAGACTTGTTCGGCTTCCTGCCAGTGGCGGACGCTCCGGCAGGGTATGCCCTGCGCGGCGAGCTCCTCGCGCAGGGCGTCGAACGCGGGGGTGTCGGGGACGATGACACGGACGTCCTCGGCCGCGGCCACGGCCGCCGCGGCGGGCCGCCAGGCCGGGTCGGCGACCTTGCACCACAGCAGGCGGCGCTTCTCGTCCTCCGCGGGCAGCGGCAGATCCCCGGGCCAGGCAGGGCGCGGCTGCCGTGCGGGGGCGGCGGAGCCGGAGGCCGCGGCGGGGCGCGGCACCCGGATCGCCGTGACGCCGGCACCGGGCCCGCCGGGAGACGGCCCGAGGCCCATCCGCCCCAGGACCGCGGAGATCGTGACGGGCTCGGCCGACGGCGCCGGTGCGGGGGCGGCAGCCGCCGTCCGCCCCGGCGCGCACAGCTTGTCGTAGGTCTTCACCCCGAGGTCGGCCAGGGTGTACGCGGCGGGGCAGGAGGGGCAGACGACGGCGACGTAGCGGTAGACGCGCCCCTGGGACTCGTACGGTCTGCGCAGCGAGTGCAGTTGCCGCTCGCAGACGGGGCACGCGCGGGGCACCTGTTCCTGGTAGCTCCAGCCCGGCTCCAGGAACCGGTCGATGACCGTCCCGGTCAGCCGTGTGCCCCATCGCTCCCGCACCAGTTCCACGACGGTCGGCCCGGCCTCCGCTCCGCCGGCCGTTTCTGATTGCGCGTCGTCAGCGTCACCGTGCATTCCGCAACTGTGCCAGAGGAGCGGGCCCGTCCGGGGCCCGAATGATCACCTCCCCGGACGGCCGCCTCCCTGAACGATCCCCCCCCGTCCGGTCACCTTCCCGTCTTCGGCAGCGAGCAGGTGGCCTTGGCCGTCTTGCCGGGGTCGCTCTCCGAGCGTGCGGTGAGGGTGACGGTGCCCTTGCGGTCGGCGCCGGGCTTGGCCGTGACGGCGACGTCGACGGGGACCGCGGTGCCGGCGGCGGCGGTGGTGAGGCGGTTGGGCAGCCAGGCGGACCAGCCGCGCCCCGACGCGGTGGCGGACAGGCGGTAGACGTCGGAGGACAGGCGGGGGTCGCTCTGCGGGGCGGCCTTCCCGGTGTTGGCGAGGCCGAAGGTGCACACGGCCCGGCCCCGGTCGGGCCCGCTCTTGACGCTGCCCTTGCCGAGGGCGACTCCGCGGGCCTGAGTCCCCGCCCCGTCGAGGGATTTGACGCCGATGTCGTAGGAGAGGACGCCGGTGGCGTCGCGCTGCACGTTCAGGACGTAGAAGTGCAGCCGGTTGGCCTCGTCGACGTACTCGTAGGAGCTGCCGGAGTCGGCGCCCGCGTGGAAGAGGGCGTCGCTGAGCTGCCGGTAGTCCCCCATGGTGATCTTCTGCGGGGTGCCGTCGGGGCGGGTGAAGTCGGTCAGGCCGATGTCCTCGGGGTGGGCGTCGACCACCCAGGCGAAGGGGGCCCGGTCGGCGTTCTTGGTCTTGCTCAGCAGGACGCCGCTGTCCGGGGTGAACGAGTCCGCGCCCATGCGGTCGACGACCTCGACGGTGTAGTTGTCGTAGCCTCCGCCGTCGCACAGCGGGTCGGTGGTGCGGTCGCACGCCGGGGACAGGTCGCGGCCCATGGTGATGTTGACGCCGGTCAGACCCTTCTCGCCGGGCGGGGCGGAGCGGGCGGTGACGCGGGCGACGACGAGGCCGGAGCCCTTGAGGGCGTCGCGGTCCAGGCGCAGGACGTTCTTCTCGTCGACGATGCCGAGTTTGAGCTTGTCCCGCAGGACGTGCTGGGCGCCCATGGAGCCGCCGGCGGTCGCGGGTATCCGCCAGCGGGTGTGCGGCCCGCCGGGGCCGTTGAAGGAGCCGCGCGAGAGCATGCCCCAGATGCCGGTGTACGAGCGGCTGAGCGGCGTCCCGTAGGGGTTGTTGTAGTTGTCGCCGATGCCCAGGATGTGGCTGAGCTCGTGGGCGAAGGTGGCCATGCCGGAGCTCTCGGCCTGGGTGGAGGAGCCGTTCGCGGCGTTGGGCCAGATGCGGGCGGCGGCCTGCCAGGACGTCCAGGGCACGTAGCGGGTCTGCGCGGCGTTGAGGCCGGAGGCGATGGGTGACGGGGGTCCCCAGGCGGCCGGCACGTCCTGCGCGGACGGGAACTTCATCTGCCCGAACTCCTGCCAGGCGGAGGACTCGTCGACGCCTGCGGTGAGGTAGAAGATGAAGTCGAACTCGCGCGTCTTGGCGTCGCCGACGTCGGCGGTCCAGGCCCGCTTGCCGTCGGTGCGGATGTCCTTGCCGCAGGTGTCGCCGACGGGGCAGGCGCCGGGGTTCATGCCGGGCTCGATGCCGTACTGGTAGGACTTGCCGGGCATGCGGTAGACGCCGAAGGAGGTCAGGCCGACGCCGAAGCGGCCGCCGGAGTCCTCCATCCAGTACTCGTTGATGGTGTGGCCGTGGTTGAGCGCGCCGGGCTTGTTGAGGAAGTCCTCGTAGAACTTCGGGACCTGCGCGCGCGGGATGCCGGCCGCGCTGGGCAGCGGGTTGCCGAACTTGGCGGCTCCGGCGGGCTTGCTGACCGAGAACTCCTCGTCGGAGTAGTCCAGCAGCACGAGGGCGCCCTTGAACTTGCGCTGCGTGGGCGTGCGGGCGGGGTCGGCCCAGTCCGTTCCGGGCACGGAGCGGTACTCGGCCCAGGTCATGTCGTCGGGGTTGCGCCAGTGCTGCGGGTCGATCGGCCGGACGAGGGGCAGCGGGCCCCGGGAAGCGGTGTCGGGTGTCGCCCGGGCGGGGCCGGCGGCGACGGCGGCCACGACGCCGAGGAGCAGGGCGACGACACCGAGCCGGCGCAGCCGGCGGACGCGTCTGCGGCGCAGGAACACGGCTCACCTCTCAGGAGTGAGTGTCAGGTTCATGCCAAGCCATGCTGTGCGGGAGTGCCTACGGGGGCCACGGTAGGGCCGGGGCCGCGTGCGACGCCAGAGCGCGTACGTGACCCCGGTGACGTCCGGCGGGCTCAGCCGCCCCCGCTCACCCGCCGTTCAGCACGAGCTGGTAGACGCAGACCGCGACCACGCCCAGGACGGAGACGATGACCGCCCAGGACCCGAGACCCGTGTGCCGGCTCTTGCGCGCGGGCCGCGCCTTCGCGGCCTTCGCCGCCCGCCCGCTCCCCGCCGCACGCGGATCGCGGGGCGCGGGCGCGGCGGCGGTCTCGGCGAGCAGCCGCCGGCAGGCCGCGGCGAGCTCGCCCATGCCCGCCGACAGCGGCACGACGGCCTCCGAGCGCGCCGGGGCGGTGGTCCCGCCCTCCAGGATGCGCCCCGCGCGGACGAGCACCTCGTCACTGCCGGCCGCGGGAGCGAGGCTGATCCAGCGCTGCACGTGCTCGCCCCGGATCACCACCTCCCCGGACCGGTCGCGGTAGACGATGTACTCCCGCCACAGCAGCCCGGCCAGCTCTTCCGCGGTCTCTCTCAGTCTCGCCCTCACGTGTGGTCCCCCCACGGTTCATCGCGTCATCGAATCGCGTGATCGAATCACGCCGCCGAATCGCATCGCCGAATCGAACAAACGCCGCATTCTAGCGGCGGTCTGACGGTCCGGCGGCACGAGGTCGGCGACACCTGGCCGAGGGGGGCGCGGGAGGACGGCTACAGCCCCCGGAGCTGCCCCTCGTAGAAGACGAGCGGGCGGCCGCCCTCCCGGTACTCGGCCTCCTCGACGCGCCCCACGAAGAGCACGTGGTCTCCCCCGTCGTAGGCGGCCCACGGCGTGCAGGAGAGCGTCGCGAGGGAGCCCGCGAGGCGGGGGGCGAGGCCGGCGGGCGGCCGGGCCGCCCACCGGGGCGGCGCGTGCGTGCGCCGGCCGGCGAACCGCTCGGCGAGGTCCCGCTGGTCCTCGCCGAGCACGTTCACCGTGAACGGCCTGCCGGCGAGGTGCCGTCCGGCCTTGCTCCGGCGGTGCAGCGAGACCAGGACCAGCGCCGGGTCCAGCGAGACCGCCGTGAAGGAGCTGACGGTCGCGCCGTGCGGGACGCCGCCGACCTCGCACGTCACCACCGTGACGCCGGTGGCGAAGTGCCCCAGGCAGGCCCGCAGCCGCCGTTCGTCGGTGAGCACCGGGCCGTCACCTCCCCCCGCCGGCCGGCAGGTCGAACCAGAGGTGCGCCTGCCCGGTGCCGATCCCGTTCTCGTACGCGCTGAACCGCCGTCCCCGCGCCCGGCACGCCTCCCCGCCCAGCGCGCCCGCCAGCATCAGGTAGTGGCCGAAGCGGGCCTCGGGCGCGTACCGCAGGTACTCCGGCATGGACCGGATCACCTCGTCGTGCCGGCCCGCCTCCAGCCAGGCGATCCGCTGCTCGTCCGCCGCCCGGGCCCCGGGCGTGACGATGTTGGCCGGGTCGCCGGCCATGCGGTCGCGCAGCTCGCCCAGCGGCCGGAAGCGGTGGGACAGGCCGCCCGAAGCGAGCAGCAGCACGCGACGGCCGGCGAGCCCGGCGATCGCCTCCCCCACGACCTCGCCGATCCTGAGGAAGTCCTCAGTGGTCGCCGTCTGGCAGACGGAGACGGACACCCACGGCTTGCCGGTCCGCCCCAGGTACGTCCAGAGGTTGAGCGTCGCGTAGTGAATCGGCAGGTGCGGGTCGTCGTTGGCCTCGATCCACACCTTCCGCTGCGCCGCCAGGCCGGCGACCGCGTGCGCGAGCGCGGGGTCACCGGGCAGGTCGTACGGGAGCCGGCTGATCGCCGACGGCATCTCGTCGGAGGTGAACAGGCCCTTGCGGCGCGGATGGGCCGTGATCACCGCTTCGGTCGTGGTGGCCCAGTGGGAGTCGAACACCACGACGGTGTCGTACCGGGCCGTGTCGGTCACCTCGCGCCGCAGCCGCTCCAGGCCGGTCGCGAGCGTGAAGTCGCTGCCGCCGTTCGCCGCGATGCGGGCGGGCTCGGGGAACATGATGACGGGCGCGTGCGAGAGCAGGCCCGCGCCGGCGATGTCGCCCATGGCGAGTCTCCTTTACGGGTCTACGGGACGAGGAGGAGCTTTCCGGAGGTGGCGCGGGAGGCCAGGTCGGTGTGCGCGCGGTGCGCCTCGGCGAGGGGGTACGTCCCGGCGACGGTGAACGTGAGCGAGCCGTCGAGGAGGCCCCGGAACACCTCGCCCGCCCGCCTCTCGAACTCCTCGGCGGTGGCCCGGAAGTGCTCCAGATAGGGCCGGGTCAGCGTGAGCGAGCCGCCCCAGAGCAGCCGCATCACGTCGACGGGCGGCACCGCGCCGCTCGCGCCGCCGAAGAGGACCAGCGTGCCGCGCGTGCGCAGCGAGTCGAGGCTCGCGTCGAAGGTGGCCGCGCCCACGCCGTCGTAGACCGCGTGGACGCCTTCCCCGCCGGTGAGCGCCCGGACCTCGGCGGCCAGGTCGCCGGTCGCGGTGTAGCGGACGACCTCGTCGCAGCCGTTGGCGCGGGCGGTGCGCTCCTTCTCCTCGGTGGAGACCGTGCCGATGACACGGGCGCCGCGCCGCTTGAGCATCTGGGTGAGCAGGAGGCCCACACCACCGGCGGCGGCGTGCACGAGCACGGTCTCGCCCGCGCGGGCCGGGTAGGAGTCGTGGGCGAGGAAGTGAGCGGTCATGCCGTGGACGAGCACCCCGCCGGCCGTCCGCAGGTCGATGCCGTCGGGCACGGCGATGGCCTTGTCCTCGGGCACGAGCACCCGCTCGGCGTAGCTGCCGAGCACGGTCGTCCAGGCGACCCGGTCACCGGGCGCGAACCGGGTGACGCCGGGGCCGGTCGCGAGGACCACGCCGGAGCCCTCCTCGCCGGGGACGCAGGGCACGGGCAGCGGATAGCGCCCCTCGCGCCGGTAGAGGTCAATGAAGTTCACTCCGGCCGCGGCGAGTTCCACGAGGATCTGCCCCTCGCCGGGCTGCCCGGGGGCGGGCTTCTCGACGTAGAGCTGGACCTCGGGCCCGCCGGTCTCCCGGATCTCGATCGCGTGCATCAGTGAGCTCCCTTCACATCGGTCAGTGCGGCGTGGGCCGGTGCGGCATGGGTCAGTACGGCACGGGTCGGTGCCAGGTCGATGTCGTACGTGCGCAGCCAGTCGTCCAGGCGGACCGTGGACTCCACGAGGATCCGCTCGAACTCGGAGAGGCTGCCGCCGGCCGTCCTGGTGGTCATCCGCCGCACCGCGTCGCCGTCGAGGAACGGGCTGAGCGGGGCGCCGCCGCCGGTCGCCGCCGTGGCGAGGCCGGTGATGAGGGCCCGGTCGTAGGCGGGGTCCTGGAGGGACGGGTAGGCGGCCTTCTTGCGGCGCAGCACCGGCTCCGGCAGGAGGCCGGAGGCGGCCTCGCGCAGCAGCGCCTTCTCCTGGCCGCCGAAGCTCTTCATCTCCCAGGGGACGTTGAAGACGTATTCGACGAGGCGGTGGTCGCAGAACGGCACCCGGCCCTCCAGGCCGTTCGCCATGCCCATGCGGTCCTTCTTGTCGAGGAGGATGGGCAGCCAGCGGGTGAGGGTGAGGTGGCTGAGCTCGCGGGTCCGCCGGTCCTCGGCGCTCTCCCCGTCGAGGACCGGGACCTCCGCGAGCGCCGTCCGGTAGAGGTCGGCCTCGTACTCCGCCAGGTCGATGCCGTCCACGAACCACGGGTGGAACAGCGACCGCGGGTCGAGGCCGCGGTGGGCGCCCAGCTTGAGCCAGGGGAAGGTCTCGGCGCGGCGGGCCCCGGGGTCGGAGAACCACAGGTAGCCGCCGAAGACCTCGTCGGCGCCCTCGCCGGACAGCACGACCGTGGCGTGCTGCCGTACGGCGGCGAAGAGCAGGTAGAGGGAGACGTCGAGGTCGGCGAAGTTGTACGGCAGGTCCCAGGCGCCGAGGACGGTCCGGCGCACGGCCGGGTCGAGGAGCCGGCCGCGGTCGAGGACGATCGCGTGGTGCTCGGTGCCGGCGTGCCGGGCGGCTTCGAGGGCGTACGGGCCGTCCGGGGTGGGCCGGATGGCGTCGGGGCGGAAGTTCTCGGTGTGGCCGGTGAAGTCGACGGAGAAGGTGGCGAGGCGGTCGCCGGCCGCGGCGCGGGTGCGCGCCGCGAGGGCGGTGACCGTGCTGGAGTCGAGGCCGCCGGACAGCAGCGAGACGAGCGGGACGTCCGCGGTCATCTGCCGGGGGACGATGTCGTCGAGGAGTTCGCGGACGCGGGCCGCGGTGGTGGGCAGGTCGTCGGTGTGCGGGCGGGCTTCGAGCGCCCAGTAGCGCTCCTCCTTGATCCCGTCGCGCCCGGCCCGTACGAGGTGTCCGGGCTTGACCTCGCGCATGCCGCGGAAGGGCACGCGGCCGGGGGTGCGCAGGAAGAGCAGGGCGTCGCACAGCTCCTCCGCGCCGGCTTCGGCGCGGGCCAGGGGGTTCGCGAGGACGGCCTTGGGTTCGGAGCCGAAGAGCAGGCCGCCGGGCGTGGGGTGGTAGTAGAGCGGCTTGACGCCGAGCCGGTCGCGGACGAGCAGCAGCTCTTCGCGGGCGGTGTCCCAGATGGCGATGGAGTACATGCCGTTGAGGCGGTGGACGAAGTCCGTGCCCCATTGCAGGTAGGCGCGGAGCGCGACCTCGGTGTCGCTGCGGGTCGCGAACCGGTGGCCGAGCAGGACGAGTTCCTCGCGCAGCTCGCGGAAGTTGTAGATCTCGCCGCCGTACGAGACGACGGCGCGCGGCCGGCCGCCGGGGCCCTGTTCGGGGGTGCGCATCGGCTGGGTGCCGTGCTCCAGGTCGATGACGGCCAGCCGCCGGTGCCCCAGGGCGGCGTGGGTGTCGAGCCATAGGCCGGCGGCGTCGGGCCCGCGGGCGGCGAGCGTGCCGGTCATGGCCCGGACCACGTGCTGTTCGGTGGTCAGGTCGCGGGTGAAGTCGACCCATCCGGTGATGCCGCACATGTCACTCGTCCTCGCTTCCGGTCCAGGGCCCCCGGCGCCAGCCGTCGAGGTCGTAGTCGTCGAGGCACTGCTGCACGAGCGCCTCGTAGCGGCCGAGGCTGCCGCGGTTGGCGGCCCAGCGGAGCGCGTCGAGCCGGACCTGTTCGCCGTTGCCGGAGTAGTTGCGCTCGTAGAGCTCGTGCCGGCCGCCGAACTCGGTGCCGATCGTGTCCCAGACCAGCTTCAGCAGCTTGATCCGGTCGTGGGCGGAGCCGTCCGCGCCGCGGTAGAAACGGTCGATCAGCGGCCGCAGCTCGGGGTCGGCGAGGTCGCGGGCGCTGGAGGGCACGGCGAGCGGCGCCCCGCCGAGGGTGGTCTCGAACAGCTCGTGGACGCGGTCCCAGACCTGGGCGTTGTACATGCGCATGGCGGAGGCGTGCTCCAGGCGCGGGACGACCGTCCCGCCGCTGCCGGGCTCCGGGTCGTAGGCCATGGCCGAGGTCAGCGCCCACACCATGTCGCGCATGGTGACGACCTCGCCGACGGCGGCCTGGACGCCGCGGAAGGCGTCGGTGCCGTTGGCCTTGGTGGCGCGGGAGAGGAGCCCGGCCATGAGCTCCAGCTTGACGCTCAGCCGGACGCCGGACTGGAAGTTGTAGAGGTTGGGGAAGCCGGAGGCGGCGTAGAAGCCGGTGGCGCGCTCGATGTCGCGGTGGACGAGGACGTCCTCCCAGGGGATCAGCGCCTCGTCGAGCAGGAGCACGCTGTCGTTCTCGTCGAAGCGGCTGCTGAGCGGGGCGTCGAAGGGGCTGCCGGCGTGCTGCGCGTACGGGGTGCGGCAGATGAGCTTCACGCCCGGGTTGTCCATGCGGACGAAGAAGACGAGGGCGAAGGCCTCGGCCTTGCCGGGGGCGAGGGCCGCCGAGCCGACGGGGGCGACGAAGCCCGCGTTGGTGATCGCCGATCCGGTCGCCAGCATCTTCGCCCCGCTGACCACGACCCCGGCGTCGGTCTCGCGCACGGCGTGCACGAAGACGTCCTCCATGTCGTGGATCGCGCGCTTGCGGTCCACGGGCGGGTTGATGATGACGTGGTTGAGGTAGAGCGCCCTGCTCGCGAACTCGCTGTACCAGGCGGTGGCGTTGGCGGCGTACGGGCCGTAGTAGTCCGCGTTGACGCCGAGGCCCGCCATGAAGGACGCCTTGTACTCGGGGGTGCGGCCGAGGAATCCGTAGCTCATCCGCGCCCAGGTCGCGATGGCCTCGCGGGCCTCGACGAGGTCGGCCGCCGACCGGCTCGGCTTGAAGAACTTGTGCGTACGGATGCCCGTCGGCTCGTCGGTGCCGGTCAGCACATCTGCGGTCGCCGGGTCGTGCAAGGCGTCGTAGAGGCGGGCCACGGAGAGCGCGGAGTTGCGGAAGGCGGGGTGGCGGGTGACGTCCTTGACGCGCTCGCCGCCGAGGTAGACCTGCCGGCCGTCGCGCAGGCTCTCCAGGTAGTCGTCGCCGGTCATGAGGCGGTTGTCGTGAGTCATGCCGTCACGTGTCATCGGACCAGCCCCGGGTTGTCGAGCGGCGGCGTGCCGAGCACCTGGACGCGGCGCAGGTGGCGCGGGGCGCCGCTGGTGAAGGCGTTGCGGCCGTGCAGCAGCGTGTAGTTGTCGGTGACGACCAGGTCGCCGGTCTGCCAGGCGTGGGCGTAGAGGTGCGCGGGGTCGTACAGCGCGGCGCGCAGGCTGCGGTGCACCTCGGCGATCTCGTCGTCGGGCAGGCCGGTGAAGCGCAGGTCGGGGTGGTTGACGAAGCCGGCGTCGCCGGCGGCGGTGGGCTCGTTGTAGCGGATGACGGGCGCGCCGTGGACGGGGTGGGCGGTCACGACCGGCGAGACGGTGACGCTGTCGTAGAACTCCATCGCGCGCTGGTACGTGCCGGTGACCTGCGACCACCGGGCGACGGTCGCGGGGTCGGTGCGTTCCAGGACGGCGGTCGTATGGGAGAACGTGGTCTCGCCGCCGTTGCCCTCGCCGGGGGCGTGCACGCACTGGAAGACCTGGAACTCGGGGATCTGCTCGCGGTACATGCCGTCCCAGTGCATGGGCATGTAGCTGGAGTCGAAGATGTGGTCCTCGGGCTGTTCCTTCTCGACGAGTTCGAGCACGGTCCCGAAGGGCCAGACGCTCGGCTCGCCCCAGCGCTCGCAGTAGGCGGAGAGCGCGTCCGGGCCGTCGAAGACGCCGAAGCCGCGGAGCAGCACGACGTGGTGCGCGCGGACGAGGGAGCGCAGCGGTGCGACGGGGATGTGTTCGACGCGCAGGCCGGGCTCCGTGGCCCGTATCGCCAGTCCGAAGGGGGTGATCGGGGCGACGTCGTAGCGGAGGTCGGTGAGGATGCCGGTGGCTGCGTCTGCCGGGGTGCGGTCTGCTGGTGCGGGATCCGCTTGTACGGGGTTTGCGGTCATGGGTGCCTCTCTCGGGGTGGGGGGACGGCGGTTCGCCGGGCGTTCAGGCGCAGGCCCGGTCCCAGGGGCCGCCGCCGTGGGACGCGGCGGCCTGGTGCAGGACGTAGTGGCTGGGGCGCCCGCCTGCGAAGACGAGTTCGGCGCCGGCCTCTTCGGCTTCGGCGCGCTTCATGAGCGTGAAGCGGCCTCCGGCCTCGACCGCGACGCTGTGCCAGGGCGTCAGCCAGGTGTCCGGGGTGTCGGCGAGGAGGATGCCGATCTTGTCCGTGCCGCAGGGCTGCGGGTGGATCGACAGGCGGATCGCCGTGGGGAAGAGCCGGTCCAGGAGGTTGCCCCAGGCCCGGCTGCGCTGGATGACGCGGTAGGCGAGGTCGCGGCACCTGCGCTGGAGGGCGGAGCGGGTGCCGGTCCAGGCGGGGCCGGACAGGTCCTCCAGCATGAAGCGGGTGATGCCGCGGTACATGGCGAGCGGTGCGCCTCCGGCGCGCACTTCCTCGCGCAGCTCCTCCAGCGCGGGGGCGTGGCCGGCGGAGAGCATGGTGCGCATGTCCTCGTGGCCGGCGCCGGTGTAGACGTCGTCCAGGCTGAACTGTTCGAGCCGGTCGGCGCCGATCCTGGTGATCATGGCGTCGAGGGCCTGTGCGTAGGCCGTGACGTTGTCGTCGCTCACGCCCAGCAGGTCGTTGAAGACCCGGCCGTCGGAGCAGATGAGGATGGCCGCTCCGGGCGCGTAGACCTCGCTGATGCGCTCGCACAGCTCGTTGAGGAACCGCAGGGCGAGCTCCTCGGCCAGGTCGGGCAGGGGGCCGAGGACCTTGGCCGGGTTCGGGGACTTCGTGGGGAAGGCCGGCAGGACGAATTCGATCCGCCGGCCGTCCCTCATGGCGCTGTGCACCGCGTCGAGGTGGTGCCGGACGCAGCGCAGGCAGACGCGTCCGGCGCATCCGCCGTCGCGCATTCTGCGCTGGTGGGACAGGACCTCTCGGATGACTTCTACTGCGGCCAGGTCGATATCGGGTGCGGCCTGTTCGGTCACCGCGCCTCCCTTCGTGGACTGGGCACCACGGTGCGTGGGGGACGCATGAGAAGCGCATGAGAAGCGCACAAGGGAGGACGCGCGCGCCGTGCTGAGCCCTCTTGTACGGGGCTCAGCCTTATACGGGGCTCAGCTCCCGGGCAGTTGCCGGCGGGGCTCCGCTCAAGGGGTCGCGCAGGTCACCGGTCAGTGAGACCGGCGGACCGCGCCGCGGCGTCGAGCTCCTGCCGGGCCCGCTCCGCCCACGACGGCATCCGCAGGCTGCGGAAGCCGTTCAGTGCCGTCGTGAGGTGGCTCACGGCGGTGTCGCGGTCGCCCAGCGCGGCGTGCGCGCTGCCGAGCCAGAGGGCGGTGAGCGCCTCGCCCCGCCGTTCGCCGAGCTCGGTGAAGATCGCCGCGGCCTGGCCGAGCGGGGCGAGGGCCCACGCGGCCCGGCCGGGCCCGCCGGGTTCGGCGTGCATGCGGCCGAGGGCCAGCAGGGCGTACGCCTCGCCGGGCCGGTGCCGCAGGGACCGGTACTCGGCCAGGGCCCGGTGCAGGTGGCGGGCGGCGCGTTCGGTGCGGCCGCGGCCGATCTCGGCCCAGGCCAGGAGCTGGAGAACGTCGGCGAGAGCGAGCGGGTGGCCGAGGCGCTCGGCCGTGGCCACGGCCGGTTCGAGCGCGGCGACGGCCTCGGCCTCGCGCCCCTGGGACGAGAGGGTGAAGCCGAGGCTGCGCAGGGCCATGACGTGGCCGTGCTTGTCGCCCAGCCGGTTCATGGCGGCGGCCGCGGACACGGCGTCCTCGTGGGCGAGCTGGGCCATGCCCCGGTCGGCGATCGCGAAGCTGCGGTGGATGCGCAGGCGCGCGGCGTGGTGTTCCTCGCCGAGCGCGTCGAGTTGCGCGATGGCGCCGGCGTAGCGGGTCAGGGCGTCGTCCACCCGCCCGCGGACGGCGCAGGCCCGGGCGAGGGAGCCCTGGGCGACCGCGACGGCGACGGGGTCGCCGTCGGCCGTGGCGCGGTCGAGTGCGGCGCGGGCGACGTGCTCCCACTCGTCCCACCAGTTGCGCAGGTGGCAGACGTCTTCAAGGGCGGCGGCGAGTCCGGCCGTCTGCGGGCCGTAGCCTGCGCTCGCGGCGAAGCCGACCGCGGTGACCAGGCCGGTGCGCTCGCTCTCCAGCCATCCGACGAGGTCGCCCGCCGCGCCGGGCGCGTGCCCGCCGGTGCCTCTTCGGATGAGCTGGTCGCCCGCCGCGCGGGCGCGGGTGAGCCAGCCGTCCAGGACGCGGGCGACCGCGGCCCGGCGCCATGACTCCGGCTCGTCGGCGAGGGCGCGCTCGGCGGCGTAGGCGTGCAGCAGGTCGTGCATGCGGTAGCGCGGCTGCCGCTGCCCGTTCAGTGACTCGATCTGCTCGATCTGTACGAGGTTGGCGTCGATGAGCGCGTCGGTGGCGCGGTCCGCGGCGCGTTCGTGGCCCGCCGCACCGTCGTCGCCCGTGCCGGCGTCCGCCGGGTCGAGCAGGGCGGCGGAGAGGGCCCAGCAGGGGAACTCCGGCGCGGGGAGCAGCCCGATGGCCCGGAAGGCGCGGGCGGCGTCGGGGGCCAGGCCGTGGTAGCTGGCGGCGACGCACGTGCGGACGGCGAGGTCGCCGACGGTGAGCTCCGCGAGCACCCCGCGCTCGTCGGCCAGCCGGTCGGCCAGGCGGCGGACCTGCCAGTCGGGGCGTCCGGCGAGCCGTGCCGCGGCGACCCGCAGCGCCAGGGGCAGCCCGGCGCAGGCGGCCAGGATCCGCCCGGTCGCCTCGGGCTCCGCCGCGAGCCGCTGCGGGCCGACGATGCGCCGCAGCAGGTCCTGCGACTCCTCGTCGTCGAAGGGGGCGACGTCGATGAGGTGCGCGTCCGTGAGGCCGGCGAGCCGCGTCCTGCTGGTGACGAGGGCGGCGCTGCCCGGGGTGCCGGGGAGCAGCATCCGGATCTGGGCCTCGTCGCGCGCGTCGTCGAGGAGGACGAGCACTTTGCGGTCGGCGATCAGCGAGCGGTAGAGCGCGGCCCGCTCCTCGGTCGCCTCGGGGATGGAGGAGCCGGGGACGCCGAGGCTGAGCAGCAGGTTGGCGAGGATCGCGCCGGGCGTGCGCTGGGGGCCGCGCGTGCCGTCCAGGTGGACGAACAGCCGGCCGTCGGGGAAGTCGTTGCGGAGGTGGTGGGCGAGCCGGGTGGCCAGGGCGGTCTTGCCGACGCCGGGGAGCCCGGTGAGGATCGCGACGGGCACGGCGCAGGGCGTGGTGCTGCCGGGCCGGCCGGCGGCGGGCCCGATCAGGGCGGCGACGCGCTCCAGCAGGGGGCCGCGGCCGACGAAGTCGGAGTCGTCGGAGGGCACTTGGACCGTGGGCTGCCAGGCGTCGGCGGGCCGTGCGGGCTGTGCGGCGGCGGGCGGCGCGCCCAGCTCCGGGTCCCTGGTGAGGATCGCGTGGTGCAGGCGGCGCAGTGCGTCGCCGGGGTCGATGCCGAGTTCGTCGCGGAGGGCCGTGCGGGCGAGGGCGTAGGACTGGAGGGCGTCGCCGGGCTGGTGGCTGCGGTACTGCGCGGTCATCAGCTTGGCCCACAGCGATTCGCGCAGCGGGTAGCGGGCGGTCTCCGCGCGGAGCGGGCCGACCAGTTCGCGGGGCTCGCCGAGGGCGAGGCGGGCCTCGGCGTGGTCCTCGAAGGCCGTCAGCCGCGCCTCTTCCAGGCGGGCGACCTCGCCGAGCAGGGCGTCGTGGTGCGCCACGCCTTCGAACGGGCTGCCGCGCCACAGCGCGAGCGCCTCCTCCAGGGCGTCGGCCGCGGCCCGGTGCTCGCCGGCGGCCAGGGCGGTGCGGCCGCGCGCGGCGAGGAGCTCGAAGCGGTGCAGGTCGGCCTCGCCGGGAAACACCCGCAAGCGGTAACCACCGTTTCCTTGGCTGAGCCGGTCGTCACCGGATCCCGGTCCGGCGGCGGGGCTGAGGACCTTGCGCAGGACGGCGGCGTAGCTGCGGATGTTGGCCTGCGCGGAGGCCGGCGGCGCCTCGCCCCAGACGGCGTCGCACAGCCGCTCGCCGGAGACGGCGGTGTTGGCGTTGACGAGCAGCATGGCGAGCAGGGTCCGCTGCTTGGGCCCTCCGAGCGGGAGGACCCGGCCGTCCGCGACGGCCGCGAGCGGCCCCAGCACCTTGAACTCGACACGCGTGTGCACCACCCGCATGACCGCCCTTCCGCTGTACAAGATTCGAACATCGGCGAATCCGACAACCATAGGCGTCATGCGGGGTTGGCTCTTCCGCTTACCGTTCCGGTCCGGCACGGAGCTCGCGCGCCCGGCGCCGGGCGGGGTTCATCGCCCTTGCAGTGCCTTCGCGTTGTCGCCGAAGCTCCACCCCTTCGAGCCGTCCCAGTTGACCGACCAGGTCATGAGGCCCTTCAGCGCGCCGCGGTACGCGTTCCACGCCTGCGCGACCAGAGCCGGCGTCATGTGGCCGCCCCCGGCGCCGGGCTGGGCCGGCAGTCCCGGAACCTGCTTGTCGTAGGGGACCTTGATGGTCGTGCCCTGGACGACGAGGCCCTTGTCGAGGCAGTCCGTCTGGGCGGTGAAGCCCTGCACCGTCCCCGCGGAGTACGAGTCGCCGGAGCAGCCGTACATGTTCCCGTTGTAGTACTGCATGTTCAGCCACCAGAGCCGGCCGTTGTCGGCGTACTTCTTCACGACCGGCAGGTACGCGCCCCAGATCGAGCCGTACGTCACGCTGCCGCCGGTGACGTACGCCGTCTCCGGTGCCATCGTCAGGCCGAAGCCCGCGGGCATCCGCGCGAGCACGCCGTCGATGATGCGGATGAGGTTGGCCTGCGAGGCCGAGAGCGTGGTGATGCTGCCGCTGCCGGTGAGGCCGGTCTCGATGTCGATGTCGATGCCGTCGAAGTTGTACGCCTTGAGGATCGGCACGACGGTCTCCACGAACCGGTCGGCGACCGCGCCGGAGCCGAGGTCGATGCCGGCCGCCGCGCCGCCGATCGACATCAGGATCGTGGCCCCCGCGGCCTTGGCGCGGCACATCTCGGCCGGGGTCGCGACCTTCACCGTCGCGTCCATGCCGTCCTCCCACAGCACCGTGCCGTCCGGGTGGATGACCGGGAACGCCATATTGATCACGTTGTAGCCGTGCTGGCCTATCCGGGAGTCGGTGACCGGCACCCAGCCGAAGGGCGGGTGCACGCCGTTCGCCGCGCCGTCCCAGTTCTCCCAGTAGCCCTGGAGCACCTTGCCCGCGGGTCTCGGCCGGACGGGACAGGTGTCGTCGGCGGGCGCGCCCGCCGCTTGCGCCCGGACGCCCTGCGGCGCCTGCCCGAGGAAGGCGAGCGCCACGAGCAGGCCGGCTCCCAGCCATCGCGCCATCCGACCGGTCATGCCCGACCACCCCCTCGACGAGGACGACGTGACGACGTCCGGAAGACGACGCTCGCCACACGACGCTCGAAAGGTGTCGAACGCTAGAACCGCTCCCCCCGGACGTCAATAGGTCTGGACCAAGCCGGGGGCAACCGGAGTCACCGTCCGCCGGGTGTGCTTCCGTGCACCCCCGGAGGCGCTGATCCGTCCGCCGGGCGGAGCGGACAGCATGGTGGGGTGACGACGCCGACACCGCCGTACCCCCGGGGCTGGTTCTGCATCGGATTCTCGCGGGAGTGGAAGGCCGGCAGCGTCGGCACCCGCCGGTTCATGGGCGGCGACGCCGTCGTCTACCGCACCCGGCGCGGGGTGCTCCGGGTCATCCGGCCCTACTGCCCCCACCTGGGGGCCCACCTCGGCGCCGGCGGCACCGTCGACGGCGAGTACCTGGTGTGCCCCTTCCACAGGTTCGCCTTCGCCCCGGACGGCACGTGCGCGAGGACCCCGTACGGGACGCCCCCCAAGGCGTCGCTCACCCTGCTGCCTTCCCGGGAGGCGTACGGCATCGTCTGGGCGTGGCACTCCCCCGACGGCGCCCCGCCGTCCCGGGAGCTGCCCGCCCTGCCCGGCCCCCTCGTCAGCCCCCGCGCGTTCCGCGTCACCGAAGAGGCGGGCCGCCCCCAGGACGTGACGGAGCGCGCCGTCGCCCGGATCCTGGCCCGCTCCGCCTCCCGGCATGTCGGCCTCCGGGTCCTCGGCCCCGGCGCCGCGCTCGTGGTGATCGAGCCGGTGCGGCGTCACCTGTGCGCGGCGCCGTGGGGCCTCGTCCTGTGGGTCCTCGCCACCCCCGTCTCCCCGGGCCGGGTCCGGCGGTGGACGGCCGGCAGCGCGGCGGTCGGGCCGGTGGCCCGGCTCCCCGCGGCGGCGCCCCCTCACCCCGCCGGGCAGAAGGACCCGGCCCGCAGCGGCCGCAGCGGCACCGGCTCGCCCACCCCCTCGGACCCGGGATCGTAGGCGATGACGGAGGTGATGTCGGGATCCAGCCGCACCCAGGCTCCCCGCAGCAGGTTCCCGCGGAAGCCGGCCCCGTTGTAGCGCGTCCCGCAGGCGTGCACGGCGAGGTTCCCCTGGAACAGCATCCTGAGCGCTTCCGCGTAGGCCGCCAGCCCCGGCTCCCTGGAGACCAGTTCACGTTCCATCGCCAGGTATTCCGCCTCGATGGCGCGGACCAGTGCGCACGCCTTGTAAACGGCCCCCTGGAGCGAAATGCCGTCCCGCCGCATCCAGAGGTTCAGAATTCCGGCGTCGGCGCAGCCCTTGGCCAGCTCCCTCCGGTACGAGTACACATCGTTGATGATCAGCACGTGTTCGACGGCCTTCACCTTGAGGGGCCGGAGCGTTTCCTCGTGGCCGGACACGTCGCAGCCGACCGCGTATTCGGCGATGGCGATGTTGGCCTCGTACCCCACGTCGCTCACCCGCCAGTCCAGGAATTCCCGGTCGGTCATGCGGTGCGTCTGGTGCGGGGTGCCGCCGCGGACCGCGCCGGAGTCGATCCAGTCCGCGAGCGCCGCGTTGATCCTGCTGCGGAACGTCCTCCCCAGGCCGTCCAGGAAGGGGTTGATGATGGCGGCCAGGGTCCTCTCGACGTCGGTCTGCGGCTTCTTCTGCTGGGCGATGACCCGTTTCAGGCCGGCCACCATCTCCCTCGCCCCGATTCCCGTCCAGCCCTCGTCGAGCATATCGTCGATCAGATACGTGATCATCACGTATTTCGCCGCCGCCAGGATCCGCTCCATGTCGGCCGATTGCGGGGCCCACAGGCAGACGAGGCGGGCGGACTGATCCTGCCGGATCTTCGCCGCATAGGGTTTCAGGACGGGGTGCCCGGCGACGTACCCGGCCAGTTGCGTCTCCGCTTCCGCCGCCCCCGGATGGACGTGGATGGGCAGGCGGGTCCTGATCTGCGGGAAGTGGATGATCTCACGCAGTTCCATCTTCCCTCCGGTCAATCGGGCACCACCGCGTAGAACTGGCGGGCCCAGTGCCGGTAGGCACCGATCGGGCCGTCCTCACCGTTCAGCCGCGGATGGGGCAGATATGCCTTGTGGTGGAAAACCGGCCAGTCGGCGCGGGAGTCCTGAAAGGACCACCGGTTCATTCCGAAGGCCACCGCGCGTTCGAGAGCACGGCGGGATCCGGGGGGAATGCGGAGCAGCGGATCGAGCACCGCGCTGGCCGCGAGACAGTACCGGATGCGGCCCGGCCCCACGGGTGTGGCCAGCACCCACTGCGCGGCCCGCAGCCGGCAGCGCGGCACGTCGATCGTCATGAGCGCCGCGCCCAGCCCGAAGTAGCGGATGCCGATGTCCTGGACGGTGGAGAAGAACGGAAGGCTGCGCCCGACGCGGACCGTCAGGGAGTAGAACGGCCCGTCCCCCGCGGGCGCCGTCACGATGTCGAGGAAATCGACGCCGTGGAGTTCGACGACGTGCCTGTGGTCGATGAAGTTCTCCATCACGTCCTGCGGGTGGCCCGCCAGTTCGACCGCACAGAAGGTGCGGGGGCCCGCGAAGTCGCCGGAGAGCAGCGGGAGTTCCCACGAGGGCGGCGTACGGTCGTGGGAATGCCCTACCCAGACGATGCCGTGCGCTTCTCGCGTGGGCAGAGCTGACCGCAGCGCCCCGCCGTGGGTGCGCCGGATGAGCAGGTCGGTCCCCATGAAGCGGCACGTGCGGACGGTTCCCGGTTTCCACTGCCACGAGAATCCCGCACAAAACCATCCGCTCGGGTAAGGCAATGACTCCGGGAAGGCCTCGTCCGCCGCTTGCGCCCGGTAGGGAGAGGTATAGGTACGCGCCCGCATGTCACCCTCGCATGGTAGGAGTTGGTGCAGCAGAGGCCTTTGGCGAACGATAAGTGACAATCCACGCTGTCCTCCCGGTACGCGCACAGTGCCTGTACGCATGCTGGCGAACAGCGCGAAGTCCGCCAAGGCGCACAAGGCCGGCGCTAGAAGCACGCGCACCCCGTGGTGGTGCGCAGTAGCACGGGAGAATGGCCGATGCACCGGCTTTTGAGGCCACGGGTGGCCATTGGGAAAGCCGGCTGCGGAACGCAACCCTCACCCCGTTACCCGAAGGGTTTGACGCGACCACAGAATCGGTTTTGCGCCAGATTACCGGGGATGAGTACGACGTGTCCCCGGAACGATTGACGGTACGTCCTGTTTATCTGTGCGCCTCACGGTTCACCGGCCCGCGCAGGGGTGGTTCAGGGGGTGACTCAGGGGCCGGTTCAGGGGCTGACCGCCAGCACCACGTAGGCCGCCAGGAGCGAGAGGTGCAGCCCGCCCTGGAGCGGGGTGGCGCGCCCCGGGATCACCGTCAGGGTGCCGACGGCGACCGTGAGGGCGAGGAGCACCATGTGCGTGGCGCCGAGGCCGAGGACGAGCGGGCCCTCCAGCCAGACGGAGGCGACCGCGACCGCGGGAATGGTCAGGCCGATGCTGGCCATGGCCGAGCCGAGGCCGAGGTTGAGGCTGGTCTGGACGCGGTCGCGGCGGGCGGCGCGCAGCGCGGCGATGGTCTCGGGGAGGAGGACCAGCAGCGCGATGACGACGCCGACGACCGAGGCCGGCAGGCCGGCGGCGGCCACCGCGGACTCGATGGCCGGGGACACCCCCTTGGCGAGGCCGACCACCGAGATCAGGGCGACGCCGAGCAGGCCGAGGCTGGTCAGGGCGGTCCGGGCCGACGGCGGAGCGGCGTGGTCGCTGTCGATGACCTCGCCCTCGGCGGTCACCGGCAGGAAGTAGTCGCGGTGCCGCACGGTCTGCGTCGCGACGAAGAGGCCGTAGAGGATGAGCGAGGCGGCCGCGGCGAAGACGAGCTGGGCCGGGGTGAACCGCGGGCCGGGCGTGCTGGTGGTGAAGGTCGGCAGGGCCAGGCTCAGCCCGGCCAGGGTCGCGACGGTCCCGAAGGCGGCGCCGGTGCCCTCCGCGTTGAACACCGCGACCCGGCGCCTGAGCGCGCACACCAGCAGGGACAGGCCGACGATCCCGTTGCAGGTGATCATGACGGCGGCGAAGACCGTGTCGCGCGCCAGGGAGCTGCTCTTGTCGCCGCCGTCGGCCATGAGCGTCACGATGAGGGCCACCTCGATGATCGTCACCGCGACGGCGAGGACGAGGGAGCCGAACGGTTCGCCGACCCGGTGGGCGATCACCTCCGCGTGGTGCACGGCGGAGAGCACGGCCCCTGCCAGGCAGCAGCTCACCACGGCCACCGCCGCCGGGGACAGCGACCGCCCCCAGGTGAGGGCCAGCACGAGAGCGGCGAGCACCGGGACCAGGGCGGGCCAGCGCGCGGCAAGCAAGCGGAACCGACGGTTCATGGGGACAAGCTTCGCAGATCACCCGTCAGATGCCCGCTCACCGGGGGCGCGGCCTGTCCTCGCCGCCCCCGCCCAGACCGCGGCTGGTAGGGCTGGACGGGGGCGGCGTTCGGGTCTCACCCGAGATCTGCACCATCGGATGATCGGAGAAACACGCGTCACCCGGATGAGGCACGACAGAACAGGAACAAAGGGGCAGGTACGACGAAGGAGGGGCCGTCCGTAGCGGACGACCCCTCCCTCTCACGTGTGGAGCTAAGGAGAATTGAACTCCTGACCTCCTGCATGCCATGCAGGCGCTCTACCAACTGAGCTATAGCCCCGTGTTCAGATGTTTTGCTTGCCGCCCGGCTTCCCTGGCGACGCAGACAATATTACACGACGGCAGCAGCGCCATTGACGCCGTTTTCGCACCGTGCCGGTCCCCGCTCTCCCTTCTCGTGTACCCGGTGGTGCCGGCCGGCAGGCTCATCGTCAACTGCCTCGACGCGTACGGCGGCTTCATGTCCGTCCTGACCACGGTGACCGCCTTCGACGGCCGCTCGCGGACCACCCCGGCGGCCCGCGCGGAAGAACGGCTGCTCCGTAAGCGTGACAGCAGCGGGCAGCGGGGCCCGGGTCACCGATGTGGCAGGTGTGCGGGGAGGGCAGGGAGAAGGTAAGCAGGACCCATGCCCCTTCAGCGCAGGCGGTCCGGCTCCGGACGACGCCGGCGGCGCGCCGGCCGCCCGCTCGTCGCCGTGCCCCTGGGGCTGATCGCCCTGGTCGTGGTGGTCGACCTGCTGACACCCCCCGACATCCACCTGGGCCCGCTCCTGGTCGCCGCCCCGGCCATCACCGCGGCCATCGGCGGGCCCGCGCTCACCGGCGTCATCGGAGCCCTCGCGGTGATCGCCCAGATCGTGATCGGGATCTTCCACGGGGGCCTGACGACGCCGAACCACCAGGCCCAGATCGTCGCGCTGCTCCTCATCTCCGTCTTCCTCGTGGTCTTCCGCCACGCCCGGGCCCGGCACGAGCAGCAGCTGAGCCAGGCGCGCTGGGTGGCCGAGGTGGCCCAGCGGGTGCTGCTGCGGCCGATCCCGCCGCGGCTGGGCCCGCTGCGGATCGCCGCGCTCTACATCGCCGCCGAGGCCGAGGCCCGCATGGGCGGCGACCTGTACGCCGCGGCGCGGACCGAGCACGGCACCCGGGTCATGATCGGCGACGTGCGCGGCAAGGGCCTCCCGACGATCGGGGACGCCGCCTCCCTCCTCGGCGCCTTCCGCGCGGCGGCCCACCGCAATCCCCCCTTGGCCCGGCTGGTGGCCCACTTGCAGAACGCCACGTACTGGGACATGGCCGAGCTCCCGGAGGGCCCGGCGACGGGAGAGGGCTTCATCACCGCCGCGGTCCTCGACATCCCCGACCACCAGCCGGTGCTCCGGCTGATCAACTGCGGGCACCCGCCCCCGCTCGTCCTGAGCCGCGGCGAAGTCACCACCCTGACGGTCGCCGACCCCGCCCTGCCGCTCGGCCTCACCGGAGGCCTGACGGAGGAGGACTACGCGTCGGAGTCCTTCCCCTACCGCCCGGGCGACATCCTCCTCCTCTACACGGACGGCGTCATCGAGACCCGGGACTCCGGCGGGCGCTTCTACCCGCTGGCCGACCGGGTCGCCGACTGGCAGGAGACCGACCCGGACGGGCTCGTCCAGCACCTCCACCGCGACCTGCTCGCGTACGCGGGGGGATCGCTGGACGACGACGTGGCCGTCATGGCGATCGAGCGGCTGCCGCTGGAGCCGGCGTGAGAGCCGATGCGAGCCGGGCCCCGGCACTCACTGTTCCGGCTGCGGGCCGCGCGCCGCGCAGGGATCAAGCGGGCGTACGGTCCGCCTCCGCCCCGCGGTCGAGCGCGGCGAGCGCGCCGCAGGTCAGTGCCGCCAGTACCGCTCCCGCGGCGAGCAGTACGGGCATGCTCCACCAGCGGGACAGCAGGGCGAGGGCGTACGGCGTGAGCATGCCGAGGTAGGCCGCCGTCCAGAACAGGGACGTCACCATGGCCAGCCGCTCCGGCGGCGCGGCCGCGGCGGCCTCGGTCAGGCCGAAGGACAGGGCGAGGCCGTAGCCGGCGCCCAGGAGGGCCGCCGCGACCAGCGCGAGCCCCGGCCGGGCCGCCGCCGCGGCGGGCACGGCCAGCGCCAGCCCGGCCGCGATCACGCCGAGGCCGGCCACCCCGGTGGCCGTACGGTGCCGAGCGGCCAGCCGCCGGGCCAGGGGCTGCACGAGCAGACCGCTGCCGGGGACGACGGCGGTCGCGATGCCCGCATAGACGGTGCGCCAGCCGGCCAGACCGCCGTCCACGAGGCCGGGTAGGGTCGCGAAGCCGACGGCCGGGGCGGCGAAGACCCACGGCGCCAGGGGCAGCACGGCACGGCGGAAGCGGCGCCAGTCGGGGACGGCGGCACGGTCGGGGGCGTTGGAACCGGCCTCGGAGCGCGTCCGGTCCGCCCGGCGGCCCGTCTCCGGCGCGCCGTGCGCGACCGCCCAGGCGACCGCGGCCAGGACCACGTGCGGAACGTACGCCGTCGCCATCGGGTGCGGCAGCCACTGGGCGATCAGCGCGGCCACCAGCCCGCCCGAGGCGAATCCCGCCGAGACGAACAGCCCGGATCGCCGGGCCGCCGTCCCCGCTGCCGCGTCCGGTGCGTACGGCGGGCAGGACAGCTCCTTGACCCAGGCGCTGCCCGCCGCGAGGAGCGCGCCCGCGCTGAGGCCGGTCAGGAACCGGCCCGGCAGGAGCCATCCCGTGGCGGCCGAGCCCGCCATCAGCATGCAGGACGAGAGCAGGTTGACCGCCAGGGCGGCCAGCGCCACCGGGCGGCGCCCGCGCCGGTCGGCCAGCGGCCCGCCGAGCAGCAGGCCCGGGACCAGGCCCACGACGTACACCGCGAACAGGCCGGTGACCGTGGACTCGGACAGGCCGAGCTCGGACCGGTAGGCACTGAGCAGCGCGGAGAACTGGTTCGCGCTCCAGCCCGAGGCGGTCATCATCCAGCCGGTGCGCAGCCAGGGGCGGCCCGCGGCCGCAGCGACGTCGCGCGGCTCGACTGCCGGCGTGTTTATCAGCGTGTCTGTCGTCGTGTCTGTCGTCTTGCTTGTTGCAGAGGTACTCACGCCGTCCAGTCCTACGGGCCCCGGCCCGTGCCCCGCCGCCCGCATTCACGACTTGTGAACGGGCGTACGAACGGGGCGGCGGTCATGTCTATCGTGGCCGTCATGGATCTCCGCCTGCTGTCGTCCTTCCTGGCGGTGGTCGAGGAAGGACACTTCGGACGGGCCGCCGCCCGGCTCTTCCTCTCCCCGCCCGCCGTCACCCAGCACGTCCGGCGGCTGGAGACCGACCTCGGCACCCGTCTGCTCCACCGCACCCCCGTGTCGCCCACACCGGCCGGCGAACGGCTCGCCCGCCACGCCCGCACCCTCCTCGCCGCCGCCGACGCCGCGCTGGACGACGTGGCGGAAGCGGACCCGGCCCCGGCCTCCGCCGCGGGCAGGCCGCTGCGCGTCGGCATCATGGGCCACGGCTCGGCGGAGCTGACCCCGGCCTCGGTCAACGCCTTCCGCCGCGCCCGCCCGCACGTCGCCGTCGAGCTGCGGCAGCTCGACTTCACCGAACACGTCTCGGCACTCGTCGAGGACCGCGTCGACGTCGCGTTCGTCCGCCCCTCCCCGGATGACGACCGCATCACCTCCGACGTCCTCACCACCGAGCAGCGCATCGTGGTGGTCCCGGAGTCGTCCGCCCTCGCGGACGCCCGCGGCACCGGCGCCCGGCTCGCCGACATCGCCGACCTGCCGTTCTTCCGCGTCCCCGGCCGTACGCCGCGCTCCTTCACCGAGTACCTGTACTTCGGCTCCACGGCCCGGCGCCGCAGCACGGACTTCGCGCTGACGCCGCAGGAAGTGCTCACCGGGGTGGTCACCGGCCGTGCGGCCGGCTCCGGCCTGAAGTCCTTCGCCCGCTACTACGCGTGGCCCGGCGCGGTCTTCGTCCCCGTCCTGGACGCTCCCCGCGACAGCAGCTACTTGGCGGTCCGCACCGCGGACCGCAACCCCGAGGTCCAGATCTTCCGCGCCCTGACCCTGGCCCTGGCAAAGGAACTGGGCCCGAGAATCAGCGAGTAAGCGACCGCTGCCGGGGTCCCGGCTCGACTCGATAGCGGTTTGAGCGATCCGTACCCGTAGAGATAGCTTTTGCCTCGTTAGTTCGAATAGCGAGGAAAGACTTCATGCACGAGCTCACGTCGGGCGCGGTGGCCGCCGTCGTCTCGGTCGGCCTGCTCGCCGGCTGCTCCTCCGGCGCCAAGAAGGGCGGCGACGCCGCCGGGGAGAGCCCGGCCCCCGCCTCGGCCAAGGCTGCGAACGAGAGCGAGAAGTCTAAGGACAAGGCCGGCCCGTCGGAGAAGAAGGCCGAGTGGAAGGACGGCGGCCGGATCGGGGACGCCGGGGCGGTCTGCGAGTTCCCGGTGTCGTTCGAGGTGGCGAAGGCGTGGAAGCCCAAGGGGCTCGACGCCGAGGGCGCGAAGTTCCTCAGCAAGTGGCTGGGCCACCCGTCGTTCAAGGGCGCCTGCGAAATCGACGCGAAGCCGGCAGGCATGATCGGCTATATCCGCGTGTGGACGTCGGAGCGGACGGACATGTCGCCGCGTCAGGCGCTGGAGTCGTTCGTGGCCGAGGAGAAGAACGTCACCGGCAAGGAATTCAGCGACACCAAGGCCGGTGACCTTCCCGCCGCGGAGGTCGTCTACGAGCAGAAGAGCCCTCTCCTGGACGAGCCGAAGCAGGAACAGGCCTTCGCCGTGACGACGCCGAAGGGCGTGACCGTCGTCCACCTCGGCGGGCTCGACAGCAGCGAGCACAAGGAGATGCTGCCGGCCTACGAACTCGCCAAGAAGACCACAAAGCTCCCCTGACCGTGCTCCCCTGACCGGCCGGTCCTCGCGGCCGGTCCTCCCGGCCGGTCCTCAGCGCGGGCCGCCGCCCATCGCCCCCAGCATCGCCTTCCCTCCCGTGCGGAGGAAGCGCACGAGCAGCGCGGCGGCCAGGCCGAGGAAGGCGATGTTGAGCCAGGTCGTGTAGTTCCAGCTCACCCCCGCCTCGGGAATCGCCGCGTGCCCGCGCCCGGGCACCAGTCCCAGGCCGCCGAAGACGAATTCGACGGCGTACCCGGCGACGACCATGGCCACGTAGAAGGTCACCAGCAGAAAGAGCGCCGTCCTCGCGCCGTAGTACTTCCGGTAGATGTTCAGGATCGGCAGGATCAGCAGGTCGGCGAAGATGAACGCGACCACGCCGCCGAAGCTGATGCCGCCCTTCCACAGGACGACGGCCAGCGGCACGTTCCCGATGGAGCACACGAACGAGGCGATCGCCACCAGCGGGCCGACGAGCGGGCCCCACCATTTCACGAGCCCGGGGTCGTCGGTGAGGAAGAACGCCGACCAGAACGAGTCCGGGACCCAGGCGGCAATGGCACCGGCGATCAGCAGACCGGCCACGAGGTCGCGAAGGATCGCCGCCCACTCCATGACGAAGATGTGCGCCGTGGCCGTGAACCCCTCGCCGGAGAACAGCCGCCGCGCGAACGTCCCCTCACGCCGCACGGACATGTCCATGGCCGCGTGCCCCTCCATGGAACCGGCCACCCCGCGCCCGGCCTGCGCCCGGGCCTCACCCAGCAGGCGGGGCCGGAGAAAGAGCCTGAAAAGCACCGCCAAGGCGATGATCATGACGGGCCCGCCCACAAACTCCGCGAGCGTGAACTGCCACCCCATGAGCAGCGCCAGGATCACCCCCAGCTCCACCACCAGATTGGTGGAGGCAATCTCGAAGGCCATGGCCGCAGTGAAGTCCGCCCCCTTCCGGAACAGAGCCCGGGCCAACGCGACGGCCGCATAAGAACACGACGAAGAGGCCGCCCCCAGCCCCGCGGCACGCACCAGCGTACGGGGCCGGGCATCGCCGAGCAGGGCGACGACGGTCGCCTTGCGCACCACCGCCTGCACCACCGCGGACAGAACAAACCCCAGAACCAGAGCCCAGGCAATCTCCCAAGCCATAGCCCCGGCAATGGACAGCGCCCGCATCACCGCTTGCATCCGCCCGCCCCTTCCTCCAGCACACGACGCAGGGGCGATCTCACCTCCGCACGTCCCGTATACCTCCCGTAAACCGCATACGGGACGAGGAACGCCCGGATTCAGCACGCGCCTAGCTCCGGCAGCCGCCGAAGCCCTTGATCAGGACAGGTCCGTGCGGCCCAGCCACTTCGGCTTTACCGGCTCGCCCCGCCCACGGTCGATTCGACGATCAGTCCCCACGTGGCCATGCGTCCCCCTCTGACGTCATTGTTCTGATCTTACAGATTCCCGCTTCCGATTCGGTGGGCCGGATCAAGCGAAGCCACCGGCAATGTCCTGGCAGTGTCGTCTTTGTGCCGTACGGATCAGCTGCGCGGAACACCGCAGCGTCTTGTTGATTTCCTACTTGTGCATGGAGGGGCGAGGATGAGCAGCAACATTGAGGTGCTCGTGACGGGCGTCGGCGGGATCACCCCGCTCGGCGCCGACATCACGCAGTCGTGGAAGGGCATGGTCGCCGGTGAGTCCGGCGTGACGCGGCTCGGGGAGGAGTGGGCGGCGGCGGACCTGCCGGTGCGCGTGGCCGGTGCGCTTCCCGTGGATCCGCTGTCGCTGCTGGAGCGCGTGGAGGCCCGTAAGTGGGACCGGTGCGAGCAGCTCGCGATGATCGGCTCGCGTGAGGCGTGGCGGGACGCCGGGCGGCCGCAGGTGGAGCCCGAGCGGCTCGCCGTCGTCATCGGCACGGGTACCGGCGGCATCCTCACCACCCTCGGCCAGGACGACGTCTACGAGCGGTCGGGGCCGCGCCGGCTCTCCCCGTACGCCGTGCCCATGCTGATGCCGAACGGCCCGGCCGCCTGGGTGAGCATGGAGCTGGGCGCGCGGGGCGGCGCGAGGACGCCGGTGAGCGCGTGCGCCTCCGGGGCGGAGGCGATCGCGATGGGCCTCGACCTGATCCGGGCCGGGCGCGCCGACGTCGTGGTCGCGGGCGGCGCCGAGGCGTCGCTGCACCCGTTCTGCGTCGCCGCGTTCGCGCAGATGAAGGCCCTTTCCACGGACGACGGCGATCCGCGCGCGGTCTCCCGTCCCTTCGACGCGGCCCGCAGCGGCTTCGTCATGGCCGAGGGCGCGGGCGTGGTGGTCCTGGAGCGCGCGGAGTTCGCCCGGGCCCGGTCGGCCCGTACGTACGGGAAGCTGGCCGGCGCCGCCGTGTCCTCCAGCGCGCACCACATCACCGCCTCGGACGCGGAAGGCCAGGTGCACGCCATCCGGACGGCCCTGCGCGACGCGGGCCTGGGGCCTCAGGACGTCGACAACGTCCACGCGCACGCCACGTCCACGGAGTCCGGGGACCTGGCCGAGGCGCGGGCGATCGCGAGCGCGCTCGGCGGGCACGTGGCGGTCACGGCCACGAAGTCGATGACCGGGCACATGCTGGGCGCGTCGGGCGCGGTGGCCGCGGTCGCCGCCCTGCTCACACTCCGGGACGGCGTACTGCCCGCGACCCGCAACTTCGAGGAGCCGGGCCCGGGCATCGGCCTGGACGTGGTCCACGGCGAGAGCCGCGCCGGCGCCTGGTCGGCGGGGCTCGTGAACTCCTTCGGCTTCGGCGGGCACAACGTCAGCCTCGTGGTGACCCGCGAGGGTTAGCCGGCCCGGGGGCGGCGCCGCCCGGAAGCGCGGCCGTACGGCAGCGGGGCCCCTAACGCTTCGCCAGCCGTCTCCGTACCGCCTTCAGCAGTTCCACCCGGCCGACGCGCAGGGTCAGTACGTCGCGGCCCGGCAGGGGCTTTGCGTACCACGGGAGGCCCAGGCGCTGCCAGCGGGTGGGCTTCAGGGACGGCTGAGACGGTACGGGGACGGACCACTCCTTGCCCGCTACGGCGAGGCGGAGCGTCAGCTCCCGTTCGCCGGCCGTCGTGCAGGGGACCCGCACCGTGAACGTGCCGTCGGAGGAGGCCGGTTCGACCGGGGTGCGTTCTTCCGCGCCGTCCGGTCCTCCGGCTCGTATCGTCAGCGCGCCGCCGGGCCGGCTCGCCAGGGTGCAGCGGCCCTTCACGACGAGGGTGGCGGGGGCGTCGGCCGACCACGCCGCGCCGGTGACGCGCAGGTGCGGCGGTATGCGGTGGCGGGTCTCGCCCACGTCCAGGGTGAGGTTGCCGTAGGGCTTGGTGGTGTAGAGGGCGACGGCCGTGCCCGCGTCCGTGACGAGCGTGGTCGTCGCCGTGGTCACGGAGTCCGCGCGGCTGCTGCCGAGGCGGGCTTCCTTCACGATGCCCTGGGCGCCGACGGCGAGGGAGATGTCCCAGAGGCCGGGCGTCAGCGAGGCGAGGTCGACGGTCACGTCGTACCCGGCCATCTCGTACGCGTAGAGGCCGCCGTCCTCGTCGGCGCCGAGGCCCGGGGTCGGGGTGTGGTGGACCGGGAGGCGGCGCTCCGTGTCCGTGCCGCGCTTGCGGAGGATGAGCTCGGTGCTGACGTCGGTGACGTCGCGCGTGGATATGCGGTGGATGCGGGCGTGGCCCGCGAGGCGCAGGCCGGTGGCGTTGATGTCGGCGGAGTCGACGCGGTGCCGGGCGCGCAGCTCGGCGGTGATGTCGTAGCAGTCGTCGGGGATGTTGAGCGTGGAGTCGCGGAAGTAGGGGTAGAGGGCGTAGGCGCGGCCGCCGTCGACCTGGAGCTCCGGGCCCGTGGCGGCCGTGGCGGCGAGGGTGGTGATGCCGTAGCTGGCGGCGCCCCGGTCGAGCTCCCAGTGGACGAGAGTGAGGAGTTCGTCGAGGAGCCGGTGGCGGATGAGGTGGCACCGCAGGCGGACCACGGCGGGCAGGCGCTCGGCCAGTCCCTCGGTCCAGTGCAGGGCGACCAGGTCGGCCAGTTCGTACAGCAGCTTGTCCTGGACCTCGCGCTGCGGTTCGCGGCTCAGCTGGAGTACGGCGTCGCGCAGTTCGACCGCGTAGTGCCGGTGCATCAGAGTGTCGCGGCCGGGGCCGGCCGGGGTGTGCGCGGCGACGAGCTCGGTCATCTTCCTGAAGAGGCCGATGCGCATCCGCGCGCCGTGCTCCTGCGCGGTGATGTTGTTGCCGTCCTCGCGGGCGACCCAGTAGAGGCAGTCGTAGTCGGCGACGACGGAGATCGCGGCGGCTTCGAGGTAGGCGGTGGCGACGAACGGCTGGTCCTCGCCGATGGACAGGCCGGTGTCGAAGCGGAGCCGGAGCCGGTCGATCAGCTCGCGGCGGAACAGCTTCATCGGGTTGAGCGTCCAGTAGACCCTGGAGGCGAACACGTCCGTGCTGGGCTGGTTCCGCCGGAACATCGACCCGGGCGCGCGGCGGCCGCCCTCGCCCACGATCCGCCCGAGGACGACGTCGGAGCCGTTCTCGTCCGCCGCCGCGACCATGCGCTCCAGGGCCTCGGAGCCCAGGTGGTCGTCCGCGTCGAGGAAGAAGACGTAGCGCCCCGTCGCGCGGTCCAGGCCGAGGTTGCGCGGGCCCGCGGGCCCGCCGGAGTTCGGCTGGTGGATCACGTGCATCAGCGGCGCCCGCTCCGCCAGGCGGTCCAGCTCGTCCGCCGTGCCGTCCGTGGAGCCGTCGTCGACCGCGATCACCTCGATCCGGTCCGCCCCCAGGGACTGGCCGAGGACGGAGCCGACGCTGCGGGTCACGTACGGCATGGCGTCGAACGCGGCGATGATGACCGTGACTTCGGGCACAGGCACAGCACCAGGCTCCGCCCGCAGGCCCTGCGGACTCCACAGTTCCGCAGATTCCGCAGTCCGGAATGGATTTATCAGGGTAAAGCCGCCGCCGGAGTCACCTCACGCGTAACTTAGGTTAACCTAAGTTCCCCTTCGTCGAGGTTGAGGTCGAGGACGGTAACGATGCAGCGATCGCAGCACAGCCAGGGCACGCCCGGTACCGCACGGACCCGGGACGGCCGGGAGTTGTACTTCATGGAGCTCGCCGGTCCTGACGGCGGCGGCGCCCCCGTGACGGTGGTGTTCGAAGGCGGGCTGGCGTCGGTGCGGTCGTACTGGGCGCTCGTGCAGCGGGGCGTGGCGGGGGCGGCGCGGACGGTGGCCTACGACCGCAGCGGGCTCGGGCGGAGCGCTCCCGACCCGTCGGGGCAGCGCCGGCTCGCCCGGCTCGCCGGCGACTTGGGCGACCTGCTCGACCACCTCGGCCCGGGCCCGTACGTACTGGTCGGGCACAGCTGGGGCGGCCCGGTCGTACGGCTCGCCGCGGCGGCCCGGCCCGGGCGGATCGCCGGCCTGGTGCTGGTCGACCCCACGGACGAGGCCTGCGACCTGCTCTTCGACCGCTCCATCCGCCGTCTGGAGAAGGTCCGGTACGGGGCGGCCCTGCTGCTGGCGCGCCTGGGGCTGCTCGGCCTGCTCTTCCGTAAGGTGACCGCCGCCCTGCCGCCCGACGCCGCCGCCGACATGCGCGCGGAGGCGTTCACCGTCGCGACCATGCGCACGATGGGCGCCGAACAGGCCGACATCGCGGCCGACCTGCGCACCTTGCGCGACGACCCGCCGGTCCTCGGTGACATCCCCGTCACGGTCATCTCCGCGACCCTGCCCACCCCGGGCATGAGCGCGCAGGCCCGCGCGTCCATAAACGCGGCGCACGCCCACCGGGCCCGGCAGTCCCCTCGCGGGCGGCACGTCCTCGCGCGGCACGCGGACCACATGGTGCCGACGGCGGAACCCGGCATCGTCGTCGCCGAGGTCGAGCGGCTGCTGGATGCGGCTACGGCTGCGGAAACGGATACGACGGCCCTTTCGGCGGATACGGCGGCTCCTTCGAAGGAACCAGGCCCGCACGATCAGAACGGGCAGACCACCTCATAACGGGATAGATTTAGCGGAAGTCCACGAGAGGAGACACCCCCATGTCCTCCAAGCGACGCCGCAAGAAGAGGGCCCGCCGCGGCAAGGCCGCCAACCACGGCAAGCGCCCTCAGTGCTGAGGCCGGCGCGTCAGCCGCTGTAGCGGACCCGGAAGCGGATGCCCGCCGCCTCCAGCCGCCCGGTCAGCGCGTCCCCCATCGCCACGGCCGTCGTGACCTGCCCCGACGTCTCCGGCAGGTCGTCCAGGGCGAGGCACAGCGACGCCTCCGCCAGGATCTTCGCCGTCTCGCCGTAACCGGGGTCGCCGCCCGTGACCTCGGTGAACACGCGCCGCCCGCCCCCTTCGCCGACGGCCCGCACCTGGAACCAGGCGCGGGCCCGCTGCTCCGCGCCCGGCCCCCTGCCCGGCTCGTAGAGACGGGAGAGCCAGGACCTGACGGGGGCCACCTGCGCGGCCGCCGCCAGCGCGCCCAGGCCGGCCGTCCCGGCCAGGGCCACGGGCAGCCTCTTCACGGACGCGTAGTGCCGGTAGCGGAAGTCGGGGCCGTACCGCTCCAGCGCGGCGGCCGAGCGGCGTACGACCTGGGGGTCGAGCGTGGGCAGCGGCAGCGCCCACGTGCCCGTCTCCTTGCTGAACCGCGGCGCCCCCAGCGGAGCGCGCACCTGCCGCCCGGCGGGCGACGGCTCGTACCGGCTCCGCTCCCGCGCCGCCGCCTTCGCCTGGCGCTGCCGCGCGGCGATCAGCAGCGACGTGGCCAGCGTCCCGCCGGAGATAATGCCCGACGCCCGGACGAAGCCGTCGACCGTCAGCGGCACCCCTTCCGGCAACTGCCGTACGGTGAAGTACGCGAGGAGGTCGTGCGGGGCCGAGTCGAAGCCGCAGGCGTGCACGATCCGGGCGCCGCTCCTGCGGGCCTGCGCGTCGTGGCGCAGGTACGTGAGGTCGACGAACTCCGGCTCGCCGGTGAGGTCGGTGTAGTCGGTGCCGGCTTCCGCGCAGGCCGCCACCAGCTCCCGGCCGTAGCGGATGTACGGGCCGACGGTCGAGGCGACGACGTGCGCGGACTCGGCCAGTTCACGCATGGCGGCGGGGTCGGCCGCGTCCGCGGTGATGAGAGCCGGCTCGGCGGCCCGTACGGGGTCGAGCGCGGCCAGCCCCTCGCGGAGCTGCTCCAGCTTCGTCCGGCTGCGCCCGGCGAGCGCCCACCGGAACCCCTCCGGAGCGTGGGCCAGCAGGTATTCGGCCGTGAGCCGGCCGACGAACCCCGTGGCGCCGAAGAGCACGACGTCGTACGGGCGTTGCGGTCCGTTCCGCCGGTTCATGGAGCCTCCGGCTGCTGCGATCGAAGTCACCGGGCATGCGTCCCTTCTCGTGTCCGTCTCGCGTCCGTCCACCGTGGGGGCCCATTCTGCCGCCCGGTCAGCGCGCCGCACGCCCGGCGCCCCCGAACGCGCGGCGCCGCGTCCGCGCACGCGGCGGAGCCGTATGCCCATGCACGAACCGGTGGTGGGCAACGGTTCCGGTAGGTACGGAACGGCCGCCCGGCCCATGCTCATTGCCGACAGTGCGGTTCTGAGGCGAACCGTTCGCCTCCCCGAAATCACGCGCAGAAACGGCAGGACGACCATGCCAGTGCACCCGCTCCCGCTCGCCCGGCGGTCCGCGATCCTCGCGGCCGCAGCCGCCGCAACACTGGTGGCCCTGGCCCCCGGCACGGGCCGGGCCGACTCCCCCTCGCCGGCGGACTCCTCACCGGCCTCCTCCTCGCCGGCCTCATCCGCCTCAGCAGCACCGATCAAGAACGAGGGGAACGGCTGGTACCTCGACAGCGGCAGTGACACCTCCTCCGCGAAGCCGCCCGCGTACACCTCCAAGTACACGGGCGACCCGGCGTCGGCGCCCGGCAACCTCAAGTGGACCTACGACGCCTCCACCAAGCTCATCAAGAACGAGGCGCACGGCTGGTACCTCGGCAGCGGCGGCGACTCCGCCAAGGCCCCCGCGTACACGACGAAGTACACGGGCGACCCGGCCTCCGCTCCCCCGCAGCTCAAGTGGTCCTACGACGCCTCCACCAAGCTCGTCAAGAACGAGGGGAACGGCTGGTACCTGGGCAGCGGGGGCGACGACTACGGCAAGGCGCCCGCGTACACCACGAAGTACACCGGAAGCCCGGCGTCGGCACCGGCGCAGCTGAAGTGGTCGATATCGTCCTAGGGCTCCACGGGCGGGGTCCCCGGGCACTCCGGGACCCCGCCGCGACGGACGCGGACACGGCGGACGCGGATGCTGCCGCGGTTCAGCCCTCCCAGGGCCAGCGGGCGTCCCGGCCGCGTTCCAGCAGCGGCACAACGCTGAAGGCCGCGTCCGTGAGCCCACCGAAGGTGTGCCGGCCGGCCGACCCCGAGGGACCGTGGCCGGGCCGGTAGCCGGCGAGGTTCCAGGTGTAGACCGGGACGCGGTCCGGCACCTGCCCGGCCGGGTCTCCCGCGTGGTGGTACGAGGCCTGCTCGTCGGTGACGATCAGGACCCGGTCGTGGCCGCGGTAGTGCCGGCGCACGGCCTCGGTGGTGTCGGTGCCGCCGAGGCTCCCGAAGCGCTCCAGCACTTTGAGGACAGACTCGCCCCGGCCGTACGTCACGGGCGCGCTGGTGGTGCCGAACTCGACCAGGTCGGCGCCGGCCGCGCGCAGCGCCACGGCCGTGCCGAAGATCGCGGCGGCGTCGGCGCGGTTGAGCTGGGAACGGTCGGACAGCGGCGACCACATGGAGCCGGAGCGGTCGACCAGGATCAGGGTCCGGCCGGGCAGCGCGGGCACGTTCGCCAGGGAGTGGCCGAGGGCCTGCTCCAGGGGGTGGGCCCAGCGCAGCGACGGTGCGTGCTGGTACGCGGCCAGGTACCGGAAGGGGAACTGCCCGGACCGGGCGACCTCTTCCGGGTCGGCGATCCGCGCGGCCGCCTGCCGGGCGACCTCGTCGCTGACGCCGGCCTGGTCGAAGTTGCGCAGGTTGCGGACCAGGGCCATGGTCCCCATGGACGGAATGATCGCCTCCCAGGCCGCCGCGTCCATCGGGCCCTGGAGCCAGCCCGCCAGCGCCTCCCAGGTCATGCCCGCCTCGGCGAGCCGCTCGGCGCCGCCCGGTGCGCTGAGCAGGGCGCGGCGTTCGGCGACGGGCAGGGCCATCAGCGCGTGGTGCGCGGTGAGGGTGCGGTCGGAGGCGGGCGGGGCGGCGGTGTCGGGGTTGTGCCGGCGGTCCAGGGCGTACTGGAAGAGGCCGCCCTGCCAAGGCTTGTCCGGATCGGGCGTGGGGTGGACGAGGTTGAGGACGTCGCCGAAGCGGTAGCCCTTGGAGGCGGTGTCGTACTTCAGGAGGTTGCGGCCGGTGTAGAGGCGCCGCACGGCGTCGGCGATGCCGCGCTTGACCGGCTTGGGCACGTTCCGGCCGTGGGCGGAGGTCCAGTAGGCGAGCAGTTCGCCGGGCTCGTCCGCGCGGCGCAGCACGGAGTCGACGACCTGACGGTTCGTGGGGCCGTCGGTGGCGCCGGCGTCGAGCCGGGCCTTGACGTACTCGGCGGCGCCGACGAGGGAGGCGGTACGCATCCGGCCGTCGCCGCGCAGCCAGCGCAGGAGGCCGGCGGTCCATGCGGCGTCCTCGACGGCGAGCTTGCGCACGAGCGCGGCGAACCGGTCATCACGGCCGGCGGCGCTCTCGTGATACGTCTGCTGGGAGACGAAGTTGGCGACGGCGAGCAGGAACAGCTCGGACCGCTCGTCCCGCGCGTAGCCCTTGCCGCCGAGGTGCGTACGGGTGCGCCCGGTCGTGGTCACGGGCGAGGCGGGCCGGGCCGCCCCGGGCTTGAGCTCAGGCTTGAGTTCAGGCTTGGGCGTACGGGTGTTGAAGCGTGCCATGTGAATTCCCCCGAATTCATCCGGGGAAGCACGGCGGGGGCGTCCGAGGTCGGAGGTCGGCGACGGTACGTATTACAGCTGCTCTGCCGAACTGAGCTACACCAGCCCGAAGCTGGGACGGGATTCGAACCCGCGACCGGCTGTCCCGGAAGTAACCGTCACCTGCGCACCGGACGCCCCGGTGCCGCGCCTCCCGAGTTCTGTACGGCCACGGCATGGATTCGAACACAACGAAGGAGCCGTGGCCCGCGCACCGGGAGGTGCGTGAATACTGCTGTCCAGAGATCGAGGCGGCGGAACCGACAAGGCGCTCTGTCCCCTGAGCTACGCCGGCGCGTTGTGCCGGCGGCGGGATTCGAACCCGCGGCCTCCCGATGAGAAGTCGAAGTAGGTCCCGCTTGCGCACCTGGACACCGGCCACTCTAGGAGCAGACGGATCCGGGCCGCCAAGGGTTTTTCGCGCCGGCCGGCCAGGCGGCGTCACGTCGGACGGCGTCACGTCAGACGGACGCCGTCTCCGGTTCTCACCGGGCCCGGTGTCACCACGGTGGCCAGGGCGTCCAGGCGGGTGTCGTGTGCTCGTGCGACGGCTCGCAGGATCAGGGGCGAGTGCGGGAGGTCCTGCTGGGCTTCGTTGACCGTGACGCAGCGTTCGCTGGAGCGGACGAACTCCACGCGCAGGGCATCGCCGATCCGTGCCGTGCGCCCGAACCACTCGTCCTCGGCGAACGGGCGGGTGCCCGGCGGGGTGCGGACCACGAGGTTCGGGCGGAAGCGCCGTTCGTCGACCGGGACGCCGGGGACGGCCGCGCGCACCCAGTCGAGGGTGGCGGTGGTGAGCACGCTGAGGGGGAGCTGGTCGAAGTGGGAGACGGCCTCCTCGCGGGCGAGGCCGACGTCGTCCCGGCCCAGGTGGCGGCGGAGGTACGCGGTCGGATCGGGGACGGCCGTGCCGTACGGGTCCAGGAGTTCGGGGCGGCCCGCCGGCCCGTCCGGGTAGCGGGAGCGCAGGTCCAGCAGGCCCGGCATGCGGCGGAAGCGGCGGGTGTTCTTCCCCGAGCCGAACCTGCCCTCGGCGTCCCGCACCGCGTACAGGCGGTCGCCTTCGAGACCGCGCGGGCCGACGTCCGCGCGCTCCAGCCGTTCCCCACCCGTCGATTTGATCGGATAGCGCCAAATGCACTCGATCGTTCCTATCAGCTCTGTCATTCGATCGACGATATCTTGGATTCCTGCCCGATTCCGGGCAGAAAATAGGGAGTTCACGGTTCCGGCAGTACAGTGACCGCCCATGATCACACTCTCCGCCCTGGGGTCCTTCGCCCTGATCGTGGGGCTCCTCACCCTCACGCCCGGCCTCGACACCGCCCTCATCCTGCGCACCGCCGCCTTCGGTCACCGCAGGCGCGCCTGGGGCGTGGTGCTCGGGATCCAGACCGGCACCCTCGTCTGGGGCGTGCTCAGCTCGCTGGGCATCACCGCCCTGCTGACCGCCTCCCACCTCGCCTACACGATCCTCCGCTGGGTGGGGGCCGCGTACCTGGTGTGGATGGGCGGCCGGATCCTGATACCGGCCCTGCGCCGGCGGGCCGGTGCGGAATCCGGCACCGCCGGTCCCACTCGCAACGCCGACGAAGCCGGTGACGCCGGTGACACGGATGCGCCCGACGCCACCGGCGGCTTCCGGGCCGGCTGGCGCCGGGGCACCGTGACCAACCTGCTCAACCCCAAGATGGGCGCCTTCTACGTGGCCGTCCTGCCGCAGTTCATCCCGGCCGGCGCCCCGCACGTGGCGACCGGCACCCTGCTGGCCGGCGTGCACATCGTGCTCGCCTCGCTCTGGGCGGCCGTCCTGATCGCCTTCGCGCGGGCGCTCCGCACCACCCTCCGGAAGCCCTCGGCGCGCCGCGTCCTCGACCGGATCACCGGCACCGTCATCGCCGCCTTCGGCGTGCGGCTCGCCCTCGGCGACTGAACGCGGTCCTGCCCGGCCGGGACGGCCCGCCCGGGCAGGTCCTGCCTACGGGCCTACGGGGCCGGGCAGGTGAGCCGCGCCGGCATCTCCGTGCTGATCAGGTACGCGGTCTCGCGCTCCCGCGCGCAGGCGGAGTTGAAGTAGGAGACGTGGCCGTTCACGTCCGTGACCAGCAGCCGGCTGCCGGCGATCTGCTGCTGGAGGCGGCGGCCGCCGGCCAGGGGCGTGGACGGGTCATGGGTGTTGGCGGCGATCAGGATCGGCGGCGCGCCGCGCACTGTCGTCGGCTGCCACGGGCTGGTCGGCTCGACGGGCCAGTCCGCGCAGCTGGCGGAGATGACCCAGCCCTCCACGGCCGCGCCCGTGCGCGGAGCGGTCTTGCGGGCCTGTGCGAGGCGGGCCGCCGCGTCGGCGTAGCCGGTGAACTGCGGCGGGAAGTCCAAGCAGGAGACGGCGGTGTAGGCGCTTTCCTGATCGCCGACGTAGCTTCCGCCCTCGACGAGGCCCGTGGCGTCGTTGCGCCGGTCCGCGGCGGCCAGCCGCTCGGCCAGCTTCGCCCACGCGTCGAAGCCCATGGCCTCCTCCAGCAGGCGGATGCGCACGAGCTGGTTGGGCAGTGCCATCCGGATCCAGTCGCCGTTGACGGCGGGCTTCCCCTTCGCGCCGGACGCGGGGATCGGGGTGCGGTCGGCGCGGGCCACGACGCGGTCGTAGACCTTCCCCGCGTCCTCGCCGTGCAGGGCGCACGCGGTGTCCCGGGCGCACCACACCGCGAAGCGGTCGAACTCGCCCTCCATGACGGAGGCTTCCTCCAGCATGAGGCGGGTGGCGCCCGAGGCGTGGTCGAGCGGGCCGTCGAGCACCATGGCCCGGATCCGGTGCGGGAACAGCTGGGCGTAGGTCGCGCCGAGGTAGGTGCCGTAGGACACGCCGAGGTAGGTGAGGCGCTGTTCGCCGAGCGCGGCGCGGAAGGCGTCCATGTCGCGGGCGACCGAGGCGGTGTCGACGTGGCGGACGAGGTCGCCGTGGCGGGCCAGGCACCGCTCGCCGCGGGACCGGCTGTTCCGCTTCATCTCCTCGTACTCGCCAGGGTTCTTGGGCAGGACGACCTGGCCGGGGTCGAGCACCGGCCCGCAGTCCAGCGCCCGGCTGCCGCCGGTGCCGCGCGGGTCGAGGCTGACGATGTCGAACCGGTCCCGCAACGGCCCCTTGAACAGCGTGTCGGCATACCCGTAGGCGAGCATGGAGGCGCCCTGCCCGCCGGGGCCGCCGGGGTTGAAGAACAGCGCGCCGATGCGGTGCGCCTGGTCGCGGGCCGGTACGCGGGCGACCTTGACGTCGGTCCGCTCTCCGGCCGGCTTCTTCCAGTCGAGCGGTACGCGCATCGTGCCGCACTGGACGGGGTATCCGTCGGGTGCTTCGGCGCACGGCTGCCACGTGACGGGGGACGCGGGCGCAGCGGAGGGAGCGGGCGCGACGGAGGGGGCGGGGGCCGCGTGGGCGGCGGGAGCAATTGCGGTCGCCGCCAGTAAGGTCAGGGCGCTCAGGGCCACGCGGTGGCGTACGGGGCGCGGGATGCGCCGGTGCCGGGTCTTGTTCATGAACATGGACCTACCCCAGCCCGGTTGCGATCAGCCCGCAAGTGGGATTCGCGGCACCCTGTATAACAGCTGCATGGCACACATATCACGACGGCGTTCCCTCGCACTCGCACCGGCCGTGACCGCGGCGCTCGCCCTGACGGCCCTTCTGGGCCCGGCCACAGGTGGCGCGTCGGCGGTCACGCCGGCGGCCGGGAACCGGCCCGCCCCGGCCGCCGACAACGACCGCGCTGTCGTGGCCGGTCTGGAGCGGTACGCCCATCCCCTGCGCAGCGCCGAGCCGGGCGGGTCCACCGCGGACCTGCGGGCGTTCGGGCAGCTGACCCGGGGCGCGGACATCGTCGGCCTCGGCGAGGCCTCGCACGGTTCGCGGGAAGTGTTCACCGTCAAGGAGCGGTTGTTCCGGCAGCTTGCCGAGCACGAGGGCTTCTCCGCGTACGCCATGGAGATCAGCTGGTCGGCGGCCACCCGCCTGAACACGTACCTGAGCACCGGCGAGGGCGACGTCCGGCAGATCATGCGGGACGAGTTCCAGGACGGGTACTCCCTCCTGAACACCGAGGAACTCGCCCACCTGTTCAGCTGGATGCGCGAGCACAACCGCGGCGGCGGGCACCAGGTCCGGGTCGTGGGCCTGGACTACTCCGACGCCGACCCCGAGCAGTACGAGCGCATCCTCACCTGGGCCGAGCACAACGAACCCGCCCTCGCCCCCGGTCTGCGCCGCCACTACGCCGCGCTGCGCGCCCTGCCCACCGGGGTCGCCGCGCGCATGGCGGCGTACAACGCCCTGCCGATCGCCGAGCGCAAGACGATGGCGAAGGACGCGGACGCCGCCTACCAGTTGCTCGCCGGGGCCGGGAAGCAGGACGCCTGGGTGCTCCAGGAGGCCCGGGTGATCGCGCACATGGCCGCGGAGTACACCGTCGACTGGAGCGACCCGGCGCAGGCGAAGGCGGCGAGCCGCCTGCGCGACCGGACCATGGCCGAGACGGCCGTGTGGTGGCAGCGGCAGACCGGCGAGCGGATCGCGGTCTCGGCCCACGACGGGCACGTCTGCTACGAGACCGTGATGCCCGAGGCCTACCCCGTCACGATGGGCGCGGACCTGCGCGAGCTCGCCGGCCGCAAGTACCTCGCCGTCGGCACCTCCCTCTACGGCGGCGACTACCGCGCCCGGACGGCGACGGGCGGGGAAGGGACGTACAGCGTCGGCCCGGCGGCGCCCGGCAGCAACGAGTACACCCTCGACAAGGTGCGCCACCGCGACTTCTACGTGGACCTGCGGGCCGCCGGCCGCGACCCGGTCGTCAACGGCTGGCTGACCACGGCGCGCCCCACGTTCGTCATCCCCGGCCGCTACCCCAACGACCCGGCTCCGTCGCTCGCGCTGGGCCGCGCCTTCGACGTCGTGGTGCACCTGCACCACGTGCGGGCGTCCGTGCCGGTGGCTCCGCCGAAGTAGCCGCCCGCACCCCGCACCCCCGGCCCTTCACCCGGACGGGTGAAGGGCCGGAAACGGCGGCCGTCGCGCTCACTACCCTCGGGGTCCGTTCCGAGGTCACGGTGAGGAGCACGGCCGATGCACACGCAGTCCGACGTCCCGTCAGGTCCGCCCGGGGGACGTCCGGGGAGACTCCCCGTGCCCGATCCGTGGCGCGGCCGTTTCGCCGCCCGCACGAGCGGGATGATCGCCTCCGAGGTGCGGGCCCTGTTCGCGGTCGCCGCCCGGCCCGAAGTGGTGTCGCTGGCGGGCGGGATGCCCAACGTCTCGGCGCTGCCGCTGGAGACCGTCAGCGCCGTGACAGCCGATCTCGTGCTGCGCGAGGGGGCGGTCGCGCTCCAGTACGGGTCCGCGCAGGGCGTCGCGTCGTTACGGGAGAGCATCTGCGACGTCATGGCCCTGGAGGGCATCGCCGCCCGCCCCGACGACGTCGTGGTCACCAGCGGCTCGCAGCAGGCCCTGGACCTGGTCGCCAGGATCTTCCTCGACCCGGGCGACACGGTGGTCACCGAAGCGCCCACCTACGTGACGGCCATCAACACCTTCGCCGCGTACCAGGCCCGGATCGCGCACGTGCCCATGGACGGCGAGGGCGTCATCCCCGAGGCGCTGTCCGCCGTCCTCGCCCGGCTGCGCGCCGAAGGCCGCGCCCCCAAGCTCTTCTACACGGTGCCCACGTTCCAGAACCCGGCCGGCGTGACGCTGTCGGCCGCGCGGCGGCCCCGTGTCCTCGACGTCTGCCGGCGCGCCGGAGTGCTGGTCCTGGAGGACAACCCGTACGGGCTGCTGCGCTACGACGGCGAGCCGGTGCGCGCGCTGCGCGCGGATGCGGCCCGCGGGCACGACGTGGTCTACCTGGGCTCGTTCTCCAAGACGTTCGCGCCGGGGCTGCGCGTCGGCTGGGCCCTCGCGCCCGCGGCCGTACGGGACAAGCTGGTGCTCGCGGCCGAGTCGGCGATCCTGTCCCAGTCGCCGTTCACCCAGCTCGCCGTCGACCGCTACCTGCGCACCCAGCCGTGGCAGGACCAGATCAAGGCCTTCCGGGAGATGTACCGCGAGCGGCGCGACGCGATGCTGGACGCCCTCGCCGCGTACATGCCCCTGGGCGTGACCTGGACGGCCCCGGCCGGCGGCTTCTTCGTGTGGGCCACCCTGCCGGAAGGCCTGGACGCCAAGGCCATGCTGCCGCGGGCCGTCGCCGCACGCGTCGCCTACGTACCCGGCACGGGCTTCTTCGCCGACGGCGGCGGGCGCGCCCACATGCGCCTGTCGTTCTGCTACCCGCCGCCGGAGCGCATCCGCGAGGGCGTCCGGCGCCTCGGCGACGTCATCGCGGAGGAGACCCGGCTGCGCGACGTCTGCGGCGCCGCGGCCGGCGCCGGCCGGTCAGCGGGACCGTGACCGGCCCCGCACAGGACCTGCGGCGTCAGCCCGGCGGGCGGCATCGTCTCCCCCGAGGCGGCGCCGCGCCGTCAGGCCACGGACGCGGCCCGGCGCCGTACCAGGAAGTCCTGCACGGCGAGCGTCACCGCCAGGTACAGGTAGACCGTCGAGGCCCCGAGCAGGCCGGTCCGCGTGGTGTGGTCGATCCACTTGTCGAGGCCGATGTGCACCGCGATGGACACGAGCCACAGGGCAGTGGTGGCCGGCACCCCCTTGCGCAGCAGCTGTCCCTCGGGCGCCCGCCACACCTTGACCGTGCGGGCCCGCACCACGCCGAACCCGGCCGCGACGAGGAAGCAGGTGGCCACGAGCGCGATGGTGGCGGCGCCCAGCGCGTGCTCCTTCACCACGGAGGCCACCCCGAAGGCGAACGCGAGCACCCCCATCGCACCGAGGAACCCGAGCAGCACCACACCGCCCTTGCCGTGCACGGGCCGGGTGCGCAGTTGCCTGCGTATCACCAGAGCGACGATCACGATCCCGATGACGGTGCTGGCGTTGTTCACGGCCGGATCCCCCCTTGTCGCACCGTCTCGTGACGGCTGACGCGCTGTGCGTGCGTAGGCGTATCAGACCATCACGGCGTACGTGCGTCCGAATCGGTGCCTCCCGAACTGCCCCGCCCGCGCGGGAGCATGGCGGCGATCGCCACGGACAGGGCCGCGCAGACCGCCGCGCTCGCCCACAGGACCGCCTGCCAGGCACCGGTGAGTCCGTGGGAGACGAGGCCGGCGAACTCCTCCCGGGCCCCGGCCGGCAGTGCGGAGAGCGGGCCGGCGAGGTCTCCCGCGGTCACGCTGCCGGCCAGGTCGCCGGCCGTCCCGCCGTAGCCGGGGAACCGCTCCGGGACGCCGCTCAGCCGGTCGCGCGTCATGCCGGCCAGTGCCGCGCCGGCCGCGGCGATGACGACGGCCTCGCTGCCCAGCCGCAGCGTGTTGAGGAAGCCCGCCGCCGTTCCGGTGGCCCCGGGCGCGACGACGGTCAGGACCGCGCCGTCCACCAGGCCGAAGTTGAGCCCGAGCCCGGCCCCGAGCACGAGCAGCGGGCCGGCGAGCTCCGCCGGGCCCGCGTCCGGCCGCAGGACGGCGGCGAGCCACGCGACGCCCGCGGTCAGGCACACCAGGCTGAGCCCGAGCACGGTCCGCATGGGCATCCCCCACCGGATCAGCCGGCCGGCCAGCAGCGGGGTGACCAGGATCGGCAGCGTCATCAGCAGCATCGTGGCGCCCGCCGCCCGGCTGGAGGAGCGGTGCGCGACCACGAGGTACTCCGGCAGCAGCGGGAGCAGGACCACGAACGAGAACGAAACCACCACGGGTATCAGGCACAGCGCCATGAACCCCTTGTTGCGCAGCAGCCCCAGGTCCAGCATCGGGTGCCGGACGCGCCGCTCCACCAGGACGAACAGCCCCATCAGCAGCCCCGATCCGGCGAGCAGCCCCAGTACCCCGGCACTGCCCCAGCCCCACCGCGGCCCCTCGACCGTGCCGAGCATGAGCAGGAAGAGGGCGGCGATGAACAGCACGGTCCCCATCCGGTCCACCCGCGCCGCCGACGCGCCGCGCGACTCGGGCAGGAACGGCACGGCGCACAGGACCAGCAACATCAGCGCCGCGTGCAGCCCGAAGAACGACCGCCACCCCAGGGCGTCCGCCAGCGCACCCGCCGCCATGGCCCCCAGGGCGAGCCCGCCGCCCGTCACGATGCCCACGGCGGCGAACACCCGCGTACGCGCGGCGCCGTCGAAGGCCGCGGCCAGCAGGGAACTGCCGCCGGTCAGCAGAGCGGCCGCACCGGCGCCGGCCGCGCCGCGCGCCACGTCCAGCAGCACGATGCCGTCCGCCAGGGCGCTCGCCAGCGACGCCGCCGCGAACAGCACCCCGCCCGCGGCGAACACGCGGCGCCGGCCGAAGCGGTCGGCCAGCGAGCCGCAGGCGAGGAGGAGGCTCGCGAAGGCCAGGTTGTAGCCGTGCATCACCCACTGCAACGCGTCCGGCGGCGCGCCCGTGTCCCGTCCGATGTGCGGGAGCGCCACGCCCGACCCGGTCACCGAGGTCGGGAGGACCAGCATCGCCAGGAGAACGGCGAACAGGGCGACGGCGGGCCGGGATTGCCGTCCGGGCCCGCTCGCGCGGGGGTGCGCCACCGAGGGACGCACCGTTGCACGTTCCGTCGTCTGTTCCGTCGTCTGTTCCGTCGTATGTCGCGTTGTACGCCCTGTCATACGCACCGTCGCACGCCCTGTCGTACGCGCCCTCGTACGCCCCGTCATGCCGCGGGGACGCAGCCGACGAGACCGCCGTCGACGACGAGGTCCTGGCCGGTGATGTACGAGGCGTCGTCGGACGCCAGGAAGGCCACGGCCGCCGCGACGTCGTCGGGATGGCCGAGACTGCCGAGGGGCACCTCGGCGGCGTTGCGGGCCTCGGCGTCCGGACCGGGGTTGGCATCCCGGTACATCTCCGTGTCGATGTAGCCGGGGCTCACGGAGTTGACCCTGATCCCGCGGGGGGCGAGGCCCGCGCCCAGGGTGCGGGCGAGGTTGTGCACGGCGGCCTTGGTGGCGGAGTAGACGGAGGCGACGGCCAGTCCCCGGTACAGGGTCCAGGACGCGTTGATGACGACCGCGCCGCCGTCCCGCAGCAGCGGCAGCGCCGTGTGGATCGTGTGGAAGACGCCCTTGAAGTTGACGTCGATCGTGCGGTCGACGTCCTCCTCGGTCAGTTCGGCACTCGGCTTGAAGATCCCGGTGCCCGCGTTGGCGAAGACCACGTCGAGTCCGCCGCGCCAGGTCTCGGTCTCCCGCATCAGGTACTGGAGGTCCGCCCGGGAGGCCACGTCCGCCCGCACCGCGAGGACACGCCCGGGGGCGGCGCCGAGCCGGGCCACGGCGGCGTCCAGGCGTGCCCGGTCGCGCCCGGTGATGACGACGTAGGCGCCCTCGTCGAGGAGCCTGCGCGCGGTGGCGAACCCCATGCCGCTGGTGCCGCCGGTGATCAGGACCGTCTTGTTCGTGAATCGCTTCATGCCGACGATCCTCGGCGCGGGCGTCCGGGCCTGGCAGTGCCGGTCGAACCTGGGTCTGCCACCACCACCCTCGGACGGCGCGGCCCTCGGACGGTGCAGCCCTCAGCCGGCGCGACCCTCAGCCGGCGACCGGCTCCGGTACGCCGAGCAGCGCGGCCAGCCGCTCCTCGGTGGCGGCACCCGGTGCCGGGGTGTACAGCAGCAGCCGGTGACCGGGCAGGTCGGCGAGCGGCAGCGTGGTGTACTCGAAGACCAGCTCGCCCGCCTCCGGGTGGTCGAGGGTCTTGAGGCCGTGGGACGTGCCGCTGCCGACGGGGTGTTCGGCCCAGATCCCGGCGAAGGCGGGGCTCGCCGCGCACAGGTCGGAGGCGATCCGGCTGAACTCCGGGTCGTCCGGGTAACGGGCCGCGTCGGCGCGGAACCGGCCGGCGATCTCCCGCGCCGCGTCCTCCCAGTGGCACAGCGACGCGCGGTGGCGGGCGTTGGTGAAGAAGCTCACCAGACAGCTGTGGTCCGTCTCGCCGTACCCGAACACCAGCCGGGCGGCCCGGTTGACGGCGGCGAACGTCCAGTGCCGGTCGATGACGTAGGCGGGGCGCGGCAGCCAGCCGTCGATCACGCGCTGAAGCCCGGACGGGACCTCCCGGTCCACGGAGGGCGCCTGCGGCGGGTTGAGCCCGGCCAGCACATACAGGTGCTCGCGCTCGGCGGCGCCGAGCCGCAGCACTCGCGCGACGGCGTCCAGGACGTCCCCCGACACGTTGATCTCACGGCCTTGTTCGAGCCACGTGTACCAGGAGACGCCGACCCCGGCGAGCACCGCCACCTCCTCCCGGCGCAGCCCCGGCGTACGCCGCCCGCCGCTGCCCGCGGCCATGCCCACGTCCTCCGGCGACAGCCGGGCCCGTCGCGAGCGCAGGAACGCGCGGATCTCCGCGCTGCGTCGCTGCCGTGCGTCTGCGGGAAGGCGGGAGATGTCCATCGCGCCATGCTAGGCAACGGCTCTGCCTACGGCGCTGCCGGCATCAGGGCACCGTCGGACGCTGCCGGGACACTGCCGGACGCTGCCACTGCAAACGTCGCACCGCCGGTTCACAAAATCCCGCCATATGACGGCCAGTCAGCCCACTGCGCTCACATCACGGCGGCCGAAACCCCCGCCACCGGGATGCCCTTGACGAAATCGGATGGCGGCGGACAGACAGCACATCGAGGGCTGACCGGCAGCGCCTCATCGGATCGCAAAGCGCGTAAAGAGCGTTTCAAAAAATCCGACGGTAGTTGCGGGGTACACAGGTATGTTGCTTGAGTGATCACCGAGGCCGCTTCCGCATGGGGGCGAGCCCATACGGTCAGTGCACTTGGACAGCCGTGACAGTCAGGGGGAAGACTGCCGTGAGCATGCCTGAAGATCCATGTCTGCGAACGTCGAAGCGGCCCATGCGCCCACCTTCTCACCCGACTTCGCCATCGGCATAAACATCACCGCGCAACGTTTTCGCGTTGCCGCCCGTTGATTCGCCCTTTTGAGAACCGTCCTGTATCAGCACGGTCATATCGGGCTGCCCTTCTGCCGAGCATCTTCATAGCCGCCGAGGCCGATTTCAGTGATCCGCCATAACGGCCTCTCCCATGTTCCGTGCCCATGCGGCGCGCGCTATCGCGCTGCCCATGGGTAACCAACAAGCAGAGAGTCATGCCAATGAACCAGAGGCGCACACCGCTCCCGCAGCCGAACCAGCACACCATCATGGACTGCACCGTACGTGACGGTGCTTACTCCGTAAATTTCCAGTTCGATATGAAGACGATCGAAACCCTGCTCACCGAGATCAGTTCGGCGGGTGTGGAATGGATTGAAGTCGGTCATGGCCTGGGCATCCGGGGCAACACGATCGCCGAATCAAACATCACCGATCTGGAGTGGTGCGGGATCGCGTCGCGACTCCTGCCCGAAGACCGCAACTGGGGCATGTTCGCGGTGGCGGACTACACCTACCCCGCGGATCTGGAGCCGCTGGCCGACGCCGGCATGAAGTACACCCGCATCGGCTCCGACATGACGTCGTACGAGAATGTGTACGACCACGTCGCCCGCGCCAAGGAGCTCGGCCTGACGGTCTTCGTCAACTTGATGAAGTCCCATGTCTACGACACCGAAAAGGCCGTGGAGATCGCCACCCGGATCGAGAACTCCTGCGACCTCGACGGCCTGTATTTCGTCGACTCGGTGGGGCAGTTCCTGCCCGAGCGCACGGCACAGCTCTTCGGCGAGGCATCGCGTCAGCTGAAGACGCCGCTGGGCTTCCACGGGCACAACAACCTGGGGCTGGCCAACGCCAACTCCCTGGCCGCCATGAACAACGGCGCCTCGATCGTGGACTGCACGCTGGCGGGGCTCGGCCGGGATGCCGGCAACGCCGTGCTGGAGCACATGGCCGGGGTGCTGGAGGTACAGGAAGGCAAGCGCATCTACAACACGGACGCGCTCGCCCGCACCAGCGAGCACTGCGTCTCCCGGCTGGAGACGATCAAGTCCGACCGCGAGCTCCAGGTTCTCGGCGCGCTGTACGGGCTGCACTCCAAGAACTTCCCCGCCATCACCGCCGCGGCCGAAAAGTACTCGCTCAGCCCCACGCAGCTGATGGAAGCGGTGAAGCCGACGGCCTATCAGCGGGACCTGTCGGGCACCGACATCGAAGCCATCGCGAAGTCCCTTTTCGAGACGGAGTAGCACAGTGAACGTGAAGGTTTACCCGCACGTAGTCGATCAGCAGCAGGACGTCGTCCTCGAGGATCACGACGGCTACAAGGCTTCCGTCCGCCGGCTGGCGAGCACGCTGAACGAGCCGTTGCCGATCGATCTCGCTCAGCTCATCTCGCTGGAGAAGATGCCCCTCCTGGTCGACGCGTTCCGCGAGCACCGCGCCGCGGGTCACGACGGCATCGACATCGGACGCGTCTCTCTCGGGGACTCCCTGATGCTCTCCTCCATCCCTCAGATCTGGGGCGCGGGGCTCAACTTCCTGGCTCACGCGAAGGACCTGGAAGCCACCCAGGACGATTTCCCGGGCTCGTACAACCGCCCTTACACCTGTGTGATCGCCAACGGCGACGCCATCAGGATTCCGCGGCAGTCCTCCCGTGTCACCGCCGAGGCGGAGCTGGGCGTCGTGCTGGGGAAGACGTGCAAGAACGTCTCCGCCGAGGACGCGTTCGACTACGTGCTCGGGTTCACCACCAGCCTCGACATGACGGATGAGGGCGCCCTCCGGCAGAACCTCCGGTACATCGCGTGGAGCAAGGGCTTCGACACCTTCGCGAGCATCGGCCCGTCCTTGATCCTGCGGGACCAGGAGCAGTTCGAGGACCTCAAGGACATCCGCATCACCACATACCGGAACGACGAGATCGTCGCGAGCAACACCGTCAGCAACATGAAGTACAGCATCGGCCGGCTGATCGAGTACTTCTCGGCCGGCCGCACGCTCCCGGCCGGAACCGTGATTTCGACCGGAACTCCCGGAGCCGCGGTGGTCTCCCCGGGCGACACCATTCGCGCGGAGGTCTCCGGCCTGGACGTACTGGAACACCCCGTCGAAGCAGCGTAATCGCAGAGTATCGATTAAGGATTGAGAATGGTATTCGAGGCCAAGCACTTCGACACTCTTGCCGAACAGGGTTACTGCGTGATCGAGAACTACCTCGATCCGGAGACCGTTCAGCGCCTGCGCACCGTGTCGGAGGACATTCTTTCGCGCGGTGACGGCACCATGCCGCCGAGCCTCTTCCTGGAGAGCCCCGAGCTGAAGAACGCCCTCTTCTCCGAGAAGTTCGACGACATGGTGGAAGGTCTCAGCAACAAGGTCGGCCCGCTGCTGCTGTACCCGAACTTCACCGTCCGGAAGGCCCTGCTCATCGGCTGGCACATCGATGACCGCATGTTGTCGAAGCCCGTCAACAAGTCCGGCGACTTCCCCGCGATCCTGATGTTCAACATCTTCCTTCAGGACAATGACACCGTCCACGGCGGGGGCATGGACATCGTCCAGTCGAGCCCCCTGCGCTCCCGGGAGGAGCGCGAAGAGATCGTCAGCAACCACGCATACACGCCGGAAAACACGATCACGAGCAAGGCCGGCGACCTGGTGATCTTCGACTACCGCGCCGTGCACCGCGGAACCCACCCGCAGATCGATTCCGACGTGTCGCGCCTCGCTCTTCAGTGGACGCTCTCCGTCGGTGACGCAGTCACCCAGGACTACCTGAAGTACCTGCGCGCCCGGCTGACGAAGAAGCTGCACATCTCGGACTACACCAGCCACAAGGCGAGCAACTTCTTCGCCGACCTCCCCAACATCACCCGCGAACTGATCGAGGAGTCCTGCGGCAAGCCCGTCTTCTCCGACGGTCTCGGGTACCGCGGTCTGTCCGACATCGTGGAAGAGGATTCTCACTGATGCCGAACGTAGCGCGCGTGATCCTGGATTCCCTTCGGGACGAGGGTGTTTCGACATTCTTTATGGTCCCGGGGAAGATGATCAATGCGTTCATGTCGAACTACCGCGATGCCGACCGCGAGGGCAATCCCCGGATCGCACCGGTGATCGCCGCCAACGAAGGCGGTGCGACGGCGATGGCCGACGGCTACGCCAGAGCCGCGGAGCGGCCCGGCGTGGTGATGGCCCTGGACGGCCCGGGTGTGGCCAACAGCGTCGGAATACTGATCAACGCGGCTGCGGACCGGTCGCCCGTCATCCTGCTGTCGGGACACATCCCCAGGGGCTTCGACGCCCATGACGCGCTCCAGGACGTGACGCCGACGGGCATCGACATGGCGGCCGTGCTGGAACCGGTGACGAGTTCGTCGCTACAGGTGCGGAGCGATGAGCACCCGATCCGGTACTGGAACCGCACGCTGAAGAAGCTCGTCGAATGCCCGACGCGCCCCGTGTACCTGTCCTACGCCGCGGACGTGCTGGCCGCGGACAGCACGGAATCGGCTGTCAGTACCCGCTCGTTGTCGGCCTCGCGCACAATGTGCGACGAGCAGGACCTCGATCGCGTGCTCGCTACGATCAACGCCTCGGCGAGTGTCTCCGTGCTGGTGGGGTCGCACGCCAACAAGCGGGATGTGCGGAACCTGCTGACCCGGCTGTCCGAATCCCACGACATTCTCGTGGGCTCCACCGTGGACGCCAAGGGAGCCTTCACCGAGAGCCACCCGAACAATGTCGGCGTGTTCGGGTACTCGGCCAACCTGAGGGCGACCGAACTCTTTACCCAGCAGACTCCCGAAACGGTGCTGTTCCTGGGCTGCCGTCCCACGCAGTTCAACACCAGCGCTTACGACGCCGGGCTCTCCAGTGCGCGGAACGTCATCGAAGTGACGTCTTCGGTCGAGGACATCGGCAACTTCGCTCCGGGCTCCCGGACCCTGCTGTGCGATGAGCGGCTGTTCCTGGAGCGGTGGGAGGCCTCCCTGGACGGCAAAGCATTCGCCGGGAACGCGGCCCTGCGGGAACGTGCTGAGCGCACGCCGCTGTGGGAGGACATTCCCGAAGACACCGAAACGATGCACCCCGCGCGTGCGGTGGTGGCGCTGAACAAGTGGCTGAACGACCGTTGGTGCGTTGCGGACATGGGCAACCACCGGTCCTTCGCCACGCACTACTGGACGACGCACATCGACGCCGGCTTCTACTCCAGCACCAACATGGGAGTGATGGGCTGGGCCTTCGGCGCCGGCATCGGCGTGTCGTTCGCCCGGGAAGAGCCTGGTCTCGTCATCTCGGGTGACGGCTGCGCCCTGATGAACGGCATAGAGATCCAGACCGCCGTCCGGTACCGCCGGAACATCATCTTCGCAATCTTCGACAACGCGAGCTACGGCGCGACGCGCATGAACAACAGGCAGAACCTGCCGGAGTTGAGCGTCCTGCCGGATCACGACTGGGTGAAGTTCGCCGAGTCCGTCGGGGCGGAGGGCTTCCGGGTGACGTCAGTCGACGAGCTGGACGCCGTGGCGGAGAAGATCAAGGACAGTGACGGTGTCCACGTCCTGCACGTCATCGTCGACCGCGATGCCGGCACCCCGGCGCAGTCATACCGGGAGAACCTGAAGGCCTTCGCCCGGTCGAGAAGCGGGAGCAATGGATAGTACGGCCCGCCCGGCACGGACCTGAGATACGTACGGCAAAACCAACGAGGTAGGCGGCGGAGATGTCTGGTGCGAAGTCGAAGTTTACGAGCAACGAAGTGCGCGTACTCTTCTTCGCTTTTTTCAGTGTTGTCATCGGCTTGATGGCAGTAGATTTTTTCAACCCGTCTCTGCCGACCATCCAGAAGGACTTGGCGGTCGGCCAGGGCACCATGAAGAACCTCATCGTGTTCTACATGATCGTCCTCGGTCTGGCACAGTTCTTCTACGGTAGTTTCTCCGATGTCAAGGGCCGCAAGATCGCCCTGGCGACGGGGCTCGGTGTCGCGGCGGTGGGTCTGTTCGTGGGATACACCGCCCACAGCATCGTCGCTCTGGACATCTCCCGCGTGCTGACCGCGCTGGGTACCGCCTCGTGCACCGTGATATCCCGGGCGTTGATCGTCGACACACTGCAAGAGCCCGGAAAGCTACGCAAGGCGTTTTCCTACTTTTCGATGGCAAGTCAGCTGTCGCCGGCCGTGGCTCCCCTGATCGGCAGCTTCATCGGCATCCACTTCGGCTGGCACTTGCAGTTCTTGTTCTTCGCCGCGGCGGTCGTCGCCGGGCTGATCATGATTGCTTCGCTGATGCCGGAGACCCATCCGGCATCAGCACGCAATCAGGGGCCGACGGGCAAGGTGCAGGCCTATACGACCGTCCTCAAGAACGTCAACTTCACGTCGTACAGCATTGCCTCCGCGCTGATCTTCTCCTTCACCATCGCGTTCTACGCGACGGCACCCTTCGCGTTCGACGCCCTGGGGGTCAGCCCGGTGGGCAACAGCCTGTTCTACATCCTGTACGCGGTGTCCATCATCTGCGGGTCGTTCTGCAACAGCTGGATCAGCTGGTCGCCGAAGGACACCTACATCCGGGGCCTCGTGGCCTACCTGGTGGTATTCGGCGTCTCGGCGTTCTCGGACCTGGACAGCAGCCTGGTGAAGATCGGCCTGTTCTCGGTTGCGCTGGGCTTCATCTCCGGCATGATCGCTCCGCTGACCCTGACCCTGAGCATGACCACGGTGGAGACGGCCCGCGGCGCGGCCAGTGCGGTACAGGGTGCCATCAAAATGTTCTTCACCGGCGTGCTGCTGCTAGTTTTCGACAGCGTGGTCATCACCGGGTTCAGCGCCATCGTGCTGATATTCATCGGGTTCGCGGTGGCGCTCCTGGCGCTTCACCTGTTCACCACCGCCGCCAATCGAAAGGAAAAGGTCGGTGCGTAAGACGACGGCCCTGGTGCTGGGCGGAACATCGGGCATCGGCCTGGGGATCGCGCGGAGTCTCGCGGCGCACGGGGCGGCCGTGACGCTTGCGAGCCGCGATCCGGAAAAGGCCGACCGGACAGCGGAGACCATCACGGTTCCGGCCGGCGCGGCGAGCGTCTCCGGGATCGGTCTCGACCTCTCCCGCCCGGAAGGAATTGCGGACACGCTGCGGCAGCACGGGAAGGAATTCGACATCGTCGTGCTCAACGGTCCGGGGTACCGGCCCGGGAAGGTCGACACGGCGACGGCGGATGACTTTTCGCAGGCGTACAGCTCGATGTTCCTGTCGCTACAGCAGGTTGTCGAATCGGTCGTCGGCAGCATGCGGAAGAAGCAGTGGGGCAGGCTGCTGTACGTCTCTTCGAGCTCGGTGATCGTGCCCATCCACGAGCTCGCCGTCTCCTCCGTGGTGCGCTCCGCAGTGAATTCGTACATGAAGCTGCTGGCGAACGCGCTCGCCCCGGACGGGATCACGGTGAATTCGATCATTCCCGGCCGTATCGACACCCCGCGCGTGCAGGCGGTCGATGCGGTGCGGGCGCGTGACCGGGGTGTCACCGCCGATCAGGTCCGCGAGGGCGCGGAGAGCCTCATCCCGGTCGGCAGGTACGGCACACCGGAGGAGATGGGGGAACTGGCGGCCTTCTTGTGCTCGGACCGGGCGGGTTACCTCACCGGTTCCGCCTTCCGCTGCGACGGCGGAATGACAGCCGCTTTGTGACGTCCCGGCGCCACTTCTCGGCATAACGTCCCGGCGTAACACGTCTCGGCATAACGCCCCGGCCCGGTGACGCGTCACTGCGACGCGTCACCGGGCCGTGCCGGCTGCCCGTTCCTGAAGGAGGGCCGCGATCCGGTTGAGGTCTTCGCCGATGGCCAGGACGCCCTCGATGCCGGGCGCGGACGCCCCGTTGACGCCGATGAAGAAGGTGTGGCGGCCGCCGTGCCCGGCGTCCAGGTAACCGGCCAGGGTCTGGGCGCCGACGGCCAGCCGGTCGTTGACGGCGTCGTAGCCCGCGACCGTGCCGGGCTTGGCGAAGACCTTGCCGTGGGCCGGGCAGGACGCCGCGCGGGTGCAGGAGCCGGCGAGGGAGCCGTCCACGCCCAGGACCGGCAGGGCCCGCCGGAAGCGCGCCGCCTCGGGGGTGCGCTCCCAGTACCTCAGCAGCCGGGAGAACGCGGCCGGGGTGATCCGGTCCACCGGGTTGCCGCCGCGGCCGTCCAGGAGCTGCACCTGCCGCGGGTCCACCCCCGCCTTGCGGACGAAGGCGGTCAGCGGCCCGAACCCGTCGTCGCAGCGGTGGCCGCCGGCGTGCACGGCCATCAGGCAGATGCCCAGGTTGGCCCCGAGGTTGTGGCTCACCTTGAGGATGACCTTGGCGTACTCCGCGTACGGCGGGGACACGTACGCCGCGACGCGCTGCCCCCGTACGGGCTGCTCCCGCAGCAGGCCGGACGGGTTGGGCCCGGTCGCGGGCGCGTGGACGGTGACGCCCGCGCGGCCGAGCGCCTCGATGAGGGCCGTCCGCCCGAAGGCGTCGGGGTCGCGCACCTGGGACACGCGCAGCACGGGCTTCGCGCCGGCGGCGATCGTCCCGGTGAGAGTGATGCTGGTGCCGTCGGGCGAGGCGGTGACGTCGATGTCCGTGGTGCCGCCCCGCCGGACGGTCCGCACGTGCGACTCGACGCGGTACGGGGCGACGTGCGGGCGCCAGGTGAGCCGCGCGGGGCGGCCGGCCGACGTCGCGGTGGTCAGCAGGTCGATGACGTTGTCGTTGACGATCAGCGGGGTGGGGGCGGGGTCCAGGCCGGGGGACGAGGTGAAGAGCCGGGAGTCGACGACGACGTCCCCGCGGACGCCGGTGATGCCGGACCGCCGCACCTGGCGGGCCAGTTCGTCGATTCCCGCCAGCGGGTTCTGCGGCGTCAGGGTCGCGCCGGGCACGTCGTTGGCGTAGGTGTGGTCGATGTCGGTGTATTCGAGCGTCCCGCGCGGCCCCGTGCGGCCGCCGAGGCTGAGGTCGCCCTGCGCGACGAGCACCAGGCGGCCGTCCAGCTCCGCGCCGTGCCGGTGGCCGGCCGCCAGCACCGGCGTGGTGAAGCGGTGGCCGCCGCCGATGGTCCGCCACGTGCCGGAGACGCTGAACAGCTTGGCCGCGGAACCGGGGATGAAGAACTCGCCCGCGTTCCCCGAACGCAGCGTGCGGCCCTTCTCGTCGACCTCCAGCAGGCCCCACCGGGCGTGCGCGTACCGGTGCTTCTTCATGATCGCCGCAATGCCCGCGCCCACGCCCGGCCCGTCGCCCTTGCCGGCCGCCGCGGGGCCCGCGGACGCCGCCACCGTGACGGCCGCGACGGCGACGCCGGCCCATGCCCGCCACCTGAAGCTGAAGCCTCTCATCGCACACCCGCTCCAAGTCCGCCGGCGACCCGGTTCAGCGCCGGCAGCGCCACCCGTACCGCGCGCGGCTCCCCGCACAACGCCCCGTCAGCACCCTTCACCTCCACGAGCCCCCGGAAGGGGCCTTCCGGCCGATCCGTGACCGCCGGCCCCGCTCCCGGCGTGGCTACCCTGGCGGGATGAGCATTCCGTCCACGGAAGACATCCGCGCCCTGCACGAGCGGCACGCACCGTCCCCCGAGGCACTGGAACTGGTCCTCACCCACTGCGAGATCGTCTGGAAGATTGCCGAACAGGTCCTGGACGCCTCCCCCGACGGCATCGACCGCGACCTGGTGCGCGCCGGCTGTCTCCTGCACGACATCGGCGTCTACCGCCTCTACGACGCCACGGGAAAGCCCGACCTCGCCCACTACGTCCGGCACGGCGTGCTGGGGCACGAGCTCCTGAGGGCCGAGGGGCTGCCCGAGGAGATCTGCCGGTTCTGCTCCTGCCACGTGGGCATGGGCCTGACCCGGCACGACGTGCTGCACCGGCGGCTCCCCCTGCCGCCCGCCGACTACCTGCCGGTCACGCGGGAGGAGAAGCTCGTGATGTACGCGGACAAGTTCCACAGCAAGACCTCGCCCCCGCGCTTCGTCGCCGCCGGCACGTACGCCGCCCAGGCCCGGCGCTGGGGCGACGACAAGGCCGAGACGTTCACCGGTCTGCGCAAGACCTTCGGCGATCCGGAGCTGACCGGACTGGCAGCCGCGTACGGTCACGCCCTGACCTAGCCGGGCCTCAGCCGCCCGGCCACGCCCCGGCCCGGTCCTGCCCCGCTCCCGGCCCGGAGGCGCCCTATGCGTAAATGGGAGGCAAAAGGACGCCTAAGGGGAGATTGCGCGTGGAGGCGAGGACCGGGCCGGAGTCGTACCTGGACGGGTACGAGAAGATCCTGACCGATGCGGCCGGCACGGGTCGGCGCCCGGACCGGTCGCAGATCGGCGCGCGGCGCGCGAGCGGCGAGCAGGCGGCGGAGGCCGGGCTGTCGCTGCGTTCCTGCGTGGCCGCCCACCTCGCGGCCACGCGCCGGCACTGGCCCGCGGGGCGCACCTCCCCCGCTGACGCCGACCGTGTGCTCGGCGCCGCGGAGCAGGCGATCGACGCGTTCGCGGAGGGGTACGAGCGGGCCCAGCGGCTGGCCGCGCGGCAGGAGGAGGCGGACCGGCGGGAGTTCGTCGACGACCTGCTGCACGGCCGCAGCCACCTCGGGCGGCTGGCGGAGCGCGCCGAGCGGTTCGGGCTACTGCTCTCCCACGCGTACGCGGTGGCCGTGGCCGAGGGCGCGGAGCCGTACGACGACTTCCACGCGGTGACGCGGCAGGTGGCCGCGGCGCTGGTCGGCCGGTTCGGCAGCCGGAACATCCTCATCGCGACGAAGGACGGCCGGATCATCTGCATAGCCCCCGGCGACCAGACCGACGTGCTGACGTACTTCGCCAAGCAGGCGTACGCGACGGTGCCCGCGGGCGGCCGGATAGCCATCGGGAGGGCCAAGGGCGGCGGCGGGGGCGTCGCGCACTCGTACGAGGAGGCCCTCTCGACCCTGGAGCTGGCCGCGCGGATGGGCTTCGACGAGCCCGTGCTGAAGGCTTCCGACCTGCTGGTCTTCCCGGTGCTGGCCCGGGACCGCCAGGCGCTGGCGGATCTGGTGCACACGACGCTGGGGCCGTTGCGCAGGGCGCGCGGCGGGGCCGTGCCGCTGCTGGAGACGCTGACCGCCTACTTCGACGCGGGGTGCGTGTCCGCGGAGGCGGCCCGCACGCTGTCGCTCAGCGTGCGGGCCCTGACCTACCGGCTCCGGCGCATCCACGTGCTGACCGGCTGCGACCCGGCCGACCCCGCGCAGCGCTACACGCTCCAGACCGCCGTGATCGGGGCCCGGCTCCTGGACTGGCCGGCCAGGTCCTGACGTCAGTCGGTGACCGGGATCCTGCCGTTCGACGGGGCCGCTCCGGCGTCCCGTACGGGCTCGCCCGTCCCGCCCGTCTTGTCCGCGGTGAGGCCCTTCAGGAGCCGGGTCAGGTCGACGCCCGTCGTGGAGCCGATGAGCTCCATGCCCTGGGCGACGTTGTCGGCGACGGTACGGGGCAGCTTGCCGGCGCCGTCGGTGGAGATGACGGTCAGCTTGTCGATGGCGCTGAGCGGTTCGGCGGCCTTGCCGACGACCTGGGGCAGCACCTCGACGAGCATCTGGAGGACGGCGGCGTCGCCGTAGCGCTCGAAGGCGTCGGCCTTCTTGTTCATCGCCTCGGCCTCGGCGGTGCCCTTGGCGGCGATGGCCGCGGCCTCCGCCTCGCCCTCCTGGCGGACGGCGTCCGCGATGGCGACGCGCCGGGCGCGCTCGGCCTCGCCCCGCTTGGCGCCCTCGACGGCCACGGCCTCGGCCGCGGCGATCGCCGCCAGCCGCTCGGCCTCCGCCTGCTTGACGCGGGCGACGCGCTTGGCCTCGGCCTCCTGCTCCGCCTCGTACCGCTTGGCGTCGGCGGGCTTGCGGACCTGCGTGTCGAGCTGGCGGTCGGTCAGGGCGGCCTGGCGCTCGGCGACCTTCTCCTGCTCGACCAGGATCTGCTGCTGGCGGTCGGCCTCGGCCAGCGGGCCGGCGGCGTTGGCCTGGGCGGCGGCCGCATCGGTCTCGGCCTTGATCTCCGCCTGCCGCAGGTACAGGGTCCGCTGCGCGACGGCGATCTCTTCTTCGGCCTTCAGCCGGGCCTGTTCGGCCGCCTGGCGGGCGTTGGCCTCGGCGATGTCGGCCTCCTGCATGGCCCGGGCGGCCTCGGGCCGGCCCAGGTCCTCCAGATAGCTGCCCTCGGTGGTGATGTCCTGGATCTGGAAGGCGTCGAGGACGAGCCCCTGCCCGGACAGGCTGGCCTCGGCCTCCTCCGCGACCTGCCCGGCGAACGCGGCGCGGTCACGGATGATGTCCTCGACGGACATGCGGCCGACGATGGACCGCAGGGCGCCCGAGAGCACTTCCTGGGTGAAGCCGACGATGCCGCCCTGCTGCTGGAGGAAGCGCTGCGCCGCGGCGCGGATGGCATCCTCGGTGCCCCCGACCTTGACGATCGCGACGCCCTCCAGGTGGGCCTTGATGCCGCGCAGGGTGACCGCGCCGCGGACGGCGACGGGGATGTGCCGGCTGGAGAGGTCGAGCACGTACCGCTGCTGGACGAACGGGACGACGAACACCCCGCCGCCGACCACGACCTTCTGGCCGCTGTTGTCGGTGAACACCTGCCCGGTCTGCGGGTCCGTGGACTTCTTCCCGCGCCGGCCGGTGATGATGAACGCCTCGCTGGGGCCGGCGACCTTGTAGCGGGTGACGACGACCAGTGCGAGGAGGACGAGGAGCACCACCACTCCTACGACCGCGGTGACGACTGGGCTCATGGAGAATCTCCTCTCCTGCCTCCCGGGGGACGGCAGGTCGTACTGGTAGGGAAGGCCGTACGGGCGGGGAAGCCCGTACAGGCACGGAAGTGGTGGGGACGGTCAGCGCTCGACCGCGCGCACGTTCACCGCCGTGGACGAGGGGGCGGCGGTGACCCACACCTCGGCGCCCCGGGCCAGCGGCCCGTCCGCCGTGGCGGCGCACTTGACCGGCTGACCGGCCAGGCGGAGCAGCACCTCGCCGTAGCCGCCGGCCGGGATCGCGGTCACCACGGTGCCGGCGACCCCGACGAGGTCGTCCTTCGTGGGGGCGGCGGGGCTGCCGCCGCGCAGGAGGGCCCGGCTGAAGCGGTACGTCAGCCAGCCGGCGCCCGTGCCCGCGACGGCCCCCGCGGCGGCCGCCGCTCCCGCGCCGAGTCCGGTGGACCCGAGCACGATCGCCCCTGTGAAACCGAGCATCGAGACGAAGCCCGCGACCACCGGGAGCGACAGCCACCCGTCGAACAGCCCGCCCAGGGCACCGCCGAGAGCGCCCTCCAGCACCCCGTCGAGCACCAGGGAGAGGATCAGCAGCGCGATCCCCCCGATGCCGAGACCGAGAAACAATCCCATGAGCACCTCGCCCGCCTGACCGACAACCTCGCTGGACGGCGGCATCGTGTCAGCAGATAGAGGCGGCGCACATTGCCTGGTTCCGGCAATCTTTACGACTCTTTAACGCCTCGCCGCCCGCAGATCCGACGGCTATTGAAAGTTACTGCCCGGTTTCTCTAGGGTTCCGGGCAAGTGCGGCACAGATGCCGTGAGTTGACGAATGGGACGACGGTGGAGGAGACAGGCATGGCGATGACACGTGTCCGCAGAGCCCTCTTCGCGGCAGGCCTGGCGGCCGCGCTCGCGGTGGGCGGCACCGCTTTACCCGCGGCGGCGGCCGGCGCACGGACCGCCGAGTCGCTCGGCGCCTGCGCGGAACGGACGAGCGTGTCGGTCTTCCACAAGGGCGGCATACCGCTGCTCGACTGGCGGGAGAACCTGGAGTTCGACGGCCGGGGCACGCTCTGGGTCTCGCACGTCACGCAGCACCGGGTCGAGGGGTACGCCCCCGACGGCACGCTCAAGGCGAGCTTTCCCCTGAGCGGACCCGGCGGCATCCGGCGCGGCCCGGACGGGATGATGTACGTCAACTACGGCGTCAACCCGCTGAAGCCGGCCGGCGGCATCGTGCGCTTCGACCCCACCGCCGCCGCGCCGGAGCCGGAGAAGGTCGTGAGCGGGCTGTCCGGCATCAACGGCCTGGCCGTCGACACGGAGGGCAACCTCTACGTCAGCCGCGAGCTGGCCACGGGCATCCTCAAGTTCCGTCCCGACGGGACGAAGGACGAGGAGTGGACGCGGAGCGCGAACGTCTTCGGCACCAACGGCCTGGAGATCGTCGGCGACCAGCTGTACGCGAGCGTCCTCCTGGACGCCTCGTCCCGTGTCGTCCGCGTCCCCCTGAAGGACCCGGCGCGGCACACGACGGTCACCCGGCTCAGCTCGAACCTGCTCGACGGCAAGTTCCTCGACGACCTCACCGAGTTCAACGGCAGCCTGGTCGTCGCGTCCTTCCGCGACGGCGAGCTCATCCGGGTCGACCCCGTCACCGGCCGCTCCTGCACTCTGGTGACCGGCCTGCGCATGCCCACCAGCGTCCGCGTCCCGCGCGGCTTCGGCAGCTACGACGCAGGGCACACGCTGTTCGTCGTGGAGGCGTCGGGCCGGATCGTGAAGGTGACGGTCGGCTCGTAGGTGACGGTCGGCTGAGCAGGAGGCTCACGCCCCGACCGGCAGCCCCTTGGGCTCCTTCACGCGCTTCATGATGATCTGCGAGTTCACCTCGGTGATGCCCGACAGCGTGGTGAGCCTCTCGATCCACAGCCGCTCGTACGCGGCGAGGTCGGCGACCGCGATGCGGAGCAGGCAGCCGGGGCTGCCGAAGAGGCGGTAGGCCTCGATGACGTCGGGGATGTCCTGGAGGGCCGCCTCGAAGGCCTCCACCGCTTCGCGGTCGCGCTTGACCTCGATGGAGACGAGGACCTCGAAGCTCCGGCCGACGGCCTCGGGGTCGATGACCGCCCGGTAGCCCTGGATCACTCCGTCCTGCTCCAGCTGGCGGACGCGGCGCATGCACGGGGAGGGGGTCAGGCCGACGCGGTGGGCGAGCTCCTGGATGGTCAGGCGGCCGTCGTCCTGGAGCTCGCGCAAGATATTTCTGTCGATGCTGTCCACGGCGCAATTATCCACCACACAAACGGGCCGCACCCGCTCATATCAGCGAACCAATTGCGCGCGATTCGTCTTATTCTTCCCCTGCCCGGCCGACACGCCCCCGTGGACGGCCGTATTGATCTTGAGAAGGGCGGGCACACGTGGGACAGGTCGTCGTCATCAGCACCGGCGGAACGATCGCCAGCCGCTGGCAGGGCTCCGGCTTCGCCGCGGACGCGCGGGGCGGCGACGTCCTGGCCACGGCCGCGGTGCCCGAGGGCGTCTCGGTGCGGGTCGTCGACCTGATGAGCGTGAACAGCGCCCGCCTGACCACCCGCGACCAGCTCGCCCTGCTGCGGACCGTGCACGAGGTGCTGGCCGACCCGGCCGTCGACGGCATCGTCGTCACGCACGGCACGGACACCCTGGAGGAGTCGGCCTTCCTGCTCGACCTCCACCACGACGACCCCCGCCCGGTCGTCTTCACCGGCGCCCAGCTCCCGCTGGAGGCCGCCGACGGCGACGGCCCGCGCAACCTCCACGACGCACTGCTGGCGGCGGGCTCGGCCGCGCTGCGCGGCCACGGCGTCCTGGTCGCCTTCGACGGCCGGATACACGCCGCCCGCGGCACGATCAAGGTGCAGACCCTGGCGGCCGACGCGTTCGCCGACCCCTCCGGCAACCCCGTCGCGGACGTCAAGGACGGCCGCCTCGTCGTCCACGGGCGTCCCGAGCGTCCGGCGCCGCTCCCCCTCCCGGCCGCCGGCGAGGACCTCCCCCGCATCGACATGGTCATGCACCACTGCGACGGGGACCCGCTGCTGTTCAACGCCGCCGTCGAGGCGGGCGCCCAGGGCGTCGTCCTGGTCGCGACCGGCGCGGGCAACGCGACCCCCGAGGTCGTCGCGGCCGTCGAGGCGGCGGTCGCCCGCGGCGTGCTCGTCGCCCTCACCACCCGCGTCCCGTCCGGCCCGGTCGCCGAGATCTACACCCATGGCGGCGCCGTGGACCTCGCCGCCGCCGGCGCCGTCCTGACCGGCACGCTCCGCGCCGGCCAGGCCCGTATCGCCGTCCTCAGCGCCGCGCTCACCGCCGCCGGCACGGACGAGCGGACGAGCGCGCTGCGCGGCCTCATCGCCGCCCCGGCCGCCGCCTGAGCATCCCCCTCCCCCACGCCTTTCCCCCCACCGCACCCGATCGGACCACCCATGTCGGCCTCCGTCCCCGGCCCCTCCCGCACCGAGCACGACCTCCTCGGCGACCGCGACGTCCCCGCCGCCGCGTACTACGGCGTCCACACCCTGCGCGCCGTGGAGAACTTCCCCATCACCGGGACGCCCATCGCCGCCTACCCCGACCTCGTCACCGCCCTCGCCTCCGTCAAGCAGGCCGCCGCCCTCGCCAACCGCGACCTGGGCCTGCTCGACGACCGCAAGGCCGGCGCGATCGTGGACGCCTGCGAGGAGATCCGGGCCGGGCAGTGGCACGATCACTTCGTCGTCGACGTCATCCAGGGCGGCGCCGGCACCTCCAGCAACATGAACGCCAACGAGGTCATCGCGAACCGGGCGCTGGAGCTCCTCGGCCACGCCAAGGGCGAGTACCGGCACCTGCACCCGCTGGAGGACGTCAACGCCGGGCAGAGCACCAACGACGTCTACCCGACCGCGGTCCGCCTCTCGCTCCAGCTCGCCGCCGCCCGCCTGCTGGAGGCCATGGACGTGCTGCGCGGGGCCTTCGCCGCCAAGGCGGAGGAGTTCGCGGACGTCCTGAAGATGGGCCGCACCCAGCTCCAGGACGCCGTGCCGATGACGCTGGGCCAGGAGTTCGCGGCCTACGCCGTCATGCTGGAGGAGGACCGGGCCCGCCTGGCCGAGGCGTGCGCGCTGCTGCGCGAGATCAACCTCGGCGGCACCGCCATCGGCACCGGCCTCAACGCCCACCCCGCGTACCCGGAGCTCGCCTGCCGCCACCTCGCCTCGCTCACCGGCGTGCCGGTCACCGTCGCCGGCGACCTGGTGGAAGCCACGCAGGACATGGGCGCGTTCGTCCAGCTCTCCGGCGTGCTCAAGCGGATCGCCGTCAAGCTCTCCAAGACCTGCAACGACCTGCGCCTGCTCTCCTGCGGCCCGCGCGCCGGCCTCGCCGAGATCAACCTGCCGGCCGTCCAGGCGGGTTCGAGCATCATGCCCGGCAAGGTGAACCCGGTCATCCCCGAGGTCGTCAACCAGATCGCCTTCGAGGTCATCGGCAACGACGTGACCGTCACGTTCGCCGCCGAGGGCGGCCAGCTCCAGCTCAACGCCTTCGAACCGGTCATCGCCCACAGCCTCCTGAAGAGCCTCACCCACCTCCGGGCCGGCTGCCTGACGCTGGCCGAGCGGTGCGTCGACGGCATCACCGCCAACCGCGAGCACCTGGCCCGCCTCGTCGGCCAGTCGATCGGCCTGGCCACCGCGCTCAACCCGTACATCGGCTACGAGCAGGCCACCGCCGTCGCGCAGGAGGCGCTCACCACGGGCGCCGCGGTGCACGAGCTCGTCCTGGCCAAGGGCCTCCTCACCCAGGAGCAGCTCCGGGAGATCCTCCACCCGGACAACCTCGCCCGCCCCCACACGCGCACGGCCGCCGCCGTCCGCGCCTGAGACAGTCCCCGCACAACCCGAGAAAGAAGAAGTAACCCCATGGCAACGGCGCCAAGCGTCTCGTACTCGATGACGGTCCGGCTGGAGGTCCCCGCGAGCGGGACCTCGGTCAGCCAGCTCACCACGGCCGTGGAGTCCTCCGGCGGATCCGTGACCGGCCTCGA
>NZ_RBAM01000019.1 GCF_003626645.1 Streptomyces klenkii | reverse complement strand
CGTGGGTTGGTGCGGGTCAGAACAGGCTGACATCCGACCCCGGACGTGGTGCTCACCGAGCTCCGGGGCGAGGTGGCCGGCCAGTGGCTGGGATCCGTGGGACAGATGCGGGTTAGTGCGGGCTGGGGGTGGCTCGGATCCGTGGGGTGGGTGCGGGTCAGAACAGGCTGGCAGCGGGGGGGAGGGGTGGGGGGCTTGGCCTCGTCGGGTGTCCGTCGCTCGGTGGGTGGTTGGCCGCCGTACTCGCGCCGTCACGGATGCGGGCGCGTGAGGAGACCTTGCCCTCCGGCCGTGGCTGAGGGGGAGCGGGCTGCTGCCGCGATGTGGTTCCTGCCGTCGTGGGCGTTCCACTAGGCGCGCCATAGTTCGTGGTTGCGCGGCCGGGTGGCGGGTGGAGTGAGGCCGGGGCTAGTGAGGCGCGGACGGCTGACGCTTTCGGGTCACTTGTACGCCGCGGGCGGCTGGTGGGCGGTCGGCTTCCAGCCCGGGAGGCCACCCGCCACTGCCCGCGGCCGGATGGTGGGGCGGCAGGGTCCCGGGCTGCCGGATGGGGCTGGTGAGGCGCACCGACCGCACTCCCGGCGCACTTGTACGCCGCGTACAGCCGCTGAGTGGGTGGCTTTCGGCCCGCAACGGCCACCCAGCAGCCGGTGATGAGGCAGCGGAGGAACGGGCTGCCGGATGAGGCCACTGAGGCATGCCGCCGACGTTCCCTGGCCACTTGTACGCCGCGCAGCACCTCCCGCCGGTTGATTTCCGCGCCGAGAGGGCGCCAACCCCCACCCTCCCGCACCCGGCCGCTCAGCCACGACGGTGACAAGGTGAGTGGAACGCCCACGACGGGAGGAACCACATCGCGGCAGCAGCCCGCTCCCCATCAGCCCAGGCTGATGGGAAGGTCTCCTGACGCGCCCGCATCCGTGACGGCGCGAGTACGGCGGCCAACCACCCACCGAGCGACGGACACCCGACGTGCCCGCGCCCCCCACCCCTCCCCCCCGCTGCCAGCCTGTTCTGACCCGCACCTATGCCACGGGACCCAGCCCCCACCACGCCACCCTACGGGGCGCGTTCGCGATGTGCGTTGCTGCGGCGCGGTCCGCCTTGTCCGCGTCCCGCGGTTTCGGGGTGAGCGCGTGCGGCAGGCCCGGGGGGGCGCAGCGCGCCGTAGTCCGTGAAACGGACGGTTCCGCACGTCCGGCAGCGCTGTTCCCCCGGTGCGGGGTATGCCCAGCCCTCGGCGTGGATACAACGGACCCTCATGCGGGCGCCCCTTCCGCCTCCGCCATGTGCGACCTCCAGTGCCGCCTCGCCGTGACGAGCGCCTCTGCCGCTTTGGCCTTGTCCCCTCCCGACTCCGCCTCCCACCACGCCGCTTCCAGTGCCGGGCACTCCTGGCATTCCGCCATCCGCGGCCGCCTGTACGTTTCCGGGTTCCGCCGTGCGGCGGCCCGCTCCGCGCTGGTCGCCAATCGCAGCGCGACGAACGGTACTTCCGTCTCTGTACCTCCACCGGGTGGACGTACCCGAACCCGCCCACCCGTTCCCCCGATGACCTGTACGATCCGGCCATCCCGGGTGTCTACGACGAACGCCCCGTTCCGGTATGCCATTCCCCTGATCCTTTCGCGAGTTCCCCCGGACGCCATCCCACAATGCACCTATTTCCAGAGCCATTTCAAACCCCAAATTGCAGCCCTACAAATTGCAGCACTGCAAATTGCAGCTCAGGAGGCCCAGGTTGGGACAGCAGGCACGGTGCACCGCACGGCGCAGGAAGCTGGGCGCTGCACTCCGCGAGATCAGGGAACAGGCCGGCGTGACGGTCGCACAGGCGGTGCAGGCCGTTGGCGGAGGCAACTCCAAGGTCAGCCGCATCGAGACAGGAAAGCACCGCGTCACTCCAATGGAGCTGACTACATTGCTGGATCTCTACGGCGTGACCGAGAAAGGAACTCGCGACTGGCTCCACGCACTCGTGTCGGAGCAGCGCAAGAACACTTGGTGGCGCCAGTACGGCGAGCTGTCACCCGGTTTCGTGGAGAGCCTCACACTCGAGAGCGAGGCTGAAGAGATTTCCGTCTACCAGAATCAGGCTGTACCTGGACTTCTGCAAACACCGGAGTACGCCCGGGTAGTCCTGGCCGGCGCTCCGGAACCGCGCACCGACGAGACACTCGACTTGTATGTCGCCATCCGCATGAAGCGTCAAAGCGTCCTCCGACGCCAGAAGCCTCCGCGATACCACTGCGTCATCACGGAGGGCGTGATCCGTCAACAGACCGGCGGCCCGAAGACCATGGCCGCACAGCTCCGGCACCTGGTGTCCATGTCCCGTCTCCCGAACGTGACGATCCAGGTCATCTCGCACTCCCAGACCGCATTCACGTCTCCTGCGCAGGCCTTCAACCTGCACTTGTACCCGCCCCCCATGAACTTCGGCGTCGTCCAGATCTCATACCTCGACCGCGAACTGTTCCTGGAGGAGGATGGTGATGTAGCGAAATGTCAGCGGACGTTCGACGCCCACCGGGCTTCGGCGCTGTCAGCCCAGCATTCCGGCGAACTGATCTCGTCGATCGCAGATGAACTTGAACAGGAGTGAGTGCACGTGGCACGTCATGGACTGCCCCCGCACGCGTGGCGCAAGTCGTCCTTCAGCGATACAAGCGACCCTTATTGCGTCGAGATCCAAGCAACCCCCGACGCCCTCATCGCCATAGGCGACAGCAAAGCCCGCCCCCGAGGCGCATTCGTCTTCTCGCCCCACGCCTGGGCGACCTTCGTCCACTCCATACGCTCAACCGGCCTGCTGACGCGGCCGGTTGCACACCAGGACCACTAGCGCCAGGCCCGCCCCCAGCGCCACCATCGCTGCCCCCGCCAGCAACGTGTCGCCGCCCGTCGGCGTGCCGTCGCGCACTAACGTCCGCCCGTCGGGGGCGACGTGGCGCGCCCTGGGCGCAGGTGCCGCACCCGGCAAGGTGAACGCGCACACCAGCACCACGCCCACCGTCACCACCAGCGCGGCCAGTGTTGCCGCAGTCTTCCTCCTGCGCATATCTCAAAATATGCCCGCACTCGCGGCAAAAACCTCGCCGTACACGCCGAGCGTCACACCGCCGCCCTACGCGTCCTTCAGCACTCCTTCACTACCTGCCGCTGCCGCCCGAGCCCCTCGATCTCCAGCTCCACCACGTCCCCCGCCCGCAGGTACGGCTTGGGTTCGGCGTGGGCCAGGGCGACGCCCGCCGGCGTGCCCGTGAGGATCACGTCGCCGGGGTACAGGGTCATGAAAGAGCTGACGTAGCGGATCAGCTCCCCCACGGGGAAGATCTGGTCGGCCGTCGTGCCGTCCTGCTTGAGTTCGCCGTTGACCCAGAGCCGTAGCCGCAGGTCCTGCGGGTCGGGGACCTCGTCGGCCGTGGCGAGCCACGGGCCCAGCGGGGTGAAGGTCTCGTAGTTCTTGCCCTTGACCCACGCGCCGCCGCGGTCGAACTGGTACTCGCGCTCGGAGACGTCGTTGGCGGCCAGATAGCCCGCCACCACACGCATCGCCGCCTTCTCCGACTCCAGGCGGCGTGCCGTGCGGCCGATGACGACGCCCAGCTCCACCTCCCAGTCCGTCTTCTCGCTCCCCCAGGGGATGAGGACGGTGTCGTCCGGGCCGGTGACCGTGTCCGCGGCCTTCAGGAAGAGGACGGGTTCGGCAGGAATGACGGACCGGGTCTCCGCCGCCAGGCCGCGGTAGTTCAGGCCCACGCCCACGATCTTGCCGATCCGCGTGACCGGCGGCCCGGACCGTAGTCCCGACGGGTCGAGCGCCGGCAGGATCCGGGCGCCGACCGCGGCGCGGATCCGGTCCAGGGCGGAGGGGTCGGCCAGGAGGGCGCCGTCGATGTCCGGTACCAGCGCCGACAGGTCCCGGATCGTGCCGTCCTCGTCCAGCAGCGCCGGGCGTTCCGCCCCCGCGGGCCCCACACGCAGCAGTTTCATCGCTTGATCGTCCAAGAGCGGAGCCCGTCTCCGCAAGAGACGTTTCGGACTGCGAACAGTGAATTACTGCATGCACGCGTGCCCGCACACACGCATGCGGGCCGTGGCCCGGAGGAGCGCTCCGAAGCCACGGCCCGCGCCGCGTCACGTGCGGTAGGCGTAGTACACCGCTCCCGGGTAGGACGCGATGATGCTCGCGACCGACTTCCGGTAGGTGTTGGTCGAGTGGTACGTCACGTACGGGACGCCCATCCTGCTCCGGTACGTGGTGATCATGGAGTGGTCCTTGGACCCGTCACCGTCGAAGTCCATCTGGAGGATGTCGCCGACGTCCATCTGGTAGACGTTCGGCAGGTTGGTCGCCCGCTTGCCGGAGAGCGTGTGCCACGCCCACTCGTTGGCGCCGACCCAGGAGTCGGCCTGGCTCGACTTGTTGTACCACCACTTGTGGTAGTCGGAGGTGTCCGAGCCCGGCACGTCCTTCCAGCCGCCCGCCTTGAGGGACTGGCTGATGAAGTTGGTGCAGTCGCCGCCCGCGGCGTTGAAGCTGCGGTAGGCGGGGTTGTAGTTGCGCCAGTACTTCTCGGCGTACGCGGCCATCGCCTTGTAGTCCAGACCGCCCTTGGCGGGGGTCAGGTCCTTCGGCTTGGCGTTCCTGCTGCCGGGGTACCGGGTCGAGGCCGGGCTGCCGTTGAGGTCGATGCTGCCGGTCGCGGCCACCGCGGTGCGGGGCTCGTTGATGGCGCCGGGGCCGTCGTCCTGCGGGCGGATGCCCGTGAGCTCCCAGTTCCCGCCCTTGCCGAGGGAGAAGCTGAGCTCGTGGTGGGCGGTGAAGCCGGTCGTCGACGGCTCGTCACCGCGGATCTTCTTGTACGTCAGCTCCGTGGTCTCGGTGACCCGGACGGTGGCGCGGTTGCCCTTGACGGTGGCCTTGTCGACCGAGGTCTTGGTGTCGGCGGCGGTGTACGCCTCGCCGAGGGCGGCGAGCCACGCCTTGCGCGTCTTCAGCGACGACAGCCCGGTGTCCTCGGCCCGGGAGAGGCCGGCGGAGAGACGGACCTTGCCGTCGAGCTTGGCGGCCTTGCGGCCGGCCGTCGAGCGGGTGTCCAGCAGGACGGAGGTGCGGTCGTTCAGGACGGCGTCGGCTATTCGGCCGAAGGCTTCGACCGTGGCGCTGTCGGCGGTGCGGGAGTCCGGCTTGCCCGCCGCGAACGCGGCCGACGTGGGCAGGAGAGCGGCCGTGGCGGCCACCGTCACAGCCGCCCCAACAGCGGCTCTGAATCTCGTTATGTGCACGATGTTTCCCCTTGTCGCCCGGTCCGAGCGGACCGGGGACGGAATCTTCGCACAAACCTTGGATTACCAGTGGTACGGGTGACCATTAGACGGATGTACGTCTATCTCCCGAACACGCACGAACAACGCACGGACACGCACGGTCAAAATTGGTCCAGACCGACGAGTCGGGATCATCCGAGTCGGGATCGCCGGTCTGGCCGCAATTCGTCAGCCGCTCGTCAGCTGCCCGTCAGCTGCTCGTCAGCCGCCGGGCTCGGACGCCTACTTGTCGTAGAAGGTCCACAGCTGGTTGTTGGGACCGTCGCCCTGCTCCTCCGTCGTCACGGCCTGGTCGGCGCCGTTCGCCTGGAGGGCCGCGTCCGCGAACTTCTTGTTGATGATCTCGGTCTGGCTCTCGGCGGTGTCCACCGTCCAGCGCTGCGCCAGGTTGCGCGCGTCGCACTTGGTCAACTGCACCTTGCCGGAGACGGCGGTGGCGGTCACGCACGTGCCGAACCGGGTGTTCTTGATCGTGTAGACCCCCAGGCCGTCGGCCTGGGTGGTGACTCTGTCGAACGTCCACACCTGGTCGGCGAAGCTGCCGTCTCTGGTCCGGACGGCAGCCCCGTCGTAGGCGTCGAGGTTGGTGTTGTCGAGGTACGACTGGACGGACTTGGTGAAGGTGTCGGGGGGTGCGGCCGCGGCGGCCGTAGCCGGGTTCCCTGTTGCAACGAGAGCACCACTCAGGATGGTCGTCGCCGCGGCCGCAAAGATCGTTTTGCCGGTGATACGCATTGCATCGCTCCATTCGGTCGAAACCATGCGATCAGGAGAACAGCGCGAACATTTCCATTCGCTTTTGCTCATGGCAAGCGCCGTAACCGGCCAAGCAGCTGACCAAGAAGCCGCCAATCAGCCGGGCCATTCGCCCCGTTATGCCGGAACCGACGCCTCCGGTCGTGGATCCGTCGCCAGGACGTCCTCGTCCGGGCGGTCGTCGGCGTCCTTCGGGCCGAGCCAGGAGACGGCCAGGGCCACCAGCAGGTTGACGCCCAGCGCGAGCGCGCCCGCGTTCACGCCCCAGAGGGGGTCGTGTTCCGTGAAGACCAGGGCGCACACGAGCGCCCCGCCCGCCACGAGGCCGCTCACCGCGCCCCACAGCGTCAGCCGACGCCACATCAGCCCCAGCAGGACCATGGGTACGAGCTGGGCCATCCCCTCGTACGAGATGAGGGAGAGGCGTACGAGCGTGTTCGGCGTCAGGTACGTCAGGACGAGCGCGAGGGCGCCCGCCACGACCACCACGACCTGGGCCGCGAGGCGCTGGCGCCGCGGGCGGCCGGCGAGGGCGGGGACCGTGCCGAGGACGCTCTTCCCCCACATCGTGCCGATGACCAGCATGAAGACGGCCATCGGGACGATGGAGGAGAGGGCCGCGGCGACGCCCGTCAGGCCGACCGCCCACGCCGGCAGCGAGTCCACGACCAGCTTGAAGAGGGCGAGGTTCGAGCCGGCGCCCGTCAGGCCCGGCACGACGAAGAGGGCCGCCATTCCCAGCAGCATCGGCACGAACAGCAGCACGTTGTAGAACGGCAGGAGCATCGCGTTGCGGCGCAGCGCGTCGGCACTGCGGGCGCCGAGGTAGCCGGCGACGGTGGTCGGGAAGATGACGACCGTCAGCGAGTTGAGGAAGCTCGTGGTCGCGAACCAGGTCGCGTCGAGGCCGCTGCCGCCGTGGCCGGAGAGCGTCAGCCACTCCGGCTTCTCCGCGACGAGGCGGTCCAGGAAGGGGCCGTAGCCGTCGAAGTAGTGGTTCGGGATGTAGATCGCGAGGAAGGCGAGGGTGATGATGACGAGGACGTCCTTCAGCACCGACACCCAGGCGCTGCCGCGCAGGCCGCTCACCACGACGAAGCCGGTCGTCACGGCGAAGGCGATGAAGTAGGCCCAGTTCAGGCTGATGGCGCCGTAGGAGATGGTGGAGACGACGACGCCCATGCCGGTGATCTGGAGCTGGATGTACGGCAGCAGGCAGACCGTCGCCAGGATCGCCACGGCCGTGCCGAGCCAGGGGCGGCCGTAGCGGTGGGCGACCATGTCGGTGATGGTGACGAGGCCGTGGCGGCGGGCGTACGACCACAGGGTCGGGCCGACGACGTAACCGATCGCGTAGCCGCAGGACATGTAGGCGATGACGTAGAGGACCGGGGCGCCGTGGTTGTAGCCCCAGCCGGCGGCGCCGAGGTAGCTGAAGCTGGTGTAGCCCTCGCCGGCCATCAGCACCCAGATGAACACGGTGCCGAGGCTGCGGCCGCCCACGGACCACTCCGCGATGCCGGTGGTGCGGCCCCGGCCGCGGACGGCGAGCAGGCCGAGGGCCACGGTGAGCGCCATGAAGACGCCGAAGACGGTCGTCGCGACCGCCGCGTTGCCGCTCACACGCGGCCTCGCTTGCGGTCGCCCCGCCAGGCGAGGAAGACGGCGGCGGGGGTGAGGAGGGTGGCCGCGAGCAGCCAGAAGAAGAGGAAGGGGAGGCCGAGGACGGTGGGACGCACGCGGTCCACGAGCGGCAGGACCGCGAGGAAGAGGACGTACGGGGCGAGCAACCACGGCAAGGCGGGACGTTTCAACACGGGGTGACCCTAACCGGGCGGGTCTTGGGAACGTACGTCCCGGGGTTCTTCGGCACCGCCGGTGCCCCCGGTGGGGGTTGCCCGCCGCGGCGGCGGCTTCAAGGGCCTGGGCGGCCCTTGACCGGCCAGTGCTTGGTTCGGCACCGCCGGGTGCCCTGCCGGGCTGGGGCGTCCGGGGTGCTCGGTCGAGGTCGGCTCGGCACCGCCGGATGCCCCGGTGGGGGCGGATCGCCGCTGCGGCGGATTCAAGGGCCTGGGCGGCCCTTGACCAGCCAGAGCTTGGTTCGGCACCGCCGATTGCCCCGGTGGGGGCTGATCGCCGTCGCGGCGGATTCAAGGGCCTGGGGCGGCCCTTGACCTCGGCTGGCCGGAGGGGCTGGAAGTGGGCGGAGGTGGTGGGGGCGGAGGTGGTGGGGGCGTAGGGGTGGGGGGTCGGGGCGCTGACGTGTATTTGCGGGTCCGGTGCGACGAGGGTGACATCTCCGTGCCGGGGGCGGGCCCGTAAATATGCGGCCCCGACCCCCCACCCCGGAGCGCCCACCACCGGAACCCACCCGACAGCCTCAGCCCCCCAACCCCCGCGTCAACCCGTAGATGCACAGGCCCGCCAGCGCCCCCACCACCGTGCCGTTGATGCGGATGAACTGGAGGTCCCGGCCGATGTGGGCCTCGATCTTCCGGGACGTGTGTTCCGCGTCCCAGCTCGCGATCGTGTCCGTGATCAGCGACGTGATCTCGTCGCGGTACGTCGTCACGACGTACACCGCCGCGTCCTCCAGCCACCCGTCGACCTTCGCCCGCAACCGCTCGTCGCCCGCCATCCGCGCGCCGAGCGAGAGGATCCCCGCCCGCACCCGCAGCCGCAGCTCGCTCCGTTCGTCCTCCGCCGCCGCGACGATCATGGCGCGCACCGACGCCCACACGGACGCGATGACGTCCTGGACCTCGCCCCGGCCGAGCAACTCGGACTTCAGCCGCTCCACCCGCGCCCGCGTGTCCGTGTCGGACTGGAGGTCACGCGCGAAGTCCGCGAGGAAACGATCGACCGCGCCGCGCGCCGGATGATCGGGCATGTCCCGCATCTCCGCGGCGAAGCGCAGGAGTTCCTTGTAGACGCGCTCGCCGACCTTCCGGTCGACGAAGCGCGGCGTCCAGCCGGGCGCGCCGCCGGTGACGGCCCCCATGACGGAGTCGCCGTGGGCGACGAGCCAGTCGTGGGCGCGGACGCACACCAGGTCCACGACCCGCCGGTGCCCCCCGTCCGCGACGACCTTCTCCAGCATGGCCCCGATGCCGGGCGCGACCTCGGCCGCGTCGGCACGCCGCGTGATGGCCTCGCCGACGACGGCCTGGACGTCGGAGTCCCGCAGGACGGTGAGCGCGCCGCGCACCGCCGTGGCCAGTTCGGCGGTGACGCGGTCGGCGTGCTCGGGGCGCGAGAGCCACGTGCCGAGGCGGGAGGCGATGCCGACGGTGCGCAGCCGGAGGCGGACGACGTCCCCGGAGAGGAAGTTCTCGCCGACGAAGTCGCCGAGGCTGCGGCCGAGCGTGTCCTTCTTGGTGGGGATGATCGCGGTGTGCGGGATGGGCAGGCCCATCGGGCGCCGGAAGAGGGCGGTGACGGCGAACCAGTCGGCGAGGGCGCCGACCATGCCGGCTTCGGCCGCGGCGGCCACGTAGCCGGTCCAGGCCCCCGCGCCCGCCGACTGCCCCCACTTCGCCAATCCGTACACCAGTGCGACCGCCAGCAGCAGGCCCGTGGCCAGGGCCTTCATCCGGCGGACGCCGCGCCGCTTCTCCTCGTCGGCGGCGCTGTAGGTGAGAGCGCCCGGCGGAGCGGGCATCACCCGTTCGGCGGTACCTTCACCGCCCTCCCCTCCGCCGTCCGGCCCCCCGCCCTCCAGCCCCCCACCGCGCTCGCCCTCAGGCGACCGTTTCATCCGCACCACCCGTTAACCACCCGTTCCACCTGCGCCGGCCGCTCCGGACCGGCTTCCGTGCATTCTCCTTACCCGGCCTACTCCTGGAACGGACCGGGAGTTCCCCGCGTCTGACAAGTCGCATGTGACAGGTTGCGTGATCCACCGGACCGAGGGCCGCTCCCCGCGAGCGGACCCCGAGGCCCCCGTGGGATCATGGAACGGCGATCGGACCGCGAGGGCGCTGTTGCTGATCAGTCGCTGTTTTCGTCCCCGGTTCCGCACCGGAGCTGCCCGCTCCGCCTCATCGCAGGAGACATCCGCAATGAACAGGCCACCCCTGCCCCGCGGTACGGCCTACGCCGTACTCGCCGCGCTGGCGGCCGTGGTGATCGTCATCTCGACCGCGATATTCCTCGGCACCGCCGGCCGGGACGGGCGGACCGTGACCGGCTCGCACGAGAACCGCGGCTCCGCCGAGCCCGCCGCCTCCGGGCAGTGGGTGGGCACCTGGGCCACCGCACCGGCGGCCGCCGAGCCGAACACCCCCAAGGGCTTCGCGGGCATGTCCATCCGCAACGTGGTCCACACCAGCATCGGCGGCACGGGCGCGCGCATCCAGCTCTCCAACCTCTACGGCACCGTGCCGCTCGCCGTCACCCACGCCTCGCTCGCCGTCGCCGCGGCCCCCGGCTCGCCGGCCGCCGTGCCCGGCAGCATGCAGCGGCTGACGTTCGCCGGGCAGCCCACGGCCACCGTGCCGGTCGGCGGGTCCCTGATCAGCGACCCGGTCCGGCTGGCCGTGCCCGCCGCGGCCGACCTGCTCGTCACCACGTACTCGCCGACCCCGTCCGGCCCGGTCACCTACCACGCGAGCGCCCGGCAGACCTCCTTCATCGCCCGCGGCGACCAGGCCGAGGAGCCGCTCGGCACGGCGTACACGACGAAGACGCCGTACTGGCGCTACGTCTCGGGCGTCGACGTGTGGACGCAGGAGGCGCACGGCGCCGTCGTCGCGCTCGGCGACTCCATCACCGACGGCGTGACGTCCTCCACCGGCCTCAACCGCCGCTGGACGGACTTCCTGGCCGCCCGGCTGCGCACGGAGCCCGGCGCGCCGCGCTACGGCGTCCTCAACGAGGGCATCAGCGGCAACCGCATACTGCTGAGCAACTCTCCCTCGCCGACCGCGAACAACCTCAGCGGCCTCTCGCGCTTCGACCGCGACGTGCTCGGCCGTACGGGCGCCCGCGTCGTCGTCATCGCGCTCGGCGTCAACGACATCCTGCGCAAGCCGCAGGTCGACAATCCGCAGCAGATCGTCGACGGGCTGCGGTCGATGGTGCGGCGCGCGCACGAGCGCGGACTGCGGGTGGTCGGCTCCACGCTGATGCCGTTCCACGGGCACAAGGGCGCCGTGCAGCGGCAGGAGGTCACGCGGCAGGGGGTCAACCAGATCATCCGCTCGGGCGGCGTCTTCGACTCCGTCGTGGACTTCGACCGCACGCTGCGTGACCCGGCCGCCCCGGAGCGGCTGCTCCCGGCGTACGACTCGGGGGACCACCTGCACCCGAGCGACGCGGGGTACGAGGCGATGGCCCAGGCGCTGGACCTGGAGGCTTTGAAGGGCCAGGCGGCGGCCGCGCTCTGATTTTTCGGGGTACGTACGACTCCGGCGGGAACCGCATTCCGCCGGACCCTCCCCGCGGGGGTTTCTCGCCGTGGCGGCGGGCATGTCTTTGCCGCCGCCGCGGCGAGCAGCCACCGGACACCTGTCCGGCGGTGCCGGGCCGCGCCCGAACCCGTACGTGCTACTCGAGCGACTTCCGTCGTTCCTTGCGGTCCACCCCCACCCCGCCCCAGAAGGCGAAGCCGGTGATCCGTACGCGCGGGGAACCCGGCGTCCCCGCGCCCGACGCCTTGTCGCCGAAGCCGCCCATGATGCCGAAGCCGCCGACGTGCACGTCGAGCTCCGGCGGCACGACGATCTGCATGCCGCCCATGATCGCGACGCAGCGGATGACGATCTCGCCGTCCTCGAAGCGCGCCTCGCGCAGGTCGATCTCGCCGCCGCCCCAGAAGGCGAACGCGGTGAACCGGCGCGGCACCGTCCACGTGCCCTTGCGCTGGAAGCCGCCCATGACGCCGACGGCCACCGTGCCGCCCGCGGGGCCGCCGATGCGCCCCGCCCAGCCCTCCCCGGCCGGCACGGGCGAGCTCGTCGCCTTGGTGAGGGAGACGGCCGCGCCGCCGCCCGGCGCCGGCAGGTCCCGTACGAGCGGCTCCAGCTCTCCGTGCGTCCTGGCCTTGTACGCCGCTTCCAGGCGCTCCTCGAACTCCTCCATCGTCAGCCGGCCCTCGGCGACGGCCTCGCGCAGGGCTTCGGCGATGCGCTCCCGCTCGGCGTCCGAGGCGCGCATTTCAGGAAGTTCGCTCATCATACGAACAGCGTAGCGAGCGGAATTCTTGGTTCCGGGTCCTCGTCCGGCAGGACACGCACAGGACACGGAAAGGAGCCCGATTGAGACCGATAGGGGACATTCACCGCAACGGCCCCGCACGGGCGCATCTCGTACCGCATCCCGTCGTTGAACCGGAAAAGCGTCGGCCACCGGTTTTTCACCCGCCGGAGTGGGCGGCCTGCCGCCGGACGGCCGAGCCGGGCAGGCCTGTGTGCGGTACGCGCCATTGGCGCGGAACGCATGATGCGACAGTGTTCGACGGGGTGCACGACGTGTACGAAGCACAGCGGACCACGCACACCGCGTGGACCACACGCACCACGCGGACCGCCCGACACGAGACCGCGCCGCCGTGACCGAACCAACGGCGGCGGCCGAGGAGTCCCTACAGACATGAGCGACGAGCACGCACAGCGGGCCGCCGGGGGCGGCCGGGGCGCACCGGCGGGCTGGGCGCCGAGGGCCGGCGACGGCCCGGGTCGCGGCGGTGACGGCGGCAGGCCGGGCGAGCCCGGGCGGCCGCGCCGCCCCGGCGGCGACGGCGGAAACGGCGACCGCGGGCCCGGCGGGAACGGCAACGGCCGGCCCCGCCGCACCGGCTGGCGCCGCCTCCTGCCCACCTGGCGCATGGTGGTCGGCGGCATCCTGCTCGTCGTCCTGCTCATCGCCGCCGGCCTCATCGCCGGCTACATGCTCGTGCAGATCCCCGCCGCCAACCAGGCCGCGGTCGCCGAGAGCAACGTCTTCCTCTACGCCGACGGCAGCCAGCTGGCCCGCGACGGCGAGGTCAACCGCGAGAGCGTGCCGCTCAGCAAGGTGCCCCGGGACGTGCAGCACGCCGTGCTCGCCGCCGAGGACCGCGACTTCTACTCCGAGTCCGCCGTGAACCCCGAGGCGATGCTGCGCGCCGCCTGGAACACCGTCACCGGAAAGGGCAAGCAGTCCGGCTCCACCATCACCCAGCAGTACGTCAAGAACTACTACCTGGGCCAGGAGCAGACGATCAGCCGCAAGGTGAAGGAATTCTTCATCGCCATCAAGCTGGACCGCGAGGAGAGCAAGGACGACATCCTCGAAGGCTATTTGAACACCAGCTACTTCGGCCGCAACGCCTACGGGATCCAGGCCGCCTCGCAGGCCTACTACGGCAAGGACTCCGACAAGCTGAACACCGCCGAGGGCGCCTACCTCGCCACGCTCCTCAACGCCCCCAGCCTCTACGACGTCGGCGCCCACCCCGAGAACCAGGCGCGCGCCACCGCCCGCTGGAACTACGTCCTCGACGGCATGGTCAAGAAGAAGTGGCTGAGCCAGGCCGACCGCGCCGCCATGAAGTTCCCCGCGCCCGGCAAGGCCAGGGCCCGGCTCGGCATGTCCGGCCAGCGCGGCTATCTGGTCGAGGCGGTCAAGGACTACCTCACCACCAACAAGGTCGTCGACGAGCAGACCCTCGCCCGCGGCGGCTACCGCATCACCACCACCGTGGAGAAGAAGAAGCAGGACGCCTTCGTCAACGCCGTGCAGAAACAGCTGATGGACGAGCTCAGCGACGACCGCAGAGTCGACCGGTACGTACGGGCCGGCGGCGCCTCCGTCGACCCGCGGACCGGTCGCGTCGTCGCCCTCTACGGCGGCATCGACTACACCAAGCAGTTCGTCAACAACGCCACCCGCCGCGACTTCCAGGTCGGCTCCACCTTCAAGCCGTTCGTCTTCACCTCGGCCGTGGCCAACGACGCGTCCACGCAGGACGGGCGCACCATCACCCCCTTCACCCTCTACGACGGCACGAACAAGCGCCCCGTGCAGGGGCCGGGCGGGCCCGTCGGCTACGCCCCCGCCAACGAGGACGACGTCTCGTACGGGCAGATCACCGTCACCAAAGCCACCGACCTGTCCGTCAACGCCGTCTACGCGCAGATGGCCCAGGACGTCGGCCCCGCCAAGGTCAAGGACACCGCCGTCGCCCTCGGCATCCCCGCGAACACCCCCGACCTCAACGCCAACCCCTCCATCGCGCTCGGCGTCGCCAACGCCAGCGTCCTGGACATGGCCCAGGCGTACGCGACGCTCGCCAACCACGGGCGGCACGGCGCGTACACCCTCGTCGACAAGGTCACCAAGGGCGCCGAGGTCGTCCCGCTGCCGAACCAGGACGTCAAGCAGGCCGTCACGCGCACCGCCGCCGACACCACCACCTCCATCCTGGAGAGCGTCGTCGACAACGGCACCGGGCGGGGCGCGCAGGCCGCGGGGCGGCCGGCGGCCGGCAAGACGGGCACCGCGGAGGACGACAAGGCGGCGTGGTTCGCGGGCTTCACCCCCGACCTCGCGACCGTCGTCGCCGTGATGGGCCAGGACTCCGACACCGGCGAGCACAAGTCGCTCTACGGCGCGGCCGGGCAGGCCCGGATCAACGGCGGCGGGTTCCCCGCCGACATCTGGGCCTCGTACACGCGGGCCGCGCTCTCCGGCACGTCGGTCAAGGACTTCGACCTGGAGCTGGAGAGCGGGGCCCGGATGCCCACCATGGAGCCGACGATCCCGGCGCCGCCGACGGTCTCCGCGCCGCCGTCGATCCCGGCGCCGCCCACGCCGTCCGAGCCGTCGTTCCCGCCGCTGCCGCCGACCGGGCCGCCCACGGGCTTCCCGACCCGGCCGCCGACGGGGCCGCCGTCGATCCCGGGGCTGCCCACGTTCCTCCCGAACGAGCCGAAGGGCGGAGGCCTGGACGGGGGGCTGCTCGGGGACTACTGACGGGCCCGCCTCAGTGGCCCGAGGTCGCCTTCAGGCCCACCACGGCCACCAGCAGCAGCACGATGCTGCAATCTCCCGGGGGATAACCCCCGGACCCCCAGCCCGTCAGTGCCCCGAGGTCGCCTTCAAACCCACCACCGCCACCAGCAGCAGCACGATGAAGAAGATCCGCGCCGCCGTCGCCGGCTCGCCCAGGACCAGCATGCCCAGGACCGCCGCGCCGGCCGCGCCGATGCCCACCCACACCCCGTAGGCCGTGCCGATGGGCAGGGTCTTCGCCGCCTGGGACAGCAGCAGCATGCTGGCGGCGATACCCGCGATGGTGAACACGCTCGGCCACAGCCGCGTGAACCCCTCGGTGAACTTCATACCGATCGACCAGCCGACCTCGAGCAGACCGGCGACGGCGAGCAGGACCCATGCCATGACGGCACCTCCGTGGAGTAGAGCTTCCAGGGGTGCGTCGTCTTGTCGTGACCCGGTACGGCGCGTCTCGTCGGGTGTCTACGACCGTAGCAAACTCATCGCGAACCCGGCCGGAGCGAACTCAGGGGTGGAGCGAACTCAGGGGTGGAGCGAACTCAGAGGTACAGGCCCGTCGAGTCCTCGGAGCCTTCCAGCCGCTCCGCCGCCACCGCGTGCAGATCGCGCTCCCGCATCAGCACGTACGCCACGCCCCGGACCTCCACCTCCGCACGGTCCTCGGGGTCGTACAGCACCCGGTCGCCCGGCTCCACCGTCCGTACGCTCTGCCCGACCGCCACGACCTCGGCCCAGGCCAGCCGGCGGCCCACCGCCGCCGTCGCGGGAATGACGATGCCACCGGTGGACCGGCGCTCGCCCTCCGGGATGTCGGTCCGGACCAGCACGCGGTCGTGCAGCATCCGGATGGGCAGCTTGTCGTGGGTCGTGTTCGTACTCACGCAGATGACCGTACCCGCCCGCACCCGGCACTGCGGCCACAGATCACGGATCCGCGGATGTGACCTACGCCCCGCCTACGCCTTACCTACGCTCCGCCCACGCTCTGCCCGGGCCTCGCGCGTACGCCTCGTGCTTACGCTCCGTGCTCAGCCTTCGTGCTTGCGCGAGGACGCCGCGATCAGGCCGATCACGCCCACCGCGACCATCGCCACCGGCACGATCCGCTCCAGCCGCGGCGCGCCCTCCTCCGTCGTGAAGCGCGCCTTCACGTCCGCCACCAGCCGGTGCGCCGTGGCGCAGGCGCGGCCCGCGGTGTGGTCCACCTTCGCGGCGACCTTCGCCTTCGCGTCGCCCATGATCGTGGCCGGGTGCATGCGCACGCCGATCTCGTCGAGCGTCACGGCGAGCTCGCTCCGCCTGCGGGCGATGTCCGCCTCGATCTGCGCAGGGGTCCTGGCTTCCGACACCGCGCTGCCTCCGTCGTCTCGATAAGAGTGATGATGAGTGATGACGACAGTCTGTCAGCTCACCGGACGCCGTGCCCCGCGGCACCCCCGATCGGGCCGGTGGCTACGCTCGGGACGCAGGCCCACGACCCGAGGAGAGCCATGAGCGAGCGACTTCAGCCCGGCGACACCGCCCCCGCCTTCACCCTTCCCGACGCCGACGGCAACCCGGTCTCGCTCGCGGACCGCAAGGGCCGCAAGGTGATCGTCTACTTCTACCCCGCGGCGCTCACCCCCGGCTGCACCAAGCAGGCCTGCGACTTCACCGACAACCTCGGCTTCCTCGCCGGCCACGGCTACGACGTGATCGGCGTCTCCCCCGACAAGCCGGAGAAGCTCGCGAAGTTCCGCGAGAAGGAGGACCTCAAGGTCACGCTCGTCGGCGACCCCGAGAAGGAGGTCCTGACGGCGTACGGCGCGTACGGCGAGAAGAAGCTGTACGGGAAGACCGTCACGGGCGTCATCCGGTCGACCGTGATCGTCGGCGAGGACGGCCGGGTCGAGCGGGCGCTCTACAACGTGAAGGCGACGGGCCACGTCGCCAAGATCATCAAGGACCTGGGCCTGTAGGACCCGGTCGCCGGACGGGCGCGCGGAGGAATCGCGGAGGAATCACGCCCGTCCGGCGCTCTCGTCCTCCGCGGGAGACTCCGACTCCGGCAGCTCCAGGACCGCCCGCGCGCCCCCGCCCTCCGCCGTGCCGAACTCCAGCCGCGCACCGAGCACCACCGCCTGCCCCACGGCGATCGTCAGCCCCAGGCCGTGCCCCGTGCCCCGCTCCGGCGCCGCCGTGCGGAAGCGGCGCGGGCCCTGGTCCACCAGGTCCGGCGGATAGCCGTCGCCGTGATCCCGGACGACGATCCGGGTGCCCTCCACCGTGACCTCGATCGGCGGCTTCCCGTGCTTCGCCGCGTTGGCCAGGATGTTCACGAGGATGCGCTCGACCCGGCGGGCGTCCGTCGCCACGATCCGGCCCTCGCCGACCACCTCGACCGCCACGTCGTCCACGCCGCGCTGGCCCCGCGCCCGCTTGACGATGCCCCGCACCAGCGACGGCAGCTCCACCGCATCCAGTTGGGCGCGCTCCCGGCCGGCGTCCAGCCGGGAGACCTCCAGCAGGTCCTCCACCAGCACCCGCATCGTCTGCGCGCGCTCGCGCACCATCTCCACCGCGCGCGGGTGCGGCAGCAGCTCCGCCGACGCCACCAGCCCGGCCACCGGCGTGCGCAGCTCGTGCGCCACGTCCGCCGTGAACTCGCGCTCCGCCTCCACCCGCGCCGCCAGCGACGTCGCCATGTGGTGCACCGAGCGGCCCAGCTCCGCGACCTCGTCCCGGCCGCCCGCCGCCAGCGCCTCCGCGTCCGGCGGCTCGCCCGCCGCGATCCGGCGCGCCGCGGCCGCGCTGTGCCGCAGCCGCCGCGACAGGCTCTGCGCCACGAACCACGCGACCACCGCCATCAGCGCCACCGTCGCCGCGCCCGCCACCAGCAGCGCCTTGTCCAGCGCCGTCATCAGCGGATCGCGGTCCGGGTACGGGGCCGACACCGACAGCACCTTGTCGCCGCCGACGGCCGTGGCCGCCCACACCCGCGGGTCCTCCCCGCCGCTGATGTACGTGCCCGAGCGGCCCCGCGCCACGGCCTTGGCCAGCGGGAACGGCAGTGCGGCGTCGTCCAGTTGGGCGCCGAGGGCGAGCGTGCTGTCGCGCTGGTAGATCTGGAGGGCCGAGCTCAGCAGGTCGTCCTGGTAGGCCTGGGCCTGCCGGTCGCGCTCCGCCGCGGAGATGTGGTGCACGGCCAGCCCCAGCACCACGACGGCGAGCGCGGTGACGAAGGAGATCGCGAGGGCGATCCGGCCACGGATACCCATCACGCGATCGTGTACACCTCTTTCGCCTTCGCATGGGGGGTGGCCCGGGTGTAACTGACCTCGATGCCCGTGAAGGCCATCATGCCGTCGACCTTCTTGACGTCGTACAGCCGCAGCCGCGCCGGGAAGGAGGCCGGGGAGCCGCCGCCCGCCGCGCCCGAGACCAGCACGGTGCCGTAGCCGTCCGCGCCGTCCGCGTCGAACGAGTCCCACTTGATGTCACTGGCCACCACGCCCGCGTTGGAGCAGTTCAGCGTGATGATCTTCGGCTCGACGACCGGCTTGCCGACCCCGCACTCGCGCACGCCCGGCAGCTCCTGCGGCGCCGGCGTGTCCTCGGCCTTCGCCGGCTGCGGGTCCTGGGGCGGGTGCGACTTCTGCGCCGCCGCCGTCTTGGGGGCGTCGGCCACCGCGTCCGACCGGTCCCCGGCCGCGCTCACCCACACGCCGCCGACGGCCGGTACCGCCACCACCGCGAAGATCGCCAGGGCGGTGCGCATGCCGGGCCGGCGGGGCGCCACACGGTCGGCCATCGGCCTCTCTCTCTGGTGTCTTGCACGTCTTCCGGGTCCGGCTGTGCGTCCCCGCTGTGAGGGACGGTGAAATCGGGCCGCGCGTTCCCTTCATGCCTATATCAGCTTCCGCCGCGCCCTGCCCGCCCCTTGCCCGGCGGGCCTGCCGCCGGGCGTGACCAATATCCCTCTCGGGGGGCGCACCGGTTTGAGCGGCGGCGCAGCGTGCAGACGCAGGCGCGTACGTACGTCACCGCCGAAGCGTGAGGGGGCCGAGCCGTGCCCAACGGCAGCAGCACGGAAGCCGAGACCGGAAACGGGAGCGGCAACGGGCATACGAACGGACAGGGCAACGGGCATGGCAACGGCCACGACCCGGCCGCGGTCAGACGCCACCCGGCGCTCTTCCGGGCCGTCGCCCGCCGCCGCAACCCCCGGCTGCGGCGTACGGACATCACCGTCACGGACGAGCGGACGGTGAGACGGGCCGTCAAGGCGGCCGCGCTCGGCAACGCCATGGAGTGGTTCGACTTCGGCATCTACAGCTACCTCGCCGTCACCCTCGGGGACGTCTTCTTCCCCTCGGGCAACGGCACGGTGCGGCTGCTGTCGTCGCTGGCGACGTTCGCCGTGGCCTTCCTCGTACGGCCGCTGGGCGGGATGTTCTTCGGGCCGCTCGGCGACCGGGTGGGGCGCAAGCGGGTCCTGGCCCTGACGATGGTGCTGATGGCCTCCGGCACCTTCGCCATCGGCCTGATCCCCTCGTACGCGGCGATCGGCTTCTGGTCGCCGGTGCTGCTGATCTGCTTCCGGATGCTCCAGGGCTTCTCGACGGGCGGCGAGTACGGGGGCGCGGCGACCTTCATCGCCGAGTACGCACCCGACAAGCGCCGCGGCTACTTCGGCAGCTTCCTCGAATGCGGCACCCTCGCGGGCTACATCGGCGCGGCGGGCCTCGTGACGGCCATGACGTCGGCGCTCGGCGGCGCGGCGATGACGGACTGGGGCTGGCGCGTCCCCTTCCTCGTCGCGGGGCCGCTCGGGCTGGTGGGCCTGTACCTGCGGCTGCGGCTGGAGGACACCCCGGCGTTCCAGAAGCTGGCGGCGGAGGAGGACGCGGGCGGCGGCACCGAGCTGAAGCAGATCTTCGCCACCCAGTGGGCGAGGCTGCTGCTCTGCGTGGTCCTGGCGGGGGCGTACGGCATCACGGACTACATGCTGCTGTCGTACATGCCGACGTACCTGACCGACCAGCTCGGCTACGACGACACGCACGGCCTGCTGATCCTCATCGCCACGATGGCGCTGCTGCTGACGGTGATCACGTGCGTGGGGCGGCTCAGCGACCGCGTCGGCCGCAAGCCGCTGCTGATGGCGGGCATGGGCGGCTTCGTGGTGCTGCCGGCCCCGGCGTTCCTGCTGCTGAAACAGGGCAGCCTGCCCGCCGTCTTCGGCGGCATGCTGATGCTGGGCCTGCCCCTGGTGTGCCTCCTGGGCACCATGTCCGCCGCGCTCCCCGCCCTCTTCCCCACCCAGGTCCGCTACGGCTCCCTCGCCATCGGCTACAACCTCTCCACGTCGCTCTTCGGCGGCACGACCCCCCTGGTCATCACGGCCCTGATCCACGCCACGGGCAGCGATATGGCGCCCGCGTACTACACGGCGGGCGCGGCCCTGATCGGCATGGTCGCCGTCGCCTTCATGCGCGAAACGGCCCGCCAGCCGCTGGAGGGCTCACCGCCGGCGGTCGCAACACGCGAGGAAGCGGAAGAGATCGTGACATCTCAGTCACCTGAACCTAAGTTCTGATCAATCACGGTATCGGAGTAACGATCGGACAGGCATGCCGTTGATGAGTTCGAGATCGCGAACGGATACGCGATCACGATCACGATCACGTCGCGTCATCGACGATGGGGAGGGGCTCCATGCCTGTCAGTCCGTACACACGAGAAGTCCTGGCGGAGGCCGCGGGGGCGTCGCGGACTCTGTCCGAGGCGCTGGGGAAGCTGGGGGTGGACCCGAAGAGCGCGAGACGGGCGTACCTCCGCGAGCGGATGAAGAAGCTGGGGGTCGACACATCGCACTTTGAACGCGAAGGAGCCCGCTGGACCAAAGAAGTTCTCGAATCCGCGGTGGCAGCGTCGTCCAACATGTGCGAAGTGCTACGCCACCTCGGCATCGAGGTAGTGGGCGGCCAACACACCCACATCAGCCGCCGCATCCGAGCTCTCGGGATCGACACGTCACACTTCTTCGTCCCTGCGAACGGGGGCAGAAAGCAGAAGCGCGCACCTGAGGCACTGCTCGCCGAGCAGACCTCCCCCACGGCCCGCCGTGAGCGGAATTGCGACCTCAAAGCAGCGATACTGCAACGCGGCGTCATCAACCGTTGTGCGCTCTGCGGTTTGGAACCCACATGGCAGGGATACCCCTTGCCTCTGGAGGTCGACCACATCAACGGGGACTGGCGCAACAACCGCATCGAGAACCTGCGGCTGCTGTGCCCCAACTGTCACTCGACGACGGACACCTACCGCGGCCGCAGCAAGGGTCGCCGGGCATCACTCACCAGTGGTGAGGGGCGATGAGCAGCGGCACCCAGTACACGCGGGAGAGACTCGCCGAGGCAGCTCGCACATGCACTGACATCAACGAAGTCATAGCGTTCTTCGGCACCCGGCCCTACAGGCACCTGCCTCAGCACCTCTTCCGGCGGTTCAAGCACTATGGGATCGACGTCTCACACTTTCACCGTCGCCCGTACCACAAGAACGAGTCGAGGCCGTCGCCCTGCGTCCTCCGCGAAGCCATCGCGGAATCCGTCTCCCTCGCGGGAGCCCTACGCCGCCTCGGCAGACCAGGCAACAGCCACCAGCGAGATCTGCTGCGCCAATGGGTAGCCGAGGACGGGCTCACGACCTCCCACTTTCTCGGGCAGGCTCATCAGCGGGGCAAGCCCGGTACGACACCCAGGAAGACTCCCCAGGACTTGCTGGTGAAGCACACCGGCAGGCGGCGTACCGGGGCCCGCATGCTCCGTCGCGCGATACGCGAGGCCGGGGTTCCGGAAGAGTGCGCGGGCTGCGGGACGAAGCCGTCGTGGCGGGGCAGGCCCATGACGCTGGAAGTCGACCACATCAACGGCGACTGGAGTGATGACCGACGCGAGAACCTCCGGCTGCTCTGCCCCAACTGTCACGCCATCACGGACACCTGGTGCCGTGGAAGCAGGCGCCGCCTACAAGCTCACAGCGTCGGATAGCCGGACCCCAGTGCCGCGCACGCCGCCGGACCGCTACGATGGCTGGCGACTGGCGGCCGTTGCTGAATGGTATAAGCGAGGGTTTTAGGTGCCCTTGGGAGCAATCCCATGTGGGTTCGAGTCCCACCGGCCGCACTAACCTTTGATTCGAAGGCCTGGCACTGCAAGATCGCAGTGCCAGGCCTTCGGCGTGCGGTCAGCCCAGCAGCTCCCGCACCACCGGCACCAGCGCCCGGAACGCCTTCCCCCGGTGGCTGATCGCGTTCTTCTCGTCCGCCGTCAGCTCCGCGCAGGTGCGGGTTTCGCCCAGCGGCTGGAGGATCGGGTCGTAGCCGAAGCCGCCGCCGCCCGTCGGCTCGTGGCGGAGGGTGCCCTCCAGGCGGCCCTCGACGACGCGTTCCGTGCCGTCCGGGAGGGCCAGGGCCGCGGCGCAGGCGAAGTGGGCGGCGCGGTGCTCGTCGGCGATGTCGCCGAGCTGGGCCAGGAGGAGGTCCAGGTTGGCCTTGTCGTCGCCGTGGCGGCCGGCCCAGCGGGCGGAGAAGATGCCGGGGGCGCCGTTCAGGACATCGACGCACAGGCCCGAGTCGTCGGCGACGGCCGGGAAGCCGGTGGCGCGGGCGAGGGCGTGGGCCTTGAGGAGGGCGTTCTCGGCGAAGGTGACGCCGGTCTCCTTGACGTCGGGGATCTCGGGGTAGGCGTCGGCGCCGACCAGCTCGACGCCGAGGCCGGCGGCCTCCAGGATGGCGCGGAGCTCGGTGACCTTGTTGGCGTTGCGGGTGGCGAGGATCAGGCGCTTCATGGGGGTGATTATCCCGAAGGGGGCCGGGGCTACTTCGACGTGCACACCTTGGACAGCTCTCCCGCGGCGTCCGTCAGCGGCGTCAGGTCCGGGGTCTTGTCGTCGCGCAGGGAGTCGCGGACGTTGCCGACGGCCTTCTGGAGGTGGTCGAGGGCCTTGCCGACGTCGACGTTGCTGCTCTTGTCCTTGAGCTTCTTCGTGTCTCTTTCGAGGTTGTCGAGGATCTTGCCGGCGTTGTCGGTGTCGGTCGCGGTGTCGGTGACGCTGCGCTGGAGGTCGTCGACGTCGTTCGATATCTCGATGCCGAGGCGGGCGCAGTCCACGGCCTTCTGGGCGGTGGAGCAGCCGGCCGCGAGCGGGACGGCGAGTGCGGCGAGTGCGGTGGCGGTGAGCACGAGCGGCGTTCTGCGTGCGGGCATGCGGGTTCCCTCCCCTGGAGACGGCTCACGGGCGTACGGCCGGGCTCTCGTCCCGTCCGTACGCCCGTAAGAACGCCTGTGATCCCTCTGGCGGTTGCTCCCGGCGGCTACTCCGGGGGCTGCTTACAGCGTCGCCGCGAGCGCCTCGCGCTGGGCCGCGTCGAGCGCGGTGCAGCCGCTGACGGCGAGGTCGAGGATGCCGTTGAGCTCGTCGCGGGTGAAGGGCTCGGCCTCGGCGGTGCCCTGGACCTCGACGAAGCGGCCGTCGCCGGTGCAGACGACGTTCATGTCGGTGTCGGCGCGGACGTCCTCCTCGTAGCAGAGGTCGAGGAGCGGGACGCCGTCGACGATGCCGACGCTGACCGCGCTGACGGTGCCGGTGAGCGGCTGCCGGCCGTGCTTGATGAGCTTCTTGCCCTGGGCCCAGGTGATGGCGTCGGCGAGGGCGACGTAGGCGCCGGTGATGGCGGCGGTGCGGGTGCCGCCGTCGGCCTGGAGGACGTCGCAGTCGAGGACGATGGTGTTCTCGCCGAGGGCCTTGAAGTCGATCACGGCGCGCAGGGAGCGGCCGATGAGGCGGGAGATCTCGTGGGTGCGGCCGCCGATCTTGCCGCGGACGGACTCGCGGTCACCGCGGGTGTTGGTGGAGCGGGGCAGCATCGAGTACTCGGCGGTGACCCAGCCCTCGCCGCTGCCCTTGCGCCAGCGCGGGACGCCCTCGGTGACGCTGGCGGTGCAGAAGACCTTGGTGTCTCCGAAGGAGATGAGGACGGAGCCCTCGGCGTGCTTGCTCCAGCCGCGCTGGATGGTCACGGGGCGGAGCTGGTCGGGCGTGCGGCCGTCGATGCGAGACATGGTGATGAGCCTACTGGCATCGGGGGTAGGCGAAGGGCCCCGTTCCGGATCGCGGTGCGTATGTCACGTATGCACGCGTTCCGGGCGGGGCCCCGGCCGTGAGCCTCAGCGGCTCACGGCTCACATCATGTCTTCGATCTCCGCGGCGATCGGGTCGGCGTCGGTGCCGATGACGACCTGGATGGCGGTGCCCATCTTGACGACGCCGTGGGCGCCGGCGGCCTTGAGGGCGGCCTCGTCGACGAGCCCGGGGTCGTTCACCTCGGTGCGGAGCCGGGTGATGCAGCCCTCGATCTCGTCGATGTTGTCGATGCCGCCGAGGCCGGCGACGATCTTCTCAGCCTTGCTGGCCATGTGCACTCCTGGTTGTCTTCGGCCCTTCGGCGGTACCACCGAGCGGCTTCCCCACGGTAAACCACGTTCAGCCCAACTATGTGAGCGAATGTCCGCCATCTGACGAATGATGGCGACACCCGCACGCGTACCCGTACGCGCGCACAAGTGGTCTACACCAGTATGCGGCAAGCACCGAGTGGACCGCCGCCGGGGCGGCGACCGGGAGGACGCAGATGAGCACGGACGCCGCGGCCGCGCCGCGTCAGAGCCGGTGGCGAGCCCGCCGGCAGACCCTCTTCTCGAACTTGCAGAAGATGGGCCGCAGCCTCCAGCTCCCCATCGCGGTGCTCCCGGCCGCGGGCATCCTGAACCGGCTCGGCCAGCCGGACGTCTTCGGCAAGGACGGGCTGGGCTGGACGGACGTGGCGAAGGTCTTCGCGGGCGCGGGCGGCGCGCTGCTGGACTCGGCGCTCGGCCTGCCGCTGCTGTTCTGCGTGGGCGTGGCCATCGGGATGGCGAAGAAGGCGGACGGCTCGACGGCCCTGGCGGCGGTCGTGGCCTTCCTCGTCTACTTCTCCGTGCTGCACCAGTTCCCGGAGGACTGCCCGCACGAGTCGAAGTTCGGCGGGGCGGGGCTGTGGAGCGGGGTGTGCGTCTCCATGGGCGGGCAGGCCTCCCCGGCGAGCTTCCAGAACCCGGGGGTCTTCGGCGGCATCGTGATCGGCCTGCTGAGCGCGTGGTTCTGGGTGCGCTTCCACCGGGTGCGGCTGGTGGACTGGCTGGGCTTCTTCAACGGGCGCCGGCTCGTGCCGATCCTGATGTCGTTCGTCGCGCTGGCCTTCGCGGTGATCTGCCTGTTCGTCTGGCCGCCGGTCGGCGACGCGCTGACGAGCTTCAGCAAGTGGCTCTCGGACCTGGGGGCGGCGGGCGCGGGCGTCTTCGGCGTGGCGAACCGGGCGCTGCTGGTGGTGGGGCTCCACCAGTTCCTCAACACCTTCATGTGGTTCCAGTTCGGCGACTACACGAAGCCGGACGGCACGGTGGTGCACGGCGACATCAACCGCTTCCTGGCGGGCGACCCGGACGCGGGCCAGTTCACGACGGGCTTCTTCCCGATCATGATGTTCGCGCTGCCGGCCGCGGCGCTGGCCATCGCCCACTGCGCGAAGCCGCACCGGCGCAAGGCGGTCGCGGGCATGATGCTCTCGGTGGGCCTGACCTCGTTCGTCACGGGGATCACCGAGCCGGTCGAGTACGCGTTCCTCTTCATCGCGCCCGCGCTGTACGTGGTGCACGCGCTGCTGACGGGCGTGTCGATGGCGGTGTGCTGGGGGCTGGGCGTGCACGACGGCTTCAGCTTCTCGGCGGGCCTGATCGACTACGTGATCAACTGGGGGCTGGCGACCAAACCGTGGCTGATCATTCCGATCGGGCTGTGCTTCGCCGCCGTCTACTACGCGATTTTCCGGTTCGCGATCACGAAGTTCGACCTGCCGACTCCGGGGCGCGAACCGGAAGAGCTCGCGGAGGAGATCGAGCGCGGCAACGTCAAGGACTAACTGCAACGTGAAGGGGTAATCGCTCCCCGTCACGAGCCCCCGGAGTCACCGGCCGGGGGCTTTCCGCTGTGTCCGGAGCCACCGGGAAGCACGGATTCCTTTATCCCGGACTCACGTGCTACAACATGGTCTAAACCACTCAGTGGTGTAGACCAAAAGCGGGCCACCCCCCTTCCCCCGAGCGCCCGCCTCACCTGGAGGAATCCGATGAGTAAGAGCGCCAAGGCGGCAAAGGCGGCGCCTGACGACGCCGCTTCGCCGGAGAAGAAGGACGCGGAGAAGCCCGCGGAGAAGAAGGCCTCGGCGCCCGCGAAGAAGAAGGCCTCGGCGCCGGCGGAGAAGAAGAAGTTCGGCGCCGGTGCCATGGCGGTCGCCCAGCGCATCGGCCGCAGCCTGATGCTGCCCGTCGCGGTGCTCCCCGCCGCGGCGCTGATGGTCCGCCTGGGCCAGGGCGACATGCTGGGCAAGGAGTCGCTCCCGGCGTTCCTCAACAAGATCGCCGAGTTCATGTCCGCGGGCGGCGGCGCGATCCTCGACAACATGGCGCTGCTGTTCGCCGTGGGTGTCGCGATCGGCTTCGCCAAGAAGTCGGACGGCTCCACGGCCCTGGCCGCCGTGGCCGGTTACCTGGTCTTCTCCAAGGTGCTCGGCACCTTCACCGACGGCAGCCTCCCGAAGAAGGAGGCCGTGGTCGACCACAAGGTCGCCATGGTGGAGCAGGCCGTCGACGCCAAGGTCCTCGGCGGCGTCGTGATGGGCCTCGTGGTGGCGCTCATATACCAGCGCTTCTACCGCACCAAGCTGCCGGACTGGGCGGGCTTCTTCGGCGGCCGCCGCCTGGTGCCGATCCTCTCCTCCTTCGCGGGTCTGCTCATCGGCGTCGTCTTCGGCTACATCTGGCCGGTGCTCGGCACGGGTCTGCACAACTTCGGTGAGTGGCTGGTCGGCTCGGGCGCGGTCGGCGCGGGCATCTTCGGCGTCGCCAACCGCGGTCTGATCCCGGTCGGCATGCACCACCTGCTGAACTCCTTCCCGTGGTTCCAGGCCGGCTCGTACGACGGCCCCAAGGGCACCGTCAACGGCGACATCGCCCGCTTCCTGGCCGGTGACCCGAACGCCGGCCAGTTCATGACCGGCTTCTTCCCGATCATGATGTTCGCGCTGCCGGCCGCCTGCCTCGCGATCGTGCACTGCGCCCGCCCCGAGAACCGCAAGGTCGTCGGCGGCATGATGTTCTCCCTCGCGGCCACCGCCTTCGTCACGGGCGTGACCGAGCCGATCGAGTTCACGTTCATGTTCGTCGCGCCGGTGCTCTACGCGATCCACGCGGTGCTGACCGGTGTCTCGATGGCCCTGACCTGGGCGCTCGGCATGAAGGACGGCTTCGGCTTCTCGGCCGGCGTCATCGACTTCCTGCTGAACCTGGGCATCGCCTCGAAGCCGTGGCTGCTGGTCCTCGTGGGCCTGTGCTTCGCCGCGATCTACTATGTGGTCTTCCGCTTCGCCATCCTGAAGTTCGACCTCAAGACCCCCGGCCGCGAATCCGAGGAAGAGTCGGCCGAATTGAAGGCCTGACCTCAAAAGCAATAGGGAAATGCCCCCGGAATCCATGGGATTCCGGGGGCATTTCGCTTTCCGGCCTGGGAATGCAGGGCCGGGAAAGGCTTAGAACTCGTATACCGCGCCGGCCCTGGCGAGTTCGACCGGCCCGTCGTAGACGGCGCGCGCGTCGCGGAGGTTGGTCAGCGGGTCCGTCCACGGCGGGATGTGGGTGAGGACCAGCCGGCCCGCGCCGGCCCGCGCGGCGTGCTCCCCGGCCTCGCGGCCGTTGAGGTGGAGGTCCGGGATGTCCTCCTTGCCGTGCGTGAACGACGCCTCGCAGAGCAGCAGGTCGGCGCCGGCGGCCAGCTCGTGCAGCTCCTCGCAGGGGCCCGTGTCGCCGGAGTAGACGAGGGCGCTGCCGTCGTGCTCGACGCGGAAGGCGAAGGCCTCCACGGGGTGGCGCACCCGGTCCGTACGGATGGTCAGCGGGCCCACGGAGAAGGTGCCCGGGGCGAGGGTGCGGAAGTCGAACACCTCGCTCATGCAGGACTCGTCGGGCACGTCCCCGTACGCGGTGGCCAGCCGGTGCTCGGTGTCGCGCGGGCCGTAGACGGGGATGGCCTCGGCCCGGCCGCCCTCGTGCCGGTAGTAGCGGGCCACGAAATAGCCGCACATGTCGATGCAGTGGTCGGGGTGCAGGTGCGAGAGCAGGATGGCGTCGAGGTCGTAGAGACCGACGTGGCGCTGCAGCTCGCCGAGGGCTCCGTTGCCCATGTCGAGGAGCAGCCGGAAGCCGTCGGCCTCGACGAGGTAGCTCGAACAGGCCGATTCCGTGGACGGGAACGACCCCGAGCATCCGACGACGGTGAGCTTCATGCGGGCCTGAACCTCCGTTGACTCGTGACGGGGGGCCATGCGGTCCGTCGAGCGTAAGGCGCGAAGGGGACGCCCGCTCCTCCGTGAGGTGGGGTTGTGGCTGAAGTCACCGGTACGGACCCTTCTGGGCGCGCGCCCGTCAGGCGGTTCCGGGGGGGGCTCCCGCGACCCCCCGGAACCGGTGCGTGCGACGGCGTGCGGCGGCGGATGACGGCGTACGACGAGGCCCGCGGGCGGTGCTACGCCCAGAGCTGGCCCTGGAGCGCCTCCACGGCCGCTTCCGTCGTGGGGGCCGTGTAGATGCCCGTCGAGAGGTATTTCCAGCCGCCGTCCGCCACGATGAACGCGATGTCGGCGCTCTCCCCCGCCCGTTCGGCCTTGCGGGCCACGCCCAGGGCGGCGTGCAGGACGGCGCCGGTGGAGACGCCCGCGAAGATGCCCTCCTCGCTGAGCAGCTCGCGGGTGCGGCGCACCGCGTCCTCCGAGCCGACCGAGAAGCGGGTGGTGAGGACGGAGGGGTCGTAGAGCTCGGGGACGAAGCCCTCGTCGAGGTTGCGCAGGCCGTAGACGAGGTCGTCGTAGCGCGGTTCGGCGGCGACGATGCTCACGCCGGGCTTGTGCTCGCGCAGGTAGCGGCCGGCGCCCATGAGGGTGCCGGTGGTGCCGAGCCCGGCGACGAAGTGGGTGATCTCGGGGAGGTCGGCGAGGATCTCCGGGCCGGTGGTGGCGTAGTGCGCGCCGGCGTTGTCGGGGTTGCCGTACTGGTAGAGCATCACCCAGTCGGTGTGCTCGGCGGCGAGCTCCTTGGCGACGCGGACGGCGGTGTTGGAGCCGCCCGCCGCGGGCGAGGAGATGATCTCCGCGCCCCACATGGCGAGCAGCTGCCGCCGTTCCTCGCTGGTGTTCTCGGGCATGACGCACACGATGCGGTAGCCCTTGAGGCGGGCGGCCATGGCGAGCGAGATGCCGGTGTTGCCGGAGGTGGGCTCCAGGATGGTGCAGCCCGGGGTCAGCCGCCCGGCCCGCTCCGCCTGCTCGATCATGTGCAGGGCGGGGCGGTCCTTGACCGAGCCGGTGGGGTTGCGGTCCTCCAGCTTGGCCCAGATCCGGACCGACCCGGACGGGGAGAGCCTGGGCAGCCGCACCAGCGGGGTGTTGCCGACCGAGGCCAGGTGGCTGTCGTAGCGCATGCGCGGGCCGCTCAGCTCATTCCGCCGGCGACGGCCGGGAGGATGGTGACGCTGTCGCCGTCGGTGAGCTCGGTGGCGATGCCGCCGAGGAAGCGGACGTCCTCGTCGTTGAGGTAGACGTTCACGAAGCGGCGCAGCTCGCCGGACTCGTCGACCAGGCGCTCGCGGATGCCCGCGTGCCGGGCGTCGAGGTCCTTGAAGAGTTCGTCGATGGTGGCTCCGCTGCCTTCGACGGCCTTCTTCTGGTCGGTGTAGGTGCGGAGGATGGTCGGAATGCGGACCTCGATGGCCATGATGCGGGCTCCTGTCGGCGTACGGGTGGGACACCTGGGGCGATCGTATCGATTCCGTGTGCGGCCGCCGGAGGTTCGTACCGGCATGCGGACAGTGGCGGCCCGCCGGTGGGTCGCTGCTCAGTAGGCAGGCACTACGGTGACGTCCTCTTCGGTCACCTGGCCGTCCACTATGCGGAACGAGCGGAACTGGAACGGCCCCTCGCCGTCGGTGTCGGCCGTGGACACCAGCACGTAGTGGGCGCCGGGCTCGCCTGCGTACGTGAGGTCCGTGCGGGACGGGTAGGCCTCGGTGGCGGTGTGCGAGTGGTAGATGACGACGGGCTCCTCGTCGCGGTCGTCCATCTCGCGGTAGAGCTTCAGCAGGTCCGTGGAGTCGAACTCGTAGAACGTGGGAGACCGGGCGGCGTTGAGCATGGGGACGAACCGCTCGGGGCGGTCGCTGCCGGCCGGTCCGGCGACCACGCCGCAGGCCTCGTCGGGGTGGTCCGCGCGGGCGTGCGCGACGATCCGGTCGTACAGGTCCTGCGTGATGGTCAGCATGCGGCCCAGGATAGGCACGCGGACAAGGCGAAGGGCCCGCCCGTACCGAGGAGTGGTACGGGCGGGCCCGGATGCCGGACGGCCGGCGCGGCCCGCGGCCGGGCCTACGCGGCCTGGTCGACCTCGACGGCCTGCGTGTAGTCCTTGCGCTCGAAGGCCTGCGGGTTGCGGGCCTTGAGGACGCGGTAGGACACCCACATGATCGCGGCCCAGACCGGGGCGCAGTACAGCGAGACCCGCGCGTCCGCGTCGATGCCCATCATCACGATCACCATGAAGATGAAGGCGAGCGCGAAGAGGCTGGTCCACGGGGCGCCGGGGGCACGGAACGCGGACTGCGGGAGCTCGCCGCGGTTCGCCTTGCGGCGGTAGCGCAGCTGGGCGACGAGGATCACGATCCACGCCCACATGCCGGAGATGGTCGCGAAGGAGACGACGTAGTCGAACGCCTTGCCCGGCCACTGGTAGTTGATCCAGACGCCGACGAGCATCAGCGCGGCGGAGAAGGTGGTGCCGCGCAGCGGCAGGCCGCGCTTAGTCAGCTCGCCGAAGAACTTCGGGCCCTGGCCGTTGAGCGACAGGTCGCGCAGCATGCGGCCGGTGGAGTACATGCCCGAGTTGCAGGACGACAGCGCCGCCGTGAGGACGACGAAGTTGACGATGCCCGCACCGGCCGGCAGGCCGATCTTCTGGAAGGCGGCCACGAACGGGCTCACGCCCGGCATGAACTCGCCCCACGGGACGACGGCCAGGATGATGATCAGCGCGCCGATGTAGAAGACCGCGATGCGCCACGGCACGGTGTTGATCGCCTTGGGGAGCGTCTTCTCCGGGTCCTTGGCCTCGCCCGCGGTGACGCCGACGAGCTCGACGGCGAGGAAGGCGAACATCACGATCTGCAGGGTCATCAGGGTGTTGCCGATGCCGTGCGGGAAGAAGCCGCCGTCGTTCCAGAGGTTGGTGACGGTGGCGGTGTCACCGGCGTCGGAGAAGCCGATGGTCAGCACGCCGACACCGATCAGGATCATGCCGATGATGGCGGTGACCTTGACCATGGAGAACCAGAACTCCAGCTCACCGAAGAGCTTCACGGAGATCAGGTTGGCGAAGTAGAGGATGACGGTGAAGACCAGCGCGGAGACCCATTGCGGAATGGAATGGTTCCAGTACTGCACATAGGAGGCCGCGGCGGTCACCTCGACGATTCCGGTGACGACCCAGAAGAGCCAGTACGTCCATCCGGTCACATAGCCCCAGAAGGGGCCGAGGAACTCCCGGGCGTAGTCCGAGAAGGAGCCCGACACCGGGCGGTACATGAGCAGCTCACCGAGCGCTCGCATGATGAAGAAGATGACCAGACCGGCTATGGCATAAGCCAGGATCAGGCTGGGCCCGGCCTTGGAAATGGCCTTCCCCGCGCCGAGGAAGAGGCCGGTGCCGATGGCGCCACCAATGGCGATCATCTGAATCTGGCGGTTACCGAGTCCCCGCTCGTAACCCTCGGAAGCTGCCTTGCCGCTTCCCTTGTGACCCGGTTCCGCGACTGCGTTCGCGGTACGGGCCGCGACCTGCTCAGAGGTCATGGTGGTGCGCCTTTCTCCATACCGATCCGGTTGCTCCGGATCGGGTTCCGATCCCCCCGGATGGAGTCCTGCGAATGCCGACGGTCGGCCGGCTCAGCGCTCCCGCCGTGAACATGGGTGGCGTCACGGAGGCAGGTCGGCAAGATGTATCACGAGTGGCCGGTAGATCGTCCGAAGAACGATCATGCGTTCGTGACGCACACCACAAAGAAATGCGGACAATAAGGGAAAGCAGGGGTAATAGGCACCGTTACGGTGATCCGATCGTTATCCGGACTTGATTGTTCCCTGAGCGGACGTCCGGATGCTTTTGATCGATCATCCCATCAGTGCATCTACCAGCGTTTCCTGTAGTCCGCCGAGCCACAGATGGGCCATCACCATCGGCTTGCGCGGATCGTCGTCCGGCAGCCGGAGGAGCGCCTCGCCGTCGTCCTCATGGGTGATTTCCAGCCGCGCCCCGATGGTCAGCCGGAGGTCGTTGAGCGTGCCCAGCCAGCGGCGGCAGTCCTCGGGCGTGAGGCGCAGGACGGCGACGCCGTCCCCGGGGTCTCCGGCCATCACGAGGGCGTCGAGCGAGCGGACCACCGCGAGGGCGTCCTCGCGCTTGCGGTCGCGCAGGTCGTTCTCGGTGTAGCGGCGGAATTCCGCGGCGTACGCACGCTCCTGCGGGTCCTGCGCGGCGTCCGGGTCGCCGTAGGCGTCGGGGAAGAGCCGGGCGAGCGCCGGGTCGGACGGCGGCTCGCTGGGGCCCTCGGCGAAGAGGCGCGCGAGCGGATCGGCGCCGTCGGTGCCCGCGGCGTCGCCCGGGCCGATCAGCTCCAGGAGCTGGACGGTCAGGCTGCGCAGGATGGAGACCTCGACCTCGTCCAGGGCCGCGGCGGCCCCGCCGCCGGACAGCGGCTCGAAGTGGCCGGCCATCAACGGTCCTGCGACAGCGTCGCCCACAGCCCGTAGCCGTGCATCGCCTGCACGTCGCGCTCCATCTCCTCGCGGCTGCCGCTGGAGACGGTGGCGCGCCCCTTGTGGTGGACGTCGAGCATCAGCTTGTGGGCCTTGTCCTTGGAGTAGCCGAAGTACGCCTGGAAGACATACGTCACATAACTCATGAGGTTGATGGGGTCGTTGTGGACCAGCGTGACCCAGGGGACGTCGGGCTCGGCCACCGCGTACGGGGCTTCGCTCGACTCGGGGCGTTCGATCTCGACCGGTGCAACACTCACCCTTCCCATGCTGCCACCCGGGGGCCTGCGATGCACAAAGGGGGTGCCGCCAGGGCCGCGCGTCGGCCGGGTGCCCGGGGTCACGGCATAGAAATCGTCAGAGTGACGAGTATTGGGGGTAGCATCTGTGTCCATGAACGCTGCGGACTTGAGGCTGCCGGTGGACGTTCCGTCGACGGCCCTCTTCACCGACCGGTACGAACTCACGATGCTGCAAGCCGCGCTGCGCTCCGGCACCGCCGACCGCCGCTCGGTCTTCGAGGTCTTCACCCGCCGGCTGCCCGAGGGGCGCCGCTACGGCGTCGTCGCGGGCACCGGCCGCGTCCTGGACGCCGTGGAGAACTTCCGCTTCGACAGCGGCGTCCTGGACTTCCTCGCGAGCCGGAAGATCGTGGACGAGCCGACCCTCGCCTGGCTCGCGGACTACCGCTTCCGCGGCGACATCTGGGGCTACCCCGAGGGAGAGGTCTACTTCCCGGGCTCCCCCATCCTGCGCGTCGAGGGCACCTTCGCCGAGGCGGTGCTGCTGGAGACCGTGATCCTGTCGATCCTCAACCACGACTCGGCCGTCGCCGCCGCGGCCTCCCGGATGGCCGTCGCCGCCGGCGGGCGCCCGCTGATCGAAATGGGCGCCCGGCGCACCCACGAGCTCGCGGCCGTCGCCGCCGCCCGCGCCGCGTACGTGGGCGGCTTCGCCTCCACCTCCGACCTCGCGGCCGGTTTCCGCTACAGCATCCCGACCGTCGGCACCAGTGCGCACGCCTTCACGCTGCTGCACGACAGCGAGCGCGACGCCTTCACCGCCCAGGTCGACTCGCTCGGCGGGAACACGACCCTGCTCGTCGACACCTACGACGTCGCCGAGGCGGTCAGGACGGCCGTGGAGATCGCGGGCCCGGAGCTCGGCGCCGTCCGCATCGACTCCGGCGACCTGCTGCTGCTCGCCCACCGGGTGCGGCAGCAGCTGGACGACCTGGGCGCCGGCAAGACGAGGATCGTCGTCACCAGCGACCTCGACGAGTACGCCATCGCCTCGCTCGCCGCGGCCCCCGTCGACGCGTACGGGGTCGGCACCCAGCTGGTCACCGGCAGCGGGCACCCCACCTGCTCGATGGTCTACAAGCTCGTGGCCCGCGCGGACGGGCCCGGCCCGGACGCCCCGCTGCGGCCCGTCGCCAAGAAGTCCATGGGCGGCAAGACCTCCATCGGCGGCCGCAAGTGGGCCGCGCGCCGGCCGGACGCGGACGGGGTGGCCGAGGCCGAGGTCGTCGGCACCGGGCCGGTCCCGGCGGAGCTCGCGGACCACCAGCTGATCGTGGAGCTCGTCCGCGGCGGCGAGGTCGTCGCCCGCGAGGCCCTGGACGCCGTCCGGGACCGGCACGCCGCGGCCCGGGCGGGGCTCCCGCTCTCCGCGACCCAGCTCTCGCGCGGTGAGCCGGTACTCCCCACCGAGTACCTCTGACGCTCCGCGCGCGGCCCCGCGCGCCGGAGCGGGCCCGCCCCGCTCCGGGTCCCTCTCCCATTGCGCAACGGAAGTCACTACCCTCGGTCACAGAGAGGCGATCCGTACAGATCCGCACATCCGTACAGTCGTGATCCGCACTGTCGGCCGAGGGCCCTTCCACAAAGGATCCGCACTATGCAGCGTGCACTCATCATCGTCGACGTGCAGAACGACTTCTGCGAGGGCGGCAGCCTCGCGGTCGCGGGCGGGGCGGACGTGGCCGCGGCCATCACCGACCTCGTCGGCGAGGCCACCGCCGGGTACCGGCACATCGTCGCCACGCGCGACCACCACATAGACCCCGGCGCGCACTTCTCCGCCGACCCGGACTACGAGACGACGTGGCCGCCGCACTGCGTCGCCGGCACGGAGGGGTCCGGGTTCCACCCGAACTTCGCCCCGGTCATCGCCTCCGGGGCGATAGACGCCGTCTTCGACAAGGGGGCGTACGCGGCCGCGTACAGCGGGTTCGAGGGCACCGACGAGAACGGGGTGTCCCTGGCGGACTGGCTGCGGGAGCGGGGGGTGACGGAGGTCGACGTCGTCGGGATCGCGACGGACCACTGCGTCCGCGCCACCGCGCTGGACGCGGTGCGGGAAGGTTTTTCGACCCTGGTGCTGCTCGACCTCACGGCGGGGGTCGCTCCGCACACGACGGAGAGGGCGCTCGGGGAGCTCCGGGACGCGGGCGTCGAGCTCTCCGGCAAGCCGGTGGTTGCGACGGGGTGACGTGACGGCCGGGCCCGGCCCGGCACCGCAGGCAAACGCCTACGCCGCCGGCGCCCTGCGGAGCAGGGTCCTTATGCCGTGCCACGACTCCGTGTCGTCGTCCGGGGTCGCTCGCCAGACCAGGCCGTCCGGGTGGTGGAGGACCGCCGTTATCTCGTCCGGCGTCGGGGGTTCCGTATTGCCGCGCAGATAGACGGCCCGCAGGCCCAGGTTCCGCAGGCGCGTGAGCGCGCGCGCCCGGTTCGCGGCGTGCACCAGCACCCGCACCCGGGCCCCGGGCGACGCGCCCCCGCCGGGCGGCCCGGGAAGGTACAGGGCCACCACCACGCTGCCGCCCGGCAGCTTGCAGAAACCACCGCCTGCCATGCCCGCGTCACCTCTCCCCGGGCCGGGGTGTCAATAACAGGGTCACGCCAGTCATCTAAACGCGATCGGCCGCCGCCCGCTAGAGGGCGACGGCCGATACGGCTCTGACCTGCTAAGACGCAGATCGTGCGGGGTTTACTTGCCCGACGGGCTCACCTGGACGGTCATCGTGGAGCCGCTCGGCGCCTGCCACAGGATCTTGATCCGGGTGTTGGTGTCAGTAACCTGCACACCGCCGGTCGGGTTGTCCTTGCTCCAGTACGTGCCCTTGCGGTCGTCGAAGACCGGCGCGCCGAGCTTCGCCTTCACACGGGCCGCGACGCCGTCCTGGTGGACGGTGTAGCCGTCGCTCGGGAACCAGCTGAACGGCGAGTCGTACGCCTGGAAGCGGTTGCGCATGACCGTGCCGTCGGCCCACTTCTCGATCTGCGGGTGCGCGTCGATCGGCAGGATGCGGCCGGTACCGGGGTGCACGCCGACGTTGTTGTCGGCCTGCGAGGTGTCCCACTTCCAGATCAGCAGGCCGTTCTGGTACGGGTAGTGCTCGACCCAGCCCGGACGGTTCTTCTTCCAGCCGAAGTTGTACGGGCCGGTCTTGAGGGTCGTGTCGTACGAGACGTACTGGCGGTTCTCGGCGATGTAGTACTGCGCGTACTCCTTGGTGAAGGACTCGCCGATGCGCGAGAAGCCCTTCGCCGTCCAGCCGTTGTCGTCGCCCTCGGCCCCGTCGGTGAAGAGGGTGGCGCCGTCGGCGGTGAGGCTGATGGCGTCGGCGGTGAAGCCCTTACCGGTGGTGCCGCCGTCCGTGGAGTAGCGGAAGCGCAGGTCGATCTTCTTGCCGGCGTACGCGTCGAGCGGGTACGCGAGCTTCTTGTACGCGCCGGACTGGCCGGTCAGCGCGGGCTTGTCGCCGCCGTCGCGCGGGATGGACTTGCCGTCGGCCGTGCCGTCGACCGGGGTCCAGTTCTTACCGCCGTCGGTCGAGACCTCGACGTAGGCGTAGTCGTAGTTGGCCTCGATGTCCCACCAGCCCGAGAAGTCCAGGCTCGCCTTGGACTTGCCGGTGAGGTCGACCGGGCGGGAGAGGGTGTTCTTCAGGTCGTCGGCCTGACCGCCCCACCACTGCTTGCTGCCCTCGGCGGGCTTGACGACGTCGGTCTTGACCGCCTTGGCGGGCAGGTCGACGACGACCGCCTGCTTGTCCTTGGTGTTGTACTCGGCCACGCCCAGCTTGTGCGTCGACTTCGTCGCCGCCTTCGCCTTGTCGTAGTTGAGCCAGCCGAGCTGGAGCTTGTCCCAGGCGCTCATGTCGCCGGGCAGGTCGCCGATGGTGTCCTTGCCGCGGCCCAGCCAGGAGCCGGAGGACATCAGCGACCAGTAGGCGACGGAGGACTCACCGGTGCCGGTGGTGTCGTACTCGTCGGGCAGGCCCAGGTCATGGCCGTACTCGTGGGCGAAGACGCCGAGGCCGCCGTTCTCGGGCTGCATCGTGTAGTCGCCGACCCAGATGCCGGTGTCACCGATCTGCGTGCCGCCGGCCTTGTTGTTGCCGGGGCCGGTCTTGCCGGCGTCCGAACCGTAGGCGTACCAGCGGTGGGCCCAGATGGCGTCGGTCTTCTGCGCGCCGCCGCCGGCGGACTCGTCCTCGCCGGCGTGCACGATCTGGAAGTGGTCGATGTAGCCGTCGGGCTCGTTGAAGTTGCCGTTGCCGTTGTAGTCGTTGCGGTCCCACTGGTCGTAGGTGGCCAGCTGCGCCTTGATGTCGGCGTCGCTGCGGCCGGCCGCCTTCTGGTCCTTCACCCACTGGTTGACGCCGTCGCGCACCAGGTCCCAGGCGGAGGGGCAGTTGGTGGAGCCGCAGTAGTTGGAGCCGTAACGGGCCTCGTTCCAGGGGACCCTGACCCAGTCGGTGACCGTGCCGTCGACCGAGTAGCGGCCCGAGGACTGCTTCTCGTAGTACTTCGCCAGGGACTCCTTGTCCTTGTCGTGCGAGAAGTACAGGTCCTGGAAGTGGTCCCGGTTGTAATCCTTCTGCCAGGCCGTGCTGTTGTCGTTCTTGCGGTCCGGCTGCTTGATCTGGTTGTGCGCCGGGCCCGCCTGCCCGCCGTACTTCTTCACCGGCGGCTTGGGCCCGTCCGGCCCGTCCGGGTCGTACATCGTGGTGTCGTCGACCTTGTCGCCGAAGTCCACGAGGATCGTGAAGATCCGGTCGGTCTTCTCCCGGCCGAGCTCGACGTACTTCCCCTTGCCGAGCTGGACGACCTTCGACGCGCCGCGCTGCTCCACGCGGGCGTCGCCGGATATGACCTTGTCGAGGGCGGCCTTGCGCTGCGCCTCCTGCTTCTTCGCGTACGGGCCCTTGAGGTCGTGCTCGACGCCCTTCCCGGCCTGCTCCGGGTCGTGGCGCTCGATGCTCGACGGCGTGCCGGCAGTGGTGGCCGCCTGCGCGATCCCGGCCGTGGTCCCCGTGACAAGGGCCGTCGCGGCGAGCGCGACGGCCGTGGCCACGGCGGCGGATCTGGCGTGCCTCCGTTGGCTGCTCTTCACTTGTGAATGTCCTCCCCAGTGACAACTGTGGAGGTATTTGACCGGAGTGAAGCCGGAAAAGACAGACCTTGACTACGAGCGAAACAGCAAGTACGTTATCCGGCCTTTATGTTGCGGATTTCGGACAGCAACGGGCGCGCGCGTCTCACCTCTTGGACCGGCGGATGACCCCGTGCGCCCCCTGTGCTCCGGCACCGTGTGTTAGGTCACGCTTACCGGCAGTTCCCCTCGGGCAGACAGGACCGTAGAGTCGTTTTGGTGTACACCATTGCTGTACGCACGCACTACGCACGCGCATTACGCACGCCCCCAGGCACGCCCCATGCACCAGCCGGCTCCGCACCCCACACCTTTGCTCCGAGGACGGATCCCGCCATGCCGCGTCCGACCCCCGCACAGATAACCTACGGATCGGCCACCGTCGTCTTCTCGACCCTCGCCATGCTGCTGCTCTCGCAGACGAGTTCGGGGTTCGGGATCGCGGTCATCGCCGTCGCCGCGCTCGCGCTCGGCCTGTTCGTCGCCGTCGCCTTCCCCGTGCCGCGCGCCGGCTCCCGCAGGCCCCGGGTGCCCCGGGAGCGCGCTCCCCTTCCCGCCGAGCCGAGACTGAGTGAGACTTCAGTGCACGGTTGAGACCACCACCGTTTTGGCCGCCTTGTCGTGAATGCACTGGTGGTACGGCATGTCCCACGTACACCAGAGCACGTTGACCAGCCAGAAGAGGAAGCCGCAGCAGGGCACCACCTGCGGCAGGTTGTACACCGCGGCGCGCGTCCAGCCCGGGCTTCCCTCGGGGATCGCGCCGTTCTCCAGCATCGCCACCCGGATGCTCATCGCCATCTTGCCGACCGTCTGCCCCCGCTTGGTGAGCATCAGCCCCTCGTAGAGGAAGTAGACGACGGCGATGATGATGCCGAGGCTCGTGGACCGGCCGTCGTTCCAGTTCGCCGGGTCCCAGTCCCACATCGCGGCCTTGAAGACCGCGGTGACCGGGATCGACACGAGCAGCCCGTCGATGATGCGGGCGACGAGCCGCTTGAACCGGTTCGCGAGCGGGGGCATGCCCGCGAGCGGGTCGGCGGCGCCGAACTGGTCTCCGTAAGGGTTGCCGGGGCCGCCGCCCGGACCGGGCGGAGCGCCGCCGTACGGGCCGCCGCCGTAGGGCGGTGGCTCCGGCGGCGGCTCCGTCGGCCGTTTCTGGAACGGGTCGTTCTCGGGCGGCGGCTCGGTGCTCATGGCCCGAGTAGAACGCAGGGTTCCGCGCGCCGCATCCGGCGTTGTGCCGTTCGGGTCAGCGCTTGCCCGCCGCCACGAACGTGCGGCCCGCCTTGTCGTGCCAGCACTGCCGCCACGGCCGGTCGAACACGCACCACAGGACGCCGATCACGCCGATCCCCAGCGCGCCGAGCCCCCCGTACACCAGCCAGCGGCGCAGCGCCGCCCCGAAGCCCGGGCTGTCGTGCGACTCGATGTCCAGGACGCGCGTGCCGCACAGGCGCTTGCCCAGGGTGCGGCCCCACTTGGCGGTGGGCAGCGCCTCCAGGATCACGCCGGCGACGAGCAGGACGCCCAGCACGACGGCCAGATACGTGCCGGTGGTGCCGTCGAGCAGCCAGACCGTGACGGTCTCGCCGGACTGCTTGGCCTGCGCGACCTTGTCGTCGATGTGGGTGACGGCCTTGGCCCACAGCGGCACGGCCACGGCGCCGACGACGGCGCCCAGCACGACGGAGTCGATGAGGCGGGCGGCGAGCCGGCGGCCCAGCGACGCGGGGCGGCCCTGCTCCTGCGCGGCCCGCAGGAAGGGGTCGTCCTTCGGGGGCTTCCACGGCGCGGCCACCTCGGAGGAGGGCGCGGGCTGCTGCTGGGCGAGCTGCTGCACCTGCTGGGCCCAGCCGCCGGCCCCGGGCCGGGGCTGCTCCGCGGTGCGGGGGCGGGGCTGCTCCTGCGGGCGGGCCTCGGGCAGGGCGGCGGACGCGGACCGCGCGGGGGCGGGCAGCGCGGCCGCCGGGGCCGTGGCGGGCAGGGCCCGGCGCTCGGGCGGCATGGCCTGAGCCTCCTCCGGGCGGGCGTCCGGCCGGCCTTGGGAGGTGGCCGGCGGTACGGGCTTGCCGGAGGTGCGCAGCTGCATCGTGCCGCCGGGGCGGACGGCGGGGACGCCGCCCTCCGCCCGGCCGGCGGGCGCGGGCTCCTCGGCGCGCTGCGGCTCGGAGCGGCGGGGCTCGGGGCGGCGCGGCTCGGAGCGGCGCGGCTCGGAGCGGGCCGGGTCGCCGGCCGCGGGAGAGGCGACGCGCGGGTCGCGGGGCCCGGGCAGCGCGGCGCCGGAGCTCTCGCCCCAGGAGACGCGCCGGTCCTGCTCGCCGCCGAAGCCCTCCTGCCGCGCGGGCTCCGCCCGCCAGGCGGGCGCCGGCTCCGAGCGGGCCTCGCGCGGGGCGGGCTCCTCGTCGAGGAACATGGGCCCCGTCTCGTCGGGGCGCTGCGCGGGCGGCTGCCGGTCGGGCCCGGAGCGGCGCGGCGTCGGCGGCACGGGCGAGGCGAGCGCGGGCGCCGCGGGCTTGGCGAGGCCGGCGGGCGGCGCGGGCATCGGCTCGCCCTCGGCGGGCGCCGGCCGGCTCGTGCCGGGCACCCAGGAGGTGCCGCTCCAGTAACGGATATAGCCAGGAATGGAAGGGTCCGGATAAAACCCTTCCACGGGGCTGTTGTCGGCGGATCCTGAGGAAGGGGCGCTCATGGTCTCCGATGTCCCGTATCTGCTCGGCCGTACTGCGGTGTCGGTGCTCGGTGGGGCGGGCGACGACAAGCAGTCTGCCGCACTCGAGCGACGTGGGGCGCGCTGCTCCCCTGCCTCATGACCTCTATGCACAAAAGGCAACCGGGCGCGCTGCACACAGGTCTACCAGACGGCTCTCCACTCTGCGGCCGTCCCGCGGGCGGGACCACTCACACGTGCGACCGGCGCACCGGTTCGGCGAAGTCGCGTAATGGTGTGGGGGTCATTGCGCTCTCTGTCGGTGCGGGCCCGTTCGCGAGGGGCCACGGACCGAGGGAAGCAGAGCGAGAGAGGGCGCACTTCATGCACACCACCGTGGTGGAAAGAGAGCTGGAGATCGACCTGGTGCTGTCGCCCGAGCGCAGCATCCCCGTGCCGTCGCGGCTGAGCTACCGGACGGCCGACCCGTACGCGGTGCACATCGCCTTCCACGTCACCTCGGAGGCCCCGGTGTACTGGACGTTCGCGCGGGAGCTGCTGGTGGAGGGGGTGTTCCGGCCGTGCGGCAGCGGGGACGTGCGGGTGTGGCCGACGCGGACGGACGGGCGCAGCGTGGTGTGCATGGCGCTGTCGTCGCCGGACGGCGCCGCGCTGCTGGAGGCCCCGGCGCCGGCGGTGGCGGCATGGCTGGAGCGGACGCTGCTGGTGGTGGCGCCGGGGTCGGAGCGGGAGCGGCTGGAGCTGGACGCGGCGCTGCGGGAGATCCTGGGGGCGTGACGCGCCGGCGCCCCGTACCGGCGCGTCAAGTGCCTTACACGTCCAGCACTTTGCCCGGATTGAGGAGGTTCAGGGGGTCGAGGGTCTTTTTGATGCCTCGCTGGATCTCCAGGCCCACGGGGCCCAGCTCCCTCGCCAGCCACTCCTTCTTCAGGACGCCGACGCCGTGTTCGCCGGTGATCGTGCCGCCCAGCTCCAGGCCGAGGGCCATGATCGCGTCGAAGGACTCGCGGGCGCGGCGCGACTCGTCGGCGTCGGCGGGGTCGAAGCAGACGACGGGGTGGGTGTTGCCGTCGCCGGCGTGGGCGCAGACGCCGATGGTGAGCGCGTACTTGCGGGCGATCTCCGCGGTGCCCTCCAGCATGGCGGCGAGGCGGGAGCGGGGCACGCACACGTCGTCGATCATGGTGGCGGGCCGGAGGGTCTCCAGGGCGGTCAGGGAGAGCCGGCGGGCCTGGAGGAGCATCTCGGACTCGGCTGCGTCCTCGGCGGGGACGACCTGGTCGGCGCCGGCGGCCGTGCACAGCTCGGCGACGGCGGCGAGGTCCGCGGCCGGGTCGGGGGTGTCGAAGGCGGCGAGCAGGAGGGCCTCGGTGCTTTCGGGGAGGCCCATCTTCGCCATGGCGTTGACGGCGCGGATCGTCGTGCCGTCCATGAGCTCCAGCAGCGACGGGGCGTTGCCGCGGGCCATGATCCGCCCGACGGCCTCGCCGGCCGCGGCGACCGAGGGGAACTCGGCGGCGAGCGCGAGCTGCCGGGGCGGGGCGGGCCGCAGCGCGAGGACGGCCCGGACGACGACGCCGAGGCTGCCCTCGGAGCCCACGAAGAGGCGGGTGAGGTCGTAGCCCGCGACGCCCTTGGCGGTGCGGCGGCCCGTCTTCAGCAGCCGGCCGTCGGCGAGGACGACGTCGAGGCCGAGGACGTACTCGGCGGTGACGCCGTACTTCACGCAGCACAGGCCGCCGGAGGCGGTGCCGATGTTGCCGCCGATGGTGCACTGTTCCCAGCTGGAGGGATCGGGCGGGTAGTAGAGGCCCTGTTCGGCGACGGCGCGGGAGAGGACGGCGTTGACGACGCCCGGTTCGACGACGGCGACGCGGTCGGCGGGGTCGATCTCCAGGATGCGGTCCATCTTGACGAGGGAGAGCACGATGCAGCCGTCGGCGGCGTTGGCCGCGCCGGACAGGCCGGTGCGGGCGCCCTGCGGGACGACGGGGACCCGCAGGGCGGTGGCGGTGCGCATGACGTGCTGCACCTGCTCCACGGTGCGCGGCAGCGTGACGACGGCGGGTTGCCCTGCGGCGCAGAAGCCGGCCATGTCGTTGGCGTAGCTCCGGGTGACGTCCGAGTCGGTGAGGATCGCTTCAGCGGGGAGTCCTTCGCGCAGGTGCTCGATCAGATCGGCCATACGATCTCTCTCCCCGCCCCGCCCCTTCCCGAACCGGGGCTCCGCCCCGGACCCCGGTCCTCAAACTCCCCCAGCTACCGCTGGGAGGTGCCCCCAGACGGCTTAGATTTTTTAGAGGTTGCCGCGCTTCTCCTGCTCCCGCTCGATGGCCTCGAAGAGCGCCTTGAAGTTGCCCTTGCCGAAGCCCATCGACCCGTGCCGCTCGATCATTTCAAAGAAGACGGTGGGCCGGTCCTGCACCGGCTTGGTGAAGATCTGGAGCAGGTAGCCGTCCTCGTCGCGGTCGGCGAGGATCTTCAGCTCGCGCAGGGTGTCGACGGGGACGCGGGTCTCGCCGACCCACTCGCCCAGCGTGTCGTAGTACGAGTCGGGGGTGTCGAGGAACTGCACGCCCGCCGCCCGCATGGCGCGCACGGTCGCGACGATGTCGTTGGTGGCGAGGGCGATGTGCTGGACGCCGGGGCCGTTGTAGAACTCCAGGTACTCGTCGATCTGCGACTTCTTCTTGGCGATGGCCGGCTCGTTGAGCGGGAACTTCACCTTGCGGGTGCCGTCGGCGACGACCTTCGACATGAGGGCGGAGTACTCGGTGGCGATGTCGTCGCCCACGAACTCCTTCATGTTCGTGAAGTGCATGACGTTGTTGTAGAAGGCCACCCACTCGTTCATCTTGCCGAGTTCGACGTTGCCCACGCAGTGGTCGATGGCCTGGAAGCGGCGCTCACCGGGCTCGACGAGCGGCTTGGCGGCGACGTAGCCGGGCAGGTACGGGCCGGTGTACGCGGACCGGTCGACGAGGGTGTGGCGGGTCTTGCCGTACGTGGCGATGGCGGCGAGGACGACGGTGCCGTGCTCGTCCGTCAGCTCGTACGGGGCCTCCAGGCCGGTCGCGCCGTGCTCGACGGCGTAGGCGTAGGCGGCGCGCGCGTCCGGCACCTCGATGGCGAGGTCGACGACGCCGTCGCCGTGCTCGGCGACGTGCTCGGCGAGGAAGCGGCCGTGGTCGGTGGTGGCCTTGATGACCGTGGTGAGCACGAAGCGGGCGCCGCCGGACTCCAGGACGTAGGAGGCGCTCTCGCGGTTGCCGTTCTCCGGGCCGCGGTAGGCGACGAGCTTCATGCCGAAGGCGGTCGAGTAGTAGTGGGCGGCCTGCTTGGCGTTGCCGACGGCGAAGACGACCGCGTCCATCCCCTTGACCGGGAAGGGGTCTGCCTGCCGTGCGGTGTGCGGGGTGTGATCCGTGGTCTGAGTCATGGCCGCAGCGTCCCGCCGATCCACAAGGTGCGCAATAGTTTGCGTATTCACTGGGCAGACTGCACAGCAGATGGCCGGTAGCACCGGACGTTCTGTACATGCTGACCATAGGGAGGACCGCGTGGCGATCGATCGTTTGGACGGGCGGCTGATCGAGCTGCTGGCCGAGGAGCCGCGGATCGGCGTCCTGGAGGCCTCGCGCCGGCTGGGCGTGGCGCGCGGGACCGTGCAGGCGCGGCTGGACCGGCTCCAGGCGCAGGGCGTCATCCGCGGCTTCGGCCCGGACGTGGACCCGGCGGCGCTGGGCTATCCGGTGACGGCCTTCGCGACGCTGGAGATCAAGCAGGGGCAGGGCGGCGACGTCCGGGCGCACCTCGCGACCGTGCCCGAGGTGCTGGAGCTGCACACGACGACCGGCCGCGGCGACATGCTGTGCCGTCTGGTCGCGCGCTCGAACGCCGACCTCCAGCGTGTGATCGACCGCGTTGTGGGTTTTGATGGCATCGTGCGGGCCTCCACGGCGATCGTCATGGAGAACGCCGTGCCGCTGCGGATCATCCCGCTGGTGCAGCAGGCGTCGGCGCAGACCCCGTACCGGCCCTGAGGGCCCCCGGCCTTGAGTTCCCCTCCAGGCCCCCGGGCCCCCTGTCGCGCGAGAGGGAGGCGAGCGGGTGAGCTTCTGGGAGTACGTCGCCGGCCGCCGCGCCCAGCTGCTGGCGGACAGCTACCAGCACGCCAGCGCCGTCTTCCAGTGCATGGTCGTCGCCACGCTCATCGGCGTGGTGATCGGCGTGCTCACGTACCGCCGCGAGTGGGCCGGGAACCTGGCGGTGACCACGACGGCGACCCTGCTGACCGTCCCCTCGCTGGCCCTGCTCGGCCTGCTGATCCCGCTCACCGGCCTGGGCGTGGCGCCGACGGTCACGGCGCTCGTGCTCTACGGGCTGCTGCCGATCGTCCGCAACGCGGTCGTGGGGCTGCGGGGCGTGGACCCCTCGCTCGTGGACGCCGCGAAGGGCATCGGGATGTCCCGGGCGGCGCGGCTCCTGCGCGTCGAGCTGCCGCTGGCCTGGCCGCCGATCCTCACCGGGATCCGGGTGTCCACCCAGATGCTGATGGGCATCGCGGCGGTCGCCGCGTACGCCTCCGGGCCGGGCCTCGGCAACGAGATCTTCCGCGGCGTCTCGTCGCTGGGCAGCGCCAACGCCCTCAACCAGGTGCTCGCCGGGACGCTCGGGATCATCGTGCTCGCCCTGCTCTTCGACGCGGCGTACGTGCTGCTCGGGCGGCTGACGATCCCGAGCGGGATCCGTGGCTGAGGCCGCGCCGCGCCCACCGGAGGGCCGGGCGGAGACCTCGGGCGCCACCGTTCGGACCTCGGGCGCCACCATCCAGACCTCGGGCGCCACCATCCAGCTGGAGAACCTCACCAAGCGCTACCCCGGCAACCCCGCCCCCGCCGTGGACTGCGTGAACATGGACATCAAGGCCGGGGAGCTGGTGGTCTTCGTCGGCCCGTCCGGCTGCGGCAAGACCACCACCATGAAGATGATCAACCGGCTGATCGAGCCGACGTCGGGCCGGATCCGCATCGACGGCGAGGACGTCACCGGCATCGACCCGGTCCGGCTCCGCCGCAAGATCGGCTACGCGATCCAGGCCTCCGGGCTCTTCCCCCACATGACCGTCGCGCAGAACATCGCGCTCGTCCCGCGCATGACCGGCTGGTCCAAGCGGCGGATCGCCGAGCGGGTGGAGGAGATGCTGGACCTGGTGGGGCTCGACCCCGGGGAGTTCCAGGGCCGCTATCCGCGCCAGCTCTCCGGCGGGCAGCAGCAGCGCGTCGGCGTGGCCCGCGCCCTGGCCGCCGACCCGCCGGTGCTGCTGATGGACGAGCCGTTCGGCGCGGTCGACCCGATCACCCGCGACCACCTCCAGGACGAGCTGATCCGCCTCCAGCACGAGCTGCACAAGACGATCGTCTTCGTCACCCACGACTTCGACGAGGCGATCAAGCTCGGCGACCGGATCGCGGTGCTCCGCGAGCGCTCGCACATCGCCCAGTTCGACACGCCGGAGGCCATCCTCACCAACCCCGCCGACGACTTCGTCTCCGGCTTCGTGGGCGCGGGCGCGGCCCTCAAACGGCTCAACCTCACGCGCGTGCGGGACGTGGGCGTCGTCGACTTCCCCACCGCCACCATCGACGACCCCCTCCAGACGATCTTCGAGCGGCTGCGCGCGGGCACCACCAACGAGGTGCTGCTGCTGGACCGCCACCACCGCCCGTACAAGTGGCTGCGGCGCGGCGACCTGATGCGGGCCAAGGGCTCCCTCGTACGCGCCGGCACCCTCGTGCACGACACCGTCACCCGCGACGCGACGCTGCGCGACGCCCTGGAGGCCGTCCTCATCGACAACGCGGGGCGGGTGCCGGTCACCGGGCGGCGCGGCCGCTACGAGGGCGTCGTCGACATGGAGACGCTGATGAACTCCGTGCACGAACTGCTGGAGGAGGACCGGCTGGACGCCGTCGAGCACCAGCACCTGCTGGAGGAGCAGCGCGCCCAGCAAGTGCTGGAGGAGCAGGAGGGCACGACGGACGCGCCGGAGGAGCTGGCGTGAGGCCCCCGTCCCCGTCCCCGGAGCAACTGGGCCCGCCGGAAGCCGAGGAGGCCGAAGACGGTGCCGCCCCCGTGCCCGCCCCGCGCCCCCGGCGGCGCGTCACCTGGCAGAAGCTCACCGTCCTGCCCGCCTTCCTGCTGGCCCTGCTGCTGGCGACCTGGCTGTGGTTCCGCGGCGCCGACCTCGACTCCATCGCCCGCAACTCCATCGCCGACGGCAACGTCTGGCTGCGCCTGCGCCAGCACGTCGTCCTCACCGTCGTCTCCACCTTCTTCGTCCTGGTCATCGCCATCCCGCTGGGCATCCTGCTCACCCGCCGCCGGGTGCGCCCCGCCGCGCCCGCCGTCATCGCCGTCGCGAACGTCGGCCAGGCCACGCCCGCGATCGGCCTGCTGGCGCTGCTGGTGATCTGGCTGGGCATCGGCATGCGGGCCGCGCTCGTCGGCATGGTCGTCTACGCGGTGCTGCCCGTGCTGGCCAACACGATCGCGGGGCTGCGCGCCATCGACCCGACGCTGGTGGAGGCCGCGCGCGGCATCGGCATGTCGGCCGTGGGGGTGCTGCGCCGGGTCGAACTGCCCCTGGCCGTACCGCTGATCCTCGCGGGCGTGCGGACGGCCCTCGTCCTGAACGTGGGCACGGCGACGCTCGCCTACTTCGGCGGGGGCGGCGGGCTCGGCGACCTCATCGCGTCGGGCATCACCAACCAGCGGATGCCGGTGCTCGTGCTGGGGTCGGTCCTGACCGTGGCGCTCGCCCTGCTCGTGGACTGGCTGGCGTCCCTGGCCGAGCTGCTGCTGCGGCCGCGCGGGCTGGGGGCGTCCTGAGCCGCCGCGGGCGCCCCGGCGGGCGGAGGGCGCCTGCGGCGGCCCTCGCCCTCGTCCTCGCGCTCCTCCTGCCCCCGGCCGCCGGCTGCGGCCTGACCAGCGGCTCCCCGCTGGCGGACAGCGTGCGGCCCGGCTCGGTCGGGCAGGGCCTGCCGCTCAAGGGCGCCTCCCTGACCGTCACCTCCAAGAGCTTCAGCGAGAACATCGTGCTCGGCCAGATCATGGGCCTCGCCTTCAAGGCCGCCGGCGCGAGCGTGCTGGACCGCACCAACATCCAGGGCTCGGTCGGGGCGCGCGAGGCGGTCCGCTCCGGCGGCGCGGACGGCATGTACGAGTACACGGGCACCGCCTGGATCACCTACCTCGGCCACGACCGGCCGATCCCCGACCCGCAGCGGCAGTGGCGGGCCGTCCGCGACGCCGACGCCCGCAACGGCCTCACCTGGCTCGCGCCCGCCGCGCTCGACAACACCTACGCCCTGGCCATGAGCCGCGCCGCCGCCCGCAAGTACGGCACCCGCACGCTCTCGGACGTGGCCGCCCTGTCGAGGAACGACCCGGGCGCCGTGACCCTGTGCGTGGAGACCGAGTTCGCGGCGCGCGACGACGGCTTGCAGGGCATGGCGAAGGCGTACGACATGAACGTGCCCGCCTCGCGGGTGCAGAAGATGGACGGCGGCATCATCTACACCCAGGTCTCCGGCGGCCGCTCCTGCACCTTCGGCGAGGTGTTCACCACCGACGGCCGCATCGCGGCCATGCACCTCGTCGTCATGCGCGACGACCAGCACTTCTTCCCCAACTACAACGCCGCGCCGGAGATCAACAGCGCGACCCTGCGCCGGTATCCGGCGATCAGGGACGTGCTGGACCCCATCACGGCGCGGCTCGGCAACGACGTGGCCCGGGAGCTCAACGCCGAGGTGGACGTGGCGGGGAAGGACCCGCGCGAGGTCGCGGAGGAGTGGCTGGTGAAGGAGGGCTTCATCAGCCGCTGACCGAATCCGCTGGCCGGGGACCTCGGGGATCAGCAGGTGGGGACGTTGTCCTCGTCGCCCGACGCGAGGGCCCGCAGCGACTTGACCGCGTCCTGGAGCTTCTCCACCGGGACCAGCTGGAGCCCCTTGGGCAGGTTGGCCTTCGCCGCCGAGCACTCGGCCTTCGGGACGAGGAAGACCGTCGCGCCGTCGCGCCGGGCCGCCTGCGTCTTCAGCGGGACGCCGCCGACCTCGCCGACGGTCCCGTCGGCGTCGATCGTGCCCGTGCCGGCGATGGTGCGCCCGCCCGTGAGCTCGCCGCCCCGGCCGTCGCCGTCGACCTTGTCGATGATGCCGAGGGTGAAGAGCAGGCCCGCGCTCGGCCCGCCCACGTCGGCGAGGCTGAGGCCGACCTTCAGCTCGCCCGGCGAGCGGTGCAGGTAGCGCCGGGCGGCGTCGGTGGCCGCGTCCTGCGACTTCTTCATCTCCTGCTGGTTGTGCGCGTCGACCTCCTCGTCGGAGTCGCCCACGGGGTAGACGGCGTCGTGCGGCATGACGGCCCGGTCCGTACGGGACCAGCCGCTGATCACGTCGCCCAGGTCCACGTCGACGCGCGGGCCCGTCACCACGATCGTGGTCATGCGCAGCTGGCCCGTGGTCTTCCGCGCCGGGGCGCCCTCGATCGCGATCACCTGCTTGCCGTCGTGGGAGCCGAGCACGTCCACCGTGGAGCCGGGCTGCGCCACCGAGAACGGCAGCGGCACGAAGGGCACGGAGGCGAGCAGGGCGACGACGGGCACGGCACAGACGGCGAGGGTCCGGGCACGGCGGGACCGGGCGGGCTTGGCCGGGGAAGGCGTGGCCGGAGCGGGCGTGGTCGGAGCGGGCATGCAGCGAATCTAGTTCACCCGCGTCCCTTCCGTGACACACGCCCTCGCCGGGCGAGGCGCGGCGGGCAGCGGAAGGGACCCGGGCCCGCTCGGTGCGCAGAGGTCACCGCAGGGCGTCCGCAACCTCCTTCGCCGCCTCCATCACGCGCGGCCCCACGCGCTCGGGGATCGTGTCCGTGAGCATCACCACGCCCACGCTGCCCTCGATCCCCAGCACGCCGAGCAGCGGTGCCGCCGCGCCGCTCGCGCCGGCCTCCAGCTCGCCGTGGGTGAGGGCGTAGCCGGGGCTGTCGGTCTCGCCGCGGCGGGCGGCGAGTATCGCGCGGCCGGCCGCGCCCCGGTCCAGGGGGTGGCGGAAGCCCGCCCGGTAGGCCACGTGGTAGTCCGTCCACGTCGGCTCGACGACGGCGACCGCGAGCGCCTCGGTGCCGTCGACGAGCGTGAGGTGGGCGGTGGCCCCGATGTCCTCGGCCAGGGAGCGCAGGGCGGGCAGGGCCGCCTCGCGCACCAGCGGGTGCACCTGGCGGCCGAGCCGCAGCACCCCGAGGCCCACCCGGGCGCGGCCGCCGATGTCCCGGCGGACCAGTGCGTGCTGCTCCAGCGTGGCGAGCAGGCGGTAGACGACGGTCCGGTTGACGCCGAGCCGGGTGGACAGCTCGGTGACGGTCAGGCCGTGGTCGGTGTCGGCGAGCAATTTGAGGACGCGCAGTCCCCGGTCGAGCGTCTGCGAGGTCTCCGCTGTCACGACGCCCCTCCTCCGATGTGGGGGCGGCTCTCGTCGGGTGGGGTGCGCCACCGGTCCCGTGCCGGCAGCGCGCGAGGAGAGGCCGCCGGCGGCTTGTCGCTTCTTGCAGCTCTTCTTTACCGGCTGCGCTCCGCGGCGGCGCTGCCACGGGGCGTGTGCGTGACCGGAACCGTAGCGCCGCCGGTCCGCTCAGTGGAAGAGTCTGCCCGCGATCCGGTCAGCGCAGGACCGAATTTCGGATATCGGGGCCGGCGTCCCGCCATGCGGACGCCGGCCCCGTACCGCCGGAAGGTGAGGGCGCGCCGCCTACTTCATGCGCGTGGCCCACTCGCGCACCTTGCGGATGCGCTCGTTGAGCTGGCCCGCCGTGGCTTCCGCGCTCGGGGGGCCGCCGCAGACGCGGCGCAGTTCGGTGTGGATGACGCCGTGGGGCTTGCCGCTCTGGTGGACGTAGGCGCCGACCAGCGTGTTCAGCTGCTTGCGCAGCTCCAGGAGCTCCTTGTGGGTGACCACCGGGCGCCGCTCGGCGGGCAGTTCGAGGAGGTCCGCCTCCTCGTCCGGCCGCTTGCGGCTGTGCGCGATCTGGCGGGCCTGCCGCTTCTGGAGCAGCAGCTGCACCTGCTCGGGCTCCAGCAGGCCGGGGATGCCGAGGTAGTCCTGCTCCTCCGCGCTGCCCGCGTGCGCCTGCATGCCGAACTCGGCGTTGTTGTAGAGCACCCGGTCGAAGACCGCGTCCGACTCCAGCGCCTCGAAGGAGAGTTGGTCGTCGGTGCCGGTGTCCTCGTCCTGCTGGCGCTCCGCCTCGGCGAGGAGCTTGTCCTCCTCCGCGTACGGGTCCTCCTCGCCGTCGCCCTTCTTCGGCTTGTCGAGGACGTGGTCGCGCTCGACCTCCATCTCGTTGGCGAAGGTCAGCAGGTCCGGGACGGTCGGCAGGAAGACGGACGCCGTCTCGCCGCGGCGCCGCGAGCGCACGAAGCGGCCGACGGCCTGGGCGAAGAACAGCGGCGTGGAGATCGTCGTCGCGTAGACGCCGACCGCGAGCCGGGGCACGTCGACGCCCTCGGACACCATGCGGACGGCGACCATCCAGCGGTCGGTGCCGTGCGAGAAGTCGTCGATGCGCTGGGAGGCGCCGCTGTCGTCGGACAGCACAAGCGTGGCGCCCTCGCCGGTGATCTCGCGGATCAGCTTGGCGTAGGCGCGGGCGGACTCCTGGTCGGAGGCGATGACGAGGGCGCCCGCGTCGGGGATCGACTTGCGCACCTCGGTGAGGCGGCGGTCGGCCGCCCGCAGCACGTTCGGCATCCACTCGCCGCGCGGGTCGAGCGCGGTGCGCCAGGCCTGGGAGACGGCGTCCTTGGTCATCGGCTCGCCGAGGCGGGCCGCGATCTCGTCGCCCGCCTTGGTCCGCCAGCGCATGTTGCCGCTGTAGGAGAGGAAGATGACCGGGCGGACGACGCCGTCGGAGAGGGCGTTGCCGTATCCGTACGTGTAGTCGGCGGAGGAGCGGCGGATGCCGTCGTTGCCCTCCTCGTACGTCACGAACGGGATGGGGTTGGTGTCCGAGCGGAAGGGCGTGCCGGTCAGGGCGAGCCGGCGGGTGGCGGGCTCGAAGGCCTCCATGCACGCCTCGCCCCAGGACTTCGAGTCACCGGCGTGGTGGATCTCGTCGAGGATGACGAGGGTCTTGCGCTGCTCGCAGCGGTTGCGGTGCAGCATCGGGCGCACGCCCACGCCGGCGTAGGTGACGGCGACGCCGTGGTACTCGCGGCCGAGGGGGCCGGCGCTGTACTCCGGGTCGAGCTTGATGCCTATCCGGGCCGCGGCCTCCGCCCACTGCTTCTTCAGGTGCTCGGTCGGGGCGACGACGGTCACCTGCTGGACGACGTGGTGGTGCAGCAGCCAGGAGGCGAGGGTGAGCGCGAAGGTCGTCTTGCCGGCGCCGGGCGTGGCGACGGCGAGGAAGTCGCGCGGCTGCTCCTGCACGTACTTCCCCATCGCACCCTCCTGCCAGGCGCGCAGCTTGTTCGCGGTACCCCAAGGGGCCCGGCCGGGGAAAGCTGGGGAGAGGTGGTGGTTTGTGGTGGTGGTAGTCACGGTCTCCGTCGGCTGGTTCGGCGGTCGGCAACCGCGTCAGCCTACCGGGGCCCGGGTTCACGCTCCGGGGTTACGCCCCGGGGTCACCCGCGGGTGGGACCGAGGTCACACCGCGCCCGGCGGCCTCCCGCGGGCCCAGCCGGGTGGCCACGTACGCGCCCACCAGCGCGAACGCCGCCGCGGCCGCGAAGACCGCGGCGAAGGCGTGGGGCGGGGCGGCGGCGCCGGCCGTGGCCGTGGTCACCGAGCCTCCCGCGGATCCTCCGCCGAAGGAGACGAAGAGCACTCCGGCCAGCCCGACCAGGAGGATGCTGCCGAGCGCGTCCGACGTCTGGAGGGAGGCCGCGTTCGTGCCCTCCTCGCCCGGCCGGGACAGCTTCAGCAGGAGCACCGCCCCGCTGGAGATCGTCAGACCCATGCCGTAGCCCCCGAGCACCCACGACGCCCCGGCCGCCCACACCGGCACGCCGTGCACCAGCACCGCCGCCATCAGCGCGACGGCGAGCGCCACCAGCCCCATGCCCAGGCACATCAGCCGCTCGCGGTACGGCTCGGCCCGGCGGCGGCTCTGGGTGTACGAACCGAGCGCCCAGGTCAGCCCGCCGCCCGTGAGGGAGAAGCCCGCGAGCGTCGCGGACAGGCCGCGCTCGGTGACCAGCATCAGCGGGATGAAGCTCTCCGCGGCCACGAAGGAGCCCTGCGCGATGCCGCGCAGCAGCACCACCGAAGGCAGCCCGCGGCGGGCGCGGAAGGTGCCGCGCGGCAGCAGGCGCCGCACGCACGGCACCAGCAGGGCGAGCCCGGCGGCGGCCGGCAGCAGGGCCCAGGGCGTGAGGTCCTGCCCCGCGTACTGCAACAGCCCGGCGCCCGCCGCGACGGCCAGCGCCAGCAGGATGCGGCGCCGGTCGGGCGACCCGGCCGGCGGGCCGGGCGGCAGGGCGCGCAGCGCCGGGAGCATCACCGCCAGCGGCAGCAGGACCAGCACCGGGATGGCCAGGAACACCCACCGCCAGCCGAACTGCTCGGTGACCGTGCCCGCCACCAGCGGGCCGACGATCACCGGCAGCACCCAGGCGGCGGAGAAGGAGGCCATCACCGAGGCGCGCAGCCGCTCCGGATACGCCCGGCCGACCACCACGTACAGCGCGACGATCACCAGCCCGCCGCCGATGCCCTGCACCCCGCGCCCCGCGACGAACATCCACATCCGCTGCGCCGAGCCCGCGATCACCAGGCCGGTGCCGAAGGCGGCGATGCCGGTGAACAGGGGGACGAGCGGGCCCGAGCGGTCGCACCACTCCCCCGACAGCGTCATCGCGAAGAGGCTCGTGGTGAAGAAGGCGGAGAAGGCGAAGGCGTAGAGGCCGATGCCGTCGAGGGCGCGGGCGGCGACGGGCATCGCGGTCGTCACCGCGCTCGCCTCGAAGGCGATGAGGGAGACGACCGAGATGATGCCCAGGGTCAGGGCCCGGTGGCGGCGGCCGAGTATGCCGTCGGCCGGGTCGTTCGCGGCAGTGGCCTGCGGGGCCACGGATTCGGCTGCGGTCATACCGCTTGAGCGTACGGAGGGGATCACGTTCGGGCACGTGCCGCGGGGAGGAGATGGGGCGGGACTTCTGTCTTAGGAAGAAGGGCCGCCCTGGAGGGGGCTGAGGGGCGAGTACCAGGTCCCGAAGGCCTCCCCGCCGCAGCGGCGCTCAGCCCCCGCGGCGAGGGCCCGGCGGGATCTGCGACCACCGTCACCGTACGTACAGGATGACCCACGTGACGCGAAGGCGTCACGTGGTGAGCAGGACACCCCCGTACGAAGCCCCCGCGATCACGACCCACGAGCACAGGCCGAGCGCGGCGACCCGCCCGCCGGTGCGGACCAGCGACGGCAAGTGGACGGCGCTGCCGAGGCCGAAGAGGGCGGCGGCGAGGAGGAGCTCCTGGGCGTGCGCGGCGAGGTCCAGCCCGGCGGCGGGGACCCAGCCGGTGGTGCGGACGCCGACCATGGCGAGGAAGCCGAGGACGAAGAGGGGGATGAGCGGGGGACGCTTCTCGGAGGCTTTCCCGGAGGTCTTCTCCGAGGCCTTCACGGAGGCCTTCGCAGGGGTGGTCTGCTGCCGCCGCCTGCGTACGGATACGGCCACCGCCGCGACGAGCGGCGCGAGCAGCGCCACCCGCATCAGCTTGACGAGGACGGCGTCGGTGAGCGCCGCGGGCCCGGCGGTCTGCGCCGTGGCCACGACCTGGCCGACGTCGTGCACGCCCGCGCCGACCCAGCGGCCGAACTGCGCGTCGTCCAGCCCGAGCGGGTGGTGCAGGAGCGGCAGGACGGCGATGGCGAGGGTGCCGCAGAGGGTGACGAGGGCGACCGATGTCGCCACGTCCTCCTCGTCGCTGCCGGAGACCTCGCTGACGGCGCCGATGGCCGAGGCGCCGCAGATCGAGTAGCCGGTGGCGATGAGGAGCGGCTGGTCGCCGCGGAGGCCGAGCCGGCGCCCGAGCCAGAGCGTGCCGGCGAAGGTGGCCGCCACGACGGCGACGACCATGGCGACGGTGGCCCAGCCGAGGCCGAGGACGTCGTCGAGGCCGAGCTTGAGCCCGAGCAGGACGACGCCGATCCGCATCAGCCGCTTGCCGGCCAGGGTGAGGCCGGGCCGGGCGGAGCCGCGCACCCGGGCCCGTACGCCGGGGACGTGGGCCGCGGCGATGCCGAGGACGACGGCGGCGGTGAGCATGGGGACGGCGGGGACGAGCAGGTGCACGACCCAGGCGACGGCCACGCCGGCCGCGGCGGTGGCGAGGCCGGGGAGCGGGCCGGGGCGGGGTGCGGGGGCGGGGGTTGCGGGGGCGGGCTGCGGTGATGCGCTCGTCCGGGGGGTGACGATCGCCATCAGAACTCGTCGGCCGGGAGGTCGTAGACGCGGCGGACGCTGGAGCCGAGGCGGGAGATATCGGCGCCGTAGATGTGCAGGGAGATCGCCTTGGCCGTACAGGCGTTGCGGACGCGGTGGATGTCGCCGGGCGGGGCGAAGCCGCACACGTCGCCCTGGTGGTTGACGACGTCCTCGGTGGCGACGAGGCGGGCGGTGGTGCCGTCGGGCACGAGGCGGTAGCGGCGCTCGCTCTCGGTGCCCTCGTGGACGCCGGTGACGCACCAGGAGACGTGGTCGTGGATGGCGGTCCGCTGGCCGGGCAGCCACACGAGGGCGACGATGGAGAAGCTGCCGTCGTGCTCGGCGTGCAGGATGTGCTGCCGGTAGCGGTCGGGGTCGCCCTCCTGCTGTTCGGCGGTGAGCAGGTCGCCGGCGCCGAGGTGGGCGGCGAGCCGCTCGCCGACGAGGTAGGCCGTCGTGTCGGGCGGCAGGCCACGGCCTACGGCTTCCCGGACGTCGTCGACGAGCTGGGCGAGGCGCGCGGTCGTCGGGGCTGCGGTGGGAGTGGTCATGAGTGCAGGGTCGAGGCGGGCGGCAGGACGGGTCCAACGACAGTCTGTTGGCCGGAACCCAACGAGGGCTTATGAGTTGGCCGTAAGTGGTTGGCTGTAAGTCGCCGGTTGCCGGTTCGCCGACGGTTGGGGCTCAGCAGCCGACGCGCCGGGCGGCGACGGCTTTGAGCTCGTCCAGGACGAGCGCGGTCGCCGGGATCCGGAGGTGGTCGCGCAGCACGTACGCGGAGACCTGGCGGCGCGAGGCCGGGTCGAGAGCGCGTCCGGTGATGCGGTCGTGGCGCATGAAGGACAGCACGAGGCCGGGCATCATCGCGATGCCGAGCCCCTCGGCGACCAGGGACTGGACGACGAGGTTGTCGTCGGTGGTGAAGGCGATGTCGGGCGCGAAGCCGACCTCGGCGCACTCGTGGAGGAAGTTGGTGCGGCAGCGCAGGCAGCCGGCGATCCAGCGCTCCCCGTCCAGGTCGGCGAGCTTGACGGCGCGGCGGCGGGCGAGGGGGTGCCCTATGGGCATCAGGACGGTGAGCTGGTCCTCCATGAGCGGTATCTCGACCAGCTCCTCGGGGACCTGTTCGTGCAGGCCGGGGTAGGTGAAGGCGAGGGTGATGTCGCACTCGCCGCGGACGAGGCGGCGGATCGAGTCGGGCGGTTCGCCCTCCAGGAGCTCGACGCGGATGCCCGGGTGGTCGGCGGCGAGGCGGGCGAGCGCCTCGGGTATCAGCGTGGCGCTCGCGCTGGGGAAGGCGCAGACCCTGACGCGTCCGGCGCGCAGGCGGGTCAGCGAACTCATCTGCTGCTGGGCGGCGGTGAGGCTGTCGAGGATGGTCTCGGCGTGCCGGGCGAGCGCCTCGCCGGCCTCGGTGAGCCGCATGCGGCGGCCGACGCGGGTGAACAGCGGCGTGCCGACGGAGCGCTCCAGCGCCTTCATCTGCTGGGTGATCGCGGGCTGGGTGTAGCCGAGCACGCGGGCGGCCGCGGAGTACGAACCGGCCGTGACCACCGCGTGGAACGTCTTGATGTGCCGCGAGTCGAACACGCCGGAATCATAAGCGGAATTTGGGATAGCGGGGAGAGAGGTGAGAGGTAGCTTCTGGATGACCGGACAGAAGGGATAGGGCGAACTTATGCCGCATTACACGTCATACGACGGAGTGGAACTGAGCTATCAGGTGCTGGAGGGGTCGGAGGGCGCGGGTCCTCCCCTGGTGTGCCTGGCGGGCGGCCCGGGCAGGGACGCCGCGTATTTGGGTGACCTGGGCGGCCTGGACGCCCACCGCACCCTGATCGTCCCGGACAGCCGCGGCACGGGGGCCTCGCCGCCCTCGCCCGAGCCGTGGGGGTACGCGTTCCCGGCGCTCGCCGAGGACCTGGAGTCCCTGCGCACGCACCTGGGCCTGGAGACCTTCGCGCTGCTCGCCCACGACGCGGCGTGCGCGACGGCCCAGGCGTACGCGGCGCAGCACGGCGACCGCCTCACGCGGCTCGTGCTCGTCACGCCCGGCTCGCGGCTCCAGGGGGAGCTGCCCGACGACGCCGAGGAGATCTTCGAGTCCCGCGCGACGGAGGACTGGTGGACGGACGCGTACGTGGCCGTGCACACCCTCCCCACGGCCGGCGACATGGACGAGGTCCGCAGCCTCCTGCTCCGCGCGGCCCCCATGGGCTACGGCCGCTGGGACGGCCCGCAGCGCGCCCACGCCGCCACCGAACCCGGCCAGCTCGGCCCGGTCCCCCGCGCCGGCTTCTGGCAGGGCGTCGACGACCCGGCCCGCCACGCCCTCCTCTCCCGCCTCCCGGAGGTCGGCTGCCCCGTCCTGGTCATCACGGGCGACCGCGACGCGCTGGCGGGCATGCGCGCGGGGGAGCTGGTCGCGGCGTCCTTCCGTACGGCGGCGGTCCGCACACTGCACGGCGTGGGCCACTACCCGTGGGTGGACGAGCCGGACTTGTTCCGCCCGGTGGTGGAGCAGTTCCTGAAGAGGGGGTACGACCCGGAGGCGCGCGGGGCGGTGTGAACGGAGAATGGCAGTCGCGTTGCGGGGCGGGCGCGGCCATTGAACGTCCCGGGTGGCACCCATAGTGTCAATGCCAGGAGCACGACTTGGCCGTGTGCCCGAGTGGTTGAGGGACTCGCCTGCAAAGCGAGTTACGCCGGTTCGATTCCGGTCACGGCCTCTGGGTTCTGAGTAGGACTACTCAGGGCGGATTGAGTGAGCGCGCGCTCCCGGGGAAGGGGCGCCCCGGGGTGTGATCACCTCATGAAGACGAAGCCGCTGCCGGACCTCCCTGGCCTCCCCGGCCTGCCCGGCCTCACGCCGAAGCGGCCCAATGACATCGGCATGGTGGCATTGGGGCTGGCCGTGATGGCGGTGCTGACCGCCGGCACGCTCTGGGGCATTCCGCTGGCCATCCTGCTGGGCCTGGCCGCGACGGTCTGCGGCGCGATCGGCCGGAGGCGGGTGAAGCGGGACAAGGCGGATGTACGCGTCCCGGCGCTCATCGGCATCGGGCTGGGCGCCATGGTGACGGCTGTCTGCCTGGGCCTGACGATCTGGTTCCTCGACGCAATGTCCCACCTCGACGAAAGGCCGGAGGACCTGGTCTCGGCGGGCGGCAAGTACGGGACACCACTGAACCCCGGCGGAACGGCGCGCTACCGCGACGGCGTGAAGGTGACGGTGAGCAAGGCCCGGCGCGTCCCGAACCTTCCCGGTGACGTCGCCCTGACAAAAGGCGATCTCACCTACGAGTTCACGGTGACGTACGTCAACGACCAGGGGAAATCCGTCGACTTGGCGTGGAACGGAATCAGGACCGACGAGAAGCTCAAGCCGGGCGGCATCACCCCCACCGGCCCCATGAGCCCGGAGTGGGACCGCCACCACCCCTGGTTCCCGGACGAACTCGCACCCCACCAAAAGGTGACGGTAAAGATGCACACCAACGCCCCACCGACCGCCACCACCCTGGACTTCACCTGCGCCCCAACGGACTACCGCGACGAAGCCCACTGGCTGCTGCCGCTCGACTGGACCTGAAGCGCCCCGCCTGCGCCACGAAAGCACGCGAGGGGGGCGCTGCATCACCAACGACTACGAGAGACCGTGCTCCCGCCTGCTCCGGTGATTGACATCGGCTACCTTCGCACGCAGCTCGTCCCGCACGGACGCTGGGGCGGCCTTCGGTTCCTTGGCGGAACAGGTGCAGGTGAACAGAGGCGCCTGAGGCCTCAGATCGATGCCATGCGCGGTAGCCCACAGGTAGACGCCACAGGCGGAGTGCTGCGGGGGATCGGCGGGGTGCGGGGATGGCAACTCCACTTGCCCGGGATCCGTGATCGGCTCGGGCAGTTCACGCGCTACGTCGGCGGTCCCCTGTGCACGAGCAGCCTTGCCAAAGCCGCTCAACTTGAACAGCGCCCTCACCCGTTCGAGAAAGCGGACGATAAGGTCATGCATGTCATCGCTCCAATCCAGCGTTGGCCACGCCCCCGGACCGGTCGCACGGTCGCGGGGGTCTTGCACATGGCAGATCCCGTCCTCTGACCGGCGGACCACATGCCGAGGCGAGGCTCCTTGCGGTCCGCGATCAAGCGGTTACCGCGATTGAGCACAGGGACTACGCTCGCCAGGGGCAGGATGTACACAACTCGCATATAGCGACGGGCGGTTGTTCGATGACGGAGCGAGAGGGCGACAGTCGGCTGACTCCGCGCCAGGTGCTCGGATCCATGCTCCAGCACCTCAGGAAGCGCGAGGGCCTGTCACTGCGCGAGCTGGCGGAGGCGACGCGCTACGGCCACAGCTACATCCACAGGGCTGAACTCGGCGGGCAGCTCCCGTCCGACGCCCTGATAGCCGCTCTGGACCAGCATTTCGACATGGGAGGAACCCTTGTCGAGTTTCTGGAGATGGCCCGCGAGGGATCGCCGCAGGAGTACGGCCGCAAGGCTGCCGCCAGGGAGAGCCAGGCCGAACGCATTCAGGTCTTCACCAGCAGCGCCATCCCCGCACTCCTACAGACCGAAGACTACGCACGCGCGCTCCTACGGACATCCCGCCCCAAAGCACCGAGAGAGCACTTCGACGAAGCCGTTGCCGCTCGCATGAACCGTAAGCAAGTATTCAGTCGCGAAGACCCGCCACCGTATTGGGCAGTCATGGATGAAGCGGCACTCAAACGGCCGGTCGGCGGAAAGGTGACGATGGCCGGCCAACTCGCCCAGATCCTGAAAGCAGCCGAGAACCCGGACGCCACGATTCAGGTACTGCCTTTCGAACGAGGCGAGTATTGGATGCTCGGAGGCAGCCTGACACTCCTCACCGCCCCCATCGGCTCGACACTGGCCTATGTCGAATCGTTCGGATCCGGCGAGTTGGTGGAGTCTGCCAAGCGCGTGGTGGAACTATCCCAGCGATTCGACATGGTGCGCGGACTTGCGCTACGGAGCACGAATCGTTGGAACTCATCCGCAGATACATGGAGGAATACCAGTGAATGGCATACCCGGCCCGGACATCGTCACATGGCGAAAGTCCAGTTACAGCGGCCTGGAAAATGACTGCGTTGAGGTTGCCGACAGATTCAGCGATATCATCTCTATCCGAGACAGCAAGACCCATCACGGCCCCATCATCGTCCTAGCCATTGATGCATGGTCAGCATTCGTGACCGGACTCAGAGCCGGAAACTTCCCAACTGCCCTCTGATCCCCAGGCCCACTCCGTACAGGCATTCGCACCTGACGTCGCGCCAGGCATGCTTGGCAGGTGCGGAGGGGGCTGGGCAACCAAGAGATCGTTAAGAGAGGGCCAGCGGACTCCTGGTCCTGCTAGCGTCGAACACACGCTCGCCCGGTGTCACTACGGCATGGGACAAACCGCGGACCAAGTCGGCAGCGCGTCTCAAGGGGGCCGGAAGCGAGGCTGGGGAGCCGCACACCATCCTGTCCTCCCCCACCACCACAGCCCGTTACCTGGAGTTGCGTTTCGATGCCACGCCTTGCCGTAGTCCGAACGACCTTAGCGATTACCGCCTTGAGCACGTTCCTCACCGCATGCAGTGACAGTTCCGCGCCGGCGAGCCCGATCTCCGGGACGGAGACGACCGCCCCCACAGCCTCAGCCTCAGCCGGCGCCGACAAGGACACGCTGATCATCAGTAGCGTGAACTTCCAGATGCGCATCCGGTCATTCCACGCCTCCGGCACCACGACCGCCCTCGGTGGTGGAAGCACGGAGATGTGGTGGGTCCCTCAGCAGGGGCTCCACGTGAGGACCACGTCCGACCGCACGGGAAAGACCAGCGACGTGTTCTGCAAGGACGGCACGACGTACACCAGCGCAACCCTTCTCGCCGACGCCCTGCGACAATCGGGCCGGGCGGATCCCACGGTCCCGTCCTCGCTGTCCGACGCCTACGTGACGAGCCAAGGTCAACCCTGCGATGCCTATTACAAGATCCCTGAAATGGCCAAGCCTGAACCTGAGCAGGACAGCACAGTCAACGGCGTCAAAACCTTCGCGGTGGCCGCCGCGGCCGGACCGACACAGGACGTCTATCAAATAGCAAACGAAGGCACATACCGCCTTCTCCAGCAGAAGTCCACGCGAGACGGCCGCACAAGCACCACAACGTACGACTCATTCGGCGAGAAGTTCACCATCACGATGCCGCCGAAGGACAAGACCATAACGATGAGCGAGTTCCGCAGCCGCGTGGGCTAGAAGACCGAAGCAGTTCCTGTGGCAGGAGTCATCTCCTTGCGCCCGCACACGCCAGGATCTCCAATCGCTGATGACAATGGGACCGCCACCCTCAGGAACGGCTGGACGGGTTCCCTTACCTGGTTCGGCAGCTACGCGGACGCTAGTGTGCTGCTGGCATGCCAGGGGGCGAGCAAGAGCCTTCTGCTCGGTCATCTTCCCGCGGGAGAAGGCCGGGGTCACAGCACACAACACGGACTGCGCGGTTGCTCGGAGCCGGCGCCTGGGTTACGCGGGGCTCTGCTTGGCTGGAGCCGTGGTCGTGACCGTGCTCGCACTTGCGAAACAGGCCGAACGGCAGGATCGCTGAGCTCTGTAAGGTACACGCCAGGCACTTGCGTTGCGCCATTCGGCGCCGAACAGGTAGACGCACATGCACAGAGGGGGGTGAGTCACCCATGGGTTCCGGAGACTCTGCACAGCAGCGACCGCAGCCGAACCAACCGGCTGCCGGTGGGGCGGGCGGCGCTCAGGGGACGCTTGCCAGCTCGGCGAGCGACAAGAAGATGGCCGCGAGCTACATGGAGCAGCATCTGCTGCCGGACACCCAGGCCGCCGGCCGCATGGGCGAAGGCGGCGGAGAGGTGAGGCCGCCCCTCGCTGGTCCAGGGGTCCTGCGGTCGAATCTGCTGAAGCCGGACACGGGCTTGAAGGGACTGTCCGCTTGGGCCACGGAGAAAGGGCTCTCAGAAGCAATGGCCCTCTGGCAGGGACAGGCGCGCGGGCTGATGAGCCGTCTGAACCGAGAACTGGACGCTCTGCGCGGAACGAACACCCTCTTTCGCGGCCAGGACATCGTCACAGGAGCCCAGTTCGATGCGACGAGCAATCCGCAGGGGCCGTTCCACAGCCGAATAAACGAGTGGTGACCGGGGGTCGACCGTGCCGCTGAGCTACAAAGACGTGACGACCGCCGATCTGGCGCCGCTACTGAACGCTTCCGGGCTGTGGCAGAAAATGGGAGAGCGCTTCGGAGAGCTGAAGGACAATTACGAGACACACGTCCATCGTGCGCTGTCCAACGGCAATTGGCAGGGACAAGCCCGCGCTGCGCATCAGGACAGTGCCACGGTCACAGCCTCCGAATATGCCGCAGCCAAGGCGGAGGCACTGGCCGTCGCCAGCCTCTTGAAGCAGGCGCACACCGAGCTTTCCCGACTACAGAAAACCGTGAAAGACCTGGTCGCCGATGCCAAGGCCAAGGACTTCAAGGTCGACGGCTCCGGCAAGGCCACGTACGTGGGCTTCGACAAGCTGTCCGCACAGGAGAAGCAGGCTCTCCAGCACGATCCGGACTACCCCCGGGCCGTAGCCGATGCCCAGCAGAAGGCGCAGGAGTGGACCGACGCCATCGCCAAGGCGGTGGGAGCCGTGGACGAGGCCGACCAGAGTGTCAGGCGCGCGCTGGGACGCGCGCCGGGCCTTGGCGGATTCAACGCGCACGCCGAGAGCGACTTGGCGAAGGCCGGAACACCGGGGGCCGGTACTACGAAGCCCGACGGGTGGAAAGTCACGACCACCGGCCCCGGTGTCGGCTCCTCCGCAACTGGCAGCCCCTCGTACGGCAAGGAGGGCAGGCTCAAGGCATACGGCGACGTGGGGCATGTCACCGCGAAGAGATCGCTGACCGACGGGCCAGCGGATGTGTCGGTGACCGCCGACGCCTACGCGGGAGCGAGGACCACAGCGAACTACGGCTTCAGCCAGAAGGGTGCCAGCGCCAGCGCCGAGGCGTCCTGGGGTGGGCGAGGCATGGTCGAAGTACGCGAAGACAGCGGGCATATCCCTCTCTATGGACGGGCTGAGGGATTCGTCGGCGAAGAGGCCGGAGTCAGCGCCAAAGCGACCAAGAAAGAGGTCGGCGTGGGCGCGAAGGCATTCGCCGGAGCGAAGGGTGGCGTAGCCGGCGGCTTCGAGTTCGCCGGCATTGGCATCGGCGGAACGGCCGAGGGGTGGGCCGGCGGCGGAGCGGAGGGCAAGTTCGGCTACGAGAAGGACGAGAAGACCGGCAAGTGGAAGATCGGTGCCAAGGCAGGTGTCGCCGCGCCCCTCGGCGGTGCTCTGGGAGCCGAGATCACCGTCGATCCGCACAAGTTCGGCAAGGCCGCCATCCATGCGGCCGATGCGATAGGTGATGCCGCCGGCTCCGTCAAGAACACTGTGAGCAGCTGGTTCTGATGCGCTCCCCCATGAAAGGAGGCTCCGAGTTGGACGCAGCACTGCCGGTACCGCTCGAATTCCGCCTGCCCGACGGCTGGCTCGCCGTCGATCCAGAGACAGGCGGCGCCACTGGTGTGGCCTTCGCCGCGGTCCATCCTCAGTCGGACGCCGGTTTCACCGCCAACATCACCATCGATGGCGAGTACCGGCCGGACGCGGAAATGCTGGATGAGATCGCCGAAGAATCGGTGAAGCGCCTACGCCACTTCGCTGAGTCGGTGGTGTTGGTCGATCGCCGCGAGGTCGGCTCCGCGGACACTCCCGCCCTGATTCAACGGCTGTCCTTCGCGGCCGCCGTCGGCAGTGCACGCCACGACCTCGTCCAGTCCCAGGTCTACCTGTCCGTAGTGGATGTCGCGGACCCTCGCCAACAGGCAGCAGTCCGGCTGACCCTGACCACCACCACGGCCCAGCATGACACCGTCCTTGCGGACTTCCAGGACTTCGTGCGCACAGTGCGCCCCAGCGCCAGGGTGGAGATCTAGCGATGGGCCGCCTATGGGACAAATTGCTCGGCACCAAGTACCCCGACAGTGATGTCGTGCCGCTTTCCGCCTTGGAGGTCCGGGACGCAATGCTCGCAATCAACGGTCTACGCGTTCCTTTTCTCATACGCAACGCCGGTCCTGCTGAGCACGCCGACGTGGTGGCGGAGTGGTGGTTCCGGACGAGCAGTTTCGACAACTCCGATCGGCAGGAGGAGCGGAGACTTAGGCTCCGGATGTATCTGGACCCGTCAGGGCATGAGGTGCAGGCTGTCCAGGAACAGTGGTCTTCCGCCGGGGGTGGGCCATCTATGCAACACGGGTACCGCCCCGGGGGGACATTCACTGTGGAATGGACACGCGAGAGGGGGCCCGACGGCCGTCGGCGCCGAGTCACGACGCTGGATACGCGCGATGTGAAGAAGGCCCTGGAGAAAGTGGTCCTCAGTTCGGGGTGGACCTGGCGCAGAGTGCGCTAGGCGAACCAGCCTGTAGGACACAGACAACGGCAGGGACGTCGGCTACCGCCAGGCGCCCAGCCACGACACTGATCAGCCCTCGCCGTGCCTCCTGACCGCGTCCTCGGCGAAAGCGGTCAGGAGCTTGACAGGTAGATCCCGATCAGTGGCGTTTACTACCCGGGCACCATCGAGCTTGCGCTCGGTGGTGATGGTGAAACGAACCGTTCTGAAGAACTTTCCATACTCGGGGTATCCCCATGCACCGCCTTCCTCCGACACATTCAGAGGGGCGTGGCGCCCTGGCCGGCCTTGCGGCGGCGGGAGAGGAGAATCGGGGTGGTAATGGCGGCGCCCACGAGGACGGCTGCTCCGGCGCCGAGGGCGATCCATTTGGTAGCGGCGCCACCGTTGTTCGCCGAGGCTTCGGCGCCTGAGGGCTTCGAGAGCCTGTCAGCGCTGTCCGTGCCGTCGTCGCTCTTCGGCGCCTGCGAAGCTGCTGGCCCCGGGAGAGGGTTCACGTCGGCCGGGCCCGGGTCGCCCGGGTCCTTGAGGGCGATACGGGGACGGACGGCGCCGTAGCCGACGTAGTCGTTGCGCTTCTCCCCGGTGTCAGGCCCCCCTGCGGTGTTGATGAGGACGCGGGTGACCTGGTTGGCGGTCCAGTTGGGGTGGACGGACCAGATTAGGGCGGCGGAGGCGGAGGCGAGGGCGGAAGCATCACTTGTGCCCCTGCTCCGACATATACCGGTGCCGCCTGGGCAGGCTGCGACCATATCCACCCCCGGGGCAGCGAGGTCGACTTGGGGCCCGTGCTGCGACCACTTGGCGGGAGCGCCCTCCTGGTCGAGTGCAGCCACACCGATGACACCGGGAGCGGAGGATGGATACTCCACCGAGTTTCCCTTGTCGCCGGTGTTTCCGACTGATGCAAAGATCATTTTTCCCTTGCTCAAGGCATAGGCGATGGCCTTCCCCTCTTCCTCGCTCCATCCCGGGCCGCCCTGAGAAATATTGATGATCTTGGCGTCTGATTCCGCCGCATACCGGAGTGCGGCGACCATGCTCTCGGAGCCGTCCTTGAAGTACTTCCCTCCGACACGAACAGGGAGAATCTTCGCCCCGGGAGCAAGGCCGTAGGCTCCCGTATCACTGCCTCGCTTCCCTGTTCCAGCGATCAGGGCGGCCATCCCTGTGCCGTGGCCGTTGGGATCCGTATGAGCATCACCCGGCTCGCCCGAGAAGTTTTTCCCTTCGAGGACCTGTCCCTCTAGGTCGGGCAGACTCGCATCGACTCCGGTGTCGATCACTGCGACTGTGACGCCAGCACCGGTACCCGTCTCCCACATCTCTTCCGCGTGCATGGCGTCCAGATGCCATTGCCTGGAGCGGATGGTGTCGGCGTGAGCTGGCAAGACCGCAACCCCGACCATAGTCAGGCCGACCAAAAGAGAAGCAACAGCACGAGCACTGCGCATGTAGGTTTCCTCTACTCGATCACTGGCGGCACAACACGCTTACCATCCTGGTTCCAGGTCTCCTCGTCCTCGACAAGGTAGTCAGGGCGGCGACCGCCAGACCGCCGCTCCGGAGAGGCACCACCCAGACCTGCCGCAGGCATGAAGCCGCCCGTTACCCCCGGCCTTCCAGAGGCGTTGTTGCGGTTCTCCCCTGTGCCCACGCCACGCACCAGACCCGAGCCACCTGGTGTGAAGGCTGCGCCGCCGCCCCCGGGGCGCCCTCCGACGACTCCGCCGGGCTCCGTCGCCCTGGTCCTCCCGGCTCCTGGGCTGCCAGTCACAGGACCCGGCATTCCACCAAAGCCCGTACCGGGGACCATGGGCGGTCGGGTCTGGCCCTGCCGCGGGGAGGGCTCCGTACCGAATACCGGAACCCGTCCGGGGTTCTGCGTCGGCGCAGATGGTCCGCGCGGCGTGGGGCGACCGCCGACGATGCCGTCGCGCGGCACGTTCGGCAGCTGGATGTCCGGACGGCGGCTGGTACCGGGGCCGGTCCCAGGGGTCGGAATCCTAGGTGTGGGCCGTCCGCCCCGATCAGGAATCGGCCCTCCTGGGCGGCGACCTGCATCAGGGCGTCGCTCAGGCCTCGGCCAACTGGGCACAGGGACATGCGGCACGGGGATCTCAGGTTTCCCGGCGTCCGGCGGAGTGACCGGAGGTCGGTCGGGCTGCGGTACCGGCACGCGATGTGGTGCCTCAACACCGCCGGAGAGGTCAAGGTCCGGACGCCTACTAATCCGTTCCACAGGTTGAGACGGTGTCGACACGCCCTCGGAACTCCGTGCAAGCGCCTCACGACCTGAATAGCCGACTGACGAGACTCCAGCAGCTCCACCAGACGATTGCGCGCCGGAAACATCACCGGCCAAGCCGACGTGCTCAAGGCCGTCCCGTTCAGGCTCCCGGGCTGACGGCATCATCTGATCCGGCATAGGCCGGAAATTAGGCCTGCCCGCCCGCAAGATCTGCGTCGCCGACTGGTCGTACGACTCCGACAGCGCCTTCATCAGCCCAGCTGCTGCCTTATGGTTGTCGTCGAGCCGCTTCTGGGCGTCGTACGCCTCTTTCTGCGTCGGGCCGCCGCTCACCAGGTTGTTGCCGCCGAGAGGCTCCAGGCCGGGCATGGGGACCTTGCCCAGTGCCAGCGGGTGGTTCTTCAGCCAAGCGTCGACCGTGGCCTTGTCCTGCGGAGAGTACTTCGGCATACGCCGTGCGCTGCCCAGGTCGGTGGACGCGAAGTTCATCCACTTGTCGACCTCCTTGGCGTAATCACTGAGCCGGAGCGTCTCATTGGCCATGGAGTTTCCCCACTTGCGAAAGGCTTCGCCGGCCGGGCCCGACCAGACGACGCCCTCCATGTGCTTTTTGAGGTCGTCGCCGAGCTTCTTGATGGCCTGGGCCGCGCCGTTGAGGGTGAGGGCGACCGCGAAGACCTTGTGCTGGTCCGCGTGCTCGACCATGGCCTGGAGCTTCTCGTGCGGGATGGCGTAGAAGTTCTGGACAGGCGTGCACATCGGCAGGAGCCGCGGGTCCTTGTCACTTCTGGGCAGGGCGTGGTCGGTCATGAGTGCTGTGCTTCCTTCCCTCGTCTAGAAGTGGGTGGGCCTGCCTGATCCGTTGTTGCCGCCGTCGGCGCGCAGTTCCGTGCGGGGCCCCGTTCTCGACGTGTGCGGCTGGGCCGCCTCCGCGTCCGGGTCGAGTTTCGGGTCGTACTGGCGCTGCATCCGCTCGTGGATCGCCCAGAGCTTCTCCCGCTCCTCCGCGTCCGTGCCGGCGTAGCCTCCGTGGGCTTCCAGCATGGCGTCGCCGAGTGCGCCGATCTGGTCGTTGAGCAGCTTGGACAGGGTCACCAGGTCCGTGTGGACGGAGTGGTAGACCCCGTAGAGCGCCTCGGCGGCGTTGAAGTGCTCGCCCAAGTGGGCTTGCGTCAAGCCCGTGTCGGCGACCTTGCTCGGTGCCCCGTCGGATTCGTCCAGCGTCCGCAGCAGCTCGTCCACCCGGCCCTTGAACTTCCTCAGCGAGGCCAGTTCGGCTGCGAAGCCCCCCTTGGGCGATGCGTCCTCAGTCACGTGCGCCTCTTCACTGCCTTCCCCACCCGCCGGCCCCCGGTCAACCACCGGCCGTCACATGTAACTTCACGCTACACACTACTGCCGTGCAGTGACACTCACATAAGTACGGGTACTCAGGAGTTGACGGAAGCGGCAACCGCCGCCTGCGGGCGGATCGGGAGGCGGTTGACCGGGCGGCCCGTTGCCGCGCGTACCGCTGCCGCCACCGCCGCCGGGGACGTCACCACCGGGACCGCGCTGATCGCCTTGGCGCCGAACGGGGCCACGACGTCCCGTTCCTCCACCAGCTTCACGATGTGGACGTCCGGGGTGTCCATCGACGTGGGCAGGGCGTAGCCCGTGAAGTCCGGGCGGCGGACGAGGCCCGCCGCCGTGCGGAGGTTCTCCGTCAGGGCCGCGCCCACGCCCTGGGTCACTCCCGCTTCGATGCGGGCCCTCGCCTGGGCGGGGTTGAGGACTCGGCCCACGTCCTGGGCGACCGCCATTTCGACGACACGGACGGAGCCCAGTTCTACGTCCACGTCCACCACCGCGCGCACCGCGCAGAAAGCGATGCCCACGAACGCGTCCCCCTGGCCCGACTCGTCCAGCGGCTCCGTGGGGTGGGGGCGGCACTGGGCCGTGGCCCAGAGTTCCTTGCCGTCCAGGGCTTCGGCGACCGTCGTGCTGAGGACGCCGTCGTACGACGTGATCTTGCCGTCGGTGATCGTCAGGAGCTCCGCGGACATGCCGAACTGTGCGGCCAGCGGCTGCAACAGCTGCGTGCGGACCATCCGCGCCGCCCGCTCGACCGCGCCGCCCGAGACCCACGTGTGGCGGCTGTGCGCGCCGGGGCCGGAGGGGGGCTGGTCGGTGTCGACGGGGGCGACGTAGACCTCGTCCAGGCCGAGGACCTCCTGGACGATCTGGCGGGCCAGGGTAGAGAAGCCCTGCCCCGTCTCCACGGCGGCGCAGATGACCGTGGCCGTCGGGCCGGTCACCTTGACCGTCGCCGTCGAGACCTCGTCCGCGCCCTCCGCGCCGAGCATGTGCACCATGCCCAGGCCGTAGCCGACGCCGCGCCGCACCGCGCCGGCCTCGCCCGCGCCGTCGGGGCCGCCGGGCAGCACCCACTCCTCCTCGGGGTCGTCGGAGGGGAGGGCGGGCAGCGGGTAGTCGCGGACGGCGCGCAGGAGTTCGGCGACGGGCGCGGGGCAGGTGACGGTCTGGCCGGTGGGCAGCAGGTCGCCCGTGGCCATCACGTTGCGCAGGCGCAGCTCGGCCGGGTCGAGGCCCAGGCGCGCCGCGAGCTTGTCCATCTGGCCCTCGTACGCGGCGCACACCTGCATGGCGCCCTCGCCGCGCACGTGGCCGGACGGCGGGTTGTTCGTACGGACGGCCCAGCCTTCGACGAAGGCGTGCGGGACGACGTACGGGCCGCAGGCGAAGGCCACGGCGGCGGCCAGCGCGTCGGAGGAGGAGTCGGCGTAGGCGCCGGCGTCCAGCAGGATCTGCGCCTCGACCTTCACCAGCTTGCCGTCGGCGTCCGCGTGGTGGCGGTAGCGCAGCAGGGTGGGGTGGCGGTGCGGGTGGCCGAGGAAGGACTCCTCGCGGGTGGCGACGAGCTTGACGGGCCGGCCGGTGCGCAGGGCAAGCAGGCCGAGCGGCAGCTGCATGCCGGGGTCCTCGCGGTCGCCCGTCGCGCCGGGCACGCCGGTGACGACGATCTTGACGCGCTCGGGCGCCAGGCCGAAGCAGGCCGCGGCGAGGTCGCGGTCGGCGTGCGGGTCCGTCGACGCGGTGTAGATCTCGACGCCGCCGTCGGGGCGGGGCACGGCCAGGCCGGCCTCGGCGCCGATGGGCGCGGGGTCCTGGCGGCCGATGCGGTACAGGCCCTCGACGATCACTTCGCCGACCGCCTCCGGGTCGCCGAAGCGCAGCGGGATGTGGCGGATCAGATTGCCGTCGGGGTGCAGCGGCTCGGCGGAGAAGGCCTGCTCGGGGTCGGTGACCGGCTCCAGCACCTCGTACTCGACAGCGATGGCCGCCGCGGCCAGCCGGGCCGTGTCGGGGTGGTCGGCCGCGACGGCGGCGATCGGCTCGCCGTGGTGGCGCACGAGCTCGGACGCGAACACCGGCCGGTCGGCGACCTTACGGCCGTGGGCGGCGTCGCCCGGCACGTCCGCGTGCGTGACGACGGCGCGGACGCCCGGCATCCGGGCGGCCTCGGAGGTGTCGATCGACAGGATGCGGGCATGCGGGTGCGGGGAGCGCAGGAGCGCGGCCCACAGCAGGCCTTCCGCCCACAGGTCGGCCGCGTACGGGTAGATGCCCTGGGTCTTGGCCTCCGCGTCGGCCGGGGGGAGGGAGGCGCCGATGCCGTGCGTCGGTTCGGCGTGGCCGCCGGGCGGGGCGAGCGTGGGAACGGTGATGGCTGTGGCGCCGCCATCGGTCATGCCGGTCGTTCCCGTCATGCCGTCCATTCCGCCGCTTCCCGTCATGCCGTCGCCCTTCCGCTGCCCCCGCCGTGCGGGCCCGCCTGGTGCGGGATACGGGCCTGGTCCGCATCCGGCTGCCCGGCCTCGTACTGCTCGTACTGCTGCTGCTCGTACTGCTGCTGCGCGTCCTGGAGCCCTGGCTGGAACTCCGGCTGGAACTCCGGCTGCGTCCCCTGCTGGAGCTCCTGCTCATGCGCCGCGGCGGCTTCGCGCTCGCCGACGACCTGGCGGACCGCGTCGAGCACGCCCCGGTAGCCCGAGCAGCGGCAGAGGTTGCCGCAGATGGCCTGGCGGGTCTCCAGCTCGGTCGGGGCGTGGTTGCCCTCCAGCAGGTCGTGCATGGTCATCGCCATGCCCGGCACGCAGAAGCCGCACTGCACGGCGCCGCACTCGGCGAGCGCCCGCTGTACGTCGGACGGCCGTCCGCCGACGGCCAGGCCCTCGACCGTACGGACCTCGGAGCCGGCGGTCGTGGCCGCCGGGACGAGGCAGGACGCGACGAGCCGCCCGTCGACCTGCACGGAGCAGGCCCCGCACTCGCCCTGCGAGCAGCCGTCCTTGGCCCCGGCCAGGCCGAGACGCTCGCGCAGCACGTACAGCAGCGACTCCCCGATCCAGGCGTCGGTGACGGGCCGGTCGGTGCCGTTGACGCGCAGGACGTACGAGGCGCAGGGGTGCTCGGTGTGGGGGGCGCCGATCCCGAGGGGGTCCGCACCGAGGGGATCCGCACCGAGCGGGTCGTGGCCGAGGGGGGCGTACGCGGTCGGCGCCGGGTCCTCGTGGACGAGCCCGCCGGCTGCCGCCGGGGCTACGGAACCGGCTACGGAATCGGCCACGGCATCAGCTACGGAATCGCCCGCGGCCACGGCTGCGGCTGCGGCATCGGCCGCCTCCGGCCCGCTCTGCTGCGGTACGAACGGCTCGGCCTGCGTGGGCTGGGCGTGCTGCTCCGGCTGGGCGGGCCGCTCCGCCGACTGCTCCCCCGGCTGCTCCGGCTCCTGTGACAGGGTCGGCAGGCCGGGCTGCTCGCCGAGCCCGTTCCCCCCGGTCCTCTCGGCCTGCTCCGCGTGGCCGAACGACTCCGCGTGCATCGGCTGCTGCGGCGGTACGGGCTGGGCGTGCTGCTGATGCTCGGGCTGCTGATGGTCGGACTGTTGAGGCTCCGGCTGCTGCTCCGGCTCACCTGCGGAGCCCTCCGGCTGTGCAAGCTGTGCAGACTGCACCGCCCGCTCCGGCTCCTCCGCGGCGGCGACCGTCTCCACGCCGCCCGGATTATCGCCCGTACCGGTGACATCCGTGACGTACTGCGGCACGGTGAACGCGCCCGTCACGTCCACGGCCGGCGGCTCGGCGGAAGCGGAATGCCCGGCGACGGAGGCGCCCGAGGCCGCGGAGGCGTCCGATGCGGCGGAGGCAACCGGGCCGACCGGGCTCGTAAAGCCGCCCAGCGCGTACTCACCGGACGCGTCGGATGCGTCCACCGCGCCCTCGGACACCACCGGAACCGACCACTGGCCGGTGTCGCCCGCAATGGGCGTACCGGCGGCAGGCGTGGCCGCGGCCAGGGACTGGCGCCAGGAATCGTCGACGGGCTGCGCGGACCACGGAGCGGGGGCAGGAGCCGGAGCCGCGCCCGCAGGGTCCTGCGCCGCCGCGCCCCCCTGCACCACGTACTCACCGGACTCGTCAACGGGGTCGTCGCCCGCAGCCGGTACCGACCACTGGCCGGTCGAACCGGACGCGCCCACCGAGCCGTCGCCCGGCATCGGCCACTCCGCCGTGGCCTGCGGATCGGCGCCGTGGGCCTCGGGCTGAGGCGCTGCCGACGCTTGCGGCACCCCCCACTGCCCGTGCGCCCCCGCGGCCGCCGGAGCCTGCTGCCAGGAGTCCGCGGACGGCGGGACGTACCCGCCCGAACCGGCCGCGGCCAGCGGGTCCCAGGCGCCCGTGCCGGACATGGCCGCGCCCGGGTGGGCGAGGAGCTCCGGCGGAAGTTGCAGGAACGTGGTGCCCTCGTCGTACTCCCCGCCGCGCGGGATCGGCTGCCAGCCGGCCGGGCCGGCGGCGTGGGCCTGTCGCTGTTCGTCACTCACGCGAGTGCCCTCCCCAGTGCTCGGCGGGCCAGAGTCGCCACCGTACGACGCAGGTGCAGCGCGGCGGGCGGCAGGGTGCCCGGCTCCCCGCCGTCGAGAGCGGGCGCGGGGTCCGGGATGCACGCCGCGGCGACGTACTCGCCGAAGGCGGTGCACGCCTCGGGGGCGAGCGTGCGCTCGCCGTCCCAGTCGATGAGGGAGGCGACCCAGCGCTCGGCGTCGAGCGGGCGCAGCGGCATGGGCGCTACGGCGCCCACCGCGCAGCGCACGCCCCGGCGCGCGGGGTCGAGGACGACGGCCACGGACGCGGTGGCGCGGCCGGGGCCGGTGCGGCCGGTGGCCTTGAGGAAGGTCTGCGGGGCGTGCAGCAACGGCACGCGAACGTAGCCGATGAGCTCGCCGGGGCCGAGCATCTCGTAGCCGGTGAGGAGGTGGCCGACGGGGATCTCGCGGCGGCCGCCGCCGGGGCCGGCGATGATGAGGGAGGCTTCGAGGGCGGCGAGGACGGGCAGGGCGTCGCCGGTCGGCGCGGCGGAGGCGATGTTGCCCCCGAGGGTGCCGGCGTTGCGGATCTGGGGCGGGCCGGCGGCGCGCGCCGCGGCCGCGAGCGCCGGGATGAGGGCCGCGAAGTCGGGGCGGCCCATCCGGGCGTGGGTGAGGCCGGCGCCGAGCAGGGCGTGGCCGTCCTGGTACTGCCAGCCGCGGATCTCGCTGATGCGGCCGAGGCCGACGAGCCCGGCGGGCCGCAGCAGCCCGGAGTTGACGGCGGCCATCAGATCGGTGCCACCCGCGACGGGCACGGCCGCGGGCATGGCGGCCAGCGCCGCCACGGCCTCGTCGAGCGAGCCCGGCAGCGTCACCGTGTGCGCTGCCTGCGGTGCGTGCGTGGTCAACCCAGCTGCCCCTTCCCCGGTGGTCCCGGCTGTCCGGCCTGATCCCGCCGTACGATCCCGCCGTACGGTACGTCCTCACGGCCCGGACGTGGCAACTCTGGCACATCTTCGGACTCCGCCGTCGCGAGGGTCCACGAACCGCCGATCCGTCCCCGGCAATGCGAATGGTCCGATTTTCGGGGGTGTCCCCGTTGTGTACGGATTGCCATTGTCAGGGGGCCTTTTTACGACTTACGGCAGTGTGTGAAGGACCACCGTGCCAGCCGTCCGCCGCCGTGGCGCGCAGCTTGGCCGTGGCTCACACGATCGGGGGCGCGCCCTCGATCGGGCGTCCGAGGACGCCGGGGCGGCGCTGCCAGGGCCTGGGGCCGCCCGGGGGCCGGTAGTCCACGCCGAGGGCGTCGAGCCGGGCGTAATGGGCGGTCATACGGCGTTCGAACGCCGGGTAGTCGCGCTCGGCGGGGGCGGGCAGGTGCGACCAGACGGCCTCGGCGAAGGCGGCGAGGCGCGGGAAGGCCTGGTAGTCGAGGCGCTGCTGGTTCTCCGTCACCTCGCTCCAGAGGTTGGCCTGGGCGCCCAGGACGCGGGCGGCCCCGGCCTCGCCGAGCCCCGGCGGCACGGGGTCGAAGCGGTAGACGTCCTCCAGGGTGCGGACGTAGCCGATGGGTACGGGCTCGTCGGTACCGGCCGCCTGCCGGTGGTCGAGGTACACGTGCTGTTCGGGGCACATGACGACGTCGTGCCCGGCGCGCGCCGCCGCGATCCCGCCCGCGTAGCCCCGCCACGACGACACCGCGGCGCCTTCGGCCAAGCCGCCTTCCAGGATCTCGTCCCAGCCGATGAGGCGGCGGCCGCGCTCGGCGAGCCAGCGGTCGAAGTGCCGGACGAACCAGCTCTGCAGCTCGTCCTCGCCGGCCAGGCCCAGCTCGCGGATGCGGGCCTGCGCGGCCGGCGACGCCCGCCACTGGTCCTTGGGGCACTCGTCGCCCCCGATGTGCACGAAGGGGGACGGGAAGAGCTCCAGGACCTCCGTCAGCACGTCCTCGTAGAAGGCGAGGGTCCGGTCGGACGGGGCGAGGACGTTCGGGCTGACGCCCCACGTGTCCCACACCTCCGGGGCGGCGGTGCCGGTGACGTCGGTGTTGCCCAGCCAGGGGTACGCGGCGATGGCGGCCTGCGAGTGCCCGGGGACGTCGATCTCGGGGACGACGGTGATGTGGCGCTCGGCGGCGTACGCGACGATCTCGCGGATGTCGTCCTGCGTGTAGTAGCCGCCGTGCGGCCGCTCGTCCCACAGCGGCGAGGCCCGGTGCCCCAGCTTGGTGCGGGCCCGCCACGCACCCACCTCCGTGAGGCGGGGGTGGCGCAGGATCTCGATCCGCCAGCCCTGGTCGTCCGTCAGGTGCAGGTGCAGGACGTTGAGCTTGTGCGCGGCGAGCAGGTCCAGGTACCGCAGCACGCCGTCCTTGGGCAGGAAGTGGCGGGCGACGTCGAGGAGGACGCCGCGCCAGGCGAACCGCGGCGCGTCCTCGATGGTGGTGATGGGCACGGCCCACTCGCGCTCCCCGGTGACCGGCGCCCGCCGGAAGGCCTCCGGCCCGAGCAGCTGACGGAAGGTCTGCGCGCCCCGGAAGACGCCGGCCGCGCTGCCGCCGTCGATGGCGATTCCGTCACCCTCATGACAGAACCGGTATCCCTCGGGCCCGAGCTCGCGCGCCACCTCCGGGCAGATGCGGAGGACGATGGTGTCGTGGTGCTCGTCGCCGTCGCCGTCGGGCAGGGGCAGGCCGGTGGCCGCGCCGACCGTGGCGCGCAGCCAGCGCGCGACGCCCTCCGTGCCGGGACCGGCGTTCACGGCGGTGCACTCGTCGAGGATGCCGACGCCCTTCGCGGGCGGGATCCCTTCGATACGGCGGGGCAGGGGGATCAGGCTCGGTTCGAAGCCGGTCATGTGTCAGTCAGTCCTTCACCGCTCCGCCGAGGCCCGACACGAGCCTCCGCTGTACCAGTACGAAGAAAACGAGCACCGGCACGGTCATGACGGTGGACGCCGCCATGATGCCGCCCCAGTCGTTGCCCTCGTCCTTGAAGAAGACGAGGAGCGCCATCGGGAGGGTTGAGTTCTCGGTGGCGCTGACGATGAAGGACTTCGCGAAGAGGAAGTCGTTCCACGTCGAGATGAACGAGAAGACGCTCGTCGCGACGAGCCCCGGGAAGACGAGCGGGAAGAGGATCCGCCACAGGAACCGGGCGCGGCTCGCGCCGTCGAGGTACGCGGCCTCCTCCAGCGACTCCGGCACCGCCCGGACGAACCCGCGCAGCATCCAGATCGCGAAGGGCAGCGAGAAGGCGATGTGCGGCAGGATCAGCGAGCCGAGCGTGTTGAGGCCGATGCCGGGCACGTACGTGCCCGCGTCGCGCAGGAGGAAGAACAGCGGGATGGTGAGGGCCTCGACCGGCACCATCTGGGCGACGAGGAACATCACGAGCAGGGTCGTCCGGAACCGGAAGCGGAAGCGGGTGACGGCGGTCGCGGCGAGGAAGGCCACGAGCGCGGAAACGACGACCACGGTGGCCGCGACGAGCAGGCTGTTGAGGAAGTAGCGCGCGAAGTCCTGCTGCCCGAAGACGCGGCGGAAGGCGTCCAGGGAGGGCGCGGACGTCCAGGGGCGGGGCCGGTCCGACTGCACTTCGCCGGCGGGTTTCACCGCGGACAGGACCATCCAGTAGAGCGGGAAGGCCACCACGGCGGCGGTCAGCAGGGCGGCGGCCTCGGCGGCGAGGCGCCACGGGCGGCGGACGCGGAGGACGCTGCGAATGCTCCGAACGCTCTGACCGCGAGTGAGGCTGCGGACGCGAGTGAAGCTCATATCTCCTCCCCTTGTCTGCGCAGCAGCCGCAGGTACGCGAGCGTGACGGCCAGCAGGATCAGCAGCATCACGACGCCGATGGCCGAGCCGAGGCTGTACTGCGAGGACGCGAACGCCTTCTGGTACGCGTAGACGTTCAGGGTCAGGTTCTGCCCGGCGATCCCTCCGCCGTTGGTCATCACGTAGATCTGGGTGAAGACCTTGAAGTCCCAGATGACCGACTGGATGGTGACGACGACGAGGATCGGCCGCAGCATCGGCGCCGTGACCGCGCGCCAGGTGCGCCACTGCGAGGCACCGTCCAGGGCGGCGGCCTCCAGGACCTCCTCGGGGATGGCCCGGATGCCGGCGTAGACGGTCACCATGACGAAGGGGAACGAGCACCAGACGACTTCGAGGAGGACGAGCGCGAAGGCGCTGTAGCGGTCGTACGTCCACGAGTAGCCGTCGAAACCGCTCATACCGAGCCGGGTGAGGAACTTGTCCACAGGCCCGAAGTCGGGGTCGAAGAGGAAGAGCCAGACCGTCGAGCCGGTGACGGCGGGCGTGGCCCAGGCGCCGAGCGCCGCGGTCATCAGGGCGAGGCGGGGCAGGGCGCGGACGCGGGTGAGGAGCACGGCGAGCGCGCAGCCGGTGGCGAGGGTGGCGGCCACGCACGCGGCCGCGAAGAGGACGGTGGCGGCGAGCACCTCCCGGAACTGGCCGTCGCGCCAGAGCGCGGCGTAGTTGCCGAGGCCCTGGAAGGAGGTCGGGCGGCCGCCGCTGACCTGGGCCTGGGTGTACTCCAGGAAGGAGATGAGCCCGAGCTCGTAGACGGGGTAGAGCAGCAGGCCGCCGAGGAGGACGAGGGCGGGGGCGAGGTAGAGCCAGGGGGTCCACCGGCTGCGGGTGCGCATCGTGTCGGCCCGCCGCCCTCAGCCCGCGGCCCTGAAGGCGCTGTTCATCTTCTTCGCCGCGGCGGAGGCCGCCGCGTCCACGCTCCTGCGGCCGCTCACGATCTCCTGGAACATGGACGGCAGCACCTGCCCCGCGTCGATGGCGCCCCACGCGGGTGTCACGGGCACGAAGGCCGCGCCCGCCGCGAGCGTCCTCACGAAGGGTTCGGCGTAGGGCTGTCTGCGGGCCGCCTCGCGGCGCACGTCCGTGTAGGTGGGCAGGAAGCCCATGGCGTCGAAGAGGCCGGACTGGGTGCGCTTGCCGGTGAGGGTGCGCATCAGCTCGACGGCGAGCGTGCGGTGGGAACTGCTCTTGAGGACACCGATGTTGTTCCCGCCCGCGAACGCGGGGGCGATGCTGCCCTCCTCGGCGCCGGGCAGCGGCACGACCGCGTACCTGCCCTTGGCCTTGCCGTTCTCGACGGCCCGGTGGCTGAAGTCCCCGCCGATGGCCATGGCCGCCTTGCCCGAGGCGAACGCCTCCACGGTGGCGTTGCCGCCCATCTGCGCGCACTTGGCGGGCGGGCAGTTGTGCTCGCCGAAGAGGGCGGTGTACGCGGTGATGCCGCGCTTCGCCGCCTCGCTGTCGACGGCCGCGGTGTACTTCCTGCCCTTCTTCTCCGCCAGCGCGCCGCCGTTGGCCCACAGGAACGGCAGGGCGCCGTACGTGTACGAGCCGCCGACCACGAGCCCGTAGAGCTCCGGCCGCTCCTGGTGGATGCGGCGGGCGGTCCGCGCGAGCTCGTCCTGGGTGCGCGGCGGGCGCAGGCCGAGCTCGCGGAAGACGTCCGTGCGGTAGTAGAGGGCGCGCACGCCGACGAACAGCGGGGCGCCGTAGACCTTCCCGTCCACGGTGACGGAGCGGCGGGCGGCGGGGTCGGTGTCCCGTGCCTCGGGCCAGGCGGCGAAGTCGGCGGTGACGTCGGCCAGTCCGCCGTCCCGGACGTAGCCGGCAGTGTCGGTGTTGCCGTACTCGATGACGTCCGGGGCGCTGCGGGGGTCGTTGAAGGCGGCCTTGATCCGCTGGGCGCGCGTCTCGACGGGGATGTAGGTGACCTCGGCGCGGGCGCCGCGGTGCTCCCGGGCGAAGGCGGCGAGGGACTTGCCGACCACGGCCTCCTTGGGCCCGTTGTCGACCTCCCGGAAGAGCCAGACGCGCAGGCGCCCCGTCCGTTCGTCGCCCCCGGCGGCGCCCGCGGAGGAGGTGGAGGGGGCGCAGGCGGTCAGGGCGGTGGCGGCCAGGGCGGCGGCCACCAGGGCCGCCGCAGCGGACAGGGGACGGGATAAGCGACCGGGCAGCGTCATGGGGATGGATCCCTCCCGCGTGGCGTTGCAACATACGCAATGGGCGTTTCGCTCAGCACAACTGGCAGGAGACTAGGGGCGTGCCATGCCCCCGACAAGAGGTCTCTACCACTCTGTGATCGGCGAAAGCGCCCCGTGCAACGCACGCCGCCGCGCACCGCACTCCGTGCAACGCACACGGCCCCCGGGACGCGCCGTAGCGCGCTCCGGGGGCCGGGAAGTGGTGTGCGGCCTGCAAACGGGGAGGCCGGGGGCTACTTCTTGTCGCCGCCCTTGCCGCCCTTGCCGTCCTTGTCCCCTCCGGCGCCCATGCCTTCGAAGATCTCCTTGCACATCGGACAGACCGGGTACTTCTTCGGGTCGCGCCCCGGGACCCAGACCTTGCCGCACAGGGCGACGACCGGGGAACCGGAGAGCGCGCTCTCCATGATCTTGTCCTTCTGGACGTAATGGGCGTAGCGCTCGTGGTCGCCGTCGCCGTGCGACACCTGCGGCGTCGGCTCTACGAGGGTGCCGGTCCCTGCCCCGCGCTCGGGCTCAAGAGTGCTCATGGTCTCCAAGGGTACTGGGGCGCACCGCCGAGTCAGTTAAGGCTCGGGTCGTCCGGATACGTGGCCACCATCGCCAGCTCGTTGCGCTGGCGGCGCAGCACCGCGCGCCACAGCTGCGAGGGGTCGGGCGAGGAGACGTCACCCGGCTCGGACTCCACCACGTACCACGCGCCCTCCACCAGCTCGTCCTCCAGCTGGCCCGGGCCCCAGCCGGCATAGCCGGCGAAGATCCGCAGCGAGCCGAGGGCGGCGGCGAGCAGCTCCGGCGGGGCCTCCAGATCGACGAGGCCGATCGCGCCGTGGACGCGCCGCCAGCCGAGGGGGCCGTCGCCGACGAGGGCGGCGGAGCCCGCCCCCTCCCCCGGCACGACGGCCACCCCCAGCGCCGAGTCCAGCGAGACGGGGCCGCCCTGGAAGACCACGCCCGGCTCCCCGGCCAGCGCGGCCCAGGACTCCAGGATGTCCGCCACCCCGACGGGGGTCGGGCGGTTCAGGATCACTCCGAGGGAACCCTCCTCGTCGTGGTCGAGCAGCAGCACCACCGCGCGGTCGAAGTTCGGGTCAGCGAGCGCCGGTGTCGCAACGAGCAGTCGTCCTGTGAGCGAGGACACCTCGGACATGGGCACATGATCCCGCATTTCGGGCCCGCGCGGGGGGCGGACGCCCACTCCGGCAAGAAAGGGGCGGCCCGGGCGCGCCACGCTAACCGGTAGCGACCATTCCATTAACGGAGCGTGTTGTTGCAAAACCATAACGTGCCCGGAGCCCCCTCAGGCATGCAGGAGGGCCCCCTCGTCGCATTACCCTTTCTTCTTGCCCCCTGCCCAACTCCAGGAACGCGAGATCCATGACCGGCCCTGACGATGTCCTGCTTGTCCACGGCGGTACCCCGCTCGAGGGCGAGATCCGTGTCCGCGGCGCGAAGAACCTCGTGCCCAAGGCCATGGTCGCCGCCCTGCTCGGGCACGGCCCCAGCCGGCTGCGCAACGTCCCCGACATCCGCGACGTCCGCGTCGTGCGCGGACTGCTGCAGCTGCACGGCGTGACCGTCCGCCCCGGCGACGAGCCCGGCGAGCTGGTCCTCGACCCCACGTACGTGGAGAGCGCCAACGTCGCGGACATCGACGCGCACGCCGGCTCCTCGCGCATCCCGATCCTGCTGTGCGGCCCGCTGCTGCACCGGCTGGGCCACGCCTTCATCCCGGGCCTGGGCGGCTGCGACATCGGCGGCCGGCCGATCGACTTCCACTTCGAGGTGCTGCGCCAGTTCGGCGCGACCATCGAGAAGCGCGAGGGCGGCCAGTACCTGGAGGCCCCGCAGCGGCTGCGCGGCTGCAAGATCCGCCTGCCCTACCCCTCGGTCGGCGCGACCGAGCAGGTCCTGCTGACCGCCGTCCTGGCGGAGGGCGTCACGGAGCTGTCCAACGCGGCCGTGGAGCCGGAGATCGAAGACCTCATCTGCGTGCTGCAGAAGATGGGCGCGATCATCGCCATGGACACCGACCGGACCATCCGGATCACCGGTGTCGACAAGCTCGGCGGCTACAACCACCGCGCCCTGTCCGACCGCCTGGAGGCGGCCTCCTGGGCGTCCGCGGCGCTGGCCACCAAGGGCAACATCTACGTGCGCGGCGCGCAGCAGCGCTCTATGGTCGCGTTCCTCAACACCTACCGCAAGGTCGGCGGTGCCTTCGAGATCGACGACGAGGGCATCCGCTTCTGGCACCCGGGCGGCTCGCTCAACGCCATCGCACTGGAGACGGACGTCGCCCCCGGTTTCCAGACCGACTGGCAGCAGCCGCTGGTCGTGGCGCTGACGCAGGCGGCGGGCCTGTCCATCGTCCACGAGACGGTGTACGAGTCGCGCCTCGGCTTCACCTCGGCGCTGAACCAGATGGGTGCTCACATCCAGCTGTACCGCGAGTGCCTGGGCGGTTCCGCCTGCCGCTTCGGTCAGCGGAACTTCCTGCACTCGGCGGTCGTCTCCGGCCCGACGAAGCTCCAGGGCTCCGACATGGTCGTCCCGGACCTCCGCGGCGGCTTCTCGTACCTGATCGCGGCCCTGGCGGCCGAGGGCACCTCGCGCGTCCACGGCATCGACCTGATCAACCGCGGCTACGAGAACTTCATGCAGAAGCTCAAGGACCTGGGCGCGAACGTGGAGCTGCCCGGCGGCGGCACCGCGGCCTGAGGCTTCCGCGCCACCACGACGCGGCCCCCGGCTGGGGGTCCGGGGGTTATCCCCCGGGAAAGCACAGCATGCAGAAGCTGAAGGACCTCGGCGCGAACGTGGAACTCCCGGGCGGCGGCACCGCGGCCTGAGGCTTCCTCGCCGCACGGCGGGCCGCACCGCGGCCTGAGGGCCCTTCTTCTGACGGGGCGTAAGCGCCTGTACGAGCCATTCAAGGCCCGTACAGGCGCTTTCGTGCATCCCGGTGACCTTGGGGCCCGTACGGCCCCTTCCAGGCCCGTACGGGCCCCTGGAAAGCCCAAAGGGCGGTCACCCCGACCGGGGTGACCGCCCTCTCAGCGCTGAGCGCAGCGCTAAAGGCGCTTACTTGCCCTTGGCGGCTTCCTTGAGCTTGGAGCCCGCGGAGACCTTCACGCTGTAACCGGCAGCGATCTGGATCGGCTCACCCGTCTGCGGGTTGCGAGCGGTCCGAGCGGCACGGTGGGTGCGCTCGAAGGTCAGGAAGCCGGGGATGGTGACCTTCTCGTCGCCCTTGGCGACGACCTCGCCGACGGTCTCGGCGAGCGCGGCCAGAACGGCGTCGGCGTCCTTGCGGGTCACCTCGGCGCGGTCGGCCAGCGCGGCCACCAGCTCACTGCGGTTCATGTTGTACTCCCGTGTTCTTCTTGCCAATGAGGCGTGAGATCGAAGCCGATGCTGCCAGGGCCCTCGGACAGTCCCCGGACCCGGGTCCGTTGCCAGACCCTCGCGCCCGGTTACGCATCCTGCCCCCACCAGTGGCGGGAAAGCCAATCCGGCACCCTGGAGAGTCACACGGAAAGCGGCACAGCCTCGGATACAGCCGCATTTCTGCGGCCTGATTTCTGCCCGACACCTTAGGGGCAGGTCGCGGGCCCGAAGGCCCGCGACGCGCCGTCATCAGACGGTCGTGGTGCCCGTCACAGCCGCGCCGGCGGCTTTCGCGGCCTCGCGCACCGCGCCCGCGACCGTCCCCGCGACCTTCTCGTTGAAGACGCTGGGGATGATGTAGTTCGCGTTGAGTTCGTCCTCGGTGACGACGTCGGCGAGGGCCCTGGCGGCGGCGAGCATCATGCCGGTGTCGACGGTGCGGGACTGCGCGTCCAGAAGGCCGCGGAAGACACCCGGGAAGACCAGCACGTTGTTGATCTGGTTGG
>NZ_RBAM01000018.1 GCF_003626645.1 Streptomyces klenkii | reverse complement strand
CACGTCCGGGGTCGGATGTCCGCCTGTTCTGACCCGCACCCACCCACCAATCCCCCCCACCCCCCCCACCCCCCCCACCCCCCCAACCGCACGCGGCCTGGCTGTCAACGTTGGTTCCGTAGCGCCCCCGTTCGCGTGAGTGCCCACACCCCGCACTCAGATCAGCGGTCAAGCGGACCGGCAGCGGGAGTCATCCCGAACCGCAACCCATCAGGAGACAGCAATGTTCCAGCGCATGGCCTCGGCGGCGATCGGCGTGGCCCTCGCGGTCGCGGGGGTACTTGGTACGGCCGGGGCGGCCAGTGCACACGATGACGACGCGGTGGCGCACAGCGATTGCACCGCAGGCAGCATCCGCTTCTGGTCGGAACCCGGCTTCCACGGCAAGAAGACGGTGTACAAGTCGGCGCTGGTCGAGTGCACGCGGATCGTCAAGCCGTCCGCGGACGCGCCGGAGCGCCTCATGACCGCCAGGTCGGTGAAGAACCGCACCGACCGCACCGTCGTGCTCGGGTACAAGGACCCGAGCTGCCTGATCCCGGTCAGCCTCACGTCCGCGCACACCCCGCTCCACCTGACGCCGCTGGCGGACAACGCGGACCTGGGCGAGGGGATTGAGTACATTCGCACCACCTGAGTGGGGGCTTGGCGCGGAAATCCACCGGCTGGGTGGGCCCCACCCAGCCACCCCACCCAGCCACCCCATACCGGCGGCGCTACGCTCGGGCGGGTGACTGATCACGGAATCGCGTTCCCGGTGAACCGCCGGCACTACGGCGAAGAGTCGTGATGACCGGGCCGGACGAAACCACTGACGACGACGTACCTCGCTGGATGCTCGTCGTGTCGGTCGTGGCTGACGTGCTGCTCAGCCTGCTGACGTCCGGCGGGCGGAGCCGCAGCGGCGGCGGCAGTGGCGACGGGGGCGACGACTAGGGCGCAGATCAGTGGTCAGCCGCCCCCGAAAGGCTCGCCTCCTGCGCGTCGAGCAGCCTGCCACCCGGGGCCGCAAGTCCGGCCCGCCGCACTGCGACGACCCGGGAGATCCCCCTGGTTCTGGTCGCCCCGGCGAGGACAGCGAGCCGACGCTCCTGACCTGACCCTGCGTCAAAATCCCCGTGCACGAGACCTCGCCACCCTCATATGCTCAGCGCACTCCATTCCGGGGATCTTCCGGATGCTCACGGCATATGAGGTGGAACGATGATTCTTCGTGCATTACCGCGCGCTGCGGCATCGGCGCTGACCGCTCTCTCCCTGGCGGGCGCCGCCCTGGCCGGCACCGCCGGTAGCGCCGCGGCGGCCGACGGGGGCGGCTGTACCGGCCCCGCGTCGCGGCAGGCCTGTGTGAGCCTGATCGACGACGGCGGGCGCGGGGGCGACATTCTCTTCGAGGGCCGCAGCGACTGGCCCGAGGCCGGGGACGACTGCCGTATGCGGCTGGTGGCGTTCGACGACACCACCGGCTGGCAGTGGGAGCGTGAGCTGCGCCGGTGCGACCGGCCGGTCGACCAGCACTACACCCTGCCGAACCCGACCGCCGGGCACCGGTACCGGGCCGAAGTCCAGATCCTCCCCAACGGGAAGAACTTCGAGTTCGCGCAGTTCGTGAAGAGCCCGGTGCTCACGTACTAGTCCCGTACCGGCTCCCTACCGGCCCCGCACAGTCCTCCCGCGCTACTTGAACGCGTTCCTGCCGCACACGCCGTGCGCGCTGCCGAGGATCTGCGAGGCCTGCTTTCCGGTGAGCCCGAGTTCCTCCTTGGTCTTGATGGCCTGGTCGACGAGGGCCTTCCCTTGGGCGAGGCAGAGCGCGTTGCCATGAGTGACGAGAACGTCGTCGCTGATGCGGTCCAGATCCGGAGCGTTGTCCCGGATCGTCTTGAGGTAGAGCTTGGCCGGCAGCCCTGTCAGCCCGCGCACTTCCGCGGAGGCCGATGGGCTCCCGGACGGGGCGGCGGCGGGGGCGGACGCGGGCGCGGAGGACGCGGCGGCCGGTGTCGCCGAGGCGCTCGCCTCGCTCTCGCCGGACGGGCCGCACGCCGAGGCGCCGAACGCGGCGGCCGTAAGACAGATGGCGAGCAGGGGCAGACGCTTGTGCATGAATCTCCTGGTACGTGACTGAACCGAGAGATTCTCTCTCATTTCCGGCGTGCTCCGCGACGGCATTCCCTCAGGGTGGCCGCCGGTGCCGAGACGCGCTCGGCACCGGCGGCCGCCTGCCTCAGGAGCCGAAACCGGTGACCTTCTGAGGGGTCACCCGGACGATCAGCCGGAGCGTCTCCTCCGGCTCGGCCGGCGGGTCCTCGCCGAGGTATTTGTGCGAGAGCCTGCGCGGAAGCGACTTCTCCCGGTCCTCGATCAGCTCCACGGTGCCGCGGATGTCCACCGAGTGGTACGGGTTCGCGGTGTCGAACACGGTGAGGCTGACCCGTGGGTCCCTGGCGAGATTGCGCGCCTTCAGGCGGCCCGCCGTGGTGGAGAACAGCACGGTGTCTCCGTCCCGCGCGATCCAGACCACCGAGGTCTGCGGCGCGCCGTCCCGGTTGAGCGTCGCGACGGTCGCGAAGTTCCTCCCGTCCAGCAGCTCGCGCGTCTCTTCGTTGAACGCCACTGACACGGCCTCCCCCTTCTGTTCAGCACTCGTGAGTGCACTGCTCGGAGAGAACAGGCGGGAGGGCCGGGGTCTTCCCGGACGGGCGTTGTCAGTGCCTCTTGGCACACTGGTGGGAACGATGCACCGCTAGGTACCGCTATGTCCCGAGAGGTCCCATGCTCACTACCGTCGCCGTCGAGAACTACCGCTCCCTGCGCCGCCTCATCGTCCCCCTGGGACGGCTGAACGTGATCACGGGAGCCAACGCCACCGGGAAGTCCAGCCTCTACCGCGCCCTGCGGCTGCTGGCCGACTCGGCGCGGGGCGGGGCTGTCGCGGCGCTGGCGCGGGAGGGCGGGCTGGCGTCCACGCTGTGGGCGGGGGAGCGGAAGGGCTCGGGGCGCTCGCCGGCGGCGAGCCTCCGGCTCGGCTTCGCGGGGGACGAGTTCGGGTACGCGGTCGACTTCGGGCACCCCATACCGACCTCGGGCAGCACGGGCGCGCCGTCCATGTTCAACCTGGACCCGGAGATCAAGCGGGAGTGCACCTGGGCCGGGCCCGTGCTGCGCCCGGCCGCCCTGCTCTCGGACCGCTCCGGCCCCGCCGTCCGCACCCGCACCGCGCAGGGCACGTGGCACAGCTCCGTGAATTCCGTCCGCCCCTACGACAGCATGCTCAGCGAGCTCGCCGACCCGCAGCTCGCCCCCGACCTGTTGCGGCTGCGCGAGCACATGCGGTCCTGGCGGTTCTACGACCACGTGCGGACCGACGCGCACGCGCCCGCCCGCAGCGCGCAGATCGGCACCCGCACCCCCGTGCTCGGGCACGACGGGGCGGACCTCGCGGCCGCGCTCCAGACGATCCGCGAGATCGGCGACCGCGAGGCGCTGGACGCCGCCGTGGACGCGGCGTTCCCCGGCAGCGAGGCGGAGATCGTCAGTGAGGGCGGCCGGTTCGAGCTGAAGCTGCACCAGCGCGGGCTGCTGCGCCCGCTCGGCGCGGCCGAGCTCTCCGACGGCACGCTGCGCTATCTGCTGTGGACGGCGGCGCTGCTCACCCCGCGCCCGCCCGCGCTCCTCGTCCTCAACGAGCCGGAGTCCAGCCTGCACCCGGACCTGCTGGGCCCGCTGGCCGACCTGATCCTGACGGCGGCGCGGGACACCCAGGTCGTGGTGGTGACGCACGCGCCGGGCCTGGCGGAGGCCCTCGGCCGCGGCGCCGGCCGCCACCGCATCGACGTCAACCCCATCGCCCTCGTCAAGAACGCCCTCGGGGAGACGGAGGTCGCGGGCCGCGAGAGCATGTTGGACGAGCCCCTCTGGCACTGGCCCAAGCGCTGACCGGCGATCAGGTCCGGGTGCGTGCGGGGCTGTCGACGGGATGTCCGCCAGGAGTCGGCAGGGCGGCGCTGCCGGTCCGGCTCAACGGGGCCAGCGCCAGGAGGAAGAGCGCACTGCCGGCCGGCAGCAGGTCGAGGCTCACGCCCATGACGACGGTGCCGAGGCATATCGCGCCCAGCGTCCAGCCGGTGACGGGGCCCCGGCGGGTGACGAGCGACCCGACGAGGGCGAGCAGGCCCACGTAGAAGAGGAGGGGGCCGGCGGAGTAGACGACGAGCTTGACGGCGGCGTGCGACTGGACCTGCCCGAAGAGCTCGCTCATCTCCGCGCCGTCCGCGGCCCGGAAGCCCACGACGAGGTCGACGGCCGTCTGTGCGAGGGAGGCGGCGAGGCCGGCGAGGGCCACGACGGTGCTGACGGCGGCCACGCGGCGCCGCACCGCGGAACCGGCCGGGGCGAGGCGGCGCAGGCCGGCGAAGACCGGCCCGAACAGGGCCAGGCCGAGGAAGAGGGCCAGGTGGCCCGCGGTCCAGCCCGGTCCGGGCACACCGGAGCGGGACAGCAGCCGGACCGTTCCGTAGACGGCGAGGAGCGCCGGGGCGGCGACGAGGGAGAAGCGGGTCAGCGGGGTGAATGCCGGCCGTCCCGGGGCGCGTTGGGTCATGCTCCGATCCTCCGCCGCGGGACGGCGAGGTTCATCGGTGATCGCCCCGAGACCGCCCTGAGAATGCCCTGAGCACGCCCTGACGGAAGCCCTGACGGAACCCTCGGGGTGCGGGGCCGTCAGGACTCCGCCAGGAACCGCTCCAAGCCCTCGACCACCAGCGCGTGGTCCTCCGCCTGGGCCAGGCCCGAGACGGCGACCGCGCCCACCACGCCCGTGCCCCGTACACGCAGCGGGAACGCGCCGCCGTGGGCCGCGTAGTGGTCCGGGTCCAGCCGGGAGGACTCCTCGAACGTGCGGCCCTTGGCGCGGAAGCGGGCCCCGACCAGGAACGACGACTCCCCGTACCGCTCCACCACGCGGCACTTGCGCGCGATCCACGCGTCGTTGTCCGCGGACGTGCCCGGCAGCGCGCAGTGGAAGAGCTGCTGCGCGCCCCGCCGGATGCCGATCGTGACCGCCGCGCCCCGCTCCCGGGCCAGGCCGGCGAGCAGGCTGCCCAGCCGCCAGGCGTCGTCGTTGCCGAAGCGGTCCAGGGCCAGGCGGCGTTCGTCCTCTTCCAGGGCCGCCACCTCGGATACTTCGGGCGCTCCGGAGCTCATCCGGCCTCCCCGATCCGCACCGTGCGCCCCTCGTCCGCCGACAGCCGCGCCGCCTCCAGCACCCGCAGCGCCGCCGCCGCTTCCCGCGCCGTCACCGGGGGTTCGGCGCCCGTGCGCAGGGACGTCTCGATCGCCGCGTAGTAGGCGGGGTAGTCGCCGGGGAGCGTCGGTACGGGGTCGCCGCCGCCGGTCTGGGGGGACTCGCCGGCGCCGAGGCGGCCCCAGAGGGACTCCGGTTCGACGCCCCAGCCGGAGCTGCCGGCACCGGGGCGCAGGCCCTCGCGGAGGGCGGCCTCCTGCGGGTCCAGGCCGTACTTCACGTAGCCCGCCGCGCTGCCCAGCACCCGGAAGCGGGGGCCGAGCTGGGCCGTGGTGGCGCTGACCCACAGGTGGGAGCGGACGCCGTTCGCGTGCGTCACGGCGATGAACGTGTCGTCGTCGGCCTCCGCGCCGGGGCGGCGCACGTCCGCCTCCGCGTAGACGGCCGTGGCGGGGCCGAAGAGGGCGAGGGCCTGGTCGACGACGTGGCTGCCCAGGTCGTAGAGGAGGCCGCCGATCTCCGCCGGGTCGCCGGACTCGCGCCAGCCGCCCTTGGGCTGCGGCCGCCAGCGCTCGAAGCGGGACTCGAAGCGCAGGACGGTGCCGAGCGCGCCGTCGGCCAGGAGCTGCTGCACGGTGCGGAAGTCGTTGTCCCAGCGGCGGTTCTGGAAGGCGCTCAGCAGCAGGCCGCGCTCCTCCGCCAGGCCGGCCAGCGCCTCGGCCTCGGCGGCCGTCGCGGCGAGCGGCTTGTCGACGACGACCGGGAGGCCGGCTTCGAGGGCGGCACGGGCCAGCGGCACGTGGGTCTTGTTGGGGGAGGCGATGACCACCAGGTCGAGCTCCGCGGCGCGCTCGAAGAGGGCGTCGCTGCTCGCGACCACCCGCACCCCGGGGTGCTCGGCGGCGGCCTGCCGCTGCCGGTCGGGGTTGCCGGTGACGACGGTGTCGAGGACGAGACCGTCCGTGGCGGCGATGAGCGGGGCGTGGAAGACGGAGCCCGCCAGCCCGTAGCCGATCAGGCCCACCCGGAAGCCGCCGGAGCCGCCGTCCGGGGCAGCCCCGCCGGTCCCACCGGTCCCGCCCGCTCCGCCCGTCCCGCTGTCACTGTTCATGCCGTCCATGCCCTCGCTCATGCCCTCCACTTTGGCAACGCTGTTGCGAAACTGCAAGCGGCGGCGACAATGGACCCGTGAACAGCTCGCCCGCCCCCGGCGCCAACCTCGCCGCCCTCCGCGACCACAACACCGCCCTCGTCCTCGGCCTGTTGCGCGACGCCGGGCCGGCCGGCGCGAGCCGGGCCGAGCTGGCGGACCGCACGGGCCTCACCCCGCAGGCGGTCAGCAAGATCACCGGGCGGCTGCGGGTCGCGGGCCTGGCCGCCGAGGCGGGGCGCCGGGCGTCCACGGGCGGCAAGCCCGCCACGGCCCTGCGCCTGATGCCGGAGGCGGCGCACGCGATCGGCGTGCACCTCGACCGCGACGCCCTGACGGTCACCCTCGTCGACCTGTCGGGGGCCGAGGTCGTGACCCGTACGTCCCCCCTCGACCTCGGGGCGGGCGCGGAGACGGTCCTGGCGGCGGTCACGGCGGAGGCCGCGCGCGTACGGGCCGAGGCCGGCGGCTCCCTCCTCGGCGCGGGCGTCGCCCTCCCCGGCCCCCTCGACCACCGCACCGGCGTCCTGCACCGCGTCACCGGCTTCCCCCGCTGGGACGGCTTCCCGCTGCGCGACGCGCTCGCCGAGCGGCTCGGCCTGCCCGTCGTCGTCGACAAGGACACCAACGCCGCCGCCCTCGGCCTCGTGCTCCGCGGCTGCGCCGGCCCGGCCGGCTCCTTCGCGTACCTCCACCTCGGCACGGGCCTGGGCGCCGGCCTCGTGCTGGGCGGCGCGGTGCACCGGGGCGCGCGGACCGGCGCGGGGGAGTTCGGCCACCAGGTCCTCCGGCTGGACGGCCCCCTGTGCCCCTGCGGCGACCGCGGCTGCATCGAGGTCCTGTGCCTGGACGCCGTCGCCCGCGGTGACGTCGCGGAGGCGGCCCGGCTGCTCGGCACCGGCGCCGCCAACCTCGTACGCCTGCTGGACATCGACCTCGTGCTGCTCGGCGGCGGCACGCTCCTGAAGGACGCCGCCACCTACGCGGCCGGAGTGCGGGACGTGCTCGGCGCCGCCGCCCCGGTGGCCGTCACCCCGGCCGGGGACCGCACCGTCGTCGAAGGGGCCGCGGAGCTCGTCCTGGCCTCGCTGTTCGGGCGCGACCGGCTGTCCGGACTGCCGAAGGCCGGCCTCACACACTCGCCGTAGCAGCCTCTCCCGAACCCGCCCCTCACGCAGCCGTCTATCCCGAACCCGCCTCCCCCGAACCCGCCCCTCACTCACCCGTCCCCAGGAACCGCTCGACCCTGACCGACGCGACCCGTACGGCGAACAGCTCCTCCAGCTCCGAGGCGTCGTCGCCCTCCTCGAACCGCATGCTCGTCCCCGTCCCCTGCGGGCCGGTGTACAGCGTGACCGCCCACCGCGGCTGCGGCCCCTTGCCCGGCCGCCAGCGCCGCGAGGGCACCAGCACGGACCGTACGGGCCCGCCGCGCTCGTACGTGCCGGGGTCCAGCTCCTCCCACCGGCCGCGGAAGTGCGGCGCCGAGAAGAGGGCGGGCAGGTCCTTGCCGGGGTAGTGCCCCAGGAAGGGCTCCAGCAGGTCCCCGACCAGGGGCAGGCCGGCCAGGCTCTTGAGGGGGTTCCTCCGGTACGTCTCGGCGTCGTCCCCGCTCCGCGGGTGCTGCGCCTCGCTCCCGCCGCCGCGCTCCTCCGCCACCGCTACTCCGCCGCCTCCGTGCGGCCCGACCACTCGTAGACCGGCAACCGGCCCCCGGGCGTGTCCCACTGCCGTGAGGTGGCCCGGAAATGTTCGTAACCGCCCCGGAAGGGCACCTTCACGTCCTCGCCCGGCGCCGGGACCGGGACGATGTGCTCCGGGAGGCCCTCCGGCCCGCCCTGGAGGACGCACTTCTCAGCATCAGCAGTGGCCATGCCCCGATCCTGACCGAGCCGCGCCCGCCCGGCACGGCCAGGCGCACCGGCTCCACTCGGATGACACGAAAATAGGCTCATCGGGCGGTATGTGACGGCTGGTCGGGGTACGCGACCGCGCCGGGCCGGGACCCGCGAGCGGGCGGTGGGAGGTTCGAGGCAGGCAGCAACCTGACCGTGCACCGGCACCTGACCGTGCACCGGCAACAGACCCGACCACCGCAAAGGTCCCGCGATGCCCAAGCCCCGTGCGCTCGTCCTCGGCGCCACCGCGCTCGCGATCTTGGCGACGGCGGCCCCCGCCCCCGCGCACCCGGCGGCCGGCCCGGAACCCGTCCGCCCCCGCTGCGCCGCCCCCGGCACCCCCGACTTCCCCATCGCCGCGAAGCTGAGCGGCGGCCCCGAGTCGTACGAGCGCGGCGCCGCGCCCCGCGCCTGGCGGCTGGAACTGCGCAACGACTCCGGTGCCGAGTGCCGCGCCGTGCACCCCGTCGCGGTCCTCGCCGACCGCGGCCGCGCGCTGGAGCCGGGCGACATCCGGCTCGACTTCTACGACGCCGGGGCGGATCGCTGGCGCCCCGTCCGCTTCGAGCGGACCGACGAGGCCGAGAACGTCGGCGTCTTCGACGGCACGGCCCCGAGCAGCACCCCGAGCGGTACGGCCCCGAGGGGCACGCCGAACGGCACGGCCCCGGGCGCCGCCGGCCGCGCGGACCGCTCCGCACGCGCCGCGGCCGCCCCCGGCTTCGGCGGCTTCTCCGTCCCCGCGCACGGCAGCGTGCCCGTACGCGTCCGCCTGGCCTTCGCCAAAGGCGCCCCGGAAGGGCCCGTGACCGCCAACATCACCGCCGTGCAGCGGCGCGGCGACGACGGCGAGTGGGTGGGGGAGTCCAACGACTACACGTTCGGCATCGGCAAGGCCCCCGCCCGTGCGGGCGCCCCCGCCAAGCGCGGAGCCGACGACGGCGAGCAGCCCCTGCTGGCCGACACGGGCTCCCAGCGCCCCCTCCTCGCCATCGCGGCGGCGGCCGGCGCGCTGCTCCTCGCCGGGGCGTCCCTGATCGTGGGGGCGCGGCGCTCGGGGCGCTGAAGGTCTGCCTCCGGGGGAGGCAGGGGCCTCAGAGACGCCAGAGGTTCCGTGGTTGCCGAGGGGCTTCCGGGGGCCGTGAGCCGCCCGAGGCGCAGCCGTCACCGGGACGTCGCCCGGACGTGTCTACGCTGGAGACACGAGCCGTGGCACGAAGAGGTGCGACCCGGCGTCCCCGAGCCCCGCGAAGCGGGCGCGTACGGCAGGAGTCCCCGTATGGCAGAGCGCAAGCCGATCGAGTCCTGGCTGACCGACATGGACGGTGTCCTGATGCACGAGGGCATCCCCGTCCCGGGCGCCGACACCTTCATCAAGCGGCTCAGAGAATCCGGCAAGCCCTTCCTCGTCCTGACCAACAACTCCATCTACACCGCCCGTGACCTGCACGCCCGCCTCGCCCGCATCGGGCTGGACGTGCCCGTCGAGAACATCTGGACGTCCGCGCTGGCCACCGCCCAGTTCCTGGACGACCAGCGGCCCGGCGGCACCGCGTACGTCATCGGCGAGGCGGGTCTGACCACCGCCCTGCACGACATCGGCTACGTCCTCACCGACGCCGACCCCGACTACGTCGTCCTGGGCGAGACCCGGACCTACTCCTTCGAGGCGCTCACCAAGGCCATCCGGCTCATCAACGGCGGCGCGCGCTTCATCGCGACCAACCCCGACGAGACCGGCCCCTCCGCCGGCGGCCCCCTGCCCGCCACCGGCTCCGTGGCCGCGCTGATCACCAAGGCGACCGGCCGCGAGCCGTACTTCGTCGGCAAGCCCAACCCCCTGATGATGCGGGCCGGGCTCAACGCCATCGGCGCGCACTCCGAGGGCAGCGCCATGATCGGCGACCGGATGGACACCGACATCCTCGCCGGCCTGGAGGCGGGCATGCGGACCTTCCTCGTCCTGACCGGGCTGACCCGGCCCGAGGACATCGACCGCCACCCGTTCCGGCCCTCCCAGGTCGCCGACTCGATCGCGGACCTGGTCGACCTGATCGTCTGACGCCGGGTCGGATCCGGATCGCCTGACGCCGGCCCCCGATCCGAACAGCCCCTGATCTGAACGGGCCCCGTCCGGCACCGAACGGAGCAACCCGCCCACGGAGCGGATGCGCCCGCCGGGAACAGCAGGTGAATCTCTGACTGTCAGGAGGTTCACCATGGACTCTGCCCGCCTTGCCCTGTGCGGTGCTCTCGCGGCCGTCGCCGTCTGCGCGCCCCTCGCGCACGCCGACGACGAGCCCGCCACCATGTCCGGAACGATCGAACTCACCGCCGTCAGCAGCCACCCCGGCGGCCAGGTGCAGCTGCGCGTCGCCGGCTGCTCGGGCGACCGGGCCACCGCCGCCTCCGAGGCGTTCGTCTCCGACGCCCGGCTCGCCAGGGACTCGGCCGGGCTGTTCGCCGCGGCGGCCGTCCGCTCGTCCGTGGACCCCGGCGTCTACCCCGTACGGGTCACGTGCGACGGCGAGGACGCGGTGGCCGAGGGCAAGCTGACCGTCGTCCCGCACGGCAAGCCCCTGCCGGTCACGCACGCCCACGAGCAGGTGGCGCTGCCCTCGCAGTCGCCGCAGCAGGACCGGAAGCAGCAGGACCGGGAGCGCGCGATGGACAGCAGGCCCGCCGTCCACCCGCAGCCGCAGCAGCAGGCGCCGCACGAGCCGCCCGCCCCCGTGGCGCCCGTCCCCGCGGGCGGCGGAGGCACCGCGGCCGAGAACGCCCCCGGCACCCCCGGCCTCGTCCTGGCGGGCATCACGGCGCTCATCGCCACCGGCCTGATCTGGCACCGGCGCCGCACCGAGGCCGCCCAGCGGTCCTCCGGGCAGCAGTGAGGGAAAGCGACCCCCAGGCCATGCCCGAACCCGCATCACCCGAGCCCGACCCCGGGCCGGCCACCCGCACCGGCGGCCGCGGCCGGCTCCTGACGGGCGCGGTGTGGGTCGCCCTGCTGCTCGGCCTGTGGCTGTGGGGGCGCGAGATCACCGAAGGCCACGGCTCCTCCGTCACCCCCACCGCCGGTGATGTCGCCGCGGCCGGCCGCCCGCTCGCCGACCCGCTGCCCCCGGCCCGCGCGCCCCTCCCTCCGGCCCCGCCCCGCTCCCTCACCATCAAGGCCCTGGGCGTGGACGCCCCCGTCGAGGCCAGGGGGCTCGACCCGGCGGGCGCCGTCGACCCGCCCCCGTACGCCGAAGCCGGCACCGTCGGCTGGTACCGCCGCGGGCCGCAGCCCGGCGCACCCGGCGCCGCCGTCCTCGTCGGCCACGTCGACACCGACGACGCGCCCGCCGTCTTCTACGACCTCGGCAGCCTCAAGCCCGGCGACACCCTCGGCGTCGGCCGCGCGGACGGCACCACCGCCGAGTTCACCGTCGAGGACGTCTCCGTCTTCACGAAGGAGCGCTTCGACCCCGCCAAGGCTTACGGGCCGCGCGACGGCAAACGCGCCGAACTACGCCTGATCACCTGCGGCGGCGACTTCGACCGCGCCCGCCGCTCGTACAGCGCGAACGTCGTCGTCTCCGCCTACCTGACCGGTGCGACCGGGCCGAAGGGGCCCAGGACGCCGGCCGCGCTCGTACGGCGATGAGCGTACGGGGTGGGCCGACCGGGCGAATTGACTCCCCGTCATCCACAGATCACACACGGTTCGGCACCGGGGTGTGCCAGCATTGCAGGGACCGGTCATGTCCCGTGGGGGCGTGGGGACACCCCTACAGGAATGCACCCGAGGGGGAATGGATGTACGGCAGTCACACCGGCCGTGCGCGCAGGGCGCGCGCGGCTCTGGGCAGTGCCGGGGCCGCCGTGGGAGCGATGCTGCTGCTCGCCGGCTGTTCCTCCGCCGAGTCCTCCGCGGCACCCCCCAAGGAAGCCCCGCCCCCGCAGGCCCCCGCCCAGCAGCCCAAGGCCCAGGTGCCCTTCTGGGTCAACCCCGAGTCCACCGCGGCCAAGCGCGCCTCCGAGCTCCGCGGCCGCGGCCGGAGCAGCCAGGCCCAGCTCCTGAGCAAGATCGCGGCGCAGCCCGTCGCCGAGTGGATCGGCCCCGATGACCCCGAGGGGCAGGCACGCGGCTTCACCGAGGCCGCCGCCAGGGCCGACCGCATCGCCGTCCTCGTGCTCTACAACATCCCCCACCGCGACTGCGGTCAGTACTCCCAGGGCGGCGCCTCCGACGGCAACGCCTACCGGGGCTGGCTGGACGGCGCCGTCCGGGGCATCAGCAACCGCGGCGCGACGGTGATCCTGGAGCCCGACGCCCTGCCCCACATCTCCGACGGCTGCACCCCGCAGCAGTACCACGAGGAGCGGTTCGCGCTCCTCAAGGAGGCCGTGGGCCGCCTCAAGGCCCTCCCGCACACCAAGGTCTACCTCGACGCGGGCAACTCCAGCTGGGTCATTCCGGCCGACCGGATGGCGGATCCGCTGCGCCGGGCCGGCATCGACCAGGCCGACGGCTTCGCGCTGAACGTCTCCAACTTCCAGACCACCAAGGCCAACAAGGACTACGGCCACCGGCTGTCCGGCCTGCTGGGCGGCAAGCACTTCGTCATCGACACCAGCCGCAACGGCAACGGCCCGCTGAACGCACCCGGCCACGAGAAGGCCTGGTGCAATCCGAGCGGCCGCGCCCTGGGCACCCCGCCCACCACCCGCACCGGGGACGCGAAGGTCGACGCGTATCTGTGGGTCAAGCGCCCGGGCGAGTCCGACGGCACGTGCAAGGGCGGCCCGGGCGCGGGCAAGTGGTGGGAGGCCTACGCCTTGGACCTCGCGCGCAACGCCCACTGACCGCGGCGCCGGCGCGGGATCTGCTTCCTGCGCCCGCCGCCGGGCGCTACCGCTTGGCCAGGGTTTCCGGAGCCGCCGGGGCCGCCGGAGGCACCTTCACCCATACCGCCGGTGAGGGCACGCCCCGGCCGTCGACGGCATTGAGCATGTACCACCCGGGGGGCACCAGCGACGGGTCCTTCGGCAGCGTGACCGTGATGCCGTCCGCCGTCCGCTTGAACTCCAGCGCGATCGACCGCTGTTCCACATTGGTGACGTGCGTGAACGACCCCGGCCTGATGAGGCGCGCCTTGGCGATGTCCTGCGGGCGCTCCGCGCGGTAGGTGGCCGTGCCGCCCAGCTCCACCGTCCGGGGAGCGGTGTCCTTCAGCTCGGGCCGCCCCTTCTTATAGAGGTAGGGCGGGGTGTAGAGGTCGATCTGCTGCTGGAAGACGCCCGGCTTGGAGTTGGCCCTGTCGCCGAAGAGCGAGTCGGAGCCGAAGGTCATCACCCGGCCGTCGGGCAGCAGCAGCGCCCCCGAGTGGTAGTTGCGGCCCACCAGCGGATCGGCCACCTCGTGCCGGCTGTTGTCCGCCGGGTCGTAGATCTCGGCCTTGAGGACGTTGGAGGCGCTGCGGCCGCGGTAGTCGCCCGAGCCGTTGGTGGTCAGCACCGTGTCGTCCGGGAGGATGACGCTGCTGGGATAGCGGGCCTTGGCGTAGAGGTCGGGGCCGTCGCGGAAGCGCGGCCGGTCGGCGTGCAGGTCGACGATGCGGGTCCGGGCGGTGGACCTCGCGTCCTCGCCGACACCGCCGCCGCCGAGGACCATGTAGCGCTGGTCCTGGGCGGGGGGCAGCAGGACGGACATCGAGGTCTCCAGGATGTCCGGGTCGCTCATGCCGGGCACTTCGGTGAACGCGTTGGTCGACAGGTCCCACAGGCCGGGCACGCGGCCCTTGTCCGCCGGGCCGTAGCCCGCGTTGGAGCCGGTGTAGAAGATCCGGCCCTTGTCGGTGAGGAAGAGCGCGGGATACGTCGGGAAGAAGCGCTCGTCGGGCAGGTAGGTCCACTTCTTGGTCTTCGGGTCGTAGACCTCGTTCTTCCCCGGGACGACCTGGCCGATCTCGTCGAGGCCGGAGACCGAGAGGACCCTGCCGTCCTGCAAGGTGGTCAGGGTCGGATACCAGCGGGCCTCGTTCATCGGGTCGACCGTGACGTAGCGCTCGGCGACCGGGTCGAATTCGAAGGAGTCCTTGATGCCCTGGAAGTCCTTCTTGTCGAAGGAGAGCTTGTTGGCGATGCCGTAGACGTTCTGGCCGTCCTTGCCGGAGAGGCCCTCGACCCGGTAGTTGTCGGTGAGGCCGGTCTCGAACTCGTGCCCCTTCTGGAGCGCCTCCACATAGACGCGGGCGGTGGAGACCGTGACGGTGACCTTACGGGTCTCCTTGTTCTGCTCCTTCTTGGCGCGGGGGACGAGCACCGCGTCCTTCGACTCGAAGGTCTTGCCGTTCTTGCGGCCGGTGAAGCGGGTGCCCGCGGGCAGCGTCATCGGCTTGTCCGGGTTTTCGTTGTGCACCACCATCAGGCCGCCGGCCTTGGTGATGTCGCCCTCCAGCTTCTCGTACCGCTGGGTGCCGCCGGCCACCAGGAGGCGGCCGTCGGGCAATTGGGTGTGGCCCGCGCAGAACAGGTCCTTCGGGGTGGGGATGTCCTTGTACGTGTCCGCCACCGGATCCCACAGGACCGTGCGGAAGGACTTCGCGCGGAAATGGGCGGCGTTGTTGCCGGAGCCGGCGACGAGGAGCACCTTCCCGGTGTGCAGCAGGGCCGCGTGGATCGTATTGATCCGGTACCGCTCGGGGACGTCGACCACGTCCCAGTGGCCGTTGCGCTCCTTGTACTCCGGTTGGTTGATCTTGTAGTCGTGGTACTCGTGGGAGGCGTAGCCCCAGATGGCCGGCCCGTTCATGCCCGCCAGGGCGAGCACCACCCCCGACCCCACCGCGAAGCGGCGGGTGCGGCGGCTGACACGGTAACGCCGGAAGTTCATCGGGTGGCCTCCACGGCTCTCTTGGCGCGGTGCGTCGTCCACCACCACGCGACGATCGGGGCGACGGTGATCGCGAGGGCCAGCGCCGCCCAGGTGCGCATCGCGGCGTGGGTGTGACCGAGCCAGAAGGAGGCCACCAGCGAGCCGCCGAAGACCACCAGGAAGAACAGGTGGATGCGGAAGGTCCCGAACAGGGTGTCGGGGCTGGCGGAATCCCCCTTGGGCGTGACGACGAAGCGGCTCTTGCGGCGCAGCACGGCATCCATCAGCGAGCGGGCGTAGACCGGGGCGGAGAGCGCGGACATCACCATGCCGGCCAGCCCGCCCGAGCCCTCGGGCTCGTGCGGCGAGACATTGTGCCGGCGGTTCCAGATGTAGAGCCCGATCTGGAGGGCGGCCGCATCGCTGTAGAGCATCATCCAGACCTCGGAATTGATCTGGATTCCGGAGGCGCCGAGCCCGAGGAAGAGGGCGCAGCTGAGGGCGCCGAGCATCCAGTTGAGTGCGGTCATCGGATAATAGATGACCAGCAGGCTGTAATTGAGGAATTTCCCTGGGGAGAGCGACCAGGGGCCTTTCCAGAACTGCTTGAGAATGGTCTCGTAGGTGCCCCGGGACCAGCGCAGCTGCTGGGTGAAGAAGTCCGTCCAGGCATTGGGGCCCTCGCCGACCGCGAGGACGTCCGGGGTGTAGACCGAGCGCCACTTCCGCCCTGTCGCGGGGTTGCGGTGACGGTGCAGCTCGAAGCCGGTGGCCATGTCCTCCGTGATCGAGTCGTAGAGGCCGCCGATTCCCTTCAGAGCGCTGATCCGGACGGCATTGTTGGTGCCGACGAACATGGGTGCGCCGTAGCGGTTTCCGGCGCGTTGGATCAGGGCGTGGAAAAGGAACTGCTGGCTTTCTGCGGCCTTGGTCACGGCCGCATCGTAGTTCCCGTAGACCTGAGGACCAACGACAAACGCGATATCGGGGTCGCGGAAGTACCCGAGCATGCGTTCCAGGAAGTTGGGCAGCGGGACGTGGTCGGTGTCGACCGAGGCGAAGAAGTCGTACGCGTCGCCGTGGGCGTCCAGCCAGGAGTTGTAGTTCCCGTGCTTGGTCTTGGCGCGGAACGGGCCCTTCGGACGGTTCCACTTCTCGATGCCCTTGCGGGAGAAGTGGCGCACGCCGAGCCGCCGGCAGACGGCCTTGACGGCGGGGTCGTCGCCCTCGTCGAGCAGCCAGACGTCGAGCGGGCCGCGGTGGCGCAGCCGGACCGCCGCCTCCAGCGTCCGCGTGACCATGTCGAGCGGCTCTTTGCCGGGCACGAACGAGGTGAGGAAGGCGACCTTGGTGCCGGTCTCGGGCACGACGGGGACGGGGTCGCGCGCGACGAGGGTGGCGTGGGCGTTCGAGGCGACGTTCATCGTGCGGAAGAGCTCGATGAGGCCGATCGACACCAGCATCACCGCATCCAGCACCCGCATCAGCGGGGTGGCGTGGTCGCGCTGCGTCCAGTGCGCGGGCTGCATCAGCCAGATCAGCAGGCCGAGCGAGACGACGGGGGCGGCGCCGAGGAGGGCCGCGCCGAGGACGCGGTGCGTCTCCTCGGCGAGCAGGCTGCGGTAGCGCACCCGGTACGGACGGTCCGGGTCGGGCTGGGTGAGCGGGCCGGCCAGCCGGCTGTAGTGCTCGTAGTCGAACCGGGGCCGGGCTCTCGGCGGGCGCGAGGGCGGGACTCTGACCGGCCCGCCATGGCCGGCCGCCCCGCCGTGGTCGACTGCCCCGCTATGGCCTGGTTGCTGCGGGATCGTTCCCTGGCGGACGGGCGTGCGAGGCCCGGCCGCCGCCGTCTGATCGTGGAGCTGCCGCCGGGCGCCGGCAGGAGTGGACGTCATGTGCATTTCCCCCCGCACGCATGCTGACTGCGTGTGTCAGATCGCGGGTCTCGTCCGGCCCCCCACGAGCCGCACGGACCCCAAGAGCACCGGCCCCCCCGGCGCCACCCAACTCAACTCAATCGTCACTTAGTGATGTTGGGTCATCGCTGTCCGTTCAGGATCTCGGACGCCGGGCCATGATCGCAAGGGTGAAACAAGGTGTTTACCGGGCAAAGTGGTGCGACCCGGCATGAGGGGGCATGCCATTGGCCGGAAAACGACTCAAGGCTCCTCACCGAGAGGTGAGGAGCCTTGAGACTCGCGTGCGCCGCCAGGGACTCGAACCCCGGACCCGCTGATTAAGAGTCAGCTGCTCTAACCAACTGAGCTAGCGGCGCCTGCTGACAGAGAAAACTCTACCTGATCCCGAGGGGTGCTCCCGACCACGCGCCTCGTCACCCGCCCGGGCCGCTCCGGCGTGCGGCCCTCCGGGGCCGCTGAGAGGCTGTGCCCGAGTACTGGCAGGACGCCGGGCCCGGGGGCCCGGGGAAAGGCGCGGCGGGCGTGGTGCGAATACGCGGCGCGGTCGTGGCGGCCGTCTGGGCGGCCGTGCTGGCCGGGCCCGGAGCGGGCCCGGCGGCGGCCGCACCCTCCGCGGCGGGAGGACCGCCGGCCGGGCGCGGCGGCCCGCGGACGGTCCTCCCGGCGGCCCGGCCCGTCGGTGACCGCCTGGAACCGGCCATCCGCTACGCCTTGGCCCATGTGGGCGACCCCTTCGCCATGGGCGGCGACGGCCCCCGCCGCTGGGACTGCTCCGGGCTCGTCCAGCAGGCCTACCGTCGCGCGGGCGTACGGCTCCCGCGCGTCGCGGCCGACCAGTACCGCGCGACGAAGCGCATCGGGCGGCGCGCGCTGCGCCGCGGCGACCTCGTCTTCTGGTCCCGCAACGGGCGGGCCTCCGGCGTCCACCACGTGGCGGTCTACCTGGGCGGGGAGCGCTACGTCGAGGCGCCGCGGCCGGGGTCCGGGGTCCGGGTCTCGACGTTCGGCCGCTACCGGCCGAACGCGTACGGGCGCGTGGGCTGAGCGTCCGGCGGATCGCCGCGCCGCCCGGTACCCGGCGGGGCTCCGGCGTCCGGTGCCCGGCGGGGCTCCGGCGCCCGGAGACACCTGACGAACTGCGTCAAGAGCGCCTCATTGAACAGCGAAGGACCGGAGGCCGGGGCGCGGCCTCCGCGCGGGCATGGGTGCAGGGCAGCGGCGGTCCCCATGGAGAGCAAGTGAAGGCGTCCCGTACGGGGCGCGACCGGATCGTTGCGACTGTTGGCCTAGACATGCCAAACGGCCGGTACTAGCCTCCGCCTTGGTCTAGACCGCATTTCACTCGGCTCACAGAACCCCCCACGTTCTCCGAGGAGCAAAGGCATGCGCAAAAAGATCAGTGCGGCGATCATCGGCCTCGGCATCGCCGCTACGTCCCTGTTCGCCACCGGCAGCGCGAGCAGCCACGGCTACACCGACACCCCCACCAGCCGGCAGGTGTACTGCGCCAACGGCACCGTCAAGGACTGCGGCGAGATCCAGTGGGAGCCGCAGAGCGTCGAGGGCTCCAAGGGCTTCCCGGCCCGCGGGCCCGCCGACGGCACGATATGCGCCGGCGGCAACAGCCGCTTCGCGGAGCTCGACGACCCGCGGGGCGGGCAGTGGCCCAGCACGAGCGTCAGCTCGGGCCAGAGCTATACGTTCCGGTGGCGGCTCACGGCGCGCCACGCCACGACCGACTTCCGCTACTACCTCACCAGGCCCGGCTACGACCCGAGCCGGCCGCTCACCCGGTCCGACCTCGACCTCCAGCCGTTCCTGACCGTGCCGTACGGCGGCCGGGTGCCCGACGCGACCGTCTCCCACCAGGGCACGCTGCCGTCCGGCCGGAGCGGCAAGCAGCTCGTCCTCGCGGTGTGGACCATCGCGGACACCGGCAACGCGTTCTACGCCTGCTCCGACGTCCAGTTCTGACGGCCTCCTCCGGGACCGCACCGGACGCCGGAGCCTCCTGGCGCCTCCCCGGCCCCACCCCGGGGAGGCGCCATCATCCCGGCCTGAGGCCGGTTCGGCCCCGTCACTCCTGCTCGGAGTCGTCCTTGCCCGGGCGGAGGGCGAAACGGGCCAGGAGCCCCGCCACCACCAGCGCCAGCCCCGCCAGCAGGGCGTAGTCCGGGACGGCGTTGCCTACGCGGGACGCCAGCTCCTCCAGGCGGAACTCCTGGTCGGCGTCCAGCAGACCGGGAAGCCCCGTGGTCCCGTCGTAGGCGAGGAACAGCACGCCGATCCCGATGAAGAACAGCCCCGACACCAGGGACGTCGTGTGCAGCCGCAGCCGTCCGATCCGCAGCTCCCGCCCGCGCAGCCACCGCCGGCTGCCGAGCCGGAAGCGGTCCCAGAAGACCGCCAGGACGAACAGCGGCAGCGCCATCCCGAGGGCGTAGACGGCGAGCATGGAGCCGCCGTAGACGGGATTGCCGTTGACGGCCGTCACGGTGAGGACCGCACCGAGGATCGGCCCCGCGCAGAACCCGGCCAGCCCGTACACGCAGCCCAGCAGGAACGTCGACGCGGCCGAGCGCGGCGTGATCCGCCCGGCCGCCGCCTGGGCCCTCTTCGAGGCGAAGCCCAGGCCCAGGATCTGCGCGGCGCCCATGGCGATCACGATCCAGCCGCCGGCGGTCACCAGCAGCTCGCGGTGGCCGTTGAAGAGCCGGCTGGCCGCGGTGGAGGCCACGCCGAGCGGGACGAGCGTGGTCGCGAGGCCCACGTAGAAGACGCCGGTGCGGGCGAGCAGCCGGCCGGGGCTCGCCAGGGAGTACGCGAAGAAGGCCGGCAGCAGCAGTGCGCTGCACGGGCTGACCAGGGCGAGGGCGCCGCCGAGGAAGGCGGCGAGGTAGCCGATGTCGGTCACGCCGGCCCCTTACTTCCCGCTCTTCTTCGCGGCGGCCGCGGCCCGGGCCTGCTCGATGGCCTCGTCGAAGGCGGCCATCGGCTGGGCGCCGGCGATGGGGCGCCCGCCGACGAGGAAGGACGGGGTCGAGGTCACGCCGAGGTCGTACCCCTCCTGCTGGTCCTTCTTGACCGCTTCCTCGGCAGCCGACCCGTTCAGGTCCGAGCGGAAACGGTCGATGTCGCTCACGCCGGCCTTGGCGGCCATGTCGGCGAGCTTGTCCTCGGCGAGGGCGTCACCCTTGCGCAGCTTGGCGTAGACCTCGTCGTGGAACTGCCAGAACTTCCCCTGCTGCCCGGCCGCCCAGGAGGCGCGGGCCGCGCGCTCGGAGTCCTTGCCGAAGATCGGGAAGTTACGGAACTCGATCCGCAGGACGCCCTGGTCCACGTACTTCTTGACCAGCTCGGGCTGGCTGTCGCGGGTGAACTTGCCGCAGTACGAGCACTGGTAATCGGCGTACTCCACGAGCACGACCGGCGCGTCCTTCCGGCCGAGCGCGAGCGGGTCGCCGTCCTTGCGGCGGCTGGTGGCCTGCTCGGCGCGCTCGTACGCGCCCCGCATCGGGTCGGCGGAGGGGTCGCCGGAGGCGGAAGGCCCGCGCTTGCCGGAGTCGCCGCCGTTCTTGCCGATGGCCATGCCGACGGCGACGACCGCCGCGACGAGCGCGAGGATCGCGCCGAGCGCGGCGAGGCGGCGGGGGAGGGGGACGGAGGCCTTGGCCTTGGACCGGGGCCCGGCCTTGGCGCCGGCCTTGGTCCTGGCCTTGGCCTTGGGGTCGGTCTTCTTGGCCTTCGGGGAAGTGGCAGACATAAAGGAGAAAGCTCCCTGGAACGTACGGAATCCGGATATGGCGAAGCACGGCCCGGCGGGGCCGTGGGGACCGGATCTAGATCCGCAGGACGGGGAGCAACTCGGCGCAGCCCGCGACGGGTGCGGGCGGCGCGCGCGGCGCGGTCGCCCGGGGCGCGGCGGCCTGGGGGAGCGGGGCGCGGGCGGTGCCCGGCGCGGTGACGGGGTCGGCGTGCCCGGAGGCGACGGCGGTCTCGGCGTCCTTCAGCGGCACGTCCTGCTGCCGGCAGCTGGTGCCGGCGTCCGGGGCCTCGGCCCGTACGGGCTTCCCGGCGTGCGCGGGTGCGGCTACGGCTGCGGCTGCCTGGTCCGGTGCCGGTGCCGGTGCCGCGTGACGGGCGGAGGGGGTGGTCGTGACCGCGGTGTACGGCTGCGCGCCGCCCGGGACCGGTCCGAAGAGCACCGTGAGGAGGAGCAGGAGCACGGCCGCGGCCGCCGTCCGGTGACTCTTGGTCGCGCTGGTCACGGTCCTCTCCTCTCCTGTCTCCTGGTGCGTGCGCGGTGGAAGGGCGGCCTCCATGCTACGGGCCCTGCTCAGACGCCTTCCGCCGCGAGCGCGCGCAGCGAGACGCGCTGGGCGTACCAGAGCAGGCCGACGGTGGTGGCGGACATCGCGGCGGCGAAGGCGAAGTGGCCTGCGGCCGAGACGACGGTGAAGCCGGCGAAGGTGAGGGCCAGGTGGGCGCCGAGCCGCAGGGCGACCAGTCCGATGGCCACCTTGCGGGTGCTCTTGCCGCGCCACATGCGCTTGGCCAGGCGCAGCCGCGAGCGCAGGACGGTCAGGGACACGACGAGGTTGACCACGCCCAGGGCGCCCAGTGCCCACAGGAGCCGGTGGTCGGCCTGGAAGAGGTCGTAGGCGGCGGACATTACGCCTTCAAAGGCGAAGAACCAGGCCGGCAGCGGCTTGATCTCCTCGGCGGTGACGGTGGAGGAGGAGGCGGCGGTCGCGGTGGTCGCGGTGGTCGCGGCGGAGGAGGCGGCGGGGGCGAGCGTCATCGTGTCCATGCCCATAACTCTGTCGTTCCGGCGCTCCGGCGGGCAGATCCACCGATCACAGGTCGCCGATGACATAAGTCATCGGCCATCAGTAGCCATCGGCTATCGGTCGCCGGAGCGGCACGACGAAGGCCCTCACCTTGCGGTGAGGGCCTTCGTCTGTCTGTGCGCCGCCAGGGACTCGAACCCCGGACCCGCTGATTAAGAGTCAGCTGCTCTAACCAACTGAGCTAGCGGCGCCTGCTGACAGAGATAAATATACCTGGTCCGGAGAGGTGCTCCCGACCGCCCCGACCGCCCCCGGGCCCCCAGGGGGCTACAGGGCCATCGACAGCATCAGCGGCGCGGCCCGCCGGTTCAGCGACTCGGCGGCCTGCCGCAGCCGGTGGGCGTGGGCCAGGGGCAGGGAGAGGGCGACGCAGCCGACCGTGCTCCCGGCGGTGACCGGGACGGCGGCGCAGACCGTGCCGAGCGCGTACTCCTGGAGATCGAGGACGGGGACGGTCGCGGGCTGCCGGTCGAGCGCGCTGAGCAGCACCTTCTCGCTGGTGATCGTCCGCGACGTGAGCCGCGCCGTGCGGTGGCGCGAGAGGTGCTCGCGGCGGTCGTCGTGGTCGAGCTGGGTGAGGAGGCACTTCCCGACCGCGCTGGCGTGGGCGGCGGAGCGGAAGTCGACCCACTCGTTGACCCGGGGCATGTGCGGGGCGTCCGCGCACTGGGTGATCCGGACCTCGCCGTCGATGTAGCGGCTCAGGTAGACGGCCGCGCCGAGCGAGTCGCGCAGCTCGGACAGCGACTGCTGGAGCTTGAGGCGCAGGGCGGCGGTGCGGTCGCCGCCGGAGCCGAGCAGGGCGAGGGCGTCCCCCGTGACGTAGCCGCCGTCGCCGGTCCGCTGGACGTACTCCTCGTGGTGGAGCATCGGCAGCAGATGCGCGAGGTGGGCGGCCGGCAGGCCGGTCTCGCGGGCGATCTGGGCCTCGGTGACGCCGCCGGAGTACCGGGCGACGGCCTCCAGCACCCGCAGGGCGTACTGCACCGAGTGGAACGGCGCGGTCGGGTCGGGCTTCAGCGCCACGGTCTCCCCCTACGGGACGGGCTTCCGGTGAGTCTCCCGCCGACCACGATAACCGCGAAACGCATGGCAGGAAGAGGGTGTTGGCAGTACGGCATATGCCGTTGCCATGCCGGCCGACCGGCGGGCGCGGGGCGCGGGCGGGGCACGGCCGGGAATAACCGGAGAGAGTCTCCGGCTACAGGGGACCGGGAACCGATCAGGAACACGCAGCAGCAGATCGCAGCAGACAGCAGCAGGAACAGATCAGGAAGAGGAAGGCGGACCACCGTGCCCGACGCGCAGGACGACTTCATCCGGGGACAGGCCCTGGGCAGCGCCCCCGTACCCCTGTCCGTACTGGACCTGGCGACCGTCGGCGCGGGCCGCACCGCCCGGCAGGCCCTCGCCACCACCGTCGAGCTGGCCCGGCTGGCCGAGCGCCGCGGCTACCACCGCTTCTGGGTCGCCGAGCACCACTCGATGCCGGGCATCGCCAGCTCCTCGCCGGCCGTCGTCCTCGCCCACCTCGCCGCTCACACCGACCGCATACGCCTCGGCTCCGGCGGCGTGATGCTGCCCAACCACGCGCCGCTCGTGATCGCCGAGCAGTTCGGCACGCTGGAGGCGTTCGCGCCCGGGCGCGTGGACCTGGGCCTCGGGCGCGCCCCCGGCACGGACGGGGCGACGGCGGCCGCGCTGCGCCGCGCGGACCGGCTCAGCGAGGGCGCGGACGAGTTCCCGCAGCAGCTCGCGGAGCTGATCCGCTTCCTCGACGACGACTTCCCCGACGGGCACCGCTACGCCGGGATCCACGCCGTGCCCGGCCCGGTCCAGGGGCGGGTGCCCGGCGGCGTGCAGCGCGCGGACCGGCCCTCGGTGTGGCTGCTCGGCTCGTCCGGTTTCAGCGCGCGGCTCGCGGGGGCGCTGGGCCTGCCGTTCTCCTTCGCGCACCACTTCTCCTCCGGCAACACGGTCGCCGCGCTGGAGCTGTACCGGCAGTGCTTCCGGCCGTCCGCCGTCCTCGACCGCCCGTACGCCAAGATCGGCGTGCAGGCCTTCGCGGCGGAGGACCCGGCGGAGGCCCGGCGCCAGATGCTCACCGGGGCGCTGGCGATGCTGCGGCTGCGCATGGGGCGGCCCGGGCTGGTGCCGACGCCGGAGGAGGCCGAGCGCTACGACTACAGCCCGGCGGAGCGGGAGTTCGTGGAGGACCGGCTGGCGAGTGCGGTGTACGGCACTCCCGAGGCGGTCAAGGAGGGGCTGAACCACCTCGTGAAGTCGACCGGCGTCGACGAACTGATGATCACGACGAGCGCTCACGGGCCGGACGCGCGCCTGCGCAGCTACGAACTCATCGCGGACGCGTACGGGTTGAACTAGACGCGTACGGGGCGAACCAGCGGTTCCGCCCGCGCGGGCGGGCACGTCGCCGCCGCGGCGGAGAGTGCGCCCGCCCCACGGCGCGCGGGCGAACCTCGCGCGGACGGACCTACGGCCGCACCCCCGTCGTCAGCAGTGACGAGATCGAGTCCGCCGGGACGGGGCGGGAGTAGAACCAGCCCTGTCCCGTGTCGCAGCCGATGCGGCCGAGCCGCTCCGCCTGCTCCGCGCTCTCCACGCACTCCGCCGTCACCGTGATCCCCAGCCGGTGGGCGAGCTGGACGAGAGCCTCGACGATCGTCTCGTCCGCCGGGTTCGGCGGCTCCTCCGCGCGGAAGCCCCGTACGAAGGAGCCGTCGAGCTTGAGCGTGGAGACCGGCAGGCGGCTGAGGTAGGCGAGGTTGGAGTAGCCCGTGCCGAAGTCGTCGATGGCGATGGCCACGCCCATGTCGCTGAGCTGGCGCAGCTGTTGCAGGGGGCGGCCGGCCGAGCCCATGACGGCCGATTCGGTGAGCTCCAGCTGAAGGAGCCGCGGCGGCAGGCCCGTCTCGGCGAGGATGGCCGCCACGTCGGAGACGAGGTCGGAGTCCCACACCTGCCGCACCGCGACGTTGACGCTGACGACGATCGGCTCCGCGGGGTGTGCGAGCTGCCAGAGCCTGGCCTGGCGGCAGGCCGTCCCGAGCACCCAGCGGCCGAGGGGGACGATGGCGCCGGTCTCCTCGGCGAGGCCGATGAACCGATTCGGCGGGAGCATCCCGAGCTGCGGGTGCCGCCAGCGGACCAGCGCCTCCACCCCGCGGACGACCCCGTCGACCAGACCGACCAGCGGCTGGTACTGGAGCACGAACTCGCCCCGCTCGACCGCGGGCCGCAGCGTGCTGGACAGGGCCTGACGGGTCATCCGGTGGGCGTTGCGCTCGGGGTCGAAGAGCGTCCAGCGGGCCTTGCCGTCGGCCTTCGCCCAGTACAGCGTGGTGTCGGCGGCCTGCATCAGCTCGGTGGCGTGGGTGCCGGCCGCGGGCCGCTCCACGACGCCGATGCTGGCCGAGACCGACAGCCGCTGGCCGGCCACCTCGAAGGGCCGCTGGAGCCGGTCCTGGACGCAGGCGGCGAGCTCCACGAGCTGCTCGGTGCCCGCCGACTCCTCGACCAGCAGGGCGAATTCGTCGCCGCCGAGGCGGGCGACGAGATGGCCGCCGGGCGCGGCGCACTCGCTCAGCCGGCGGGCCACCGCGCCCAGGAGTCTGTCGCCGGCCCGGTGGCCGAGGGTGTCGTTGATGGCCTTGAAGCCGTCGAGGTCGAGATAGCAGACGCCGATCCGGCCGGTGCCGCCGTCCGCGGCGGAGGCCGTGGCGAGCGCGGTGGTCAGCCGCTCGAAGAAGAGGCTGCGGTTGGGCAGCCGGGTGACGGGGTCGTGCATCCGCAGGTGCCGCAGGCGGGCCCGCAGGTCGCGCCGGTCGCTGATGTCGGCGACGGACAGGAGGGTGTCGCAGCTGTCGGGCAGCGGCGTGACGATCACCTCGGCCCACACCCCCTGGCCGCCGGTGTGCTTCAGCCGCCGGGTGCAGTGCAGCCGCTCGCGGCGGCCGAGCAGCACTTCGCGGTACGCGCTCCAGGTGCGCGAGTCCTCGCGCAGGCCGGTGAATTCGGCGGCCGGGGCGTCGGCGAGCCGGGCCGGATCGGTGCCGAGCAGCGCCCCGAGGGCGTGGTTGGCGGTGCGCACCAGGCCGTCGCGGCCCACCACGGCCATGGCGAGCTGTGCGGCATTGAACGCGGCACGAAAATCACTGGATTCATTACGTTGCGTGACGACTGTAGGCGTAGGGCCGGGCGCGCCGCCCTGGCCATCGAGGGTTCCGCTCACCGCTCGCTCCCGCATGGCATTCGTTCCGCACTGGCTTCGTATGGGTCTCATGGATCTCGTACGCGTGTCCGAACAGGCGGCGGGAGGCCGTCCGCCCGGGGTATCCGTGCTGGAAATGTGGCGATCATAGAGCTCGCGAGAGGACCGTTCCAGCGGCCCTCATGAGCGAGGCCGGGCCGCCGACCCCGGGTTGTCCACTTCTGCACGACCGTGCGCGCTCGTGCCTGAGCCTGTAGTGCCACACCATCTCGATTGACCATCAGTGACTGAGTGTGATGTACCCAGAAGTCGGCCTAGTCACTCGACCGGAGCAGCGGAATAGGGCATAACACCACAAATCCACCGAGGGTGGATGAGGTGTCCCGAATCCGTCCCGGGAGGTCGACGTGGTGCGTCCGCAGACACCCATGGGAGTGGACCGGCCGCGGCGCCTGCGCCGCGTCGGGGCCGTCCTCACCGTCCTGTGCGCGATCGCGGCGACCACGCTCGTCGCCGTCCCCGCGCAGGCCGTGGGGCCCGGCGGGCCCTGCGCGCTCCCGCGCAGCCAGGCCCACCACTCCGAAGGGCTCGACAGCTGGAACCCCGCCTACCCACGGCCCGTGGGCCGGCTCGACGCGGTCATGATCTTCCTGTCCTTCCCGGACTCCAAGCCCGCGGTGAGCCCGGAGAAGCTCGCGGCCGACCACTTCCCCGCCACCTCCCGCTTCTTCGAACGGGCGTCCTACGGGCGGTTCTCGCTGCGCGCCCATCCGGTGAAGCGGTGGTTCCGGATGCCCCGGTCCGCCACCTCGTACCGGATACAGCGCGACTGGGACGGCGACCGGCGCTCCGACTACCTGCGCGACGCCGTCGCCGCGGCCGACCCCGGCGTGGACTTCAGCCGCTACGACCTCGTCTACCTCGTCGCCGACCCCGACGCCCCCGGCGTCGACTCCGACGCGACCAAGGTCGTCAACCTCGACCGGCCGCTCCAGGCCGACGGCGTCCCGCTGCGCCGCATCGTCACCGTCTTCGAGCACCACCCGCCCGACCGCAACGTCCTCGCCCACGAGACCGGGCACGTCCTGGACCTGCCCGACCTCTACCACCGGCCCACCGACGGCAAGGGCGACTGGGACACCCACGTCGGCGACTGGGACCTCATGGGCAGCCAGTTCGGGCTCGCCTCCGACCCCTTCGGCTGGCACAAGTGGAAGCTCGGCTGGCTCACCCCGGCGCAGGTCGCCTGCGCCCGCGGCCCCAGCCGCGCCCTCTACACGCTCCAGCCGCTGGAGACGCCGATGCAGCCGGGCGGCGACAACCGCACCCGCCTGGTCGTCATCCGTACGGGTACGACCACGGCCCTCGCCGTCGAGGCGCGCTCCGCCTTCGGCAACGACAGCGGCGCCTGCACCGAAGGCGTCCTCATCTACCGCGTGCACAGCGATACGGCTTCCGGCGGCGGGCCGGTGCAGGTCCTCGACGGGCACCCGGGCCACCAGGCCTGCTGGGGCGAGTCCGTCTACCCGCCGCTGGCCGACGCGCCGCTGGGCGTGGGGGAGTCGCTCAGCTCGGAGGCGGACGGGGTCCGGGTGACCGTACGGGGGCGGACGGCCGGCGGGTCGTGGACCGTGGGGGTGAGCCGGGCGTAAGGCAACGCGGCGCGTGCGGTGCGGCGCGTACGACGAAGGCCCTCACCTTGCGGTGAGGGCCTTCGTCTGTCTGTGCGCCGCCAGGGACTCGAACCCCGGACCCGCTGATTAAGAGTCAGCTGCTCTAACCAACTGAGCTAGCGGCGCCTGCTGACAGGGAAGACTTTAGCACCCTGATCGGGTGGAACGAAAATCCGGATGTTTCAGCGGGCCACGGGGGTGGTTGTGCAGGTCAGAGGGGTGGCCTGGGCCACACGGGGGGTTGCGCGGCGGGGCGGGCGGCAGGGCGGGGCGGCAGCTCACAGAGCGGGCTCGGGCGCACGGCCCTTCGTACGGCGGGGGAGCTCCGCCAGCGGAGAGCCGGCCTCCGCGCGCGCCACCCGCACGCACGCCCACAGCAGCGCCTCCGCGTTCGGCAGCCACGGGTGGCGCACCTCCGGGGCGACCACCCAGCGTGAGACGGGCGGCGCGGGCTCGTCCGGGCCCGGGGGGTAGAGCGGGGGGATGGTCACGGTGTCGCCCGCGCCGTGGCACAGCAGCGGGGGCATCGCGCGCGCCCACTCCTCCCAGCCGAGCAGCGCGGGCAGGCGCTGGGCGGTGCCGGGGGCCGCGAACAGCTGGAGCCGGCCGCGCTGGGCGGCGACCGGGCCCGAGCCCGGCCCCTTCTCCCATAACCGGTCCAGCACCCGGCGGCCGAACAGGGCGGGCGCGCTGACCACGTCGAACGCGACGCCGCACGGCAGCACGACCGGGCTGGCCGGGCAGTCGATCCACAGCGCGTGCACGCTCCGGGGGAAGGGGCTGGCCGAGGCGAGCCAGTCCGCCCCGGCGAGCGTGACGTGGGCGGCGGTGCCGGGGAGCCGGGAGGAGACGCCGGGGACGCCGGAGGCGCCGGGGGCGTCGCCGTGCCGGGGGAACGGCCGGATGAGCGGATCGCGCGGGTCGTACTGCCGAGAGGTCATGGCGCCCATGCTCAGCGGTGCGGCCGGAGCGGATCCGGGTAGTTGCGGAAGTCGGGACAGCGCGGGGTGCGGTGCGCTATTTTGCGCGCCGCATATGCCAACGGCCCATGGTCGGCGTGGTGACCACGGGCCGTCCGGGGTGCGAGGGGGCCCCGGACCGGGGTGCGGCGCGCCTCAAGCGGCGCCGGTCACTCCTCGGTCCCGCCGCCGCGCAGCAGGTCACGGCCGAACTCGACCATCTTCTTCGCATAGTCCTCGCTCCACTCGGCGCGCTCGGCGATCACGGCCGTGGACAGGCGGTCGAAGCGCCGGGGGTCGGCGAGCTGGGCCGCCGCCACGGCCTGGAACTCGGTCGCCCGGTCGGCCGCGGCACGGAAGGCCAGCGCGAGCTCCGTGGAACGGGCCAGCAGCTCACGGGGGTCCTCGATCGACTCCAGATCGAAGAAGTGCTCGGGGTCGGCGACCGCCTCCGGGGGCTCGAAGAGCAGCTGCGCGGGCTTCAGACGACGCGGCCGGTCGCTCGGACCCGCGTCGGGAGCCGACTGCGGCTCGGACATGTACATACCTCCAGGATCGTCTGCACCGCCCTCCATTGTCCTGCGCACCGCAAGAGCGCCCCTCGGCGGCCTCGCCGCGGCGGCTCACCCGCGCCAAGCCACCCGGTGCTCGGCCAGATGCGCCAGCACCGCATGGTTCGCCTCCCAGCCGTCCGGGAACTTCACCGTCACCCCCAGCTGCACCGGCTCCGTCGACGGGTGGTCGTCCAGGAGGCGGTCCACGCCCGCGCGGCACACGACGATGCACGCGTGCCGGTGCCGCGAGGCGAGGACGCACAGGCGGCCCGTCTCCAGGTGGAAGGCCGTCGCGTCCGGGCGGCCCGACAGCGGGTGGAGGACGACCGTCACGTCGAACTCCCGGCCCTGGAGCCGGTTCGCCGTGTCGACCGTGACGCCCTGCACGCCCAGGCCGGCCAGCGCCGTACGGACCGCGGCGGCCTGGTCGCGGTGGGCCGTGCCGACCGCGATCCGGGCGGCCGTGAGCGGCACCGGATCCGGCCCCGCTTCGCTGACCGTCACCCCGCCCCGGTCCAGCAGCCGCCGCACGACGCGCGCGACCGCGCCGACCGCCTCCGGGTCCGTGCGCGGCGTGTGCCGGGCGGGGAGCTCCAGCAGGCCCCAGCCCGAGACGGCCGCCTCGTCCAGTACCCGGTCCGGGCCCGAGCCGTCCGACGCCACGCCGAAGGACAGCCGCCGGTCGCCGTGGGCCGTGCCGCTGCGGAAGGGCGTGTACGGATAGAAGGCGGCCGACACCAGCGGCGCGGCGGACGCGGGCAGCCGCCAGGACACCGGCAGCCGGTGCTGCGGCAGCCGCGGGTTGTGGGCGAGCAGTGTGCTCACCGCGCTCGCCGACGGGTCGTACGACAGCCCGGCCCACTGCGCGACGCCGTCCGCCCCCACCACGCTGAAGGGGTCCAGCTGCCCGGGGTCGCCCACGAACAGCGCCCGCTCGAAGAGCCCGGCCACGGCGAGCAGGGCGTCCGACCGCATCTGGTAGGCCTCGTCCACGATCGCGTGGCCCCACGGCTCGGCGGCCTTCGTGTGCGCCCACTTCGCGGCCGTGGACACCACGACCGGCAGCCCCGCCAGCGCGGCGGCCTTCGGGGAGGTCACCACCGAGGGCAGGGCGTCGAGCGCCCGGTCGTACGGGTTCGTGTCGCTGCTGTGCAGCCGCCCCACCGGCAGCTCGGGGTCCTTCGCGGCCAGCCGCAGCACCAGGTCGTCCACCTGGGCGTTGGTCTGCGCGACGACCATCAGCGGGCGGCCCGCCGCGGCCAGCTCCCGCGCGGCCCGGACGACGAGCGTCGACTTGCCCGCGCCCGGCGGCGAGTCGACCACGACGCCGCGCTCCGGGCTGTGCAGGGTGTCGTGCAGGATCCGGCGGGTGACGTCCTCGGCGGCCGCGCCGGGGTCCCAGGCGCGGCCGCGCTGCGGCGGCACCGCCCCCGCGTTCTCCGGGTGCATCGTGGGCGTCCTCACAGCAGGTCCTCCGCGGTCACGGGATCGGGCAGCTCCGCCGCCGGCTCGCCGGGCGGCCCGCCGTGCGTCCACGGCGTCCGCTCGGGATCCGGCAGCTCCGGGCCGCCGCGCGGGGCGTGCTCGAAGAGCGTCCAGCACACGCGGTCCCCCTTCTCCGGCACCGAACCGGGCTCGGGCTCCCGGCCCCGCCCCATGCCGCCCGTCAGACGCACCGTCAGGGCCCCCGGTTCACCGGGCACGTGCCCCGCGAACTCGCCGGGCTGCGCCTTGCCGCCCGGCAGGACGCGGTGCACCTTCGCCCCCTCGGCCAGATACGGGCCGTCGTCCGTGCGCACGGTGACCAGCGGCCTGGGCCGCGGCACCTTCGCCTCCGTGTACTCCATCACCACTTCGGTGACCTCCCCCGTGAACGCCTCGCCCGCCAGCCGCCGCCCGGCCATCACCAGCGGATCGTCCAGCGCCTCCTGGGCCTCCAGCTGCGCCTGGGCCGCCTCCCGCGCCGCGAGCTTGCGGGCGGCCGTCACCGCGTCGTCCCGCCGGGGCTGCGGCGGCTCGCCGGCCCGGACGCGGTCGCGGTGCGCGGTGTAGGACCAGCGGTCCCGCTTCCAGCGCTCGCCGGCCCGCACTCCCTCGGGCAGCGCCCGCAGCAGGTCGACGCCGCGCCAGACCGCGTCCCACGTGGGACGCAGCTGCGTCTCCAGGAGCGCGCGGATCTCCTTCGAGGCCCCCGGCAGCCCGGCGTCGTGGCGCGCGACGGCCGGGGCCAGCAGCTTGTTGTCGAAGGCGGGGTCGGTGGCCGGGCCGGCGGGCGGGTGGAGCAGCTGCCCGGCCGCGTCGCGCGCGAGCTCCGCGCGCAGCGCGGCCTCCGCTCCCGTCAGCCCCTCCGGCGGGTCGATCCAGGCGAGCAGCGCCCCCAGGTGCTGGTCCTCCAGACTGCTCTGGCCGGTGGCCCAGTGGCGGCCCAGGAGCTCCGTCATCGGCAGCAGCAGCGACGAGCCGGGCACCCGGGCGCGCTCGCCGAAGTGGGTGAGCCAGCGGCCGAGGAGCGGCACGCGCGGGGGAGCCGGGTGGGGTGCGTCGGGGTCCTGCTCCGCGGTGCGGCGGAAGCGCATGGAGCGCCCGAGCAGCCGGACGTACGAGACGCCCGCCGCGCCCGGCACCAGCAGCTGCGGCGCCCCGGCGCACAGCTCGGCCTGGACCGTGACCTTCTTGCCGGTCTCCGGGTCGGTCTCCTTGCGCTCCTCAAGGGTGATGTCTTCGGCGAACCCCTCGACGTAGGGCAGCATCTCCTCGGCCAGCTCGGCGAGGAACGCGAAGCGCAGGTCACGGTCGCGCGGCTGCGGCACCACCAGCAGCCGGGGCCGCTCGCGCTCGGTGCCGACGAGCGCGCCGAGCGGGGCGCCGGCCTCGCCCGCCGTGGTCAGCGGGACGAACACCAGCGGCTGTTCGGCCAGATGCCGGTGGCGCACGGTGGTCAGGGGCTGCGCGCGCCCGTCCCGTACGGCTTCCAGCCGGGCGAGCGTCGTGATCAGCGACATGCGGCGGCCTCGATTCCCGTGAGCGGCGGGGCCAGGGCCTCCGCACGGAGGGCCGCGGCGCGGCGCAGCGCGACGACGGTCGGGTCAGGCGCACCGCCGGGCGCCTCTTCGGGCACGGGAGCGTCCCCGAGCGCGGCGGCGAGCACGGACTCCACCGTCGTCAGCCCGCCCAGCTCCCCGCGCAGCCCCCGGCCGAGGGTGGCCACGGACCCCTCGGCCCGGGCCCGGGCGCGGCAGTGGAAGGCCAGCTCGCAGGCGGCCAGGCACTCCGGTGCGTAGGCGGCGCCGACGGCTTCGACGGCGGCGGCGAGCTCCCCGGCGGGCCTGTGCGCCGTCTTGCCGTCGTCGGCGAGGCACAGGTCGAAGGTGGTGCCGGCGGGCAGCTCCGCGGCGATGTCCTCGACGCGGGCGAGCCGGGCGAGCTGGCGGCGGGTGGTGGCGCGCGGCTTGCGGACGTCGACGAGCCCGGCGACCGGGACGTTGGCGAAGTCCTTGGGGCAGACCAGCAGGATCTCGTGGCGCACGCGCGCGGGGTCGCCGTCGCCGGTCCGGGCCGCGAGCTCCTCCAGCGCGAGGACGTAGACGGCGGCCTGCCGGGCGGCGGCGCCCACCTTGCCGGGGTCGGCCGCGCCGTCGATCACCGGGAAGGACTTGATCTCCACGACCGTCCACGTCCCGTCGGGGTGGACGACCACGGCGTCGGGTTCGAGGAAGGCGGGCGCGCCCGCCACGGGGAGGGCGAGCAGCGGGTGGTCGAGGAGCGCCCAGCGGCCGGCGGCCGTGGCCTCGCGCAGGGCGAGCGCCGTCCGGGCGGTGCGGCCCTCGGGGCCGCCGGCGGTCAGGTCGGGGACGTCGGCGGAGCCGGGCTCGGGGGCCGCGGTGCCGTCGCGCAGCTGCTCATGGAGCAGCCGGACGAGCTCCGTGCCCCCGTCGGCCTTGGCGCGGGCCTCGAAGGAGTGGCCGCGCGCTATCGCGAACTGCGACTGCCCGGAGGCGGCTGGCGCGCCGAGGGCCCGGGCCAGAGCGGACTTGTCGACTCCGGCGCCGTCCAGCAGGACCCGGCGGCGGCAGCCGGGGTTGGCGGCGAGGGCCGCGAGGGCGCGGGCGTCGAGCGGGCGCGGCGTGCTGCCCGGCCCGCGCAGCTCAGCGAGCCGCTGCCGCAGTGTCGCCGGTGCGGCTTTCGCCGGCCCTGCCGTGGGCCGGCTGTCGGGGGATCTGGTCACTGGCATCCGCCTCGAGGGGTCGCTGCGGCGCTCCCGGACGGCCGTCTCCTGCGGCGGGGCGGGAGGCCGCCGCCCGGGGAAGCGCTGTACCCGCCGAAGTCTCGCACCCGGCACTGACATTCGCGGGCGTCCCGGCCGTTTCCCCGCGTCCCGCGCCGGTCAGGCGGCTCTTGACGAGGTCGGCCAGGCGCAGCGCGGGCTTGGCCAGCAGCAGGCCGGCGACCATGACGGCGACGCCCGCGACGGCGTCGAGGAAGTAGTGGTTGGCGGTGCCCATCACGACGAGGGCGATGGCGAGCGGGTAGATCACGCCGGCCGCCTTGGCCCAGGGGGTGCGGCCCTGGCGCCAGAGGACGACGCCGCACCACAGGGCCCAGCCGACGTGGAGGCTCGGCATCGCGGCGTACTGGTTGGTCATCCCGCCGAGGCCGCGGGGGGCGCTCGCGTCGCCGCCCCACCAGCCGTACGAGGAGTACTGGGCCATCGTGTCGACGAAGCCCTCGCCGGCGTCGAGGAGCCGGGGCGGGCAGGTGGGCAGCAGGGTGAACCCGACGAGGCCGATGAGGGTGGAGATCATCAGCCAGCTGCGCTGGAGGCGGTATTCGGCGGGGCGGCGCCGGAAGAGCCAGATGAGGATCGCGGGCGTGAGCAGATAGTGCAGCGACGCGTACGCGAAATCGGCGGGTATGCCGAGGGCCGGGTGCTCGGTGAACAGCCGGTTGAGCGGGTGCTCGAAGTTTATTCGGAAGCTTTTCTCAAGATCGAGAATCGCCAGGCCGTGGTCGACGGCGGGCTCCACAGTGCCCCGGACGAGCAGCCGGCCGGCGGAGTACAGCCCGTACACCACGGCGATCAGCGGCAGCTCGGTCCACCAGCGCGGCCGCTTCCGAAGCGGTGCGGTGCGGTACATCCGTACGCTCTCCATTTGTCCGTCGGCCAACAAGCGCGCATGCCACCGTACGGTGTACGTCGCATCGATCGCACACCGCCCCGCGACTTCCCGGACGCTCCGGGTTCGCCCGCTGTTCCGCCGTGTGTTATGCCGCTCGTTGTGCCGCGTGCTCTGCCCTGCGGACGGGTGCGGGGAGGGAGACGCTTCGGCCGAGGCCCGGGTTGCCTGTGCCGGGTGTGAGGAACTGCAAGCGGGGCCGCTCGGCGGGTGAGCGATGATGGAGGGCGAGCAGATCGTTTCTGTCGCCGTTCTTTTGAAATCCTTAGTGCGGTGCGGCGCTCTGTGATGATTTCTGTTGGAAATGTCACCGAACACTGATGAAGGGGCGCGTCATGGCACCGCGGATCCTGCTGGCCCGGCACGGACAGACCGCATGGTCGCTGTCCGGCAAGCACACCGGCCGCACGGACATCCCGCTCCTCGACGAGGGCCGGCGCGGCGCCAAGCTCCTGGGCGAGCGCCTGCACCGCGCCCCCTGGAACGGCCTGCCGGACACCGAGGTCCGCACCAGCCCCCTGCTGCGCGCCCACGAGACCTGCGAGCTGGCCGGCTTCGGCGACCGGGCCACCACCTGGGACGCCCTCATGGAGTGGGACTACGGCGCCTACGAGGGCATGACCCCCGCCGAGATCAAGGCGCAGCGCCCCGGCTGGCTGATCTGGCGCGACGGCGTCCCGGAGGGCGAGAGCCTCGCCGAGGTCAGCGCCCGTGCCGACGAGGTCGTCGAGTGGGCCCGCTCCGCCGACCGCGACGTCCTGGTCTTCGCCCACGGCCACATCCTGCGCACCATCGCGGCCCGCTGGCTGGGCGAGGACATCTTCTTCGGCTCCCGCATCCGCCTCGACCCGACCTCGCTCTCCATCCTCGGCTGGGCCTACGGAGCCCCGGCGCTCGAACGCTGGAACGACACCGGCCACCTCGCCTGACGCCCCCGCCCTGCCCGGGCGCCCCCGCGCGAGCTCCCTCCTACGGGTGAGGAGGGCCCGGCCGGAGCGATGATCGCCTCGTCCGAGGGAATGATCGGATGCCGGGACTGGGCGCGGCGCGGCGTACCTCCGCGGAGCCGCGCCCCGGAGGAAAGGGCAGTGAGCGATGGCACCTGGCAGCGCGACGGAAACGGGCCCCCGCAGGCACACCGCCCCCGCGCCGTGAGCCGTCCCTCGCGGCGCCGCGAGGCGGCCGCCGGGATCGCCGCCACGCTCGCCGCGGTCCTCTTCGCCGCCTGCGCCGAGGACGCCCGCACCGGCGAGGACGGCGGCAGCGGCGCCGGCGGCCGCAGTACCACCGTCACCGTCGGCACCTTCGGCGTCTTCGGCTACAAACAGGCCGGTCTCTACGCCGAGTACGAACGGCTGCACCCCGGGATCACGATCAAAGAGAGCGTGATCGAGCGGAACGACGCCTACTACCCGCAGCTCCTCACCCACCTCGCCGCCGGCGGCGGCCTCGCCGACATCCAGGCCGTCGAGACGGGCAACATCAACGAGGTCGTCACCACCCAGGCCGACCGCTTCGTCGACCTCTCCCGCGTCAAGGGCGTCCGCCGGAGCGACTGGCTGCCCTGGAAGTGGGACCAGGCCACCACGCGCAGCGGCCGCACGATCGGCCTCGGCACGGACATCGGCCCCATCGCCGTCTGCTACCGCAAGGACCTCTTCGCCAAGGCCGGCCTGCCCACCGACCGCGAGAGCGTGGGCCGCCTCTGGGCCGGCGACTGGCAGAAGTACATCGACACCGGCAAGCGGTACATGGCCCGGGCCCCCGCAGGCACCGTCTTCACCGACTCGGCCGCCGGCATCTACAACGCCTCCGTCCACGCCCACGCCGAGCGCTACTACGACCACCGCGGCCGGCCCGTCTACCGCACCAGCCGCGCCGTCAAGGAGTCCTGGGACCTGGCCATGCAGGCCGCCACGGGCGGCCTGACCGCCCGCCTCAAGCAGTTCGAGAAGCCCTGGGACCAGGCCTACGCCAACGGCCGCTTCGCCTCCGTCGCCTGCCCGCCCTGGATGCTCGGCTACATCAAGGAGAAGGCCGGCGCCGAGGGCGCGGACAAGTGGGACGTGGCCGCGGCCCCCCGCCCCGCCAACTGGGGCGGCTCCTTCATCACCGTCCCCAAGGCCGCCCGGCACCGCACCGCGGCCACCGCCCTCGCCGCCTGGCTCACCGCCCCCGAACAGCAGGCCAAGCTCTTCGGCCGGCAGGCCAGCATCCCCTCCACCCCCGCCTCCTACGCCATGCCCCTCGTCCGGGACGCCCGCAACCCCTACTTCTGCGGAGCGCCCACCGGCCGGATCTTCTCCGCCGCGGCCCGCGCCATCCCCACCCTCGTCATCGGCCCGAAGGAGCAGCAGATCGGCACCGCCTTCACCGACGTCGGCATCCCCCAGGTCGAGCAGCAGGGCAAGTCCCCCCGCGCCGGCTGGAAGGCGGCGCAGAAGGAGATCGACAACGTGGTGGACGCATGACGGCCACGGCCCGCACCCCGGCCGCCGCCGGAACCCCCGTGCCCCGCCCGCCCCGTGCGCAGGGCAGGGGCGCCCCGGGCCCCTGGCGCAGCCGCCTCTACCGCTGGGACGTGCGCTACACCCCCTACGCCTTCGTCGCCCCCTTCTTCCTCTTCTTCGGCGCCTTCGGCCTCTTCCCCCTCATCTACACCGGGTGGGCCTCGCTGCACCGGGTGGAGCTGGCCTCCCCCGACCACATGGAGTGGGTCGGCCTGCACAACTACGTCCGGCTGCTGGACGACGCGTTCTTCTGGAACGCCCTGCGCAACACCCTCACCATCGGCGTCCTCTCCACCGTCCCCCAGCTGCTGATGGCCCTCTGGCTCGCCCACCTCCTGCACTACCGGCTGCGCGCCGCCACCTTCTGGCGCGTCGCCCTCCTCACCCCGTACGCCACCTCCGTCGCCGCGGCCACCCTCGTCTTCGTCCTCCTCTACGGCCGCGACTACGGCATGGTCAACTGGGCCCTCGGCTCCCTCGGCATCAGCCCCGTCGACTGGCAGAACGGCACCTGGAGCTCCCAGATCGCCGTCTCCTCGATCGTCATCTGGCGGTGGACGGGCTACAACGCCCTGATCTACCTGGCCGCCATGCAGGCCGTGCCCGACGAGCTGTACGAGTCCGCCGCCCTGGACGGCGCCTCCCGCCGGCAGCAGTTCCGCTACGTGACCGTGCCCGCCCTGCGCCCCACGATCCTCTTCACCGTCGTCGTCTCCACCATCGGCGCCACCCAGCTCTTCGGCGAGCCCCTGCTCTTCGGCGGGGCGGGCGGCCAGAAGGGCGGGGCCTCGCACCAGTTCCAGACCCTCGGCCTCTACCTCTACGAACAGGGCTGGTTCAACTTCCACCTCGGGCGCGCCTCCGCCGTCGCCTGGACGATGTTCCTGATCCTGTTGCTGATCGCCGCGGCCAACATGCTGATCGCGCGGCGGCTGAGGAAGAGCCACTGAGGGGCTGCTGCCGTGACGCTCACGACGACCGGACGACCGAAACGCGAAGGCCCCGGCCCCCGGCGGCGGCCCCGGACCCGCACGGCGGCCCTCCGCAGGCTCCGCCGGCTGCGCCGCCGCCTCCGCTCCCGCCGCCGGCCGGGCAGGCAAGCACCCACCCCCGCCACCGCCCGCACCCGCGCCGGCCGGCAGCTGCACGGCGGCCCCCTCACCTACGCCGTGCTCGCCGTCTTCACCGCCGGCTCGCTCTTCCCCCTCGTCTGGACGGCCGTCACCGCCTCCCGCGACAACATGCGCCTGGCGAAGACCCCGCCGCCCTTCTGGTTCGGCACCCGGCTCGCCGAGAACACCGCCACCGCCTGGACCGAGGCCAACATGGGCCTCGCCCTCCTCAACACCCTGCTCGTCGCCGGCACCGTCGCCCTCGGCACGGTGCTCTTCTGCACCGTCGCCGGATTCGCCTTCGCCAAGCTCAAGTTCCGCTTCAGCGGCGCGCTGCTGCTCCTGACGATCGGCACCATGATGGTGCCGCCCCAGCTCAGCGTCGTCCCCCTGTTCATGGTCGTCGCCGAGCTCAAGTGGACCGACCAGCTCCAGTCGGTGGTCCTGCCCACCCTCGTCAGCGCCTTCGGCGTCTTCTTCATGCGCCAGTACCTGCTGGAGGCGCTCCCGGGCGAGCTCGTCGAGGCCGCGCGCGTCGACGGCGCCAGCAGCCTGCGCATCATCTGGCACGTCGTCTTCCCCGTCGCCCGGCCCGCGATGGCCGTGCTCGCCATGCTCTCCTTCGTCCAGGCCTGGAACGACTTCTTCTGGCCGATCATCGCCCTCACCCAGGAGAACCCGACCGTGCAGGTGGCCCTCACGGGCCTCGGCCGCGGCTACGTCCCCGACCAGGCCGTGATCATGGCCGGGGCGCTGCTGGGCACCCTGCCGCTGCTGCTCGCCTTCACCCTCTTCGGCAAACAGATCGTCGGCGGCATCATGCGGGGCGCCGTCAAGGGCTGACCGCCCCCGCGCCGCCGCCTCCCCTCCGCCCACCCCGCTCTCCCCTCCTCCCGGGCCGTCTACCTACTTACGGAGACCCGATGACCGTGAACTTCCCGCCCGGCTTCCTCTGGGGCACCGCCACCGCCGCCTACCAGATCGAGGGCGCACCCCACGCCGACGGCCGCACCGCCTCCATCTGGGACACCTTCTCCCACACCCCCGGCAGGACCCTCGGCGGCGACACCGGCGACACGGCCACCGACCACTACAACCGCCGCGCCGACGACGTCCGCCTGATGGCCGACCTCGGCATCGGCGCGTACCGCTTCTCCGTCTCCTGGCCGCGCGTGCAGCCCTCGGGCCGCGGCCACCCCAACCAGCCGGGCCTGGACTTCTACCGCGCCCTCGTCGACGACCTCCTCGAACACGGCATCCGCCCCGTCCTGACCCTCTACCACTGGGACCTGCCGCAGGAGCTGGAGACGGCGGGCGGCTGGCCCGAGCGCGGCACCGCCCACCGCTTCGCCGACTACGCCCACCTCGTCGCCGAGGCCCTCGGCGACCGCGTCGACATGTGGACCACCCTCAACGAGCCCTGGTGCAGCGCCTTCCTCGGCTACGGCTCCGGCGTCCACGCCCCCGGCCGGGCCGACGAGCTGGCCGCCCTGCGCGCCGCCCACCACCTCAACCTCGCCCACGGCCTGGGCGCCCAGGCCCTGCGCGCGGCCCTGCCCTCCCACGGCCAGGTGTCGGTCACCCTCAACCCCGGCGTCGTCCGGGCCTTCACCGACGCCCCCCAGGACATCGACGCTCAGCGGCGCATCGACGCCCTGGCCACCCGTATCTTCACGGGGCCCATGCTGCACGGCTCGTACCCGGAGGATCTCCTCGCCGACACGGCGGGCATCACGGACTGGGCGTTCGTGCACGACGGCGACCCGGGCGTCATCAAGCACCCCCTCGACTCGCTGGGCATCAACTACTACACCCCCACAGTGGTAGCAGCCGCCACTGACAACGGCCTGCCCGGCGAGGCCCCGGAGCCCTCGCCCTGGCCGGGCGCCGCCGGCGTCGCCTTCCACCGCCCGCCCGGCAAGCGGACCGCCATGGACTGGTCCGTCGACCCGACCGGCCTGTACGACCTGCTGGTCCGCTTCGCGGAGGAGGTCCCCGGCCTGCCTTTGGTGGTCACCGAGAACGGCGCCGCGTACGACGACAAGCCCGACGGCGACGGCACGGTGCACGACCCCGAGCGCATCGCCTACCTGCACGCGCATCTGGACGCCGTCCGGCGGGCCATCTCCGACGGCGCCGACGTCCGCGGCTACTTCCTCTGGTCGCTGCTCGACAACTTCGAATGGGCCCACGGCTACAGCAAGCGCTTCGGCGCGGTCCACGTCGACTACGCCACCCAGACCCGCACCCTCAAGTCCAGCGCCCGCTGGTACTCCCAGGTCGCCCGGACGGGCCGGCTGCCGCTGTACTAGCGGCTGTCCCGCCCGTCCGGGGTCACTCGAAGACCGAAGGCGGCGGCTCCGGCGACGGCCGGGCGCTCGCGTCCGTGACCGGCGCCGCGCCGCCCGTGAAGTCCGCCAGCGCCCGCCCGTGTTCGACCCGCCCCTGGTGCGGGTCGGACGCGGCCCGGCGGGTCAGCTCGGCGACCGGCAGGGCGTGGTCGGAGGCGAGCAGCACGGCGTTGCCGAAGCGGCGCCCGCGCAGCACCGCCGGGTCGGCGGTCAGGCAGAGCTCGGGGAAGACCGTGCCCACCGTCGCGATCTGGGACTTCACGTAGGCCAGCGGCGGGCCGTCCGCGAGGTTCGCGGCGTAGAAGCCGCCCGGCCGCAGCGCCCGCCGCACCTCGGCGGCGAACTCGGCGCTGGTCAGGTGCGCCGGGGTGCGGGCTCCGCTGAAGACGTCGGCGATGATCAGGTCGGCCCAGCCGTCGGGCACCTTGGCCAGCCCCTCGCGGGCGTCGCAGCCCCGCACCCGGATCCGCCAGCCGCTGTCCAGCGGCAGCTCCCGCCGTACGAACTGCACGAGCGGCGCGTCGATCTCCACGATCTGCTGGGTCGAGCGGGGCCGCGTCGCGGCGACGTACCGGGCGAGGGTGAAGGCGCCGCCGCCCAGGTGGAGCGCCTGGACCGGCTTGCCGGGCGGCGCGGCGAGGTCGGCGATGTGGCCGAGGCGGCGCTGGTAGGCGAAGTCCAGATACGCGGGGTCGTCGAGATCCACGTGGGACTGGGGCGCGCCGTCGATCAGGAGGGTGAACCCCCGGGGCCGGTCACGGTCGGGCACGAGCTCGGCGAGCCCACCGCCGACCTGCTCCGCGACCGCTTCGGCGGCGCGGCCGCGCCCTTGCTTCTTCTTGACCTTGCCCACCCGGCAAGTATCGCCCAGGGGGAGGGGCGGCTAGCGGCAGCGGTCGACCGCCGCGATCGTCCGGGCGGCCTCGCCGAGGGCGTCGCGCAGGACCGCCGGGTCCGTGGCGGAGGAGAAGGCGGCCTCCGGGGCGACGAGCCAGCCGGCGCCGGTGAGCAGCGGCCCCTCCGGGACCGCGCGGAGCCCCCGGCCGTGGGTCTGGGTGCAGGCGCTGCCCGGCACGTCCCAGGCATCGGCGGTGCCGGGGGGCACCAGGAAGCCGAGGGTGTCGCACTCGTCGTCGTGGAGGACGGGGCCGACGCCGTCGCGCAGCCGGAGGATGTCGACCGCCTCCAGGCCCTGCCGGGCGGGGACGGTGACCAGGTCGCACGGGCCGGCGTCGGGGCCGAGGCCCGCCGCCCGGGGCGCGCAGGGAGAAGGGCTGCGGTCCTGACGCGGCTGGTGCAGGGCCGTCGTCCGCGAGCTGCTGCTGTCCACTCCGGCCTCCACCAAGGGAAACCCCTCCTCCGCCGTGCCACTACGCTCCGCGTCGAGCGCGCTCAAAGTGTTCAACGCGCGAAGGGCGTCAACGGCAACGGGCGCATGCCGTCACAAAGGATGGCACTTCATGGCGGATCGCGGGTGGGATATCCCGTTTGTAGCGAAACGAGGGGCCGAACGGGGGGAACGGGCCACCGATTGCCGGTACGGTCGCGCCCATGGTGTCGCCCCACGCGCCGAACGAGGCGTTCCGGCAGCTGCGGGGCGCCCGTTCGGCGGCCGAGTTCGCGGCGGCCGTACGGCGGGCGGCCCGCGAGATCGGCGAGCAGGTCTCGTGCGACGCGCGCTACATCGGCCGCGTCGAGTCGGGGGAGATCCGCTGCCCCAACTACGCCTACGAGCGGGTGTTCCGGCACATGTTCCCCGGCTGCGAACCGGAGGACATGGGCTTCGTCCCGCGCGAGGTGGTCCGCGGGCGGGGGAGCCGTAGCGAGCGGAGCGGGGGGAGCGCACCCTCCGACCGCTCCGACCAGCCCAAGGAGAGCGACGTGTTGCGGCGCGCGTTCATGACCGGCAGTACGGCGGCCGCAGTGGCCGCGGCCTCGCTGGGGGCCGCCGCCCCGGCCGCCTCCCTGGTGCGCGCCCCGCGCCGCGCCGGCGAGGCCGAGGCGTCCGCCGTCGAGCAGGCCGTGCGCCGCATCCGGCTGCTGGACGACCGGCACGGCGCCGACGGCCTCTACCGCCGCGCCACGCGACCGCTGCGGCTCGCCTACGAGCTCCTCGACGCCGGCACCCGCCGCCAGTCCGTCGCCGACCGGCTCCAGGCGGGCGCGGGCGAACTCTCGCTCTCCGTGGGCTGGCTGGCCCACGACTCGGGCCGCTTCGCCGACGCCCGCTCGCACTACGCCGAGGCGCTCGCCACGGCCCGGGTCGCCGGGGACGCGGCCCTGGAGGCCCACGCGTTCTGCAACACCGCCTTCCTCGCGCGCGATGCGGGCCGCCCTCGGGAGGCGGTGCGCGCGGCGCAGGCCGCCCAGGGCGCGGCCAGGGGCCTGCCCTCCGCGCGGCTGATGTCCCTGCTGGCCCTGCGGGAGGCCGGCGGCTGGGCCGGGCTCGGCGACCGGGCCGCCTGCGAGGCCGCCCTGCTGCGGGCGCGGACGCTCTTCGGCCGCGGCCCGGGCGACGCGGACCCCGAGTGGATGAGCTTCTTCGGCGAGGCCGAACTGGAGGGGCTGGAGGCGCAGTGCCGGTCGGCGCTCGGCGACTGGCGGCGGGCGGCCGTGCACGCGCGGCGCGCCGTCGACCTCCAGGACGCCCACTTCGCCCGCAACACCGCCCTCTTCACCGCGCAGCTCGCGGGCGACCTGGCCCGGGCCGGCGCGCCGGACGCGGCGGCGGCCGCCGGGGAGCGCGCGCTGGATCTGCTGGCCGACGTCCGCTCGGCGCGGATCCGGGCGATGCTCGCCGCCACGGCCGGGCTGCTCGGCGGCCGGTACGGCGGCTCGCCGTCGGTCGCGTCCTTCCTGGAGCGACACGCCGCGGACTGACGCCGGACGGCGTACGCGCGGCCTGCCGCCCGGGGGAACGGGGAAGGGGGCCGCAAACGACAAGGGCCCCGGTCCGCTTCCGCGAACCGGGGCCCTCTGTCAGGGTGAGTAACGGGACTTGAACCCGCGACATCCTGGACCACAACCAGGTGCTCTGCCAGCTGAGCTATACCCACCATGTCGTCCGGCGTGTTTCCCACCGGCCGAGAAGAAGTCTACAGGGTCTTCGGGGGTGCTCGCTCCCGGCTTTCGGCCGAGCCGGGAGCGAGCTGTGTCACACCGCCTTGGCGGGCAGGACGTGCTTGGCCGCGATGGCCTTCGCCGTGTCGGAGTCCGGGCCGGGCTGCGGCACGAAGATCGCCTCGCGGTAGTAGCGGAGCTCGGCGATCGACTCGCGGATGTCGGCGAGAGCGCGGTGGTTGCCGCTCTTCTTGGGGCTGGAGAAGTAGGCCCGCGGATACCAGCGGCGGGCCAGCTCCTTCACCGACGACACATCGACGATCCGGTAGTGCAGGTGGGACTCCAGGGCGGGCATGTCCCGCGCGAGGAAGCCGCGGTCGGTGCCGACCGAGTTCCCGCACAGCGGGGCCTTGCCCGGCTCCGCGACGTGCTCGCGGACGTAGGCGAGGACCTGCTGCTCGGCGTCCTCCAGGGTGGTGCCCTTGTCCAGCTCCGCGAGCAGCCCGGAAGCCGTGTGCATCTGGCGCACCACCTCGGGCATGGTGACGAGGGCCTCGGCGGGCGGGCGGACGACGATGTCCACGCCGTCGCCGAGGATGTTCAGCTCCGAGTCGGTCACCAGGGCAGCCACCTCGATGAGCGCGTCGTCCGACAGCGAGAGCCCGGTCATCTCGCAGTCGATCCACACCATGCGATCGTTCATGCTCCTCACCCTACGGGGCGCTCCCGCTGGCCGGGCAGGCGTGGGGTGTAGAGGTCCGACTCCGGCTTACCCGGCTCCGTGGCATTCACCCCGTATCCTCCACTATGTCCGCCCGGTACGCCCGGAATGCCCGGATGGGCGCCGTGCGGGCCGTGGCCCGGGTGCCCGCCGTGCGCCGGCGGCGGTCCGCCGAGGACCCCGCCCGCGCCGGAGGCGGCGTGGGCCGGAGTCATGGCGGCCCGCCGGAGCGCCATCACCGACGGCTCCCCGGTCCGCTGCTCGCCGAGCTCGGGCCGGTCGAACCGGTCCGGACGCTCCCGCTCCGTACGCCCCTCGCGCTCGGCCCGCTCGGGGCGGTCGGCCGAGCCGCTCTGGGGCCTGCGCGCGCGGTACGCCGCCCGGTAGGCGGCGGGGGAGGACCCCAGCTGCCTGCGGAAGTGCCCGCGCAGCGCCACCGGGGAGCGGAACCCGCAGCGGCCGGCGACCTCGTCCACCGAATAGTCGGAGGTCTCCAGCAGCCGCTGTGCCTGGAGCACCCGCTGGGTGATCAGCCACTGCAAAGGCGCGCTTCCGGTGAGCGAGCGGAACCGCCGGTCGAAGGTCCGGCGGGACATGTACGCACGGGCGGCGAGCGTCTCCACGTCGAACTGCTCGTGGAGGTGCTCCAGCGCCCAGGCGACGACCTCGGCGAGCGGGTCGGCGCCGATCTCCTCCGGTAAAGACCTGTCGAGGTAGCGCTCCTGTCCGCCGCTGCGGCGCGGCGGGACGACGAGCCGGCGGGCCAGGGCCCCGGCCGCGTCGGCTCCGTGGTCGGTGCGGACGATGTGCAGGCACAGGTCGATGCCTGCCGCGGTGCCCGCGGAAGTCAGTACGTCGCCGTCGTCGACGAAGAGCTCCCGCGGGTCCACGTGGACCGACGGATAGCGCTTGGCGAGCGTGGGCGCGTACATCCAGTGGGTGGTGGCGGGCCTGCCGTCGAGCAGTCCCGCCGCGGCCAGTACGAAGGCCCCGGTGCACAGCCCGACGATGCGGGCGCCCTCTTCATGGGCGCGGCGCAGTGCGTCGAGTGCGGCGGTGGGCGGCGGCTGGGTGATCGACCGCCAGGCCGGTACGACGACGGTGCCGGCCCGGGAGAGCGCCTCCAGGCCGTACGGTGCGGTCAATTCCAGGCCGCCGGTTGTTCGCAATGGCACATCTTCGCCCGCGCACACCAGCAAGCGGTAGCGGGGGACTCCGGCGTCCTGTCGGTCGATGCCGAACACGGAGAGCGGAATGGAGCTTTCGAAGATGGGGCCGCCGCTGAAAAGCAGCACTGCGACGATCTCCCGGCGGCGGCGTCCGGAGAGCTTGCGCGTGGTCTCCGGTACGGTCGTGGAGTCCTGGCTCATGGCGCTAAGCCCCCCTCGGCGGTCGAGTCCTCTCGGTCCTGCACGTTTCCCCTCGGTCCTGAACGGTTCCCCCGCCGGTCATGGCCAAGATCGAATCTACTGCGTCGAATGGAGACGCAGTGACCAGTTCACCACTCGGCTCTAAGTCGACATGGCAACTTGGCGCGAAGCGTTCGATCACGAAGCGTTGCACTTGCAGGCCTCGGTGAAAAGTACGCCTCTCGCCCATGCCCAATCCCCGTAGGGTGCAACCGCCCTCCACGGTCCTTTCCTTGCTGGTCGACCGGCTGTTAGGGGGGTCTCAAGCCAAGGTATGGGGTTCGGACTGAAGTTGGCTGAAAAGTGGTGGGTGCGGGTGTGCGAAAGTGTCAAACAGCCCTCGGCCGTCCCCCGCTGAGACGCCGGCGCACGGCCTCCGCAGGGGTCAGTCGACCGGCGCTGCGCCGCCGGTGTGACGCCCCCCGCGGTGCGTCCCCGAGCCCGTCCGGCCGTGTCGTCCGCGGTGCGGGAGCGTCTGCTCCGCGAGCGCCCTGGCCGCACTGCGCTCCGCCTGCCGCAGCAGGGCGCGGCAGGCGCATGTGACGGCGACGAGCCCGGCCGCCGTGCCCGCGGCGCCGCCGAAGGACTGCCCGCAGATCAACAGGGTCACGGGGACGAGCACGCAGCTGAAGGCGGCCCAGCGGACCACGTCGCTCACCGGATCGGGGGAGTCCTGCGGCGGGGCGCCGTCGCGGGCGTGGTCACGGGTTCCGGGCACGGAGCGCTCCCTGGGGGCGGCGGGCTGGCGGTGGTACAACGCCCGGCCGGGGCCCTCGGTCACTGCGCCGAGCGCATCGGGAGTACGCCCGGAGCGCGGTCGGGGCATTGCGCTACGGGCCGCCCTCGTGCATGCTCCGGGGAACGCCCGCCCGCCTTACGGCCCACCGGCGGTCCGGGCGGGCACCGCGTGCCACGCCCGTGCGACCCCTGGCTCCGAGCCGCCGGTCGGACTCTGGGCAGGCGGCGAGTGTCGCCGTACCCTGGTGGGTAAGTGATTGAAAAGATGAATCCCGGACGGATTTTGCCTCCAAGATCCGACCCCGGGGGAGCACACCCGCCGACTCTCCCTCCGCCCGAGGACACCCTTCGCCGAGATACCGATGGCCGGTCACGAATTCTCCGAACCTGCGGACCGCAAGCGGGTCGCCGATCACGCGGCGCACCCCGAAGCGGCGGAAGAAACACGCCATTCCTGCGATCCGGCGTTCCAGCACGGCGTCGTGGTGGGCTTCGACGGCTCCACGTCCAGCGAGCGAGCGCTTGCGTATGCAATCGGGATGGCCCGGCGCTCCGGCTCCGGGCTGATCATCGTCCATGTGGCCAACAGGCTGCCGACCACCGTCTGGGCGGGCTGCGAGCCGCCCGTCTTCGTGGACGTCCCCGACCACCGCACCGAGGTCCTGGGCCTGGAACTGGCCTGTGCGGACTATCTGTCGGAGGTGCCGTGGATCCTCGTCGAGCGCGGCGGCGACATCTGCCACGAACTGGAGGAGGTCGGCCGGGAGTACGCGGCCGACGCGATCGTCGTCGGCTCGACGCACGGCCTGGTCGGGCGGATCTTCGGCTCGGTGGCGGGCCGGCTGGCCCGGCGGGCCCAGCGTCCCGTCGTCGTTATTCCGTAGCCGACTTCCTCACCCTGGACGGGTGATGACTCCTGCCCCGGACTTGACGGCCCGTGAATCTACCCGCGCGTAGGGGGTGGATCGCGCCGCGCGGGCGGGTAGGAACCGCCCGATGGCGTGCTGCCGTACGGGAGGTGACGGTTCCCGGAAGCGGCGGCATCCCCGCCGGCGCGAGGGCGAACGCCGGCGCATGGGAAAGCGGCCTTCCCGCGCGCGTGGTGGCACGTGCGGGAAGGCCGTTTCCTCTCGGACCTGTCGCGGACAGGTGCGGACAGGTACGAGAGGGCTTCGGGAGGCCCGCCGCCGCGGCGGGCCCCGCGGGGACTACTCGACGGTGACGGACTTCGCCAGGTTGCGCGGCTTGTCGATGTCGCGGCCCATGGCCTTGGCCGTGTAGTAGGCGAAGAGCTGGAGCGGGATGCCCATCAGGATCGGGTCCAGCTCGTCCTCGTTCTTCGGCACCACGATCGTGTGGTCGGCCTTCTCCTGCTCCTGGTGCGCGACGGCGAGGATGCGGCCGCTGCGGGCCTTGATCTCCTCCAGGGCGGCGCGGTTCTTCTCCAGCAGCTCGTCGTCCGGGACGATCGCAACCGTCGGCATGGCCGGCTCGATCAGGGCCAGCGGACCGTGCTTGAGCTCGGAGGCGGGGTAGGCCTCGGCGTGGATGTACGAGACCTCCTTGAGCTTCAGCGAGGCCTCGCGGGCCACCGGGTAGCCCCGGACACGGCCGATGAACATCATCGACTTGGCGTCGGCGTACTCGCCGGCCAGCTTCTCGATCTGCTCCTCGTTCGCCAGGATCTCCTCGATCTGGCCGGGCAGCTTGCGCAGGCCCTCGATGATCCGCTTGCCGTCGGCGACGGACAGGTCGCGGGTGCGGCCGAGGTGCAGGGCGAGCAGGCCGAAGGAGACCACCATGTTGGTGAAGCACTTGGTGGAGACGACGCAGACCTCGGGGCCGGCGTGCACGTAGATGCCGCCGTCGGTCTCGCGGGCGATCGCGGAACCGACCACGTTGACCAGGCCCAGGACGCGGGCGCCCTTGCGCTTGAGCTCCTGGACGGCGGCGAGCACGTCGTAGGTCTCACCGGACTGGGACACCGCGATGTAGAGGGTGTCGGGGTCCACGACCGGGTTGCGGTAGCGGAACTCGGAGGCCGGCTCGGCGTCCGCGGGGATGCGGGCGAGCTCCTCGATCATCTGGGCGCCGATCTGGCCGGCGTGGTACGAGGTGCCGCAGCCGAGGATCTTGACGCGGCGCACGGCGCGGGCGTCGCGGGCGTCCAGGTTCAGGCCGCCCAGGTGCACGGTGGAGAAGCGGTCGTCGATGCGGCCGCGCAGGGCGCGGTCCACGGCGTCGGCCTGCTCGTGGATCTCCTTGTGCATGTACGTGTCGTGGCCGCCCATGTCGTACGACTCGGCCTCCCACTCGACGGTGGTCGGCTGGGCCGAGGTGGAGGAGCCCTCGGTGGTGTACGTGCGGTAGTCGTCGGCGCGCAGGGTGGCCATCTCGCCGTCGTCGAGGGTGACGACCTGGCGGGTGTGGGAGACCAGGGCGGCGACGTCGGAGGAGACGAACATCTCCTTCTCGCCTATGCCCAGCACCACGGGGGAGCCGTTGCGGGCGACGACGATGCGGTCCGGGAAGTCCGCGTGCAGGACGGCGATGCCGTACGTGCCCTCGATGTGCTTGACGGCCTCGCGGACCTTCTCCTCCAGCGTGCCGGCCTCGGAGCGGGCGATCAGGTGCGCCAGGACCTCGGTGTCGGTGTCGGAGACGAAGGTGAAGCCCTCGGCCGTCAGCTTGGTGCGCAGGTCGGAGGCGTTGTCGATGATGCCGTTGTGGACGACGGCGACCTTCTCCTCGGCGTCCAGGTGCGGGTGGGCGTTGACGTCGTTCGGCGCGCCGTGGGTGGCCCAGCGGGTGTGGGCGATGCCCGTGGTGCCGTTGAAGCGCTTGGGAAGGCGGGACTCCAGCTCGCGGACGCGGCCCTTGGCCTTGGCGGACTTCAGGCCACCGGTCTTGCCGCCGGCGTGCAGCGCGATGCCCGCGGAGTCGTAGCCGCGGTACTCCAGGCGCTGCAGCCCCTCGAGCAGCAGCGGCGCGACGTCGCGCTTACCGATGTATCCGACGATTCCACACATGTGGTGACCCTCCCAGAGAAATGATCAGTGGTGCCCGGCGGCCCGGGCGGCGGTGGCGGCGCCGCTCCTGCCGGCTCAGCCGTAGACGATGCGGCGCAGCTGCCGCAGCGAGAGCTCCGGCGGCGCCACCGCACGGTGCGGCAGCTCCGCCGAGATCCGCTCGAAGATCTCCGCGTTGCGCAGCCCGCCGGACTGCAGCTCGCGGTGGCGGCGGCGGACGAAGCTCTCGGTCGTCTCGTCGAAGTACGCCAGGACGTCCAGGACCACCCGGGCGGCCTCGCCGCGCTGAAGCGGCGTGCTGCGCACCAGGTGATCCACCAGGTCGTCATGATTCATACGGCGTTCGAGCACCCGTCGATACTGAGGGCTATCGACAACATTCGCAAGAATCCTGCCCGAAATCGGGCAGGGGTGGGTGGAATGGGGGCGCGAATCGCCTAGAAACGCTTCAATACGGCCTGTTTCGCCGCGGTGAACTCCTCCTCGGTCAGGATCCCGGCGCGGTGCAGCTCACCGAGCTCCCGCAGCCGCCGCAGCAGGGCGTCGTGATCGGAATCGCCGGAAGGGGCGCCGGGAGCGGGCCCGGCGAGGGCCGCGGGGGCGTCCGGGGCCTTGGCGAGCGAGGGGGCCGCGCCGCGCGCCCCGGCGCCGGACGGGTGCGGCAGCCGGGCCACGACGGCGGCGCCCACCATCGCCATCAGCGGGTCCTTCTTGAAGCCGAAGAGCTCGATCGCATGGGGATCGTGCTTGGGCGGGGCCTTGGTCGGCTCCCGCAGGACCACGAAGCGGAGGTAGCCGTTCTCCAGGCCCATGGAGGGCATCCACTCCACCGAGCGGACGTCCGCCAGGGCGAGGGACTGCGTACCGGCGGACTTCTTGCCCTCCTCGGTCTTCCAGTTCCACTCCAGGCGGATCCGCTCGCCGTCGAAGGTGACCGTGCCGTCGCCCGCGCCGACCGACAGCGGCAGCGTCGGGCCGGGCAGGAGGTAGCGGTCCGAGGGGCCGTCCGGCACCTGGTCCAGGAGGAGGGCGTTGCGCACCTCGTCCACGAAGTACTCGGCGACGCCCGCGCGGTCGGCCTCCACCGCCAGCTGATACGGATCGGCGGCGTCCGGCAGCCGGCCCCGCGCGACCTGGAGCAGGGGGTCCGCCCCGTCGCGCAGCCGCAGCCGCAGGCGCCCGCTCTTGCGGCCCGGCTCGTGGGCGATCCCCGCCACGGCGGACAGCGGAACGGTCAGTTCACCGAGGGTCTGGCGCATCAGGTGCACGCCGCGCTCGCGGCCGGGGACGATCCGTATCGTTTCGCCGTCGAAGGTCCACGTGCCGTCCTTCTGGAGGATCTCAGCCATGGGGGGATTCTCTCAGGCACGTACGCTCGGGAAGGTGCGGACCAGGACGTGCGCGGACCCCGGCACGGATCCCGCCACGGACCTCGGCCCGTACCGCGGACCTTGACGCGGGCCGGGGCCGGCGATACCCAAGTGGTCGTTCGTACGCGTGAATTCCCGTGAGCGGTACGCCGAAGGGATTTCCTCTTGAGACGCACGAGCTTCGCAACCACGAGACGCCTGGCCGCCACCGGCATCGCCCTGCTGCTCCTCGCGGCCGCCGGGACGGCCGCCCCGGCCCGGGCCGCGGAGCCCGGCGGCCCCGCCCCGCTCGGCCAGGTCGTGCCCGCCCCCGCGTCCGTGCGGCCCGGCGGGGACCCGTACGAGATCACGGCCCGCACCGCCGTACGGGTGCCGCCCGGCAACCCGGAGGCCGCGCGGATCGGCGGCTACCTGGCGGGGCTGCTGCGCCCCTCGACCGGCTACCGGCTGCCGGTCCTGCCCGGCGGGACGGACGGGCCCGGCATCCGCCTGGTGCTCGACGAGGGGGAGGGCGGGAGCGGCGGCGAGGGCTACCGGCTGTCCGTCACCTCCCGCTCCGTGACGATCTCCGCACGGGAGGGCGCCGGGCTCTTCCACGGCGTCCAGACCCTCCGGCAGCTGCTGCCCGCCCGCGCCGGGAGCACCGCCCGGCAGCCCGGGCCCTGGACCGTGGCGGGCGGCGTCGTCACCGACGCGCCGCGCTACGGCTACCGCGGCGCGATGCTCGACGTCGCGCGGCACTTCTTCACCGTCGACCAGGTGAAGCGGTACGTCGACCAGCTCGCCCTCTACAAGTACAACGCCCTCCACCTGCACCTCTCCGACGACCAGGGGTGGCGCATCGCCGTCGACGCGTGGCCCCGGCTGGCCGCGCACGGCGGCAGCACGCAGGTGGGCGGCGGCCCGGGCGGCTTCTACAGCAAGGACGACTACCGCGAGATCGTCCGGCACGCCGCGAGCCGCTACGTCACCGTGGTGCCGGAGATCGACATGCCCGGGCACACCAACGCGGCCCTCGCCTCGTACGCCCGGCTGAACTGCGACGGCGTCGCGCGTCCCCTCTACACGGGCACGGAGGTCGGCTTCAGCTCGCTGTGCGTGGCGAAGCCGGACACGTACGACTTCGTCGAGGACGTCGTCGGCGAGCTCGCGGCGCTCACTCCGGGGCCGTACCTGCACATCGGCGGCGACGAGGCGCACTCGACCGGCCCGGCGGACTACGCGGCCTTCATGGACCGGGTGCAGCCCGTCGTCGCCCGGCACGGCAAGACCGTCATCGGCTGGCACCAGCTGGCGGGGGCCCGCCCGGCGCCCGGCGCGCTCTTGCAGTACTGGGGCTACGGCGGTACGGGCGCTGCCGAGCGCGACCGGGTCGCCGCCGCGGCGCGGGCGGGCGCGGGGCTGATCCTCTCGCCCGCGGACCGGGCGTACCTCGACATGAAGTACACCAAGGACACGCCACTGGGCCTGAGCTGGGCGGGCCTGGTCGAGGTGCGGCAGTCCTACGACTGGGACCCCGGCGGCTACCTGGCGGGCGTGCCCGCCGCGGCCGTGGCGGGCGTCGAGGCGCCGCTGTGGACGGAGACGATCAGCACGAGCGCGCAGCTGGAGTACATGGCGTTCCCGCGGCTGGCGGGCATCGCCGAACTCGGCTGGTCCCCGCCGGCCACGCACGACTGGGCGGCCTACCGGGTGCGGCTGGCCGCGCAGGGCCCGCGCTGGGACGAGCTCGGCATCACGTACTACCGCTCACCCCAGGTGCCGTGGCTTGTGACGTGACCGGGTCACGGGGCCGGGCTCCGGCCCGGCAGATCAAGAGTGCAAGCCCCGGTGTGAAGAGCACGGGGCCGCACTCTTCTTTCCGCCGCAGCGGCGCTCAGCCACTACGGCGGATCTCGGCGGTGCCGAGCCTGCCTGGCCGGTGGTCCGGCACCGCCGGAATCCGCCGCGGGGGCTGAGCGCCGCCGCGGCGGATTGAAGGGTGTCGGCCGGCGAGGCCGCCCGGCCCCGTTAGCCCGCGAACCCCAGTTCGCGGGCGATCAGCATCCGCTGGACCTCGCTCGTGCCCTCGCCGATCTCCAGGATCTTGGAGTCGCGCCACATCCGGGCCACCGGGTACTCGTTCATGAAGCCGTAGCCGCCGTGGATCTGCGTGGCCTCGCGGGCGTTGGTCACCGCGATCTCCGACGAGTACAGCTTGGCCAGGGCGGCCTCCTTCTTGAACGGCTCGCCGTGCACCAGCCGGGACGCGGCATCGCGCCAGGCGAGCCGCGCCGTGTGCGCCCGCATCTCCATGTCGGCCAGCTTGAACTGGATGGCCTGGTTGGCGCCGATCGGCCGGCCGAACGCCTGCCGCTCCTTGGCGTACTTCACCGACTCGTCCAGGCAGCCCTGCGCCAGGCCCGTGGCCAGCGCCGAGATCGCGATCCGGCCCTCGTCCAGTATCCGCAGGAACTGGGCGTAGCCGCGCCCCTCCTCGCCCAGCAGGTTGGCCTTCGGGACGCGGACGTCGGAGAAGGACAGCTCGCGGGTGTCGGAGGCGTTCCAGCCGACCTTGGAGTAGGGGGCGGCGACGGTGAAGCCGGGCGTGCCCGAGGGGACGATGATCGAGGAGATCAGCGGCTTGCCCTCGGGCGTGCGGCCGGTGACCGCGGTGACGGTGACCAGGCCGGTGATGTCCGTGCCGGAGTTGGTGATGAAGCACTTGGTGCCGTTGATCACCCATTCGCCGGTGGCCTCGTCCAGCCGGGCGGTGGTGCGCGTGCCGCCCGCGTCCGAGCCGCACTCGGGCTCGGTCAGGCCGAAGGCGCCCAGGACCTCGCCGGAGCACATCTTCGGCAGCCAGGCGCGCTTCTGCTCCTCAGTGCCGAAGCGGAAGACCGGCATGGCGCCGAGCGAGACGCCGGCCTCCAGGGTGATGGCGACCGACGAGTCGACCCGGGCCAGCTCCTCCAGGGCCAGGCCGAGGGCCAGGTAGTCGCCGCCCATGCCGCCGTACTCCTCGGGGAACGGCAGCCCGAACAGCCCCATGCGGCCCATCTCCCGCACGATCTCGTACGGGAACTCGTGGCGCTCGTAGAAGTCGCCGATCTTGGGGGCGACCACGTCGTGTGCGAACTCCTCCACGGTGCGGCGGAGTTCCTCGTGCTCGGGGGTGAGGCGGTGGTCCAGCGGCATGGCTCAGGACTCCTGTGGAGAGAGGGCACGGACGGTACGGGAGGGGCTGGGCCGCCCCAGGTGCTCGGCCATCCACACGCTCGTGGCGGTGAGCAGGCCGAGGTCGACCCCGGTGTCGATACCGAGGCCGTCGAGCATCCAGACGAGGTCTTCGGTGGCGAGATTGCCCGTGGCGCTCTTCGCGTACGGGCAGCCGCCGAGGCCGCCGGCGGAGGCGTCGACCGTGGTGACGCCGTGCCGCAGGGCGGCCAGGGTGTTGGCCAGGGCCTGGCCGTAGGTGTCGTGGAAGTGGACGGCGAGCCGGCCGGTCTCCACGCCCGCCTCATTCAGGGCGGTCAGCAGGGCGGTGACGTGGCCGGGCGTGGCCACGCCGATCGTGTCGCCGAGGCTCAGCTCGCCGCAGCCGAGGTCCAGCAGGCGGCGGGCCACCCGGACGACCTGCTCCAGGGGGACGGCGCCCTCCCAGGGGTCGCCGAAGCACATGGACAGATAGCCGCGGACCGCGAGGCCCGCCTCGCGCGCCTCGGCCACGACCGGGGCGAACATCTCCAGCGACTCGTCGACCGTGCGGTTGAGGTTGGCCTTGGCGAAGGACTCCGTGGCGCTGCCGAAGACGGCGACCTCGCGGGCGCCGAGGGCGCGGGCGCGCTCCAGGCCGCGGGCGTTGGGCACGAGGACGGGCAGCCGGGCGGCCACGCCGTCCAGCAGGGGCAGCAGCCGCTCGGCGTCCGCGAGCTGCGGCACCCACTTGGGGTGCACGAAGCTCGTGGCCTCGACGGTGCCGAGGCCGGCCGCGGCGAGGCGGCGGATGAACTCCGCCTTCACCTCGACCGGGACGACCGCCTTCTCGTTCTGCAAGCCGTCGCGGGGGCCCACTTCGTGGATCCGGACGCGGGGCGGGAGGCCGGGCTCGGGCACGGCCATGGGCAGTCCGCTGATCATGATTCCTCCGCGGGGCCGGCGGCGGGGGTGACGACGGCCAGGACCTGGTCCATGGCCACGGTGGCGCCGGGCGTCACGTCCAGCTCGGCGACGGTGCCGTCGTGCGGGGCGGAGATGACGTGCTCCATCTTCATGGCCTCCACCACGAGGAGGCTCTGCCCGGCGCTGACGAAGTCGCCCACGGCCGCCTTGACGACGGTGACGGTGCCGGGCATGGGGGCGGTGAGGGTGTCCACGCCGGCGGCTCCCGCGCCGCCGCCCGCGGCCCCGACGGGGTCGTGGTCGCGCAGGTGCCAGGCGTCGCCGTCGCGGCCGAGCCAGGTGCCCTCCGGGCCGGGGGCGGCGGTGAAGTGCCGGGTGACACCGTCGTAGTGGAGGGTGATGCCGCCTCCGGCGCCGGCCCCCGGGTGCGGCGCCGGCTGTGCGCCGCCGGCCGCGCCGCGCCCGTCGGCCGCCAGCCCGGCGGAGACCGGAACCGCTGCGGGCTGCGCGGTGTCCGCGGTGCCGCCCGGGGCCGGGAGCTGCCCGCTGCCCGTGGCGGGCACGGGGGCGTCCACGACCACCTGCGCATGGCGCGCGGTGCCGCGCACCCGCACCGTCACCGGCTCGTGGCCCGGCACGCGCAGGTGGTGCGGCGTCCATGCCGCCTCGCCGCCCAGGCGCCAGCCCGACGGGGCCGAGAACGGGTCCACCCAGCCGTGGGGCACGGGCTCCAGCCCCTGCTGCCGCAGCAGTGCCGCTGCCGCGTACGCCTCGGCCGGCACCTCCTGCTCCACCAGCGTGACCGCGTCGCGGTCGACGAGGCCCGTGTCGAGCGCGCCCGCCACCACGTCCGGATGCGCCAGCAGCCGCCGCAGGAAGCCCGCATTGGTGTCGACGCCGAGGACGACCGTGCCGGCGAGGGCGGCGCGCAGGCGGCGCAGGGCCGTGGCCCGGTCCGGGCCGTGGGCGATGACCTTGGCGAGCATGGGGTCGTAGGACGTGCCGACGTCCGTGCCCTCCGACAGGCCGGAGTCGACGCGGACGCCCTCGCCCGCCGGCTCGCGCAGCAGCCGCACGGTGCCCGCGGAGGGCAGGAAGTCGACGCGGGCGCCGTCACCGCTCACGCGCGCGGTCTCGGCGCAGATGCGGGCCTCGACCGCGTGCCCGGTGAGGGTCACGTCCTCCTGGCGCAGGGTCAGCTCCTCGCCGGCCGCGACGCGGACCTGCCACTCGACGAGGTCCAGGCCGGTGATCAGCTCGGTGACGGGGTGCTCGACCTGGAGGCGGGTGTTCATCTCCATGAAGTAGTACGAGGAGGGGTCGTCGCCCGGCACGATGAACTCGACCGTGCCCGCGCCCGCGTAGCCGCAGGAGCGGGCGGCCTGGACGGCCGCCTCGCCCATGGCGGCGCGCGTGGCCTCGTCGAGGAACGGCGAGGGCGCCTCCTCGATGATCTTCTGGTGGCGGCGTTGCAGGGAGCACTCGCGCTCGCCCAGGTGGATGACGTGGCCGTGGCCGTCGGCCAGGACCTGGATCTCGATGTGGCGGGGCCGGTCGACCCAGCGCTCGACGAGCAGGGTGTCGTCGCCGAAGGAGCCGCGGGCCTCGCGCCGGGCGGCGGCGATCTCCTCGCCGAGCAGCGAAGCGTCGCGCACCAGGCGCATGCCCTTGCCGCCGCCGCCCGCGGAGGGCTTGAGCAGGACGGGCATGCCGATGCCGAGGGCGGCGGCCGCGAGCTCCGCGTCGGTCAGGCCGCTGCCGGAGGAGCCGGGCACCACGGGCACGCCCGCGGCCTGCACGGTCTCCTTGGCACGGATCTTGTCGCCCATCAGCTCGACGGCGCCGGCGGGCGGCCCGATGAAGGCGAGGCCGGCATCGGCGCAGGCGCGGGCGAAGGCGGCGTTCTCGGCGAGGAAGCCGTAGCCGGGGTGGACGGCCTGGGCGCCGGTGCGGGCGGCGGCCTCCAGGAGGCGCGGTATCGACAGATAGCTCTCCGCGGCGGCGGCCGGGCCGATCCGCACGGCGGTGTCGGCCTCGCGGACGTGCCGGGCCTCCGCGTCGGCGTCGCTGAACACGGCGACCGAGCGGATGCCGAGCGCGCGCAGCGTACGGATGACCCGTACGGCGATCTCGCCGCGGTTGGCGACAAGGACAGTCTCGAACATGCTCCGCCTCACATCCGGAAGACGCCGTAGCCGGGCGCGGTGGGGTCCTTCTCGGGCAGGGGGGCGTTGGCGCAGGCTGTCAGCGCCAGGCCCAGCACCTGCCGGGTCTCCAGGGGGTCGATGACGCCGTCGTCCCACAGCCGTGCGGTGGCGTAGTAGGCGCTGCCCTGGGTCTCGTACTGCTCGCGGACGGGGGCGCGGAACGCCTCTTCCTCTTCGGCGCTCCAGGCCTCGCCGCGGGACTCCAGCTGATCGCGCTTGACGGTGGCCAGGACGGAGGCCGCCTGCTCGCCGCCCATGACGGAGATCTTGGCGTTGGGCCACATCCACAGGAAGCGCGGCGAATAGGCCCGGCCGCACATCGAGTAGTTGCCCGCGCCGTAGGAGCCGCCGATGACGACGGTGAGCTTGGGGACGCGGGCGCAGGCCACGGCTGTGACCATCTTCGCGCCGTGCTTGGCGATGCCGCCCGCCTCGTACTGCCGGCCGACCATGAAGCCGGAGATGTTCTGCAAGAAGACCAGGGGGATGCCGCGCTGGTCGCACAGCTCGATGAAGTGCGCGCCCTTCTGGGCGGATTCGGAGAACAGGATGCCGTTGTTGGCGACGATGCCGACGGGGTGGCCGTGGATCCGGGCGAAGCCGGTCACCAGCGTCTGCCCGAACTCCGCCTTGAACTCGGCGAACCGCGAGCCGTCGACGACGCGGGCGATGACCTCGCGCACGTCGTACGGCGTGCGGGAGTCCACCGGAACGGCGCCGTAGAGCCCCGCGGGGTCGGCGGCGGGCTCCTCGGCCGGCTCGACGCCCCAGGGGAGCGCGCCCCGCCCGGGCAGCGTGGACACGATCGTGCGGACGATGCGCAGGGCGTGGGCGTCGTCCTCGGCGAGGTGGTCGGTGACGCCCGAGACCTTCGAGTGGACCTCGCCGCCGCCGAGCTCCTCGGCGGTGACGACCTCGCCCGTGGCGGCCTTCACCAGCGGCGGGCCGCCCAGGAAGATCGTGCCCTGGCCGCGGACGATCACCGCCTCGTCGCTCATCGCCGGCACGTAGGCGCCGCCGGCGGTGCAGGAGCCGAGGACGGCGGCGATCTGCGGGATGCCCGCGCCGGACATCCGGGCCTGGTTGTAGAAGATCCGGCCGAAGTGGTCGCGGTCGGGGAAGACCTCGTCCTGCATGGGCAGGAAGGCGCCGCCCGAGTCCACCAGATACAGGCACGGCAGCCTGTTCTCCAGGGCGATCTCCTGGGCGCGCAGGTGCTTCTTGACCGTCATCGGGTAGTACGTGCCGCCCTTGACGGTGGCGTCGTTGGCGACGATCACCGTCTCGCGGCCGGAGACCCGGCCGATGCCCGCGATCACGCCCGCGGCCGGTGCAGCCCCGCCGTACATCCCGTCGGCGGCGAGCGGGGCGATCTCCAGGAACGGCGAGCCGGGGTCCAGCAGGGCATCGACCCGGTCGCGCGGCAGGAGCTTGCCGCGGGAGGTGTGCCGCTCCCTGGCCTTCGGGCCGCCGCCCAGCCGGGCCGCGGCCAGCCGCTCCCGCAGTCCCGCGGACAGCTCGCGGTGCGCCGCCTCGTTCACCCGCCAGGCGTCGGACGCCGGATCGGCGGCGCTCCCCAGCGCCGGTGCCTGCTGCATGTACTCGAGCTCCCTTGCTCGGCCCATGATCCCGCTCGGTTAATGAGCGTTAACACTTTCCCTTCAGGTTAACGACCACTAACGCCGCTGTCTAGAATCACTTTCGTGAACGACGCACCAACCCGCACCCCGGCCCAGGCCGCCCCCACCCGCCGCGAGCAGATCCTCAGCGAGGCGGCCCGGCTCTTCGCCGAGCGCGGCTTCCACGGCGTGGGGGTCGACGAGATAGGGGCCGCCGTCGGGATCAGCGGCCCCGGCCTCTACCGGCACTTCGCCGGCAAGGACGCGATGCTCGCCGAGCTCCTGGTCGGCATCAGCGAGCGGCTCTTCGCGGGCGGGCGCCGCCGCGTCATCGAGGCCGCCTCGGCGGGCGGGGGCCCGGCCGCCGTCCTCGGCTCCCTCATCGACGGGCACATCGACTTCGCCCTGGACGACCGGGCGCTGATCACCCTCCACGACCGCGAGCTGGGCCAGCTGCGCGACAGCGACCGCAAGCAGGTGCGCTCGCTCCAGCGGCAGTACGTGGAGCTGTGGGTCGACGTCGTCCGCCGGCTCCACCCGGATCCGTACGAGGCGGAGGTCCGCGCCGCCGTCCACGCCGTCTTCGGCCTGCTCAACTCCACCCCCCACCTCGGCCGGCCCGGCGCCCTCCCCGGCCGCGAGGCCACCGCGGCCCTGCTGCGCAGGCTGGCCCACGGGGCGTTCGCGGCGCTGTCGGACGGCGGGACGCGGCCGGAGGCGTAGCCCGGGGGCGCGGCCGGACGCGTGGCCCGGGTCCGCGGAGATACGGCCGCGGATGCCGCCCCGGGCCGTCACCCGTACGGCTCAACCGGCTCTGGACAGTCCTGGTGACTCCCCGGTAGCTTCGCCTGAGCAAGCGCTTGGCCAGGCATGAGCCCGGGGTCCCCGGGCCCGCACGAGGGGAATGGCAGCCAATGCGTCGCACGGTGTACAACACGGACCACGAGGCCTTCCGCACGACGATCCGCGACTTCATCGCGACCGAGGTCGTGCCCGTCTACGACGAGTGGCGCGAGGCCGGCGCCGTCCCGCGCGAGTTCTACAAGAAGCTCGGCGACCTCGGCGTCTTCGGCATCGAGGTGCCCGAGGAGTACGGCGGCGCGGGTGAGGGCGGCGGCTTCAAGTTCCACGCCGTCATCACCGAGGAGTGCGCCCGCGCGGGCGTCAGCTTCGGCGGCAGCAGCGTGCACACCGCGCTGTGCCTGCCGTACCTCCTCAAGTACGCCACCGAGGAGCAGAAGCGGCGCTGGCTGCCGCCCTTCGTCTCCGGCGACATGATGACCGCCATCGCCATGACCGAGCCCGGCACCGGCTCCGACCTCGCCGGCATGAAGACCACGGCCAAGCTGTCCGAGGACGGCACGCACTACGTCCTCAACGGCGCCAAGACCTTCATCACCGGCGGCGTCCAGGCCGACCGGGTGCTCGTCTGCGCCCGCACCGCCCCGCCCGCCCCCGGGGACCGCCGCGCCGGCATCTCCATCCTCGCCGTGGACACCACCTCCGAGGGGTACGCGGTCGGCCGCAAGCTGGAGAAGCTCGGCCTGAAGACCTCCGACACCGCCGAACTGTCCTTCACCGACGTCAAGGTGCCCGTCGGGGACCTCCTCGGAGAGGAGGGCAAGGCCTTCGGCTACCTGGGGCAGAACCTGCCGCAGGAGCGGCTCGGCATCGCCGTCGCCGCCTACGCCCAGGCCGCGGCCGCCGTCACGTTCGCCAAGGAGTACGTGCAGGACCGGACGGTCTTCGGCACGTCCGTCGCGTCCTTCCAGAACACCAAGTTCGTGCTCGCCGACTGCAAGGCCGACGTCGACGCCATGGAGGCGGTCGTCGACCGCGCCCTCGACGCCCACGAGGCGGGTGAGCTGTCCGCCGCCGACGCCGCCTCCGCCAAGCTCTTCACCACCGAGCGGGCCGCCGTCGTCATCGACAAGTGCCTCCAGCTCCACGGCGGTTACGGCTACATGATGGAGTACCCCATCGCCCGCCTCTACGCAGACACCCGCGTCAGCCGCATCTACGGCGGCACCAGCGAGGTCATGCGCTCCATCATCGCCAAGTCCATGGGCCTGTAAGGCCGGTAAGACCCGGAACTCCAATGAACGAGCCCCTTACTTCTCCTTCTCCTTCGCACATACCGGCGGCCGGCCCGCACACGCCGCTGGACGAGCTCCTCGCCCTCCTCGACCTCGAACCCATCGAGGAGGACATCTTCCGGGGCCGCACCGGCCGCGCCGTGCTCGTCCCGCGCGTCTTCGGCGGCCAGGTCGCCGCGCAGGCCCTCGTCGCCGCGGGCCGCACCGTCCCCGCCGACCGCCCGCCGCACTCCCTGCACTCCTACTTCCTGCGGCCCGGCGACCCCGCCGTGCCCATCGTCTACACCGTCGACCGCATCCGCGACGGCGGCTCCTTCACCACGCGCCGCGTGGTGGCCGTCCAGCACGGACAGCCGATCTTCCACCTCTCCGCGTCCTTCCAGCGCCACGAGGAGGGCCTGGAGCACCAGGAGGCCATGCCGGCCGCGCCCGCCCCGGAGACCCTCCCCACGGCAGCGGAGACGCTGCGCCGCTACGCACCGCTCCTCGGCGGCCCGGGCGTCGTGGACCGCATCCTGGACGCCCGCTCCGCGGTCGACCTGCGGTACGCGGACGAGCCGCCGTTCGGCAGCGTGGGCGAGCCGCGTGAGCCGAAGTCGCAGGTTTGGTTCCGTACCAACGGCAAACTGGCGGACGATCCGCTGCTCCACATCTGCCTGGCCACGTACGTCTCCGACATGACGCTCCTCGACTCCGTCCTCCTGGCCCACGGCCGCGGCGGCTGGGCCGTCGGCGACGTCGTCGGCGCGAGCCTGGACCACGCGATGTGGTTCCACCGCCCGTTCCGCGCCGACGAGTGGCTCCTCTACGACCAGGAGAGCCCGACGTCCCAGGGCGGCCGCGGCCTGGCCCGGGGCCGCATCTTCACGGAGAGCGGCCAGTTGGCGGTGTCGGTGATCCAGGAGGGTGTGATCCGGATCCCGCGCCCGGGGAGGTGACAGGCCGGGCCGGGACCCGGACCCCCGGCTGGGGGTCCGGGGGTTGCCCCCGGGAGATGCAGCACGGAGAGCGGCCAGTTGGCGGTGTCGGTGATCCAGGAGGGCGTCATCAGGGTTCCCCGGCCGCGCTCGACCGGCCGGTAACATCGGCGAGTTGACGTCACCGGTGTGAGGGAGGGGCGCGGATGGCACGCGCGGCCGTACGGATGGGAACGGCGCCGAGGATATTGCTCATGGCCGGAGGCGGCTTGAGCGTCGTCCTCGGCGCCCTCGTGGCCTTCCTCTGGCACAGCCCGCTCGTCGAGACGACGGGGGTGTCCCACCTGGTGGGCGGCCTCGTGTTCAGGGGCGTGGAAGCCGCCCTGCTCTGGGGCGGCGCATGGCTGTGCGTGCGCGGCTGGAACGGCGGCCCCGGCCCCGCGGAGGGCTGAACCGCGGAGGGCTGACCACGGCTGGCGGGATCAGCCCTCCGTGAGGAGCCCCGCCGCGGCCAGCAAGTACGCCGTCATCGGCTCGTAGAAGCGCGGATCCGTCACGTGGTCGTCCATCGGGACCGCCACCTGAAGCGTGCCCTCCGCTTCCGCGAGGAAGAGCGCCGGGTCGTTGGAGTCCGCGTAGCCCACCGCGTCGATGCCGCGCTGCGCCGCGCAGCCCGCCCAGCCGTGGTCGGCGACGACCAGGTCCGGCAGCGGGCGGCCCTCCCGCAGCAGGCCGTCGAGGATCGCGGCCATCGGGTTGGGGGAGTGCGTGTGCCAGAGCGTCGCCCCGCCCTCGTACACCGCCACGTCCGCGAACTGCACCACGCAGCCCTCGTCCGCGCCCAGCCCGCCCGGGATCCGGACGACCTCGCAGCCCGCGGCGCGCATCGCCGCCGCGGTCGCGCGGTGCACGTCGAGCAGGGCGCCCGGGTGGCCGGTCGCGAAGAGCACCCGCTGCCGGCTCCCGGCCGCCTTGCGCAGCACGTTCGCCATGCGGTCCAGGGCGTCGGCGGTCAGCTCGGGGTCGATGTGGTCCTGGCCGGCCCGGTGGTTCAGGTCGTCGCTGACGCCGCAGCGCTCCGCCATGACGGCGAGCACGTCCTGCTCGTCCGTCCAGCGGTCGCCGAGTTCCAGCCCCAGCCAGTAGCGGCGGTCGCCGTTCGCGAGCCTGCGGTAGTGGTCGAGGTTGTTCTCGCGTGGGGTCGCCACGGCGCCGGCGATGCGCGTACGGACGAGGTGGTCGATCAGTTCGCTGCGGGTCGGTATCGGCATGCCGTTCATTGTCTCCCCCGATCACTGCGGTGCTGGACGCGGTGTCCATATGGAGGACGCGGACCCACTGATACGTACATGTGCGGAATCCGCCGCCCTGCCTACCCTCGGGTACGTCCACCGCAGCCGCCCCGACGTTGGTTCGACCGTAACGCGTCCGTGATTCGAGAGGCTCCCCAGCATGAGCACCCCCGCCCCCCGTGAACCGCGCGGCCCCGTCGACTCCTCCCGCATCCCGCGCTACGCAGGCCCCGCGACCTTCGCCCGCCTGCCGCGCCTGGACGAGGTCGGCACGGCGGACGTGGCCGTCGTCGGCGTCCCCTTCGACACCGGCGTCTCCTACCGGCCCGGCGCCCGCTTCGGCGGCAACGCCATCCGCGAGGCCTCCCGCCTCCTGCGCCCGTACAACCCGGCCCAGGACGCCTCGCCCTTCGCCCTCGCGCAGGTCGCCGACGCCGGTGACATCGCCGCGAACCCGTTCAACATCGACGAGGCCGTCGAGACCATCGAGGACGCCGCGGACGGCATCCTCGGCACCGGCGCCCGCATGATGACCCTGGGCGGCGACCACACCATCGCCCTGCCCCTGCTGCGCTCGGTCGCCAAGAAGCACGGCCCCGTCGCCCTGCTGCACTTCGACGCGCACCTGGACACCTGGGACACCTACTTCGGCGCCGAGTACACCCACGGCACGCCGTTCCGCCGGGCCGTCGAGGAGGGCATCCTCGACACCGAGGCGCTCTCCCACGTCGGCACGCGCGGCCCGCTGTACGGCAAGAAGGACCTGACGGACGACGAGAAGATGGGCTTCGGCATCGTCACCTCCGCCGACGTCATGCGCCGCGGCGTCGACGAGATCGCCGACCAGCTGCGCCAGCGCGTCGGCGACCGCCCGCTGTACATCTCCATCGACATCGACGTCCTGGACCCGGCCCACGCCCCCGGCACCGGCACCCCGGAGGCCGGCGGCCTCACCTCCCGCGAGCTGCTGGAGATCATCCGCGGCCTGTCCTCCTGCAACCTGGTCTCCGCGGACCTGGTCGAGGTCGCCCCGGCCTACGACCACGCCGAGATCACCTCGGTGGCCGCGTCCCACGCGGCGTACGAGCTGACGACGATCATGTCGCGGCAGATCGCCGCCTCGCGCGCCTGACGTCACCCCCGCGCAGGGCGCGAGCGCTGACCGCCGAGCGCCGGGCGGGCCGGGAAACCGGCCGCCCGGCGCTTTCGCGTCCAGGGAGCCCGTACGGCCGCGTCGAGACCCGTACGGCCGCGTCAAAGGTGCGTCAGCCCGGACCCGCCGCCCGACAAGGGCGCGTAAGGATCAGGTGACGGACCGTGCCCGGACGGTTGGCTGAGGTGATCACCCACCTCCGTCGAAGGCCGGCCCGTTGTCGCTTCACCTGCTGCCCGAACAGTCCGGCCAGTCCGGACAGCCCGAAGAGAACGTCGTCACTCCCCTCCCCGCCCCGCCCGCCGGGCGGAAACGGCACCGGAGGGTGGCGGGCGGTGCCGTCGACCTCCGCCAGCTCGCGGCCTCCCTCCCGGACGCCTTCCGCAAGCTGCACCCCAGGGTCATGGTCAAGCACCCGGTGCTGTTCGTGGTCGAGGCCGGCTCCGTCCTCACCACCCTCTCCGCGCTCCTCGACCCGTCCGCCTTCACCTGGCTCATCAGCGTCTGGCTGTGGCTGACCGTCCTCTTCGCCAACCTGGCCGAGGCCGTCGCCGAGGGCCGCGGCAAGGCCCAGGCCGAGACGCTGCGCCGCACCCGCGACACCACCGTCGCCCGCCGCCTGCGCTCGTGGCGGGTCGGCATGGACCGGCGCGACTGGTACGAGGAGCGCGTGGTCGCCGCGGACCTGCGCCCGCAGGACTTCGTGTGCGTGGAGGCGGGCGGGACCATCCCCGGCGACGGCGAGGTCGTCGACGGCGTCGCGTCGGTGGACGAGTCGGCCATCACGGGCGAGTCCGCGCCGGTCATCCGCGAGGCCGGCGGCGACCGCTCGGGCGTCACCGGCGGGACGAAGGTGCTCTCCGACCGGATCGTCGTCCGCATCACCTCGCGCCCCGGCCACACCTTCCTCGACCGCATGATCGCCCTGGTCGAGGGCACCAGCCGGCGGAAGACGCCCAACGAGCTGGCCCTGAACATCCTGCTCGCCTCCCTGACCGTGATCTTCATCCTGGCGGTGGTGTCGCTCCAGCCCATGGCGGGCTGGGCCGGCGCCCCGCAGACCATCACCGTCCTCGTCGCACTTCTCGTCACTCTCATCCCCACGACCATCGGCGCCCTGCTGTCGGCGATCGGCATCGCCGGCATGGACCGCCTCGTCCAGCGCAACGTCCTCGCGCTGTCCGGACGGGCCGTGGAGGCCGCAGGGGACGTCAACACGCTCCTCCTGGACAAGACCGGCACCATCACCCTGGGGAACCGCCAAGCGGCCGCCTTCGTGCCCGTCAAGGGCGTCCCGCACGAGCTGCTGGCCGACGCCGCCCAGCTCGCCTCCCTGGCCGACGAGACGCCCGAGGGCCGCTCCATCGTCACCCTCGCGCAGCAATACGGGATCCGGCACGGCGACGGCGAGCTCGCGCACGGCCGCTTCGTGCCGTTCTCCGCGCAGACGCGGATGAGCGGGGCCGACTTCGCCTACGACGGGGAGTTCTGCCGCATCCGCAAGGGCGCCGGTAGCGCCGTCGCGCAGTGGGTGACCCGGCGCGGCGGCGACGTCCCCGCCGAGGCCGCCTGGATCGCGGACTCCATCGCGGCCGGCGGCGGCACCCCGCTGCTCGTCGCCCTGGAGGACCCCGACGGCTGCCGGGTCCTCGGCGCCGTCCACCTCAAGGACGTCGTCAAGCCCGGCATCGCCGACCGCTTCGCCGAACTGCGCGCCATGGGCATCAGGACCGTCATGGTCACCGGCGACAACCCGCTCACCGCCAAGGCCATCGCAGCCGAGGCCGGCGTGGACGACTTCATCGCCGAGGCGACCCCCGAGCACAAGCTCGCCCGCATCCGCGAGGAGCAGGCCGGCGGCAAGCTCGTGGCGATGACGGGCGACGGCACGAACGACGCCCCCGCGCTCGCGCAGGCGGACGTGGGCGTGGCCATGAACACCGGCACCTCGGCCGCCAAGGAAGCCGGGAACATGGTGGACCTGGACTCCGACCCCACCAAGCTCATCGAGATCGTCCAGATCGGCAAGCAGCTCCTCATCACCCGCGGCGCGCTCACCACCTTCTCCATCTGCAACGACGTCGCCAAGTACTTCGCGATCGTCCCCGCCATGTTCGGCGGCGTGGCCGGCTACGAGGGCCTGGAGAAGCTCAACGTCATGGGCCTGCACAGCCCGACCTCGGCCATCGCCTCCGCGATCATCTTCAACGCCCTGGTCATCGTCGCCCTGATCCCCCTCGCCCTGCGCGGCGTCCGCTACGCCCCCTCCAGCGCGCACGCCCTGCTGCGCCGCAACCTCGGCCTGTACGGGGTGGGCGGGCTGATCGCGCCCTTCGCCGGCATCAAACTCATCGACCTGCTGCTGGAGTTCGTGCCGGGCCTGTGAGGGGCCGGGCCGTCACGCCGTGTTTTCCCGTACGTTCACGCGAATCAACTCCCCTGCCGCCCCGGGCGACCTACGGTGAGCACAGTCACCCGCAGCCGCCCCAGGAGGCCCGCCCGTGCGTACCAGATCCGTGCGTACCAGATCCGCGTTCGCCGCCACCGCCGCCGCGCTGGCCGCGGCCGCGTGCCTGACCCCGACGACCGCCGCGGCGGCGCCCCGGCAAGCGCAAGCGCAGGCACACGCGCCCGCGCGCGCGTGCTCGCCCTCCGTGCGGATCGACGGCTTCTCCGACGCCTTGGACAAGGCGACGTTCCAGGGGTCGTTCGTGGGCAACTTCTCGGCGCTCGCCGTCGACAAGGACGGCACTGTCGCCGCGCTCTCCGACCGCTCCCAGCTGTTCTCCCTCGACGTGCGGCAGGAGGGGCGCGGGACTCCGTCCGCGAAGCCCGTACGGGTCGTGAACCTTGCCGACGAGAAGGGCGGCCCGCTCGACTCCGAGGGCCTGGTCGTCGACCGCGACGGCACCCGGCTGGTGACCTCCGAGACCGAGCCGTCCGTGCGCCGCTACGGCAAGGACGGCAAGCTGCTGGGCCGGCTGCCGGTGCCCGGCGCGCTCCAGGTCGCCCCGGCGGGCCGCGCCGTGTCCAACCAGACCTTCGAAGGGCTGACCCTCCAGCCCGGCGGGCGCACGCTGATCGCCTCCATGGAGCAGTCCCTCACCGGTGACGGACAGGACGCCGCCGGCAGGCCGCTCGTACGCCTGCAAACCTGGCAGCGGCACGGCCGGCAGGAGTTCGCCCTCGGCCCGCAGTACGCCTACCCGGCCGACAAGGGCCTCGGCGTCGCCGAGATCACCGCGGCCGGGGACGGCCGCCTCCTGGTCCTGGAGCGCGGCTTCACGCCGGGAGTCGGCAACACCGTACGGCTCTACCTCGCCGACCCGCGCCGCGCGAGCGACGTCAGCGCCGTCACGAACCTGCCGGGCGGCGCGGCCACCCGCCCCGTGGGCAAGAAGCTCCTCGCCGACCTCGGCGCCTGCCCGTCCCTGGGCGCGACCGCGCGGCAGCCCCAGCAGAACCCCCTCCTGGACAACATCGAGGGCCTCGCCGTCACGAAGCGCGGCGGAGGCTCACTCCGCCTACTGCTGGTGAGCGACGACAACCAGAACGCTGCGCAGATCACCCGCCTCTACTCGCTCACGGTGCGCCTGCCGCGGCCGTAGCGGAAGCGAACACCCCGGCCTCCTGCTCCTCCCTTGTTGCGGCGGGATGAAATCCGCAGCCCAGGGCGTTGGGCCCTCCGTCAGCAGGACGAGAGTGGCAGCGCAGGAGGCTCGGGTGGCAGCGGCGAAGGACACGACAGGTCAAGGATGGGCCAGGCGGCTCGCCGGCTACTGCTGGCGCTACCGCACCGCGGTGCTCCTCGCCCTCGGCTCCTCGCTGGCCGGCATGGCCGTCATGGCGCTCGTGCCTCTCATACCCAAGCTGATCATCGACGACGTGATCGGCTCCCACCAGCGCCCCCTGGCCCCCTGGGCCGTGCTCCTCATAGCCGCCGCCGTAGTCGTCTACGGCCTGACGTACGTGCGCCGCTACTACGGCGGCCGGCTCGCCCTCGACGTCCAGCACGACCTGCGGACCGAGATGCACGCCGCGATCGCCCGGCTCGACGGCCGCCGCCAGGACGAGCTGTCCACGGGACAGGTCGTCGGCCGCGCCACCAGCGACCTCCAGCTGATCCAGAGCCTCCTCTTCATGCTGCCGATGATGATCGGCAACCTCATGCTCTTCGCCATCTCGCTCGTCGTGATGGTGACCCTCTCCCCGCTCCTGACCGTCGTCGCCCTGGCCGTCGCCCCCGCGCTGTGGATCCTCGCCAAGCACAGCCGCACCCGGCTCTTCCCCGCCACCTGGTACGCCCAGGGACAGGCCGCGGCCGTCGCGGGCGTCGTGGACGGCGCCGTCACCGGCGTGCGCGTCGTCAAGGGCTTCGGCCAGGAGGAGCAGGAGACCGCCAAGCTCCGCGAGGTGAGCCGCAGGCTCTTCGCCGGCCGCCTGCGCACCGTGCGCCTCAACTCCCGCTACACCCCGGCCCTCCAGGCCGTCCCCGCCCTCGGGCAGGTCGCCATGCTCGCCCTCGGCGGCTGGATGGCCACCCGCGGCCAGATCACCCTCGGCACGTTCGTCGCCTTCTCGACCTACCTCGCCCAGCTCGTCGGCCCCGTGCGGATGCTCACCATGGTCCTCACCGTCGGCCAGCAGGCCCGCGCCGGCGTCGAGCGCGTCCTCGAACTCGTCGACACCGAGCCCGTCGTCCAGGAGCGCCCGGACGCCCACGAGCTGCCCGCGGACGCCCCCGCCACCGTCGAGTTCGACAAGGTCTCCTTCGGCTACGACCCCGCCCGGTCCGTCCTCGACGGCTTCTCCCTGCGCATCGAGCCCGGCGAGACCGTGGCCGTCGTCGGCGCCTCCGGCAGCGGCAAGTCCACCGTCTCCCTGCTGCTGCCGCGCTTCTACGACGTCACCGGCGGCGCCGTGCGCGTCGGCGGCCACGACGTCCGCGACCTCACCCTGCCCTCCCTGCGCGCCGCCATCGGCCTCGTGCCCGAGGACAGCTTCCTGTTCTCCGACACCATCCGCGAGAACATCGCCTACGGGCACCCCGACGCCACCGACGAGCAGATCCGCGCCGCCGCGCGCGCCGCCCAGGCGGACGGCTTCATCAGCGCCCTCCCCGACGGCTACGACACCGCCGTCGGCGAACAGGGCCTGACCCTCTCCGGCGGCCAGCGCCAGCGCGTCGCCCTCGCCCGCGCGATCCTCACCGACCCGCGCCTGCTGCTCCTGGACGACGCCACGTCCGCGGTCGACGCGCGCGTGGAGCACGAGATCCACGAGGCGCTGCGCAGCGTCATGGCGGGCCGCACGACCCTGCTCATCGCCCACCGCGCGTCGACGCTGGCGCTCGCCGACCGGATCGCCGTGCTGGACGGCGGCCGGCTCGTGGACGTCGGCACGGCGCAGGAGCTGGAGGATCGCTGCGAGCGGTACCGCGTCCTGCTGACGGACCCGGGTGAGCTCGCGGGCGTCGTGAAGGACCCGGCGGGCCAGGCGCCGCACGCGAAGGAGGCGGCACCCGCCGTGGCCTCCCAGCAGCCCGCGGGGCACCCTGTGGTTAACGGCGTCACTCCCGCCCTATGGGTGCGCAAGGACGAGCCCTCCGGCTCCGCCGACGGCGTCACGGGGATGCCCGCCACGCCCGAACTGCTCGCCAAGGTGGCCGCCCTGCCGCCCGCGGACGACACCCCCGATGTGGACGAGGAGCAGGCCGCGCGCCCCGAGGAGGCGTACGGGCTGCGGCAGCTGCTGCGCGGCTTCCGCACGCCGCTCCTCATCAGCCTGCTGCTCGTGGCCGTCGACGCCGTCGCCGGCCTGCTGCTGCCCGTCCTGATCCGGCACGGCATCGACAAGGGCGTCCAGCAGCTGGCCCTGGGAGCGGTCTGGGCGGCCTCGGGGCTGGCCCTGCTCGTCGTCGCGGGACAGTGGGCCGCCCAGGTCGCGGAGACCCGCCTGACCGGCCGTACGGGCGAGCGCATCCTCTACGCGCTGCGCGTGAAGATCTTCGCCCAGCTCCAGCGGCTGGGCCTCGACTACTACGAGCGCGAGCTCACCGGCAAGATCATGACGCGGATGACGACGGACGTGGACGCCCTGTCGACGTTCCTCCAGACCGGTCTGGTCACCGCCGTCGTCTCCGTCCTCACCTTCTTCGGCATCCTCGTCGCCCTCCTCGTCATCGACGTGGAGCTGGCCCTCGTGGTCTTCGCGACGCTGCCCCTGCTGGTCGTGGGCACCGTCGTCTTCCGCCGGCAGAGCGTCAAGGCGTACGAGCTGGCGCGCGAGCGCGTGGGGCTCGTCAACGCCGACCTCCAGGAGAGCGTCGCGGGCCTGCGCATCGTGCAGGCGTTCCGGCGCGAGGAGGCGGGCGCCCGGCGCTTCGCGGAGCGCAGCCGGTCCTACCGGCAGGCGCGGGTGCGCGGCCAGTGGCTGATATCGGTCTACTTCCCGTTCGTGCAGCTGCTGTCGTCCGTGGCCGCCGCCGCGGTCCTGATCGTGGGCGCCGGCCGGGTGGGCGACGGCACGCTGACCGCGGGCGCGCTGGTCGCCTACCTGCTCTACATCGACCTGTTCTTCGCGCCCGTCCAGCAGCTGTCCCAGGTCTTCGACGGCTACCAGCAGGCCACCGTCTCGCTCGGCCGGGTGCAGGGCCTGCTGCGCGAGCCGACGACCACGCCCGTGGCGCGGCGGCCGCGCGAGGTGCGCGAGCTCAGCGGCGAGATCGTCTTCGACGACGTCGCCTTCCACTACGGCGACGGCGAGCACGCCCTGTCCGGCATCCGGCTGACGATCCCGGCCGGCCAGACCGTCGCGTTCGTCGGCGAGACGGGCGCCGGCAAGTCGACCCTGGTCAAGCTGGTGGCGCGGTTCTACGACCCGACGAGCGGCGCCGTCCTCGTGGACGGGCACGACGTGCGCGAGCTCGACCCCACCGGCTACCGGCACCGGCTCGGCGTCGTCCCGCAGGAGCCCTACCTCTTCCCCGGCACGGTGCGCGACGCGATCGCCTACGGGCGCCCGGACGCCGGCGACGCCGAGGTGGAGGCCGCGGCGCGGGCGGTCGGCGCGCACGACATGATCGCCACGCTCGACGGCGGCTACCTGCACGCGGTCACCGAGCGCGGCCGCAACCTCTCCGCCGGCCAGCGCCAGCTGATCGCCCTGGCCCGCGCGGAGCTCGTCGACCCGGACGTCCTGCTGCTGGACGAGGCCACGGCCGCGCTCGACCTGGCCACCGAGGCGCTGGTCAACCAGGCCACGGAGCGGCTGGCCGGGCGCCGCACGACGCTCGTGGTCGCCCACCGGCTGACCACGGCCGCCCGCGCGGACCGGGTGGTGGTCCTCGACCACGGCCGCGTCGCCGAGGACGGCACGCACAGCGAGCTGCTGGCCCTTGACGGGCGCTACGCGGAGCTGTGGCGGACGTTCACGGGCGAGGCGGTGCCGGCGTAGGCCCGGGGGCTCCCCGCCCGGTACGTTGGCGCCCGGCAGGCCTTGACGAGGCGCTTCGTACCGAGCGGGGGGACCCGATGCGCAAGCTCACGTACTTCATCGCCACCACCATCGACGGCTTCATCGCCGGCCCGGGCGACGAGTTCGGCTTCATGATGTCGATCCTGGACGACGCGTACGTCTCCGCCCTGGTCGAGAGCTACCCCGACACGGTCTCCGCGCGCGGCCGCGAGGCCGTCGGACTCGGCCCGGACAACAGGGACTTCGACACGGTCCTGATGGGGCGCAACACCTACGAGCCCGGCCTGTCGGCCGGCATGACCAGCCCGTACCCGCACCTGCGGCAGTACGTTGTCTCGAAGTCCCTGACCACCAGCCCCGACCCCGCGGTCACGGTCTTCTCCGGCGACGTGGTGGAGCTGGTCCGCGGCCTCAAGCAGGAGGAGGGCAAGGGGATCTGGCTGTGCGGCGGGGCGAGCCTCGCAGGCCAGCTGCGGGACGAGATCGACGAGATCGTCGTCAAGGTCAACCCGTTCGTGGCAGGGAAGGGCATCCCTCTGTTCGCGGCGGAGTTCGCCCCGGAGCGCTACGACCTCAAGGGGACCCGCTCGTTCGGCAACGGCGTCGTGATGATCACGTACGCCAAGCGCACCGCCTGAGGGGACGCGCGCGCGGCAAGGTGGCCCTGGTGCCCGGCTGACGGAAAGGGGCTGGTGCGCAGGTCTGCCCCCCGGTAGGTTCGCGGCGGACTTTGCGACCCAGGGGAGGGTGAGTGCGTAAGGCATTCAGATGGCTGCTGGCCCTGACGGTGCTCGCGGGCACCGTCGGCGCCGGCGGCACCGCGACAGCAGCGGCAACCACCGAGCCGGACATCAAGGAACGCGTCCTGAAGATTCCGGGGGTGAAGCTGGTCGAGGAGAAGCCCTACGAGGGCTACCGCTACCTCGTGCTGACCTACGACCAGCCCGTCGATCACCGGAACCCGGCCAAGGGAACGTTCCAGCAGCGCTTCACGCTGCTGCACAAGTCGACCGCCCGGCCGACCGTCTTCTTCACCTCGGGCTACAACGTCAACACCAGCCCGGGCCGGAGCGAGCCCGCCCGCATCGTCGACGGCAATCAGGTCTCGCTGGAGTACCGATTCTTCACGCCGTCGCGGCCGCAGCCCGCCGACTGGTCGAAGCTCGACATCTTCCAGGCGGCCAGCGACCAGCACCGCCTCTACGCCGCCCTCAAGCCGCTCTACGGCAAGAACTGGCTGGCCACCGGCGGCAGCAAGGGCGGCATGACCGCCACGTACTACCGCCGCTTCTACCCGAACGACATGAACGGCACCGTCGCCTACGTCGCGCCTAACGACGTCGACAACGACGACGACTCGGCCTACGACCGGTTCTTCGCGAACGTCGGCGACCAGGCCTGCCGCAACCAGCTGAACTCGGTGCAGCGCCAGGCGCTGCTGCGCCGCGGCGAGATCGTCACCCGCTACCAGAAGTGGGCCGACGAGAACGGCAAGACGTTCAAGGTCATCGGCAACGCCGACAAGGCCTACGAGAACGTCGTCCTCGACCTGGTCTACTCGTTCTGGCAGTACCACCTGCAGAGCGAGTGCGCGACCGTGCCCGCCACGAACGCCTCCACCGATGACCTGTACAAGTTCATCGACACCATCTCGGGCTTCGACGGCTACACCGACCAGGGCCTGGAGCGCTTCACGCCGTACTACTACCAGGCGGGCACCGAGCTCGGCGCGCCCACCGTCAAGTACCCGCACCTGAAGGGCCTGCTGCGGTACCCGGACGCCGTCCAGCCGCGCGCCTACGTGCCGCGGGACATCCCGATGAAGTTCAAGCGCAACGCGATGGCGGACGTCGACCGCTGGGTGCGCGAGGACAGCAAGCGGATGCTCTTCGTCTACGGGCAGAACGACCCGTGGAGCAGCGAGCCGTTCCGCCTCGGCAGGAACGCGGCCGCGCGGGACGACTACCGCTTCTACGCGCCCGGTGGCAACCACGGCTCCAACATCGCCCAGCTCGTCGCCGACGAGCGGGCCAAGGCCACGGCCAAGGTGCTGGAGTGGGCGGGCGTCGCCCCGGCGGCGGTGACCGCGGACGCCTCGCACGCCAAGCCGCTCGCCACGTACGACGCGAAGCTCGACAAGCCGCTCGTCGAGCCGCGCAAGGGCCTGCGGCCGTAAGGAGCCGGGCCCGCCCGTAGGGACAGCGGGTCAGGACAGGCGGCGGGCGCACCCGACGGGAGCCCCGCCGCCCACCTGTACGTACAGGTCGGTCGAGGGCGGGCACTCCCGGCGCGCGCCGACCTCCGTCGTGACGCGGTACTCGGGGGCGCGGGCCGCCGAGCCGTCGCAGGCGGTCTCCTTCACCACCCCGTCCCGCTGGGTGTAGAGACAGTCGCCGGTGACCGTCAGGGGCCCGCCGCCCATGCCCGGGTCGCCCGGGTGCGGCGGCTGGAGGTTGCGCATGCAGGCGTAGCCCTCGGGCGCGCTGCTCTCCTCCGAGGTGCCCTGGTCGAGGGCGTTGATGTGCAGGACGAAGTCCGTCTCGTCGGGGCAGCGCGGGCCGCCGGAGCGGGGGCCGTTGTAGCGGGCGAGGACCCGGGCGACGGCGTCCGGCCTCCGGCAGGACACCTCGGTGAACGAGCCCGCGGCGCGCCCCGCGCACTCCCCGCGGGCCAGGAACGCCGGATCGCGCCCGCCCCGGGCGTGGGCCCCGGCCGCGGCCGCTCCGGCCGTGGCGGCGGGCTGCCGGCCCGTGCGGCAGCCGGTCAGCGCCCCCGCCGTGCAGGCGGCGGCGAGCACGAGCGCGAGCAGCGCCGTCCGCGGCGCGCGTGGCCGCATGGTGACCCCCGTCCCCCTGATGCGCTTCAGCCTGGCTCCCCGGGACCGGCGCACGCCAGACGTGCGGGGCGCGCGGCGGCGGTGGAAACGATGCGTGTGCGGGCGCGTTCCGCCGGGCGTACGCCGGGGTGCGTACGCCTCGGACGCGCCCTGGAGAGGCTTCTCCCGCTGTCTTGCCCGCCGTCGGCGCAGATGGAACAGGGGGCGCGCCGACGACGGCGTGCTGCCCGCCGCAGGCGGCGGAGAGGGAGGTCAGCAACCGGCCGGCGGCGCGGGCCGACACCGCTCTGCGGGGGGTACGACGGCAGCACGGCCCTTGGACGGGCGGCGCCCCGGAGCGGTTCCGCACCGGGGCGCGCGTCAGTCGTGCGCGCGCCGTTTCGCGCCGAGGCCGGGCAGCCGGCGGGTCAGCAGCCGCGCGCGCGGCGCGAGCCTCCGGGCCATCGCGAACACCGACTCCGTGCGCGAGCGGTCGCTGTCGAGGACGGTGAAGAGGTTGACCCCGAGGTAGAAGGTGATCGCGGCGTTGGCGAGGTCGCGCGGCGGGGTGAGTCGGGCGAGCGGCGTCCCGCCGATGACCCGCTCCAGCGTCTGCTCGACGAAGGCGATCCACGGCTCCGCCCGGACCCGGATCTCCTCGCGCAGCTCCGGCTTGGCGACGGCCGCGGCGACGAGCTCGGAGAACAGGGTCAGGTGCCCGGCCTCGATGTCGCTGCGGTAGACGCGGGTGCCCGCGTCCACCAGGTCCTCCAGCGTGCGGGCGCCCGCGACGGCCTCGGCGAGCAGCTCCATGCGCTCGGCGGAGGAGCGGTCCAGCGCGGCGAACAGCAGCGGGTCGACGCCCCCGAAGTGATAGAAGACCAGCGCCGAGTTGACGCCCGCCTCCTTGGCGATCGTCCGCGCGCTGGACTTGGCGTAGCCCTGCGTCCGCAGCACGGTGTCCGCAGCACGGATCAGCCGTTCCTTGGTGTCCACCGTCATGTGTGCAGCCCTCTCGCCGAGGCTGCATCATACGATTTAAACGGGTGATGCAAGGCTTCAGAACGTCCTCAGGGGCCACTGCTCGTGCAGCGTGCGGACGGTTTCGGTGATCGCCGGCCGGCGGGCGGCGCCCGTGCGCCACAGGACGGAGAGCCGCCGCACGGGGACCGGATCCAGCGGCACGGCCCGTACGCCCTCCGGCAGCGGGCCCCGCCCCAGGCGCGGCATGAGGGCGATGCCGAGGCCGGCGGCGACCAGCGCGATGTGGGTGTGGTTCTCGGCGGCCTGGTAGGCGAGGTCCGGCTCGTGCCCGTCGGCGCGCAGCGTGCGCACCAGCCAGTCGTGGCAGACGGTGCCCGGCGGCTGGCAGATCCAGCGCTGGTGCGGCAGGTCGCTCCGGTCGAGCATCGCCCGCCCGGCCAGCGGATGCCCCTCCGGCACCAGGACGTCGCACCGGTCCTCGCCGATCAGCGCCTGCTCCAGGCCCTCCGGAGGGGCCAGCGGCGCGATGTCCCAGTCGTGGACGACGGCGAGGTCGAGGACGCCCTGGGAGACCAGGTCGACCGACAGGTGGGGATCGATCTCCACCAGGCGGGCGTCCAGCGCGGGGTGGTCGCGCGCGAGGCGGGCGAGCACGCCCGGCAGCAGGCCGCGCGCCGCCGACGGGAACGCCCCGGCGACCAGCCGGCCCGCGGGCTGCCCGCGCCGTTCCTCCAGCTCCGTCTCCGCCCGCTCGACCAGCGCCAGCAACTGCTGGGCCGTCGAGGCCAGATGCCGCCCCTCGTCGGTCAGCGCCACGCCGCGCCCGCGGCGCTCCAGCAGCGCCGTCCGCGTCTCCCGCTCCAGCTTGGTGACGGCCTGCGAGACGGCCGACGGGGTGTAGCCCAGGGCCGTGGCCGCCGCACTCACCGAACCGTGCACCGACACGGCGTGCAGCGCCCGCAGGCGTGCCAGGTCCAGCACCGAACGCCCCCCTCTCGATCCAGCGTTGTCATTTCAGCGTTGCTGAATCCCATCATGAAGGAACCTGTGCTGGTGCTACAGGGTCGGGGCGGCGAGGCTTGCCCGTATGCGTCCCCTGCACCTCGCCCTCGCCGTCCTCGTCGCCGCCGTCTGGGGCGTCAACTTCGTCGTCATCGACGTCGGCCTCGACCACTTCCCGCCGCTGCTCTTCTCCGCCCTGCGCTTCCTCGCGGCGGCCGTCCCGGCCGTCTTCCTCGTGGGCCGCCCGCAGGTGCGGTGGCGCTGGATCGCCGCCGTCGGGCTCGTCCTCGGCGTGGGCAAGTTCGGGCTCCTGTTCATGGGCATGCACCTGGGGATGCCGGCCGGCCTGTCCTCGCTCGTCCTCCAGGTCCAGGCCGTCTTCACCGCCCTGCTCGCCACGGCCGTCCTCGGCGAACGCCTCGGCCGGACCCGGCTGCTGGGCATGGGCACCGCCCTCGCGGGCATCGCCGTGGCGGCCGTCGACGAGGGCACGTCCGGGCCGCTCCTCGGCTTCGCCCTCATCGTCGTCGCCGCGGCCATGTGGGGCGTCTCCAACGTCATCACCCGCAAGGCGGCGCCGCCCGACGCGCTGAACTTCATGGTGTGGGTGAGCACCGTCCCCGTCCTGCCCCTCCTGCTGCTCTCCCTCCTCTTCGAGGGGCCGCAGGCGGACGCCGAAGCGCTGCGGGGCCTCGACTGGAGCGGCGCCGGAGCGATCCTCTTCGTCGCCTGGGTCTCCACCGTCCTCGGCTTCGGCGCCTGGGGCTTCCTGCTGCGCACCTACGACGCCTCGGCCGTCGCGCCCTTCAGCCTGCTGGTGCCCGTCTTCGGCATGTCCTCGGCGGCGCTCGTCCTCGGGGAGGGAGTGAGCCCGCTGCGCTGGGGCGCGGCGCTGCTGCTGGTGTCCGGGGTGGGCGTCACGGTGCTGGGCGGGCGGCGGCGAGCAGCCCGCGCAAGTACTCCGCCCCCGGCCCCGCCAGTTGCCCGAAGTCTGCCGCTTGCGGATGCCAGCGCTTCTCGTACTCCCAGCACAGCCAGCCGTCCCAGCCCGCCGCGGTGAGCGCGCGTACGCAGTCCTCCAGCGGCAGCACCCCCGCCCCCAGCGGCAGCGGCGCCAGGTCCTCCGCCGAGGCGACGTCCTTCACCTGGACGTAGCCCAGGTGCGGGGCGAGGACCGGCAGGCTCACCACGGGGGACTCGCCGCCCAGCCAGGTGTGCAGGACGTCCCACAGGGCGCCGACGTGGGAGTGCCCCACGGGCCCCAGGACCCGGGCGGCGTCCGCGGCCCGGCGGTGCGAGTCGTGCGTCTCCAGCAGCACGTGCACGCCCCGGTCCGCGGCCAGGGGCGCCACCGCCCCCAGCCGCCGGGCCGCCGTCGCGTCCGCCTCCTCCGGGGGCAGGTCGCCTCCGCCGGGGAAGACCCGGACGTAGCGGGCCCCCAGATCAGCCGCCAGATGGACGAGCCCGCTCAGCTCGCCCAGCACGGCCGCGTCGTCGCCCGCGGCGGCCACCTGCGCGTAGCCGGCCACGGCCAGGATTTCCACGCCCGACCCGGCGAACTCCGCGACCGCGGCCTCCCGCTCCCGCGGCCCGCACCCGGGGTGCACGGGCTCCTCCGGGTGCGCCCGCAGCTCCACGCCGTCCCAGCCGTGCGCGCGGGCCAGCCGCACCACCTCCCACAGGGGCAGTCCGGGCACTCCGAGCGTGGAGAAGGCGAGCTTCATGGGGAACGGGTTCCCCCGGGGCGCGCGGGAAATGCTTCCCCGTACGGCAGAAGGGGGGAACGCACGATGCGCGCACGCAGCACCCTGCGGATCGCCATGAACGGCGTCACGGGCCGCATGGGGCACCGCCAGCACCTCGTCCGCTCGATCCTCGCCCTGCGGGAGCAGGGCGGCCTCGACCTCGGCGACGGCACCCGCCTGTGGCCGGAGCCCGTCCTCGTCGGCCGCAGCGAGGCCCGGCTGAAAGAGCTCGCCGGACGGTACGGCCTCGACCGGTGGACCACCGGCCTCGACACCGTCCTGTCCGACCCCGCCGTGGACGTCTACTTCGACGCCCAGGCCACCTCCGCCCGCGAGCCGGCCCTGCGCAGGGCCATCGACGCGGGCAAGCACGTGTACTGCGAGAAACCGGTCGCCTGCGACTGGGGCGGGGCGCTGGACCTCGCCGACCGCGCCGCGGCGGCCGGCGTGAAGAACGGCGTCGTCCAGGACAAGCTCTTCCTCCCCGGCATCCGCAAGCTCAAGCGGCTCGTCGACGGCGGCTTCTTCGGCCGCGTCCTGTCCGTACGGGGAGAGTTCGGCTACTGGGTCTTCGAAGGCGACTGGCAGCCCGCCCAGCGCCCCTCCTGGAACTACCGCGACGCGGACGCCGGCATCACCGCCGACATGTTCCCCCACTGGGAGTACGTCCTGCGGGACCTCTTCGGCCCCGTACGGAGCGTCCAGGCCCACGTCACCACCCACATCCCGCACCGCTGGGACGAGAGCGGCAAGCCCTACCGCGCGGCCGCCGACGACGCCGCCTACGCGATCATGGAGCTGGAGGGCGGCGTCGTCGCCCAGCTCAACTCCTCCTGGGCGGTGCGCGTCCACCGCGACGAGCTGCTGGAGTTCCAGGTCGACGGCACCGAGGGCTCGGCCGTCGCCGGGCTGCGCGACTGCCGCGTCCAGCACCGCTCCGTCACCCCCAAGCCCGTCTGGGACCCCGACGTCCCCGCCGACGGCGGCTTCCGCACGCAATGGCAGGAGGTCCCCGGCAACGAGCCGTTCGGCAACGCCTTCAAGGTGCAATGGGAACTGTTCCTGCGGCACGTCGCCCTGGACGAGCCCTGGCCCTACGACCTGCGCGCGGGCGCCCGCGGCGTACGGCTCGCGAGCCTGGCCCGGACGTCCGCCCGGGAAGGCCGACGGATGCACTGGCAGGTGACCGCCCCGTGATCCGCCTGCCCGACGCCGGCGGGCGGCTGCGCCCGTACGAGCCCACAGGCCGGGCCCTGGACCTCGCGCCCGGACCGCCGCCCGCCTCCCGCGCCGTCCTCGCCGCCGCCCACGTCGTCGCCGACCCCCTGGGGAACACCACGCCCTACGGCCCGGCCGCCCTCGACTGGGACGCCACCCTGGCCTTCCGCCGCCACCTGTGGGCGCACGGCCTCGGAGTCGCCGAGGCGATGGACACGGCCCAGCGCGGCGCGGGCCTCGACTGGCCCGCCGCGGCCGAGCTGATCCGGCGCTCCGCCGCGGAGGCGAAGGCCTCGGGCGGCCGCATCGTCTGCGGAGCCGGCACCGACCAGCTCACGCCCCCGTACGGCCCCCTGGCGGCCGTCACCGCCGCCTACGAGGAACAGCTGGACCTCGTGGAGGCGGCGGGCGCTCAGGCCGTCCTGCTGGCCTCGCGGGCCCTGGCCGCCGTCGCCGCCGGCCCGGACGACTACCGCGACGTCTACGGCACCCTGCTGCGGCAGAGCGCACGGCCCGTGATCCTGCACTGGCTGGGCCCGGCCTTCGACCCCGCGCTGGAGGGCTACTGGGGCAGCACCGACCCGGACGCCGCCGCGGACACCCTCCTGGACGTCATCGCCGCCCGGCCGGACAAGGTCGACGGCGTCAAGGTGTCGCTGCTGGACGCGGACCGCGAGCGCGCCCTGCGCCGCCGGCTGCCCGCCGGCGTGCGCTGCTACACGGGCGACGACTTCCACTACCCGGACCTCGTCGAGGGCGGCGCCGGCGGCCACAGCGACGCCCTGCTCGGCGTGTTCGACCCGCTGGCGCCCCTCGCCGCCCACGCGGCGCGGGCGCTCGACCGGGGCGACCGGGACCGCTTCCGCGCCCTCCTGGACCCCACCGTCCCCCTGGCCCGCCACCTCTTCGCACCGCCGACGCACTGCTACAAGACGGGGATCGTGCTGCTCGCGTGGCTCTCCGGGCACCAGGCCCACTTCACCATGGCGGGAGGAGGGCACGCGGCGCGCTCCCTGCCGCACCTCGCGCGCGCGTACCGGCTGGCCGACGGCCTCGGCCTGTTCCCCGACCCCCGCCTCGCCGAGGCCAGGATGCGTCAGCTGCTGGCCGTCCACGGGGTGGAGCCGTGACCGGCCTCGCGCGCTTCAGCCTCAACCAGCAGACCGTGCGGCAGTGGTCGCTGCCTGAGCTCGCGACGGGATGCGCGGCGGCGGGGGTGCGGTACGTGGGGCTGTGGCGCGGGCCCGTGCAGGAGTACGGGGCGGCCGCCGCCGGGCGGCTCGTGCGGGCGCACGGACTGCGCGTCAGCAGCCTGTGCCGCGGCGGCTTCCTGACCTCGCCCGAGCCCGCGGCGCGGGCGGCCGCGCTCGCGGACAACCGGGCGGCCGTCGAGCAGGCCGCCGAGCTGGGGGCGCCCGTCCTCGTCCTCGTCCCGGGCGGGCTGCCGCCGGGCTCGGGCGACCTGCCCGGCGCGCGCGAGCGGGTGGCGGAGGCGCTCGCCGGTCTCGCCCCGTACGCGGCCGGGCACGGCGTCCGGCTCGCGATCGAGCCGCTGCACCCCATGTACGCCTCCGACCGCAGCGTCGTCTCCACGCTCCGTCAGGCCCTCGACCTGGTTGAGCGGTTCCCCGCCGACCAGGTCGGCGTCGTGGCCGACAGCTACCACCTGTGGTGGGACGACACCGTGCCCGGGCAGCTCGCGCGGGCGGGGGAGGGCGGCCGGATCGCGGCCCTCCAGCTCGCTGACTGGGTCACGCCGCTGCCGGAAGGGGCGCTGCTCGGCCGCGGCCAGCTCGGCGACGGCTGCGTCGACCTCCACCGGTTCTTCGAACAGGCCACCGCCGCGGGCTATCGGGGGCCGGTCGAGGCCGAAATCTTCAGCACGCGGCTGTGGGCCGGAGACGGAGCGGAAGTCCTCGCCGAGACGCTGGAACGTTACCGTCGGTATGTGCTTGCTCGACCTGAGGTAGCCGCGAACCCTGAAATCGCACATAGGGTAACGGAAAAATAACTCCTTGAAAGCGTTGCAACCCTTTGCGGCCCGGACGGGTCGTACATGGCATCGGGCTTCCTGGGGAGGGATCCGGGGGGATTCGGAGGAAGCCGGTTTTGGGGGGATACGAGGGGCCCGGTCGTCGGACCGGGCCCCTCTGCGTTACCCGGTGTCCTGCCCGTTCGGGGTTATCCACAGGCCCGAACCCTTGTCGGACCCCGGCGGTACCGTCGGTGCATGGTCCAGATGGCAGTCGTCGAAGGTGTCCTGGAGCGGATCACCTACGCCCATGAGGAGAGCGGCTATACGGTCGCGCGCGTCGACACCGGCCGCGGCAGCGGTGACCTCCTCACGGTGGTCGGCTCGCTCCTCGGCGCGCAGCCGGGGGAGTCGCTGCGGCTGGAGGGCCGCTGGGGCTCCCACCCGCAGTACGGGCGGCAGTTCACCGTCGAGAACTACACCACGGTCCTGCCCGCCACCATCCAGGGCATCCGCCGCTATCTCGGCTCCGGCCTGATCAAGGGCATCGGTCCGCGCATCGCCGACCGCATCACCGAGCACTTCGGCACGGACACCCTCGACGTCATCGAGAGCGACCCCGGCCGCCTGATCGAGGTGCCCGGCCTCGGCCCGAAGCGCACGAAGCTGATCGGCGCCGCCTGGGAGGAGCAGAAGGCCATCAAGGAGGTCATGGTCTTCCTCCAGGGCGTCGGGGTCTCCACCTCCATCGCCGTGCGCATCTACAAGAAGTACGGGGACGCCTCCATCTCCGTCACCCGCAACCAGCCCTACCGCCTGGCCGCCGACGTGTGGGGCATCGGCTTCCTCACCGCCGACCGCATCGCCCAGGCCGTGGGCATCCCGCACGACAGCCCCGAGCGGGTCAAGGCCGGCCTCCAGTACGCCCTTTCCCAGTCCACCGACCAGGGCCACTGCTACCTCCCCGAGGAGCGGCTGATCGCCGACGCCGTGAAGCTCCTCCAGGTGGACACCGGGCTCGTCATCGACTGCCTCGCCGAACTGGCGGCGGAGGAGAGCGGGGAAGGGGCGGCGGGGGTGGTCCGCGAGAAGGTCCCCGGCGCCGAGGACGGGCAGCCCGTCACCGCCGTCTACCTCATCCCCTTCCACCGCGCCGAACTCTCCCTGGCCGGGCAGCTCAAGCGGCTGCTCGGCGACGGCGCCGACCGGCTCGCCGCCTTCCAGGACGTCGACTGGGACCGGGCCCTGACCTGGCTCGCGGGCCGCACGGGCGCGCAGCTCGCCCCCGAGCAGCGGGACGCGGTCCGGCTCGCGCTCTCCAGCAAGGTCGCCGTGCTCACCGGCGGGCCGGGCTGCGGCAAGTCCTTCACCGTCCGCTCCGTGGTCGAACTGGCCCGCGCCAAGGGGGCCAAGGTGGTCCTCGCGGCCCCCACCGGGCGGGCCGCGAAGCGGCTCTCCGAGCTCACGGGCGCCGAGGCGTCCACCGTCCACCGGCTCCTGGAGCTCAAGCCCGGCGGCGACGCCGCGTACGACAAGGACCGCCCCCTGGACGCCGACCTGGTGGTCGTGGACGAGGCGTCCATGCTCGACCTGCTGCTGGCCAACAAGCTCGTCAAGGCCGTGCCGCCGGGCGCCCACCTGCTCCTCGTCGGCGACGTGGACCAACTGCCCTCCGTGGGCGCCGGGGAGGTGCTGCGCGACCTCCTGGCCCCCGGCAGCCCCGTCCCCGCCGTCCGGCTCACCCGCATCTTCCGGCAGGCGCAGCAGTCCGGCGTGGTCACCAATGCACACCGCATCAACTCCGGGGCGCCGCCCATCACTCACGGGATGACGGACTTCTTCCTCTTCCCCGAGGAGGACACCGAGGAGGCCGGCCGGCTCACCGTGGACGTGGCGGCCCGGCGCATCCCCGCCAAGTTCGGGCTCGACCCCCGCCGGGACGTCCAGGTGCTGGCGCCGATGCACCGCGGCCCGGCCGGTGCCGGCACCCTCAACGGACTGCTCCAGCAGGCGATCACGCCGGCCCGGCCCGAGCTGCCCGAGAAGCGCTTCGGCGGCCGGGTCTTCCGCGTCGGCGACAAGGTCACCCAGGTGCGCAACAACTACGAAAAGGGGCAGAACGGCGTCTTCAACGGCACGGTGGGCGTCGTCACCGGCCTCGACGCCGTCGAGCAGCGGCTCACCGTGCGCACCGACGAGGACGAGGAAGTGGGCTACGACTTCGACGAACTCGACGAGCTCGCGCACGCCTACGCCGTGACCATCCACCGCTCGCAGGGCAGCGAATACCCGGCCGTGGTGATCCCCGTCACCACCGGTGCGTGGATGATGCTGCAACGCAATCTGCTCTATACCGCGGTAACCCGGGCAAAACGGCTGGTGGTGCTGGTGGGCTCGCGGAAGGCGCTCGGGCAGGCCGTGCGGACCGTATCCGCAGGCAGGAGGTGTACGGCGCTCGATCACCGACTGGGAATGTGAGGGCGATCGGGGAGGTTTTGTGAAGGGCCGGACGGCCCCCTACCGCTCCGGAGAGGCCTCGAAAAGGCCCCGGAGGGCGCGGATCCGGGGTGGGATTCGTCTCTCATCGGTTTACCAACCGGGGCGAAGGGGGCAGTATGGCCAGGCTGGGCGGCACTGAGTGCCGTCTTTAGGCCCTATGGCCGACCCCGAGTGCACGTGCATCGTCCAAATGGGGGAAGGTAGGGGTAGTCAGGGCACCTCGAAGAAGAGGCACAACGTCGGTGAGGGATGACGTGAGCGACAACTCTGTAGTACTGCGGTACGGGGACGGCGAATACACCTACCCGGTGGTCGACAGCACCGTCGGCGACAAGGGCTTCGATATCAGCAAGCTCCGCGCCCAGACCGGTCTGGTGACCCTGGACTCCGGTTACGGCAACACCGCCGCCTACAAATCCGCGATCACCTACCTCGACGGTGAGCAGGGCATCCTGCGCTACCGGGGCTACCCGATCGAGCAGCTCGCCGAGCGCAGCTCCTTCCTCGAGACCGCCTTCCTGCTGATCAACGGCGAGCTGCCGTCGACCGACGAGCTGGCGACCTTCAAGGGCGAGATCACCCAGCACACCCTGCTGCACGAGGACGTCAAGCGGTTCTTCGACGGCTTCCCGCGTGACGCCCACCCGATGGCCATGCTGTCCTCCGTGGTCAGCGCGCTGTCGACCTTCTACCAGGACAGCCACAACCCGTTCGACGAGAAGCAGCGTCACCTCTCCACGATCCGGCTGCTCGCCAAGCTGCCGACGATCGCGGCGTACGCGTACAAGAAGTCGATCGGCCACCCGATCGTCTACCCGCGCAACGACCTCGGCTACGTCGAGAACTTCCTGCGCATGACGTTCTCGGTGCCCGCCGCCGAGTTCGAGCTGGACCCGGTCGTCGTCAGCGCCCTGGACAAGCTGCTGATCCTGCACGCCGACCACGAGCAGAACTGCTCCACGTCGACCGTGCGCCTGGTGGGCTCCTCGCAGGCCAACCTGTTCGCGTCGATCTCCGCCGGCATCAACGCCCTGTGGGGCCCGCTGCACGGCGGCGCCAACCAGTCGGTGCTGGAGATGCTCGAGGGCATCCGGGCCAACGGCGGCGACGTCGACTCCTTCATCCGCAAGGTGAAGAACAAGGAGGACGGCGTCCGCCTGATGGGCTTCGGGCACCGCGTCTACAAGAGCTTCGACCCCCGGGCGAAGATCATCAAGGCGGCGGCGCACGATGTCCTCTCGGCGCTCGGCAAGTCCGACGAGCTGCTCGACATCGCGCTGAAGCTGGAAGAGCACGCGCTCTCCGACGACTACTTCGTCTCGCGCAACCTCTACCCGAACGTGGACTTCTACACGGGTCTGATCTACCGGGCCATGGGCTTCCCGACCGAGATGTTCACCGTGCTCTTCGCGCTCGGCCGCCTTCCGGGCTGGATCGCGCAGTGGCACGAGATGATCAAGGAGCCGGGTTCCCGGATCGGCCGTCCGCGCCAGATCTACACCGGCGTCGTCGAGCGCGACCTGCCGGTCGAGCGCGCCTGACGCGCCCCGCAGCCGACAAAAGCCCTGAGAGCCGCCATGGCTCTCAGGGCTTTTCGCATGGGCGCACGGGCCTTGGAAAAAGCGCCCCGCCGCCGATCCCCCCACGGGTCGGAGCGGGGCGCTTCCCGTTCCCCGGTACGGATTCCCCCCACGGGATCCGGCCGGGAGCCTCGGTGCGCGCAGCCGACGCGATCTGCCGGGACGCGTACGTACGGGAGGGCCGCTCAAAGCTCCCCGGGTACGTGCCCCGGCCACGCGTGGCCGGTACCGTCCCCCAAGACGATCCAGCACTGCCCGGTTAGACCCACGACCCCCCGCAATGGTTACGTTGCCATTGCTGTGATCTAGGTCTCCTGCCATAACGGGCGCAGTCGGGCAAGGTCCCGCTTGTGTGGGTGTTGTGTCACTTATGTGGGTTACGTGTCGGACTGGAGTGCGGTCTCGCGCGCCCGGGCGCGAGACGGCGGGGCCGGGGGGAGGCCGGTCAGACGCGGCCGGTGAGCTCGTAGCCCGCCTCGTCCACGGCGGCGCGCACGGCCTCCTCGTCCAGCGGGGCCGCGGAGACCACGGTGACCTCGCCGCTGGCGGCCACGGCCTGCACGGAGGTGACGCCGGCCAGGGCGGAGAGCTCCTCCTTCACGGCGGACTCGCAGTGGCCGCAGGTCATGCCGGTCACGCGGTAGACGGTGGTGGTGGCGGTGGGCTGGGAGCTCATGACGGTTCTCCTAAGGAAGATCGATCGTGGCGCTGTGCGGGGAACAGCTTACCCCCTGGGGGTATTCCGGGAGGGGAGTGGGAGGGGAGAAGGAACGGGAATGCAAGGGGCCCCGGACCGTGACGGTCCGGGGCCCGGAGGGGTCGGGGGTCAGTTCTTCGGATCGCGCCGGGCGCGGTTGCCCGGGCGGCTCGCCACCCAGGCGCGGACCGTGTCCGCGTACCAGTAGGGCTTGCCGCCCTCGATGTGGTCGGGCTTGGGCAGCAGCCCGTGCTTGCGGTAGGTCCGCACGGTATCGGTCTGGACACCGATGTGCGCTGCGATCTCCTTGTAGGACCAGAGTCGACGGTCAGTCATCTCGCGCCTCTCCGCTGCGCCGCAGCGACAGAGGGGGATCCGTCGGGGGAGCTGCGACGCGGCCTTTGTCGATCACCACGACTGTTGTTCGTTGAACGACGGAGAGTGACCACTGATGCGGCGCCGTGGTGCGGCTGTGACGGAAGGAAGGCGGGAACGTGACGCCTGTGACGCGCGTATGACGCTGTTTCGGGCGTCAGCTCGTGTTAGGCCGGGGGCGCCGCCGCGACGCGCACCGGGCGGTTCTCCCGCCGGGACGTCTCGCACGCCTCGGCCACCAGCAGGGCGTGCAGCCCCTCGCGGCCGGGGCACGGGTTGGGGGCCTCGCCGTGGGCTGCCCGGACGAAGGCGGCCAGCTCGGCGCGGTACGCGGGCGCGAACCGCTCCAGGAAGCCGGTCCAGGGGCGCGCGGGCGGGGGCGGGCCGGCCGGCTCGGCCGACGTCGCGGGCGTACGGGCGTCCAGGCCCACGATCCACTGGTCGAGCTCGCCCGACAGCTCCATGCGGACGTCGTAGCCCGCGCCGTTGCAGCGGGTCGCTGTCGCTGTGACGAGCGTGCCGTCGTCGAGGGTGAGGAGGACGGCGGCGGTGTCCACGTCGCCCGCTTCCTCGAAGACGGCCGCGGACGCCCCGCCGGTCGCGCCGCGGGCGTACACCTCCGTCACCTCGCGGCCCGTCAGCCACCGGACGGCGTCGAAGTCGTGCACCAGGCAGTCCCGGATCAGCCCGCCGGACCGCGCCAGGAACGCGGCGGGCGGGGGTGCGGGGTCCGAGGTGACGGCGCGGATCGTGTGCACGCGGCCCAGGCGGCCGGCCCGGAGGGCGGTGCGGGCCGCGAGGAATCCGGCGTCGAAGCGGCGCTGGAAGCCCAGTTGCAGGAGGGTGCCCGCCGCGTCCACCTCGCGGAGCGCGCGCAGCGTGCCGGGGATGTCGAGGGCGACGGGCTTCTCGCAGAACGCGGGGAGGCCGGCGCGGGCCGCCCGCGCGATCAGGGCGGGGTGGGCCGCGGTGGTCGCCGCGATCACGATCGCGTCGGCGCCGCCGTCGAACACGGCCTCGGGGGAGGGGGCGGTACGGGCCCGGACGCGCGCTGCGACGTCCGCTGCGACGTCCGCTGCGCGGTGCGGGTCGGTGTCCGCGATGACGAGTTCCTCGACGCCGCCGAGGGAGGCGAGCGTCTCAGCATGATGCGCCCCGATCCGCCCGGCCCCGACGACTCCGATCCGCATGCCTGACTCCGTCCTTGTGGGGTGCCCCGCCGGCTTCCGCCGGGGGAAGCCGGGCGCCGCCCGTCGGGGTGCGGGGCCCTGCCGGGGTGTCCGGCGGTGCCGTACGGCGTCTGCCGGCTCGGCACCGCCGGTTTCCGTCGTGGTGGCTGATCGCCGTTGCGGCGGGAGAGATGCCTGTGCGGCATGGCCTGCCCGGCTGTGGGCCTTCGCCGTAGGCGTGAACATCCCGCCGCGGCGGTGCGCAACCCCCACCGGGCTGTCCGGCGGTGCCGTACGGCATCCGGCGGTTCGGCACCGCCGGTCTTCGCCGTGGTGGCTGATCGCCGTTGCGGCGGGAGGGAGGGGGCGCTGCCCCGCCGGGCTGTCCGGCGCCGCCGCACGGCGTCCTGGCACGCGGTGTCATGTGTACATTGCCGGGCGCGCCGGCAGGACGACCTCCGTCCGGGCGCCGGACGACTGCGCCCGGACGCCCGCCTCGCAGACCGCCGCCGCCGCGTAGCCGTCCCAGACGCTCGGGCCCTCTGTCACGCCTCGGCGGGCCGCGTCGACCCAGTGCTGGAGCTCGCGGTCGTACGCCTCGCGGAAGCGGTCGACGTAGTCCTGGGCGATGGCGCCGCCCCAGCGGCCGGCGGCGTTCACGTACAGGCCGTGCGCGTCGCCCAGCCGCGCGCTGCCGCGCTCGCCGACCGCCTCGCACTGCACCTGGTAGCCGAAGCCGCAGTTGACGAAGACCTCGACGTCGGCCAGGGCGCCGCCGGACGTCTCCAGCAGGACCAGCTGAGGGTCGCTCAGACCCTCCGGCGCGGCCGGCGAAGGGGCCGGCTTCACCACGCTCACCGCCGTGATCTCCTGCCCCAGCAGCCACCGCGTGGCATCGACCTCGTGCACCACCGAGTCGTTGATCATCATCGCCTCGGTGAAGCCCGGCGGCGTGGCCACGTTCCGGTGCCGGCAGTGGAGCATCAGCGCCCGCCCGAGCCCGCCGCCGTCGAGCAGCGCCTTCAGCTGCACGTACTCCGTGTCGTAGCGGCGCATGAACCCCACCTGCGCCCGCCGGTGCCCGAGCCGGACCTCGGCCTCCATCACCCGCAGCGCGGACTCCGCGCCGGGCGTGAGCGGCTTCTCGCACAGCACGGGCAGGTCCCGCGCGAAGGCGTCCAGCAGCGCCGCCTCGTGCGCGGGCCCGGGCGAGGCGATGAGCACGGCGTCCACGCCGCCGGCGTCCATCGCGGCGGCCGCGTCGGTGTACGCGGTGCAGCCGGGGACGCCGCCCGCGATCCGCTCGGCGCGCTCGCCGTCGACGTCTATGACCGCGCTGACGCGGGCCCCGCTGATGACCCGGTCGAGGCGCCGGACGTGGTCGGAGCCCATCCGGCCCGTGCCGATGACCGCGACGCCGAGTGTGCCTCCACGTGCCTCATTCATGCGTGCAAGTCTCCCGGTCTCAGACGCCGCAGCCGCGCAGGAAGCCCCGCGTGCGCCGCGCGATGGGCAGTGGACGGTCCGGCGGGCACGGGTACATGTCCTGTTCCACGATGGCGAACAGGTCCGCGTCCAGCCGGGAGGCCGCGTCGAGGACCGGCTCCAGCGCGGGAACGCCCCGCGGCGGCTCGCACATGACGCCTTGCCGGACGGCGGGCCCGAACGCCGTCCCCCTGGCGCGGACGTCCGCGAGGACCTCCGGATCCACCTGCTTGAGGTGGAGGTAGCCGATCCGCTCCCCGTACGTCTCGATGAGCTTGACGCTGTCGCCGCCGCAGTACGCGTAGTGCCCCGTGTCCAGGCACAGGGCGACCAGCGACGCGTCGGTGGCGTCGAGGAAGCGCTCGACGTGCGCCTCGGTGTCGATGTGCGTGTCGGCGTGCGGGTGGACGACGATCCCGAGCCCGTAGCGCTCGCGGACCTCGCGGCCGAGCCGCTCCATGCCGGCGGTGAGGTGCCGCCACTGATCCGCGGTCAGCTCGGGGTCCTCGACGAGCTCGGCGGTCTTGTCGTCGCGCCAGAAGGAGGGGATGACGACGAGGTGCCGCGCCCCCATCGCGGCGGTGAGCTCCGCGACGGGCGCGACGTGCGCCCACGTCGCCTCCCAGGTGTCCGGCCCGCGGTGCAGCGCGGTGAAGACCGTGCCGGCGGAGACCGTGAGGCCGCGCCGCTGCGTCTCGTCGCGCAGCCGGGCCGGATCGGTGGGCAGATAGCCGTACGGGCCCAGCTCGATCCACTCGTAGCCCGCGTCGGCGACCTCGTCCAGGAACTGCCGCCAGGGCAGCTGGGCCGGATCGTCGGCGAACCAGACGCCCCAGGAGTCGGGGGCGGAGCCGACCCGGATCCGGCGGTGCGGTGAGGGGAGGTTCGCGTTCGCGTCGGGAGCGGGCATGGGGCTCCTCCTCGGGCGAGGGGCTGGGTTGCCCGTAGCTTCCCCGCGGTACGGGGGAGTGTCAAGGCTACGTCCTGACATACGGACGTTACGTCAAGATGTCTTCCGTTCACGTCTATATGTAAGGACAATGACCCGAGCCGGATCCGCAGCAAGCAGGAGCAAGCAGCAGGAAGCCGCAAACAGCAAGCAGCAGGAAGGGCGCCGATGAGCCGACCGAGCCACCCGCGTGCGCGCACGTCTTTCGACCTGATCACCATGGGCCGGGTCGGCGTGGACCTCTACCCCTTGCAGACCGGGGTGCCGCTGGCGAAGGCCGAGACCTTCGGCAAGTTCCTGGGCGGCTCGCCCGCGAACGTCGCGGTCGCCGCGGCGCGGCTCGGCCGGCGCGCGGCGCTCATCAGCCGCACCGGCGCGGACCCCTTCGGCGAGTTCCTCCACGACGCGCTGCGCGGCTTCGGCGTGGCCGACCGGTGGGTGACGCCCGTCGCCGCGTACCAGACGCCCCTGACGTTCTGCGAGATCTTCCCGCCGGATAACTTCCCGCTCTACTTCTACCGCCGCCCCAAGGCGCCCGACCTGGAGATCCGCGCCGACGAGCTGGACCTCGGCGCGATCCGGGCCGCCCGGATCTTCTGGGCGACCGGCACCGGGCTGTGCGAGGAGCCCAGCCGGGCCGCGACGCTGGCCGCGCTCGCGGCGCGGGGCCGGCGCGGCGTCACGGTCCTCGACCTGGACTGGCGGCCGCTGTTCTGGGGCGGCGAGGGCGGCGCGTCGGGGCACGGCGGGCGTACGGGCCCGGCCGCCATGGCCGCCGCCCGGCCGCACTACGCCGCGGCCCTCGCCCACGCCACGGTCGCCGTCGGCAACGCCGACGAGTGCGAGGTCGCCACGGGCGAGCGCGCGCCGCACGCCGCGGCGCGGGCGCTGCTCGGCGCCGGAGTCGAACTCGCCGTGGTCAAAAGGGGACCCGAGGGCGTCCTCGCCGTCCACCGCGACGGGACGACGGCGGAAGTGCCGCCCGTGGAGGTGGACGTGGTGAACGGCCTCGGCGCGGGCGACGCCTTCGGCGGCGCGCTGTGCCACGGCCTGCTGTCCGGCTGGCCCCTGGAACGCACGCTCCGCTTCGCCAACGCGGCGGGCGCGCTGGTGGCTTCGCGCCTGTCGTGCTCGGCGGCGATGCCGACGGGGGAGGAGATCGAGGCGTTGCTGGCCACGTCCGGTCCTCCGGGCGGGGCCGCAGAATCCGATACGGAGGTCCCCCGCTCGTGAGTGTGCGCATCGCGGATCTGCCCCGCATCCGCAGCCGGCACCCCGAGGCCATCGCCGAGGCCGCCGCGCGCCGCGGCCGGCGGGCGCTGGTCGGGGAGAGCGGGCGGCTGATGGTCATCGCGGCGGATCACCCCGCCCGCGGCGCCCTCGCCGTCGGCGACCGGCCGTTCGCCATGGCCGCCCGGCCCGACCTGCTGGAGCGGCTCTGCCTCGCGCTGTCGCGGCCCGGCGTCGACGGCGTGCTGGCCTCCGCCGACATCCTGGACGACCTGCTGCTGCTCGGCGCGCTGGAGAACAAGGTCGTCATCGGGTCCATGAACCGCGGCGGGCTCGCCGGCGCGGCCTTCGAGCTGGACGACCGCTTCACCGGGCCGCGCGCGGAGGACCTGGCCGCGCTCGGCTTCGACGCCGGGAAGCTGCTCCTGCGCATCGACCCCGCCGACCCCGGCTCGCTCCGGACCCTGCACGCGGCCGCCCGCGCCGTCGACGAGATGGCCGCCCGGCGGCTGCCGGTATTCGTCGAACCGTTCCTGTCCCGCCGTGCCGGCGGCCGCGTCGTCAACGACCTCAGCGCCGACGCCGTCACGACGGCCATCGCCATCGCCTCCGGGCTGGGCGGGACGTCCGCGTACACGTGGCTGAAAGTGCCGGTGACGGACGACCCCGCGGACATGGCACGGGTGATGGAGACGTCGACGCTGCCGGCGGTGCTGCTGGGCGGCGACGTGGGCGGCGACCAGGACGCGGCGTACGAGCGCTGGCGGTCGGCGCTGCGCCTGCCGACGGTCCAGGGGCTGGTCGCGGGACGGGCGCTCCTCTACCCCGCGGACGGGGACGTGGCAAGGGCTGTGGACACGGCGGTCGGTCTGCTGTGACGCCTCATGGAGGAGCTCCATGTAAGATCCGTACCGTACGGTACGTATCTTTAGGCAGGGTTCACCAGCACGGAGGTTCCTCGTGGCGAAGCAGGAGCGGGCGGTTCGCACGCGCCGTCTGATCCTGGAAGCGGCCGGCGCCGTCTTCGACGAGTTCGGCTACGAGTCGACGACCATCGCGCAGATCCTCGCGCGCGCGGGCGTGACCAAGGGCGCCCTGTACTTCCACTTCGCCTCCAAGGAGGAGCTGGCCCGCGGGGTCCTCGACCAGGCGCTGACCCTGGAGGGCATCCTGCCCCAGGAGTCGAGGTTGCAGGAGTGGGTCGACGTGGGCATGGTCCTCGCCCACCGCCTGCCCGCCGAGCCCCTGCTGAGCGCCTCCGTCCGGCTCTCCGCCGACCGCAAGGCCCGTGACCTGTTCGGCACTTCGTGGCCCGCCTGGATCGACTTCATCGCGGGGCAGCTGGCCGAGGCCAAGGCGCAGGGCGAGGTGCTGCCCCACGTCGACCCCGGTGCGACGGCCACGCTCTTCGTCGGCGCGTGGACCGGCGTGGAGATCCTCGCCACCGCCCACGACGAGAGCGGCGCCCTGGAGAAGCGGATCGCCCTTCTCTACGACACCTTCCTGCCCGGCATCGCCGTCCCCGGCGCGCTGCGGAACCTCGACACCTCTCCCGACCGCGGGGCCCGCGTCTGGAAGCTCCACCAGGCGCAACATCATGCCCGGCAAGAGGAAGCCGCAGCCGCCACGGCTTGAGCGCCGGCCGCCACAGCCTCAGCGCCTCGCTTCCGGCCTTGCCTCGGAGCGCCGCCGGCCCCCTCAGCCGCGCGCCAGCAGCGGTACGTGGATGCTCACCCGGGTCCCCTCTCCCGGCGTGCTCTCCAGCGTCACCCGGCCGCCGATGTCCTCGATGCGCTCGCGCACCCACCGCAGCCCCCCGGCCGCCGGTGCGCACATGACGCGCGCCGCGTCGAAGCCGGGCCCGGCGTCCTCCACCCGGGCGTGGGCCCAGCGCCGCGTCACCCGCGTCGTCACCTCCACCGCCGCGCCCGGAGCGTGCACGAAGCTGTTGGCCAGGCACTCGCGCAGGGACCAGAACAGCTCGCGCCGGGAGGCGTCCGACAGCAGCGACTCGTCCCCCGTGGCGGCCACGGACACCGGCGTCCCGGGCGTGGCCTGCGCGGCGAACTCCTCGACGGCCCGTGCCAGCGGCGGCAGTTCGGCCGCCAGGCGCAGCTCGCCGACCAGCTCCCGCGACCGCCCGAGCGCCTCGCGTACGAGATCCCCGGCGGCCCGCGCCTCGCCGGTGCCGGGGGACTCCAGGTGGTGCAGGGCCAGGGTGAGCGAGGTGCCGAGCTGGTCGTGGATCTCCCGTGCCAGCCGCCGGCGTTCCCGCCAGACCTCGTCGCCCTGCCCCGTGGCGGCGCTGCCGCCGAGCAGCCGCACCACCCGTGCCGCACGGCGCGCGGTCCCCGCCCCCCGCGGGTCACCGGACGCCAGCACCTCCTGGAGCGCGCACTCCAGCAGCAGGCCCGCGGCCGCTTCCGGGATCCGGGTGTCCGCGCGCAGCGCCGCCGGGGCCCGCCAGGCGGACGCGGGCGCCGAGTTGCCCCGCTCGGCGGCGGATTCCGCCGCTGCCAGCACGCACCGCGCGTGCAGGGCGAGGGAGGAGCGCAGCGTGGGCGCGTCGCACCCGAGCTCCTCCAGGACCTCCGGCAGCGCCGCCTCGTAGCGGCGCATCACCGCGCCCGTATCGACGCCGAGAGCGCTCCCCCCGGGCGCCGGGCGTCGCTGCGCGGGCACCATGGGCACCACTACCTGCCCCGGCTGTCCTGATGCGGACTGCCGCGCCCCGTGCGCCCCCTGCGCCCGGGGCGCACCGAGGGACGAGACGGCCGAACGGCCCAGCCCCTCCTGCAAGGCCGACGTGAAGCCGTTCCCTACGACGGCCTCCAGCAGGGCGAACCCCGACCGGCCGCCATGTCCCCCTGAGACGTCCGCGATTCCCACATGTCCCCCCACGTGTGCGTCGATCCGGCGCTTGAACGTTAACAAACCGGTCATCCTGTTTGTCAACAGTCTCGTGAAGGCGATGAGTGATTCGTGGGGGAGATGTGATGAACCTGCCGCACCCACCGGACCGATATGACGGACTTGCGGCGCGTAGAAGACCGAAGGAGACCGGATCCTCGGTATTCGGTCGGGACGGTGCGTCGATTTTGAGCCACGCGATGCGTCAGTGACCTCCCGTCAGCCCTCCTGTCAGCCCTCCCACCGGTCCTTCCGGCAGCGCCCCGGCCGCGCTGAGCGCGCACTCCATGCCGGCCGGCTCCAGGCGCGCCAGGGCCTCCGGCGTGGCCAGCCGGGGCAGCAGCGCGCGCCACAGGCTGGCCAGCGTGGCCCGGGAGAGCCACTCGCGGTCGCGCCGGGCGAGCCCTTCGAAGCCGATCGTCGCCCCGATGATCGTCGCCGTCATGTCCTCGACCGAGGCGTCCGCGAGGATCGATCCTTCCCTCGCGGCCCGCGTCAGGTACCGTCGCACACACTCCAGCCACTCCCGCAGCATGTCGGTCTCGGAGGCGTGCGAGGTGCGGGAGTTGAGGTGGAAGCCGGCCCGGACGACGACGTCCCAGCACAGCTGCTGGGCGAACGCGTGCGAGGTGTCGACCAGGGCTTGCAGGGCGCAGGGGCTGCGGCGCTGGACGCGGCGGGCGACGGCGTGCAGGATGCGGGCGGCTTCCGTCTCCACCGCCGCGGCCATGGCCGCCTTGGTGTCGAAGTGGAAGTGCAGCGCGCCCGTGCTCACGCCGGCGCCGGCGCTGATGCCGGCGAGCTTGGCCAGGGTGTAGCCGTGCTGGTCGAACGCCTGGGCCGCGGAGCGGATCAGGGCGTGACGGGTGTTCATGGCCCGTTCCTGCTTGGTCATGGCCGGCCCTTGGAGCAGTGCGTTCCGGTGGTGCGGGTGAAGTCGCGTGCAGCCGCGCTGAGCTGCGCGAACGTGCGAAGGGGGAGGGGGGGCAACGTCATGGGAGCCATGAAACCAACTAACTGGTTTTATTTCTAGCGGCCAACTGTCCGAATGAATGAGATATGACCCTGTTTCTCAGGGTAATTAACCGGATTCTCCTCCTGTTTGCCATGTGTGCCGACGCGGCTCCCCGCCCTGCGAATGGCCTGCCGAAGGCCCCGATCCCCCATGGAAGCGCCTGTTGAGGGGGTGTCTGATGTGGAATCAGGACGTCCGCCGCGCGTGGCCGGGTGTCGCCCCTCGCAAAGGTCAAGACCTTTGACAAACCAGCAGTCCGGTTTGTAATCTCGCGTTGAATGGTCGGCCCAGCGGCCCCAGCGCCGCGCGAAAGTGCAGGAGCAGCCGGATGAACCAGCAAGCCACCACCAGCTCTCTCGACCCCCACATACGCCGGACAGCGGCACCACCGCGCATCCCCCGGCCCCGCTCCGTCTCCGGCCCGTCCGGCCTCTCCGGCCCGGTCGCCCAGAGCGCCCAGGGCGGCCGGAACGGCAACGGCCGGACCGAAGGCCTCCGGGCGGAGGACACCCTGCGCGTCCTGGTGGTCGAGAGCGACTCCCGCGCCGCCGAGACCCTGGTCCAGGGCCTGCGCCGGCACGGGTACGACACCTCCGTCGCCGGCACCGGGAGCAAGGCCCTGGAGGCCTACGGCGACGCGGACCTCGTCCTCCTCGACCTCGAACTGCCGGACCTCGACGGCCTGGAGATCTGCCGCGCCATCAGAGCCGCCAGCGACATCCCCGTCATCGCCGTCACCGCCCGCGCCAGCGAGCTCGACCGGGTCCTGGGCCTGCAAGCCGGCGCCGACGACTACGTCGTCAAGCCGTACGGCTTTCGCGAGCTCATGGCCCGCATGGAAGCCGTCATGCGCCGCGCGCGCCCCCGGGGCCGCGACCGCTCCGTCGCCCAGGTCATCACCGCCGGCCCGCTCACCATCGACGCGGGAACGCGCGAGATCCGCCTCGGCGGGCGCCGGGTCGAGGTCACCCGCAAGGAATTCGACCTCCTCCGTCTCCTCGCCTCGCAGCCGGAGAAGGTGATTTCCCGCAAAGAGCTCATGACGCAGGTGTGGGACGACAACTGGTCCCGGCCCGGGCGCACCATCGACACCCACGTCAGCAGCCTGCGCGGCAAGCTCGGCTCCGCCGGCTGGATCATCACCGTCCGCGGCGTCGGATTCCGCTTCGGGCACCTCGGGAATGCTGAGCGGCATTCCCCGGAAAACTCCCGGGAGGCGCAGCTCGGCACGGCTCTGACGATCGCCTGACACAGTTCACCAAGGTCTGATGGGGGATACCTTGACGGATAGTCACCAATTCCAGATGCTTTTCGCACGGCAACGAAGCCGCAGCGAAGGGGAACGGGACATCACGCGCAGCACGCGAATCGCGCGAGGATTTCCTGCCCGCCCCGCCTTCCGGCCACCCTGTTCCGCCCCGCGCACCGCTGTGCGTCCCGCGGCCCCGGCGCTTTGCACGCCGGCCGTGGCGACCACGGTGCCCGCGGCGCCCCTGCCGTTCGCCCGCACGCTGCCATGACGCGTACCGCGGGCTCACCCCCGGCCGATGACCTGGAATTTTCCGACGACACCGCGAGGCAGGCCTCCATGGACCACGCACCCGCAGGCGCCACCACACTGGAGCGCCCCGTACCTCCCGAAGCAGCACCCGCCCCGCTGCCCTGGGTCCTCTCCGCCGGCACCGAAGAGGGCCTGCGCGCCCGCGCCGCGGCGCTGCGCGACCTCCTCGCGGGCACCGCCGGCGCTGACGCGGCGGACGCCCCCGGCACCCCGGACGCGGCCTCCGTGGCCCTCGCCCTGGCCGGCCGCGGCACCGACGGCCCCCACCGCGCGGTCCTCCTCGCCGGCGGCCGCGACGACGCCCTGAGCGGCCTGGACGCCCTCGCCGCCGGCACCGCCGCCCCCGGCCTCGCGACCGGCACGGCCCAGGACGGCGCCCTCGCCTTCCTCTTCACCGGACAGGGCGCCCAGCGCCCCCGCATGGGCGCCGAGCTGCGCGCCGCGTTCCCGGTCTTCGCCGAGGCCTTCGACGAGGTCTGCCACGTCCTCGACCCGCACCTGCCGCGCCCCTTGCGCGAGGTGATCGACAGCGGTGACGCGGAGCTCCTGAGCCGCACCGAGTACACGCAGCCCGCGACGTTCGCCGTCGAAGTGGCCCTGTACTGGCTGCTGGAGAGCTGGGGCGTGCGCCCCGACGTCCTGGCCGGGCACTCCATCGGCGAGATCGCCGCCGCCCACGCTGCCGGGGTGCTGTCGCTGGAGGACGCCGCGCGCCTCGTGGCCGTACGCGGCCGGCTGATGCAGGCCCTGCCGGCCGGGGGCGTGATGACCGCCGCCCTCGCCTCCGCCGCCGACGTCGCGCCCCACCTGGAGGGCCGCACCGCCACCGCCGGCATCGCCGCCGTCAACGGCCCCACGTCCGTGGTCCTGGCGGGCGCCGAGGAGACCGTACGGGAGATCGCCGACGAGCTGGCCGCCGCCGGCCGCAAGACCCGCGGCCTGCCCGTCAGCCACGCCTTCCACTCGCCGCTGATGGAACCCGTCCTCGACGACTTCCGCGCCGCGATCGAGGGCATCACCTTCCACAGCCCGCGCATCCCGCTGGTCTCCACCGTCACCGGCCTGCCCGTCTCGCCCGGCGAGATGTGCACGCCGGGCTACTGGGTGGACCACATCCGGGCGACCGTCCGCTTCGCCGACGCCATGGCCACCCTGGAGGCCCGGGGCACCACCACCTACCTGGAGGTCGGCCCCGACGCCATCCTCACCAGCATGGGCAAGACCTGCCTGACGCCCGGCCGCCCGGCGGCCCTGCTGCCCACCGTGCGGCGCGCCCGGCCCGAGGCGCCCACGCTGCTGGCCTCGCTCGCCCAGGCGTACGTCCGCGGTGCCCACGTCGCGTGGAGCGGCTGCTTCGCCGGCACCTCCGTACGGCCCGCGGAGCTGCCCGCCGACCTCGTCCCTGCCGAAACCACTCCGGCCGCTTCGGCCCCTCCGGCCGCTCCGGCCCCTCTGGAGAAGTGAACTTCATCGTGCGCAAGGTGCTCATCGCCAACCGTGGCGAAATCGCTGTCCGCGTTGCTCGCGCGTGCCGGGATGCCGGGATTGCCAGTGTGGCGGTCTACGCGGATCCGGACCGTGACGCGTTGCATGTC
>NZ_RBAM01000017.1 GCF_003626645.1 Streptomyces klenkii | reverse complement strand
TGAGCTGGAAGTATGCCGCCCGCTCAGCGGTCAGCTTCTTCCGTCCCTGCGGCCTCCGGTCCCCCCGGATCTGGTGGTCCATCGCATCCCCTGAGCTGGGGTGTTGCGACGACCACTAGAACGGAAGAAACCTCCTGGGGGCCTTACTCATGCCTTGTCGGTCGGCTGCGGGCCGGCACTGGTTGCTCGCGCAGTTCCCCGCGCCCCTTACGGGGCGTGCCGCACGTCGCCGTGCCGCACGCGCCCGGCGCGGGCACCCGTTAGAACGGGTTGAACTCGTCGTACTCCCGGTCCGCCTCGTCCCGCTCCGCGTCGCGGTCGCGGCGCCGCTGCGCCGCCGGCCGCGGGGCCTCCAGGCGGTGGTCCTCGCCACGGCGGCCCAGCATCTCCGCACCGGCGGCCATCGACGGCTCCCAGTCGAAGACGACCGCGTCGTCCTCGGAGCCGATGGCGACGCCGTCGCCCGCGCGGGCACCGGCCTTCAGCAGCTGGTCCTCGACGCCGAGGCGGTTGAGGCGGTCGGCCAGGTAGCCCACGGCCTCGTCGTTGTTGAAGTCGGTCTGGCGCACCCAGCGCTCCGGCTTCTCGCCGCGCACGCGGTAGAGGCCGTCCTCCTCCAGGGTGACGGTGAAGCCCGCGTCGTCGACGGCCTTCGGGCGGATGACGATGCGGGTCGCCTCCTCCTTCGGCTTCGCGGCGCGCGCCTCGGCGACGATGCCGGCCAGCGCGAAGGACAGCTCCTTCAGGCCGTGCCGGGAGACCGCGGAGACCTCGAAGATGCGGTAGCCGCGGGCCTCCAGGTCGGGGCGGATCATGTCCGCGAGGTCCTGGCCGTCGGGGATGTCGACCTTGTTGAGGACGACGATGCGCGGCCGGTCCTCCAGGCCGCCGTACTCCCGCAGCTCCGCCTCGATGACGTCGAGGTCGGTCAGCGGGTCGCGCTCGGACTCCAGCGTCGCGGTGTCCAGGACGTGCACGAGCACCGAGCAGCGCTCGACGTGGCGCAGGAACTCCAGGCCGAGGCCCTTGCCCTGGCTGGCGCCGGGGATCAGGCCGGGCACGTCGGCGATGGTGTAGACGGTCGCACCGGCCGTGACGACGCCCAGGTTCGGGACGAGCGTGGTGAACGGGTAGTCGGCGATCTTCGGCTTGGCCGCGGAGAGCACCGAGATCAGCGAGGACTTGCCGGCGCTCGGGAAGCCGACGAGGGCCACGTCGGCGACGGTCTTGAGCTCCAGGACGACGTCGCCGGTCTGGCCGGGCTCGCCGAGCAGCGCGAAGCCGGGGGCCTTGCGGCGGGCCGAGGCCAGCGCGGCGTTGCCGAGGCCGCCGCGGCCGCCCTGGGCGGCGACGTAGGTGGTGCCCTCGCCGACGAGGTCGGCCAGGACGTTGCCCTTGGCGTCCAGGATGACGGTGCCGTCCGGGACGGGCAGGACGAGGTCGGAGCCGTCCTTGCCGGAGCGGTTGCCGCCCTCGCCGGGCTTGCCGTTGGTGGCCTTGCGGTGCGGGCTGTGGTGGTACTCGAGCAGCGTGGTGACGGACTGGTCCACGACCAGGATCACGTCGCCGCCACGGCCGCCGTTGCCGCCGTCCGGGCCGCCGAGCGGCTTGAACTTCTCCCGGTGCACGGAGGCGCAGCCATGGCCTCCGTTACCCGCGGCGACGTGCAGCTCGACGCGGTCCACGAAGGTGGTCATAGCAGTGTGCCTCCAGATACGTACAGGGGATGTCTCTGTTGTAACGCAGCGAGGGCGGCCCCGCTTCCCCGCAGGGAAGGGAGGTCCGCCCTCGCTTATCGCTCTACGGAAGCCTTGGGTCAGGCAGCCGGAACGATGTTGACGACCTTGCGGCCACGGTGGGTGCCGAACTGCACCGCACCGGCCTCAAGCGCGAACAGGGTGTCGTCGCCGCCGCGACCGACACCGGCGCCCGGGTGGAAGTGGGTGCCGCGCTGGCGGACCAGGATCTCACCGGCGTTGACGAGCTGACCGCCGAAGCGCTTCACGCCGAGCCGCTGAGCGTTGGAATCGCGACCGTTCCGGGTGGACGATGCGCCCTTCTTGTGTGCCATGTCTCCTCAGTCCCTTACTTCGCAGCCGTGGGGATGCCGGTGATCTTCACCGCGGTGTACTGCTGGCGGTGACCGATGCGCTTGCGGTAACCGGTCTTGTTCTTGTACTTCAGGATGTCGATCTTGGCACCCTTGTGGTGGTCGACGATCTCGGCCGAGACCTTGATGCCGGCCAGGACCCACGGGTCGCTGGTGACGTTCTCGCCGTCGACGACGAGCAGCGTCGAGAGCTCGACCGCGTCGCCCACCTTGCCGGTGGAAATCTTGTCAACCTCGACGATGTCGCCGACAGCAACCTTGTGCTGGCGACCGCCGCTACGCACGATTGCGTACACGCGGATCTCACTCTCTCGCTAGTAAAGGGACCTCTGATGCCAGCCGCTCGCACGGGCCGGGGCCCGTGACTGTCCGAGTGGACGAGCGGCCTCTCCCGGCGGACCGGAAGGGGTTTGCTCAGTGGCGTGGTGCCGTAACAGACACCGACCGTCAAGATTACGTGCCCTTGACGAACGGGTCAAACCGGCCGATCACCGGTGCGGCCGTCTTCGCGCGTGGCACGTAGGGCCACGGTGGCCCGGCACCGCCGGACTGCGCCGCGTGGGCCGCTCGCCGTTGCGGCGGATCATTTCTGTCCGCCGCAGCGGCGAGCAACCACTACGTTGCAGTCCGGCGGTGCCCGGCCGGGCTCAGCCGGGAGTGCTTACTCCTCCGCGGAGGCAATCGCCTCCGCCGCCTTCTTCGTCGTCCGCTTGGCCGGGGCCTTCTTGGCCGCCGTCTTCGTGGCGGTCTTCTTGGCTGCCGGCGTCGCGGCCTTCTTGGCGGTCGTCGTCTTCTTGGCCGCCGCCTTCTTGGTGGCGGCCTTCTTCGCCGGAGCCTTCTTCGCAGCCGTCGCCGTCTTCTTGGCGGCCGTCTTGCGGGCGGTCTTCTTGGCCGGGGCCGCAGCCTCGGCCTCCTCGACACCCTCGGAGACGACGCCCTCGGAGACGACGCCCTCGGAAACGGGCTCGGCGACGGGCTCCGCGACCGGCGCGGCGGCCTCGGCCGCCTCCGGTGCCGGCTCGGCCGCAGCCGCGGCCGGGACGACCACGACAGCCGCCTCCGCGTCCGACGGCGAACCCGCCGGAGCCGAGACCCTGCGGGTCACCCGGCGGCGCGTACGGGCGGGAGCGGCCGGAGCCGCCTCCTCCACGGGCTCCGCGACGGGCGCGGGCTCCTCGACCGGCTCGGCGACAGCGGCAGCAGGAGCGGCAGGCGCGGGCGCCTCCACCACGACCTCCGCCGGAGCCTCGGCCGCCCGCGGCGCACCCGCCGGAGCGGACGCCTTACGGGTCGCCCGGCGGCGCGTACGGCCGCCGCGCTTGGCCGCGGCCTCCGCCTCGGACGCGCTGCCGAACCACTCCTCGTCACCGCCGACGGCCGGCTGAAGCTCGGCCTCGGTGACGGCGACGGGCTCCAGCTCGGGCGCCTCGGCGGCCTCGGCGGCCTCCTCGGCCGACGGGGCCTCCTCCGCGGCCGGAGCCGCGGCCACGGCGGCCTCGTGCACGTGCTCGTGCCCGGCCTTGCCCTTCTTCTTGCCGCGCTTGCCGCCGCCGCCACCGCCGCCGACCGACGCCGGCTGGTCCATGTGGACGATGACGCCGCGGCCGTTGCAGTGCACGCAGCCCTCGGAGAAGGACTCCAGCAGGCCCTGGCCCACCCGCTTGCGGGTCATCTGGACCAGACCCAGCGAGGTCACCTCGGCGACCTGGTGCTTCGTGCGGTCGCGGCCCAGGCACTCCAGCAGGCGCCGCAGCACCAGGTCCCGGTTGGACTCCAGCACCATGTCGATGAAGTCGATCACGATGATGCCGCCGAGGTCGCGCAGCCGCAGCTGGCGCACGATCTCCTCGGCCGCCTCCAGGTTGTTCCTGGTGACCGTCTCCTCCAGGTTGCCGCCCTGGCCGGTGAACTTGCCGGTGTTGACGTCGACGACGACCATCGCCTCGGTCCGGTCGATCACGAGCGAGCCGCCGCTCGGCAGCCAGACCTTGCGGTCCAGCGCCTTCATCAGCTGCTCGTCGATCCGGTACGTGGCGAAGACGTCGACGTCCGACGTCCACTTCTGGAGCCGGTCGGCCAGGTCGGGCGCGACGTGCGAGACGTAGCCGTGGATGGTCTCCCAGGCCCCCTCGCCGCTGACGATGACCTTGGAGAAGTCCTCGTTGAAGATGTCGCGGACGACGCGGACGGTCATGTCCGGCTCGCCGTAGAGCAGGCTCGGCGAGCTCGTCGAGATCTGCTTCGCCTTCTTCTGGATGTCCTCCCACTGCGCCTGGAGACGCTCGACGTCACGGCGCAGCTCGTCCTCGCTCGCGCCCTCGGCGGCGGTGCGCACGATGACGCCCGCGTCCTCGGGGACGATCTTCTTGAGGATGGTCTTCAGGCGCGCCCGCTCGGTGTCGGGGAGCTTGCGGCTGATGCCGGTCATCGAGCCCTCGGGCACGTACACGAGGTAGCGGCCGGGGAGGGAGACCTGGCTGGTCAGACGCGCGCCCTTGTGCCCGATCGGGTCCTTGGTGACCTGGACGAGCACGGACTGGCCGGACTTCAGCGCGGTCTCGATGCGGCGCGGGCCGTTGCCCATGCCGAGCGCCTCGAAGTTGACCTCGCCGGCGTACAGGACGGCGTTGCGGCCCTTGCCGATGTCGACGAAGGCGGCCTCCATCGACGGCAGCACGTTCTGGACCTTGCCCAGGTAGACGTTGCCGACGTAGCTGGTGGCCTGCTCCTTGTTGACGAAGTGCTCGACGAGGACGTTGTCCTCCAGCACGCCGATCTGGGTGCGCTCGCCGCTCTGGCGGACGACCATGACGCGCTCGACGGCCTCGCGGCGGGCCAGGAACTCGGCCTCGGTGATGATCGGCACGCGGCGGCGGCCCTGCTCGCGGCCCTCGCGGCGGCGCTGCTTCTTCGCCTCCATGCGGGTGGAGCCCTTGATGGACTGCACCTCGTCGAAGCCGGTACCGGGCTCGCGCTCCTCGCGCTTGCGGGGCTCGCGGACCTTGACGACCGTGCGCTCCGGCTCGTCGGCGCCCGGCTCGGTGTCGATGGCCTCGCCGCTGCGACGGCGGCGGCGACGGCGGCGACGGCTGCCGGCCGTGCCGCCGGCGGCCTCCTCGTCCTCCTCGGGCTCCTCCTCGCGGGCCTCGGCCTCTTCGGCCTCCGGCTCCTCCTCGGACTCGCCCTCGGCCTCGGCGGCCTCGCCACGGCGGCGGCGACGGCCGCCCCGGCGACGGCGGCGGGAGGGGCGGTCGCCCTGCTCCTCGTCCTCGGCGGCGGCCTCGGCCGACTCCTCGGACTCGGCCTCCGGCTCCTCCGCCTCGGCGGCGACCGGCGCGGCCTCGGCCTGCTCGGTCTCGGCGGGCTCGCCGCGGCGGCGACGACGGCGGCGGCCGGCGGCGGGCGCCTCGGCGACGACGCGCTCCTCCTCGGCCTCGGCCTCCGGCTCCTCCACCACGGCGGCCGCGGCGGCAGCTGCGGCGGCGGTCTCCGGGGTCTGGAACATCGGCTCGGTGAAGACGGGCGCCTGGAAGACGGCCGTCGGGGGGCGCACGGCGCGGCGGCGGCCACGCGCGGGAGCGGCGGCCTCCTCCGGCGCGGCCTCGGCCTCGCGGGCGCGGCTCGCCTCCTTCGCGGCTTCCAGGGCCGCGGCGGCCTGCTCGGCGTCACCCGCGGCGACACGGCGGCGCGAGCGCGTACGGGCGGGGGCCGGCTCGGCGGCGGCCTCGGCGGGCTGCTCGGCGGCGGGCGCCGCGGCGGGGGCGGTGGCCCGGCGGCGGGTGCGGCGGCCACGGGGCTCGGCGGGAGCCTCCTCGGCCTCGGCAACCGGCTCGGCAGGGGCTTCCGTCACGGCCTCGGCGGCCTGCGGGGCGCCCGCCGGGGCGGTGGCCTTACGGGTGGCACGGCGGCGCGGACGGGCCGGGGCAGCGGTCTCGGCGGCCTCGGGGGCGGCCTCGGCGACCGGAGCCTCCACGGGCTCGGCAACAGCCTCGGTCACGGCCTCGGCAGCCTGCGGCGCACCCGCCGGAGCGGACGCACGACGCACAGCACGACGACGCGGACGCGCCGGAGCGGCCGCAGCCTCCTGCGGCTCCTCGGCCTCGGGCTCGGCAGCGACCGGGGCGGCGGCCTGCGCGGGCGCCTCCACGGCGGCCTCGGCGGCCTGCGGCGCACCGGCCGGGGCAGAAGCGCGGCGCACGGCACGGCGGCGCGGACGCGCCGGGGCGGCGGTCTCAGCGGCCTCCTCGGGGGCGGCCTCGGCGACCGGAGCCTCCACGGGCTCGGCAACAGCCTCGGTCACGGCCTCGGCAGCCTGCGGCGCACCCGCCGGAGCGGACGCACGGCGCACGGCGCGGCGGCGCGGACGCGCCGGAGCGGCCGCAGCCTCCTGCACCTCCGCGACCTCTTCGGCCTCCTCCTCGACGGCGGCGGCGACGGCCGGCTCAAGCGGCTCGACGACGGCCTCGGCGCCCTTCGGGGCGCCCGCGGGGGCAGTGGCCTTACGGGTGGCACGGCGGCGCGTACGGGGAGCGGGCTCCACGGCGGGCTCCTCGACGGGCTCGGAAGTCAGGGCGACGGGCTGCGGGGACTCGGCCACCTCGGGGGCGGTCTCCACGGCGGGCTCGGCGACCTTGGGGGCGCCGGTGGGGGCCGTGGACTTGCGGGTCGCACGGCGGCGCGGGCGCGCGGGCGTCGAAGGAGCGGCCGGGGCCTCGGCCTCCGGCGCGGGGGCGGCCTCAGCGGCCTCGGGGGCCCCGGCGGCTACCGGCGGGCCCGCGGGGCGGGAAGCCGCACGGCGGCGGCGACGTGCCGGCAGGGTGTCGCCGGGTCCGTTGTCGTTGGATTCGGTCCCGGCAGGGCCGGGCTCAGCGGGCTCAATGGATTCGAGCATGCGGGCGGTTCTCCCGTCACGCTCCCGGGCGCCGCGCCGGTTCCGGCCCGCCGGTCCGCGTGATGAGCGCGGTACCGCCGTCCGGGGCGCGGTCGCCGCACGGGAGCTGTCGTCTCGCTCGCCGGGCCCGAATCTTGTCCTCGGGACCGGCGAAAGTCTCCTGGTCAGTGCGCCTGCCGCACCGGGTGGCTCCCTGGTGTCCGGCGGCGCTTCGACGGCCGTCCTTACGCGGAACCTTCCGGCACCTGCGCGCCGCCGGCGGGGCTCGGCCCGGCGGCCGTGGTGGGGAAGGCCGGGGCGGCATCGCGGTCGGGCGCGAGCGGGTCGGTCACCGTGCCGGACTCCTCATCGAGCAGCCCCTGCGCCAGCCTGGTCACCGCAGCGGGGACCGGCGGCGCCAGGTCGGCCGTAGCGCGGAGACCGGACAGGACGTCGTCGGGTCGAACGGCGGGTGTGGCGTGCCGAACAACCAGCCGCAGTATCGCACAGGGACCGTCGCCGGGCCTATCGGCCGCCGCGTCCCGCGCCTCGAGCCGGATCACGGCGCCACGTGCGTCGAAGGTCCGCAACCCGTTTTTGGTGCGGCGCTGGACGTCCACCTGCTCCGCCGCCAGGAACGCCGCTACGGCGCGCTCGGCGTCCGCGGGCTCGACGCCGTCCAGCCGCAGCTCCCAGACGGAGGCCTCCAGCCGTTCGGCGAAGGAGGACGTCCGGGCCTCGACGGCGTCCGTGATGTCCAGCCCGTCGGGCAGGGACTCGTCCAGCAGCTTGCGCAGCTGCCCGACCTCGCGGACCTCGGCGAGCTGGATCTCCAGGTACTCGGCCTCGCTGCCCGTGCCGGTGGGTGCGGCATTGGCGTACGACACCTTGGGGTGCGGGGTGAAGCCGGCCGAGTAGGCCATGGGGACCTCGGCCCGGCGCAGGGCCCGCTCGAAGGCGCGCTGGAAATCGCGGTGGCTGGTGAACCGGAGGCGGCCGCGCTTGGTGTAGCGCAGGCGGATGCGCTGCACCGCGGGTGCGGGCGGCGGGCCTTCGGGCTGTCGCTTGCCCAGTGGTCTGATTCCTTCGTGAGTGCGGTCGTACTGCTACCTAGAGTACGTGCCGTGGGGGCCCTGCCAACCCGGCAGGGCCCCCACGAGAACAAGCGTTCCTACTTGACGACGGAGAGCGGAAGCAGCTTCTTGCCCGTCGGGCCGATCTGGATGGACGTGTCCATCTGCGGGCAGACGCCGCAGTCGAAGCACGGCGTCCAGCGGCAGTCCTCGACCTCGGTCTCGTCGAGCGCGTCCTGCCAGTCCTCCCAGAGCCAGTCCTTGTCGAGACCGGAGTCCAGGTGGTCCCAGGGCAGGACCTCCTCGTACGTGCGCTCGCGCGTCGTGTACCAGGCGACGTCCACGCCCTGCCCGGGCAGCGTCGCCTCGGCGCACTTCATCCAGCGGTCGTAGCTGAAGTGCTCGCGCCAGCCGTCGAAGCGGCCGCCGTCCTCGTACACCGCGCGGATGACCGAGCCGATGCGCCGGTCACCGCGCGAGAGCAGGCCCTCGACGATGCCGGGCTTGCCGTCGTGGTAGCGGAAGCCGATCGAGCGGCCGTACTTCTTGTCGCCGCGGATCTTGTCGCGCAGCTTCTCCAGGCGGGCGTCCGTCTCCTCGGCGGAGAGCTGCGGGGCCCACTGGAACGGCGTGTGCGGCTTGGGCACGAAGCCGCCGATGGAGACGGTGCAGCGGATGTCGTTGGAGCCGGAGACCTCGCGGCCCTTGGCGATCACGTTGACCGCCATGTCGCCGATCTGGAGGACGTCCTCGTCGGTCTCGGTCGGCAGGCCGCACATGAAGTACAGCTTCACCTGGCGCCAGCCGTTGCCGTACGCCGTCGAGACGGTGCGGATCAGGTCCTCTTCCGAGACCATCTTGTTGATGACCTTGCGCATGCGCTCGGAGCCGCCCTCGGGGGCGAAGGTCAGGCCGGAGCGGCGGCCGTTGCGCGTGAGCTCGTTGGCGAGGTCGACGTTGAAGGCGTCCACGCGGGTCGACGGGAGGGACAGACCGATCTTGTCCTCCTCGTACCGGTCCGCCAGGCCCTTCGCGATGTCACCGATCTCGGTGTGGTCGGCGGAGGACAGCGACAGCAGGCCGACCTCCTCGAAGCCGGTCGCCTTGAGGCCCTTTTCCACCATCTCGCCGATGCCGGTGATGCTTCGCTCCCGCACGGGGCGCGTGATCATGCCGGCCTGGCAGAAGCGGCAGCCGCGGGTGCAGCCGCGGAAGATCTCGACGGACATGCGCTCGTGGACGGTCTCCGCGAGCGGCACGAGCGGCTGCTTCGGGTACGGCCACTCGTCCAGGTCCATGACGGTGTGCTTGGACACGCGCCACGGCACGCCGGACTTGTTGGGCACGACGCGGCCGATGCGGCCGTCCGGCAGGTACTCGACGTCGTAGAACGCCGGGACGTACACCCCGCCGGTCTTCGCGAGCCGGAACAGCAGCTCCTCGCGGCCGCCCGGGCGGCCCTCGGCCTTCCAGGCCCGGATGATCTCGGTGATCTCCAGGACGGCCTGCTCGCCGTCGCCGATGACCGCGCAGTCGATGAAGTCCGCGATCGGCTCGGGGTTGAAGGCGGCGTGGCCGCCGGCGAGCACGATCGGGTCGTCCATCGTGCGGTCCTTGGACTCCAGCGGGATGCCCGCGAGGTCCAGGGCCGTGAGCATGTTGGTGTAGCCCAGCTCGGTGGAGAAGCTCAGGCCGAAGACGTCGAACGCCTTGACGGGCCGGTGGCTGTCCACGGTGAACTGCGGCACCTTGTGCTCGCGCATGAGGTCCTCGAGGTCCGGCCACACGCTGTACGTGCGCTCGGCGAGGACGCCCTCGCGCTCGTTGAGGACCTCGTAAAGGATCATGACGCCCTGGTTGGGCAGGCCGACCTCGTACGCGTCCGGGTACATCAGTGCCCAGCGGACGTCGCACTCGTCCCAGGGCTTGACGGTGGAGTTCAGCTCGCCACCGACGTACTGAATGGGCTTCTGCACGTGCGGGAGGAGAGCTTCGAGGCGCGGGAAGACCGACTCGACAGGCATCGCAATGTCTCTCATGAGCGGAAGGGGGTGACCCTCAAGGGTAACGTGCCCGGCGAGCAGCCCCTCACGGCTGGAGATCGGCCCGGTACCGCTTGCGGGACGCCTTCGCCCATACGTCCGGAAGTTCCCGCTCGCCCTGCGCCGCGTGCTGCTCCTCACGCCCGTACAGCAGGCCCAGCGTGAACGTGCTCTCCCCCGCCGCGTGGGCCCGGATCGCCAGCGCGCGCAAGACCGTACGGGTCATGACCGTGTCCTGGTGGTCGCCGAGGAGCTCCTGGACCTCCTTCATGCGGGACCTGAAGCGCTTGGCGGGCTTGCCGAGGGCGGGCACGGCCGCCTCCGCGGCGTAGCGGGCGCGCTTGGCCGCCTTGCGGGCCTCGTGGAGGGCGGTGTCGCGCAGGGGCCCGGCCTCGGTGCCCAGGGCCGTCTCCACGCGGCCGGCCAGCCGCTCGTAGTCGTGCAGGACGGCCCCGGCCAGGACCTCCGGCGCGGGCCGGGCGGCGGCCCGCCGCAGCGGCGGGTCGGCGAGGAGGGCGTCGAGCGCGTCGAGGAGGGCGAGGTAGCGCTCGCCGTCGAGGAGCGCGAGGACGCGCTTGCGGGTGCCCCTGGCGCGGCCCGCCGCGTAGATCCGCAGGCGGGCGCGGACGGGCCCGAGGACGAGCGTGACCGGCAGCCCGGCGAGGCAGGCCTGGAGGCGGGCGGCGACGACCTCGCGGTCCCGGTCCGCGCCGAGCTCCTCGGCGAGCCACTTCAGCTCCGCGCCGAGGGGGTCGGTGACCTTGCGGTCCAGGACGCCGCCGTACGTGCGGAAGGCGCTGCGCAGGCGGCGGGTGGCGACGCGCATCTGGTGGACGGAGTCCTCGGCGTCGCGGCGGACGGCGGTGTCGTACGCGAGGAGGGCGTCGGTCTGGCGCCGCACGTAGGCGAGGACGTGGTCCCCGGCGGTGGCGGCCCCACGCTTCTCCTTCCGCTTCGGCTCCTGCCCCTGCCGCTTCGTCTCCTTCTTGCCGCCCGTCTCCTCCAGCGCCCTGGCCAGCTTCGACGGCGCGTCGGAGGGGTGCAGGCCCTCCTTGCGGAGGCGCTTCTCAACGGTGTCGAGGAAGGCGGGGTCGGTGCCGGTGCCGAGCTCGACCTCGAACTCGGTCCAGCGGGCGCTGCGGCCGCCGTCGCCGAGCCGGTCGGCCCTGACCCGGTCGGCGCTGGCCTCGGCGAGGACCGTGCCCCGCGCGTCGAGGAGCCGGCTGATCTCGCGGCGCGAGCGGATGCGGACGAGCGGGACGAGCTCGGCGTGCCGGACGCGGGCCCGGACGAGGGCGGCCAGAGCGCGCGGCACGTCCGGCGAGAGGGGTGCCTGGATCTCGTCCCGCACGCCGGGGGCGACGGGGAGCTTGAGGTGCCAGCCCGCGTCGGAGCCGCCGGTGCGGCGGCGCAGGGTGATGCCGGCCGCGGCGAGGCGCCGGTCCGCGGTGTCGTAGTAGACGGCGTCGAGTTTGTGCGTGCCTTCGCCGCTGACGGCCGCCACGCCCGCGACCCGGCTCAGGTCGGGCAGCGAGGCCGCTGCCGCGGAGGCGTCGGCTTCGTACTTCCGCTCGATCTCGCGCAGAGTGTCCGCCATAGTGCGAATGTAGTTCGCTGCCGCCTCATGCGGCAGCCCTCATCGCGCCGTGCTGCGGTCCGGGGTGACGTTCACGCCGAAACCGGTCGCTGGACCTTGATCGACTGGAGCAGGCCGATCGCGATCCACGCCGCGAACATCGACGACCCCCCGTACGACACGAACGGCAGCGGCAGGCCCGTGACCGGCATGATTCCCAGCGTCATCCCGATGTTCTCGAAGGACTGGAAGGCGAACCAGGCGATGATCCCGGCCGCCACGATCGTCCCGTAGAGCTCGGTGGTCTCGCGGGCGATGCGGCACGCGCGCCAGATGACGACGCCGACCAGGAAGATGATCGCGCCCGCGCCGACGAAGCCGAGCTCCTCGCCCGCGACGGTGAAGATGAAGTCGGTCTGCTGCTCGGGCACGAACTGGCCGGTGGTCTGGGAGCCGTGGAAGAGGCCGGAGCCCAGCAGGCCGCCGGAGCCGATGGCGATACGGGCCTGGTTGGTGTTGTAGCCGACGCCGGAGGGGTCGAGCGCGGGGTTGGCGAAGGCGGCGAAGCGGTTGATCTGGTACTCGTCCAGAACGCCGAGCTGCCAGATGAGGATGCAGCCGAGGACGCCCGTGCCGATGAGGCCGGCGATCCAGCGGTTGGACGCGCCGGAGGCGAGGAGCACGGCGAGGACGATGACGACGAGCACCATCACGGAGCCGAGGTCGGGCATCAGCAGGATGATGACGATCGGCAGGGCGGCGAGGCCGAGGGCCTCCATGACGGTGCGGTGGTCGGGGTGGAGCCGCTCGCCGGCGTCGACCTTGCCGGCGAGCATCATCGCCATGCCCAGCGCGATGGTGATCTTGGTGAATTCGGAGGGCTGGAGGGAGAAGCCGCCGCCGAGCTGGATCCAGGAGCGGGCGCCGTTGATGGTGGCGCCGAGCGGGGTGAGGACGGCGACGGTGAGCAGGACGGAGATGACGTAGAGGATGGGGACCGCGCCGCGCAGGGCCCGGTGGCCGACCCAGACGGCGCCGACGGCCAGGCCCAGGCCGATGCCGGTGTTGAGGATGTTGCGGAGCAGGAAGTAGTACGGGTCGCCCTGGTTGAGCTCGGTGCGGTTGCGGGTGGCCGAGTAGACCAGGAGGGTGCCGATGCCGGAGAGGGCGAGGGCGGACCAGACCATGACCCAGTCCAGGCGGCGGAAGACGGAGTCGCGGGCGGTCAGCCGGCCCCAGGCGGAGCGCTCGGGGCTGTAACGGCGGGCGCGGTAGCCGTCGGTGGTGGTCACGAGTCCCGCTCCTCCTTCCGGGCGGAGGGGCTCGGCGGGGGCGGCTCGATGGGCTGGGCCTCGATGGTGCCGTCCTTCTCGACCTTCGGCAGCCCGGTCTGCGGGTGGGGCAGGAGCGCCTTCTTGTCGTCGATCTTGCCCTTGTCGTCGACGCCGTAGAGGGCGTTGTAGATGTTGCGCACGGCGGGGCCGGAGGCGCCGGAGCCGGTGCCGCCCTGGGAGATCGTCATGACGACGGCGTAGTCGCCGGTGTAGGTGGCGAACCAGGAGGTGGTCTGCTTGCCGTAGACCTCGGCGGTGCCGGTCTTGGCGTGCATCGGGATCTCCTTCTGGGGCCATCCCTCGAAGCGCCAGGCGGCGGTGCCCTGGGTGGCCACGCCGGCGAGGGCGCCGTCGATCTGGTCGCGCGTCCTGCTGTCGAACGGCAGCTTGCCGTGGGACTGGGGCGCGATCTCGTGGACGGTGCGGCCATCGGGGCTGATGACGGCCTTGCCGACGGTGGGGTTCCAGAGGGTGCCGCCGTTGCTGATGCCGGCGTAGATGGTGGCCATCTGCAAGGGGGTGACGAGCGTGTCGCCCTGGCCGATGGAGTAGTTGACGGAGTCACCGGCGCGCATGCGCATGCCGGACTCGCAGTTCTCCTTGGCGATCTGCCCGGCGTAGCTGGTGTCGGTCTTGCCCTGCTTGCACCAGGTGTCCTTGTTGGCCTCCCAGTAGTTCTTCTTCCACTCGCGGTCGGGGATCCGGCCGGTGACCTCGTTGGGGAGGTCGATGCCGGTCTCCTTGCCGAGGCCGAAGTCGTGGGCGGTCCTGTAGAACCAGTCGCCGGGGTGCTTGGGGTTGTTGCCGCCGTCCTTCTGCCACTGGCGGTAGGCCAGGTCGTAGAAGACGGTGTCGCAGGAGACCTCCAGGGCGCGGCCGAGGCTGATGGGGCCGTAGCCCTTGGACTCGAAGTTCTTGAAGACCTGGTTGCCGATGCTGTACGAGGCGGAGCAGTTGTAGTTGCCGTCGAAGGCGTAGCCGGCCTTGACGGCGGCGGTGGCGGAGACGACCTTGAAGATCGAGCCGGGGGCGGCCTGGCCCTGGATGGCGCGATTGAGCAGCGGGAAGCCGGAGTCCTTGCCGGTGAGGTTCTGGTAGTCCTTCGCGGAGATGCCGCCGACCCAGGCGTTGGGGTCGTAGGTGGGGTTGGAGGCCATGGCGACGACGCGGCCGGTCTTGGCCTCCATGACGACGACGGCGCCGGCGTCGGCCTTGTAGTTGGTGCCGGTGTTCCGGTCGACTTCCTTGCGGGCGTCCTTCATCGCCTGGTCCAGCTCGCGTTCCGCTATGGCCTGCACGCGGGCGTCGATGCTGGTGACGAGGTTGGCGCCGGGGACGGCCTTGTCGCTCTTGGCCTTGCCGATGACGCGGCCGAGGTTGTCGACCTCGTAGCGGGTGACGCCGGCCTTGCCGCGCAGCTGGCTGTCGTACTGGCGCTCCAGGCCGGAGCGGCCGACCTGGTCGGAGCGGAGCAGCGGGGAGCGGCCGGCCTTGGCCTTGATGATCTCTGCGTCGGTGACGGGCGAGAGGTAGCCGAGGACCTGGGCGGTGTTGGAGCCGCCGGGGCCGGCGTAGCGGCGGACGGCGGTGGGTTCGGCGGTGATGCCGGGGAAGTCCTCGGCGCGCTCGCGGATCTGGAGGGCCTGCTGGGTAGTGGCCTCGTCGGTGATGGGGATGGGCTGGTAGGGCGAGCCGGCCCAGCAGGGCTTGGGGGTCTTGGCGTCGCAGAGCCGGACCTTGGCGGTGACGTCCTCGGGCTTCATGTTCAGGACGCCGGCGAGGCGGGTGAGGACGGTGCGGCCCCGGTCCTTCATCTTCATCAGGTCGGTGCGGCTCGCGGAGACGACGAGGCGGGTCTCGTTGTCGGCGAGGGGGACGCCGCGGGCGTCCAGTATCGAGCCGCGGGTGGCGGGGGCGACGACCTGCTGGATGTGGTTGTCGGCGGCTTCGGCGGTGTACTCGTCGCCGTTGCGGATCTGGAGGTACCAGAGGCGGCCGGCGAGGGTGAGGAGGAGGGAGAAGACGAGGATCTGGATGACGACGAGGCGGATGGTGACGCGTGAGGTCCGCCCCGAATCAGGCAGATTGGTCACCGTGCCCCCTTGGTCGCTTCTCCGCCTGCGCGGCGCAGAGGTGCGGGCATCACCGTCGGCTGCGGCCCGGCGGCCGCGCATGCGACGCTCACAGTCGCTTCACTCCCTTCACACGAGGCCGCCGCAGCCCCGTACGCATCCCGGTCCGCATACCCGTGCGCTGGCTGCTCACCCGGCTCGTCCTGCTGCCGCCCATCGTGCTGGGCCCGTCGGCGGTCAGCGGGTCGTTCTGGACGCGCCTGGCCATGGCCATGACGAGCGGGACGACGAAGGGCGCGAGCAGCAGGTCGTAGAGCGCCGCGGTGAAGACGAGGCTGGTGAGGCCGACGTTGCGGGCGGCGGTGTCACCGACGAGGGAGCCGACGCCCGCGTAGAGCAGCGTGGAGCCGACGGCCGCGGCCACGACGACGAGCATGGGCACGGTGGCCGAGCGCAGCTTGCCCGTCTCGGGCCGGGCGAGGCCGACGAGGTAGCCGATGACGGACAGCACGAGGGCGTACCGGCCGGTGGCGTGGTCGGCGGGCGGGGCCAGGTCGGCCAGCAGGCCGGCGGCGAAGCCGATGACGGCGCCGTTGGTGTGGCCGTGGACGAGGGCGAGCCCGACCACGACGAGGAGGAGCGGGTCGGGGACGGCTCCGGGCAGGTGGAGCCGGGCCAGGACGGTGACCTGCACGACGAGGGCGACGACCACGAGCGCGGTCGAGAGCAGGATCCGGTTGAGGCGCATCGGTCAGTCCTCGGGTTTGGCGCTCGCGGACGGCGTGACCGTGACGGTCACGGTGGGCGTGGGCTTGGGCGCTTCCGGTTTGGGCGGCAGCACGGTGTCGCGCGGGTCGGTGCGCGGGGGTTCGACGACGACGCCGACGATGTCGAGCTTGCTGTAGCCGACGAAGGGGCGGACCTGGAGGGTGCGGGTGAGGCTGCCGCCGGCGGGCTCGACGCGGGTGACCTCGCCTACGGGGACGCCGGGCACGAACGGCTTGTCCCGGCTGGAGCCGAAGGTGACGAGCCGGTCGCCGGGCCGGACGACGGCCTTGCCGTTGAGCAGCTCGACGCGCAGGACGCCGGCGCCCTGGCCGTTGGCGAAGCCGAGCTCGCCGCTCTTCTCCATGCGGGTGCCGACGGTGAACTTGGGGTCGTTGGCGAGCAGCACGGTCGAAGTGTCGCGGGCGACGGTGGTGACGCGGCCGACGAGGCCGTCCCCGTTGAGGACGGTCATGTCGCGCTTGATGCCGTCGCGGCTGCCGGCGTCGATGGTGACGGTCCAGGAGAAGCCCTGGGCCGCGCCTATGGCGATGACCTGGGCGCCCTTGATGCCGTACTGGCCGCGGCCGGCGGTCTTGAGCATGGCGTCGAGCTCGGCGGCCCGGCCGCGGTTGCGGTCGTCGCTGCCGAGCCGCTGCTTGAGGCCGGTGTTCTCGCGCTCCAGGGCGCTGATGCGGTTGTGCCGCTCGTCGGAGTCACGCACGGCCGCCACGGCGTTGCCCACGGGGTCGACCGCGGAGGCGACGCCCTTCTCGACGGGCCCGAAGACGGAGGCCGCCGCGTGCCGGACGCCGTCGAGCGGGGACCGCTCACCGCCACGGATGTCGACCGTGATCAGTGCGAAGGCGATGGCGACCAGCAGCACCAGCAGCAGCCGGCTCTCTCGTGTGTCCCTCACGTGCGGCGGCGTGCCCTTCTCGTAGGACCGGCGCGCTGCGGGGCGGGCCGGTCATCCGGAGCGTTGTGCCTGTATATCAGGTTGTTTCCCGGCAGCGGTGGTACGCGGGGTCGCTTTGGCGCCACCCCCTGCCAAGGGGGTGGCTACGTCCCCCGACGGGTGGAACGCGCCGGGCTCGGCGGCCCCGGGAGAGCCCCCGGGCACCGTCCCCGCGCGTCCCCGCCGGGAGGGCGCGCGCGTCAGCGCCGGGGCTGTGCGTCCAGGACCTGCTGGAGGGCCTCGAACTCCTCGACGCACTTGCCGGAGCCCAGCGCGACGGAGTCCAGTGGGTCCTCGGCGATGTGGATCGGCATGCCGGTCTCCCGGCGCAGTCGCTCGTCGAGGCCGCGCAGGAGGGCGCCGCCGCCTGTGAGAACGATGCCGCGGTCCATGACGTCACCCGAAAGCTCGGGCGGGCACTTGTCGAGGGTGGTCTTGACGGCGTCGACGATGGAGTTGACCGGCTCCTCGATGGCCTTGCGGACCTCGGCGGCGGAGATGACGACCGTCTTGGGCAGGCCGCTGACCAGGTCCCGGCCGCGGATCTCGGTGTGCTCGTCCTGCTCCAGGTCGTAGGCCGAACCGATGGTGATCTTGATCTGTTCGGCGGTGCGCTCACCGAGGAGGAGGCTGTACTCCTTCTTGATGTGCTGGATGATCGCGTTGTCGAGCTCGTCGCCCGCGACGCGGATCGACTGGGCGGTGACGATGCCGCCGAGGGAGATGACCGCGACCTCGGTGGTGCCGCCGCCGATGTCGACGACCATGTTGCCGGTGGCCTCGTGGACGGGGAGGCCGGAGCCGATCGCGGCGGCCATCGGCTCCTCGATGATGTGCACCTGGCGGGCGCCCGCCTGGGTGGACGCCTCGATGACGGCGCGGCGCTCGACGCCGGTGATGCCGGAGGGCACGCAGACCACGACGCGGGGCCGGGCCATCCACCGCCGCTTGTGGATCTTGAGGATGAAGTATCGGAGCATGCGCTCGGTGATCTCGAAGTCGGCGATCACGCCGTCCTTGAGCGGCCGGACCGCGACGATGTTGCCCGGGGTGCGCCCGATCATCTTCTTCGCCTCGGCACCCACGGCGAGGATGCCGCCGGTGTTGGTGTTGATGGCGACGACGGATGGCTCGTTGAGGACGATTCCGCGGCCTCTGACGTACACCAGCGTGTTGGCGGTCCCGAGGTCGACAGCCATGTCACGGCCGATGAACGACATGTTGTTCCCCATGAGGATACGTCTGGCCTTCCCAGCTGGAGCGAGCGATTGCTTACTTGAGGTCGGCAGGGTGGTGCGGGCGGTTGCGCCGCGGGCGCGAAGCTCTCATCGTAGTCTCGACCGGTCGAACGCGGTGCGAGGGTTCCTCCGCCATTGTCGGCGGAAGTCGAGCTCCCCCCAGTAATGGTGACGTCGTGTCGGAGTGAGAGGTTCCCTCGTTCGCCACGCATATGCCAGAGGCGACCGAAAGAAAATCGGTCGCCCCTGATCGGAAAGGCTCCGGGCCTGATGCGCTATCAGGCGAGGCCGGGAAAGAAAATCTTGATTTCCCGCTCGGCCGACTCCTCGGAGTCCGAGGCGTGGATGAGGTTCTCGCGCGTGATGGTGCCGAAGTCACCACGGATGGATCCCGGGGCGGCCGAAATCGGGTCCGTCGGGCCGGCCAGGGCGCGCACGCCCGGGATGACGCGCTCGCCCTCGACGACCATGGCGACGACGGGGCCGGAGGACATGAAGCCCATCAGCGGCTCGTAGAAGTCCCGGCCCTCGTGCTCGGCGTAGTGCTGGGCGAGGGTGTCGCGGTCGAGGGTGCGCAGCTCCAGCGCGCTGATCGTCCAGCCGGCCTTGCGCTCGATGCGGGCGATGACCTCACCGGTCAGCTTGCGCCGGACGCAGTCGGGCTTGAGAAGGACGAGGGTGCGCTGGCTCATACTGCGGCTCCTTGCGAGCGATCGTTCTGGTGGGCCAGAGGGTACAGGGGCCCGGTGGACGCGCGGCACCCGGACCGGGGCCGGGCGGCGGCCCGGGCTAGGCGGCCTCGGCCGCCTGCGCCGCGAAGCGGGCCTTCGCCTCGTCGATCTTCCGGCCGAAGTGCACCGAGGCCCACCACAGGCCGCCGAAGACCACTCCGAGGATGAACATCATCGGGACGATGAAGCCGCTCAGGACCAGCCCGATCTGGAGCAGCCAGCCCAGCTGGACGCCGCCCGGGCGGGTGAGCATGCCGCACAGCAGCACGCTCAGGGCCATCGCGGTGCCGCTGACGGCCCACACCGTGCCCGTCGGGAGGTCGGTCATCTGCATGGCGACCAGACCGGCGAATCCGATGACGAAGAATTCACCGATCAGAGTGCTGGCGCACAGCATTCTCATGATCAGCCCTTTCCGAGGAGCAGCCGGGCCTCGCCGACCGTGATCACCGAGCCGGTCACCAGGACGCCCGCGCCGGAGAACTCGGCCTCCTCCTCCGCGAGGGTGATCGCGGCCTCCAGGGCGTCGTCCAGCCGGGGCTCGACCTGGACGCGCTCGGCGCCGAAGACCTCGACGGCGATGGCCGCGAGCTCGTCGGGGTCCATGGAGCGGGGGGTGGAGTTACGGGTCACCACGACCTCGGCGAAGACCGGCTCGAAGGCCTCCAGCAGGCCGCGGACGTCCTTGTCGGCGCTGGCGCCGACGACGCCGATGAGCCGGCTGAAGCCGAACGCCTCGGTGACCGCCTCGGCCGTGACCTGCGCGCCGGCCGGGTTGTGCGCGGCGTCGAGGACGACGGTGGGGCTGCGGCGCACGACCTCCAGCCGGCCCGGGGAGCTGACCTGGGCGAAGGCGCGCCGGACGGTGTCGATGTCGAGCGTGCGGGCGTGCTGCGAGCCGATGCCGAAGAACGCCTCGACGGCGGCCAGGGCGACCGCGGCGTTGTGCGCCTGGTGGGCGCCGTAGAGCGGCAGGAAGACCTCGGGGTACTCGCCGCCGAGGCCGCGCAGCGTCAGCTGCTGGCCGCCGACGGCGACCTCGCGGGAGACGACGCCGAACTCCATGCCCTCGCGGGCGACGGTGGCGTCGACGTCGACCGCGCGCTTGAGGAGCACCTGCGCGGCGTCGACCGGCTGCTGGGCGAGGACGACGGTGGCGTCCTGCTTGACGATGCCGCCCTTCTCGCCGGCGATCTCGCCGGGGGTCGAGCCGAGGCGGTCGGTGTGGTCGAGGGAGATGGGGGTGACGACGGCGACGGAGGCGTCCACCACGTTCGTCGCGTCCCAGGTGCCGCCCATGCCGACCTCGACGACGGCCACGTCGACCGGGGCGTCGGCGAAGGCCGCGTAGGCCATGGCGGTCATGACCTCGAAGAACGACAGGCGGTGTTCCTCGCGGTCGTCGACCATCTCCACGTACGGCTTGATGTCGTGGTACGTCTCGACGAAGCGCTCGGCGGAGATCGGGGCGCCGTCGAGGCTGATGCGCTCGGTGATCGACTGGACGTGCGGGCTCGTGTACCGCCCGGTGCGCAGGTCGAAGGCGGCCAGCAGCGACTCGATCATGCGGGCCGTGCTGGTCTTGCCGTTGGTGCCGGTGATGTGGATCGCGGGGTAGGCGCGCTGCGGCTGCCCCAGGATGTCCATCAGGGCCTCGACACGCCGCAGCGAGGGGTCGAGCTTGGTCTCGGGCCAGCGGCCGGCGAGCTCGGTCTCGACCTCGCGCAGCGCGCGGTCGAGCTCGGGGTCCTCGGGGCGGGAGGGGATGTCGCCCTGCGGCGGCCCGGCCTGGGCGCGCAGGGTCCGGCTGCCGGCCTCGATGACGGCGAGGTCGGGGTCGCGGTCGGTCTCGGCATCGACAATTCCCTCGAAACGGTCATCGTCGTCGGGGCCGGTGCTGCCGTTGTCGTCGTTCAGGGGGCGCTCGCTCACGCGGACCAGTCTACGGAGGGGGTGTGACAGCGCGGGCGGCAGGCCCGGCGGCCTTGCCCTACGGTTTTTCCGGAAGAGACCTTTATTGCCCGAAGAGCCCTTTATGCACAGAAGCCGGGTGATGCCGGGTGGTGAGCGAAGACGACGGCCGGTGGCGGACGCTGCTGGGCGCGCTGCTGGAGGCGCTGCCCGCGGGCGCCGTCGTGCAGGGCCCCGACGACCGGGTGCTCGCGGCCAACCGGGAGTTCACCCGCATGTTCGGCGCCGAGGGCCGGACCGGCGAGACCCTGGCCGGCCACCACGTCCACCGGACGGCCGAGCTCCCCCTCGCCGACGGCCGCACCCTCCGCCGCGTGATCGAACCGCTCCGCCACGAGGGCGCCTACCTGGGCGCCCTGTGGACGTACGAGGACATCACCGAGCGCAAGCGGCGCGAGCGGGACCTGGAGCGCGACAACGTGGCGCTCACCGAGCTGGCCCGGCAGCGCAACGCCTTCACCGCCGCCGCCTCCCACGAGCTGCGCACGCCCCTCACCTCCGTGATCAGCTTCTGCGAGCTGCTCACCGACCCCTCCTTCGGCACCCTCACCGACGAGCAGGCCTCCTTCCTGGACGCCATCCGGCGCAACGCCGACCGCATGCAGCGGGTGATCGCCGACCTGCTGCTGACCACCCGGATGCGGGCCACCTCCGGCCTGGAGCTGGAATTCGACGGCGTGGAGGTGGACCGGATGCTGCTGGACGCCGTCCTCGACCGGATGAGCACGACGCGGGAGGCGGGATTGTTCACCGTTCTGGAGTGCGCCCCCGGGCCCGTCCTGCGCGGCGACCGGCACCGCTTGCAGAACGTCCTGGCCAATCTTCTGGAGAATGCCGCGAAATACACCCCCGCGGGTGGCCGGATCTCGGTGACGGCGGCGCCGCGCTTCGACTTCTGGGAGATCGAAGTCGCCGATACCGGAATCGGCGTCCCGGAGGAATTCCGGGAGGAGATCTTCAATGGTTTCGTACGGGCGCCGAACGCACGTACGGGCGAATATCCCGGCACCGGTCTCGGACTCGCCATCAGCCGCACGATCGTCCGGCTGCACGGCGGCACGATCACCGCCGGCGAAGCGCCGGGCGGAGGCGCCGCCTTCCTGATCCGGCTGCCGGTCGCGGGCCCTGGCGAACCCCCGGCAGGACCTGGCGAGCCCCCGGCGGCACCCGGCGACCCCCCGGCAGGCCCCGGCGAGCCCCCGCGCCGGGAGGCGGCCGCATGACCCGCGTGCTCGTCGTCGAGGACGACCCCGACCTCTCCCTCGCCCTGCGCACCCTCCTCACCCGCGCCGGCTACGAGGTCGCCCACGCCGACAACGGCCGCGAGGGCCTGCGGCTGCTGTTCGCCGAGCGCCCCGCCCTCATGCTCCTGGACATCGGGCTGCCGCAGCTCAACGGCTGGGAGGTGCTGGAGCGCACCCGCGACCTCAGCGACCTGCCCGTCCTGCTGCTGACCGCCCGCGGCGCCGAGACCGACCGCGTCCGCGGCCTGCGCGCCGGCGCCGACGACTACCTGCCCAAGCCCTTCGGCAACGACGAGCTGCTCGCCCGCGTCGAGGCGCTGCTGCGCCGCACCGCGCCCACCCGCTGGGCCGGCGACTCCTTCGACGACGGGCTGCGGCTCGTGCCCGAGCGGCGCTCGGCGGTCTGGCAGGGCCACGAGGCCCGGCTCAGCGACATCGAGTACCGGCTGCTCCAGGTGCTCGTCCGCAACCGCGGCCGGGTGATCACCACCGACCAGTTGCTCGACCGGGTCTGGGACGACCCCGAGGGCACCGGCCGCGAGCGGGTGAAGTTCGCCGTCCTGCGGCTGCGGCGCAAGCTGCGGCAGGCCGCCGGCGACGAGGCGGCGGACCCGCTGGAGGCCGTACGGGGCCTGGGCTACCGCTACCGGGCCGACGGCGGGGACGAAGGTCCTGCCCCGGACGAGGACGAAAGTCCCTTCTAGCCCCTTTTCCGCCCCGGTTCCGGTTTCGCAACCGTCGGGCAACCGAAGGCACCCCAGGGGTGCAACCGAGGCACCGCAAGGTCGTGAGCTGTCCGCAGCCCGCCGGCCCCAGGAGTCACCTCGTGCAGTCCCTGCCCGCCCGTAGCGTCGCCGTCGTCCTCGGCACCCGCCCCGAGCTGGTCAAGCTCACCGACCTCGTCCGCCTCCTGGGCCCCGCCGCCCACCTGGTGCACACCGGTCAGCACTACGACGAGGAGCTCTCCGGCCGCTTCCTGACCGAGCTGGGCCTGCCCGAGCCGACGTTCCTGACCGGGGTCGGCGGACAGCCGCGCGCCGTCCAGATCTCCAGCGCCCTCGCCCAGCTCGACGAGCTCTTCACCGCCGAGCCGCCGCTCGCCGTCGTCGTCCAGGGCGACACCAACGCGGCCCTCGCCGGCGCGCTCGCCGCGAACGCCCGCGGCATCCCGCTGCTGCACGTCGAGGCCGGCCTGCGCAGCCACGACCGCAACATGCCCGAGGAGCACAACCGCGTCCTCATCGACCGCATCGCGGACGTCCTGTGCGCCGCCACCGAGGACAACCGCGCGAACCTCCTCGCGGAGGGCGTCGCCGACGCGCGCGTCGCCGTCACCGGCAACACCGTGGTCGAGGCCGTGCACGGCCAGCTGCCGGCCGCCGCCGAGCGCGCGGAGCTGCTGCGGCTGCACGGCCTGACCGCCGACTCGTACGTCCTGGCCACGGTCCACCGCCCCGAGAACACCGACTCCCCCGAGGCCCTGCGCGCCATCTTCACCGAGCTCGCCGCGCTCGTGGCCGACGGCCGGCCGGTCGTCGTGCCGCTGCACCCGCGGACCCGGGCCCGCGTCGAGGCCGCCGGCCTGGACGGCCTGCTGGCCGGCCTGACCGTCACCCGCCCGCTCGGCTACGGCGAGTTCCTCGCCCTGGCCCGGCACGCGGCGCTGCTCGTCTCCGACTCGGGCGGCATCCAGGAGGAGTGCACGGTGCTGGGGCGGCCGCTGGTCGTCGTGCGGCGCTCCACGGAGCGGCCGGAGGCGATGGCGGACTTCGCGGACCTGGTGGAGCCGGGTGCGGAGATCGGGCGCGCCGCCCGGCGCCGCCTGGCGGAAGGCCCGAAGGGCCTGGCCCGCCTGGCCGCCCTCCCGAGCCCGTTCGGGGACGGCCTGGCGTCGGACCGCATCGTGGCACTGCTGGCGGCGATCACCGCCCCGCAGGAGCTGGCCGCGGCGGCGTAGGGGGTCTTCTCCCCAGCCCCGCCCCTTCCCGTAACCGGGGGCTTCGCCCCCCCCGGACCCCCCGTCCGCGCTGACGCGCGTCGTCCCCAAACGCCGGACGGCTGATTCTTCCCGGGAGCACCCCCCATGTTCACCAGCCCCCTCCTCCTCATATTTCCCTTCTTCCTCCTCGCCTGCTTCCTGCTCTACTGGGCCGGCGCCCGCCACGCCTACCTCCGCCGCCCCGAGGCCGAGACCGGCAACGCCGACGCCTTCGACTGGCACTTCTTCGTCCCGTGCCGGGACGAGGAGGCCGTCGTCGGCACCACCGTGGAGCGGCTGCGCGCCGACCACCCCGGCGCCCACGTGTGGGTCATCGACGACGACAGCGAGGACCGCACCGGCGCCATCGTCGCCGGGCTCGCCGAGACGGACCGCCGGGTCCACCTCGTCAGCCGGGTCCGTCCGAACGCCCGCCAGGGCAAGGGCGCCGCGCTCAACTCCGCGTACGACGAGCTGAACCAGTTCCTGTCCAAGGACACCGACCGCGAGCGCGTCGTGGTGTGCGTCATCGACGCCGACGGCCAGCTCGACCCGTACGCCCTGGAGCGCGTGAGCGGCCCCACCGGCTTCGGCGACCCGGAGACCGGCGGCGTGCAGGTCAGCGTGCGCATGCGCAACGCCGGCGACCCGCGCCCGCTCCCGGACCGCGGCCGGTTCCGCAACGCCTTCGCCCGCCTCCTGGTCCGCATGCAGGACATGGAGTTCTCCGTCTCCAACGCCGGCATGCAGCTGCTGCGCGGCCGCACCGGCTCCGTGGGCCTGGGCGGAAACGGCCAGTTCACCCGGCTCTCCGCGCTGGACCGGATCGCCGCCGCCGAGCGCCGCCCCTGGCAGCGCGGTGCGCTCCTGGAGGACTACGAGCTGGGCCTGCACATGATCCTGAACGGTGACCGGATATCCCACATAGCCGACACCTGGGTCTCCCAGGAGGGCCTGCCGCACGCCCGCCGCTTCCTCACCCAGCGCACCCGCTGGGCGCAGGGCAACCTCCAGTGCGTCCGCTACGCGCCGCGCATCGTCTCCTCGCGCCACTACGGCGGCAAGGGCGTCCTGGAGACGCTCTACACCTTCCTCCAGCCGGTCGCCCACCTGGTGACCCTCGCGCTGTGCGCGGTCATGTTCGCCCTGCTGGGCCTGACCGCGGCCGAGGACGGCTTCGGTGCCGCCTTCGGCGGCATGCTCGCGCTGTGGCCGCTGGTGCTGGGCCTGGCCGTGGTCTCCGTGCTGCCGTTCGTGCTGTGGGGCCCGGTCTACCGCCGGGACCGCGCCGCCGACAGCTCGCTGCTGTCCGCCCTGCTGTGGGGCCTCGCGCTGTGGCTGTACGCGTACCACCTCTTCCCGGCGTCGGCGCGCGGCTTCGTGCGGATGCTGCGCGGCCGCAACGGCTGGGCGAAGACGCGGCGCAACGCCGAGGCCGTCACGTCGGGCCCGATCGCGATCGAGAGCTGACGGCGGCCGGCAACAACTGACGGCAGCTGACGCCACGTCACGCAAACCGTGAACCGGGTCACACTTGCGACCCCCGGGGCAACCTCCGCTCCCGTTCCGCCATCTGACCCCCGGTGACACATGTCCGGAGCGGTTCCGGACAGCGGAACGGGAGCGTTGTGCGGGTGCGGGTACCGGAAATCAGCACACGGATGCACTTGCTGCTGCTCACGGCGTGGACCGTGCTGTGGTTCGCCGTCGTGGAACCCAACGGCGGCTTCTCCTGGCACTACCTGCGCACCGGCGGCGAGCTCATCTACGACGGGGGCGACGGCACCGGCGGGCTCAACCTCTACGCCCACCACCCCGAGCTCCAGATGGGCCCCATCAGCTTCCTGGTGGCGGGCCTGTTCAACCCGTTCTCCGAGCACACGGGCCAGTTCCTGGCGGCGGCGTTCATGTCCGTGCTGGGCCTGGTCATCATGGTGCTCGCGGGGCGCAGCGCCGCCATGCACTTCCTCGGCACGGGCACCAACCACGAGCGGCTGCGGCGGCGCGTGCTGATCGCGGGGCTGGCGTTCATCCCGATGTGGATCGAGGTGTCGGTCCGCTTCGGGCACCTGGACGACGTCCTGGCCCTGTTCTTCACCGCGCTGGCGGTCTGGTTCCTGACCCGCTGCAATCCGGCGGCCGTCGGCGCCTGCCTGGCCCTGGCCATGGACTCCAAGCCGACGGCCCTGGCCTTCGTGCCGCTGATCCTCGCCCTGCCCCGCGACCGCTGGATGCGGGCGGTCCTGTGGTGCGCGGCGCTGCTGGCGATCGCCTGGCTGCCGTTCTTCCTCGCGGCCCCGGACTCCTTCGCCGCCGCGAAGTTCACCATCCCCAACAGCCCGGCCTCCGCCCTGCGCTGGCTGGGCGGCAACACCCCGGTGACCCCCGACTGGGCCCGCCCCGCCCAGGCCGCCCTCGGCCTCACGCTGGGCGCGGTCGCGGTGTGGCGGGGCCGCTGGGCCGGGGTCGTCCTGCTGGGCGCGAACGCCCGTATCCTCCTCGACCCGAGCGTCTACACGTACTACACGGCGTCGGTGCTGCTGGGCACGCTGCTGTGGGACGTGTGCGGGCAGCGGCGCCTCGTGCCGTGGTGGAGCTGGATCGCACTGATCGTGCTGTACGGCAGCGTGTTCGCCGTACCGGACGAGTCGGCCAAGGGCCTGATCCGGCTCGGGTTCGTGGCGGTGTCGACGGCATACGTCCTGTTCTGGCCGCAGCACCGCCGCAAGCGGCGCCGCCGCCCGGCCCAGGAGGAAGAGGCCCTGGTGGAGGGCCCATGGGGCCCGATGTGGGACCCGAACCGATCAAGACCGTGGGCAGCGCGTTAGCCGCTCCGCCGGATGCGGCGCGGTGCTGGGCGCTGAACGTGCGACGTGGTGGCCGCGCCCCGTAGGGGCGCGGGGAACTGCGCGACAAGCCCCCACAGGCCCGCACCTGACATGCAAACGGCCCCCGTACCCATAGGCACGGGGGCCGCTCTGATCCCGGCGGCGCCGGATCAGCCCTTCGGCAGACCCGCCAGCTGCAAGCTGATCCGCTCAATATCCGCGTCCGCCGTCTCCAGCCGCTTACGGATCTTCTCCACGGCCGCCTCCGCCGCCTTGGCCAGGAACGCCTCGTTGCCCAGCTTCGCCGTGGACTGCGCCTTGTCCTTCTCGGCCGCGGCGAGCGCCTTCGTGAGCCGCTTCCGCTCGGCCTCGACGTCGATCGTGCCCGACAGGTCGAGGGCGACGGTCGCGCCCGCGACCGGCAGGGAGGCGGTCGCGGCGAAGCCCTCGCCGGCCGGCTGCAAGCGCAGCAGCGAACGCATCGCGTCCTCGTGCGCGGCCAGCGCCGTGCCGGTCAGGTCGAGCCGGGCCGGAACCTTCTGGCCCGGCTGGAGGCCCTGGTCGGAGCGGAAGCGGCGGACCTCGGTGACGACCTGCTGGAGCGTCGCGATCTCCTGCTCGGCGGCCGCGTCGCGGAAGCCGCTGTCCTTCGGCCAGTCGGCGATGACGACGGACTCGCGGCCCGTGAGCGTGGTCCACAGCGTCTCGGTGACGAAGGGCACGACCGGGTGCAGGAGCTTGAGGGTGACGTCGAGGACCTCGCCCAGGACGCGGCGCGAGACCTCGGCCTCGGCGCCGCCCTTCTGGAACGTGGTCTTGGACAGCTCGACGTACCAGTCGAAGACCTCGTCCCACGCGAAGTGGAACAGCGCGTCGGAGAGCTTCGCGAACTGGTAGTCGTCGTAGAGCGCGTCCACCTCGGCGACGACGGCGTTGAGGCGCGAGAGGATCCAGCGGTCGGTGGCCGACATCTGCTCGGCGGCCGGCAGGTCGCCCTCCACCGTGGCGCCGTTCATCATCGCGAACCGGGTGGCGTTCCAGATCTTGTTCGCGAAGTTGCGCGAGCCCTGGACCCAGTCCTCGCCGATCGGCACGTCGACGCCGGGGTTGGCGCCGCGGGCGAGGGTGAAGCGGACGGCGTCGGAGCCGTACTTGTCCATCCAGTCGAGCGGGTTGACCGCGTTGCCGAAGGACTTCGACATCTTCTTGCCGAACTGGTCACGGACCATGCCGTGCAGGGCGATGGTGTGGAACGGCGGGGTGCCGTCCATCGCGTACAGACCGAACATCATCATCCGGACGACCCAGAAGAAGAGGATGTCGTAGCCGGTGACGAGGACGGAGTTCGGGTAGAACTTCTCGACGCTCGCGGTCTTCTCGGGCCAGCCGAGCGTGGAGAACGGCCACAGGCCGGAGGAGAACCACGTGTCGAGGACGTCGGTCTCCTGGTGCCAGCCCTCACCGGCCGGCGGCTGCTCGTCCGGGCCGACGCAGACCATCTCGCCGTCCGGGCCGTACCAGACCGGGATGCGGTGGCCCCACCACAGCTGGCGCGAGATGCACCAGTCGTGGAGGTTGTCGACCCAGTCGAAGTAGCGCTTCTCCATCTCCTGCGGGTGGATCTTGACCTTGCCGTCGCGGACGGCGTCGGCGGCGTTCTTGGCCAGCGGGGCGGTCTTCACCCACCACTGCATGGACTGGCGCGGCTCCAGCGTCGTCTTGCAGCGGGAGCAGTGGCCCACGGAGTGGGTGTACGGGCGCTTCTCGGCGACGATGCGGCCCTCGGCGCGCAGGGCGCCGACGATCGCGGAGCGGGCCTCGAAGCGGTCCAGGCCGAGGAAGGGCCCGTGGACGGTGATGACGCCGTGCTCGTCGAGAACGGTGAGGCTCGGCAGGTCGTGCCGGCGGCCGATCTCGAAGTCGTTCGGGTCGTGGGCCGGGGTGACCTTGACGGCGCCCGTGCCGAACTCCGGGTCGACGTGCTCGTCGGCGACGACCGGGATGCGGCGGCCGGTCAGCGGCAGCTCGATCTCGGTGCCGATGAGGTGCTGGTAGCGCTCGTCCTCGGGGTGGACGGCCACGGCGGTGTCGCCGAGCATCGTCTCGGCGCGGGTCGTGGCTACGACGATGGAGGCGTCACCCTCGCCGTAGCGGATGGAGACGAGCTCGCCGTCGTCGTCCTGGTACTCCACCTCGATGTCCGAGATGGCCGTGAGGCAGCGGGGGCACCAGTTGATGATGCGCTCGGCGCGGTAGATCAGCTCGTCGTCGTAGAGCTTCTTGAAGATCGTCTGGACGGCCTTGGACAGACCTTCGTCCATGGTGAAGCGCTCACGGCTCCAGGCAACGCCATCACCCAGACGGCGCATCTGCCCGGAGATCTGCCCGCCGGACTCGCCCTTCCACTGCCAGACGCGCTCGACGAACGCCTCGCGGCCGAGGTCGTGGCGCGACTTGCCCTCCTTGGCCAGCTCGCGCTCGACCACGTTCTGCGTGGCGATGCCCGCGTGGTCCATGCCCGGCTGCCACAGGACCTCGTAGCCCTGCATGCGCTTGCGGCGCGTGAGGGAGTCGATCAGCGTGTGCTCGAAGGCGTGGCCGAGGTGGAGGGAACCGGTGACGTTCGGCGGCGGAATGACGATCGTGTAGGGCTCCTTCTCGCTCGCGGCATCGGCCTCGAAGTAGCCCCGCTCTACCCAGCGCTCGTACAGCGGCCCCTCTACGTCGGCCGGCGCGTACTGGGTCGGCAGGTCGGGGGTGCGGTCGGCGTGCCCACTGTCGGGGCGCTGAGTGTTGTCGGTCACGGGGTGAATTCTAAGGGGGCGTACGCGGGGGTTTCGAATCGATTGCCGCGGGATCGGCAAGGATGACGCCCACGCAACGAGAGAAGCGACGAGAGAACCATGAGCAAGCAGCAGGCCGGCCTGTACGAGCCGCTCCCGGTGACGCCCCGGTCCTACGCACGGCCGGGCGGCCCCGGCGGCTACGGCGCGGCCGCGTGGCCACCGCCCGTCCCGCCGCGCCGGCGGGGGAAGGGGAGGGTGGTCGCGGCCGTGGCGATCGGCTCGCTCGTGGTGATGTGCACCCTTCTGGGCGGATTCCTGATCCTCACGGGCGGCGGCAGCAAGGCGGCGGGTGGCGGCCGGTACCGGCTGACCGCGCCGGACCGCGTGGCCGGCTTCCGCATCGACTCGCCGGTCGGCCGGACGTTCCGCACGGACCACCTGAAGCGGCTGCGGAGCCTGGGGGTACGGGACGAGGGCAGCGTCACGGCCGGCTACTCGTCGGCGGGCACGGCCCGCGGAAAGCTGATGTTCAGCGGCATCTGGGGAACGGTGAAGGACCCCGAGCGGGCGGTCGACGGACTGTTCGCGTCCATGGCGGCCGGCAACGGCGCGGGGGAATCAGTCGAAGGCACCCCGGAACGGGTGAGGCCGCGGGGCGTGGGCGACGCGGTGATGAAGTGCGAATCGGTGACCTTCAGCACCCCCGGGGCGAGCCTGGCCCTCCCGTACTGCGTCTGGGCGGACCACAGCACGCTGGGCGTGGTGGGCGCGGCGCTGGGCGAGCGGACGGGGATCAGGGAGGCGGCGGAGGCGACGGGGAGGCTGAGGCGGGCGGCGCGGGTACGGGCCGAGGCGATTCGCCCGGAGTGACCACTCCTGCGTGGCAACTGTTCCGAAACCGTTGCCACCAGGCGGTAAGACCCTCTTAAGAGATCCGGAAGGATTGGGCGGACTGTCACACGAGTCCCGAGTCCCCCCACGGATCGAAGAGAGACGCGATGAGCTACAACCAGCCGGGCCCCTACGGCCAACCGCCCCAGCAGCCGGGCCCGTACGGCCAGGGCGCCCCGGCCGGCCAGCCCGGTTACGGTTACCCGCCGCCGCCCCCGCCGCCCCCGGGCACCCCGTACGGCGCCGCCCCCCAGGCGCCTCAGCAGCCCTGGGGCGTCCCCCAGCAGCCCCAGCCGGGCTACCCGGGCGGCCAGTACCCCCCGCCGGTCCCGCCCCAGGGCGGCGGCAAGGGCAAGGCGATCGGCATCACGATCGGCGCGGTGGCGGTCGTGGGCGCGCTCATCGCGGGCGCGGTGTACTTCATGGGCGGCGGCGGTGACGTGAAGCCGTACACGATCGTGATGCCGGACAAGCTGCTGGACGGGAAGTACACGAAGGCCAGCACGAGCTCTCCCGGATCGAAGCAGACGGACACGCAGGACCTGACCGACAACAAGAACGCCAAGGAGTACGGAATCTCCAACGGCACGGCGGTCTCGGGTCATTACCTCAGCGCCGAGAAGGAGACGCTCGTAGTGTCGGGCGTTTACGGCGAGCTCTCCGACCCGCAGAAGACGGTCGATGCCATGATCGCGAAGAGCGAGGAGAACCAGAAGCAGAGCTCCGCAGGTGCACAAGGGCTCAAGATCGAGACGGTCACGCCCTGGACGGAGTTCTCTCCGAGCGGCTTTGACGGCGCGGTCATGAAGTGCACGACCAAGAAGGCGACGGTCAGCATGGGCACTATCTCATCCACGAGCCAGGCAAGCACGTGCATCTGGGGCGACTCCAGCGCTGTCGGCTACGTCCGACAGTCGGCTTCACAGAGCAACAGCCCCTACGGAGCCGAGACGGCCAACGGCAAGCCGATGTCCGCCCAGGAACTGGCCGAAGCGACCGTCAAGGTCCGCAACGAGGTCCGCAAGGAAAAGTAGACAGCGCGCTGGGGCGATTCCCCCCTCCCGCCCACCAACTGGGCTGTTTCTGATGGGCAATCGCCTCAGCCCAGAACCGCTGAGCACTTCCAGCGGCAGGCCTAAAGGGTCTCTCCGCTCGTCAGCCCAACAACGACTAGTCACCCAGCCCGCGTCAACCGAGTAGATGCCAGACCCACCTAGGTCACCCCTAGCAACCTATGGCCAACACTTGGTAGGCTCCCGCAAAGTTGATCAAGGAGGTGGCTGCCACTCAGGCCGCCTCTGTCATGCGAGCTGACATAGAAATAAGAGGCCATCCGTGCGCAGGATCATGCGGCAGGCAGCCACAGCCGTGGGTGTAGTCATGGCAGCAGGGGCCCTGCAGCTTGCGGCGACCGCTCCCGCATCCGCCTCCCCCAACGCGTGCGAGAGTTACCTGAAGTGGAACGGCTACAACGTCGGGCCCAAGGTTAAGCAGGCATGCAAGGCCGCTGCTAGCGACTGGCTTGAAAACGCAAACGTTCTTGGAGGTCCCTGCCACCTGGCTTTGATGACGCTCGGGATTCCCCAGGACCGCGCCATCTATGCTTGCCAAGACCACTGAGGCACCTCGAGCATCTCCGATGAGCCCAACCTGGTCACGGATGTGAGCACACCGAACGTTGCCAAGGCCGCCACGCACTCCCCTCCGGGGTAGTCGCGGCGGCCTTCGGTATCTACGTCACCGGCCCCACCTACTGGCGGCGTTGGCGGCCTGGACCTTGGCGCTGAGGAGCTCGGCTTCGGTCGGGGTCCGGACCTCGAAGGGGTCCACCGCCCACTCCTTGCCGCCGCCGGGCAGACGCAGCAGGAGCTGCGAGCCGCCGTTGCGCATGACCTGCCCGACGGCGCCGTCCCGCTTGTCCAGGACGAACGAGCCGATGGCGGGACGCGGTTGGTGCGCCCGGTCGGCGCAGGTGCAGGTACTCAGCAGAGACTGGGGCCGAAGGTCGATGCCGTGGGCGGTGGCCCATACGTAGACACGGCAGGACGGACCGTCGGAGGTACGGGGTTCGGGCACCGGCTTCGGCGCCGGGGCGGGGGCGGGCAGCGGTTCGGGGACGGAAATCTGCCGTTCACGGCGGAACCAGCGGCGGATAAGGTTGCGCATGTCGACGCTCCTTTACGGCGTTGACCATGCCCCGGGGCCGTGTCAGCGGCCGCCGGGGTCCTTTACGTGCAAGACCTTAGCGTAGCCATGCTATAGCACGCTGGAACATGGAGTATCTCGACTAGGACGCCATGGTGTACGTAGCGTGGTCAAGTGATCGAATTCGCTCCCGACATCCCGCGCTGGCGCCAGGTGGCCGATGTAATCCGGCAACGCATCAAGGACGGCACCTACGGGCCTCGATCACGCGTGCCGTCCGTCGTCCAGCTCACCGAAGAGTTCGGCATCGCGAGCGTGACGGCCCAGAAGGTGCATCGAGCACTCCGCTCGGAGGGCCTGATCTACACCGAGCCGGGAATGGGCTCGTTCGTCACCCCGCAGCCGTAGATCGCACGGGAGGGGCCGGGGTGGTCCTGGCCCGGCAAGGGGCGTAAAGCGTGATTTGCGGAAACGCTCTGGGTTCGCCCTACGTGCGACAGAGTCCGTAAATCATGCAGCCCCGTAGGGCCTGGACCACCCCGGCCCCGGCCCCAGGCCGCACACGAAAGCGCCGCGTACCACGCGCAGTTGGCGGTTCGCCACTTCCCGACCTGACCCGGCGTCCAGCCGCTATGCTCGCCGCTTGATGACGCATTGACGCGCCGGTCTTTCCGGGGCGCCCGCAACGGTCAGCCACCCGCTCGGGGGGCTGGTTGGGGCGCGGCCACCCCGTCTCACACCGGGAGTGGCCGCGCCCATGGTCAGCCCTCCGCCTGGAGGGTCTGACCGGTGGGGTGTGTGTGCCCACCCTGGGAGAGGGGCGCGGAGATTGCGCCATCGCAAAAAGAAGAACCGGTCTCGCCTGTGGGCCCGTCTCTATCGGATCTACCGCTGGTCGGCGCCCCTAGTGGGTGCCGTACTCGTGGCTCTGCTCCGATGGTGGCTGGAGGTGAGGTTCAAGCTGTAGGCCCCCGCCAAAGCCAATAGCGGGGGACCACTCAGCAGATGGTTCTTCACAGGAGCCCGCCATCGTGTCCACCGATGGTGGGTTCCACCATTCACCGTGTCCGCTGACCGCACCTGGATGGCACGGATGCCCGGGTGCCCTTCCGGACGGACATCGGCAGCTCCTACCGTACTCGCTTCGCCCCTCCCAGGCACCGGAGAAGCACAGCCCGACGGAACCTCTTCACCACATCAGGGCACTCTCAACATCGCTCTGCCAGTACGTGACCGCCGCCTTGCTGTCGACCCACGTGCCCTTGGGGAGCTTCACCGTGCGGGCGCGGCTCTCCGTGCCGTCGCCCTCGTCGAAGCTCACGCGCAGGACGCTCGCGTAGCGCCCGTCCGTGCCGGAGCCGTCAGCCGCGGACAGGTTGATGCCGGCGTAGGCGGACTCGCCGGGCTCCAGGGTGACGACGGCCTGCGGGATGGAGTCGTCCACGACCGACACCACATTCTGCGCGGCGTCGAAGGCCAGGTGCGGGGCGCCGTAGGCGAAGCACGGCTTGGAGCTGGTGTTGGTGACGGTGAGCAGCTGGTGGTTGATCGGGCGGGGCACGTTCCGCACCGTGGTCTTGGTGTTGGCGAGGGAACAGGCCGGGACGGGCGCCGGCTCCGCCGCCTGTGCCTGAGCCGTCGTGGCGGCGGTGCCGGCGAGGAGCGCGGCCGCGAGGGTGAGGCCGGTGGCGGTGATGCGGGCGGTACGCATACGAATATCTCCAGAATCCAAAAGGCTGCGGATCGTCTCCCGGGGCGGAATGGCCCGGGGCGTGCCGTCAGCCTCCCCATTCGCCTCCGCCACCCACAAGCCCCGTTCGGGACATCCGGGACGCTGGAACACCTGCACCTCTCCGACCTGCGGAAATGTGATGCCCCTGGTACGTACAGCTGAGACATGCCGCATACGGAAGGGGCCCGGAGTCAGTGAAAGCCCAGCATCCCCGGAGAGTCGACGCTGATGGCAAGCGTTCCCGGCGGGTACCGATCCTCATCGTCGGTGAGCAGGATCGACAGACCGGTGAACTCCGCTCGGGGCAACGCGCAATACAAGGCATGACAGGTGTCCGGGCTGCCGTACCCATCGCGAATCATGGTGCCCACAGTGACGGCCGCAACCGTATCGAGGGGATCCACGGCGACACTGGGAAAGCCCAGGACGCGCCGCGCGGCCCCGTCATCGGCGGCTTCGGCCTGGGTGAGGCACAAAGCGGGGACGTGTAGCCGATCACCCGAAGCAGCCATGTTGGCTGCGAGCAGGTTGAGCGTCTTGTGTCCGTCCGCGAGGGCCCGTGCGGCCGCGGTGTCCAGAATGATCACGCGGCCGCGCTCCGCGCCTTCTTGGCCGCGATCTTGTAGATGTTGGACAGGATGTCGGGCGCCTGCTCGAACTCGGCGTCGCTGATGTCCAGGCCGATCACCTTGCGTACGTGCTCACGGGCCGCAGCGAGTCGCTGAGCTCGCTGCTCGGCCGTCGGCTCCTGTCCGGCCAGCGCTTCGACGAGCTGGCCGATGGTCAGGCCGCGCTCGCGCGCGAGCTCAGCGAGATGGTCACGGGTTTCGCGAGGGATCTGGATAGTCGTCGTCACCATAGCTCCACCATAGAGCAGCTATAGCGCTTCGATATGCCATCTCCGTAGATCCTCAGTCTCTAATCCCTCGCCTGGTCCCAGCATGCCGCCTCCGCCAGCGCCTCCAGCAGCCGCACCGCCTCCTCCGCCCGCTCGTACGGGACGAACAGGTGGTCGTGGTGGTACCCCGCCACCACGTTGCAGCTGAGGCCGGCCTGGGCCAGGGCCTGGGAGACGGCCGCTGTGAGGCCCACGGCCTCCAGCGCGGAGTGGACCCGTAGCGTGATCCACCCCGCCACGTACTCGTACGCCAGCCCGGCCGCGTCGGCTTCCTCCTGCCGCACGACCAGGGTCAGGCCCTCCGGCTCCCGCACCGTCACCACGGGGGCGACGTCCGTCGGCGGCTCCCCCTCCACCGTCACGTAGACGTACCGACCGGCGTTCAGCTCCGGCCGCATTCCGCTCAGCAACTTCGTCAGATCACGTTCTCCAGCCATGCCCGCCACCCTACGCACAGGCATGCGAAAGGGCGCCCGGCACTCGTCCGGACGCCCTCTTCCAAGCTAGCGCTCAGCTCTCCTCGACGAAGAGTTCGTCGATCGTGGAAACAGTGAGCGCGCGGTCCATCCAGCGCTCCAGAGTCGGCAGGTCGGTGCAACTGGTGATGCGCTCGCGGGCGGCGTCCGGCACGGAAACTTCCCGAGTGTCCAGGACGTGCACCACCATCTGCGCCCGGCCCTTGGCCTCACCCTTCAGGAGCGTCTCCTCGATGAGCGTGCCCCGGCCGGGGAAGTACGTGCGGATGGCCATCAGATTCCTCCAGGTCTCCCTCGCCGGGGTTTCTCCCAGGCCGATTTCCAGCAGTTCCGCGTAGTACGCGACCGACTCTTCGTCTACCGTCCCCAGAGCACGCGCCAGCGCGTCCAGTATGGCCGGAGCGTCCTGGTCCCGCCCATGCGTCATGGCCGAGAAGGTCGCCATGGCCAGGTTCTGGGCGGCTTCTTCCTCGTCGATGATCGGCGGGACGTTTCCGGGCCCCAGGACCAGAGGGTGCACGGACAGTGCTTTCCAACCCTCGGGGCCGAGCTTGAAGGGGCCTGCCGCCCATTCCGCGGTCGCCTTGTCCTGGCAGACCACCAGCAACAGTGCCGGGTGCCCGTACTTGGCCTTCAGAAACGCGAGGTAGTACGCCCAGCTGACCGCCTTGTCGCTGTCGCGGCGCCCTTGTGCCTCGATGGCCAGGAGAAAGCTCTTGCTGCTGTCACGCGGCTGGATGCGCAGCACGCTGTCCACGCGCCGCTCCAGTGGTCTGATCTCCGTGGCGTCCGGCGAGAGCACTTCGACGGACACCTCCTCCGGCAGGGGAACGCCCAGGATCCGGAACACCGGCGCGAGTAACTCCGGCCGTTCCTGGAAGATCCGGTGCGATGCCTCGTGGTTCGCTGTCACCATGATCCGACCGTAGGAACACGGACCCCGCCGCGTCCGGCAATCCCCAGCCGACCACCCGTTCGATACGCGGACCGATCACCCGTTCCACGAACCCATAAACAACAAAGAGGGGCACCCGGCCATCCAGGCCAGGCGCCCCTCCCCCACAAGCTCAGCTCAGCGCAGCGTCACGCGCTCTTCTCGTGCCGCTCGTCCTTGCCCACGATCCGCGGTTCGCGCGGCACCAGCGTGGGGTTCACGTTCGAGTGGACGACGTCCGCCGTGATGACGACGCGGGCCACGTCCTTGCGGGACGGGACCTCGTACATCACGGACATGAGGACTTCCTCCATGATGGCGCGCAGGCCGCGCGCGCCCGTGCCGCGCAGGATCGCCTGGTCGGCGATGGCCTCCAGGGCCGGGCGGTCGAACTCCAGCTCCACGCCGTCGAGTTCGAAGAGGCGCTGGTACTGCTTGACCAGGGCGTTGCGCGGCTCCACCAGGATCTGGAGGAGCGCCTCGCGGTCCAGGTTGTGCACGGAGGTGATCACCGGCAGGCGGCCGATGAACTCCGGGATCATGCCGAACTTGACCAGGTCCTCCGGCATGACCTCCTGGAACTGGTCGCTGGCCTCGATCTCCCGCTTGGAGCGGATCGTGGCGCCGAAGCCGATGCCCTTCGCGCCCGCCCGCGACTCGATGATCTTCTCCAGGCCGGAGAAGGCGCCGCCGACGATGAAGAGCACGTTCGTCGTGTCGATCTGGATGAATTCCTGGTGCGGGTGCTTGCGGCCGCCCTGGGGCGGGACCGAGGCCGTCGTGCCTTCCAGGATCTTCAGCAGGGCCTGCTGGACGCCCTCGCCCGACACGTCCCGTGTGATCGACGGATTTTCGCTCTTACGGGCGACCTTGTCGATCTCATCGATGTAGATGATGCCGGTCTCGGCCTTCTTGACGTCGTAGTCGGCGGCCTGGATCAGCTTCAGCAGGATGTTCTCGACGTCCTCGCCGACATAGCCGGCCTCCGTCAGGGCGGTGGCGTCGGCGATGGCGAAGGGGACGTTCAGCATGCGGGCCAGGGTCTGGGCCAGCAGCGTCTTGCCGGAGCCCGTGGGGCCCAGCAGGAGGATGTTGGACTTGGCGAGCTCAATGCCGTCGTCGCGGTTGTGCGCGCCGCTCTCGCCGGCCTGCACACGCTTGTAGTGGTTGTAGACGGCGACCGAGAGGGCCTTTTTCGCGGCCTCCTGGCCGACGACATAGCCTTCGAGGAACTCGTAGATTTCGCGGGGCTTGGGGAGTTCCTCCCAGCGCACCTCGCTGGTCTCCGCGAGCTCTTCCTCGATGATCTCGTTGCAGAGGTCGATGCACTCGTCGCAGATGTACACACCAGGACCCGCGATGAGCTTCTTCACCTGCTTCTGGCTCTTGCCGCAGAACGAGCACTTGAGCAGATCGCCGCCGTCACCGATGCGTGCCACGAGGTGCTTCCCCTTCGCCTGGGATCCGCCTTGCACTGCGAACCCGGGTGCTTGCCTATCGACGGTACCTTGCCGGGCCCCCCGAGCGGGCCCCCCTTGGCCTTACTCGGTCGGCACAAGGGGGATACCAGCGGCACGGCGATCAAACGTTTACGGAACTCTTGCGGGTAGAAACGATCTGGTCGACCAGGCCGTAGGCGAGCGCGTCCTCGGCAGTGAGGATCTTGTCGCGCTCGATGTCGTCCCGGATCTTCTCGATCGGCTGGGTGGAGTGCTTCGCGAGCATCTCCTCCAGCTGGGTGCGCATCCGCATGATCTCCTTGGCGGCGATCTCCAGGTCGGAGAGCTGCTCGCGGCCCGTCTGGCTGGAGGGCTGGTGGATCAGCACGCGGGCGTTGGGCAGCGCCATGCGCTTGCCCGGGGTGCCGGCCGCGAGCAGGATCGCGGCGGCGGAGGCGGCCTGGCCCATACAGACCGTCTGGATGTCCGGCTTCACGAACTGCATCGTGTCGTAGATGGCCGTGAGGGCCGTGAACGAGCCGCCGGGGCTGTTGATGTAGATCGAGATGTCGCGGTCCGGGTCCATCGACTCCAGGCACAGCAGCTGCGCCATGACGTCGTTGGCGGAGGCGTCGTCGATCTGCACGCCCAGGAAGATCACGCGCTCTTCGAAGAGCTTCGCGTACGGGTCGTACTCGCGGACGCCCTGGGAGGTGCGCTCGACGAAGCGCGGGACGACATAACGGGCCTCGGCCTGGGGGCCGGTGTACAGGCCGCTCGGGGACGAGATGTTCATGCGGGTTTCACCATCCTGGTGGCGGTCGGTGGGCCGGGAAGCGCCTTCCCGGCCCGGCTGCGGGCTGTGTGGCGGTACGTACTGCGCCGGGGGCCTCAGGCCCCGGTGCCGCCGCCGCCCGGAACGCCGGAAGCGTGGGTGATGATCTCGTCGATGATCCCGTACTCCTTGGCCTCGTCCGCGGTGAACCAGCGGTCGCGGTCACCGTCACGGATGATCGTGTCCACGGTCTGGCCGGTGTGGAGCGCGGTGATCTCGGCCATGCGCTTCTTGGTGCGCAGCAGCTGCTCGGCCTGGATCTTGATGTCCGAGGCGGTGCCGCCGAGGCCCGCGGACCCCTGGTGCATCAGGATGTCGGTGTTGGGCAGCGCGAAGCGCTTGCCCGGGGTGCCGCCGGTCAGCAGGAACTGGCCCATCGAGGCCGCGAGGCCCATGCCGATGGTGACCACGTCGTTCGGGATGTACTGCATGGTGTCGTAGACCGCCATGCCGGCCGTCACCGAGCCGCCGGGGCTGTTGATGTAGAGGAAGATGTCCTTGTCCGGGTCGGCGGCCAGGAGGAGCATCTGCGCCGTGATCTTGTTGGCGATGTCGTCGTCGACCTGCTGGCCGAGGAAGATGATCCGCTCCCCGAGCAGCCGGTTGTAGACCTGGTCGCCGAGGCCACCACCGATGGCGATCTCACCGGCGGCGGAAGGCATCAGATTCGTCACGTATCCACCTGCTCGTCTCTGACGGCAACGGGCCGTCTCCGCGTCTTCTCCGGGGACCGGGGTCCGGCCGGCGCGGCCGGACTGCTTCCGGCGGTCGCCAAGTGGTCCCCTGCCCTCGTATCTACGGACCCTAACGCGCTGTTCGGCGGGCGCCATCCCGCATCAGGAACTGTTCGCTCTGAGCGCAGGTTCGGCGCGGAGCCGGGACGGGCCCGGCGCGGGCCGAGCGCGGGATCCGCAGGTCGCGCAGGCGGGGCGGCGGGCCCCGGAGGCTCGCCGGTGACCCTCTCCGGGGACACGGACGGGCCCGGACGTGCGAACACGTCCGGACCCGTCCGTAGAGCTGCCTTCAGGGCCGCTGCGAGGCGCCTGCGCGGGCGACCGGGGCTCAGGCCTCGGTCGTGCCCTCGGCGGCCTCGACGGCCTCGGTGGCGGCCTCGACCGTCTCCTCGTCCTCGTCGTCCAGGGTGACGACCTCGCCGGCCGCGTCCTTGACGGTGGCGGCCTCGACCACGGTGGCCAGCGCCTTGCCGCGGGCGACCTCACCGACGAGCATCGGGACCTGGCCGCCCTCGACAACCGCCTGGGCGAACTGGTCGGGGCTCATGCCGGAGGACTGGGCACGGCGCATCAGGTGCTCCGTGAGCTCGTCCTGGCCGACCGAGACCTTCTCCTTGTTGACGATCTCGTCGAGGATGAACTGGGTCTTGATGCCCTTCTCGGCCTGCTCCTTGAGCTCGGCGTCGAACTCCTCGGCGGACTTGCCCTGGATCTCCAGGTACTTCGCCAGGTCCAGGCCCATCTGGCCCAGCTGGTGGTGCTCGAGGTTGTGCTTACGGGTGTTGACCTCGTCCTCGAGCAGCTTCTCCGGCATCGGGACCTCGACCAGCTTGATCAGCTCGTCGAGGACCTTCTCCTGGGCCTGCGTGGCCTGGTCGAACTTCTTCATCCGCTCAAGGCGCTTGCGGCTGTCGGCGCGCAGCTCCTCGAGGGTGTCGAACTCGCTCGCCAGCTGGGCGAAGTCGTCGTCGAGCTCCGGCAGTTCGCGGGACTTGACGGCGGTGACGTCGACCTTGACCTCGGCCTCCTTGCCCTCGGCGGAACCGCCCTTGAGCTCGGAGGTGAAGGTGGCGGTGCCGCCGGCCTCCAGGCCGGTGACGGCCTCGTCGATGCCGTCGAGCAGCTGGCCGGAGCCGATGGTGTAGTCGACGCCCTTGGCGACGCCGTCCTCCAGCACCTCGCCGTCGACCTTGGCCTCCAGGTCGACGGTGACGATGTCACCCTCGGCGGCGGCGCGCTCGACCGGAGCGGTGGTCGCGAAGCGGTCGCGCAGCTGCTCGATCGACTTCTCGATGTCCTCGTCGGTGACCTCGACGGAGTCGACGGTGACCTCGATGCCGGAGTAGTCCGGGATCTCCAGGGTCGGGCGGATGTCCACCTCGGCGGTGAAGGCCAGCAGCTCGCCGTCCTTCAGCTCCGTGATGTCGACCTCGGGCTGACCCAGCGGGTTCAGCTCGGCCTCGTTGATCGCCTCGGTGTAGAACTTCGGAAGCGCGTCGTTGACGGCCTCCTCCAGCACCGCACCGCGGCCGAAGCGCTGGTCGATGACACGGGCCGGGATCTTGCCCTGACGGAAGCCCTTCACCGTGACCTGCTGGTTGATCTTCTTGTACGCCGCGTCGAGGCTGGCCTTGAGCTCCTCGAAGGGCACCTCGACAGTGAGCCGAACCCGAGTCGGGTTCAGGGTCTCCACGGCGCTCTTCACGGTTCGGTCTCCTTGGGGCTGACTTCTGGTGATTCTGCTGAGGTTCAGCGGATCGCGCCCGGTAGGCAGACTCGGTAGTGCAGACACACGGGCGCGCAGCTTGCATAGTAACCGCAAGCAGGATGAGCCCCACAATGTGATCTTGACCGTGGCCACGTGATTCCACGTGATTCCGTGTGATTCCGGATGGCCACGGGACGGCCACGGCCGTTCATCTGGTCGGGGTGGCCGGATTCGAACCGACGACCTTCCGCTCCCAAAGCGGACGCGCTACCAAGCTGCGCCACACCCCGTAAGTGCGAGACGTAGGGTACATGCCCGCGGGGGCGAGGGTGACCTGGTTAACGTCGGCGCCCGGGAGCGCGGGGCGGCGCGGGACCGGCGCGAACGGGAGGGCCGAAGGGGTGACGTGCGGCGCACCGCCCGGACCCGCTACGATGCACACCGTGCCGTACGGCCCTTCCGGGCTCGCGGCGCGTGCGGGCGTAGCTCAATGGTAGAGCCCCAGTCTTCCAAACTGGCTACGCGGGTTCGATTCCCGTCGCCCGCTCCACCGACGCCTCCGGCTCTGCCGGGGGCGTTTGTCATGCGGCCTCGGAAGGCATGCCGCAGAGCTCGGAAGCCGTGCCGCGGAAGGCGTGCCCCGCTAGGCGTACGGCCTCGGGGACCTCAGAACTTGATGCCGTTTATCGTCTCGGCGATCGAGTTCAGGAACCTCTGGATCGACGGCGCCATTCCCGTCGAGGCGAGGAAGAAGCCGAAGAGGATGGCGACCAGGGCCGGGCCGCCCTTGATGCTGCCGGAGCGGAAGAGCACCACCAGCACGATCGCCAAGAGCAGCACCACTGACAGCGAAATGGCCACAACTGATCACACCCTCGGTCGGATACACACCGGTCCACCCACTGGTCGGCCCGGGAGTCATGCTCCCCGCGACCCTCGCCCGTCAACCATCGTGCCACCAACTTCCCTGTTTCTGTGGGCCCGTGACATTTCATCGGCACTTCGTCCAGAAACTGTCCGCAAAGCCGTGGTCAGTGGATATCGGAGGACTTGCCGGGCGGCGTGGCGGTCGCGGCTCGACGCCGCTAGGGTGCGTCGGATGTCCCCCGCCGTCACTCCTCCGGCCCGCGCGGTGACCCCCTCGGGGCAGCCCGGAGCCGCGTCCGCGCCCGCCGCCGCCCCGGCACAGCGCGATCCCTTTTTCGACAACGCGAAGTACCTCGCGATCGTCCTGGTGGCGCTGGGGCACGCATGGGAGCCGCTCTCGCACTCCAGCCGTGCCGCGATGGCGCTCTACATGACCGTGTACACCTTTCACATGCCGGCCTTCATCCTGATATCCGGCTATTTCTCCCGCGGTTTCGATCTGAGCCCGGCCAAGCTCAAGCGGCTGCTCACGGGTGTGGTCGTGCCGTACCTGGTCTTCGAAGTCGGGTACACGTACTTCCAGCACTGGGCGGAGCCCGACGCGGCGCCGGAGCCGATTTCGCTGCTCAATCCGTGGTACCTGAACTGGTTCCTCGCCGCGCTCTTCGTCTGGCGGATCACGACGCCGATCTGGAAGCTCATCCGGTGGCCCGTGCCGATCGCCTTCGCGGTGGCCGTGCTGGCCGCGGTCTCCCCCGAGATCGGCGGCGACTTCGACCTCCAGCGGGTGCTCCAGTTCCTGCCGTTCTTCGTGATCGGCCTGCACCTGCGGCGCGAGCACTTCGAGCTGGTGCGGCGGCGGTGGGTGCGGGTCGCGGCGGTGCCGGTGTTCGCGGCGGCGGTCGCGGTCGCGTACTGGCAGGCGCCCACGCTGGACACCGGCTGGTTCTACCGGAACAGCGCCGTCCAGGACCTGCACGAGCCGGCCTGGACGGCGCCGGTGATGACGCTCGCCCTCTTCCTCTGCTCGGCCGTGCTCACGGCGGGCTTCCTCGCCTGGGTCCCGCGCCGGGCCACGTGGTTCACGTCACTGGGCGCGGGGACGCTGTACGGGTACCTGCTCCACGGCTTCCTGATCAAGCTGTCGCGCTGGTGGGAGTGGTACGACGCGGCCGCGTGGATCCGTCAGCCGGTCGGCGAGGTCGTGGTCACCCTGATCGCGATCGCGGTGATGACGGCGCTGTGCACGACGCCGGTACGGCGGGTGTTCCGGTGCGTGATGGAGCCGCGGATGGAATGGGCGTTTCGTAAGAGCTGAGGTTCACCCGGCACCGCCGGTATCCGCCGCTGTGGCTGAGCGCCGCGGCGGCGGACTTTTTCCCGCCGCCGCGGCGGGCTACCACGACAGTGCTGCCCGGCGGTACCGAACCGGCCGTGTCCCCTACGCCTCGATGCCGAGCAGCGACCGCATCCGCGCGTACTTCGCCGCCAGGCGAACCCGCGTCGGCTCGTCCAGTTCCTTCGCCCGCTCGGGGTCCGAGTTGTGGGCGAGGTCCGATTCCTTGATCAGGAGGGCTCCGGGGGTGGCCAGGATGCGGGCCACGTAGGCCTCCGGGGGCTCGCCCGGGCGCTTGGTGACCGCGAGGATCATGTCCTTGACCTCCCCGGGCAGCTCCGCCGCCGCCAGCCACTCCTCGCTCACCGCGCCGTCCTCGACGGCGTCGTGCAGCCAGGCCGCGGCTATCTGCGCGTCGCTGCCGCCCCGCTGCCGCACGCCCTCGGCGACGGCCGCCAGGTGGTCGGTGTACGGGCGGCCGGCCTTGTCCGTCTGCGCGGCGTGGGCGCGCCGCGCCAGGGCCTCTACGGCGGCGAGGTCGAGAGCGGTCACGCAGGTCCTCCGAAGGTCAGTGCCGGCAGATCAGCAGCAGGGCGCGGTCGTCGTTGACGTCCTTCGCGACGGCCTCGATGAGGTGCCAGGCCGCGCCCTGGAAGCCGGCGGAGACGTAGCGGTCGGCCTCGCCGGTGAGGCGGTCCATGCCCTCGGTGAGGTCGCGCTCGGCGGTCTCGACGAGGCCGTCGGTGAAGAGCATCAGGACGTCGCCGGGCCGCAGGCTGCCCTTTATGGGGTCGAACTGGGCGCCGTCGTAGACGCCGAGGAGGGGTCCTTCCGCCGCCTTCTCCTCCCAGCGGCCGGTGCCGGCGCAGAGCTGGAGGCCGGGGAGGTGGCCGGCGGAGAACATCTCGTAGTCGCCGCTGTCGAGGTCGAGGACGAGGTGCACGGAGGTGGCGAAGCCCTCGTCCCAGTCCTGGCGGAGCAGGTAGCCGTTGGCGGCGGGCAGGAAGGCGTGGGGCGGCAGGGAGCCGAGGAGGCCGCCGAAGGCGCCGGAGAGCAGCAGGGCGCGCGAGGCGGCGTCCATGCCCTTGCCGGAGACGTCGGTGAGGACGACTTCCAGGGTGCGGCCGCCGTTCGTGCGGGCGGCGACGACGAAGTCGCCCGAGAAGGACTGGCCGCCGGCCGGCCGCAGCGCCATCTCGCGGTGCCAGCCGCGCGGCAGCTTCGGCAGCTTGCTCTGGACGCGGATGCGTTCGCGCAGGTCGAAGAGCATGGTGCCGCCGCGCCGCCAGGGCACGCCGACGCGGCTGCGGAACTGGGCGATGAGCAGCCCGAGGAAGCCGACGGCGGCGACGACGAGGATCGTGCCGGGCGTGACGCGCACGCCGTCCCCGCCGGCCTCGGCGTTCAGCACGCCGGCCTCGGCGATGAGGGCGACGGCGGAGGCCGCGTAGAGGGCGAGCAGGCTGGCGGGGCGCAGGAGCAGCCCGCCGGCGACGATGGGCAGGACGAGGGCGGTGGGCACGCACCAGGCGGGCAGCGCGATGGTGGTGAGGGCGAGCGCGGGGACGGTGAGGAGGAGGGCCGCGAGCGCGATCCAGTCGGAGCCGTCGCCGCGGAAGTAGTCCACCCCGGCTTTGCGCACGCTTGTGCGGGCCCGGTGCCATGCTTTGCGCATCCGTGCCGTCGGGGTCTCCGCACCGCCAGTCATTGCATCGTGACCTTATCCACCCATTCGGCGGCGCGTCGACTCACGCCGCGCCCGACACGGCCGCGCGCGGTACGTCCCGTGCGGCAGGGTCGGCCCCATATGTGAAATTCCTTCGCGTGCGGGGCGGGATCGCTGCTAGGGATGGGGCATGACGACGGAGTTGCGAGTCCTGCGCGATGCCGATTTCGACGGCTGGTACGCCGCCCTGGAGCTGGCGTTCGGCGGCGTTCCCGAGGCCCCTGAGGAAGTCGCCCTGTGGCGTGAACTGGCCGGGTTCGACCGGTCGATCGGGGTCTGGGACGGCCCGGAGGCGGTGGGTACGACCGGGGCGTTCGCGTTCCGGATCACGGTTCCGGGCGGGGAGCGGGTTCCCGCCGCCGGGGTGACGATGGTGTCCGTGCTGCCGACGCACCGCAGGCGGGGCCTGTTGCGGCGGATGATGCGGCGGCAGCTGGACGACGTGCGGGCCTGGGGTGAGCCGCTGGCCGTCCTGACGGCCTCCGAGCCGGACATCTACGGGCGGTTCGGCTACGGCATCGCGACCCACTCCCTGAGCGTCCGTATCGATACGGCCCGGGTGCGGCTGTCCGTCCCGCCGGGCACGGAGGGGGTGCGGCTGCGCTTGTCGGAGCCCGCTGAAGCACGCGACGCCTGCGAGGCGGTCTACGCACGCCGGGTAGCCGCCCGCCCGGGGATGCTCGCGCGGCAGCCGGGCTGGGAGGCCCTGCCGGTGCTGGACCCGGCGGCCGGCCGCGAGGGCGCGTCGCCGCTGAAGTGCGTGCTCGCCGAGGAGGACGGGCGGACGGTGGGGTACGCGCGGTACGCGGTGCGCCCGGACTGGTCCGACGCGGGCGCGAACGGCACGGTGCTGCTGCGCGACGCGGAGGCGCTGACCCCTGCCGCGTACGCCGCGCTGTGGCGCTATCTGACGGAGATCGACCTGACGTCGTACGTCTCCGCCTCCAACCGGCCCGTGGACGATCCGCTGCTGCACCTGGTCAGCGACGTGCGGCGGTGCGAGGCGCGGGTCAAGGACTCGCTGCACGTACGGCTGGTCGACGTGGGGGCGGCGCTCGCCGCGCGGACGTACCGCGGCGCGGTGGACCTGGTGCTGGAGGTCGCCGACGACTTCTGCCCCTGGAACGCGGGGCGGTGGCGGCTGACGGGCGACGCGAAGGGCGCGTCCTGCGAGCGCACGGAGGACGCGGCCGATCTGGCCCTGTCCGTACGGGAGCTGGGCTCGGCCTATCTGGGCGGGGTGTCCCTGGCCGCGCTCGCGGGGGCGGGCCGGGTGCGGGAGCTGCGCGAGGGCGCGCTGGAGGAGGCGGCGGCCGCCTTCGGCAGCGACGTGGCGCCGTGGCTGCCGCACGGCTTCTGATTCCTGTCCCGGTCCTGATGGGTGAGTGACGGGCTGTCAGCGCTGCTGGCAGCCCGGGCACCAGAAGAGGTTGCGGGCGGCGAGGCCGGCGGTGCGGATCTCCGCGCCGCAGACGTGGCAGGGCATGGCGGCCCGGCGGTAGACGTAGACCTCGCCGCCGTGGTCGTCCACGCGCGGCGGGCGGCCCATGGCCTCCGGGGTGTGCTCGGGCCGCACGGTGTCGATCCTGTTGTTGCGCACGCCCTCGCGCATCAGGGCGGCCAGGTCCGCCCACATGCCGTCCCACTCGGAGCGGGTGAGGTCGCGGCCGGTGCGGTAGGGGTCGATGCCGTGCCGGAAGAGGACCTCGGCGCGGTAGACGTTGCCGACGCCCGCGACGACCTTCTGGTCCATGAGGAGGGCGGCGATGGTGGTGCGGCTGCGGGAGACGCGCTGCCAGGCCTTGCCGGGGTCGTCGCCGGGGCGCAGCGGGTCCGGGCCGAGCCGGTCGTGTATCGCCTGCTTCTCGGCGCCGGTGATCAGGGCGCAGGTGGTGGGGCCGCGCAGGTCCGCGTAGGCGTCGGGGTTCGCCAGGCGCAGGCGGACGGTCTCGGTGGGCGGCGGCACGGGGCTGCTGCCCAGGGCGTATTTGCCGAAGAGGCCGAGGTGGATGTGGATCCAGTCGCCGCCGGGGCCGCCGCCGAAGCCGAGGAAGAGGTGCTTGCCGTGGGCCTCGGCGGTGTCGAGGACGCGGCCGTCCACGAGGGCGGCGCCGTCGGAGAACTTGCCCTGGGGGCTGGTCGCCCGGACGGTGCGGTCCGCGAAGGCTTTGTTGTGGTCCGCCGCAAGGCGGTGAATGGTATGCCCTTCAGGCACGGCGGGGTCTCCTGTGCGCTTCCGTCTGCGGGCGGGCGGTCGTCTCTCCCCTGGCCCGCCCCTTCCCGAAACCGGGGCCGCGCCCCGGACCCCGGGCCGCGCTGCGCGCGGCGTCCTCAAGCGCCGGACAGGCTGGATCTTCTGCCTGCCCGGCGCCGAGGGCGAGAGGTCAGTCCTGCTGCGGGTGGTGCGCCGGGACGGCCGGGAGCTCGCCCGTCTCCTCGTAGCGCGCCAGCATCTCGATGCGGCGGGTGTGCCGCTCCTCACCCGAGTACGGCGTGGCCAGGAAGATCTCGACGAACTTCGTCGCCTCTTCCTGCGTGTGCATGCGGCCGCCGATGCTGATGACGTTGGCGTCGTTGTGCTCGCGGCCGAGGGCGGCCGTCTGCTCGCTCCAGGCCAGGGCGGCCCGGACGCCCTTGACCTTGTTCGCGGCGATCTGCTCGCCGTTGCCGGAGCCGCCGATCACGATGCCGAGGCTGCCGGCGTCCGCGGCGGTCTTCTCCGCGGCGCGGAGGCAGAACGGCGGGTAGTCGTCCTGGGCGTCGTAGATGTGGGGACCGCAGTCCACGGGCTCGTGGCCGTGGGCCGTGAGCCACTCGACGAGGTGGTTCTTGAGTTCGTAGCCGGCATGGTCGGAGCCGAGGTACACGCGCATGCGTCCGAGTGTGGCACGTCCGCGAACGGCGATCGGCCAGCAGGTGGGTGGTAACGCTGAGTGAACACAACGAATTGGATTCGGGTCTTCCTAAAGTCGCCTTCGAAAAGTTCTAATGCGGTCACTCGTAACCCGAGAACCTAAGGAACAACCCGAAGGAACGTGCACATGAGCGCGACACCGCCGACCATGACGAAGGGGTCGACGACCGGCGATCCCGGCCACGCCCCGGAGGCGGGCGAGAACGGCCTGAAGGCCGGGCTCAAGAACCGCCACCTGTCCATGATCGCCATTGGCGGTGTCATCGGAGCGGGCCTCTTCGTGGGTTCGTCGTCCGGCATCGCCGCCGCCGGCCCCGGCATCCTCATCTCCTACGCCCTCGTCGGCACGCTCGTCGTCTTCGTGATGCGGATGCTCGGTGAGATGGCCGCGGCCAACCCGACCTCCGGGTCGTTCTCCGCCTACGCCGACCGTGCGCTCGGCCGCTGGGCCGGCTTCTCGATCGGCTGGCTGTACTGGTTCTTCTGGGTCGTGGTGCAGGCCGTGGAGGCGACCGCGGGCGCCGCGATCCTCAACGGCTGGATACCGTCCGTCCCGCAGTGGGCCTGGGCCCTGATCGTCATGCTGGTGCTGACGGCGACCAACCTCGCCTCGGTCAGCTCGTACGGCGAGTTCGAGTTCTGGTTCGCGGGCATCAAGGTCGTCGCGATCGCCGGGTTCGTGGTCATCGGCCTGCTGGCCGTCTTCGGCGTGCTGCCGGGCTCGGACAACCCGGGCGCCGGGTTCGACAACCTCACCGCGCACGGCGGTTTCCTGCCGCACGGTCCGGGCGCGATCCTCACCGGTGTGCTGATGGTCGTCTTCTCCTTCATGGGCAGCGAGATCGTCACGCTGGCCGCCGGTGAGTCCGAGGACCCGCAGCGCGCGGTCCGCCAGGCCACCAACAGCGTCATCTGGCGCATCGCCGTCTTCTACCTCGGCTCGATCTTCGTCGTGGTCAGCCTGCTGCCCTGGGACAGCAAGGCGATCGCGGAGAAGGGCAGCTACGTCGCGGCGCTCGACTCGATCGGCATCCCGCACGCCGGCCAGGTCATGAACGTCATCGTGCTGACCGCCGTGCTGTCCTGCCTGAACTCCGGCCTCTACACCGCCTCCCGCATGGCCTTCTCGCTGGGCCAGCGCGGCGACGCGCCGAAGTCCTTCGCCACGGTCAACAAGCGGGGCGTCCCGCAGGTCGCGATCCTCGCCTCGGTCGTCTTCGGCTTCGTGTCGGTGATCTTCAACTACGTGTGGCCCGACACGGTCTTCAAGTTCCTGCTGAACTCCTCGGGCGCGGTCGCCCTCTTCGTCTGGCTGGTGATCTGCTTCACCCAGCTGCGGATGCGCGGGATCATCCTGCGGGAGATGCCGGAGAAGCTGACGGTGAAGATGTGGTTCTTCCCGTACCTGACGTGGGCCACGATCGGCATGATCACCTTCGTGCTGGGCTACATGCTCTACACCGGCGGTGACAACCGGGAGACGGTGCTGGCCTCCGTCCTGGTGGGTGTGATCGTCGTGGCGATCGGCCTGGTCCTGGACCGCAAGCACGCGGCCGCTCGCCGCTGAGCAGAGCAAAATTCCCTATAACCGCGACGGGCTCGCGTCCCCTGAAGGGGACGCGAGCCCGTCGCGGTTTACAAGAGAAGAGGGACCGGCCCCCGGCCGAGGAGCGGCGCGGTCAGCCCCGACGGCCGAGAAGCCGCCACGCAGTGGGAAGCGCGCCCATGGCCAGTGCCGCCTTCAGGACGTCGCCGATGAGGAACGGCGTCAGACCGGCCGCGACGGCGTCCGCGAAGGACATGTGCGTCGCCAGGGCCAGGTACGGCACGCCGACCGCGTAGATGATCGCCGAGCCGAGGGCCATCGTGCCCGCGGTGCGCAGGACCGAGCGGTCGGCGCCGCGGCGGGCGAGGGCGCCCACGACGGTCGCGGCGAGCAGCATGCCCAGGACGTAGCCGAAGGAGGGGAACGCGGCGCCGGACTTGGCCTCGGCGAACCACGGCATGCCCGCGACGCCCGCGACGGCGTACAGGGCGAGCGAGAGGAAGCCGCGGCGGGCGCCGAGGGCGGTGCCGACCAGGAGGGCCGCGAAGGTCTGGCCGCTGACCGGGACCGGGGAGCCGGGCACGGGGAGGGCGATCTGCGCCGTGAGGCCGGTGAGGGCGGCTCCGCCGAGGATCAGGGCCGCGTCGCGCACACGGGCGCGCCCGGCGGTGGACGCGGGGAGCAGATCGGCGAGGACCGTACCGGTCCGGGGAACAGAGGCAGCGGCGGTGGCCATCGATACTCCGCAGATGTGTGGTGGGGACAAGTGACTGTGTGACGTTAGCCGAGGGCTCTCGGGCGGACAGCGCGCGGCAATGACAAAGGCGGGCCGTTCCGCTTGGAGACTTCCCAGCGCGGTTCCCTCAGCAGACGGAATTACGCGTGATGCTCGTCACTGGATTCGCCTGAGGCTTGGCTCCGGGCACCTCGCCGGGAGAATGTGGAGTCACCTATATCTCTTTGCGCCTGCTTCTTTGCTCCTGCGTAAAGATCCCCAGCGCTCTTCGCGCGGACCGAGAGTACGAGCCCATGCACGACGCACCCCCCGCCGCCGATTCCCTCGCGGCCGAGAAAGAACCCCTGTCGGCCGGGCTCAAGCAGCGGCATCTGACGATGCTCGGACTGGGCGGCGTCATCGGCGCCGGCCTGTTCGTGGGCTCCGGGGCCGGCATCGCCGTCGCGGGCCCGGGCATCGTCATCTCGTACCTGATCGCGGGTGCGCTCGCGATGCTGGTGATGCGGATGCTCGGCGAGATGTCCGCGGCGATGCCCGCCTCGGGCGCGTTCTCGGTGCACGCGGAGCGGGCGCTGGGCCGCTGGGCCGGTTTCACGGTCGGCTGGCTGTACTGGTTCCTGCTGGTGGTCGTGCTGGCCGTGGAGGCGACGGGCGCGGCCCAGATCGCGAACGGCTGGGTGCCGGGCGTCCCGACGTGGGCCTGGGTGCTGATCTTCATGGTGGTCTTCACGGCCGCCAACCTCTCCGCGGTGAAGAACTTCGGAGAGTTCGAGTTCTGGTTCGCCGCGCTGAAGGTCGGGGCGATCGTCCTCTTCCTGGCGCTGAGCCTGCTCGCGGTCTTCGGCGTGCTGCCGGACACCGAGGCGGTGGGCTTCACCAACCTCACCGGCCAGGGCGGCTTCCTGCCGAACGGCGTGAGCGGTGTCGTCTCCGGCGTCCTCGCGGTCGTCTTCGCCTTCGGCGGCCTGGAGGTCGTCACGATCGCCGCGGCCGAGTCCGACGACCCGGCGCGCGCGGTGGGCCGTGCGGTGCGCAGCGCCGTGTGGCGCATCCTCTTCTTCTACGTGGGCTCGATGCTCGTCATCGTCACCCTCCTGCCCTGGTCGTCGATGCAGCCGGGCAAGAGCCCGTACGTGGCCGTGCTCGACCACATCGGCATCCCGGGCGCGGGCCAGATCATGAACATCGTGGTCTTCGTGGCCCTGCTGTCCGCGCTCAACGCCAACCTCTACGGCTCGTCGCGGATGGTCTTCTCGCTCGCCGAGCGCGGCGAGGCGCCCAAGGGGCTGCTGAAGGTGTCGGGCGGCGGGGTGCCGCGCCGGGCCGTGCTGGCGTCGGTCGCCTTCGGTTTCGCCTCGGTGATACTCAACCTGGAGTGGCCGGATTCGATCTTCCGGTACTTGCTGAACGCCGTGGGTGCGGTACTGCTCTTCGTCTGGGGCCTGATCGCCGTCTCGCAGCTGCGGCTGCGGCGCCGCATCGAGCGCGAGATGCCGGAGCGGCTCGCCCTGAAGATGTGGGCCTTCCCCTATCTGACCTGGGTCGCTCTGGCCGGGATGGCCGCCGTGCTGGTGCTGATGATCACCGACGAGGGGGCCCGGCCGCAGCTGCTGTGGTCGGCCGCGGCGACCGCCGCGGTGCTCGTGGTGGCCTGGGTGCGCGAGCTCCGGCTGCGCCGCGCGGCCTGACCGGCCCGCCGGGTCGGCTCGTTTCCATCGCCTTCTGGCGAGATGTCAGGCACGGACAGTCATACCTGCGTCTGAATATCGGACAGCTCTGTCACAGGTGTTGTCCTGGGCGAACATGACCCCCACACTGAGGCAACTTTTCCGCTCTCACCCCACGGGACACACACGACCATGACTCGGACTTCTGCGACCTCCGCGCCCGAGCGCGCGGTCAATGGCCAGGCGCCGGGCGGCACGGATCTGTCGCACGGCCTCAAGCAGCGCCACCTGTCGATGATCGCCCTCGGCGGGGTCATCGGGGCCGGCCTCTTCGTCGGTTCCGGCGCGGGCATCGCCGCCGCCGGTCCGGCGATCGTGCTCGCGTACGCGGCCTCCGGGCTGCTCGTGATGCTCGTGATGCGGATGCTGGGCGAGATGGCCGCGGCCAACCCGGCCTCGGGCACCTTCTCCGTGCACGCCGAGAAGGCGATCGGCCCGTGGGCCGGCTTCACGGCCGGCTGGATGTTCTGGGTCGAGCTGTGCGTGGGCATCGCCGTGGAGGCGATAGGCGCGGCGCACATCATGCAGTCCTGGTTCCCCTCCACGCCCTCGTGGATGTGGGTGCTGATCTTCATGGCCGTCTTCTGCGGGACGAACCTCGCGGCGGTCAGCAACTTCGGCGAGTTCGAGTTCTGGTTCGCCACCCTCAAGGTCGCCGCGATCGGCATCTTCCTCGTCCTGGGCGTGCTGGCCATCGCGGGCGTGCTGCCGGGCACCGAGGCGCCGGGGGCGGACAACCTCACCGGTCACGGCGGCTTCGTCCCCAACGGTGCGAACGGCCTGGTCGTGGGCCTGCTCGCGTCGGTCTTCGCGTACGGCGGCCTGGAAACGGTGACGATCGCGGCCGCCGAGTCCGAGCAGCCGGTCAAGGGCGTCGCCCAGGCCGTCCGCACGGCGATGTGGCGGATCGCCCTCTTCTACGTCGGCTCGATGCTGGTCGTCGTCACCGTCCTGCCCTGGAACGACAAGTCGCTCCTGACGGACGGCCCGTACGTGGCGGTGCTCAAGTACCTGGACATCCCGGCCGCCGGGCAGATCATGAACGTGATCGTGCTGATCGCCCTGCTCTCCGCGATGAACGCCAACATCTACGGCGCCTCCCGGATGTCGCACTCCCTGGTCATGCGCGGCGAGGGCCCGCGCTTCCTGGCGAAGGTCACGGGCGGCGTGCCGCGGCTGACCGTCATCGCCTCCTCCGCCTTCGGCTTCTTCGCCGTCCTGCTCAGCTACTGGTGGCCGGACACGGTCTTCAAGTGGCTGCTGTACATGACGGGTGCCGCGGTGCTCGTGGTGTGGGGCTTCATCGCCGTCACCCAGCTGCGGATGCGCCGGCAGCTGGAGCGCACGGCGCCGGAGAAGCTCGTCGTGAAGATGTGGCTGTTCCCGGCGCTGACCTGGGCGGCCCTGATCGGCATCGTCGGCGTCCTCGCCCTGATGCTGCGCGAGGAGGACACCCGCGTCCAGCTGTACTTCACGGCCGGCCTCACGGGCGTCCTCGCCCTCGTCGGCTACCTGCGACAGCGCGTGACGGCCGCGAAGCACTGACCGCGGCGGGCGCGGCGCTCTCCGGCCACCACCACACCCCCCACGAGGCGGGCTGGGTCCTGATCTTCAGGACCTAGCCCGCCTCGGTCTTTAGTCGGAGATCCATAAGGATGGCCACCCCCTTACGGCGCGTCAGATGCTCTTGCTGGTAACGTCCACTTGCAAGTTAATTGCAATAAGTCGGAGGGCTCGGCATGGCCATCTACACACTTCCTGAACTTCCCTACGATTACGCTGCGCTCCAGCCGGTGATCGACGCGAAGATCATTGAGCTGCACCACGACAAGCACCACGCGGCGTACGTCAAGGGCGCGAACGACACTCTGGAGCAGCTCGCCGAAGCCCGCGACAAGGACCAGTGGGGCGCGATCAACGGCCTGGAGAAGAACCTGGCCTTCCACCTCTCCGGTCACATCCTGCACAGCATTTACTGGCAGAACATGACCGGCGACGGCGGCGGCGAGCCCCTGGACAAGGACGGCGTGGGCGAGCTCGCCGACGCCATCGCCGAGTCCTTCGGCTCCTTCGCCAAGTTCAAGGCGCAGCTGACCAAGGCCTCCGCGACCACGCAGGGCTCCGGCTGGGGCGTCCTCGCCTACGAGCCGATCAGCGGCAAGCTGATCGTCGAGCAGGTCTACGACCACCAGGGCAACGTCGGCCAGGGCTCGGTCCCGATCCTGGTCTTCGACGCCTGGGAGCACGCGTTCTACCTCCAGTACAAGAACCAGAAGGTCGACTTCATCGACGCCATGTGGGCCGTCGTGAACTGGCAGGACGTCGCCAAGCGCTTCGAGGCCGCCAAGCAGCGCGGCAACCTGCTGCTCGTTCCGTAAGGAACCCCCACTGTCCTGCTCGTGATCGTCTTCTCACCCTTCACGTGGCAGGCGGGGAAGGGCCCTCGCTCAGCGAGGGCCCTTCTTCATACGTGGCTTCATGCGCGTCTTCGAACGTGCCGTCTCACGCGTGGCCGAACGCCTCGCCCGTCACCGTGAACCCCTTCGCGAGGCCCACGTCGTGCAGCCGGGCGAACCGCCCCGCGTCCCAGCACGCGAGGACCGCGAAGCGGTAGTCGGCCGAGGCCGTGCCGTCGGCGGCGACCCGGACCGTGCCCGTCAGCCGGTACGCGAAGGCGCGCAGCGCCAGCCGCCAGTCGGCGCCGCCCCACGCCCGCGGGAGCGCCACCTCGCGCCAGCCGCTGTCCGCGGGGTACGCGGCGGCCGTACGGGGCCCGTCCTGCCACCGCTCCAGCGCCTCGGCGCGCCAGCGGTCCAGCTGCTCCCCGGCCGCGGAGCGCACGGCCGGCAGGGCGAGCAGGGCTTCCGCGTCCACGCGGTACGGGGCGCCGGTCCCGCGCAGGTAGTGGCGCAGGACGCCGGCCGCCCGGCGCAGGCCGAGCGCGGACCGCAGCGGGATCAGGGCCTGGCAGCCGGCCCGCAGCAGCAGGTCGTACGGCTGCACGGACTCCTCGGCGAAGCGGCCCGCGGCCGGTGCGTCCGCTTCGGCCCGGCCCCCGTCGAAGCCCAGCGGCGGCGTGAGATCGGTCTGCCCCATACCGGGACATTAAGGGAGGCGGGGCGTGTGTGCCCGTCGGCCGGGCCTTCCCGGCGGATCACCGCCGGTGATGCGGCTCGGTCCGGCACCGCCGGACAGGCGCACACCGGTTTCCCGCCGCTGCGGCGGGAAAGAGTGCCCGCCGCCACGGCGAACAGCCACCGCGGCGAGGGTCCGGCGGCATGCACAACCACCGCAATCGGTACTAGTCGAAGACCGGGCCCTGCGTGCGGGTGCGCTTGATCTCGTAGAAGCCCGGGGTCGACGCCACCAGCAGCGTGCCGTCCCACAGCCGCGCCGCGGCCTCGCCCTTCGGGGCCGGGGTGACGACCGGGCCGAAGAAGGCGATCTGCTCGCCGTCGGCGCCCGGCACCGCGATGACCGGCGTGCCGACGTCCTGGCCGACCTTCGAGATGCCCTCGGCGTGCGAGGCGCGCAGCTCGCCGTCGAACGCGTCCGACTGGGCGACGTCCGCGAGCTCGGCGGGCAGGCCGGCCTCCTCCAGCGCCGCCACGATCGTCTCGCGGTCCCGCGGCAGGCCCTGGTTGTGGAAGCGCGTGCCGAGGGCCGTGTAGAGCGGGCCGAGGACGTCCTCGCCGTGCTTGGCGGCGGCCGCGATGCACACCCGCACCGGGCCCCACGCCTCGGTCCGCATGACCGTGCGCATGCGCTCGTCCATCGTGTCGAGCTTGTCCTCGTTGAGGACGGCGAGGCTCATCACGTGCCAGCGCACCTCGACGGGGCGGACCTTCTCGACCTCCAGCATCCACCGAGACGTCATCCAGGCCCAGGGGCAGAGCGGGTCGAACCAGAAGTCGACGGGGGTCTTGGTCTCCACAGCGGTCACGGCGGTCTCCTCAGAAGGGCTGTTTATTCGCCGTTTCAACAAACACACCCCGTGCCATGATTCCGCTGTCGTCCGACACACACCATCCAGCAGAGGGAGTCCCGACGTGCCCGGTGAGAACCTGACCCGCGAAGAGGCCCGCGAACGGGCCCGGCTGCTGACCGTCGACGCCTACGAGGTGGCGCTCGACCTGCGGTCCGCGGTGGGGGCGGGACAGGACCACCGCACCTTCCGGTCGGTGACGACCGTGCGCTTCCGCTGCACCGAGCCCGGCGCGGCGACCTTCGCGGACCTGCTGGCGCCCGCCGTCACGGCCGTGACGCTCAACGGCCGCGCGCTGGACCCGGCCGCCGTCTTCGACGGCGCGCGGATCGCGCTGGACGGCCTGGCCGCCGAGAACGTCCTGGTCGTCGACGCGCAGTGCGCCTACAGCCGGACCGGCGAGGGCCTGCACCGCTTCGAGGACCCCGAGGACGGCGAGGTCTACCTCTACACCCAGTACGAGCCCGCCGACGCCCGCCGCGTCTTCGCGAACTTCGAGCAGCCCGACCTCAAGGCGCCGTTCTCGCTCGCGGTGACCGCCCCGGCCGGCTGGACGGTGCTGGGCAACGGGGAGCGGGCCGGCGAGCCCGAGCCCGCCGGGCCCGGCGCCGCCACCTGGCGGTTCGCGAAGACGCTGCCGATCTCCACGTACATCACGGCGGTCGTGGCCGGCCCGTACCACGTGGTCCGCGACCACTACAGCCGCAAGCTGCCGGACGGCACGGCCCTGGAGATCCCGCTGGCCGCGCTGTGCCGCAAGGGCCTGGCCCGGCACTTCGACGCCGACGACATCTTCACCGTCACCAAGCAGGGCCTGGACTTCTTCCACGACAACTTCGACTACCCGTACCCCTTCGGGAAGTACGACCAGGCGTTCGTGCCCGAGTACAACCTCGGCGCGATGGAGAACCCGGGCCTGGTGACCTTCCGCGAGGAGTTCGTCTTCCGCGGCAAGGTGACGCAGACGGCTTACGAGGGCCGGGCCAACGTCATCCTCCACGAGATGGCGCACATGTGGTTCGGCGACCTGGTGACCATGGAGTGGTGGGACGACCTGTGGCTCAAGGAGTCCTTCGCGGACTTCATGGGCACCTTCTCCATGGTCGAGGCGACCCGCTTCACGGGCGGCTGGATCACCTTCGCCAACCGCCGCAAGGCCTGGGCCTACCGCGCCGACCAGCTGCCCTCCACGCACCCGGTCACGGCCGACATCCACGACCTGGAGGAGGCCAAGCTCAACTTCGACGGCATCACGTACGCCAAGGGCGCCTCCGTCCTCAAGCAGCTCGTCGCCTACGTGGGGCGGGAGGCCTTCCTGGAGGGCGCCCGGCGCTACTTCAAGCGGCACGCCTTCGGCAACACCCGCCTGTCGCACCTGCTGGAGGTGCTGGAGGAGACCTCGGGCCGGGACATGGCCGCCTGGGCACGGTCCTGGCTCCAGACCGCGGGCGTCAACTCGCTCACGCCGCTGGCCACGTACGACGCCGCCGACCGGATCACCGAACTCGCGATCGTGCAGGAGGCCTCCCCCGAGCACCCCGAGCTGCGCCCGCACCGCGTGGCCGTGGGCCTCTACCGCCGCGAGGGGGCGGACGGCGCGCTCGTGCGCTACGCCGGCACCGAGGTGGACGTCGCGGGCCCGCGCACGGTCGTGACCGGGCTGGCCGGTGCCGAGCGGCCCGAGCTGATCCTGGTCAACGACGAGGACCTGACCTACTGCAAGGTCCGCTTCGACGAGGGCTCCCTGGACACCCTGCGCGCGCACCTCGGCGACATCGCCGACCCGCTGGCCCGCGCCCTGTGCTGGTCGGCGCTGTGGAACCTCACGCGCGACGGGCTGATGCCCGCCCGCGACTTCGTCGGCCTCGTCGAGCGGTTCGCGGGCGCCGAGAGCGAGGTCGGCGTGCTCCAGATGCTGCAAGCGTGGGCCCGGTCCGCGCTCGTGCACTACGCGGCGCCCGCGTGGCGCGAGCGGGGCGGGCGCGAGCTCGCCGAGGGCGCGCTGCGCGAGCTGCGGCGCGCCGAGCCGGGCAGCGGCCACCAGCTGGCCTGGGCGCGCTTCTTCGCCCAGCTGGCCGCGGACGCCTCCCACCTCCAGCTGCTGCGCGGCCTGCTCGACGGCTCCGCGCAGATCGACGGGCTGGAGGTGGACCAGGAGCTGCGCTGGGCGTTCCTGGCCGCGCTGGCCGGGCAGGGCGCGGCCGACGAGGCGGCGGTCGCCGCGGAGCTGGCCCGCGACAACACCGCCTCCGGCGAGCGGCACAGCGTCCGCTGCCTGGCGTCCCGGCCGTCCGTCGCGGTCAAGGAGGAGGCGTGGGAGGCCGTCACCGGCTCCGACAAGCTCTCCAACGCCCTCGCCGAGGCCACGATCGCGGGCTTCGACCAGCCCGGGCAGCGGGAGCTGCTCGCGCCGTACGCCGAGCGCTACTTCGCGGCGATCGAGGGCATCTGGCGCGAGCGGTCCATCGAGTACGCGATGGCCGTCGTGCGGGGGCTCTTCCCGAGCCTTCAGGACGACTCCCGCACCCTTGGCGCGGCGGACGCGTGGCTCGCGGAGCACGAGGGTTCGCCCGCGGCGCTGCGCCGTCTCGTGCTGGAAGCGCGGGACGACCTTGCCCGCGCGCTGCGGGCGCAGGAGTGCGATCGCGCCGCGGAGTAACTCCGCGGCGCGCGGGGTACGGTCCGGCTGCGGGGTGGCCCCGCAGCCGGTGCGTTCCCGTTCCGGCCGGGCCGGGCGCCGTCCGGCACCGCCGAATGCGTGGCACGGGGTTTCTCGCCGTCGCGGCGGACACAAGAAGCCGCATGCGGCGGAGACGGGAGGGATGCCGCCCCGGCTCGAAGACCAAGAGCACGGCCGCGGCCCGACCGCCAAGCGTCCGGTCCTGACCCGAAGGCCAAGCGTCCGGCCCCGGTCCGCAAGGCGGGCCGGTCGTCGAACATCCGTACTTTAGGGCGGCGTTGTCCTGAATTGTCGACGGACACGTAACACCGGGTTAGGGCCCGCCGCGGACACGGGAACGTGCCGGGCATGAACTCCGACACCCCTCTCTCCCCGCGCCCCCTGCACCACCTCTCCGACGTCCGTCACCGTGTCATGACCGCACGTCAGCTGCGCGACCACGGTGTGTCCGGACCCACTGCCGGGGAGCGCTGCCGCCCCGGCGGGCCCTGGCAGCAGCTGCTGCCCGGCGTCTTCCTGCTCCGCACGGGGCCCGCCACCAGCGAGGAGCGGCTGCACGCCGCCCTGCTGTACACGCTGCCGCGCACCCAGGGCCGGCCCGTGCAGCCGGGCCCGGGCACCGCCACCGCCGCGGCCCGGGAGGCGGCGGCCGGCCCGTACGGGCCCGCGATGATCACCGGGGCGGCGGCGCTGGCCCTGCACCGCTTCACGTCCGTGCCCCCGCTGCTCGCCCTCGACCACATCGACGTGCTCGTGCCGCGCACCCGCCGGCTGCGGGCGTCCGGCTTCGTACGGATCGTGCGGGCGCACTCCCTGCCGCGCCCGCGGCTGGTGACCGGGCTGCCGGTCGCGCCGGTCGCGCGGGCGGTCGCGGACACGGTCGGGCAGCTGACCGACGCCTCGACGGTGCGTCGGCTGCTGGCGGAGTCGGTGCGCGGCGGTCACTGCGAAGCGGCCGCGGTCGTGCAGGAGTTGACGCGGGCGCGGCTGCTGGGGCGCTCCCACGTGGTGGACGCGGTGGACACGCTGCTGGCCGAGGGGCGGGCCGTCGCCGAGGGGCGGCTCTACGACCTGGTGCGCGACCACCAGCTGCCCGCGCCGCTGTGGAACGTGGACCTGCGGCTGCCCGGCGGCCCGCAGCTGGGCCGGGTGGACGCGTACTGGCCCGAGCACAGCGTGGCCGTGGAAATCGACGCGCGCACGCCCCGGCAGGACGAGGACGCGGTGTGGTCGGCGCAGTTCCGCAAGCGGGAGCACCTGGAGCGGCTCGGGGTGATGGTCGTGCACGTCACGCCGAAGAAGCTGCGGGAGTCGCCGCAGCAGCAGGCCGCGGTGGTCCGTACCGCCCTGATGGCGTCGGCCGACCGCGACCCTGCCGCGTATCTGGTGGTGCTGCCCCGGTGAGGCCGCCTCAGCGGCGGGACAGCAGGAGTTCGGTGTTGCGGTCGCCGGGCGCCCCGCCGAGGGAGGTGTCCGATCCGGGCGCGTTGAAGGCGAGTTCGCGGTAGAGGGAGGCGAGGCCGGTCTGGGAGAGGTCGCCGAAGTCGGTGCGGTAGGGCGCGGCGGACTCGATGAGGGTGGTGAAGAGCGAGACCGTCCCGTCGTGGTTGTCCGTGACCTCGATGACGCGCGCGAGCTGCGGGTAGTCGACGTGCGAGGCGGTGGCGATCTCCCAGAAGCTGCCGCGGGGGCGGATCCGGTTGCGGTGGCTGTGGCCGTTGATCCAGGCGAGGACGTTGCTGTGGTCCTGGAGGACGGCGATGAGCTCGTTGCCGTCGTGGCGGTCCTCGCCGGGGCGGGTGGGGTCGGGGGTGAGGTTGTCCATGCTCCAGCTGGGGTGGTGGCTGAAGACGAGGGCGTACTTGTCCTCGTAGCGCTTGAGGGTGTTCTCCAGCCAGCGCAGCTGTGCGGTGCCGAGCGAGCCCTGGTAGTGGCCGCCGGGGTCGGTGGTGTCGAGGCTGATGCCGATGACCTTGTCGGAGATCTTGAAGGAGTAGTAGAGGTTGCCGGTGTCGAGGTTCTCGCGGGTGTAGCCGTGGCCGACGGGGCCGCGGCCCTTGTAGCGCGGGTCGAGGTGGGCCGCCACGTACTGACGCGCCGTCAGCGGGACCCGGCGGGGGTCGGGGGTGACGGTTCGCATCTCCTTCTTGTGCGCCTTCAGCAGATCCTCTATGCGCTTGCCCTTGGGGTCGACGCCCTTGGACTCGCCCTCCATCAGCCACTTGGCCTCGGCGGCCGAGATGGTCTGGAGCTTCTTGCCGCCGGTCGCGGCCTCGGCGATGAAGGTGCCCGCGGCCGGGTAACAGCCGCCGGAGAGACCGTCGTGGTTGCCGTAGGTGGAGTACCAGGGCACGTTGAGGCCGGGGCTGTTGACCTGGCGGGTGGCCGCGCCGAGGTAGCCGGGGATGCGCGGGTAGCCGGCCTGCTTGTCCTGGTCGCGCAGGGCGCTCTCGGGCTGCCAGAACAGCTTCAGGCCGCTGTTCTGGACGCCCTCGTAGTGGCGCGGGTCACCGGTGTTGGGGGTCATGCGGCCGCCGCTCATCGCGGTCAGGAACCACTCCGCCTCGATCTTGGCGTTCTCGTCGCCGTTGTCGCCGGTGGTGATGACGAAGGACAGCGGCGAGCCCGTCGCGGGCCCGTGCCGGAGCCGGTTGACGCGCTCGATGAGCGAGACGACGCCGGGCAGGGTCAGCGCCTCGTGCGGCCGCCACGCGCCGGGCTCGCCGGCCCGGAAGAACTCGTAGCGCAGCGGGTGCTGGACATCCGTCAGGTGCAGGTCGGTGAACTGCACGAAGGACGCGAGGGTCGTGCGCCGGTCCTCGCGGCCGCGCTGCGGCTCGGCCAGCTCGGAGCGGGTCTGCCGGGGCCAGCCGGGGCCGTCGCCGAGCCGCCGGTAGCCGCCGGTGCCGCGCGGGGCGGCGACCGAGACGAGCGTGGTGCCGGCGCCGTTCGGGCCGTAGACGGACGCGGCGTTCGCGCCCGCGGAGGCGGCCGCCCCCGGGCCCGGATCCGGTGGCTGCGCCGCGGCCGGTACGGCGTCGGTCCCCAGGGCCAGGCCGATGCCGGTGGCGGCGGTCGCGGCACCCGCCGCCGCGAGGAACGTACGGCGGTCGAGGCGGGCGTCTGCGGATCTGTCGGATCTGCGGTGCATAGCGGTCTCCCCGAGTGCGAACGCGAAGCGGGCTACGGGCTGCGGAGCGTGCCGGCAGCGATCCTTCCTACCGAGGATCGTTGGCAGCGGGGGTGACCTGGGCGTGAACGCGGCCGCAACGGCCGCCGCCGATCACCGCACATCGATCTTGGCGAATGCGAACGGACATACAGCACTCGTCCCCTGGCGGACTGACGCTCACTCAGCGTTCACTCTCGGGGGGAACACTGGGCCGCCTTTGGGGCGCGTGCTGTAGTCCGTTTGCCCTACAGCCTCTGAGCTGCGAGAACGCGGCTGACCGCTTCACGGCCTCCGTCACGCTTCCTCCCGAGTGGCGCCTGGCGGGTTTACGCCATCCTTACCTTCGAGCTCCGACAACTCTCCCCAAACCCCCGTCACTTCCATAAAAGTGATCGGTCATCCGGCTCCGATTTCCGGACGTCCGCTGTTCAGCGGCACCTTCACGTCAATTTCAGCCAGGGATGGTCATGACCCCCGAATCCCGCACCACCCGCCCCGGCGGCTCCAGACGCACGGCGCGAATAGCCGTCGCGGCCTCCCTCGTGGCCGCCCTCTCGGCCGCGGGCGCGGCGCCCGCCTTCGCCGACGACCCGCTGCCCGCCCCGGGGCCCGTCAAGTCCCCGGCGGACAAGCTCGGTTCGCAGGACGCCGCGCTCCTCGCCGGCGCCAAGGCCGGCGGCGACAAGACGGTCACCATGATGATCGCCACCGCTCCGGGGCAGACCGGCCAGGTCACCGGCAAGCTCGGGGCCATCAAGGGCGCGTCCGTGGGCCGCACGGACGACAAGCTCGGCTACGTCCGGGCCACCGTGCCCACGGCCAAGGCGGACGCCGCCATCGCCGAGGCGCAGAAGCTGGGCTCGGTGCACGGCATCGACCTCAAGCAGGAGATCAAGCTGCCGGACCCGACGCCGCGCGCCGACGCGGCCGAGGGCGCCCGCCGCGCCGGGGCCGGCAGCCGCCCCGGGCCCGGCAAGGACACCCCGGCGAAGAACCCGTACCAGCCGGCCTTCGAGACCGGCGCCGTGGGCTTCACCGAGGACCACCCCAAGGCCGACGGCCGCGGCGTGACCACCGGCATCCTCGACTCCGGCATCGACCTCGGCCACCCGGCGCTCCAGAAGACCAGCACCGGCGAGCGCAAGATCGTCGACTGGGTCACGGCGACCGACCCGCTCACCGACCAGGACGGCACCTGGCTGCCGATGACGGCCGACGTCTCCGGGCCGTCGTTCTCCTTCAACGGCCGCAGCTACACGGCGCCCGGCAACGGCACCTACCAGGTCGCCCTCTTCCGGGAGAAGGTCACCGCCGGCGGCGACATGAAGGGCGACCTCAACCGGGACGGCGACACCACCGACTCGTGGGCCGTCCTCTACGACAAGGCGAAGGGCACCGTCCGCGTCGACCTCGACGACGACGGCAACTTCACCAACGACGAGGAACTGAAGCCCTACAAGGACGGCTTCCAGGTCGGCTACTTCGGCAAGGACGACCCGAAGACCCCGATCGCCGAGCGCATCCCGTTCGTCGTGCAGATCCGCAAGGACGTGCCGATGGACCCCAAGGGCGGCGACTGGATCGGCAAGAAGGCCGACTTCGTCAACATCGGCGTCATCGAGTCCGAGCACGGCACGCACGTCGCGGGCATCACCGCGGCCAACGGCCTCTTCGGCGGGAAGATGAACGGCGCGGCGCCCGGCGCCAAGCTCGTCTCCTCCCGGGCCTGCACCTGGACCGGCGGCTGCACCAACGTCGCCCTCACCGAGGGCATGATCGACCTCGTGGTCAACCGCGGCGTCGACATCGTCAACATGTCGATCGGCGGCCTGCCCGCGCTCAACGACGGCAACAACGCCCGCTCCGAGCTCTACACGCGCCTGATCGACACCTACGGCGTCCAGCTGGTGATCTCCGCGGGCAACAGCGGCCCCGGCGCCAACACCATCGGCGACCCCGGCCTGGCCGACAAGGTCATCAGCGTCGGCGCGTCCATCTCCAAGGAGACCTGGGCCGCCAACTACGGCTCGGAGGTGAAGACCAAGTACGCGATGATGCCGTTCTCCTCCCGCGGCCCGCGCGAGGACGGCGGCTTCACCCCGACGATCACCGCCCCGGGCGCGTCCATCAACACCACGCCGACCTGGGAGCCGGGCGCCCCCGTCAAGGAGGCCGGCTACGACCTGCCGCCCGGCTACGGCATGCTGCAAGGCACCTCGATGGCCTCCCCGCAGGCCGCCGGCGCCTCCGCGCTGCTGATCTCGGCCGCCAAGCAGAAGAACATGAAGCTCACCCCGGCCGACCTGCGCACGGCGCTGACCAGCACCGCCAAGCAGATCAAGGGCGCGCAGGCCTACGAGCAGGGCGCGGGCCTCATCAGCATCGAGGACGCGTGGGAGGCGCTGCGCGAGCACGCCACCGCCCACGACTACACCGTCAAGGCGCCCGTCTCCACCGCGCTGTCCGGCGCGCTGAAGACCCCCGGCTCCGGCACCGGCATCTACGACCGCGAGGGCGGGCTCAAGGCCGGCGAGACCCGTACGTACGAGGTCACGGTCACCCGCACCTCCGGGCCGGACAAGGCCGTGTGGCACGAGCTGAAGTGGCGCAACAACGACGGCACGTTCAAGCTCGACGGCGACGACGAGGTCAAGCTGCCGCTGAACAAGCCCGTGACCGTCAAGGTCAAGGCGAAGGCGAAGACGGCCGGCCTGCACAGCGCGATCCTCACCCTCGACGACGACCGCACCGAGGGCATCGACAAGCAGGTCCTCACGACCGTCGTCGCCGCGGAGCCCGTCGCCGCGCCCTCGTTCGTGGTCAAGAAGAGCGCCACGGCCGTGCGCAACGCCAGCACGTCGTACTTCGTCAGCGTGCCCAAGGGCGCGAAGACGCTGGAGGTCGCGCTCGGCGGCCTGGCCAAGGACAGCCAGACCCGGTTCATCGCGATCAACCCCTACGGCGTGCCCGTTGACGAGACCTCCACCGTCAACTGCTACCCGAACTACCCGAACCCGGCCAACAAGTGCCGCCCGGACCTGCGCAGCTACGCCAACCCGCTGCCGGGCGTCTGGGAGATCGAGGTCGAGTCGCGGCGCACCTCGCCGCTGCTGGAGAACCCGTACGCACTTGAGGTCACCGCGCTCGGCGTCACCTTCGACCCGGCGACCCAGACCGTCCCCGAGGCGAAGATCGGCACCCCGGCCGCCGTGACCTGGAAGGCCGTCAACGGCTTCGCCGCGCTCGACGGCACGCTCAAGGGCGGGCAGCTCGGCTCCTCGAAGATCGCCCGGCCGGTGATCAAGGAGGGCGAGAAGCAGGTCACCAAGGTCACCCTCGGCGAGGGCGTCAGCCGCTTCGACGCCGCGATCGGCGGCACCGCGGACGCCAAGGCCGACCTGGACCTGACCGTCTACAAGGACGGCAAGGCCGTGGGCTCCTCCACCAGCGGCGGCTCCGACGAGCTCGTGAGCCTGACCAAGCCGGCGGCGGGCGAGTACACCATCGAGGTCACGGGCTACTCGGTGCCCGCGGGCTCGACCGCGTACGACTACCGCGACGTGTACTTCGCGCCCTCGCTGGGCGAGATCAAGGTCGCCGACGGTGCGGCGGTCAAGCTCGGCGCCGGGCAGTCCGCGCAGGTCACGGCCGATGTCGTGGTCGCGGGGGCGGCTCCCGAGGGCCGGTCCTTCTTCGGTGACGTGCAGCTGGTCAACGCGGCCGGGACGGTCGCGGGGAACGGCAGCGTGAAGATCGAGAAGGTCACCGGCTAGCCGGACGCACCACACGGGCAGCCGATCGAGTCCGGTCAAGGCCGGTCAGGACTGATCGAAGGCCCATCAGACTGATCATGGAGGGGCGGGCGCACGGTATGGGCGCCCGCCCCTCGCGCGCTTCGAGTGCCTTTTCCCGCGCCCCTCCGCGCCCCTATCGCGACCCGGGTTCCCGGAGGAGATTCGAGCACAGGGTGCGCTTATGCCCTATTCGATGCGGTCTGCGGACCTTGCTGTCGAAGGGACGGTTCCGCCATGCCACAGGACCCCCACACCCCCGTCTCCAGCGAATCCCCGGCGGGCCTGCTGCCCGCCGACGGACAGCCCGTGTTCCAGCAGCCCGGCACGGGTGAGGGCGACGCGCCCGCCACGGGCAGCTCCACCGGCACCGAGCCCGTCGAGGGCTACCGGCTGCCCGAGGCGCCCGAGGGAGGAGACGCCTTCGGCGGCCCCCTGCCCGACATCGGCGAGGCCTCCTTCGGACCGCCGGCCGACCCGGAGACCGTCCACGGCCCGGACGACCGGGTCCAGATCACCAACACCTGCGTCTACCCCTGGCGCGTGCACTGCTTCCTGGAGATCACCGCCGCCGACGGCAGCGCCTGGCTGGGCACCGGCTGGTTCATCGGCCCGCACACCATCGCCACCGCCGGGCACGTCGTCTTCATCAAGAACAGCGGCGTGCCCGGGCGCGACGGCTGGGTCCGCAGCATCAAGGTCTGGCCGGGCCGCAACGGCAACACCGTCTGCTACGGGCCGGTCGTCAGCACGAACTTCCGGTCGGTGACCGGCTGGACCGGCAGCGGCGACGAGAACTACGACTACGGCGCGATCATCCTGCCCACGGACCTGGGCCTGCAGACCGGCTGGTTCGGCTTCGGCGTCTGGTCCGACGCGGACCTGCTCCAGGTCACCGGCAACATCGCGGGCTATCCGGGCGACAAGCCGTACGCCACGCAGTGGTACGACGCGCGCCGCATCGACTCGGTGGGCCCGCGCAAGGTCTACTACGACATCGACACCTTCGGCGGGCAGAGCGGCAGCTCCGTCTACCGGATCACCGGCAACGACCGGTTCGGGGTCGCCGTCCACGCGTACGGCGGGGCCCGGGTGAACTCCGGGACCCGGATCACCACGCCGGTCTACAACAACTTCGTGGCCTGGAAGGCGTGACCCGCCCCCGATGACCGAGCGCTCATGAGCCCCTCCCCGGCGCCCGCCGGCGTGATCCGCGGCACGGTCCGCGACGCCGCGGGCGCTCCCGTCGCCGGGGCCCGCGTGGCCTTCACCGACGGGCCGGTGCCCCTGCCCGACATCGCCGCCGTCACCGACGGCGAAGGCCGCTTCGCGCTCACCGCCCCGGCGGCGGGGACGTACACCCTCGCCTGCCGGGAGGCCGCCGGAGCGGCGTCGGCCCAGGTCAGGGTCGGCGGCACCGCGGAGCCCGGCGCCGCCGGCCGCCCGGAGGATGTCCGGGCGGACCTGCGCCTCGGCTGAAGATTTCCGGCGCCGCCGGGCCCTTCTCGCACACCGGTCAAAGGATTGGACTTTTGGGGCGGGTGTGACCACATGATGGAACCGGCGTGCCAGGCGGGACGTCCCTGGCAGCAGGTTGCATGTGATGTACATGAGTAGGGAGCCCTCATGAGGATCGGAATCGTCGGAGCCACCGGGCAGGTCGGCGGAGTCATGCGCAAGATCCTCGCCGACCGGGACTTCCCGGTCAGCGAGCTGCGGCTGTTCGCCTCGGCGCGCTCCGCCGGGTCCACCCTCCCCTGGAAGGGCACGGAGGTCACCGTCGAGGACGCTTCGACCGCCGACTACACCGGCCTGGACATCGTGCTCTTCTCCGCCGGCGGCGCCACCTCGCGGGCGCTGGCCGAGAAGGTCGCCGGCCAGGGCGCCGTCGTGATCGACAACTCCTCCGCCTGGCGCATGGACCCCGAGGTCCCGCTGGTCGTCTCCGAGGTCAACCCGCACGCGGTCAAGGACCGCCCCAAGGGCATCATCGCCAACCCGAACTGCACCACCATGGCCGCCATGCCCGTGCTGCGCCCGCTGCACGAGGAGGCCGGCCTGACGGGCCTCATCGCCACCACCTACCAGGCCGTCTCCGGCTCGGGCGTGGCCGGCGTCGCCGAGCTGCACACGCAGGTGTGCCAGCTTGCGGAGGAGGCCGACCAGCTCGCGTTCGACGGCGAGGCCGTCGAGTTCCCCGAGCCCGGCGTCTACAAGCGCCCCATCGCCTTCAACGTGCTCCCGCTGGCCGGCTCGATCGTCGACGACGGCCGCTTCGAGACCGACGAGGAGCAGAAGCTCCGCAACGAGTCCCGGAAGATCCTGGAGATCCCGGGCCTCAAGGTCTCCGGCACCTGCGTCCGCGTCCCCGTCTTCTCCGGCCACTCCCTCCAGGTCAACGCCCGCTTCGAGCGCCCGGTCAGCGTCGAGCGCGCGTACGAGCTGCTGGGGGACGCCCCCGGCGTCGAGCTCTCGGAGATCCCCACCCCGCTCCAGGCCGCCGGCAAGGACGCCTCCTACGTGGGCCGCATCCGCGTCGACGAGACCGCCGAGAACGGCCTCGCGCTGTTCCTCTCCAACGACAACCTCCGCAAGGGCGCGGCGCTGAACGCCGTGCAGATCGCGGAGCTGGTCGCCGCCGAGCGGAACGGCTGACGCCGGTACGCGGGACAACGGGCCGGGCACCCCCTCCGGGGTGCCCGGCCCCTGTGCTGTCCGGCGCTCGGCAATGACGTTTCCAGGACATCGCGCCCCGAGGAACCGCCTCCCACCCGGCTCCCCTGTGGCCGGACGACCGCACTCCGCATCAACTCCACGGCGCCCGAGGCGCTCGTCGTGGAAGGATGGCCGGAAAGTCGCGAAGTTAAGGAGATGCCCAGGTGCCTGGAACGAATCTGACCCGCGAAGAGGCACAGCGGCGGGCGGCGCTGCTGACCGTCGACTCGTACGAGGTCGACCTCGATCTGTCCGGCGCGCAGGAGGGGGGCACCTACCGCTCCGAGACCCTGGTGCGCTTCGACGCGGCCGAGGCGGGCGCGGAGACGTTCATCGACCTGGTGGCGCCCGCGGTGCACGAGGTCGTGCTGAACGGGACCGCCCTCGACCCGGCCGAGGTGTTCGCCGACAGCCGGATCGCGCTGCCGGGCCTGGTGGCCGGGCGCAACGAGCTGAAGGTCGTCGCGGACTGCGCGTACACCAACACCGGCGAGGGCCTGCACCGCTTCGTCGACCCGGTCGACCAGCAGGCTTACCTGTACACCCAGTTCGAGGTGCCGGACGCGCGGCGCGTCTTCGCCTCCTTCGAGCAGCCCGACCTGAAGGCCGTCTTCACCTTCACCGTGAAGGCGCCCGAGGGCTGGACGGTCATCTCCAACTCGCCGACCCCCGAGCGGCCCGCCGACCACGTCTGGCGCTTCGCCCCGACGCAGCGGATCTCCACCTACATCACGGCCCTGATCGCCGGCCCGTACCACAGCGTGCACAGCACGTACGAGAAGGACGGCCGCAGCATTCCGCTGGGCATCTACTGCCGCCCCTCGCTGGCCGAGTTCCTGGACGCGGACGACATCTTCGAGGTGACGCGGCAGGGCTTCGACTGGTTCGAGGAGAAGTTCGACTACGCCTACCCGTTCCCGAAGTACGACCAGCTGTTCGTGCCGGAGTTCAACGCGGGCGCGATGGAGAACGCCGGCGCCGTCACCATCCGCGACCAGTACGTCTTCCGCTCGAAGGTCACGGACGCCGCGTACGAGACGCGGGCCGAGACGATCCTGCACGAGCTGGCCCACATGTGGTTCGGCGACCTCGTCACCATGGAGTGGTGGAACGACCTGTGGCTGAACGAGTCGTTCGCCACCTTCACCTCGATCGCCTGCCAGGCCTCCGCCCCGGGCTCGCGCTGGCCCCACGCGTGGACCACGTTCGCGAACTCCATGAAGACCTGGGCCTACCGGCAGGACCAGCTGCCCTCCACCCACCCGATCATGGCCGAGATCCGCGACCTGGACGACGTCCTCGTCAACTTCGACGGGATCACCTACGCCAAGGGCGCGTCCGTGCTGAAGCAGCTCGTCGCCTACGTGGGTGAGGACGCGTTCTTCCGCGGCGTCCAGGCGTACTTCAAGGAGCACGCCTACAAGAACACGCGCCTGACGGACCTGCTCGGCGCGCTGGAGAAGACCTCCGGCCGCGACCTGACCACGTGGTCGAAGCTGTGGCTGGAGACCGCCGGCATCAACATCCTGCGCCCGGAGATCGAGACCGACGCGTCCGGCGTCATCACCTCCTTCGCCGTCCGCCAGGAGGCGCCCGCGCTGCCCGCCGGCGCCCAGGGCGAGCCGACGCTGCGGCCGCACCGGATCGCGATCGGCCTGTACGAGCTGGAGGGCGGCAAGCTCGTCCGCACCGAGCGGATCGAGCTCGACGTCGACGGCGAGCTGACCTCCGTCGACGCGCTCACCGGCAAGGCCCGGCCGGCCGTCGTCCTGCTCAACGACGACGACCTGTCGTACGCCAAGGTCCGCCTCGACGAGCAGTCGCTGGCGACCGTCACCGCCCACCTCGGCGACTTCGCCGAGTCCCTGCCGCGGGCCCTGTGCTGGGCCTCCGCGTGGGACATGACCCGCGACGGCGAGCTCGCCGCGCGCGACTACCTCGCGCTCGTCCTCTCCGGCATCGCCAAGGAGTCGGACATCGGCGTCGTCCAGTCGCTCCAGCGGCAGGTGAAGCTCGCCATGGACCTGTACGCCGCCCCCGAGTGGCGCGCGACGGGCCTCGCCCGCTGGACCGAGGCGGCTCTCGACCACCTGCGGTCCGCCGCGCCCGGCAGCGACCACCAGCTCGCGTGGGCGCGCGCGTTCGCGGCCACCGCGCGGACCGAGCAGCAGCTCGACCTGCTCCAGGGGCTCCTCGACGGCACCGAGAAGATCGACGGGCTCGCCGTCGACACCGAGCTGCGCTGGGCCCTCCTCGGGCGCCTCGCGGCGACCGGCCGTGCGGACGAGACGGCCGTCGCGGCCGAGCTCGACCGCGACCGGACGTCCGCGGGCGAGCGGTACGCGGCGGCGGCGCGGGCCTCCCGGCCCACCGCCGAGGCGAAGGACGCCGCGTGGAAGTCGGTCGTGGAGTCGGCCGCCCTGCCCAACGCGGTGCAGGAAGCCGTCATCGGCGGCTTCGTCCAGTCCGACCAGCGGGAGCTGCTCGCGCCGTACGTGGAGAAGTACTTCGCGGCGGTCAAGCCGGTGTGGGAGACCCGCAGCCACGAGATCGCGCAGCAGATCGCGGTCGGGCTGTACCCCGCGCTCCTCGTCTCCCAGGAGACCCTGGACGCGACGGACGCGTGGCTGGCGTCAGCATCCCCGAACGCGGCGCTGCGGCGTCTGGTGATGGAGTCCCGCTCGGGCGTGGAACGAGCGCTGCGGGCGCAGGCCGCGGACGCGGCCGCGGCGAGCTGACGCTCGCTGCGCGAAGGGTGCGGGGCACGCACCCTTCACCCCGCCGCGGCGGCGATCCGCCACAGCGGCGGTATTCGGCGGTGCCGGACCGGCCTGAGCCCGCACGGCACCGCCGGTCGCCGCCGCGGTGGTTGCGCGCCGCGGCGGCGGGTTCAAGGGTGCGTGCGGGCACCCTTGACCCGGTCCAGGCCCCGTCCGGAGGACGTACGGCACCGCCGGTCGCCACCGCGGTGGTTACGCACCGTGGCGGCGGGTTCAAGGGTGCATGCGGGCGCCCTTGACCCCGGATGCGGAGAAGGCTTACGCCTTCTCCGACCTCGCGGCGCGCCGCGCCAGCAGCGCTGCCCGGCGTTCGTCGAACTTCGTTGCCTGGGTGTCCAGATCGGTCATGAACGCGCCCAGTTCGTCCTGGGCGCGGAGGCCCTCCGGGCCCAGGCCGGTGATCTCCAGGACCTTCAGGAAGCGGAGGACCGGCTGGAGGACGTCGTCGTGGTGGATGCGGAGGTTGTAGATCCCGCCGATCGCCATCTGGGCGGCCGCCCGCTCGAAGCCGGGGATGCCGTGGCCCGGCATGCGGAAGTTGACGACGACGTCGCGGACGGCCGCCATCGTCTGGTCCGGCGCCAGCTCGAACGCCTTTCCGAGCAGGTTGCGGTAGAAGACCATGTGGAGGTTCTCGTCCGTGGCGATGCGGGCGAGCATCCGCTCGCAGACGGGGTCACCGGAGTGCCGCCCCGTGTTGCGGTGCGAGATCCGCGTGGCGAGCTCCTGGAAGGCCACGTACGCGACCGAGTGCAGCATGCTGTGCCGGTTGTCGGATTCGAAGCCCTCGCTCATGTGGGACATCCGGAACCGCTCCAGGGCGACGGGGTCGACGGCCCGCGAGGTCAGCAGGTAGTCCCGCATGACGATGCCGTGCCGGCCCTCCTCCGCGGTCCAGCGGTGCACCCACGTGCCCCACGCGCCGTCGCGCCCGAAGAGCTGGGCGATCTCGTGGTGGTAGCTGGGGAGGTTGTCCTCGGTCAGCAGGTTGACGACGAGCGCGGTGCGGCCGATGTCGGTGACCTTGGACTGCTCGGGGGCCCAGGCCTCCCCGCCCATGACGCCGTCGAAGTCGCGGCCGTCGCTCCAGGGCACGTACTCGTGCGGCATCCATTCCTTGGCGATCTTGAGGTGCCGGTTGAGCTCGGCCTCGACGACCTCTTCGAGCGCGTACAGCAGGCGGCTGTCGCTCCACACGGCCCGGGCATGGTGGCGGAGGGGGGCGATGGTCACGGACAGCTCCAGGGGATGATCGTACTTACGGCTCCGTAGGTTACGACACCGTAGGTTAAGCCGGCCGTAAAGCGAAATCCTTGGCTCCGGAATGAGGGCGGGAACACACCGCGGGACACACACCGGGACACACCGCAAAAGGACGCGCAAAAGCCCGGTGCCCCGGTCCTTGAAGGACCGGGGCACCGGGCTGAAGCGGAAACGGAGCGGCTAGCGCGTGCGCGGGTGGTGGGTGTCGACGGTGTGCGGGTTGTCCGAGTGCCTGGCGGCGACCATCGTGAGGCCGGCGATCACCAGGAAGAGGACGATCGGCGCGGCGACGTAGAGGCCGAGCGTGTTGATCACGCTCAGGCCCGGACCCGGGTCGTCACCGTCGTCGCGGGTGAGCGCGAACGCGGGGGACGACATCAGCAGCATCAGCAGCGTGCCGGCCGAGATGGCACCGGCTCGCACGGCGTTCTTGTTCTTAGAGCTCACGGCCTCAAGATATCGGGAGCATAAGAGGCCCGCGCGCCCGGGGGTGGGGCTACGGCTCCCCCGCCGCTCCCACCTCGGCCATCAGGGCCCGCAGGCGGGGCGAGGCCATGAGCTCCTCCAGGGACAGCGGGCGCGCGTCGGGCCCGGCGACGGGCAGCCGCCAGTTGGGGTACTCGTCCCACGTGCCCGGCACGTTCTGCGGCCGGCGGTCGCCGACCGCGTCGGGCAGCCAGACGCCGACGAGCCGGGCGGGGGTGCGCAGCAGGAAGCGGTGGACGGCCAGAACGGCCGCCTCCTCGCCGTACGGCCCCTCGGGCAGGAGCCCGAGCCGCGCGAAGAGCTCCAGCCACTCCGCCGCCTCGCGGGCGTCCTCCCGCTGCTCGTCGGCGAGCGGGCGGGCGAGCAGCCCCAGCCGGTGGCGCAGGCCGACGTGGTCGCCGCTGAGCCGGGCGGCGGTGCTGGGCAGGTCGTGCGTGGTGGCGGTGGCGAGGCAGCCGGCGCGCCACCGGCCGGGCGGCAGGGGCGCGGCCGCGGCGCTCGCCCAGTCCCGCTCGAACCACAGCACGGACGTCCCGAGCACGCCGCGCTCGGCCAGCTCCTCGCGCACCCCGGGCTCGACGGTGCCGAGGTCCTCCCCCACGACGGTGGCGCCCGCGCGGTGCGCCTCCAGGGCGAGGACACCGAGCATGGCCTCGGGGTCGTAGCGCACGTACGTGCCGCGCGTGGGCTCCTCGCCCTCGGGCACCCACCACAGCCGGAAGAGGCCCATGACGTGGTCGACGCGCAGCCCGCCGGCATGCCGCAGGAGGCCGCGCAGCGTCTCGCGGTAGGGGCGGTAGCCGCAGGCCTCCAGGGCGTCGGGGCGCCAGGGCGGCAGGCCCCAGTCCTGGCCGCGGGGGCTGAAGGCGTCGGGCGGCGCGCCGACGGACATGCCGGCGGCGAAGGCGTCCTGCTGCGCCCAGGTGTCCGCGCCGGAGGGGTGGACGCCGACGGCGAGGTCGTGGACGAGGCCGATGCGCATGCCGGCGGCGCGGGCGGCGCGCTGGGCGGCGGCGAGCTGCTCGTCGGTGAGCCAGGCGAGCCAGCGGTGGAAGCCGACGCGGCCGGCCAGGCGGTCGCGGGCGCGGGCGGTGGCGGCGGAGCGGGGGTCGGCGAGCCCGCCGGGCCAGGAGCGCCAGTGCGGGCCGTGCAGCTCAGCGAGGGCGTTCCAGGTGCAGTGGTCCTCCAGGGCGCGGCCCTGCTCGGCGACGAAGGCCTCGTAGGCGGCGCGGCGGGCGGGGGCGAGCGGCACGGTGCGGACGAGCTCCAGGGCGCGCCGCTTGAGCTCCCAGGCGGCGTCGCGGTCGATGAGCTCGCCCTTGTGGAGGACGGCGTCGCGCAGGGCGGCGGCCCGGCCGAGGAGCAGCCCGGCGCGCTCGCGGGCCTCGCCGGTGAGCAGGGCGAACTCGGGGACGTCCGTGACGCGCAGGTGGACGGGGTCGGGAAAGCGGCGGGACGAGGGCCGGTAGGGCGAGGGGTCGGTGGGGGTGCCGCCGGCGCCGGGGACGGCCGCGTGCAGGGGGTTGACCTGGACGAAGTCCGTGCCGAAGGAGGAGGCGGACCAGGTGGCGAGCGCGGCCAGGTCGCCGAGGTCGCCCATGCCCCAGGAGCGGGCGGAGAGCAGGGAGTAGAGCTGGAGGAGGAAGCCGTGGCCGCGCGCGGGCGGGGCGGGCAGCCGGCCGGGGGCGACGATCAGGGGCGCGGCGGCGGTGCGGCCGTCGGGGGCGTGGGCGCGCAGCAGGTGCGTGCCGGGCGGGAGGGCGGCGGGGGGCCGTGCGGCGTCCAGGACGAGGACGGCGCCGTCCTCGGTCTCCACGCTGGCCTCGGTGCCGGGCGGCAGCGCCGGGAGCGCGCCGCGGCCCGCGCGCAGGACCACGGTGGCGGGCAGCAGCCTGCGCCGGGCGGCTTCCTCGTGGGCGGCGAGGGCCTCGCGCGCGGCGGCGGGCGTGGCGGCGTCGACGCCGAGCGCGGCGAGGACGGCGACGACGGTGTCCTCGGGCACCTCCACGCTGCGGCCGGGCGCGGGGCCGTACGACGTCGCGATGCCGTGCAGTGCGGCGAGCCGCGCTCTGGCCGTGAGCACGTCGGCCATCACCACCTCCGCAGGTGTCCGTGCCGAAGGCCGTACCCGCCGCCGGGCGGCGGGACACCACTCGAATTCCCGTTCACCCGCGGACGTTCGGCTTTCGCCGTCGACGCGCCGGGCAATACAGGCACTTCGGTCACGTGCGTTGACACGCCCACCGGCTGGTGATGGGCTCGCCCCCGTCCGGAGTACCAAGAGGGCGAGGGAGACGGCCGTGCACTTCCGGGGCAGCGACTCCTGCGGCACCTCAGCCGGCGGCCACGGGCCCGCGCGGCCCCGGCGCGCCGGCGTGACCGTCCTGGCGGCGGCCCTGCTCAGCGGCCTGCTGGCGGGCGCGCCCGGGAGCTCGGCCGCGCCCCGTCCGGACGACGCCGCGGCCGCCGCGACCGACCCGCAGAGCGACGGCGCGCTGCCGCCGGTGTGGCCGCGGCCCCAGGCCTCGCGCGCGCTCGGCTCGTTCGCCCCGGCCGGCGACGAGGTCACGCTGATGGCGGAGCCGGGCACGGACCCGTACGCGGTCGGTGCGCTGCGGGAGGTGCTGCGCGCGGCGGGCGCCCGTACGGTCGTGGACGCGGCCCCCGGCGGGACGCCGCCCCCCACCGGGCTGATCGTCTACGCGGGCGGGCGGGGCGCCGAGGAGGCGCTGCGGGCGCTGGGCGCGCCGGAGGCCGGGGACCTGCCGGCCGGGGGCTACCGGCTGGCGACGGGGCAGGTGGCGGGCCGGCCGACGGCGGCGCTCGCGGGCGCGGGCGCCGACGGGCTGTTCCACGCGGTGCAGACGCTGCGGCAGCTCGCGGTGGAGCAGGGCGGCGCGAAGGGCTTCGCGGGAGCGGTGGTCCGCGACTGGCCGGGCACGGCCGTACGGGGTCTGTCGGAGGGTTTCTACGGCGAGCCGTGGACGCGCGAGCAGCGGCTGGCGCAGCTGGACTTCATGGGCCGCACCAAGCAGAACCGCTATCTGTACGCGCCGGGCGACGACCCGTACCGGCAGGCCCGCTGGCGCGCCGCCTACCCCGCGGCGCAGCGCGCGGAGTTCCGGGAGCTGGCCGAGCGGGCGCGCCGCAACCACGTGACGCTGGGCTGGGCGGTGGCGCCGGGGCAGGCGATGTGCTTCTCGTCGGCGGAGGACCTGCGGGCGCTCAAGCGCAAGGTGGACGGCATGTGGGCGCTGGGCTTCCGGGCGTTCCAGTTGCAGTTCCAGGACGTGAGCTACAGCGAGTGGCACTGCGGGGCGGACGCGGACGCGTTCGGCTCGGGGCCGAAGGCGGCGGCGAAGGCGCAGGCGAAGGTCGCGGGCGCGCTGGCGGCGCACCTGGCGGCGAAGGGGGCGGAGGCGGCGCCGCTGTCGCTGCTGCCCACCGAGTACTTCCAGGACGGGCGGACGGCGTTCCGGCGGGCGCTCGCGGAGGAGCTCGACCCGCGCGTGGAGGTGGCGTGGACGGGCGTCGGGGTGGTGCCGAAGACCATCACCGGGGGCGAACTGGCCGACGCCCGGGCGGCGTTCGGGCACCCGCTGGTGACGATGGACAACTACCCGGTCAACGACTTCGCGCAGGACCGTATCTTCCTCGGCCCGTACACCGGCCGCGAGCCGGCCGTCGCGGCGGGCTCCGCCGCGCTGCTGGCCAACGCCTCCTCGCAGGCCGCGGTCGCGCGGATCCCGCTGTTCACAGCGGCCGACTACGCGTGGAACCCGCGCGGCTACCGCCCCCAGGAGTCGTGGCGGGCCGCGGTCGACGACCTGGCCGGGCCGGACCCGCGCACCCGGGAGGCGCTGCGGGCGCTGGCGGGCAACGACGCGTCGTCGGTGCTCGGGGGCGAGGAGTCGGCGTACCTGCGCCCGCTGCTGGACGCGTTCTGGACCGCCCTGTCGGGGACGGACGCCGCGGCGCGGGACGAGGCCGCGAAGCGGCTGCGGGCCGCCTTCGCGACGATGCGGGACGCCCCGCAGCGCCTGTCCGGAACCTTCGGCGGCGAGGTCGGCCCGTGGCTGGAGCAGCTCGCGCGGCACGGCGAGGCGGGAGCGCGGGCGCTGGACATGCTGCTCGCGCAGGCGCGCGGCGACGGCGCGGAGGCCTGGCGGGCCCAGTTGGACGTGCAGCGGTTGCGCGGGCGGGTCGAGGACAGCCCGGTGACGGTCGGCAAGGGCGTCCTCACCCCCTTCCTCGACCGGGCGCTGGCCCGGGCGAACGGCTGGACGGGCGTGGACCGGCCGGTCCGCTCGGCGGGCGCGGCCACCGACGGCGACCCGGCCACCTCGTTCACGGGCGCCGCGGGCGAGCCGCTGACCGTACGGCTGGGCGGGCCGCGGCCGCTGACGGCCGTCACGGTGCTCACCGCCCCGGCGCCCGGCGCGCGCGGCACGGCCTGGGCGCACGACGCCGCCAAGGGCTGGCAGCCGCTGGGCGCGGTGTCGGACAGCGGCTGGACGCAGGTGCCGGGCAAGGGCCTGACGGCGGACGCGCTGCGGGTGGTGTGGGAGGGGAACGGCACGCCGCCGCCCGTCCACGAGATCGCCCCGTGGTTCGCGGACACGCCCACGGCGGACGTCGAGCTCTCGCGCACGGAGGCGGACGCGGAGCTCGGCGGGGACCCGGCGACGGTGGACGTACGCATGATCAACCGGCGGCCGGAGCAGGTGCGGGAGAAGCTCACCGTGCGGGCGCCCGACGGGGTCCGGGTCACGGCCCCCGCCGAGGTGAGCGTGGCGCGCGGCGGGGTCGCCACGGCCCGGATCGAGCTCGCGGTCCCGGCGGGCGGCTCGGCCCGCACCTTCACCGTGCCGGTGCGCCTGGGCGACCAGGAGCGCACGCTGACCGTGCGGGCCTATCCGCGGGCCGGCGGCCCGGACCTGGCACGCGGCGCGGCCACGAGCTCCCCGGGCGGCGACGGCCTGTGGCAGCTGGAGCTGGCCCGTCCCGTACGGCTGGGGCGGCTGGTGCTGCACTGGAAGGACGGGCGGGACGGTCAGGATGCGGCCCGCTGCCGCGTCCAGGTGTCCGCGGACGGCCGCACCTGGCGGGACGCGGCCGTGTCCTGCGGCAAGGGAGGGACGGAGCCGGTGCGCGTGGACGCGCCGGACACGCGCTTCGTCCGCGTACAGGGCGGGAAGGCGCTCCAGGGCGTGGAGGCGTATGCGGTGATGCCCTAGCCCGCCCCTGCCGTGGAACGCGGCAGGAGCGGGCCGGAGGCGGGCAGGGGCAGAGCAATGGCCCGGAATCCTCAGGCGGAAATGCCGTCGATCCGGGCCATCGCGTCCTCCGCGCCGAATGCCTCCAGATAAGGCAGCCAGCGCGGATCCCTATGGCCCGTGCCGATGATGCGCCAGGCCAGGCCGGACGGCGGCGCGGGCTGGTGGCGCAGCCGCCACCCGAGCTCGGCGACGTGCCGGTCGGCCTTGACGTGATTGCAGCGGCGGCAGGCCGCCACCACGTTCTCCCAGGCGTGCTGGCCGCCGCGGCTGCGCGGGACCACGTGGTCGACGCTGGTTGCGACGCCACCGCAATACGCGCAGCGCCCGCCGTCACGGGCGAAGAGAGCACGGCGGGTGAGCGGGACGGGCCCCCGAAAGGGCACGCGCACGAAGCGTTTGAGGCGGACCACGCTGGGAGCGGGGATGGTGCACGTTGCGCTGTGCATATAGGCGCCGGTGTCCTCAAGGCTGACGGCCTTTTCATTGAGGACGAGTATGAGCGCGCGGCGGAGCGGTACGACGCCGAGCGGCTCGTACGACGCGTTGAGGACCAGGACATGCGGCACGGGTGCCTCCTTGTACGCCGGCGGCGCGTGGCTCGCGCCGGGACGATCTCCTGCAAGTGTCCCCCGGCCCCTGGTCGGAGCGCCACCATGACCAGGTAACGGGTCACGGGTGTTTTGGAACACATCTTGTTCATCCCCCGCTCAGGACCGGTCGCATCTCGAACACAGCAACGGACGATCACCTGGGCCCCGATAGTCTTGGGGGCCTGCCCGCCCGCGTCAGCGGGCCGGCATCACACACGAAGGGTTCCTGCAGTGTTCTGGTCCGCCGCCCTGGCCGCAGAAGACGCGACGCCCCGTCCCGTCTCTCTCGACGAGGCACAACGGACGGCGAACGACGCCGCCGGCTGGGTCGAGGAGAACTGGTCCATCTGGCTCAGCAACAGCCTGCGCATCATCCTGATCGTGGTCATCGCGGTCGTGATGCGCTCGCTGATCCGGCGTGCCATCACCAAGCTCATAGCGCGGATGAACCGCACGGCCTCGGCCGTGGACGGCACGGCCCTCGGGGGCCTGCTGGTCAACGCGGAGCGGCGCCGGCAGCGCTCGGAGGCCATCGGCTCCGTGCTGCGCAGCGTCACCTCGTTCCTGATCATGGGCACGGCGGCGCTCACCGTGCTGTCCGTCCTGAAGATCAATCTGGCCCCGCTGCTGGCGAGCGCGGGCGTGGCGGGCGTGGCCATCGGCTTCGGCGCCCGCAATCTGGTCACCGACTTCCTCTCCGGCGTCTTCATGATCCTTGAGGACCAGTACGGCGTCGGCGACTCGATCGACGCCGGAGTCGCCTCCGGCGAGGTGATCGAGGTGGGCCTGCGCGTGACGAAGCTGCGCGGCGCGGACGGCGAGATCTGGTACGTCCGCAACGGCGAGGTCAAGCGCATCGGCAACCTGAGCCAGGGCTGGGCGACGGCGGGCGTCGACGTCCAGGTCCGCGCCGACGAGGACCTGGACCGGGTGCGCGAGGTCCTCACCCGTACGGGCGAGGAGATGCAGAAGTCCGAGCCGTGGACGGAGCGGCTGTGGGAGCCCATCGAGGTCCTCGGCCTGAACGCGATCTACCTGGACTCGGTGGTCATCCGGGTGTCGGCCAAGACCATGCCGGGCAAGGCGCTGGGCGTCGAGCGGGAGCTGCGCTGGCGCGTCAAGCAGGCGCTGGACGCGGAGGGCATCCGGATCGTCGGGCGCCCGGGGGAGGCGAATCTGGAGGTGGGAGCGGCGGACCCGATGGCGGCCGTCGCGGCCCCGTCCGCCCTGGCCAACCCGGCCTCGCCGCAGTCCATGGCGACCACGCCGATCCCGCTGGCGCCGCCGGGGATGCCGCTGGGCAAGTGACGCGGCGGCGCCGCGTCACGCCCTGCCCCTAGGCCCGGCCCTGCCCGACCTTGCCGAGGAAGTCGTCCAGGTTCCCGCGCATGCGGGCGATCCGCTCCTCGACGCTCAGGGTCTCCTTGTAACGCATCGCCATCTGCGGGACCTTCTTGCCGCGCACGTAGAGCGAGCAGGCCAGGTCCGCGCACATGTACGCGCCGACCGTGTTGCCTTCGCGCCCGGCGGGGCCGACCCGCCTGGCGGCCAGCAGGGAGACGCCCGAGCCCGGGTGGCTCGTCAGGCACAGCGAGCACATCGTGGCCTTCGCCATGCTCCGCGGCCCGCCCTGCGGCACCCGCAGCGTCACGCCCGTCAGCTTTCCCTCGCGCTCGGCGACGACGTAGCCGCGGTCGGGCGCACCCGGATCCCGCCAGCCCAGGAAGTCGAGGTCCTCCCAGGGGAGTTCGGAGAGGTTCCGCGGGAGGGCGATCCGGCGGGCCTCGCCCTTGGAGCAATTGATGAAAGACGCGCGTATGTCGTGGTCGGCGAGCGGTTGCATGGTCAGGGAAATTAACATCGTCCGGGCGGTTCGTCGCCCGGTTTTCGGGCGGACCCGTTGACGCCCGGCCCGGCGGCCGCTTACGCTCCCGGTCATCGATAGGAAAGTTTCCTAACAGATCCTGACAGATCGTGGAGCCGACGAGATGGCCGGAACCCCGGGGACGCCGCGCGTGCTGCGGGCCATGAACGACCGCGCCGCCCTCGACCTCCTCGTCGCCCACGGCCCCCTCACCCGCACCCGCCTCGGCGAGCTGACCGGCCTGTCCAAGCCCACCGCCTCCCAGCTGCTCACCCGCCTGGAGACCGCCGGCCTGGTGCGCCGCACCGGCAGCGTCACCGGGCGGCCCGGCCCCAGCCCCCAGCTGTACGAGATCGACCCGGGCATCGCCCACGTCGCCGCGCTGGCCGTCGACCCCGAGGGCATCACCGCGCTGGTCGCGGACATCGCGGGCACGGTCGCCGGCGAGCACCGCGTGCAGCCGCAGGAGGGCCGCGAGACGGCGGAGCTCGTCGCGCAGGCCGTCGACGGCGCCCTCGCCGCGGCCGGGCTCGGCCGGGACGCCCTGCGCCACACCGTCATCGGCACCCCCGGCGCCCTCGACCCGCGCACCGGCGTCCTGCGCTACGCCCCGCACCTGCCCGGCTGGCAGTCGCGCACCCTGCGCGGCGAGCTCACCGCGGCCCTGGGCACGCCCGTCGTCATCGAGAACGACGTCAACCTCGCCGCCGTCGCCGAGCAGCACGCCGGCGCGGCGCAGGGCTGCGGCGACTACGTCCTGGTGTGGGCGGACGACGGCGTCGGCGCAGCGGTCGTGCTCGGCGGCCGGCTGCTGCGCGGCGCCACGGGCGGCGCCGGCGAGATCGGCTACATGCCGCTGCCGGGCGCGCCGCTCGCCCGCGGCGGGGACGACGCCACGGCCGGCCCCGACGGCGGCGGGGGCTTCCAGATGCTGGTGTCCTCCTCCGCCGTCGTCGCGCTGGCCCGCTCCCACGGCATCGAGGCCCGTACGGCTGCCGAGGCGCTCGCCCGCGCGGCGGAGCTGCCGGGCGCCGGCGACGACGTCTTCGCCGAGCTGGGCCGGCGGCTGGCCACCGGGCTCGCGGCCGTCGTCGCCGTGGTCGACCCCGCGCTCGTGGTGCTCTCCGGCGCGGTGTGCCGGGCGGGCGGCGAGCGGCTGCGCGCGATGGCCGAGGCCGAGCTGACCGGGCTGGCCCTGCCCCGGCCGGAGCTGCGGCTGAGCGCCGTGGAGGGCCGCCCGATCCTGACCGGCGCGCTGCGGACGGCGCTCGCCGCGGCCCGGGAGACCGCGTTCGACACGGCCTGAAGTCCTGGCCTTACGGCCTCGTCGCCCCGCCCCGGGGCGACCGACGAAGGAGTCACGGTTGAAGCTCGCAGTGGTGGGTGGCGGCTCCACGTACACCCCCGAACTCGTCGACGGATTCGCCCGGCTGCGCGATGTGCTGCCGGTGACGGAGCTCGTCCTGGTCGACCCGGACGCGCGGCGGCTGGAGCTCGTCGGCCCGCTCGCCCGGCGGATCCTCGCCCGGCAGGGCCACCCCGGGCGCGTCACCTGGACCGCGGACCTGGACGCGGGCGCCGACGGCGCGGACGCCGTCCTGCTGCAACTGCGCGTGGGCGGCCAGGCGGCCCGGCTCCAGGACGAGACGTGGCCGCTGGAGTGCGGCTGCGTCGGCCAGGAGACCACCGGCGCGGGCGGGCTCGCCAAGGCGCTGCGCACGGTCCCGGTGGTGCTGGACATCGCCGAGCGCGTACGGCGGCGCAGCCCCGGCGCCTGGATCGTGGACTTCACCAACCCGGTCGGCATCGTGACCCGGGCGCTGCTCGCGGCCGGGCACCGGGCCGTGGGGCTGTGCAACGTGGCGATCGGGTTCCAGCGGAAGTTCGCCCGGCTGCTCGGGGTGGCGCCCGGGGAGGTGGCGCTGGAGCACACCGGCCTCAACCACCTCACGTGGGAGCGGTCGGTGACCGTGGGCGGGCGGGACGTCCTGCCGCGGCTGATCGCCGAGCACGGGGACGCGATCGCCGCGGACCTGCGCATGCCGCGCGCGGTCATGGACCGGCTCGGCGTCGTGCCCTCCTACTACCTGCGCTACTTCTACCGCCACGACGAGGTCGTCCGGGAGCTGCGCGACGGGCCGTCGCGGGCCGCCCAAGTGGCCGCCATGGAGCGGGAGCTGCTGGCCCTGTACGCCGATCCCGCGCTCGACGAGAAGCCCGCGCTGCTGGAGAAGCGCGGCGGCGCCTTCTACTCGGAGGCGGCGGTCGCCCTGACCGCGTCCCTGCTGCGGGACACCGGCGACGTGCAGGTCGTCAACGCCTTCAACAACGGCACCCTGCCCTTCCTCCCGGACGACGCCGTGATCGAGGTGCCGGCGGCCGTGGACGCGCGCGGCGCGCACCCGCTGCCCGTACGCCCGCTGGAGCCGCTCTTCGCGGGGCTGGTCGCGAGCGTCACGGCGTACGAGCACCTGGCGCTGGAGGCCGCGCTCAAGGGCGGCCGGGAGCGGGTGTTCGCGGCGCTGCTCGCGCACCCGCTGGTCGGGCAGCTCGACCACGCCGACCGGCTGACCGGCGCCCTCCTCGCGCACAACAGGGAACACCTCGCGTGGGCGTGACGCGCTCGGACGGCGCGCTGCTCGCCGTCGACGCGGGCAACAGCAAGACCGACGTGGTGCTGGTGGGGCCGGACGGGGCGGTGCTGGGGGCGGCGCGCGGCGGCGGGTTCCAGCCGCAGGCCGGGAACGTGCGCAGCGCGGTGGACGGCCTGGCGGAGCTCGTGGAACGGGCCGTGGCGGACGCCGGCGCGGCCGGGCGGCCCGCCCCGCTCCCGTACGCCGCCCGCGTCCAGGCCTGCCTGGCCAACTGCGACCTGCCGGTGGAGGAGGAGCGGCTGACCGCGGAGATCGCCGCCCGCGGCTGGGGGCGGGCGGTCGCCGTCGCCAACGACACCTTCGCGCTGCTGCGGGCGGGGCTGCCCGACGGGGGCGAGCCGGTGGGGGTCGCGGTGGTGTGCGGGGCGGGCATCAACTGCGCCGGGCTCGGCCCGGGCGGGCGGACGGCCCGCTTCCCGGCGCTCGGGCGGCTCTCCGGCGACCGGGGCGGCGGCACGGACCTGGCGGAGGAGGCGCTGTGGTGGGCGGCGCGGGCGGCCGACGGCCGCGGCGGGCCCACCGCGCTGGCGGACGCCCTGCCCGCGCGCTTCGGCCTGGCCGGAATGCCCGCGCTGATCGAGGCGCTGCACCTGGGCGCGGTGGCGGCGGCGCGGCGGCACGAGCTCGTGCCGGTGCTGTTCGCGGTGGCCGCCGCGGGTGATCCGGTGGCCCGCGGGATCGTGGCCCGGCAGGCGGAGGAGATCGTCGCCATGGCCGCGGTCGCGCTGGGGCGGCTGGGCCTGCTGGGGGCACAGGTGCCGGTGGTGCTGGGCGGCGGTGTGCTCGCGGCCCGGCATCCCCTGCTGCACGAGCAGGTGGCGGCCGGGCTGGCGCGGCGCGCGCCGGGGGCCGTGCCGGTGGTGGTGACGGCGCCGCCGGTGCTGGGCGCGGCGCTGCTGGCGCTGGACGGCGCGGGGGCCCCGGCGGCGGCGTACGGGCGGCTGCGCGCGCACTACGCGTAGGGCCGGGCGCGCGGCGGCGGTCCGTACGGCGCGGGGCGCGGAGCCTGGGCGGCGAGGGGGCGCGGAGCGTGCGCGGCGCGGAGGGCGGAGATCCGGACCGCACGGCCGGAATCCGCCGTACCGCCGCATTCTTCACGTCACGTTCACATCGTGAGAGGCGTCACCACATCGGACGCCCCGCAGGAAGATCTTTCGGCAAACCCCCTCGCGGCCGCCAAGTTTCCTGACTCGGCGTCAACAACGTCACGAGTCGGAAATTCCTCTCTCCGCCGCTTGTTGACCGTTCATTTACCCAATGTCCCAAAACCGGTCAACCGTTTTCCTCCCCCTTCCCGATCGTGCGAGAGTCCGCCCCGCACGGATTGATCACGAAATACAACAAGCAACCGTCATCAAAAGGGATTTACGGCTGCATTCGTGATGACTTCCGCTACTGATCGTCCATTCCGCGCCTTGTCGGCGCGAACCCGAGGGGGACCGACCATGTCGTCCAACGTGAGCCGACGCATTGTGCTCAGAGGAACCGCCGCTGCCGCCGCCGGCGTGGCGCTGCTCGCCACCGGCGCCCGGGCGGCCGACCACACCGGCCACACCATGGACCACACCGGGCACGAGGGCCACGGCACCGGGCTCGCGGCGTTCGACGAGGTCTACAAGGGCCGCCGCATCGTCGGCAAGCCGGTGACGAGCGGGGAGCACGCGGCCCACGGTGGCTTCGCCGTCACGATCGACGGCAAGGAGCTGCACGTCATGCGGAACGCCGACGGCACCTGGATCAGCGTCATCAACCACTACCAGGTCTTCCCCGAGCCGCTGTCGCTCACCCGCGCCGCCGTCGACAAGCTCCGGGGCGCCTCGCTCGTCCCGATCCAGATGTAACCGGCGCACTGCCGCACGCACCCCGCGACCCACACTCTCACCCACGAGGACACGAACCCCATGGCAGTGCGCAAGAACCAGGCAAACCTGACCGCCACCGAGAAGCGGACCTTCGTCAACGCCCTGCTGGAGCTCAAGCGCACCGGCGTCTACGACGGATTCGTCCGCACGCACGACCAGTTCATCATGAGCGACCGCGACGACAGCGACCGCGTCGGCCACCGCTCGCCGTCGTTCCTCCCCTGGCACCGCCGCTTCCTGATCCAGTTCGAGCAGGAGCTCCAGAAGGTCGACCCCTCGATCACGCTGCCCTACTGGGACTGGACCGTCGACCGCTCGGTCAACTCCTCGATCTTCGGCGCCGACTTCATGGGCGGCAACGGCCGCAGCCGTGACGCCCAGGTCACCACCGGTCCCTTCGCCTACTCCACGGGCAAGTGGAACATCAACGTTCAGGCCGAGAACAGTCCCTTCCTCCAGCGCGAGATGGGCGCCGCCGGCACGCTGCCCACCCGCGCCCAGGTCGACGCCGTCCTCGCCATGCCGGTCTACGACACGGCCCCGTGGAACAGCGCCTCCGAGGGCAGCTTCCGCAACTACCTGGAGGGCTGGCGCGGCGCCGGCCGCGTCCACAACAACGTCCACGTGTGGATGGGCGGCCACATGGCCACCGGCGTCTCCCCCAACGACCCGGTCTTCTGGCTGCACCACGCCCACATCGACAAGCTGTGGTCCGACTGGCAGCGCATGCACCCCTCCTCGGCCTACCTGCCGGCCGCCGGCACCGCGAACGTCGTCGACCTCAACGACACCATGCGTCCGTGGAACAACGTCACCCCGGCCCAGATGCTCGACCACAGCGCGTACTACACGTACGCGTAAGGCACGGCCTGCCCGTACGGCCTCGGCGTATCCGTACGGCACGGCGTGCACGTAAGACCACGGCGTACCCGTAGAACACAGCACGCCACAGGCGCACGCGCGCCCGGCCCGGTGCGGGGAACCGCACCGGGCCGGCGGTCGTGATGGGGGACGAGGGCCGCCACGGGCCCGGGTGAAGAGCGCGACCGCACACAAGATCGGTCCCGCACCGGTGTTTTTGCCGGTTCTTGCGGCCATACTGCTGGCCGGGCACCTGTTCCCCCGCACGCCGGGCGACGGGCCGCCCTCAGCGACCGAGGGGGAGGTCACGTGTCACAGCCGCAGCCGGCGGGGGGAAAGCCGGGGGAGCCCGCCCGCAGCGCCGCCGTCCCGGCCTGGCGCGAGGCGCTCGACCGCGTGCGGGCCGCGGCCGTCACCGAACCCGGCCGGCTGCGCGCCATCGGCGCCGTCCTGGCCCTGGTCCTCGTGGCGTTCGGGGCCGTCACCGCCTGGCAGGTCGCCACCCGGGCGGCCGCGGCCGACGCCGTCGTGGACACCAGCCAGCCGCTGAGCGCCGACGCCGCCGCCATCTACCGCTCGCTCGCCGACGCCGACACCACGGCCGCGAGCGGCTTCCTCGCGGGCGGCCAGGAGCCGCGCGCGGTCCGGCAGCGCTACGAGAAGGACATCGCGCTCGCCTCACGGCTGCTCGTCAAGGCCGCGGCCGCCGGCGAGGGCTCGGGCGCGGCCCGCGACCGGATCGCCGCGCTCAACGAAGGGCTGCCGCGCTACACCGGCCTCGTGGAGGCCGCCCGGGCGAACAACCGCCAGGGCCTGCCGCTCGGCGGCGCCTACCTGCGCTACGCGGGCGACCGGATGCGCGAGGAGCTGCTGCCCGCCGCCCGCGGCCTGTACGAGGCCGAGACGGGCCGCCTCGGCTCGGACTACGACGACGCGAAGTCCTGGCCGTGGGCCGCCCTGGCCCTCGGCGTCGTCGCCCTCGGCGCCCTGGCCCGGGCCCAGCGGCGCAACTACCTGCGCACGAACCGGGTCTTCAACCACGGCCTGCTGGCGGCCACCGCGGGCACCGCCGTCGTCCTGCTGTGGCTCGTCGCCGGCCACGCCGTGGCCCGCTCCGGCCTGGAGGGCTCCTACGCCCACGGCGCGAGATCCCTGCAAGCGCTGACCGAGGCCCGGATCGGCTCGCTCCAGGCCCGCGGCGACGAGAACCTCACGATGGTCGCCCGCGGCGCCGTGCTCACGAAGAACGGCGACGACCAGTACGAGAGCAACTACCGCGCCGGCATGGGCCGGCTCATAGGCGGCGAGCAGGGGCCGGCCCGCGCGGGCAGCCTGCTGGACCGCGCCCGCGCCCTCGCCGACGACGCCGGGGGCCGCGCGCCGGTCGACGCCGCGATCAAGGACGTCCGCACGTGGCAGCAGCGCCACGGCGAGGTGCGGGTGCTCGCCGACGACCGCGGCGACTACAAGGACGCCTTGCAGAAGGTCATCGGCGACAAGGACAGCACCGGCGCGTCCTTCGACCGGGTGGACACCGAACTGGAGCGCGCCCTCGCCTACGAGCAGGACGAGTTCCGGCAGGCGGCCGACGACGGGCGCGGCGCGTTCTCGGGCCTGGCCGCCGGGGCGGCCGTGCTGACCGTGCTCGGCGCGGCCGGCGCCGTGGCCGGCATCGGGCGCAGGCTGTCGGAGTACCGGTGAGGCCGGTGCTGCGGGAGGAGGGGGAGACCGTGGGAGAGACCCGTACGGCACGGTGGCCGCGGATGCGGTCCCGGACCGCGGCCGTGGCTTCGGCGGCCGCCGCGTGCGCCCTCGCCGCGGTGGCCGCGGCCGTGCTGCCCGCGGGCGGCGGGCCCGCGCGCGACCGGCCGGCGCACTCCGCACCCGCCGCGCACGCCGCACCCGCCCCGGGCCCCGAAGCCGCACCCGCACAGTGCACCGACCCCGAGGCGAGCCTGCGGCCCGCGGGCGAGGCCGACGGCCCGGCCGTGCAGCGCATCAAGGCCCGCGGCCGGCTGATCGCGGGCGTCGACCAGAACAGCTACCGCTGGGGCTACCGCAACCCCGCCGACGGCGAGCTCAGCGGCTTCGACATCGACCTCGTCCGGGCCATCGCCAAGGACATCCTCGGCGACCCCGGCAAGGTCACCTTCCTCGCGATCCCCACGAGCCGGCGCATACCCGCCCTGCAAACGGGCAAGGTGGACATCGTCGCCCGTACGATGACCATCACCTGTGACCGGATCAAGCAAGTGGCCTTCTCCACCGCCTACTTCGAGTCCGGGCAGCAGGTCATGGTTCCCAAGGGGTCACCGGTGACCGCGTTCGACGACTCGCTGAAGGGGAAGAAGGTCTGTACGGCGGAAGGGTCCACGGCCGAGCTCAAGGTCCGGGAGGAACCGCACGGTTCGTCCCTGCTGACCGTCCCCAACCAGCTGGACTGCCTGGTGCGGCTCCAGCTCGGCGAGGTCGACGCGGTCGTCAACGACAGGGCGCTGGCGGCCGGCCAGGCGGCCCAGGACCCGTCCGTGCAGCTCGTCGGAAAGCCGTTCACCACCGAACCGTACGGCGTGGCGATGAACCTCGCGGACACGGACCTGGTACGCCGGGTCAACAAGGTGCTGGAGGACTACCGCAGCGGCGGCGCCGCGAGCCTGTGGATGAAGGCGTACGAGCGGTGGCTCGCCGGCGACCTGAAGGGGATCACCGCCCCGCCGGAGCCCAAGTACCGGGACTGACGGCGGGCCGGGGAGCACGGCCGTAACGGAAATCGGCCCGCGGCGCGCGCCGCGGACGGGAGAGAGGGGATCGATGGCGGTCGCGGAGCCCACCGGGCCGGCCTTGACCCGCGAGGAGGCGGACCGCGCCCTGGCCAGGCTCGGCGCGGAGCACGAGGCCGTCGAATCCTCGCTGCTCGCCCTCCAGGACCACGCGGGGCGGCGCCTGCTGGAGGGGGCGGACCTCACCGGCGAGACCAGGAGCCGGTGGGCGGCCGCCGAGGCCCTCATCGGGCAGCTGTGGGCGTACTTCGACGCCTACACCGCCGCCCTGACCACCGCCCGCGAGCTGCGCGCCCGCCGCCGCTGGCCCACCCAGGGCGAGCTGTCCGAGCTCACCGAACTGCTGCGCGGCTCCGGCATCACCCTGGACGCCCACGGCGCGGCCCCCGGCCTGACGGCGGGGCCGGGGGGCCTGACGGCCCGGCTCAGCGAGCAGCTGAGCTTGCAGGAGCTGCTGGACCGGATGAACGGCTGGTACGCCCAGGCCCTCGACGTCGTCGTCATCGCCGACGCCGTGTGGTCGGCGCTGCCCGCCCGGATCGACCTGCTCGCCGCCGAGCTGCGGCGCACCCGCTCCCTGGCCCACTCGGTGGGCGTGCGGCCCGGCGAGCACCCCTCCGGCGACGACCTGGAGCAGATCACGCGGGAACTGACCGTGCTGCGCGCCGAGGTGATAGGGGATCCGCTGGCCTTCTGGGCCGGTGCCTCGCCCAGCTCGGCGCCGGGCGGCGGCCGCCCCGACACCACGCGCTACGACCGGGCCGCGCGGGCCCTGGAGGACGTCCGCCGGGAGGTCGAGGCTGTCCTCGACGTCCGGCAGGACGCCGAGCAGCGGCTGATGCGCGTGCGCGACGTCCTCTCGCGCGCGGACCGCACGCTCAACGAGGCCCGGCAGGCGCGCGCCGAGGTCCTGTCGAAGATCGCCGCCTCCGTGGTGCCGGCCGTGTCGGGCCCGCCCACGGCCCTCTACGAGCAGCTGTCGGCCGCCGCCGACCACCGCAGGCACGCGCGCTGGCACCGGCTGTCGCCGCTCCTGGAGGGCCTGGAGGAGCGCGCGGAGGAGGAGCTGCTGCGGGCGCGCGAGTCGCTGACGGCGGTGACGGCCCCGCTGGCGGTCCGGGCGGAGCTGCGCGGCCGCCTGGACGCGTACAAGGCGAAGACCGCCCGGCACGGCCTCGCGGAGGACTCGCTGCTCATCGAGCGCTACGACGCGGCACGGCGCATGCTGTGGAGTGCGCCGTGCGATCTGGTCGCCGCCGAGGCGGCCGTCATGCGCTATCAGCAGGCGCTGGCCGAGGCGCTGGCGGCGGGTGCCGGGGAGCGGGCCACGGGGTGGAGGGGGGAGTCATGAGCGGGGCGTGTCAGCGGCCGGGGTGTGCCGGTTCGTACGAGGACGTCGGCGGCGGCGAGCTGTACTGCGACACGTGCGGCCTGGCGCCGGTCGTGTCGCCGAACGGGACGGTGGGCTCGCCGGCCACCGGGGTCACGGGGGGCGCGAGAGGCTCCGGGGGCCCGTCTTCGAAGAGCAGTGGATCGCAGGGCGGTTCGCAAGGCGGATCGCAGGGCAGCGGGGCGGGCTCGCAAGGCTCGTCGTCCCGGTCCGGCTCGGCGCGCTCGGCGTCGTCGCGCTCGGCCTCGTCGCGCCGCTCGGTGTCGGGGCGGCTCTCGCGTTCCCGGCCGGGGTCCGAGGGCTCGGCGTCCTCGCCGTCGCGGACGGTGTCGGTGCGCAGCTCCGGCTCGCTGCCCGCGGGTTCGGGCCGCGGCAAGCTGGGGGCCGGGCTGGTCAAGGTCCCGGAGGTGCCGCGCCCGGAGCCGCGGGCGGCCGTGCTGGAGAACCCGGAGGTCCCCGAGCGGAAGCGGTTCTGCAGCCGCGGCGACTGCGGGGCGCCGGTGGGGCGGGCGCGCGGTGACCGGCCCGGCCGCACGGAGGGCTTCTGCACGAAGTGCGGCCACCCGTACTCCTTCGTGCCCAAGCTGCGCGCGGGCGACGTGGTGCACGGGCAGTACGAGGTGGCGGGCTGCCTCGCGCACGGCGGGCTCGGCTGGATCTACCTGGCCATCGACCGGGCCGTGTCCGACCGCTGGGTCGTGCTCAAGGGCCTGCTGGACACCGGCGACGAGGACGCCCTGGCGGTGGCGGTCTCCGAGCGGCGCTTCCTCGCCGAGATCGAGCACGCCAACATCGTCCGCATCTACAACTTCGTCGAGCACCTCGACCAGCGCACCGGCAGCCTCGACGGCTACATCGTCATGGAGTACGTCGGCGGCAGGTCGCTGAAGGAGATCGCCAACGCGCGGCGGGCGCCGGACGGCCGGCGCGATCCGCTGCCGGTCGCGCAGGCCTGCGCGTACGGCATCGAGGCGCTGGAGGCCCTCGGCCACCTGCACAGCCGCAACCTGCTGTACTGCGACTTCAAGGTGGACAACGCCATCCAGCAGCAGGACCAGCTCAAGCTGATCGACATGGGCGCGGTCCGGCGGATGGACGACCACGACAGCGCGATCTACGGCACGGTGGGCTACCAGGCCCCCGAGGTCGCGGAGGTGGGCCCGTCGGTCGCCTCCGACCTGTACACGGTGGCCCGTACGCTCGCCGTGCTCACCTTCGACTTCCAGGGCTACACGAACGTCTTCGCGGACCGCCTGCCCGACCCGGACCACATCGAGGTGTTCTCCCGCTACGAGTCCTTCTACCGGCTGCTCGTGCGCGCCACGGACCCCGATCCGGCGCGGCGGTTCGCGTCCGCCGGGGAGATGGCCGACCAGCTGACGGGGGTGCTGCGGGAGGTCGTCGCGCTGGAGACGGGCCGGCCGCGGCCGGCGCTGTCCACGCTGTTCGGGCCGGAGCTGCGGGTGGTGGACACCCGGCTGTTCGCGGAGGCCGACGAGGAGGTGTCCGCGCTGGGCGGGCGGGTGCCGGCGGGGCGCGGGGCGCTGCCGTTCCGTGCGGCCGCGGCGGCCGTGGAGGCCGCCGCCGGGGCGCCCGCGTCCCCCGCTCCCCCGGCCGCCCCGGCCGTCGCCGCGCTCGACACCCGCGCCGCCGCGCTCGCCCTGCCCGTTCCGCTCGTCGACCCGGGCGACACCAACGCGGGCTTCCTCGCGGGCCTGATCGCCTCCCAGCCCGCCGAGCTGTACGCGGCGCTCCAGACCGCGCCCGCCGAGTCGCCGGAGCTGCGGCTGCGGCGGATCCGCGCCCAGCTGGAACTGGGCGAGGAGGCGCAGGCGTCCCACGCTCTGGAGAGCCTGGAGGCCGCCCACCCGGGCGACCGGCGGATCGTCTGGTACCGCGGGCTCCTCGCACTGGCCTGCGGCGACAAGGAGACGGCGGCGCTGTCCTTCGATGCGGTCTACGACGCCTTCCCGGGCGAGAGCGCCCCGAAGCTGGCGCTCGGCGTGTGCGCGGAGGTCCTCGGGCAGCTGGACAACGCCGCCGAGTACTACCGGCTGGTGTGGGCGACCGACCCGAGCTACGTCAGCGCCGCGTTCGGGCTGGCGCGGGTGCGGCTGGCCGGCGGGGACCGCCCGGGCGCGGTGCGCGCCCTGGAGTCCGTGCCGGAGGCCTCCATCCACTACACCGCGGCGCGCGTCGCCGCGGTGCGGGCCCGGCTGCGGCGGCGCTCGCCGCGGGAGCCGCTGCTGGAGGACCTGGTGGCCGCCGCGGGCCAGGTCGAGCGGCTCGCGGACTTCGGGCTGGACGCCGTGCGCCGCGAGCGGCTCTCCGCGGAGGTGCTGGGCAGCGCCCTGGACTGGGTGCTGTCGGGCTCCCCGGGCGCGGGCGGCGGGCCGCCGTCCGCCCGCCCGGGCGGGCTGCTGGGCCGCGGGCTGGACGAGCGCGAGCTGCGCTTCGGGCTGGAGCGCTCGTACCGCGTGCTCGCGCGGCTGGCCCAGCGCGGCGAGGAACGGATCGAACTGGTGGAGCGGGCCAACCGTTTCCGCCCCAGGACATGGGTGTGATCGATGTCGCAAGTGCCGCGCCCCTCACAGCTGACGGCGTGCCCCGCCTGCCGGGAGCCGCTGGACCCGGCCGACAACTTCTGCGGCGGCTGCGGCGCCGACCTGTCGGCGTCGCCGCCGGCCCTCCCCGACGAGGGCCCGGCCGACTACCGGCTCGCGCTGCCCGACCCCGGCGCCCGCACGGCCGTGCGGGCCCCCCTCGCGCCTCCCGCGCCCCCGGGAGACGGCCCGCTCCGGCCCGCGTGGCCGCCGGGCGCCGACGCCTCGGCCGGGCCCGGCGCGCCCGACCCGCGCACCGGCGCTGTGCTGGGGGTCCCTCCGCAGGCCGGCCACGCGGCCCCCGGGCCGCCGGCCGGGCCGGACACCGCCCGCCCGGGTGCGGGCGGGACCGGGCGGAGCTGCGGGTCGTGCCGATCCGGCATGATCGACAAGGACGGGTACTGCGAACACTGCGGACATGCACAGCCGCGCGAACGGGATCACATGGAGCACGAGTTGCCAGGCGTCGCGGCGGTCAGCGACCGCGGACTGCGCCACCACCGGAACGAGGACGCGTACGCCGTGTCCGCCATCGCCCTCGCCGACGGGGCCCCGGCCACCGTCGCCGTCGTCAGTGACGGCGTGTCGTCGGCGACCCGTCCCGACGAGGCGTCGGCGGCGGCCTGTGCCGCCGCGCGGGAGCTGCTGGTCACAGCCCTGCCGCAGGGCGACGACCCGCGGCAGGCCACCCACGACGCCATCATGCGGGCGTCCGAGGCCGTCAATGCGCTGGCGGCGCCCGCACGCGGGCCGCTCCAGCACGACCCGCACCGCCACGAGAACGCCCCCGCGTGCACGATCGTGACGGCCGTCGTCACCGGCGACCTGCTCACCGTCGGCTGGGTCGGCGACAGCCGCGCCTACTGGGTGCCGGAGGACCGTTCCACCCAGCCCGCCCGGCTCACCGAGGACGACTCCTGGGCCGCCCAGATGGTCGCGGCGGGCCTGCTGTCGGAGGCCGAGGCGTACGCGGACGAGCGGGCCCACGCCATCACCGGCTGGCTGGGCGCGGACGCCTACGAGGTCGAGCCGCACACCGCGTCCTTCCACCCCGACCGCAAGGGCGTGGTGATCGTCTGCACGGACGGGCTGTGGAACTACGCCGAGTCCGCCGAGCTGATGGCCGAGGTCACCCCGCCCGACGCCCGCACCCGGCCGCTGGAGTGCGCCCGGCAACTGCTGGCCCACGCCCTGGACGGAGGGGGCCACGACAACGTAACAGTGGCCGTACTGCCGTTCCCCCTGGCGCCCGAGGGGGCAGGATCGGCCTGAGGCCAGGGCGGTCGCAGGGGGGATGCAACGCCGGTGCCCGCTCGGCACCACGCGCCGGCCCGCCCCCTCGTGCCCCGGCACGGACGGAGTACCGAGGAGCGGATCAGATGGCCACTTTCTCCAAGACCAGCGGGGTCTCCAAGACCGGCGGGCACCGGTTCACGGTCGACGTGTACCAGAACGCCCATCTGCCCGAGGGCGGGCGCGAGGTCGACGCGATCGTCACCGTCACCGCCACGCGCGGAGGGACCACGGCGGGGACGCCCCTCGTGCCGGCCGTTCCGCACCAGTCCCCGTCGTCCCACGCCCTTCCGGCCCCCGGCCCGGACGCGGCCGTGGTCATCATGGTCGACTGCTCGGGCTCGATGGACTACCCGCCGGCCAAGATGCGCAACGCCCGCGCCGCCACGGCCGCAGCCGTCGACACCCTGCGCGACGGCGTGGCCTTCGCCGTGGTGGCCGGCACGCACCAGGCGAAGGAGGCCTACCCCGGCGGCGGGCGGCTCGCGCTGGCCGACGCCACCACCCGGCAGCAGGCCAAGGAGGCCCTGCGCAAGCTCACTCCGGGCGGCGGCACCGCCATCGGCACCTGGCTGCGCCTGGCCGGTCAGCTGCTGGAGACGTCCGAGGCGCCGATACGGCACGGCATCCTGCTCACCGACGGCCGCAACGAACACGAGGAGCCCGACGCGCTGCGCGCCTCCCTGGAGCACTGCGCGGGCCGGTTCACGTGCGACGCGCGCGGCGTGGGCACCGACTGGGAGGTCAAGGAGGTCACCGCCATCGCCTCGGCCCTGCTGGGCACCGCCGACATCGTCGCCGACCCGGCGGGCCTCGCGGCCGACTTCACGCGGATGATGGAGACGGCGATGGGCAAGGAGGTCGCGGACGTCGCGCTGCGGCTGTGGACGCCGCAGGGCGCCGAGGTGAGGTTCCTCAAGCAGGTCGCGCCCGCCCTGGAGACGCTCACCGAGCGCCGCGTCGAGGCGGGCCCGCGCATCGGCGACTACCCGACCGGCTCCTGGGGCGACGAGTCGCGCGACTACCACCTGGGCGTGCGGGTGCCCGCCGCCGCGGTGGGCGAGGAGATGCTCGCCGCCCGCGTCTCGCTGGTGCTGCCCACGCCTGACGGGTCCTCACCGCGCCCCTTGGCCCAGGGTCTGGTGCGGGCGGTCTGGACGGACGACCTGGCCGCCTCGACGTCCATGAACGCGCAGGTCGCCCACTACACCGGCCAGGCCGAACTCGCCCGCTACATCCAGGAGGGCCTGGATCTGCGCCGCTCCGGCGACCTGGACGGAGCGACGGCCAAGCTCGGCCGCGCCGTCCAGTTGGCGAACCGCTCGGGCAACGAGGACACGGCCAAACTCCTCGCCAAGGTGGTGGACGTGGTGGACGCCGCGACGGGTACTGTGCGGCTGAAGGCGAAGGTCACCGCGGAGGCGCAGATGACCCTCGAAACGCGCTCGACGAAAACCGTACGGGTGAAGAAGTAGCACCGGGGCGCGGGGAACGCGTACCGGCGACGACCGCAACGCACGGCACACGAGGGGGATCAACCGACATGCCGACCTGCCCGAACGGCCACCAGTCGACGGCCGAGGACTGGTGCGAGGTGTGCGGCCACCGCATGTCGGGGGCGCCCGACCGGTCCGTCCCCTCCGGTGCTCCGGGGGCCGGGGCCGTCCCGCCGCCGCCTCCCGCCCCGCCCACGGGCGCGCCGCTGCCGCCCCCGAGCGGCCCGCAGGGCGCCCCCGGCTACGGCTGGCCGCCCGCCGAGGGCGCGCCCACCGGGAGCGCCCACACCGGGGACACGACCGTGCAGGCGGAGCTGTGCCCGCACTGCCGTACGCCCCGCGAGGCGCAGGCACCTTTCTGCGAGGAGTGCCGCTACAACTTCCTGACGCGCACGGGCGCCTCCTTCGGGCCGCCCCCGCCGCCGGCCCCGCAGGGGCTCCAGTCGGCGCCGCCGCCCCCGCCGCAGCACACCCAGCCCCCGCAGTCGTACGAGTACTACGGCTCGCGCCCGTCGCGCATCAACCGCCCGGCCGAGCCGCTGACTCCGGAGACGCACCCGGCCTCGCCGTACGCGGCCCCGGCGTATGCCGAGTCGCCCTACGCGGACTCCCCGTACGCGGACTCCCCCTACGCCGGGTCGCCGGCCTACGCCGACGGCCCCGACGGCGACTGGATGCTGCCGCCGCCGAGCACGCCCGCGCCGCAGTCCGCGCCGCCGTACGGCTACGAGCGCGGGGCGACGGGCGGCGTGCCGGGGCAGCAGGGCGGGGCGCAGCAGCAGGCGCCGGCCGGGTGGACGGCCGTCGTGGCGCCCGACCGCGAGTACTTCACGGCGATGATGAACCGCAGCGGCCCCGAGGCCTCCGGGCTCAACCTCCCCGCGTACTCCCCCGAGTTGCAGCTCCAGCTGAGCGGGCCGCAGGTCACGGTCGGCCGGAAGCGGCACAGCACGGGCGAGTCCCCGGACATCGACCTGTCGCGGCCGCCGGAGGACCCGGGCGTCTCGCACCAGCACGCGATGTTCGTGCAGCAGCCGGACGGCAGCTGGGCGGTCGTCGACCAGGACTCCACCAACGGCACGACGATCAACGGCTCGGAGACGCCGATCCAGCCCTACGTGCCGGTGCCGCTCCAGGACGGCGACCGGGTGCACGTGGGGGCGTGGACGACGATCACGCTGCGCCGGGGCTGACGCCGGCCCCGCGGGGGCCCGGGGCGCCCAGCGGCCACCGGTACGGCCCGTCCGGGTGGTCGAGCCAGGACCACTGGGCGTCGCCCGCGACCGAGATGCCGTAGCGCTCGCGGCCCGGGCGCCCCAGGCCGCGCCACAGCTGGTGGGCGTCGCCCGGGTCCAGCGCGCCCGCGGTCAGCGCCAGCAGGAAGCGGAAGCGGTCGCTCTGGAGCAGCCGCCGGGGCAGGCCCCGTACGCGCGGCACCGGCGCGGGGGCGCCGCCGCGCAGCGGGACGAAGAAGGCGGGGGTGCGCAGGAAGCGGCCCTCGGCGTGGGTGGCGTCCTTGACGCGCAGGGCGATCAGGCCGGTGGCGAGCGGGGCGAGGACCAGGCCGTCGTGGCGGGTCTGGGCGAGCCAGGCCGGCGGCACCCGGGTGATCGCGCAGGTGGCCAGGATCCGGTCGAAGGGGGCGCGCCACGGGCAGCCGTACGCGCCGTCGCCCGTGACGACCTCCGGGTGGAAACCGGCCTCGGCGAGGTGCGCGCGGGCGGGCCCGGTGAGCTCCGGGCCGAGGTCGACGGTGGTGACCTTGCCGTCGCCGAGGCGGTGGGCGAGCAGGGCCGCGTTGTAGCCGGTGCCCGTGCCGATCTCCAGCACGGTGTGGCCGTCCTGGACGTTCAGGGCGGCGAGCATCTTCGCCATCAGGGAGGGCTGGCTGCTGGAGGAGATCAGCTCGCCGTCCCGGACGTGGGTGGCGAGCGGCTCGTCGGCGTAGGCGCCGACCAGCCAGCTCTCGTGGCGCAGGGGGTCGGGGTCGTCGCCGGAGAGGCGCTGGTAGCCGCCGACGACTCCGACGTAGTAGACGGGAACGAACAGCTCCCGGGGCACCTCGGCAAAAGCGCGCCGCCACCGGGGGTCGGTGAGCTCGCCGGCCGCCCGCAGCCCCTCGACCAGCTCGCCCCGCAGCGCCGAGGACAGCTCGGCGTCCCCCTTGAGATGCGTACCGCCCATGTCTCCACTGTGCGCCGGGGGCCGCCGGTCCGGCCAAAGGGCCCGTCCGGGCGGAGGACCTACGTCCCCCGTCCTCGGCCGGTCCGTCTGAGACCATGGAGGGGTGATGGAGATTCCGCGCGGCACCCTTCAGGAGCAGACCTTCTACGAGCAGGTCGGCGGCGAGGAGACTTTCCGGCGCCTGGTCCGCCGCTTCTACGAGGGCGTGGCCGCCGATCCGCTGCTGCGGCCGATGTACCCGGAGGAGGACCTCGGCCCGGCCGAGGAGCGCCTGGTGCTCTTCCTCATGCAGTACTGGGGCGGGCCGCGGACCTACAGCGAGAACCGGGGCCACCCGCGGCTGCGGATGCGCCACGCGCCCTTCACCGTGGACCGGGCCGCGCACGACGCGTGGCTGCGGCACATGCGGGACGCGGTGGACGAGCTCGGGCTCGCTCCGGAGCTGGAGCAGCAGCTGTGGAACTACCTGACGTACGCGGCGGCGTCGATGGTGAACACCGGCACATAAATCAGCCTGTCCGGCGATTGAGGACGAGCGCGTTCAGCGCGATGGGGCCGGGGGCGAAGCCCCCGGCCACGGCCCGCTCAGGCAGGCGTGACTGTCAGCCCCGGGAGCCCGCCCGTCCGGACCGCTACCGACCCGTAGGACGTGCTCAGGCGCAGCCAGCCCGCGGCTGCGAACAGGGCCACCGGCTGCTCCGGCGCAAGCGCCGTGCCCGTACCCGTGCGGCCCCGTGCCGGGGCGGCCACCGCCGCCCGGGCGGGCCGCAGGAAGCCCAGTGACTGCGCCGCGTGCACCGCGCGCAGCGGCAGCTCCGTGTCGCCGAGCGTGCGGGACCAGATCTCGCGGCCGATGCGGTCGCGCTCGACGCGGGTGCGCCGGTGCTCGGGCAGGGCCTCGTCGCGCCCGCGGAACTCCGCGACCGCCGCCCCGACCACAGCCCGCAGGGCGTCCTGGCCGGGCAGCCCCGGCACGCGCTGCCAGCCGCCGCGGGGCGGCAGCACACCGGCCCAGGGCGGGCCGGTGACGGCTTCGGGGACGGTGATCTCCAGCTCGCCGGAGGGCAGGGCGGGCGCCGTGTCCAGGGCGTCGGCGAGCTGGCCCGCCGAGACGGTGACGTCCAGCGCCCCGCCGTGGGCCAGCCTGGCCGTGCGCACCGCGAGGACCTCGAAGGACGGCGGGCGCCCGAAGACGCCGAGGACGCCGTCGCCGGCCTGTATCCGCACGACGGCGGCCCGGTCGTAGTGGATCAGCCGGGCCAGGAAGGCGACCAGGTCGGCCGCCTCCCTGGCATCGGCGAACCGGAGCCGGTGCCCGGGCGGAGGCTGGAGCCCCGTCATGCGGCGACGGCCTCCTCCGCGGCGTCGTCCTGGAACTCCGCCAGGAACATGCGCTCCTCGTCGGTGATCCGGCGAGGCCGGCCGGCCTCGAAGTCGAACGGGACGACGACGGTGCTGGCCCGCACGTACACCTGGTCCTCGTCCTTGACCTCGTAGGCGACGGTGAGCGACGCGGCGCCCACCCTGGTCACCCAGGTCTCCACGGTCACCGGCGCATGCCGGTGCACCAAGGGGCGCAGATAGTCGATCTCGTGCCGGGCCACGACGGACCCGCCCTGGAACGACGTGCTCCCCTCCCCCGGCGCCAGCCGGAACATGAAGTCGATCCGTGCCTCTTCGAGGTAGCGGATGAAGACCGCGTTGTTGACATGGCCGAAGGCGTCCATGTCGGACCAGCGCAGGGGGCAGGAGTAGAGGTGACGCGCCATGCTCAGCCCCGGGTGAGCTTCTTGTAGGTGGCGCGGTGCGGACGGGCCGCGTCCGGGCCGAGGCGCTCGATCTTGTTCTTCTCGTAGGACTCGAAGTTGCCCTCGAACCAGAACCACTTGGAGTCGCCCTCGTACGCCAGGATGTGCGTGGCGACTCGGTCCAGGAACCAGCGGTCGTGGGAGACGACCACAGCGGCGCCCGGGAAGTCGAGCAGGGCGTTCTCCAGCGAGGAGAGGGTCTCGACGTCGAGGTCGTTGGTGGGCTCGTCGAGGAGCAGCAGGTTGCCGCCCTGCTTGAGGGTCAGCGCCAGGTTGAGGCGGTTGCGCTCACCACCGGAGAGCACGCCGGCCGGCTTCTGCTGGTCCGGGCCCTTGAAGCCGAACGCGGAGACGTAGGCGCGGGAGGGCATCTCGACGTGGCCGACGTTGATGTAGTCCAGCTCGTCGGAGACGACGGCCCACAGCGTCTTCTTGGGGTCGATGTTGGCGCGGCTCTGGTCGACGTACGAGATCTTGACGGTCTCGCCGACCTTGATCGAACCGGAGTCCGGCGTCTCCAGGCCCTGGATCATCTTGAACAGCGTGGTCTTGCCGGCGCCGTTCGGGCCGATGACGCCCACGATGCCGTTGCGCGGCAGGGTGAAGGACAGGTCGTCGATGAGGACCTTCTCACCGAAGGCCTTGGAGAGGTTGTTGACCTCGACGACGATGGAGCCCAGGCGCGGGCCCGGCGGGATCTGGATCTCCTCGAAGTCCAGCTTCCGCATCTTGTCGGCCTCGGCGGCCATCTCCTCGTAACGGGCGAGGCGCGCCTTGGACTTGGCCTGACGGCCCTTGGCGTTGGAGCGGACCCACTCCAGCTCTTCCTTGAGGCGCTTCTGGCGCTTGGCGTCCTTCTGGCCCTCGACCTTCAGACGCGAGGCCTTGTTCTCCAGGTAGGTGGAGTAGTTGCCCTCGTAGGGGATGGCGCGGCCGCGGTCGAGCTCCAGGATCCACTCGGCCACGTTGTCCAGGAAGTACCGGTCGTGGGTGATCGCCACGACGGTGCCCGCGTACTTGGCGAGGTGCTGCTCCAGCCAGTTCACCGACTCGGCGTCGAGGTGGTTGGTGGGCTCGTCGAGGAGCAGCAGGTCGGGGGCCTCCAGCAGCAGCTTGCAGAGGGCGACGCGGCGCTTCTCACCACCGGAGAGGTTGACGACGGGCCAGTCGCCGGGCGGGCAGCCCAGGGCGTCCATGGCCTGCTCCAGCTGGGCGTCGAGGTCCCAGGCGTTGGCGTGGTCGAGCTCCTCCTGGAGCTTGCCCATCTCGTCGAGCAGGGCGTCCGAGTAGTCGGTCGCCATGAGCTCGGCGATCTCGTTGAAGCGGTTGAGCTTGCCCTTGATCTCCCCGACGCCGTCCTCGACGTTCTCCAGGACGGTCTTGGACTCGTCCAGCTTCGGCTCCTGCATGAGGATGCCGACGCTGTAGCCCGGCGACAGGAACGCGTCGCCGTTGGACGGCTGCTCCAGGCCCGCCATGATCTTGAGGACGGTGGACTTACCGGCACCGTTGGGGCCGACCACACCGATCTTCGCACCGGGCAGGAAGCTCAGCGTCACGTCATCGAGGATGACCTTGTCGCCGTGCGCCTTGCGCGTCTTGCGCATGGTGTAGATGTACTCAGCCAAGAGAAACCGTCCGGCAATCGAGAAGGGCCAATGTGCGGCTCCGCCGCGTGAGGGCAGATACACCCATCTTGCCGCACCGGACGCCCGGGGCGGAAACCCGATACGGGGGCGATCCGCTCACAGTCCGCCGGGCGGGCGGCCGCCGGAGGGCCTTGCGGCCCTCCGGGCGCCCCGGACGGGGCGCCGGCCCCCGCCCCGCGGCCCGCGCGCCGGGGGCTCACTCCCCGGCGGAGGCCCGCTCCCGGCGCAGGAGGTAGACCGCGCCGCTGCCGGCGACGATCAGGGCGATCGCTATCCCGGCGATCGTGGGGGTGGTGTTGCTGCCGCCGGTCGCGGCCAGGTCACCGTCGGCCCTGACGGCCGCCTTGCCGCTGCCGCCGCCGGTCGACGCCGGGCTCATGCGGGAGGCCAGGGTGGCCTTGGTGCCGCCGTCGCCGGAGCCCGCAGCGCCGGAGTCCTCCCCGGCCTCGGGGGCGGCTCCCGCGGCGTCCCCGGCCGGGGGTGCGGCCGCGGTGGCGGCGAGGGTCGCGCAGTCCATGATCCCTGAGAAGGTCCTGGACAGCCCGCCCGGCCCGGTGATCGTGAACCGGTAGGCCCGGTCCTCGCCGACCTTCACCAGGGTGGTCTCGGAGCGGCCGGGGGCGACGGTGTGCGTCCGGCCGGCCAGCTCGTAGGTGAAGGGGGCGTCGCCCTGGTTGTCGGCGGTGACGTCGACGCCGCCCTTGGCGCAGTTCTTGCGGGCGGACAGGGCCGGGGCCGCGCCCTTGGCCGTCCAGTGCGCGGTGGCACCCGCGGAGACCGTGCTCTCGCTGGAGCCGGCCAGGATCTGCGTCTGGGTGGTGGTGTGATCGCCGGCGAAGACCCGGCCGACCGGGACCTTGGCGGCGCCCGAGGCCTTCAGCGACATGGAGCCGTCGGGGGCGCCCGCCGGGACGTCCACGTAGAACTCGCCGCCGTTGCCGGTGGCGGCGACCGGCTTGCCGTCCTTGTCGACGATCTTCACGCCCCTGGCCACGGCATCACCTGAAGGAGTGAGGGTGACACTGCTCGCCGTGGTCCGCACCGTGACCGGGCCGAGCTTGCGGCCCGGCTTGCCGGAGAGCGCCGGCGGGCTCAGGGTCAGCGACGCCTCGGGCTCCTCGACGTCCTTCGCGGCCTTGTAGAGGTAGTCGGCGAGCTTGGCGGCCGCGGGGTCCTTGGCGTCGACCTGAGCGGCGTCCGAGTACCGCCAGATGGCGATCTGGGTGCCGGCGGCGGCGGTGTTGGCGTCGAGCGGGCCCGCGCCCGCGTCCTTGGCGAGCGCGGCGAGGTCGTTCACCTGCGGGTAGGAGTGCTGGAGGATCCAGCGGATCTTCCCCGCGTCCTTGTTGGCGTGCAGGGACGACTCGGCCGCGCCGACCTCGCGGTAGCGGGCGCCGTCCACGGTGTTGGTGAGGATGTCGACGCAGTACGTCTGCAGCGAGCCGCCGCCGTCGACCTTCATCTCGAACAGACCCGCCGGGATCTCGGCCGTCCGGTGCCGGTCGTGCACCACGACGCCCGAGCCGGCCGTGATGCGGCCGAGCGTGGCGGTGACGCCTCCCGCGGTCTGCGGCGCGTCGTCCGCGGCGGCGGGGCCCGCCGCGGCTATCGTGCCCACCGCGGCGAGTCCTGCTGCCAGGCAGGCTGCGGCAAGGCGGGCGGATCCCCGCCTCCTGACAGAAATCATCGACTTCCTTCCGGGCGAACGCAGAACAAGTCGGCGCGCCTCGCCACCGAACTCAAGACTCAGAAGCCCCCGTTGCACGCTGTCGCTCGCAGCCGTTGAACACGTCGCCGCGGCCCCCCGTTGCACGTTGCTGTGAACGTGATCTTAAGGAGCGGGCGCGGCGCCATCCCCACCCGAGGGGCCGCTCAATCGATCCGAATCGGAATCGTTACCAGCGGGCCGCGGCCCGGCCCGGCAATATCGATAAATCGCCGGGACAAACCGGCCTTTTCAGAAGGGCGGCGCCTCGGCGCCGACGGCCGCGGGCTCCCGATCCGGAATGGCCGGAGCGGTTACCTCCGCCGAGGCCCCCACGGCCGCCGCCATCCGGACCGGATCCGCCGGCAGCGGCCTCGGTTGCGTCACCCTGCGGAACACCGACGTCCCCCGGCTCAGGTCGTGGCCGATCGACACCGCGTCAATGTCCGCCGACAGCCACCGTTTTCCCTCGCGCTCCTCTTCCCGGATGCGCAACTTGCCCTGGACCACGACCGGTTCCCCCACGCCCAGCGACGCCACCACGTTGGCCGCGAGCGCGCGCCACGCCCACACCGTGTAGAAGCTCGTGTACGCGTCCGCCCACTCCTCCTTGGACCGGTCCCAGCGGCGCACCGACGCCGCCAAGCGGAACCGCGCGGACGACGAGCCGTTCGCCGCCTCCCGGTAGTCCGGCTCCGTCGCGACGTTTCCCACGACCGTCACCAGCGTCTCGTTCATACGGATCCCCCCGCTTTCCCCGTCCGGGCTTCGTGAAGTGCTTCGTGAACTGCTCCGTGAGCTGCCTCGCGAGCTGCTTCGTGAAGCCATGCTGCCGGTGTTCGGGGCATCCCGCTGGAGGCTGTGGACGAGGGAGCTTTTGTGGATAACTCCGTCCCCCACAAGGCCGGTCTTCCGCCACTCACCAGGCCGGCCTCCCGTCACCGACCAGGCCGGTCTCAGGCCTCCCCGGCCGCGATCACGTACTGCGCGCGGACCTCCTGATACCGCAACAGCTCCGCGGCGACCGGCTCCAGCACCCGCTCCCGCCCGCAGCCCGCGGCGGCGTTGCGCAGCCGCCGCTCCGTCTCCAGCCCGTAGCGGCGGGCCGGGCCCCGGGCCATCGCCCGGCAGCACCAGGCCAGGGCCGGGCCGCTCGCGACGGCGCCCGCCAGCAGCAGCGCCGGGATCCACCACTCGCCGCCCCAGGCACCGGTCAGCAGGACCAGCAACCAGGCCGCGGTCAGCACCTGAAGCACCGACAGCACCCATTGCACGGCGGCCGCCACGGCCCACCAGCCGGGCCGGACCGGCCGGGCCGGGCCGCCCGCGCGCGCCCGCCGGCCGCCGATGATCCATCCGCCGGCGCGGCCTCCCGTACGGTCGCCCGCCCGCCCGGAGGCGCGGCTTCCGGACGGGCCTTCGCTCTCCGGAGAACCGGCCTGGCGCCCCACGCTCGTGCACCAGGCGCTCGCCCGGCGCGCCCCGGTGCGCCACATTCCCGCGCGCCCCGGCCCCGCCGCCGCCATTGCGGCGGCAGCCGCGGCGGACGCCGCGTCCAGGGCCTCCGCGAGGCCCTCGGCCCCGCGCCGCGCCGCCTCGCGCACGGCCAGGGACCAGGGGTCGGGAAGCCCCGTGGACGCCTCGTAGGCCAGGGCCCGTACGGCCTGCTCGACGAGCGGCCGGGAGACGGCGCGGCTCGGGGCGGAGCCGCTCTCGCCGACAGCATGCGGCGCATACGCCTCTGCGGACGCCGCCGTCACACTCGTACCCGTGCCCGTAGTCGTACCCGTGCCCGTAGTCGTACCCGTACCCGTACTCGCACCCGTACCCGTATGCGCGGCCACTTCCCCGCCACTCGCCCCGCCCGCCCCGCCCGCCGCCTTCCGCCCCGCGCGCCCCCGTACGTACCACCGCTGCGCCCGCATCCACGGCATCCCGCACGCCCGTCCGGCGTCCCGGAGCCACGCGCGTTCCGCCGCGAGCCCGGCCGCCTGGGCGCCCACCGCCTCGGCCAGCCGGTCCTCGAACTCGTGCCGGGCCGACTCCGTCAGCCCCGGCCGCCCCTCGGCCACGTACGCGCCCCGCAGCCGCGCCGAGACCCCGTCGACGTCGGCCGTCAGCCGGCGCAGCGCGGCGCCCCGCGAGGCCGTGAACCGGCCGAGGATCTCGCGCAGTTCGCCGACGCCGTCGCCGGTGAGGGCCGACAGGGCCAGCACCTCGGCCCCCGGTTCGCCGTGCTCGCCGAGCGCGATGCCGTCGTCGTCCAGGAGCCGCCGCAGGTCGTCGAGGACCTGGTCCGCCGCGTCCGTGCCCAGCCGGTCGATCTGGTTGAGGACGATGAACGACACCTCGGCGTACCCCGCGAGCGGCCGCAGGTAGCGCTCGTGGAGGACGGCGTCCGCGTACTTCTCCGGGTCCACCACCCAGATCACCGCGTCGACGAGCCCCAGGAGCCGGTCCACCTGCTCGCGGTGGCCGGGGCTGGCCGAGTCGTGGTCGGGCAGGTCGAGCAGGACGAGCCCGTTGAGTGCCGGGTCGTACGGGCGGACCGGCTGCCGGCGGGAGCGGGCGGGGATGCCGAGCCGGTCGAGGACGCCGTCCGCGCGCTCGGGCTCCTCCGTCCACACGCAGGCCACGGGCGCGGCGGTGGTGGGGCGGCGGACGCCCGCCTCGGAGAGCTGGGCCCGGCCGAGCGCGTTGAAGAGGGTGGACTTGCCGCTGCCCGACGCCCCGGCGATGGCCACGACGGTGAGGTCGAGGGGGTGCCGCTGGCGGGCGACGGCCTCGTCCAGGACGCGCCCCGCCTCGGCGAGCGTGCGCCGGTCCAGCCGCGCCCGGGACAGCCCGACGAGCTCCCGCAGGGCGTCCAGGCGCGGCCGGAGGACGGCGGCGCCGGGGTGCGGCGGGGGCGCGGACGGAGGGCGCGGGGCGGTCTCCGGGCGCGGCGGGGGTGCGATGCGCGCTTCGGGGCCGCCGCCTGCGCGCGGGGGGCGGCCGGGGCGGGCGCGGCGGGCGATGAGGCCGTCGTCCCAGATGCCGGCGGAGGGGCGCGGGCGGGCGGCGGCGGCCGGGTCGGGGTGCGGAGGGGCGGCCGGAGCGGCTCCCTCGGCGGCGCGGTCGGCAGATCGGTCGGCGGATCGGTCAGCGGGGCGCACGGTGGTCACCTCTCCTTCTGTAGTACGGACAGCGCGGCGATGAGCTCGACCTGGTGGTCGGGGGTGACGTCCAGGGCTTCCAGCGGGGCGGTCCGGCGGTCGCGCTCGGCGTCGAGCACGCCGTCGAGGCACTCGGCGAGGAGGTGGCCGCCGCGGTCGCGCAGGCGCAGGGCGCCCTGGGCGCCGAGCAGTTCGGCGAGGCTCTCCCCGGCCGGGCGGGCCTGTCCGCCGCCCAGCAGGGCGGCGGCGAGCAGGGCGGCCGCCCGGTCGGCGTCGAGGCCGGCCGCGCGCTCGGCGGCCCGCACCTCCTCCTCCGCGATCTCCTCCAGGCAGCGCCGCCAGCGGCGTACGGCGACGCCGATCCGGCCGACCGCGCCGTCCGGGTCGCGCGGGGCGAGGACGGCGTCCGCCGCGGGGTCGCCCGCGCAGGCCGCGGCGACCTCCTCGTCGGCGGCGGCGACGGCGCAGCCGACCAGGGCGGCGAGGGCGGCCGTGAGCGCGCCGAGCAGCTCGTCGGAGGTGCTGTCCTCGGGGTGGCCGCGCCAGTGGGTGAGGGCGTCGCCCGCGAGGGCCTCCCCGCCCGCGACCCCGTCCCGTACGCGCTCCGTGGCCTTCGCGTACGCGTCCTCCACGCGCTGGGTGAGCCGGACCGCGGCGGCGTGCTGGACGGCGGCGGCACCGGCGAGCCCGGGCAGCCGCGACCCCAGGGAGGCCAGCAGCCCGGCGACGGTGCGGGCGGAGGCCACGGCGCGGGCGGCGGGGTCCTGCGCCCGCTGGTGGAGCCAGGCGCGCAGCCCCGCGACGGCGGTGTCGGGCAGCAGGCCGGTGCCGCCGCCCGCGGACTCCGGGAGCTCGGGGATGGTGAAGCGCGGGACGTCCCCGAGGCCGGCGGCGGTCAGCAGCGCCCCGTAGTGCTTGGAGACCTCGGTGGCGACCTGGTGGGGCACCCGGTCCAGCACGGTGACGAGGGTGACGTCGTACTCCTTGGCCGTCCGCATCAGGTGCCACGGCACCGCATCGGCGTACCGGGTCGCGGTGGTGACGAGCACCCAGATGTCCGCCGCGCAGATCAGCTCGGCGGCGAGCTCGCGGTTGCGGGCGACGAGGGAGTCGATGTCGGGGGCGTCGACGAGGGCGAGCCCGGGCGGCATGGCGCGGTCGGTCTCGATGCGCAGGGACGGGGGCTCGGCGGCGTCGTCCTCGTCCCCGCGGCGGGCGTCGGGGTCGGGGTCGTAGAGGGTGGAGACGTCCTGGGCGGGCACCCAGACGCGGCGCAGTTCGGGCAGGACGCGCTGCCCCGCGAACCAGTGGTGGTCGTCCGGGTGGCAGACCAGTACAGGCGTACGGGTCGTCGGCCGCAGGACCCCCGCCTCAGTGACCCGCCGCCCCACCAGGGAGTTGACGAGGGTGGACTTGCCGGCCCCCGTCGAACCCCCGACGACCGCGAGCAGCGGCGCTTCGGGGGCGCACAGGCGGGGCACCAAGTAGTCATCGAGTTGCGCCAGGAGTTCGGCACGGTTCCGGCGGGCGCGGGCGGCGCCGGGAAGGGGAAGGGGGAAGCGTGCGGCGTCGACACGGTCACGCAGTGCGGACAGTGCGTCGAGCAGTCGGGGCCGTACGTCCAAGGTCGCCACACGTGCAGAATGCCCAATTCTGGTGTGATTTTGAAGCGTATAGGCCATGGCGCGCGAGGCGTGGCGCACGGGGCTCAGGCATAACGAGTACACAACACCCGTCGCCTGAGGCGTGAAAAACGGTGCAAGATTCGTACCCGCCTGCGATTATCAGGACCGCTTCACTAAACCTCCACATCGTGGCACGGAGGTGAAGCAACCGGGACGAGGTGAGCGGAGCCCTATCCTTGTCCCCGGCAAGGTCACGGCACCACCGAGCCCGGGGCTTCAGCCGTCCGCGACACCGCCGCACACCGGCCCCCGTAGCTCAGTGGATAGAGCAGGCGCCTTCTAAGCGCTTGGCCGCAGGTTCGAGTCCTGCCGGGGGCGCTCGCTCCATACCGCACGCCCCTCCCGGGCGAATTCGAGGGGTCGTAGCAACACAGTGATCAACTGGCTGTGGCCAGAAGCTTAGCGAGACGCTCGGCTGGGGTTTCCCAGCCGAGCGTTTTGCGTGGGCGGCTGTTGAGCTCGGCCGCGACGG
>NZ_RBAM01000016.1 GCF_003626645.1 Streptomyces klenkii | reverse complement strand
TTCGGTGCGCTGCTGTCGGAGGGCATCGGTGACACGATCCGTGTGTCGCTGTCGGCGCCGCCGGCGGAGGAGATCAAGGTCGGTATGCAGATCCTGGAGTCCCTGGGGCTGCGGCAGCGCCGGCTGGAGATCGTCTCGTGCCCGTCGTGCGGCCGGGCGCAGGTGGACGTGTACAAGCTCGCCGACCAGGTCAGTGCCGGTCTGGAGGGCATGGAGGTGCCGCTGCGCGTCGCGGTGATGGGCTGCGTCGTAAACGGTCCCGGTGAGGCGCGTGAGGCCGACCTGGGTGTCGCCTCCGGCAACGGCAAGGGCCAGATCTTCGTCAAGGGCGAGGTCATCAAGACCGTGCCGGAGTCGAAGATCGTGGAGACCCTCATCGAGGAAGCAATGAAGATCGCCGAAGTCATGGCGGCGGACGGCGCCCCCGGCGGGGCACCGCACGTCACCATCGCCTGAACCGGCGACCGCCACCGTAGGAACAGCGACCGAGCGGCCGCCCCGGCCCAGGCCGCAAGACGAGGAGGGGGCCCGCGTGTCGTTGCTCGAGAACATCCGCAGTCCGCGCGACCTGAAGACCCTGGACGCCGAGGAGCTGACCGAACTGGCGGAGGAGATCCGCCACTTCCTCATCCACGCCGTCGCCCGCACCGGCGGCCACCTCGGCCCCAACCTCGGCGTGGTGGAGCTCACCATCGCCCTGCACCGCTCGTTCGACTCCCCGGCCGACCGCATCCTGTGGGACACCGGCCACCAGAGCTACGTCCACAAGCTGCTCACCGGCCGCCAGGACTTCTCCAAGCTGCGCGGCAAGGGCGGCCTGTCCGGCTACCCCTCGCGCGAGGAGTCCGAGCACGACGTCATCGAGAACAGCCACGCCTCCACCGTCCTCGGCTGGGCCGACGGCCTCGCCAAGGCCAACCAGGTCCTCGGCCGCTGGAACCGGCACGTCGTCGCCGTCATCGGCGACGGGGCCCTGACCGGCGGCATGGCCTGGGAGGCGCTCAACAACATAGCCGCCGCCAAGGACCGGCAGCTGATCATCGTCGTCAACGACAACGAGCGCAGCTACGCCCCCACCATCGGCGGCCTCGCCGACCACCTCGCCACGCTCCGCACCACCGACGGCTACGAACGCGCCCTGTCCTGGGGCAAGGACGCCGTCCAGGGCCTGCCCCTGATCGGCAAGCCCCTCTACGAGTCCCTGCACGGCGCCAAGAAGGGCTTCAAGGACGCGTTCGCCCCGCAGGGCATGTTCGAGGACCTCGGCCTGAAGTACCTCGGCCCGATAGACGGCCACGACATCGACGCCGTCGAGTCGGCGCTGCGCCGGGCCAAGCGCTTCCACGGCCCCGTCCTCGTCCACTGCCGCACGGAGAAGGGGCGCGGCTACCAGCCCGCCCTGGAGGACGACGCGGACCGCTTCCACACCGTCGGCGTGATCGACCCGCTCACGTCCCTGCCGCTGGCCCCCTCGGCCGGCCGGTCCTGGACCTCGGTCTTCGGCGACGAGATGCTCGCCATCGGCGCCGAACGGCCCGACGTGGTCGCCATCACGGCCGCCATGCTGCACCCCGTGGGCCTGACGAAGTTCGCCGAGGCCTACCCCGACCGGGTCTGGGACGTCGGCATCGCCGAGCAGCACGGCGCCGTCTCCGCGGCCGGCCTGGCCACCGGCGGTCTGCACCCGGTCTTCGCCGTCTACGCCACGTTCCTCAACCGCGCCTTCGACCAGGTGCTCATGGACGTCGCCCTGCACAAGTGCGGGGTGACGTTCGTCCTCGACCGGGCCGGCGTCACCGGTACCGACGGGCCCAGCCACAACGGCATGTGGGACATGTCGCTGCTGCAAGTCGTGCCCGGCCTGCGGATCGCCGCCCCGCGCGACGCCGACCAGCTGCGCGCCCAGCTCCGCGAGGCCGTCGAGGTCGAGGACGCCCCCACCGTGATCCGCTTCCCGAAGGAGAACGTCGGCGAGCCCGTCCCGGCCCTCGCCCGCGCCGGGGGCATGGACGTCATCGCCCGCCCCGGTCCCGGCGAGGACGAGGCGCAGGTCCTGCTCGTCGCCGTCGGCACCATGGCCGGGGTCTGCCTGGAGGCCGCCGCGCTCCTCGCCGCCCGCGGCACCCCCTGCACGGTCGTCGACCCGCGCTGGGTCAAGCCCGTCGACCCCGCCCTGCCCCCGCTCGCCGCGCGCCACCGCCTCGTCGCGGTCGTCGAGGACAACAGCCGCACCGGCGGCGTCGGCTGGGCCGTCGGGCAGGCGCTGCGTGACGCCGACGTCGACGTGCCGCTGCGCACCTTCGGCATCCCCGAGCAGTTCCTGCCGCACGCCAAGCGCGGCGAGGTCCTGGCGGACCTCGGGCTCACCCCCGCCGAGATCGCCGGCCGGATCAGCGCCGCGCTGGCCCGTCACGCGGCCCCGGCCGGTGGTGACGAAGCCCCGGCCCGCAGCGCCGCCCCGGCCCCCGCCCGCACGCAAGCCCCGGCCGCCCGCAAGAAGGCCCCGGCCCCGGCCCGTACGCAAGCCGCGGGCGCCCCCGCGGCCGTCAAGGAGAACGACGACGCATGACAGCCGACACCGCCGGCACGGCCGGCGCCCCCGCCGCGAGCGCCAAGGGCTTCGACCTGACCCGGCTCCTCGCGGAGCGCGGCGCCGAGCGGTACGACCTGCACGCCCGGCACCTCAACCACCAGCTGCCGCGCATGCTGCACACCATCGGCTTCGACAAGGTCTACGAGCGGGCCGAGGGCGCCTACTTCTGGGACGCCGACGGGCAGGACTACCTCGACATGCTCGCGGGCTTCGGGGTGATGGGCGTCGGCCGCCACCACCCCGTCGTCCGCAAGGCGCTGCACGACGTCCTCGACGCCTCGCTCGCCGACCTCACCCGCTTCGACTGCCAGCCGCTGCCCGGCCTCCTCGCCGAGAAGCTGCTGTCGTACGCACCCCACCTGGACCGGGTGTTCTTCGGCAACAGCGGCACCGAGGCCGTGGAGACGGCCCTGAAGTTCGCGCGGTACGCCACCGGCAGACCGCGGGTCCTCTACTGCGACCACGCCTTCCACGGCCTGACCACCGGCTCGCTCTCCGTCAACGGCGAGTCCGGCTTCCGCGACGGCTTCGCGCCGCTGCTGCCCGACACCGCCGTCCCGCTCGGCGACCTCGCGGCGCTGGAGCGGGAGCTGGCCCGCGGCGACGTCGCGGCCTTCGTCATCGAGCCCATCCAGGGCAAGGGCGTCCACGAGGCGCCCCCCGGCTACCTGCGCGCCGCCCAGGAGCTGCTGCACCGGCACAAGGCGCTGCTCATCGCCGACGAGGTGCAGACCGGCGTCGGGCGCACCGGCGACTTCTTCGCCTACCAGCACGAGGCCGGCGTCGAGCCGGACCTGGTGTGCGTGGCCAAGGCGCTCTCCGGCGGCTACGTGCCCGTGGGCGCCACCCTCGGCAAGGACTGGATCTTCAAGAAGGTCTACTCCTCCATGGACCGGGTCCTCGTGCACTCCGCGAGCTTCGGCGCCAACGCGCAGGCGATGGCGGCCGGGCTCGCGGTGCTCTCGGTCCTGGAGGACGAGCAGGTCGTCGCGAACGCCCGGCGCACGGGCGACCTGCTGCGCACCCGGCTCGCGGCGCTCACCGGCAAGTACGAGCTGCTGCACGACGTCCGCGGCCGGGGCCTGATGATCGGCATCGAGTTCGGCAAGCCGTCCTCGCTGGGGCTGCGCAGCCGCTGGGCGATGCTCCAGGCGGCCCGCAAGGGCCTCTTCGCGCAGATGGTCGTCGCGCCGCTGCTCCAGAAGCACCGCATCCTCACCCAGGTCTCCGGCGACCACCTGGAAGTGATCAAGCTGATCCCGCCGCTGATCATCGGAGAGCGCGAGGTGGACCGCTTCGTGGACGCCTTCACGGCCGTCATGGACGACGCCCACGGAGGCGGCGGGCTGCTCTGGGACTTCGGCCGCACCTTGGTGAAGCAGGCGGTGGCGAACCGCTAGCTACTCCGCCGGGCGGCTGTGCGATCGCTCAGCCGCCCGGCGGATCACGTCAGTCTGTGAGGAGTCGGCTCCGCATCCGCTCCCGGGCTGCCGGGGCGAGCCCGAGCCCGTCGGTCAGATAGCGGTCCGCCGAGCCCCATACGGCGTCGATCGTCTCGAATGCGGCCAGCAAATACGTGGCGCGCGCCTCGAACATCGGCGACAGCAGCTCCGCGATCTCCCGGTCCTCGGGCCCGGTCGCCTCCGGCGCCCGCCGCATGCGGTAGCGCCGGTGCGGGGCGTTCGACTCCAGGTAGTCGGCCTCGATGACGTCGCGGGCGACGCCGAGGGCGAGCAGGGTGACCGCGACGGACAGCCCGGCGCGGTCCTTCCCGGCCGCGCAGTGCATGAGCGCGGGCACGCTGTCCTCGGCGACGGAGCGCAGGACGTGGCCGAGCTCGGCGGTCCGGCCCGTGATCACCTCGCGGTACGTCTCGGCCATCCGGTCCGCCGCTCTGCCGTCGGCCAGCGCCGCACGGATCTGCGCGAGGTCGCGGGCGCGCACCATGTTCCAGAACTCGGCGCCGTGAGCAGGGTCGTTGAGCGGCAGGTTCACGTTGCGGACGCCGGTGAGCTCGACGTCGGGGCCGTCGAGCGCGATGTCGGCGGCGTTGCGGAAGTCGAAGACCGTGTGCAGGCCGAGCGTGCCGAGGAAGCGGGCGTCCTCCTCGGTGGCGTGGGCCAGGTGCCCGCTGCGGTTGAGGACGCCGTGCCGCAACCGCCGGCCGTCAGCCGTGGGCAGGCCGCCCAGATCACGGAAGTTGCGCACCCCCGCGAGCTCGGGCTCGGTGGACGGCACATGCGGCGTCTGCGTCACGGGCGCTCCCTGGGTCTCGGCTGCCGGCGCTGGTCGTCGGCGAGGCGGCTCAACGACCTTACGACACCGGTTGTACGGGCAATCCGCTCCGTGCGGTAGCCGCGCCGACGTATTCCGCTTGCGGGGACTTCGCCGGGGTGGGATACATCACGGCACGTCAACCCCTGGTTACGGTGGCGTAGGTCACTCCTGGGGAGGAAAGATGTACTGACGTGGCAGACGATTCGAATTCATTCAGCAAGAGCGCGATCGGGTCGTACGCAGCCGTCGGGGACAGCTTCACCGAAGGCGTCGGCGACCCAGGGCCGGACGACACCTTCATCGGCTGGGCCGACCGACTCGCCGTACTCCTCGCCGACCAGCGTCCCGAGCACGACTTCCGCTACGCCAACCTCGCCGTGCGCGGCCGGCTCCTGGACCAGATCGTCGCGGAGCAGGTGCCCCGGGCGAAGGAGCTCGGCCCCGAGCTCGTGACCTTCTGCGCGGGCGGCAATGACATCCTGCGCCCGGGCAGCGACCCGGACGCCGTGGCCGAGCGCTACGAGAAGGCCGTCGCCGAGCTGGCCTCCTCCGTGGGCACCGTGCTGCTGTGCACGGGCTTCGACACCCGCGGGATGCCCGTGCTGCGGCACCTGCGCGGCAAGATCGCGACGTACACCGCCCACGTCCGCGCCATTGCGGACCGGCACGGGTGCCCGGTCCTGGACCTGTGGTCGCTGCGCTCGGTGCAGGACCGCAGGGCCTGGAGCGACGACCGGCTCCACCTCTCGCCCGACGGGCACACGCGGGTGGCCCTGCGGGCCGCCCAGGTGCTCGGCCTGGAGGTGCCGGCCGACCCGGACCAGGCCTGGCCGGACGAGGGCCAGCGCTCGCCCGCCGAGGTGCGGCGCGACAACATCCACTGGGCGCGCGAGCACCTGGTGCCGTGGATCGGCCGCCGGCTGCGCGGCGAGTCCTCGGGGGACCACGTGGAGCCCAAGCGGCCGGACCTGCTGCCGCTGTAGCGCCGCTTCGAGGGGGAGGGAGCTTAAAAGGGGAGGGACTTCGGGGGAGGGGAAATTCAGGGGGTGGGCCGCCCGGCGGCCAGATCGGCCCAGACGACGCGGCCCCGGCCGCTGTCGTCGGGCCGGACCCCCCAGGCCTTGGACAGTGCGCCCACGAGCAGCAGCCCGCGGCCGCTCTCCTCGTCCGCCCCGCTGCACCGCGCCCGCGGCTCCGTCGGGGTGCGGCCCTGGTCGGCCACCTCTATGCGCAGGTGCGCGCCGAGCACCCTCAGCTGACAGCTGACGTTCGCGCTGTCCGTGTGCCGGACGGCGTTGGTGAAGAGCTCGGACACCACCAACTGTGCGTCATCGCACGCCACTTCGTCGATGCCCCACTCCCGCAGTTGCGCGAGGACCCGTTTTCGGGCGGCTGCCACCGAGGCGCCACGGGCCGGGAAGTGGAAGGCGTCCTGGAGACGCGCGGCCATGGAACAGCCGAAGCGCCCGAGCGAAGGTGCGTCATGGGAGGGGACCACGCCGTAACTATGTGCGATACCGCCGAGGTGTGGCAAGGTTCAATCTGCAAATTACAGAATCGTCAGAGCAGTCTGTTGGCTCCGGGGGCGCGCGTGACAGACTGCGGGCATATGACACGCATCTGACAGCGGGTCGGCATGGAGGGGGAGGAACAGTGGCCGAAGTGCGTCCGGCGGGCGCCCCGACCGTTCTGCGGGTCGTCCTCGGCAAACGGCTGCACGACCTGCGGGAGAAGGCCGGCCTCAGCTACGAGGAGGCGGGCCGTGCCCTCGACGTCACGCACGCCACGGTCCGCAGGATGGAGAAGGCCGAAGTCGGCCTGAAGCTCCCCTACGTGGAGAAGCTGCTGCGCGTCTACGGCGTCACCGACGCCGCCGAGGTCGAGGGCTTCCTCGACCTCGCGCGCGAGGCGAACCGCCCCGGCTGGTGGCACCGCTTCCGGGACGTCCTGCCCGAGTGGTTCAGCGCGTTCGTCAGCCTGGAGGGCGAAGCCAACCTCATCCGGGCCTACGAACCGCACTACGTCCCGGGGCTGCTCCAGACCGAGCGCTACGCACGCGCCGTGCTCCGCGCCGGCATGCCGCACGCCCCCGAGGCCGACATCGAGCGCGCGGTCGCGGTCCGCCGGGAACGGCAGTCGCTGCTCACCCGCGAGGGCGCGCCGCTGCTGTGGGTGGTGATGGACGAGACCGTGCTCCGCAGGCCCATCGGCGGGCCGGACATCATGCGCGAGCAGGTCTCCCGGCTCGCCGAGGCCACCACCCTGCCCAACGTGCGGTTGCAGATCATGCCGTTCGCCGCCGGGCCGCACCCGGCGATGTACGGACCGTTCCACATCTTCCGGTTCCCGCTCCCGGAGCTCCCGGACATCGCGTACGCCGAAAACCTCGTCGGCGCTTCGTACTTCGACCAGCGCGAGGACGTCTCGGCCTTCCTGGAAGCGCTGGACCGCATGTGCGCGCAGGCCGCACCGGCACAGACCACCGAGGCAGTCCTGGGTGGGATTCGTAAGGAGATCTGAACCATGGATCGCATCTACAACGGCATGCCCGCCACCGACCTCGGCACCGAGGGGTGGAGCAAGCCGTGGAGCGGCGGCAACGGAGGCTCGTGCGTCGAGGCGCTGCGGCTCGGCGACGGCCGGATCGCCCTGCGCCAGTCCACCGACCCCGGGGGCCCCGCCCTGATCTACACGCGTCACGAGATGGAGAGCTTCATCAACGGCGCCAAGGCGGGTGCGGCGGACTTCCTGCTCGCCGGCTCCGGCGCCGCCTGCGAGTAAGACCGCTGACACCGCGCACGCACGTGCGCGCACCGCGCCACCACGGCATGACAGCACGGCCATGACAGCACAGGCATGACGCCACGGGCATGACATTGGGATCGGAGCACCGCATGAACCAGCAGGGCTTCGCGGCCGAGGACATCGACACCAGCCGGCCGCACCCGGCCCGGATGTACGACTACTACCTCGGCGGCTGGGACAACTACGAGGTCGACCGGCAGGCCGCCGAGCACGTCATCCGGGCGCACCCGCAGGTGCGGCTCTCCGCCCGGGCCAACCGGGCCTTCCTCCAGCGGGCCGTGCGGGAGGTCGTCCGCGGCGGCGTCCGGCAGATCATCGACGTCGGCACGGGCATCCCCACCTCGCCCAACACCCACGAGGTGGCACGGGAGATCGCCCCGGACGTCCGGGTGGCCTACGTCGACAACGACCCCATCGTCGCCACGCACGCGGGCGCGAAGCTCACCGGAACCGGGCGGGCGGGCTTCGTCCTCGGCGACGTGCGCGACCCGGAGGCGATCCTCGCCCGCCCCGAGGTGCGCGAGCTGATCGACTTCGGCGAGCCGGTGGCCCTGCTCCTCGTCGCCGTCCTCCACTTCGTCACCGACGAGGAGGACCCGGCGGGCATCGTCGCGGCCTTCGCGGACGCCCTTCCCGCCGGCAGCCACCTCGTGCTCTCGCACGCCACGGCCGAACCGTACGAGGGCTACGCCGGCGGCTACACCGACGTGAAGGCCCGCGACAGCGTCGTCGGCACGTACAAGAACGCCACCGCCGGCCTCAACCTGCGCGACCGGTCCGCCGTCGAGCCGCTCTTCGGCGCCTTCGAACTCCTGGACCCGGGCGTGGTCCGCGTCCCGCTCTGGCGGCCGGACGGACCGGTCCCGGGCCCCGAGGAGCTCAACGACACGATCTTCTACGGGGGAGTGGGACGCAAGGGATAGGGCCCGTACGCGTCGTTCCTGCGGCTGCGCATTCCGCCGGACTCCCGCCGTTGTGGTGCGGCGCCGTTGCGGCGGGCATTTTCTTCCGCCGCAACGGCGAGGTACCACGGACGTGGCGGGTCGGCAGGCCGGCGGCACGAGGCTCTAACGGGCCGCCCGGTCCGCCCGGGCGCCGGCCGGTACGTCGCAGGTGTCCTTGAAGCCCTGGCTGTGCAGGCCCAGCGCCGCGTTGGTGCGCGAGCGGAGGTTCTCCACCGCGACCATCGAGGTCAGCTCGACGAACGCCGCGTCGCCCAGGCGCTGCCGCAGCCGCTCCGCCAGCTCGTCCCCGACGGCCGGCGGGGTGACCGTCATCGCCTCGGCGTACTCCAGTACGTCCCGCTCCAGCGGCGTGTACACGTCGCTCTCCCGCCACACCGGCACGTCGCGCAGCTTCTCGTGCGCGATGCCGTGCCCGCGGCTGAGCCAGTAGCCGAAGTCCGTGCACCACGAGCAGCCGATGACCGTCGCCGACGCCAGCTCGGCCAGCGCCTTCAGCTGCGGGTCGAGCTTCTTCCACCGGCCCACCGACAGCTCGAAGCGGGACGTCGTGATCAGCACGCGCCGGTGGTGGGAGAGAGCCATCAGCGGCTCCAGCACCTTCCCGTAGGTGCGCTTGCTGTACCACTCCACGATCCGGATGAGCGGGGTGCGGTCCGGGGTGAGAGAGATCCTGGCCATGGCTGGTTCCTCCGTCGCAGTCGTTGCGCTTCCGCCCGTACGACGGATCCGGCCGGCGGATGTGTGACATCGCGGCGCACCGCCACCATGTGATGGTCGTCACACCCGATGATCGATGCCTGGAGCGCCCCCGCCTACCCTGGGGGCATGGACGACGAGCTCTTCCCCCGGCCCCGGGCCGAGATCGCGCCCGGAGCGGTCCACGTCCCCGGCTGGCTGGACCTCGCCGCCCAGCAGCGCCTGCTCGCTGCCTGCCGCACCTGGGCCCGGCCGCCCGCCGGGCTGCGGACCGTGCGCATGCCGAGCGGCGGGCAGATGTCCGTCCGCATGGTCTGCCTCGGCTGGCACTGGTACCCGTACGGCTACGCCCGCACGGTCGTGGACGGAGACGGCGCGCCGGTCAAGCCGTTCCCCGCTCAGCTGGAGCGGATGGCCGCGCAGGCCCTCACCGACGCGTACGGCGACGATCCCCCGGAGACCGCCCCCGCACCCGCCCCGTACGACATCGCTCTGATCAACTTCTACGACGGCGGCGCGTCGATGGGCATGCACCGGGACGGCGACGAGCGGTCCACGGCCCCCGTCGTCTCCCTCAGCCTCGGCGACAGCTGCGTCTTCCGCTTCGGCAACACCCGCAACCGCAACCGCCCCTGGACCGACGTCGAGCTGCGCAGCGGTGACCTCTTCGTCTTCGGCGGACCCTCGCGCCCGGCCTTCCACGGCGTGCCCCGCACCCACCCCGGCACCGGACCCGCCGCGCTCGGGCTCACCGGCCGGCTGAACATCACCCTCCGGGTCAGCGGACTGAGTGCCCCGCAAACGGAGGGGAAGACCCCGTAAAAAATCACGTGCGGGTGGGGGCACGACCCTGCACAGTGGGTCCCCGGCAGTGCGCCGGCCGCGCGTCCGGGCTCATATCACGGGGGTGAGCCCGGGCGGCGGCAGCCGGAGAGTTCACCGGCGCTCCCCGAAACAGCCGCCCGCCCGTCGGCCGGGGGCCGCCCGGCCGCCCGCCGGGCCGGGGCAGATAATGGCGTGACCTGGCCGCTTTCGCCCTGGAGGTGCCGTGACCGGCTTCCGCCTCACCAGCTCACCGCTCGACGCCCTGCGCCCGGCCGCGTTCGGCGCGGACCCGTCCGGGGAGCGGATGGCACGCATCCGGCGGTCGCCGCACTTCGCCGACGGCGTGTTCACCAACCCCGCCGGCACCGAGCGCACGCCCTCCCGCGCCATGCTGAAGTTCCTGCCCACGTACTTCCGTGCGGAGGAGCGCGCCCGCCGGGCGCCCGCCGGCTCCGTGCCGGTCCACCCCACCACCGTGGCCGACCTGGCCGTGCCCGCCGCGTCCGGCCTGCGGCTGACCTGGATGGGGCACTCCAGCGTGCTCGCCGAGATCGACGGGGCCCGGGTGCTCTTCGACCCGGTCTGGTCCGAGCGCTGCTCGCCCTTCGCCTTCGCCGGCCCGAAGCGGCTGCACCCGGTGCCCGTGCCGCTGCGCGAGACCGGGCCCCTCGACGCCGTGGTCATCTCCCACGACCACTACGACCACCTGGACATGCCGACCGTCCGCGCCCTCGCCCGCAACACCGGCGCGCACTTCGTCGTACCGCTCGGCGTCGGCGCCCACCTGGAGCACTGGGGCGTGCCCGAGGACCGGATCACCGAGCTCGACTGGCACGAGCAGGCCCGCGTCGCCGGCCTCACCTTCACCGCCACCCCCGCCCGCCACTTCTGCGGCCGCGCGCTGCGCAACACCCAGCACACCCTCTGGTCCTCCTGGGTCGTGGCCGGCCCCGCGCACCGCGTCTTCCACAGCGGCGACACCGGCTACTTCCCCGGCTTCAAGGACATCGGCGCCCAGTACGGGCCGTTCGACGCCACGATGGTGCAGATCGGTGCGTACTCCGAGTTCTGGCCCGACATCCACATGACGCCCGAGGAGGGCATGCAGGCCCACGCCGATCTGCAAGGCGACGCCGCGCACGGCGTCATGCTGCCCATCCACTGGGGCACGTTCAATCTCGCGCCGCACCCCTGGGAGGAGCCGGCCGAGGGCTCCGTCGCGGCGGCCCGGAGCCACGGCGCGCGCGTCGCGACGCCGCGGCCGGGGCAGCCCTTCGAGCCGGCGGACGGCGACGGCCTCCCGGTGGATCCGTGGTGGCGGGCGGTGGCCGCCCGGCCGGCGACGGATGCGGCCGAGCGGCCCGCAGAGCCCGAGGCGAGGCCGAAGGTGTCCCTACGGGCCTGAGCCCGGTCCGGCACCGCCGGATGCGTTTGCCGGTGGTTGCGCGCCGTTGCGGCGGAGAAACAGCCTCCGAGCGCCCGGCGCGCCCCACCGTCACCCCCCGTGGGGTTCCATGTCGCAGCAGGAGTCCCGGCGGAGCTGGCGGCTCACGGCTAGCCACGCCTCCGCGGCCCGCACCCCGTGCGGCGCCGGAGGCGCGCCCGCCGTGCCCGCCGCCTCGTACGCGTCGACCAGGCCCGCCTGATCGAACCGCACCCCGCCCCGCAGCACCGAAACCGTCCGCACCAGCGCGTCGAAGTCCGTGAACGGATCGCCGTCCACCACCGTCACGTCCGCGAGCTTGCCGGGCTCCAGCGTGCCCAGGTCCCGGTCCGCGCCGAAGACCCGTGCGGGCAGCACCGTCGCGGTCCGCAGCGCCTGTGCCGGGGTCAGCCCGTACCGGTGGAGCGCGCGCAGCCCCAGGTGCAGGGAGAGGCCCACGGGCACCAGGGGAGCGTCGGTCCCCAGCGCGACGAGGCCGCCGCCCGCGAGCACCCGGCGGTAGACGCCGGCCTCGCGCTCCAGGGTCGCCAGCTGGTCGGCGGTCGGCGGCGCGGCCGCGGTGCGGCGGACGACCTCCACGTCCCACGGCGGCATCATCCGCGTCACCCGCGGGTCCCGGGCCAGCGCCGGCGCCTCGCCGAGCAGCGGCACGGACGTGAACATCGTGGCGACGAGGTGGAAGCCCCCGCGGGTGTAGATCTCCTCCACGTCCTGGTACGCGCGCCCCGACGCGGTCGTCGCGTGGCCGAACTCCAGCCGCTGTGTGGCCTGGAGATGGGTGGTCAGGTCCTGGCCGAGCTGGACGCCGGGCGACAGGAGGTGGCTGCCGGAGCGGACCCCGAGCCGGTCGTGCGCGAAGCGGGCCGCCTCCTCCATCAGCCAGCCGGGCGCGCGGACGTAGGTCTTCACGAAGTCCCAGTCGAGGGCCTCGGCGCGGGAGAGCGACCGGCGCAGCCCCTCGCGGGTGCGGTGCGCGCGGCCCATGCTGTACGCGACGCGCGCGCCGTCGAGCAGCTCCCCGGTGGCCAGCAGCCGCGGCCCGGCGAGCTCGCCCGCGGCCACGGCCTCGCGGATGCGGGCCTGCTCGTGGGCGCCGCCGCCGAACGAGACCGCGGTGGTGATCCCGTACGCCAGCTGGAGCGCGGTCTGCCGGCCGCCGTAGGTGTTCTGGTACGGGTGGGTGTGGGTGTCCCAGAGCCCGGGGACGACCGTGCCGGACGACGCGTCGACGCTGCGGGCGGCCGCACGCCGCGCCCGGTGCGGCTCGACGGCGGCGATCCGGCCGTCGCGGATCACCAGGTCGACGTCCTCGCGCACCGTGTCGCCCGTGCCGTCCCAGAGGCGGCCGGCGTGCACGACCGTGTCGGCGGGCACCGGGCGCCGGTAGTCGAGGGGGACGCGGACGGTGCGGGCGGCGCCGCCGCCGTGGACGTCCAGCAGCCGCAGGCGGCCCGCGGAGAGGTAGAGGAGCGTGCGGGAGTCCGCCGCCCAGGAGGGATCTTCGGCGGCCTCGTCCGTCAGCCGGCGGGGCTCGCCGTCCGGGGTGCCGTCGGGCCGCACGGGCAGCAGCCACAGCGCGGACTCGGCGATCACCGCCATGTGCCGCCCGTCGGGCGACCAGACGGGCCCGGAGCCGTAGCGGTCGCTGAGCGAGACGTGCGGGGCGAGCGCGTGCAGCCGGGCGGCGCCGCCGGCCGTGTCGATCACGCGGATGAGGTTGTAGCCCTCGCGGAACCGCTGGTTCAGCCGGTTGCGGTCGCACAGGGCGACGTAGCGGCCGTCCGGCGACCAGCTCGGCCGGCCCGGCAGCCCGCCGCCGCCCAGGGCGGCCGCCAGGACCCGGTCCTCGTCGGCGGCGAGGTCGCGCACGACGAGGTTCCCGGCCAGGTCGAGGGCGGCCAGTCTCCTGCCGTCGGGTGACAGGACGGGGTACGCGCGGCCGCCCTCGGCCAGCACGGTGTCCGCGCCGGACGCGAGGTCGTGCCGGCGCGCGGCGAGCAGGCCGCCGCTGTCGCCCGCGTACACCAGGGAGCGCCCGTCGGGGCTCCAGACCGGCCCGAAGGGGTAGCGGGCGGGGTCGGCCTTGACGACCCGGCGCGGCGGGCGGCCGCCCGCCACGTCGGCGACCCACAGCGCGTTGAGCGCGCCGAACGCGACGCGGCGGCCGTCGGGCGAGAGGGCGGGGAAGTGCAGCGAGCGCACGGCGTGCACGCCGCCGGCGTCGAAGTCGTACCGCTTGGTGCGGTAGCGCGGCCGGGGAACCGTGAGCCGCCCGGCGAAGGGGACGGCCTCGGCGTCGCGCGGCGCCTGCGGGCGGAGGACCCGGAACGCTCCGCTGACGGTCAGCAGCAGCTCGCCGGAGGCCGTCCAGCGCGGCGGCACGGGCTCGACGTCGCCGTCGACGGCCACGGGCGCGCCGTCCACGACGAGCGTGCAGCCGGCCCCCGGGGCGGGCGTCGTGCGGAGATAGGCGAGGCGGCCGTCCGGGGCGACCGCCGGCGTCATGATCTGCCCGGCCGCGGCCTCGGTGTGCTCGGTCCGCACCGGCCCGTGCCCGTCGGCGGGCACGGACGCGACCGTACGGGCGTCCAGCGCGCTCCCGGCGAGGCGCCCGCGGACGAACAGCAGCCGGGCGCCGTCCGGCGACCACACCGGGTCGAAGTCCTCCCACGCGCCGTCCTGGAGCGGCCCCTCCTGCCCGCTCACCCCGGTGACCCGCGTGAGCGCGCCCGTCCGCACGTCCACCACCCACACCCGGTACGGGCTCCCGGCCACGGGGTCGCCGCCGCGCTCGGAGGCGAAGGCGATCCGTGTGCCGTCGGGCGACCAGGCGGGCCCGCGGTCGTCCCACGGCCCGTCCGTGACCTGCCGCAGCCCGCTGCCGTCGGGCCGCAGCGTCCAGATGTGGAAGCCGCCGCCCCGGTACGCGCAGACGGCGAGCTGCCGGCCGTCGGGCGAGTGCACGGGCCGGGTCGGCTCGAGATCGGCCGGGGTGATCGCCACGGCCTCCCCGCCCTTGCGGGGCACGGACCACAGCACGTTCTGCACCTCGGCGACCAGCCGGTCCCCGGCGGGCGCGAGGCTGGCCGCCCCGTTGGTGGCGGCCGTGAACGACAGCGCCCCGGAAGGCGCGGAAGCCGCCGCGGCCACGGCCCCGGGCAGCGCCCCCACGACCCCGGCCGCCGCCGCGGTACCGGCCGCGGCTTGCAGGAACCTGCGCCGGGAGAGGGCGGAAGAGGGAGTCTCCGGGGCGTCCGAGGTTGCCAACTGTCCTCCTGGGGCGGGGGAGTTGCGCGCGTCGCGAGCGACGTCCGAAGGCCCGATGGTCCCACGGGGGCCGGGAGGGCGGTCAATACCGCGTGAGAGAGGAGAGGGTCGGTATATATCGAATAAGTGACCCAAACGAGACATTCAGGGATGATCGTCCCGTTGAAAGGCGTGCGCGATCACCCTCTGAAGTGCGGTATTGTTCTCGTGCGCGGTCGGCAAGGGCGAGAGCCCGGGCCGGACAAGCACCGGGACGTGGCGCAGTTTGGTAGCGCACTTGACTGGGGGTCAAGGGGTCGTGGGTTCAAATCCCGCCGTCCCGACCAGCGATTTTCGCAGGTCGGAGGCCGTTCTCGCATGATGCGGGGGCGGCCTTTCTGATGTTGTGTCGGCAAACGGCACGGCCTGGCCCGCCCCGGGCCGCCGAAGGTCAGCGCGCGCCGTCCGGACCGAGGCGCTCGACGAGCGCGCGGAGGACGAAGGCGTTCGGGATCCCGGACGCCCCGGAGCCCGGCCCGTGCCACGTCCCGCCGATGCCGAGTTCGACGGCCCCCTCCCGGGTCCGCCTGTGCCGGACCTGCGGCCACGGCGCCCACTTTTCTCCGCACCCGGCCTTCTCCCTGGTGAGCCAGATGTCGCCGAAGGCCAGGCGCTCGCCCTTGTCGAGCGCAGCCAGGGCCCGGGGCAGTTGGGCGCGGGTGACGCCCCGCTCGATCTCGGACCACCATTCCGCCGCGCCGCCGTGCTCCGGCCCGCCGCGCAGCACGACCCGCTCCCCGTCGGCACCGGTGAGCGTGCAGGTGGTGCCGGCACGGGCCGGGTCGTCCGTGGTGCTCGTCCGGAACACGGAGGTGGTGTCGTAGCGGACGACGTGGATCCGCCCCTTGACCGCGACTGTCATTCCGTACGCGTACAGGTCCAGTCGCGCGTCATCGCGTACGTGCGCCGCGGAAGGCCCGCCGGACCGGAGGAAGCTCAGCAGACTGCGGATCCCCCGGGCCCCGGGAGACTTCGCGGGTGCCGTGTGCGCGGCGCCCGCGTAGGTGGCGAGCCGCTTGCCGAGGTGCTCGCGGCCGGCCGCCGCTGAGATCCTCGCCAGCAGGAGCTCCTCGTTGTGCGGGTGCTGTGCCGGTCCGGTCACTGCGCGGTTCCGGCGCGGCCGAGGCGGGCGTCGTCCCCGCGCAGGATCATCTGATGCGTCCGCCGCAGCACCGGGCCCGGGTCGACTCCCAGTTCTTCGGCCAGCCGGCGGCGGGTGCGGTCGAACACGGTCAGGGCGTCGGCCTGCCGGCCGCTGAGGTAGAGCGCGCGCATCAGCATCGCGGCGGCCGGTTCGTTCAGGGGCTGCGCCGCGGTCAAGGCCGACAGCTCGGCGATCGGTTCGGCGTGCCGGCCCAGCCGCATCTGCCAGTCCAGCTTCCGCTGCACGAGGACGACCCTGCGCTCGGTGAGCCGCAGCCGCTCCAGCTCGGCGAGCGGCCCGGGCAGACCGGCCAGGGGCTCGCCGCGGAACAGGTCCAGTGCCTGGGAGCAGATCCGGACCGCCTCGGCCAGGTCGCCCGCCCGCTCGGCGGCGCCGGCCGCGCCGGCCAGTTCCTCCATGCGCGCCACGTCCACGGTGACCGCGCCGGGGAGCAGCCGGTAGCCGTGCCGGTCGCTCTCGATCGCCGGGTCCGGGCTGCCTTCCGCGTGCAGGATCTTGCGCAGCCGGTAGATGTACACCGGTATCACGTTCGTGTTCGGCGGCTCCTCCCCCCAGACGCTGTCGAGGAGTTCCTGCTGGCTGACCGTCCGGCCCGGGCACAGGGCCAGCGTTGTCAGGACGGCTTGCCGGCGCAGGTGCCCCAGGTCCAGGGGGCGTCCGTCGCGCCATGCCCGCAGCGGTCCGAGCATCGAGATCTGTAAGCGCGGTCCGGACACGCGGCGGGCGGCGGGGGGCGGCACCGGGCTCGTCACCTGACCGCGGGGGCCGCGGCCGGGGGTGACCACGCCGCAGTCGAAGGCGTGGACGATGGCGGCGGCCCGGTCGCGCAGCCCGAGCCTGGCGAGGATCCGCGCGAGGTGCCCGGCCACGGCGTCCTCGGGGATGCCGAGGCAGGCGGCGATCTCGTCGTCTCTCAGACCGCAGCCGACCGCTTGGAGCACCCGGCACTCCTGGTGTCCGAGCGGGGTGGCGGGCGGCTGGATGGTGGCTCCTGTCGTCGGCATCGTGACTCCCCGTTCTCCTGTCTGGTGGGTCTGGCGGACGCCGCCGACGCTGGCCCCGGCGCCGGACAACAGACAGGCCAAAAGACCGGCCGTATGCGGCCGGTGGCCGCGCTAGAGTCCCTCAGCTGGGGAAACACCACATCCGAAGGGGAGGCCGTGACCTGTGGCCAGTGAGTTCAGCACGCTGTTACGGCGGTTGCGGCACGACGCGGGAATGACTCAGGAGACCCTGGCGGAGCGTGCCCGGGTGGGCGTGCGCACCATCCGCGGGCTGGAGACCGGAGAGCGCGCCGACCCCAGGGTGACCACGGTGCGGCTGCTGGCCGATGCCCTCGGGCTGGGGCCTGTGGAGCGCGAGGAGCTGCTGGCGGCCGCCGTCCGCCGGACCGGGGACGGGGCCCGGCCCGACGACTCGGCCGCCCGCGACGAGACAGCCGTCCGCGACGGCCCGGTCGGTCCCGGCGGCCTGGTCGAGACCGGCCGCTCGGCCAGCCCCGCCGGACCGGCCACCGGGCAGCCGGCTTCGGCCCTGCGCGAGACCCTGGCCGACGTCGCCGAGCAACTCGCCCACGCGGTGGCCGCCCGCTGGCAGCGCGAGGAGGAGCAGCGGCAGGTGCACGATCCCTATCCGCTGCCGGTGCGCTGGCAGCCGGTTCCCGAAGAACTGACCGACCACTGGGCCAACATCCGCCGTCTGCCCGCCGGCGGCGAGCACGGCCCGCTGGACCTCAGCGGGCAGCTCGACGCGATCGTGGGCGTGTACCGGCGGGTCCCGTCCGGGCGGCTGGTGGTGCTGGGCCGTCCCGGTTCCGGGAAGACGATCCTCACCATGCGGTTCGTCCTGGACTACCTGACGTCGAGGGCCCGCACCGAGGCCGTGCCGGTGATCTTCAGCATCGGCGGATGGGATCCCACCGCCATCACGTTCCGGGACTGGCTGACCGTGCAACTGACCCGCGACCATCCCGGTCTTGCCGCTCCGGCGCCCGGCGGGCTGAGCCTGGCCGCCGCACTGGTCGAGACCGGCCGGGTGCTCCCCGTGCTGGACGGCTTCGACGAGATCGCCGGCGGACTGCACCGGCCCGCGCTGGAGGCGCTCAACGCCACCACGCTTCCCCTGCTGCTGACGAGCCGCCCGGCGGAGTACGCCGCCGCGGTGGCGGAGACCGACGTGCTCACGTCCGCCGCCGCGGTGGAGCTGGCCGACCTCACCCTGAGCGACCTGGCCGACTACCTGCCGCGCGCCACGCGCAAGGCACGCGGCGGGGACCCGATGACCACCGCCTGGGACCCCGTGCTGAAGGAGCTGAGCGGGCAGCCGCGCAGCCGGGCCGGTGCCGGCCTCGCCGCGGTGCTCTCCACCCCGCTGATGGTCACGCTCGCCCGGGCCGTCTACAGCGACACCCCCGGCCGCGACCCGGCCGCACTTCTGGACACCCGGCGGTTCGCCGGCCCCGAGGAGCTGGAGGACCACCTCCTCGACAAATTCACCGCCTCCGCCTACCGGCACCGGCCGGGGCACCGCCCGGCCGGCGGTTCGCGCCGCGGCTTCGACCCGGAACGCGCCCAGTACTGGCTCGGCTACCTCGCCCACCACCTGACCCGGCTCGACACCCCCGACCTGGAGTGGTGGCGGTTCGGTTCGGGACTGCCCCGGTTCACCCGCACGCTGGTGACCGCGCTGATGATCTTCCTGAGCATGGGGCTCGTCCACGTCGTCGTCGGCGCCTTCTTCGACTCCCTCGGATTCCTGCTCGCGGAGGGGCTGGTGGTGGCGGCCGTCTCCGGGGTCATGTTCGGGATCGTGTACTGGTTCATGGTCGCGGCCAAGGACGTGGCGGTGCAGCCGTCCAACATGGGCATGAAGATCTTCGACGGGGCGAGGGGGACGGCCTGGCGGGGAACCGCCGCCCGCTGCCTGATCGGGCTGCTGCTCGGGCTCTTCCTCGGCTTCGGCTACGGCTTCCTGCAGGCAGGGATCGTCGCCGTCCTCCACCTCGTCGGCCTCGCCGCCACCCTGCGCGTCAGTCTCGCCAACGGCGCGTTCTTCGGGATCGTGTTCGCGCTGGCAGCCGGCCCTGTCTTCGGGCTCGTGGCCCTTCTCGAAACCCCTCTCGACATCCGGTCCGCCGTCAGTCCTGCCGGCCTGCTGCGCACGAACCGCAGGACGATCACCGCCCAGTTCATCGTCTGGTCACCCCTCTTCGGTCTCCTGGTCGGCTACGCGGCCGGGGCGATGGTCCGGCCCCTGTCGCCGTTCCTGGGGCCGCTCGTATGGAACGTTCCGTCCTCGATCAAGCTCGGCCTCATCAGCGGGATCGGCGGCGGCCTCGGTTACGGATTCAGCCTGAGCGCCTGGGGCCAGTGGGCGGTCTTCGCCCGGATCTGGCTGCCGCTGACCGGGCGGCTGCCCTGGAATGTCGCCGCCTTCCTCCAGGACGCCTACCAGCGGGGCGTGCTCCGCCAGGCCGGCGCGGTCTACCAGTTCCGCCACGCCCGCCTGCAAGCCCACCTCGCCCGTACCTACCGGGCGTCCAGGGCCCGCGGCCGGCAGCCGGCCGGGCCCGGCGGAGCGGCGCCCGCGCGATGACCGTGGTGTTCGGCGCCCCGGCCGCTCACGCGGCGCCGAACACCACCGCCGAGTTGTGGCCGCCGAAGCCGAAGTTCTGCTTGACGCAGACGTTGATCGCGGCGGGCCGGCCCACGAGCGGCGTGTAGTCCAAGTCGCAGTCGGGGTCGGGGTTGTCCAGGTTCGCGGTGGGCGGCACGTACTTCTCGCGGATGGCGAGCAGCGCGCCGACGCTCTCCAGCACTCCGCTCGCGCCGCAGGCGTGGCCGATGACCGACTTGGGCGCCGTGATCGCCAGGTGCCGGGCATGGGAGCCGAACGCGAGCTTGACGGCCGCGGTTTCGGCCCGGTCGTTCAGCGGTGTCGAGGTGCCGTGCGCGCTGACCAGGTCGACGGCGTCGGTGCCGAGGCCGGCGTCGGCGCAGGCCATGCGGATCGTCCTGGCCGCTATCGCGCCGTCCGCCCGGGGAGCCAGGGGGTGGTGGGCGTCGCAGCCGGACGCGGCGCCGAGCACCTCGCCGTACACTTCCGCGCCGCGGCGCAGCGCGGACCGCTCGGACTCCAGCACGAGCACGGCGGCGCCTTCGGCCGGCACCATGCCGTCGCGGTCGCGGTCGAACGGCCGGGACGCGGCCGCCGCCTCCGCCGCCGGCCGCCGGGAGAGCGCGTCCACCAAGGCGAAGGACGCCAGGGCCGGCACGTCCAGCCAGCTCTCCACGCCGCCGACGAGGACCACGTCGGCCGTGCCGTCGCGCACCGCGCGCATCCCGGCCCCGATGGCGTCCGTCGAGGCCGCGCAGGCGGTCGAGAGGGTGATGACCGGTCCGGTGACGTCCAGTTCCTGGGCGACGAGCCCGGCGGCCTGGTTGGGCAGCAGGCGGAGCAGGCCGAGCCGGTTCATCTGCTGCCACCCGCTCCGGCGCAGCGTGGTGACGAGTCGCGCCGTTTCGTCGAGCCCGCCGCCGCCGGTGCCGGCGTACACCGCCCCCGGCGCCGTGCGCAGCTCCGCGTCCGCCCGTGCCTTCATCGCCGCGGCGAAGAACAGCTGCTGGAAGCGCGAGGTGCGGCGGGTCTGCTGGACGGACATGTGCTCCCGGGGGTCGAACCCCCGGACCACGCCCCCCACCTGGCACGGCAGCGGCTGCTCCAGTTCCAGCGCCGAGATCGCGGGGCGCCCTGCGGACAGGGCGTCCCACAGCTCCTGCGGTGTGCCGCCCGCGCACGACTCGATGCCGATGCCGGTCACGAGGACGCGGTCGCGCGCCGGCGCTCCGGACGTCACAACGCCGCCGACATCGCGTCGACCACATCTCCGACCGTGCGGAGGTCGACGATTCTGATGCTGGTGTCCCCCAGTTGAATCCCGAATTCCTCTTCCAGGACGGCGATCAGTTCGAGCGCCTCCATGGAGTCGAGTCCCAGCATCGGCCGGCCGGGGTCAGCGGCGTAGAATATGGCCGAGTCGCGGGTGATTTCCGCCCGGGATTCGGCCAGGTCCGGCCGGATGTTGATGATGGCCTGAGTGACGGCGTCCAGTACGTCGGTCATGAGGAATTCCTTTCCCGGTGTTTCTACGGCTTGGTCGCGGAGAAGTAGACGCAGCGCCGCGTGATCGTGAACGGGGCGCGCTCGTATTGCTGTTCCAGCGCCTCGGCGAGCAGTTCCGCGGCGGTGTGCCGGTCGATGCCGGGCAGGGCCGCGGTGGCGAACATCGGGGTCGAGCACAGTGCGGCGAGAAAGGACCGGCCGAGGGTGATCACCCGCTCGGTGGTGACCACGCCGGTGAAGCCGGCCGCGGCCAGGGCGGCCTGGTAGTCCGCGGCGCTCCTGCGCAGCCCCGCGGGGCGGCCGGCGGCCGACCGGGCCGGCGGGAGTCCGCGCTTGCGGGCGAGGCGGCGGGCCGTGCCGACCAGCTCGGCGTACACCGGCAGGTCGGCCGCGCTCTCCGCGCCCGAGTAGAAGGCCGAGTTGCACACCAGGCGCCCGCCACCTGCGAGAACCTGCCCGATCGCACCGAGCGCCTCGCCGAGGTCCGGGACGAGATGAATGCAGTTGGCCAGGACGACGGTGTCGAAGGCGTCCGGCGGGAACAGCCGGGAGACGGAGGCCGCGTCGCCCACGGCGGAACGGATCCGGTCGCCCAGGCGGGCCCGTGCCGCGTCGAGCAGGGCCGGGTCGGGGTCGACAGCGGTCAGGGACATGGCCGGGTCGCGCAGCAGCAGCTGCTCGCTGACGGCGCCGTCTCCGCACCCCAGGTCGAGGACGGCCGGCCCGGAACCGACCGGAACCAGGTCGAGCAGCGCGCGGTTCAACTCGGCGTATTCCGGGTCGCGGCGCAGTGCGGCGTAGTCCGTGGACGGTTCCGCACCGCCCGCGGCCGGTAATGATCCGGTGTCTGCTGATGAATTCATGAATTCCCCCTCCGCCGGCCGGTCAAGAGGTCGGCTCAGCACGGAACGAATTGACGGTGGCGGACGCTACCAGTGCATTCCATGGGCAACAAGAGGGTTCTCTTTCATCCTTGTTTCATCGTTGTCGGATAGCTTCAGCGGCCGCACAGAGGTGTCATAAGGAGAGCAACGTGATGGTGATTCGGAGCCGGCGTCGCACTGTGTCGGGCCGGTGAAATTTTGGAGTTCACAGAATTGGGAGACAGCGCGGTGCCCGCCGGCCGGCTGGTGTTCTGGACACCGTCCGCCCCGGCATCGGCCTGGGCGGACGACCCGCGGGCGCCCGCACTCGTCCACGAGCACCATGTGCGTGCCGCGGCGGCGCGGGGGCCGCGGCACGTGGATCCGGCGTGGGTCGGGGTGTCGTTCGGCGTGGGGCGTGCCGGCCCGGACCGGGTGGCTTCCGCGTTCTCGGCCTGGCTGCGCGGATACGAGCACCTGCGCAGCAAGCTGGTGCCGGCCCCGGACCGCTGCGTGCGCCGCACGCTCCCGGCGAGCGCGGTCACGCTGCGACGGCAGGACGTCGGTGTCTTCGCCGACGGCGCATCGGTCCGGCGGCAGATCGAGGCCTTCTTCGACCGCAGCGTCAGCCCCCTGGGCTGGCCGCAGGTGGCCTTCGCGACGGTCGAGGACGCGGCCGGAGTGACGGTGTTCGCAGGGGCGGACCACGGCGTCGTGGACGGCTACACGCTCGCCATGATCCCGGGGCAGATCCGCGGCCGCCTGGCGGGCCGCGCCGAGGACGTGCCCGGTCCGACGTTCCTGGACTTCGGGGCCGAGGAACGGAGCCTGGCCCACCGGCTGCCGGCGGGGCCCGAGCGCGCGGACCACTGGCGGACCCTGCTCCGCGGAGCGCACGGTCAGACCCCCGCCTTCCCGCTGCCGCTCGGCGCCGCCGAGGCGCCGCACACGCAGTGCAGCACCTACCGCCGGCTGCTCGACGGGCCGGCGGCCGCCAGGTTCGCCGACGCGTCACGCGCGGGCGGAGGCACCACCGCCGCGGGGCTGCTCGCCTGCCTCGCGCTCGCCGCGGCGGAGGTCGCGGGTGAGCGGCACCTGTCCGTGGTGAACCTGGCCAACACCCGGCCCGACCGGTGGCGAACGGCGCCGGGCTGGTTCGTCGGCCTGCACCCGGTGCGGATCCCGGCGGCGGCCGGGGCCGGCTTCGCCGACACCATCGCCTTCGCCGCCGCCGAACTGCGCAGGCACAGACCGGGGCCGGGCAGTTCGCTGCCCCACATCAGCCGGATGCTGCGCAGGGAGATCCACCCCAGGTTCGTCGTGTCCTATCTCGACGTACGCCGCGTGCCGGGCGCCCCGCCCCAGCAGGAAGACGTGATGCTGCGCAGCCGGATCCACGGCCCGGCCGAGGTGTACGTGTGGCTGACCAGGAGCGACCGCGGCGTGCACCTGTCGGCACGCTTCCCCGACACGGCTGTTGCCCGCGCGAACGTCGGCCGCTTCGTCGTGGCCGCCGCGCACGCCGCCGCCCGCGTCGCGGACGGTCACCGTGCCGACGCCGTTCCCATGCCCGCCTAACCGGACGTTCCCAGGACCGGACGTTTCCCAGGACCGGACTTCCCAGGAACCGACACTCCCAGGACCGTACGTCCTTCGGAGGAGGAGACTCACCGTGCGCATGACCCAGATCCTCGACTGGCGACCCGAGCCGGGCGAAGTGGTCGAGTTCGAACCGGCCGCCGACCGGGAGCCCGTACGGCACGACGTGCCCGCGTCGTTCTTCCAGCGGGCCCACTTGCAGTCGTCGGCCGCCAACCGCGCCGCCGGCCGGCGGCAGTCGCCCTGGGTGGCCTTGGCCTTCGAGCTCGAAGGCCGGGCCGATCTCGACGCGCTCACCGACGCGTGGCAAGGGCTCGCGCGAAGACACGAGGCGTTCCACACCTGGTACGAGCCGGACAGCGAGGACCTGCCCGGGTTCCGCCTGCCGCCCGATTCCCTCACGGTGCGTCCGGTGCGCGTGGGCGAGTTCACGAGCGCGGACGACCTGCGCGCCCACCTGCACCGGCGGATCGACGAGCGGACCACGGCGAGCCGGCTGGGATTCCTCGCCGGAGTGGTCCGCCGGGACACGACGTCCACGGTGTACTTCGCGATCGACCACTCCTATACCGACGCGCACTCCCTGGCGCTGCTGTTCCACGAGATCCGCGCCCGGTACCGGGCGGCCCGCGGCAACACCTCGGTCCACCTGGCGCCGGTACCCGGCTACCTGGACCACAACCGCCGCGAGCGGGAACGCTCCGCATCGCTGACGGCGGCCGCGCCGGAGCTCGCCGCCTGGTCGGAGTTCCTGGCCACGGGGGACGGCGGCTTCCCCGGCTTCCCCGTCGCGCTGGGCAACGAAACCGGCGAACTGCTGCCCGGCACGCGCCTCCAGTACCCGGTGCTCACCAGTGCACAGGCACGCGCGTTCCGCGCCTATTGCGCCGAGCAGGGCGGCGGGTTCGGCGCGGGCGCCTTCGCCGCGCTGGCCCTCGCACAGTGGGAGTTCACCGGCAACGACGTCTACCGCGTGCTCACCGCCGTGTCGACCAGGGCCTACCCCCGGCTGCTCCACGTCCACGGCTGGCTGGTCAACCTCGCGCCGCTGCTGTTCCGCCTGCCCGCCTCCCCGACCTTCGCCGGGGCGATCACCGCCGCACAGCAAGGCTTCCAGACCGCCCGTGCGGCGTACGACGTGCCGTTGCACCGGGCGCTCGAACTGCTCCTGGAAGAGGGCAGTATCTCGGCCATTCCGGCCATCCCGCCCATGGCGTCCTATCTGGACGGGCGGGCCGCACCGGGTTCCCGTGACTACCTCCACGCGGACGCGACGATCCTGACCGGCCCCGACAACGCCAGCGGCGTGTCGATGTGGTTCAACTGGCTCCCCGACCGGGCCGACCTGGTGGTCAGCATGCCGGACACTCCGGAGGCAGCGGCGGGCGTGCCGAAGTACCTCGACCGGGTGCGGGAGATCATGCTCACCGCGTCGAGCCGTCACCAACGAGGCGCGGACCGATGAGAGTGGCGCTGCTGACCGCCGGCTCGCGCGGTGACGCGGCTCCCTACACCGGGCTGGGGCACGCTCTGGAGCGGGCCGGGCACCGGGTCACCCTGGTCACCCACGCCCGCTTCGCGCCCCTCGCCGAGAACGCGGGCATCGGCTTCCACCCGCTGCCGGTGGACCCGCGGGCCGAACTGGACACGGCGCGAGGGCGCGCGCTGCGGGGGAGCGCCACCGACGCCGAGCAGCGGGCCCGGGCCTTCCTGCTCGCCCGGCAGGGCGCGCGACAGATGGCGGACGGCCTGCTGGCGGCCGCGCAGGAAGCCGACGTCCTGCTCGTGTCGAGCTCCCTGCAACTGCTCGGGCACACCCTCGCCGAGGGGCTCGGCCTGCCCGGCATGGGCGTCTACCTCCAGCCCCTCCACGTCACCGGCGAGTTCGCCCCGAGCGTCCTGAGCACCCGCTCCTGGGGCCCGGCCGGCAACCGGATCGCCGCGCGGGCCGTGAACTCCGTCGTGGACGCCGTCTACTCCGGCACCGCCCGCACCCTGCGGGCCCGCCTCGGCCTGCCGCCCAGCAGCACCCGAGCGGCCCGCCGCGCCCGCGAACGGCAGCGCTGGCCCGTCCGGCACGGCTTCAGCCCGCTCGTCGTCCCCCGCCCCCGCGACTGGCGCCCGGAGCTGACCGTCGACGGCTACTGGTGGCAGCACGACCCGCCCGGCACCGGACTGCCCCGGCACGTCAGGGACTTCCTGGACTCCGGCCCGCCACCGGTCTTCGTCGGACTGGGCAGCATCCCCGTGCGCGACCCGGCTCGGGTGGGCGCAACGGTGGTACGGGCCCTGCGCGCGGCCGGGCTGCGCGGAGTGGTCCAGCGCGGCTGGAGCGGACTGGAGGCCGACGGCGACGACATGCTCACCGTCGGCGAACTCCCGCACGCCGCGCTCTTCCCGGAGACCGCCGCCGTGGTGCACCACGGCGGAGCGGGCACCACGGCGGCCGCCTTGCGCGCGGGAGTGCCCGCCGTACCGCTCCCCCTCCAGCTCGACACCGGCTTCTGGGCCGGCCGCCTCACCGCCCTGGGCGTCGCGCCCCCGGCCGTACCGCTGCGCCGCCTCACCGCGGACGCCCTGGCCGCCGCCCTGCTGCGCGTCACCACCGACCCGTCCTACCGGGAGCGGGCCCGCGCCTTGGGCGCCCGCATCCGCGCGGAGGACGGGACGGCCCCGGTCGTCGCCGCAGTGAACCGGCTGGCCGGCACGTGACCCCCGAACGCCCGTCGTCTCCGAGGAGAGAGCATGACCCGGCCATTCCGTTTTGGCGTCAACCTGATGACCCCCTCCGATGGAGGCGAGTGGCGCAAGAAGTGCCGCAGGGCCGAGGAGCTCGGCTATGACGTCATCCTGGTCCCCGACCACCTCGGCATGCCCGCGCCCTTCCCTGCGATCGTCGCCGCGGCCGAGGCGACCGAGCGGCCACGGCTCGGCACGTTCGTGCTCAACGCCGGGTTCTGGAACCCCACGCTGCTCGCCCGTGAGGTGGCCGCGACCGACGCGCTCACCGGCGGCCGCCTGGAGCTGGGCCTCGGCAGCGGCTACGTGAAGGCCGAACACGACGCGGCCGGCCTGCCGTTCGGGACGCCCGGCGAGCGCGTGTCCCACCTTCAGCGCACCGTCGGCGAACTGGACCGCCTCTTCGCCCTCCCCGGCCACCGGCCGCAGCCGCTGCAACGGCCCCGCCCGCCCTATCTGATCGGCGGCAACGGCGACCGCATGCTGAAGCTGATCGCCGCGCACGCGGACATCGCGGCCTTCACCGGCGCCCGCACCGAGCCCGACGCCCCGAGCGGCATCCCTACCGTGCTCACCGCCGCACAACTGGAGGAGCGCGTCGCCGCGTACCGGCGGTTCGCGGCCGGCCGCGCCGAGCCCGCCGAGCTGAACCTCCTGGTCCAGATGGTCGTGCCCACCGACGACCGCAGGGCCGTGATCCGCTCCTCCCTCAAGCTCATCCCGCACCTCACCGAGGACGAGGCCTTGGAGCTCCCGATCCTCCTCGTCGGCACGACCGCGCAGATGGCCGGGCAACTGCGCGAGCAGCGGGAGCGGTACGGCTTCTCGTACATCACGGTCCTGGAGCCGGGCATGGAGGCCTTCGCCCCGGTCATCGGGGAACTGCACGGCAGCTGAGGGGGCTTGCCCGTTCCACGGCCGGGCCGGCGCCCCTTACGGCTGGAGCAGGAGCTTGCCCGTCGTCCGGCGCTGCTGGAGGTCGTGGTGGGCCCGTGCCGCGTCCTCCAGTGCGTAGCGTCCACTGACGGAGACGTCGATCTCTCCGTCGCGCAGCCAGGCGAACAGCTCCGCCGAGCGTGCGAGGAGCTCGGCCGGGTCGGTCGCGTGGTCGTTGAGCGTGGGGCGGGTGAGGAAGAGAGAGCCGTGGGAGGCGAGCGAACGAGGGTCGACGGCGGGAACGGGACCCGAGGCCTCGCCGAAGAGGACGAACGTGCCGCGCGGGCGCAGGGACTGAAGGCCCGCCTCGAAGGTGTCGCGGCCCACGCCGTCGTAGACGACGTCGACGCCGCGGCCGCCGGTCAGGTCGCGGACCCGCGCGGCGATGTCGGTGCCGCCGGCGGTCACCAGGGTCTGCCAGGGGCCGAGCGGCCGGACGGCTTCGGCCTTCGCCTGCGTGGAGACGGTGGCGACGACCTTGACGCCGCGGCGGGTGAGCAGCCGGGTCAGCAGGCGGCCGACGCCTCCGGCGGCCGCGTGGACCAGGGCGGTCCCGCCTTCGTCCAGGGGGTGGGTGGAGGTGGTGAGGTAGTGGGCGGTCAGGCCCTGGAGCAGCAGGGCCGCCGCGTCCTCGTCCGTGATGTCCGCCGGCAGGGGGACGGCCGCCCGCGCGGGCACCACGACCTGCTCGGCGTAGCTGCCGGGGGCCGCGCACCAGGCGATGCGGTCGCCCGGCGCGAGGGAGGTCACGCCCTCGCCGACGGCCGTCACCGTGCCCGCGCCCTCGGACCCGGGGGTGAAGGGCGGGGTCGGCTTCGCGCGGCCTTCGCGCTCGTAGACGTCCTTGAAGTTGACGCCGATGGCCGAGGGACGGGCCACCACCTCGCCGGGCCCGGGCACCGGATCGGGCAGTTCGGCGACGGTGAGGACCTCGGGGCCTCCGTACCGGGTGACGACGACAGCGCGCATGATTCCTTCCTGGGCGGTAGGCAGGGGACGGCTTGCAGGGGGCGGGGGTCAGGGACGGGCGGTCCGCGGCGTGCGGGCGCGGGAGGGCAGGGCCGCGGGTACGGCGAGGACGACGACCAGGAATCCGAGTGCGACGAGGGCGAGGCAGATCCGCAGCCCCGCCGGCCCCGGGGAGCCGTCGAGCAGGACGCCGAAGAGGGCGATCGACACCGCCCCACCGATCTGGCGCAGGGCGTTGAGCGCGCCGGAGGCCAGGCCCGAGCGGTCGGCGGGCAGTGCGCCCAGGACCACGGCGGGCAGGCTCGGCCCCATCAGCCCCGCACCGAGTCCGAGCAGGGCACTGCCGCAGAAGAAGATCCACCAGCCGGGATGCCCGCCGAGCGGCAGCAGCGCGCAGGCGCCGGCCGCGGCGGCCAGCGCACCGCCGATCAGCAGCGGGCGCGGGCCGGTGCGGGTGACGGCGCGGGCCAGGAAGAAGGAGGCGAAGGCCCACATCCCGGCGAAGGGCAGGAAGGACAGCCCCGCGCCGAGCGCGTCGAGACCCCAGGTGTTCTGGAGCCGCAGCGAGAGGGCGAACTGCGCACCGTAGGCACCGAACTGGAACAGCGCGCCGATGACCAGGCCGCAGGCGAACCGTGGCCGGGCGAGCAGGTCCAGGGGCAGGACGGGGGCCGTCACGCGGCGCTCGACCGCGACGAACGCCGCGCCCGCGACGAGGGTGACCGCCAGCAGCACCCAGGTCACGGTGTCGGTCCAGCCCCGGGCGCCGCCCTCGATCAGCGCGCCGATGCCGCAGCCGACGACCAGGACGGCCAGCGCCTGCCCGGCCGGGTCGAGGGACGCTTCCCGGGTGGCGGACGGAGGCACCTGCAACCTGGTCAGCCACCAGGCCAGCAGCCCGATGGGCACGTTGATCAGGAAGACCGAACGCCAACCGACGGCCGTGGTCAGCACTCCGCCGAGGACGGGGCCGAACACGAGGGCGAGGGAGCTGACCCCGCCCCAGACGGTGAGCGCCCTGGCCCGCCGGGCGGGGTCCGGGTACATGCCGGCGATCACTGCCAGGGAGGCGGGCAGCAGCCCGCCGGCGGTGATGCCCTGAAGCACTCGGGCGGTGACCAGGGAGCCCAGGTCCGGGCTCGCCGCGCACGCCGCCGAGGTCACGACGAATCCCAGCAGGGAGACGCCGAACACCCGCCGGGCGCCCCAGCGGTCGCTGACCGCGCCTCCGCTGAGCAGGAAGGCGGCCAGGGTGATGGTGTAGCCGTTGAGGAGCCACTCCAGGCCGGCCAGGCTTCCGGCGAGGTCCTTCCGGATGGCGGGCAGCGCGACGTTGAGGGCGCTGCTGTCCATGAGAACCATGAAGAAGCCGAGACAGACGGCGAAGAGGGCGAGGGGGCCGGTGGGCCGGGGGACGGCGACCGGGGGTTCGCTCCCGGCGGCCGTGACCTGGCGGGACGGCGAACGGCCGGGCATGACACACCACCGTGCTTCCTGGGACGACATAAAGTGTTAGACGGAGGTCGATCACTATGAATGTAAGACCCGAGTCGAACACTTCGTCAAGTCCCGCTTCCCGCCCGCCGGGTGAGGAGTACGGCGCGGGCGAGGGGTCCGCTTCGGCCGAGGGGCGCGCCCAGTCGCGGCGGGCGCGGAGCCTTTCGCACGTCCATCCCGCCGACGTGACCTTGAGCGACGCGCTCACGGCCCTCGCCGATCCCGTGCGGCGCACCATCGTGAGGGAGCTCGCGGGCGGCCCCGACTGGACCCGGGCCTGCGGCACGTTCGACCTGCCGGTCACCAAGGCGACGCGCAGCCACCACTTCGCGGTGCTGCGCCAGTCCGGCGTCGTCGAGCAGCGCGACGCGGGCTCGCGCCGTCTGAACAGGCTGCGCAGGCCGGAGTTCGACGCGGCTTTCCCCGGCCTGCTGGATCTGGTCCTGAGCGAAGAGCCCGCCCCCGGCATATGAGGGCGCCCGGGGGCGGCGGGCGCCACAGAATTTCTACGGATTTCCCCAGCGATTTTCGGGTAAATTCCGGAGACTGTCGTGTTCGAGGGCGGGAAAAGATACGGCTGCAGCTCGATGCGGGACGGCCGGGCGGTGCGGCGCCCGGCCGTGGGAGGCGGTGCCGCCGAAACGCCCGGTCGGCGCCCGCCGGCGGGCCGCTATTTGAGCCGGTGAAGAGCCTTCAGAATGCACCTGGGGAGTCCGTGCGGCGCGTCCGTCGTTTCCCGTTTCGTCGTCGCGCTGTGTGCGCGTCTATCGACCTTCTGTGATCGATCGGAAAACCGGCTAACGGCCCGGTTGAAATCTGCCTCGGAAGTTGAAACTAAGGATTAGTTTCAACTTCCCCGTACTGGGTAATCCCGGGGTTTTCGTCGATGCTTGGTACGTCTATGACAGGCAATCAGGCGAAATGTCCATGCATGGGGCACACATTTTACGAGGCTTTTGTCGAGGCAAAGAGTTGCCGAACTGTAGGCTGGTCATTCTTTCGTCATGGGTGTCCCGAGTGCTGCGCTTAAATGGGGGTGTTGTTGCAGTGGAAGGCATGATCGGCACTGAAACCGTTGAGCAGGAATCGTGGCTCGAGCAGCGCCGGCGCATCGGCCTGCTGACCGACCGGGAATGCCAGGTGTTCTTGCTGCTGGGGGCCGGTCATTCGAACCGCAGTATTTCCACACGACTTCAGGTGACCGAAGGCACGGTCAAGGCGCACGTGGCACAGATTCTCGGCAAGCTCCGCGTCGAGTCCCGGCTCCAGGCGGGGCTGGTCTCCTACGCGCACCAGCTCTTCAACGAAAGTCCAATGGCCGCCGGCTGCGAGGTCCGATAGAAATCTTCCAGGCGGCGGCCGGACGTTCCGCCCCCGGCCCCCGGCGATATCGGGGGCCGGGGGCGTCGCTCATGCTCCGCGACGTCGATTCCCACGGCCGCCGCCCTTGTCCGTCCTCCGGAGGGCGCCGGAGGGCCATTCCAGGAAAGTCCAGGAATGACAGACCCGGATCGATCCAGGAGAGTACGTGTCCGTCACCGATGCCCATCCGCGGCAGGCGGGCCCGGCCACCGCCGAGGCTCGCGACCCGAGGGAGACCATGAGGAGCCTGCCGGGGCTCCTCCAGGCCCCGCTCACCGTCTTCACGGGCAAACCCCTGGCCGGACAGGCCCCGTTCGGCTGGTCGCCGACCTATCACCTGGTCGCCGCGGTCGCCGCGATGGCCGTGGGAGCCGGCATCGGGGCGACCGGGTGGGCGCTGGGGTCCTGGTTCCTGTTCCTGCTGCTGCCCGGCTGGGCCGTCACCCTGCACGGCATGCGCAACCTGCGCATGATGGTCTACCACCAGTGCTCCCACAAGAACATGTACCGCAGGCGCACCCTCGACGCCGCCATCGGCCGGGCCACTTCCAGCCTGCTGATCATCCAGAACTTCGAGCGGTACAGCCGTGAGCACGTCAGCGACCACCACGCCGCTCACCACATGACGCTTCGCGACCCCACCGTGCAGGCGTTCCTCGTCAGCCTCGGCCTGCACCCGGGCATGACGCGACGTCAGATGTGGCGCCGTGTGCTGGCGAAGCTCGGCTCACCGCGCTTCCACTTCGCCTTCGCCGTCGCCCGGACCCGCTCCTTCTGGAACAAGTCGGCGACGAGCGAGAAGGCCACCTCCGTACTGCTCTACGGCGCCGCGGCCGCCGCCACGATCGCCACCGGCACCTGGGACGCCCTGCTCGTCGTCTGGTTCGTCCCGCTGATCCCGCTCTTCCAGGTCAGCAACACCCTGCGGCTGTGCGTCAAGCACACCTTCCCCCCGGCCGGCACCGAAGTCCGGCGCGGCCGTGAGTACTTCGCGTCCCTGACCAACGCCATCTTCATCGGCGAAGCCGCCCCCGACCGGGCGCTCCCCGCCGGCCGGCGCACCCTGGCCTGGGCCCGCTGGACCCTGCGCATGCTGTTCGTCCACGCCCCCTCGCGCTACCTGGTCCTCACCGGCGACACCGTCGTCCACGACTACCACCACCGCGCGCCGTCGAGCCGCACCTGGGCCGACTACCTCTTCGCCCGCCGGCAGGACGCCGACGCGGGGCACCCCGGCTGGCCCCCGTACCACGAGGTGTGGGGCCTGGTCCCGGCGATCAACTACGTCTTCGACTCCCTGGCGGTCGCCGATGCCGCGGAGTACGACGTCGCCCGGCTGCGCTCGGTCAGCAAGCGCGAGCTCTTCGCCGCCTTCGACGACTGACTCCGGACCGGTCCAACGGCGCGCCCCCACCACGCTCGGCATCGTCACCCCCCGAAGGAGCAGCATTCCCATGTCGCACAGCGAACGCCGTCTCGTCATCCTCGGAGTCGCCGCCAGCGACAGCCATGCTGTCGCCAATCACCTCATCGCCCACGCCCTGCGCGGCCTCGGCTTCGAGGTCGAGAACCTCGGCACCTGCACGCCCGTCGAGGAGTTCGCCCAGGCCTGCGAGCAGCACCCCGAAGCCGAAGCCGTCATCATCGGCAGCCTCAACGGCCACGTCCACGAGGACCTGCGCGACCTGCCCGCCGCACGCGAGGCCGGCCGCATCACCTGCCCCGTCATCGTCGGGGGCAACCTCTCCGTCGGCAGCAGGAAGGACCCCAGGGACCTGGAGCGCCTCCACGACCTGGGCGTCGACCTCATCCTGGAGGACCCGGCCCAGCTCCTGCCCGCACTCGACGAGCTGCGGTCGGACCGCACGGCGGACCGGCAGCGCCTGCCCGTGGCCTCATGACGAAGATCAGCTACCTGCCGGGGCACTCCGGGAGCCCCGGCGCGGACACCCTGCCGCCCCTCGCGGAGTCCGTCGACTACATCGGCTCCCTCGGCAAGCCCACGGCCGCCCGCGTCCTCATGGACGCCCGCGACGCGGGCCGGGTCGCCATCCAGCCGCGCTGCGGCGTCGGCGGCCACGAGGAGATGAAGGCCCTCCTGCGCGAACTCGAGGACCAGGCGCAGCCCGACATCCTCACGCTCACCATCGACTCGCACACCCGCCTGAAACGCTTCGAGCAGGCCCTGCGCTCCCTCAACCGGGCGCCGGCCGACCTCAACGGCTACCCCCTGGTCAGCCACGGCTACCTCCGCGGCAGGGACATCAACGAGTCGGTCACCGCCCCGCTGGAGATCCGCCACGGCTCGCCCGACGCCCGCATCCTCTTCGACGTCGCCGTGGCCTCCGGCATCACCTCCTTCGAGGGCGGCGGCATCTCCTACAACCTGCCGTACTCCAAGGCGGTCCCGCTCGCGGAGTCGCTGGCCGCGTGGCACGACGTCGACACGGTGTGCGGCGAACTCGCCGGCCTCGGCCTGATCATCGACCGCGAGCTCTTCGGCACCCTGACCGCCGTGCTCGTCCCGCCCTCGATCAGCCTCGCGATCAGCGTCCTCGAAGCGGTGCTCGCCGCCCGCGCCGGGGTGCGCTGCATTTCCGTGTCCTACCCGCAGAGCGGCCACCTCGTCCAGGACGTCGCCGCGCTGCGGGCGATCCCCGTCCTCGCCCGCACCTACCTGCCGCCCGGGGTGGACGTGCACGCCGTCCTCCACGAATTCATGGGGGTCTTCCCCAAGAAGCGCGGCAACGCGGAGGACCTGATCTTCTACGGGGCCCTCGTCGCCCGCCTCGGCGGGGCCTCCAAACTCATCACCAAGACCTACCAGGAAGCGTTCGGCATCCCCGACACCCGTGCCAACGTCGACGGGCTGCGGCTGGCCGACCGCGCCAACTCGCCGCTCCTGGACTTCGTCAAGGCCGACGAGGAACGCGTCGCCGACGAGCTCGCCTGGATCGTCGACGAGGTCGCCGACATCGTCGAACCCGTCCTCGCCGCACCCGACACCATGACCGCCATAGCCGACGCGTTCGCGGCCGGCCGCCTGGACATCCCCTTCAGCGCCAGCCGCTACGCCAAGTCCGAGATCATCCCCAAGCGCGACGCCGAGGGCGCCATCCGCTACCTGTCCACGGGCTCCCTCCCGTTCGGCGACCGCACCCGGCGGCACAACAGCGACCTCCTGAAGGGCGCCGGCAGCACGGGCCCCGTCATCGGGTCCCTGCTGACCGGCCTCACCGACGACATCAACTACTTCCCCACCCTCTTCCGGGAAATGAAGCGAGAGGACTCCGAGTGACCGCCCTGAGTACGTCAACGGAAGCAGTACCCATACGCATCTGCATCGTCGGTGCCGGGCCCAGGGGGACCGTGGCGCTGGAGCGCGTCTGCGCCAACGCCTCCGAAGTCGCGGGGGACGCGCCGGTGGAGGTGCACGTCGTCGATCCCTACCCCGCGGGAGGCGGGCGGGTGTGGCAGCTCGGCCAGTCGCGCCGGCTGCTGATGAACACCGTCGCCGGCGACGTGACCGTGTTCACCGACGACACCGTCACCTGCGAGGGCCCGCTGACGCCCGGGCCCACCCAGTACCAGTGGGCGCGCATGGTCGCCGGGGGCGAGGTCACCGACGTGAGCGAGGAGGCGAAGGCCGAGGCCGCGGAGATGGAACCGTGGTCGTACGCCTCGCGGGCGTTCCAGGGGGAGTACCTCGGCTGGGCCTTCGCCCACATCGTGCGCAACGCTCCGTCCGGAGTCCGGGTCCAGGTGCACCGTACGCGGGCGACGTCGCTCACCGAGTGCGCGGACGGCGCGCAGCAGGTGTTCCTGGAAGGCCGGGACCTGCCGCTGACGGTCGACGCGGTGGTCCTCGCGCAGGGGCACTACGACGTCGAGCCCGTGGGCGGGCAGCGCGAGCTCGCCGGCTTCGCCGGCCGTCACGGTCTGCACTACGTACCGCCGAGCAGCCCGGCGGAGGCGGACCTGGCGCCGATCGGTGCGGGGCAGCCCGTCGCCCTGCGGGGGCTCGGGCTGAACTTCTACGACTACATGGCCCTGCTCACCGAGGGCAGGGGAGGGCGCTTCGTCCCCGGTTCCGACGGCGGGCTGACCTATCTGCCCAGCGGCGACGAGCCGGTCGTCCACGCCGGTTCGGGACGGGGCGTCCCGTACCGCGCGCGGGCGGAGATCCGCCAGGAGATCGTGCCCCGCTACCGGGCGACGTTCCTGTCCGCCGACGAGATCGCCCGGCTGAGGGGCCCGGCGGGCACCGGCCGCACCGACTTCATGCGTGACCTGTTTCCCCTCGTGGCGAAGGAGGTCGCCTGGAACTACTACAAGATGCTGCTGCGGACCGGCGACCCGGCCGGCCACGCCCGGCTGCTGGCCGAGTACCCGCGCCACGCCTGGGGATCCCCGGAGATGGAGGCGCTCCTGAGCGACCTGGTGCCCGATCCGGAGCTGCGCTGGAACTGGGAGGCGCTCGACCGTCCCGCGGACCGGCGCGAGTTCACCGGCTCCGCCGACTACCGCGCGTGGATCCTCGCCGTCCTCGACGAGGACCTGCGGCACTCGGACCTGGGCCCGGCCACCAGCGCCGTCAAGGCGGCCGCGGCGGTCATGCGCGACCTGCGCGACGAGGTGCGGCAGGTGATCTCCCACCGGGGCCTGAGCGGTGCCTCCTACCGGGACCACATCGACCGGTGGTTCAGCGGGCTGAACAACTACGCCGCCAGCGGACCGCCGGCCGCGCGCGTCCGGCAGCTCCGTGCCCTGGTCGAGGCGGGGGTCGTCCAGCTGCTCGGCCCCCGTATGAAGGTGACGGCCGACGACGAGGCCGGCGCGTTCCTGGTCGGCTCGCCCCGGGTGCCGGGCGCGCCGGTCCGGGTGACGGCGCTCGTCGAGGCCCACCTGCCGGTGACCGACGTGCGCCGGGCCACCGACCCGCTGCTGGCTTCGCTGCACGCCGCCGGGGGATGCCGGGCCCACTTCATCCCCGACGAGGAGGGCCCCGGCTACGAGACCGGCGGCCTGGACGTCACGGACGTGACCTTCCAGGTCATCGACGGCCGGGGCGTTCCCCACCCGGCCCGCTTCTCCTACGGTCCTCCGGTGGAGTCGGTGCAGTGGGTCACCGCGATCGGCGCCCGGCCGCACGTCAACTCCCGCACGCTGCTCCAGGGCGACTCCATCGCCCGGTCCTGCCTCAAGCAGGGCCTGAACCGCCTCACCGCATCCGGGAGCGCCGCCGAGCGGGACGCGGAGCTGCCGGCGCCCGTGCACTGACGGCGCCGCCGGACGGCCGGAGCAAAGGGGCGGGCCCGGGGGAGTTCCCCGGGCCCGCCCCTTGTCGTTCCTCTGTGCTCCGGCTCAGGAGTCGTGGGCCTCATGGACGTCGTGAACCTCATGGGTCTCATGGACCTCGTGGATGGCCTTCATCAGCGCGATGCCGGCCGGAGCACCGGCGTAGGCGGCGCACTGAAGGGCCACTTCGGCCATCTCCTCCACGGAGCACCCGTTGCGCAGGGCGCCGTGGACGTTCAGGCGCAGCTCTTCGGGCCGGTTCAAGGCGGTGAGGAGAGCGAGGTTGACGAGGCTGCGCGTCCGGCGGTCCAGCCCCTCGCGCGCCCAGACCGAGCCCCAGGGATACTCCGTGATCAGGTCGAGCAACGGCTTCGCCGGAGGCCAGTCGCTCAGCATGGAGTTCACGTGCGCGTCGCCCAGGACTTCCCTGCGGATGCGGTCGCCTTCCGCGTACCGCTCGGAGGACGGCATCCGGTCAGCCCGCCGGGGACGGAGCGGGCTCGGACGGGGGAGCGTAGGCGGGGAGGTTCGTGCACATCTCGCCGCCGACCGCCCAGTCCTCCTGCGGAATGTCGTGGATGACGACGTAGATGCGTTCCCGGGCGCTCCCGCAGGTGCGCTGGAAGGCGTCGGTGAGCTCACGCGCCAGGGCGGCCTTCTCCGCATCGGTCCGGCCGCGCAACATGTCGACAGAGATGACAGGCATACAGATCCTTTTCCCGGAGAGGTCCCTGCGCGAGGTTCCGGCGAGGGCAGTCACCTCTGTTTCTACCTGCGGAGCAGGTCGGCCGGGTATCCGACTTTGGTGCAAGATCCGGCGGCGGGAGCACCGTTACGGCTGTCCGCGGCGCGGTACGCGCGGCGGTATTCGCCGGGGGGAATGCCGACGCTGCGGGCGAAGTGGAGCCGGAGGTTGCCGGCGCCGCCCAGCCCGCACTGCTCGGCGATCCTGTCCATCGGCTGGTCGGTGGTCTCCAGCAGCTCCTTGGCGCGGGTGATGCGCTGGGCCTGGAGCCACCGGAGGGGGGTGGTGCCCGTCGACTGATGGAAGCGCCGCATCAGCGTCCGTACGCTCGTGCCGGCCTGCCGGGCCAGCTGCGGGGTGGTGAGGGGCTGGTGGAGCCGCTCGGCGGCCCAGTGCAGCAGCGGGGCCAGCCCGCCGTCGGTCTCCGCCGGCGGCACCGGCGTCTCGATGTACTGGGCCTGCCCGCCGGGCCGGTGGGCGGGGACGACCAGGTGACGGGCGACCGAACCGGCCACCCGGGATCCCAGGTCCTTGCGCAGCAGGTGCAAGCACAGGTCGATGCCGGCGGTGCTGCCCGCGCTGGTGAGGATGTCCCCGTCGTCGATGTAGAGGACGGTGGGGTCGACGTCCACGGCGGGATAGCGCTCGGCCAGGAGCGGAGCGTGCTCCCAGTGCGTGGCGGCGCGGCGCCCGTCGAGCAGCCCGGCCGCCGCCAGGACGAAGGCCCCCGAACACAGGGAGACCATCCGCGCGCCGCGGTCGTGGGCCTCCCTGACGGCCTCCAGGAGCCGTGCGGGAGGCTCGCCGCGGACGTCCGCGCTGGCGGGAACGATGACCGTGTCCGCCTCGACCAGCTCCTGGTAGCCGTGCGAGGTGTGGGTGGTGAACCACTGCCGGGCCGGGACGGCGTCGCCCTCCGTGGGGTTGCAGAGCCGGAAGTCGTACCAGGGGGTGTGGAGATCGGGGCGCGGCGTGCCGAACACGTGGCAGGGCACGGCGAGTTCGAGGATCGGCATGCCGTCGGTGACCGCCACGGCCACGGTGCGGGGCCTGCCGGGCTGCTGAGTCATGGCAGCAATCTAACGGCTCATGGCAGATCTGCCACTCGATGGGGTGTTCGTGCGCGCCGATAGTGGGAAGCGCCTCCAGTTCGCACCACGGATTCGCACTACGGCTTCGTATTACGGATTCGCACTACGGAGAGACGGCGGATACGTCCATGACCTCAACTCCCCGAACCCGGCCGGTGGATGCGGCCGCGCCTGCCGGTTCCGCACCGGCGGATCCCCGGCGCTGGCTGGTGCTGACCGTCGCGTCGGCCGCCCAGTTCCTCGCGATCCTCGACCTGTTCGCCGTCACCGTGGCCTTCCCCGCCCTGGAAGGCTCGTTCCGCGGGGCATCGCTCGCCTCCATGTCGTGGGTGCTGAACGGCTACACCATCGTCCTCGCGGCGCTCCTCGTCCCCGCCGGGCGCCTCGCGGACGAGACGAGCCGCAAGGGCAGCTTCCTGACCGGCATGGTCCTCTTCGGCCTGTCCTCGGTCGGCTGTGCCCTCGCCCCCGGCCTCACCGTGCTGATCATCGCCCGTGTGGTGCAGGCGGTGGCCGCCGCCGTCCTCGTGCCCACGTCCCTCGGGCTCGCCCTGCCGGCCTTCCCGGAGCGCGAGCGCTCCACGGCCATCGGCATCTGGACGGCGGTCGCGGCCGTCGCCGCGGGCAGCGGCCCGGTGCTGGGCGGCCTGCTGGTGCAGATCAGCTGGCGGTGGATCTTCCTGATCAACATCCCCGTCTGCGCCGTGGCCGTCCTGGCCGGCGTACGCCTGCTGCCGACGGTGCCCCGCAAGGCCTCACAGGGGCTCGACCTGCTCGGATCGGCCCTCATCCTCCTCGCGTCCGGCGCGCTGACCATGGCCTTCGTCGAGGCGCCCGACTGGGGCTACGCGTCGCCCGGCACCCTGGGCTGCTTCGCCGCCGCCCTGGTGCTGACCGGCGTCTGCCTGCGCCACATCCGCCGCGCCGCGGACCCGATCATCAGCCCCACCCTGTTCGCGAGCCGGCTGTTCCGGGTCGGCACCACCGGCATCTTCCTCTACTACCTGGCGTTCGCCGCGATGCTCTTCGAGGCCGCCCTCTTCCTGACCGGCCAGTGGCACTACTCGGTCCTGCGCGCCGGCCTGGGCATCGCTCCCACCCCGGTCACCGTCATGATCCTCTCCGCCCTCTCGGGGAAGATCATCCGCCGGACCGGCGCCCGGGCCTCCGCGGTGGCCGGAGGCCTGGTGTTCGCCGCGGGCTGTGCCTGGTGGCTCGCCGCGGCCGGCCCCGCGCCGCACTACGCGACCGCCTACCTGCCCGGCGCGATCCTCGTCGGCGCGGGCAACGCCCTGATCCAGCCGGCCCTGTTCGGCGCGGCGAGCGGGCTGCCCGCCGAGCAGCTCTCGGTGGGCTCGGGCACGCTGATGATGTCCCGCCAGATCGGCTCCGCCCTGGGAGTGGCCCTGCTCACCGCGATCCTCGGCAGCTCGGAGCACCCGGCGATGGAGGCCTTCCGGCACGGCTGGATCTACATGATCGTCGCCGCCCTGCTGGCCGCGCTGGCCGGCCTCCGCTACCGCGAGAGCACTCCCACCAGGGCCTGAGGGCCCTCCCTGAATGCCGCCCGGTCCGCCTGCCTCCCCCGACAGGCAGGGCCGGGCGGTTCGCCGTGCGCCCGGCGATGCCGGTCAGTGTTCTTCCCGGCCGGCGGGGCCGTGGCCGCTGTCCGGACCGTTGCGGAAGCCCACGGCAAGGGCGGCGATGTCGTCGTCCAGGCCTCCGTTGCTGTAGGTGAGGAGGTCGCGGTGGAGGCCGTCGAGCAGTTCGCGCGGGCGCTGCGGGGCCGTCCGGCGGCGCATCCAGTCCGTCAGGGGGAAGAACGCGCCGGTGCGGTCGCGGGCCTCGGTGACGCCGTCGGTGTAGAGGAGCAGCTGGTCGGCCGGCGTGAAGGCGAAGGTGTCGGTGCTGTAGCAATCGCCGATCAGGCTCGCGAGGTTGAGCAGCGGCGACGGGTCGGTGGGGCTCAGGACGCGGACCCCGTCGCGGTTCAGGAGCAGCGGCGGGGGGTGCCCGCAGTTGAGGATCCTGACGCTGTTGTCCTCGTGCGGGATCTCGACGAGGACGGCGGTGGAGAAGCGCTCCGCCAGGTCGTCGGGGGAGAACGCGGAGTTGTAGCGGGTGCTGCTGGCTTCCAGGCGGCGCGCGATGCCGGCCAGGTCGGGCTCGTCGTAGGCGGCCTCGCGGAAGGAGTTGACCACCGCCGCGGCCGTCCCCACGGCCGGCAGGCCCTTGCCCCGCACGTCGCCGATGAGCAGCCGGACCCCGTACGGCGTGTCGGCCACCTCGTAGAAGTCGCCGCCGATGCGGGCCTCCGCCGCGGCGGCGAGGTACAGCGATTCGATCTCGACGGCCCCGAAGCGGCGCGGCATCGGGCTCAGGACCACCTGCTGCGCCGCGTCCGCGACGAGCCGGACCTGGAAGAGGGACTGCTCGCGCTGGAGCCGGACGTGGCTGCCGTAGGCGGCCGCCACGGTGACCGCGACGATGCCCGCCACCGTGTACCAGGCCCCCAGGCCGGGGAAGACGAGGCTGAGGCCGACCATCAGCAGGAAGCAGACCGTGCCCAGCAGCACCGTGGGGAGCACGGGCCACATGGCGGCCGCGAGGGCGGGGGCCGCGGGCAGGATGCGGCTGAAGGCCATGTCCGGGGGAGTGGCGTACGCCAGACCGGCGATCACCACGGTCAGGATCACCGGTGACAGCTGAACTGGGGACCACCGGCCCTGAGGGCGACGGGGTCGCGGCTGTCCGGGCTTGACCATGCCGCATATCGTATCTAGACATCATGGATATATGGGTCTTTTTCGGGCCTGGCGTACCCCGCCTGGGGGTGTGTCGCGTCCGGGCGTGGCGGCGGGGAGCGTGAGCAGCGCGAATCCCGCCAGTCCCGTGTCCGCGGGATCGCCCGCGGTGCCGTAGCCGGCGCTCTCGGCCACCGGCGATCGGCCGGGCGGGTGGCGCGGCAGGCCCGTACCCGCCATGATCGGCGCGCTCGCGATGACGGGGCAGGTGAGGGCGGGTGGTGCCGGCCGCTTCAGCGGACCCGTCACGTTGATCACAGGGCGAGCGTTGCCGTATGGCCGGAATGTCCGGCGGTGTGTGACTCCGGGGCTCGCCGGGGCTCCCTGGAAGCGAGCGGTTCCGGCTCGAATTCGTTCATGGCCGGTTTGCGGCCTGCCGGGCGCCCGGCCGCGGGTGAGATACAAGGTATCCGCGCGTAGACGGCTGCGGAGGTGCGCGTTCCTGTCCGGCTGCACGGGGCCTTGTGTGGAGGCCTGTGCAGTGACGGGCGGGAACGCGGATCTCCGGCCGCACTGGTCACACCGGCCACCCCCGGTGCGCCGAGGCTACCCGCGGTAATCCGGCCTTGATCACGCCCTTATCGCCGCCGCACTTTCAACACCGTCATCACCTTCATCTCACACCCTCATCACTTTCATCACCTTCATTACTTGAGACAGGGAGCCCTTCATGGTGCCTGCGATGCCCGGAGAAGAACGCGAACACTTCCTGGCCGGCCTCCACGTCGGCGTGCTGGGCGTCACCGACACCGGTGACGGCCGCGCGCCGCTGCTCGTGCCCGTCTGGTACCGGTACGAGCCCGGGGGTGAGGTCGTAGTACAGACCGGCCGGGAGACCGTCAAGGCGCGGCTGCTGCGCGCGGCGGGCCGCTTCAGCCTCTGCGTCCAGGACGAGAACCCGCCCTACCGGTACGTGAGCGTGGAAGGCCCGGTCACCGCGGTCAACGACCCCGTGGACCCGGTCGAGCGCGAGGCGATAGCCCACCGCTACCTCGACCCCGAGGAGGCCCGCGCCTATCTGAAGTCCACCGCTGACCAGCTCGCCGACGACATCACGTTCCGGATGCGCCCGCAGCGCTGGCGCACCGCCAACTTCGCCGCCTTCGCCGCCGAGTTCTCCGAGGCCGACCGGATGGACCGGGACGGGTGAGCCATGACGCACATGAGATCTGACGGACCAGCAGCCGAAACCCTTCCGGAAGCGAGCACGTACACATGGCAGACCTGCACGTCCCGGCGCACCCCGCTCCCCTTACCCCGCACGGCTATCCCCGGGAGCGCAGCCTTACCGACCTCTTCGCCGAACAGGCCGGCCTGCGGCCGCACGCCCCCGCGGCCCGGCACCACGACCGCACCCTGACCTACGGGCAGCTCGCCGCCCGGTCCGACGCCTTCGCCGCCCGCCTCCTCGCCCACGGCATCGAGCCCGGGTCGCCGGTGGGCGTGTGCGGCAGCCGCTCCCTGGAGGCGCTCGTCGCCTTCCTCGGCATCCTCAAGGCCGGCTGCGCGTACGTGCCGCTCGACGAGGAGCTCCCGCCGGCCCGGCTGCGGGCCATGGCCGAGGACGCCGGGCTGCGCGCGGCCGCCGTCCTGCCCGGCAGCGGGCGGCGCATACGCGGGCTGCTGACCTGGATCGAGGTCGACGCCGTGGGCACGGAAACGGCGGCCGCCCCGGGTGCTGCCCCCGCCCCCGCGGCCCCCGTCCCCGCGACCGACTGCGCCTACGTGATGTTCACGTCCGGGTCCACCGGCCGGCCCAAGCCCGTGGCGATCCCGCACCGCGGCGTGGTCCGCCTGGTGTTCTCCGAGCCCGAACTGCCGCCGCCCGGCCCCGGCGACGGCGTCCTGCACGGCTACGGGCTCTCCTCCGACGCGTCCACCATCGAGATCTGGGGCGCGCTCCTCACCGGCGCCTGCCTGGTCCTCGCCGACCGCGAGGAGCTGCTGTCCCCCGCGGCGCTGGAGGAGGTCTTCCACGCCCACGGCGTCACCGTGGCCTACCTGACCACCAGCGTCTTCCACCTCGTCGCCCGGAACCGGCCCCGCGCGTTCAAGCGGCTCCGCTTCGTCTCGGCCGGCGGGGAGGCCATGGACCCCGCCCTCGCGCGGGCGGTCCTGGAGGCCTGCCCCGACGCCACGGTCGTCAACTTCTACGGGCCCACCGAGAACTCCGTGGTCTCCACCGCCCACGTGCTGCGCACCCTGCCCGCCGACGCCACGAGCGTCCCCATAGGCCGCCCCTTCGGCGCCTCCACCTGCCACGTCCTGCGCCCCGACGGCTCCCTCGCGGCGCCGGGTGAGGAGGGCGAGCTGTACGTGGGCGGGGACGGCCTGGCCCTCGGCTACCCGGGGGACCCGGAGCTGACCGCCGCACGGTTCGTCCGCATGCCCGCCGCCGAGCCCGACGGCCTGCTGTACCGCACGGGCGACCGGGCCGTGCGCGCCGCCGACGGCACCCTGGAGTACCGCGGGCGGCTGGACCGCCAGGTGAAGCTGCGCGGCCACCGCATCGAACTGGACGAGGTGGAGGCCCGGCTGCGTACCCACCCCGAGATAGGCGAGGCCGCCGTCGAGATCGAGGCGGGCGCCTTGACCGCCTACGTGACCCCGGCGGAGCCCGGCCATGCCCTGCGCCTTCCCGACCTGCGCGCGTACTGCGCGCAGTGGCTGCCCGCCCAGGCCGTCCCGGCGCTCGTGGCCAGGGAGTCCTTCCCCGTGACGAGCGGCGGCAAGATCGACCGCGCCCGGCTGGCGGCGGACACGGCGGCGTCCCCGGGCACTGCCGTGACGACCGCCGCGACCACTGCCGCGACCCGGGACCCCGCGCCGGAAGGCACCGACCCCGGCGTCGCCGGCCTGCTCGACGCGCTCGCCGAGGTGTGGCAGCTCGTGCTGCGCGTCCGCCCCGCGCCCGAGGACGACTTCTTCGCCCTCGGCGGCGACTCCCTCCTGGCCGGCGAGGCCGTCACGCGCACCCTGGCCGTCCTCCAGCTCGACGCCGGACTCGGCTCCACCCTGGTCAGGGCCCTGCTGGCGGCACCCACGCTCGCGGGGTTCGCCGAAGCCGTCCGCGAAGTGCGCACCGGTTCCGCGGGCCGGGTCGCACCCGGCGCCGCCGTCGACTTCCGCCGCGAGACCGAGCTCGGCTTCGTCCTCCCGCCCGCCGAAGGCCCGGCGCCCCGCCCCGGCCGGCCGGAGCACGTGCTGCTCACCGGAGCCACCGGATTCGTCGGCGCCTTCCTCCTCGACCGGCTGCTGCGCGCCACCACCGCCGTCATCCACTGCCCCGTCCGGGCCTCCGGCCCCGCGCACGCCGAGCGCCGCGTGAAGGCCGGCCTCCTGCGCTACGGCCTGCGCCCGGACGCCGCGGCCTGGCAGCGCGTACGGTGCTTCCCCGCCGACCTGGCCGCCCCCGGCCTCGGACTGGCCCCCGGACACGCCGCCGAGCTGTCGCGCTCCCTGGACCTCATCGTCCACAACGGCGCGCGCGTCAACTTCCTCTACCCGTACGAGGCCCTGCGCCCCGCCAACGTCGACGGCACCCGCGAGATCGTCAAGCTCGCCGCCGCCCGGCGCGTCCCCGTCCACTTCCTGTCGACCGTCGCCGTCGTCGCCGGCTTCGGCACGGCCGGCGTGCGCACCGTCGACGAGGACCTGCCGCTCGACCACGCCGACGGGCTCACCATGGGCTACGCGGAGAGCAAGTGGGTGGCCGAAGGGGTGCTGCGCAGCGCGGCGGAACAGGGCCTGCCGACGGCCGTGTACCGGCCGTACGAGGTCACCGGCGACCGGCAGCACGGCGCCTGCAACACCGAGACGGCGATCTGCTCGCTGTTCAAGACCATCGCCGAGACGGGCCTCGCGCCCGGCATCGACCTTCCGATGGACTTCGTGCCCGTGGACCACCTCGCCGAGGCCGTGGTCCACATCGCCACGCAGCGCCCGGCCACGGGGCGGGTCTATCACGTCACCAACCCCCGCCCGGCCACGCTGGCCGGCGTCCTCGACCGCATGCGGGCGGCCGGCTTCGCGCTGCGGACGCTGCCGTACGGGCAGTGGGTCGGCGAACTCGTCCGCCACGTCGCCCGCAACCCCACCAGCCCCACGGCCCCGTTCGTCTCCCTGTGCGTCGACCGGAGCAACAAGGCCGACATCTCCGTGAAGGAGATGTACCTCAACGGCGTCTTCCCCGTCCTGGGGCGGCGCAACGCCGAGGAGGCGCTGGCCGGCAGCGGGCTGGAGTGCCCGCCGGTCGACGCCGCCCTCCTCGACCGCTACCTGGAGTACTTCTTCACCTCCGGCTACATCGCCCGGCCCGAACGCACCGCCGCCGAGGGGGCATGACATGACATCCACCGATGAAACGGGCGCCACTGACGCCCCCATGACCGTCCCGGCCTTCGACCCCGCCGACCCTGGCCCGCCCTGCGCCTACGCGCGCCTGCGCGCCGAGCAGCCCGTCGTCAAGGCGCTCATGCCCAACGGCGAGACGGGCTGGCTCATCAGCCGCCACGAGGACGTGCGCGCCGCCTTCGCCGACCCCCGGCTCACCCGGCCCCTGCTCTCCGCCTGGCCGCCCCGCGAGGACGCCGACGCCCCGCCGCCGTGCCTGCCCACCTTCCTGGAGATGACCGGCGAGCACCACACCCGCGTCCGCCGCGCCGTGTCCCCGCTCTTCAGCCGCCGCCGGCTGGAGTTCATGGCCCCGCGGATCCGCGCCATGGCGGAGGAGCTGATCGACACCATGGTGCGCGGCTCCGCGGACGGGACGGGCGACCTCGTGGCGTCCTTCACCGAGCCGCTGCCGCTGCGCGTCCTGTGCGAGACGGTCGGCCTGCCGCACGAGGACCGCGACCTCTACCTGCCGCACACCCTCACCCTGCTCAGCGCCGCCGGCCTGTCCATGGACGAGATCCTTGAGGCGCTCTACGCCCTTCAGGACTACGCGTCCGGCCTGATCGACCGCAGGGAGAAGGAATTCGAAGAAGGAGGGGCAGGAGGGGCAGGCGGGGACGACTACATCAGTCTCCTCCTCGCCGAGAGCCGCCGGGAGGGCGGCGACCTGACCCGCGACGACGTCGTCAGCTTCGTCGTCACCATGCTCATGGCGGGCTACAAGACCAACATCCAGCACACCGCGAACGCCCTGCTGGCGCTGCTCACCCACCCCGGGCAGCTCCGCCGGCTGCGCGACGAGCCCGAGGGCATCGATGCCGCGGTGGAGGAGCTGCTGCGGTACGTCCCGCTGATGAACGCGATCAACGTCCTCGTCGCCCTGGAGGACTTCACGCTGCACGGGCAGCGGATCCGCGCCGGCGACGCCGTCCTCCCCGTGATCGCCTCCGCCAACCGCGACCCGGAGGCCTTCCCCGAGCCCGACCTGCTCGACCTGACCCGCTCGCCCAACGCGCACACCGCGTTCGGCTACGGGCCCCACTACTGCACGGGCGCCCACCTCACCCGGCTCCAGCTGTCCGTCGCCCTGCGCGTGCTGCTGGAGAAGCTGCCGGACCTGGAGCTCGCCGAGCCGGCGGACTCCCTGCCCTGGGACGAGACCACGCCGCTGCGCGCCCCGGCCCGGCTGCCGGTCCGCTGGTGACCCCGCCCACCCCGCCCGCTTCGCCCGCCCCCAGCCCCCGAAAGGTTTCGCGTACCGTGTCCGCACCGGAACAGGCCCTGCCCCACTACCCCTTCAGCGACCGGGGCGACCGGCTCGCCCCCGAGCTCCACGACCTGCAAAGCCGCTGCCCGGTGGCCAGGGTCCGCACGAACGCGGGCGGTGAGGCCTGGCTGGTCACCGGCTACGAGCTCGCCCAGCAGGTGCTGCGGGACCGCAAGTTCGCCCGGTCGGTGCTGGGCGCGCCCGGCGGCCCGACCCAGGACGCCCCGATCCTCGCGCCCGAGCTGCTGGACGCCATGAACCATCTCCAGCGCGCCGGGCTGCGCGACGAGGCTCTGAAGGCGCTCGGCCGCAAGCAGCCCGACCTGCCGGCCGACTGGGTCGCCGGGATCACCGTCCAGGGCCTGGACGCCATGGTCCGCGAGGGCGCCCCCGGCGACCTCCAGCGCCACTTCGCCGAATGGGTCGCCGCGCAGTGCATGTGCCGCCTGCTGGGCCTGCCGTTCGAGGACCGCCACTGGCTGGCCGTCCGCGCCGACCTCGACCTGACCATGAAGACGGCCACCGACGAGGAGCTCGCCCGCAACTGGGAGGAGCTCCGCGTCTACATGCAGGAGTACACCGCCGCCCGCCCGGCCGAGCCCCGCGGCCTCCTGGACCGCCTCGCCGGACTCAACGCGCGCGAGGAGCTCGACGGCCGGCAGCAGGCGCTCGACGAGCGGCAGTTCTCCAACATCGCGGCCATGCTCTACGTCACCGGCTACGAGGACTTCGCGAGCTTCCTCGGCGTCGCGGCCCTCAACCTGCTGCGGCGCCCGGAGCTCATGGACACCCTGCGCGCGCAGCCGGAGCTCATGCCCCGGTGCGTCGAGGAACTGCTGCGGTGCAGCGTCGTCCTGGGCAACGCGATCCCCCGCTTCGTCACGCAGGACGGCGAGCTCGGCACGGAGGCCGTCAAGGAGGGGGACCTGATCCTGCTCTCCCTCGACGCCGTCAACTTCGACCCCGGCGCCTTCGAGGACGCCGCGGACTTCGACCCCGGCCGGTCGCCCAACCCGCACCTGCGCTTCGGCTACGGGCGGCACCACTGCGCGGGCGCGCACCTGGTCCGCCGCCAGTCCGAGACGGCGTTCCAGGCCCTGCTGGACCACCTGCCGGGCCTGCGCCTCGCGGTGCCCGCGGACGAGGTCCCGTGGGTGCCCAACCGCATGGCCATCATGCCCGCGGGGATGCCCGTCACCTGGTGATCCGGGACGCCCCGTGCGGCGGCGGAGCGCTCCGCCGCCGCACGGGGTCACGGGGAAGCGCGTCAGCGCTTGGCGACGAACGCCCGGCCCGACTTGCTGCCGGCGGAGCAGGACGCCTTCTCCTCCGCGGTCATCTTGCGGGACTTGACGACCACCGCGTTGCTCTTGCCGTCCGTACCGTTGGCGGCCGGGCCGGTGATGGTGTCCGGCACGTACCAGTAGTAGTGGCCCCACTTCGGGCTGTCGTAGTGGGTCTGCCACGTGCCCGTGACGGTCTGCATCACCTGGGCGCGGGAGATCCAGCCGACCTCGCCGGGCTTGACCGTCATGTTCAGCGAGCTGTTCTCCTCGTGGTTGCTCGACCACGTGTGGCCGTAGTTCGCGGTGACGCTGACGTCCACGATGCCCGCGATCTTGCCGCCGGCCGTGACGGAGACGCCGACGGAGTCCGTCGACCCCACCGAGTCGGACCAGCCCATCGACTGCGTGGCGTCCGAGGTGCTGCAGTTGTAGAGCGAGTTGGACACCTGGCGGAACTCGCCGAGGAACGCCTTGCCGAGCACGGGGTCGTTGAAGCTGCACTTCCCCTCGCCGGACGAGCAGTCGGCTATGAGCTGCTTGCGCGTGGGCTGGTCGTCGGCGGCGGCCGGGGCGGCCATGGCCGCCATCAGTCCGAGCGCGGCCGCCGAAAGGGCCGCCAGTCTGGCGCCGTTGCGCATCGCCTGCTTGTTCAACGTGATCTCCTGCCTCTCAACTCACGTGAGGGAGCCACTGGTTCCATGCGGCGGAATCAGTGATTCCGGGGGGTGATCTTGAGGCTCGTGCATGGATTGGGTCAACAACACCAAGGGTTGGCAAAGTTGTAGTTGATCTTGGAACGGTGCAGAACCTTATGCAACTAGTTGCAAAAGTGCCTCGGGGGCTCTAGAACTGGTACGACCGCACCGTGAGAAAGGCCCCCGATGAGCCCGTATCCGCACCTCATGAGCCCCCTCGACCTCGGGTTCACCACCCTTCCCAACCGCGTGATCATGGGCTCGATGCACGTCGGGCTGGAGGAGGCCGAGCACGGCTTCGCACGGATGGCCGCCTTCTACGCCGAGCGCGCCCGCGGCGGCGCCGGGCTGATCGTCACCGGCGGCATCGCCCCCAACGACCGGGGACGCCCCTGGGAGGGCGGCGCCAAGCTGACCACCGCGGCCGAGGCCGAGGAGCACCGGGCCGTGACCGCCGCCGTCCACCGCGAGGGCGGCCGCATCGCCTTGCAGATCCTCCACTTCGGCCGCTACGCCCACCACGCCGGCCTCGTCGCCCCCAGCGCGATCCAGGCGCCCATCAGCCCGTACGTCCCGCACGCCCTCACCGGGGACGAGGTCGAGGAGACCGTCGAGGACTTCGTGCGGACCGCGGAGCTCGCCCGGGACGCCGGCTACGACGGCGTCGAGATCATGGGCTCCGAGGGCTATCTGATCAACGAGTTCACCGCCGCCGCGACCAACCGGCGCACCGACCGCTGGGGCGGCACGTACGAGAACCGGATCCGCTTCCCCCTGGAGATCGTCCGCCGCACCCGCGAGCGCCTCGGCCCGGACTTCATCCTGATCTACCGGCTGTCGATGCTCGACCTCGTGCCCGGCGGCTCCTCCCTGGCCGAGGTGACCACCCTCGCCAAGGAGATCGAGGCCGCCGGCGCCACGATCATCAACACCGGCATCGGCTGGCACGAGGCCCGGATCCCGACCATCGCCACGTCGGTGCCGCGCGGCGCGTACGCCTGGGTGACGAAGAAGCTCATGGGCTCCGTGTCCGTCCCCCTGGTCACCACCAACCGCATCAACACCCCCGAGCTCGCCGAGAAGCTGCTCGCCGAGGGCCACGCCGACCTGGTGTCCCTGGCCCGGCCCTTCCTCGCCGACCCGGCCTTCGTCGCCAAGGCGCGCTCCGGCCGGGCCGACGAGATCAACACCTGCATCGGCTGCAACCAGGCCTGCCTCGACCACACCTTCAGCGGCAGGATCACGTCCTGCCTGGTCAACCCGCGCGCCTGCCACGAGACCGAGCTCGTCCTCGCCCCCACCCGCCGCCGCAAGCGCATCGGCGTCGTCGGCGCGGGCCCCGCGGGCCTCGCCTTCGCGGTCTCCGCCGCCGAGCGCGGCCACGCCGTCACGCTGTACGACGCGGCCGCCGAGATCGGCGGGCAGCTCAACATCGCCAAGCGGATCCCGGGCAAGGAGGAGTTCGAGGAGACCCTGCGCTACTACCGCACGCAGCTGTCCCTCCACGGCGTCGACGTCCGCCTGTCCACCCCCGTGACCGCCGCGGATCTCACGGCCGCCGCGTACGACGAGATCGTCCTCGCCACCGGCGTCACCCCCCGCACCCCGGACATCCCCGGCACGGACCACCCCAGCGTGCTCGGCTACCTCGACGTCCTGCGCGACGGGGCCGAAGCCGGCGAGCGCGTGGCCGTCGTCGGCGCGGGCGGCATCGGCTTCGACGTCGCCGCGTACCTTACCGACAGCGGCGACGGCGCGAGCCTCGACCCGGAGACGTACTTCCGCCGCTGGGGCGTCGACACCGGCTACCGCACGCCCGGCGGCCTCGGCGAGGCCGACCGGCCCGCGCCGCCGCGCACTGTGCACCTCCTCCAGCGCAAGGCCACCAAGGTCGGGGCCGGGCTCGGCAAGACCACCGGCTGGATCCACCGCACCGAGCTCAAGCACCGCGGCGTCACCATGACCGCGGGCGTCACCTACGACCGCATCGACGACGACGGCCTGCACATCACCGTGGGTGGCACGCCCACCGTCCTGCCCGTCGACACCGTCGTGCTCTGCACCGGCCAGGAGCCGCGCCGCGAGCTGTACGAGGAGCTGCGCGCGGCCGGGCACTCCGTCCACGTCATCGGCGGCGCCGACGTCGCCGCCGAACTCGACGCCAAGCGCGCCGTACGCCAGGGAACGGAGCTGGCCGCGGAGATCTGAGACGACGAGGGCCCGTGCCCGCGTCCGGTCCTTAGGATGCGGGCATGTCCCTCCCGCACGCGATCCTCACCGCACTCCTCGAAAAGCCCTCCTCCGGGCTGGAGCTGGCCCGCCGCTTCGACAAGTCGATCGGCTACTTCTGGTCCGCCACGCACCAGCAGATCTACCGGGAGCTGGGCAGGCTCGAAAAGGCGGGACTGATCCGCGCCCTGCCCGCCGCCCCCGCGCGCGGGCAGAAGAAGGAGTACGAGGTCCTGCCCGACGGCCGGGCCGCGCTCAGCGCGTGGGTCGCCGAGGCCGGCGCCCCCCGGCCCGTCCGCGACCCCCTGCTGCTGCGGATGCGGGCCGCGGCCGTCGTGGGCACGGCCGGCCTGGCGGAGGAGATCCGGCGCCACCTGGACCTGCACCGGCGCCAGCTGGCGGAGTACCGGGCGATCGAGGAGCGCGACTTCCCGCCCGAGCGCGACAGCGCGGAGGACCGGCTGCGCCACGTGGTGCTGCGCGGCGGCATCGGCCTGGAGACGTTCTGGACGGAGTGGCTCACCGAGGCGCTCACGGCGGTGGGGGAGCCGGTGGGGGAGCAGGGGAACGGCCGGGCCTGAGGGCCAGGCCGGCGGCGCCGATGGTGCCGCTGGCCACCAGGGCCTGCTCCGCCGTGACGTCCGTCATGAAGACGAACGGCGGCGCCACCGGCGGCACGGGCAGCCGGTCCGGGGTGAAGGTGAGGCAGAGGATGCCCTGGACGCAGCCGGTGAGCCGGGTGAGGTACAGCGTCACCCGCCCGCCCAGCCTCAGCTCGTCGGCGTCCAGGGCCAGTTCGGCGCCGCCGCCGTCCCGCGTCCGCAGCCGGTAGTCGCGCAGGGACGCCGCCCGCATGCTCAGCACCATCGCCCTGCGCGGGCCGTCCGCGGTCGGCACTTCGGCGACGCGGGCGAGCGTGAAGCCGTCCGGGGTGAACCGGGTCGTGGTCACGGTCGGCGGCGTGCGCGGCACGCTCACGGAGCCCGGGACGGGGGCCGGCGGGCGCGGGCCGGGCGCGGGGACGGCGGTCGCGGCGAGGAGCACGAAGGGCAGCGCGACCGCCAGCGTCTTGTGCGGCGGGTGCGCGGCCGCGCCCGGGTCCGGGTCCGGCAGCCGCGGGGGCTCCGGCGCCGGCTGCTCCGAGGCTTGCGCGGGCGGCTGCTGCCCCGGGCTCCACGCGAACCCCATCGCCCCGCCGGCGATCCCCAGCAGCATGCCGGCGAGGAACCCGCCCAGGTTCGTCACCGCGAAGGACAGCACCGACAGGATCACCGCGTGCATCCCGACGTAGTGCCGGGTGTGCGGCAGGAACCACAGGAACAGGCCCGCCGCGACGAGCGCCGCCCCGATGCCGAGCGCGGCGACGCCCCCCAGCCCCAGGCCGACCAGGACCGACACGGGCGCCAGCGGCACGGCGGCGATCTCGGCGCCGGCGAGGACGAGCAGGGCGCCCGCCCAGAACGGCCGCGTCCGCCGCCAGGCCGCGAACCGGGCCCGTCGCCGGGTCCCCCGGGTCCGCCGGGTCAGAAACACGCCTTGCCGTTCAGCTGCACGTCCAGCGCCAGTCCCTTGAGCTTGAAGTCGCCGCCGGTGGCCGACCGGGCGTGCGACCGCACCCCCGACACCGACACCTCGGAGGCCTGCAACCCGAACTGCCCGGCCTCGCCCCGGACACCGGGCACGGTGTCCAGCGTGGAGGCGTCCCGGCCGATCTGGACCCGGCCGAAGGAGGCGTCCCCGGTCAGGTCCTCGCTGTCGAGGACGAGGTTGCTCGCCCGCACCTCCCCGGCCGTGCCGCCCGCCGTCAGCTTGAACACGACCGTGCCCAGCGGCGTGGCGACCTGCGCGGACTGGCAGATGTCGGAGAGCGTCGCCTCGCCGAGCCCGAGCAGGGCGACCGGGTGGCCGGCGCCGTCGGCGGACCGGTCGACGTGGACGTACGACGCGAGACCCTTGCTCGACAGCGCGCCCGACGACACCTGGAACGCCGACCCCGACACGGCGAACGACGACGCCAGCACGCCCTCCGCCATCCCGACCGCCATCGCGGCGACCGCCGCGAGCGCCGGCACGGCGACGACCGCGGCCTTCTTCCACGATGTCCTGCCCTCGGACGGTTCCACGGCGGGTCCCTTCTCGACTGTCAACCGAGCTCGGAAACAAGGAAGTTCATGGCGGCCCTCAGGTAGGCGAGATCGACGGGGGCGGGCCCGGCCAGGCCGGGCAGGACCTCGTGCAGCGGCGTGTGGCCGTCGGAGCGGCTGCGCCAGTCCCGCTGGAGGAAGTTCGCCAGCATCGGGTTGATCTGCTGCTCGATGAGGTTGGGGCGGTCGACCGCGGCTTGCAGCACCAGCTCGACGCCGGGGACGAGCCCGCCCACGGCCTCGATCAGCAGCGGCGCGGGCGTCTCCACCGGATGCACCAGGTGGTACGTGGCGGCGCCCGGCGGGTGCTCCAGGGCGGCCAGGCGCAGCGCGGCGCCGACGGCGTACTCGACGGGGACGATGTTCATGTGGGCTGCGGGGTCGCCCTGGAGGCGCAGGCGCAGGCGGGGCAGGCCGGGCCGCTTGTGCAGGATGCTCCGCCGCAGCAGCGGGGGGATCCGGCCGATCAGCTCGGCCAGGACGGTGCCGAGCGCGGACAGGGGCTGCTGCGCGGCGCCCGCGGGCAGCGGCCGGTCGGTGGCCAGGAGGCTGGGGCGCAGGATCACGGCCGGGCGCCGCCGGTCCGCGGCCCAGTCCCGCACGACGGCTTCGGCCCGCAGCTTGGTCCGTTCGTAGCCGGTGACGGCATGCAGGGCGGAGGACATGGGCAGCTCCTCCGCCTGGTCGCTCGCCGGTTCGGCGGCCACATAGGCGGTGCTGAAGTACAGCAGGGGAACGTGGCCGGGGGAGCGGCCGGCGAGTCCGGCGACGTGGCGGGTGCCGCCGACGTTGACGGGGGCGAGGGTGTCCTCGGTGCCGATCAGCGACAGGGCGGCGGCGCAGTGCCAGACGGCTTCGGCCTCCTCGGCGAGCCGGTCGTGGTCCGCGGGCTTCAGGCCCAGCCCGGGCCGGGTCAGGTCGGCGGGCACGGCGGTCAGCAGGTCGCGTGCCCGGGCGAGTTCGCCTTCACCGGCACCGCACGCGCGCAGCGCGGCCTCCAGCCGGGCGGCCAGGGGCTGCCCGGCGCCGTCGCGGCCGAGGGCCGCCACGGGCCGGCCGCCGGCGAGCAGGGCCCGCAGCAGCCGGGAGCCGAGGAAGCCCGTGGCGCCGGTGATGACGACGGTCACGCCTTGCCCGCCTCGCCCTTCTCCGGGCCGCCGGGCGCGGCCGGGAGCACGCCGGGCAGGGCGGGGAGCCCGGCGGGCACCGTGCCGGCCCGGGCCTGTTTCATGAGGTGGGGCAGGACGGTCTCGGTGATGCCGTGGACGGAGCCGTCGGAGTGCAGGAGCTCCATGACCGGCACCTCCTGGTCGAGGTGTGTGCGGAACTTGGCGAGCATCTCCATGCCCATGAGCGAGTCCATGCCGTACTGCTGGAGCGGCCGGTGCCGGTACACCTCCTCCGCGGGCATGCGGAGGGTGTCGGCGACCATGGACGTGATGAGGTCCTCGACGAGGGTGAAGGCCTCGGCGGGGGCGGCGCCGGCGAGCCGGCCGAGGAGCTCTTCCAGGCGCCAGGTGGTGCCCTCGACCACGGCGGGCACCAGGCCGGCGAAGCGGGGGCGGTTCACGGACGGGAAGAGCCCCGTGGTCCGGCCCCAGTCGAGGCGGGCGAACGCGGCCCGCTCCGTTCCCCTGCCGAGCATGCCGTCCATCGCGGTCAGGGCGTCGTCCGGTTCGACGGGGAGGGCGCCGACGGCGCTCAGGACGGCCGCCAGGTCGTTGCGGGCGACGTAGCCGACGCGGTCGATGGCGCCCCAGGCCACGGCCAGGCCGGGGCGGCCCGCGGCCCGCCGCGCCCGTACGAGCGCCTCCATCGCGAGGTTGGCCGCCGCGTAGGCGGCCTGGTGCGTCATCCCCACCGCGGCGCTGATCGAGGAGTAGACGACGAAGTCCGCTCGCGGGCACAGCTCGTCCAGCAGGAGGGCGCCGGTCCACTTCGGGGCGAGGACGGCACGGAGCCGTTCGTCGGTGAGCTCCGTCAGCGGGTCGTCCTCCAGGTGCATGGCGGCGTGCACGACGCCCCGGACGGGACGGCCGTCCGCTTCGAGGCCCGCCACCAGCCCGCGCACCGCCTCCGCGTCGCTGATGTCAGCGGCGTGCGCCCGTACGTCGATGCCCTGCGCACGCAGCCCGGCGAGTAGTTCGCCGGCCTCGGGAGCGTCCTCGCCGCGCCTGCTGACGAGGTCCAGCCGGCGGGTGCCGCGCGCGGCCAGCCGGCGGGCGGTCTCCGCGCCGAAGCCGCCCAGGCCTCCGGTGACGAGCCACGTCCCGTCGGCGGCGGGCCGCGGGGAGCGGGGCGCGCGGTGGACGGGGACCGGTTCGTCGAACGTGATCACGATCTTGCCCATGTGCTTGGAGTGCTGGAGGAGGCGGAACGCCTCCTCGACGCGGTGGGCGGGGTAGGCCAGGTGGGGCAGCGGAAGGTAGTCGCCCGCCCGGACGTGCGCGAGGACCTCGTCGAACACGACGGCCGCGTGGCCGGGCGCCTGCCAGACCAGGCCGGCGGCGTCCACGACGCAGTGCGTGGAGTTCCCGGCCAGGGCCCGCTGGAGCATGCGCTGGTTGCCGAGGACGTCCCGCTTGCCGAGCTCGATGAACCGCCCGCAGGGGGCGAGGAGTTCACGGGTGCGGGCCGCCGCCTCGCCGCTGAGCGAGTTCAGCACGACGTCGACGCCCCGGCCGCCCGTGTGGGCACGGACCAGGTCGGCGAAGGCGTGGGTGCGCGAGTCCAGCACCAGTTCCGCGCCGAGGGCGCGTGCCACCTCCCGCTTGGCGGGGCTGCCGGCCGTCGCGATGACCCGGGCGCCGACGAGCGAGGCGTACTGCGCGGCGGCCAGGCCGACTCCGCCCGCGGCGCCGTGGACGAGGAGCGTCTCGCCCGGCCGGAGGCGCGCGAGGTGCTTGAGACCGTGCTGGACGGTGAAGAACACCGCCGGCAGGGTCGCGGCCTCCGCGAAGGTCATGCCGCCGGGAACCGGGCGCAGGGCGGCGGCCGGGATCCGCACGTGGGAGGCGAAGGCGCCCGGGAACAGGCCGAACGCCCGGTCACCCACGGCGAGTTCCGTGACGTCCTCCCCGGCGGCGGTGACGACCCCGGCCCCCTCCAGGCCCAGATAGTCCTCCGAGGAGACGCCGTCCTCGGCCATCGGCGGCAGGAGCCCCGTAGCGACCATCACGTCGCGGTAGTTGAGCGCCGCGGCGCGTACCGCGATCACCACCTCGTCCGGCCCCGGCTCCCCGGCGGTCGTCTCGGTCCACCGCAGCCCGTAGGCCAGGCCCTGGTCCTGGACGTGCAGCCGGTAGGCGACCCCGCTGTCCGGACCGGCCGGCTCCGGGACCGGCGCGGCGCGCTCGAAGCGGTGGACGAACCGGCCGCCCCGGGTCAGCGCGACCTCGTCCTCGTCCTGCTCGGCCTCGGGCGCGGCGGCGAGGAGCTCGCGGGCCAGCCGCACCGCGTCCTCGGCCGGGCCCGGCCCGCGGTCGAGAGAGACGCGCCGTACGGTCATGCCCGATTCGTTGGCCAGGGTACGGGTCGCGCCCCAGACCGCCGCCTGGCCGGGGAAGGCCGGCCGTTCCGGGGCGGGCAGGGCCCCGCAGGGGTGGGTCACCAGGACGAGGTGGCGCCGCGCCGTGCCTTGCAGCGCCTGATCGGCGAGGGTGAGGGAACGCAGCGCGGCCGCCCGGCGCACGGCCGTCTCCGTGCAGGCGGCGGGGTCGCCTTCGGCGGCCCGGTCCGCCGCCGTGCCCAGCATGAGCACCACTGCCGCGGACGGCGCCTCCCGCAGGACGTCCTGCCACCCCTCCGCGCCCTCCGGCAGCGGCACCACGCGCGCCGCCGTGCGGCCCGCGGCGGTCAGCTCCGCGGCCACCAGCGTGCCCAGGGCGCTCTCGGAGGCGTCCTCGGTGACGAGGAGCCAGGAGTCGCGGGCGGGCGGCCCGGCGGGGACGGCCGGCGGGGCACCTCTCTCCGCCGGGGTACGGGCCTCCGCCGGGGTACGGGCGAGGAGCAGCGACAAGTGCTCGTTCAGGGGCGCGTCCGCGACTCCCAGGTGCACCGCGTCCCGGAATCCGCTCCCGGCCAGCACGTCCGGCCACTGCTCGCGCGGCAGCAGGATGCTTTCGGGCCGCAGCTCCGGATCGCGGACCTCCCAGAAGTCCTCCAGCGTGGCGAACAGCAGCGCCACGACCTCCGGATCGTGCAGCTCCAGCGCCAGCAGATGGCCGCCCGGGGCGGTCAGCCGCGCGAGCCGCCGCAGGGCCGCCCGCAGGTCGGTGGCCGTGTGCAGGGCGAACCCGGCGACGACGACGTCGAAGGAGCCCGCGTCGAAGCCCTGTTCCTCCGGGTCGGTGTCCAGGTCGTAGACGCGGTACGTCAGGCAGGGGTTCTCGCCGAGCCGGGCCTGAGCCGTCGGGAAGAAGGCGCCGGAGACGTCGCTGAAGACGTACTGGGCGCGGTCGTCCAGCAGCGGCAAGAGGCGCACGGTCAGCCCGCCGGTGCCGGCGCCCACCTCCAGGACGCGCAACGGCCGGTCCGCGGGCCAGGCGCGGATCAGTGCGGCCAGCAGCGCGGCGGCCATGTCGTTGTGGACCGCGACCGGCGGGTTGATGTCGTAGTACTGCTGGACCAGCTCCGGGCCGCTGTCCTGGAACAGCAGCTCCAGGGGGTCGCACCGCCCGCGGAGCAGCTCCGGCAACCGTGTGGCGAAACGCAGGCTGAGGGCGTGCGCGGGGAGGTAGTCGGCGAGCCCGGACACCTCGCGCGCCTCCGGCGGCTCCCCGGTCCCCAGCCGCCGCCAGCCCTCCCCGGCGGGCTCCAGCAACCCCTCCTTCTCCGCCGTGCGCGCCAGCAGCCTCACCAGCCCCTCGTGCCGCGGCAGCACCCCGGCGTCCAGGAGGTCGCCGAACGTGAAGGCGTCCTGTCCCGGGAGCAGCTGCGCGAAGGCCCGGGCCGCACCGGCCCCGGTGAGCCGCCGCAGAAGCGTGTCGGCCGTCCCGTACCGCTGGATCGACGGCAGCCTCCGCAGCCGCTCCAGCTCCCCCTCCGCCGCCGCGGCCACCTCGGCCGGCGACGGCGGTACCCACGCCGGCACCGGCTGGCCGGGCAGCGGCGCGGCGCGCAGCACCGGGACGTACTCCTCGCCGCGGTCCCCGGCCGGCAGGACCAGCCGCTGGAGGCGGCAGCCCGTCAGCTCCAGCGCCACCGCGCCGTCCTCGCCCACGACCGTGATGTCCCACACGGCCTCGCGCGAGCTGCGCGAGCGCTGCCGCACGTGCACCAGCCCGTCCGCGGGCGGCGGCGCCCACATGCGGACCCCGTCGACGGCCGACGGCAGGAAGCCGGTCTCCGCGTCCGCCAGCAGCGGCGCCCCGGCCTGGAGGGCCCCGTCGAGCAGCGCGGGATGGACCACGTACCCGCCGTAGCCGTCGTCCGGCGGGTCGCAGTGGTACGCGGCGAGGACCTCGCCGGGGCCGGTGCGCAGCTCGCGCAGCACCCGGAACGCCGGGCCGTAGGCCAGGCCCGCCGCGGCGACCGCGGCGTAGTGCTCCTCGCCGGTGACGCGGCCGGGCAACCGCCCGCGCACCTCCGCCGGGTCGGCCGGCGCGGGCCGTTCGGCCGCCAGGCGCCGGATCCGGCCGCGGGCGTGCAGCCGCCAGCCGCCCGAGTCGCCGGTGCGGCTGGCGACGCGCACGATGCCGTCCTCGTCCGACAGCGACGTCTGCAAGCGCACGTCCATCGCCGCGTCCCAGGTCAGCGGCAGCGCACGGGTGATCTCCAGGTCGTCGAGCTCGGCCGGGCCGCCGAACGCCTCCCGCCCGGCGGCCAGGGCCAGTTCGACGAACCCCGTCGCGGGCATCACCACGGCCCCGGCGACGCGGTGGTCGGCCAGCCACGGCGTACGGGTGCGCTCGACGGGCGTGTGCCACGTCGGCTCCAGGACGGGGGCGCGCTCGCCGAGCAGCGGGTGCACCAGCACGCCGTCGCCGCTGGTCCGCACCCAGTGCTCCGGAGTGCCGTGCCAGTACGGCTCGCGCTGCCACGGATAGGACGGCAGGCCCGTGACCGCGCCGGGCCGCGGGAACCAGCGGTCCACGCCGCCCCCGCCGTTGCCGTGCACGCCGTTCACGCTTCCCGCGGCCAGCAGCCGCAGGGCGGCCCGGCGTACGGCCGCGCCGTCGCACAGCTCCCGGGTCACGGGGGAGACGACGGGGAACGAGCCGCTCCGGGCGTCGGAGGCGATGCGGTTCAGTGCACCGGCCAGGCCCGGGTGCGGGGCGATCTCCACCACCGCCGCGAGCCCCGCCCCGGCCGCCCGCCCCACCGCGTCCGCGAACCGCACCGGACGGCGGGCGTTGTGCCACCAGTACGCGGCGTCCAGCTGCCCGGCGGTGACGAGCCCGCCCGTCACCGTGGAGTACATCGGCAGCCGCGGCTCGCGGGAGACGAGGCCGGCCAGGCCCGCCCGCAGCGGCTCCTCGACCGGGTCCATCGCGGCGCTGTGGAAGCCGTGGTCCACGGCGAGCTCGCGGAACGGCACGTCCCGGACGGCCAGTTCCCGGCCCAGCTCCCGCAGCGCTCCCGGCTCCCCGGACACCGTCACGTCCCGGGCGCTGTTCACCGCGGCGACCTCCAGCCGCCCGCCGTACCCCGCGATCGCCTCCGCCGCCTCCTGCTCGCCCAGCCCGACCGCGGCCATCCGCCCCGTACCGGCCGTCGCGGCCTGCGCCCGGCTGCGCTCGGCGACCACGCGCGCCGCGGCCGGCAGGTCCAGCGCCCCGCAGACGTACGCCGCCGCGACCTCGCCGACACTGTGCCCCAGCACGGCGGCCGGAACGGCCCCGTACTCCTCCAGAAGCGCGACGAGCCCGAGTTGGAAGGCGAACAGCGCGGGCTGCGCGAACGCGGTATCGCCCATCCGCTCGGCGCCGGCCATCCCCCGCTCGCCGGGCGTGTCCTCCAAACCCGCGTCCGCCCCCGCCCCCGCCGCCAGCAGCTCCGCCACCGACCAGCCCAGCAGCGGCTCCAGGTGCCGGTCCGCCTCCCCGACCGCCGTGCGGAACGCCGGCTCTTGTGCCATCAGGGCCGCGCCCATGCCCGCCCACTGCGTGCCGTTGCCGCAGAAGGCGAACACCACGCCGCCCTGCGCGGGCCGTTCGACGTGCGCGGAGGCGGCCGCCAGCGCGTTCTCGTCCGCCGCGAGGGCCGCGAGCTGCGCCGCCGCGTCCCCGGGCCCCGCGGCCAGGACGGCCGCGCGGTGCGGGTGCCGCGTCCGCCTGCGGGAGGCCGTCCAGCACACGTCGTAGAACTCGTGGTCGCCGACGCCGTCCAGCCGTTCCGCGACGGCGCGGGCCGCCTCCGACAGCGCCTTGCGGGTGCGCGCGGACACCACGAGCGGCAGGGGGCCCCGCGGCCCGGCCGGCACCGTGCGCTGCCGCGGCGGCGCCGCGCCCAGCACCACGTGCGCGTTCGCGCCGCCGAAGCCGAAGCTGTTCACCCCGACCACGCCGCCGTCACCGCAGTCCGCCACGGGGCGCATGCTGCCGACCGGGCTGAGGTTCAGCCCGGCGAAGTCGATCTCCGGGTTGGCGGGCTCGCCGTGCAGCGACGCCGGGATCCGGCCGTGCCGCAGCACCAGCATCCCCTTGAACAGGCCCGCCATGCCCGACGCGGGCTCCGCGTGCCCCAGGTTGGTCTTCACCGACCCGATGGGCAGCGGCCCGTTCGCCCGCCGCAGGCCCAGCGCCTCGCCGACGGCCCGGCACTCCAGCGGGTCGCCCACGGGCGTGCCCGTGCCGTGCGCCTCGAAGTACAGCACCTGGTCGGGGCCGGTCCCGGCCCGCTCGTACACCTCGTGCAGCAGCCGCTGCTGCATCTCCGTGCTCGGCACGGTCATCCCCGAGGTGTTGCCGTCGCAGTTGGCGCCGCTGGCCGCGATGACCGCGTGCACGCGGTCCCCGTCCGCCAGCGCGTCGGAGAGTCGTTTCAGCACCACCATCCCGCCGCCCTCGGCCCGTACGTAGCCGTCGGCTCCGGCGGAGAACGCAGCGCAGCGCCCGCGCGGCGAGAGCATCAGGGCGCGCGAGAAGCCGATGAAGTGGTACGGGCTGAGGAGCAGGTTCGCGCCGCCCGCGAGGGCGACCCGGCCGCGGCCCGCCCGCAGCGTCTCGCACGCCTGGTGTACGGCCGTGAGCGACGAGGAACAGGCGGTGTCCACGGCGATGCTGGGGCCGCGCAGGTCGAAGACGTAACTGAGCCGGTTGGCCGCGATCGACAGCGCGGAGCCGCTCATCGCGTACGCCGTGACCTCCTCGGGCCGGGCCATCTGCAAGCCGCCGTAGGACATGTCGCTGATGCCGACGAAGACGGCCGTGTCCGACCCGGCGAGGCCCGCCGCGTCGATCGCCGCGTCGTCCAGCGCCTCGGCCGTCATCTCCAGCAGCATCCGCTGCTGCGGGTCCATGTGCGTGGCCTCGCGCGGCGAGATGCCGAAGTACTCGGGGTCGAAGCCGGAGACGTCCCCGAGGTAGCCGCCGGCCATCGTGTACGCCTTGCCGGGGCGCTCCACGTCGGGGTCCAGGAAGCGGGCCGCGTCCACCCGGCCGGCCGGCGGGCCCGCGGTGATCAGGTCTCTCTCCTCGGCGAGGGCCGTCCACAGGCCGCCGAGGCCGGTGATGCCGCCGGGGAGCCGGCAGGCCGTGCCCACGACGGCGACGGGTTCGTGTTCGTGCGGGGCGGGTGGAGGGGCGAAGGGCTCCATGGGTGAGGCATTTCCCGGGCGGGTGCGGATAGTGAACCACCCTGTTTCTTCACTCATTCGGGAGGTGGAGCGGCGCACCAAACCGGGGCGGCGAAGCGGCCCCGCCCGTCCGCCGCGCCCCGCGCGCCCGCTCCGGCAGCCCGGGCGAGCGGCCCTGTCAGGGGCCCGTTGTAAGGTGCGGAGAGAGCCCTTGACCTGCACGAGCAGGCAGGGAGCCGACACATCAGGAGTCTCCATGTACCGCACCATGCTCAAGTCCAAGATCCACCGCGCGACCGTCACCGGGGCCGACCTCCATTACGTGGGCTCGCTGACCCTCGACCCCGTGCTGATGGAGCAGGCCGACCTGCTGCCCGGCGAGCAGGTCCACATCGTCGACGTCAACAACGGCTCGCGCCTGGAGACCTACGTCATCGAGGGCGAGCGCGGCTCCGGCGTGGTCTGCATCAACGGCGCCGCCGCCCGTCTCGTCGCCCCCGGCGACATCGTGATCATCATCGCCTACGCGTCGGTCGAGGACGCCGAGGCCCGCGCCCTCAAGCCGCGCGTGGTCTTCGTCGACGGCGAGAACAAGGCGGTCAGCGTCGGCGACGACCCGTCAGTCTGATCGCCCCCACAGGGCGGAGTCCGGCCTTCCGGCTTCTGATGCACAAATGTTTCTTTTCTTCCTGCAACCGCACACGCGTGTGGATCATCTGTACGAGCGAAGGAATAACGCGCAGAAAGCCAGAAAGGTCGTCTCACCGTGCACCTCGGAACGGGTCGTCGCTCCGCCCTGTGGGCATCCGCCGCTCTTGTGGGCTCGCTGGTGCTCAGCGCCTGTTCGGGAGGTTCGGGCGGGGCCGGTATCGACGCGGGGGCCGAGCCGAAGATCACCGTCACGCCCGGCGACGGCAAGGACGTGAAATTCGGCTCCCCGATATCCGTGCGCGCCGAGGGCGGGCGGCTGACGGAGGTCGAGGTCAAGGACACCAAGGGTGACAAGGTGCCCGGCAAGCTCGCCGAGGACGGCGCCACCTGGACCTCCGACGGCAAGGCCGGCCCGCAGACGACCTACACCGTGCGCTCCAAGGCCAAGGGCGGCAAGGACGGCAAGGGCAAGGAGGCCTCCGCGAGCGCGACCTTCACCACGCAGGCGGCGGACAGCGTCAACAAGCTCGCCAACACCCCCTCCAACGGGCAGACCGTGGGCACGGGCATGCCCGTCTCGATCCTCTTCGACCACCCCGTGGACAAGAGCAAGCGCGCCGAGATCGAGAAGTCCCTGACCGTCACCTCCGAGCCGAAGGTGGAGGGCGGCTGGGGCTGGGTGAAGGACTGGTCCGGCCAGGACCGCATCGACTGGCGGCCCAAGACCTACTGGCCCAGCGGCACCAAGGTCTCCGTCAAGGGCCTGCTGGCCGGCGTCGACACCGGCGAGGGCGGCGTGTTCGCGCGCAACTACGACTTCGGCTTCACCATAGGCGCCGACCACAAGGCCGTCATCGACGTGCCCTCGCACACCCTCACCATGTACGAGGACGGCAAGGCCGTCGGCACCATCAAGGGCTCCGCCGGCTCCGCGGTCGACCCCACCCGCGGCGGCGTCCACACCGTCCGCAGCAAGAACGCCGACGAGGTCATGGACTCCGCCACCATCGGCCACGGCAACGAGTGGATGCTGGACGCGAAGTGGGTCACGCACCTCACCGCCTCCGGCACCTTCCTGCACTCCGCGCCGTGGAACAACTCCATCGGCGTGGAGAACAACAGCCACGGCTGCTTCGGCATGACCACCTCGGACGCCAAGCGCGCCTACGACTTCCTCCCCATCGGCTCCACCGTCGAGGTCAAGAACACCACCAGCACCAAGGTCACCGACCCCGGCAACGGCCTGGAGGTCTGGCAGGAGAGCTGGGACCAGTGGCAGAAGCGCAGCGCCCTGAAGTAACGCCGACGCCTTCCGGTGCCGCTTTCCGGCCACCGGTGACGCGGTGACGCCGTGCCGGCGCCCCGCCGCGACTGCGCCCCGCTAAGCCCTGCCGAGGGCTTCGCGGGGCGCTCGGCTTGTGGACTAAGGCCCGTGTCCTATGCAGTGGGCTGCGAGTGCGCCGGGCGGCCCCAATGCACCCATGGAAGATATGGTTGTCGTTTTAATGGGTGTGCCAAAAGGGCAGCACTCTGCCATGCCGGGCCGCGAACGCGCAGGTGGAGCAATGGCCCCGGCAGGCACCGCGGAAGGATCGAGATCGGCTCAGCACGGCCCTGAAGGAGGCTGGCCTCGATGCCACAGGACATCGCCCTGGACATTCCTTTCCCCAAGCGGCTGAACCCCTACGTGGAGGTGGCGCGGGCGCGCAACGAACACTGGCTGGTCTCCGCCGGTCTGCTGAGCAGCCCGCACAACGTCGAGCGGTACCGGACCTGGCGGATCGAGCGGCTCGCCGCCGGCTTCCTGCCCGGCGTGAGCGTCGGTGAGCTGACGTTCGGGCTCGCCGTGCAGAGCTTCTTCTTCTTTTTCGACGACCTCTTCGACAGCGGGCTCGGGGAGGACCCCGCCGCCACCTACGAGATCTGCCACGAGATGGCGGCCCTCGCCCGCCAGGAGCCGGGCACGGCGGACGTCACCCCCTCCTTCCCGCTCGCCCGCGTCTGGGCCGGGCTGTGGGAGCAGTCCCAGCTGGGCATGTCCGCCGCCTGGCGCGCCCGGTCCGTACGGCACTGGGAGGAGTACTTCCTCACCTACGTGTCGGAGGCCGTCAACCGCCGCAGCGGCACGGTCCTCAGCATGGACTCGTACCTGAAGCTGCGCCGCCTGGGCATCGGCAGCGAGGTCGTCGTGGACGTCTCCGAGCGCTGCGGCCACTTCGAGGCGCCCCCCGAGATCCACCAGAGCATGGCCGTCCTGGAGGCCCGCGCCATCACGGCCGAGGTCGTCACCCTCACCAACGACCTGCACTCCCTGGAGAAGGACCTGGCCAACGGAGAGCTCAACAACGCCGTGCTGCTGCTCGGCATGGAGCACCAGTGCTCGCGCGCGGAGGCCATCGCCCACGTCCAGCGCATGATCCACCGCCGCACCGCCCGCTTCCTGCAACTGGAGGCCGAGGCCGACCGGCTCTGCGGCGTCTTCGGCCTCACTCCCGAACAGCGCGAGAACACCCGGCTCTTCCTCGACACCAACCGCGCCTGCATGCGCGGCAACCTGGACTGGAGCAACGACACCGGCCGCTACAGCGAGCTCGGGGTCCTGCACGTCAACCGCTCGCCCCGGATCGAGGACGTGGTCGCCCGCACCGCCGAGTGACCGCCGCCCGCAGCGGCCGGGGGCTCGTCCCTTCGGCCGATGCGGTTCCGGCCGATCGGCCGAGGCGGCGGGGGAGCCGCGGGTGATTGGCTGGAGCGATGCTCCACGTGCTCTACCTGACCGGGATCGCCGCGTTCGCGGCCAGCGGCGTGCTGGCCGCGCACCGCGCCCGGCTCGACCCCTTCGGCGGGCTGGTCCTCGCCTTCGCCGCCGCCATCTCCGGCGGCACTTTGCGGGACCTGATCCTCGGCCGCCACCCCTTGTACTGGACCCACGACTGGATCCTGCTCACGGTCATCGCGGCCACGGCCGTGGCGACCATGGTCTTCCTCCGCTACCGCGAACTGCCGCACCGCTCGCTGATGACCGTCGACGCCGTCGGCCTCGCCGTCGTCACCGTGATCGGCGCGCGGGCCGCGATCGACGCCGGCGTCACCCCCTTCGCCGCCGTCATCCTCGCCGTGCTCACGGGCGTGACCGGAGAGGTGATCCGCGACGTGCTGTGCGGGGAGTTCCCGCCGCTGCTGCTGCGGGAGGAGGTCTACGCCACCGCGGCGCTGCTCGGCGCGGTGGCGTACCTGATCCTGGACCGCCTCGGCACCGGCCCGACCGCCGCCGCGTCCGTCGCGGCGTCCCTCGTGTTCGCGGTGCGGATGGGGGCCCTGCACTTCGGCCTCCACCTGCCGCGGCTCGCGCAGCGCCCGCCCGCGTAGGGCTTCCGCTTCCTCCGGCGCCGGGGGCCCCGGGCCTCAGGCGGGCAAGGGCCGCTTCCCCGCCGTGAAGAAGTCGACCAGCATCATGTCCCGCACGCCGGACGCGGCTCCCGGCGCCGGCCGCACCGGTGAGACGCCGTGCAGCAGGCGGCGGTCGTCGAGGACGATCGTCTCCAGCGGGGTCGTGAGCAGGGCCCGGTGCACCGGGCGGCGGCGCAGGTCGTACAGGCACGACTCCGCACCCCGGACGTCCTCGCGCCGGATCAGCACCTGGGCCACGTAGCAGTGCCCGTCCCGGTGGATGCCCTCCGGCGCGGGGTGGCCCTCGGCGCGGGTCGTGGCCGTGACGCGTATCTGGTGCACGCCGCAGGTGTCCATGCCGGCCCGCGGGCCCGGGAGATGGCGGCGCAGGGTGTGCACGACCGTCCGCAGCACCTCGCCGCCGGCAACCGCGCCGGCGAGCGGCGCGAACAGCCGCTCCACCCCGCCGTGCACCTTGTTGACCGACTTGTCCTGGAAGAACGCGGTGTGCGGAAGGCGCTCCAGCCGGTCCGGGTGGATCCGGAAGAGGCCGTAGCGGCGGAAGCGGTACGGCGTGTCGGTGCCGAGGTGGGCATCCGCCGGCAGGTCGTTCCACGAACCCGTGAACTCCTCGACGGCGCGCGCCGGGAGCGCGCCCAGGGCGGCGTGCAGCACGTCGGGGCCGAAGTGTGCGAACGGCGGGCTGGTGGTCATGGTGGTTCCTGCCTTCGTACGGGGATGCGCCTGCTCTCGACACTAGGCCGATTACCGGATCGGCTGGCCGGAATGCATCGTTCGGCCAAGCATCCGCAAGGGTGTTCCCGTAAGAAGGGGGACAGGAGGCGAAGAAGGGGCGGGGTGGCCTGCTGTGCGGCCGGTCAGGGCAGCCGGACGACCTGGGCGCCCCAGGTGAGCCCCGCGCCGAAGCCGACGAGGAGGGCGAGCCCGCCGCTGCCGACGGCGCCCAGCTCCTTGAGGCGGGCCACGGCGAGCGGCACCGAGGCCGCCGAGGTGTTGCCGCTGTGCACCACGTCGCGGGCCACGGTCACGTGCTCCGGCAGGCCGAGCCGCTGGGTGATCGTCTCGATCATGCGCAGGTTCGCCTGGTGCGGGACGAAGGCGTCGAGGTCGGCGGCCGTGACGCCGGCGGCGTCCAGGGCCTCGCGGGCGACGGCCGGCATCTCCTCGATGGCCCAGCGGAACACCTCGGGCCCCGCCATCCGCATGACCGGCCACGCCCGCGCCGGGTCGTCCCGGAACGCACTCCACGGGGCGTCGTGCGCGATGAGCCCGGCGCGGCTGCCGTCGGAGCCCCAGACGACGGGGCCGATGCCCTCGCCGTCCCGCGGGCCGACGACCACGGCGCCCGCCCCGTCCGCGAAGAGGATCGCCGCCGACGGGTCGTCCGGCGCGACGATGTCCGTCATCCGCTCGGAGCCGACCACCAGGACGTAGCGGGCGGATCCGTCGCGCACCATGCCCGCGGCGACGGCCAGCCCGTAACAGAACCCCGCGCAGGCGGCGTTGAGATCAAAAGCGGCGGCGTGGATTCCGAGCCGGCCGGCGATCTCCGCGGCACCGCCCGGGCTCTGCTTCAGATACGACATGGAGGCCAGGACGACCGCGCCGATCTTTCCCGGGGCGATACCCGCGTCGGCCGCGGCCTTCCGCGCGGCCTCCACCGCCATATCGATCACCGATTCGTCCGCGGCGGCATATCGGCGCTCGACGATGCCCGTCCGGCGCTCAATCCACTCGGCCGCACGGCCGGTGCGGGCGGCGACTTCCTCATTGCCCACCACACGGTGCGGGCGGTACGCGCCGATCCCCAGAATTCCCGCGCCGTCTCCGGCGGTTCGCAGCGTCAATCCGCGCATACAGGCCCCCCCAAGCCACTTCTGAACGTGTCGGCGGCGAGACTATCTCCGGGTGGACCGGACCACGCAACCCACTACGGCACCGAGTGTCAGTGTTGAACGTCACGCCGCGCCCATGATTCAAATGCATGGTGATGCGGGTCACAATTTTTTTCGCTTGCTTGGTGACGCAGGGCCCTTCTACGGTCACCCATGTGATCCAACTCGGAACGTTGAATGGCGTGTTGCCAGGAACCGAGCACCACCACACTAATCCGCCCCTCATCCGCACCGATGCCGCCCCGTGCGCCATCGCCTCGGAGGGGCCATGACCAGCACCGCTTCACCGCTTTCCCCGGTGGCGCTCCTGGACGGGCCGACCGGCCCCGGGATCGCCGCCGGAAGTCATCTGCACGGCTTCGGCGGCTTTCACGGCGGCCTGACGCTCGCGCTCATGGCTTCCGCCATGCAGGACGCCGCACAGAAGGTGTCACCCGGCCTCCGGCTGCAGAGCGCAACGGCGCGTTTTCTGCGGCCGATCGGCGATGATTTCCGCCTGGAGACCTCGCTGATCCGTGCCGGGCGCACCCTCACTACACTCGGTGCCGACGCCGTCACCGAGAAGGGTATTCACGTAGCGGGATCGGCCGTCTTCGGAAATCCGCAGCCGGCCGAATGGCAGACGTTCGCCCCGGCCGCTCCCGAGGCCCCGGCCCCGGAGGAGTGCGAGGTCTTCGTCATTCCGCCCGAGTTCGTCGCCATCTCCACCTACCTGGAGATCCGCCCGGTCGGCCCCAGCCGGCCGTACGCGGGCGGCGCCGAGCCCGAACTGATCGCGTGGATCAGGATCCTGGAGGACGAACGCCCTCCGGATCCCGTGCGATTCGTGTTCCTGATGGATTCACTCGCTCCGTCCTACGCGGCGGTACTGTCGACACTAGCGTTGGTGCCGACCGTGGAACTCACGGTGCGGCCCGGAAGCAACCTCGCGCAGGCGTCCTCGCCGTGGATCCTGCTGCGCGCACGGACCCGCTCGGCCACCGCCGAGGGCTGGGTCGACGAGGAGATCGACGCCTGGGGCAGGGACGGCGCCCACCTGGGCTCCGCACAGCAGCTCCGCATCGTCCGTACCGGCTGACAAGGGCGACAGCCGCAGGGTACGGAGCACACCACGACGCGGGCCGCGCCCCGGTGACGGAACACCGGGCGCCGGCGGCCCGCGCTACAGAACTGAACTCACGGGGGCGTTGTGGACCACATAGCGGGGCGGGCCCATCCCGCATTGCCGGGGTTGCCCGGCATTCTCCAGGAACGGGCTGCCGGACCACGGCGCTTGGCATTCCGCTTTCTTGCCGACGGTACCAGCGACGAGGCCGTCGACTGGACCTACCACGACGTGCACGCACACGCCGGCCGTATTGCCGCCGACCTGCTCGGCCGTGAACTCGCCGGGCGCCGCGTGGTGCTGGCCCTGGATCCCGGGCTGCACTACATCGCCGCCCTGTTCGGGATATTCCGCGCCGGCGCCACCGCCGTGCCGTCCTTCCCGCCCACCGGGAAACGCGCGGTGGCCCGCTTCGCCTCCATCGTCGTGGACAGCACGCCGGACGTGATCATTGCCGACCGGCGGCTGGAGGGCCGCGTCGCACAATTCGCGGCGGAACTCCCCGCCACCGTGCGCGCCCCGGAATGGCTCTTCGTCGACGACGCGTACTTCCTCGGACCGGAGCCCGCCGAAGCGATACCCGACGCCGTTTCCGATCCGGCACTCCTCCAGTACACCTCCGGTTCCACCGGAGACCCCAAGGGAATCGTGCTCACCCACGAAAACCTGGTGAGCAACTGCCGTTCCCTGGAACACAACATGGGGTACGAGGCCGACCGCGTCGGCTGCACCTGGCTTCCGCCGTACCACGACATGGGCCTCATGGGCACCATCATGCTCGCGGTGCACGGCGGATGGCCGCTGGTGCTGATGTCACCCGCGCACTTCGTGCAGCAGCCCTACCGCTGGCTCAAGGCGATCACCGACCACAAGGTCACCATTTCCGTCGGGCCCAACTTCGCTTTCGACATGTGCACGTCGGGCATCACCGACGACGAGCTGGAAACCCTCGATCTGAGCACGCTGCGCCAGGTCTTCTGCGGCTCCGAACCCGTCTCCCGGGTGACCCTGGAGAAGTTCCGCGAGCGATTCGCACCCCGCGGCTACGACGAGACGTCCCTCATTCCCTGCTACGGCCTGGCCGAGGCGACGCTCTACGTATCGGGAAAGCCCGCCGGCACCCCGCTGCGGACCGAACGCCTCGACCGGGAAGCCCTGGAGAACGGCACCGTGCGCCGCTCCGGCGCAGCGGACGGGGAGCCCGGGCAGGTCGCGCACATCGTCAGCTGCGGCACCGTCGCTGACGGCCACGACGTCACCGTGGTGGATCCGGAGACCCTGCGTCCGCTCCCGGCGGGCCGGGTCGGTGAGATCTGGGTCAGCGGGCCCAACGTCGCCCAGGGCTACCTCGGCCGGCCGGAGCTCACCGCCGCCACGTTCACCGCGCGCACCGCCGGCGACGACGGGCGCACCCACCTGCGCACCGGCGACCTCGGATTCCTGCTCGACGGGGAGCTGTTCGTCACCGGCCGGCTCAAGGACCTCGTCGTCATCGCCGGCCGCAACCTCTACCCGCAGGACATCGAGCTCACCGTCCGTCAGGCCCACGAACAGATCCGCGGCTGCGCCGCCTTCGCCGTCCCCGGCGAGCAGGGCGAACAGCTCGTCGTGGCCGCCGAGTACCGCGGCACCGCCCGCCGGCTGGCCGCGGAGGGGGCGGCCGTGCTGGAGGCGGTCATCGCCGCGGTGACCGCCGAGCACGGGGTCCGGCCCGCCGCCGTGCACTTCGGGCCGGTCGGCGCGATCCCCATGACCACCAGCGGCAAGGTCCGCCGGGACGCGACCCGCAAGGCCTACCTCCAGGGGACGCTGAAGAAGCTGACCCCGGTCACCGACGACACGCCGCAGGCCGTGCGGTGACGGGAGCCCACCATGACGATGTCGCCTGAATCGCCCGGGGCCGCCGCCTCCGGCGCCCCGCGCACGGCCCGCCCGGCCGCGGCCCCGCAGCAGCAGGCCGCGACCGACACCGACGCCTCGGCCCGCCGGCTCGCCTACCTCACGGTCGGCGTGCCCACCCTGGGCTTCGCCGGAGCGGTGGTCTTCGCGTACCACTACGGCTTCACCGGCACCGACCTCGGCCTGCTCATCGGGATGTACCTGCTGACCTCCCTGGGCGTCGAGGGCGGCTTCCACCGCTTCTTCTCGCACCTGTCCTTCGCCGCCAAGCCGGGCGTGACCGCCTTCTGGGGCATCGCCGGCAGCATGGCGGCACAGGGCCCCGTGGTCTTCTGGGTGGCGACCCACCGCCAGCACCACGCGTTCACCGACCGCGACGGCGACCCGCACTCGCCCCGGCCGGTGCAGGACGGACGCAAGTACCCGCGGCTGCGCGGCCTGTGGCACGGGCACGTCGGCTGGCTGTTCACCGTCCGCCGGCAGAGCTGGAGCAAGTACGTCCCGGACCTGATGAAGAACCGGCTCGTGATGAAGATCAACGAGTACTACTTCGTCTGGGTCCTGGCCGGGCTCGCGCTGCCCGCCCTGCTGGGCTGGGCGCTCACCGGCGGCAGCCTCCGCGGCGCGGCCGGCGGCCTGCTCTGGGGCGGCCTCGCCCGCATCTTCCTGCTCGACCACGTGACCTGGAGCGTCAACTCGATCGGGCACACGCTGGGCAGCAGGCCCCACCGCACCCGGGACAACAGCCGCAACGTCGCGACGCTCGCGCCCTTCTCGGTCGGCGGCTCCTGGCACAACAACCACCACGCCCAGCCCGCGCTGGCCCACAACCGGCACACCTTCTGGCAGATCGACATCGCCGGCGGCTTCATCCGGCTGCTGGACGTCCTGGGGCTGGTCACCAACGTCCGCTATCCCAAGCGCGCACGGTCCGAGCAGCACTCCAAGTAGCACTCCGAGAAAGGGAGCGGCCCCGTGTCTTCCGCAACCGCCGACCCGCTCGCGGCGGCGATCGTCAAGCTCGACCCCGCCAGCCGCCGCATCAAGCGCTTCTCCGCACTCACCACGATGACGCTGCCCCTGATCGGCACCGCCGTCGCGGCCTGGTTCCTGTGGACCGGCAACTACACCACCACCGACCTGGTCATGTTCGTCGTCATGTACTTCGTGCATATGGGCGGCATCACCATCGGCTTCCACCGCTACCTCTCGCACAAGGCGTTCAAGACCTCGCCCGCGTTCCAGGCCGTCATGATGGTCACCGGGTCCATGGGGGCCCAGGGCCCGCTGATGTTCTGGGTCACCACGCACCGCCGCCACCACCGCTTCAGCGACCGCGAGGGCGACCCGCACTCGCCGAACCTGCACGGCTGGAGCCTCAAGGCCCGGCTGCGCGGCCTGTGGTACGCGCACATGCCCTGGATGCTCAGCGACGAGACCTCGAAGTGGAGCGTCTTCGCCCCCGACGTCCTGCGCGACCGCCGGCTGATGTGGTACCACCGCACCTACCCGGCCTGGGTCCTCACCGGCCTGCTGATCCCGGCCGTCGTCGGCTTCGCCGTCGAGCAGACCCCGATGTCGCTGCTGACCGGCCTGGTCTTCGGCGGATTCGCCCGCATCTTCGTGGCCAACCAGGCCGCCTGGTGCGTCGGCTCCGTCTGCCACGCGATCGGCGGCCGCCCCTTCGACAACAAGGACCGCAGCGCCAACAACTGGCCCGTCGCCGCCTTCACCTTCGGCGAGGGCCTCCAGAACAACCACCACGCCTTCCCGGGCTCGTACCGCCACGGCGTGACCTGGTGGGAGCCGGATCTGAGCGGCTGGCTCCTCTTCGGCCTGGGTAAGGCCGGCGTCGTCTGGGACCTGCGGGAACCGGACAAGGCCACCATCGAGCGGAAGCGCGCCATGAAGCAGGCCGCGTAACCGCCCGCCCCCAGCAGTGCTCCACCCGCAGTGCTTCACCCGCACTGCGCTTCACCCTCGCACACCAGCAGGAGCGTAACCACATGTTCGGACGCAAGAAGGACGCCCAGCAGATCCAGGGCCCGCTCACGGAGGACTCCCTGCGCCAGTGGCTCGTCGAGCACCTGGCCCAGCGCATCGAGGTGCAGCCCGCCGACATCGACACGCAGAAGTCGTTCGAGTCCTACGGGCTCGACTCGCGCGTCGCCGTCCAGGTCTCCGGCGCCCTGGAGAAGGTCGTCGAGCGCCGCCTCTCGCCCGGCCTGCTCTACGAGCACCAGACCATCGACGACCTGAGCGGCTACCTGGCGCAGGAACTCAGGCTGTCCCGCCGGACCGGCTGAAGGGAACCACGACGATGGGGGCATACAACTTTCCGTCCGCTCCGGACCGGGCGTTCGAGGACTTCAAGCGCAAGTCGGAGCAGATCGAGGGCGAAAGGCTCGCGGGGGCCATCCCGAGGGAATTCTTCGAACCACGGGTGGGCCGCGGCCTGCTCGGCTTCGCCGTCAGCTGGGCGCTGTACATCGGCGCCCTCGCCGGCATCGCGTTCGCACCGCACTGGCTGCTGTGGATCCCGCTGTGGATCGTCGCCGGCCTGGGCGGCTGGGGCCTGCACTGCATCGCGCACGACTGCGGGCACGGCTCCTTCTCCCGCTCGCGCAAGTTCAACTTCGCGATCGGGCACGTCTCGCTGCTGCCGCTGATCTACCCGTTCCACGCCTGGCGGCACGTGCACAACCTGCACCACAGCCACACCAACAACCTGGAGCTGGACACCGACTGGCGCCCGGTCCCGGCGGCGCTCTACGACCGGATGCCGCTGCACGAGAAGATCATCTACCACGGGACGCGCACCTGGGCGTTCTGGGGCGGCACCATCAACTACTGGCGCGAGTCCGGCTTCCGGCCGAGCTACTTCCCCAAGCGGGAGGCGCGCCGCGACGTCCGCCGCTCGATGCTCTTCGTCCTGGCCGTCATGGCCGTCTACTTCGTCCCGCTGATCTGGTTCACCGGCTTCACCGGCTTCCTGATCTACTTCGTCGCCCCGTGGCTCGCGACCCACGCCTGGTTCAGCGCCACGACGCTGATGCACCACAGCTCCAGCGACATCCCGTACCTGACCAACGAGCACTGGACGCGCAACGCCAGCCGGCTCCTGGTGACCACCGACTACGTGTACCCGAAGTGGCTGCTGTTCCTCACGCACAACATCTCCATCCACACGGCACACCACGTCGCCCCGGTCGTTCCCTTCTACAACCTGCAAAAGGCGCAGAGAGCCCTGAAGGACGCCTACCCGGGCATGGTCCGCGAACAGCCGGTCAAGATCGGCGAGTTGCGCACCATCGTGCGGCGGCTGCACTTCTACGACACCGAGTCGGGCTTCTACACCGACTTCAAGCGGACGCGGATCGACCCCGCGGACGCGAAGCCGGTGGCGGCGGAGACGGTGAACGCCCCGTCATGATGCCCCTCGTCCTGAGAAGGCTCGCCCACGCGGCCGCCGGCGCCCTCGCCCCGGGGCCCGGCGGCCGCTGGGCCACCGACGTCTTCAGCCGGACCCGCGCCCTGGGCACGCAGCCCGACAACGTCCTGCCGCTCGGCGCCCGCGGCTTCGACGTCCTCGGCAACCCCGACGTGCACGGCGGATACCTGTGGGGCGACGACGACCGGCCCACCGCGCTCCTCGTGCACGGCTGGGGGGCCGACAGCAGCAGCATGTACTCGCTGATCGCCCCGCTGCGGGAACTCGGCTACCGCGTCGCCGCGTTCGACGCGCCGGCCCACGGCGTGAACCGCGGCACGCAGGCCACCATGACCCAGTACACGGCCGCCGTCCGCGCCGCGCTCGACTCGCTCGGCGGCGCGCGGGTGATCGTCGCCCACTCGCTGGGCTCGATCGCCGCCGTCGGGGCGGTGGCGATGGAGGAGCGGCCGGACGTCGACTGCATCGCGCTCGTCGCCCCCACCTGCACCCTCACCGCCGTCCTGGAACGCTGGTCCCGGGGCGAGCTGATGCTCTCGCGCGCCGTCGTCGACCGCATCTACCGCGAACTGCACCGCCGCAACGGGGTGCCCGTCAGCCACTGGGACGTCGTCGGCCTCGGCCGCGACCTCGACGTCCCGGTGCTGGCCCTGCACGACCCCGGCGACCCCGTCGTCCCGTACTGCGAGGCCGAGGCCATCGCCGCCGGGCTGAAGGACGTGCGGCTCGAACAGGCCCCGGGCCGCGGCCACATGGGGATCCTCATGTCCCCCGAAGTGAAAAGCGCCATCTCCGCGTTCGTCGCCGAACACGGAACGAGAACTGGAGAGACCATCCCGTGAGCGAAGACGCAGGGAAAAGGGCATGGATGTGCCTCGTCTGCGGCTGGGTCTACTACGAATCCCTCGGACTGCCCGAGGAGGGGATCGCCCCCGGCACGCCCTGGGAGGAGATCCCGGACGAGTGGGAGTGCCCGGACTGCGGCACCACCAAGGCCGATTTCGTCATGGCACCGCTGTAGAACCGCTGTAGACCTCTAGGAGAAGTGACATGACCACACCGGTGATGGATCCGGGCCGGGCGATGATGACGCTGCTGAGCCCGGCCGGGAAGCGGGACCCCTACCCGCTCTACGAGGCGCTGCGCTCCTACGGGCCGCTGCTGCCGCTCGGCCCCGGCCAGCTGGTGGTCACCGGGCACGCCGAGTGCGCACGGGCGCTGCGGGAACCCGCCCTCCTGTCGACCGACGGGGCCGTGCAGGACTCGATGATGCCCGGCTGGCGCGACCACTCCTCCTGGGTGTGGCTCACCAAGAACATGCTCTTCAGCAACAACCCCGACCACGACCGCTACCGGCGCTTCTTCAGCGTCGGTTTCACGCCGCGCCGGATCGCGGCGCTCCAGCCGGCGGTCGAGCGGCTGATCGGCGGGCTCGTGGACCGGCTGGGCACGCTCGGCGAGGGCGGTGCCCCGGTCGACTTCATGGCCGAGTTCGCCTTCCGCGTGCCCATGGCCATCATGGGTGAGCTGCTGGGCATACCCGAGGAGGAGCAGGCGGGGTTCCGGGGCCACATCGGCGCCATCACCACCGCGCTGGAGCCCATCCAGGACCTCGCCCAGCTGCTGCCCGGCGACGCCGCCATGGAGGAGCTCGCCGTCTACTTCCGGGACCTGGTCGCCAAGCGGCGGGCCGAGCCCGGCGACGACCTCGTCAGCGAGCTGGTGCGGCAGCTGGACACGACGGGCGGCATCAGCGAGGAGGAGCTCGTCGCCAACTTCATGCTGCTGCTCGTCGCCGGCACCGAAGCGCCGATGGACCTCATCGGCAACGGGCTGCGGCTCGCCGTGGAGCACCCGCAGCACGCCGCCGCGCTCCGCGAGGACGACTCGCTCGCGCCGGGCTACGTCGAGGAAGTGCTGCGCTTCGACCCCGCGGCGCAGGCCCTCAACCGCATGGCCGTCAAGGACTTCGACTTCTTCGGGGTCCCGCTCACGGCGGGTACGAAGGTCACGCTCCTGATCGCCGCGGGCAACCGCGATCCGCGGCAGTACGCCGACCCCGGCACGTTCAACCCGTACCGCACGGGCAACCACGCGCTGACCCTCAGCGGCGGGGCGCACTACTGCCTCGGGGCGGGCCTCGCCCGGATGCAGGCGGAGGTCGCCCTGCCGGCGGTCCTGCGGCGCTTCCCGGGCCTCGCGCTCGCCTCGGAACCCACGTTCCGCGACCAGCTGGTCCAGCGCGGCTTCGCCACGCTCCCGGTCAAACTGGGCTGACGGGTCCGCTGCCGCGGCGGCAAAGGGGGTCCGGGGCCCCGCCCCACCCTCCGCCGCAGCGGCGCTCAACCCCCGCGGCGGTCTTCGGCGGTGCCGTGCTCACCTCAGGTGAGTGCGGCACCGCCGGTCGCGTTTTTGGTGGTCGCGCGCCGCTGCGGCGGAAGGAAGAGACCGGGCGGGAAGCCCCCCCCGCCACCCGCGCCGGCCCGCCCGGAGGGCCCCCGCGTCCCCGCGCGGAGCGCGCCCCGCATGATGGGCCCGTGAAGCAAGAAACCGCACGTCGTAGCCTCTGGGCACCACCCACGTTCCTCACCGCCGTCGGCGCCCTGGTCGCGGAGACGGCCCTCGCGGTCGTCGTTCTGATCCTCTGGGCGTGGGTACGGCCCGCGGCACCCGTAACGGACGCGCTCTCGCCCTCCCAGGACGACAGCGGAGCCCTCGGCATCGTGTTCCTCCCGCTCTTCCTGGGCCTCTGGACCCTCGTGTGCGCCGCCCTCGCCGCCGCCCTCGTCGTCCCCACCGCCGCGCTGGCCCGCCGCACGGCGGTACCGCTGCCCGTCCTCGCCCTGCCCGCCGCCGCGGCCGCCGTCCTGGCCGTGCTCCTGATGTCGGGTCACTCCGGCGCCCTCGTCGAGCAGCCGGCGGCATGCCTGTCCTGGTGGCTGGGGGCGGCCGCCGCCCTCGTCCCCGCCGGCCTGCTGACCCTGGCCGCGGACCGCCGCGCCGCCACGGGCCGCAAGGCCTGGCGGCTGCCGCTGCGGCTGCTGGGAGGCGGCTGCCTCGTCCCGGCCGCCGGTCTGCTCCTCGTGGTCGCGGGAGCCGCGGCTTACCGGGGCGTCACGAGCTGACAAACCCTCAGCCATCCTGATGTGACGCCTACATCACACCGCCGGCCTCCCGGGGAACGCTGTATGCTCACGTGAGTTGGAAAAGCCAACTCACTAGCGAGGAGAGCGATGACTCAGACTGCCGCCGGACAGGCGGTCAGCGTGCCGAAGCCCGCCTTCGGGCCGGTGTTCGCCGTCGTTGTGGCCGGGGTTGCGATGTCCAACCTCGACATGTTCATCGTCAACGTCGCGCTGCCCGACATCGGCACTCAGTTCTCCGGGTCCTCCCTGGCATCGCTGTCGTGGATCCTCAACGCCTACGCGGTGGTCTTCGCCGCCCTGCTCGTCCCGGCGGGCAGCCTCGCGGACCGCACCAGTCCCCGTAACGCGTACCTGCTGGGCATCGCGGTGTTCACCGTCGCCTCCGCCCTGTGCGCCGTCGCGCCGGGCGTGTGGCTCCTGGTCGCGGCCCGCGTCATCCAGGCGATCGGCGCGGCCATGCTCATCCCGTCCTCACTGGGCCTGTTGCTCGCCGCGGCGCCGCCGGAGAAGCGGATCCCCGCCGTCCGTGGCTGGACCGCGATCAGCGGCCTCGCCGCCGCGCTCGGCCCCGTGATCGGCGGCCTGCTCACGCAGCTCGACTGGCGCTGGGTCTTCCTGGTCAACCTGCCGATCGGCGTCTTCGCCCTCCTCCTGGGCGCCCGGGTGCTGCCGCGCATCGCCGCCCGCCCCGCCGCCGCGCGGCTGGACCTGGCGGGTGCCGTCCTGCTCACGCTGGGCATCGCGGTCCTCGCGCTGGGCCTGGTCAAGAGCGAGGACTGGGGCTGGACTTCGCTCAAGGTGATCCTCTCCCTGGCGGCCGCCGTCGTGCTCCTGGCCGCGTTCTTCGCGAGCTCGGCCCGGCACCCCTCGCCCGTCCTGCCGCTGGGCCTGCTGAGGATCCCCGGGGTCGGCCCGGCCACCTTCGCGAACCTCCTGTTCGCGGTCTCCTTCGGCGCCATGCTGCTCTCCGCCGTGCTCTGGTGCCAGAACGTGTGGCACTGGTCGCCGCTGAAGACGGGCCTGGCCATCGCGCCCGGACCGGTGCTCGTGCCCGCCTTCGCGATGGGCGTGGGCCCCGTCATCAAGAGGTTCGGCGCGGCGGCGGTCTCCGCGGTCGGCAGCGTCCTCTTCGGCGCCGGCATCGGCTGGTGGGTCTATCGCCTCGACACCGCCCACGAGTACGCCGCGGGCCTCCTGCCGGGCATGCTGCTCACCGGCGTCGGGGTCGGCATGGTCGTCCCGACCCTGGTCGGCGCCGCCGTGTCCGCGCTGCCCCCGCAGAGCTTCTCCACGGGCTCGGCGGTGGTCACGATGGCCCGTCAGGTCGGCTCCGTGCTGGGCGTGGCCCTGCTGGTCGCCTTCATCGGCGCTCCGGCGTCCGCGGACGCCGCCGTGACGGCCTTCGACCACGGCTGGGACTTCGTCCTCGTCGCGACGGCCCTGGCCGCCGTGGCCTGCCTGTTCATCCCCCGCCCCAAGAAGCCAGCCGCGTAATGCCCTGACGCTCACAGGACAACCGCGGCATACGAGCCGGGCGGTCCGCGCGCAGACACCCCCGACTGCGCGCGACCGCCCGGCATTCTTGTGCCCGGAATCCATGATCCAGCGGCAGGGGTGATTCACATCACAGCAGGGTGGAGGCGAGGATTCCGGCCCGTGACGCCGAGTAGGGCGCCAATCACCCTGTGGATCATGGCCGAAAACGTGCGGGGGAGGGTTTTTCTGTTTGCCTCAGAGGCTCCCGAGCCTCCCCCGGACGGGGGTGGGCGGGTCGTGGGGGGTGCTGTAGAAGTGAAGGGTGAAGAGGGCATACGGTCTGTTTGCCGGTCCGCCGGGCGTCCTGGACCCCGGTTTTCGTGGATTTATCTACCGCGAGACGCCCATAGAGCCGGTCAAGCGTCACCAGCCGCACAAAACGGACAGGGTCACCGTTCAAACCGGCATATGTTCCGGCCATTACCCCCCGGCATATTGCGCGGGGTTCACCGGGTGCTGTTTTCTTACGGCCAGGTAATCAGCCACCTGGGGGTATCGCCGATTATGGCAATCAAGATCAACCCGGCGCGATTCAGTCAGTTCGGCCCGGCCGACGGAAGCATCTTCTGCCTGATCACCAATCAGGAGATGGTGCAGGAATTCGAAATCGTCAAGGACGCCCCCTACGCGGAGTACCGGACGATCATCCTGAAGCCCGGCGACGACTTCGAGAAGATGCTCGCCGATGAAACGGTTCCGCAGAATTCGCACTCGCTGGTGATCTCGCCCTACCGGTTCTTCGAGTCCCCGTCCGAGGAGGCGCTCGGCCCGCGCCGCAAGCTGATGGGCATGGCGTGCAACTCGACGCCGACGGACCTCGGCATCATCCGGCACTTCCTGGGCGTCATCGAGCGCACCTCCGCCCGGGAGCAGGCCGAGTTCAGCGACCGCTTCTTCGAGCTCGCGGAATCCACCGACCACCTGGTGTACGTCGACGAGCGGCACGGCACCCGCGCCGTCCTCGACCACCTCGCGGACGACCTGGTCTGGAACCAGCAGGCCGGCCCCCTCGAATGGGGCGAGCAGCAGATCGTGCCCTCGGGCGAAATCAGCGTCCTGCCCATGCAGATCGTTGAATTCGACGAGTCGTTGCACCTGCCGCTCGAAGGCAGCATCGCCTTCCGGGGCTTCCCGATCCTGCACAACGGCACCCCCTCGTTCCTCCGCAAGGACCAGGCCCGCCTCCAGGGCAAGCTGGCCGGGCTGGAGCACGAGGCGGTCGTCGCCGAGGTGCGGAAGGGAGCGATCACCTCGCTCCGCCCGTTCCGCCCCGCCGGCGCCCCGGTCGCCGACGTCTTCGAGGCGATGTTCGAGATCGACTCCCGCTACACCCTGGTCTGGGAGATCGGCCACGCCCTCAACACCAGCCTGGACATCGTCCGGGGCAACCACGCGATGAACGAGGTCTACGGCGGCGACCAGGGCTGCCTGCACTGGGGACTGGGGCTCACCCCCTTCACCCAGTACCACCTCGACATCATCTCGCCCGACACCACCGTCTACACCGAGAGCGGTGAAGTGGTGCTCGGCAACAAGGGCGGCGCCCCGAGCGTCCGCGTCGCACCGGCCGCCTGAAGCGGCGGCCCGCGGCGGACGCGGCGGGAGCGCGAAATCCATGACGACGGGAGGTGATTCCCCATGAAGAAGACCATCAAGGTTCGCAAGAACAGCAACTACCTCGGGACCCTGCTGGGCTAATAGCCCGGTACCCGGCCGGATCCGAGCCAATGGAGGGTGGTGAGTTCCCGTGAAGAAGACCATCAAGGTCCGTAAGAACAGCAACTACCTCGGGACCCTGCTGGGCTAATAGCCCCGCATCCCATCCGGAAACCCTGGCCATTGGCGGGAGGTGAGTTCCCATGAAGAAGACCATCAAGGTTCGCAAGAACAGCAACTACCTCGGGACCCTGCTGGGCTGAACCCGGGTGACGGGCTGAATTCACAGCCCTGGTGCGAGGCGGGTCGAGGTGCTGACTCGACCCGCCTCGCCGACACGCAACACGCATATCTGGGAGTGGTGTCGCGATGATTATTGTCCGCCCCGAGGCCTACCGCCAGTATCCGGTCGGCCGCACGAACTTCATACTGGTCCTCGAAAAGGCGCTCGCCGAGTTCTTCCGCCTCGACGGCGGAGACCGGTACGAGCGGAGCGCCGTCGTGGCGGCCGACGCCGGCCGCACCCTGGGCCACATCCTGCGCACCGACGTGCCGGACAACTGCGACGTCCTCGTCATCGCCACCGCCGACGCCCTGCTCACCGCCCCGGCCGCCGACATCGGCCCCGGCCGTACCGTCGCCGCGGTCCGCGCCGGCCAGGGCCCGCTCGCCCTCGACCAGGTGGGCACCGTCCTCGCGGCCCTGGAGAAGACCGACCCCGCCGAGGTGCAGGCCCGCGCCGACCGGCTCACCGCCGCCCTCGCCGCCTCCGGCGGGCTCCAGCTCACCGAGGCGCTCACCGGCTCCGTCGCCGAGCTCACCTACGACAAGCCGACCTGGTCGCGCACCGACGCCGGCCTCTTCCAGCCGGGCGCCGTGCGGACCGCACCCACCGGCCGGCTGCGCCTGGCCACCGACGTCACCGGCACCGCGCTCTCCGGGCAGATCACGGTCAAGGGCTGGCCCGTCGTCCGCTCCCGCAGCGCGAGCGCCGACCGCCGGCACGAGATCTACGACCAGCTGACCGGGCTCTCGCACTACCCGCTCGTGCTCACCGTGGACAACGGCGCGGTCACCGACCTCAAGGCCGCCGCCACCGGCTCCGGCACGGCCGCCGCCGAACTGGAGCGGCTCTTCGCCGAGCACGGGGACCACGCGCTGGTCTCCGGCATCGAATTCGGCCTGAGCAGCGGGACGCAGCCGCTGCCCTTCAACACCGAGGCCAACTCGGCGGCCGCCGGCAAGGCCGCGGTCTCCGCCCACATCGTCCTGGGCGCCCTGCCGCAGACCCCGTACCAGCTCACCCTGGCCTGCTCCACCAGCACCGTCACGGCCCCCGGCGCCACCGAGGCCCTCGCCGGCGCCGGCACGGAGACCGGCGGCGAGCGGCCCAGGCGCCGGATGAACCGGGTCACCTCGGCGAGCTGCGGCTGCCACTGACGCACGAGCCACCCCGCACGGGCGGCCGGTGCCGCCCGCCGGCCGCCCCGGCCCACCGCCGGCGGCGGCCGATCGCTGCGCGTGCGAGAGGGGCGGGGGCGCACACCCCAGCCAGCCACGGGAGGAACCCCCTCGATGACCACGACCGCACCCCGGCACCACCTCGCCGACGGACCCGTGTGGGAACGGCGCTTCCGCGCCCCCCGCCACACCCTCCCGGCCTGGGCCAAGAGCGCGCCCGACCGCTGCGTCTTCGTCAGCGACCTCTCCGGCATCGCCCAGGTGTACGCCTGGGACCGCGCGGCCGGCACCCTCCGCCGCGTCACCGACCGGCCCGCCGGCACCCAGCAGTGCGCGATCGAGGCCTCCGGCGAAGCGGTGTGGTGGTTCGACGACGGCGACGGCGACGAATACGGCTGCTGGATGCGCCAGCCCTTCACCGGCGGCCCCGACACCCCGGCCGTCCCCTCCACCGGGCGCTACTGGCCCTCGGGCCTGGCCGTCGGCCTCGACGGGCACGCCCTGCTCGGCTGCTCGACCGAGGAGGGCGCCACCGTCCACCTCGTCCTGCCCGGCGGCGCGGCCCGCCTCCTCTACCGGCACGACGAACCGGCCTACGCCGTCGACCTCTCCCGCTCCCTCGACCTGGCCGTCATCGCGCACAGCGAGCGCGGCGACCTCTGGGACCTCGGCGTGCGCGTCCTCGCCACCGGCGACGGCACCACCGTGGCCGACCTGGCCGACGACGAAGGCGGCCTGGAGGCCGTCGGCTTCTCGCCCGTGCGCGGCGACCCGCGGCTGCTGCTCACGCACCAGCGCGACGACCGCTGGGAGCCCGTCCTGTTCGACCCGCGCACCGGCGAGCGCACCGAGCTGCGCCTCGGCCTGCCCGGCGACGTCTCCGTCCAGTGGTTCCAGGACGCCGGCTCGCTGCTCGTCGTCCACGACCACGAGGCCCGCTCCACCCTCCACCGCTACGACCTGGGCAGCGGGCGGCTGGAGCGCATCGGCACACCGGCCGGCGTCATCGCCCACGCGCGGACCCGGCCCGGCGGCGACGCCTGGCTGCTGTGGTCGAGCTCGGCCCGCCCGCCGGAGTTCCGCGGCCTGCTGGAGGCCCCGCGGCTGCCCCTGCCGGACCAGCCGCCGCCCCCGGCCGCCGACGCCCGCGACCTGTGGGTGGACGGCCCCGGCGGCCGCATCCACGCCCTGCTGAACACGCCCGCGGGCCCGGGCCCGTACCCCACGGTCTTCCTGCTGCACGGCGGCCCGGACGAACAGGACGAGGACGCCTTCGACCCGGCCGTCGCCGCCTGGACCGACCACGGCTTCGCCGTCGTGCGCGTCAACTACCGCGGCTCCACGGGCTACGGGCGCGAGTGGACCGAGGCGCTGCGGCGCCGCGTCGGCCTCACCGAGCTGGAGGACGTGGCCGCCGTCCGGCAGTGGACGGTGGACCACGGCGTGGCCGACCCGCGCCGCCTGGTCGTGGCGGGCTGGTCGTGGGGCGGCTACCTCACGCTGCTCGCGCTCGGCACCCGGCCGGGGGAGTGGGCGCTGGGGCTCGCCGGCGCGCCGGTCGCCGACTGCGCGGCCGCGCACCACGGCGCGATGGAGGAGATCAAGGCACTTGACCGCAGCCTCTTCGGCGGCACGCCGGACGAAGTGCCCGAGCGCTACCGGGAGTCCTCGCCGCTGACCTATGTCGACGACGTCCGCGCGCCGGTGCTCATCCTCACCGGAGCCAACGACGCCCGCTGCCCCGTCGCCCAGGTGAAGGACTACGCCGAGCGGCTCGCGCGGCGCGGCGTCCCGTACGGGCTGCACGTGCACGACGGGGGTCACAGCGTGACCGGCGTGGAGGAGCGCGTGGCGCTGTTCCGCCGGCAGCTGGAGTTCGCGCGGACCCATCTGCCGCCCGCCGGGCCGTAGCCCGTCCCGCGAGCCGCCCCCGGCCGGGCCGGGGGCACGGCGCAGCGGGCTCTGGTCCGGTCCCCGGCGGCGGGGGTCCACCGGGAACCGGGCCGGAGCCCGCTGTGCCTGTACCGACCTCGACGGCATGAGGATGAGGAGACCTCCTTGAACGGTTCCGTGAACGGACTGGCCGTGCTCGCGTTCTCGTCGCGCCTCCGGGACGGGATTCCTGAGCCCCACCCCTGGTCCCGCCGGCACCTGCTGCTGCGGCGGGGCCTTCCCTCGTACGTGCCCGGGCCCGGCTACTCCAGCGCTCCGTCGACCTGGGCGAGATGGGAGCGGAACGCATAGCCGGGGTCGGTGCGGCGCCGCTCCAGGAAGCGGTCCCAGCGGAGCTGCTCGCGCAGGCTGATGCCTTGGAGGGCCAGTTCGGCCTGGGACCGCTCGGCCCGGACGATCCGCGCGGCGAGGGCGCTCACGCCGTCGCGGGCCGCGGCCGGGAGGAAGAGCACGCCGTCGGAGTCGGCCGCCACGCCGTCGCCGTCCCGCCCGGCGATCCGGGGAAGGGCGGGCGGCGCGGGGCGGCCGGGGCCGAGCCGGGGCGAGGCCGGACAGGGGCCGAGGCTGAACACCGGCAGGCCGATGGCGGCCAGTTCGTCGCTGTCACGGTGGCAGCCCCACACCACGATGCCCGCGATGCCGGCCTGAAGGGCCTCGATGGCGACGAGGTCGCCCACGCAGGCCTCGTCCGTACGGCCGGAGTTGTCGATGAGGAGGATGTCGCCCGGGGCCGCCGCGTCCATCCCGGCGAAGATCGAGACCACTCCCTCCGTGTGCTGGACGCGGCGCAGCGGCCCGGCGCAGCGCATGCCCGCCGCGACCGGCGCGAGCGGCAGGGGCGGCAGTTCGACCCCGGCCCCCAGGCGGACGCCCGCGTCCCACAGGGCCGTGGTGGGCAGGGGGGCCGCGGTGGGCAGCGGTGCCGGGGTGCCGGCGGCCGTGCCGTCCGGTGCGGCCGTGGTGCCCGTGCGGTCGAGGGGCGGCGTGGGTGTCATGGGTGCCTCCTTCCGGTCGGGGAGCGAGGGACGGCCCGAGGGGGCCGCGGGCCGGCTGCGGGGGCTGCCCGCGGGCGCGGTCAGCCGGTCACCAGCCGGGTGAGGGCCGTGGCCGCGGCGCCGAGCACCACCACGAGCAGGGTGGGCCACTTGCGCCAGACGCCGAAGGCGCCCACGACGAGCCCCACGGCGCGGGCGTCGATGACGAGCGACCTGCCGTGGCCGAACATCTGGGTGGCGATGAGCGCGGCCAGCAGGGTGGGCGCCATGAGCGTGACGACGCGCTGCATGGCCGCGGGCAGTTCCTCGCCGCCGAGCAGGACGGGGCCGGTCGCTTTGAGCGCCATGGAGACGGCGCCGACGAGGAGCACGGCGAGCCAGAGTCCGGTCATTTCCTCAGTCCCAGCAGGCAGGCGGCGGTGGCGGCGATGAGCGGTACGCCCGGGGAGGCGAAGGGGACCAGCGCCAGGGCGATGGCCACGCCCAGGATCGAGGCGGCGAGCGCCTTGCGGCTGGTGATCTGGCCCTTGAGGAGGGCGATGAACAGCACGGGCGAGACGACGTCGAGCCCGAAGCGCTCGGGGTCCCCCAGGTAATGGGCGCCCAGGAGGCCGACGGCGGTGCCGCCGACCCAGGCCGCGTAGACGAGGACGCCGGCGCCGAGCAGCCGGCCGCGCGAGTAGCGGCCGTTGCCTATGTGGCCGACGGCCCAGGACTCGTCCACCACGAGCTGGGCGGAGAGGAAGCGCTTGACGACACCGCCGGTCATCGCGGGGGCCACGCTGATCCCGATGGGCAGATAGCGGGAGTTGAGCAGGACGGCCGCGACGATCGCCGCGGCGACCCCGCCCCCGGTGCCCAGCACGGAGGCGGCGGCGAACTGCGCGGACCCGGCGAACGTGGTCAGCGACATCACCACGGGGGCCAGCACGCCCATGCCCGCCGCGCGGGCCACGATCCCGAAGGAGACCGCGAATCCGAAGACCGCGATGGCCAGGGGCACGGCGGCCCGCAGACCGTAGAGTGCCTCCTCCCGGAATCCGGCGGCGGGGGCGGGCGTTTCCAGCGATGGCGCCGACCCCTCGGCGGGTAATGCCTCTTGAGAGTCCATCGACGTCCTCCGCGGACATGCGGGCAACAGGAAACAGCGCCGCCGTACGTGATGCGGTGGCGACTACGAGCAGCAATAGTACGGAGTCATGGTGAGGTTTACTAGTTACTCAGACGGTTCGGTGACCCTGGCTGAGGACCTGGTCAATACCTTCAATATCGTGCGCAATGTGGAGAAGATGCCCGATGTTGCGGCGTTGTCCGCTCTGCTCGACGCCCATGGCATCCGGCCGCCCGCCGCCCCGACCGAGGCGGACCTCGCCGCGGCGCGCGAGCTGCGGCCCGTGCTGCGCGAGGTCTTCGGCGCCCCGGACGCGGCGACGGCCGTCGCCCTGCTCAACGGCGTCCTCGCCGGCCGCGGCGCCGTCCCGCACTACACCGACCACGACGGCTCCTGGCACCTGCACGTCGCCGCACCCGGCGCGCCCGTCGTCGACCAGTACGCGGTCAACGCCGCGATGGGCCTGCTCACCGTGGTCACCACGAGCGGCGTGGAGCGGCTCCACGTGTGTGTGGGCAACCGCTGCGCCGAGGTCTTCGTGGACACGTCCCGCAATCTGTCGCGGCGCTTCTGCTCGCCTCAGATCTGCGGCAACCGCGCGACGGCGGCCGCCCACCGGGCCCGCCGGAAGGCCACGGGCGTGACGCCGTAAGGCCGTTAGATCCCTATTTGCCCCTTTCTGAACCGGATATTGACAGCGCAGGGGTGTTCTATATGCTCATTCCACTAGCTGACTAGTGGAATGAGCAGGCGGGGCAGGTGGGGTGGGATGACTTCAGCCGACGGCGCGAGCCGCTGGGCCGTCGAGGCGCGCGGGCTGGGCAAGTGCTTCCGGCGGCGCCGGGCCGTCCAGGACTTCTCCGTCCGGATCCCGGCCGGCGCGGTCTGCGGGCTCGTCGGCCCCAACGGCGCCGGCAAGAGCACGCTGCTGGGCATGGCCGCACGGATCATCCGGCCGACGGAGGGGAGCCTGCGGATCTTCGGCTCGCCCGTCGACGACCCGGCGGGCCTCGCCGACACCGCCTTCCTCGCCCAGGACAAGCCGCTCTTCCCGCAGTTCACGGTCGAGGAGACCCTGCGCCTGGGCCGCGAGCTGAACCCGCGCTGGGACCAGGAGGCGGCCGAGCGGATCGTGCGGTCCGGGAAGCTGCCCCTCGGCGCCCGCGTCGGCAGCCTCTCCGGCGGCCAGCGCGCCCGCGTGGCGCTCGCGCTGGCCTTCGGCAAGCGCCCCCGCCTCCTGCTCCTCGACGAACCCATGGCGGAGCTCGACCCGCTCGCCGCCCACGAGATCGGCGGCCTCCTGCTGGCCGAGGCGGCCGAACAGGGCACCACCGTCGTGATGTCCTCCCACCGGCTGGCCGACGTGGCGACCATGTGCGACCACCTCGTCGCCGTCGCCGGCGGCCGGGTCCGCCTCGCCGGCGAGACCGACGAACTGCTCGCCGCCCACCGGCTGGTGACCGGCGTGCACCTCACCGAGGGCGTCCCCGCGGAGATCGCCCGGCACACCGTCGTCGAATCCCGCACCACGGGCCGCCAGCTCACCGCCCTCATCCGGCCCCACGGCCCGGTCGAAGGCGACTGGAAGACCGTAGAACCCTCCTTGGAGGAGGTGCTGCTGGGCTACATGCGCTCGCCCGCCGCGCCCCCCTTGCTCACCGCCGCGGCCCGCGTCGACGGCCCGCACGACCAGGAAGCTGCCGGCTCGCACGGCCAGGAACAGGAAGACGAAGAGGTGACGGCATGAGCACCGCCGTACGAGACCCCCTCGCCGCGCAGACCGGCAAGCAGCCGCCCCGCATCCTGCGCGGCCTGCCCTGGCTGGTCTGGCGGCAGCACCGGACCGCCTTCGTGGCCTGCCTGCTGCTCACCGCGGCCGGCTGCGTCCACATGCTCTGGCAGCGCCACGTGACGCTCGGCTGGCTCGGCCCCGCCCGCACCCACGGCCCCCTGAAGCTCGTGGAGGCCTCCGGACAGCCGTACGCCGAGGCGTTCCGGAACGGCACCTGGATGATGTCGCTGGTGCCCGTCGTCGCGGGCGTCCTCCTCGGCGCCCCGCTGATCTCCGGGGACCGCGAGCGCGGCACCGTGCAGCTGGTCACCACCCAGTCGGTCACCCGCGGCCGCTGGCTCGCCGTCAAGCTCGGCACGGCGGCGCTGATCGCCGTCGTGTGCGCGGCGGCGCTCTCGGCCGCCTTCACCTCCTGGTGGGAACCCGCGCACGACCTCTTCAACGCCGGCGACTGGAGCGCGGGCGACATCTTCGACAACACCGGCCCCGTGCCCGTCGCGCTGGCGCTGCTCCACTTCGCCGTGGGCGCCGCGCTCGGCATGCTCCTGCGCCGCACCGTGCCCGCCATGGTGCTCACCCTCGGCTTCTCCTTCGCCTGGGAGGTCCTGGCCGGCCCCCTCCGGCGGGTCTTCACGGAGCCGCGCGTGCTCGTCAACCCCGTCGAGGAGGGACAACCCGGGCTGCCCGAAGGCGCGGTGCGGTTCGACAACTGGACCGTCGACGCGCACGGCGGGCTCCACGGCTTCGGCGAGTGCTTCAACGCGCGCACCCCCGCGGAGTGCAGGGCCAAGGGCATCGTCGCCGAGCGCCTGGAATACTTCGGGTACGACCAGATGCCCGGCATGCAGTGGACCTACGCGGCTCTCGTGCTGGCGGCGGCCCTCGCGATCCTCGCCCTCACCCTGTGGTGGGGCCGGCGGCGCCCGCTGTGAACCGCGCCGCACGGTCACCGCACGCCGGGACGGGATGAGGGGGGCCGCACCATGGTCGAGTTCAGAATCGACCGGCAGAGCGGCATGGCCGCCTACCTCCAGATCGTCCAGCAGGTGCAGGAGGCGCTGCGCATGGGCATCCTCGCCGCCGGGGACCAGCTGCCCACCGCCGCCCGCGTCGCCGCCGTCACCAAGCTGAACCCGAACACGACGCTCAAGGCCTACCGCGAGCTCGAACACCTCGGGCTCGTCGAGGCCCGGCCGGGAGTCGGCACCTTCGTGAGCACCTCCCCGGCGCGGCCCCGCACCCTCGCCGACTCCCCGCTGCGCGGCGAGCTCGCGGACTGGATGGGCCGGGCCCGCCGGGAGGGCCTCGACTGGACGGACGTCTCCGCGCTGATCACGGCCGCCCGCGCGGAGCACTATCCCGCCGTGTGACGGCCCGGCCCCGCACCACCCCACCGCGTACTCCCGTACGCCCCCGACGAAACGGCATGACCGCCCATGACGGCACTCGCACCCGACCCCTCCACCGCCGGCCCCGGCGCGATACCGGCAACTCCGACCCCGCCGGACCCGTCCGCCCCGTCCGTGCGGCAGCGAGGGAAACGTATCTTCCGCTTGGCGCTGCCCGCGCTCGCCGTGTACGCGGTCACCACCGTCCTCCACCTGCTGGTCCTGGCCGCCATGAGCGACCCGTACGGCCCCGCCCTGCGCGAGCGCCTCCTCGCCTGGGACGGCAACCTCTACGTGAGCATCGCCGAACACGGCTACCCGCACGGCTACTCCTACGCCGCCGACGGCACCCTCACCGGCAACGACCTCGCGTTCTTCCCGCTGTTCCCCATGCTGATCCGCGCCGTCCACGCCGTCACCGGCCTCGGCTGGGGCACCTCCGGCATCGTCGCGGCCCACCTCGCGCTGATCGCCGCACTGATCGCCGTGCACCGCCTGCTCGCCGCGCTCCACGGAACCCGCACCGCCCTCATCGCGATCGTGCTCCTCGCCGGGGCACAGCCGATGTCCCTGTCCTTCCTCATGTCCTACAGCGAGTCCCTCTTCCTCGCCCTGGCCGCCGGCACGCTCCTGGCCGCCCACCGCAAGGCCTGGCTCACCGCCGGCACCCTGGCCCTGCTCACCGGGCTCACCCGGCCGGCCGCCGCGGCCGTGGTCGCCGCCCTCGCCGTCGCCGCCGGACTGCACCTGCTGCGCGAACGCCGCCTGCGCCCAAGGCCCCTGGCGGCGGTCGCCCTCGGCTGCCTCGGCACGCCCCTCTACCTGTGGTGGGTCGGGCAGCGCGTCGGCGACCTCGGCGCCTGGTTCCGCATCCAGGAGGCAGGCTGGGGCACCCACTGGGACAACGGCGCCGCCTTCCTCGACTTCCTCGGCGAGACGCTGCGCCGGGGCGACGGCTGGGTGTCGGTGAGCACCGCCGTGCTCCTCCTCGCCCTCCTCTGCGCCACCGTCCTCACCTGGCACCGCGGCACCTGGCCGCCGCTGCTCGTGTACGGCACCGGCATCGTGGTCCTCACCCTGGCCCAGAGCAACTACTCCCACTCCAAACTGCGGCTCCTCATACCCGCCGTCCTCTTCCTCGTCCCCGCGGCCCGCGCCCTGGCGGCGGCCCGCACCCGCACGGCCGTGACGGTGCTGTGCGCGGCGACCCTGTTCGGCTGCTGGTACGGCGCGTTCATGCTCACGGTGTGGAAGTACGCGATTTGAGCGTGCGATCCCGCCGGGCCGCGGCTCGTACGTCCGCGGGAACCGGCGGCAGCCGCTACGGCTTGAAGGCCACCGCCGCGTAGCAGACCGCCTCCGCCGCCGTCGGCCGGTCCGCCTCTCCGGGCCCCTCCGGCCCGCCGGGGCGCCAGCGGTGGGCGAGGGTGACGCCCGGTTCCACCAGCTTCCAGCCGTCGAAGAACCGGCGGAACTCGGCCTCGCTGCGCAGCTGGAGCGGCGTCCCGGCCCGCGCGTAGATGTCCATGATCCGGCCCGTCGCCAGCGGGGAGAAGTCGGAGGTGCCGTGCGTGAGGACGAGCGCGCTGCCGCTGGGCAGCGCCGCCTTGAGACGCTCGACGACCGCATGGGCGCGGTCCCGGCCGTCGTCGGTGATGAAGTGCAGCAGGGCGTTGAGGGTCAGGGCCACCGGCCGGCCGAGGTCGAGCGTCGCGAGCAGCTCCGGCGCCCGCAGCACGCTGCCGGGGTCGGTGACGTCGGCCTCCACGTACGCCGTGCGGCCCTCGGGGCGGCCGCGCAGCAGCGCGGCGGCGTGGGCGAGGACGATCGGGTCGTTGTCGGTGTAGACGACGCGGGCCGAGGGGACGATGTCCTGCACGGTCTCGTGCAGGTTGGGCGAGGTGGGGATGCCCGTGCCGATGTCGAGGAACTGGGTCAGGCCCTCGCGCGCGAGGTGGGCCGCGGCCCGGTGCAGGAACGCCCGGTTCATCCGGGCCGCCTCCCCGGCCGACGGGAAGACGGCGAGGACCTGACCGGCGGCCTCGCGGTCGGCGGCGAAGTTCGTCCGCCCGCCCAGGAACCAGTCGTAGATGCGGGCCGAGTGGGCCCGGTCCAGCCGGAGGTCGACCACGGGCTCCTCGCGGGCCTCGCCCATCTTCTCTGCCTCCCCTTCGCGTTACGGCTGCCCCATACCTGTCCCCGGTCGCGGGCGGGAAACCGCGCCGAAGCGGAGGGCCGGACCATTTGCGGGGTTACGGCACGGCGGGGCCCGCTTTTCCGGTTCATTGGAACAACGCAGAAGAAGCAGCGGGACACACGACGAGAGGCGCCCATGACGGACAGCGGTCGGACGCCCGCGCCCGCCGGGACCACGGTCCCGGCCGAGCGCCGGATGGAGATCGCCTTCACGGCCTTCCGAGAACTGCACGAGCACAGGTGGGGCGCCTACGCCTTCCTGCACACCGGGGACGCCGAGGCGGCCGCGGACATCGCGGAGGCCGCCCTCGACCGGCTGTGCGTCCAGTGGCCGCACGCCCTGCGCCAGCCCTCCGCCGACTCCTACGCCTGGTCGCTGCTCAAGGAGCACGTCGCCGGCCGGCTGGCCCGGCACCGCCGCGGCACGGCGCTGGCGACGGCCGCCTTCCACCGCGCGGCGCACACGCCGGGCCCGGACCGCGCGGAGCGCTTCCGCCTCCTGGAGAGCCGCATCGCGCTGTACGCGGCGATAGCCCGGCTGCCCGAGCGGCAGTGCGACGCCCTCGTCCTCAACCTGGTGATCGGCTACAGCGTGGGCCAGGTCGCGGACCTGCTGGGCGTCGACCGGGCGGCCGTGCGCTCCCTCGTCGGCCACGCCAAACGCAAGGTCTCCGCGGCCTTGTCCGCATTAGAGGTCCAGCACTCCGGATTATCGGGATCAGAGGTCCAGCACTCCGGCAGGGGGAAGTAATGCCGCGCAGCCACGACGACACCGACGGCGACGTCATCGAAGCCATGCTCACCTCGGACGCCCGCGCCATCGCTGTGGCGTTCGAGAGCCGGCGCCGGCCGGACCGCCGCAGGCCGGAGCGGGCCGCCCCGTCCGGCGGCCCGAGCGCCCGCGACGAGGCCGGGCACGAGCTCGACCTCGCCTGCGTGCTGGTGATCAACGCCGCCGAGGCGGCGGCCAGCCTCGAACGGTTCGCGGACGACCGGGGCATCGACCCCGAGGGCGCCCTCGTCTTCGCCTGCCTGCTGCACGTCACCGGGCACACCGGGGCGGCCGGCTTCTGGTGGCAGTTCGCCGCCGGCGGCGGCAGCCGGACCGCCGCGTACTGCCTCCACCTCTCGCACCGCCGCAACGGCGAGTTCCGCGACGCCGCGTTCTGGCGCGCCCAGGCCGCCCACGACCCGCAGGAGCCGCCGCGGTCCGCGCCCCGGCCGGCCGGCCGCCGCAAGCTGCTGTCCGACGCGGCCCGCCACGAGCTGCTCGTGCAGTGGCACAGCGGCCTGACGCCCCATCTGCCCGCCGCGCTGGAGAGCGTCGTCAACCGCCTCACGGTCGCCGGCGACGACGCGGACTTCGGCGAGGTGCCGCAGCCCGACCCCGGGCTCGTGGAGCGGCTGTCCCGCGAGGTGTGACCCGTACGGGTGAGGGCAGGGGTGCCGCGCGGTCCGAACGGGAAATCTACGGAATATCGGACGCCGTGGTTCCGCCACGCCGTGGAGCGCCGCCGGGAAGGACCGCCGCGATGACCCTGATCTCCGCCCAGGACGGTCTCGTCGTGCCACCCGGCGGGGGCCGCACCCTCGTCAGCCCCGCCCAGCAGGTCACCTTCAAGGTCACGGGGGAGCACTCGCGCGCGGCCTCCAGCTTCGAGGTCGTCGTCCCGCCCGGCTTCGACGTCGGCGCGCACCTGCACACCCGCAGCGAGGAGCTCTTCTACGTCCTGGAGGGCGAGCTGGACGTGCTCGCCTTCGAGCCGCTCGTGCGGACGCCGGACCACTGGCGGGAGTGGCGCTCGGCGGCCGGCCAGCGGTACGCACGGGCCACCCCGGGCACGGTGATCGTCGTCCCGCCGGGCTGCCCGCACGCCTTCGCCAACCCGACGTCCGAGCCGGTGCGGATGTTCTTCCAGGCCTCGCCGCCGCCCGACCACGAGCGCTATTTCGAGGAGCTCTTCGAGATCCTGGAGGCGGGCCCGCCGGTCGACCTGGAGGCCATCGCGAAGCTGCGCGTCCGCTACGACATCGAGCAGATCACCCCGCTCCGGACGGCCGGGCCCGCGGCGGGATCGTGACGGGCCTGCGCGAGGTCCTCCGGCCGTACGTCAGCGGCGGAGCGGTGCCCGGCGCGGTGGCGCTGGTCGCGCGCGGCGACCGCACCGAAGCGGAGGCCACCGGCTCGGCCGGGGGCCCGGGCAGCGCGCCCGTGGCGCAGGACTCGCTGTTCCGCATCGCGTCGCTCACCAAGCCCCTGATCGCCGCGGCCGCCATGATGCTGATCGAGGACGGCCGGATGGCGCCCGGCGACCCGGTGAAACAGTGGCTGCCGGAGCTCGCGTCGCCGGTCGTGGTCCGTACGCCGGACGCGGCCGTCGACGACGTGGTCCCGGCCGCCCGCCCCATCACCGTGGAAGATCTGCTCACCTTCCGCGCGGGCTACGGCTTCCCGGCCGACTTCTCGCTGCCGGCGGTCGTGCTCCTGCACCAGGAGGCGCACCGGCACCTCCTGGCCCCGCAGCAGGCCCCGCTGCCGGACGCGTGGCTGGCGGACCTGGCCCGCATCCCGATGCTCCGTCAGCCGGGGGAGGCCTGGCTCTACCAGACCTGCTCCGACATCCTGGGCGTGCTCATCGCCAGGGCCGCGGGCCGCTCCCTGCCCGCCTTCCTCGCCGAGCGGCTCTTCGAACCGCTGGGCATGGCCGACACGGGATTCTCGGTCCCGGCCGCGGACCTCGGCCGGTTCACCACGCTCTACCGGCCCGCTCCCGAGGGCGGCGAGGGCGGCCCGGAGCCGGTGGACCCTCCTGACGGGGAGTGGAGCCGCCCGCCCGCGTTCCCGGCCGCGGGCGGCGGGCTCGTCTCCACCGCCGGCGACCTGTACGCCTTCGCCCGGATGCTCCTCGCCGGGGGCACCGCGCCCGGCGGGCAGCGGCTGCTGTCGCCCGCGTCCGTACGGCGGATGACCACCGACCACCTGACGCCGGCCCAGCGCGAGGGCGGCGCGCTGTTCCTGGAGGGCCAGGGCTGGGGGTACGGCGGCTCGGTCGACATCACGGCGGCCGAGCCGTGGAACGTGCCGGGCCGTTACGGCTGGGTCGGCGGCACCGGGACGGCCGCGCACATCGTGCCGTCGACCGGGCTGGTCGCGATCCTGCTCACGCAGGTCCTGATGACCGGGCCGACCCCGTCCGCCCTGATGCGGGACTTCTGGCGGTACGCGGCCGGTTTCTGACGGACGGCGCGCCCGGCCTACGAGACGGCCGCGGCCGCCGCCACCGGTGCGCGGCGGGCCGGGACGACGACGGGCGAGCCGTCGGCGGGGGCCTCCAGGATGTCGGCCTCGATGCCGTAGAGCTCGCGCACGAGGGCGGTGTCGACGACGTCGCGCGGGGCGCCGTGGGCGACGACGCGGCCGTCCTTCATGGCGACGATGCCGTCGGCGTAGCGGGCGGCGCTCGCGAGGTCGTGCAGGACCATCACGACCGTGCGCCCGGCGAGGGCCACCTCGCGCACGAGGTCGAGGACCTCGACGGCGTGGCCGATGTCGAGGGCGCTGGTCGGCTCGTCGAGGAGGACGACCGGCGTCTCCTGGGCGAGGACCATCGCGAGCCAGCAGCGCTGGCGCTGGCCGCCGGAGAGCTGGTCGAGGCGGCGGTCGGCGAGCCCGTCGACGCCGGTGGCGCGCAGCGCCTCCGCCACGGCCCGCTCGTCGTCGCGCGACCACTGGCGGAACAGGCCCTGGTGCGGGTGGCGTCCGTAGCGCACGAGCCCGGCGACGGTGACGCCCTCGGGGGCCAGCGGCGCCTGGGGGAGGAGGGCGATGCGGTGCGCGGCCCGGCGCTGCTTGAGCTGCCAGACGTCGGCGTCGCCCGCGTACACCCGGCCCGACTCGGGCTGGTGGAGCCGGGCGACGGAGCGCAGCAGCGTGGACTTGCCGCAGCCGTTGGGCCCGACGATCGCGACGACCTGGCCGGAAGGGATCGTCAGGTCGACCCCTGCCACGGCGCGGTGGCCGGGGTAACCGGCGACGAGCTGTTCGACGCGGAGCTCCACGGGCGGGCCTTTCCAGAAGATCGCCGGTTCTTTGTGGACCCTCCCGGGGGGAGAGCTTTAAGGTAAGGCTAACCTAATGTCTATTGCGGGTGGGTGCGAGGGGTTCCTCGTGCTTCCTGCCGCCCCTTTGTCCTTTCTTTTCCATCCCCCATTTCTTCACCACGTCCGGAGCATTCGATGACCACACCCACCCGCCTCCTCCCCTTCGCCCCGCGCCGCGCGGTGCAGGTGCTCGCCGCTGTGGGGGCGGCCGCGCTGCTGGTCACCGGCTGTGGCTCCGACTCCGACAAGGGCTCGGACAAGAAGTCGGACAACGCCTCCGAGGCGAGCGGCGGCACCCGTACGGTCAAGGACGCGACCGGCACCGCGGTGAAGGTCCCGGCCAACCCCAAGCGCATCGTGACGCTCACCCAGGAGGACCTGGACGCGGTGCTCGCGCTCGGCGTCAAGCCGGTCGGCATCACCAACGGCCAGGGCCTGAGCAAGCCGCCGGCCTACCTCGCCGGCAAGGTCAAGGACATCAACGTCGTCGGCAACCTGCTCCAGCCGGTGATGGACAAGGTCGTCGCCGCCAAGCCCGACCTCATCCTGGCCGGTGACATGCAGGACGAGCAGATGCTGAAGCAGCTGCGCGAGATCACGCCGGCCACGCTGGTCACCATGGCCCCGACCGATGACTGGAAGCTCTCCTTCCGGGGCATCGGCAACGCCCTGAACAAGATGAACGACGCCAACAAGGTCATCAGCGACTACGAGGCCAAGGCCAAGAAGGCCGGCGAGGGCCTGGGCGGCAACAAGGGCGCCGAGGTCAGCATCGTCCGCTGGAACCCGGACGGCCCCAGCTGGATGGAGAAGAAGCAGTTCGCCAGCGGCGTCGCCCTGGACATGGGCCTCAAGCGGCCCAAGAACCAGGACAAGGACGGCAACGCCCACACCCCGGCGCTCAGCCTGGAGAAGATCAACGAGATCGACGGCGACTGGCTGTTCCTGTCGACCCTCACCTCCGACGGTGAGAAGGCGCTGAAGGACGTCCAGGAGAAGCCGGCGTACAAGGACCTGAACGCGGTCAAGAAGAACCACGCCGTGACGGTGGACGGTTCGGTCTGGTCGACCCGCGGCGGCCCGATCGCGAGCGGCGTCGTCGTGGACGACATCGTGAAGGCGCTCTCGGCGAAGTAACCCCCTCGCCTCAATCGCCGGACAGGCAATGAAGAGAGCCGTCCGGCGATTGAGGACCGGGGTCCGGGGCGGAGCCCCGGGGGGTCAGCGGCGTGCTGCGGCGAAGTCCGCGGCCGTCCACGCCATCCCGACCGCCCCGTCGAGGACGGCCTGCTCGCCGCGAGGCGAAACCGCCGCTTCGGCGAACTCCGCCTCGTGCGGCCCGCAGGCGCCCCCGGTGATGTCGAGCACCGGGTGGATCGACGGCACGGCGTGCGAGACGTTGCCCATGTCCGTGCAGGCGAAGGCGTCCCGCTGGAGCGGCTCCGGCCGGCCCAGCGCGCGGGCGTTGTCCTGCCAGAGCGCGATGAGCTCCGCGTCGGTGCGGAAGTCGAGGTAGTCCGGCTCGGGGCGGGTCAGTTCGACCTCGCAGCCCGTGGCCAGCGCGCCCGCGCGGAAGCAGGCCTCGACGCGCTCGCGCAGCTCCCGCAGGTCCTCCGCGGCCGAGGCGCGGATCTCGTACTCGGCCGTGGCCCGGTCGGGGATCAGGTTGGGCGCCGTGCCCGCGCCCGTCGTCACCCCGTGCACCTTCCACTGCGGCGGCAGCTGCTGGCGCAGCAGCCCGAGGGCGACCTGGGCGACGGTCAGGGCGTCGGCGGCGTTGCGGCCCTCGTGCGGGTTGAGGCTCGGGTGGGCGGCCTTGCCGGTGTACGCGACGGAGAGGGTGCCGAGCGCGAACGAGCGGAACTCGGCGACCTCGAACGGGCACGGGTGCACCATCATCGCGGCGTCGACCCCCTCGAAGGCGCCCGCCTCCAGCATCAGCGCCTTGCCCGCGCCGCGCTCTTCGGCGGGCGTGCCGAGGACCCGTACGGTCAGGCCCAGTTCGTCCGCGTGCGGGGCGAGGGCGAGGGCCGCGCCGAGGCCGGCCGCGGCGATCAGGTTGTGGCCGCAGGCGTGCCCGAGGCCGGGCAGCGCGTCGTACTCGCAGGCGACGGCCACGGTCACGGGCCCGCTGCCCACGGTCGCGGCGAACGCGGTGTCGAGGCCGTACGCGGGCGCGGTGACGGCGAAGCCGTGCCCGCGCAGGAAGTCGGCGCACCAGCCGGCGGCGCGGTGCTCGGCGAAGGCCGTCTCGGGGTGCGCGTGGATGCGCCGGCTCAGCGACAGGAGGTCGTCGCGGTGGGCGAGTACGCGCTCGCGCAGGGCTGCTTTGAGGCCGTCGGCCGCGGTCATGTTCTGGTGCTCCTGTTCCGTCCGCACGCTGTGGTGGGAGACTCTCACGGATAGGCCGAAAATAGCTTAGGCTTACCTAAGCTGACATACCGGGGGGTACCGGTGTGGCCAGATCGCTGTCCTACAACGGGAGTCCCCACACCATGCGTCACCACGAGGCCGAGACCGATCAGGCCGAGCTGCCGCTGCTCGCCGCCCAGGCCGGAATCCTGTACGCCCAGGAACTCGCCCCTGACAACCCCGTCTACAACACGGGTGACTGCGTGGAGATCCGGGGCCCCCTGGACGAGGAGCTCTTCGAGCGCGCCCTGCTCCGCACCGCCGCCGAGGCCGAGACCCTCTCCCTCCTCGCCGTGCCCGCCGACCCGGCCGACGAGAACGCCGTCCCCGCCCAGCGCCTCGCCGCCGGGCGGGAACTGACGCTCCACCGGATCGACCTGCGCACCGCCGGCGACCCGCGCGCCGAGGCCGAGGCGTGGATGCGCGCCGACCTCGACCGCCCCGTCGACCTCACCCGAGGCCCCCTCGTCACCCAGGCCCTCTTCCGTATCGACGGCGAACTGCACTGGTGGTACCAGCGCGTCCACCACTTCGCCGTCGACGCCTACGCCCTGACGCTCATCGGCCGCCGCGCCGCCGAGGTCTACACCGCCCTCGCCGCGGGCGAGGAGCCCGCCGCCTCCGGCTTCGCCTCCCTGCGCGCCCTGGCCGACGAGGAAGCCGCCTACCGCGCGAGCGACCGGCACGCCACCGACCGCGACTACTGGCGCGAGACCTTCGCCGACCGGCCCGAGCCCGCCTCGCTCTCCGCCCGCCCCGCCGCGCCCGCGACCACCGTCCTGCGCCGCCTCACCACCCTCCCCGGCGGCACCCGCACCCGGCTGGCCGAGGCCGCCGCGCACGCCCGCCCCGGAAGCACCTGGGCCGACCTCGTCATGGCCGCGAGCGCCGGCTACGTGCACCGCATATCCGGCGCCCAGGACGTCCTCCTGGGCCTGCCGCAGAAGAACCGGCGCAGCACCGAGGCCCTCCGCACGCCCGCCATGACCGTCAACGTCATGCCGCTGCGCCTCGCCGTCCGCCCCCACGACTCCGGCGCCGCGCTCCTCAAGCGCGCCGTCCTCGGCGCCCGCGCCGCCGGCCGCCACCAGCGCTACCGCCTGGAGGAGCTGCGCCGCGACCTCGGGCTCTCCGGCAGCGAGCGGCCGCTCTTCGGCCCGATGGTCAACATCAAGCCGTTCGAGGACGGCGACCTGGACTTCGCGGGCCTGCCCGGCACCGTCCGCAACCTCGCCGCCGGCCCCGTCGACGACCTCGCCGTCACCGTCACCCCCGGGCCCGGCGACTCCCTCGTCGTCGGCCTCGACGCCAACCCCGGCCGCTACACCGCCGAGGAGCTCGCCGCCCACGAAGCGGCCTTCCTGCGCTACCTCGACGCGTTCGCCGCCCTCCTGCTCGACACCCCGGAGCGGCCCGTCGGCAGCCTCGACCTGCTGGACGCCGAAACGATCCGCCGGGCCACCGCCGGACGCACCGAGCCGCCCGCCGAGCACACCCTGCCCGAGCTCTTCGCCGCGCAGGCGGCCCGTACCCCGGACGCCGTCGCCGTGCGCAGCGCCGGCGAGGCCCTCACCTTCGCCGAGCTCGAAGCCGCCGCCAACCGCCTGGCCCACGAACTCGCCGCGGCCGGCGTCACGCCCGGCACCCCGGTCGCCCTGGCCCTGCCCCGCAGCGCCGCCACCGTCGTGGCCCTGTTCGCCGTCCTCAAGGCCGGCGGCGTCTGCCAGCCCCTCGACCTCGGCCACCCCGCCCAGCGCATCACCGCCGTCCTCGACGACGCGCGCCCCGGCTGCCTGATCGGCACCGCCGACGCCGTCCGCGCACTGCCCCCGCACGGCGTGCCCGTCCTGCTCCTGGACGACCCGGCCAGCCGCGCCCGCATCGACGCCCGCCCCGCGACCGCACCGGCCGCGCCCGCGCTCCGTCAGGACGCGTACATCATCCACACCTCCGGCTCCACCGGCCGCCCCAAGGGCGTCGTCGTCACCCACGCCTCACTGGCCAACCTCCACGCCGGGCACGGCAGCGACCACATCGCCCGCGCCACCGCCCGCACCGGCCGCGACCGCCTGCGCATCGGCCACAGCGCCTCCTTCGCCTTCGACGCCTCCTGGGACCCGCTGATCTGGCTCGTCCACGGCCACGAGCTGCACCTGCTGGACGACGCCGGCTACCGCGACCCCGCAGCTCTCGCCGCCTACGTCCACGACGAGCGCCTCGACTACCTCGACGTCACCCCCTCCTACGCCGAAGCCCTCCTCGCCGAGGGCCTGCTGGATCCGGGCCGGCACCGCCCGGCCGTCGTCGTCGTGGGCGGCGAGACCGTGCCCGACCCGCTCTGGCACCGCCTCGCCGCGACCGAGGGCGTGGGTCCCGTCAACCTCTACGGCCCCACCGAGACCACCGTCGACGCCTACTACTGGCTGCCCGGCGAGGACGGCACCCCGCAGGGCAGCCCCGTCCGCGGCTCACGCGCCTACGTCCTCGACAACTCGCTGCGTCCGGCACCCGACGGCGTCACCGGCGAGCTCTACATCGCCGGCGCCTGCCTGGCCCGCGGCTACCTCGGCCGCCCCGACCTCACCGCCGAGCGCTTCACCGCCGACCCCTTCGGCGCCCTCCACGGCGACCCGGGCGCCGCCATGTACCGCACCGGAGACCTGGTGCGCCGCCGCGCCGACGGCACCCTCGAATTCCTCGGCCGCGCCGACGACCAGGTCAAGATCCGCGGCTTCCGCATCGAACTCGGCGAGATCCAGGCCGCGCTGGCCGCCCACCCCGCGGTCTCCCAGGCAGCGGTCATCGCCCGCGACACCGCCCACGGCAAGCGCCTCCTCGGCTACGCCGTCCCCGCCGAGGGCACCGCCGCCGCGGACCTCGACACCGAGGCCCTGCGCGCCCACCTCGCCGGGCAGCTGCCCGCCCATATGGTGCCCGCCGCGATCCTCGCCCTGGACGCCCTGCCCCGCACCGCCAACGACAAGCTCGACCACCGCGCCCTGCCCGACCCGGAGCCCACCGCGGGCCCGGCCGCCCGCGAGCCCCGCACCCCGCGGGAAGCCGCGCTGTGCGGCCTCTTCCAGGACGTGCTCGGCCTGGACGCCCCGGCGTCCCCCGACGCCGACTTCTTCGCGCTGGGCGGCCACTCGCTGCTGGCCGGCCGCCTCGCCGCCCGCATCCGCGAGGCCCACGACGAGGACTTCGGCCTCGCCGACGTCTTCCGCAACCCCACCCCGGCCGCCCTCGCCGCCCTCCTGGAGAGCACCCGCGCGACCCGGGCCGCCGCCGACGAGCGCCCCGCCCTCGTGCCCGCACCGCGCACCGAGCGGATGCCGCTCTCCCCGGCGCAGAAGCGGCTGTGGTTCATGCACCGGCTCGAAGGCCCCAGCCCCACGTACAACATCCCCCTGCTCCTCACCCTCACCGGCCCCCTGGACCAGGACGCACTCCGCCTCGCCCTCCGGGACCTCACCGAGCGTCACGAAACACTCCGGACCGTATACCCGGCCACTGACAACGAGCCCCACCAGCGGATCCTGACGGCCGGCCAGGCGCACCCCGAGCTGCACACCGCCCCGCTGACGGCCGACGTCACCGCCGCCGTCCGGCACTGCTTCGACCTCGCCGCCGAACCGCCCCTGCGCGTCACGCTCTTCAGCGACGGCGGCGAGCAGCACACCCTGCTCCTCCTCCTGCACCACATCGCCGGCGACGGCGCCTCCACCACGCCGCTGGCCCACGACCTCGCCGCCGCCTACACCGCCCGCGCCGCCGGCCGCGCGCCCGAACTCGCGCCCCTGCCCGTCCAGTACGCCGACCACACCGCCTGGCAGCAGCGGCTCCTCGGCACCGCCGACGCCCCCACCCCGCTCGCCGCCCGGCAGCTGGAGCACTGGAAGCAGGCCCTCGCCGGCCTGCCCGACCAGCTCGAACTCCCCACCGACCGGCCGCGCCCCGCCGTCGCCTCCTACGCGGGCGACACCGTCCCCTTCCACCTCGGCGCCGACGCGCACGCCGCCGTCGAGGCGCTCGCCCGCACCACCGGCACCAGCGTCTTCATGGTCGTCCAGGCCGCCCTCGCCGCCCTCCTGACCCGCTACGGCTGCGGCACCGACATCCCGCTGGGCACCCCCGTGGCCGGGCGCGACGACGACGCGACCGCCGGCCTCGTCGGCTTCTTCGTCAACACCCTCGTGCTGCGCGCGGACACCTCCGGCGACCCGGACTTCCGCACCCTCCTCGGGCGCGTCCGCACCGCCACCCTCGGCGCGTACGAACACGGCGACCTGCCCTTCGACCGGCTCGTCGAGGAGCTCAACCCGCCGCGCTCGCTGGCCCGGCACCCCCTCTTCCAGGTCATGCTCGCCTGGCAGTCCCTGCCCGACGCCGCCTTCGCCATGGGCCCGGGCCTGACCGCCGCGATGGCGGCCACCCCGTCCGGCACCGCCAAGTTCGACCTCACCCTGAACGCGGGGGAGCGGCCCGGCGGCGGCATCGCCGGCTTCCTGGAGTTCCGCACCGACCTCTTCGACCGCGCCACCGCCGAGCGCCTCTCCGCCCACCTGGCCCGCCTGCTGGCCGCGGCCGCCGCCGACCCCGGCGCGCCCATCGGCCGGCTGCCGCTGCTCGGCGACGACGAGCGCCACCGGCTGCTCGTCGAGTGGAACACCGGCACCCCGGCCCCCGCGCCCGCCAAGCAGACCCTCGTGGAGCTCTACGAGGACGCCGCCCGCCGCCACCCGGACCGCACGGCCGTCACCTGCGACGGCGCGTCCCTGGACTACGCGGAGCTGTCCGCGCGCGCCAACCGCCTCGCCCGGCTGCTGGCCGCTCGCGGCATCGGCCCCGGCTCCATCGTCGCGCTCGCCCTGCCCCGCTCGCTGGAGCTGGTCACCGGCCTGCTGGCCGTCGCCAAGGCCGGCGCCGCCTACCTCCCGATGGACCCCGACTACCCGGCCGACCGCCTGGCGTACATGCTCCAGGACGCCGCACCCGCCGCGGTCGTCACCGACAGCGCGACCGCGGCCCGCATCCCGGCGCACGACCTCCCGGTCGTCCTCGTCGACGGCACCGACGCCGACGCGTACGCGAGCACCGACCTCGCCCCGGACGAGCGCGTGCGGACCGTGCGCCCCGACGACGTCGCCTACGTCATCTACACCTCGGGCTCCACCGGCCGCCCCAAGGGCGTCCCCGTCACCCACCACAACGTCGTCCGGCTGTTCACCGCCACCGACCAGTGGTTCGGCTTCGGCCACACCGACGTCTGGACGCTCTTCCACTCCTACGCCTTCGACTTCTCCGTGTGGGAGATGTGGGGCGCCCTGCTGCACGGCGGCCGCCTCGTCGTCGTGCCCCACCTCGTCAGCCGCGACCCGGCCGCCTTCCTGCGCCTGCTCGCCGCCGAGTCCGTCACCGTCCTCAACCAGACGCCGTCGGCCTTCTACCAGCTCATGGCCGCCGACAAGGAGAACCCCGGCAGCGAACTGGCCCTGCGCTACGTCGTCTTCGGCGGCGAGGCACTGGAGCTCGCCCGGCTCGCCGACTGGTACGAGCGCCACGACGAGGACGCCCCCACGCTCGTCAACATGTACGGCATCACCGAGACGACCGTGCACGTCTCCTACATCGCCCTCGACCGGGAGAAGGCCGCCGCCGGCGCCTCCAGCACCATCGGCGTCAACATCCCCGACCTGCGCGTCTACGTCCTCGACCCGTACCTGCAACCCGTGCCGCCCGGTGTCACCGGCGAGATGTACGTCGCGGGCGAAGGCCTCGCCCGCGGCTACCTCGGCCGCCACGCCCTCACGGCGGAACGTTTCGTCGCCGACCCGTACGCCGCCCTCTTCGGCGAGAGCGGCACCCGCATGTACCGCTCCGGCGACCTCGCCCGCCGCCGCCCCGACGGCAACCTCGACTACTTCGGCCGCGCCGACCACCAGGTCAAGATCCGCGGCTTCCGCATCGAACTCGGCGAGATCGAGGGCGTCCTCGCCGACCACCCCGACGTCGCCGACGCGGCCGTCGTCGTCCGCGAGGACACCCCCGGCGACAAGCGTCTCGTCGCCTACGCCGTCCCCGCCCGCGAGACCACCCCGGCCGCACTGCGCGAGCACGCCGCCGGCGGGCTCCCCGTCCACATGGTGCCCTCGGCCGTCGTCCTCCTCGACCGCCTGCCCCTCACCGCCAACGGCAAGCTCGACCGCAAGGCCCTCCCCGCCCCCGACCTCGCCTCCGCCGTCACCGAGGGCCGCGCCCCCCGCGGCCCCCGCGAGGAACAGCTCTGCGCGATCTTCGCCGACGTGCTGGGCCTGCCCCGCGTCGGCGTCGACGACAACTTCTTCGACCTCGGCGGCCACTCCCTGCTCGCCGTGCGCCTCGCCGGACGCGTCAAGGACGCCCTCGGCGCCGACGTCGGCATCGGCACCATCTTCCAGGCGCCCACCGTCGCCGCCCTCGACACGGCGATCGAGGCCTCCCGGCAGACGGACGCCCTCGACGTCCTGCTGCCGCTGCGCCCGGCCGCCGAAGGCGACAAGGCGCCGCTCTACTGCGTCCACCCCGCCGGCGGCCTCAGCTGGTGCTACGCGGGCCTCATCCGCCACCTCCCCGCCGACGTGCCCATCTACGGCATGCAGGCCCAGGGCGTCGGCCCGGCCACCGCCGCACAGCCGCTGCCGCAGACCCTCGAAGAGCTCGCCGCGCACTACGCCGACCGGCTCCGCGAGGTCCAGCCCGAAGGCCCGTACCGGCTGCTCGGCTGGTCCACCGGCGGCATCATCGCCCAGGCCATGGCCACCCGCCTGCAAGACCTCGGCCACGCGGTCGAACTGCTCGCCATCCTCGACGCCTACCCCGCCGAGGGCTTCCGCGAGCTGCCCGTCCCCGACCAGGCCGAGGCCCTCGAAGCGCTCCTCGCCATGGGCGGCTACGGGCCGGACAGCCTGGAGGGCAAGCCCTTCGAACTCGCCCACGTCACCGAGGTGCTGCGCCGCGAGGGCTCCCCGCTGGCCAGCCTCGACGACGCCACCATCGAGGCCCTCAACCGCACCTACCTCAACACCAACCACCTGGTGCGCGCCTTCGACCACCGCGTCTACGAGGGCGACGTGCTCTTCTTCCGCGCGACCGTCGACACCATCGACGACGAGCTCACCCCCGAGACCTGGACCCCGTACGTGACCGGGCGCATCGACAACACGGACGTCGCGTGCTCGCACAAGGACATGACCCTGCCCGAACCGATCGCGCACATCGCGAGCGTGATCGCCGACCGCCTGCAGAACCTGGAGAACTGACCCCATGAGCGACGCACCCGCCAACCCCTTCGACGGCGACGGACCCTTTCACGTCCTCGTCAACGCCGAGGGCCGGCACAGCCTCTGGCCGGGTTTCGCCGCCGTACCGGACGGCTGGACCGCCGTCCACGGCCCCTGCGAGCGGCAGCAGGCCCTGGACTGGATCACCGAGAACTGGACCGACCTGACCCCGGCGGCCCAGGGGTGAAGGGCGTGAACCCGCGCGTCGCCGTCGTGATCGTGTACACGGCGGCGATGTGCATGAACGGCCTCGACTCCACCATCGTGGGCCCGGCGCTCCTCACCATCGCCCGGGACTTCGGCGAACCGGTCTCCGCCGCCAACACCGTGGAGGTCGCCTTCCTGGTGGCGCTCGCCGTCGCCCTGCCCGTCGCGGGCTGGCTCGGCGACCGCTTCGGCACCAAGCGCGTCTTCCTCGGCTCCCTCGCCGTCTTCACCGCGGCGTCGGCCGCCTGCGGGCTCTCCCAGGGCCTCACCGCGCTGGTCCTCGCGCGCGTCGTGCAGGGCATCGCGGGCGGCCTGCTCACCCCGGTCGGCATGACGCTGCTCTTCCGCGCCTTCCCGCCGCACGAGCGGATGAAGCTGTCGAAGGTGCTCATCGTGCCGACGGCCCTGATGCCCGCCCTCGGCCCGCCGCTCGGCGGCTTCCTCACCGAGCACTTCTCCTGGCACTGGCTGTTCTTCGTCAACGTGCCGATCGGCGCGGCGGCGGTGCTGCTGGGCATGGTGGGACTGCGCGAGCACAAGGAGAACGCCGAGGGCGGCTTTGACCTCACCGGCTTCCTGCTCGCTACCCCCGCGCTCGGCCTGCTCACGTACGCGCTGGGCTTCGGCCCCGCGCACGGCTGGACCTCGCCGTCCGTCGCCGTGGCCGGCCCGCTCGGGCTGGCCCTGCTCGTCGCCGGGTGCGTGCACCAGCTGCGGGCGAAGAACCCGCTCCTGGAGCTGCGGCTGCTCGCCGACAAGGTGTTCGCCTCGGCCTCGGTGCTCGCCCTGCTCACCTCGGCCGGCCTCATGGGCGTCCTCTTCGCGTTCCCGCTGCTCTACCAGGCGGCGCTCGGGGCCTCCGCCCTGGACGCGGGCCTGAGCGTCTTCCCCGAGGCGCTCGGCCTGATGCTGGCCTCCCAGGTCGCCGACCGGCTGATGCCGAAGCTCGGCCCGCGCCTGCTCGCCGTGCCCGCCCTGCTGCTGGCCACGGGGGTCTTCGCCGCGCTGGCCGTGCCGGGCGTCGCGGAGAGCGCGTGGGCGGTGCGGGCGCTGATGTTCTGCGTCGGCCTCGTGCTCGGCACGGCCGTCCTGACCGTCCAGATCGCCGGGTTCGCGGACGTCCCGCCGCCGGCCATGGGCCAGGCGATGGGCCTGTTCACCATCGTCCGCACGCTCGGCGGCGCGCTGGGCATCGCGGCGACGGCCGCGGTGATCGCCGCCGGGGGCGGCTCGCACGCCCAGGACACGGCCCCGGGCCCGTACCGGGCGGCGATCCTGGTCACGGCGGGCCTGGTGGCCCTCGGCGCGCTCGTCGCGCTGCGGATGCCCAAGGACGCCCCCGCTCCGCCGCCGTTCGACGACGAGCCGCGGGACGAGGCGATACCGGCCGCGGCCTGACGCAAGGGCAGTCCCGGCGGGGCCGTCCCGGACCGCGCTGCGGCCCGGGACGGCCCCGCCGTACAACTGCGTCGTGACCCGCTGGGCAGGCCTACTCCGGCGCCAGCAGGGCCGCCAGCCCGGAGGCGAGCCCCCCGCGCCAGCACGCGTAGTCGTGGCCCCCGTTGAACTCGCCGTAGGCGACGTCGTAGCCGCGGGCCTCCAGGACGTTGCGCAGGTGGCGGTTCTGCGGGAGGAGCATCCACTCCTGGAGGCCCACCTCCAGCCGGATCCGCACCGGCCGCTTTTCGGTCACCGCGAACTGCCGGGTCAGCCACTCGCTGCCGCTGTCGAACTCCGTCCCGTCCGGCCACCAGAAGGAGCCCGACTGGGACAGGGCGTTGCCGAACCGCTCCGGCCGGCGGAACGCCGCGAACGCGGCCGTGAGCCCGCCCGCGCTCTGGCCCGCGACGGCCGTGCGCGCCGGGTCGTCCGACGCCCCGTAGGCCGTCGCGGCCCACGGCAGCAGCACGTCCGCCAGCCAGTCGATGAACTCCTCGCTGCAGCTGAGGTCCTCCATGCGGCGCGCGCGGCCCATGGTGTCCACCATCAGCGTGACGGCCGGCGCCAGGCGCTCGTCCGCGTACAGGTTGTCGAGCGTGGTGCCGAAGTCCAGGACGGGTCCCCACATCTCGCCGTCCAGGAGCACGACGACGGGGTACGGGCCGCCGTCCGCCCGGTGCCCGGCGGGCAGGTGCACGTGGACGCGCCGCCCGTCGACGACGGCGTCGGCCCGCTCGCCGCGGGCCGTGCCGGGGCGCGGGGCGGCCCACTCCTGGGCGGGCGCGTCCGGGAGCTCCAGCACCGAGGACGGGTTGCGCCCGTCGCGCGAGGGCAGCTGCGGGCGCGTGCTGAGCGGGTCGGGCTCGGCCGCGTCCAGGACGCGCAGCCAGGAGCGGCGGTCCGCGCGCAGCGTGTCCTCGCGCGGGCCGCGGGCCACGAAGAACTGGTACGAGGCCCGGTGGTCGGCGCGCAGCCGGTGGCTGATGGCCCACACGTCGGTGCCGCCCACCTTGCGCATGAGGTGCGGCGCGAGGTTCCCCGCGTGCCGGTCCTTGTCGGTGACCGTGTGGAGGAGGGCCAGCACGTCCGTGGCGGGCCGGGCGGGGTCGTCGCGCCGGAGGAAGGTGACGAGCCGCCGAGCGGGGTCGCCGTCGGGGTCCGGCTCCACCAGGGGGGTGCCGGCGGTGGCGGCGTGCCGCCAGAAGACGCCGAGGGCGTCGGGTATGCCGTGGCGCACGGCGGCGTCGAGCTCGCGGAGGAGGGGACTCTGGAGTTCCATAGGCTTCCTTGTCTCAGGCAGGCGGAACCACGGGGAAGGACAAGCGGCCGGGCGGTGGCTACACCCGCGTCGCCGCCGACCGCCCCAGCAGCACCCACAGCAGGAACGGCCCGCCGAGCACCGTCGTGACGATCCCGACCGGGATCTCCGCCCCGTCGAGGGCGATCCGCCCCACCGTGTCCGCGAGGACGACCAGCGCCGAGCCGACCAGCATCGAGCCGACCACCGGCACCCGCAGCGGCCCCGCCAGCCGCCCCGCGATCACGGGGGAGGCGAGGGCGACGAAGCCGACCGGGCCGCAGATGCCGACCGCGAGGCCGGCGAGGCCGACCGCGAGCAGCATGCACACCAGCCGCACCCGCCCCGGCGCGACGCCGAGCGAGGCCGCGGTGGAGTCGTCGAACCGCAGCACGTTGAGGTGGCGGGTGACGGCGAGGGCGAGCGGCACGAGCACGGCGAGGCCGATGAGGACGGGGACGGCCACGGAGTAGCTGCGGCCGTTGAGGCTGCCGGACGTCCACACGTACAGCGAGCCGGCCGAGTTCAGGGAGCGGCGCGAGAGGACGACCTGGGTGACCGCCGAGGCGAGCGCCGACATGGCGAGGCCGACGACGAGGACGCGGTAGCCGCGCTGCCCGAGGCCGCCGGAGACGGTGGTGACGACGAGGACGGCGGCGAGCGCGCCGAGCGGCCCGGCCCACCAGGCGCCGAACGTGCCGCTGAGCGTCGCCGACAGCAGGACCGCGGCGGTGGCGCCGTCGTTGACGCCGAGCAGCTCGGGCGTGGCGAGCCGGTTACGGGCGAGGGTCTGCGTCAGGCAGCCGGCGAGCCCGAGGGCCGCGCCCGCGGCCAGCCCGGCCACGATCCGGCCGAGCCGGAACTTCTGGACGAGCAGGACGTCGAAGCGGTCGCCCGACCCGAAGACGGCGCCGAACGTACGGCTCAGGCCCATCTGGCTCTGCCCGGCGTACGCGGACAGCACGACGGCGCCGACGAGCAGGGCGGCGAGGGCGAACGCGGCGACGGCGGCGCGGCGCGGCACGAGCAGCGACAGGGAGCCGGTGCGGACGACGAGGCTGTCGCTGCCGGCGGGGCGGGGCGCCCGGACGGCCGCCGCGCGGCCGCCCTTGGGGCTCTCGTCCGCGGCGGGGTCGGTCATGCCCATCGAGGCCATCCGCCGGGAGCGGACGATGCCGATGAGGACGGGGGCGCCGAAGAGCGCGATGATGACGGAGACGGGCGCCTCGAACGGGCGGGAGACCACGCGGGCCAGGACGTCGGAGCCGGTGAGCACGCCCGCGCCGATGAGGCCGGCGAGCAGGAGCTGCGCCGTCAGGCGGGGCCCGGTGACGGCCCGCGCGAGGAATCCGGCGAGCAGGCCGAGGAAGGAGATGGGGCCGACGAGCGCCACCGACGCCGCGGTGAGCAGGGTGACGGCGACGGCCACGACGACGCGGATGACGCCGGGCCGGTGGCCGAGCCCCTTGGCGAGGTCGTCGCCGAGGGCGAGGGCCGACAGGGGGCGGGCGATGAGGAGCGCCACGACGAAGCCGGCGGCCAGGACGGGGGCGAGGCTCGTCAGCTTGGTGAAGCCCTCGACGCCCGCGAGCGAGCCGAGGACCCAGAAGCGGAAGCGGTCGTAGGTCTCGGCGGAGTTCACGATGAGCACGCTGGTGATGCCGCCGAAGGTGGCCCCCAGCGCGGACCCGGCGAGCACCAGCCGCATCGGCGAGCCGCCGCCGCGGCGGTTGGCGATGAGCAGCACCAGCGCGCTGGCGAGGACGGCGCCGCCGAACGCCCACAGCAGATAGCCGTAGCCGCTGTGCACGCCGAGGAAGGCGATGCCGACGACGACGCCGAGTGACGCGCCCGCGTTGACGCCGAGCAGGCCCGTCTCGGCCAGGGGGTTGCGGGTGACGGCCTGGAGCAGGCAGCCGGCCGTGCCGAGGGCGGCGCCGACGGCCAGCGCGGTGAGCGTGCGGGGCAGGCGCAGGTCGCCCACGACCAGCGACAGGCGGGAGCTGTCCCGCGCCCCGTGCCGCCCGAGGACGTAGTCCAGTACGTCCCCGGCCCCGACCTCGCCCGCCCCTACGGACAGCGACAGGGCGGACAGCACGAGGACCGCCAGCACGAGTGCGGCCGAGGCGGTCAGGAGGGCCCGGTTGCCGTGCAGGCGCCCCGCCGGGGCCGGTTGGGCGGCGGGCTGCACCTCCGGGGGGCCCACTTGCGAGACAGTCATAAGGTAAGGCTAGCCTAAGAACTTTGGGTTCCCGCAGGCGAGGTGGGGTGACCTCGGTCGCCCGCCGCGCCGCCGGGCGGCTCCTCCTGCTCCTGCGTCAGCGGAACGCCGCAGCGCAGGTTCCAGCGGCCGCCGCGGCCCGTCAGCCCGGTCAGGGACAGGGGCTGGACATCGAGGCGCCAGAACGACTGCGCCGGCAGCGCCAGACCGTGGACGACCGCGGCGCGGATCACCGCCGGGGCGGCGACGGCCAGGACCCTGCCGTCCTCCAGGCCGTCCAGCCACCTCCCGACCCGGGCGACCACGTCCCGGACCGACTCGCCGCCGTGCGGCGCCGCGTCCGGGTCCGTCAACCAGGCCGCGACCGCCTCCGGTTCGGACGCGCCGACCTCCGCCAGCTCGCGGCCCCGCCAGCGGCCCGCGTCCAGGTCGCGCAGGGCGGGCTCGGCGCGGGCGGCGTCCGCGCCCAGGGCCTCCGCGGTCTGACGGCAGCGGGGGGACGGCGCGGTCAGCACCCGGCCGGCCGCGGGCAGCCGCCCGGCCGCCTTCGTGCGGCGCAGCCCCGCCGCGTCGAGCGGGCCGTCTTCCCCGAACCGGGCCTCGCGCACGGCCACGGCGGCCGGTGAGATCAGCATCACACGGACGGTCATGGTGATCGTCGTCCCCCTCTGCCAACGGGTCTGCGGGCGGGCGGTGTCCGCCGCGAATCAGCAGATCACGGACACGGCCGGAGGCGCGCGCCGGGGTGCGCATCCGTACGCCGTGGCGCGGGCCACCGGCGCGCGGTACGGTCGCGTGGCAACGACGACGGTGTGACGGAAGCCCGGTGAGAACCCGGCACGGTCGCGCCACTGTGTACCCGGCGGAACGCCCGCAGGGAAGTCAGACCCCGCACTGTCGTCCTAGGCCCCGACTATTGGGACGCGTGTTTTCCCAGGAGGTTCTGCCATGGCTCAGTCAGCCGCCCCCGCCCCCGCTGCGTCCACCGCCATACCCGCGGTAGCGCCCATCTCGCTGAAGGAGATCGCTCCGTGGGCGCTCTTCGTCGGCGTCCTCATGCTGCTCCTGCTGTACTTCGTCGGCGCCGAGCAGGGCGCCACCTCCCTCGTCTCCGGCGAGAACGTCCACGAGTGGGTCCACGACGGGCGCCACCTGCTCGGCTTCCCCTGCCACTGACGACCGGCCGGGGGTACCACCGTGAACTCGATCTCCGTCAGAGCCCTGCTCGTCCGCGGCATGCTCGCGGGCCTCGCCGCAGGCGTCCTGGCCCTCATCGTCGCCTATCTGCTCGGCGAGCCGCACGTGGACGCGGCCATCTCCTTCGAGGAGGCGCACAGCCACGACCACGGCGGGGGTGAGGAGCCGGTCAGCCGCACCCTGCAATCCACGGCCGGGCTGGCCACCGGCGTCCTCGTGTACGGCGTCGCCCTGGGCGGCATCGCCTCGCTGGCCTTCTGCACGGCACTGGGCCGGATCGGCCGCTTCGGCCCCCGGGCCACGGCCGCGCTGATCTCGCTCGGCGCGCTCATCGCCGTCTACCTCGTGCCGTTCCTGAAGTATCCGGCCAACCCGCCGTCCGTCGGCGACCCGGACACGATCGGCAAGCGCACCGCGCTGTACTTCCTGATGATCGCGCTCAGCGTCCTGCTGTCGGTCGGCACGGTCATCCTCGGCAAGCGCCTCGCGCCCCGCCTGGGCAACTGGAACGCCACCGTCGTGGCGGGCGCGGCCTTCGTGGTCGCGGTCGGCCTCGCGTACGCGTTCCTGCCGGGAGTCAACGAACTGCCCGACGACTTCCCGGCGGGCCTGCTCTGGAAGTTCCGCCTGTCGGCCCTCGCCATGCAGCTCCTGCTGTGGACGGGCTTCGGCCTCCTCTTCGGCCACTTCGCCGAGCGGCTCCTGACCCCGCGGGCCGGGGCGCAGGAGGAGAAGGCGCGGGCAGCGGCGCCGGCGGGCTGAGCTCGGCCCGCAGTCGCAGTCGGTGGAGAAGAGCCCGCCCGGGTCACTTCCGTTCTAGTGGTCGTCGCAACACCCCAGCTCAGGGGATGCGATGGACCACCAGATCCGGGGGGACCGGAGGCCGCAGGGACGGAAGAAGCTGACCGCTGAGCGGGCGGCATACTTCCAGCTCA
>NZ_RBAM01000015.1 GCF_003626645.1 Streptomyces klenkii | reverse complement strand
CCAGCCGCTGGAACTGCCGTGGGCGAAGCCCGGTGAACACCTCGACGAACTCACGACGCTGAGCGGAGACCACCTGCACGACCAGACCAACGCAGACCAACCAACACGGTTACGAGAAGATCTTTAGGTGTCGATGTCGGTGGTGCAAAACTCGGGTGCGAGAGTGCTTCCGGCGCTGCGGACCTCCTTGGACGCCTCCACGACGTCCTTGACCGTGTCGATCCCCCGCCAGTAGCCGGAGAGCCGGTAGCCCATCAGCCGGCCGTCCTGAGCGAGCCGTGGGAAAGTGCTGTCCTCGTGGTCTCCCTTGTCCGGGAGAAGTTCGATCACGTCCGGGTTGAACGCGTAGATCCCGGCGTTGATCCAGTACGGCAGTTCAGGGGACTGGACGAAGCCCTTGATGTGGTCCTGGTCGTCGATGTCGGCCACGCCCCAGTTGGAGCGGTAGGGCGACAGGGCGACGGTTACGGCGGCGTCATGCCGCTCGTGGTACTCGGCCAGGTCCGCGAGGGAGAACGAGCTGATGACGTCACCGTTCAGGACGAAGAACGAGGCGTCCAGGTCCGGCAGCTGCTGTGCTGCGTACTTGAGGCCGCCACCACGGCCAAGCGGTTCGTCTTCGATCGCGTATACGGCCGAGATGCCGAACCGTGAGCCGTTGCCGACGTAGTCGCTGATCATTTCCGCCTTGTAGCCGCCGGAGATGACGACGGTCTTCACGCCGTGCTTGGCAAGCCACAAGAGCTGATAGCCGATGATCGGTGCGCCGGCCACGGGGACCATGGCTTTGGGTGCGTCGTCGGTGTAAGGCCGCATGCGGGTGGCCTGGCCGCCCGCCAGGATCAGCGCTTGCGCGACGCTGGAGATGTCCATGTGCGCTCCTTCGGTCTCACGGAACCGCTCTGGTCCGTGGCGGCATCCTGACAGTGCGTGATGAGGCGTCGTGGCACCTTCACCCGGATAGAGGATTGCGGCCCGCTCCCGGCTGGCCCCGCACGCGGCTGCGGACTGCGGCAATGATCGTCGCTGCGTAGAACGGTCCTGCCCATCGGAAGATGAAGCGTCGGATCACGGCTACCTCATCCACGTGCGGAACGTGCGCTTGACGATCTGCGTGTAGGAGTGGTGCGACGGGTTGGTCCTGACGTGCTCCAAGATCCAGAGCGTTCCGACCTCCTGGTCGGTGCTCCGGGTGGAGCCCTCGCCGCACAGGTCGCACTCCTGGGCGTAGGTGTGCGGTTTGGCGTCCGGCTCGTGGTCGGGCTGGACGGTCCAGTCAGCGTGCCTGATCACGGCACGAGGCGGGGTGCGCTCTTCCTCGGGTCCCTGCCCGTGCGTGCGGGCAGCCCTCTTACTGACCTTCGCGCTTGTCTCTTCGGCCGTCTCCATGCTCGGAGCATCGACCGCCCTCGTGGACGTTTCCACCGACGTTCGGCAGACGTAGCGGCCTTCCGGCCGATAGCGTCAAGAACGCCCAAACGACCGAGGGAGAATCCTTGAATTTATCCCTTCGCAACGCTATGGCCGACAAGAACCTGTCAGCCCGTCAACTGGCGACCCGCGTAGGTGTGACGACCAAGACGGTGGAACGATGGATCGCAGATGAGGAGCTGATCCCGCACGCGCGAAATCGCGTGGACGCGTCAGGTGTGTTGGGAGTTGATGAAGCGGTGTTGTGGCCCAAGGCAGTAGGGGCAGTCATGAAGACCGGCCCGGACCGAGAGATCATCTCGGCCTATCCATACCGTTCGGCGTGCCCGTCTTCTGTATGGCGGCAGCTCATCGGCGACAGCACGCAGGACATCGTCCTCGCCGGTTACACGAACTACTTCTTCTGGATCGAACAGCCCGCGTTCCACGCCACGCTACGGGCGAAGGCCGAGGCGGGATGCCGCGTACGGTTCCTGCTCGGTGATCCTGACGGCCGGGTGACACAGCAGCGCGAAGGCATCGAGGACGTGGCCTTCAAGGTGTCCACGCGCATCCGCATCAGCCTGGACGAGCTGGCCAAGCTGCCCGACCTTCCCGGCCTGGAAGTGCGCTTCTCATCCGAGGACGACGCCACGAACCACGTCGGCCTGTCGGTCTTCCGGTTCGACGACCAGGCCCTCGTCACGCCGCACCTCGCCCGGCTGGTCGGGCACGACTCGCCGATGCTGCACCTGCGCAAGCTCCAGGAAGGCGGCCTCTTCGACCGCTTCACCGAGCATGTCGAGGAGCTTTGGGAGCGTGGGCGGTCCGTCGCACCGAGCGGCGAATGATCAAGGTTGCCTGGTATCGCAGTGGCACCTACTGACCGCCCTGGCCTGGTCGGATGCTGGTTGGTCACATGACCAACGCGTGACCAACAGCGCCCAGGAACGCCCCGAAACCCCCGGTATAGGCCGGGTATCAAGGGTGGGCGGCTACCCCCCTCAATCCTGCTGTTTATGCAGGTCAAAGGCCTGATGTGCTGGTGCCCGAGGTGAGAGTCCAAGTCCCCCCTCGGACACCAGTAGAAACCCCAGCTCAGCTGGGGTTTTTCTGATTTTCCGGGTCTGGTGGCGCTCCCCGTGACCACCACCCACCCGCGTGGCCCACGGGGCCGGGAGCCTATGCGTGCCGTTTAAAGGCCGGTCTGTGTATATATGCCACGCTATTGCGGGGCCGGTGATCGGCGGGCTGTGGAGCGGTGGGAAGGCGGAAGCGCTGGCCGGGGACGGTGTCGAGAGTGGCGGTGCGGCGTCCGGCGATGGCGCGGACGGTCCGCGGCAGCCGCATGCGGCCGGGCACGTCTTCCGGGTACGGCCGACGTCGTCGTGGTTCGGCACCGCTTTCAGCGCCGGTCTGGGACTGACCCTGGCCTACGTGACGCTGCAGACCGTGCTGCGGATCAGCGGCGTTCTCACCCTCCTGCTGCTCGCACTGTTCGGGGCGATCAGCCTGGAGCCGGTGGTGGCATGGCTGGCGCGGCGCCGGCTCGGCCGGGCCTGGGCGGTGATCGTCGTGATCATCGGTCTGCTGGGCGTGCTGGCCGGCTTCCTGGCGCTCGTCGTTCCCGTGGTCTCCGACGAGATCTCCGCTCTCTCCGAGGCCGTGCCGAAGTGGTTCGAACAGCTCCACGACCACCACTCCACCCTCGGCCGCCTGGAAGACCGCTTCCACCTGGTCTCCAGGGTCCGCGAGCAGCTCGGCGCGGGCGCCGGGGAGGCGGTGATCGGGGGGCTGCTCGGGGCCGGTCACATCGTCCTCAGCGCCGTGACCGGCACGGCCTTGGTGGTCGTGGTGACCGTCTACCTCATGGTGGGCATGGAGCAGCTCAAGCGCTTCGCCTACCGCTTCGTTCCGCTCAGCCGGCGGGCCGGTGTGGTCGACCTCAGCGAAAGGATCCTGCTGCGGGTCGGGCGGTACATGCTGGGCAATGTGATCACGTCGGCCATCGCGGGCCTGGCCACGTTCCTGTGGTGCGTGGGGCTGGGCGTGCCGTACGCGGCCGCGCTCGGCGTGTTCGTCGCCCTGATGGACATGGTGCCGGTGGTCGGCTCCACCATCGGCGGCGTGGTGGTCAGCCTGGTCGCCCTCGCGGTGTCCTTCCCGGTCGCCCTGGGCACGGCGGCGTTCTACATCGGCTTCCGGCTGGCCGAGGACTACCTGATCATGCCGAAGGCCATGACCTACGCCGTCAACGTGCACCCCATCGTCACGGTCGTCGCCGTCGTGATCGGCGGCGCGCTGCTGGGGGTGATCGGTGCGTTCATCGCCATCCCGGTCGCGGCAGGCATCGGCATCGTGCTGGAGGAGTCCGTCTTTCCGCGGATCGACGCGGTGTAAGGGCAGCTGACAGGGCGACAGCCGCCCGTCCGTCGGTCTCCGCTCATCGGCCGACTGTCAGAGGTGGCGCCTACTGTGCGTCCATGAACGACAGCCCGGAGAAACCGATGAAGCCTCAGCGCTTAGCCCGCCCCGAGGCCGCGCGGAACGCAGCCCCTCCCGAGGGGCCGGGAGTCGATGCTGAGCCGAAGGGCATCGCGCTGTATCACGACATGCGGGTCGAAGAGGACTTCGCCAAGTGCGCCACCCGCCTCTTCTCGATCCTCAAGAAGGCCGCGGCGATGAACCCCGGCGCCCCGCGCTACCTCTATCTCGACATCCAGGGGCACCGCAACGCCGCCGGCGGCTACGACGCCGACGCCCTGGAAATCATCCGCGAGTTCCTGCTGGGATTCCTCGGCCCGTATCTCACGGAGATCAGCACACCGCTCTACCAGGCGAAGAACCCCGAGCCGCAACGTGAGGACATCCCCGACGTCCTGAACATAGGAGACCCCGACCGCGCACACGCCTACGACCACCGCGAGCTGCCTGTACGCGGCCGGGACAGCCAGCCCGACCGGCGCAAGTCCAGACCCCCGGTCCGGGCCATCGCCGACTACCTCGGTCTCGATGAGCCGATCTGCCTGATCTGCTGGCAGGCACCGGTGGAGAGGGCCCACGTGGTCCCGGAGTCGCTCGGCGGTTCCAACGACGTGCGCAACTTCGCCCTCCTCTGTCCGCGCCACCACCGTGAGGCGCCCGACGTCGCGGACGCCGAGGCGTTCTGGTCCTGGGTCGACTACGCCTGTGAACGCGACGGTCACATGAAGTGGGAGGGCGTGGAGCCCGAGACGCTGGCGAGGGCGGAGCGCGTCGGCCTCCGCATCGAGACGTCCGGACCGGTGCGGAAGAGCGTGCGCCATTTCGACCGGGTCCGTGACGAACTCGTGCGTCACTACGGCTGGTGCCCGGAGGACTTCGCCGGCGGCAACCACTGGGGAGCGCTGATGGAAGAGTTCCATACGGTGATGGAGTCGGCGACCAGCACGCACTTCAACGTCGCCAAGAAGGCATCCACCGAGGCATGGGCCTTCGAAGTGGCCCGCAGACGCCTGAGAGACGGGGCTACCGAGCGCGAGGCCGACGATGACCGGCCGGAGGTGTCGAGCCGACCGCCGGTCGAACTGGCGGAACGGACGATGCGCAAGTCGCCTGGCAGCGGTGGTGCGCGGAGCCTGGCCGATGCCGCACGGCGGGCCGACATTGCGATCGAGGCGGCGGCACTCGTGCGCGACATCATCGGTTCGACGGGGGTTTCCAGTGCGGAGGATGTGCTGCGGGGCGTCAGAGAAGAGGTGGCGGACCGCACCGCACAGTTCGACCGGCTGGCTGATGAGTTGATGAGGCAAACGGCCTGCCGGCACTGCGGCCACGCCATAGCCCGGATCGGGGACGCTCCCTGGCGGCATATCGCCGCGGCGCCCATGTCCCGTGGCTGCCGGGCCGCCAGCTTCGACCGGGACGGCACTTGGGACGATTCCCTCGACCGAGCGTGGAAGGCGAGCCCGTCGAAGACCTATCGGTGACTCCGGCATCCGGCACCAGGTGTCACTTCTGTCGAACTGGTTGTCGGGAAAGGGATCCTGTCGGTGTGAAATCTCCTCCTATGGAGTGGACGATGCACGGCCCGGGGTGCAGTACCGCGTGGTCGGGGCTTCGGCCGCCCTGCCACCACTGCTTCGCACCCATACGGGAGATGATGTGTCACCCGAGAGCACGAACCGACCGACCGGGCCGTCAGGGGCCCCCGAGGACACGGGCCTTCGGGACGGCTTTTCCGCGGTCTTCGCGAGACGTCCGTCCGTTTCCCGGCGAGGGCTGCTGCCGGGCAGGAGGGTGTGGACCGCCCTCGCTTCCGCCGCGGCGGTGACGGGCCTCGCGGTGGGCGCCGTCCCGCTGGTGAACCAGCTTCAGTTCACTTCGGACGACACGAAGAAGGTCGTGGCCGCCGGGGAGCCGGGGAAGCCCGGCGGCAGTGGTGCCTCGGCGTCCGGCCGTCCGAAGGACGCGGGCAAGGGCACCGGGTCGGCGCAGCCGTCGGGCTCCGGGAGCGGCGGCAGCGGTGGCAGTGGCGGCAGCGGGGGTGCGACCGGCGGTAAGGGTGGATCGGGGCAGCCTTCCGGTTCGGGGACGGGTTCCGGCTCCGCGTCGGGCTCCGGGAGCTCCGGGGGTTCCGGGGGTGGCTCGGCTTCGGGCTCCGGTGGGTCCTCCGGCTCTTCCGGGTCCTCGGGGTCTTCCGGATCCGGTAGTTCAGGTTCCGCTTCCGGGGGTTCCGGCGGCTCCGCGCACGAGGCCCCCGCCGACTCGATCTCCGACGCCGGCGGGAGCAAGCCGCAGCCGCAGGAGCCCGCGAAGAAGGGCGTTGCCGGGCCGGCCAAGCCGGAGATCCCGCGTCCCCCGAAGCTCGACGACGGCAAGATCAAGGGGCCGGTCATGAGCTTCGCCGCGAAGCGGTGCGTGGACATCGTCGGCGGCAAGTCGAAGGAGGGCGCTCCGCTGGAGCTCGGCGACTGCTCCGGGGACCGGCGCCAGCGCTTTGAGTTCCGGTCGGACGGCAAGGTGTGGTCGCTCTACGACGACCGGCTCTGCATGGACACGCAGCGGGGTTCGACGGCTGACGGCGCCGCGATCCAGATCGCCGGCTGCAACGGCAAGCCCACCCAGGCCTTCACGGTCCAGAAGGACGGGTCCCTGGTGAACCCCAAGTCCGGCAAGTGCATCGAAGCCGCGGACGGCTCCAAGGGGCTGCGGCTCCAGTTGCAGACCTGCAACGGTGCCAAGAAGCAGAAGTGGCAGCTCGGCTGAGCCGGAGTCACAGGGTCCGGGCGGCGGTGTAACACCGCCCGGACCCCGTGCCCGGACGGCGTTACGCCGCCCCCGCCGGCTCCGGTACGTCCGGGCCGGTGAGGGTGACGAGGTCCGCTTCCGACGGCGCCTCGATCTCGGCGACCCGGTAGGCCTGACGCTCCGTCATGGCCTGGAAGGTCTGGCGGGCGGAGCGGCCGTTGCCGAAGCGGTGGTCGCGGGGGACGCGGGAGAAGTGGACGCCGAGGGCCTCCCGCGCGTCCTCGGTGAGCTCGTACTGGTGGGAGGCCGCGTGCTCCTCCACGATCCGCACGAGCTCCGCGTCGTCGTAGTCCTCGAAGAGCAGGGTGCGGTTGAAGCGGGAGGCGAGGCCGGGGTTGGAGTCGATGAAGTGCTCCATCTCGTCCGGGTAGCCCGCCACGATCACCACGACGGCGTCGCGGTGGTCCTCCATCAGCTTCACGAGCGTGGCGACGGCCTCCTGCGCGAAGTCGTTGCCGCCGCCGGCTCCGGCGGGAGCGAGCGAGTACGCCTCGTCGATGAAGAGCACGCCGCCCATGGCCTCCTGGAAGACCCGCTGGGTCTTGGGGCCGGTGTGCCCGACGTACTCGCCGACCAGGGAGGAGCGGTCGGCCTCGACGAGGTGGCCGCGCTCCAGCAGCCCGACCGCGGCGAGGATGCGGCCGTAGAGGCGGGCCACGGTCGTCTTGCCGGTGCCGGGGTTCCCGGCGAAGACCAGGTGGCGGCTGAGCGGCGGGGCGGCGAGCCCGGCCGCCTCCCGGCGGTGGACCATCCGCATGAGCTTCACGAGCGAGGCGACGTCCTGCTTGACGCGGCGGAGCCCGATCAGCCGGCCGAGTTCGCCGAGGAGGTCGTCGAGGCTCTCCTCGGGCTCTTCCCCCGCCCCGTCGGCCCCCGCCCCCGCCGTGGAACCGGCCCCGTTCCCGGCCCCGGCGGGCAGGGGCGTCTTCCGGTCCGGAGCGGGGGCGCCGCCGGCCTGCGGCCACTGCGGCGACCCGACCCGTACGGAGACGCACTCCTCCACCACCGGCGCCGCGTCCGGTTCGGCGCTCAGGTCCTCGTCGGCGTCCTGCACCCGGAGACGGCGGAGGACCGGCGCGGCGGACCCGGCGAGGTGGACGGCCGGGAAGCCGGGGGCGACGATCTCGCACTCCTCGAAGACGCCGCTGCCGCCGGAGTCGACGATCAGCCCGTTCTTGCCGGGCCGCAGCACGCGCACCCCGCTCAGCCGCGGCTCGGCGCCGCCGGCGACGACCACCCCGGACCCCGCGGCGTCCCGGATCTCCAGGCCGGTGACGCGGGGCGCGGCGCCGGATTCGACGACGAGGCCCGCGGTGCCCGCCCGCAGCAGCCTGCCGCCGGTGATCTCCTGGTCGCCGGGGCCGAGGACGGCGGCGGCGCGCTCGCTGTCGGCTATCTCGCAGTCGTGCAGCCGGGTCCGGCCGCGGGTGGTGGCGGTCACGCCGTTGCGCGTACGGAGCACGGAGACGTCGCGGAGCTCCGCGCGGACGGAGTCGGCGACGTCCACCCCGGACATGCCGCAGTCGGCGATCCGGCTGTTCACGACCACGGCCTGTGCGTCGGCGACCAGATGGGCCCCGTGCTCGGGGGTTCCCGTGATGCGGAGCCCGCTCAGCCGGACCCGGGCGCTGCCGCCCGCGTGGACGGGGCTGAAGGCGCACTCGTCCAGGGAGCTGTCGTCCAGGTCCACGACGGCGTGGTCGGTGGCGACGACGCCGTTGGCCGCCGACGCGCGGATCACGGTCTCGCGGCCGGTGAGCCGGGCGGAGCCGTGGACGACGACGGCCGCGGCGGCCGTGCGCACGACCCGGGTGCCGGTGACCCGGATCCGGGCGTCGTCCCCGGCGCTGACGCCGGAGCCGCCGCTGTCGCGCAGGGTGCAGAAGGCGAGTTCCACGTCGCCGTGGCCGCCGGCCCGCACGGCGTCGGCGCCGCTGCCGGAGAGTTCGCAGCCGTGCAACCGCACACCGCCGCCGGCCTCTTGCGAGTCCGTTTGTGAGTCTGTCGTCCCCTCGTCCGGGGCGGGGGAGCTGCCGAGGACCCGTACGGCGTCCGTGGCGCACGCCCTGATCCGGGAGTCGGTGAGCAGGGCGGACCCCTGGTCCTCGACGAGCAGCCCGCTCCGCCCGGCGCCGTCGATCAGGCAGTCGCGGAGGACGACCGCGGCGTCCTCCCGTACCCGGACCGCGGAACCGAAGGTGTCCCGGACGTCGGTGCGCAGCAGCTCCACCCGGGTCGACCCGCCCGCGACCAGCCCCGTGCCGTCCGTCCCGTGCAGCCGGCAGTCGGTGAGGGCGACGGCCCCGCTGGTACGTAGCAGCACCCCGGCGAGGGCGGCGCCGCCCAGTACGGTGCCGGTCATGATGAGCGCGGCGTCCCCGTGCACTTCCAGCCGCCCGGTGCCGATCCTGCCGCCGGACCACTCCGTACGCCCGCCGCCGAGCACCACGGTGGGCTGGTCGGCGGCCGCTCCCTCGACCACGAGCCCGTCGATCACCACCCGTGCGCCCGCCGCCACTTCGAGGGCGGGCCGCCCGGCCACGGGAGCGGCCAGAACCACGCTCCGTACCCGCTCGCCCTGCCCACCCTGACCAACCTGCCCGTCGCCGAGGGCGCGCAGGGTGACGCCCCGGACGATCCGCACCGACTCCCGGTAGACACCGGGGGCGAGGTGTACGGCGTCCCCCTCGGCGGCCGCGGCCAGGGCGGTGGCGAGGTCGGGGTGGGCACCGGGGCCGGTGCCCACGTGGTGGATGGTGGCGGGCTGGGCGGGGACTGTCACGGGGGCTCCGTCAAACGTGCGGGGGAGGACCGGGCGGTGCCGGTGGTGGAGAGAACTGCTCATCATCCGTCCTCCGCCGCCGGGGACACCGCACCGGGCCCGCCCGCGCCGTCGGCGGCTCCGGCGGAACCTCCGGCCCCGGGAGCCCCAGAAGCCCCGGGCGCCCCGGCGTTCCCGGGCTGGAGCGCCGCCAGGCGGCCCCGCGCCTCGTCCGCCATGCGCTCCGCCCAGCCGACGTTGTAGTACTCGCGCAGGAACGCGTGGAGCTTGTCCATGCGCTCTTCGAACGGCCGGACCGACTTCCAGCGGCTCTCCATGGGCCGGAGGGTCTTGGACCAGCTCTCGACGTGCTGCCGGATCTCCGCCTCGGACCACGTGTGCGTCCTGGTGAGGGACTCGGCCAGGTCGGCGAGCCCGGCGAAGTCCTGCCGGGTCAGCAGCTGCTCCATGAACCCGTCCATGTCCCGCATGAAGGGGGTGAGGAGACGTTCCTTCAGGACCGTGTACTGCTCCTTGCTGCTCCAGGCCTTCTCGTCGTCGATCTTCGACAGCGCCAGGTCGACCTTCTTCCGGTGGCCGGCCGCAAGCCCCTCGTAGATCTTCTTCGTGTAGGTCAGCTCGCTTCCGGGTTCCAGGCGGAGCTCACGGCGGAGGTCGTTCGTCCGGGAGAGCCCGAGCCATTCGCCCCGGGGGCCCAGGAGCATGTCGCTCTCCTGGCTGATGATCTTCCACCGGCCGTTCGCCCGGTCGTGCCACAGGACGTTGGTGACCTCGAACTGGCCCCGCTTCACCGGCGTCTCGTACTCCGCGTCACCGAACCAGTCGACCACCGATCTGTTCGTGTCCAGCCGGAAGCGCATGTCGGCGCCCTGGCTGGAGCCGGGGGACTGGAAGTGCCAGACCGTGAAACCGGTCTCGTCGACGTTCGTGACGGCCAGGGCGCAACCGTTCATGGTGCCGGTCACGACGAGGTTCGAGCCGAGGCGGTCGTCGGGCACCAGGGGAACGCGTGTGTGCCCGATCCCGACGATGTCGACGTTCCCGCTCAGGTACGGGATGTGTCCGGGCGTCAGGTACGCGCTGTCCTCCGCCGCCGCGGGAAGGCGGCCGTCGCTCGCGTAGTGGGCCAGACCGCTCCGCCCCGCGTTCACCTGGATGTACTTCTCGACGGCCGGCGTGAGCATCACGGTGCTGCCCATGTCGGACCGGCCTTCGGGCCGGAAGACCACGAACCAGTGGTCGCCTTCCCAGGCGTCCATCTTCTCCAGGAACGCGCCGATGTCGTTGCTCGGCATCCACGGCATCCGCGCCGCGATGTTCTGGCGGAAGTTCACGGAGACCGTGTGCGAGGCGAAGAACGCCTCGGGGGTGTCGGCCAGGGCGCGCGTGAGCAGCCCTTCCTGCAAGGCGAGTTCCGGCCGCGGCGCCACGGGCGGCGCGCCGGCGTGCATGGGCGGGGCCGGAGCCGGAGCCGGGGTCTGCACGGCGTCCGGCACGGTCCCGCCGGGTGCGGTCTCCTCAAGGACCGGCCCCGAGGGCGCCGTGTCCGAGGCGGCCGTGTCCGAGGAGGACGCCTCGTCGGGTGCGGCCCGCCGCATGCCGCCGGGCAGGCCCCGGCTCTCGCGCCCGCTGCGCGTGATGGTCTCCTCGATCTCCGCCTGGACCGCCTTCGGGTCGATGCCGAGAGCGCTCAGCTCGTCGCCGGCCCGCCGCAGCCGTTCCTCGGCGGCCGCGAGCCGGAGCTCGGGCGGCGAGGGCTGCGCCGACGTCGCCGACGGCCCCGCCCCGCCGGCGAACCGCTGCTTCCACTCGTTCACTTCGAACTCGGCCCGCCCGCGCTCCGCGTACGCCTGCGCGAACTCGTCGCACGCCCGGGACGCCGCCGGCGCGTCGAGCCGGGCACGGGCCTCCCGCTCCAGCTCACCGGGCCAGCGCGGATTCCCGAAGCGGTCGATGATGCCGCCGAACCGGTCCTTCAGGCCGTCGTCCAGCGTGCTCCTGCCGAGGGTCTCCAGGAGGGAGTCGGCCGTCGCCCGGCGCTTGCCCTTGATCTTGTCCGCGGTCTCCGCGAGCGCGGAGAAGTCACCCGCGGCCGCGAGCCGGGCCTCCTCGTCCAGCCGGGTCTCGAAGACGACGCGCAGGACGTCGTTCTGGAGGGGGCCCGCCTGGCGGGGACCGACCTTCGTCAGGGACGAGAGGAGCTCGCCCTCGGTCTTCAGGCCCTCCTCCGTCAGCATCCCGCCGTAGATCTGCCGCGTGTACGCCGCTTCGTTCCCGCCGGTGAGGTGGAGCGGGAAGACCTTGGTCCCCCGGTGCACGGTGAAGCTGTCGAGAGTGAGGTTCATGGACGCCCGGTACTCCTGGCTGAGCACGTGCCAGGAGCCGTCCGCCTGGCGCCAGAGCACGTTCGTCGCCCCCGGGTAGCGGGCGCCCGACTCCGGTGCCAGGTACATCGCGTCGCCGATCCAGTCCCTGACCGCACGCTCCGGCACGACGCGGCCGTCGAGGGCGCCGGCGCGCCCCACCCGGAAGTTCGTCGCGAACTTGTTGGCGGTGGTTCCGCCGGGGGACTGGTAGTGCCAGACCCGGAAGGTGTCCTCCGTGACGTCGGTGACGGCGAGGGCGCAACCGTTCATCTGCGGCGTGAAGACGAACTCGGATCCGGTTCCTCCGCGGGGAGTGCGGCGGATGACGGCGCTGCCGATGTCGTCGGCCTTCTTGGCCAGCCCGGCCTTGTAAGGGATGAAGGACGCGGCCAGGTAGTCGCCGTCCGCCATCGGCTTCAGCAGCCCGGGGTGCCGGGCGAGTTCGGCGGCCACTCCGCCGGTGTGGCCGAACGCCTGGGCGTACTTCTCCACCGCGGGCGTGAGCAGAACGGTGCGGTGGCTGAAGGGGAGGGCATCGTCCCGGTACAGCACGAACCAGTGCTGGTCCCAGTGGTCCATCTGCTGCACGAAGGCGTCGACCTGCGCGGGGCTCAGCTCCGGCATGCGCGCCCGGATGCCCTGCTGGAAGTCGGTGTACACGGGGTGCTCGTCGAGGAACTTCACGGGATCCGCGGCGAAGGACTGGGTCCGGACGCCTTCGAGTACGGCGAACCGGTTCTCGACCTGCCCCACGGCGGGGAGGGGCGTCGCAACGGCGCCGGTGACCGGCCCCGGCGTGTGCCCGAGGCCGGGCAAGGCGTCGCCGAGTTCGTCGAGCCCGTCGAGCGCATCGGGCAGGGCCTCATCGGGCAGGGCCCCGTCGGGAACGGCCTCATCGGGCAGGGCTTCGGCGAGCCCGTGCGCCGGCGCCCCGGAGTTCGCCGGCCCGGCGGCGAGGTGCGCGGGTTCCGTCTGCGGCGCGGGCGCGTGCGGGAGTTCGCCGCGCCGGGAACCGCCGAGCGCGGTCCCGTCTCCGGTGCGGATCCTCGCCATGGCCTCGTCGATCCGGTCGCTCGTCGTCCGCGGGTCGATTCCGAGCTCCAGGAGGTGGTTCTCCGCACGGGTCAGATCGGTTTCGGCCGCGTCCAGCCGGGATTGCAGGAGCTGCCCGCTCCTCGTAGAGCCTGTGGAGGGGCCTGTAGAAGGGCCTGTGGAGGAGCCGACGCCGGGCTCTCGGCCGGCACCGGCGCGCGCCTGCAACTCGCCCAGGTTGCCGCGGGCGATCTCGTACCCGTCCCACGCGGCGAGCCGGGCCTCGGCCTCCTGACCGGTCGTGCCGCCCGTGATGATGTCCTGCCGGACCTGGTACCGCTCCTGCATGGCGAGTGCCGCGTCCCGGGCGCCGGGGCGGCCGCCGGGCGAGGGGAGGGGCAGCGGCTCCTGCGCGTCGGCCCGCCCCTTGCCCTTGCCGCCGGCCGGGGCCGGCGCGGGCGCGTCGTGCTCCGCGAGGTGGGCGGCCGGGGGGACGGGACCGGTCTCGGCGGCGCTCCCCGGCGGCCGGGCTTCGCTCGTGACGTGCGTGCCGGCCTTGATACGGGCATCGGCCTCGTCGACCGCGGCGAGCCACCGGGGATTCTCGAAGTCCGAGACGGCCCAGGTGATCTTGTTCTTCACGTTTTCGGGCAGGGGCATGTCGCCGAGGGCGCGCCGGACGCCGTTCGCCGTGGTCCCGCGCTGGTTCTTGAGCGTGTCCACCGTCGTGGCGAGATCCTCGAAACTCGTGATCCGCGCGAGTTCCGGGTCCTCCCCGAGGAGGGTGCGGGTGATCGGTTCGAGGACGTCCTCCTGGAGCATGTTCCGCGTGGAGGTCGAGAGTCCGGGCGTCTGGAGCGCCGTCAGCAGCTGGCTCTGGACCGCGAGGTCGGCCTCCTCGCGCATGCTGTCGTAGATCTTCCTCGTGTAGGCGAGTTCGCCGCCCGGAGTCAGGCGCAGCGGCTGGACGAAGGGCTCGCGGGGCAGCGTGAAGGCGCCGAGGTCCAGGCTGAGCGGTGCCCGGTACTCCTGGCTCAGGATGTGCCAGGAGCCGTCCGCCCGGCGCCAGAGGACGTTCGTCGCCCCGTTGCGGAACCCCGTCGGCATCGGACCGAGGTAGTTCGCGTCGCCGAACCACTCGGTGGGGGACTTCTCCGCCCGGAAGCGGGTGGCGAACTCGCGCTGCATCAGTCCGTTGGGGGACTGGTAGTGCCAGGCCCGGAAGGCGTCGTCGGTGACGTCGGTGATGGTGAGGGCGCAGCCCGTCATGTCCGGCGTGAACACGAATTCCGCACCGACGCGGTTGCCGGGGTTACGGGAGATGACCGCGTTCCCGATGTCGGCGGTGCTCGTCGCGGAGCCGTACTTGTACGGGATGAAGCCCGAGGAGAGGTAGTTGTCCTCCGCCATGGTGTGGGGGAGGTCGCGCTGGGCCTCGAGTTGTTCGAGCAACTCCCTGGTCTTCGGGGGCACCTCGGGCGTGGGGAACAGCTCGCCGTTGCGGAACGCCTGCACGTAGCGTTCCACCGCGGGGGTGAGCAGCAGGGTGCCCTCGCGGGCGGCGGGGTCGCCGGCCCGTACGAGGACGAACCAGTGCTGCCCGAGGTCGCCCATCCTGGTGATGAACTGGTTGGCGAGTTCCCTCGTCAGACCGGGCATCCGCGTCATCATGCCGAGGTCGAAGGCCGTGTAGACGGGTTGCCTGCCCATGAACGCCAGCGGATCGCCGGCGAACTCCGCGGTCCTGCCGCCTTCCGCCGCCGCGAACCGGTTCTCGACGCGGCCCACGGTGACGGGGTGGGACGGCGGCGCCGGGACGGTGTTGCCGGGGGTGCCGTCGGGGACCGTTCCGCCGTGCGGGCCCGTCACGTCGTCCAGGTGCAGGTCCGCCAAGTCGTCGGCAGCGTGGCCGGCCGAGGGTCCCGCGGCCGTGTTCGCCCCGTTCACCCCGATCGCCTCGTCTGCCTCGTTCGCCTCGTCGGCGAGGACCCGGGAGAGGTCGGGCCGCTCCGAGCCTCCGGGCAGGCCGCCGTGCTCCAGGACCGTGCGGGCGTTCAGCGACCGCACTTCCTTCAGGGTCGCGTCCGGGTCGATGCCGAGCTCGCGGAGGCCCTTGCGGGCGTCCTTGACCTCGGCGACGGCGGCGTCCAGCCGCTCCTGCGCGGCGGTCCGCGCCGGGGAGGGCCCGCCGGAGGGGCCGGCGCCGGGGGTCCTCGGGGCTCCGGCGCCCGCGTCGCGCTGCGCGGTGCGGAGGTCGGCGAGGGAGTTCTCGTACGCCACGTAGCGCTGCATGCGGAGCTCGGCCGTCACCTGGTCCGCGGCACCGCCCGTGATGACGTGCCCGATGGAGAGCCGGAGCTGGTTCCTGACGGTGGCCGCGGCGTGTCCCTCGATGCCCGTCGGCACGGGGGCGGCCGGGCCGAGGGGCGACGTCTGCCCGGACCGGGACGGCGGACGCAGGTCTCCCGGCCCGGCCGAGGGATCCGGGCGGCCGGGCCCGCCGCCCCGGGGCGCGACCACGCCCTCGCCGGCAGGCCCGGCGTGCGCGGGGTGAGGAGCAAGGGGCTGCGGCGCGGCCTGCGCGAGGTGGGCCGCCCCGGCGGTGTCGGCGGAGCGGCCGGGCCGGGCCACCAGGTCGAGGGCGTGGGTGTCCACGCGGGACGGAGAGACCCCGGCCGCGTCCAGGGCGGCGCGGGAGGAGACGCCGCCCGCGGGCTTGTCGGCCGACGCGCTCAGCCCCGCGCCGCGGGGGCGGGCGTCGTCGCCCTTGAGCAGGGCGAGGGCCTGCTCGCGGCTGTTCACCGCGGACAAGGGCGCCGGCGCGTCGGCGACCTTCACCGTGTGCGGGGCCTGCGGTGCCGTGTCCTTGAGCGTGGTGGCGGCGGGCGGGTGAGCGGTGCCGTGGGCCGTGGAGGCCGCCGTGCCGTGCTGCGGAGAGGCGACGTGCGTGGTCACGGGCGGGACGGACTGCGCCGGCAAGGCGCCCGGCACCCCGCCGTGCGGCGTCGCGCTGTGCGAGGCCGCGTTTCCCACGGCGCCGTCGGGGAGCCCGGCCGCGCCGGGGAGGCCGCCGGTGTGCGGCACGCCGCCGTGCGAGCCGGCCGCCAGCGACGACAGGGTCTGGGCGTTGACCGTCACGTCGGTGTCCCGGCCGATGCGGAAGGCGATGCCGTCCGAGGAGATGCCGCGCAGCGTGATCTCGCCCTGCTGGAGGGCCAGGAGTTCGGGGAACTTCAGGTCGGCCAGGTCCTCGGCGTGACCGAGGGCGCCGCGCGCCAGGCCGGTGCTGTCGGCCACGGCGTCCCCGGCCTTCGCGAGTCCGCCCGGCACCTCCACGCCGTGCCCCGTGGCGGGCGCGTCGGTGAGGAGGGAGAGCCCGGAGGGGTGCCGGGCCCCGTGGACGACGCCGACGGCGGTGTCGGCGGGGAGCAGCAGGTTGCTGTCGAGCCGGATCTGGCCGAGGGAGGCGTCGAGGTGGGTCAGGGGGGTGACGGCGGAGTCGGCGGCCGCCGCGGGCACGGCCAGGCCGCCCCTGCCGAGCGTGAAGTTCTCGGGCAGGGGCGGGGTGACGAGCCCTTGGACGGCGTGCAGGCCGGGGGCGGCGTTCGTGCCGGCGTGCGCGGCCGCGCCGGTGCGGGGCAGCAGCACGTCGCCGAGCTTGGCGAAGCCCAGCTGGGTGAAGTCGAGGGACGGGGTCCGGGTCAGCGAGAGGTGGAACAGGTCGGTCGACACCGACCCGAGGCCCGGGCCGGGGCGGAGCCCGCCGAACGGGCCGGTTCCGAGGTGCGCGCCCGCCCGGCCGGGGAACCCGGGGCCGTGTCCCCCTCCGGCCGCCCCCGGGTGGACGCCCTTCATGAGGTACTCCAGGTCGCCCGCCCTGGCCATCATCTGACGGAGCGAGTGCTGCGGGATGCCGAGGACGCGGTCGGCGAAGGCCAGGGCCGCCGCGCCCCGGAAGCCGACGACGCCGATCTCGGCGAAGTTGAGGGGCAGCAGGGCCGCCACCCCGAACCGGCCGAGCCTGTTCAGGGTGACCATCCCGTAGGCGCCGGCCTTGGCCCAGGCGCCGCTGAGGTTCCCGGTGACCTTCGCCCAGTCGTCGAGGCCGGCGCGGCCGAGGGACTTCATGCCCGTCCACACCAGGGGCACGAACCCGCGCAGCCCGGCGCCGAGCCGGGAGCCGAGGAGCAGGGGCGCGACCACCAGGCGGCTCGTCCCGGTGAGGCGGGCGAGGCGGCCGACGTCGTCCAGGAAGCCGGCGCCGCCCGCCTTGATGCCCTTGCCGAGGGCCTTGAGGGTGCCGCCGATGCCCTTGGTGGACGGGAAGAGGATGCCGAGGAAGGCGAGCCCGAGTTGCAGGCCGGTCGCCTTGCCCTGGCTGAAGTCGACGGCGACCTTGATGAAATTGACGGCGTTCATCGCCCAGGCGAGGATGCCGAGGAGGCCGCCGGTGAAGATGGCGAGGATCGAGACGATGATGGTGAGGATCTCGAAGGCTTCCCAGAACAGCTCGCAGTTGCTCACCGGCATCTGCATCCGCTGGCCCGCCTCCGTGAGCTGATGGCTCAGCTGGGTGACGGCGGCGTTCAGTTCGCTCCGGGCGTTGTTGACGCGGTCGGTGAGTCCCTGCCGCAGGGGGTCGTCCTGGGCCATCCCCTGGGCGGCGTTCAGGGCCTGGTCGGCAGCCGACTGCGCGGTGGCGACGGCGGTGGCGTAGGCCCGCATCGCCGCCTCGGCCAGGAGGAACGACTCGCGCACCGACCCGGCGAACTTGTTCAGGTGCTCGTCGACCTTGCCGCGCAGCGCCTCGGCGGTCTTGCCGATGAAGCGCTGCCCCTGGGCGGAGGTGTCCTGGAGGGCGTTGAGGCCGTCGTGGATCGTTCCGGCGGTGTCGGCGAGCCGGCGCATGGCGTCGGCCAGGCCGTTGATGACGGCGGGGTCGCCGGGGACCGGGTCCCCGCTCAGCCCCACGGCGTTCCAGTCACCGGGACGCGTGGCCACGTCTGACGCCCTCCCCCTCGCGCACCGCGCCGCCCTCCCCGGGCGGCCCACACGGTCTACCTGTCCGATGGGATCGGAGTGCCTTCGGTTCACTCTGTGGAGAAAGTCACCACTGAGACGGAAGTCTCCTCCCGTGACAAGTGAACGGATTGTGCAGGAAGGCCATCTGTCGGTGTGACAGTTTCGTGCGACCGCGAGGAGGCGACCGTGCCGGACGTAGCCGTGGACTACGAGCTGCTCTACGACGTGGCGAAGAAGGCCCGCTCACTGAAGGAGCAGGTGGCCGAGGCGCGCACGCACGCGCCCGACCCCTCCGCCGAGCAGATCGGCCCGGCGGGGGCCAGGACGGCGGTGCGCCAGTACTACGTCCGGTGGAGCGGGGCCTTCAAACGGTCCGAGGAGAAGCTGGACAAACTCGGCGAGCTGTACGAGAAGGTGGGCAAGGAGTGGGCCGCCTGGGACTTCAAGCTGGCGGCCGACGCGAACCGGCAGGGCGCCGCCATCGCCGCGGACCTGTGGAAGGGGCGGAAGGCCGCCTACGACGAGTGGCAGAAGCTGGTGGCCGAGGGGAAGGCGGACCCGAACGACCCGGACGCCCCCAAGGACCCGGGGCAGGCGCCGGCCACCTGGACCACCACCGACCCCAACGGCAACTCCACCACCACGACGTACACCTACGGCCCGGACGGCAAGCCGCAGACGGTCACCACGACCGTCACCACCAAGAGCGGCCTGACCAGCACGGAGACGACGACCTACCGCCCCGACGGCACCTACGAGTCGCGCTCCACCGACGTGCAGGGCAACGTCACGGTCACCAACGGCCACTCCACCACGGCGGACACCGCGCCGAACGCCAAGACTACGACCAGCAATTTCCACAGCACCACCACGTCCGCGGACGGCAAGACGACCGTCACGAGTGGCGACACCTCCTCGGTCTTCAACCCGCAGACCGGGCAGCGGACCACCCACACCACCTACACGACCACCGGGCCCGACAAGGACGGCAAGCAACGGACCGTCACGGGCACCATCGACACCACCGTGGACGACAAGGGCGGCGAGACGACCACGACCGTCGAGCTCAAGAAGGACGGCAGCGGGACGAAGACCGTCGAGACCCCCGACGGCCGCTCGCAGAAGTGGGTCAGCAGCACCGCCGGCAAGGACACCGGCTGGCGCCTCGAATCCTGAACCGGCCCCGGCCGGAGCAGCAACACAGCACCCCTCACCCGGATCACACCAAGGAGACACCATGCCCCAGGGCAACGTCAGCATCGACTACGCCGAGATCGACAAGGTCGCCAAGACGATGAACGACGCCGTCACGAACATCGTGCCGATGTTGCAGTCCACCAAGACGACCGTCGAGGGCCTGCTGGACAACGGCCTGTTCATGCAGCAGAGCAGCCCGGCGATGAAGGCCTCGTACGAGAAGCTGACGCTCTCCCTGAGCGAGGCGATGAAGGGCATCACCGCCTTCGCCGGCCAGTTCCAGAAGATCAAGACCGCCGTGGCGCAGATGGACGCGGACATCGCCAAGGGCACCAACGGCTGACCCGCACCCGCCGCACAGCGCGAGGCGCCCCCGGCCCGCCGGCCGGGGGCGCCTCGCGCGTCCTCACCCCTCCTGCAACACGGTCTCCGGCACGAGGAGGGAGACCAGATCCCCCGTCACCGGATCCACCGTCAGCCCGCGCCCGGGCACGGGCCGCGAGCGCAGCAGGTCGTACGGGAGCCGCACGCCGAGCATGTCGCCCTCGCTCGGGGACTGCGGGGCCAGCAGCAGCCCCTTGCGGAGCCTGCGCGCCTGCCCCAGCCAGCCGAACCCGGCGGAGGTCAGCGCCTCCGGAGTGCCCGCGGCCGCCAGCCCGATGCCCCGGTCGCGACCGGTGGCCGCGATGTCGCGCAGCACCTCGTCGGCCGCGGGCATCGAGGACAGCAGGTCCGCGTCGTCGACCAGCACCACGGCCGGGCCGGTGCCCGCGTCGAGCGCGGCCCGCACGTCCTCGTCGAGCGGATCGGCCTGCGTCAGCACGGTGGCCAGCGGGTGCCGGGCCAGACCGCGCAGCGGCGATTCGCGCGGCGTGAGGGCGACCACCCTCGTGCCCCCGGCCAGCAGGGAGACCGCGAGGGACGCCAGCGTGGTGGAGCGCCCCGTTCCGGGCGGGCCGCTGATGAGGAACGACGGCGCGTCCGCCGCGAAGTCCACGCCGAGCGGCGCCAGATCGTCGCCGCTGATGCCCAGCAGGCCCCACAGCGGACGCCGCCGCGCCTCGGGCACCTTGTCGTACGCGTCGGCGAAGGCGATCTTCGCGGGCAGGCTGAGCACCTTCGCGGGACGCCGCGCGGCCGGCACGGCGCGGTCGCGCCGCTCCGCCCGCGCACCGATCTCCCGCAGCGCCTCGGCCTGGTCGCGGCCGCCGGCCGGGGCGGTGGCGCCCTCCGCGGGACGGCCCAGCAGGGCCACCTGGACCTCGGTGCCGCTGCCGCCGCGCCAGCCCCGCCCCGGCGGCACCAGCTCGGGGATCCGCCTGGCAGCCACGCCCGCGAGCGTGTACTCGGTGCGGTCGGTCAGCCGGAGCAGCAGCCGGTCGTCGTTGAGCGCGGCGGCCTTGCCCGTGAGCAGGGCCCGCTCCGAAGTGGCGACCACGTGGATGCCCAGGGGCGCGCCCTCGCGGATGAGGGCGGTGAGCTCGTGGACGTAACGGCCGCCGTCGTGGTCGCCGAGCAGGGCCACCAGCGAGTCCCAGCCGTCGACGAACACCACGATGTGCGCCGGCCGGTCCTCCGGCCGCAGCAGCGACCGCAGTTCGGCGAGCCCGGAGGCGCCGTGCGCGGCCAGCAGCTCCTGACGGCGGGCCGTCTCGGCCATGAGCCGGGCCAGCAGCCGGCCGATGCGCTCCAGGTCGGCGCGCGGCACGACGGCCCCGCAGTGCGGCAGCGGGTGGAGCGCGGCGAGCGCGCCGCCCCCCGCGTCGATGCCGTACAGGTGCACGTCCGCCGTGGAATGGCGGCGGGCGAGCGCCCCGGCGAGGGTGCGCAGCACCTGGGTCCGGCCCGAGCGCGGAGTCCCGATGACGTAGAGGTGGCCGAAGGTGTTGAGGTCCAGCTCCAGGGGCTCCTGGCACTGGGCGCCCGGCAGGTCGGCCAGCGCCCACGGGACCGGGGCGAGGTACCCGTCGGGGAAGCCCGCCGGAACGGGCCGCTCGGGCAGGTCGTCCAGGGTGAGCCGGTCCGGCAGCGGCGGCAGCCACGGGCTCGGCTGCTGCGGGATGCCGAGGGCCGCGGCCGCCTCCTGGACGGCCTCGACGAGCGCGGTCAGGTCGGTCGGGGCCGAGGGGTCGTCCAGGAGACCGGGGTCGTCCTCCGCGGCGCGGTCCGGCCCCGGCGCGGGCGCCGGACGCCCCAGCCGGGCCCACGTCACGTCCGTCGTGCGGATGTCGGCGGCGGTCACGGGCTGCTCCGGCCGCACCGCGACGGGCCCGGCCTCCGCGGCCGGCCCGCCCTCGCGCGGCGTGCCCGCGTACGCGGTCTGGAACGGCAGGACGGAGCGGTGCCCGATCCGGGCCAGCGCCCGGCCCGGCGTGCCGGCGGAGATGCCGACGGCGTCGTTGACCTCCAGGACGTCCTGGCTGTCCGCGGCGTCGGTGACGCGCAGCGAGATGCGCAGGTTGGTGTTGGCCCGGATGTCGGCGGTGACCACTCCGGCGGGCCGCTGCGTCGCGAGCACCAGGTGGATGCCGAGGGAGCGGCCGCGCTGGGCGATGGAGACCAGCCCCGGGATGAACTCCTGCACGTCCCGGGCGAGCGTGGCGAACTCGTCGATGACCAGGACCAGCCGGGGCAGCGGTGCGAGCGAGGCGTTCCGCCGCCGCATGGCCCGGTACTCGGCGTGGTCCTTGGCGCCTGCCGCCGCGAGGACGTGCTCGCGCCGGAGCAGCTCGGCGCCCAGAGAAGTGAGGGCGCGCTCGACCAGGTGGCTGTCCAGGTCGGTCACCATGCCGAGGGTGTGCGGCAGCCGCACGCAGTCCTTGAACGCGCTCCCGCCCTTGTAGTCGACCAGCACGAAGGTCATCTCGTCCGGCCGGTTGGCCGCGGCGAGCGTGGCCACCAGCGTCTGGAGCAGCTCGGACTTGCCCGCGCCCGTGGTTCCCGCGATCAGGGCGTGCGGGCCGTCCTTGACGAGGTCGAACGAGACGGGCCCGGAGTAGCCGGAGCCGAGCAGCATGCCGGTAGACGCGGGCTGCCGCTCCCACCTGCGGACGAACTCGTCCCCGTGGGGCGGTTCGAGGCCGAGCAGCCGCAGCAGCCCGACCTCGGCGGGCAGGCCGTCCGAGCCGTCGGGCGTCACGTCGCGCACGGGCGCCAGGGCACGGGCGACCCGCTCGCACCACGCGGCGTCGACCAGGTCCGGCCGGGCGGTGGTGACGTCGGTCCGCCCCGTACGGCGCAGGGTGAGTTCGCGGGCGCCGACGGAGCAGACCGACACGCACTCCTCCGGGAGCATCCGCTCCTCGCGGTCGACGCAGATCAGGAAGACCCGCACGGCGGGCCCCTCCTTGAGGACCTGGATCATGCCGGGGACGTCGCGCAGGTGCCGCGCCCCGTCGAGGACGACGAGCAGGTCCGGCTCGCTGATCAGCGCCCCGCCGAGCCCGGACTCCCGGGCGCGGCTGCGGGACCGCACGGCCGAGACGAGCTCGGTGACCCGGGCGGCGACGGTCTCGGGATCGTTGCCGAGGGTCACCGCGGGCCCGCCCGCGGCCGGGGCGGCCACACCGCCCTGCCCGGGGCGGGCGTGCGGCAGCCAGCGCACCCACTCCCAGCCGGCCGCGCCCGCGGCGTCGGTGAGCACGGTGATCCGGACGTCGCGCGGGCTGTGCAGGATCGCCGCCTGGGCCACGGCCCAGCGGGCCAGGGCCGCGGTGGCCTCGCGCTCCCCGGCGATGCCGAGCACCCCGTCGCCCACCAGGTCCACCCCGACCGGCATGTCGGGGATGTCCCAGTGGACGGAGCGGTGGTTGTCCTCGCGCGCGGTGTCGTCGATGGTGAGCAGGGACGGCTGCCGGACGGTGCCGACGCGCAGGTGGAGGTGGTCGGCGTGCGAGCGCTGGCGCTCCCAGAGCCGGGCGCCGGGCCCGACGGCCCACAGGCCCGCGGTCGCGGGGTCCGGGGACGCCTCGGTCCGCAGCGCGCGCTCGCGGTCCACCTTGGCTTGGACGTCCTGCTCCAGCGAGGCCCGGCGCGTCCGGTAGCTGGCGGCGGCGGCCACGTAGTCGCGCCAGCCGGTCCGCTTGCCGCTCCAGTGGTTCGCGAGCGCCAGCACCGGGCTGAACAGCGCGAACACCAGGTAGTAGTACGACTTGAGGAAGACGACCATGCCGATGCCCATGACCAGGGGTGACAGCATCATCAGCAGCGGGACCGCCCGGTGGGTGGGCGCGACGGGCGGAGCCGGCAGGACGAAGCGCTCCGGCTGGAGCGGCGGGACGATGCGCGGCGGCCGGTTGAAGTCCAGGTGCGCGCCGTCCGCGGAGACCGCGAGCGCGGCGTCCGCCTCGGTCGGCTCGGCCACGCGGAGCAGGAACTCCCCGAGGACGAGCTCGCCGCCGAGCGGCCACGCGCACCAGCCCGGCGGCAGCGGTTCGGCCGGGTCGGCGTCCGGGTCGGGGAGGTCACCCGGCGGAGCCGGGGGCAGCGGAGGCGCGTCCGCGCGCGGCCGGTCGGGTGGCGGAACGGGCAGCGAGAGCGCGGCGTGCGCCTCCTGCTCCCCGGTGCGCAGCAGGACCGTGCCGTCGGGCCGTACGGTCACCTGCACCCCGGCGGGCGGCACGTCCCGCCCCTCCAGCCGTACGGAACTGCCGGGCTGGGGACCGACGGTGTGCGTCCCCGGCGGCAGCGCCCAGACGCGGCCGGCTCCCCGCCCGCCGACGAGCTGGAGCTCCACGCCCGCCGCCCGCGGCAGGCGCTCGCCGTCCGGAGTGCGGGACGGGGACGGGAGCGCGCCGCGGGGCGCGCCGTAGGAGACGGGCTCCGGGGCGGCGGGCCCGCCGAGCCCCAGCCGGACGCCGTCGCGGAGCCCGGCGGCGGTGAGCGTCGCGCCGGGCGGGAGGGGGCGGTCGCCGAGGTGCAGTACGGGAGGCTCGGTGTGGCTGACGGCGGCGTCGCCGGCGTCGCCGAGCCGTTCGGCGAGGGCCTCGACGGTGGTTCCGCCGGGGACGTCCAGGACGAGATCCCGGTCGGCGCCGGGCTCGGTGAGGCTGACGAAGAGTCTCATGGGTGTTCGGGGGTCCGATCCGGGTGCGTGCGGGAGGCGGAGACGCCGGGGGCGGGACGGGAGCCGGCCCCGGAACCGGGCTCGGGCTCCGGCTCCAGCCAGACCGCCCCGGGCGGGGCGGGGGGCTGCTCGGCGGGGGCGGTGCCGGTGCTGGTGCCGGCCGCGGTCTCGGGCTCGGCGAAGTCGCCCGCGTACGGCCCGGGTGCCGGGTCCGGCGGCGTGGGCGCGGGGGGCACCGGGGCCGCGGGTGCGGAGGCCGTGGCGGCCGGGGGCGCGGACGCAGCCGCCGCCCGGGGCGCGGGAGCAGCCCCGGGCAGGGGAGCGGTGGCCGGGGGCGCGGGGGTGGTCGCGGCCGGGGGGACGGCGGGACCGTTCCCGGCGAGAGGCGCGGTGGCCGGGCCGGTCGTTCCGGCTGTGTCGGGTGCGGGCGCGGATGCCGCCGCCGGGGCGGTGGAACCTCCCCCGGGCAGGGAGGCGGCGCCCGGGGGCGCGGGGATGGTCGCCTCGGCTATGCCGTGCGCGGGCTCAGTCGTCGTCGCCGGCGGAAGCGGGGAACCGGGGTCCGGGAGAGGGGCCGTGTTCGGCTCCTGGGCGGGCGGTGCGGTGCCGGCAGTCCGGGACGCGGACACGTCAGCGGGCCCGGCCTCTTCCACCGGGCCGGGGCCGCGTACGACTGGGCCGCCCCCGTCGCCTGCGGGCGGAACCTGCCCGTCGCGGGCGGTCCACCAGCCGGTCCCGCGGCGGCGGAACCTCTTGACAGCGGATCCCACCGCCCTGCTCAGCGCGGCGGACTCCACGTCGATACCGGCGCCCGGCGCGAGCAGCCGCCCGCCCGGCTCGGCGTGGAGGGTCCAGCAGTGCCCCGCCAGCCGTCCGCCGACCAGGGCACGGACCCGCCCCGATGCGCAGAGCGCGGCGAGCCGCTCCCGCTGGCCGGGCGTCGGGGCCCAGCACACCAGCACCACCGGCAGACCCGCACCGTCGGCACCGGCACCGTCGGCGTCGGCCTCCAGCTCGTCGAGGATCCGGTCGAGCTCCCGGCCGGGGTAGCGGGGATGCACCCCGCGGGCGACCCGCACCACGGGCCCTCCGGCGAGCAGGTCGAGCTGCGCCGCCAGCGCCTGGAGGACGCTGCGGGCCACCCGGACGTCGCCTTCCAGGCTCACGGCGGGCGGCCCGCACATCCAGTCGGCGACGACCGTCGCGCCCGAGAGCCGGTCGACGCCGACGACGAGCGGCAGTGTCCGCCGCGCGGGCAGCGCCTCCGCACCGGCCGCGACCGCGGCGGCCCCGGCCGACCACGTCCAGTCGCCCGGCTCGTCGCGGGCGTCCCGCCAGGGCGCCGCCGCCGCGCGGGGACTGCGCCCGGCCACGACGACCGCGACCCGCCGCCGGTCGGCGCTCACCGCGGCCGCCGGCGTGCGACAGCCCTCACCGGCCGCCCGCTCCGCACCGGTGAGCGCGTGGTCCACCAGGGCGGGAACGGCCGGATCGGCGAGGAACGCCGTCAGCGTGCGGACCCGGCGGCGGTGCAGACCGCGGGCCCGGAACGGCGCGGCGAAGGCCCGCCGGGTCACCCGGAGCTCCCAGGCCGCCCGGCGGCAGGCCCGCCGGACACCGCCCTGCCGCGCGACCGCCCGGAGCAGCCACCAGAGGAGCAGCACCAGGACGACGGCCATGCCGGTGAGGATGAAGGACGACTTCTGGTCGGGCATGGGCAGCGCGAGCACCGCAGGAACCCTCCCCGTTCTCCCGGCGCTCACGAGCTGCCCCGCCCACCCGCTGGAACAGGGAATTCCGGAACGTTCTGACGGGGCGTCGAGGCGGGTGGCCGGTCGGGGAATCCGAGCGGGTGGGTGAGCACGGGAACCTCGGAGGTGCGGAGTGGGCGGACGGAGCGCCGCAAGGCGCACCGCTGACGTGCGCCGGCCCGGCGGCAGCCGCGGTGAGCAGCGCATTTCGTGCCGACACGGAGTTACATGTCAAATACAGCCGCCAGGTTGCCTGCCCTGCTGCCCGCCCTCGGACGGGTCCGGCGGCCCGGTCCGGCACGCAGATCACGCCCCGGGCGCGGAATGTGTGTGAACGGTGCATGACGGATAGTGACTGAAGGATCCCGGAAGCGACCGGAAAATCCCGGGTACCATGAAGGGAACAGCGAACCCCTTCGACGGGGTTTTCCTCCAGGTCATGGGCCTGTGGGACCGGTGTCCGGGCGGCGCGGAAGCGCTCCTCCGGGCATTTCCGGATTCCCCCGTCGAGCGGGGTTTTTCTGTGTGCGCGCAGCGTCGCCGCTGTGACGTCGAGCACCCCCACCCCTGCCCCCCACCCCCTGCGTCGAGGCATGAACGTTTCTCTTACCGACCACCGCCCTGCCCGCGTGGGCGTGCTGGTCACCGCACTCCTGACCGCCTGCATCGCCTTCCAGCTCAACGCGAGCATGCTCAGCCCCGCGCTGAAGAGCATCGAGGACAGCCTCGGTGCGAGCTCCGCCGAGATCGGGCTCACGCAGACCGCGTTCTTCACGTCGGCGGCCCTCTTCTCGCTCTTCCTGCCGCGGCTCGGTGACGTCATCGGGCGCCGCAAGGTCCTGGTGGGCATGCTCGCCCTCATGGCCGTCGGCTGCGTGATCGCGGCGCTCGCGACGAGCGTGCCCATGCTGTTCGCCGGGCGGATCGTCCAGGGCTTCTCCGGCCCGGTCGTCCCGCTGTGCCTGATCATGCTGCGGCAGGAGGTGACCGAGCCCAAGCGGTACGGCACCCTGCTCGGCGTGATCACCGCGGTCAACGGCGGCATCGCCGGCGTCGACTCCCTCGCCGGCGGGTTCCTCGCCGACGAGCACGGCTTCCAGTCCGTGTTCTGGGTCATGGCCGTCGTCGCCGTCCTCGCGGCCGCCCTCGCCGCGTTCATGACCCCCGAGTCCAAGGTCCCCGGCGCGGACCGCATGGACTGGCCGGGCGTCGGCCTCCTCGTGGTGTCCGTGGGTTCGCTGCTCGTCGCCCTCAACGAGGCCGGCAAGCTCGGCGCCGCGAACTGGGGCCTCATCGCCGTCCTGGCCGTCGTCTCCGCCGCCGCGTTCGCGCTGTTCTGGCGGACCGAAGGCCGCTCGGCGCACCCGCTCGTCGCCACGCACCACCTGCGCCGGCGCTCGACCTGGGCCACCCTGCTCACCACCACCCTCACCATGACCGGCGTCTTCGCCGTCATGAACGGCCTCATCCCGGCCTTCGCCCAGGACGCCGACGCCGGTCTCGGCATGGGCGCCGAGGGGTCCGCCTGGTGGACGCTGACGCCGTACGCCCTCGCCGGTCTCGCCATGGGCCCCGTCGCCGGCCGCCTCGCCGCCACGTACGGCTACGGCCGCGTCCTGCGCATCGGCCTCGTCGGCTCCGCGGTGTCGGTCGTCCTGATGATCCTGACGATCCCCGCCCACTCGAAGGCCCTGCTGCTGGTGGCGTCGCTCCTCGTCGGCATCACCTACGCGGGCGTGGCGAACATCGTCCTCAACGGCCTCGGCATCGTCCTCTCCCCGCGCGAGAACCCGGGCTTCCTCCCCGGCCTCAACGCGGGCGCCTTCAACCTGGGCGCCGGCCTCAGCTTCGCCGTCCTGTACGCGGTGAAGACCGCGGTCCAGCCCGCGGACGACGCGGCGTCCGCCACGGGGTACACCGCCGGGATGATCGCGGGTGTCGTCATCCTGGCTGCCGCCCTGGCGACGTCCTTCCTCATCCCGAAGCCGGTCGCGGCCGAAGCGGCGGCTTCGGCCGCGGTTGACGCGACGGCTGCGGAGGCCCCGGTCCGGGCTCACGGCTGACGGCCGCCCGACGGCGGAAAACCCCGGCTCCCGAGCCGGGGTTTTCGCTTTCCGGGCGGCGCCCGGGCGGGTTCGGCGGGGTTCGGCACCGCCGGCCTGCGCCGCAGGGGCTGAGCGCCGCTGCGGCGGGATTGGTGAGGCCGGGCCTCACCACGCGTCAGGGCCCCCGGCTCCCCGATACTGTCGGAGCCCCCTGGTAGTGCGCGTCGCCCGGCGCCGTTCGTCGCGGCAGCGGGGTCTGTGAGGCCGGGCTTCACAGCCATCCAGCACCATCCGGCGGGCCGGTTCCCCGGTGCCGTTACCGGAACCCGTGAGGCCGGGCCTCACGTTGGTTCAGCGCGCCCCGCTCGCCCGTACCGCCGAAAGGCCCTCGCCGTTCGCGGGCGCCTTCGGCGTCCTCCGGCCGTTCGCCGGTGCCGGGTGTTTCCCCGCGGGTTCCGTTACCTCGGCGGCCGACGCCGGATCTGCCGCCGTCTCCGCAGCCTTCGCCTCTTTCTCAGCCGCCGCCTCCTGGATCAGGCGCGACCGCATCGCCAAGTACTTGGCGTTGAGTTCGTCGACCGGAGTGAACTTGCTGACGCCGCCCTCGCTGATCTTCGGCTCCTGGCGTTCCATGATGCGGACGTCCTGGACGTCCTGGATCCACTTCTCCATGTACAGGGACATCCAGGGCAGGATGCGGCGCAGCTTCTCCGAGCGGAGCAGCGGTTTGAACGCCGGGTACTCGTACCAGCGCAGGATGTGCTCCGTGTGCCCGTCGTCGACGGGCACCAGCCACGACGTCGCCTCGAACTGCTCGGTCTGGACGTGCACCTGGCACGGGAAGGTGAACGTGATGACGTAGTGCGTCGTGTTCTTCGGGTCGGCCTCGTCCTGGTGGTCGAAGGAGTAGCGGAGCGTCTGCCGTTCGGTGTCCGTCTCCAAGTGGTGGTTGACGATCTTCGTCGCCGCCAGGTAGCGCTCCTTGCCGTCGAGGCCCAGCTTGCGCGGGGTCCCGTAGAGGAACAGGTAGTCGATGTAGTTGAACCAGTGATCACGGTGCACGTACGTGATGTGGTAGAACTCGAGCAGGCTTTCGATGTAGCGGGTGTAGTGGACCGGGCGGGTCCAGTGTGTGGTCGAGTGGACCTTCGGGTTGTCCGCCACTTCCGGAGCCGCCTGGATGTCCGGCAGTCCGGCGCGCTCCTCGCCCCACCACAGCCACACCAGGCCGTGGGCTTCTCGCACCGGGTGCACGGGCACCCGGAGCGAGCCGGGTATTCGGGCCCCCGACCCGAGCGAGGGTATGGCCTTGCAGCCGCCGTCGGGGCCGTAGCGGAAGCCGTGGTACGGGCACTCGACCGAGTTGCCCTTCATCCGGCCGTCGGCGAGGTTCGCGCCCTTGTGGGGGCAGCGCGCGCCCTGGCAGACCAGGTTGCCGTCGAGGTCGCGCCACAGGACCAGCTCCTGGCCCATCCGGCGGACGCCCGTGGGCTTGTCGTTCCGCACCTCCTCGGCCGGGAGTATCGGATACCACTGGTTGGGGATCATCTTTCGTTCCTCCTCGGTGGGTTGCGCTGACGGTGATCAGCCTTCGACTACCTCCACCACCCCCGTGTCCCCGTCGACCATCACCATGTCCCCGGTGTTGATCCGCTGCGTCGCGTACTTGGTGTTCACGACCGACGGCACGTGGAACTCGCGGGAGACGATCGAGCTGTGCGAGAGCATCGAGCCGACGTCGGTGACGACGCCGCCCGCGATGGCGAACAGCGGCGTCCACGAGGCGTCGGTGTAGCGGGTCACGAGGATCTCGCCGGCCTCGAACTCGTCCGCCTGCCAGACCAGGTCCTCCACGATGCGGGCGCGGCCGATGACGCGCCCGGGGCTCGCGCCCAGGCCGCTGAGCCGGGCGCCGCCCGGGGCGGGGCGCACGGCCTGGGTGATGTCGTGCTCGCCGATGAAGGTCAGCGGCGGCTCGGGGAGCCGCTTGCGGTATTCGTGGAGGCGCCTGGCCTCGTCGATCCGCTCGCGCGGGAAGGACTCCAGCTCACCGGCCCCGCCGGCCAGATACGCCCGCACGTCCGCGAAGTCCAGGTGGGCCACCTCGTCGAGCGAGTGCAGGACACCCGCCTCCACCAGCCGCCGGCCCACCTCGTACACCACGTTCCGCACCAGCCAGATCGAGGTGATCATCGACATGCGGGTGGTCTCGCGCAGCTCACTGCACAGCGCGTACAGCGAGATGACCGTCTCGATCACCTTGCGCTGCGGCAGCGAGAGCTTCTTGAGCATCTCGCGCGAGTCGTCGTGGTAGCCGCTGCTGCGCTTGAGGATGTCGTCGGCGGAGAAGCCGTCGGAGGCGTACCGCCGGATCATCTGGAAGATGTACGAGGGGTCGTCGATCCACCGCGGGTGGGTGAGCTCCATCTCCTGGTGGCCGCGGGTGCCGTTGGCGCGCAGGAACGGCTCCATGTGCCGCTCCCAGAACGCGGCGCCCTCGTCGTCCGCGCGCAGCGCCGCCGCGACGTTCTCCAGCGGCTCGTCATTGATGATCTTCAGGACGCGGGGCCGGTCCTTGGCGGCCTGGGCGACGGCCCAGATCTCCTTCGCGGACTCCACGGTCCGCAGGCTGGACATGTCGGTCTTGATGCGGTTCTGGAGGTTCTCGCCCTCCGCGCCGAGCCACATCCGGCACAGCTCGGTGAGGATCCCGTAGAACCCGAAGGCGTTGATGTAGTACGGCATGTAGCCGACGTGCATGTCGTGGAACCAGCCGAGGTTGCGGGTGAGTTCGGCGTGCAGCTCGCGGCGGCTCATGCGCGTGAGGTCCAGCCGCCGGGCGCGGTCGAACTCGTAGAGCCGCGACGTCACCATCGCGCCCGACCGGGACTTCATCCGGAGCGCCTCGGCCGCGGTGTGGCGCAGCCAGTGCGCCGTCGACAGCACGTCCTCCATGCCGCCGGGGAACTTCCCGAACGGGTTCTCGTAGTCGGCGAGCGCGCCGCCCTCGACGTCCTCGCCGACGAACCGCTTGGTGAAGTGGCGCTGGTCGCGCGTCGGCAGGGCCTGGCCCAGCAGGTAGGCGCTGTAGGAGATGTTGAGGTAGATGTGGCCCTGGTAGTAGCCCATGTGCAGGTCGGCGTCGCCGGTGTCGCGGACGCCGAGGGCGGCGGCGCAGTCCGTGTGGACGTTCTCCTGGTAGTAGCGCGCGAAGCTCAGGCCGAGCGGCGTCATCAGCCCGACGAAGATCTCCCCGATGTCCATGCGGGACCACAGGGTGCCCTGCTGGACGGCGTCCGGCTGCTGCGCCACGTACGGGCTGAGCGCCCCGCCGCGCGCCGCCGCGTCGTCGGGGAGCGGCCGGGTGGTGATCGGGCGGGTCTGGAAGAGGTGGAACGCCCCGTCCCGCAGGCCCCATTCGACGTCCTGCTCGCTGCCGTAGTGCTCGCGCACCCGCAGGCCGAGCCGCGCCAGCTCGGCGAGCTGGGCGTGGCCCAGGCAGGGCACGCTGCGCTCGGCGGCGTCGACCTTCGTCATCCCGATCTTCCCGGGAGCCAGCGGCGCCCACTTGGCCACCTTGTAGCGCACGCGCTCCTCGGCGACCTCCAGGCTGCGGTCGTCGACGACGAACAGGTCGCTGGAGACCCGCCCGGACACCAGGCCCTCGCCCAGCCCCCGGCAGGCCTCGACGACCACGCGGTGCGGGCGGGCGCTGACCGGGTCGACGGTGAACAGCACGCCGCTGACGTCGCAGTGGACCATCTCCTGGACGACGACGGCCATCGCCTCGGCCGCGTCGCCGTCGCGGTAGGCGGTGGCCCGCGCGGACCACAGCGACGCCCAGCACTGCCGTACGGCGTCGAGCAGCGCCGCGTCGCCCGCCACGTCCAGGACCGTGTCGTGCTGGCCGGCGAAGGAGCGCGCCGCCGAGTCCTCCTTGAGCGCCGAGGAGCGTACGGCCACCCGCGGCCGGCCGAGCCGCTCGTACGCGGCGAGGACCTCGTCGGCGAGCGGCGCGGGCAGCCGGGTCGCGAGGATCAGCTCGCGGACCGCGCCGCCCTCGGCGCCCTCGATCTTCCCGGCCAGGCCCGTGTCGGCGAGGTAGCGCGTGAAGAGGCCGGTGGTGAGGCAGAACGCGGGCGGCACGGGCAGCCCCGCCGCGATCATGTCGGCGAGCCGGGCCGCCTTGCCGCCGAGGACGGCCGGGTCGGCCGATGCGGGGCCGCCGAGGACGACGACGTCGCCGGAGTGCGGCGCGAGGGTCACGGGGTCAGTGGAACGCGTTGCCATGTCGGGCTCTCCTGGGCGCTCGGGCCGTCGCGGGGTGCGTGGAGCGGGGCGGTGCGATACGTACGGGGAACGGGGGCTTACCTGTTCGTGGCCGTGAAGGCCCGGAACTGCTCGCCCGGGACGAGCCGGGCCGCCTGCACGTCCGTGAACCCGGCGCGCTCCAGCTGCGCGACGAGCTCCTCCTCGCGCGGCAGCGGGCCGCCGAAGTCGGCGTACGTGAACCAGAGGCTGAGGACGTCCAGGCCGATGCTGCCGCCCTGGCACGCGGTGGTGAGCAGGATCCTGCCGCCCGGAGCCAGCACCGAGCGCGCCTTCTCCAGCGCGGCCACGCGCTCGTCCTCGGCGAAGTAGTAGATGTTGTTGTGCATCGTCACCAGGTCGAACTGCGGCTGTAGTTCGAGGGTGCGCAGGTCGCCCTGCCGGGTCTCGACGCGGTCGGCGAGGCCCCACTCGGCCATGTTCTTGGTCGCGGCCTCGGCGACCTCCTCCTGCATGTCGATCGCGAGGGCCGACAGGCGCGGGTTGAGCCGCGCCGCGTGCCGGACATGGACGCCGCTGCCGCAGCCGACCTCCAGCAGCCGCACCGCGTTCTCGCGGTCGAGGGCGCGGTCGATGGCGGCCTCGACCATCGGCTCGATCACCCGCGTGGAGCGGGCGATCACGAGCCCGTCCTGGTCGCCCAGCGAGAAGCGCTCGCCGGTCGCCGCCATCCGCGGGCCGCCCAGCAGCACGGGCACGTGGAAGCGCAGCACCTCCTCCAGCGCGGCCGCCAGGGCGTCGTTACCGGCCCGCGCGAGGGCCCGGGCGGCGATGCTCTTCAGCCGGTAGCAGCCCTCGCGCCGGTCCAGTTCGCCCAGGCGCACGCCCAGCTCCAGCCAGGCCCGCAGCCGCTGCTTGTCCTGCGCGGCCCCCAGCTTGCCGGCCAGCGACTCCAGGTCACAGGGGCGCACGGCGAGGCAGCCGAGGACGCCGGAGCCCGCGGCCGAGGCGAGGAAGGCCGCCCGGTAGACCGGCGTGACGAATCCCTTCGACACCGCGAGCAGCAGCGGCATCCGCCAGTTCGCGACGATCCGCACCGCGGACAGGGCGTCGCCCAGCGGCTCCCCCACGCGCTCCCTGACGCTCTTGACCAGGCTCAGTACGTCCATGACGGTTCCCTTTGCTCGGATCGGGTGCCGGCGGCCCGGGGCAGCCGGGCGAGCTCACCGCGCAGCTCCCGCAGCAGCCGCTGCCGCGCGGGCCCGTCGCCGGTGAGGAAGAAGTGATCGCCCTGCACGTGGTGGCGCAGGAACGAGCTCGACGTGTACGCGCGCCAGGCCTCCACCTCGGCGGCGTCCGCGACCGGGTCGTCGCTCGCGGAGAACGCCGTCATCGGGCAGTCCAGCGGGCGGCGCGGCCGCCACCGGTAGCCGTTGCAGACCTCCAGGTCGGCCCGGAGGACCGGCAGCCGCCGGTCCAGGTAGGCGCCGTTGAGCAGGGCCCGGTCGCCGTCGCCGAGCGCGCCGATGCCGGCGGCGAAGTCGCGCAGCTCCGCGTCCGGCAGCAGGTGCTCGGCGCGGTCCCCGTACAAGTGCGGCGCCCTGCTGCCGGAGACGAACAGGTGCCGCGGCCCGGGCTCGCCGCGCCGCCGCAGCGCGCACGCGACCTCGTAGGCCAGCAGGGCGCCCATGCTGTGCCCGAAGAACGCGTAGTCGCGGGTGAGCCCCCGGCGCACGAGCTCGCCGGCGACGGCGGCGACGAGCGGCCCCGCGGACGTGTACGGCTCCTCGCGCATCCGCAGGCCGCGCCCCGGCAGTTGCAGGGCGGCGACGTCGGCGACGGCGCCGCCGAGGCGCTCGCGCCAGTCGCGGTAGACGGAGGCCGTGCCGCCCGCGTACGGGAAGCAGATCAGCCGGGTCCCGGGCGCGCCCGCCGCGGGCGGCGGCGCGCCGAAGCGCGGGAACCACAGCGCTTCCCGGGGCGGGGCGGCGAGGAGCGGCTCAGCGGGCGACATGCTTGCGTCCCTCCGGCGAGTCCAGCCAGGCCACGGTGCGGCGCATGCCCTCCTCGAAGCCCACCGGGCTCTTGAACCCGAACTCCTCCTGCGCGCGCCCGGTCCCGTACGACTGGTCGCGGTCGAAGAGGTGCACGGCGTGGCGGGTGAGGACCGGCCGGGCCTTGACGCCGAGGAGGCCGTAGAGCTTCTCCGAGACCGTCGCGACGGCGGTGGCCACGGGCGTCGGCAGGCTCAGCTTCGGCGGCGGCGCGCCCAGCCCGCGGGCGAGGGCCTCGATGTACTCGCGCCACGTGGTGAGTTCGGGGTCGCGCAGGTTGTACGCGCGGCCCGCCGTGGACTCGGACGCGCACGCGTCGATCAGGGCGTCGACGGCGTTGCCCACGTACAGCAGGCCGGCCGGGACGCGGCCCTGGCGGATGTAGACCATCTGCTTGCGCAGCAGCAGGTCCGCGATCTCGATGACGAAGTCCTTGCTGCCGGGCCCGTAGACGGACACCGGGCGGACCACCGTCACCGGCACCCCGGTCCGTTCGGCGGCTTCGCGCACGGCCCGCTCGCCGAGCAGCTTGCTGCGGTTGTAGGGCAGGCCGGTGTCCCGCGGCTCGGCGCTCTCGTCGCAGGGCCGCACGGGATAGCCGTAGACGTCGGTGGTGCTCACGTGCAGGACGCGCCGGACGGTGCCCGCGTGGGCGGCGGCCTCCACGACGTTGGCCGCGCCGGTGACGTTGATGCGCCGGAAGTCCTCCCAGGCGCCCCAGTCCGCCGACTTCCCGGCGCAGTTGTACACCTGCCGCACGCCGGCCGCGGCCCGCCGGAGGCTGCCGATGTCGTCCAGGTCGCCGATGGCCGTTTCGGCCTCGGAGCCGGCGAACCCCGAGCGGTCGCTGCCCTCGCGGACGAGCACGCGCACCCGGTGCCCGCGCTCGGCGAGGCGGCGGACGAGGTGCCCGCCGATGAAGCCACTGGCCCCGGTGACCAGGACGTCCGGCCGGGCGCCGGAGCCGGGGGAGTCGGAGGTGTCCTTGTTCAGCGTCGGCATGGGATCACACCAGAAGGTCGAGGGAGTTTTCGAGGTCGGTCTCGCCGTGGTCGACGTTGATGAAGAAGCGCAGGCGGCACTTGTCGCGCTCGACCGCCGGATAGCCGATGGGCATCACGTTGACGCCCCGCTCCAGCAGGGAGTTCGACAGCGCCATCGTCTTCTCCCAGTCGCCGGTGATGACCGGGATCACGGCGGACGCCCGGGACACCCCGATGTCCAGGCCGCGCTCCCGGGCCCCGGCCCGGAAGAAGTCCGACAGCTCGCGCAGCCGGGCCACGCGCTGCGGCTCCTTGCGCACGACCCGGATCGCCTCCAGGGCCGCCGCCGCGTTCGCGGGCGAGATGCCGGTGCTGAAGATGTGCAGGGGAGCGGTGAAGCGGAGGTACTCGACGATCGGCTCGCGGGCCGCGATGTAGCCGCCGAGGCTGCCGAGCGCCTTGCTGAGCGTCCCCATCCACAGGTCCACGTCGGCCCGGTCGACGGGGAAGTGCTCGCCGATGCCGCGCCCGGTCGCCCCGAGCACGCCCACCGAGTGCGCCTCGTCGATCATCAGCATGGCGCCGTGCCGTTGCTTGACCTCGATGAACCGGGGCAGGTCGGGGATGTCGCCGTCCTGGCTGTACGCGCCCTCGATCACCACCAGCGCCCGCCGGTGCCGGCCGCGCAGCGCGGTGAGGATCCGGTCCAGGGCCTCCCAGTCGTTGTGCGGGAACGGCCGCCGCCGCGCGCCCGACAGGACGCAGCCGCGCACGGTGGAATCGTGGCTCCACTCGTCGTGGACGATCAGGTCCTCCGGGCCGAAGAGGTGCCCCACCGTGGCCACGTTGGTGGCGTGGCCGCCCGCGAAGACGATCGCCGCCTCCGTGCCGAGGAACGAGGCGATCTCCGCGTCCAGCTCGTGGTGCAGGGGCGTCTCGCCGAACAGCAGCGGGGTCGCCGACGCCGACGTACCGTACTGGTCGATGGCCTCCTTGGCGGCCTGCCGCACCTGCGGATGGCCCGAGAGCGCCAGGTAGTTGAAGGCGGCGAAGTTGACGACCTTGCGGCCGCCGATCGTCGCCTCGGCGGAGTTGAAGCCCTCGTGCGAGCGGCCGTACGGGTTCGAGCCGCCCGACCGGGCCTGCCGCAGCCGCCCCTGGAGCTCGGCGTACTCGGCCCACTCCTCGAACGCGTACTCCTGCTTCACCGCCGGCCGCGCGGGCTGCGGCACCAGGGGCGGAACGGCCGGCGCGGCGGCGGGGGCGGCAGGCGCCGGCGGTACGGGTCCGCCGCCGTCGGCCAGCCGGTCCACCAGGTCCCGCACCGTCGGGTCCTCGGGAAGGTCACGTTGCAATTCGTCCATCCGATCGGGGAATTGGGCGGCGATGCTGCGTTGCAGATCGGTCCGCATCAGCGAGTCGAAGCCCAGGTCCACGCCGAGGCGGGCGTACGGCGGGATCTGCTCGGCGGGGAAGCCGCAGATCCGCGCGATGTGGCCGAGGACGCTGCCCTCGACGCCCGGCCCGGCGGCGGCCGCGGAGGCGTACGGCTCCCGCGCCGCGGGCGCGGGGGAGGCGGGGCCCGTCACGGCGGGGCGGTGCGCACTGCTCGCGGCCGGGGCCGTGAACCAGTACGACTCCCGCTCGAAGACCGCGTGCGGCACCGGGACGCGCCGCGGGCGGTCCGCGCCGTCGAGGGCGCCCCAGTCCACGGCGCCGCCCGCGCAGTGCAGCCGGCCCAGGGATTGCAGGAGCGACTCCCACGCGTCGCCGCCGCGCCGCAGCGACGGCAGCCACAGCGGCGCCGGGCCGTCCGCCGCGCCGGGCTCGGCCGCCGTCATGGAGCGGCCCAGGTTGAGCAGCGTCGGGTGCGGGCCGATCTCCACGAACGCGTCGCAGCCGAGCCGGCGCAGCGCCGCGAAGCCGTCGGCGAAGCGCACCGTGCCGAGCAGGTGAGCACGCCAGTAGTCGCCGTCCGGGCGGCCGGTGAGCTCTCCCGTGGCGTCGGAGACCCAGGGCACGGCGGGCTCCGCGCACGCGATCCGGGCGGCGGCCTCCCGCAGCGGGTCCGCCGCGCCCGCCATCAGCGGCGAGTGGAAGGCGTGCGAGACGACCAGCGGCCGTACGGTCAGGCCGCGCCCGCGCAGGGTCTCGCCCGCCGCGGCGATGTCCGCGGCCGCGCCCGACAACACGGTGTGGTCACCGGTGTTGACCGCCGCGACCGCGACCGAGGCGAAGCCCCCGGCCACCTCGCGGACCGCGCCCGGGTCGCCGATGCACGCGATCATCGCGCCGTCGCCGGGCTGCCCGGCCATGAGCCGGCCGCGCTCCGCGGCCAGTGCCAAAGCGTCCTCCAGGGACAGCGCACCGGCGACGGCCGCCGCGGCGATCGCGCCCGCGCTGTGCCCCAGCACGGCCGCCGGGCGCACGCCCAGCGACGTCCACGCCTCGGCCAGCGCGGCCTCCAGGGCGACCAGCGCCGCCTGGCAGTACCGCGTGTCACGCAGCCGCTCGGCGCCCTCCTCGTCGAAGAGCAGGCGCGTCAGCGGGGTGCCGAGCAGCGGGTCCAGCACGGCCGCGGCACGGTCGAGGGTCCGTGTGAACGCCTCGTGCGTGCCGTACAGCTCCCGCGCCATGCCCGTGTACTGGGTGCCCTGGCCGCCGAAGAGGAACGCCACCTTCGGCTCGGGCCGGCCCAGCACGTGACCCCGCACCGCCGCCGTCGAGGCCCGGTCCCGGACCAGGTCGTCCAGCGCGCCGTCCAGATCCGCGGCCGACGCGCCCGTGACGACGGCGCGGTGGGCGAGGTGCGCCCGCCCGGTGTTCGCCGAGTGGCACACCTCCCGCAGGTCCGCGTCCGGGCGGGCCGCGAGGTGCGTGCGGTACTGGCGGGCGAGCGCGGCCAGCGCGGTGGGCGTGTGCCCCGACAGGCACAGCGCGTGCCGCGGCCGCCGTACCGTGCTCGCCGGGGCGGGCGGCACGTCCGGCGCGGCCTCCAGGACGACGTGCGCGTTGGCGCCGCCGAACCCGAACGAGCTCACCCCGGCCCGCGCCACGTCCTCCACGGGCAGCGGACGGCGGTCCGTGGCCACCTCCAGCCCGGCCCCTTCTCGGTCCAGGCCCCGGTTCGGCGTCGTCAGGTGCAGCGACGGCGGCACCTGACGGAACTTGGCGACCAGCGCCGCTTTGATGAGCCCGGCGATCCCCGCGGCCGCCTCCAGGTGGCCGATGTTCGTCTTCACCGAGCCCACCACGCACGGCTCCTGCGCCGGCCGGCCCCGCCCGTAGACCGCCGCCAGCGCCTCCCACTCGATCGGGTCGCCGAGCGCCGTGCCCGTGCCGTGCGCCTCGACGTAGCCCACCGCGGAGGCCGCGAGGCCCGACCGCTCCAGAGCCCGCGCCATCACCGTCCGCTGGGCCGAGCCCTTCGGCGCCGTCAGACCGTTGCTGCGCCCGCCGTGCCCCACGGCCGAGCCGCGGATCACCGCGTGGACGCGGTCGCCGTCGGCCAGCGCCGCGGACAGCGGCTTGAGGTACACCAGCCCGGCGCCCTCGCCGCGCACGTAGCCGTCGGCCGCGTCGTCGAACGTCCGGCAGCGGCCGTCCGCCGACAGCATGCCGCCCTGCGCGAACGCCACCGACAGGCCGGGCGTGATCAGGAGGTTCACCCCGCCGGCCAGCGCGGTGCGGCACTCGCCGGCGCGCAGGCTCTGGCAGGCCATGTGGACGGCGGCGAGCGACGACGAGCACGCCGTGTCCACGGCGAGGCTCGGCCCGGCCAGGTCGAAGTGGTACGAGAGCCGGTTCGCCGCCACCGACTGGGCGTTGCCGGTCGCCGAGTAGACGTCCACGGCGGACAGGTGCGGCATCTGGAGATCCGCGTAGTCGTGGCTGCTGATGCCGACGAACACGCCCGTCTCGCTGCCCGCGAGGCGCGCCGGCGTGACGTGGGCGTCCTCGAACGTCTGCCACGCGACCTCCAGCAGCAGCCGCTGCTGCGGGTCCATGCGTTCCGCCTCGCGCGCCGAGATCCCGAAGAACCGGGCGTCGAAGGCGTCGACGCGGTCCAGGAAGCCGCCGTGCCGGGGCGCCTCCACGAGCTCGGGGTCCCAGCGGTCGCGCGGCACCTCGCCGACGGCGTCGCGGCCGTCCAGCAGGAGCCGCCAGTAGCTGTCCACGTCGGGCGCGCCCGGGAAGCGGCAGCCCATGCCGACGATCGCGACGGGCTCGCCGGCCGCGGGAGCGTGCGCGGCGGGGGAGGACGTGGGCTGCGGCCGCGCCTCCGCCCCGAGACGGGCGGCCACGGCGCGGACGGACGGGTGCTCGAAGACCAGCCCGGCGGGCAGGTCGCGGCCCAGCCAGCCGCCGAGCTCGGCGGCGACGGCCACGGCCTGCCGGGAGTCGAGCCCGAGGGAGGTGAAGGGCAGGTCCCGGTCGACGGCGGACGCCTGAAGCCCGAGCCGCTCAGCGATCCGCGAGGCCAGCCAGGCCTCGATGCCGGCGGCGCGGGGCGGTGCGAGCGCACTGCGGCCGGGCCGCGCCGCGGGCCCGCTTTCGCCGGCCCCGTCCGCGGGCGTGCCCTCCCCGAGCAGCAGCCCGACCAGCGTCTCCGCCCGCGGGCGCACCAGCAGCTCGCCCACCGGGATCCGTACGCCGAACTCCTGCTCCAGGGTGGCCACCGCGTCCAGGAGGCCCGCGTAGTCCAGGCCCAGTTCGGCGAAGCCGCGGTCGGTGATGTCGTCCGTGCCGAGCACGCGCGCGACCGCCTCCGCCACCTGCTCGCGGCCCGGGCGGGCCTTCGGCGCGGGGCCCGGGTCGTCGCGGACCACGCTGGCCGCCACCACCGTCAGCCCGAAGCCCGTCAGGGCCGCCCGGCACGCCTGGCGCTGGATCTTGCCGCTGGTGGTCTTGGGCACTGTCGACCGCTTGAGGAGGACGACGGTGTGCGGCGCGACCTGGTGCTCCTCGGCGATCGCCGTCCGCAGCGCGGCCAGCGCCGCGGCGGGGTCCCCGCTGCCGAACTCGTAGGCCAGCGCGAGCTGTTCGCCCTGCTCCGTGGCGATGCCGAAGGCGGCGCCGCAGCCCGCGCGGACCGCGTCCGTCGCCTTCTCCGCGGTCAGTTCGACGTCGTGCGGGTAGTGGTTGCGGCCCTGCACGATGACGACGTCCTTGGTGCGGCCCACCACGTACAGCCGGCCGTCCCGCAGGAAGCCCAGGTCACCGGTGCGGAGATACGGGGTGGGGCCGTCGTCGGCGATGCGCGCGCGGAACGACGCGTCCGTGGCCGCCGGCCGGCCCCAGTAGCCGCCGGCCACGTTCGGCCCGGCCACCCAGATCTCGCCCACGCGGCCGTCCTCCGCCCGGCGGCGGCTCCCGGCGTCGACCACGGCGACCTCGACGTCCGGCACGGGCGCGCCGCAGCCCACGACCCGGGCCACCCGCTCCGTGCCGTCCCCGGCGGGCCGCGCCTCGCCGCGGGCGAGGGCCGCGGCGTCGAAGGAGCCGAGGACGGGCGGCTCCGCGGCGCCGATGCCGGTGACCATCAGGGTGCCCTCGGCCAGTCCGTAGCAGGGCAGCAGCGCCCGCCGGTCGAAGCCGCAGGGGGCGAAGCGTTCGGCGAAGCGCTCCAGGGTCTCCGCCCGTACGGGCTCGGCGCCGTTGAGGGCGAGCCGCCAGTGCCGCAGGTCGAGCGCGTCGCGCTGCTCGTCGGTGATGCGGCGCAGGCACTGCTCGAAGCCGAAGTTGGGCGCGACGCTGGTCGACGCGCGGGTCCGCGACAGCGTGTCGAGCCACAGCAGCGGCCGCCGGACGAACGTCGCGGGTGCCATCAGGTGGGCGGGGAAGCCGCCGTAGAGCGGGGTGAGGATGCCACCGATGAGCCCCATGTCGTGGTACGGCGGCAGCCAGGAGACCATCCCGGAGTCCTCGTCGTGCTCCAGGCGCAGATGGATCGAGCGCAGGTTGCGGACGAGGTTGGTGTTGCTGACCATGACGCCCTTGGGGTCGGCGGTCGACCCGGAGGTGTATTGCAGGAAGGCGAGCGCGTCACCGTCCGTGCCGGGGTCCTGCCAGGCGCCGGCGTCCCCGGGCGCGAGGTCGTCCGCGGTCAGCCACGTCAGCCCGGTCAGGCCGAGCGCTTCGATGCCGGCGGGCTCGGCGCGGGCCGCGTCGCGGACGTCGGCGGTGGTGTAGGCGTGCGTGGCCCCGGAGTCCCGCGCGATGGCCGCGAGCCGCGGCATGGTCTGGCCGAAGCGCGCGCTGTCCGGCGGGTAGGCGGGCACGGCGATCGCGCCGGCGTACAGGCAGCCGAAGAAGGCGGCGATGTAGTCCAGCCCCGGAGGGTGGAGGAGCAGCACGGGCCGCCCGTGCAGGTTCTCGCGCAGCAGCCGCCCCGCGACGGTGCGGGCGCGCAGGTCCAGTTCCCCGTAGCTCCACGACTCGCTCGCGTCGTCGGTACCGGGGAGAAAGCGGTAGGCGAGCGCGTCCGGCGTGCGGTCGGCGCGGCTCCGGAGCAGCGCGGCCACGGTCTCCGGTTCGCCGCCCGGCCAGAGCTTCCCGATCGGTCCTCGACTCAAGATGTTCTCCGTCATTTGCCGGCAGCGCCTGCGGGCTCTGCGGTGGGCTGCGCCGCCTCGTGGTCAAGGCGCCGGTAGTCGGTCTTGCCGTTGGCGTTGTGCGGGAGCCGGTCCAGGCAGGTCGCCGTGTGCGGCAGCATGTAGCGGGGCAGGAGGCGGGCGCAGTGCTGCTTGAGCCGCACCAGGCCGGGCCGGGCCGCGCCGGGGCGCAGCGTGTAGTAGAGGGCGATGCGGCCGGAGGAGCCCTCCTGCGGGTCCGCCTTCACCACGACCGCGGCCTCGGCGACGGCGGGGTGGGTGAGCACCGCGGCCTCGATCTCGCCGAGTTCGACGCGGTAGCCGCTGAGCTTGACCATGCGGTCCTTGCGGCCGCGGTAGACGAGCTGCCCGTCCTCGTAGCTGACGAGGTCGCCGGTGGGGTGGCGGCCCTGGCAGTGGAAGGCGGCGGCGGGCTCGTCGGGGCGCCGCCAGTAGCCGGGGGTCACGCAGTCGCCTTCGACGACGAGTTCGCCGATCGCGCCGGGCACGCGGACGGCCCGGCCGTCCACGACGACGCTGACGCGGGCGCCCGTGATCGGCGCCCCGATGGGCACCGGCGTGTCGCGCAGGAGGTCCTCGGGGCGCACCCGGTGGTAGGTGCAGACGTTGGTCTCGGTCGGCCCGTACAGGTTGTACAGGGCGGTGCCGGCGGGCAGCCGGTCCGCGAGGGCGCGCAGCTGCGGGATCGGGAAGACCTCGCCGGCGAAGAGGACGTAGCGCAGGCTCCGGGTGACGGCGGGGGTGAGCAGGCCGGACGCGGTGAGGAGGTGCAGGACGGAGGGCACCGAGTACCAGACGGTGACCCCGTGCTCGTGGATGCCCGCGGCCAGTGCGGTCACGTCGCGGGCGGCGGCGTCCGGCACGATCCACACCGCGGCGCCGACGGACAGGGCGACGAACAGGTCGAAGGTGCTGAGGTCGAAGTTGAACGACGCGTGGTTGGCGAAGACGTCGCCGGGTCCCACGTCGAGCTCGGTACGGGCCCAGCCGACGAAGTTGGCCAGGTTCCGGTGGGAGATGCGGACGCCCTTGGGCACGCCGGTCGACCCCGAGGTGTAGAGGATCGCCGCCAGGTCGGAGGGCTGGAGCGCGGGCAGGATCGTCACCCGGCCGGCCCGGACCCGCCCGAAGTCCTCCCAGGTGTGGACGGGCACGCCGCAGACGTCCCCCACCGGCTCCCCGGGCCCTTCCGGTGCCTCGTCCGTCGTGACGACGGCCTCCAGGGAGGCGGGCAGCGTGCGGCCCGCGAGCTGCTCCAGCCGCCGCCGGTCGGTGAACAGCACGACCGGCTCCGCGTCCTGGAGGATCGTCTCGACCCGGCCCGCCGGCTGCCCGCCGTCCAGGGGTACGTACGCGCAGCCCGCCTGCACCGCGGCCACGATCGCCTCGGCGTAGCGCGGCCGCTTGTCCGTCCAGACGGCGATCCGGTCGCCGGCCCGCACCCCGAGGTCGAGGAGGCGGCAGGTGAGTGCGTCGACGGCGGCGGTGAACTCGCCGTAGGTGAGGGGGTGTCCGCCGGTGAAGGCGGGCCGTCCGGCCTGCCCGGCGGGGAAGTCCCGCCGCAGCTGGACCACGCCCGCGCTGAAGGCTCCCGTAGTGGTGTGCATGGTGGTGTGCACTTCCTCGCTCATGCGGATCGCGGCAGGACGCCGGTCTCCGTCGCTGACTCGATGAAGATCCCGGTGGCGAGCTCCAGGTCCTGCGGCGTGTGCTCGCAGGTGACGCTGACCCGCAGGCGGGCGTCGCCGAGCGGCACGCCCGGGTAGACCACGGTCTGGCAGAACAGGCCGCGCGCCCGCACGGCGCGGCCCATCTCCATGGCCTTGCGCTCGTCCCCGATGACGATGGGGAGGATGGCGCTCTCGGTGCGCTCCAGGTCGAAGCCCGCCTTGCGGAGCCCGTCCCGGAGCGTGGTGATGTTGGCCCACAGCCGCTTGAGGCGCTCCGGCTCGGACTCGATGACGTCGATCGAGGCGATCAGCCCGGCCGCGATCCCGGCGGGGATGTTGGCGGCGAAGACGTACGAGTTCGAGTAGTAGCGCAGGTACTCGACGACCTCCTCCTCGCCGACGACGAAGCCGCCCATGCCGGCGAGGGACTTGCTCATGGTGCCGAGTTCGAGGTCGACCTCGCCCTTGAGCCCGAAGTGCTCGGCCGTGCCGGAGCCGCGCGTGCCGAGGACGCCGGTCGCGTGCGCGTCGTCGATCATCACGCGGGCGCCGTACGTCTTGGCCAGCCGCACGATCTCCGGCAGGTCGCAGATGTCGCCGTGCATGCTGAACACGCCGTCGGCCACGATCAGCGTGCCGCCGCCCGCGCCCGCGCCCCGCTCCGCGCCGCGCCGCAGCACCTGCTCCAGGTCCTCCATGTCGTTGTGCCGGTAGATCCGGCGGATGCCGCCCGACAGCCGGCCGCCGTCGACGATGCTCATGTGGTTGAGCTTGTCGACGACGAGCGTGTCGTAGCTCTTGACCAGGCCCGAGATGGCGCCGAGGTTGGCCGCGTAGCCGCCGGGGTAGACGATCGCGGCCGGGCGCCGCTTGAAGGCGGCCAGGCGCCGCTCCAGCTCCTTGTGCAGCATGTTGGTGCCGCCGATGAAGCGGGAGCCGGTGTGCGTGGAACCGTAGGTGCGGGTCGCGTCGCACACGGCGTCGACGACGCGCGGGTGGTTGGCGAGGCCCAGGTAGTTGTTCGAGGCGAACATGAGGAACTCGCGCTCGCGGCCCTCCAGTTCGTCGTAGATGACGGCCCGGTTCTCGCAGCGGGAGACCAGCGGCATGCCGTACCAGTACAGCCGCTCCTCCTCGCGCCCGCGCCGGTACGTCCCGAAGCCGCGGGCCTTGGCGAACAGGTCGGGGTCGCGCAGCTCGGTGAAGTCCTTCATCGAGCGGCCGTCCCAGGCGCCGTCCCGGGCGCCGTCGCCGGCCGCCGCGGGCCGCCCGTCCGCCGGGGTCCGCAGGGCGGCCAGCTCGGCGGCCAGGCCGCGCAGGGTCTTCGCGGTGACGGTGCCCACCACGGTCTCCGGCAGGCCCAGCTCCCGCGCGGCCTCGGCGACCAGCGAGGTGAGGATGACGGAGTCGATGCCGAGCTCGCTCTCGAAGTCGGCGTCGAGGGCCAGCCGGCCGCGCTGGTACTGCGTCTGCCGCACGGCCCCGGCGATCACCGCCTCCAGCACGGCGTCCGTGCCCTCCGGCCCGGCCGGGGCCGCCTCTTCCGCCGTCGCGGAGGGCAGGCCCAGCGCCGCCTCGACGCGGGCGACGAGCTCGCGGATCGTGGTGACGTCGCCGGGCAGCCGCCCGGCGATGCCGAACTGCTCGCCGACCGACACCAGGATCGACTCCAGGGTCACCGAGTCGATGCCGAGGTCGCCCTCGAAGTGGCTGTCGGGCAGCAGGTGGGCCTCGTCGTACAGGGTCCGCTCCGCGACGATCTCCACGACCTTGCGGTGGATGCGCACGGTGTCCTGCGGGCCGTCCATGAGGTGCGTCATGCGGAGGCCGTCCCTTCGCCTGTCTGAAGCCGGCCGACGAGGTCCGAGATCGCGTTGACGGAACGGAAGTTCGCCAGGGAGATCTGCCGCAGCGGGACGGTGATCCGGAACTCCTGCTGCAAGAAGTGGACCAGGTCGAAGACGCCCGCCGAGTCGATGATGTTCAGCTCGTCGATGGGGGTGTCCGGCTCCAGCCCGTCGGCGTCGCCGTCCATCCAGACCTCGACGATGTAGTCGGTGATCAGTTTCTGAGGGGTCATCGCTTTCCTTGCCGTCAGTCGCGGTCGAGGGCGGGCCAGGTGAGCACCGTCGCCCCCCAGGTGAGGCCGCCGCCGAAGGCGGTCAGCAGCAGCCGGGCCCCGGGCCGCAGCGTCCCGTCGGCGTGGGCGTGGTCGAGGGCCAGGGGAATGGAGGCCGCGGCCGTGTTGCCGACCTCGGCGATGTTGCCGGCGCAGCGCTCCCGCGGAACGCCCAGCTCGTCGGCCAGGCGGGCGGTGATTCTGTGGTTGGCCTGGTGGCTGACGAGGCGGTCGACGTCCGCGACCCGCCAGCCGGCGCGGGCGAGCACGGTGCGCGCCGAGGCGCTCATGCGCTGCACGGCGAGCCGGAAGACCTGCTTGCCCTGCATCCTGAAGTAGTGGTCCGCCGCGTCCGGGGCGTGCGGGCGCCGCTCGGAGCCGCCGGCCGGCACCGTGATCAGCTCCAGGCCCTCGCCGTCGCTGCCCAGGTCGAACGGGCCGACCGCGCCGGGCTCGCCCTCCGTGCCGGGCCGCAGGACCAGCGCCCCGGCCCCGTCCCCGAAGATCACCGCGGTGGAGCGGTCGGCCGGGTCGAGGATCCGGGAGAACGTCTCCGCGCCGATGACCAGGGCCCCTGCGGAGGCGCCGCACGCGATGAGCCCCGCCGCGGTCGCCAGGGCGTAGACGAAGCCCGAGCACACGGCGGCGACGTCGTACGCGGCGACGTGGCCGAGGCCCAGCTTGGCCGCCACGGTGGGCGCGGTCGCCGGGCACGTCCGGTCGGGCGTGGTGGTGGCCACGACGACCGTGTCGACGGGCAGGCCGCCCGCGGACTTCAGCGCCTTCGCGCCGGCCCCCGCCGCCAGGTCGGAGGTGGCCATGGAGTCCGGGGCGAAGTAGCGCTGCCTTATGCCCGTACGGGAGCGGATCCACTCGTCGGACGTGTCCAGCGCGGCCACCAGCTCCGCGTTGGTCACGGGCACCGGCGGCAGCGCGCTGCCCACGCCGGCCACGACGGCCGCCGGCGTCACCGGGCACCGCCGCGGCGCCGGTGCCCGTGCTCGGCATTCCCGGAAGATGTGCGGCTGGGACGGAAGCAAACCACGCGAGCGCTCCTCCGATGAGGACAGCCGGAACGGCTCCGGCGTGCCGAGTCTGCTCACCCGGGCTGACCGGACGCTGACGGATGGCTGACCCGCGGCGGGGTCAGGCATCCGTCAGCCCCCCGTCAGCGCGGCCGTCCAGACTGACCGGCACACCGCGCCTGACGGCGTGCACGCACACGAAAGGCGGACGCACCATGAGCCCTGTCTACGACAAGCTGGTGGACCTGCTGGTCGACCGCTTCGCGGTGGACCGCGGCACCATCGGACCGGACGTGACCTTCGAAGAACTGGAGATGGACTCGCTGTTCCTCGTGGAACTCCTCCTCGTCATCGAGTCCGAGTTCCAGGTGAAGATCGGCGAGGACGCCGCCGCGCCGACCGACACCATCGCCACCGTGGTGAAGGTGATCACGGATCAGATCGCGGCCACGGCGTCGTGAGCGCCGCGACAGCCGGGGCGGCCGCGGGCGGCGGGGCGGCCGTGCGGCCCGCGGCCCCCGTCGCCGTCACCGGCCTCGGCCTGGTCACCGCGGCCGGCATCGGCACCGAGGCGACCTGGGACGGGGTGTGCGCGGGTGTCTCCGCGGCCGCCCGCAACCCCGCCCTGGACGGGCTCCCGGTCGACATCTCCTGCACCGTCCCCGGCCTGGACCCCGCCCGGCACGTCGGCCGCCGCAGCATCCTGATGCACGACCGCTTCACCCAGCTCGCCATCGTCGCCGCCCGCGAGGCCGTCGCCGACGCCGGGCTCGACCCGCGGCACTGGGACGGCGCGCGCGTCGGCGTCGTCGTCGGCTGCGGCCTCGGCGGCGTCAGCACCTGGGAGGAACAGCACCGCCGGATGCTGGAGCACGGGCCCGGCAAGGTCTCCGCGCTCCTCGTCCCGATGCTCGTGCCCAACATGGCCGCCGGCAACCTCGCCATCGACCTCGGCGCGACCGGCCCCAACTTCGTCACCGCCACGGCCTGTTCCTCCGGCGCCACCGCCCTCGGCACCGCGGCGCAGCTGCTCCGCGAGGACGCCTGCGACATCGTCGTCGCGGGCGGCGCGGAGGCCGGCGTCAGCCCGCTCATGGTCACCGGCTTCGCGCAGATGGGCGCGCTCTCGCGCAGGCTCGGCGAACCCGCCGCCGCGTCCCGGCCCTTCGACGCGGACCGCGACGGCTTCGTCATCGGCGAGGGCAGCGGCATCCTCGTCCTGGAGCGGGAGGCCGACGCCCGCGCCCGCGGCGCCCGGGTGCGCTCCCTCCTCGCGGGCTACGGGGCCTCCGCCGACGCCCACCACCTCACCGCGCCCGAACCCGAGGGCAGGGCCGTCCTCGCGGCCGTCCGCACCGCGCTCCGCCAGGCGGGCGCGGCGCCCGGCGACATCGGGCACGTCAACGCCCACGGCACGTCGACGCGCCTCAACGACGCGGTCGAGGCCGCGACGCTGCGCCGCGCCCTCGGCGACGGTGCGGCGGTCACCTCCACCAAGGGCGTCCTCGGGCACACGCTCGGCGCCGCGGGCGCGATCGAGGCCGCCCTGACCGTCCTGGCCCTCGAACGCTCCCTCGTACCGCCCACGGCCAACCTCGAACGGCTGGACCCCGGCGTCGAACTGGACGTCGTCGCGGGCGCCCCGCGCAAGGCGTCCATCGACGCGGCGCTGTCCACGTCGTTCGGCTTCGGCGGCCAGAACGCGGCGCTCGTTTTTCGAGCGGCGTGATGCCGTTTCCGGCGGATCCCGTCTACGCGGCGGTGCCGGCCGGCACGGATTCCGCCGGACCCACGCCGTCGTGGCAGATCGCCGTTGCGGCGGGAGGGGACCGGCCGGCTTCGGCGGAGGCCCGCCGTCAGCGGGGGAGACCCGCGCGGCGGAAGAAGAGCCGCCGGCTCCGGCAGGGGAAAAGTGCCCGCCGCCACGGCGGGAAACCCCCGCGGCGAGGGCCCGGCGGAATGCGCGATGACCGCTACCGACACGGAAGGCAGGCCCGGCCATGACACTGACCGTCCCGGAGGACGACCTCCGGGAACTCGAACAGCAGGTCCGTCGCGCGCTCGCCGCAGGCGACCCCCGCGGGCTGACCGTCCTCGGCTACGGCGAAGTCACCCTCGTCCTCGCCCTGGAGACCGAACGCGGCGCGTTCGCGTGCAAGCGGCTCCCCGTCTTCGACAGCCGCAAGCGCTACGAGGCCTACGGGCGCACCCTCGGCCAGTACACGGACCGCCTCGCCGCCGCGGGCGTCCACGTCGCCGAGACCCGCCTGTGGGACACCGCCCTGCCCCCCGGGAAGACTGTCGGCTACTGCGTCCAGGAGACCCTGCCCGTCAAACGGCTCGTCTCCCACCTCCTGCACACCGAGGGCCGCGACTGGGCCGAGGACTTCTTCGCCCGCTTCCTCGGCACCGTGCACGGCGCCGTCTCCCCGTCCCTGGGCCTGGACGCCCAGGCCTCCAACTGGATCGACCTCGACGGGGACCTCGTCTACCTCGACGTCACCTCGCCCCTCATGCGTGACGCCCGCGGCCGCGAACTCCTCGACGTCCGGCTGTTCTTCACCTCACTGCCCCTGCTCCTGCGCGACGCCGTCCGCATCGCTATGGCCAAGTCCATCTTCGACAAGTTCTACACACCCCGCGGCGTCGTCCTCGACTTCCTCGGCAACCTCCACAAGGAGAAGCTGGCCGCCCTCGTCCCCGGCTTCCTCGAACAGGCCAACGCCCGCATCGAGCCGGCCCTCACCGCCGAGGAGGTCGCCGAGTACTACAAGGGCGACGCCGCGATGTGGGAGCTCATCCAGCGGCTGCGCAAGGCCGACCGCGCCTGGCACCTCAAGATCCGCCGCCGCCCGTACCCCTTCCTCCTGCCGCCCGATGTCGACCGCTGACGCCCTCGCCCCGGCCCCGCCGCGCCCCCGCGCCGGCCGGCCCGCCGGCGAGGCCCTGACCCTCGACCCCGCCCGCCCGCTGCACCTCGCGCCGCTCGACGGCGGGCTCACCGCGGCCGTCGTCTCGATCGCCTGGCTGCGCGCCCGGGGCGACACCGTACGCGCCGCGCTCGAAGCCCGGCACCTGACCGGCGACGAGGCCGCGCACGCCGCGGGCCTGCGCCTGCCGGGGCGCCGCTACGAGTGGCTCGCCGGCCGCCTCGCCCTCAAGCACGGCGTCCTCGCCCACGCCCGGCGGCACGGGCGCCGGGCCGGCCGCACCCGCGACGTCCGCGTCGGCGCCGTCGCGCACGGACCGCGCGCCGGACGGCCCGTCGTCAACGCCCCCGTCGACGTGGGCCTCTCGCACTCCGGGGACTTCGCCGTCGCCGTGTGCGGCCCGCGCCCCGTAGGCATCGACCTGGAGCGCCGGCGCAGCATGCCGCCGATGCTCACCGAGCTGCTGACCGCCGACGACCACCGCGCCGCCGCCCACGCCGACCCCGACCGCCGCCGCCTCGCCACCATGCCCCTGCCGCTGCGCTGGGCCTGCAAGGAGGCCGTGCTCAAGCACTACGGATTCGGCCTGCGCGTCGACCCCCGCGAAGTCGCCCTGCACACCTGGCGCCACGACCACGGCTTCACGTGGCGGCCCGGCCCCGGACTCCTGCACCACGCGCCCCCGGCGGGCGAAGGCCCGCTGCACGGCTGGGCCCGGTGCATCGACGGATACTTCCTCGCCCTGGTATGGACGTGATGAGCGAATCCATGACACCCACCGCCCCCCGGACCCCCGGCCTCGGCGAGTCCTTCCCCGAAGCGCTGCGCCGCGCCACCGGGATCGCCGCCCTCAGCCCCTCCTCGCACAACTGCCAGCCGTGGGCGCTCGCCCGCCTGGAGAGCCGGCCCGCGCGGCGCGCCGCCGCCGACCTGCTCGGCTGCCCCGACGACGGCTCCACCGTCTACCTCGCGCTCGCCGTCGACCGCCGGCGCAGCCTCACCGCCCTGCCCGCCCACACCCTGGAGATGCGGCTGAGCTGCGCCGCGTACTGGCGCATGCTCTGCCGGGCCCTCGCCGCGCAGGGCTGGGCGCTCGTCCGGGAACGGGCCCACGAAGCCGGGGGAGCCGCGGACTCCCGCCTGCCCGGCGGCCCCTGGCCCCGCGACTGGTCGCTGCTGTGGACGGCCGCGCTGCGCCGCACCGGCGAGGCGGCCGAGAACCTCGCCGCCCTGGACGCCGCGGCCCGCGCCCGCCACACCAACCGCGGCCCGTACGACGACGAGCCGCTCGCCCCGGCACTGCTCCGCGACCTCGCGCGCCACCCGCCCGCTGGTGGCCGTCCGGTCGCCGTCCGGCATCTGACGGAGATGCATGAACGCGGCATATTCGCCGAGTTCCTCGCCCACCACGGAGGCATTGATTTCAGCCACCCGGCCGCCTGGCGCGAAACCCACTCCTACATCCGGTGGAGCCCGGCGGCGGTGCGCGCGCACGGCGACGGCTTCTCCGCGGCGCAGCTTTTCGGACCGATGTCGGCCCGGCAGCGGCTTGCCAAACGGATCGCGCTCGCCCCGCCGGTGATGAAATTCCTGTGCCGGTTCGGTTATGACCGCTCGCTCGCGGGGGGACTGGCCGCCGAGGTCCGGCGCACCCCCGCCGTCGTCCTCATGCACTTCGCGGACGAGTCTCCGGGGGTCGCCGACGCCTTCCGGGGCGGCGCCCGCATCGCCGACTACTGGCTGTACGCGGCAGCCGCCGGTCTCGCCCTGCACCCGATGAGCGTCGTCATGCAGCACGACACCCTGCGCACGGCGCTCCAGGAGCAACTGGGCCTTCCCGGCAGGCTCTTCTTCGTCAGCCGCGTGGGCCGGCCCCGTACGGCCTTCCCGCCGGCGCCCCGGTGTCTCGGCGCCGCGGAGCACCGCACGGTCTGAACCGGGGGCGGGAATGCATCGGAACATTCCGGCCAGGCCCGGATCGCGTACGCCGCGGGGCCGGGGATACTGCTCCCTTGCCGCCGTCTTTACCGTGACAGATTCCCGCCAAAACCTGGCGGGATGCCCGGTCGTCAGTTGCCGCTGGCGTACAGTCGGGTGAGACGTTCAGGGGGAAGCCGTGGGCCACGGAGATGACGTCAATCAGCCATCGCTACGCCGTCGGGGGGACTCGGGCGCTCTTCACCCCCTCTACCCCGTCGGCCACAATAGCGCCTGCTCCCCGAAGCGACTCCGTTCGGAACCGTTCCGTTTACTGGAAGCAGGCTCGATGAGTATGCGCATACTGCTGTGCTGCGACAAGCTCATCCTGGGCGCAGGTATGCAGGCACTGCTGGGCCAGCACGGCCTGGAAGCACAGACGAAAACATCCGTGCGCAGCACGGTGGCGGCCGCCAAGGAGATGGCGCCGGACGCCATTGTCGTCGTGGCCCCGGCGCTCAGCATCGACGACACCCACGAACTCGCCGAACTCTCGCGGATGGCGAAGGTCATCCTGCTCGCCCGGCCCGACACCACGCCCAGGGCCTTCGAGGCGCTGCGCATCGGCGTCCGTGCCGTGCTCTCCCTGGAGGACCCGCCGGAGGAGCTCATCCGCATGATCAAGACGGTCATCGAGGTCGACGCCATCGTCGCGCCGCTGACCGCCCGCAAGGCGCTCGACCAGCTCCGCACCGGACAGCCCCCCGTCCCCGCCCCGCCGCCGGCCGGCGCCCTGACCCCGCGCGAGGCCGAGGTGATGCTGCTGCTCGCGCAGGGCCGGTCCAACGCGGAGATCGCCGAGAAGCTCTCCATCTCCAACGCGACGGTCCGCTCCCACGTCCACCACGTCCTGCGGAAGCTGGACGCCGGGACCCGCGCCCGGGCGGTCGCCATCGCCTACGAGACGGGCCTGATCGACGCCATGGAGCGGCAGGCGGAGCGCAGCCCCTGACGCCGCGGGCGCCGCCGCGCGGAGCCCGTCAGCCCACGGCGGCACGGTATCCGGGCTCCACGCGCACCCCGGCGAGTTCGTCCACCACCTCGGCCATTTCCCCGAAATCCGCGACCAGCCGGGCGAAGGTGCTGCTGGTGGTGTCCCGCGCGAACTCGGCCCGGCTGCGCACTCCGATGACTTCGAAGAAGTGGACCGGTGCGGACGGATCCCCGGAAACCCGCTGCACGCTGAATGACAGCACGCTCGGGAGTTCCGGACAGGTCGCGTAGTCGGTCTCCCGCACCCACTTTTCGAAACGGCCGGGCGTGACGCCGGGGCGGAGCCGAATTCGGTGCACAATCAGGTCCACGATGCCGGAAGTCCTTTCTGTATTCCCGTGTGGTTCACCGCTGCCGGCGCTTTCCGGAGTGCCGGCCGCCCAGGCCCAGTGCACGGGCGACATTGTTCTTCTGGATCTCGTTGGTGCCGGAGAAGACGCGGGAGGGCAGGGCGTCCCGCAGGAACGTCTCGGCTTCGCCGCCGAGGATGCCGAGCGCGCCGCGCAGCTGCACGGCATCCAGCCCGAGCTGTACGGCCGCCTCGCTCACCGCGAGCTTCGCCAGCGCGGGCGCGATCTCGTCGTCGCTGCCCGCGTCGAGCCCGCTCGCGGCCTTGTAGAGCATCAGCCTGGCCGACTCCAGCCGCACCGTCATGTCGACGATGCGGTGGCTGACGGCCTGGAAGCCGCCGATGGCCCGGCCGAACTGCTCGCGCTCCCGGGCGTGTTCCATGGTGGATTCCAGTACGCGCTGCATCGCCCCGAGGTAGGTGGCGAACAGGCACGTGCGCTCCCACTTCATCGACGAGGAGAAGATGCCCGCGCCGGAGCCTTCCTCGCCGAGGACGTCCGCGGCCGGCACCACGCAGTCCGTGAGGTACACGTCGGCCATCGGCGAGCCCTGCAGGCCCACCTTGTCGTAGCGCGGGCCCACCGTCAGGCCGGGCGTGCCCGCCGCCAGGACGAAGGTCGTCAGGCCGAAGAAGCCGCCCCCGGGCGACGTCGCCGCCTGGAGCACGAACACGTCGGCCACGGGGGAGTTGGTGGTGAAGCACTTGCTGCCGTTCAGCACGTACGCGTCGCCCTCGCGCACGGCGCGCGTTCGCAGGTTCAGGGCGTCGGAGCCGGCGGCGGGCTCGGTGATGGCGTGCGCGGCGATCGCCTCGCCCGAGGCGAGGGGCGGCAGCCAGCGCTGTTTCTGCTCCTCGGTGCCGAACTCGGTGATCGGCATGACGGCCGCGAACAGGTGCGCGGCGACGGAGAACGCGAAGCCCTGGTCGGCGCACCCGTAGCCGAGGGCCTCCATCAGCGCCGCGGTCGTGACGGCGCCCAGCCCGCTGCCGCCGTACGCGGCGGGCACGCTCGCGCCGGTGAGGCCCTGCTTGCCCGCGAGCTGCCAGCGGCGCCGGAAGTCCTCCGGGTCGTGCGCCGCCGTGCCGCCGCCGAGGTCGCGCCGGGCGAAGCGCACGACCATGTCGCGCATCTCCGCGGTCTCGGTGTCGAAGTCGAAGTTCATCGTGGCCCGTCCAGGTGTTCCTCGATCAGCACGTGATAGTTGATGCCGCCGGTACCGAAGGAGCTGACGCCCGCGCGGCGCGGCCGCCCGGGCGCGGACTCCCACGGCCGCGAGGCCGTGGACACGCGCGCGGGCACGCGGTCCAGCTCCAGCTCCGGATTGACGGTGGTGAGGCCCGCGTTGGCCGGCAGCACCCCGGTCCGCAGGGCGTGCAGGGCGCGCAGCAGCCCGGCGGCGCCCGCCGCAGCGAAGGTGTGGCCGAAGAACGACTTGGCGGAGCCGATTTCCAGCGGCCGCCGCCGGTGCGGGCTCGCGTACACCCGCGCGACCGCGGCGATCTCGACCCGGTCGCCCACGCGGGTGCCCGTGCCGTGCGCCTCCAGGTAGCCCACGTCGGCCGGGTCGAAGCCCGCCTGCCCGAACGCCTGGCGCATCGCCCGCACCTGCCCGTCCGCGTCCGGGGCGATCAGGGACTTCGCGTCGTTCGACGCGCCGATCCCGCACAGCAGGCCGTGGATCGCGTCCCCGTCGCGGCGGGCGTCCGCGTAGCGCTTGAGCAGGAACAGGGCGCAGCCGTCGCCCGGCGTGAAGCCGTCCGCCGCGGCGTCGAAGGGGGTGATCCGCCCGTGCGAGAGCAGCCCCAGCGCCGAGCACAGCACCATGTCGCGGGCGTTGCAGGGCAGTTCGACGCCGCCCGCCAGCGCGTAGTCCACGCTGCCGGAGCGCAGCCGTCCCACCGCCACGTCCAGCGCGGCGAGCGACGACGCGCACGCCGCCTCGATCCCCAGCGGCACGGCGTCCAGGCCGTACTCATTGGCGATCACGGCCGCGACGCCGCCGGCCAGGGCGCCGTCGAGGTCCTCCGGCCCGCGCGGGCCCGGCTCCGGCGCGTACCGCTCGCGGACCAGGTCGAGCAGCGTCGCCGTCTCGGTCGGATCCAGCCGGCCGAGCGCGGCGAGCCCGCCGACGGCCGACTCGACCTCGCCCAGGGCCAGCCCCGCGGCCGCGCGCCGCTCCCGGGCCAGGCTCAGGTTGGTGCCCGTCGCGACCAGGCCCGGCCCGCGCAGCGCCGCGGCCGCCGGGCCGCGGCGCGCCAGCAACTCGCCCGCCACGGACAGGGCCACGCGTTGCGCGGCGTCCATGACGGCCCAGCGGCGCGGCGGGATGCGCAGCCCTTCCGGGGGCTGCTCCGGCACCTCCAGGGGCGAGCCCTGGTCGGTGTAGCTGCGGGTGAGGCTCAGCTTGCCGGGCTCGTAGTAGAGCTCGCGGTCGAGGAGGGACTCCGGCAGCGGCCCGATGCGGTCCTCGCCGGTGAGCATGGCGGCCCGGAAGGCGTCGGCGTCGGGCGCGTCCCCGAAGCGGCCTCCGTAGCCCACGATCGCGATGGGCTCCGGCGCGGCGGAGAGCGTGGCGGGGAGCGCGGCGGAGACACGAGCCGTACGCGGACGTTCCGCAGCCGGCGCGGCGGCGTCCGGGTCGTGCTCCTCCAGGATCAGGTGGCAGAGCGTGCCGGTCAGCGACGCGCCGCTGACCGCGGCCCGGCGCGGCCCTGCGCCCGCCTCCCGGAGCCACTTCCGCGGCTCCGGCAGCGTGCGGAACGCGGGGCCCGGCTCCGGCCCCGGCCCCGGCTCCGGCGGGAGCTGGGCCGGCAGGCGCCGGTGGTACAGGGCCAGCGCCGCCTTGGTGACGCTCGCCAGGCCCGCGTTGGCGAAGGTGTGCCCGAGCCGGTCGCGCACGCTGCCCACGACCACGGTGCCGGGACCGGCCCCCGCGTACACCGCCGCCAGCGCGTCGAGTTCGGCGCGCGTCTCGTGCGCCACGCCGTAGCCGCCGCACTCCACATAGCCGACGGACTCCGGCGACGCGCCGCAGGAGTCCAGCGCGGCGCGGGCCGCTCCGGCGCGCCGCTCCACGGACGTGGAGTATCGGAACACGCCCGGGCGCCCCTCGTGGCGCACCGCGCAGCCGCGAACGGTCGCGTAGACGCGGTCCCCGTCGCGGACGGCGGACGGCAGCCGCTTGAGCAGCAGCGCGCCCACGCCCTCGCCGAGCGCGAAGCCGTCGCCGTCCGCGGCGAACGGCCGTGTCTGCGCGGCGATGAGGCCCTTCGCCGCGAGCGCCGCCCGCAGGAACGGGCCCTCCTCGCGCTGGCCCGTGACCACCAGCACCGCCTCCGACAGACCGCCGCGCAGGCTGTCCAGAGCGTGCGCGAGCGCGAGGAACGACGTCGCGTCGGCCGACTCCAGGGCCAGCGTGCGGCCCCGCAGCTTGAAGGCGCCCGCGATCCGGGCCGGGATGGTGCTGGCCATCTCCCCGACCCGGTCGTGCGGCGACGCCCCCAGGCGCCGCACCAGGGCGGTGCGCAGCTCGTCGGCGGCCTGGGCGGCCGTACGGGCCGAGCCGCCGAACTCGGGTGCGGTCATGGCCCGTTCCAGCTCGCGGGCGTACCGGCTGCTCTCGACGCGCAGGGCGTTGGCGTACTGCCGGTCGAGGCCCGCGCACACCCCCGCCACCACGTCCGTCCGCTCGGCTTGCAGCGTCCGGTCGCCGGCCTTGGCGTCCTCCAGGCACTCCCGGGCCGCCTCCAGCATCAGCAGCTGCATCTGCGTCAGCGCGCCGGCCTGGGCGGGCGGAATGCCGAACTGCGCGACGTCGACCTCGATGTCCGCGAGCGACGGGGCCCCGGCCCCGGGCGGCGGCGGTGGTTCGGTCAGGGACCTCCAGAAGGCGTCGGCTCCCCGTACGCCCGGGTAGAGCGCCGCGATGCCGACGATCGCGATCGGTTCGTCCTGTGGTGCGCGCGCGGTGCCGACGGCACCGCGCGCGTCGAACTCGGAGTGCATGTCGGAACGACTCCAGGTGTTCTCGGCCGGCCGGAAGCGACGGCCGGGCGAAGGATGTGGTGCGGCCCCGCGGGGTTGCGACTTCGTGGTTCCCGCCGTTGCGGCCGAGGAAATGTGCCCGCCGCAACGGCGAGAACCACATCGGTCAGGGCCCGGCGGAATGCCCGGACACCGGAACTCACACGCCCGTGGTGACCCGCCGGTCAGGCGCCAGGGCGCCCGGCTGGGCCAGCCCGGGATCCTGGGCGAGGATCTCGGCGTGCCGGCGCTGGAGCCCGGCACCCGGCTGGATGCCCAGCTGCTCGTCCAGCCGCTTCCGGGTGAGCCGGAACCGCTCCAGGGCCTCGCTCTGCCGCCCCGACCGGTACAGCGCGAGCATCAGCAGCTCGCAGAACCGCTCGTGGAGCGGGTGCTGGGCGACGAGCTGCTGGAGTTCGGCGATCACCTGGGTGTTGTGCCCCAGCACCAGGCGGGCGCTCACCAGGTCCTCCCACGCGGTCAGCCGGCGCTCTTCGAAGAGGGTCGCGGCGCTCGCGCACCGCAGCCCCTCCCCGGCGTCGAACAGTGCCGGGCCGCGCCACAGCCGCAGACCGGTTTCGAGCAATCTCGCCGCCCGCTCGGGGTCGGTGGTCAGCGCGGCTCCGCCGCGAGAGGCGAGATCGAGGAACCTGTTGGCGTCGACGCATTCCGCCGGCACGTCCAGCAGATAGCCGTTCGGGATGGACCGCAGAACGGTCGTGCGGTGCATCGGAGTGTGTGCTTCCAGTACCTTGCGCACCCTGGTCGCCTGCGCCTGCAAGGCGTTCCGGGGATTGCCGAGGGGCGAACCGCACCACAGCTCGTCGACGAGCTCCATGTGCGATACCGCCCGCCCCGCCCGGAGGGCGAGGGTCGCGAGCATGGACCGGACCTTGCCGGCCCGGATGTCGCTGCTCCTCTCCGCAGCGCTGACGCGCACCGGACCGAGTATTTCAATTTGCACGAAATTCCCCCACACAGCGGTTTCCGCCGGAGATCAGAACAGAAGCCGGTACCGGCTTTTCCCCCTTTCGGCGCCCAATCCTCGCAACGCGGAACAACTCGCGTCATCCATCCCCCGGCCCCTTTCCGCCCTCAACGGATGGCGGAGCCGGGCGGCCGCCCCGTACGTTCATTGAGGCGCGTGCCCGCCCGGCTCAACGCGGCGTCAACACACGGAGGACGGGGCCGGGGCGCCCCGGTCGGCAGCACGGCGTAGGTGAAGTGCCCGATTTCTTCAGCCCGGCTTCAGGAAGGGCGGACGCCGTTCCCCGGAGCGCCGCCCGGTGCCGAGCCCGGCGACACCAGGCCCGCCTCGTACGCCGCGATGACCAGCTGCACCCGGTCGCGGGCGCACAACTTGCCCATGATGCGGCTGACATGGGTCTTGGCGGTCAGGGGGCTGAGCCCCAGCACGTCGCCCACCTCGGCGTTGTTCAGGCCCCGGGCCACCAGGGTCAGCACCTGGCGCTCGCGCACCGACAGCACCGCCAGGCCGTTCGTGACGAAGCTCGCCGGGATGTCCGCCCGCGGCGCCCGCAGCACCCGGGCGATCAGCCGCGAGGTCGGGCCGGGCGAGAGCAGCGCCTCCCCGGCGGCGATGGTCCTGATCGCCTCCAGGAGCGCCGCCGGGCGGGTGTCCTTCACCAGGAACCCCGAGGCGCCCGCCCGCAGCGCGTCGATGACGTATTCATCGGTGTCGTACGTCGTCAGGACGAGCACTTTCACGCCCGCCATGTCCTCGTCGGCGGCGATGCGCTGGGTCGCCTCGATGCCGTCCAGATCCGGCATCCGGATGTCCATCACCACCAGGTCGGCGCGGGCGGTGCGGGCCAGCTCGACGGCCTGCCGGCCCGTGCCCGCCTCGCCCACGACCTCCATGTCCGGGGCGGTGTCCACCAGCATGGCGAAGGCGGAGCGGACGAGCCGCTGGTCGTCGGCGAGCAGGACCCGGATCGGCTGCTGCGTGCTCATCGGCGGGCCCTCCCCCCACGGGAGCACGGTGCCGCCGGACTCGGTGCTGCTGTCATCGGCCATCCTTCGGGTGGGGACCCGCGCCCCGCGGGGAGGCGGGTCGTTTCGGCGCGGGTCGTTCCGCTGGTGCGCACACGCGTCGGTGCGCGGGGGAGGGTCTCATCAAGGAACTCATCGAGGGGCTCACCGGAGGGCTGCCCCGTCCGCGGGTGCGGTCGGCAGGACGGCGGAGACCGCGAACCCGGCGCCGCCCGGCCGCGGGCCGGCCTGCAACCCGCCGCCGACGCTGCGGGCGCGCTCGCGCATCCCGACGATGCCGTAACCGCCGGTGCCGTTCGGCTCGTTCCCCGGCACGGCAGCCCGCACCGGCGCCTCCGCGCCGCCGTCGTCGAGCACGGTGACCCGCAGGGCGCCGTCGCCCTCGCCGCGCGCCACCGTCACCCAGACGCGGACCGCGGGCCCGCCGTGGCGGACCGCATTGGTGAGCGCCTCCTGCACGATACGGTACGCGGCGGCCCCGACCGCCGGGGCCAGCACGGCAGTTGCGGCGGCGTCCGCGGCGGATCCGTTGAGCTCCATAGCCTGTCCGTTGTGCTCCACGGCCTGTCCGTTGCGCTCCGCCACCGTCTCCACCGGGCCGCCCAGGTGCACCTTCAGGCTCACCCGCGCGCCCGCCGCCTCCGCGGCCCGCGCCAGATCGGGCAGCCCGTCGAGGCCCGGCAGCGGCCCGTACGCCGCCGAATCGTTCCCGCGGAGCACCTCCAGCGTCGCGCGCAGCTCGGAGCGGGCGTCCCGGCACGTGTCGGCGATGCCGTCCAGCGCCTTGGCGAGCGCCGTGCGGTCCAGCCGCTCGGGGTCGGCGACCAGGACGTGGGCCGCGACCGCGGTCTGCACGCCGATCAGGGTGATGCTGTGGGCCAGCAGGTCGTGGAGGTCGCGCGCGATGTGCACGCGCTCCTCCGCGACCCTGCGCGCCGCCTCCCGCTCGCGCGTGCGCTCGGCGCGCTCCGCACGCTCCACGATCGCCCCGACGTAGTTGCGGTGCAGGCGCACCGCCTCCCCGATCAGGACGACGTCGGCGATCCAGCCCGCGCTCACCAGCGTCGGCAGGATCTCGTGGCCCTTGCCCAGGGCCAGCATCACGGCCGTCGCCACGCCGTAGATGCCGCCCAGGGTCAGGAAGCTGCGCCGCGGCGGCCCCACCACGGCGAGCGTGCACAGCGCCACCAGACCCGCCGGCAGCACCGCCGCCCGCGGGTAACCGGACAGGTAGAACGGGCCGTTCATGCAGGCCACCGCGAGCACCGTGAGCCACGGCGCCCGGCGCCGCGCCGTCAGTGACAGCGCGGCGCCGGTGAGGAGGGCCCAGCCCGGGAGATCCAGCGACCGCCGTGAGGTGACGACGAACAGCACGCTCTGCACGGCGAGCACGGTCAGCGCTATGCCGAAGTCCTGGAGCAGAACGCTGCGGCGGCCGATCGCGTGCCGCGGCAGCAGCAGTCGTGCGATCAAGGGGGTAACCGGGTCCCGGGACGGCATCACGATTCCATGGAACCCCGGGAGAGCTTCCCGGGCCACCACATCCACCTCTTCAGCAACAGGCTTGCAGAGGTGACCAGATAGGTACGGACCAGGAAGGTGTCCAGCAGCACGCCGACCGCGATGATGAAGCCCATCTCGACCAGCGCCACCAGCGGCAGCGTCGCCAGCACGGCGAACGTGGCCGCCAGCACCACGCCCGCGGACGTGATGACCCCGCCCGTCGTGCGCAGCGCCGTGAGCGCCGCCTCCTCCGGCCCCGCCCCCTTCAGCCGCTCCTCACGCGCCCGGTGCATCAGGAAGATGCCGTAGTCCACGCCGAGCGCGATGAGGAAGACGAACGTCAGCAGCGGCAGGCTCGGATCGAGCCCGTCGTAGCCGAGCACCGGCCCGAACACCAGGCCGCTGAGCCCCATCGCCGCGCCCCACGAGGCGATCACCGCGAGCACGAGCACCGCCGCCGCCACCAGGCTGCGCAGCAGCGCGATCAGCACGACCATCACCGCGACCAGCACCAGCGGGATCACCTTGCGGCGGTCGTCGGCGTTGGTGGTGTCGAGGTCCATCTGCTGTGCCGTGGGGCCGCCGACGATCGCCTGGGCGCCCTTGATGTCGTGCACCGCACCGCGCAGCGCGCTGATCGTCTTCTTCTCGCCGGCCGACTCGGGCTTCGCCACGGCGAACACCTGGAGTTCGGTGCGCTCCTCGCCGCTGCGGCCCGGCTGCACCGTGGCCACGCCCTTCGTGCCCTTGACGGCCTTCTCCACCTCGGCCGCCTGCGGGGTACGCGTCACCACCGTGATCGGCAGGCTGCTGGCGTCGGGGAACGCCTTCCCGACCGTGGTCATCGCGGTGACCGAGTCGGGCTTGTTGAGGAACGCGTCCTCCTGCTTCAGCGCGCCCGGCAGCTTCACCGCGCCGACCGACAGGGCGACGAGCGCCGCGACGCCGCACAGCAGCACCAGGGCCGGGCGGCGGGCCGCGGAGTTACCCATCGCCGCGAACAGCGAACGCCGCTGCACGGCCTCGGTCCCGTACACCGGCACGATCGGCCAGAACACGCGCCGGCCCAGCAGCACCAGCACCGCGGGCAGCAGCGTCATCATGGCCGTCAGCGCGCAGAAGACGCCCACCGCGCCGACCGGGCCCAGGCCGCTGCTGCTGTTGAGGTCCGCCGCCATCAGGCACATGAGGCCCGCCACGACCGTGCCGGACGAGGCGAGGACGGCCGCGCCGCAGCCGCGGATCGCGGACCGCATCGCGTCGTAGGGCCGCTCGATGTGGCGCAGCTCCTCGCGGTAGCGGGCCACCAGCAGCAGGGCGTAGTCGGTGCCCGCGCCGAAGATGAGCACCGTCATCACGGACGTGCTCATCGTGGTCACCGTCAGGTCGAACGCCTTGATCAGCCCGTAGACGCCGGCCATCGCGGCCGAGGCCGCCACACCGACCACTCCCAGCGGCACCAGCCACAGGAACGGGCTGCGGTAGATGAGGATCAGCAGGACCGCCACGACGCCCGCGGTGCCCAGCAGCAGGACGCCGTCGATGGACTGGAAGACCTCGTTCTGATCGGACATCAGGGCGACCTGCCCGCCGACCTCGGCCTTCAGCCCCTCGGGCTTGTCCTCCTTGACGATGTCCCGGATCCCGTCGACCGCCTTGCCCTGCGCGGCGGTGTCCTCCAGGCCGCTCACCGACAGCGCCGTCATCGACGTGGCGCCGTCCTTGGACACGACGGTGGGCGCCTTGTCGCCGCCGCGCACCTCGTAGCGTCCCGCGATCTTCTTCAGGTGCTCCTGCGCCGCCTTGGTGTCGGCGGGCCGCAGCCCGCCGTCGCGGTGGTAGACCAGCAGCGCGTCGGAGGTGTTGCCGCCCGGCAGTTTTTGCAGCAGGTGCTCGACCCGGGTGGACTCGGCGCTGGCCGGCAGGTAGTCCACGGGGCGGTCCCGTGCGGCGCCGCTGAGCTTTTCCGCGAAGGGCGCCGTGACCGCCAGGACCACGATCCAGAAGGCGATCACCACCCACGGCAGGGCGCGGCGCCCCGACCGTCCTTCGCCGGCCGGTCGCGACCGGTCTTCCTTCTGCTGCGTGTCCGCCGCCGGGGCCATGGTGCTCGCCGCCTCCTCGAAGCCGGAATTCGCTGACCCTTCCAGGATTCCGGCACGAAGTGCCCGGGGCGTCGGCCCGCAGACCGAAGCGGAAGTTAATCCGCCGGGTGCAACGGGGCGGTTGCTACTCCCGCGGGAGTAACCACGGGCGGCAGCGCGCCGGCTGCTCGTGGCGACGGGCGCCGACCGCCGGTGACCTGCTCCGCCCGTACATCTCAGGTATCCCGTACTCCGCTGGTAGGAGGCGCGGATCCGTCCCCCGGTACGACGACGGATCCGCCGCGGCGAGGCATCGTGGAGAGTATGAATGCGCTCCTGCTGCCCGTCCTGCTCTGCCTGGTGTCGGCAGTGGCGTACGCGGGCGCGGCCATCGTGCAGGAGCGCGTCGCCGCCACGACGGCGGACGGCTCCTGCGGCCCGCTGCGGCGGCCCGGCTGGTGGGGCGCGGTCGCCCTGACCGGGCTCGGCGCCGGGCTGCACGTCGTGGCGCTCGCGTACGGACCGCTGAGCCTCGTCCAGCCGCTGGGCGCGCTCACGATCGTCTTCGCGCTGCCCATGGCGGCGGCGTTCGCCCGCAGATCCGTCGGCCCGGCCGGATGGCGCGGCGCCCTCCTCGCGACCGCCGGCCTCGCCGGGCTCCTGACCCTCACCCGGCCGCCGCACGCCGAAACCCTCGACGCCGCGCAACGCCCCCTCCTCGCGGCCGCGGTGCTGGCCGCCGCCGCGGTCCTGGCGCTCGGCGCGCGCTGGGCGCGGCGGGCCGTCGTCCGGGGAGTGGCGCTGGCCGCGGCCGCCGGCGCCGCGTTCGGCATGGGTTCCGTCTTCACCAAGGCCGCCGCGCAGGACTGGACCTCGCACAGGACGGGCTCCCTCGTCTTCACGCTTCTCGCCATCGCCGTCCTCGCCTCGGCGGGCATGCTGCTGTCCCAGGCGTCCTACCGCGGGGCGGGCCTGGCCGCGCCGCTCGCCACGGTGACGATCGTGAACCCCGTGGTCGCCGCGGTCGCCGGAATGACGGTGCTCGGCGAAACCTTTCGCTACGGGGTGCCGGGCGGCCTCCTCGCGGCCCTGGCCGGCGGGCTCGCCACGGCGGGCGTGGTGACCTTGAGCCGCCTCACCCCGGACCGCGCCGAACGGGAAACCACGATCGCGGTGCGAGGCCGCACGAGGGTGCCGGGGCCGCGGCGCTGCCTGACGCACGCGGGGGCGGCGGAGCCGGAGTAGCCACGGGGGACTCAAGGGCCCGGGCGGGCGTCTGCCGGACGCCGCGGCGCCGCGCCGCAGTCTGTGAGCGCCCTCGGTGAGGAGGTATGGCCACCCCGCCGGAAGCGCGACACGATGGGGCCCGTCGCCCGGCCGACCCCCTCCGGAGGTGCCCCGTGGAGTTCGACGTCGTCGTGGAGATCCCGCAAGGCAGCCGCAACAAATACGAGATGGACCACGACCGCGGCCGCATCCGGCTGGACCGGCTGCTGTTCACCTCGACCCGCTACCCCGCCGACTACGGCTACATCGAGCGGACCCTCGGCGCGGACGGCGAGCCCCTCGACGCCCTCGTCCTCGCGGGCGAGCCCACGTTCCCGGGCGTCGTCATCCGCTGCCGGGCCATCGGGATGTTCCGCATGCGCGACGAGCAGGGCGAGGACGACAAGGTGCTGTGCGTGCCCGCGGGCGACCCCCGACACGAGCACGTCAGGGACCTGCGGCACGTTCCGCAGTTCGACCGGCTGGAGATCCAGCACTTCTTCGAGGTGTACAAAGAGCTCGAACCCGGCAAGTCCGTGGACGACGGAGCCCGCTGGGCCGACCGCGCCGCCGCGGAGAAGGAGATCGCCGCGTCGTACGAGAGGGCGTCCGCGGCCCGCCCGTAGCCGGACGCGGGAGAGGCGCTCACAGCATGATGCGGTAGAAGAGGGCCATGCGCCGCACCGTTTGGCCCCTCGCCGCCGTGGCCGCCGCCTACGCCGTGCTGCAACTGTGCTACGCCGTCGCGCACATGGACCTCGGCTGGGACGAGAGCGTCTACCTCTCCCAGGTCGACCCGCGCACCCCGGCGGCGTACTTCAGCGCCCCGCGTTCGCGCGGCATCAGCTTCCTCGCCGCACCGGTCGTGGCACTCACCGCGTCCACCACCGCCCTGCGCGTGACGCTGGTGCTGCTGTCATCGGCAGCCCTGTACGGGGCGTTCGCGGTCTGGCGGCCCCTGCTCGGCAGGGGCCGCACGGCGCTCGCGGCGGCCCTGTTCGCCGGGCTGTGGATCACCGTCCTCAGCGGGCCCGAGGTGATGCCGAACCTCTGGATCGCCCTCGCCGCCGTCGCCGCGACCGGCTTCTTCCTGCGCGCCCGCGCCCGCGGCGGCGCCGGCAGCCGGAGCACCGAGGGCCGTACCCTCGCCGGCCTCGCCGCCACCCTCGCCGCTGCCGCGCTCCTCCGCGCCCCGGACGCCGTCTGGCTCGCCCTGCCCCTGCTCCTGACCTGCGCGACCGTACGGGCCTGGCGCCGCCTCCGCGTCGTCGCGGCCGTCCTCGGCGGACTCGCGGCGGGCGGCGCGCAGTGGGCCGTGGAGGCGTACGTCCGCTTCGGCGGCATCGCGCGGCGCCTCGCCGACTCCAGCGACACGGAGGGCGGCATGGGCGCGCACCTCGGCGCGGGCCTGACCGCCGCCCGCCGCAGCCTCAACGGCCCCCAGCTGTGCCGCCCTTGCCGCATCGCGAACCCGTCCGTCACGCACTCGCTGTGGTGGCTGCTGCTCCCCGTCCTGGTGGCGGCGGCCTGCGCCCTGGCCCTGCGGAAGGGGCGGGCGGGAGGCGGCGAGCGGAAGGACACGCGGGCCGCCGTCCTGCTCCCCGTCGCCTGCGCGCTCTCCCTCGCCGCCCCGTACCTGCTCCTCCTCGACTACTCCGCGCCCCGCTTCCTGCTCCCCGCCTACGCCCTGCTCGCCCTGCCCGTGGCGGACCTCGCGGCCCGCGCACCGGCCGCCTTCCGCGCCGGGCCGCGGCGGTGGGCGGTGGCCGCGGCGCTGTGCGCCGTCCTCGCCGCCCACCTCTCGGTGCAGCTCAAGGAGCTGCGCGTCAACACCGCCGACGCCCGGGACACCGCCGTCCGCTACCAGCGCGCCGCCGAGGGCCTGCGGCGCCTCGGCCTGTCCGCACCGTGCACGGTCACGGGCCCCCGGGCGCAGCCCATCGCCTACGCGGCGGGCTGCGCCTCCGCCCAGACCATGGGCAACAACCGCTCGACGACGGAAGCCGCCCTGGCCCGCACCGCACGCCGCATGCCCATGGCCGTCCTCTACGACCCGGCAGACGCCTACCTCCCGCCGTACGCCCGCACCTGGCACCCCCACGAGCTCCGCGGGACAGGCTGGATCGCGTACGTACCGTGATGCGTACGTCCACGTGCTCGTACCGCTGATGTTGTACGCACCCCTGAGTTGTACGTACCCCTGACGCGTACGTTCCCTGACGCCCCTCCGCCGGCGTCAGGCGTCACGCGTCCCGCAGCAGCGCCGCCAGGTCTCCCTCCACGTCCAAGTGCCCGCCCTCGCTGCCGGCCGGCACCAGCGCGTAGGAGCGGGCGAGGAAGCGCCGCAGCTCGGACGTGTCGATCTGCACCATGGCCACGCCCTCGACGGCGTGGAACTCCAGCACCGTGCGGTCCGGCCCGCACGGCCACACGTGCACGTCACCGCCCCCGGTCGGCGCGATCAGGCCGCAGGCGAGCGTCTCGCGGGCGAAGACCCACGCCACGTCGGCCCCGTCGAGGGAGGCCGCGGCGGGGAAGCCGATGTGCACGGCGAAGGGATCGGAGGGTTCGTAGCGCAACTGCGCGGGGACGGCGCGGTCCTGCGGGGCCGACGCAATGAGCCGTGCCTGGACAGCCTGGTCGATGACAGTGGACAACGCGTGCTCCCTCGCGATCGCTGTGACGTGATGCGGTTCGTTGCGGTGGTGCGGGGCCTTGCGGTGGTGCGGTTCTCCTGCCGGCCGGTCCCGGAGGGGCCGCCCACCGGAGAGACGCCGTCAGGAGAGACGGCGGTTCGATCGCTGCAGTGCACATGATTTGAGCGTGACCTGCGTCACGTCCCTTGGATTGGGCAAGACAACTGCCGTATCAGCCATCAAATCTCTGCTCGACAGCCGCTTTGTTCACTGTTGCACCGGCAGAACCGCCAGCACTTCCCAGCCACCGCCCGGGACGGGCCCCGCCGTCAGGGACCCGCCGATCGCGTCCGCCCGCTCCGTCAGCCCGACCAGACCCAGCCCGCCGGTGTCCTCCGGCGCGCACTGCGCCGGCTGCCCCGCGGGCCCGTCGTCGCGCACCGACACGAACAGGCTCCGCTCGGCCTCGCGCAGCGTCACGCGCACCGCCGACGCGCCCGGGCTGTGCTTCGCCACGTTGGCCAGCCCCTCGGCGACGATCCGGTGCACGGACGCGGCCAGCTCCGGGGGCAGCCCGGCGCCGAAGCCGGGGTCGACGTGCAGGTCGACCCGTACGGGCCCCTGACCCGTGCTGCGGAAGTCGTCGACCAGCTCGCGCACCCCGTCCAGGCCGGGCAGCGGCGCGCGGTGGGGCGCGTCCTGGTGCAGGACGCGCAGCAGCCGCCGGGCCGAGGTCAGCGCCTCGTCGCCCGCCGTCTGGATGTCCCGCAGGGACGCGGCGACCCGCTCGTCCTCGGCGACGGAGCCGGTGGCCTTGGCGAGCAGGGTCATCGCGGCGACGTGGTGGGCGACGAAGTCGTGCAGCTCGCCGGCCAGCTCCAGGCGCTCCGCGTCGCGCGCGGCGGCCACGGCCAGGGCGCGCTCGGCGTCCCGGTAGCGCAGGCACAGGCCCGCCGACGTCACCCCGGCGACGATGAGGGCGTAGACGACGACGGCCGTGCCCGGCACGTTCGTGTCGCGCACCGGGGCCACCAGGACCCCGGCCGCCAGGGCGACGCCAGCCGGCACGGCGGCCGGCACGGGCGCCCGCCACGCCACGACGGCGAGCAGGACGAGCAGGGCGGCGCTCTCCGTCAGCCCCCAGACGGGCAGGTGCAGACCGGCCGCCATCAGATACCCGGTCGCCGACCAGGACACGCCCACGGCCGCCGCGGCCCGCAGGGCGAGGGGCGCCCAGGGCAGCACGCACAGGGCGACCAGCAGCCCGGCGATCCACACCACGAGGTGGGCGTGATGGCCACCGGTCTGTCCCGGGTAAACCGCCCCCCGGGACAGCAGCCGCCCCTCCAGCAACCACAGCCCGCACAGCCCGGCCAGCAGCCATCCCCGGGCCCGGCGCCGCCGGCCCGGGGGAACGGCACGGTCGGCCCGGGCGGCGTGGTCGGGGGCGAGCAGCACGGATGTCGGCGTCATGCGCTTCACGCTAGGCGCGGCAGGGGGACCGGCGGATCGCCCGTACAGCCACTCCGGCCCGGCCGAAAGGATGAACGTTGGACGACTGGGGCGGTGTGGATCTCACGGCTGCGGGAAGTCCGGCACCGCAGGTCAGCGGCGTTCGCGCCGAGACGACGCGAGCCGTGGCCGAGTGAGAGCCGCGCCGCGGCCGGACGTGCCCCCGGCGCCGGCCGGCGGTGCCGGACTTCCCCGGAGCCGGGCGCAGCCCACCCCGTGCTAGCTTGCCCGGTCATGAGACGGACGTTGATGACGTTACGCACCCTCGCCGCCGCCCTGTGCGGCACCGCACTCGCCCTCGCGGGCACCGCCACCACCCCCGCCCGAGCCGCCGGCAAGGCCCCCGCCTGGGAGAGCCGGGACAGCGGCACTGACGCCCGCTTCCGGGGGCTCGCGGCCGTCAGCCGGTCTACCGCCTGGGCCGCAGGCACGAAGGGCACCGTCCTGCTCACCCGCAACGGCGGACGCACCTGGCGAAACGTCTCCCCACCCGGCGCCGCCGCCCTCGAATTCCGCGACGTGGAGGCGTTCGACGCCCGCCGCGCCGTCGTCCTGGCCATCGGCGAGGGCGAAGCCTCCCGGGTCTTCCGCACGGACGACGGCGGCACCACCTGGACGGAGACGTTCCGTAACGCCGACCCGAAGGCGTTCTACGACTGCCTGACCTTCTTCGACGCCCGCCACGGCATCGCGCTCGGCGACCCCGTGGACGGCAGGTTCCGCATCCTCGCGACCGGCGACGGCGGCCGCAGCTGGCGCGTCCTGCCCGCCGCCGGCATGCCGGCGGCGCTCCCCGGCGAGGCGGCGTTCGCGGCGAGCGGCCAGTGCGTGGTGACCGAAGGCCGGGCCGGAGGCCGCGACGCCTGGATCGCCACGGGCGGCGCCGCGTCGTCCCGCGTCCTGCACTCCGCCGACCGCGGCCGCACCTGGACCGCCGTCGACGCCCCCGTACCGGCCGGCGACCCCGCGCGCGGCGTCTTCGGCCTGGCCTTCCGCGACCGGGCGCACGGGCTGGCCGTCGGCGGCGACTACCGCGCCGGGCAGCCCTCGGAGCGCGCCGCGGCCGCCAGCGGCGACGGCGGCGCGACCTGGACGACGGCCGCCCGCCCGCCGGGCGGCTACCGCTCCGGCGTCGCCTGGCTGCCCCGCAGCCGCACCACGGCGCTCGCCGTCGGCCCGACGGGCAGCGACGTCACCACGGACGGCGGCCGCACCTGGCGCGGCTTCGACGCCGGCTCGTACGACACCGTGGACTGCGCACCGGACGGCGGCTGCTGGGCCGCGGGGGAGAAGGGGCGGACCGCCCGGCTCGCCGCACGCCCGGAACGGTAGCCACCGCCCCGGCGGCAGCCGGGGTCAGGACGGCAGTTCCTGCCGGTACTCCTCCAGCGCGGGGGCCGTCTTCGTCGGGATGAACTCGGTGATCGTGTACTCGCACACGCCCGCCACGGTGAACGGGTCGCTCTTCGTGATCTCCTCGATCTTCTCCCGGTCGTCCCCGAGGGCGAGGATGATGCCGCCGTCGCGCGGCACCTTGCGCCCGGAGGCGATGAAGACCCCCGACGCGTAGTGCGCGTCCAGCCAGGCCACGTGCTCGGGAAGGGCGGCGTCGATGCGCTCGATCGGCGCGATGTAGGTCAGCTCCAGTACGAACATGATCGCCAGCCTACGGGCCGGGTACGGTGGGCCGCACAATGAGCGCTGAAGAACCGGCAGAACCGGCGTCCGTACCGCCCGGCTGGCCCACGACCGAGGCGGAAGCGGCCGCCCTCCAGGACGAGTTGCGCGGCCGCGTCGTCCTCGGCGAACCCGGGCCGCCGCCCGGCGAGCCCCTCGTGGCCGTCGGCGTCGACGTCGCCTACGACGACGAGCGGGACGTCGTCGTGGCCGCCGCCGTCGCCCTGGACACGGCCACCCTGCGCGTCGTGGAGGAGGCGACCGTGGTCGGCCGGGTGGCCTTCCCGTACGTCCCCGGGCTGCTCGCCTTCCGCGAGATCCCCACCGTGCTCGCGGCTCTGGACCGCCTCGGCGTCACCCCCGGCCTGGTCGTCTGCGACGGCTACGGGCTCGCCCACCCCCGCCGCTTCGGCCTCGCCAGCCACCTCGGCGTCGTCACGGGCCTGCCCACGATCGGCGTCGCCAAGACCCCCTTCACCTTCCGCTACGACGCCCCCGGACCTCACCGCGGCGACACCTCGCCCCTCCTCGACGGCGACGAGGAAGTGGGCCGCGCCCTGCGCACCCGGCCCGGCGTCAAACCGGTGTTCGTCTCGGTCGGCCACCGCACGACCCTCGACAACGCCGTCGCCCACACCCTCGCCCTGGCCCCCGCCTACCGCCTCCCGGAGACGACACGAGCCGCGGACGCCCTGTGCCGCCGCGCCTTGAAGGGGCTGGTGGCGGGCTGAAAGAGCCTGCCGGCCGTCTCGCGGAGGGTTACCGGGCGGGCCGGTTCTCCGGCCCGCCCGGACGTTCCTTCAGCGCCTACGGCACATGCGCCGGCGACGGCACCTCCAGCCCCCGCGGCGTCGCGGACTGCGTGCGGGAGCCGCCCGACGTGGCGCGGGCGAAGGCCCGGTAGCCGCCGACGAGCGGCAGGTTCGCCGAGGTGTCACTGAGGTCCACCGTGACGTGCGGGGTGGTGGAGGCGGGTTCGATGAGGCCCGCGTCCGTGCCGGCGACGATCAGGGCCAGGCGGTGGCCCGCCGGGACGACGTGGTCGGTGGCGGCGAGGCCGAGCGTCATCGTGTAGGGCTCGCCGGGGGTCAGGGGGCCGCCCTTGCCCGACCCGTCCCAGTGGCCGAGGTCGGCCCAGCCGCGGCTGAAGACCGTGTGGCCGACCTGGGCCGTGGCCGCCTCGGTGCGCTTGTAGCAAGCGCTGTCACCGGTGTTGCCGCTGCCCCAGCAGGTGCGGTCGGCCAGGGTGCGGATGCCCTCGCCGGCGGCCGCGTAGTCGCGGATGCCGGCCGGCCCCAGGTCCACGAGAACGGCGGACAACCGGGCCGAGGTGGTGGACGGAGTGACCGTCAGGCTCACCGCGGACGAGCCGGAGAGCCGCAGGTCGCGGCTGAGCGGCGGGGTGATGAAGCCGGCCTTGCCGGGCGTGGGCTTGTCGATGTCCGCGGCCCAGTCGCTCTCGCTCAGCTTCGGGTCGTCGGTGAACGCGGCGGTGGCGCCCTGCGGCGCGGGCGTCAGGCCGAGCGTGCCGACGCCCGCGACGGTCCCGGCGCCCGGGCGCAGCGTGGTCGTACGGGTGCCGGCCGGCGGCCAGGCGCGGTCGGTGGACCACTGGTCGGGGGCGCGCTCGACGTCGGCCATGGGCTCGCGCTCGATGCCGTTGTCGTAGCCGAGGAGGTAGTGGTCGAACCAGCGGTGGAGGGTGGGCACCCAGGCCTCGCGGCGGAAGTCGAAGGGGTCGACGTGGCCGGTCTGGGAGAGCCAGACCTTGCGCTCGACGCCGTTCTCCGCGAGGGCGTCCCACCACTGGCCGAAGTGCTTGGTCCGTACATTGAGGTCCTGCATGCCGTGGACGGCGAAGACGCTGGCGCGCACGTTCCCGGCGTCCTTGACGTAGTCACGGTCCTGCCAGAGCGGTGTCCGGTCGCCGTTGCGCGGGGCGCCCTCGACGAGCGCGCGCTGTACGGCCTGGCAGCGGCCGCGCGCCGCGGGGCTTTCGATGCCGTCGGACAGGCGGTCGGGGCCGCCGTCGTAGAGGGCCGCGCCCTGGGCGAAGTAGTAGTCGTACCAGGAGCTGATGGCGCCGATGGGGACGATGGTCTTCAGGCCTTCGACGCCCGTCGCGGCGACGCCGTTGGCGATGGTGCCGTCGTAGCTCTTGCCGATCATTCCCACGGCCCCGGTGGTCCAGCCGGCCGTGACCGCGTCGGGCCCGCCGCGTGTGGAATAGCCGCGTGCCCGGCCGTTCAGCCAGTCGACGACGGCCTTGGCGGACTCGATGTCGGACCGGCCGCCGATGTCGACGCACCCGTCGGAGCGGTTGGTCCCCGCGAGGTCGACGAGGACCACGGCATAGCCGCGCGGTACGAAGTAGTTGTCGTAGTACAGCGGGAACTGGACCGGTCGTCCTTGCGCGTCGTACGTCTTCTTCTGGCTCTCGTTGCCGCGGCCGCAGCACGAGTAGTACGGGCTCGCGTCCATGATGACGGGGACGCGCTTGCCCTGCTCCGCCGCCTCCCGCGGCCGGATGATGTCCACGGCGACCCGGTCGGTCCGGCCGTCGCCGTCGGAGTCGACGCGGGTGTCGACCCAGACGGATTCGCGGACGGCGCGGTCGTAGGAGTAGACCGGTGCGCTCTCCCCGCGGCGCGCCGGGGCGGCCTGTGCGCCGTCCGGCGGCGACACGAGAACCGTCAACAGGGCGGCCACGGCCGCCAGTACGAGTGATGTCCAGGGTATGCGGGCAGCCCGCCGGTGTCTGATCACGGCCGGACCGTAGCGCCGCCGGGGCCGGAAACAGAAGGGGTGACGACGACTTCAGGAGTTGACGGCCGTCCCGCCTCGTGACGCAGGTATGTCGATCACATGTCGGAAGGCGCCATGGACATTCCCCCGTGGTTGGTGAGTACATAGGCTTCGAGTGATCGTTCTCCTCTACGAGTTGGAGTGACTCGTGCGTCAGAGACTCATCGTTCCGAGCACGGCCGCTGCCGCCTTCCTGCTGCTCGCGGTCCCGGCCTCGGCGGCGGACGCCACGCCCGGCGCCCCGGGTGTCGGGGACTCGTACTACCCCGACTCCGGCAACGGCGGCTACGACGTCTCCCACTACGACCTGCGGCTGAAGTACCAGCCGAAGACGGACCGGCTGGAGGGCACGGCGACCCTGCTCGCGACCCCCACCCAGGCGCTGTCCCGGTTCAACCTCGACTTCACGCTCGACGTGAGCGAGGTGCTCGTCAACGGCAAGAAGGCCGCCCACAAGCAGTCGGGCGCCCACGAGCTGGAGATCACCCCTGCCGGGCCGCTGGAGAAGGGCAAGCCCGTCAGCGTCGTGGTCCGCTACAGCGGCGTCCCCTCCGCCGTGAAGGTCAATGGCTACTCGGCGTGGAAGCGCACCCCCGACGGCGGTGTCATCGCCCAGGAACCGGAGTCGGCGGCCTGGTGGTTCCCCAGCAACGATCACCCCACCGACAAGGCCACTTACGACATCTCCGTGTCCGTACCGGACGACGTCCAGGCCATCAGCAACGGCGTGCTCGCCTCCCAGACCTCCAAGCTCGGCTGGACGCGCTACAACTGGCGCTCCACCAAGCCCCAGGCCAGCTATCTGACGACCCTCGCCGTCGGCAAGTTCGACATCACCACGGACACGACCGCGAGCGGCCTGCCCGTCGTCAACGCCTACAGCAAGGACCTCGGCGACAACCTCTCCTCCGCCAAGGCCAGCATCGAGCGCACCGCGGAGATCACCGACTGGGAGAGCACGGTCTTCGGGCCGTACCCCTTCACCGCCGTCGGCGGGTACGTGCCGAACGTGACGTCCTCCTACGCCCTGGAGACCCAGACCCGGCCCTTCTACAGCCCCTCGTCGTTCGCGAACGGCGCCAACCAGTCGGTCGTCGTGCACGAGCTCGCCCACCAGTGGTTCGGCGACAGCGTCTCCGTCAAGGACTGGCGCGACATCTGGGTGAACGAGGGCTTCGCCACGTACGCCCAGTGGCTGTGGTCGGAGAAGGAGGGCGAGGGCACGGCCCAGGAGCTCGCCGAGTACATCTACAACAGCGTCCCCGCCGAGAACGACTTCTGGAAGGTCAAGCCCGGTGACCCGGGCGCGGACCGGCAGTTCGACCGCGCCGTCTACAACCGCGGGGCCGTCGCCCTCCAGGCGCTGCGCAACACCGTCGGGGACAAGGCGTTCTTCTCGATCCTCAAGCAGTGGCCGGCGGAGAAGCGCTACGGCAACGCCTCCGTGCAGGACTTCGTGAAGTTCGCCGAGAAGGCCACCGGCAAGCAGCTCGCCCCGCTCTTCGACACCTGGCTGTTCCAGCCGTCGAAGCCGGCCACGCTGCCGGCTCCGGCCGCGGACGGCAAGGCCGCGAAGGCGAAGAAGTCCGTGACCTCCGGTCTCATTCCGCCCAAGTCCTGGAAGCAGATCCAGGACGCGGAGCGCGCCCACCGGCACTGACCGCTCCGGCGGCCCGCCCCGTGCACGAGGCGCGGGGCGGGCCGCCGCCGGTTTCACAGCGGCGGTGGCACAGCAATACTGTTCGACACCGACGGGTGCGGAACAGAGAGCGAGGTGCCGCCCATGGCCACGGAAGCGGAGACGGGGACCGGGACGGGTGCGGAGACCGGGACCGGGACGGAGACCGGTGAACCGGCCCTGACGGTGGACGAGCTGGCCGCCCGGGCCGGGGTGACCGTCCGGACCGTGCGCTTCTACAGCACCCGCGGGCTGCTGCCCCCGCCCGAGCTCGGCCCCCGCCGGGTCGGGCGCTACGGGCCCGGCCACCTCTCCCGGCTCGCCCTCATCGAGGAACTCCAGCGCCAGGGCCTCACCCTCGCCGCCATCGAGCGCTACCTGAACCGGCTGCCCGAGGGCCTCAGCGCCCAGGACCTGGCCATCCACCGCGCCCTCGTGACCTCCTGGATGCCGGACGAGGCCGAGGACACGAGCCGGGAGGAGCTGGAGCGGCGGGCGGGCCGCGCCCTGACCGAGGAGGACGTCGACCGGCTCGCCGCGATGAACGTCCTGGAACGGGACGGCTCCGGCGGCGGCTTCCGGGTCGACCCCGGCCTCCTCCACCTGGGCGTCCGGCTGCTGGACGTGCCGATCGCCCCGGAGGCGATCCTCGCCGCGCGGACGGTGCTGCTGGAGCACGCCCGCGCCACCGCGCGGGAGCTGTCGCGGCTCTTCCGCGACGAGGTGGAGACGCGCACGCCGGACGTCGCGGCGATGAAGTCGCTGTCGGCCCACATGCAGCCGCTCGTCGTCCAGGCGCTGGTCACCGCCTTCCAGCGCTCCCTGAACGACGAGCTGCGCACGGCCTACGAGGACGCGGAGCGGGGCTGACGAACGGCGGCTGCCGGGACGGCTAGAACCGCTCCCCCCGCTCCGCCTTCTCCAGCAGCAGAGCCGAAGGCTCGAACCGCTCGCCGTACGTCGCCGCGAGCTCCCGCGCGCGGGTCACGAAGCCCGCCGGACCGCCCTCGTAACCGTTGATGTACTGCAAGGCGCCGCCCGTCCAGCCGGGGAAGCCGATGCCGAGGATCGAGCCGATGTTGGCGTCCGCGACGGACGTCAGGACGCCCTCCTCCAGGCAGCGGACCGTGTCCAGCGCCTCCGAGAACAGCATCCGCTCCTTCATGTCCTCGAAGGGGACGGCCGCGTCCTCGCGCGTGAAGTGCTCGCGCAGCCCCGGCCACAGCCCGGCCCGCTTGCCGTCCGCGTAGTCGTAGAAGCCGGCGCCGCCGCTGCGGCCCGTGCGGCCGAACTCCTCGACCATGCGGTCGATGACCGCGTCCGCGGGGTGCGGCGTCCACGTCCCGCCGTCGGCCTCCACGGCGCGCCGCGTCTCCTCGCGGATCTTCCGCGGCAGGGTGAAGGTCAGCTCGTCCATGAGGGAGAGCACCTTCGCCGGGTACCCGGCCTGCGCGGCGGCCTGCTCGACCGAGGCCGGGTCGGCGCCCTCGCCGACCATGGCCACGCCCTCGTTGATGAACCGGCCGATGACGCGCGAGGTGAAGAAGCCGCGCGAGTCGTTGACGACGATGGGCGTCTTACGGATCTGCCGCACGAGGTCGAAGGCGCGGGCGAGCGCCTCGTCGCCGGTCCGCTCGCCCTTGATGATCTCGACGAGCGGCATCTTGTCGACGGGCGAGAAGAAGTGCAGGCCCACGAAGTCCGCGGGCCGCTCGACGCCCTCCGCGAGGACGGTGATGGGCAGCGTGGAGGTGTTGGAGCACAGCAGCGCGTCGGGCGCGACGACCTGCTGGACCTCCTGGAAGACCTTCTGCTTGAGCGCGGTGTCCTCGAAGACCGCCTCGATGACGGCGTCGCAGCCGGCGAGGGCGGCCACGTCCGCGGTGGGGGTGATGCGGGCGAGCAGGGCGTCCCGCTTCTCCTCCGTGGTGCGGCCCCTGGCGAGCGCCTTGGCCAGCAGGCCCTCGGAGTAGGCCTTGCCCTTGCGCGCGGCCTCCTCCGACACGTCCTTGAGGACGACCTCGATGCCGGCCTTGGCGCAGGCGTAGGCGATGCCCGCGCCCATCATGCCGGCGCCGAGGACGGCGACCTTCCGCACCTGGCGGGGGGCGACGCCGTCCGGGCGGCTCGCACCGGAGTTGACGGCCTGGAGGTCGAAGAAGAACGCCTGGATCATGTTCTTCGAGGTGCGGCCGGTGACGAGCTCGGTGAAGTAGCGGGCCTCGATGACCTGCGCGGTCTCGAAGTCGACCTGGGAGCCCTCGACCGCGGCGGCCAGGATGTTGCGCGGCGCCGGGTAGGGGGCGCCGCCGAGCTGCTTGCGCAGGCTCGCCGGGAAGGCCGGCAGGTTCGCGGCGAAGCGGGGGCTCGCCGGCGTACCACCGGGGATCTTGTAGCCCTTGACGTTCCAGGGCTGCTGCGACGCCGGGTGCGCGTCGATGAAGGCCCCGGCCTTGGCCAGGAGTTCGTCCCGGTCGGCGGCCACCTCGTGGACGAGACCCGCCTCCAGGGCGCGCCGCGCGTCGTACTGCGTGCCCTGGAGCAGCACCTTGAGCAGGGCGTCGGTGATGCCGAGGAGCCGTACCGTACGGGTGACGCCGCCGCCTCCGGGCAGCAGGCCGAGGGTGACCTCGGGGAGGCCGATCTTCGTGCCGGGGGTGTCCAGGGCGATGCGGTGGTGGCAGGCGAGCGCGATCTCGTAGCCGCCGCCGAGGGCCGCGCCGTTGACGGCGGCGACGACGGGCACGCCGAGGGTCTCGATGCGGCGCAGGTCGCGCTTGATGACCATGCTGCCCTCGAAGACGCGCTGCGCGTCGGCGGGGGTCGCGGCGATCAGCTCGCGCAGGTCGCCGCCGGCGAAGAAGCTCTTCTTCGCCGAGGTGAAGATGACGCCGCGCACGGACGCCGGGTCCGCCCGGAGCTCCGCCTCCAGGCGGTCGGCGACCGCCGTGAGGGAGGCCTTGAATGCCTCGCTCATGGTGTTGGCGGACTGCTCGGGGTCGTCCAGGACGAGGGTGACGACGCCGTCGTCGCTCCGCTCCCAGCGGATGGTGCTGCGCTCGCTCATGTGGATGCTCTCCATGGGGGTGTGTCGTCAGTCGCCGGACTGGTGGGATGGGGGGCCGGGCCGGGGGCCGGCACGTCTTGTGACCGGCCTCGGGGGGGGGCTAGACCCGTTCGACTACGGTCGCGATGCCCATGCCGCCGCCCACGCAGAGGGTGACCAGGCCGTACTGCTTGTCCTGGCGTTCGAGCTCGTCGATGACGGTGCCGAGCAGGATGGCGCCGGTGGCCCCGAGCGGGTGGCCGAGCGCGATGGCGCCGCCGTTGACGTTGATCCGGTCGAGGCCGATGCCCATCTCGCGGGCGAAGTGCAGCACCACGGCCGAGAAGGCCTCGTTGACCTCGATGAGGTCGATGTCGTCGATGGTCAGGCCCGCCTTGGCGAGCGCCTTGCGGGTGGCGGGGGCCGGGCCGGTGAGCATGATGGTGGGGTCGGAGCCGGAGACGGCCGCGGAGACGATGCGGGCGCGCGGGGTCAGGCCGTAGCGCTCGCCCGTCTCGCGGTTGCCGATGGCGACGAGGGAGGCGCCGTCGACGATGCCGGAGGAGTTGCCGGCGTGGTGCACGTGGTCGATCTTCTCGACCCAGTGGTACTGCTGGAGGGCCACGGCGTCGAAGCCGCCCGCTTCGCCGATCGCGGCGAAGGAGGGCTTGAGCCCGGCGAGGGTCTCGACGGTGGTGCCGGGGCGGGGGTGCTCGTCCCGGTCGAGGACGACGAGGCCGTTGCGGTCGCGCACGGGGACGACGGAGCGGTCGAAGCGGCCGGCCTTCCAGGCGGCGGCCGCGTTCTCCTGCGAGCGGGCGGCGAAGGCGTCCACGTCGGTGCGGGTGAAGCCGCCGAGGGTCGCGATGAGGTCGGCGCCGATGCCCTGGGGCACGAAGTTGACGTCGATGTTGGTCATGGGGTCGTTGAACCAGGCGCCGCCGTCGGAGCCCATCGGCACCCGCGACATCGACTCCACGCCGCCGGCGAGGACGAGGTCCTCCCAGCCGGAGCGGACCTTGGCGGCGGCCATGTTGACGGCCTCCAGGCCCGAGGCACAGAAGCGGTTCTCCTGGACGCCGGCCACGGTGTCGGGCAGCCCGGCGGCGATGGCCGCGATCCGGGCGATGTCCGAGCCCTGGTCGCCCAGGGGGCTCACGACGCCGAGCACGACGTCGTCGATCGCGGCCGGGTCGAGGCCGGGCAGGCGGCGCCGCAGCTCGTGGATGAGGCCGACGACGAGGTCGACGGGCTTGGTGCCGTGCAGGGCGCCGTTGGCCTTGCCACGGCCGCGCGGGGTGCGGATCGCCTCGTATACGTACGCTTCGGTGCTCAAGGTCGTGGGCCTTTCGGGGCGGGGGCGGGCTGTGGCGGGCTGCCGGTGGGTTGCCGGCGGGCGGATCAGGAGGGCGGCGGAACAGGAGGGCGGGCGGAACAGCGGAGCGGGCGGATCAGGAGAGCAGGGAACGGCCGATGATCTCCTTCATGATCTCGGTGGTGCCGCCGTAGATCGTCTGGATCCGGCCGTCGGTGTACGCCTTCGCGACCGGGTACTCGCTCATGTACCCGTACCCGCCGTGCAGTTGCAGACAGCGGTCGGCGACGCGCTTTTGCAGCTCCGTCGCCCACCACTTGGCCATGGAGGCGTGCACGGCGTCGAGCGTGCCGGCCGTGTGCTCGGCGATGCAGCGGTCCAGGAACGCGCGGGTCACGGCGCACTCGGTGGCCATCTCGGCGATCTCGAAGCGGACGTGCTGCAACTTGGCGAGCGGGCGGCCGAACGCCTCGCGCTCCTTGACGTACGCGGTGGTGATCTCCAGCAGGTGCTCGGCGGCGGCGATCCCGGCCACGGCGATGTTCATCCGCTCCTGGGCGAGGTTGGTCATCAGGTGGACGAAGCCGCCGTGGAGCTCGCCCAGGAGGTTCTCCTTGGGCACGCGGACGTCGTGGAAGAACAGCTCGGCGGTGTCCTGCGCCTTCTGCCCGATCTTGTCGAGGTTGCGGCCGCGCTCGAAGCCCGCCATGCCGCGCTCGACGACGAGCAGGCTCAGGCCCTTGGCCCCGCCCTCGGGCGTCGTGCGCGCCACGACGACCACGAGGTCGGCGAGGATGCCGTTGGAGATGAAGGTCTTGGAGCCGTTGAGGAGCCAGTGGTCGCCGCGGTCCTCGGCGGAGGTGCGGATGCCCTGGAGGTCGGAGCCGGCGCCCGGCTCGGTCATCGCGACGGCGGTGATGATCTCGCCCGTGCAGAAGCCGGGCAGCCAGCGGCGCTTCTGCTCCTCGGTGGCGAGCCCCGTCAGATACGGCCCGACGATGTCGTTGTGCAGCCCGACGGCGAGGCCGGCGGCGCCGGCGCGGGTGAACTCCTCGGTGAGCACGGCGCTGTAGCGGAAGTCGGCGGAGCCACCGCCGCCGTACTCCTCGGGCACGGCGAGCCCGAGCAGGCCCTGGCGGCCCGCCGCCCGCCACGCCTCGCGCGAGACGATGCCGTCGCGCTCCCACTGCTCGTAGTGCGGGGCGACCTCCTTGGCGAGGAAGGCGCGGACGGTGCCGCGGAAGGCCTCGTGGTCGGCGGTGAAGATCTGGCGCTTCATCTGTGCGGGCCCTTCGGGAGCGAGTCGAGGCTGGGGACGTCCCAGTCCCGCGCCACCTCGGCGGTGTCCGTGCCGGGCCGGGCGGGCGGGCGGCGTACGGAGCCGGGGGTGGCCGAGAAGCGCGGGGCGGGGGCGGGCTGGGTGAGACCCTCGTGCTCGACGAACGTGCCGCGGGCCGCGAGGTGGGGGTGGGCGGGGGCCTCGCGCAGCGACAGCACGGGGGCGACGCAGGCGTCCGAGCCGTCGAAGACGGCCGTCCACTCGGCGCGGGTGCGCTCCCGGAAGCGGGCGGCGATGGCGGCGCGCAGCTCGCCCCAGCGGGCGGGGTCCTCGCGGGCGGGGGCCGTCTCCGGCAGGCCGAGGAGCTCCATGAACTGCACGTAGAACCGCTGTTCCAGCGCGCCGACCGCCATGTGCCCGCCGTCGGCCGTCTCGTACGTGCCGTAGAAGGGGGAGCCGCCGTCGAAGAAGTTGGCCTCGCGCCGGTCCTGCCAGGCGCCGGCCGCCATCATGCCGTGGATGAGCGCGGTCAGATGCGCGGTGCCGTCGACGATGGCGGCGTCGACGACCTGCCCGGCGCCGCCCGCGCGGGCGTGGTGGAGGGCGGCGAGGACGCCGACGACGAGGTAGAGGGCGCCGCCGCCGAAGTCGCCGAGGAGGTTGGCGGGGAAGGCGGGCGGGCCGTCGGCCGGGCCGGACAGGCCGAGGGCGCCGGTGACGGCGATGTACGCGATGTCGTGGCCGGCGGTGTCGGCGAGGGGGCCGTGCTGGCCCCAGCCGGTCATCCGCCCGTACACGAGGCGGGGGTTGCGGGCGAGGCACGCGTCGGGGCCGACGCCGAGCCGCTCGGCGACGCCCGGCCGGTAGCCCTCGATGAGGACGTCGGCCCGGGCGGCGAGGTCGAGGACCGCGCGCCGGCCGTCCTCGGTCTTGAGGTCGGCCGTCACCGAGCGCTTGTTCCGGTTGGTGACGTCGCGGGACGGGGCGATGTGCAGGCCCGGCCCGTCCGGCCGGTCGACGCGGACGACGTCCGCCCCGAGGTCGGCCAGCAGCATGGCGGCGAACGGGCCCGGCCCGATGCCCGCGAGCTCGACCACGCGCACGCCGCTGAGCGGACCGCCGGCCGCCGTCCCGGTCATCCGGACCCCCTGTGCGTCGGTGACACGACCATGGGGCATGTCCCCTGCGACATGTCCCTTGTGGGTACAACCTCTTGCGGCACACCCTCTGTGACACAACTGCTGTAACACTCGCGATGCTAAGAACAGGTTCCAGTTTTCACAAGACCTCGCCTCAGGCGGCTCCGGCTCGCCTCGGCCGGCCTCAACGGGCATCCGCCGGCCTCAGCGGGCGTCGAGCTCCGCGACGAGCCGCTTCGGGGCAATGGTCCGGTAGCTCTCTTCCACCCAGTCGCACAGCACCTCCGCCGGGGCGCTCTCCCCGGTGAGCGGAACGGACACCCAGCCGTGCCTCCCGAGGCCGTAGCCCGTGGGCGCCGCGCCGGGGACGGCCAGGGCGTGGCCGTGCACCTCCTCGTCCTTGAGCTTGACCGAGATGCCGGGCGACTCGGCGTTCCCCTCGGAGCCGAGGAAGACGAAGATCTTCTTGTTGACCTTGACGACGGCGTCCTCCTCCCAGGGGAACTCCTCGGCGGTGCCCGGCAGCGAGAGCGCGAATTCCCTGACCCGCGCGCGGGCCTTGAGGGGAGCGGACTGGGCCATGAGGTGCCTCCGGAGTGTGCGCATGCGCCGCGTCGCTGTGTTGCCGCGTTGTCCGTACACGCTAGCCCGAGGGTCTGACATCGCCCGGGATCCCGGCGACCGTGACCCCGTCCGGGGTCACAGCAGCCCGGCCCGCGCCAAGTGCTGCCGCACGGCGTCCACGGCCTCGCCGGACAGGGGGCGCAGCGGCGCAGCCGTCGCCGGGCAGCCGATGACGCCGAGCAGGTGCAGGGCGGCCTTGAAGCCGCCCAGGGCGGACGCGGTCGGGCTCATGCCGGTGAGGTCGCCCGCCTCGACCAGCGCGAACAGGGCCGCGAGCCGGTCCTGTTCGGCGGCCGCCTCGGGCCAGCGGCCGGCCCGGGCGTGCTCGTACAGCCGTACGTAGCCGGCCGGGTCCACGTTGCCCAGCCCCGGGACGACGCCGTGGGCACCCGCCAGCAGGGCCGCGTCGACCGCCAGTTCGGACCCGGTCAGGACGGCGAACGTGCCGTCCAGGCCGCGCCGGCGCAGCTCGACGAGGAGCCGGCGCAGCGCGCCGAGGTCACCGCTGCTGTCCTTGAGCCCGGCGGCGGTCCCGTCCTCGGCCAGGGCGAGAAGGGTCCCGGCATCCAGCTTGGTGTGGACGAACTGCGGGATGTCGTACGCGAAGAGCGGCAGCCCGGCGCCCTCGCGGATGCGGCGGAAGTGGTCCCGGACCTCGGCCGGATGGGTCGTCACGTAGAAGGGCGCGGTGGCGACGAGCGCGTCCGCGCCCAGGGCGGCGGCCGCGCGCGCGTGGTCCAGGACGCGGGCGGTCGTCATGTCGATGACCCCGGCGAGCACGGGCACCCGGCCGGCGACCGCGTCGACGGCGGCCCGCAGCGCGGTGCGGCGCTGGGCGTCGCTCAGGCAGGCGGTCTCCCCGCTGGACCCGAGCACGAACACGCCGTGCGCGCCGGCCGCGAGCACGTGCTCCACGAGGGACCCCAGCGAGCGGGTGTCGACCTCGCCCGACGGGGTCAGCGGCGTGCAGAGCGGCGGGACGACACCGGACAGGGGAACGGGCAGACCCATGGCGACCGCCTTTCCGGCGCGACGGGGGCGCGCCGAACCATCGGAGGGGGCGAGCTCAGTATGTCGGCGCGGCGGGCCACGGGCCGGGCATTCCGGCTCAGGCCCGGCTCCGCGCCAGAAACAGGCTGCTCGTCACCCGTACCCCGGCGCCCCCGCCCTCCTGCTCCACGATCCGGGACACGTCCCGGAAGAGCCGTTCACGTGCCGCCGGCGGGAGCACCCGGTAGCCGGAGAAGGAGGCGAGCAGCTCGATCAGACCGGACGGGGTGCGCTCGTGCGTGGTCTCGTACAGCCGGTGCGCCACGTCGGTGAAGCCGCCGTCGGCCTCCATCTCGTGCCACTGGCGCGCCTGCGGGCCGCGGCGGGCCGGGCGGGGGCGCGGGTCGAGGATGGTGTAGGGCGGCACCTCCATCCCCTGCCGGGCGTGGAGGGCCGTCAGCCGCTCGGCCAGGCCGGGGTCCTCCAAGTGCCAGTGGTTCCAGAAGAGGGCCACCGCCCCGCCCGGGCGCAGGGCCGTCCGCGCCCGGGCCCACCGCACCGCCGGGTCGACCCAGTGCCAGGCCTGGGCGCAGTACAGCAGCCCGTAGGGCCGCTCCGGGCGCCAGGTCTCGAAGTCGGCGACCTCGACGGCGACGTGCGGCATCCCCGTGCAGCGGCGCCGCAGCACCCGCGCCATCCGCGCGTCCGGCTCGACGCACGTCACCGGGGTGCCGCGCGCCGCGAAGGCGAGCGTCGCCTTGCCGGTCCCGGCACCGACCTCGACGGCGGGAACGCCCGCGGTAAGGGCGGCGAAGTCCAGTACGTCGTCGATCAGCCGGCCCGGATAGTCCGGCCGCGCGGTGTCGTACTGCTCGGCATCGTCCCCGAACACCTGCCGCCGTTCCCGGTCGTGCTCTGCGGTCGCCATGCGGCCACTGTAGGACCGGCCGACAGGGCCCCGCAGACGGTGCGGCGCCTTCCTATTTGCGGTGGCAGACGAACGTCCTGCTTCCGTCGTCCCCGGTCTGGATCACGGCGCTCGCACACCCCTCGGGGCACTGCGGCGGCGCGGCGTGGGCGCTGCGCTGCCGGTCGCGCGGGAAAGTGCACATGGAGCAGTACCACGTCGGCTTGTACGGGTACGTCACGTCCCACCACATCGCGTTGCGGCAGTGCGAGCACCTGACCAGAGGGGGGCTGTTCCGACCAGCGTTCATAGGCGGCATGCTGGCGCAGCCGGAGCGGGCCCGGGGCCGGTCCTGGAAATTGTTCGCTCGTTCGGGCAGGCGCTCCCGCCGCCTCCCCGAAAACCGGTACGGGATCATCCGCCGCGCCGGTTAGAGTCGTCGGGATATGAGTGCCACCCTCGTCGCCAAGAACCTGGCCGCCGGACACGGCGACCGTACCCTCTTCTCCGGGCTCGACCTCGTCGTCGCGCCCGGTGACGTCATCGGACTGGTCGGGGCCAACGGCGCCGGGAAGTCGACCTTGCTGCGGCTGCTCGCGGGGCTGGACGGGGCCGAGGAGGGCGGGATCTCGCTCAGCCCGCCGACGGCCACCGTCGGGCACCTGCCGCAGGAGCCGGACCGGCGGCCCGGGGAGAGCGTGCGGGCCTTCCTGGCCCGCCGGACCGGGGTCGCGCGGGCCCAGGCCGAGCTCGACGCCGCCACCCAGGCGCTCGTGGAGGGCGCGCCGGGCGCCGATGACGCGTACGCCGTGAGCCTGGACCGCTGGCTCGGGCTGGGCGGGGCGGACCTGGAGGAGCGCGCCGAGGAGGTCGCCGCCACCCTCGGCCTCGCCGTGGGGCTCGACCGGCCCATGACCAGCCTCTCCGGCGGGCAGGCCGCCCGCGCCGGGCTCGCCTCCCTGCTGCTGAGCCGCTACGACGTCTTCCTCCTGGACGAGCCCACCAACGACCTCGACCTCGACGGGCTGGCCCGCCTGGAGTCCTTCGTCACCGGGCTGCGCGCCGGCACCGTCGTCGTCAGCCACGACCGCGAGTTCCTCACCCGCACCGTCACGAAGGTCCTGGAGCTCGACCTGGCCCAGCAGGAGATCCGGCTCTACGGCGGCGGCTACGCCGCCTATCTGGAAGAGCGCGAGACCGTCCGCCGGCACGCCCGCGAGGCCTACGACGAGTACGCGGACACCCGGGCCGGGCTGGAGGCGCGCGCCCGGACCCAGCGGAACTGGATGGAGAAGGGCGTCAAGAACGCCCGCCGCAAGGCGACCGACAACGACAAGATCGGCCGCAAGTTCCGCAGCGAGGCCACCGAGAAGCAGGCCGCCAAGGCCCGGCAGACCGAGCGGCTCATCGAGCGGCTCGACGTCGTCGAGGAGCCCCGCAAGGAGTGGGAGCTGCGCATGGAGATCGCCGCGGCCCCGCGCTCCGGCGCCGTCGTGGCCACCCTGCGCGGCGCCGAGGTGCGCCGCGGCTCCTTCACCTTCGGCCCCGCCGACCTCCAGGTCGACTGGGCCGACCGGATCGCCATCACCGGCGCCAACGGCTCCGGCAAGTCCACGCTGCTGGCCGCGCTCCTCGGCCGGCTGCCGCTGGACGCCGGGCACGCCGCGCTCGGCCCGGGCGTCGTCGTCGGCGAGGTCGACCAGGCGCGCGCCCTGTTCTTCGGCACGGAGGCGCTGCTGGATGCCTTCGGCGCGGCCGTCCCCGAGCTCGCGCCCGCCGACGTGCGCACGCTGCTGGCGAAGTTCGGCCTGAAGGCCGACCACGTGCTGCGCCCGGCCGCCACGCTCTCGCCGGGGGAGCGGACGCGCTCGGCGCTGGCCCTGCTCCAGGCCCGTGGCGTGAACCTCCTGGTCCTGGACGAGCCCACGAACCACCTGGACCTGCCGGCCATCGAGCAGCTGGAGTCGGCCCTCGCCTCGTACAGCGGCACGCTGCTCCTGGTCACGCACGACCGCCGGATGCTGGACGCGGTCCGCACCACCCGCCGCATAGAGGTTTCACAGGGTCGCCTTACGGAGCTCTGACGCCGCTGCTCCAGGAGTGTCCGAAAACAACCCCAGGTCCAGGCCAAACCTTCCCCAAGGCGCACGGCCGTACCGCCTGACCTGCCGGCCGCAAAACCCTGCGGCAGGCGGGACATCGCGGTTTCTTGGGGTTGTACGGACTCTGTTCGATTTACGGAATGTTGGCACCGGGATACGAACCGGTCTCGCGCGACCCGCCGTCTGTGGTGTCGGACGTCCGAAGGACGCCCGTACCACCACCGCACCACGGCATCTAGTGAGGCCGCCCCGATGTCCCACTCCACCGTCTCCGTACCCGGCACGCCGCACAGAGCCCGGGCGCTCTACGGCGGCGCCCCGCCGGCTCCGCCGCGCACCCTGCTCGACATCCTCGACGCCACCGCGGCGCGCCATCCCGGTGCTCCGGCCCTCGACGCCGCCGGTGAGGTCCTCACCTACCGGGAGCTGTGCGACGAGGTCGCCCGCCGGGCCGCGTTCCTGCACCGCGCCGGCATCGGCCCCGGCGACCGCGTGGGCGTCCGCGTCCCCTCCGGCACCGCCGACCTCTACCTGGCGATCCTCGCGGTCCTGCGCTGCGGTGCCGCCTACGTGCCCGTCGATGCCGACGACCCCGACGAGCGCGCCGCCACCGTCTTCGGCGAGGCAGGCGTCCGCGCGGTCCTCGGCCCCGGCGGCCGGCTCTCGCCGACGCACGGTTCCACTCCCGGGGAGACACGCCCCGTCCGCCCCGGCGACGACGCCTGGATCATCTTCACCTCCGGCTCCACCGGCGCCCCCAAGGGCGTCGCCGTCACCCACCGCAGCGCCGCCGCCTTCGTGGACGCCGAGGCCGGGCTGTTCCTCCAGGACGCGCCCCTAGGCCCCGGCGACCGGGTGCTGGCCGGCCTGTCCGTGGCCTTCGACGCCTCCTGCGAGGAGATGTGGCTGGCCTGGCGGCACGGCGCCTGCCTGGTCCCCGCCCCCCGCTCCCTCGTCCGGGCCGGCCACGAGCTCGGGCCCTGGCTCGCCGAGCGCGGCATCACCGTCGTCTCCACCGTGCCGACCCTGGCCGCGCTCTGGCCCCCGGAGACCCTCGACCGCGTGCGCCTGCTGATCGTCGGCGGCGAGGCGTGCCCCGCGGGCCTCGTCAGCCGCTTCGCCGTGCCCGGCCGCGAGATGTGGAACACCTACGGCCCCACCGAGACCACCGTCGTCGCCTGCGCCGCGCGCCTGCTGCCCGGCGAGCCCGTACGCATCGGGCTGCCCCTGGCCGGCTGGCGGCTGGCCGTGGTCGACGAGGCCGGGGAAGCGGTGCCGTACGGCACCGAGGGCGAACTCGTCGTCGCCGGCGCAGGGAACGCCCGCTACCTCGACCCGGTCAAGGACGCCGACCGCTTCCGCCCCTCGCCCGCCCTCGGCGACCCCCGCGCCTACCGCACCGGCGACCTCGTCCGGGCCGACCCGGAGGGCCTGGTCTTCGCGGGCCGCGCCGACGACCAGATCAAGCTCGGCGGGCGGCGCGTCGAACTCGGCGAGATCGACGCCGCGCTCGGCGCCCTGCCCGGCGTGCGCGGGGCGGCCGCGGCCGTACGGAACACCCCCGCCGGCGGGCACATCCTCGTCGGCTACGTCGTACCCGACGCCTCCTACCGGCGCGAAGAGGCCAGAGCGCTGCTGGCCGAGCGCCTGCCCGCCGCGCTCGTGCCCGTCCTCACCGAGCTCGCCGACCTGCCCACCCGCACCTCCGGCAAGGTCGACCGCGACGCCCTGCCCTGGCCGCCGCCCGGACCCGCCGGAACGGGCGGCGCGGCGGACGGCGGCGAACCGGACGGCGGTGAACTGCACGGCACCGCTGCCCGCCTGGCCGACCTGTGGGAGCTCCACCTGGGCACCCGGCCCGCCGCCGGCTCCGACTTCACCGCCCTCGGCGGCACCAGCCTCACCGCCGCCCGCATGGCCTCCGCCCTGCGCGAGCACTACCCCGGGGTCTCCGTCGCCGGCCTCTACCGGCACCCCGTCCTGCGCGACATGGCCGCCCACCTCGACTCCCTCGCCGCCCCCGGCCCCCGCCCCGAGAGCGCCGCCCGCCCGGTCCGCCCCGTGCGCAGACGCGCCGGCGCGGCCCAGATCCTCGTGCAGACCGCCCTGTTCGGCGTCGCCGGGCTGCGCGGGCTCGTCGCCCTCGCCGCCGCCGACGACGTCCTCGGCCTGCTGGCACCCCGGCAGTGGGCCCCGCACACCTCCTGGTGGCTGGTGATCGCCGGCTGGCTGCTCCTCCTCAGCGCCCCCGCCCGGCTCGCCGTCGGTGCCGTGGCCGCACGCCTGCTGACCCGCGGCATCGCACCCGGCACGTACCGGCGCGGCGGCCGCGCCCACATCCGGCTGTGGGCCGCCGAACGCACCGTCGCCACCTTCGGGGTCCCCGCGCTCCTGGGCACCCCCTGGGCCGCCCGGTACGCGCGGGCCCTCGGCTGTACGACCGGCCGCGGCACGGCCCTGCACGCGATGCCGCCCGTGACCGGCCTCGCCACCCTCGGCGACGGCTGCTCCGTGGAACCCGAGGCCGACATCTCCGGCTGGTGGCTCGACGGCGACGACCTGCACGTCGGCCGCGTCACCCTCGGCGCGGGAGCCCGGGCGGGCCACCGCAGCACGATGATGCCCGGAGCGACCCTCGCCCCGGGCGCCGAACTCGCGCCCGGAGCCTGCCTGGACGGCCACGCCGGCGCGGGGGAGCGGTGGGAAGGATCGCCGGCGCGCAGCACCGGCCGGGCCGAGCCCGTACCGGCCGGGGCGCCCGCGCTGCCCTCCCTCCGCGCGAAGGCCGCCTACGCCCTCACGCTGGCCGCCCTGCCCCTCCTCCCGTTCCTCGCCGCCCTGCCCGCGCTCGTCGGCACCTACTACCTCGTCAAGGACTGCACCACCCTGCTGTCCGTCTCCCTGACGCTCCTCGCCGCCGTCCCCGTGCTCACCGTCGTCGGCAGCCTGTCCTGGGCCCTCCTCGTCGCCGCCGCGGTACGGCTGCTCGGCCGCGGCATCCGGCCCGGCGACCACCCGGCGTGGGGCGCCGTCGCCTGGCGCGCCTGGCTCGTCACCCGGCTCCTGGACGGCGCCCGGGCGAGCCTCTTCCCGCTCTACGCGAGCCTCGCCACGCCCGTGTGGCTGCGCCTCCTGGGCGCCCGCGTCGGCCGGCGCGCCGAAATCTCGACCGTCCTGCCGCTGCCCTCCCTCCTCACCGTCGGCGACGGGGCCTTCCTCGCCGACGACACGCTCGTCGCCCCGTACGAACTGCGCGGCGGCCGGCTCCGCCTGGGCACCGCGCACATCGGCCGGCGCGCCTTCGTCGGCAACTCCGGCATCGTCGGCCCCGGCCGCCGCGTGCCCGACCACGCCCTGATCGGCGTCCTCTCCGACGCGCCCGAGCACAGCGAACCCGGCAGCTCCTGGCTCGGCCGCCCCGCGATGCCCCTGCCGCGCAAGGCCGCCGTCACCGACGCGCACCGCACCTTCGAGCCGGCGCGCCGCCTCGTGGCCGCCCGCGCCGCCGTCGAACTGTGCCGCGTGCTCCCGCTGATGGCCGGCTTCGCCCTCGCGGAGCTCGTCCTCCTCGCCGAGCAGGACGCCCTCGACACCGGCGGCCTGCTGTTCGCCGCCCTGGTGGGCGCCCCGCTGCTGCTGGCCGCGGGCCTCGCCGCCGGCCTGACCACCACCGCGGCCAAGTGGCTCCTCGTGGGCCGCTTCACCGCGGGCGAGCACCCCCTGTGGTCCTCGTTCGTCTGGCGGAACGAGCTCTACGACACCTTCGTCGAGACGCTCGCCGTGCCGTGGCTGGCCGGCCCGTTCACCGGCACGCCCGTCCTCAACTGGTGGCTGCGCAGCCTCGGGGCGCGCATAGGGCGCGGAGTCTGGTGCGACACGCACTGGCTGCCCGAGACCGACCTCGTCTCCCTCGGCGACGGCGCCACCGTCAACCGCGGCTGCGTCCTCCAGACACACCTCTTCCACGACCGGATCATGCGCATGGACGCCGTCCGCCTCGGCGCGGGCGCGTCCCTGGGCCCGCACGGCATCGTCCTGCCCGGCAGCACCGTCGGCGCGGGCGTCTCCCTCGCCCCGGCCTCCCTGGTCATGCGCGGCGAGACGGTTCCGGCCGGCACGCGCTGGGCGGGCAACCCGATCGCGGGCGCGGCGCCGGCCCCGGCTCCCTCCGGGGCGGTCGCATGAGCCTTCGCGACCGCTTCCGGTGCAGCCGCCGCGCCCTGCTCGGGGCCGCGGCGGCCCTCCCGCTGACCGCGGCCGCCGCCGACGCCGCCCTGCACCCCGCCCGCGGCCCGCGCTACTTCCCCCGCAACGGCTCCGACGGCCACCGCACCCTCGCCTACGACCTGACGCTCGGCTACGACCCCGGCCGGGCCCGGCTCGACGGCCACGCCCGCATCCGGGCCGTCGCCAACGAGCGCACCGGCCGCATCGCCCTCGACCTCGCCCGGCTGAAGGTCCGCGCCGCGTACCTCGACGGGCAGCCCGTCACCGTCCACCAGCACGGCGGCAAGGCGGTGCTCGCCGCCCCGCGGGCCCTCGCCGCCGGACAGCCGTTCGTCGCCGACGTCCACTACGGCGGCAGGCCCGGGCCCGTCCGCACGCCGTTCGGGCCGATCGGCTGGGACCGCACGGGGGACGACCACGGCGGCACCCTCGTCGCCTCCCAGCCCGTCGGCGCGCCGTCGTGGTTCCCGTGCAACGACCGGCCCGACGACAAGGCCGCCTACACCTTCACCGTCACCGTGCCCCGGGGCCACCACGTCCTGGCCAACGGCACCCTCCGGGAACGCCGCGAGACCGAGGACTCCACCGCCTGGACCTACCACCACCCCGGGCCCATGGCCTCCTACCTCGCGGCCGTCTGCACCGGCCGCTTCACCCACGACACCCGCGGCACCCTCCGCAACGCCTACCCCGCCCACCTCGCCGAACAGGCCCGCCACGACCTGGCCCGGCAGCCGCGGATGCTGCGCGCCTTCAGCGGCTTCTTCGGCCCCTACCCGTTCGAGACCTACGGCGCCGTCATCGTCGACGCGGAGCTCGCCGCGCCCGTCGAGAACCAGACGCTGTCCGTCTTCGGCCGCAACCACGTCGACGGGCGGCGGGGCTCCGAGACCCTCGTCGCCCACGAACTCGCGCACCAGTGGTTCGGCAACAGCGCCGGCGTCGCCGACTGGCGGCACATCTGGCTCAACGAGGGCTTCGCCACGTACGCGGAGTGGCTGTGGTCCGAACACCTCGGCGAGGACGACGCGGACACGCTCGCCCGGGCGGCCCGCCACGGGCTCGCCTGCGGCGGGCAGGACCTGTGCATCGCCGACCCCGGCCCGCGGCAGCTCTTCGACGACCGGATCTACGTACGCGGCGCGTGCACGTTGCACGCCTTGCGGCTGGCCGTGGGCGACGACTGCTTCTTCCGGATCCTCCGGACCTGGCACTCGGCGCACCGGGGCTCGACGGCGGACACGGAACGCTTCGTGACGCACGCGGAGTCGACGGCGAACCGCCCGCTGCGTCCCCTGCTGGCCGCGTGGCTGTACGAGGCCCCGGTCCCGCGCTTCTCCTCCGGAGAGGGGTGATCTGACGGCCCTACAGCCCGGCTGGGCACCGCCGGGCTGCCACGTGGTGGCTTATCGCCGTTGCGGCGGGGGAAAGTTCCCCGCCGCAACGGGCGCAGTGATCGGCGCCGCAAGCACAAGAATGCCCGCCGCAGCGGCGAAGTGCCACGACGGCGAGGGTCCGGCGGAATGGGCAAGCCACCGGACCCGTACGTACGCGGTTACCGCAAGCCCGCGCGGCGCAGCGCCTCCGCCATCGCGTCGTTCACCGGCGGAGCCGCCTCGCGCGGGCCGCCGCGCCGCTGTTGAGGCGCCCCCGCACCACGGCGCCCGCCGCCGCGCTCGGCGCCCCGCTCCGGGCGCGGGCGGCTTCCGCCACCCCCGCCGGACGGCGACGCCGCGTCGTCGTCGAGCCGCAGCGTCAGCGAGATCCGCTTGCGCGGGATGTCGACGTCCATGACCTTGACCCGCACGATGTCACCGGGCTTGACGACGTCCCGCGGGTCCTTCACGAACGTCCGGGACATGGCCGACACGTGCACCAGCCCGTCCTGGTGGACGCCCACGTCCACGAACGCCCCGAACGCGGCGACGTTGGTGACGACGCCCTCCAGGACCATCCCGGCCTCCAGGTCGCCGATCTTCTCGACGCCCTCCTTGAAGCTCGCCGTCTTGAACGCGGGCCGCGGGTCCCGGCCGGGCTTCTCCAGCTCGCGCAGGATGTCGGTGACCGTCGGCAGACCGAACGTCGCGTCGACGAACGCGTCCGGCCGCAGGGAGCGCAGCACGGACGTGTTGCCGATGAGGGAGGCGACCTCGCCGCCCGTGCTCTTCACCATCTTCCGCACCACGGGGTAGGCCTCGGGGTGGACGCTGGAGGCGTCCAGCGGGTCGTCCCCGCCGCGGATGCGCAGGAAGCCCGCGCACTGCTCGTACGCCTTGGGGCCCAGCCGGGCCACGTCCTTCAGCGCCCGCCGGGAGCGGAAGGGGCCGTTGGAGTCGCGGTGGGCGACGATGTTCTCGGCGAGGCCGGAGCTGATGCCGGAGACGCGCGCGAGGAGCGGCGCGGACGCGGTGTTCACGTCGACGCCGACGCCGTTGACGCAGTCCTCCACGACGGCGTCGAGCGAGCGGGACAGCTTCACCTCGGACAGGTCGTGCTGGTACTGGCCGACGCCGATCGACTTGGGGTCGATCTTGACGAGCTCGGCGAGCGGGTCCTGGAGGCGCCGCGCGATCGACACGGCGCCGCGCAGCGAGACGTCCATCCCGGGCAGCTCCTGGGAGGCGAACGCGGAGGCGGAGTAGACCGAGGCGCCGGCCTCGGAGACCATCACCTTCGTGAGCTTCAGCTCCGGGTGACGGGAGATCAGGTCGGCCGCCAGCCGGTCCGTCTCGCGGGAGGCCGTGCCGTTGCCGATGGCGACGAGCTCGACGCCGTGCTCCCGGGCGAGCCGGGCCAGCGCCGCGAGCGAGGCGTCCCACTTGTTCTGCGGAACGTGCGGGTAGATCGTCTCCGTGGCGGCGACCTTGCCCGTCGCGTCCACGACGGCGACCTTCACGCCCGTGCGGAAGCCGGGGTCGAGGCCCATCGTGGCGCGGGTGCCGGCCGGGGCGGCGAGCAGCAGGTCGCGCAGGTTCGCCGCGAAGACGCGGACCGCCTCGTCCTCGGCGGCCTGCCGCAGCCGCAGCCGCAGGTCGATGCCGAGGTGGACGAGGACGCGCGTGCGCCAGGCCCAGCGCACCGTCTCGCCCAGCCACTTGTCGGCGGGCCGGCCCCGGTCCGCGATGCCGAAGCGCTGCGCGATCATCTGCTCGTACGCGCTCGGGCCCGCGGCCGCCGCCCGGTCCGGCTCCTGCGCCGGCTCCGGGTCCAGCGTGAGGTCGAGGACCTCTTCCTTCTCGCCGCGCAGCATGGCGAGCACCCGGTGCGAGGGCAGCTCGGTGAAGGGCTCCGCGAAGTCGAAGTAGTCGGCGAACTTCGCGCCCTCCTCCTCCTTGCCCTCGCGGACCTTCGCGGCGACGCGCCCGCGCGTCCACATGCGCTCGCGCAGCTCGCCGATGAGGTCGGCGTCCTCGCCGAACCGCTCGGTGAGGATGGCCCGGGCGCCCTCCAGCGCGGCGGCCGCGTCCGCGACGCCCTTGTCCGCACCGGCGAACGCGGCGGCCGCGGCGAGCGGCTCGGTGCCCGGGTCGGCGAGCAGGCCGTCCGCCAGCGGCTCCAGGCCGGCCTCCCGCGCGATCTGCGCCTTCGTGCGCCGCTTGGGCTTGAAGGGCAGGTAGATGTCCTCCAGGCGGGCCTTGGAGTCGGCGGCGCGGATGCGCGCCTCCAGCGCCTCGTCCAGCTTGCCCTGGGAGCGCACGGACTCCAGGACCGCCGTGCGGCGCTCCTCCAGCTCGCGCAGGTACCTCAGCCGCTCCTCGACGGTGCGCAGCTGCGCGTCGTCGAGCATCTCGGTGGCTTCCTTGCGGTAGCGGGCGATGAACGGCACGGTCGAACCGCCGTCGAGCAAGTCGACCGCGGCCTTCACCTGCCGCTCCCGCACGCCGAGCTCCTCGGCGATCCTGCCTTCGATCGACGCCCCGGGCGACGCACCAATTGCCGTCACGATCACGCTCCGCTTTCTCTTCGGGCTGCGGACTGCATTGTGGCAGGTGCCGCTGACAGCGCCGCGCCCGAGCCGCGCGGCGCCGCACGTTCCGCCACCCGTGACGACCGGGCCCGCGCCTCAGCCGTTGCCGAGGAGGTCCGCCGGGAACGCGCCCGCCATCAGCACGGCCTTGGCGAACGCCGAGCCCAGCTCGGTGAGGCGCGCCACGCCCGCCGCGCCCAGGTGCTCGTACGGCGCGGCGTCGAGGCGGTCCGTCTCCGCCTCCAGCTCCTCGCGCAGCGCCTTGCCCGCCTCCGTGAGCTCACCGGCCCCGTCCAGCAGCCCGCGCGCCCGCAGCCGCTCCCGGCCGGCCTCCAGCTCCTCCACGGTCCAGCCGCGCGTCCGGACGAGCCACTTGTCGCTCATGCCGCCGCCGGTGGCGCTGTGGCTGAGGAGCGCCTCGACCGGGTCGAGGCCCGCCCGTACGAGCGCCATGACGTGACCGTCGCCGCGGTGCTCGCGCAGCAGCGTGGCGGCGTGCCAGAGCGCGAGGTGCGGGGCCTCGGGCACGGGCAGGTCGGCGTGGGCGGAGTACATGGGGCGGCCGCCGCGGCCGCAGCCCTCGGCGGCGCGCAGGGCGAGCTCCGCCGCCTCGGCCGTCTCCGGGGAGGCGACCGCGTCCTCGCCGAGCAGGCGGCGCAGCGTGCCGTCGGCCGCGCGCAGCCGCGCGGCCAGGACGTCCTGCGGGGCGGCGATGTCCCAGACGCCCGGGAGGTGATGGGCGATCCGCTCGTGCGTGTAGTTGTAGAACGCGGCCGTGACCGGGCCCGCGCCGACGCGCCCGAGCGCGGCCGTCCGCCCGGCGATGTTGACCGCGGCGAAGTCCTCGATCCCCAGGGCGCCCATCTCCCGCACGATCTCGGGCGAGAAGTACACAGTGGCGTGAAGGGTGTTGAGGGGCTGGTAACAGCGGCGTCCGGCGTGCTCCGGCAGGGACCCGGTGAGAGAAGTCATGTCCCGCACGTTACCGACTGGTCGGTACGGGCGGGAAGGGCGGTGCCCCACGAACGCCCCGCGGTCGTCGCGGCAGACGCGCGGTGGCAGGAAAGGTGGGGTATTCGTCATTGCGGACATATGGCGGTGTGGCCAGCATGGTGACCATGACGCGCCACCGCCCGCAGCGCCGCACCGTGCTGATCGTCCTGTTCGACGAGGTCCAGAGCCTCGACTTCACGGGCCCCGCCGAGGTGTTCGCGGGAGCGGGCCAGTGGACCGGCGACCCCGCCACGTACCGCGTGCACACCGCCACTCTCGACGGCGGCCCCGTGCGCACCGGCAGCGGCCTGCGCGTCACGCCCGACTCCGCGCTGCACGACGCCCCCGCCGCCCACACCCTGCTCGTGCCGGGCGGCGAAGGCACGCGCACCCCCGACCCGCGCCTCATCGCCTGGCTGCGCGAGCACGCGCCGCGCGCCGAACGCGTGGTGTCGGTGTGCACGGGGGCGTTCCTGCTCGCCGCCGCCGGCCTGCTGGAGGGCCGCCGGGCGACGACCCACTGGGCGTTCTGCGCCGCCCTCGCCGCGCGCTTCCCTACCGTCCGCGTGGAGCCCGACCCCATCTACGTACGCGACGGGAACGTCGTCACCTCGGCCGGCGTCACCGCGGGCATAGACCTCGCCCTCGCCCTCGTCGAGGACGACCTGGGCCGCGAACCGGCGCTCGCCGTCGCCCGCAACCTCGTCGTCTTCCTGCGCCGCCCCGGCAACCAGACCCAGTTCAGCGCCCCGCTCGCGGCCCAGACGGCGAGCCGCCCGCGGCTGCGCGACGTCCAGCACTGGATCGTCGAGAACCCCGCGGCCGACCTGTCCGTCGAAGCGCTCGCCGCCCGCGCGGACCTCTCCCCGCGGCACTTCGCCCGCGCCTTCCACAGCGAGACCGGCATGACGCCGGGCCGCTACGTCGACCGGGTCCGTCTGGAGGCCGCGCGCCGGCAGCTGGAGGACACCGGCGACGGCGTCGAAGAGGTCTCGCGCGCCTGCGGCTACGGCACGCCCGAGGCCATGCGCCGTGCCTTCATCCGCGCCCTGGGCACCCCGCCCGCCGAGTACCGGCGCCGCTTCCGCCCGCTGACCGCGGCCTGACCGGCCACGGCCGCCACCGAACGAAACGAGGACCACCGTGCAGATCGCCGTCCTGCTCTACCCCGGCTTCACCGCCCTCGACGCCATCGGCCCGTTCGACACGCTCAGCCCCCTCCCGGGCAGCGAGGTCGTCCTCGTCGCCGAGCGCCCCGGCCCCGTGCGCAACGAGACCGGCAACCTCGGCCTCGTCGCCGACGCCTCCCTCGCCGAGGTCACGAGCCCCGACATCGTCGTCGTCCCCGGCGGGGCCGACCCGAGCGGCCAGCTGGGCCCGGGAGCCGTCGCCGAATGGCTGCGGCACGTCGACCGCACCACCACGTGGACGACGTCGGTGTGTTCCGGCTCCCTGATCCTGGCCGCCGCCGGGCTGCTGACGGGCCGTCGCGCCACGTCACACTGGCTGATGCTGGAGCAGCTCGCCTCCTACGGCGTCGAGGCCACCGGCGAACGCGTCGTGTTCGACGGCAAGTACGTCACGGCCGCCGGTGTCTCCTCCGGCATCGACATGGGCCTCACGCTCGTGGGCCGGATCGCGGGCGACCGCGCCGCCCAGTCCGTCCAGCTGCTCATCGAGTACGACCCGCAGCCGCCCTACGACGCGGGCTCCCCGGAGAAGGCCCCGGCCGACCTCGTAGCGGAGTGGCGGGCTGCGGACCTCTCGCAGATGGTCGCCGGGCACCGCGCCCCGTAAGGGGCGCGGGGAACTGCGCGACCGGCCACAGACGGCCCGCAGCCGACTGACCGGTGCCGTGGTCAGTGGCCGGCGACAGGAAGGCCGGTGCAGGGGGCTGACCGCCCGTCAACGGTCCACCCGAACCGCGGCTGCCGCCGCTCCAGGAACGCGGCGACGCCCTCCGCGGTGTCGCCCCCGGCGCGCTCCTGCTCCGCCCAGTGCGCGACCCGCCCGGGGGCGGCGGGCCCCGCGGCGAACTCCTTCGCCGCGGCCTGCGTCAGCTGCGACCGCGAGGCCAGCACCCGGGCGAACTCCGCGACCCGCCGGTCCAGCGCCTCCCGCGGCCACACCTCGTCCACGAGCCCCGTCCGCAGCGCCCGCCCGGCGTCGATCAGCTCGCCGGAGAAGAGCAAGTACTTGGCGGTGGCCGGGCCGGTCAGCTCGACCAGCCGGCGGGTGGAGGAGGGCCCGTAGACGATGCCGAGCTTCGCCGGGGTCACCCCGAAGGACGCGTCGTCGGAGGCGAACCGCAGGTCGCACGCGGCGGCGAGCTGGCAGCCGCCGCCCACGCAGAAGCCGCGCACGGCGGCGAGGGTGGGCTTGGGGAAGGCCGCCAGGGCCTCCTCGGCCGCGATCGCGAGGTCCCGCGAGCGGTCGGCGCCCTCGGTCAGCGAGGAGATGTCGGCGCCCGCGCAGAACGTTTCGCCTTCGCCGGTGAGCACCAGCACCCGGACGGCCGGGTCGGTGGCGCACCGCTCCAGCAGCCCGGGCAGGGCCCGCCACATGTCCGTGGTCATGGCGTTCCGCTTGGCGGGGTTGGCGATGCGAACCGTGGCGGTGCCACCGGCGACGTCCAGGTGAAGTGCAGGCTCCATGCGCCGGATGCTATCCGGGCCGTCCGGCGGAACCGTCGGAATACCTGACTCCATGCCGCTCAGGGAACGCGGAACAGGGTGGCCAGGAACAGTCGCGTGAGTGACCGTGGCATACGCACCCGGTCAAACTCCGTCGATAGCCGATGATTTGTGGTCAGCCCGCCGTACGGACCCTCATCTTCCCAACACTCATGGGTGCGGTCGACCATGGTGAGGGGTTGGTATCGGACATGGAAATCCTCGGGAGCGTCCCGCCCGACCGCGGGCAGGCCCCACCCCGGAGCCCGGTCGAATTCGACGGAGCCTGGCGCTTCACCGCTCCCGCGCTGCACTCCTCCGTCCCCCGGGCCAGGCACGCCGTCCGCGACCTCCTCCGGCACCAGCGCGTGCCGCTCTGCGACGACCTGTTCCAGGGGCTCCTGCTGATCGTCTCGGAGCTGGTCACCAACGCCGTCCAGCACGCGGCCCTGCTCTCGCCCGAGGTCGCCGTGGAGGTCTCCATCGGCCGCCACTGGGTGCGGGTGGCCGTCGAGGACGACCACCCCTACCGGCCCAAGCCCCTGGAGGCCGACGACGAGCGCATCGGCGGCCGCGGGCTGCTGCTCGTCCAGGCCATCTCCGCCGAGGCCGGCGGCATGTGCGACGTCGAGCACACCGCGAGCGGCGGCAAGGTGGTCTGGGCCGCCCTGCCGCTCCCCGCGCCGGCCGGCGGGCCTACCAGCCCGCCGCGTCCCCGGTGACCTCGCGCACCGCGGGCCGCGCCGCGTCCAGCACCGTCATGAACCACGCCGAGAACGGGTAGCGCGCCCGCAGCGTGTCCAGCTCGTCCGGGGTCACGAACGCGGTCTCCGCGATCTCCTCGGGGGCCGGGCGCGGCTCGGCCCGCACGATTCCCACGAAGAGGTGGTTGTACTCCTGCTCCACCAGGCCCGAGTCCGGGTCGGGGTGGTTGTACCGCACGGTCCCGGCCTCGCGCATCAGCGCGGGCGCGATCCCCAGCTCCTCGCCCGTGCGGCGCGCCGCGGCCACGAACGGGGGCTCACCCGGATACGGGTGGCCGCAGCAGGTGTTCGACCACACGCCGGGGGAGTGGTACTTCTCCAGCGCGCGCCGCTGGAGCAGCAGCCGGCCCTCGTCGTCGAAGAGGAAGACCGAGAACGCCCGGTGCAGTCTGCCGGGGGCGATGTGGGCGGAGAGCTTCTCCGCCGTGCCGATGGTTCTGCCGTCCTCGTCGACCAGCTCCAGCATGATCGGTTCGGCTGAGTCGTCCGGAGCGGGAACCGCTGCGGTGTCGGCGGAGAGGCCATTGGCTGGTGTGATCGGCATTGACCATCCTCGTTGTCGGTCTTCGACCCTCAAGTCTGCCGTACCGGGCCGGGGCGTCAATGACAGAGCTTCGCCTCGTGCTCCGCATGGCCGCCGGGCTCCAGCTGGAAAGTGCAGTGCTCCACGTCGAAGTGCTCGCCCAGGCAGGCTTGCAGGTCGTGGAGCATCTTCTCGTGCCCGACCGAGTCCAGCGCCAGGTGGTCGACCACCACGTGGGCGGAGAGCACGGGCATTCCGGATGTGATCGTCCACACATGGAGGTCGTGCAGGTCCTGCACGCCCGGCAGGGCCGTGATGTGCGCCCGGATCTCGTCCATGTCGACGTCCTTCGGCGCGGCCTCCAGGAGGACGTCCAGCGCCTCCCGCAGCAGCTTCAGCGTGCGCGGCACGATCATCAGGCCGATCAGCAGCGAGGCGATCGGGTCCGCCTGCGTCCACCCCGTCAGCATGATCACCACCGCGGAGACCACCACGGCGAACGAGCCCAGCGCGTCCGAGAGGACCTCCAGGAACGCCCCGCGCACGTTCAGGCTCTCCTTCTGGCCGCGCATCAGCAGCGCCAGGGAGATCAGATTGGCGACGACGCCCACCAGGCCGAAAATCACCGTCGTGCCGCCCGGCACGTCGGCCGGCTCCATCAGGCGCCCCACGGCCTCGTAGAGGATGAACCCGCCCACGCCGAGCAGCAGCAGGCAGTTCAGCAGCGCCGCCAGGATCTCCGCCCGGGCGTACCCGTAGGTGCGCCGGCCGCTCGACGGGCGGTTCGCGAAGTGGATCGCGACCAGCGCCATGCCCACCCCGACCGCGTCCGTCGCCATGTGCCCGGCGTCCGCGAGCAGCGCCAGCGAGCCGGTCAGCGCGCTGCCCGCGATCTCGGCCACGAGCACGGTGAGCGTGATGCCCAGCGCGATCCTCAGGCGCCCCTTGTACGCCGCCGCGGCCGTGCCGCTCGTGCCCGGCGGAGGTCCCCCGTGAGAGTGACCGTGATCGTGCCCTGCGCCCATGAGATGCCGCCCTCGGAAAACGGGTGCCCGTCCGGCCGGCGGCTGCCGGCCGGGACCCAGTGAACTACGGGTGGGGGGTATCGGGCAACGCGGCACTGAACACCGTTGTCATGTGCTCTGACCTGCGAAGATGCGCGTCTCCCCGACCTGCGGCGATCACCCTGCGTGCGGTGGCGTCAGCCCTGCGGAAGGCCCTGCCGCGCCTCCGGGTGGTGCAGGCACCAGCCCTCCCACGCGGACGTGACCATGCTGCGCACGTCGTGCTCGGGGCTCCAGCCGAGCTCCTTCGCGATCAGCTCGTTCGACGCCACGACACGCGCCGGATCACCCGGACGGCGCGGCTCCACGAGCGGTGCGGGCTCCGTGCGGCCGGTCACCGCGGCGATCAGGTCGGCCATCTCCCGTACGGAGACGCCCCGCCCCGTGCCCACGTTCAGCGTGAGGTCGCCCGGCTCCGTGCGCTCGGCCAGCCGGCGGGCCGCCGCGAGGTGCGCGGTCGCCAGGTCCTCGATGTGGATGTAGTCACGGACGCAGGTGCCGTCCGGGGTGGCGTAGTCGTCGCCGAAGATCCGCGGCGCCTCGCCCCGGGTGAGCCGGTCGAACATCATCGGGATGATGTTGAAGATCCCGGTGTCCGCGAGCTCCGGCACCGCCGCGCCCGCCACGTTGAAGTAGCGCAGGCAGGCCGTCGACAGGCCGTGCGCCTTGCCGGTGGCCCGCACCAGCCACTCGCCGGCCAGCTTCGTCTCGCCGTACGGGTTCATCGGCAGGCACGGGGTGTCCTCCGTGACGAGGTCCACATCCGGCATGCCGTAGACCGCCGCGGAGGAGGAGTACACGAAGCTGCGGACGCCCGCGGCGACGGCCGCCTCCAGCAGCACGGTCAGCCCGTGCAGGTTCTCCCGGTAGTAGAGGAGCGGCTTCTCCACCGACTCCCCGACCTGCTTCTTCGCCGCCAGGTGCACCACGCCGGTCACGCCCAGCTCCGCGAACGTGCGGTCCAGCAGCTCGCGGTCCAGCACCGAGCCCCGCACCAGCACGCAGCCCGCGGGCAGCCGCGCGGGCACGCCCGCGGACAGGTCGTCCAGCACGGCGACCCGCTCGCCGGCCTCTGTCATCGCCCGGGCGACGTGCGCTCCGATGTACCCGGCACCGCCTGTGATCAGCCATGTCATGACCGGCACGATAGCGCCTGGACGGCGGGTCACGATCTGTGTTCGATTCTGGTGATCGGGCATTCCGCCGGACTCTCGCCGCGGGGCGCCACGATGACGCGGTCCGGCGGTGCCGGACCGCCCCGGCCCGGAACCGGACGCTTCGCCCGGGCGTCCTCTCCATGGCGGGCCTGCCGGAGGCATACCGGCGGTGAACGGCGTCTTCCGGTGATCCGATAGCCTCTGCCGACGTGCCGGCCCCCGCCCGGGGCTTCCGGCGCGAACGCCGCCCGCCGCGTCCCGCGGCCCCAGGGGCGGCCATGCCCGCCGCAAGGAGTGAGTTCGTCTGTCGACCGCCATCCTCACCGGTCCGCCGCCCGCCGGCTCCTCCCTGGAGGAGGACCTGCGGTCCCTCGGCTTCGACGTCCGCGTGAGCGCGGACGCCGCCGGGGCGCTGGCCGCCGTCCCGGCCTCGGAGCGGGTTGCTGTGGTGGACCACCGCTTCGTGGGCCACGTGCACGCCCTGCGCCTCGCCCTGACCGACCCCCGCTTCCCGGCCGGCGCCACCGAGGGCGCGCTCACCGTCCAGCCGGAGGCGCGCGCGTCCCTGACGCACGCGCTGGCCGCCGCTGACGACGGCGCGAGCCTGCCCGGCCTCCTCGCCGCCCGCCTGGAAGCCGACGGTGTGGCCGTGCACCGGCCCGACCTCGGCGTCCTCGTCGCGGCCGTGCCGGACGGCGACGAGGCCCGCGCCAAGACCCTCGCCGAAACCGCGGCGGTCGACGACGAAGCCGTACGGCTGCGCAGCGCCGTGAAGTCCCGCGACGGGTTCTTCACCACCTTCTGCATCAGCCCGTACTCGCGCTACCTCGCCCGCTGGTGCGCCCGCCGGGGCCTCACCCCCAACCAGGTCACCACCGCGTCCCTGCTGACCGCGCTGATCGCGGCGGGCGCGGCGGCGACCGGCACCCGGGGCGGCTTCGTCGCCGCCGGCGCGCTGCTGCTGTTCTCCTTCGTGCTCGACTGCACCGACGGCCAGCTCGCCCGCTACTCGCTCCAGTACTCCACGCTCGGCGCCTGGCTGGACGCGACCTTCGACCGCGCCAAGGAGTACGCCTTCTACGCGGGCCTGGCCCTCGGGGCGTCCCGCGGCGGCGGCCACGACGACGTGTGGGCGCTCGCGCTCGGCGCGATGGTCCTCATGACCTGCCGGCACGTCGTCGACTTCGCCTTCACCGAGGCGAACCACGACGCCACGGCCAACACGAGCCCGACGGCCGCGCTCTCCGGCCGCCTCGACAGCGTCGGCTGGACCGTCTGGGTCCGCCGCATGATCGTGCTGCCCATCGGCGAGCGCTGGGCGCTGATCGCGGTCCTCACCGCGCTCACCACGCCCCGCACCGTCTTCTACGTGCTGCTGATCGGCTGCGCCTTCGCCGCCTGCTACACCACCGCGGGCCGCGTCCTGCGCTCCCTGACCCGTAAGGCGAAGCGGACGGACCGCGCCGCGCAGGCGCTGGCGGACCTCGCCGACTCCGGGCCGGTCGCCCGGGCCGCGGCCGCCACCCTCGGCAGCACGGTCCCCGGCCGGGCCTACAGCGCCCCCTTCTGGGCCGTCCTCGCCGCCGCCAGCCTGCTCCTCGGACCGCTGGTCGCCGGCAGCGGCGGCACGTGGCGGGCCGTCCTCCAGGCGGCCGTCTACGCGATCCTCGCCGGCGTCGCCGTCGCCCAGCCCCTCAAGGGCCCCCTCGACTGGCTGGTGCCGCCGGTCTTCCGCGGCGCGGAGTACGGCATCGTCCTGGGGCTGGCGGCGCAGTCCGGCGCCCCGGGGGCCCTCCCGGCGGCTTTCGGCCTGGTGGCCGCGGTCGCCTACCATCACTACGACACGGTGTACCGCATCCGCGGCGGCACCGGCGCGCCCCCGCACTGGCTGGTGCGGGCGATCGGCGGACACGAGGGTCGGGTCCTGGCGGTCACCACCGCGGCCGCCCTGTGGCACGGCCGAGGCTTCACCATCGCGCTGACGGTCCTCGCGGCCGCCATCGCCCTCGTGGTGCTCAGCGAGAGCATCCGCTTCTGGGTGTCCTCCGGGGCACCCGCAGTACACGACGAAACAGGAGAACCCGCATGATCGGCCTCGTGCTGGCCGCCGGCGCCGGACGGCGTCTGCGTCCCTACACCGACACTCTGCCCAAGGCCCTGGTGCCGGTAGGCCCCACGGGCGAGGAGGATGCCACCACCATCCTCGACCTCACCCTGGCCAACTTCGCCGAGATCGGTCTGACCGAGGTCGCGATCATCGTGGGCTACCGCAAGGAGGCCGTGTACGCCCGCAAGGAGGCCCTCGAGGCCAAGTACGGCCTGAAGCTCACCCTGATCGACAACGACAAGGCCGAGGAGTGGAACAACGCCTACTCCCTGTGGTGCGGCCGTGACGCCCTCAAGGACGGCGTGATCCTCGCCAACGGCGACACCGTGCACCCGGTCTCCGTCGAGAAGACCCTGCTCGCCGCCCGCGGCAACGGCCAGAAGATCATCCTCGCCCTCGACACGGTGAAGCAGCTCGCCGACGAGGAGATGAAGGTCATCGTGGACCCCGAGAAGGGCGTCCAGCGCATCACCAAGCTCATGGACCCGGCCGAGGCGACCGGTGAGTACATCGGCGTCACCCTGATCGAGGGCGAGGCCGCCGCCGACCTGGCGGACGCGCTGAAGGTCACCTTCGAGCGCGACCCCGACCTCTACTACGAGGACGGCTACCAGGAGCTCGTCAACCGCGGCTTCAAGATCGACGTGGCGCCCATCGGCGATGTCCAGTGGGTCGAGATCGACAACCACGACGACCTCGCCAAGGGCCGGGGGATCGCGTGCCAGTACTGACGAGGCTCATCCCCTCGCCGGTCGTCGTCGACATCCGGGCCGGAGCGCTGGACGATCTGGCGAAGATCCTCGCCGATCAGCGGATCTCCAGCTCCGGCAAGCTGGCCGTCGCCATCAGCGGCGGCTCCGGGGCGGTGCTGCGCGAGCGGCTCGCCCCGGCGCTGCCCGGCGCCTCCTGGTACGAGGTGGGCGGCGGCACGCTGGACGACGCCATCAAGCTGGCCGACGCCATGAAGAAGGGGCACTACGACGCGGTCGTGGGCCTCGGCGGCGGCAAGATCATTGACTGCGCCAAGTTCGCCGCCGCGCGCATCGGCCTGCCGCTCGTCGCCGTCGCGACGAACCTCTCGCACGACGGGCTCTGCTCGCCGGTCGCGACGCTCGACAACGACGCGGGCCGCGGCTCGTACGGCGTGCCCAACCCGATCGCCGTCGTGATCGACCTCGACGTGATCCGCGAGGCCCCGGTCCGCTTCGTGCGCTCCGGCATCGGCGACGCGATCTCCAACATCTCCTCCGTCGCGGACTGGGAGCTCTCCCACCGCGAGACGGGCGAGGCCATCGACGGCCTGGCCGCCGCCATGGCCCGGCAGGCCGGCGAGGCCGTGCTGCGCCACCCCGGCGGCGTCGGCGACGACGGCTTCCTCCAGGTGCTGGCCGAGGGCCTGGTCCTCACGGGCATCGCCATGTCGGTGGCCGGCGACAGCCGCCCCGCCTCCGGCGCCTGCCACGAGATCAACCACGCCTTCGACCTGCTCTACCCCAAGCGCGCGGCGAGCCACGGCGAGCAGTGCGGCCTCGGCGCGGCCTTCGCGATGTACCTGCGCGGCGCCCGCGAGGAATCCGCGCTGATGGTCGAGGTGCTGCGCCGGCACGGCCTGCCCGTGCTGCCGCAGGAGATCGGCTTCAGCGCCGAGGAGTTCGTCGCGGCGGTGGAGTACGCCCCGCAGACCCGCCCCGGGCGCTACACGATCCTGGAGCACCTCGCCCTCTCCACCGACCAGATCAGGGACGCTTACGCCGACTATGCCAAAACCGTCACTAGCTGAACTCCGCCCGGTCGTCCACCCCGGCGGGCTCAAGGACCGGCGCAGCGGCGAGCACTGGGCCGGGCGCCTGTACATGCGCGAGATCTCCCTGCGCTGCACGCGGGTCCTGCTGAACACCCGGCTCACGCCCAACCAGTACACGGGCCTGATGATCCTGGCCGGCATCGCCGCGGGCGCGGCCCTGGTGATCCCGGGCCTGGCCGGGGCGATCCTGGGCGCGCTCCTCATCCAGCTGTACCTGCTGCTGGACTGCGTGGACGGCGAGCTCGCGCGCTGGCGCAAGGTCACCTCCACGACCGGCGTCTACCTGGACCGGGTGGGTCACTACCTCTCCGAGGCCGCCCTGCTCGTCGGCTTCGGCATCCGGGCGGCGGACGTCCTGCACCGGGACGGCGCGGCCACGCAGTGGCAGTGGGCCTTCCTCGGCACGCTGGCGGCGCTCGGCGCGATCCTGATCAAGGCGGAGACGGACCTGGTCGACGTGGCCCGCGCCCGCAGCGGCATGGCGGCCGCCGAGGACGCGGCGGCCACGCCCCGCTCCTCGGGCATGGCCCTGGCCCGCAAGGCCGCGGCCGCGCTGAAGTTCCACCGCCTGGTCGGCGGCGTCGAGGCGTCGCTGGTGATCCTGGCGGCCGGCATCGCGGACTTCGTCCACGGCGACCTGCTGTTCACTCGTGTCGCGGTGGTCCTGCTCGCCGCCGTCGCGGTGTTGCAGACTGTGCTGCACCTGGTGTCCATCCTCGCGTCGAGCAGGCTCCGATGAACACTCCCTCCGCTCCTGCTGTCAAGGTCGGCGCGGTTGTCCTCACCATGGGCAACCGCCCCGCGGAGCTGCGCGCCCTGCTGGAGTCGGTCGCCAAGCAGGACGGCGACCCGATCGAGGTCGTGGTCGTCGGCAACGGCTCCCCGCTGCCGCCGATCGCCGTCCCCGGCCTGAGCGTGCGCACCGTCGAGCTGTCGGAGAACGTCGGCATCCCCGCCGGGCGCAACGTGGGCATCGAGGCGTTCGGGCCCGCCGGGCGCGAGGCCGACATCCTGCTGTTCCTGGACGACGACGGCCTGCTGCCCGGCCAGGACACCGCCGAGCTGTGCCGGCAGGCGTTCGCCGCCGACCCCAAGCTCGGCATCGTCAGCTTCCGGATCGCCGACCCCGACACGGGCGTCACCCAGCGCCGCCACGTGCCGCGGCTGCGCGCCTCCGACCCGATGCGCTCCTCGCGGGTGACCACCTTCCTGGGCGGCGCCAACGCGGTCCGCACCCGGGTCTTCGCCGAGGCCGGCCTGCTGCCGGACGAGTTCTTCTACGCGCACGAGGAGACCGACCTCGCCTGGCGGGCCCTCGACGCGGGCTGGATGATCGACTACCGCGCGGACATGGTGCTGCACCACCCGACGACGGCCCCGAGCCGGCACGCGGTCTACCACCGGATGGTCGCCCGCAACCGGGTCTGGCTCGCCCGGCGCAACCTGCCGGCCCCCCTGGTCCCGGTCTACCTCGGGGTGTGGCTGCTGCTGACCCTGGCCCGGCGGCCCTCCCTGCCCGCGCTGCGGGCGTGGTTCGGGGGCTTCAAGGAGGGCTGGACGACGCCCTGTGGTCCACGGCGCCCCATGAAGTGGCGTACCGTGTGGCGCCTGACCCGGCTGGGTCGGCCTCCCGTGATCTGACAAGCTCTTGTCTATGAGCACCGGGCGCGGGCCGGGGCGAGCCCCCGGCAGCGCACCTTGAGGACGAAAGTGTCAACTGTGAGCGAGACAACGCACGGCAGTGCGGTCGCCATGAGTGCCCCGCCATCACCCGACGACGGCCTGCCCGCCGCCGAGCTGGCCAAGAAGTACGGCCTCGCGGTCAGCGGGGCCCGCCCGAGCCTGCCGGACTACGCCCGGCAGCTGTGGGCGCGGCGGCATTTCATCATCGCCTTCTCCCGCGCCAAGCTGACCGCTCAGTACAGCCAGGCCAAGCTGGGCCAGGTGTGGCAGGTGGCGACGCCGCTGCTGAACGCCACGGTGTACTTCCTGATCTTCGGCGTGCTGATGGGTCAGAGCAAGGGCATGGGCATCGCGACGTACATCCCGTTCCTGGTGACGGGCATCTTCGTCTTCACCTTCACCCAGAGCTCGGCCATGTCGGGCGTCCGGTCGATCGCCGGAAACCTGGGGCTGGTGCGGGCCCTGCACTTCCCCCGGGCGGCGCTGCCCATCTCCTTCGCGCTCCAGCAGCTCCAGCAGCTGCTGTTCTCGATGCTGGTCCTCTTCCTCTTCCTGCTCGGGTTCGGGCACACCCCGCAGCTGTCCTGGCTGCTGATCGTCCCGACGCTGGCGCTGCAGTTCGTCTTCAACACCGGCCTGGCGATGGTCCTGGCCCGCGCGGGCAGCAAGACGCCTGACCTGGCCCAGCTGCTGCCGTTCATCCTGCGCACCTGGATGTACGCGTCCGGAGTGATGTACAACCTGGTCGAGGCGCTGGAGAAGCAGCACGCCCCGAAGTGGCTCATCGACGTGCTGAGCGCGAACCCGGCGGCCGTCTTCATCAACCTGATGCGTTCCTCCCTGATCAGCGGCCACGCCGCGCACAAGCACATCGACCTGCCGCCGCACGTGTGGGCGCTGGCCGTCGGCTGGGCGCTGCTGATCGGCGTCGGCGGTTTCGTGTACTTCTGGAAGGCTGAGGAGCAGTACGGCCGTGGCTGAACAGAACCCGACCCCCGCGGCGGACGCCGCCCGCGTGCCTACCGTGATCGCGGAGGACGTCCACATCGTCTACCGCGTCTACGGCGGCAACACCGGCCGCGGCAGCGCGACCGCCGCCCTGAACCGGATCGTCAAGCGCAAGCCGGGAGCCGGCGTGCGCGAGGTGCACGCCGTCAAGGGTGTGAGCTTCACCGCCTACCGCGGCGAGGCGATCGGCCTGATCGGCTCGAACGGCTCCGGCAAGTCCACCCTGCTGAAGGCGATCGCCGGGCTGCTGCCCACCGAGCGCGGCAAGGTCTACACCGACGGCCAGCCCTCGCTGCTGGGCGTGAACGCGGCCATGATGAACGACCTCACGGGCGAGAAGAACGTGATGCTCGGCGGTCTGGCCATGGGTATGTCGCGCGAGCAGATCCGCGAGCGCTACCAGGGCATCGTCGACTTCTCCGGCATCAACGAGAAGGGCGACTTCATCACGCTGCCCATGCGGACCTACTCGTCCGGCATGGCGGCCCGGCTGCGGTTCTCCATCGCCGCGGCCAAGGACCACGACGTGCTGATGATCGACGAGGCGCTGGCCACCGGTGACCGCTCGTTCCAGAAGCGCTCCGAGGCCCGCATCCGCGAGCTGCGCAAGCAGGCGGGCACGGTCTTCCTCGTCAGCCACAACAACAGGTCGATCCGGGACACCTGCGACCGCGTGCTGTGGCTGGAGCACGGGCAGCTGCTGATGGACGGCCCGACCGAGGAAGTGGTCCGGGCGTACGAGAAGGAGACGGCCCGCTAGCGCCGCGCGGGCCGGTGCGGACCGGTCGTCCACGGGCCCCTGCCGGTGCGCTCCGGCAGGGGCCTTGACCGTTCCGTAACGATCAACTGGCTTATTGGCAGGGTTGATTCGCTGCCCGCGTGGCATTGTATGGATCAAGCACCTACCCGGTCGCGCGTCGGACAGGTGTGCGGCGTACGCTGTACCGTGCTGAATTGCGGCGAAGCGTGCGATACCGGTGTATCCGCGACTCCGGGGAAGGTCCCGGAGGCGCCGCCGGATGTGGTCCGGCGGCAGGTGCCGAAGGGGGAGCAGGGGGCGCCGAAGGGGGTGTCTACCCTGCGGCGTGTCCGAAATAGGATGTTCTGGGTCGGCAGTGTAGAACGGGAGATGTGACGGCAATGGCTGTATTGGCTGCGGGGCCTCTCCGGATCCGAGGCGTGCACGCCGTCCCCGGTCCGGGCAGCCCGCTGTGACGGCGGGGACGGACGCGCACGAGCGCGCCGTGCTCGACAAGGCCGCGCACGAGAACTTCCCCGTGGCACCCTTCTTCGTGCCGCGCGCCTGGCGGGACGACCTGATGGCCGTCTACGGATACGCCCGCCTCGTCGACGACATCGGCGACGGTGACCTGGCCCCCGGCGGGCGGGACGCCGAACTGCTGGGGCTCGACCCGGCGCAGAGTGACGACCGTCTCACGATGCTGGACGCCTTCGAGGCCGACCTGCACCGCGTCTTCTCCGCCTCCGGCACCGGCCCGCGCCACCCGCTGCTGCGCCGCCTGCGCCCCACCGTCCGCCGCTGCGGGCTGACCCCGGAGCCCTTCCTGGGGCTCATCGAGGCCAACCGGCAGGACCAGCGGGTCCGCCGCTACGGTACGTACGACGATCTGCTCGCCTACTGCGAGCTGTCCGCGAACCCCGTCGGCCGCCTCGTCCTGGGCATCACCGGCACCACCAGCCCCGAGCGGATCCGCCGCTCGGACGCGGTCTGCACCGGCTTGCAGATCGTGGAACACCTCCAGGACGTCGCCGAGGACCTCGGCCGCGACCGCGTCTACCTCCCGGCCGAGGACATGGAGCGCTTCCGCGTCACCGAGTCCGACCTCGCGCGCCCGGTCAGCGGCGCATCGTTGCGCGCCCTGGTCGCGTACGAAGGGGAACGCGCCGGGGAACTGCTGAATGAAGGCACCCCCCTGGTGGGTAGCGTCCACGGCAGGTTGAAGCTGTTGCTCGCGGGGTTCGTGGGCGGGGGGAGGGCCGCGCTCCGCGCGGTCGCCGCCGCAGGACACGACGTACTGCCCGGACCGCCCAAGCCCACCAAGCTCAGCCTGCTGCGCGAGGTGGGAGCGACACTGCGAAGAGAGGGGTGAGCAGGACCGTGAACGGAACCCCGGACGCGTCCGCACCGGTGCTCGCCGCGTACAGCTACTGCGAGGCGGTCACCGGCCAGCAGGCCGGTAACTTCAGCTACGGCATCCGGCTCCTGCCGACCGCGAAGCGGCGCGCCATGTCGGCGCTCTACGCCTTCTCGCGCCGCGTCGACGACATCGGCGACGGGCCGCTGGAGGCCGACGCCAAGCACCGCCGCCTGGAGGAGACGCGCGAGCTGCTCGCCCGCATCAGGGAGGGCCGCATCGCCGAGGACGACACCGACCCGGTGGCCGTCGCGCTCAGCCATGCCGCGCGCCGCTTCCCCATCCCGCTCGGCGGGCTGGACGAACTCATCGACGGCGTTCAGATGGACGTGCGCGGCCAGTCGTACGAGACGTGGGACGACCTCGCGATGTACTGCCGCTGCGTCGCGGGCGCCATCGGCCGCCTCTCCCTCGGCGTGTTCGGCACCGTGCCCGGCGCGCGGGACGCCGCGCGCGCCGCCGAGTACGCCGATACCCTCGGCCTGGCGCTCCAGCTCACCAACATCCTGCGCGACGTCCGCGAGGACGCCGCCAACGGCCGCACCTACCTGCCCTCCGACGACCTCGCGAAGTTCGGCTGCGCCGAGGGCTTCCACTCCGCCCGGCCCCCGGCCGGCGCCGACTTCACCGGCCTCGTCCACTTCGAGGTCCGGCGCGCCCGCGCCCTGTTCGCCGAGGGCACCCGGCTGCTGCCCATGCTCGACCGCCGCAGCGGCGCCTGCGTCGCCGCCATGGCCGGCATCTACCGTCGGCTGCTCGACCGGATCGCCGAGGACCCCGAGGCGGTCCTGCGCGGCCGGGTCTCCCTGCCCGGCCGGGAGAAGGTCTACGTCGCCGTGCGCGGCCTGTCCGGCCTCGACGCCCGCAGCGTCCACCGGCGGACCGCCGGGGGGCGCGCTTGATCTCCCCGTTCCGGGCCGTCATCCGGCGCGCAACCCTCCGCCCTGCGGACACGTCCCTGACAGCAGCCGAAGGGGTGGGCACATGACAGCCACGACAACCGGGCCCGGCCGCGGCCCCGCGGACGGGGACGGCGCCGCGCCCGCCCGCGCGGTCGTCGTCGGCGGCGGCCTGGCGGGCATCACGGCCGCGCTGGAGCTCGCCGACGCCGGCGTGCGCGTCACCCTCCTGGAGGGCCGCCCCCGGCTCGGCGGCCTCGCCTTCTCCTTCCGCCGCGGCGACCTCACCATCGACAACGGCCAGCACGTCTACCTGCGCTGCTGCACCGCCTACAGCTCCTTCCTCGACCGGATCGACGCCCTGCACCTCGCCCCCTTGCAGGACCGCCTCGACGTGCCCGTCCTCGACGTCGGCCACCCGTCGGGCAAGCCCCGCCTGGGCCGGCTGCGCCGCGCTGCCCTCCCTGTGTTCCCCGTCCCGCTGCACCTGGCCAAGAGCCTCGCCGCGTACCCGCACCTCTCGCTCGCCGAGCGCGCCGCGGTGGGCCGGGCCGCACTGGCCCTGCGCGGCCTCGACCCGCAGGACCCCGCGCTCGACGGCACGGACTTCGGCGGCTGGCTGCGCCGCAAGGGCCAGTCCGCCCGCACGGTCGAGGCCCTGTGGGACCTGATCGGCGTCGCCACCCTCAACGCCACCGCCGGCGAGTCCTCGCTCGGCCTGGCCGCCATGGTCTTCAAGACCGCGCTGCTCACCGAGCCCGGCGCCGCCGACATCGGCTGGGCCCACGTCCCCCTCGGCGAGCTGCACGACACGCGCGCCCGCGCCGCCCTCGACAAGGCCGGCGTCCGCACCCTGCTGCGCACCCGCGCCACCGGCATCGCCCGCGCCGCCGACGGCACCTGGCAGGTCGGCGCCGAGACCGGCCCCGGCACCGCCGAGCAGCTCACGGCCGAGACGGTCGTGCTCGCCGTGCCGCAGCGCGAGACCCACGGCCTGCTGCCCGACGGCGCCCTCGACGAGCCGGGCCGGCTGCTGGAGATCGGCACCGCCCCGATCCTCAACCTGCACGTCGTTTACGACCGCAAGGTCCTGCGGCAGCCGTTCTTCGCCGCGCTGGGTTCGCCCGTGCAGTGGGTCTTCGACCGTACGGAGTCGTCCGGGCTCGCGGAGAAGGGGGGACTCTGGGAAGGCTGTCAGTACCTGGCCGTCTCCCAGTCCGCCGCGCAGGACGACATCGAGCGGCCCGTCGCCGAGCTGCGCGCCCGCTATCTTCCCGAGCTGGAACGGCTGTTGCCCGCCGCCCGCGGCGCCGGCGTACGGGACTTCTTCGTGACCCGGGAGCGGACAGCGACGTTCGCCCCCACCCCGGGCGTCGGCCGGCTCCGGCCGACCGCCCGCACGAACACGCCCGGCCTGTACCTGGCCGGCGCGTGGACCGCCACCGGCTGGCCCGCGACCATGGAGGGCGCGGTGCGCAGCGGTGTCCACGCCGCCGGCGCGGCACTCTCCGAGCTCGGCCGACCGCATGTGAGCCCCCTGCGGGAGGCGGTATGACCGAGGCGAGCCATGAAGCGTCGCGTGCCCGGACCGGGCCGCGTACGAGCACGACCACCAGAGGAGAGACCGTGACTTCGGCGATCCCAGCTGTCGACACCGCGGGCGTCAACGCCATGCTGGAGCGGGGACGGACGCTTGCCACGCCGGTGCTGCGTGCCGCCGTGGAACGGCTCGCGCCGCCCATGGACACCGTCGCCGCTTACCACTTCGGCTGGATCGACGCCGAGGGGCGGCCGGCGCACGGCGACAGCGGCAAGGCCGTCCGGCCCGCGCTCGCCCTGCTGTCGGCCGAGGCCGCCGGCCGGGCCCCCGAGGTGGGGATCCCCGGCGCCGTGGCCGTCGAGCTCGTGCACAACTTCTCGCTCCTGCACGACGACCTGATGGACGGCGACGAGCAGCGCCGCCACCGCGACACCGTGTGGAAGGTGTACGGGCCGGAGCAGGCCATCCTCGTCGGCGACGCCCTCTTCGCGCTCGCCAACGAGATCCTGCTGGAGCTCGGCACCGTCGAGGCCGGCCGCGCCACCCGGCGGCTGACCACGGCCACCCGCAAGCTGATCGACGGCCAGGCCCAGGACATCTCCTACGAGCACCGTGAGCGGGTCACCGTCGAGGAGTGCCTGGAGATGGAGGGCAACAAGACCGGCGCCCTGCTCGCCTGCGCCGTCTCCATCGGCGCGGTCCTCGGCGGCGCCGACGACCGCACGGCCGACATCCTGGAGGCCTACGGCTACCACCTCGGCCTCGCCTTCCAGGCGGTGGACGACCTGCTCGGCATCTGGGGCGACCCGGAGGCCACCGGCAAGCAGACCTGGAGCGACCTCCGCCAGCGCAAGAAGTCGCTGCCGGTGGTCGCGGCCCTCGCCGCCGGCGGGGAGGCCTCCGAGCGGCTCGCGGCGATCCTCGCGGCCGACGCGAAGCTCAGCGACGCCCAGCTCGCCGACTTCGACGAGGAAGAATTCGCCAGCCGCGCGGCGTTGATCGAAGAGGCGGGCGGCCGGGAGTGGACCTCCCAGGAGGCCCGCCGCCAGCACGCGACAGCGATCGAAGCACTCGACCGAGTTGACATGCCCGCAGAAGTCCGAGCCCAACTGGTGGCGCTCGCCGACTTCGTCGTCGTACGAAAGAGATGATTCCCATTCACCCGATCTAACGGATCGCGGTCGCCGGCCGGCGCCAGTGTTGCGGCGCCGGCCGACGGAGCCCCCAGGAAGGCAGAGAAGGAAGCTCACTGCAAAAAAGGGGAAACCATGACAGCGACGACCGACGGAAGCACCGGGGCCCTGCCGCCCCGCGCTGCCGCGGCCACCGACAGCACCACAGCACGGCGCACCACCGCACAGAGCACCACGGCACGGCCCCCGCTCCCGGAGGGCGAGGCGCCCGGCGCCCTCGCCGCCGCCGAGCGCGCCACGGCCCGCGCGGCCGAACACCTTCTCTCCCGCCAGGACGAGCAGGGCTGGTGGAAGGGCGACCTGGAGACCAACGTCACCATGGACGCCGAGGACCTGCTGCTCCGTCAGTTCCTGGGCGTGCAGGACGAGGAGACCACCCGCGCCGCCGCCCTGTACATCCGCTCCGAGCAGCGCCCGGACGGCACCTGGGCCACCTTCCTCGGCGGGCCCGGCGAGCTCTCCACGACCATCGAGGCCTACGTCGCCCTGCGGCTCGCCGGTGACGCCCCCGACGCCCCGCACATGGCCGCCGCCTCGGCGTGGATCCGCGAGCAGGGCGGCATCGCCGCCGCCCGGGTCTTCACCCGCATCTGGCTCGCCCTCTTCGGCTGGTGGCGGTGGGAGGACCTCCCCGAACTGCCCCCCGAGATCATGTTCCTGCCGAAGTGGTTCCCCCTGAACCTCTACGACTTCGGCCAGTGGGCCCGGCAGACCATCGTGCCGCTCACCGTGGTCTCCGCGAAGCGCCCCGTGCGCCCCGCGCCCTTCCCCCTCGACGAGCTGCACACCGACCCGGCCCGGCCGAACCCGCCGCGCCCGCTCGCCCCGGCCGCCAGCTGGGACGGCGCCTTCCAGCGCCTCGACAAGGCCCTGCACCACTACCGCCGGTTCCCGCTGCGCCGCCTGCGCCGCCTTGCGCTGGATTCGGCCGCCCGCTGGATCATCGAGCGGCAGGAGAACGACGGCTGCTGGGGCGGCATCCAGCCCCCCGCCGTCTACTCGATCATCGCCCTGCACCTCCTGGGCTACGACCTGGACCACCCCGTGCTGCGCGAGGGCCTGAAGTCGCTGGACCGTTTCGCCGTGTGGCGCGAGGACGGCAGCCGCATGATCGAGGCGTGCCAGTCCCCGGTGTGGGACACGTGCCTGGCGACCATCGCCCTCGCGGACGCCGGCGTGGCGCCCGACCACCCGGCGCTCGTCAAGGCCGCCGACTGGATGCTGGCCGAGCAGATCGACCGCACCGGCGACTGGGCGGTGCGCCGCCCCGGGCTGACCCCGGGCGGCTGGGCCTTCGAGTTCCACAACGACACCTACCCCGACATCGACGACACGGCCGAGGTCGTGCTGGCCCTCAAGCGGGTCCGCCACCCCGACCCGGCGCGCGTCGAGACGGCCGTCCGGCGGGCCGCCCGGTGGAACCTGGGCATGCAGTCGAAGAACGGCGCCTGGGGCGCCTTCGACGCCGACAACACCAGCACGCTGCCCAACCGGCTGCCGTTCTGCGACTTCGGCGAGGTCGTCGACCCGCCGTCCGCCGACGTCACCGCGCACGTCGTGGAGATGCTGGCCTTCCTCGGCGAGCGGCACGACCCGCGCACGCAGCGCGGCGTCGAGTGGCTGCTGGGGGAGCAGGAGGAGAGCGGCGCCTGGTTCGGCCGCTGGGGCGTCAACTACGTCTACGGCACGGGCTCGGCGGTCCCCGCCCTCGTCGCGGCAGGCATCCCCGCCTCGCACCCGGCGGTCCGCCGGGCCGTGCGCTGGCTGGAGGGCGTGCAGAACGACGACGGCGGCTGGGGCGAGGACCTGCGCTCGTACCGCGACCCCGAGTGGATCGCGCGCGGCGAGTCCACCGCCTCCCAGACGGCGTGGGCGCTGATGGCCCTGCTCGCCGCCGGCGAGCGCGAGGGCAAGGCCGTCGAGCGCGGCGTGACCTGGCTGGTGGACACCCAGCGCGCGGACGGCTCCTGGGACGAACCGCACTTCACCGGTACGGGCTTCCCCTGGGACTTCTCCATCAACTACCACCTCTACCGCCAGGTCTTCCCCCTCACGGCCCTGGGCCGCTACGTGCACGGGGAGCTGTTCACCCCCGACCGCCTGGAGGCGTGATGTCGTACGGCACGGGCAGCTCCGGCCCGCCACCGCTGCTGGTCGCCTGCGCGCTCGGCATCGAGCGCCTGGCGCTGCGCGGGGGCGGCCCCGGCGAGGCGGCCGGGCCCGTGACCGTTCTGCGTACCGGCATGGGCCCGCAGGCCGCGGACCACGCCGTCACCGAGGCCCTGCGCGATCCGGCGATGCGCGAGGCGGCCGTCGTCGCCACGGGCTTCTGCGCCGGCCTGGCCCCGGGGATGCACCCCGGCGACCTGGTCGTCGCCGACGAGACCCGGGACCGCGTGGGCAGCACCGAGTGCTCGGGCGTCGAGCTGCTCGCCAAGGAGCTCGCCCGCGCCGTGCCCCGGCGCGTCATCCACACCGGCCCGCTCGTCGGGTCGGACCACGTCGTGCGCGGCGCGGAGCGAGCGGCCCTGCACGCCGCGGGGGCGCTCGCGGTCGACATGGAGTCCGCGGCCACGCTCCGGAGCGCCGTGCGCGCGGGGCCGCGCCCCGTTGCGGCCGTCCGGGTGGTCGTGGACGCTCCAGAACATGAACTCGTCCGAATCGGGACGTTGCGCGGTGGAATATCGGCTTTCCGGGTTCTGCGCACCGTCCTCCCGGCTTTTATCGAATGGCACCGTTCTTTACTGCTCCCCAGGAGGTGAGCCAGATGGCCATGCCACTCCGCCAGTCCATCCGGGTGGGAACGTACCTTTTTGAACAGAAGCTCAGGAAGCGTGAGAAGTTCCCGCTGATCGTCGAGCTGGAACCGCTTTTCGCCTGCAATCTCAAGTGCGAGGGCTGCGGGAAGATCCAGCATCCGGCAGGAGTGCTCAAGCAGCGCATGCCGGTGGCCCAGGCCGTCGGCGCCGTCCTGGAGTCCGGGGCGCCGATGGTCTCCATCGCGGGCGGCGAGCCCTTGATGCACCCGCAGATCGATGAGATCGTCCGGCAGCTGGTAGCCAAGCGGAAGTATGTCTTCCTCTGCACCAACGCGATGCTCCTGCGCAAGAAGATGGACAAGTTCACGCCGTCCCCCTATTTCGCGTTCGCGGTGCACATCGACGGGCTGCGCGAGCGGCACGACGAGTCCGTCGCGAAGGAGGGCGTCTTCGACGAGGCGGTGGCGGCGATCAAGGAGGCCAAGCGGCGCGGCTTCCGGGTCACCACCAACTCCACTTTCTTCAACACCGACACCCCGCAGACCATCATCGAGGTGCTCAACTTCCTCAATGACGACCTCCAGGTCGACGAGATGATGATCTCGCCCGCCTATGCCTACGAGAAGGCCCCCGACCAGGACCACTTCCTGGGCGTCGAGCAGACCCGGGAGCTCTTCAAGAAGGCGTTCTCCGGGGGGAACCGGGCCCGCTGGCGGCTCAACCACAGCCCCCTCTTCCTGGATTTCCTGGAGGGCAAGGTCGACTTCCCCTGCACCGCCTGGGCGATCCCCAACTACTCGCTCTTCGGGTGGCAGCGCCCCTGCTATCTGATGAGCGACGGCTACGTCCCCACGTACCGCCAGCTCATCGAGGAGACCGACTGGGACAAGTACGGGCGCGGCAAGGACCCGCGCTGTGACAACTGCATGGCCCACTGCGGGTACGAGCCGACGGCGGTCCTCGCCACCATGGGGTCGCTGAAGGAGTCGATCCGCGCGGCCCGCGAGAGCGTCGCCGGGAACCGGAGCTGACGGCCGTGGCCACCTCCGCGGGACCCGTGTCCCTCGGGCTCCCCGGCGTGCCGGCCCGGCCGCTCGCGGTGCGCCGCCCCTCGCGGCGCATCCAGGTCGGGCCGGTCGCCGTGGGCGGCGACGCGCCCGTCTCGGTGCAGTCGATGACCACGACCAGGACGTCGGACATCGGCGCGACGCTCCAGCAGATCGCCGAGCTGACCGCATCCGGCTGCCAGATCGTGCGTGTGGCCT
>NZ_RBAM01000014.1 GCF_003626645.1 Streptomyces klenkii | reverse complement strand
AGCTAAGCCTTTCAGCGCCGATGGTACTGCATGGGGGACCGTGTGGGAGAGTAGGACGCCGCCGAACAATTTTTAGAGAAAGCCCTGGTGGGAACCTTAGAGTTCCTGCCAGGGCTTTTTCGCGTTTCCCAAACATTTCCCGGCTTCCTAAGTCCAGCCAGCCAGCCCAGTCCACCCCCGCCCGCCCCTCGCCGCACCCGCACCGCACCGGAGGGTAAGGTCAGGGGGTATCGTTCGCATATTTCCCACAGGAGGCCCCCGGGTGGAGGTCCAGGAGACGCGAGTCCAGACCGACCGCGTCCTCACCATCCCGAACATCCTCAGCATGGCGCGCCTGGTCGGCGTCCCCCTCTTCCTGTGGCTGATTCTCCAGAAGCACGACGGATGGGCGCTCCTCGTCCTGGCCCTCAGCGGCGTCAGTGACTACCTCGACGGAAAACTCGCCCGCCGCTGGAATCAGATCAGCAGCCTCGGCCGGCTGCTCGATCCGGCCGCCGACCGGCTCTACATCCTTTCCACCCTCGTGGGTCTGACATGGCGTGAGATCCTTCCGCTCTGGCTGACCCTCGCCCTGCTCGCCCGCGAGGCGATGCTGCTGGTCATGGTGTGGATCCTGAGGCGCCACGGCTATCCGCCGCCGCAGGTGAACTTCCTGGGCAAGGCCGCGACGTTCAACCTGATGTACGCGTTCCCGTTGCTGCTTCTCAGTGACGGACACGGCTGGTTGCCGTCACTTGCCGCGATTTTCGGATGGGCGTTCGCCGGATGGGGTACAACCCTCTATTGGTGGGCAGGGATCCTCTATGTGGTCCAGGTCCGCCGCTTGGTCAAGGCGGACGCCACGGCCGACTGAGCCCGGCGCATACCCCGGCCACTACTCCGGCCGTCCCGGGCGTGAAGTCGGCATGACCGTTGTTCGGCATGACCGTTGTCTCGCAAGGAGGACGCTTCCGACATGAAGGCCGTCGTGATGGCCGGTGGTGAAGGCACTCGCCTTCGCCCCATGACCTCGAGCATGCCCAAGCCGCTCCTGCCGGTCGCCAACCGGCCGATCATGGAGCATGTGCTGCGACTGCTCAAGCGGCACGGACTCACCGAGACCGTGGTGACGGTGCAGTTCCTCGCCTCCCTCGTCAAGAACTACTTCGGGGACGGCGAGGAGCTGGGCATGGAGCTCACCTATGCCAACGAGGAAAAGCCACTCGGCACCGCGGGGAGCGTCAAGAACGCCGAGGAGGCGCTCAAGGACGACGCCTTCCTGGTGATCTCCGGAGACGCCCTCACCGATTTCGACCTGACCGACCTGATCCGTTTCCACAAGGAGAAGGGCGCCCTCGTCACCGTCTGCCTCACCCGCGTTCCCAACCCTCTGGAATTCGGAATCACCATCGTCGACGAGGACGGCAAGGTCGACCGCTTCCTCGAAAAGCCCACCTGGGGCCAGGTCTTCTCCGACACGGTGAACACGGGCATCTACGTCATGGAGCCCGAGGTCTTCGACTACGTCCAGGCCGACGTTCCCGTCGACTGGTCCGGTGACGTCTTCCCCCAGCTGATGAAGGAGGGCAAGCCGGTCTACGGCTATATCGCCGAGGGCTACTGGGAGGACGTCGGCACCCACGAGAGCTACGTCAAGGCGCAGGCCGACGTGCTCGAAGGCAGAGTCGACGTCGACATAGACGGATTCGAGATCTCGCCCGGCGTATGGGTGGCCGAAGGGGCCGAGGTCCACTCCGACGCCACACTGCGCGGGCCGCTCTACATCGGTGACTACGCCAAGGTCGAAGCCGGCGCCGAGATCCGCGAGCACACCGTCGTCGGCTCCAACGTCGTCGTCAAGAGCGGAGCCTTTCTGCACAAGGCCGTCGTCCACGACAACGTGTACATCGGCCAGCAGAGCAACCTCCGCGGCTGCGTCATCGGCAAGAACACCGACATCATGCGCGCCTCCCGCATCGAGGACGGCGCCGTCATCGGTGACGAGTGCCTGGTCGGTGAGGAATCGATTATTCAGGGCAACGTCCGCGTCTACCCGTTCAAGACCATCGAGGCCGGCGCGTTCGTCAACACCTCGGTGATCTGGGAGTCCCGCGGCCAGGCCCACCTCTTCGGCGCGCGCGGCGTGTCCGGCATCCTCAACGTGGAGATCACGCCCGAGCTCGCGGTGCGGCTCGCCGGCGCGTACGCCACGACGCTTAAGAAGGGCTCCACCGTCACCACCGCGCGTGACCACTCCCGCGGTGCGCGGGCGCTCAAGCGTGCGGTGATCTCCGCCCTGCAAGCCAGCGCCATAGACGTACGGGACCTGGAGAACGTCCCGCTGCCGGTGGCCCGCCAGCAGACGGCCCGCGGCAGCGCCGGCGGCATCATGATCCGTACGACGCCGGGCGTGCCGGACTCCGTCGACATCATGTTCTTCGACGAGCGCGGCGCCGACCTCTCCCAGGCCGGCCAGCGCAAACTCGACCGGGTCTACGCCCGCCAGGAGTACCGCCGGGCCTTCCCCGGAGAGATCGGCGACCTCTCCTTCCCCTCCAGCGTCTACGACTCGTACGCGGGCTCGCTGCTGCGGTCCGTGGACACCAGCGGAGTCGCCGAGGCCGGGCTGAAGGTCGTGGTGGACGCGGCGCACGGCAGCGCCGGCCTCGTCCTGCCCAGCCTGCTCGGCCGGCTCGGGGTGGAGGCGTTCACCATCAACCCCGGGCTCGACGAGTCCCGGCCCACCGAGACCGCGGACGACCGCCGCTCCGGCCTGGTGCGGCTCGGGGAGATCGTGGCCTCGGCCCGGGCCGCGTTCGGCGTCCGCTTCGACCCGGTGGGCGAGCGGATCTCCCTGGTCGACGAGCGCGGCCGGATCGTGGAGGACGACCGGGCCCTGCTCGTCCTGCTCGACCTGGTCGCCGCCGAGCGGCGCAGCGGCAAGGTGGCCCTGCCGGTGACCACCACCCGCATCGCCGAGCAGGTGGCGGCGTACCACGGCACCCAGGTCGAGTGGACCACGACCTCGCCCGACGACCTGACCAGGGTCGGCCGCGCGGACACCACGATCTTCGGCGGGGACGGGCGCGGCGGCTTCATCGTCCCCGAGTCCACCAGCGTCTTCGACGGGACCGCCGCATTCGTCCGGCTCATCGGCCTGGTGGCGCGCACGCAGCTCACGCTCAGCCAGATAGACGCCCGCATCCCCCGCGCCCACGTGCTGCGCCGCGACCTGCCGACGCCGTGGGCGGTGAAGGGGCTCGTGATGCGGTCCGTGGTCGAGGCGGCCGGGGACCGGCACGTGGACACGACCGACGGGGTGCGGGTCGTGGAGGCCGACGGGCGCTGGGTCATGGTGCTGCCGGACCCGGCCGAGGCGGTGACGCACCTGTGGGCCGAGGGGCCCGACGACGCCTCGGCGCAGGCCCTGCTCGACGAGTGGTCGGCGGTCGTGGACGGCGCCGGGCGCTGACCGCGGACGCCCGGTCAGGACCCGGCGGGCGCCGTCTCCTTGGGGCCGGACCGGTGCCGGAGTGATCCCGCGCCCGGCGCGCCGGTGGGGCCATTGGGAGACGACGCCCCCGACGTGCGACGATGTGCGGCATGTCGCAGCAGCCCCCCGATCGGAGCACGCCCCCGGCGCCGCCGCGCCCCGACGCCTCCATGTCGCTGCTGACCAACGTGATGGACCACAGCCTCGACGACGGCTACGCCGAAGCGGCGGCCCGGCGCGGGACGGAGGACGGCGGCAGGCTGCCGAGCCCGCTGCGGGCCAAGCTGGGCCTCGCGGCCGCCCTGCTGCTGGCCGCGGTCGTGGTGACGCTGGGGGCCGCGCAGGCGCAGATATCGGCGCCGACGCTGGCCAAGGAGCGTCAGCAGCTCATCGACCGCATCGAACGGGAGACCTCGGCGGCCGACGCGTTGCAGAAGAACGTCGACACCCTGCGGGACGCCGTCGGCACCAAGCAGCGTGACGTCCTGAAGCACGGCGGGGACAAGGCCGATCTGGTGGCGCTGCTCGCGGGCGCGACGGCCGTGCAGGGCCCCGGCGTCAAGCTGGTCGTGGACGACGCCAAGCAGACGAAGCAGGGCGGCGGCGGGCCGCGCGAGAGCAGCGGCTTCTCCGACACGGGCCGGGTGCGCGACCACGACATGCAGCGGATCGTCAACGGCCTGTGGCAGTCCGGGGCCGAGGCCGTCTCGGTCAACGGGCAGCGGCTGACGGCGCTGTCGGCGATCAGGGCCGCCGGTGACGCCATACTGGTGGACAACAGGCCGCTGGTGCCGCCGTACACGGTGCTCGCGATCGGTGACGGACAGAAGTTCGCCGACGCCTTCCAGCGCAGCGCCGACGGGCTGTACCTGCGTGCTCTCCAGCAGAACTACGGGGTCCGCTACAGCATTTCCGCTCAGGGAGAGGTCCGGCTGCCCGCCGCGCCGAGCCTGATCGTACGAACCGCACAGCCGCAGGAGGGTGGCGCGGCCGGCCGCGCCACCGACACAGGGAAGGGCACATCGTGATCGCCGTTTTGGGCCTCGTCGTGGGAGTCGTGGTCGGACTTGTCGTCCGTCCCGTGGTGCCGACGGTGGTCGAGCCCTACCTTCCCATCGCCGTCGTGGCGGCGCTCGACGCGGTGTTCGGCGGCCTCCGGGCGATGCTGGACGGGATCTTCGACGACAAGGTGTTCGTCGTCTCCTTCCTGTCCAACGTGGTCGTGGCGGCGCTCATCGTCTTCCTGGGCGACAAGCTCGGGGTCGGGGCCCAGCTCTCGACCGGCGTCGTGGTCGTCCTCGGCATCCGCATCTTCTCCAACGCGGCCGCGATCCGCCGGCACGTCTTCCGGGCGTGAGGCCGATGAGCAGCGACGGCAACACGCCCGACGAGAAGGAGCCCGGGAAGCCGGATTCCGCGCGGGAGCGGACGCCGGCCGAGGGGCCGAAGAAAGCCGAGAAGTCCGGTAGGGCCGAGAAGGCCGGTAAAGACGAAAAGGCGGAGAAGGCCGGTAGAGCCGAAGAGCCCGAAAGGCCTGCCACGCCCGCGAGTGAGGCCGGCGAATCCGGCAAGGGCCGTAAGCCGAAGGAGTCGGAGGAGCCGGAGGAACCCGTAGGGTCCGGGCCTGAGCCCGCTCCTGACGCCGGGTCCGCATCCGAGTCCGTGTCCGGGGGCGCCGCCGCTCCCGGCCCCGTGCCCGAGCCCACTCCCGCGCCTCCGCCCGCCGCCGCGCCCGTGACGGGCCGTCAGCGCCTGCTGAACAGTCTCTGGCCGCCGCGGCTGACGCGGGCCCAGCTCACCGTCGCGGTGCTGCTGTGCGTCCTGGGGCTGGGCCTGGCCATCCAGGTCCGGTCGACCAGCGACAACAGCGCGCTGCGCGGTGCCCGGCAGGAGGACCTCGTACGGATCCTGGACGAGCTCGACAACCGCACCAAGCGGCTGGAGGACGAGAAGCGGCGCCTGGAGAACCAGCGCACCGAGCTCGAGAGCAGCTCCAACCAGGCTGCTGAAGCCCGCAAGCAGACCGCGCAGAAGGAGCTGCAGCTGGGCGTGCTCGCGGGCACGGTGAGGGCGCAGGGGCCGGGCATCGAGCTCACGGTGAGCGACCCCAAGGGCATGGTCGAGGCGGACAAGCTGCTGGACGCCATCCAGGAGCTGCGGGCCGCGGGCGCCGAGGCGATCCAGATCAACGACGTTCGCGTCGCCGCCGACACGTATTTCTCGGGCGCGGCGGGCAAGGTGGAGATCGACGGCAAGAAGGTCTCGCAGCCCTACCGGTTCAAGGTGATCGGCAAGCCGCAGGACCTGGAGCCCGCGCTCAACATCCCCGGCGGTGTGGTGCAGACGCTGGAGAAGGAGCAGGCGGGCGTCACGGTCCAGCGGTCTGAGAAGATCATTGTGGACGCCTTGCGCCCGGCGAAGCGGCCTGACTACGCTCGGTCGTCATCGCAGTGAGGCGGGTGGCCGGGCCGGCTTCGGAGGGAGGCCGCGAGGTTGCGGGGGGTCGGCGCACCAAGTCGAGGGTGCGTGGTGGAAACTGTCTGTTGACCACGGACGTTGTATGGATGTCCGGGTCGGACGGTGTGTGCATCGAGGGTTTGTCCTGCCCCACGGGCGGGTCTGTTTCGGTCAAGGGGAATCGCCCGTGAAGTTGTTTGCGAAGTTGTTCGGCAAGAGCGCACGCCAGGACGGCGGCAGTGCCCGCCACCGCGCGTCGCGCCACGGTGAGGGCGGTCAGGGCCAGGAGGGCGCGCGCGAAGAGCGTCCGCTGTTCCGGGACGAGACGGCGGCCCCGGGTGGAGACATTCCGGGCGGGTCGGCTGTTGACCCTGCTGCCACCGGGCGCATAGGTTTCGGGGCACCAGCGACCTCGAGCGCGCATGGAGGGTCTGCCTTGCCGGTTTGTACGAGGTGCGGCCACCGGAACGGCGAGGGGAGCCGGTTCTGCTCCAACTGCGGCGCCCCGCTGCGGCCGGGTGCCGTGGCCGAGCGCGCCTCGGAGACGACCTCGACCATCTCCATCTCCGGTCTCGAGGCGTACGACTCCGAGACCACCGGCCAGACGCCGATCCCGTCGCTCTCCCCGGAGGCCCAGGCGGCCGTCGACGCGCTGCCGCTGGGCTCGGCCCTGCTGGTGGTCCGGCGCGGGCCGAACTCCGGCAGCCGGTTCCTGCTGGACGGCGAGATCACCACGGCGGGCCGGCACCCGCAGAGCGACATCTTCCTGGACGACGTCACGGTCTCCCGCCGGCACGTGGAGTTCCGCAGAGGCCAGGACGGCAGCTTCACCGTTTCCGACGTCGGCAGCCTCAACGGCACGTACGTCAACCGCGAGCGGATCGACTCGGTGTCGCTCAACAGTGGCGACGAGGTCCAGATCGGCAAGTACCGGCTGGTCTTCTACGGCAGCCAGCGGGGCATCTGACCCTCCCCGGACCACGTCCGGGGGGACCCCAAGGAAGGGCCATGCTTCGAACACCGTCGGGCGGTGCCGGGTCTCCCGGTGCCGCCGGCGCGGAAGGACGGCTGGTGAGCATCGGCACGGTGCTCAACCTGCTCCGCGAGGAGTTCCCCGAGGTCACCATCTCCAAGATTCGTTTCCTGGAGGCGGAGGGTCTGGTGGAGCCGCAGCGCACGCCGTCCGGATACCGCAAGTTCAGTACGGAGGACGTGGAGCGGCTCGGGTGCGTGCTGCGCATGCAGCGCGATCACTACCTGCCCCTGCGGGTCATCAAGGAGCACCTGGAGGCGCGGGCCCGGGGCGAGGCGCCGCAGCTGCCCGCCCCCGCAAAGCCGCGTGACGGCGCGCTCGTGGCCGCCGACGGCCGTATCGCCGGGCCGCCCGGCGCCGCCGGTGATGCCGCCCGGGACGACGGCGCGGAGCCGGGCGCGTTCGAGCCCGTCCCGCCCCCGCGGCTCGGCCGGGAAGAACTTCTGAGTGCCACCGGTGTCACGGAGGGTGACCTGGCGGAGTGGGAGTCGTACGGGCTGGTCACCCCCCACCCGGACGGCGGATTCGACGCCGATGCGGTGGCCGTCGCGCGCCTCGTGGCGGACCTGGGCCGTTTCGGCCTGGAGCCGCGCCACCTGCGCGTCATGAAGGCCGCCGCCGACCGCCAGGCAGGCCTGGTCGAACAGGTGGTCGCACCCCTGCGGCGGCACCGCAATCCGCAGACCAGGGCGCATGCGGAGGCCACCACGCGCGAGCTGGCCACGCTGTCCGTGCGCCTGCACGCGGCGCTCGTGCAGGCCGCCCTGCACGCGGGCTCGCACTGAGCGGCGAGTGCCCGACTACCCAAACCTGCCGGGCACGTCCTAGGGTTGCTGTGTGAACGAGCTCGATGTCGTGGGTGTCCGGGTGGAAATGCCCTCCAACCAGCCGATCGTGCTCCTGCGTGAAGTGGGAGGCGACCGCTACCTCCCGATCTGGATCGGACCGGGAGAGGCGACGGCCATTGCCTTTGCCCAGCAGGGCATGGCCCCTGCCCGCCCGCTGACCCACGACCTTTTCAAGGACGTGCTGGAAGCGGTCGGCCAGCAGCTCACGGAGGTCCGCATCACGGACCTGCGTGAGGGTGTGTTCTACGCGGAGCTCGTCTTCGCCAGCGGCGTGGAGGTCAGCGCCCGGCCGTCCGACGCCATAGCGCTGGCGCTGCGCACCGGCACGCCGATCTACGGCAGCGACGGTGTGCTGGACGACGCCGGGATCGCGATCCCGGACGAGCAGGAGGACGAGGTCGAGAAGTTCCGCGAGTTCCTCGACCAGATCTCGCCGGAGGACTTCGGCAGCAGCAGCCAGTGAGCCGGCCCGGCGCCGGTGGCCGGTGAGCCGGCCGGAGCGGCTCGCGGCGGTCCGCCGCGGCGCATTCGACTAGCCTTTCCCGGCGCAGGGGCACGCAAAACCACTCTCTGGGTGATTATCACTCGGCGTGCCGAGTGTGGCGATCGTTGACGCACCCCTGGTGACTGCCTACCGTCGAGAGGGCAGGTCAAGGACGGAGGTCGGCGTGAGAAGCATGGGCGACGGGACGGCGGTCGGCAGTCCGTATCCGCTGTTCGGGGGAGCGGTCGAACAGGCACCCCGTCATGTGATCCCGGCAGCGGCGGTCACCGCACCGCGCGGGCCGGAGGCCGATCTCATCGGCTATCGAGGGCCGACGGCGTGCGCCGCGGCCGGCATCACCTACCGCCAGCTCGACTACTGGGCGCGTACGGGCCTGGTCGAGCCGAGCGTGCGGCCCGCGCACGGCGCGGGCAACCAGCGGCTCTACAGCTTCCGGGACGTGGTCGTCCTCAAGATCGTGAAGCGGCTCCTGGACACGGGGGTCTCGCTCCAGAACATCCGCACGGCCGTCCAGCACCTGCGCTCGCGCGGCGCGGCCGACCTGCCGCGGATGACGCTCATGAGCGACGGCGCGACGGTCTACGAGTGCACCTCGCCCGACGAGGTCGTCGATCTCCTCCAAGGCGGGCAGGGCGTCTTCGGGATCGCCGTGGGCGTCGTCTGGCGCGATGTCGAGAGCGCGCTGTCCCAGCTGCACGGGGAGCGCGTGGACACGGGCGAGACGCTCGTCCGCCCCAACCCCGCGGACGAGCTGGCGCGCCGCCGCAACCGCGTCGGCTGACCTGCGGCCCCACCGCTCGCGTCGTACGTGAGTGCGATTGTCAGTGGTGTGAGGGAGCATCGGTGTCGTGAGAGGCGCGCCGACCATCCTGCATCTCGACATGGATGCTTTCTACGCTTCGGCCGAGCAGGCGGCCAAGCCCAGCCTGCGCGGAAAACCCGTGGTCGTGGGCGGGATCGGGCCGCGCGGCGTGGTGGCCACCGCGTCGTACGAGGCGAGGGTCTTCGGCGTCCGCTCCGCGATGGCCACGGCGCAGGCCCGCAGGCTGTGCCCCAACGCCGCCTACCTCACCCCGCGCTTCTCGCTCTACCGGGACATCAGCGAGGTCGTCATGGGCCTGCTGGGCGCGCTGTCGCCGCTGGTGGAGCCGCTCAGCCTCGACGAGGCGTTCGTGGATCTGGAGGCCGGGGGCGTCGAGCCCACCGCGGCGGCCGTGCGGGCCGTCGGCGAGCGCCTGCGCCGTGACATCCGTACGGCGACGGGGCTGAGCGGGTCGGTGGGGCTCGCCGCCTCCAAGATGCTCGCGAAGATCGCCTCCGAGGAGGCCAAGCCCGACGGGCTGCTGCTCATAGAGCCGGGCACCGAGCTGGAGCGGCTGTGGCCCATGTCCGTGCGCGCCATCCCGGGCGTCGGCCCCGCCACCGCCGAGACGCTGCGCCGGGCGGGCATCACCACCGTCGCGGAGACCGCGGAGGCGGGCGAGGCGGAGCTGGTGCGGCTCCTGGGCAAAGCGCACGGCGCGGGGCTGTACGCCATGGCCACCGGCCATGACGATCGCCCCGTCGTCGCCGAGCGGGACGCCAAGTCCGTCTCCGTGGAGGACACCTTCGAGGAGGACCTGACCGACCGGACCCGGGTGCAGCTGGAGATCGCGCGGCTCGCCGACCGCTGCGTCCAGCGGCTGCGCGCGGCCGGCCGGTCGGGGCGCACCGTCGTGATCAAGGTGCGCAGCTACGACTTCTCCACGCTGACCCGCTCCGAGACCCTGCGCGGCCCGACGGACGACCCCGGGGTGGTCCGGGAGGCGGCGGCCCGGCTGCTCGACGGCGTCGACACCACGACCGGCGTCCGGCTGCTGGGCGTCGGCGTCAGCGGCCTCGCCGACTACACGCAGGAGGACCTGTTCGCGCAGGCCGCGAGCGAGGCGGCGGGTGCGGCTGCCGACGCGGCGGAGGCACCGCAGGGCCCCGAGGAGGCGCCGGGGGAGGGCGCGGGTGCGGTGGTCAGGCCGCGGCGCTGGCTGCCGGGCCTGGATGTGCGGCACGCCGAGTACGGGGCGGGGTGGGTGCAGGGCAGCGGGGTCGGCCGGGTCACGGTCCGCTTCGAAACGCCCTGGTCGGAGCCGGGCCGGGTACGGACCTTCGCGGTCGACGACCCCGACCTGGAACCGGGGGAGCCGCTCCCCCTCGTACGGGGTGCCCTGCCGGGCGAGGATGCGGCCACGGACGCGGCTCAGGCCCCGCCGCCGGGGCCGGCCGGCGACACCGGAGCCGCTCCGCTCCCGGAACCGGGATCCGCCCCGGAGGCCGATCCGGGATCCGGACTCGGCCCCGGCCCGGAAGGCGATCCAGGACCTGGCCCCGGCCTCGGCCCGGGCCCCGTAGCCGACCCGGTCCCGGAAGAAGCCCCCGAACCCGGAACCGACTCGGGTCAGGGGCCTGAAGCCGACTCGGGCCCGGGCCCCGAACCCGTACTGAATCCGGCAAGCGGACCTGATCCGAGGCCGCACGCTGACGCGGGCCCCGAGGCCGGCCCGGGGGCCGGTCCCGGATCCGTACCGGATCCGGTGTGCAGTGCTGCTCCAGGGCCGGAAGCCGACGTCGGCCCGGGGCCCGGAGTGCGTCCTGCGGCGGGAGCCGGTCCCGCGCCCGTACCGGATCCCGTATGCGGAAACGTTCCGGGGGCCGCCGCCGACGCAGAGCGTGAAGCCCGGCCCGTTTCGGGGGGCTGAGGCGGCCTTCGGCATGGGTTGCGGGGTGGGCCGTGGCCCGGGGGCGGGGCCGGGCCCGGGGGCGAGGCCGGGCCCGCGGGCGGGGCCGGGGGCTCGCCCGGGATCGGGAGGCGGTAGTGGTGGTAGAGCTGGAGCTCCTGTTCGGGGGAGAGGTGGCGGCCCACGCCGAAGTCGGGCGCGTCCTTGATCAGCGCCCGGTCGTACGCGGTGCGCAGGGACTGCCCGGCCACCTCACTCGTCGCCAGGGGCACGAACGCGTCCCGCCGGAAGAAGCCGGTCCGTACCGCCGCCCACAGCGGTTCGCCGGTCGCGTCGTCGAGGTAGACCTCGTCCACCGTGCCGATCTTCGTCCCGTCCCGGTCGAAGACCTTCCAGCCGATCAGGCTCCGGGGATCGATGTCGCTCTGCACGGTTTCCTCCCAGGATCGGCGCCTTCTCCCACCCAAAAACACAAACCGGGAAGCGGCCACTCGGGAGAACCCACGGGAAAGTTGCGCTGGTAGGCTGACGAGTGGCCGCAGAACCCGTGCGGGAGAGTCCTCCGGAAGCCCGCTCAGCGGGGTGAGCGGAGGCGCCGAAGGAGCAAATCCTCCCCGGAATCTCTCAGGCACCCGTACCGCACGGACGAGGTCACTCTGGAAAGCAGGGCGGGCCCGGTCAGCGACAGCGCGCCGAAGCCCTTCCTCACCGACGGTGAAAGCCGGCCCGCGCGCGCCGCGGTCCGGTGAAGCTCTCAGGTTGAGATGACAGAGGGGGAGGCCGTCCGGGTACCCACGCCGTGGTACCCCTCGCAGGTCGCAACGACCAGGAGGCCTCCGCAGATGACTGCCCACCGCATCGCCCTTTCCGACCTGGAGCGGGACACGCCCTTCGAGCGCCGCCACATAGGCCCCGACGGCGAGGCCCAGGCGAAGATGCTCGCCCAGGTCGGCTTCGGTTCGCTGGACGAGCTCACCGCCGCCGCCGTGCCGGAGGTGATCCGGAGCGTGGGCGCCCTGGCCCTGCCCGAGGCCCGCAGCGAGGCCGAGGTCCTCGCCGAGCTGCGCACCCTGGCCGACCGCAACGAGGTCCTCGCCCCGATGATCGGCCTCGGCTACCACGGCACGTTCACCCCGCCGGTGATCCTGCGCAACGTCATGGAGAACCCCGCCTGGTACACGGCCTACACGCCGTACCAGCCGGAGATCTCCCAGGGCCGCCTGGAGGCCCTGCTCAACTTCCAGACCGTCGTCGCCGACCTGACCGGGCTGCCCACCTCCGGCGCCTCCCTCCTCGACGAGGGCACCGCCGCCGCCGAGGCCATGTCCCTGTCCCGCCGCGTCGGCAAGGTCAAGAAGGGCGTCTTCCTCGTCGACGCCGACACCCTGCCGCAGACCACTGCCGTGATCGAGACCCGCGCCGAGCCGACCGGCGTCGAGGTCGTCGTCGCGGACCTCAGCGCGGGCATCCCCGACGAGATCGCCGAGCGCGGCGTCTTCGGCGTGCTCCTCCAGTACCCCGGCGCCTCGGGCGCCGTGCGCGACCTGCGCCCGGTCATCGAGCGCGCCCACGAGCTCGGTGCGATCGTCACCGTCGCGGCCGACCTGCTGGCCCTGACCCTGCTGACGTCGCCCGGCGAGCTCGGCGCGGACATCGCGGTCGGCACCACCCAGCGCTTCGGCGTGCCCATGGGCTTCGGCGGCCCGCACGCCGGCTTCATGGCCGTGCGCGAGCAGTTCGCCCGCAGCCTCCCCGGCCGCCTCGTCGGCGTCTCCGTCGACGCCGACGGCAACAAGGCCTACCGCCTGGCCCTGCAGACCCGCGAGCAGCACATCCGCCGCGAGAAGGCCACCAGCAACATCTGCACCGCGCAGGTGCTCCTCGCCGTCATGGCCGGCATGTACGCGGTCTACCACGGCCCCCAGGGCCTGGCCGCCATCGCCCGCCGCACCCACCGCTACGCCGCGATCCTCGCCGAGGGCCTGCGCGCCGGCGGTGTCGAGCTCGTCCACGGCGCGTTCTTCGACACCCTGACCGCGCGCGTCCCGGGCCGGGCCGCCGAGGTCGTCGAGGCCGCCCGCGAGCGTGGCGTCAACCTGCGCCTGACCGACGCCGACCACGTGGGCATCGCCTGCGACGAGACCACCACCCGCGCCCACCTGGCCTCCGTGTGGGCCGCGTTCGGTACGGCGGGCGACGTCGAGACGCTCGACGCGGTGGCTGCCGAGGTGCTCCCCGAGGCCCTGCTGCGCACCGGCGACTACCTCACGCACCCGGTCTTCCACGAGCACCGCTCCGAGACGGCCATGCTGCGCTACCTGCGCCGCCTCGCCGACCGGGACTACGCCCTGGACCGCGGCATGATCCCGCTCGGCTCCTGCACCATGAAGCTCAACGCCACGACCGAGATGGAGCCGGTCACCTGGCCCGAGTTCGGCGCGCTGCACCCCTTCGCCCCGATCGGGCAGGCCCGGGGCTACGTCACGCTGATCACCGAGCTGGAGGAGCGGCTCGCCGAGGTCACCGGCTACGACAAGGTCTCCATCCAGCCGAACGCCGGCTCCCAGGGCGAGCTCGCCGGCCTGCTGGCCGTGCGCGCCTACCACCGCGCCAACGGCGACGCGCAGCGCACCGTCTGCCTGATCCCGTCCTCGGCGCACGGCACCAACGCCGCGAGCGCCGTGATGGCCGGCATGAAGGTCGTCGTCGTCAAGACCGCCGACGACGGCGAGATCGACGTCCAGGACCTGCGCGCCAAGATCGAGCAGTACCGCGACGAGCTGGCCGTCCTGATGATCACGTACCCGTCGACGCACGGCGTCTTCGAGGAGCACGTCGCCGACATCTGTGCCGCCGTGCACGACGCGGGCGGCCAGGTGTACGTGGACGGCGCCAACCTCAACGCCCTGGTGGGCCTGGCGAAGCCGGGCAGGTTCGGCGGCGACGTCTCGCACCTGAACCTGCACAAGACCTTCTGCATCCCGCACGGCGGCGGCGGTCCCGGCGTCGGCCCGGTCGCCGTCCGCGCGCACCTCGCCCCGTACCTCCCGAACCACCCGTTGCAGCCCACCGCCGGCCCGGAGACGGGCGTCGGCCCGATCTCGGCGGCCCCGTGGGGCTCGGCCGGCATCCTGCCGATCTCCTGGGCGTACGTCCGGCTGATGGGCGGCGAGGGCCTGCGGCGCGCCACGCAGGTGGCGGTCCTGGGCGCCAACTACATCGCCAAGCGCCTGGAGCCGCACTACCCCGTGCTCTACACCGGCCCGAACGGCCTGGTGGCGCACGAGTGCATCGTGGACCTGCGGCCGCTGACCAAGGCCACCGGCGTGAGCGTCGACGACGTCGCCAAGCGTCTGATCGACTACGGCTTCCACGCGCCGACCATGTCCTTCCCGGTGGCCGGCACCCTGATGATCGAGCCCACGGAGAGCGAGGACATCGCCGAACTGGATCGTTTCTGCGAGGCGATGATCGCCATCCGCGCCGAGATCGAGAAGGTCGGCTCGGGGGAGTGGGACAAGGACGACAACCCGCTGCGGAACGCCCCGCACACCGCCGCGTCCGTGACCGGCGCGTGGGAGCACGCGTACAGCCGTGAGGAAGCCGTCTTCCCGGCCGGGGTCTCCGCCGCCGACAAGTACTGGCCGCCGGTGCGGCGCGTCGACGGTGCCTACGGCGACCGCAACCTCGTCTGCTCCTGCCCGCCGCTGGAGGACTACGACGGCTGATCAGGGCGACGGGCCTCGCTAGGGGCCTGGTCCTGGAAGGGGCCGGTCCGGCGATTTCGCCGGGCCGGCCCCTCTGCGTGCTTGCGGTGCCGTACGTGCGGTGCGTGTCGTGCGTGCGGTGCCTTCGGTGCTGGTGCGGTGGTGCGAGCTCAGGCGGCCGTCACCACATTTCCCGGATCCAGCGGCCGGTGCGGCGCGATGACGCGGCCGTCCGGCAGCAGCTCACCGGTGTCCTCGAAGTGCAGGACGCCGTTGCACAGCAGGCTCCAGCCCTGCTCCGGGTGGTGCGCCACGAGGTGCGCGGCTTCCCGGTCGGTGGAGTCGGCTGAGGGGCACGTGGGCTGGTGCTGGCACATGGGAAGGTTCTTTCGCTGTGATGTGGTGGCTGTCGTGCGGCTCGATTCGGTGTTCATGCCGCCCCCCGTTGGCGAATCGGTTGGTCGATACCAGTGTTGCCCCACGGGCGAGATTCCGCAGGGATTTCCCGGCAGCGCTCCTCACTCGTTGGAGACGCGTCACCCATGCGGGCGGTTGCTCCCAACACGACTGCCCGGACGGATGGTTGTACGTGGCCGGTACGGGCTAGCCCAGGAGGATGAGCACACGTGTGCGCCCCGTGGCAGGGGCCTCGGGGCGCACGGACGACGGAGCGGGGCGGGAGCCCGGTCAGGCGGGCGTCTTCAGCAGCGGCGCGGGCGTCAGACGGAGGGTCAGGACGGGCAGCAGATCGGCGAACCGGTGGGGGCGGTGCGCGGCGATGCCGGGAGGGGCGGGAGCGAGCGGCACCAGGAGGTCGCCGGGGCCGGGCAGCCCGGAGGAGGCGTCGGCGGTGACGTCCCCGTGCAGCCAGAGGGTGAGCATGTAGAGCTCGGGCACGGACAGCAGCCGGGGCTGGTACGGGGTCGCCATCGCCTCCGCCTGCCGCAGTGCGCGCTCCGTCGAGGCGAGATAGGGGCCTTCGCAGAAGTGCGCGAACTTCCAGCCGTCCGCGGTCCGCACCGTCTCGCCCGCGGCCACCACCCGCTCCGCGCCGCGGATCAGGAACCGCCAGCCGGTGAGCCGGCTGCGCGGCGCGCCCCCGCGGCCCGTGACCTGCTCCAGCACGTGTACGGGCAGGGGGAGTTCGGGGGTCAGCGGCCCTTGCGCGGCCTTCAGCGACGGGGTGCGGGCCTCGCGCACGGCGGAGGGGGAGCCGAGGGCGCTCAGAACACTGCGCAGGGCGGGCGCAGGGGCCGGGGGGACATGCAGCGGCATGGTGGGTCGCCTCTCACTTCGGAGACACGTGGTGCTGGGCAGGGTGCGGACGACGCTGTCGGCGTGCGGGGTCAGAGGGGGGCCGGGACCTTACCGGCAGCCGGGGCCGGGCGCCTACTCTCCGCCTCGTCCCCGAAGTTTATACGACACGTGTTCACATGGTGTTTCGGCTAGCTGTCGCCAGTATTTCCGGCAAGGGGATATCAGGGCCCCGTCAGGGGGTGATTTCGGTGATTCTGTGCCATGGCCGGGCACGCCACCTCGTATTCTTCCCCGGGCAGGGTAGGCCGAATCTCGTCGGTGTTTATCACCAGCGTCGTCACCGGTGCTATAGGGATTGCCCGGGCGACCCTTCATGCCCACGGAATGTGCCACCGGATGCGTTGCCGAGAGCCTAGCGGGTATGCGGTCCCGGCGGGGCGTTATCGATCACATTGGCTGGGCATCATCGACCGTGACGCGAGCCGCCGGCGCCGCGGCGACCCATGTGAGGAGGGACCCTGCAATGGGGGACAAGGTCGTGGCCGGGGGCATCGGCCTCGCCGACCGGCAGCGCCACCGGGCAAAGCTCCGGCAGTGCCTGGAAGCACTGGCGAGACTGCTGGAAGAGAAGCGTTTCGACCGTCCCAGGAATCTCATGGGCCTGGAGATCGAGCTGAATCTCGCGGGGGCCGACGGGATGCCGAGCATGGTGAACGCCGAAGTGCTGGAGCGTATCGCCAGCGGTGATTTCCAGACTGAACTCGGCCGGTTCAACCTGGAAGTGAATATTGTTCCGCACCGGCTCTCCGGAAGCGTCCTCGACCAGCTTGCCGAGGAGTTGCGCACCACCCTCCACTATGCCGACCGCAAAGCCATGGAAGTCGATTCCGGGGTCGTGATGATCGGTATTCTGCCGACCCTGGAGGACCGTCATCTGGTCTCGGCGAACCTCTCCGCCGACGAGCGCTACGCGATGCTGAACGCGCAGGTCGTGGCCGCCCGGGGCGAGCACTTCACGATCGACATCGAGGGCGTCGAACGGCTGACCTGCACCGCCGAGTCGATCGCCCCCGAAGCCGCCTGCACGTCGGTGCAGTTGCATTTGCAGGTGACGCCGGGGCGGTTCGCCGCCGTGTGGAACGCCGCGCAGGCCGTCGCGGCCGCGCAGATCGCCGTGGGCGCCAATTCGCCCTTCCTCTTCGGCCGGGAGCTGTGGCGCGAGTCCCGCCCGCCGCTGTTCGTGCAGTCCACCGACACCCGCCAGCCCGAGCTCACGGCCCAGGGGGTGCGGCCGCGCACGTGGTTCGGCGAGCGCTGGATCGATTCCGCGTACGAGCTGTTCGAGGAGAACCTGCGCTTCTTCCCGCCGGTGCTGCCCATCTCCGACGACGAGGACCCGGTGCGCGTGCTCGACGAGGGCGGCGTGCCGATGCTGCACGAGCTGACCCTGCACAACGGGACGATCTACCGCTGGAACCGGCCCGTCTACGGGGTCGCCGACGGCGTGCCCCACTTACGGGTGGAGAACCGCGTGCTGCCCGCGGGCCCCACCGTCACCGATGTCATCGCCAACACCGCCTTCTACTACGGGCTGGTCAGGGCGCTCGCCGAGGAGCCGCGGCCGGTGTGGAGCAGGATGCCGTTCGCCGTCGCCGCCGAGAACTTCGACGCGGCCTGCCGGCACGGCATCGACGCCTGGCTGCGCTGGCCCAAGCCGGGCGGGCGCGCCGGCGCCCTGGAGCGGATGCCCGCCGTCCGGCTCGTCCAGGAGGAGCTGCTGCCGCTCGCCGCGGCCGGGCTGGACGCCTGGGGCGTGGAGCCCGCCGACCGGGACCGCTACCTCGGCGTCGTCGAGGGCCGCTGCCGCAGCCGTACCAACGGCGCCACGTGGCAGGCCGCCGCGTACCACCGGGCCCTGGAGCGCGGCCTGGACCGGCACAAGGCGCTGGCCGCCACCACCAGGCGCTACTGCGAGCTGATGCGGACGGGGGCGCCGGTGCACACGTGGCCGGCGGGTCTTGGGGACTGAGCCCATCGCCCGGTGACGGTCCGCCGGCGGACACGTCCCCCTCACCCGTACCCCCTGCCCCACGCACACCGGCGCGTCGGGCAAGCTGTGACGGCGGCCGCCGCCTCGGGCGGCCCGGCACGGCGCCTCTCCGCTGGTGGGGCGGGAGGAAGGGGAGGCACGGGTGGGGCAGAACGCACAGGGTGAGGACGGCATCGTGCCGGGCACCAGGCCCGGCCCGCCGCCCGGCCCGCCGCCCGGCGCGGCCGTCGTCGGGCGGCGCACGCTGCGCAGCGAGACGCTGCTCGTCCTGGCGCTGTCCCTGGGGGCCAGCGCGGTCTCGTCGCTGATCAGCTTCACCGGCGCGCTCACCAGGCCGGGCGGGCTCAAGGACCAGGCCGCCAACCTCAACGCCTCGCACGCCCCCGGCCGCCCCTGGCTCGACCTGTCCTGGCAGGTCTTCGGCATCGCAACCGCGCTCGTGCCGGTCCTCCTGGTGGCGCACCTGCTGCTGCGCGAGGGCGCGCCGGGCCTGCGCGCGGTCGGGCTCGACCGGGACCGCCCGGGCTTCGACCTGACGCGCGGCACCGGTCTGGCGGCGGCCATCGGCGGCACGGGCCTGCTGTTCTACCTCGGCGTACGGGCAGCGGGCTTCAACCTGACCGTGGTGCCGGAGTCGCTGCCCGACGTGTGGTGGAAGATCCCCGTCCTCGTGGCGTCCGCGGTGCAGAACGCGGTGCTGGAGGAGGTCGTGGTCGTCGGGTACCTGCTGCGCCGGCTGGGGCAGCTGGGGTGGACCCCGGCGGCGGCACTCGCGGCGAGTGCGGTGCTGCGCGGTTCGTACCACCTGTACCAAGGCGTCGGCGGGTTCCTCGGGAACATGGTGATGGGCGCGGTCTTCGTCCTGCTCTACCGGCGCTGGGGGCGGGTCGGGCCGCTGGTGGCCGCGCACGCGCTGATCGACACCGTGGCGTTCGTGGGGTACGCGCTGCTCGCGGGCAAGGTGGGCTGGCTGCCGACGGCCTGACGGCACGTCCGCGCCGTCGGGCCGCCGGCCACGGCCTACGCCAGGAGCTCGCCGTCGATGACCGTCACGGCGGAGCCGGTCAGCAGCGTGCGGTCGGCGCGCAGCCCGGTCCGCACCAGCCCCGTACGGGCGGACGCCTGGAGCCCGGTCAGGTCGTCGCGGCCGAGCCGCCCGGACCAGAACGGGGCGAGCGCGGTGTGCGCGCTGCCCGTGACGGGGTCCTCGTCGATGCCGACGTTCGGGAAGAAGCAGCGCGAGACGTAGTCGTAGCCGCGGGACGGGTCCTCGGCCGGGGCGGTGGCGATGACGCCGCGGCGGGAGAGCCGGCCGAGGGCCCGGACGTCGGGGGTCAGGGCCCGTACGGTCTTCTCGTCGGCCAGCTCGACCAGCAGGTCGCCGATGTGCGGGCCGGTGTCCTGGACGCTGCGCACTTCGGTGCCCAGCGCTTCGGCCGCGCCGTCGGGGAGAGCGGCGGGGGTGAGCGGTGCGGTGGGGAAGTCCAGGGTGATCGACCCGTCCTCGTGCGCCGTCGCGGAGAGGATGCCGCAGCGCGCGGCGAAGCGGACCGTGCCGGTCGCGGTGCCCGTGGAGTGCAGGACGTGCGCCGTGGCGAGCGTGGCGTGGCCGCACATGTCGACCTCGGTCAGGGGCGTGAACCAGCGCAGCGCCCAGTCGGCGCCCTGCGGGGAGCCGGTGAGGGGGCGGGCGAAGGCCGTCTCGGAGAGGTTCACCTCGGCGGCGATCTTCTGGAGCCGGTCGTCCTCGGGGAAGGCCCCGTCGAAGAGGACGACCCCGGCCGGGTTGCCGGCGAAGGGGCGGTCGGTGAAGGCGTCGACGATTCGAATACGCATGGCCGGACGCTACGGTCCCGAAGAACCGGCAGGCCAGGGCCAATTAACAAAATGTGGCCCGCGCCAACTCCTCTTTGGCAGCCCGCCGCTTCGGGCGCCTGAAGCGCCCGGGTCACCCTTCCTGCTCGATGAGTCCCAGGACGCGGCCCCCTCCGCTCATCGATCGGCGCCGGCACCGCCCGGCACCGGCCTCCGGTGACCAGGTTCGAGGCGATGGCCGGCGTCTTAGGTACGCCGAGACCAGAAGGCGACGAACGCGATGTAAGTGATGGCGGCGGTGGCCACGAACCAGAAGTACGGATCGCCGCTTCGTCCGGATGCCAGGTCACCGATGAAGGCGTAGAGATTCCCCACCGTAAGCACCACGCCCGTGCCGGCCCAGGCTCGCCCTGATATCCGGGCGAAGCGCTCGTCGGGTTCCCTCTCGGTGAGGCCCTGATAGGTCTCGCTCCGGCGTCCCAGCAGCACTAAGGCAAGACTGCAGACCGCCAGGATCCCGAACGTCACCAGGCCGAGAGCGAGACGCCCGCCGAAAGCCGAGGCCACGAGGCAGGCGCCTCCGAGGGCGAGGAAGAAGCCGGGGACGGACCGCCTGGCTGTGTTACTGGTCATCTGCTGGGCTCTCATCGGCGTGGAACATCTCCTCAACGCTGACCTCGAAGAACTTGGCCATGGACAGGGCGAGCGGCAGGGAAGGCGTGTACCGCTCGGTCTCGATGGCATTGATCGTTTGTCTTGAGACCCCGAGGGCTGTGCCCAGCTGGCCCTGGGAGAGCCCTCGCGACGACCGCAGTTTCCTGACGCTGTTTCGCACGTGTAAAGCCTACTTGTCACCTCTCGACGGCTGTCAAGCTCGCTTTACAGCCGGAGCTGGATGGTGAACCCTCATCGCGGGGTGCTCCAGCACGGCGAGTGCCCGGCAGGGCGTCAGGCGAGGGCTGCGGCGGCAGGCTGCTCGGCGGTGGGCAGGCGACGCGAGCGACGGGCGAGGATGATCATGACTGCGGGGAAGAGCAGGTCGCAGACCAGGACTCCACCGGTGTTGCCCGGAGCGTGGTCGCCGTTGGCGAACCACTGGTAGACGTGGCCGATCGCCGCGCCCCAGAGGAACATGCCGGCGCCCAGGCCGACGGTGATGCGCTCGCGGGCCGTGGCCGAGGGCGAGGCGGCGCGGAAGCCCATGACGGCGAGCCCGAGGTTGGCGAAAGCGATCTCGAACTCGAACGGGGTCCGGTTGAAGCCGATCGCGGTGGCCATCACGTCCGGGACGGTGACGAACGCGACCGTCAGCCACAGGCTCCCGCAGCCGAGCGCGGCGACGGCTTGGTCGGCGTCACCGACGCCGGCCGCAAGGCCTTCCACGGCAACGGGAAACCGCTCTACGGCGAGCTGCGCAACACCCTGCTCGAAGCCGGCTTCCCGTACGAGCGGTATCTGCGCGACACCGCCCTGCCGGCGCAGCTCCTTGAGCGGTCCTGAATCCGCATTCCGGATCCGGCCGATCGTCGCGAAGGCCGCTAAGCCTTCGACGGAATCAGACGAGGGCGAGCTTGCCCTGGAGGTGACCGCCGTCGAGTAACCGGTGCGCTTCGGCGGCGCGTTCGAACGGGAACGTCTCCTGGACATGGACTCGGAGCCTGCCCTGTTCGACGAGTGCGACGAGGCCTCGTAGGGCGACCGGATCGGGGCCGACCGCGATGCCGCTGAAGCGCATGCCGGCCGCTTCGAACGGGGCAACCAGCTCCGCATCCTCCTCGGCGGCCGCTGTCACCAGGTGGCCGCCTGGGCGGAGCACGTCGAGGGACCGTTCGGCGGTGTTGCCGCCGATCGTGTCGAGCGCGACGTCGATGTCGCGGACCGCCTCGGTGAAGTCGACGGCCGAGTAGTCGATTACCTCGTCGGCGCCGAACCCCTCGACGAACCCCCGCTTGCTCCCGCCGGCGGTCGCGATCACGTGCGCGCCGAGCGCCTTCGCGATCTGGATGGCGACCTGGCCGACCCCGCCACCACCGCCGTGGAGCAGACGCGGTCGCCCTCGCTCACGCGGCCGAGGCCGACGAGGCCCTGCCACGCCGTCAGACCGGCGACCGGCACGGACACCTCGTCGCCGGGCCTGAACCGCCATGTCTGCGGCGCCTGCCCCGCGTCGAGTGCGAGCGCGCCCCGCTCGGGGCGACGCTGATCGGACCGATCCGCACGCTGACCGAGTGGGCGAGGGCGAACGGCGACGCGGTGCTGGACGTGCTCGACGCGTTCGACGCCGACCCCGAGCCGGTCGCCTATGAGTGAGGCGGAACACCGTTGTCCTGCGCCGGCGAACCTTGACCGCTTGCCACTGAAGGTTGACCGCCGTTCACGTCCCCGGCTTCACCAGCAATGCCTGACCGGCGCCGCGCCGCAGGGGCTAGGGCGTTTCATTCGGATCACCGGTTTCTCGATCCCGGTGCCCGTCCGACTGGCATGCGGGACGGGTGGACGGTCGCCCTCGTGCGCCCCGCAGCGGGCTGCCAGCCCTGACCGGTACGGGTGATTCGGATGGCGCGGCGTGCCGGATACACCGGAGGCATGCGCTAGCTGTGGGCTGCGTACGGTCGGCCCGTCCGTGGTCGACGCCGACAGTAAGCCCATGGAGGGGCTGATGGCCGAATATGACCTGAAGCACTGCTGCTATGTCGTTGAGCAGCTCAACGGGGAGAAGGCCCTGTTCGTCGTGGGCTCCAAGAATGACGACAAGCCGGTGGGCAGCCGCCCCTTCGCGAAGGCGTGGAAGGGATCCGCGGAAGCACTGGACTGGCTCTCACGAGCGGCGTCGTCCGGCAAGAGCATCCCTTCCATCTTCCTGGAGTCGACCGACAAGATCTACTTCATGTCCGGCAGCAGCTACGTGCGCTGCACGCTGTCGACCCTGACTGTCGACGAGGGCTACCCCAAACAGACCGCCGATGGCTGGCCCGGCACGAAGGCTCCGGGCTTCGACCGCGACATTGATGCCGCCCTGCTGTGGAACTCGGACTACGTCTACTTCTTCAAAGGCGACCAGTGCCTCCGGTACAACCTGAAGCTCAACAAAGTCGACGACGGCTTCCCTCTGAAGATCGGCCGGCACTGGGAAGGGTTCGAACCGGCCGGCTTCGGCAGCGGCATCGACGCGATCATTCGCTGGGACAAGAACCGGGTGTACGCGTTCAAGGGCGACCTCTACATCCGCTTCGACATCCCCACCGACAAGGTCGACCAGCAACCCAAGCCCGTCAAGCCCCCCAATTGGGAAACCCTCACCAGCATTCGCACACTCCGCCTCTGGGGCGGGTGCTCGGTCACGATCATCGACAAGGTCCTGCTGGAATTCGCGAAAAAAGCCTGAGCGCGTGGCAACAGCACCCCAATGGGCCCGCGATCAAGAGGCGACGGTAGTCGTGGGCAGGGACGGTGCTGCCCTGGTCACCACTTCCGGCTGCACTCGCGTTCGCCGCACGTGACACCGACGATCCCGCCTCGCCCCTCGATGAGCGTCGGGCATCGGGGGCGGAGAGGTTGGGGTGGCCCGCGGGGTTGAGGAGCGGTTGGCCCTCGTGGTGCGCCGTTGCGCGGGGGGCCGGCCGGGCCTTCGGGCTGCTGTACCGAAGGGGTCCTTAACGCGTTGACCTGCGCGGTCGATCTTCAGTGGCAAGCGGCCAAGGTTCGCTGACACAGGGCGAGCGTCGGCTGCGGGAGGGCATTGTCAGGCGATCGGTTCCGATATATCGTTGAAGTGTCGCGACAGATCAGCGACAGTGTTGATCGGCGACAGTGATCAACGATTGGAGGAACGTCATGCGACGTTCACGTGGATACGAGCACCATGGACCCGGCCCGCGCGGTGCGGGTGACTTCGACGGGCGGCGGGCCGCCTTCGGGGGTTTCGGGCCCGGTTTCGGGGGGCCGCCGTTCGGTGGCGGGCCCTGGGGGCGTGGCCGGGGAGGGCACGGCGGTGGCCGGGCCAGGAGGGGCGACGTGCGCGCCTCGATCCTGTCCCTGCTGAAGGACCGGCCCATGCACGGCTACGAGATGATCCGGGAGATCGCCGAGCGCAGTGGCGGTGCCTGGAAGCCCAGCCCGGGGTCGGTCTACCCGACCTTGCAGATGCTGGAGGACGAGGGTCTGATCGAGAGCGCGAGCGAGGGCGGCAAGAAGCTGTTCAGCCTCACCGCGGAGGGCCGCACCGAGGCCGAGGCCGGCCCCGACGCCCCCTGGGAGGACGTCGGCCGCGGCGTCGACTGGGAGGCGGCGCAGGAGATACGGCAGGCCGGCTTCGGGCTGCTGGAGGCCTTCGGGCAGGTGTGGAAGACCGGCACCCCCGAGCAGCGCCAGAAGGCCCTCGACGTCATCAACGAATCGCGCAAGAAGCTCTACCTCATCCTCGCCGACGAGGGATGAGCCGATTGTGCGGCCGCGAAGGGGTGTTCCCGCGTTCTGTCCGGGAACACCCCTGAGAACGACGGCGCGCCCGTCCTCCTCAAGGAGGAGGAATCCGCGGCGCGCACCCAACCGCCGTGGGATGCGTGAATGCTTCCCTACGGGGATGACCCGGCGGTTCGTGACTGATGGGGTGGGAGGGTGCAGAGCCGCATAGGAGACAAGGGGGCGACGGGCGTCGTCCGGGAAGGCCTGTTCAGCCCCGAGCTGGCGGCCGCGGTCACGGGCGCCCGCAGGCGCGCCGTTCGGGACGGGGACGGGCAGGTCGACACCGCCCACCTGCTCCACACCCTGATGGAGGCGGACCCCGCCGTGTGCCGGGCCGTGAACGGCCGGGGCAAGGACCGGTCCGTACGGCTGCTCGGCTATCTCGTCCAGCGCACCATCGGCTACGGGTTGCGCTGGAGAGGCACCGTCGAGGACTCCGGCTCGCTGCCCGTCCTCCTCGGCTGCCGGGCGCCCCGCTGGTCGCCCGCGGCGGCCACCGCCATGGAGGGTGCGTACGCCCGGGCCTGCGCGCGGGGCGGCGACCGTGCGGAAGGGGTGGACCTCCTGGCGGCGCTCGCCCAGGACCACCGCTGCCGCGCGGCCGAGGTCATGCGCCGCGCGGGCGTGGACACGGCGGCGCTCGCGGCCGATCTCGACCTGATGGGCCATGAGGTGCCGTGACGTCGTCGTCATGTGTCGCCGGCGCCTGGGATCCGGTGATCGGTACGTCATGACCATTGAGGGGTGACGGTCATGTCATCGGCTGGCATGATGTGCCGATGCAAGCCTCTCAAGGGAGAAGTGCGGGCCTGGGCCTCGCCCTGGTCTCCGCCCTCGCGTTCGGTGGTTCCGGTGTCGCGGCCAAGCCGCTGATCCAGGCGGGTCTCGACCCGCTGCACGTGGTGTGGCTACGGGCGGCCGGCGCCGCCCTGGTGCTGCTGCCGGTCGCGTGGCGCCACCGCGCCCTCGTCACCCGCCGCCCCGCACTCCTCGCCGGATTCGGCCTGCTGGCCGTGGCCGGCGTCCAGGCCTGCTACTTCGCCGCGATATCCCGGATCCCGGTCGGTGTGGCGCTGCTCGTCGAATACCTCGGGCCGGCGCTCCTGCTGGGGTGGGTGCGCTTCGTCCAGCGCCGCCCGGTCAGCCGCGCCGCGGCCGTGGGCGTGGTGCTCGCCGTCGCCGGGCTCGCCTGCGTGGTGGAGGTGTGGTCGGGCATGAGCTTCGACGCGGTGGGCCTGCTGCTCGCCCTCGGCGCCGCGTGCTGCCAGGTGGGCTACTTCGTGCTGTGCGACCACGGCAGCGACGGCGAGGAGCCCGCCGACCCCTTCGGTGTGATCGCCTACGGGCTCCTCGTCGGCGCCCTCGTCCTCACTGCCGTCGCCCGTCCCTGGGGCATGGACTGGTCCGTGCTCGCCGGGAGCGCCGGAATGAACGGCACGGACGTGCCGGCCGCGCTGCTCCTCGGCTGGGTCGTGCTCGTGGCCACCGTGGCCGCGTACCTCACCGGCGTGCTGGCCGTACGCAGGCTGTCGCCGCAGGTCGCGGGCGTGGTCGCCTGCCTGGAGGCGGTGGTCGCGACCGTGCTGGCCTGGGTGCTGCTCGGGGAGCACCTCTCCGCGCCCCAGACCCTCGGCGGCGCCGTGGTGCTGGCGGGCGCCTTCATCGCCCAGTCCTCCACGCCCAGGAAGCCCGCGGCGGCGCCGGTGGCCCAGGGCGGCGGCGCGGCGGCCGACGCTCAGGAGGACGTGCCCGCCGAGCCGAGCCGGGCCCGGCCCTGACGGGCCTGCCCTGACCGCCCCGGCGCCGAACTGCCCCGGCGCCGGACCGCTCAGGCCGGCCGCTCGCGCCGGACCGCTCAGAGAGCAGCGACGTAAGCCGGGAGCGGAGTGCCCGGGGCGAGGTCCTTGTCGGGTATGGGCGTGCCGTACGCGGGGGCCACGGGCACGACGCCGCTCCAGTGGGGGAGGGCGAGGTCTTCGGGCTCGTCGTTCACGCCGCCGGTGCGCACCTTGGCGGACACCTCGGCGAGGTCGAGGCGGAGCACGGCCGTCGCGGCGAGCTCCTTGGCCGAGGCCGGGCGGCAGTCCGCCGCCCGGCCCGGCGTGGCCTGCTCGACCAGGGCGTCGAGGGCCGCGCGCTTCTCGGCCTCCTCGGTCACCTGGTGGGCGGAGCCGTGCACCACGACCGACCGGTAGTTGAGGGAGTGGTGGAAGGCGGAGCGCGCGAGGACGAGGCCGTCGACGTGGGTGACGGTCAGGCAGACGGGCATGCCCGCGTCCCCCGCCCGGCCCGCGGTGCGCAGCGGGCGCGAGCCCGTCGAGCCGTGGACGTAGAGCCGGTCGCCGACGCGTCCGTAGAGCGTGGGCAGGACGACCGGCGCCCCGTCGCGCACGAAGCCGAGGTGGCAGACGTAGCCCGCGTCGAGGATCGCGTGCACGACCTCGCGGTCGTACGAGGCGCGCTCGCGGGCGCGGGTCGGCGTGGTCCGCTCGGTCTGCTCGTACGCGGCGGACTGCTCGTGCGGGACAGGCTGCTCGTGCGGGACGGGCGGCGCAGCAGCAGTCATTGCGAACTCCATTGCACTAGTGCATAATCTTCTTTGTGCTAGGAGAGTATCGGATCGAGGGTCGCCGCGCAGCTGAGATCTCCGCGAGCGTGGAAAGTGCCGTGGGCGCCGGCAGGCTGGCTCCCGGCGAACTGCTGCCGCCCATGCGGGAGTTGGCGGTCGAGTTGGGCGTCAATCCCAATACGGTCGCCGCCGCCTACCGCACGCTGCGCGAGCGCGGGGTGATCGAGACGGCCGGCCGCCGGGGGAGCCGTGTGCGCCACCGCCCGGCCAGCACGGCCCGCGAGCTCATCCACGTCGAGGTCCCCGACGGCGTGCGGGACGTCTCGGCGGGCAATCCCGACACCGCCCTGCTGCCCCCGCTCGGCGCTGCGCTCGCCGCCGCCGCGGCCCGCGCCGCGGAGGCCCCCGCGCTCTACGGAGCGCCCGCCGTCGACACGGAGCTGGAGCGGTTCGCCCGGGCCGCCTTCACCGCGGACGGGGTGCCCGGCGGGCCGCTCGCCGTCACCTCCGGCGCCCTCGACGCCATCGAGCGCGTCCTCGCCGTGCACCTGCGGCCGGGCGACTCCGTCGCGGTCGAGGACCCGGGCTGGGGCGCTGTCCTCGACCTCGTCCCGGCCCTCGGGCTGCGGGCCGTCCCCGTGCCCGTCGACGACGACGGCCCGCTGCCCGAGGCCGCGGACCGCGTGCTGCGGCAGGGCGCCCGGGCCATGATCGTCACCGCGCGGGCGCAGAACCCCACGGGGGCGGTGGTGAGCGCGGCCCGGGCGCGCGAGCTGCGCACCGTGCTCTCCGGCCACCCCGGGGCGCTGCTCGTCGAGGACGACCACGGCCACGGAATCGTCGACCTCCCCCTGCGCACCCTCACGGGCTGCACCGACCACTGGGTCGTCGTCCGCTCCGTCGCCAAGGCGTACGGCCCCGACCTGCGGCTCGCGGTGCTCGCGGGCGACGCCGTCACCGTGGACCGGGTCCGCGGCCGGCAGCGCCTCGGCCCCGGCTGGGTCAGCCACATCCTGCAAGACGCCGTCGTCCATCTGTGGCGCAGCGGCGCGGTGGACGCGGCGGCGGTGGCTGCCGCGTACGGGCGGCGCCGCGACCCGCTCGTCGCGGCCCTGCGCGCGCGGGGGATCGAGGCCCACGGGCGCAGCGGGATGAACGTGTGGCTGCCCGTGCCCGACGAGACGGCGGCGGTGGCGCGGCTGCTGCACGCGGGCTGGGCGGTCGCGCCGGGGGCCCGGTTCCGGGTTTCGTCGCCTCCGGCGGTGCGGCTGACCGTCTCGGGCCTGGCCGCAGAGGAAATAGAAGAGGTCGCGGACGCCCTGGCGGCCGCGACCCGTCCCTCGGCTGCGGGGCGCTACGACTGACAGCCCCTCAACCGGCATGCCCCCCGCGGGGGAGACGCCGTCACTTCCGTCCGGCCCTGCTCTCGGCCTTGCTTCCGGCCTTGCTTCCCGTCTTGCTCTGGGTGAGGGCGGCGCCCGCCAGCACGATGACCGCGCCGACGGGGGTGTTCCAGGTGAGCTCCTCGCCCAGGAGGGCCACGCCGGCGACGGTCGCCACGACCGGTATGAGGTACGTGGTCATGGACGCCATCGTGGGCCCGACCTCGGCGACCAGTCCGTACTGCACGAGGAAGGCCAGGCCCGTGCCCAGCGCCCCGAGGGCGAAGACGGCCAGCAGCGGCACGGCGGGGAAGGAGGCCGGCACCGGCGCGAACAGCGGGGCGACCACCGCCAGCTGGACCGTGCCCAGCAGCAACTGCGCGCCGGACTTGGACAGGTTGGAGTCGCCCGAGTCGGTCAGCGTGCGCCGGACGTAGATCCAGCCGATCGCGTAGCTGGCGGAGGCGACGAGGGCCATCACCGTGCCCGCCGCGTCCTGGCCGGAGAAGCCCTGCCAGGCGCCGAGCACGGTCAGCACGCCGGCGAAGCCGATCGCCAGACCCGCGAACCGGCGCCGCGTCGGGCGGTCCTCGGAGAGGGCCACGAGCGAGAGGACCATGCCCCACAGCGGGGTCGTGGCATTGCAGATCCCGGCGAGCGTGGAGGGGATGCGCAGTTCGGCGTAGGCGAAGAGGGTGAACGGCAGGGCGTTGAGCAGGAAGGCCGCGACGGCCAGGTGGCCCCAGGTGCGGGCGGCGCGCGGCAGGCGCTCCCGCTTGACGGCCAGCGTCGCGACGAGCACCGCCGCGCCGAAGAACATGCGGCCGAAGGCGACGTACAGCGGCGGGAAACCGTCCGTGCCGAGCTTGATGAAGAGGAAGCTGCAGCCCCAGATGAGCGCGAGCGCACCGAAGCGGATCCTCCAGTCCACGGTGGGGCGGCCCTGCTGCGGCTGACGGTGCGAGGCGCCGGAGGAGGGGAGCGGGCGGACCGGGAGGCCCGGCGGGACGGAGGAGCTGGAGGTTGCCGTGGTGCGCATGGTCGTAAGAATGACCGCCCCGTACGCCTTAGTACAAGTAAATTTAAGTGGGGTTTATCGCGTAGAGTTGCTTATATGTTGAACCTGGAGCGCCTGCGTACCCTCAACGCCGTCGCCCGCCACGGCTCCGTCAGTGCCGCGGCGGACGGGCTGCACGTGACGACGTCCGCCGTCTCGCAGCAGCTCGCCAAGCTGGAGCGGGAGACCGGGCAGCAGCTCCTCGCCAAACAGGGGCGCGGCGTGCGGCTCACCGACGCCGGCCGGCTGCTCGCCGACCACGCCTCGCGGATCCTCTCGCAGGTCGAGCTGGCCCAGGCCGACCTGGAGGCGCAGCGCGGGCAGGCCGTCGGCGAGCTGCTCCTCGGCGCGTTCCCCACGGCCGCCCGCGGCCTCTTCCCGGCCGCCCTCGCCGAGCTGCGCGCGGCCCACCCCCAGCTGCGGGCCCGGCTGGAGGAGATGGAGCCGGACGAGGCCGTGCCCCGGGTCGTCCGCGGCGACATAGACGTGGCCGTCGTCCTCGACTGGTACAACAAGCCGCTGCCGATGCCGGACGGCCTGGCCAAGGCCCCGATCCTCGACGACATCGCCGACGTGGCCATGCCGGCGGACCATCCGCTGGCCGGCCGCGAGGGGGTCGACCTGGAAGAGTTCGCCGACGACGACTGGGTCTCCTGGCCCCGGGGCGAGTTCTGTCACGACTGGCTGATGCTCACCCTGCGCGGCAAGGGCATCGAGCCCCGCATCTCCCACATGGCCGAGGAGCACCACACCCAGCTCGCCCTGATCGCCGCCGGGCTCGGCGTCGCCGTCGCGCCGCGGCTGGGCCGCGGGCCGGTGCCGGAAGGGGTGCGCGTCGTGCCCGTACGGCACACCGTGCGCCGCCACGTCTACGCGATCTGGCGCGCGGATGCGGACCGGCGCCCCTCCATCCGCGCCGCGGTCGAGGCGCTGCGAACGGCCGGCGAAAAGGTGGCCGGCTGACCGCGGCCCCGCCCCCAATCGCCCCCCCCCGCAACCCCTCACCCCGGCGGGCGGCCGCCCCCCAGCTTGTGGAAGTCCCAGGTCGCGATCGCGTCCGGTGCCAGGCGGAGCCAGGCGTGGCGGCCGTCATGGGGCATTGCGGGAAGGCCGCCGAAGTACTTGGCGGTGAAGAGCGCCTCCGGCGCGGTGAGTTCCGGGCAGGGGGCGCCCGTGCGCGGGGACTCGCCGACGAAGGCGGCCGTGCCGGACAGTTCCGCGCCCCGCAGCTCCCCGTACTCGCGTCCGTCGTCCACCAGTACCGCGATGCGCGCGTCGTGCCGCAGCTCCGCCCAGCGGCGGCTGCGCACGATCGAGTACAGCCACACCGCCGACCCGTCCCAGACGAACCACAACGCGCTGAGGTGCGGCCGCCCGTCGCGCCCCACGGTCGCCACCCGGCAGGTGCGCTGCCCGGCGAGGAACGCGTCCAGCTCCCCCTCCGTCATCATGATCCGGCGGCCCCGCCGCTGGCCGGTGACCATGCCCGCGCCCTCCCCGCACCCCGCTATCTGACTGAGTGTCAGAAAGTGTGGGCCCCTTCCCCCGCCGGCGCAAGGCCCGCTACCCTCACGCGGCCCGGCCGCACCCCCAGCAGGGAGGACCGCCATGCCGCCGCCCGACCCGGCAGCCCCGCCCGCCGAGCGCCCCGACCCCGCGACGACCGTGCTGCTCACCGTCGAGTGCCAGCACGGGGTCGTCGGCCCCGACAGCGCCCTGCCCGAGCTCGCCGCCGCCGCACGCGCCTCCGGCGCCCTCATGAACATCGCCCGCCTGGTCGCGGGCGCGCACGACGCGGGCGTCCAGGTCGTGCACGCCGTCGCCGAGCGCCGCCCCGACGGCCGCGGCGCCGGCCGCAACGCCCGGCTCTTCCGCGCCGCCGAGCGGCTGCCCGTGCAGCAGCTGGCCGGCACCCGCGCGGTGCGCGTCGCCGACCCGATCCCGGTCGGCGACGGCGACCTCGTCGTCCGGCGGCTGCACGGGCTCTCGCCCCTGGCGGGCACCGGCCTGGACCCCCTGCTGCGCAACCTCGGCTGCCGCACCCTCGTCGTCACCGGCGTCTCGGCCAACGTGGCCGTCCCCAACACCGTCTTCGACGCGGTCAACCTCGGCTACACGGCCGTCGTCCCCGCCGACGCCATCGCCGGCGTGCCCGCGGATTACACCGCGGCCGTGGTCCGCCACACCCTGGCGCTCGTCGCCACCGTCACCACGGCCGAAGCCGTCCTGCGCGGCTGGCGGAGCGGGAGCGGAGGCGGGCCACGGCGCGGCTGACGCCCGGCATCACCCCAGGTGCAGGGACCCGTCGTGCACCGAGACCTGCTGCTCGGGGAGCCCCTTCTTCGCCGGGCCGCCCTTCACGCTCCCGTCCGCGACGGCGAATTTACTGCCGTGGCACGGGCAGTTGATGGTGCCGCCGGAGACCTCCCTGACGAGGCATCCCTGGTGGGTGCAGACCGCGGAGAAGGCCTTGAACTCGCCCTTCGCCGGCTGGGTCACCACGACCTTCCGGTCGGGGAAGACCTTGCCGCCGCCCTCCGGGATGTCCGCGGCCTTGGCGATCTCCCCGCCCTTGCCCGCGTCCGCGCCCCCGGTCCTGCTCCCGTCGTCGTCCCCGTTCTTGCTCTTGTCGTCCTTCGCCTCGCCGCTCCCGCCGTCGTCCCCTCCGCCGCACGCGGCGAGCAGGGTGACGAGACCGGCGGTCCCGGCGGCCGCGACGACGCTGCGGCGGGTCGAGCCGCGCGGGGCCCGGGATGCGGTGGATACGGCAGGCGCAGTAGATGCGTCGGATACGGCGGATGCAGCAGACGCGCAGGACGCGGCCCGTGACACGTGGTTCATGTGCGCTCCTCTGGTCGTGCAGATACAGGTCGGATCGTGCCGGTTCAGAGAGACGTACGGGGCCGGAGCCGCCCGCGTTCACACCACGGCGACCCGCGTTCGAAGGCGCGCCGGAGCCCCGCAGTAGCCTGGGGCAATGCTCCCCGAAGTCACAGCCGTCCGATACGTCACGCCGTTGCGTGAGGGCGGCTCGCTCCCCGGCATCGTCGAGGCCGACGACCTGGGCACGTACGTCATGAAGTTCACCGGTGCCGGCCAGGGCCGCAAGACGCTGGTCGCCGAGGTCATCTGCGGGCAGCTGGGCCGTGCGCTCGGCCTGCGCGTGCCGGACCTGGCCCGCATCCAGCTCGACCCGGTGATCGGCCGCTGCGAGCCGGACCAGGAGGTGCAGGGGCTGCTGAAGGCCAGCGGCGGGCTCAACCTCGCCATGGACTTCCTGCCCGGCGCCCTCGGCTTCGACCCGCTCGCCTTTGAGGTCTCCGCGGCCGAGGCCGGCCGCGTGATCTGGTTCGACGCGCTCATCAACAACGTCGACCGCTCCTGGCGCAACCCGAACCTGCTCGTGTGGCACGGCGAGCTGTGGCTCATCGACCACGGCGCCACCATGATCTGGCACCACAACTGGCCGGGCGCGGCCGCCGCCGCGGGCAGGCCCTACGACGCCTCCGACCACGTCCTCGCGACCTTCGGCCCGGACCTCGCCGCGGCCGCGGCCGAGCTCGCGCCGCGCGTCACCGAGGACCTGCTCACCGCGGTCGCCGCCGACGTGCCCGACGAGTGGCTCGCGGATGAGCCGGGCTTCGACGGCCCCGACGCGGTGCGCCGGGCCTACGTCGAGGTGCTGCTGGAGCGGGCGAAGAGCATCGGCGACCGGATCACGGTCGGCGAACGCAGCAAGGACAAGCCCTCGCAGGCGCCGGAGTGGGTGCGTGTCAGGCTCGACGGAAGGGCCGGGAAGTGACCGGGCGCCACAACGGACGCGATGTCTTCGAGTACGCACTGCTGCGGGTCGTCCCCCGCGTCGAGCGCGGTGAGCAGATCAACGCCGGGGTCGTCGTCTACTGCCAGGCGAAGGGGTACGTGGCCGCCCGCGTCCACCTCGACGAGGCGCGGCTGCTCGCCCTCGACCCGGCAGCGGACGTGGCGGGCGTACGGGCCGCGCTCGGCGCCGTCGAAGGCGTGTGCCTCGGCGGGGAGCGGGCCGGCCAGGCCGCCGGGGACGATCCGGGGCGCCGCTTCCGCTGGCTGATCGCCCCCCGCAGCACGATCGTCCAGCCCGGCCCCGTGCACGCCGGCCTGACGGCCGACCCGGCGGCCGAGCCGGAGCGGCTGCTGGACCTGCTGGTGAGGTGAGCTCCGGGGCGGCGCGGGAAGGCGTTGACAGCGGGTGGCGGGGCTTCTAGCGTCTGATCCGCCGAAGCTACTAAGCGGTTGCTCACCTGTCCGGCCGTAGGCGGACGGGCGAGCCGCCTTCGAGGTGAGGAGATCCCCGTATGCCCAAGCCCGAGCAGCGCGTGGCCGTCGTCACGGGCGCGGCCCGCGGCATCGGCGCCGCGACCGCCGTGCGCCTCGCGCAGGAAGGCCGCGCCGTCGCCGTCCTCGACCTCGACGAGGCGGCCTGCGCGGGCACCGTCGAGCAGATCACCGCGGCGGGCGGCACGGCGCTCGCCGTCGGCTGCGACGTCACCGACGCCGCGCAGGTGGACGCCGCCGTCACCCGGATCGCCGCCGGGCTGGGCGCGCCGCTCATCCTCGTCAACAACGCGGGCGTCACCCGTGACAATCTGCTGTTCAAGATGGACGAGAGCGACTGGGACACCGTCATGAACGTGCACCTGCGGGGCGCGTTCCTGATGTCGCGCGCCTGCCAGAAGCACATGGTGGACGCGGGCTTCGGCCGCATCGTCAACCTCTCCAGCAGCTCCGCCCTCGGCAACCGCGGCCAGGCCAACTACGCCGCCGCCAAGGCCGGCGTGCAGGGCTTCACGAAGTCCCTCGCCAAGGAGCTCGGCAAGTTCGGCATCACGGCCAACTCCGTCGCCCCGGGGTTCATCGCCACCGACATGACGGCCGCCACCGCGGAGCGCCTCGGCATGGGCTTCGAGGACTTCAAGGCGGCCGCGGCGACCCAGATCCCGGTGCAGCGCGTGGGCGAGCCCGAGGACATCGCCAACGCCGTCGCCTTCTTCACCGGCGAGCAGGCGGGCTTCGTCTCGGGCCAGGTCCTGTACGTGGCCGGCGGACCGCTCAACTGACAGGAAGCACGGAGATGACTGCACAGCAGCAGGAGCAGGCCGGTCAGCAGGACACCGGCAAGGTCGCCCTCGTCACCGGCGCCAGCCGCGGCATCGGCTACGGCATCGCGCGGGCGCTGGTCGACCGCGGCGACCGCGTCGTGATCACCGGGCGCAACGAGGACACCCTCAAGGACGCCGTCGCGTCGCTCGGCGCGGGCCGGGCGATCGGCATCGCGGGCAAGGCCCACGACGAGGCCCACCAGGCCGCCGCCGTCGAGCACGCGATGGAGGAGTTCGGCCGGATCGACTACCTGGTCAACAACGCCGGGACGAACCCCGTCTTCGGCCCCATGGCCGAGCTCGACCTGGGCGTCGCCCGCAAGGTCTTCGAGACCAACGTGATCTCCGCCCTCGGCTTCGCCCAGCAGACGTGGCGGGCCTGGCAGAAGGGCAACGGCGGGGCGGTGGTCAACATCGCGTCGGTCGCCGGGATCTCCGCCTCCCCGTTCGTCGGGGCGTACGGCATGAGCAAGGCGGCGATGGTCAACCTCACGCTCCAGCTCGCTCACGAGTTCGCCCCGGGGGTGCGCGTCAACTCCATCGCCCCGGCCGTCGTCAAGACCAGGTTCGCCGCCGCCCTCTACGAGGGACGCGAGGAGGAGGTCGTGGCCTCGTACCCGCTCGGCCGCCTCGGGGTCCCCGAGGACATCGGGGGAGCGGCCGCGTTCCTGCTCTCGGACGCCGCCGCGTGGATCACCGGGCAGACCCTCGTCGTGGACGGCGGGATCTTCCTCAACGCGGGCTTCTGAGCGCTCCCGGGCCCGCGCGGGCGGCCCCGGGGGCCGCAGCCGGGGCCGGGGCCGAGGGCTCGGATCGGCCGTTGTCAGTGGTCACCGGTAAGTTCTCCGACGAGAACGGAACGAACCCCGGAGGTTGTTGACGTGACCGTCACCGACGTGCTGCCCCAGTCCTGGCACGGTGTCCTCGCCGAGGAGCTGGACAAGCCCTACTTCAAGGAGCTCACCGACTTCGTGGAGGAGGAGCGCACGAAGGCACCGGTGTACCCGCCGCGCGGGGAGGTCTTCGCAGCCCTGGAGGCGACCCCGTACGAGCAGGTGAAGGTCCTCATCCTCGGCCAGGACCCGTACCACGGCGCGGGCCAGGGTCACGGCCTGTGCTTCTCGGTCCGGCCGGGCGTGAAGACCCCGCCCTCCCTGCGGAACATCTACAAGGAGATGCGCGAGGAGCTCGGCTACGACGTCCCGGACAACGGCTACCTCCAGCCGTGGGCCGAGCAGGGCGTCCTGCTGCTCAACGCCGTGCTGACGGTCCGCGGCGGGGAGCCCAACTCCCACAAGGGCAAGGGCTGGGAGAAGTTCACCGACGCCGTCATCCGCGCCGTGGCCTCCCGGCCCGACCCGGCCGTCTTCGTGCTCTGGGGCAACTACGCCCAGAAGAAGCTGCCGCTGATCGACGAGTCCCGGCACGTCGTCGTCAAGGGCGCCCACCCCTCGCCGCTGTCGGCGAAGAAGTTCTTCGGCAGCCGCCCGTTCACCCGGATCAACGAGGCCGTCGCGGCCCAGGGCCACGAGCCGATCGACTGGCGGATCCCGGACCTGGCGGACGTGCCGGCCGTCTGACCGGGTCCCGGCCGGGGCCCGCGGGCGGGCTGCGCGCCCGCCCGCCCCGGCCGCACCGCGGCGGCGCTCAGTGCCCGTACACCGAGTCGCAGATCCGTGAGGCGTCGCCGCCCTGCTGCCAGCGCCCGTGCTCCCGGCCCATGGCGCAGACGTTGTTGTTACGGGGGTTGGTACGGGCACGGGGTGCGGGCGCCGGTGCCGGCGGTGGCGCCTGCGCGGGCGGCGGGGCTTCCTGCCGGGATTCGGACGCGGGCGGGGAATCGGCGGTGTGCTGCTGCTCCGGCGGCGGGGCGGGCACCTCGCTCTGCGGCAACGGCGGGCTGAAGTCCGGCGACGCGGGCCGGTCCGGCGAGGCCCAGGAGCGGCCCGCCCTCCGGGGCGGGTGCGGGAGCCACGGGGAGCCGGCGGAGCGCGACGGCTCCGCGCCGTCGTGGGACGGCCCGGGGGGATCGCCGAAGCCGTAGGTCCCCGGCGGGCCCCCGTCGTCGCGGAGCCGGAAGCGGCCGGAGGGGGCGATCGCGCCGTCGGGCCCCGGGGCGCTCCCGGCCGGGCCGTCGCCGGCCGTGGCGGCTCCCGCGTCCTGCCCGGGGCTCTGCGGGCCGCCCGCGCCGTCCGGGCCGATGGTGATCAGGCCCTCGCGGGCCCGGCCCGGCGCGGGATCGCCCGGCCGGGCGTGGCCCGGCAGGCGGGGCGGTGCGTGGGAGGAGGGCGGCTGAGAGACGGACACGCACCCGGCGGCCGCCATCGCCACCGCCGCCATGACCGTCATTACGGGCAGTCGATGCACTCGCTCAACTCTGCTCTGCGGCCGTCCGCGTTGGGAATTCCCCGCACGGGTGATGTGCGATCAGGCGTGCGGCGCGCTCAGGCCTTCGCGGCGCCGCTCAAGCCCATGTTCCGGCTCAGGCTCCCATGGCGCCGCTCACGCCCCCGTGGCCCCGTCGATCCGCTCCCGGATGAGGTCGGCGTGGCCGTTGTGGCGCGCGTACTCCTCGATCATGTGGATGTAGATCCACCGGAGGTCGAACTCCTTGTTGCGGTGGGGCGCGAAGCCGAGGTCGTCCAGCGACCGCCCGCGCACGATGTCCCGGGCCGCGGCGATCTCCGCCTGCCACGTGGCGTACGCCTCCTCCCAGCTGTCCTCCGCGGTGACGTTGTGGTCCCCGTCCGGGTCCGCGTCGGTGTAATAGATCGGCGGGGCGTCCTCGCGGGCGAGGCAGCGGCGGAACCAACTGCGCTCGACGTCGGCCATGTGCCGGACGAGGCCCATGAGGCTCAGCGTCGACGGGGGCACGGAGGCTTCGCGCAGTTGCGCCTCGTCCAGGCCGGCGACTTTGTGGGCCAGCGTGGCGCGGTGGAAGTCGAGCCAGCCCTCCAGGGCGGTGCGCTCGTCGGCGATCGTGGGGGGCTCGGGGCGTTCAGTGCTGATCATGGCGGTCATCCTCCCGCCCGGCCGCCCGCCCCGCCAAGGGTTTTCCCGTCCCCGGCGCTCCCCGCGAGCACGCCGCGCAACAGCCCGCGGACGCTCGCCCTCAGCCCCGCTCTCGTACGCCCGTATGCTTCACAAACGAAGGCACGCACCAGGGAGGCGCTGTGAAGGTCGGCTGCATCGGGCTCGGGGACATCGCGCAGAAGGCGTACCTTCCGGTACTCGCCGCACAGCCCGGGCTCGAACTCCACCTCCACACCCGTACCGCCGCCACCGTCCGGCGCGTCGCCGGCACCCACCGCATCCCGGACGCGCAGTGCCACACCGAGCTGGACTCCCTGCTCGACGCCGGCCTCGACGCGGCCTTCGTCCACGCGGCGACCGCCGCCCACCCCGGGCTCGTCACCCGCCTCCTCGAAGCGGACGTCCCGGTCTACGTCGACAAGCCCCTGGCCTACGACCTCGCCACGAGCGAGCGGCTCGTCGGGCTCGCCCGCGACCGGGGGGTGAGCCTGGCGGTCGGCTTCAACCGCCGCTACGCCCCCTGCTACACCCAGTGCCTCGACCACCCGCGCGACCTGATCCTGATGCAGAAGAACCGCATCGGGCTCCCCGAGGACCCGCGCACGCTGGTGCTCGACGACTTCATCCACGTCGTCGACACCCTCCGCTTCCTCGTCCCCGGCGCCGTCGACCACGTGGACGTCCGCGCCCGGGTCCGCGAGGGCCTCCTGCACCACGTCGTGCTCCAGCTCTCCGGCGACGGCTTCACGGCCATCGGCACCATGAACCGGATGAGCGGCTCCGCCGAGGAGGTCCTGGAGGTCTCCGGGCAGGACACCAAGCGGCAGGTGGTCAACCTCGCCGAGGTGATCGACCACAAGGGGCAGCCCAGCATCCGCCGCCGCGGCGACTGGGTGCCCGTCTCCCGCCAGCGCGGCATCGAGCAGGCCGTCCTCGCCTTCCTCGACGCCGTACGGGCGGGCAAGCACCTCGACGCCGAGGACGCGCTGCGCACCCACGAGCTGTGCGAACGCGTCGTCAGGGACGCCCTGGACCAGGCTTCCTGACCCGCCGTCGGAAGGCTGTGGCGCCTCCGGCGGCGCACGTGCCGGCCAGGACCGCCACGGAGGCCAGGATGACCCAGTCGCCGTACTGCACGTAGGGGCTGGTGCCGCCGGCCAGCGGCACGTCGCGGACGACGGCCGCGCTGCGGTCCGTGCCGAGCGGCGGGCCGACCGCCCGGCCGCGCGGGTCGGCCACCGTGCTCACTCCGGTCAGCGTCGCGTGCACCACCGGCCGCCAGGTCTCGGCGGCCCGCAGCGCGGCGAGCGAGGCGTGCTGCCACGGGGCCCAGCCGTTCTGGAACGTCGAGGTGGAGGACTGCGCGACGATCACCTGGGCTCCGTCGCGCGCCAGTTGCCGGCTCATGTCGGGGAACGCCGACTCGAAGCACACCAGCGGGCCGACGCGCAGGCCCCGCGGCGCGGCGGGGGACGCCGGCAGCCGCATCACCACCTGGTGGTCGCCGCGCTTGCGGTCCTCGCCGGCCGCCTTGCCCACAGAGGTGGCCCAGCCCAGCAGCGAGCGCGCCGGCACGTACTCCCCGAAGGGCACGAGCCGCATCTTGTCGTAGCGGTCCCCGGTCGGCCCGCCGGGGCCGACGAGCACCGAACTCTTGAAGATGCCGGGCCGGTCCGAGCGGCGCGCGTCCACGTTGACCAGCAGGTCCGCGCCCACCGTGCGGGACAGCGCCGTGAGCCGGTCGCGGAGGTCCGGGTGCTCCGTGAGGTCGCCGCCGACGCTGCTCTCGCCCCACACCACGAGGTCCACCCGCTGCCCGGCCAGCCCCCGGGTGAGCTCCTCCTCGCGCTCGAACCGGCGCTGGACGCTGCCCGTCCCGTCGACGACCCCCGGCTGCACGAGCGCGATCCGGACAGTGCCCGCGGTGCGCGGCGAAGGCGCCCACATCCACACCCCGGCGACGACCGCTGTAACGGCCACCAGACCGACTAGTCCGGTGATACGCCCGCGAGAACCCCAAATGACCGTGGAAATGGCGGTGTTGAGGGCCACGAGGAGGAAACTAACCAGCCAGATCCCGCCTACAGAAGCGAGCTTCAGGGCGGGTGCCACCTGCCACTGGCTCGCCCCGAACAGCCCCCACGGACCGCCCAAATACTCCCATGAACGGGCAAGTTCGACCATCAACCAGCCGGAAGGAATGGCGAGAAGGGCCACCGCGGCGCGCGCGGGGCCGGGGGAACCGCTCAGCAGTCGCTGCACCAGCACGCCCCACGGCGCCCACAGCAGCCCCAGCAGCGCCGCCAGCACGAGGATGAAGACGTGCAGACTCGGCAGCAGCCAGTGGTGCACCGCCAGCAGGAATCCGCCACCGCCGAGCCAGCCGTCGAGCGCCGCACGCCGCGCGCCCGGCGCCGTACGGATCAGCGACAGCCAGGGCACGAGGGCCACGTAGGCCAGCCACCACAGCGACGGCGTGGGAAAAGTGAGCGCGGGCAGCGCTCCCGCCACCACCGCCGCAGCCGCTCGCGGCCAGGGCCGGGCCGGCAGCCGGGCGTACGGGCCTTCCGGCGGTCGCATCGTCATGGCGTGCCTCCCTGGGCCCGAACCGTCACCGGTGCCGTAGATCATCGATCATCAGTCCGCCCAACGTATGAGCGGGATCCGGCCAACCCTTGCGTTTTCGAACATCGGAGGATCATGGGGAAAAAACTCCGACATCGGGGTGCAATATTCCACCGCCGCCACTCATCGGAAAAGCTCCTTTGGCCGGGTCCGATCAGAAACGATCCGAAGTGAGCCTTGCATCCCGCGCTGGAAAGGTGTGACCGGGTATGCGCCGCGGGTTATCCCCGGTCCACCATGGGCAGGTACCGCGCAAAAGTGGACAGGAACGCTGCGAGCCGGCCTGGGGAGGCGCCGTGACGGGCGTGCGAGAGCGCATTGCAGTACAGCCCTTGGAGATCGTGCCCTTCTACTGCCCGATACCACCGGCGGTTCACCCGTGCGTCCGGGAGATCGACCGCACCTCGATCGACTGGATGCTCCAGCAGCAGCTCGACTCCTCCGCCCACCAGCGGCAGCGCCTCGCACGCTGCGACTTCGGCGGCCTCACGGCCCGGACCATGCCCTACGGGCAGCCCGGACCGCTCACCGTCGTGGCCAAGCTCCACGCCGTGCTGTTCTCCCTCGACGACGCCCTGTGCGACGAGTCGACCGCCACCGCCCACGGCCTGGCGCACACGACCTCCCGCATCATGCGCGTCCTGGAAGCACCGCTGCCGACGTGGCCGGATGACTCGCCCCACGCCGCGGCGCTGCGGACCGTCCGCCTGGAGCTGGCCGGGTACGCGACTCCGGCCCAGCTGCGCCGCTGGACCGAAGGCATGCGCACCTACCTGACCGGGCTGGTGTGGGAGGCCGCCTGCCGCCGCGACCGGGCCCTGCCGTCCGTGAACGACTACGCCGCCATGTGGATGCGCGCCATCGGCATGGCGCCCTCCACGGCCCTGATGGACATCGCCGGAGGCTACGAGCTCGACGACCGCGACCTGGACCGGCCCGAGGTCCGGGCCCTCACCGAGATGACCTGGACGCTCGTCGCCTGGGACAACGACTTCTACTCACGGAACAAGGAGATCCAGCGTGCCGGCGACAACCTCAACCTGATCGACGTCCTCGCCCAGGAGCGGGGCTGGGAGCCCGCCCGCGCCCAGGAAGAGGCCATGGCGATGCGCGACCGCGTCATGACGCTCTTCCTGCGCTTACGCGAACAGATCTGGCCCCGGGCCGGAGTGGAGCTGCGCTGCTATCTCGTGGCGCTGGGCCACTTCGTCCGCGGGCACCTGGACTGGGCCTCGGGCTGCGCCCGCTACCAGGATCCGTACGGGACCGCCGCCGACGCGGAGTGGTGGAAGCCGGCCCCGTCGGACGACAGCCCGGACCCGCTGCCCGTCCCCGCCATCGCCTGGTGGTGGGACCAGCTCGACTCCGGCCGCTACCGGCGCAGCAGCAGCCGCCGCAGCGACCTCCACCACGAGCGCCGCGAACCGGAGGCCTCCGGGCCGTCGGTGCGGGCCGGAGGAGCCGGGGGGATGGCCGGCTGCTCGGCCCGCTCCGGCTGAGCCGGGGCGGGCGGCTCCGGCACGGGCGCCACCGTCTCCTCGGGAGGCAGTGGCGCCCGCGCCGTGAACCGGACCGGCAGCCCGGTCAGGTGACGGGACATCAGGGTGGAGCGGTAGGCCAGGTCCGGCTCCTCCACGGCGAGGGTGAGGTCCGGCAGCCGCAGCATCAGGGCGTCGATGCCCTCGCCCGCGATCGCCCGGCCCACGTCCTGCCCCGGGCACTCGTGCTGCCCCCCGCTGAAGGCCAGGTGCGAGCGGTTGCCGTGGACGGGGGCGTCGGGGTCGGGGCGGATCACCGTGTCCATGTTGGCGGCGGCCAGCCCCAGGACCAGGGCGTCCCCTTCCTTGATCTGCTGGCCCGCCAGCTCCGTGTCCTGCGTCGCCCAGCGGCCCAGGATCGTGATGAACGGCGGCTCGTCCCACAGGACCTGCTCGACCGCGTCCGGCAGCGTCATGTGCCCGCCTGCCAGGGAGGCCTGGAAGCGGTGGTCGGTGAGCACCATCTTCAGGGTGTTCGCGATGAGGTTCGCCGTGGTCTCGAAGGCGGCGATCAGCACCAGCCGCAGGTGCTGCTGCACCTCGTCGTCCGACAGGCCGGCGGGGTGCTCCAGCAGCCAGCTGGTGAAGTCGGCGCCCGGCTCGACGCGCTTGCGCGCCACCAGCTTGCGCAGCGTCTCCTGGACGAACTCGTTGCTCGCGATCGCCGTCTCGGTGCCCTTGATCATGTCGCGGGCGGCGTTGACCAGCTGGGGGCTGTACGCCTCCGGCATGCCCAGCAGCTGTGTCATCGCCATCATGGGCAGCTGCTCGGCGAACTCGTGCACCAGATCGGCCCGGCCCGAGGCGCAGAAGCGGTCCACGAGCTGGTTCGCGTACTGCGTGACGTGGCGGCGGATGCCGCGCTTGTCGAAGCGGGCGATGCTGTCGTTGACGGCGCCGCGCCAGCGCTCGTGCTGCCGCCCGTCGGCGAAGACGCAGATCGGCTGCCAGGTGGTGATCGGGGCCAGCGGATGGGTCGGGGCCACGCGGCCCTCGCGCGCCTCGATCCACCGCCGGGAGTCGCGGGAGAAGCGCGAGGGGGTGCGCGCCACGTCGAGGTTCTCGCGGTAGCCGAGGACGAGCCAGGCCGGGACGTCGTCGTGCAGCAGGACGGGCGCCACCTGGCCGTGCTTCTGGCGCAGCCGCTCGTACAGCGCCATCGGGTCGGCCTCGGCCTCCGGGCCGTAGAGCCGGGTGACGCCCCCGGGGCCGGTGGCGTGCGCGGGGCACTGCGGGGGAGGAGCGGCCGGGGAGGTGGTGCGGGGACGTTCGTAAGGCAAGGTCACTGGTGCTCCGTGGAGGCGGTGGTGAGCGTGTAGAGGTAGCGCATGAGGGTGAGCAGGGTGTCGCGGCAGGACGCGCGGTCGCGGGCGTCGCAGTCGACCATGGGCACCGATTCGTCGAGGTCCATGGCCGCGCGGAGCTGCTCCATCGGGTATCTGGGGGCCTGGGGGAAGCGGTTGACGCCGACGACGAACGGCACTCCCTTCTCCTCCAGGCGCCCGATGACGTCGTAGCTGACGTCCATGCGGCGGGTGTCGAGGAGGACGACCGCACCGAGGGCGCCCTCGAACAGGCCGTTCCACAGGAACCAGAAGCGCTCCTGGCCGGGGGTGCCGAACAGATACAGCACCAGCTGGTCGTTGATGCTGATCCGGCCGAAGTCCATGGCCACGGTCGTCTCGGTCTTGTGCTCGATCCCGGCGATGTCGTCCACGCCGACACCGGCCTGGGTCATCGTCTCCTCGGTGGTCAGCGGCCGGATCTCGCTGACGGAGCCCACCAGGGTCGTCTTGCCGACCCCGAACCCGCCGACGATGACCACCTTGACGGCCGCGGTGGCCGAGGCCGGCAGCACGTCCTCGCTGCGCGGCCCCGCATGGGTCTCCAGCCCCGGGGAGTCAGAGCTTCTGTAGTCCATTCATCACCGCCTCCAGAAGTTGTACGTCGGGCAGCGCCGCCGCCGGGACCGGTGGGCGGGCCTCCACGTGCCGGCCCGCGACCAGCTCCGTGAGCAGCAGGGTCAGGGTGCTGACCGGCAGCTCCAGATAGGCCGATATCTCGGCGACGGAGAGCGGGTAGTCGCACATCCTGACGATGGCGGCGTGCTCGGGCTGGAGGCCGGGGTCGGCCTCGGACCGGGAGACGATCAGCGTCACCAGGTCGAGCTCCGTCTTCCGCTCCGCGCGGGCCTGGCCTCCGGTGAGGATGTACAGCCGGTCGGGGCTGCCGGGCGCCGTCGGGGAGCCGGGTCCCTCCGTGCTCATGTCACCGACCCGCCGACCCGCGGCGGGCTGGTGAGGTGCGAACCGATGCGGGCCACCAGATCCCGCATCCGCATGCCCATCAGCTCGGCGTCCACGTCGTCGTCGGCCAGCACCGCCAGGAAGGCCCCGGCCCCGGCGGCCATCAGATAGAAGAACCCGCCGTCGACCTCGATCACGACCAGGCGCATCTGCCCGTCCCCGTGCGGGAATTCACCGGCGATCGCCGTCGAGAGGCTCTGCAGTCCGGCACAGGCGGCGGCCAGGCGGTCGGCGGCGTCCGGATCGGTGCCGTGCTGAGCCATGCGCAGGCCGTCCGAGGACAGCACGATCACGTGGCGGGTCTGCGGAACACTGGTTGCCAGGTCCTTGAGCATCCAGTCCATGTTGAACCGCGGCTGCGTCACTTGGCTACTCTTCCTTGTCCGACGGGATATCACTGTTCACCCGGCCGGGGTCCGGCTCCAGGGACTCCCCGTTGATGCCGCGGTTGAAGGCGGCCAGCCACATCCCGGGCTGCTTGGGGGCCTCTTCCGGAGCGGCCGGCGCGGCGGGCGGGGCCGGCGGCCGGTCCCGCCGTTCGGCCGCGCCCCGGCCGAACGGGAGCGGCGCGGGGCCGCGGCGGCGCCGCCGCTGCGGCAGCCCGCTGTCGCCGAGCGGCGGCGGGATGGGGTGCTCCATCATCGGCGGGGGCGTCTGCGGAGCGGGCGGGGGGATCTTCTGGCCCGGGCGGCGCTTGGACTTGATGGGCGGGAGCTTGGCCGCGCGGGCGATGTCGCCGCCGGGGTGCTTGCTGGCGGTGATCAGGTCCATGGGGATGACGAGCACGGCCCGGACCCCGCCGTAGGCGGAGGGGCGCAGCGACACCAGGAAGTTGTACGTACGGGCGAGCCGGCTGACCACCGCGAGGCCGAGCCGCGGCGCCTCGCCCAGGTCGTCGAGGTCGAGGTCGCCCTCGCGGGAGAGGACGCGGTCGGTGCGGCGGCGCGCCTCGTCGGTCAGGCCGACGCCGGCGTCCTCGATCTCGACCGCGATGCCGGACTGGATGTCCACGGCGGTCAGGTGCACCCGGGTCTGCGGGGGGGAGTAGCGGGTGGCGTTGTCCAGCAGCTCGGCCAGGGCGTGGATGACCGGCTCGACGGCGGGCCCGACGACGGCGACGTCGGCCACCGAGTGGAGGTCGACGCGGCGGTACTCCAGGATCCGCGACATGGCGCCGCGCAGCACGTTGTAGAGGGGGATCTCGTTCTTCCACTGGCGGCCGGGGCGGGAGCCGCCGAGGACGGCGATGCTGTCGGCGAGGCGGCCGGTCAGGGCGTTGCCGTGGTCGAGGTGGAGGAGGTCGCCGAAGACGTCCGGATCGTTGCCGTGCTTGTGCTCCATCTCCCGGACGTCGTAGGCCTGTTGGTGGACGATGGCCTGCATGCGGCGGGCGATGTTGACGAAGGCGCGCTGCGCGGCGTCGCGCAGCCCCTCCTCCGCCTGCACGGCCTCGATGACGGACTTCAGCACGGACCGGTGGGCGGCCGCGTAGCCGGGTTCGAGTTCGTGGACGGGGAGGGTGTGGCGGAGCACGACCTCGGTGGGGGCGCCGCGCTGGAGGAGGTGGACGGCCCGGGGCAGCAGCTCCTTGGCCAGCCGCCGGGTCTCCGCCTCGTGCTGGTCGAGCTGGTACCGCAGGGCGGCCTCCTGCTCGGTGCAGCGGCGCCGCAGGGCCGCGATGACCCGTCCCCGCCGGGCGGCCTCGGAGCTTGCCAGCGCCACCGCGACCGTGGCGGACGCTCCGCACCAGGCCACGGGGACGCGGGCGTCGGGAGCCGCGGCGAGGACGGCCGCTCCCGTGCACACGGCCAGGACCAGGGGGGAGATCAGCCATATCAGAGCGGAGACGGGCCGCCGTTGAACTGACGAGCCGGTACCAACCATCGGGATCCTCGGAACTCTTTAAGAGGGCGTATCTGCATCGGGGCCCGGCGCGCGGTATTCCCCGGATGTCTGCCGCGGGGAACGGCGCGGGCGCAGCACTTGTGCGCACCGTGAAGTAGTCGCCACAACCCGCTGCGCGACATGGAGCGTAGCCGGTCGCGCGGGGCTCCGGCGCGAAGTTGTCATATTCCCGGATCGGCCTGACGTGGGAATTCGAAAGGCTCCATAATGGCCTCACGCTTCGAATTCCGAATGTGCTTGCGAAACGTATGAATATCTGTTCGGCACGCGTGGGGCGTGTTTCCCGTGGGGTCCCCGTGGTGCGCGGGGGCGCCGGAGACGGCCGGGGCGAGGTCACGCTCCCGGGTGGTCCGTCCGCCGAACCCTGCCCCTGGCCTCACGGACGGGGCTAGGCTCGCTCCACCACATCTTCCGGGGAGACAACGCCATGTCAGGGCATCAGCGTGAACAGAACGCATCCGCCGCCCTGTTCGAGCGGAAGCTCGAGCTGCAAGCCGCCGATGAAGCGGTGCAAAGGCTGTGCGGGACTGCGACCGAAGGGCGGTCCCGGCTCGGCGGCCTGCTGCTCTACAGGGGCGAAGCGGGCCTGGGGAAAACGGCGTTGCTCGCCGAGACGCGCAGGAAGGCCATGGGGGAGGGCAAGTGCACCGTCCTCTTCGCCCGCGGCAGCGAGTCCACGCAGCCCGTCCCCTTCCACGTCGTCCGCCAGCTGTTCCAGCCGGTGCTGGCGCCGATCTCCGAGCCCGAGCGCAGGGAGCTGCTCGCCGGCTGGTACGAGATCGCCGGCCCCGCCCTGGGCATCGTCCCGCCGGTCGGCCAGCAGGACCCGCAGGGCGTCCGTGACGGCATCGACTTCCTCGTGACCAAGCTCGCCCGGCGCCCCGAGCCTCTGGTGATGCTGATCGACGACGCGCACTGGGCCGACGCCGAATCCCTCACCTGGCTCGGGTACTTCGCCGCGCGGCTGCGCGAGACGCCCCTGCTCGCGGTCATCTCCTACCGTCCCGAGGAGCTGTCCGACGTCCCACCCGTCTTCCACGACCTGGTCGCCACGCGCGGCGCCCGCCCTGTGGAGCTGCGCCCCCTCACGCCGGAATCGGTCAACCGGCTGGTGTGCAACGCCTTCCCGGATCATTCCGACGCCCCCTTCTGCCGTGAGGTCTGGGCCGTCACCGGCGGAAACCCCTACGAAACCGTCGAGTTGATCGCCAAGGCCAAGGACCGGGGCCTCAAACCGGTCGAGGAGTCGGCCCCTCTCCTGCGCGATCTCGGCGCCGCCTCCCGCGGCAGCGGACTGGTGGCCCGCCTGGAGCGGCTCGGCCCCGCCGTCACCCGCTTCGCCTGGGCGTCGGCCGTCCTCGGCACCGAGATCCAGCCGTCCCTGGCCGCCAACCTCGCGGGCATGGGCCCGGCCCAGGCGGCCGAGTGCGCGGACAAGCTGCGGCACGCCCGTATCCTCGCCGGCGCCATCGACCTCGAATTCGTCCACCCGCTGATCGCGACCGCCATCTACGCCTCGATCCCGCCCGCCACCCGCACCGCCATGCACGGGCAGGCGGCCTGGTCCGTCACCGAGGCGGGCCTGGGCGCCGCGGCGGCCTCGCGCCACCTGCTGGAGGTCCACCCCGACCACGACTCCGAGCTGGTAGAGCAGTTGCGCGTCGCCGCCCGCGAGCACCTGGCGGTCGGCGCGCCCGACGCGGCCCGCCGCTGTCTGGAGCGCGCCCTCCAGGAGCCGCCGCCCGAGGAGGAGCGGGCCGCGGTCCTCTACGAGCTGGGCTGCTCCGCGCTGCTCACCTCGCCGCCGACCACCGTCAACCACCTCAGGACGGCGCTCTCCCTGCCGCACCTCACCGAGGAGCTGCGGCTCGAAGCCACCTACCGGCTCTCCCAGGCCTACGCGCACAACAGCCAGCTGCGCGAGGCCGCCGCGGTCGTCAAGGAGCAGGCCGACCGCACCCCGCCCGGCCCCGGGCGGATGCGCCTGCAAGCGGCGCACTATCTGTGGCAGGGCATCCAGGTGGAGGAGCAGGACTCCCTGGCGCGTTCGCGCCGCATCGCGGAGCTCGCCGAGCCGCTCCCCGGCCGGGACAACACCGAGCGCACCCTGCTCGCGCTGCGCGGCTTCGACTGCATGATCCGCGGTGAGGACGCCGTGCAGGTCGTCGAGTACATGGAGCGCGCCCTCGTGGAGGGCCGGCTCGCCGACGGCATGGGCTGGACCAACACCGAGTGGGGCTTCGAGGTCCCCAGCATCATCGGCATCACCCTCGCCTACACCGACCGGCTCGACCAGTCCGAGGAGCTCTTCAAGGAAGCCGTGACGGCTTTCGAGGTCTCCGGCTGGAGCGGTGGGCACCTCGCCTTCGCGCACGACTTCCTGGGTCTGGTCTTCCGCCGCCGCGGCGAGCTGGACGAGGCCGAGGCGTTCCTGCGCGAAGGGCTGCGGCTGGGCAAGCGCCTCGGCCCGGGTCTGCCGATCCACTGGGACGGCGCGTGCCTGCTGATCGACACGCTGCTGGCCCGCGGCCGGGTCGACGAGGCCCAGGCCTTCGCCGAGGAGAACGGTTTCCGGGCGCCGTACACACCTGCCATCGTGCTGCCCGACGCCGCGTCCCTGGCCGGGCGGCTGCTGCTCGCCCAGGGTCGCAAGAAGGAGGCGGTCGCGGAGCTGGAGGCCGCCGGGCGCAAGCTGGAGGAGCGCGGCCGGCACAACACCATCTGGGCTCCGTGGGCGCTCGACCTGGCCGTCGCCGTGGCCGACGAGGACCCGGAGCGGGCCCGTACGCTCGCCGACAAGGCGGTCCGGCACGCGGCGGTGTTCGGTACGGACACGGCGGTCGGTGACGCCCTGCGCCGGGCGGCCCTCGTCGCCGAGCCGCACGAGGCCCTGGTGAAGCTGGAGAAGGCCGTGGTGCACCTGCGCCGCTCGCCGTGCAAGTACGAGCTCACGGAGGCCCTGGTCGCCCACGGCGTGGCGTTGCTGGAGGCGGGGAAGCTGCCCGAGGCGGCCGAGCGGCTGCGGGAGGGCCTGGAGGCGGCCGAGCAGTGCGCGGCGGACGGGCTGGTGGCGACTGCCCGCAAGGCTCTGGCCTCGGCGGTCTGCGAGGGCGTCGCACCGGCCGGTGACACGGTGCGGTGAGCGTGGCGGGTCCGCGCCGGTGCTGATCGGCGCGGACCGGCCGGTCCGGGGTCACGAGGCGGCGCGGCGGCCGCTCTTCCTGGTCGCCGCCGTCTTCTTGGCGGTCTTGGCCGTGGTGCTCTTGGCGGTGGTCTTCCTGCCCGTGGAGGCGGTGGAGGCCGCCGCCGTCTTTTTGGCGGCCGTGCGTTTTTGCGGCTCCGCCGCCTTCTTCGCGGTGCCGCGGGCCGTCTTCCCCGCCGCTGCCGTCTTCTTGGCGCCCCTTCCCGGCCGTTCCGTCTTGTCGCCGGGCTTGCGCGCCGCGCTGTCGATGGAGGCCTGGAGGGCGGCCATCAGGTCGATGACGTTGTCCGGCGCGGGTGCCGTCTCCTTCTTGGGGACCGGGCGGTCGGACAGGTGGGCGTTGATGAGCTCGCCCAGGGCGATCTCGTACTCGTCCTCCAGCCCCTCCAGGTCGAACTCCTCGGAGAGGGTGTCCATCAGGCTCGTGGCCATCTTCAGCTCCTGCGGCCGCACCGTGACCGAGGAGGGCGGGGCCAGGTCGCCGGCGTCGCGGATCTCGTCCGGCCAGTACATGGTGTGCAGCGTGAGCAGGTCGCCGTGGACCCGCAGCAGGGCCAGGGACTCCCGGGTGCGCAGTGCGATCTTGGTGACGGCGACGCGTTCGGTCTGCTTGAGGGTCTCGCGGAGCAGGACGTAGGGCTTCTGGGCCGCCGCGCTCTCGGGCGCCAGGTAGTAGCCGCTGGACAGCTGGAGGGGGTCGATCCTGCCGGCGTCGACGAAGGCGAGCACGTCGATGAGCTTCTTGCTGGGCAGCGGCAGTCCGGCCAGCTCGTCCTGGGTGACGACGGCGGTGTGCCCCTCGTCGTCCTGGTAGCCCTTGGCGATGTGCTCGTAGTCGACCTGCTCGTCGCAGACCTCGCAGACGCGCTTGAGGTGGATCCGGCCGCCGTCCTTGTCGTGGACCTGGTGCAGGCGGAGGCCGTGTTCCTGGACGGCGGCGTAGAGCCGTACCGGCACGGACACCAGTCCGAAGCCGATCGCACCTTTCCACATGGTCCGCATAGTTTTATCCCTCCGCGGGGAATTCCTACCTTATGTCTGTCTCTCCCGAGCGGCAGGCGGTGGAGATCGAGGGCCACCGGCTGGCCCTGACCCACCTCGACCGGGTGCTGTTCCCCGCGTCCGGCCACACCAAGGCGCAGGTCCTGCGGTACTACGCGCGGATCGCCCCGGTGATGGTGGCGCACACGGCCGACCGGCCCGCCTCGTTCGTCCGCGCCCCGGAGGGCCCCGGCGGGCAGAGCTGGATCGCCAAGAACCCGCCCGGCGGAGTTCCCCGGTGGGTGCGGGTGGTGCCCGTGGAGCACCGCGAGGGCGTCACCGAGCAGGTCGTGCTCGACACCACGGCCGCCCTGGTCGCGCTCGTCAACCTCGGCGCGTACGAGGTGCACGTCCCGCAGTGGACGGCGAGCGCGGGCCCCGACGGCCACGACCGGCTCGTCCTGGACCTGGACCCCGGCCCCGGCACCGACCTCGTGGTCTGCTGCCGGGTCGCCCAGCGGCTGCGCCAGCTCCTCGACGACGACGGCCTCACCGCCCACGCCGTCGTCTCCGGCTCCAAGGGCCTGCACCTGTACGCACCCGTGTACGCGGCGGCCGGGCGGGCGGCGGGCGGCTACGCCAAGGAGCTGGCGGCCCGCATGATGGGCGAGCACCCGGGCCTGGTCGTCGTGTCGATGGCGCGCGTCGAGCGCCGGGGGAAGGTGCTCATCGACTGGTCGCAGAACGCGAGCGCCAAGACCACGGCCGCCCCGTACACCGTGCGGCTGCGGGAGGGCGCACCCGGCGTCGCCGCCCCGGTCACCTGGGACGAGGTCGCCGCGTGCCGGGACCCTGCCGACCTCGCCTTCACCCCCGAGCAGGTGCTGGAGCGGGCGGAGACGTACGGCGACCTGCTGGCCCCGCTCACCGGCGACGCCACCCGCGCGCACCTCCCGTGACCGCCTCGCGTCAGCCGGGCCGGGGCTCTTCAGCCGAGCCGGGTCAGGTCGGGCCGCAGCCGGTGCCACACGGGATGGCGGAGGCGGCCCGCGGACGTCCAGCCGGAGAAGACGACCTCGGCGACGAGCCGGGGCTCGACCCAGTGCGCCCCCGGCACGTCGACGGGCCCCGAGAACGGCGGGTCCGCACGCGGGATCACCGACAGATACCGGGCGAGGTCCCGGCGTTCGCGCTCCGACAGCCCCGACCCCACGGACCCCGCGTACCGCAGCCCGCCCGGCTCCGCCACGCCCGCGAGGACCGCGCCGGGCAGCCCCGACAGCGCGCCGCGGCCCTCCGCCCAGCCCCCGATGACCACGTCGATCGTGACGACGTGCTTGGTCTTGCGCCATTCGGAGGACCGGATGCCGGGGGTGTAGACGGAGGTGAGCTTCTTCGCCACGACGCCCTCGAAGCCGCCTTCGAGCGTGGCGTGCCAGGCCTGCTGCGCGTGGCCCGCCACGTACGCGGGCACCGACCAGGCCGGGCCCGCGAGGCCGAGTCCGTCCAGGACGGCCCGCCGCTCGGCGTAGGGCAGGTCCAGCAGCGACCGGCCGCCGAGGTGCAGGACGTCGAAGAGCATGAGGCGGGCGGGGTACTCCGCCGCGAGGCGGGCCGCGCGGTGCGCGTCGGTGACGCCCATGCGGCGCTGGAGCAGGCCGAAGTCCGGCCGTCCGGCCTCGCCGAGGACGACGATCTCGCCGTCGAGGACCGCGGGCCGGCCGCGCAGGTGCCCGCCCAGGGCCCGCAGTTCGGGGTAGGTGACGCGGGCGTCGTTGCCGGCCCGGGTGACCGGCCGCACGGTGCCGTCGCCCGCGACGCCCACGACCAGGCGGATGCCGTCCCACTTGACCTCGAACGCCCAGGCCGCGTCCTCGCCCGCGGCCGGCAGCGGCCCCGGTGTCGCGAGCATCGGGCGGATCGCGGGCGGCGCGGCCGGGGCCCGCCCGGCGGTCGGGGTCATCGTCCGCCGCCTACCTCTTGCCCCGCGCCCATTCCAGCAGCTCGGGCGCCGTCCACGTGGTGATGATCCGGTCGGCGGGCACCCCGCACTCCTCGGCCCGGGCGCAGCCGTGGATCTGCCAGTCGAGCTGGCCCGGGGCGTGCGCGTCGCTGTCGATGGAGAACAGCACGCCCGCGTCGAGGGCCTGGCGGATCAGCCGGCGCGGCGGGTCCAGCCGCTCCGGCCGGCAGTTGATCTCCACGGCGGTGCCGAAGCGGGCGCACGCGGCGAAGACCATCGCCGCGTCGAACACCGACTCCGGCCGTCCCCGCCCGGCCGACAGCCGCCCGGTGCAGTGCCCGAGCACGTCCACGAGGGGGTTGGCGACGGCGCCGACCAGCCGGCGGGTCATGGCGTCCGCGTCCATGCGCAGCTTCGAGTGGACCGAGGCGACGACGACGTCGAGCTCGCCGAGCAGCCCCGGCTCCTGGTCGAGGGAGCCGTCGTCGAGGATGTCGCACTCGATGCCGCGCAGCAGCCGGAAGCCGTCGCCGAGGCGCTCGTTCACCTCGGCGACGACGCCGAGCTGGGCGCGCAGCCGCTCGGCCGTCAGGCCGCGGGCGATCGTCAGCCTGGGGGAGTGGTCGGTGAGCACCGCCCACTCGTGGCCGAGGTCCCGCGCCGCGCGCGCCATGGCCTCGATGGGGCTGCCGCCGTCGGACCAGTCCGAGTGCATGTGGCAGTCGCCGCGCAGGGCCGCGCGCAGTGCCTCGCCGCCTTCGGCCGGCGGCTCCCGCGCCGCTTCCTCTTCCAGGCCGGCCAGGTACGCGGGCACGCGCCCGGCCAGGGCCTCGGCCACGACGGCCGCGGTCTTGGGGCCGATGCCCTTCTCGGCGGTCAGTGTGCCGGCGGCCGCCCGCCGCCGCAGCTCCTCCTCCGGCAGCCCGGCGACCACCCCGGAGGCCGTGCGGAACGCCTTCACGCGGTACGTGGGCGCGTCCGCGCGCTCCAGCAGGAAGGCGATCCGGTCCAGCGCCTGCACCGGGTCCATCGCACCACCGCCTCCTCGCCCCGCGTCCTGCGGTGCGCGCTTCTCGTCCTACGGTGCGCGCTCCGCGGCGGGCGCGCATGCCGCGGGCCGCACACGCGGGTGAACTCGTGAGTAGGCGCCGGACGGGCTGGGGAGGGTCCGTGGCATGAGAGCCCCTTCCTCCGCCGTTCCCTTCCCCAGCGAGGCCTCCTCCGCCGGTTCCTCCGGGGCCTCCCGCAGAGCCGGCCGCGCCGTGGTCCTCGGCGCGGGGATGGCCGGCCTGCTGGCCGCGGCCGCGGTGGCCCGCCACGTCGGCGAGGTCGTGATCGTGGAGCGGGACCGGCTGCCGGAGGGGCTGGAGCCGCGCAAGGGCCTGCCGCAGGCCCGCCACGCGCACCTGATGATGTCGGGCGGCGCGCGGGCCGTGGAGTCCCTGCTGCCGGGGACCATCGAGGCCTGGGTGGCCGCGGGCGCCCGCCGGATCCCGCTGGGGACCGGGCTGGTCGCGCTCGGCCCGCAGGGCTGGTATCCGCGCTGGCCCAGCACGCAGTTCCTGATGGCCTGCACCCGCGACCTGCTCGACTTCGTCGTCCGCGAGAAGGTCCTGGCCCTGCCCGGGGTCGTGCTCCGCCAGGAGACCGACGCGCTCGCGCTGCTCGGCGACGCGCAGCGGGTCACCGGAGTGAAGGTCCGCACCGACGGCAGCCACTCGGCCGAGGTGCTGGAGGCGGACCTGGTGATCGACGCCTCCGGGCGCGGCTCGCAGGCCGCGCGCCGCCTCAACGAGCTCGGGCTGCACCCCGCCCACGAGGAGACCGTCGACTCCGGCATGGTCTACGTGACCCGGATCTTCCGGGCGCCGCCGAGCAGCGAGCGCTTCCCCGTCGTCAGCGTGCAGGCGGACCCGTACGGCGCCGTGCCGGGGCAGGGCGCGACGATGCTGCCGATCGAGGGCGGCCGCTGGCTGCTCACGGCCTGCGGCACGCGCGGCGGCGAACCGTCGCGGGAGGCCGGGGAGTTCGAGCCGTTCGTCCGCAGCCTGCGCCACCCGCTGATCGCCGACCTGATCGCGGGCCTGGAGCCGCTGACCGACGTCCACCTCACCCGCAGCACGGTCAACCGCCGCCGCTACTTCGAGCGCCTGTCTTCCTGGCCGGAGGGCTTCGCCGTGACGGGGGACGCCGTCGCCACCTTCAACCCCGTCTACGGGCAGGGGATGTCCGTGGCCGCCCACAGCGCGACCGCGATCCGCGGCCTCCTGGCCGAGCACGGCGTGGACGCGCCGGGCCTGTCCCGGCGCATCCAGCGCGCGGTCGGCCGCGCCGCGAGCAGCCCGTGGGACCTCGCCACCGGCGAGGACATCAACTACCCCGGCAGCATCGGCGAGCGTCCCCCGGCCGCGGCGCGGCTGCTGCGCGGGTACGTCCAGCGGCTGATGCGCACCGCCACGGTGAACCCCGTCGTCATGCGCTCGCTCTACGACGTGATGACGCTGTCCGCGCCGATGACGGCCCTGGTCAGCCCGCTCGTGGTGTTCGGCGTGCTGCGCGGGCCCGGCGGCGAGGTGCCGAACGAGCCGTCGATCACGGCCGCCGAGCTGGCCCTGTGCGGACTGGGGCCGCGGGGTGGCGGCTCCTGACCCGTACGGGACGCGCTCCCACCGAGGCCGGGCACGGTGTCACACGTCCCCGGCCCGGAGGGCCACCGGTGGGAAGAATTCCCCCCGCAGCGTCCGGTGCCACCACGCGCCCGTCTCCCGCCGCTCCCGCCACGTCGTGAAGCGGTAGAGGTACAGCCGCGCCCGGACGTGGGTCGGGGGCGTGCCGGGGAAGGGGTTGTGCCGCAGCAGGCGCAGCGTGTCCGGGTCGCCCGTGAGCAGCCGCTCCACGAACGGGCCGAACCACGGCTCCGCGTACGCGGGTGAGATCCCCGCGAACCACATCATCCAGTCGAGCCGCAGGTGGTACGGGGCGTACTGGCGGGGCAGCCGGCGGAGGTCGCCGGGCTTGCCCTTGAACCCGTACTCCTGCCACATGGTGTCCGGCCCGACGCGCTCCTCGTCGGTGCCCTCGACCACCACCTCGTAGCGCCTGCGGTTGATGCTGCCGAAGGCGCCGTACGTGTTGACCAGGTGGAACGCGTTGAAGGACATGTTCATGCGCTGCTGCCGGGAGAGCATGTTGCGCACCGGCCACCAGCTCAGGACGGCCACGAGCGCGGTCGCGGCGATGACGAGGCCCTCGTACCAGCCCGGGGGAGGGGAGACCGGGGCGTGCCGGGCGAGGCCCAGGGCGTCCGCCGCGCCGTCGCCGTCGACGGCGGCGAAGGCCATGACGATGGTGAGCCAGTTGAGCCAGGCGAAGTTGCCGGAGGCGACGAGCCAGAGCTGGGTGCAGATGATCACTGCTGCGGCCGGGCTCGCGAAGGGCTGCGGGGTGAACAGCGCGAGCGGCACGACGAGCTGGGCGACGTGGTTGGCGCCCGTCTCGACCCGGTGCAGCGGCCGCGGCAGGCGGTGGAAGAACCAGCTCAGCGGGCCCGGCATGGGCTGGGTCTCGTGGTGGTAGTACAGGCAGGTCAGGTCGCGCCAGCAGGGGTCGCCGCGCATCTTGATCAGGCCCGCGCCGAACTCGACGCGGAAGACCAGCCAGCGCATCAGCCACAGCACGAGGACCGGCGGGTCCGTGCGCGCGTTGCCCAGGAACACGGCGAGGAATCCGGCCTCCAGCAGGAGCGACTCCCAGCCGAAGCCGTACCAGGTCTGGCCCACGTTGACGATCGACAGGTACATCGCCCAGAGGGCGGCCCACATCGCCATCGCCGCCCACAGGGGCACCGCGTCCGCCGCGCCCGCTGCCACCGCGGCCGCCAGCGCGGCGCCCGACCACGCCCACGCCGCGAAGAACCGGTCCGAGTAGTGCAGCTGGAAGACCCCCGGGGCGCGGGCGAAGGGCACGTGGCGCACGAAGCGCGGGACCGGCAGCATGCCGCGCTCGCCGATCAGCGCACGGAACTGGAGGGCGGCCGCCAGGAAGGCCACGAGGTAGAGGCCGGCGAGCCCGCGCTGCACCACCAGCCGGCTCAGCCAGTACCCCGGGGCCGTGAACCACTCCATGGCGTATCCGTACCACTCCGGAGCGCGCAGCCACATCGAAGAAACGGGCAAAAGGTGTCAGAGTAGCTCTATGGTTGATCGGGGAGCGACGCCTGCCACCGCACCGGCAGGTTCCGTGCCGGACGACTGGCCCGCTCGCCCGGAGGTCGTGCTCGCCCTCAACCGGATGGGCGGCATCGACTGGGACCTCGACACCGGCGTGCTGCACATGGACGCCTCCGCCCTGGAGCTCTTCGACCTGACCCCCGAAGAGTTCAACGGCCGCCTCTCGGGCCTGGCCGGCAAGGTGCTCCGCTCCGACTCCGCCGACCTCGACGCGCAGGTCACCCGCGCCCTGAAGGAGGGCCGCGAGACCTACAGCGCCTACTACCGCATCCGCGCCGCCGACGGCACGCTGCACTGGACCTACACCCAGGGCCGGATCCTGCGCGACGAGGAGGGCCACCCGCACCGCATCATCGGCATCGTCCGTGACGCCACCGAGGAGCTCGGCCACTCCATCGGCAGGCGCGACGAGAACCGCCTGACGCACACCACCATCGTGGAGACCCTCACCGCCGCCCTCGCCCACGCCCGCACCGTCCAGGACGTCATCGACTTCTTCCGTGACGACCGGGCCGTCACACACCTCGGCTCCGACCTGCTCGTTCTCGGCGTCGTCGAGGCCGGCCGCATCCACATGGTCGCCGAGGGCCCGGGCGAGCACTACATCCCCGGCACCCGCTGGACCCGCATCGACGACAACTTCCCCATGAGCGAGGTCATCCGCACGATGGCCCCGCGCTTCATCGAGTCCCGCGAGGAGTTCGCCCGCTCCTACCCCTGGCTGTGGGAGCGCATCAGGGACGTCGGGATCTCCTCGGCCGCCTACCTCCCGCTCATCGCCCAGGCCCGCCCGGTCGGCGCCATCGGGTTGCTCTACCGGGAGACCCGCGGCTTCACCCAGCAGGAGCGCAACCTCCTGATCGCCCTCTCCAGCAGCCTCTCGCAGGCCATCGCCCGCGCCATGCTCTACGACCAGGAGCACGACCTCGCCGAGAGCCTCCAGCAGTCCATGCTGCCGCGCCGCATCCCCGAGATCCCCGGCGCGCAGATCGCCGTCCGCTACCGCTCGGCCCGCATGGGCCGCGACATCGGCGGCGACTGGTACGACGTGATCCCGCTGCCCGGCGGGCGGGTCGGCGCCGTCATCGGCGACGTCCAGGGGCACGACACCCAGGCCGCCGCCGTCATGGGCCAGCTGCGCATCGTCCTGCGGGCGTACGCCACCGAGGGCCACGCCCCGGCCACCGTCATGGCCCGCGCCTCCTCCTTCCTCCACGAGCTCGACACCGACCGCTTCGCCACCTGCGCCTACGCCGAGGCCGACCTGTCCACCGGCGTCGTCCAGCTCGTCCGCGCCGGCCACATCGACCCGCTGCTGCGGCACACCGACGGCACCTGCCGCCGGCTGCCCGTCTCCGGCGGCCTGCCGCTCGGCCTCTCCGCCCAGTTCGGCCGCCTCGACTACCCCGTCACCACCGTCGAGATCGACCCGGGCGAGACGCTGCTGATGTTCACCGACGGCCTCGTCGAACAGCCCGGCTCCGACCTCGACGAGGGCATGCAGCGCCTCGCCTCGGTCGTCCGCGCCGGCCCCTACGACCTCCACCAGCTCGCCGACCGGCTGTGCGACATCATCGGGGAGCGCGTGGGCGAGGACGACATGGCGGTGCTGCTGCTGCGCCGCGAGGGCGCGCCCACCCGGGGCGGCGGGCGGCTCCAGCAGCACATCGCCCCGGCCGACCCGGAGGCGCTCTCCGCGGCCCGGCACATGATCCGCGCGGCCGTACGGGCCTGGGGCGCGCGCGAGCGGTCCGACGAGATCGAGCTGGTCGCCGACGAACTGGTGACCAACGCCCTGATCCACACCGACAGCGCGGCCGTCGTGACCATCCGCATCATCACCGGGCCCGAACGGCGCGTGCGCGTCGACGTCGAGGACCGCTCCAGCACGCTGCCCCGGCGCCGCGAGCCGGGCGAGTCCGGGGTCTCGGGCCGCGGGCTGCTGCTGGTCGACCGGCTCGCCGACGTCTGGGGCGTCGAGTCGCGCGGGACGGGCAAGAGCGTCTGGTGCGAATTCGTGGTGCCGGGGCGGCACGAGGTGTACGACGAGGCGGACGGGGCGGTCTGACGGGGCGGCGAATCCGCCACCGTGGCGGAATGATTGCCTCCGCAGCGCGGGGAGTTCCGGGGCGACGGGGTCCGCCGGCGCGGCCACCGGCCGAAGAGGCCAAGGTCACAGCGGTTGCCACTGCTGGAAGGTGCCCCGGCTCCCCTAGCCTTCCCCCCATGACGGTCCTGCCTGACGAAGGCTTCCCCCTGGCCGCCGAGTTCCCGGACCCCACCCGCGAGCAGTGGCAGCGCCTGGTGGAGGGCGTACTGCGCAAAGCGGGCGCGGCTGACGCAACCGGCCCGGCCGCCGAGGCGGCCCTCGCCACCGAACTCCAGGACGGGCTCGCAACCGGCCCGCTCTACACCGCCGACGACGCCCCCGGCGCGGCCGGCGCCGCCGGATATCCGGGCTTCGCCCCGTTCGTCCGCGGCGGCCGGCCCGAGGGGACGGCCGCGGCCGGCTGGGACGTGCGCCAGCGCCACGCCCACCCGGACCCCCGGCAGGCCAACGAGGCCGTGCTCGCCGACCTGGAGAACGGCGTCACCTCCCTCTGGCTGACCGCCGGCCCCGCGGGCATCCCCGTCGACGGCATCGCCGCCGCCCTCGACGGCGTCTACCTCGACCTCGCCCCCGTCGTCCTCGACGCGGGCGCGGACTTCGAGCCCGCCGCCCGGGAACTGCTGCGCCTGTACGACGAGCGCGGCCTCGCCCCCCGCGCCGCCCTCGGCAACCTCGGCGCCGACCCGCTCGGCACCCTGGCCCGCACCGGCGGCGACACCGGCCCCGACGGCGCTCTGGCCGCCGCGGCGGACCTCGCCGCGCTGTGCGCCGACGGCCGCCCGGGCCTGCGCGCCCTGACCGTCGACGCCCTGCCCTACCACGAGGCCGGCGGGTCCGCGGCCGAGGAGCTCGGCTGCTCGCTCGCCACCGGCGTCGCCTACCTCCGTACGCTCACCGCCGCCGGACTGACGGTCAATCAGGCCTGCAAGCAGCTGGAGTTCCGCTACGCGGCCACCGCCGACCAGTTCCTCACCATCGCCAAACTGCGCGCCGCCCGCAGGCTGTGGGCCCGCGTCGCCGAAGTCAGCGGCGCCGGCGCCGAGGGCGCCGCCCAGCGCCAGCACGCGGTCACCTCCACGGTGATGATGACCCGCCGGGACCCGTGGGTGAACATGCTCCGCACCACGGTCGCCTGCCTCGGCGCGGGCGTGGGCGGCGCCGACGCCGTCACCGTCCTGCCCTTCGACGAGGCCGCCGGCCTGCCCGACGCCTTCGCCCGCCGCGTCGCCCGCAACACCTCTTCGGTGCTGCTGGAGGAGTCCCACCTGGCCCGGGTCATCGACCCCGCCGGCGGCTCCTGGTACGTCGAGCGCCTGACCGACGAGCTCGCGCACGCCGCCTGGGCCTGGTTCCAGGAGCTGGAGCGCGCCGGCGGCCAGGCCGCGGCGCTGCGCTCCGGCCTGGTGGCCGAGCGGCTCGCCGCCACCTGGGCCCGCCGCTCCGCCGACCTGGCCACCCGCCGCGAACCCGTCACCGGCGTCAGCGAGTTCCCGAACCTCGGCGAGCAGCCGCTGCGGCGCGAGCCCGCGCCCGCCGCTCCCGGCGGCGGCCTGCCCCGGGTCCGGCGCGACGAGGCCTACGAGGCCCTGCGCGCCCGCTCCGACGCCCACCTCGCCAGGGCCGGTGCCCGCCCGCGCGTCTTCCTCGCCGCGCTCGGCCCCGCCGCCGCCCACACCGGCCGCGCCACCTTCGCGGCCAACCTCTTCCAGGCCGGCGGCATCGAGCCCGTGCACGACCCCGCCACCGTCGACGCGGCCTCCGCCGCCGAAGCGTTCGTACGCAGCGGCGCCGCCGTGGCCTGCCTGTGCTCCAGCGACAAGCTCTACGCCGAGCAGGCCGAAGCCGTCGCCGCCGCCCTCAAGTCCGCGGGCGCGCAGCGGGTGTTCCTCGCCGGCAAGCCCGCCGGCGAGCAGCGCGAGGCCTATCTGCGGGCCGGGGTCGACGCGTTCGTCTTCGCCGGCGGCGACGCCGTCGCCGTCCTGTCCTCCGTCCTCGACAGCATGGGAGTCGCGTGATGCCGATCCCCGACTTCTCCGGCATCGGCCTGGGCCCCGCGCACGCCGCCCCGGCCGACCCGGGCCAGTGGCGGGCCGCCCTGAAGGAGGCCACCGGCAAGAGCGCCGAGGACCTCGTCTGGGAGACCCCCGAGGGCATCGGCGTCAAGCCCCTCTACACCGCCGACGACCTGCACGGGCTCGACTTCCTCGGCACGTACCCCGGCATCGCCCCGTACCTGCGCGGCCCGTACCCGACGATGTACGTCAACCAGCCTTGGACGATCCGGCAGTACGCGGGCTTCTCCACCGCCGAGGAGTCCAACGCCTTCTACCGCCGCAACCTGGCGGCCGGTCAGAAGGGCCTGTCCGTCGCCTTCGACCTGCCGACCCACCGCGGCTACGACAGCGACCACCCGCGCGTCACCGGCGACGTCGGCATGGCGGGCGTCGCCATCGACTCCATCTACGACATGCGGCAGCTCTTCGACGGCATCCCGCTGGACAGGATGAGCGTGTCGATGACGATGAACGGCGCCGTGCTGCCCGTCCTCGCGCTCTACATCGTCGCCGCCGAGGAACAGGGCGTCGCGCCCGAGAAGCTGGCCGGGACCATCCAGAACGACATCCTCAAGGAGTTCATGGTCCGCAACACCTACATCTATCCGCCCGGGCCCTCGATGCGGATCATCTCCGACATCTTCGCGTACACCTCGCAGAAGATGCCGCGCTACAACTCCATCTCCATCTCCGGCTACCACATCCAGGAGGCCGGTGCCACGGCCGACCTGGAGCTCGCCTACACCCTCGCCGACGGCGTGGAGTACCTCAAGGCGGGCATCGGGGCCGGCCTGGACGTCGACGCGTTCGCGCCCCGGCTCTCCTTCTTCTGGGCGATCGGCATGAACTTCTTCATGGAGATCGCCAAGCTGCGCGCCGCCCGCCTGCTGTGGGCCCGGCTCGTCAAGCGCTTCGAGCCGCAGAACACCAAGTCGCTGTCGCTGCGCACCCACTCGCAGACCTCGGGCTGGTCGCTGACCGCGCAGGACGTCTTCAACAACGTCGCCCGCACCTGCGTCGAGGCCATGGCCGCGACCCAGGGCCACACCCAGTCCCTGCACACCAACGCCCTGGACGAGGCCCTCGCCCTGCCGACCGACTTCTCCGCCCGCATCGCCCGCAACACCCAGCTGCTGTTGCAGCAGGAGTCCGGGACCTGCCGGGTCATCGACCCGTGGGGCGGCAGCGCCTACGTCGAGCGGCTCACCCACGACCTCGCGCGCCGCGCATGGCAGCACATCGAGGAGGTCGAGGCCGCGGGCGGCATGGCCAAGGCCATCGACGCGGGCATCCCCAAGCTGCGCGTCGAGGAGGCCGCGGCCCGCACTCAGGCCCGCATCGACTCCGGCCGGCAGCCCGTCATCGGCGTCAACAAGTACCGGGTCGACAGCGACGAGCAGATCGACGTCCTCAAGGTCGACAACTCCTCCGTGCGCACCCAGCAGATCGAGAAGCTGCGCCGCCTGCGGGAGGAGCGCGACGAAGCCGTCTGCCAGGACGCCCTGCACGCCCTGACCCGCGCGGCCGGGGCCGGCACCGGGCAGGGCCTCGACGGCAACCTCCTGGCCCTCGCCGTGAACGCCGCCCGCGCCAAGGCCACCGTCGGTGAGATCTCCGACGCACTGGAGAAGGTCTACGGACGGCACGCCGGGCAGATCCGTACGATCTCCGGTGTGTACCGCGAAGAGGCAGGCCCGTCGTCCGGCGTGGAGCGCACCCGCACCCTGGTCGAGGCGTTCGAGCGGGAGGACGGCCGCCGCCCCCGCATCCTCGTCGCCAAGATGGGCCAGGACGGCCACGACCGCGGCCAGAAGGTCATCGCCACCGCCTTCGCCGACCTCGGCTTCGACGTCGACGTCGGCCCGCTCTTCCAGACGCCCGAGGAGGTCGCCCGGCAGGCCGTCGAGGCCGACGTGCACATCGTCGGCGTCTCCTCGCTCGCGGCCGGCCACCTCACGCTCGTCCCGGCGCTGCGTGAGCAACTCGCCGAGCAGGGACGCGAGGACATCATGATCGTCGTCGGGGGCGTCATCCCGCCGCAGGACGTCCCCACGCTCCTGGAGATGGGCGCCGCCGCGGTCTTCCCGCCCGGCACGGTCATCCCCGATGCCGCCCACGACCTGCTGAAGACCCTCGCAGGGGTCCTCGGCCACGAGCTGTGAGCAAGGGCCCCTGACATGGCGCGGACGATCGACATCGACGCCTACGTGAAGGGCGTGCTCGACGGCAAGCGCGCGGTCGTCGCCCGCGCCATCACGCTCGTCGAGTCCACCCGGGCCGACCACCGGGCCCTCGCCCAGCGGATGCTGACCGAGCTGCTCCCGCACGCGGGGGCGGCCCGGCGGATCGGCATCACCGGCGTGCCCGGCGTCGGCAAGTCCACCTTCATCGACGCCTTCGGCACTATGCTGACCGGCCTCGGCCACCGCGTCGCGGTGCTGGCCGTCGACCCGTCCTCCAGCAGGACCGGCGGCAGCATCCTGGGCGACAAGACCCGCATGGAGCGGCTCGCCGTCGACCCCGCCGCGTTCGTGCGGCCCTCGCCCACCGCCGGCACCCTCGGCGGCGTGGCCCGGGCCACCCGCGAGACCATCGTCGTCATGGAGGCCGCGGGCTACGACGTGGTGCTCGTGGAGACCGTCGGCGTCGGCCAGTCCGAGACCGCCGTCGCCGACATGGTCGACAGCTTCCTCATGCTCACCCTCGCCCGCACCGGCGACCAGCTCCAGGGCATCAAGAAGGGCGTCCTGGAGCTGGCCGACCTCGTCGCCGTCAACAAGGCCGACGGCCCGCACGAGCGCGACGCCAAGGCCGCCGCCCGCGAACTCGCCGGCGCGCTGCGCCTGTTGCAGCCTCCGGACGCCGCCTGGAACCCGCCCGTCCTCACGTGCAGCGCCCGCGAGGGCGCGGGCCTGGACACGGTGTGGGAGCGGCTGGAGCAGCACCGGCGCGTCATGGAGACCACGGGCGCGCTGGCCGCCCGGCGGCGCGAGCAGCAGGTCGACTGGGTCTGGACGATGGTCCGCGAGCAGCTCATGGACGAACTGCGCGACCACCCGGCCGTACGGGCCGCGGGCCCGGGCATCGAACAGCGGGTGCGCGAGGGCACGCTGCCGGCGGGGCTGGCGGCGCAGCGCTTGCTGGAGGCGTTCCGCGACAAGAAGTGAGAGCCCGTCCGGCGATTGAGGACAAGGGGGCGCCGGCGGGGCTCGGCTCCCGGGAACCTCCCGGACGTACGGCACGTTTCCCCCGGCACCGGCCGAAACGCGGCCGGCGTTCGGAGGAACCGCCATGTACGACCTCGTCGCCGGAGGCAACGTCACTCTGCCCGACGGCGCGCTCGCCCTCCGCGTGCCCGGCCCCTTCGACCTGTCGGTCATCGTCACCGGCGAGAACGGAAAGGTCGCCGGGGACGCCGACTTCGTCTTCTACAACCAGCCGGCCGTCCCCGGCGCCCGGCTCGCCGGTGACACCGTCACGGTCGACCCGCGGGGCCTGCGCGCGGGCGCCGCGCGGGTCACCGTCGTCGTGAGCCCCGCGACCCCCGGCACGCGGCTCGAGGCGCTGCCCGTGCCCGTCCTGACCGTCGCCGGAAGCGGCGGCGGAGTCCTGGCCCGGTTCGTGCCGCCGCGCCCCGGGCCGGAGACCGTGCTGCTGCTCGCCGAGCTCTACCGGCGCGGCACCGGCTGGAAGATACGCGCCCTGGGACAGGGGTACGCGGACGGACTCGCGGGCGTGGCCAGGGACTTCGGCGTGGACGTGGCCGACGACGGCGCGGGCTCCGGGACGTCCGGCGCGCGACCCGGGCCGGTGGCGGCCGTGCCGGCGGCCCGCGCGCCGTACGCGAACGCCACGCCCCACGCGGGCCCGGGCGCCGCCGATGCCTTCACCGCCCTCGTGAACGCGGAGAGGACCCCGGCCGGGCTGCCGCCCGTGACCGCCGACCACCGGCTCGTCGCCGCGGCCCGCGCGCACGCCGCCGCCATGGCCGCGCAGGGCCGGCTCGCCGCCGAAGGCCCGGACGGGACCTCGCTCCACCACCGCGTCGCCGCGTCCGGCTACCGCTGCCTGACCGTGGCCGAGCACCTCGTGTCCGGGCCGCGCACCCCCGCCGCGTTCGTGGCGTACTGCCTCGCGGACCCCGAGCGCGCCCGGCCCTTCCGCGACCCGGCCGTCGTCCACGCCGCCGCGGCCCACGTCAGCGGCCCCGGCGGTGACCTCTACTGGACGGCTCTGTGGGCCGCCCCCATGACACCCGGCGGCCTGGCCCGGCTGACCGCCGAGGTCACCGCGCTCACCAACGCCGAGCGTGCCGCGGCCGGGCTGCGCCCGCTGGCCGGAGACCACCGGCTGGCCGCCGCCGCGCAGGCCCACAGCGACGACATGGTCGCCCGCGACTTCTACGCCCACACCTCGCCCGAAGGGAGCGAGCCGTGGGACCGGGCGCGGGCCGCGGGAGCCCCGCACCCGGGGATCGGCGAGAACATCGCCTGCGGGCAGCGCAGCGCGGCGGAGGTCGTCCAGGGCTGGATGAACAGCCCCGGCCACCGCGCCAACATCCTCAAACCGGACTTCGCGTACATCGGCATCGGCTACGCCACCGGCAGCAGCGCGGGCACGTACTGGACGCAGCTGTTCGGCACGTGAGCGCTTCGCCGGAAGCGCGGCACTCCCTCTGCGGGTGGGTCGTGGCTGGTCGCGCAGTTTCCCGCGCCCCTTCGGAGCGCCCCGCTTACTGGGCGGCGGTGCGGGCGGTGCCGGCCGTGTCGGTGATGCCCCGGATCGGGCAGCGCGGCCCGGTGGCGCGCAGCAGCCGCAGGTCGGCCGTCACGAGGGTCGCGCCCAGCTCCTCGGCGACGGCGACGTAGGCCGCGTCGTCGGGCGTGAGGTTGTCCTTGAGCTGCCACATCCGGCCCAGGAGCGGCTCCACGGGGACCTTGCGCAGTGTCAGGCCCGGCAGGCGCCCGGCGACTTCGGCGACCCGCTCGGCGGTGACCTGCCCCGCCAGGTATATGCCGCGCAGCGACTGCATGACCTCCACCAGGATGTGCTCCGGGGCGGCCCAGTCGGCGTCCGCCGCGAGCGCGGCGCGGGCGCTCTCGCCCCGCGGCCCGTCGTCGGCGAGGGCCAGGACGAGGGCGGAGGCGTCCACGACGATCAAGGTTTCTCCCAAGCATGTGCCTCGCGGCGGGCCTTGCGAACGCGCCGCGGCCACCACCCTAGCCGCGCGGGCGCGCCGGGTGGCGGCGGGGTGGATCGCCGGGGCCGGGCCGGCTTGAGGCGGCGTCAGCGGGCGGGACCGGTCCAGTGGACCGTTTCGCGTTCCTGGCCGAAGCCCGGCCGTACGGCGACGTTCAGCCGGCCGAGGCCGCCCGGCGGGACGTCGAAGGCGAACGTCGCCTTGCCCGACGCCTTCGGCTCCAGGGTCCCGGTGAACGGCGTGCCGACCCCGCTCGCGCTGTCGAAGACCTGCTGGGCCCGGTCGGCCTTGGCGCCGGACTCCAGGGTGACGAGGACGCCCGCCGTGTCGAGGGGGTCCTTGCCGCCGTTGCTGAGGGCGACCGTGAACCTGACGGGCTGGTTGGCCGCCTCGTGGCCGAGGGCGGTGCTGCTCGGCGTGAACTTCGCCGGCTGCGTCACCGTCACCTTCAGGCCGTCGCGGTACGCGTAGGTGTCCCCGAAGGAGGCCGTGCGGGACTGCGGGGAGGCCGACGGGCCGCCCGAGAGCGTGATCGTGGTGCCGGCCTTGCCGGAGGAGCCCCCGCAGGCCGCACCCGCCGTCACCACGGCGGCCGCGGCCGCGAAGGCCACGGCCGCCCGCAGCGGCAGTCTCGTGCCCATGTGCACAGCCTGCGCCGAGCCGCGGCGCCGCGCATCCGGAGCGCCGGTGTCAGCTCCCCAGGGCCTTCTTCACCTTCGTCACCTGCGGCCCGGAGTCCTGGGCCGGGATCTGCCAGCGGAAGGTCTTGCCCTCGCCGTCCGTGTAGGTGAGGGTGCCGCCGCGCTGCGCGCTGCTGATGTCGAAGGTGCGCGCCCGCAGCTGGGTGGCGCCGGCCCGGATGGGGCCGCCCGCGTCGAGGCCCGGCAGGAAGATGTTCGGCTCGCTGCTGACGGCCTGGCCGTCCTCGGCTATCCACTGCCAGCCGCCCTTCTCGGTCGGCGTGGTCTCCGCGGCGGCCACCTCCGTCATGGGGCGCTCCTGTACGGCGATCACCGCGTACAGGCCGTGCGAGGGCTTGTCGGTCGCGGTCTTGGCCGCGTAGACGACGCTGACGGGCATGATATCGAGCTTGCCGCCGCCGCCCGCTCCGACGGTCTCCGTGCCCTTGCCCATCGCCAGGGGCTCCGCCGACGGCCCGGCGGGCGCGGCCGAGGGTGATGAGCCGGCTGACTTCACGGTCTCGGCCTTGGTCTCGCTGCTGCACGCGGCGAGCGACAGGGCCGCGGCGAGGCTGAGGGCGGTGACGGTGACGGCAGTGGTGCGCATGCATCCCCCGGAGGTTCGGGTTACGTGAGGTACGAACGGACCGGGGAACCGTACCCTCGGTAACAATCCCTCAAGCGCCGATCTGCATCAATCGTGACCAGCCCGCTACCTTCCCGGTATTGCCGTGGGGGACCTCATCCCACTAAGGCCCCCTGAAACGGTACGAGCCGGACTTGTGGGGCCCCCGCCCGCTTGTCAGCTCACGTCCCCGGCCGCGTGCGGGCTCAGCACCCCGGCCGCCACCAGCGCGAACAGCAGCAGCCCGAGCAGGATGCGGTAGACGACGAACGGCATGAAGCTCTTGCTGGAGATGAAGCGCATGAACCAGGCGATGACGGCATAACCCACCACGAAGGCGATGGCCGTGGCGAACAGCGTCGGCCCCCACGCCGTGTGCCCCCCGGCCGCATTCCCGGAGTCTCCCGCGTCCTTGAGCTCGAAGACGCCCGAGGCGAGCACGGCGGGGACGGCGAGCAGGAAGGAGTAGCGGGCCGCGCTCTCCCGCGTGTAGCCGATGAACAGGCCGCCGCTGATCGTCGCGCCCGACCGGGACACGCCGGGGACCAGTGCCATGGCCTGGCAGAGGCCGAAGACGAGCCCGTCCCGTACCGTCAGGTCCCGCAGCTCCTTGCGCTGCTTCGCGGCGCGGTGCCGCCCGCCGCGCTCGTCGCGCGCCGCCAGCCGGTCCGCGTACCCGAGCACGACGCCCATCACGACGAGCGTCGTGGCGATCAGCCGCAGGTCGCGGAACGGCCCCTCGATCGCGTCCTTGAGCAGCAGCCCGAGCACCCCGATCGGGATCGAGCCCACGATGACCAGCCAGCCCGTCCGGGCGTCGGCGTCGTGCCGCGTCCCGCGGTCGTACAGCGACCGGAACCAGGCCGTGACTATTCGGGCGATGTCCTTGCGGAAGTAGATGAGGACGGCGGCCTCGGTGCCGATCTGGGTGACCGCGGTGAACGCCGCGCCCGGGTCCTGCCAGTGCGCGAACGCGGCCGTCAGCCGCAGGTGCGCGCTGGAGGAGACGGGGAGGAACTCGGTCAGTCCCTGGGCGAGCCCGAGGACGAACGATTCGAACCAAGACATGTGGGCCTGTGCCATCCAAGTCGTCGCAGCCGCGCCGGCGCTGCGGCACCGGCCGCCCGATCATGCACAGGAGGAAAGGCACCCCGGCGTCGTCCGGGTGAACCGCTCCTTAAGCCCGGGTAGCGGACGGTGCGTCAGGCCTGTCCCGTCCCGGACCGGGTCGCCTTTCCGCCGTCGGCTGCGACGCTACGGACGCGAAAGCCGCCGCGCCGGGCCCTTCTTGCGCCAGGCCACGATCACCGCCGCCAGCCCGGTCACCGCGATGAACGCCGTCGCCCCGAGGAACGCGGGCGACGTCGGCGCCGTGGCGTGGCTGCCGGCGATCACGTAGGCGGCGGTGGCGGGCGCGCTCCCCAGCGCGGTCGCCAGCAGGAACGGCGTCCACCGCATCCGCGACACGGCGGCGCAGTAGTTCGCGGCGGCGAAGGGCACGCCCGGGAAGAGCCGGACGGCCATCATCGAACGGAAGGCGTGCCGGCTCAGCTGCCGGTCCGCCGCCCGCAGCCACTTCCCGCGCAGCAGCGGCCGCAGCGCGTCCTGCCCCAGCAGCCTGCCCAGCCCGAACGACGCGGCCGAGCCCAGCACCGTGCCCACCACGGCCGCCGCCGTCCCCGCGGGGGCGCCGAACAGCGCGCCGGCCGCGATGTTGAGGATCGGCCGCGGCACGAACGCCGCCGTGCACACCCCGTACGCCGCGGAGAACAGCACAAGGGCCGCGCCGCCCGACAGCTGCGGCCAGTCCGAGGTGAGCAGCCGCTCCGGGTGCAGGGCGAGCACCGTGGCCGCGGCGGCGGCCAGCAGCGCCACGAGCAGGCCCAAGCGGAACCACGCGGACGGCCGGGCGCGCGGGCGGCGCTCGGCGGGACCGGGGCAGGTGCCGGCGCCGGGGCGGGGCGCGGCGGGGCCGGGGGAGGGCGCGGCGGGATCGGGCATCGCTGGAGCCTAACCGACAGGGATATAAAGCGGTCGTCATCCCGGAAAGACGGGGCGGGGGCGGAACGCTCCTTCCGTGTACGTTCACCCGAATGCCGTCCCCGCGCCCCTTCCGCGTGGCGGCCCGCGGCCTGCGAAAACCGTTCGACGCCCCGCACCCCGTGCGCGAGCATCGACCGCATGCACCGGCCACTATCAGGCCTTCCGCGCCACAAACCGCACCTCAACATCGGAATCCTCGGTCACTCGGGCCACGGCAAGACCACCCTCACCGCCGCCGTCACCAAGCTCCTCGCCGGCCGCGGCCGGGCCGTCTTCGTCCCGCCCGCCCGCCTCGACCGCGCCCCGGAGGACGCCGTGCGGGCCGGGCGGGCCCGCACCGTCACCTGCGCCCACGTCGCCTACGAGACCGACACCCGCCACTACGCCCACACCGACACACCCGGCGACCCCCGCTTCACCGGCAACCTGCTCGCCGGCACGGCACGGATCGACGGCGCCGTCCTCGCCGTCTCCGCCACCGACGGGCCCGCCGCACAGACCGCCGGGCACCTGCTGCTCGCCCGCAGCACGGGCGTGCGCCACCTCGTCGTCGCGCTCACCAAGGCCGACGCGAGCGACCCGGAACGCACCGACCTCGCCGAGCGCGACGTGCGCGCCCTGCTCACCGCCCACGGCTACGACGGCGAGCACACCGCGGTCGTCCGCGTCTCGGGCCTGCGCGCCCTCGGCGGCGACCCGCGCTGGACCGCCGCGATCGAGGCGCTGCTCGACGCCGTCGACACCTACGTACCGACGCCCCTGCGCTACGCGGACGCGCCGTTCCTGCTCTCTGTGGACAAGGTCCTCACCCTCGCCCGGAGCGGCACCGCCGTCACCGGCGTCGTCGAGCGCGGCACCGTCCTGCTCGACGACCGCGTCGAACTCCTGGGGCCCGAGGGCCCCCGTGACACCCTCGTCACCGGCCTGGAGAGCTTCGGCCGGCCGCTCGGCGCCGCGCAGGCGGGCGACCGCGTCGCCCTGCTGCTGCGCGGGCTCCACCGCCACGAGGCGCGCCGCGGCGACACCCTCGCCGCGCCCGGCAGCGTCGTGCCGCGCCGCCGCTTCGCCGCCGGCATACGCCTGCTCGGCGTGGAGGAGGGCGGCCGGCACACCCCCGTGTTCTCCGGCTACCGCCCGCAGTTCCACATCCGTACGGCCGGCGTCCCCGGCACTGTGCACCTCGGCGGGCCCGGCGTCGCGCTCCCCGGCGAGACCGTCACGGCGGCCGTCGCCCTCGACCGGGAGGTGCCGCTCGAACCCGGCCTCGCCTTCGTCGTCCGCGAAGGAGGCCGCACCATCGGCACCGGGACGGTCTCCGCACCGCACCCCTGAACGCCACAATGGGGGAGTGAACGAAGCAGGCCTGAACGAACCAGGCGTGAACGAACCGGCAGAGCCGATACCCGTGATGCGGGACGTGGACGGGGGCACCGCCAAGCTGCTGCCCGACGTGGACAGGCCGCGGGCCTGGCTGCTCACGGTGGAGGGCTCGCCCCAGTCGTACGTCGACCTGGACGACCCCACCCACCTCGAGTTCGAGTACGCCCGGCGGATCGCCCACGTCCTCGACGCCGCCGCCGAGCCGAACCGCCCGCTCGACGTGCTGCACCTCGGCGGCGGGGCGCTCACCCTGCCCCGCTACGTCGCCGCGACCCGCCCGGGCTCCCGGCAGCGCGTCGTCGAGGCGGACCGCGGGCTGCTCGAGCTGGTCGCCGAGCACCTGCCGCTGCGGCACGGCTCCGGCGTCGAGGTGATCGCCGGTGACGCGCGCAGCGAACTGGAGGCCGCGCCCGGCGCCTCCGCCGACGTGATCGTCGCGGACGTCTTCGGCGGCTCCCGGGTCCCGGCCCACCTGACCTCGCTGGAGTACGCGCGGGCCGCCGCCCGGGTGCTGCGGCCCCGGGGCCGCTACGCCGCGAACCTCGCCGACGGCGCGCCCTTCGCCTTCCTCCGCTCGCAGGTGGCCACGTTCGCGGAGGTCTTCGCGCACGTGTGCCTGATCGCGGAGCCGCAGGTGCTGCGCGGGCGGCGCTTCGGCAACGCGATCCTCGTCGCCTCGCACACCGAGCTCCCGGTCGCGGCGCTGGCCCGGCGCGCGGCCGCGGACGCGTTCCCGGCCCGGGTCGAGCACGGCCCGGCCCTGGAGCGGTTCGCCGCCGGGGCCGGGCCGGTGCACGACGCGGAGGCCGTGGGCTCGCCGGAGCCGCCGGGCGGGACGTTCAGCGTGGGCTGACGCGGGCCGGTCGCCGGGCGGGCCGGGAGATCAGAGGGTCCGGGGGTGCAGGAGGGTCAGGAGCTCTTCAGGGGCCGGAGGGAGCTCATGATCTTCTTGATGATGTCGTCGGACACCTCGTCCTCGGTGCCCGTGGCGCTGTAGAGGCACCACGTGGCCAGGTCGCCGTTGACGTCTTTGTACGTCACCGTCACGGACTTGGCGCTGGTGGCGCAGTGGTGCTTCTTCGCGACGCCCGTGACCGTGGCCGACGCGGAGGTGCCGCTCAGGCCGTGGTCGCTCTTGAACTCCTTGCCCTTGGAGTAGTTGAACTTGCCGGTCTTCTTCTGGTCGAAGCCCCAGAAGAGCCAGTTCAGCGCCTCGTTCTCGGCGGCGTCGGCCTCGCTCTTGGCGCCCTGGGCGCCCTTGGTGCCGGCGGCGACGGGGGTGGCGTCCTTCTCGCAGCGGTCCTCGTTGAAGTAGGCCACGCCGGACATGGAGATGCCCTTGCCGTTGGGCGGGAAGGAGTGGTCGTCCTCGTCCTGGAAGCCGAAGCTCGTCCCGGGGGAGCCGACCTTCCACTCCTTCGGGACGTCGAAGGCGATGTGCCGCTTGCTGTTGGAGACGACCTTCCAGCCGTCGATCACGGGCTTGACCTCGGCGTTCGCCCGCGGGTTGTCCGCCGGGTCCTCGCTGGCGCTCTGGGGCGGCGCCGCCGAGGAAGCGGACGGGGCAGCGCTCGGCGACTTCGCCGGGTCGCTGTGCGCCACGTTCTCCTTGTCGTCGTCCTTCAGGACGACGACACCGGTGATCACGGCGGCGGCCACCACGGCGACCGCCGCGGTGATCGCGATGATCGTGGTCCGCTTGCGGTTGTCGCGCGGCGGCTGCGGCGCGCCGGGCGGGGCCGGCACCTGCCACTGCTGGCCGCTGCCCGGCTGCCCGGGCTGCGGCGGGCCGGGAGGCTGCTGCTGGTACGGGTTCGCCCCCGGGGCGGCCGGCGGCGGGTAGGCCGGCTGCTGGTACGGGTTGGGCTGCTGGTAGCCCGGCTGCGCGCCGGAGGGCGGGCCCGGCGGCGGGCCCGGCGTCTTGTACGGATTGGAGTCCTGCGGGTTCTGCTCGCCCCCGGGCGGCTGCTGTCCTGGCCACATGGCCGATAACCATAGAGGCAGATGGTGATCCCGGTGAGCCCACCCCTTCCCCGCCGTTGCTACTGGCTGGTAACTTGCGGGTATGTCTGAGACCAGCACCCCGCCCTCGATCGGCGACATGCTCCTGGCCACCGTGCCCATGGCCAAGACCCTCAACCTCGTCTTCGAGGAGGCGGGAGCGGAGCGCGCCGTCGTCCGCCTGCCCGACCAGCCCGACTACCACAACCACGTCGGGGGCCCGCACGCCGGCGCGATGTTCACCCTCGCCGAGTCCGCGAGCGGCGCGATCGTCCTCGCCGCCTTCGGCGACCAGCTCTCGCGCGCGGTGCCGCTCGCGGTCAGCGCCGAGATCGGCTACAAGAAGCTCGCCATGGGCCCCGTCACCGCCACCGCCGAGCTCGGCCGCCCGGTCGCCGAGGTCGTCGCCGAGCTGGACGCCGGCGGCCGTCCGGAGTTCCCCGTCCACGTGGCGATCACCCGCGAGGACGGCGCGGTGACCGGCGAAATGACGGTCGTCTGGACCCTCCGGCCGAACAAGTAGCCGTACCGTCGCAACCCGCGGGCGCCTGAGGGAGTCCTCTCCTCCAGTAGGCTTCCCGGCGTGCGCCCTCGCGGCGCACGCCGGGAAGAGATCGTCAAACCGGGGAGGAACCGGCGTTGCACATCCAGGAGTGGCTCGAAACGGTACCGGCGATCGCCGTCTACCTCTTGGTGGGCGGGGTCATCGGTCTGGAGAGCCTGGGTATTCCGCTTCCCGGTGAGATCGTCCTCGTCAGTGCCACGCTGCTGGCCGCCACCCAGGACCACATCAACCCGTGGGTGCTGGGCGCGTGTGCCGTCGCGGGGGCCATCATCGGCGACTCCATCGGCTATCTCATCGGCCGCAAGGGCGGCAAGCCGCTCCTGGAGTGGCTCGGCCGCAAGTTCCCCAAGCACTTCGGCCCGCACCACGTGGCCACCGCCGAGCGCTCCTTCCAGAAGTGGGGCATGTGGGCGGTCTTCGTCGGCCGCTTCATCGCCCTGCTGCGCATCTTCGCCGGCCCGCTCGCGGGCGTGCTGAAGATGCCGTACTGGAAGTTCCTGATCGCCAACGTGCTCGGCGGCATCGTCTGGGCCGGCGGCACCGTCGCCGTGATCTACTCCGTCGGCAAGGTCGCCGAGGAGTGGCTGAAGAAGTTCTCCTGGCTCGGCCTGCTCGCCGCCGTGCTCTTCGGCCTCGGCTCGCTGGTCGTCATGAAGATGAAGGCGAAGAAGGCCGAGGCGGCCCATGCCGCCGACGCGGCCGAGGCCCGGCCCGAGCCGGTCGGCACCGCCGACTGACGGCAGTCGCTTCTGAGCGAGCAGCCCCCGGATCCGCACGGCGGATCCGGGGGCTGCTCGTTTTAGTGGCCTCTTAGCGAATGAGTGACCTCTTAGCGGCTTCTCAGCCGCTGCGGCTCGCGTCCTGGGTGATGCTGAGGCGGACCAGGTCCGCCAGTGTGGGCGCCGGGCGTTTGGCGCGTATGCGGCGCAGGTAGGTGCCCACGGTGTGGACGCTGATACCGAGTCGCCTGGCCGTCTGGTGGTAGGTGAGCCCCGCGCCGATGTGGGCCAGCACCTGCCGCTCGCGGGGCGACAGGCGCGGCGGTCCTGCCGGGAGGCTGCGGCCGGGCATCTCGTCTCCATGGGGCTGGCGGAGCCGCGCGGCATGGGTGACCTGCGGCCGGCAGCGGGCGGAGTTCCCCCACCCGCGCGACGCTTTAGAGGGATCTAACCACGAACTCTGCTAAATGCAAGCAAAAAAGAGTGACCAGCCGGTCAATATCCCCTTAATCAAAGGCTTGTCGGCTGTCAAGTCCCCAACTTCCGCGGCTCCAGCGCCGCTTCGAACCGGGCGAATGTGAGAGGCGCCGCCGACCGCGGCACACAGCCCGGAGCGACCGGAGGGGGACCGCGCGTGGGGCACTTCCGCCTGCTCGTCGTCGGCAACGGCATCTCGGCGTACGGCAGCTACCTGAACATGGTGGCGCTGAACGTCTTCATCTACCACGTCACCGGCAGCGCGCTCACCGCCGGCCTGTTCATGGCCGTACGCCTCGTGACCAGCGTGCTCGCGGGCTTCGTGGCCGGGCGCCTGGTCTCCACCCGCGACCGCAAGGGCCTGATGGTGGGCGCCGACGTCACGCAGGCGCTCGCCCTGCTCGCGCTGCTGCTCGCCCCGGACGGCGCCCGCGTCGGGCTGCTCTTCGCCCTGGCGGTGATCACCGGGTCCTGCGCGACGCTCTCCCAGGTCGCGCTGCGCAGCAGCGTGCCGGAGATCGTCGGGGCCGAGCACCGGGCCCGGGCCAACGGCCTGCTCGTCACCGGCCGCTCGCTCGCCATGATCGCGGGTTTCGCGTCCTCGGGCCTGGTCGTGGCGCAGCTCGGCTACTCCACGGCGTTCGCCCTGGACGCCGTCACGTTCGTGATCTCCGCGGGCGTCCTGTTCCTGCTACCCGTACGGACCCGGGCGGCCGCCGAGGACGCTCCGGAGGCCGGGTCGGCGGGCGCGGAGGGGGAGAAGGCCGGTGCCGCGAGCGGCTTCGCCCGGATGCTGCTGCGCACGGCGCCCCTGCTCGCGGTGATGATCGCCGTCCGTGCGGTGGACGGGCTGGGCTCCTCGTCCCACAACGTGGCGCTGCCCATCTACTCGGACGGCCTGGATCCCGCTCACCCGGCGACGTTCATCAGCCAGTTCTGGGCCACCTGGGCCATCGGCAACATCGTCGCGCAGCAGCTGTTCGGCCGGGTCACCAAGCGGACCGGCCGCACCCCGGGGGAGCGGGCGTTCGCGCTCGGGGCGTGCCTGATGTCGGCGGCGTTCATCGTCGTCTTCGCGGGCCTGCCCACCGTGCCCACCATCATCGCCGCGCTGGTGGCCGGCATGGCCGACGGCTTCACGGAGATCGTGTACGTCTCCCGCCTCCAGGCCGCCCCCGACGCCGAGCGCGGCCGGCTCTTCGGGCTGTCCGCCTCCGCCGAGAACACCGGCTTCGGCCTCGGCATGATCGTCAGCGCGGCCCTGCTGGAGTCGTTCTCGCCGCTCCAGGTCGTGGCCGCCTTCCACGGGCTGGCCATCGCCCTGTGCGCCGTCCTGCTCGCCGTCCTCCTCGGCCGCGGCAGGACCTCCGCCCGGAGCCAGGACCGGCCCGGCGGCCGGGACGACCGGGCGGCCCGGGACGTATCGACGGCGGAAGGCCGCAACTCATGAGACCCACGCCCCACCCCCATCTCGACCCCCGCCTCCACGAACACGGTGCCGACCGGGCCGTGGCCGTCATCGGGCTGGCCTTCCGGCTGCCGGGCGCGGACACCCCCGAGGAGTTCTGGCGCATCATCCGCGACGGAACGGACTGCATCACCCGCTTCACCGGCGAGGAGCTCGCCGCGGCCGGAGTGCCCGCCGAGCGCTACGAAGACCCCGGCTTCGTCGGCGCCTCCGGGATCCTGGACGGCATCGCCGGCTTCGACGCCCCGCACTTCGGGATGAGCGCCCGCGAGGCGCAGCTCACCGACCCGCAGCAGCGCCTGCTCCTGGAGTGCGCCCAGCACGCCCTGGAGGACGCCGGGTACCCGGACGAGCGCGACGGCGGCAGGACCGGCGTCTACGCCACCGCGGGCTACCACCTGTACACGCTGGAGACCTACCAGCTCAACAACGTCCTGCCGAGCACGCCCGTCACCGACTGGATGGCAGGCATGCAGATCCTGACCGGCAACGCCCCCGACTTCACCGCCACCCGCATCGCCTACCGGCTCGGCCTCACCGGACCCGCCGTCAATGTCCAGACAGCCTGCTCCAGTTCGCTCGTGGCGGTCCAGACGGCCGCGCAGGCGCTGCTCGCGGACGACTGCGACATCGCCCTCGCCGGCGCCACGGCCGTCCACGTGCCCCAGGTCCTCGGCTACCAGTACGTCAAGGGGTCGATCCTCTCGAAGTCCGGCCGGCTGCGCGCCTTCGACGCGGGCGCCGACGGCACCGTCGGCGGCACGGGCGTCGCCGCCGTCGTCCTGAAGCGGCTGGACCGGGCGCTGGCCGACGGCGACACCGTGCGCGGCGTCATCCGCGGCTGGGGCGTCACCAACGACGGCGCGGACAAGAAGGCGTACAGCGCGCCCAGCGCCGGCGGCCAGCGCGCCGCCGTCCGCCGCGCCCTGGACCGGGCCGGCGTCGGCGCGGACACCATCGGCTATCTGGAGACCCACGGCACCGGCACCCTCAAGGGTGACCCCATCGAGTTCGACGGCGCCACGGCCGCCTACCGCGAGGACACCGACCGCGCCCAGTACTGCGCGCTCGGCTCGACGAAGGCCAACATCGGCCACCTCGACGTGGCTTCCGGTCTGGCCGGCCTGATCAAGACGCTGCTCGTCCTGGAGCACGGCGTCATCCCGCCGATCGCGAACTTCACCACCCCCAACCCGCTGCTCGCCCTGGACGGCAGCCCCTTCTACATACCGGCCACCGCCCGGCCCTGGCCGGAGGAGGGCCACCCGCGCCGCGCGGGCCTGACCTCCCTCGGCATCGGCGGCACCAACGTCCACCTCGTCCTCGAACAGGCCCCCGAGCCCGCGCCCCGCCCGGCCGCCGCCGCGGCTCCGCCGGACGTCCTCCTGGTCTCCGGCAGCAGCGAGGAAGCGCTGACCGCCAACGCCCGCGCCTTCCGCGACCGGCTGCGGCAGCGGCCCGGCACCCCGCTCGCCGACCTCGTCACTACCGCCGCGCTCGGCCGCACCCACGGCCGCCACCGGCTGGCCGTCCGCGGCAGCACGCCTGCCGCGCTCGCCGCTGCCCTCGACAGCCGGCTCGCGGGCACGGACTCCGCGGCCGTCACGGCCGGGACGGCCCCCCGGGGCGGCCCGCCCGGCGTCGTCTTCCAGTTCACCGGCCAGGCCAGCCCGTACCCGGGCATGGCCGCGGACCTCTACGAGCGCTTCCCCGCCGTCCGCGACGTGCTCGACGCCTGCGAGCGCCACCACCGCGACCTCGGCGGCGGCTCCCTGCTCGACGGACTCCTCGGCGCCGCCGGAGCGGCCCCCCTCTGGGCCACCGACACCGCCCAGCCCGCCCTGTTCGCGTTGCAGTGCGCGCTCACGCGGCTGTGGCAGGACACCGGCGTCGCCCCCGGCACCGTCACCGGGCACAGCGTCGGCGAGTACGCGGCCCTCCACGCCGCCGGAGCCCTCACGCTGGAGGACGGCCTGCGCCTGACCGCCGAGCGGGGCCGGCTGATGCAGAAGCTCTGCGCCCCCGGCGCGATGGCCGCCGTACCGCTCACCCGCGGCGCGGCCCTCGCCCTCGCCGCCGAAGTCCCCGGCGCGGAGCTGTCCGTGGCCAACGGCGAGCGCTCCCACGTCCTCGCCGGGCCCGTCGCCGCCGTGGACCGGATCCTCGCGCTGCTGGAGGGGCGCGGCACGCCCGGCGAGCGCCTCCCGGTGGAACGGGCCTTCCACACTGCCCTCATGGAGCCGATGCTGGAGGATTTCCGGGCGGTGCTCGGCGAAGTCACCTTCCGCCCGGTCCGGATCCCCTTCGTCAGCGGTATCGACGGGGCGCTCCGGGCGCCCGGCTGGACGCCGGACACCGCCTACTTCCTGCGCCACACCCGGGAGCCCGTGCGCTTCGACAAAGCGCTGCGCACCGTGGGCGCGCGGACGCCCGCGGCCGTGGTCGAGATCGGCCCCCACACCACGCTCAGCGGCCTGGCGCGCCGGGCCCTGCCGGACGCGCGCGCCCTGCCCTCGCTGCGCCGCGGCTCCGGTCTCGGCGCCCTGTGGGCCGCGGCAGCGGGCCTGCACTGCGCGGGCGCGGACCTGGACTGGCGGCCGCTGCTGGCAGGCTGCGGCGGCCGCCGGATCCCCCTGCCGGGCTACCGCTTCCAGCACAAGGACTACTGGACAGGGCCGGAGTTGACGGCCGTACGTACCGGAACACCAGCGACAGATGGAGCCACTGTGGTACAGCACCAGGCAGCGGTCGAGCGGGTCGTCCGAAGCATCGTCGAGTCGGCCGCACGGCACCTCGGGCACGACCCGGACGCCATCACCGGCGAGACCTCCTTCTTCGACCTCGGCGCCGACTCGCTCCAGATGATCAGCGCGCTGCGCGAGCTGGAGCAGGAGTACGAGGTCAAGGTCTCGATGCGGGAGCTGTTCGAGGAGACCGGGACGCCGTTGCGGCTCGCGGAGCTCATCGTGAGCCGGATGCCGGGGGAGGCGGCCGGGGCGGCCGTACCCGCGCCGGAACCGGAACCGGTCGTTCCCGTAGCGCCCGTAGTGCCCGTGGCGCCGGCAGTTCCCGCCGTCCCCGAGCCCGTCGCCCCGGCGGCCGGCGCCCCCGAATACGCCACGCGCCGTGAGCTGGAGGACCTCGCCCACAAGCTCCAGCAGATATCGCAGATACAGCTGCAAATGATGTCCCAGCTCTCCCAGCTGCTGGCCCTCCAGACAGCCGCCGCGACGTCCAGGCTCAACGGCACGGCGGCGGTGTCCCGGTGACCGGCCTCGACGCCGCCTCCGCGGCCCTCGACCAGGACCTCGCGGCCATGGCCGAGCTCTCGCGGCGCATCGCCGAGCAGCTCGGCACCGGCCCGGCGGGGGATTCTCCGGACACGACGTCGCCGGGCGCGGAGGAACCGGCGGCTTCGGGCGAGCCGGCAGCCCCGGCCGGGGCGGCGGCCGCGGAACAGGAAGCCGCCCCGCGCCGCGTGCACGGCCCCCGGGTCACCGTTTCGCGCGCCTCCGGCATGGTCCGGGGCGACGGGCCGCGCGCCCAGCAGGAGCACCTGGCCGACCTCGTACGCCGCTACACCGCGAAGACCCCCACCTCCAAGCAGCTCGCCCAGCGCTACCGCCGCGTCCTCGCGGACAGCCGCGCCGTCGTCGGCTTCCGCAGCGGCACGAAGGAGATGCTCTACCCCATCGCCGGCCGCCGGGCGAGCGGCGCCCGCCTCCAGGACGTCGACGGCAACGAGTACGTCGACATCACCATGGGCTTCGGCGTGCTCCTCTTCGGCCACGAGCCGGAGTTCGTCGGCGAGGCCGTCCGCGAGCACCTCTCCCGCGGCATCCAGCTCGGCCCCCGCAACGCCGAGACCGGCGAGGCGGCCGAGCTGCTGGCCGGGCTGACCGGCCTGGAGCGCGTGGCCTTCGCCAACTCCGGCACGGAGGCCAACTCCGCGGCGATCCGCCTCGCCCGCTCCGCCACCGGCCGCAGCAAGATCGTCACCTTCCTCGGCGCGTACCACGGCCACGCCGACACCGTCCTCGGGCGCCCCTCCGGCTCCCCGGAGAGCCGGCTCACCGTGCCCGTCTCCCGCGGCATCCCGGACAGCGCCGTCGCGGACCTGATGGTCCTCGACTACGGCAGCGACGCCTCCCTGGAGGCCATCGCGCAGCACGCCGGCGACATCGCCGCCGTCATCATCGAGCCCGTGCAGAGCCGGCACCCCTCGCTGCAACCCGTCGAGTTCGTCCGCAAGCTGCGCGAGCTCACCGCCCGCCACGGCATCGTCCTCATGTTCGACGAGATGCTGACGGGCTTCCGCCCCGCGCTCCGCGGCGCCCAGGAGCTGTACGGCGTCACGCCCGACCTCGCGACCTACGGCAAGCTGCTCGGCGGCGGCTTCCCCATCGGGGCCATCGCCGGCCGCGCCGACATCATGGACGGCGTCGACGGCGGCTACTGGTCCTACGGCGACGACAGCTACCCGCCCGCGGACACGACGTTCTTCGGCGGCACGTACATCCAGCACCCGGTGTCGATGGTGGCCGCACGGGCCGTCCTCACCCACCTCAAGGAGCACAGCCCGCGGCTCCAGGAGCGGCTCAACGCGCGGACGGCCGAGCTGGCCGGGACGCTCAACGCCTTCTTCGAGGCGGAGGAGTTCCCGCTGCGGATGAGCCACTTCGGCTCGCAGTTCCGGTTCGACCACCGGGCGGACATGGAGCTGCTCTACCACCACCTGATGCTGCGCGGCGTCCACGTGTGGGAGTGGCGGAACTTCTTCCTCTCCACCGCGCACTCCGACGGCGACCTGGAGTTCATCGCGGACGCGGTCAAGGGCTCCCTGCGCGAGCTCCGCGGGGCGGGCTTCTTCCCGGGCACGCGCGTCGCGGCGCCGGCGGCGCCGAAGGCGCCGGTGCCCGATGACGCGGCAGCGTCCGTGGCGGAGATGGTCACCATGGCCGCCAGAGCGCCGGAACCTGAGCGGCCGTCCGGTCCTCGTACCGCCTCCATGGCCTGGAACGCGGCCGCGGCCACATCGGCCGTGCCGCAGAGATCCCCCCGCACCCCGGATTTCAGCGTCTACTTCTTCGGCGACTACCCCGAGGACGGCGACCAGCAAGGCAAGTACGAACTGCTCATGGAGACCGCCCGGTTCGCCGACCGGAACGGGTTCCACGCCCTCTGGATGCCCGAGCGGCACTTCCACTCCTTCGGGGGGCTCTTCCCCAACCCCGCCGTGCTCGCCGCCGCCCTCTCCCGGGAGACCGGCCGCATCCGCCTCAACGCCGGGTCCGTCGTGCTGCCGCTGCATGACCCGATCCGGGTCGCGGAGGAGTGGTCGATGGCCGACAACCTCTCCGGGGGCCGGGTCGGCATCGGCATCGCCAGCGGCTGGCACGCCAACGACTTCGTCTTCTTCCCCGGCCGCTTCGGCCGGCACAAGGAGACGATGTACGAGCAGCTGGAGCAGGTGCGGCGGTTCTGGCGGGGGGAGCCGCTGCGCCGGGCCACCGGGGACGGCGAGGCGGACGTACGGCTCTTCCCGCGGCCCGTCCAGGACACTCCACCGATGTACACGGCCGTGGTCGGTAACCCGGCCTCGTTCGCGCTCGCGGCCCGCCACGACCTCGGCATCGTCACCAACCTGATGACGCAGAGCGTCGAACAGCTCGCGGAGAACATCGCGCTGTACCGCCGCACCCGCGAGCAGCACGGCCTGGACCCGGCCGCCGGCCGCGTGGCCGTCCTGCTGCACACCTACCTCGCCGCTCGCCACGACACGGCCCGCGCCGAGGCGTACGAGCCCCTGTCGCGCTACATGCGGGCGTCGCTGTCGCTGTTCGGCGGCGTCACCAACAGCCTCGGGCACAACGTGGACCTCTCCTCGCTCAGCGAGGACGACCTCGACGTCGTCTTCCGCCGGGCCTACGACCGCTACTGCGACCAGCGGGCCCTGATCGGCACCGTCGACTCCGTCTCGCCCGTGGTGGACGCGGTCACCGCGGCCGGCGCCGACGAGCTCGTCTCGCTCGTCGACTTCGGCGTCGCGCCCGGCGAGCTGCGCGCGAGCCTCACCCACCTCGACGCCCTGCGCCGCCGCCGTCAGCAGGGTGCGGAGAAGGCCCCCGCACCGGCCGCGCCCGCCGTCCTCACCCCCGCCCCCGTAGAGGCCCCGCTCTCCCCGGGCCAGCAGCGGATCTGGTTCCTGGAGCGCATGCTGCCGGGCCGCACCGCCTACAACGAGACCAAGGCGATCCGCCTCGACGGCCCGCTGGACGTGCCCGCCCTGCGCGCGGCGCTGCGCGGCCTCGTGGCCCGCCACGAGGGCCTGCGGACCGTCTTCCGGGAGACCGGCGGCGAGCCGCGCCAGGTCGTCCGGCCGCCCGCCGAGCCCGACTTCGCAGTCGTGGACGGCACGGGGCGCGGCGAGGAGGCCGTGCGGGAGACCCTGGCTGCCGAGAGCGCCCGCCGCTTCGACCTCGCCGAAGGGCCCCTGTTCGTCACCCGGCTCGTGAAGCTCGCCGACGACGCGCACGTGCTCGTGCTGTCGATCCACCACATCGTCGTCGACGCGGCCTCCGCGACCGTCCTCACCCGCGACCTGTCGGCCCTCTACCGCTCGTGGCGCGACGGCACCGACACCGGGCTGCCCGTCCTCACCTGGTCCTACGCCGAGCACGCCCGCGCGCAGGCCGCGGCTCTGGAGGGCGAGGAGGCCGCGGCCGACCTGGCTTACTGGCGCGAGACGCTCGACGGCGGCCTGCCCGTCCTGGACCTGCCCACCGACCGGCCGCGCCCCGCGGTCATGACGTCCAACGGCCGGGCTGTCTTCCGCACGCTGGACCCCGGGCTCTCGGCGCGCCTGCGCGAGCTGAGCCGGGCCCGCCGCAGCACCTTGTTCATGACCCTGCTCGCCGGGTACGCGGCCATGCTGCACCGCGTCACCGGGCAGGACGACATCATCATCGGCACCCCCGTCTCCGACCGGCCGCAGCGGGCCGGTGACCTGCTCGGGTTCTTCGTCAACACCCTGGCCCTGCGCTTCGACCTCTCCGGGGACCCGTCGTTCGCCACGCTGCTGGACCGGGTGCGCGGCCGCGCCCTCGACGCGTACGACCACGCGGGCGTGCCCTTCGAAGCGGTCGTGCGCGAGCTCGCGCCGCCGCGGGTCACGGACCGCACGCCCGTCTTCCAGGTGCTCGCCGAGTTCCAGAGCAGCGAGCCGTTCCGCTTCGAGCTGCCGGGCGTGGAGGCGACGCCCCTGGACGCGGGGCCGGACAAGTCCCTGACGGACTTCACCGTCTACTTCACCGACCAGCCGCAGGGCATCCGCTGCCACCTGGAGTACAACACCGACCTGTTCGACCCGGAGACCGCCGAGCGGTTCTTCGCCACCTTCCGGGACCTGCTGGCCGCGGCCGCCGAGGCACCGGAGGCCCCGCTGTCCCGGCTCGCCGCGCCGCCCGCGGCCGACGGCTCCGGCGCGGGCGCCACCGCACCGGCCGCGCCCGGCGGCCCCGTACCGGCGCAGTGGGAGCGGGGACCGCGCCGCCCCGTGGAGGACGTCCCCGTCCACGAGCTGGTGGCCCGGCAGGCCGCGACGGCTCCCGGTGCCACCGCCGTCCTCGACGGCGACCAGGTCCTGACGTACGGTCAGCTGGAGGAGCGGGCCGGCCGGCTGGCCGCCGTGCTCCGGGAGCGGGGCGCGGCCGGCACCCCCGTGGCCCTGTGGCTGCCGCGCTCCGCCGGCCTCGTCGTCGCCATGCTCGCGGCCCTCAAGGCCGGCAGCCCGTACGTGCCGCTGGACCCCGCGCTCGGCCGGGCCCGCGCCGAGAAGGTCATCGCCGAGTCCGGCGCCCGCGTCCTCATCTCCCCGCAGGACGGCGCGGCGCTGCTGCGGCTGCCGGAGGGCGTCGCCGTCGTGTCGCCCGGTGACAGCCCGGCGGGCGCCTTCGCCTCCGCCGCCCCCGCCGCCGACGGCGAGTCGCTGTGCTACGTCATCTACACGTCGGGCAGCACCGGCATGCCCAAGGGCGTCGCCGTGCCGCACCGCGCCGTCGCCGACCTCTGCGCGTGGCACCACCGGCGCTTCGGCTTCACCGCCGCCGACCGCAGCGCCGTCGTCTGCAGCCAGAGCTTCGACGCCTCCGTCCTGGAGGTGTGGCCCGCGCTGACCGCGGGCGCCTCGCTGACCGTCGCGGGCGACGCCGTACGCAAGGACCCGCTCGCCCTCGCCCGCTGGTACGCGGCTCAGGGCGTCACGTTCTCCATCCTGCCCACGGCCCTCGGCGAGACGCTGCTCCAGCTCGCGCCGGACGCCCAGCCGCCGCTGCGCCACCTGCTCATGGGCGGCGACGTGATGCGCACCCGGCCGCGGCCCGGCACGCCGTACGAGGTCGCCAACGTCTACGGACCCACCGAGGTCACCGTGCTGTGCACCGTCGAAACCGTCGCCCCGGGCGGCGGGGCCGACGGAGCCGGCGGTTCCGGCAGCGAGCCCGAGGAGATCGCGATCGGCCGCCCCGTCGACAACGTGCGCCTGCGCGTGCTGGACGAGTCGGGCACGCCGGTTCCGGTCGGCGCCGTGGGGGAGCTCCACGTCGGCGGGCCGGGCGTGGCCCGCGGCTACCTGCACCGCCCTGACGCCGACGCCGGGCGCTTCCTGCCCGACCCCGATGGCGGCCCGGGCGCCCGCCTCTACCGTACGGGCGACCTCGTGCGCTGGACCGCGGACGGGAAGCTGCAGTTCCGCGGCCGCACCGACGACCAGGTGAAGATCCGCGGCTTCCGCGTCGAGCCGGAGGAGGTCTCCCGCGCGCTCAACTCCCTGGAGGGGGTGCGCGAGGCCGTCGTCCTGGCGCGCCGCAACGGCCGGGGCGAGGCGTACCTCGCCGCGTTCGCCGTCCCCGCCGACCCGGTGGGGGACGCCGAAGGCGACCGGCAGGCCTTCGCCGACCTCATGGCCGACGCCCTGGCCGAGCGGCTGCCCGAGTACCTCGTGCCGCGCGCCTGGACGGTCCTGGCCGCGCTGCCCGTGACCGCGGGCGGCAAGCTGGACCGCGCGGGGCTGCCCGCCCCCGACCTGGTCACGGCCGCCCCCGCCGCGCCCTCGGTACCCCGGACGCCGGGCGGCGCCGGAACCGTTCCCTCCGGTGACGTCGAGCGGCGGCTCCGCGCGCTGTGGGCCGCCGAGTTCGGCACGGACGCCGGCTCCATCGCGCCCGACGTCTCGTTCTTCGACCTGGGCGGCCACTCGATCACCGCGATCCGGCTGGTCAACCGGGCCCGGGAGGAGTTCGGCAGCGAGTACCCGATGGTGCGCTTCTACGAGCAGCCCACGCTGCGGGCCATGGCCGCGTTCTTCGCGGGCACGCCCTCCGGCGGCGAGGACGCTCCGGATGTTCCGGGTGTTCCGGGCGACGCCGTCGAGCACCGGGTGCCCGCCACCGATCAGCAGGTGCACTTCGCCCGGGTCCAGCAGGGCCACGCGCTGCCGCAGGTGTTCAACGTCGCCATGCGCCTGACCCTCACCGGCGACCTGGACGTGGACGCCCTGCGTACCGCGCTCACCCGGCTCGTCGCCCGGCACGAGGGCCTGCGCACCCGCATCGTCCCCGACGGCGACGACTGGCAGCAGGAGATAGTGCGGGCCCGGCCCGTAAGCCTGCCCATCGAGGACCTGACCGGGCTGCCCGCCGGGGAGCGCGAGGCCTCGGTGGAGCGGATCTCCACCGAGGCCGCCGAGACGCCGTTCGACCTCGCCGCCGGGGCCGGACCGGCGCTGCGCCTGCTGCGCTCCGGCGAGCGCACGTGGGTGCTGCTGTTCGTCCTGCACCACGCCGTGTGCGACGGCTGGGCCGTCAGCCTGATCCTCAAGGAGCTGGCCGCGCTCTACGGTTCGGCCGCCGAGGGCCTGCCCGACGGGCTGGCGGCCGACCCGTGCCAGCCGGGTGCGTACGCGCGCTGGCAGCGCGAGCCGGCCGACCGCGCCGTCGAGGAGCGCAAGCTGGCGTTCTGGAGGCGCGAGCTGGACGGCGCGCCGTTCGGCGTCGCCATGCCGCTCGACCGGCCGCGCCCCGAGCAGCTGAGCGGGCGGGGCGGCGTCGTGATGTTCACGGTGCCCGCCGACGTCCGCGCGGACGTCGACCGGCTGGCGCGGCGCCGCGGGGCGACGCCCTACGCGGTCACCGCGGCGGCGCTGGGCCGGCTGATGGCCCGCGGGTCCGGCCAGTCCGACGTGGTCTTCAACGTCTCCTACGCCAACCGGTGGCGCCGCGAGTTCGAGTCGCTCGTGACCTGTGCGACGTCCGGGTTCGCGCTGAGAGTGCGCGACGGGGAGGCCGCCTCCTTCACCGCCCTGGTCGACCAGGTGGCCCGCACGTCGGTCGCGTGCATCGACGCGTTCATGCCGCCGCGGGACCTGGCCCCGCTGCTGCGGGAGCGGTACGGGGTGGACATGCCGGACCGGCTCGCGGTCGGCTTCGCCTACCAGAACTCGCTGGAGACCGACATCGAGCTGCCGGGCGTGGCCGTGGCGATCGAGGACCTCGCGCCCGAGGCCGCCCGCGCGGAGTTCACCTTCGGTCTCGTCCCGGCGGGCGACGTGCTCGTGGGGATGGCCGAGTACTCCTCCGACCTGTGGGACCGGGCGACGGTCGAAGGCTGGATGCGCGACTACGTCGGGCTGCTGCGCGACGAGGTCCGGGCGGCCCTCGCGGAGTGACCCGCCCGGCCGGCCGGTGGGGTGAAGATCACAGGTCACCCCGGCGGCCGGCCGGCACCCGGCCGACTACCGTGTCCGGGTGCCGAAGAACAGGAACGCGTTCTCTTCCGACGCCTCCGCGGCCCTGCGCGCCTGGGGGCGTCGCGCCGCGTCGCGCGCGGTCCACGGCGGCTGGCGGTGGATCCAGCGGGCCGGCGCGGTGACCGCCGAGCACCCCGGCCCGTACCGCTTCGGCCGCATCGGCACCGCCACGAAGCTGGCGTTCCCGCTCGGTACGGTCTTCGGCGAGCGGTGGATCGAGCTGGGCGACCACTGCATCATCGGCGAACAGGTCACGCTCACCGCCGGCATGATGCCGGGCCTCGACCTCGGGCCCGACCCGGTGCTCCGCCTGGGCAACGGCGTGGTCCTCGGCCGCGGCAGCCACGTGGTGGCTTCACAGCCGGTGACCTTCGGCGACGACGTCTTCTGCGGCCCGTACGTCTACGTCACCAGCGACAACCACTCCTACGACGACCCGCACCAGCCCATCGGCAGGCAGTGGCCCCGCAGCGCGCCCGTCTCCATCGGCTCCGGCAGCTGGCTGGGCACGGGCGCGGTCATACTGCCGGGCGCCCGGCTCGGCCGGAACGTGGTCGTCGCCGCCGGCTCGGTGGTCCGCGGCGAGGTCCCGGACCACGCGGTGGTCGCGGGCGCCCCGGCCAAGCTCGTCCGCCGCTGGCAGCCGGCAACGGGCTGGATCCCGCCCCTACGAACGGCCCCTCCGATACCGATCCCCTCGGAAATGACAGCGGACCAGCTCAAGGCCCTGACAGACCTCCCACCGGAGGCGTCGTAGCCGTAGGGCTGAGCGGGGCTCGGCACGGCCGGATCGCTGTGGGGTGGTGCTCCGCCGTCGCGGCGGGTGGGCGACGCGGCGAGGTCCCCTGACCGGAGACCGGCGGCCGCCCCGGCACCGCCGGGCCGTCACGTGGCCGCGTGCCGAAAAAGATCCCCCGCCGCCACGGCGAGAAGCCACCTCGGCGAGAGTCCGGCGGAATGCTCGGATGCCGGTCCCGCCGTCCCCGTCAGCCCGCTGCGAGCAGCACCGTTCCCACCAGGGCCAGGCCCGCCCCCGCAGCCTGCACTGTCCGGAGCCGTTCGCTCAGAACGCCCCGCGCGGCCAGCGCCGTCACCACGGGGTAGAGCGACGCCAGCACCGCGGCCACCGTGACCGGCCCGCTCCGCGCCGCGAGGCTGTACGTGCCGTTGGCGGCCACGTCCGCGAGGCCGACGAAGGCGAGCGCGGGCAGCGCGGAGCGGATGCCGGCCCAGCCGTCCTCCGGCAGGGCGGGCGCGCCGCGGCGCACGGAGGCGAAGAGCGTGCCCGCGCCGACCGCCACGTTGCACACGCGCTGGACGAACAGGGCGAGGAACAGCCCGGTGAGGTTGTGCGAGGCCTCGGCTATCAGGGCCATCACGGAGCCGAAGCCGACCGCGGCGACGAGGGTGAGCAGCAGGGTCTGCCGCTGCACGGGCGCGCCGCCCATGCTCGGCCCGCTGGCCAGGACCACGCCCGCCACGGCGACCGCGATGCCCGCGAACTGGAGGACGCCGGGACGCTCGCCGAGGACGAGGCCGACGCCGAGCGGCACGGCGACACCGCCGAGCGCGCCGAGCGGCGAGACGACGCCCATCGGGCCCAGGGCCAGCGCCTTGTAGAAGGCGAGCATGGCCGCGGGGCCGACGACGCCGGCGGCGACCGCGTACCAGAGCTGCGGCCCGGCCTCGGACCAGCCGCCCGTGCCGACGACGATCGCCCCGAGGACGCCGACCGCCAGCAGCTGCGAGACCAGGACCACGGTCAGGGCGGGGATGCGGCGGGTGAGCAGCCCGCCGCCGAAGTCGGCCAGCCCCCACAGGAAGCTCGTGGTCAGGGCGAAGACCGCCGTCATGGGAAAACCTCGCAGTACAGTGTGGTGAACAATGCAGTGCAGCACACCGTAGTTCACTATCTTCGACTTCGATATTAAATATATTCGACCTAAGAGGCAGAGATGGCGACGGACCTCGACCGGCTCACCCAGTCGCTCGCCCGCAACCTCAAGCGCTGGCGCGCCGAGCGCCACCTCACCCTCGACGCCCTGGCGGCCCGCTCGGGGGTCAGCCGCGGCATGATCATCCAGATCGAGCAGGCCAGGACGAACCCCAGCGTGGGCACGACCGTCAAGCTCGCCGACGCCCTGGGCGTCAGCATCACCACGCTCCTCGACCAGGATCAGGTCGCCCGTGTCCGCCTCGTGCCCAGGGAAGAGGCGGTGCGCATGTGGTCGACGGAGGCGGGCAGCCACACCACGCTGCTCGTCGGCGCCCAGGGCCGCGGCCCGGTCGAGCTGTGGGACTGGCGCATCGCCCCCGGCGACGCCAGCGCATCCGACCCGCATCCGCCCGGCACGCTCGAACTGATCACCGTCACCGCCGGCGAGCTCACCCTCGTCGTGGACGGCGAGGAGCACGCCGTGCCCGCCGGCACCTCCGCGGCGTTCGAGTCGAGCGTGCCCCACACGTACCGCAACGCCGGCGACGTGCCGGTGGAGATGACGATGGCCGTGGCCATCGCCCCCGCACACTGACGCCCCCGCGGAGCCGGCCGGCGCGCGCCGAGACCGAGGTCGGAAAAAGGTCACGAAAACCGTCGTGGCAGCGATGTCACCGTGGTTTCAAATCCCTCAGCCTCCGCCAAGGTCAGCGTAGGTGCTGGTCAGGGGGTACCCCTTTCGTGTAGGCCCGTCTCACCTTGATCCATTCGTGTCGCGCCGACGACCAGTGCGTGTGGACCAGACGTGGACCAGGAATCTTGTTGATCCGACCGCAACTGCCCAGCTCTGGTGGGACCCTGTGGCCCATGAGGCGTGGGGACATCGGGGGAGTCGTGGCAGCCTGTTCAGCTGCCGTGATATTGGCGGCAGGCTGCTCGGGGCCATCCGATGAAGTCAGAGCGGGACCATCTGTAACCGCAGGGCCGCCCGGCCGCCCCACCGCCGTGGCTGACTGTTTGTGGCACAGGAGCCATTCCGCGGCCAGTCTCGGCTCCCCCGCTGTGCGTTGCCGGCTGAGGAGTCCGAGGCCGGGTACCACGGCACCTTGACGGGGACGGTTGGCCGGGCCATCGTCTGTGCAACCAGACGCAACCGAGTAGGCAGGGGGCAAGGTCATGGCTCTACTGTTCTTCGGTAAGGACCCGAACACCAACGGTGACGACTGCCCGACGGTGTGGGTGGATGGCAAGAGCGCCGATCTCGTGGTTCAGGGGTGGAAGGCCGACGGCGAGACCGAAGAAGAGTGCCGTACGGTGGGCCACATCCCCGACACGGAAGCAGTGATCCGGATTCCGGCGCGTATGGTGCCGCTGATCAGGAAGGCGTGCGATGAGGCCGAACAGCGTTCCGCCGTTCAGTGACCTGATCAAGGAGTGCTACCGGTCGGCCGTTCATCTGGAGCTGCGGGATACGTACAGCGTCGCCTCGGAGGCCGACGACTTCGCGGAGTGGCAAACATGCGGACGGATCACGCCCGAGTCGGTTGAGCGTCGCCGTCCCTGGCATGACCTGGTGCGGGACACGGTGGCGCGCGGTGTGGTGATGCGTCGAGCCCGGGTGGTCTCTGTGCCTGTCAGTGAGTACATCCGCTACGAGCACGCCGGCACGTATCTGAACGTCGAGGCCGGGGAGGCGGTTCGTTGGCTGCCCCGAAGGGACGCGGCCACGCTTGCTCTGCCGGGTGCGGACTTCTGGCTGTTCGACGACCGGCTGATTCGCTTCGGCCACTTCAGTGGTGATGGTGCGTCGGCAGGGCACGAGCTGTGCGACGACCCGGCGGTGCTCAAGCTATGCGCTGAGGCGTTCGAGGCGGTCTGGCAGCGCGCCACACCCCACGAGGCGTTCGCTGTCTAACGGCGTCAGCGGACGAGTCAGCTCATGCCCACGTATCAGTCATCGAGCGTCGAAGCAGCGCGCAAGGCAGTGGCGGCGAAGCTGCGTGAGGTCCGTCTCGACGCCGGGCTGACAGGGCATGAGCTGGCCGTACGTTGCGGGTGGAACAAGTCCAAGTCCTCGCGCATCGAGAATGCGCGTACGCCCCCTTCTGATGCGGACGTCCGGGCCTGGTGCGCGGCATGTGACGCCGACGGCCAGGCGGCGGACATCATTGCGGCGTCGCGCTCTGCCGACTCCATGTACCTGGAGTGGAAGCGTTTGCAGCGCACGGGCCTGCGGCGGTTGCAGGAATCCCGTATCCCGCTCTATGAGCGTACGAAGCTGCACCGCGGCTATGCGTCACACGTCGTACCAGGCTTGTTTCAGACGCCCGCGTACGCGTCCGCGTTGCTGTCGGTCATCCGCCGGTTCCATGGCACCCCGGACGACACGGCCGAGGCTGTGGACGCCCGCATGGCACGGGCGCGTGTCCTCCAAGAGGCAGGGCATCGGTTCACCCTGCTGATTGAGGAGTCGGTACTGAGGTACCAGATCGGCGATGCCGAGACGATGGCCGGCCAGTTGGGGCACCTGCTGTCGGTCATGTCGCTTCCCGCTGTCTCCGTCGGGATCATCCCGTTCACGGCGCGGAGCCGCGGCATGTGGACCCTGGAGGGCTTCAACATCTTCGATGACGAGCGGGTCCACGTGGAACTGCTGACGGCCCAGGTGACGGTCGCTGCACCGGGTGAGGTCGCGATGTACGTCAAAGCGTTCTCCGAGCTGCGGGACCTGGCCGTGTACGGGACGCCGGCCCGAGCTGTGGTGACCGCAGCACTCGACTCACTCCGGTGAAGAACTCGCGTGCAACAACGTAGAACTCGCTAGGGCGGCGGACGTTCGTGCTCCTAGCGTGTCGTCATTCGGACGACGCGAGGAGCGGGGATGTGCACTCGTAGGACGACCATGTCACCGGCCCCCCACCTGGGGTTGCCAACCTTTGAGCCGCCGGACCCGGTGCCCGGCTGTGATGAGTGTGCGAGATTGGCGGGCACCCGGTTGGATGCCCGGACGGCGGGTGACTACACGACCGTTACGGACTGCGATATCCGGATGCGCAGGCACTCGGAGGGGCACCGGTGAGCCGGGTCTTTCGGTTCGTGCCGTACACGATCACGCAGGACGAGGCGGTGTGTCCCGAGTACATCGCGGAGTGCGTGGCCGGCGACGAGGAGGAGTGCGGGGCGCACTCCGGCCGGTTCGTAGATCGCGGTGACGTCGAGGCGTGGATGTTCGGGCATGCCCGGGACTCGGGGCACCGGCCGTTTCGGCGGACGTTCACCGACTTCGCCGACGTCGGCCAGGACCAGGCCGGTGAGGAGGGCCGGGACCGGGGTGAGCGGGCCGGGGGCGTCACGATCGCGCACGGGTTCCCGGTCACGGCCTACGTGCTGATCATGGATCGTCTGGGACGCATGTTGCTGGTGCACCCGGCGAAGGCCGACGGGCCGTGGCATCTGCCGGGCGGGATCGTTGAACCGGGGGAATCGCCCCTCGACGCCGTCCGGCGGGAAGTCCGTGAAGAACTCGGCCTCACCTTCGATACCCACATCTGGCAGTTCCTCGCCGTCGAGTGGCTACAGGCCGCCCGCCCCGAGCGGCGCGACCGGCTGTCCTTCCTCTTCACCGGACCTCGTCTGTACTCCAGTGACGACGGCCACATCGTCCTGCAACGCGAGGAGCTCGATGCGTGGCGGTGGGAGTACACCGGCTCCGCGCTCGAACTGCTCCACCCCCGACTGTCCGCACGCGTCGCACGAGCACTGCGCACCCATCGCACCCATCGCGCTCATCCCGTCAGTTACCTGGAAGCCAGGAACGAGGAGGCCACACCATGACCGACTTCCCCGAACGCACCCTCCGGATCGGCACCCGCAGTTCCCCGATGGCGCTCGCCCAGGTCGAACAGGTCTCCGCCCTGCTGCGCAAGCATGAGCCGGAGCTGACCATCGACGTGGTGCCGGTGACCACGGAGGCCGACAAGTGGCAGGGCGACCTGGCCCAGCTCGGCGGCAAGGGCCTGTACGTCAAAGAGATCGACACCATGCTCCAGCGTGGCGACGTCGACATGGCCGTCCACTGCGTCAAAGACGTCCCCGGCGACCGGCCCCTGCCACAAGGGCTGATCTTCGCCGCCTACCTCCTCCGGGACGACGTGCGTGACGTTCTGCTCTTCCCGGAGGGCTCCGGCCGGCAGACCCTTGATGACCTGCCGCCGGGCTCCGTCGTGGCCACCTCTGCCGTGCGCCGCAAAGCGCAGATCAACCGGGTGCGGCCCGATCTCAGCGTCGTACGGGTCCGCGGCGCGGTCGGCTCGCGGGTCGAGAAGCTCGACGGCAAGAGGAGGGTGGATGCCGAGCTCGACGCGATGGTCCTCGCCACCTCCGGACTGGAGCGACTCGGGATCGCGCACCGCGGGCGCCAGGTGTTCAGCGTGGAGGAGATGCTGCCCGCGGTCGGCGCCGGCACGCTCGGCCTGGAGTGCCGCCGGGACGATGCGGCCGTGGCGGCGCTGCTGGCGCGGCTCAATGACGAGCGGACCATGACCGAGATCACTGCTGAGCGGGTCATGCTGCACGGCTTGCGCGGGCACTGCAACAGCCCCATCGCCGGCCACTGCATCACCGACCCTGATGGACAGCTTTCCCTGCGGGGGATGGTCTTCTCCCGCGATGGGTCGAAGTTCGTTCACGCCCACATCTGGGGTGAGAGCGACAACGACCCCGCCACCCTCGGCACCCGCGTTTGTGCCGAGCTCCTGAGGCAGGGAGCCCGCGACATCATCGAGGGCATCCCGCACTGACCACCCCTCCTGGAGTCTGCGGACCAGGCGCGGACCACGAGCCCCGTTCGAACGGCTCAGACGGCAGGCTGTCCCCGCATCGTTCCAGGTGAATCGATGCGGGGAGAGTTGCCCGAGCGGCCTGAGGGAACGGTCAGGAAAGTCGCGCCCCGCGCTCGTCGCGGAGCCGTAGCGAGTTCAGTTCGATCGCCGGGCAGCGGTCCATCACCATGTCCAGGCCGGCCGCGCGCGTCCGCTCGTACGCCGCCTCGTCGACGACCCCCAGCTGGAACCAGACCGCCCGGGCGCCGATCGCGACCGCCTCGTCCGCGACGGCGCCCGCGAGGCTGCTGTTGACGAACACGTCCACCACGTCGACCGGGAAGGGGATGTCCGCGAGGCGGGCGTAACCCGGCTCGCTGTGCACCGGCTCCGCCTTCGGATGCACCGGCACGACGCGCTTGCCGTGGCGGCGCAGCACCTCGGCGACGCCGTAGGCCGCCCGCTGCCGGTTGGACGACAGACCGACCAGCGCCCACGTGTCGCCGGTCTCCTCGATGATCTTCCGGATGATCCCCGGTTCCGCGTACATGCCCGCTCAACGATCATCCCCCCGTCACCATTCCCCGGCCGGCGCATAGGCTGGCGGGATGACGGAGCAGTACCGGACGGTCGCGCGCGAGGGCGTGCACGAGATCGAGATCAGCAAGTCGCGCTTCATCTGCGCGCTCGCGCCCGCCGCTACGGAGGAGGAGGCGCAGGCGTTCGTCGCGCGCATCCGCAAGGAGCACCCCACCGCCCGCCACCACTGCTTCGCCTACGTGCTGGGCGCCGACGGATCGGTGCAGAAGGCGAGCGACGACGGTGAGCCGGGCGGCACCGCCGGCGTGCCGATGCTCCAGATGCTGGTCCGCCGCGAGGTGCGCTACGCCGTCGCCGTCGTCACCCGCTACTTCGGCGGCGTCAAGCTCGGCGCGGGCGGGCTGATCCGCGCGTACGGGGGCGTGGTCGGCGAGGCGCTGGACGCCCTCGGGACCGTCACCCGGCAGCGCTTCCGGCTCGCGTCCGTCACCGTCGACCACCAGCGCGCCGGGAAGCTGGAGAACGACCTGCGGGCGACGGGCCGCGCCGTGCGCGAGGTGCGCTACGGCGCGGACGTGCGGATCGAGGTGGGGCTGCCCGAGGCGGACGTCGAGGGCTTCCGCGCCTGGCTCGCGGACACCACGGCCGGCACCGCCCGCCTCGAACTCGGCGGCGAGGCGTACGGGGACGCCTGAGCCGCCGGCCCCGCCCCTGCCTGACCCGCGCCCCCGCCTCGGCCCCCCTACGCGTAATCCTCCAGCCGGGCCAGCGCGTAGCCCTGCTCCGTGACCTTGCGCAGCACGGTGCGCAGCATGTCGCACATGGTGCCGCCCCACGCCTTGGGCCCGTTGAAGTGGGTGAGGATGATGTCGCCGGGGTGGAACCGCTGGTCGTCGTGGCGGAAGTCCATCCGGTCCGCGAAGGCCTCCTCGTTCCACAGCGGCGCGGCCCGCGTGCCGCACTCCTCGGCGACGGCGAGGGTGTCGGCGTCGAAGTCGCCGAAGGGCGGCCGGAAGAGCGTCGGCCGGACGCCGATCTCGCGCTCCAGGATGTCCTGCTGACCGCAGATCTCCGTGTACTGCTCGTCCTCGGAGATGTGGTTCATCTGCGGGTGGTGCAGCGTGTGGTTCTGGATCGAGACGCCCAGCGCGTGCAGGTCGCGGAAGTAGCCGTAGTCCTCGGCCGCGGACTCGTCGGTGAGGAAGGCGCTCAGCGGGATCTGGAGGTCCCGCACCATGTCCAGGAACTCCCGGTCCTTCGCCGCCCCGTCGTCGATCGTCAGGAACGCGATCTTCTGGTCGGTCGGCACGTGGGCGGGCGCGGGGATGAGGTCCGGGCCCTGGTCCGCCCACTCCGGCGTGGTCAGCCGGGGCTTCTCCCTCGGCGGGGACGGCGCGACGAGCGGTGCCTGGTCCAGGCCCCAGCGCTGCGCGGCGGCCAGCCGCTGCTCGGGCGTCAGCTTGACCTTCGGCGGCGCCGGTGCCTGCTGCTCCTGGTCCTGCTCCTCCCGCCCTTGCTCCTCACGGCCCTGCCGTTCCTGTCCCTGCTGTTCCTGCCCCTGCCGGCGGGCCTGCCCCTTGAGCTGTCCGAGGCCGGCCGCGTCCTGGCCGTCGCGCGCGCCGGGCAGGGCCGCGTCGCCGCCCGCGCACGCGGCGGCGCCGGCGAGCAGCAGGAGCAGGGTCAGGACGAGGGGGAGGGGGCGGCGTATGCGGTGGTGTGCGCCACGGCCGTGCCGAGCAAGGACATTTCGTATGAGTCGCATATTTCCGGATCTTTTCAGCGGGTCGGGTGCCCCGCCCGTCCGGTACGCCCATCGGGGCGCCGTGCTCGGCCACTCGGGGCCGTGCCCGGCCACCCCTCCGCAGATGGAACACTTGGGGCCCGTGAGGATCCTGCATACGTCCGACTGGCACCTGGGCCGCTCGTTCCACCGCGTGAACCTGCTCGACGCCCAGCGCGCCTTCATCGGCCACCTGGTGCGCACCGTCCGGGAGCGGCAGGTGGACGTGGTGCTCGTCGCGGGCGACGTCCACGACCGGGCCGTCCCCCCGCTCGGCGCCGTCGCCCTCTTCGACGAGGCGCTGCACCGGCTCGCGGACCTCGGCGTGCCCACGGTCATGATCTCCGGTAACCACGACTCGGCCCGCCGCCTGGGCGTCGGCGCCGGGCTCATCGACCGGGCCGGCATCCACCTGCGCACCGACCCCGCGGGCGTGGGCACCCCCGTCGTCCTCGCCGACGCCCACGGCGACGTCGCCTTCTACGGCCTGCCCTACCTGGAGCCCGCCCTCGTCCGCGAGGAGCTGGGCGCGGCCCGCGCCGGCCACACGGACGTCCTCGCCGCCGCCATGGACCGCGTCCGCGCCGACCTCGCCGCGCGGCCCGCCGGCACCCGCTCCGTCGTCCTCGCCCACGCCTTCGTCACCGGCGGCACCGCCAGCGACAGCGAGCGCGACATCACCGTCGGCGGCGTCGCCCAGGTCCCCGCCGCCGTCTTCGACGGCGTCGACTACGCCGCCCTCGGCCACCTCCACGGCTGCCAGACGATCACCGAGCGCGTCCGCTACTCCGGCTCCCCGCTGGCCTACTCCTTCTCCGAGGCGGACCACCGCAAGACCATGTGGCTCCTCGACCTCGGCGCCGGCGGCACCCTCACCGCCGCCGAGCGGATCGACTGCCCCGTGCCGCGCCCCCTCGCCCGCATCCGCGGCCGCCTCGACGACCTGCTCCGCGACCCGGCCCTCGCCCGGCACGAGGACGCGTGGGTCGAGGCCACCCTCACCGACCCGCACCGCCCCGACGAGCCCATGGCCCGCCTCGCCGAGCGCTTCCCGCACGTGCTCAGCCTCGTCCTGGACCCCGAGCGCTCGCCGCAGGACCCCCTCGCCTCGTACGCCACGCGCCTGCGCGACCGCAGCGACCAGGAGATCGCCGAGGACTTCGTGGCCCACGTCCGCGGCGGGCTCGCGGCCGACGACCGTGAACGCGGCATCCTCACCGCCGCCCTCGACCACGTACGGCTCACCGAGAGCTCCGAGGAGGCGGGCGCCCGATGAGGCTGCACCGGCTGACGATCACCGCGTTCGGCCCCTTCGGCGGCACCCAGCACATCGACTTCGACGCGCTGTCCGCCGACGGGCTCTTCCTCTTCCACGGCCCCACCGGCGCCGGCAAGACCTCCGTCCTCGACGCCGTCTGCTACGCCCTCTACAACGAGGTGCCCGGCGCCCGCCAGGGCACCGCCGGCAGCCCGGTGCTGCGCAGCGACCACGCCGGCGACGACACCCTCACCCAGGTCGTCCTCGACCTCACCGTCGCCGGCCGCCGCCTGGAGATCACGCGCCGCCCCGAGCAGCTGCGCCCCAAGAAGAAGGGCACGGGCTTCACCAAGGAGCGGGCCGCGAGCGAGCTGCGCGAGCACCGCGACGGGAAGTGGGAGGGGCTCAGCCGCTCCCACCAGGAGATCGGCGAGGAGGTCAAGCAGCTCCTCGGCATGAGCCGGGAGCAGTTCTGCCAGGTCGTCCTCCTGCCCCAGGGCGAGTTCGCCCGCTTCCTCGGCGCCAAGGACACCGCCCGCGGCGACCTGCTCGGCAAGCTCTTCGACACCGGCCGCTTCGCTGCCGTCGAGAAGCGGCTCGCGGAGCTGCGCCGCGCCGCGGAGACCGGCGTACGGGCCGGCGACGACGGGCTGCTCGCCCTCGCCCACCGGATGCGCCAGGCCGCCGGCGACCCGTCGCTGCCCGAGGTGGGCACGCCGTCGCCCGCCGCGGCGGCCGAGGGCGGTGCCGGCGCACCTGCCGGCCGTACCCGCGGCGGCGTCCCGGCACCCCGCGCCGCGAAGCAGTCCGCCGCCGGGCAGGCCGTCCCCGCCCAGCGCGCCGCCACGGCCCCGCTCGCCCCCGGCGCCCCCGGGCTCGCCGAAGCCGTCCTGGAGTGGGCCGCCCTCGCCCGCAGCGGCGCCCGGGAACGCCGGGACGCCGCCGCCGTCGCCGCGCGCACCGCCGAACAAGCCCACCGGGCCGCCCAGGACCACGCCGACGCCGTACGCGAACTCGCCCGGCTCCAGCACCGGCACGCCGAGGCCCGCCGCCGCGCCGACGCCCTCGCCGCCCAGCGCGACGCGCACGAGGCCGGCCGCGAGCGGATGCGGCGGGCCCTCGCCGCCGACGGCGTCGTCCCCGTCCTGGAGATGCGCGCCGAAGCCGACCGCGCCCACCGCGCGGCGGCCGCCGCCGAGCAGCGCGTCCGCGCGGCCCTCCCCGAGGACCGGCGCGACGCGGGCGCCGGACAGCTCGCCGCCCTGGAGCGGCAGCTCCGCGAGGAGCTCGGCTCCCTGGCCGCCGCCCGCCGCGCGGAGGAGCGCGCCGCCGGAATCGAGGTCCAGCTGCGCGCGCTGGAGCGCGAGGCCCGCGCCGGCGAGGACGAGCTCGCCGAGCTGACCGGCTGGCTCGACGGCTGGGAAGCGCTGCGCGCCGCCTGCGAGCAGCGCGTCGAGACCGCGCGCGCCGAAGCCCACCGAGCAGACCGGCTGGAGGCCGGGACCGGCCCCCTCCGCACCCGCCTGGCCGCCGCCCGCGAACGCGACCGCCTCACCGCGGCCGCCGCCGCGGCGGAGCGGACGCTGACCGGCGCCCGAGAACGGGCCGTCGCCGCTCGCGCCACCTGGCTCGACGTCAAGGAGCGCCGCCTGGACGGCATCGCCGCCGAGCTCGCGGGCGAGCTCGAAACCGGCGTGGCCTGCAAGGTGTGCGGAGCCACCGAGCACCCCGACCCGGCGCGCGCCGCGGCCGGCCGGGTCGACCGCGCCGACGAGGAGGCCGCCCTGGCCGCCTTCCAGCGCGCCGACGGCGTACGGGAGGAGGCCGCCCGCGACCTCCAGGGGCTCCGCGACTCCCTCGCCCGCGCCGAGGCCGACGCGGGCGAGGCCACCGCCGCGGAGCTCGAAGCGCTCGCCGGCGACCTCGGCCGCTCCCTGGCCGCCGCGCGCGCCGCGGGCGCGGACCTGCACGCGGCCCAGGAGGCCCTCCGGCAGGCCGAGCGCGAGCACGACCTGCGCCGCGAGGCCCGGCAGGCCGCCCTGACGCGGGCCGCCGCCCGTACGACCCGCCGCGAACAGCTCGGAAACGACCTGGCCGCCCTGGAGGAGGAGCTGGCCCGGGCCCGCGCCGGCGAGACGTCCGTCGCCCGCCGCGCCGCCCACCTGGAGCGGCAGCTGGACCTCCTGGCCGGCGCCGTCGAGACGGTCCGCGCCGCCGCGGACGCCGCTGGCCGGCTCAAGGAGGCCGACGCCCGCCTCGCCGACGCCGCCTTCCGCGCCGGCTTCGGCAACCCCGCGCTCGCGGAGGAGGCCGTGCTCGGCGCGGCGGCCCGCCGGGAGCTCCAGGAGAGGCTCGACGCCCGGGCCCGCGAGGAGGCCGCCGTCGCCGAAGCCCTCGCCGACCCCGCGGCCGTGGACGCCGCCGCACATCCCGCCGCCGACCCCGGGGCGGCCGCCGCCGCCCTCGACGCGGCCGCGGCGAGGCTCCGCGACGCCTCCGTCGCCGAGGTCGCCGCCCGCACCCGCTGCAAGGACCTGGACCGCCTCTCCGCCGCGGCCCTCACCGACGCCCGCCGCCTCGCCCCGCTCCGCGAGGAGCACCACCGCGTCGCCGAACTGGCCGCGCTCGCCGCGGGCACGTCCACGCGCAACGAGCGCCGCATGCGCCTGGAGTCGTACGTCCTGGCCGCCCGCCTCGAACAGGTCGCGGCCGCCGCGACCGCCCGGCTCCGGCGCATGTCCGCCGGCCGCTACACGCTCGTCCACTCCGACGCCCGGGCCGGCGGCAACGCCCGCTCGGGCCTGGGCTTGCACGTGATCGACCACTGGACGGGCCGGGAGCGCGACACCGCCACCCTCTCCGGCGGCGAGACCTTCTTCGTCTCCCTCGCCCTCGCCCTCGGCCTCGCCGACGTCGTCACGGAGGAGGCGGGCGGCGTACGGCTCGACACCCTGTTCATCGACGAGGGCTTCGGCAGCCTCGACGAGCAGACCCTGGACGAGGTGCTGGACGTCCTGGACGCGCTGCGCGAGCGGGACCGCGCCGTCGGCATCGTCAGCCACGTCGCCGACCTGCGCCGGCGCGTGCCGACCCAACTGCGAGTGGTCAAGGGCCGGTCGGGCTCGACCGTACGGCACGAAATCGCCGGCGGCGCGCAGCACGACTGACCGCACCGCACGGGGCTCCGGCCTGTGGGCGCCGGTGAAGACGGGCCGGCGTCCGATCGGCGCTTCGCGCTCGGCAGGACCGGGAGCAGGACAGGCCGTTCCTGAAGGCCGGGCCTTCAGCGACCGATCGCGCGTCGGGGGAGGGGAGAGGAGTAGACGATGCTGGTGGTCACCGACCCCAGCGCGCCGATCCGGCCCGCGACCTCCTCCAGGTGCCGCATCGACCGCGCCGCGACCTTGATCATGAAGCAGTCGTCGCCGGTGACGTGGTGTGCCTCCAGGATCTCCTGCGTGGTCTCCAGCAGGTCGTGGAAGGGCTTGTAGTTGCCGTTGGGGTAGCGCAGCCGGACGAAGGCGAGGACGGGCATGCCCAGCTTCTCCGGGTCGACGACGGCCGTGTAGCCGCCGATGACGCCCGCCTCCTCCAGTCTGCGCACTCGCTCGGTGACGGCGCTGGAGGACATGTTCACGATCCGCGCCAGCTCGGCGTAGCCGACGCGTCCGTTGTGCTGGAGGGCGTCGAGGATGCGCCAGTCGGTGGCGTCGGGGGAATAGCCGGTCATGGGCGATGTCTAACAGTGAAATCACCGGTAACTCAAGAGTTTTGCCGAGGATTGACGGTTCTGCTCGGTGATCTTGGGCCGTAGATTCACTGCCATGACCACCCCTGCTCCCGCCCCCGCAAGCCGCGTCATGGCCGTGCCGCCCGCGCCCTCCGCCGATGCCGCCGCGTACTTCGCGGCCCGGCTCGCCTTCCACACCGACGTCGCCGACGTGCACGCCGCCCTCGCCGCCGGTGCCACGGACTTCGTCGTCGTGGACTCCCGCTCCACCGCGTCCTGGGACCAGGGCCACGTCCCCGGCGCCGTCCACCTGCCCACGGCGCAGATCCCGCAGCTGGCCCGGCAGTTCCTCGACCCCGCCGTCCCCGTCGTCGTCCACTGCTGGGGCCCCGGCTGCGACGGCGCCACCCGCGCCGCCCTGGCCCTCGCCCGGCTCGGTTACCGCGTCAAGGAGATGCTGGGCGGCATCGAGTACTGGATCCGCGAGGGCTACGCCGTAGAGACCGCCGACGGCACCCGGCAGCTCCCGCCGGACCCGCTGACCGCCCCGCTCGCCGCGGACGACTGCGGCTGCTGACCGGAGGCGGGGCCCCGGAATCCCAGGTCCCTGGGCGCTGCCGATCCCGGCACCCGGCCGGTACCGTGGTGCCATGCCGGCACTCAACATCGAATTCACGGAAGAGGAGCTCGCGGCCATCCGCGAGGCCGCTGCCGCGGACGGCAAGAGCATCAAGGCGTACGTGCACGACCTGTCCGTGCGCGAGCAGCAGCGCCGCCGCTTCGTGGAGCGCGCCGCCAAGTTCTGGAACGAGCACATGGCGGAGTTCGACGCCGCCTTCCCCGAGGAGGCTCCCCCGTCCACGGGCGGTGCCGCCGCCTGATGCCGCTGCTCATCGACCTGCCCTGGCTCCTCGGAGTCCAGGAGCAGAAGCTGTACGAAGAGCCCGCCGTCCACGACTACACCGCCCTCGCCGCCGCCGTCTCCCGGCACGCCTTCGACGTCGCGAAGTTCGACCACGAGCCCGACGCGGCCTGGCGCGCGGCCGCCCTGATGCACACCCTCGTCCGGCTCCAGCCGCTGCCCGTGCGCAGCAGCCTGTACGCCTGCATGGTCGTCGTCGCGTACATGGCCGCGGCGGGCGAGGGCATCGACCCGCCGTACGGGTCGATAGTGGACCTCGCGCGCGACATCAAGGAGTACCGCGTCGACGTCTACGAATGCGCCGACCGCATCCGCACCTGGCGGATCTGACGGCCCGCAAGCGGAAGCAGAAGCGGAAAGGGAGGGGCGGGCCCGGGGGCCCGCCCCCCGCCGTCACAGCACGGACAGCTCGGCCACCAGGTCGTCCAGGCCCAGCGAGCCCTGTGACAGCGCCGCCATGTGCCAGGCCTTCGCGTCGAAGGCGTCGCCGTGCGCGGCGCGGGCCGCGTCGCGGCCGGCCAGCCAGGCCCGCTCGCCCAGCTTGTAGCCGGTCGCCTGGCCGGCCATGCCGAGGTAGCGGACGACCTCGCTCTCCACGTAGTCCGAGGGACGCCCGCTGTGCAGGTCGCAGAACTCCTGCACCAGCTCCGGCGTCCAGCGCTCACCGGGGTGGAAGGGGGAGTCCGCCGGGATCTCCAGCTCCACGTGCATGCCGATGTCCACGATCACCCGGATGGCGCGCCACATCTGCGCGTCGAGGTAGCCCAGCCGGCGCTCGGCGTCCGTGAGGTAGCCCAGCTCGTCCATGAGCCGCTCCGCGTACAGCGCCCAGCCCTCGCAGTTGGCGCTGACCCCGCCGAGGGTGACCTGGTAGCGCGAGAGCTGATCGGCCACGTGCATCCACTGCGCGAGCTGGAGGTGGTGGCCCGGGACGCCCTCGTGGTACCAGGTGGACACCAGGTCGTAGACGGGGAAGCGGGTCTGACCCATGGTCGGCAGCCAGGTGCGGCCCGGCCGGGAGAAGTCCTCCGACGGCTCGCTGTAGTACGCGGCCGCCGCGCCGCCCGGCGGGGCGATGCGGGACTCGACCCGCTTGACCCGCTCGGCCAGCTCGAAGTGGGTGCCGTCCAGTGCCTCGATGGCCTCGTCCATCAGATTCTGCAGCCAGACCCGCACCTCCTCGACGCCCTCGATGTGCGTGCCGTGCTCGTCGAGGTGGGCCAGCGCCTCCCACGGCGTCTTCGCGCCGGGCAGCACCTTCTCCGCCTCGGTGCGCATCTCGCCCAGGAGGCGGTGGAACTCCGACCAGCCGTACGCGTAGGCCTCGTCGAGGTCGAGGTCCGTGCCGTTCCAGTAGCGCGACCAGCGGGCGTAGCGCTCGCGCCCCACGACGTCCGGGGCGCCTTCGACGCCCGGCGCGTAGACGTCGCGCAGCCAGTCGCGCAGCACGACGAGGCTGCCCGTCGCGGCGGCCGCCGCCGTGTCCAGCTCGGTGCGCAGCTCCTCCGGGCCGTCCGCGGCGAAGTCGCCGAACCAGCCGCTGCCGGTGCCGATCCACTCCTCCAGCTGTGTGAGGTTGGCGGCGACCTGGCGCGGGCCGGCGGGCAGCTTGCGCTCCAGGCCCTCGGCGAGCGAGGCCCGGTAGCCCTCCAGGGCCGCGGGCACGGCCCGCAGCCGCTCGGCGATCGCCGCCCAGTCCCCGGCGGTGTCGGTCGGCATCATGGTGAACACCTCGCGCACCGAGTGCAGCGGCGAGTGGATGTTGCTGACGGCGCGCAGGTACTCGTCCGCCTCGTGCACCGCGAGCTCCGCGGTCAGGCGCTCGCGCAGCAGCCGGGCGCAGCGCCGCTCGATGCCCGCGTCCGCGCCGGGCTGCCGCTCGGCCTCGGCGAGGCGGTCGAGCGTGGCGCGCGCGAGGTCGGCGACGGCCCGCGCGCCCGCCGGGGAGAAGTCCGGCAGCCGGGTCGCGGACGCCGGCACCCCCAGATAGGTGCCCGTGATGGGGTCGAGTTCGGTGTACGCGTCGACGTAGGCGTCGGCGACCTGGCGGGGGAGCAGCGTGCTCGTATCGTTCGGCATGCGGACATCCTCGTACGGAGGAGTACGCCGCGTCACCGGGTATTTGCAGGTCCGGCGCCGGCGGGCGGGCGGAATGTCATGGTGCGGGCGGAAGCGCCGGAACGGGGGCCGGGGCGAGCCGGACGGTGACGACGAGCGTGCCCTCCTCGACCTGGTAGTCCAGCGGCAGGTCCAGGGCGCGCATCGCCGCGACCATGCCGGTGTTGGAGGACCGCGTGACGGCGTAGACGCTGCGGCAGCCGTCCGCCACGGCCAGCTCGACCAGGCGGCCCAGGAGTTCGCCGCCGACGCCGCGCCGCTGCCAGTCGTCCTCGACGAGCAGGGCGACCTCCGTCTCGTCGCCGTCCCACAGCAGGTGGCCCAGGGCCACGAGGCGGCCCGTCGCGGTGTACGCGGCCAGGGTGCGGCCGAAGCGCGGGCTCAGCAGGTGGCGCAGGTAGCGGTCGGCGTCGCCGGCCGGGCCGTGGTAGCGCTGGGCGAGCGTCGCGGCGGAGCAGCGCTCCTGCATGGCGCGGGCCGCGGCGAGGTCCTCGGCGCCGGCGCGCCGGATGGTGATCTCGTTGCCTTCGGGCAGGGTCAGGACGTCGGCGCGCGGCGGGACGCGCGGGCCGAGCCGGGCGTCGAGCTCGACGAGGGCGCGGGCCCGGGCGAATTCGGTGGGCGTGAACGGCAGGTACGGGCGCTCGATGGTGATGGTGCCGCCGGAGGGGTCGCGCAGCCGCATCACGGTCTCCTCCCACACCCCTTCCGCCGGGACCTGCCCGGCGGTTTCGCCGCCGCCGCGCGGCGAGCGGGCGGGCACGGAGCGGATCGTGCAGCGGCCGAAGAGCCGGCGCAGTGCGAGCGGGAGTTCGGCGGCGTCGAGCGCGGTACGGGTGGCGAGGTTGAGGACCCGGGTCGGCGCGTCCACGAGGTCGTGGGCGTCGGCCCGCTCCAGCCAGGTCTCGCGGCCGCCGCCCGCGGCCGCGGCGTCGGCCAGGTGTGCGGCGGCCAGGGCGGCGGGGGCCCGCAGGAGGAGTTCGTCGACGACGCCGTCGGCCAGGGGGTGCGTTTGCAGGGAGAGGATGTCGACCTGCTGTCCGGCCAGAGCCGTGCACAGGGCGGCCAGGCTGCCGGGCTCGTCGCGCACGGTCGTGCGCATCCGCCACAGGGTGGTGCCGGTGGCGTCTTCCGCGGCGGGGTCCTGCCGCGGCTGCTCCGGCTGCTCCGGCTGCATCGATTGCTTCGGTTGCTTCGGCTGAGGAGTGCGGCCGCGGCTGCTGGTGCGCCGCGCCCACCAGGTGTGGAAGGCGGTGGTGGCGAGCAGGGCGGCGGCCGAGGAGGCGAGGAGCACGGGTCCGTCGGAGCCGTGGACGACGGTGTCGGCCACGGTGTCGGCGGCGGCGACCGCGGTGAAGAGGGCGGCCAGCTCGACCATGTCCCGCCGCCAGCGATGGGGGCGGTGGGGGTGCGCAGTGGTCTCGTCCGTCATGGGCACCACCCTGACGGAGGGGTGTTGCGTGATCACGAACAGCGCGTGTCCGGTGAGTTAATCGACTCGTTCTCGCCAATTGCCCCATTTTCGGCCATGCGGACAGCGCAACCAGTTGCGTACGGGTCTACGCCCCGTCCGGCATGGACTCCCGCGCGTGGAGGTCGGCAAGTGCGTCCTCGATGCCCCGGTGGAACGTCGGGTACGCGAAGATCATGTGCCGCAGCGTCTCCACGGGCACCTCCGCCTGGACGGCGACGGCCAGGCCGTACATCACCTCGCCGCCCATGGGCCCGGCCGTCGTCGCTCCGACGAGCACCCCGCGGTCCGCGTCCTCGACCAGCTTGACCAGGCCGTCGTTGCCGGCCTTGTGGATCCAGCCGCGCGCCGAGGACGGCACGCGCGACAGGCCGGTGCGCACCCGCAGCCCCTTCTCCCGCGCCTGATGCTCGGTCAGGCCCACCGCGCCGATCTCCGGGTCGGTGAACGTCACCCGCGGCAGGGCGCGGTAGTCGGCGTGGGGGCCGGGTTCGCCGAGGATCGCGCGGATGGCGACCTCCGCCTCGTACATCGCCACGTGCGTGAAGGCGCCGTGGCCCGTCACGTCGCCCACGCCCCACAGCCCGGGTGCGGCCTGCATCCGGCCGTCGACGGCGAGGGCCCGCCCGCCGGGGTCCAGGCCGACGCTCTCCAGGCCCAGCCCGGCCAGGTCCGCGCGGCGGCCGGTGGCCACCAGTAGCTGATCTCCCGTCAGCTCGGTGCCGTCCTCCAGCGCGAGCACGAACCTGTCGCCCTCGTGCCGCACGCCGGCGGCCCGGGCGCCCGTGCGCAGGACGAGCCCCTCCCGGCCGAGCACCTCGGCCAGCAGGGCGCCCGCCTCCGGCTCCTCGCCCGGGACCAGCCGGTCCATGGCTTCCACGATCGTGATGTGCGTGCCGAAGCGGGCGTAGACCTGGGCGACCTCCAGGCCGATCGCGCCGCCGCCGAGCACGAGCAGCGAGCGCGGCGCCTCCTTCGCCGAGACCGCGTCCCGGTTCGTCCAGTAGGGCACGTCCGCGAGGCCCGGCACCGGTGGGATCTGCGGCCGCGAGCCCGTCGCGAGCACCACGCCCAGCCGGGCCTCGAACCGCGAGCCGTCGCCGGTGCCGCCCTCGACCGCCACCCGGCGCGGGCCGGTGAGCCTGCCGCGCCCGCGGACCAGGCGGCCGCCCTTGCCGGTGAGGCGGTCGGCCGCCACCTGGTCGTTCCAGTCGTCGGTGGCCTCGTCGCGGATCCGGGCCGCCACGGGCGCCCAGTCGGGCACGACCTGCCCGGTGGACCCCGCCATGCCGGGCACGCGCCGCGCCTCGGCCAGCAGGTTCCCGGCGCGGATCATCATCTTGCTCGGCACGCAGCCCCAGTACGGGCACTCGCCGCCGACCAGCTCCGCCTCGACGCCCACCACGCTCAGCCCGGCGTCCGCGAGCCGGCCAGCGACGTGCTCACCACCCGGTCCCAGCCCGATGACGACGACGTCCACCTGCTCGGCCATGGCAAGCCACCTTCCGCTCGGGTCGGCCGGACAGCCCCACCTTCCCACCAGCCGCCGACGGCGTCACCCCGTTCCTGCCGTGGAAGCCCCGCCCTCCAGGGCGGGGAGGCCCGGATCGCCATGCCGCTCGGACGAGTAGGGATGTCCGGACGCGCCCTGTTGTCACTGACCCCCGCTACGCTGAACGGGCTAGGACGACGCCGCGGACGGCCGAGGAAGCCGCTGCGGACAGCCGAGATTCCGGGCCCGCCCGGCACGCCTACCGGCTTCGTGCGGTCATTGTCCGACGCGCCCCGGCTGGAGCACCTTGGTGAACAGCACCGCGCCGTCCTCGTCCCGCAGCCGTACGGTCAGCTCGCCGCTGTCGCCCGCGATGGCCACCTCGCCGAAGAACTGACTGCCCTGCCCGGGCGGGACGTTGGCCGTGGCGGGCGCCTTGAGGAACACCTGCCGCGGGCCGAACGTGCCGTCCAGCGCGTTCGCCGGGAAGCCGCCCGCGTTCAGCGGGCCCGAGACGAACTCCCAGAACGGCGCGAAGTCCTTGAACGCCGCCCGCTCCGGCTCGTAGTGCTGCGCCGAGGTGTAGTGCACGTCGGCCGTCAGCCAGACCGTGCCGGTGATCCGCCGGTGCTTGACGTGCCGCAGCAGCTCGGCGATCTGGAGCTCGCGGCCCAGCGGCGCGCCCGGGTCGCCCTGGGCCACCGCCTCGAACTTCTCGGGCCCGTCGGTGACCACGAGGCCCAGCGGCATGTCGGAGGCGATCACCTTCCACACGGCGCGCGAGCGCGACAGCTCCCGCTTGAGCCACTCCAGCTGGCGGGCGCCCAGGATGCCCTGGGTGTCGTCGGGCGTGCGGCCGGGCGAGTTCGCGTTGCGGTACGTGCGCATGTCCAGCACGAACACGTCCAGCAGGGGGCCGTGGCGCAGGACGCGGTAGACGCGGCCGTCGCCGTCCTCGCGCTGGGTGGAGATGGGGAAGTATTCGGAGAAGGCCCGCCGCGAGCGGGCGGCCAGGGCGTCGGCGCTCTTCTCCGCGTAGCGCGCGTCGTCCAGGAGCTGGCCCGGGTACCAGTTGTTGTGCACCTCGTGGTCGTCCCACTGGACGACGGTGGGCACCTCGGCGTTGAAACGGCGCAGGTTGGTGTCCAGGAGGTTGTAGCGGAACGCGCCGCGGAACTCGGCCAGGGTCTCGGCGACCTTCGCCTTCTCCTCCGTGGTGACGTTCCGCCAGATGCTGCCGTCCGGCAGGGTCACGGACGGCGCGATGGGGTTGTCGGCGTAGATGTTGTCGCCGCTGCACAGGAAGAAGTCCGGTGCGAGGCGGCGCATGTGCTCGTAGATGCGGTAGCCGCCGCGGTCGGGGTTGATGCCCCAGCCCTGCCCGGCCAGGTCGCCGGACCACAGGAAGCGCACGTCCGAGCGGCGGGCGGGCGCCGTACGGAAGGTGCCGTGGACCGGGCGGCCGGTGCGGCGCGGGTCGTCCGGGTCCGCGAGCAGCACGCGGTAGTGGATCCGCTCCCCGGGCGGCAGCCCGTGCAGCGCCGTGCGGCCGGTGAAGTCCGTGTCCGGGCCGACGAGCGGGCCCGCTATGCGGCGCACCTTGCGGAACGACTCCGTGGCCGAGGTCTCCACGATCATCCGGGCGCGCCGGTCGGCGCGCACCCACACCAGGCCCGACGAGGACGTCACGTCACCGGTCTGCACGCCCCACCGCGCCTCCGGCCGCCCGGACAGCGCCAGGGCCGGTGCCGTGCCGGCCGCCGCGGGCAGCGCGGTGACCGCGGCGGCGCCCGCCGCGCCCCGCAGGACGGCTCGTCTGCCCACGCCGAACCCGGGCCCGTGCGCCATGGAAGTCCTCCTCTTTCCGTGTTCCTGACGGTGTGTTCCTACCGGCGCGAGGTGCCCGGCGGCCGAACGTGCAGTGAACATGAGGTGCCTTGCGCGGCCCCGGCGTCAACGGGGCACCCCGGCACGTCGTCGTCCGGGGTATATGTCCCGTATCAAAGCGTGGCTACCGGTATCTGTTGGTCTGTGATCCCACGAATCCGGTGGCGCCGCGCCGCCACCGCAGCAGCCCTGTGCCTGTCCGCCGCCCTCGCTCCCGCCGCCGCCCCGGCCTCGGCCGCGCCGCCGCCCGTGCCGCACGACGCGCCGGAGGCCCCCTCGGCGTCCGTCGCCAAGGAGGAGCTGGCCGGGCTCACCGTCGAACTGCCGCACTCGATGGCCGGTTACAGCCGTGCCAAGTTCCCCCACTGGATCAAGCAGATGGGCACCTGCGACACCCGCGAGGTCGTCCTCTCCCGCGACGGCCAGGACGTGAAGACCGACGACCAGTGCCGCTCGGTCTCCGGCCGCTGGCACAGTGCCTACGACGGCAAGGACTTCACGGTCGCCGGCCAGCTCGACATCGACCACATGGTGCCGCTCGCCAACGCCTGGCGTTCGGGGGCCGACTCCTGGTCCACCGACCAGCGCAAGCGGTTCGCCAACGACCTGACCAACCCTCAGCTGTTCGCCGTGTCCGCCGCCTCCAACCGCGCCAAGGGCGACCAGAGCCCGGACCAGTGGCGGCCGCCGCTGGGCGCCTACTGGTGCTCGTACTCCCGCGCCTGGACCCACGTCAAGCACGTGTACAAGCTCAGCGTGACCCAGAGCGAGCAGGACACCCTTGCTGCCATGCTGGACACATGCGACCGATGAGCAGCACGAGCAGCAGCCGGTGACCGGCGAACGGCCCGGCGGGCCCTTCGTGGACCAGGTGACCGCCGGACCGGGCGGGGCGATGACCGATGACGTCGGCGTCATCACCGGCGACCTCACCGTCGCCACCGCCGCCCTGCCCGGCGGAAAGGCCCGCGTCGACGTCCAGTACACCGGGGCCGAGGAGTGGTACACCCTCACGGGCAGCCCGGTGCCCGTCCCCGGGGACGGGCTGGCGGCCCTCCACGGCCGGGTGCTCGCCCGCATCCGCGAGGGAGGCGCCGCGGAAGTCCCCCGCTGAGCCCCCTCGCGCCCCCGCCGGGACCCCCGCAACCCCCACTATGATCACCGTCGGCCGGAAGTGATCATGCTTCCGGGCCCGGACCGGGTCACGGGGAAATGCGGGGGAACACATGCGCAAGACGGTCACCTGGACGGCGCTGGCCGTGACGGCGGCCACGCTGGTGACGGGCTGCGGGACCGGGCTGGGCACGGGCGGGAGCGGCGCCGCCGCCGCGGCACCCCGCCAGGCCGCCGCGGCCCAGGGCGAGCCGGCCGTGCGCCGGGTGACTTTCGAGCTCCTGGGCACGGGCTCCTCCCAGGTCACCTACGTGGCCCGCGAGCGCAACGCCACCGAGCAGGTCTCCCTGCCGTGGACGAAGACCCTCGACGTCATCTTCCGCGACACCGACCCCGAGGAAGGCGTCCTGCTGGCCCTGGTCCCCGGCTCCGTCTACGGCACCGGCCCCGAGCACGACGACAAGTTCGCCACCCCGCCCTGCGTGATCAAGGTCGACGGCAAGCAGGTCGCGGCCGACAAGGGCGGCAGCTCCGTCCGGGGCTGTGAGTACACCCTGAAGCCGGCGCCGTAGCTCGTAGCAAGCTACGAACGAGCCCCGTGCCGGAGTCTGCAACAACCGACAGTAGACTCGGCAGCGTGTCTGTGAAGCCCCGCATCCCCAATGTCCTGGCCGGCCGCTACGCCTCCGCCGAGCTGGCCGTCCTGTGGTCCCCCGAGTACAAGGTGACGCTGGAGCGGCGGCTGTGGCTCGCCGTCCTGCGCGCCCAGAAGGACCTGGGGATCGAGGTGCCGGACGCCGCCCTCGCCGACTACGAGCGCGTCCTCGACCAGGTCGACCTCGCCTCGATCGCCGAGCGCGAGAAGGTCACCCGGCACGACGTGAAGGCCCGCATCGAGGAGTTCAACGCCCTCGCCGGCCACGAGCACATCCACAAGGGCATGACGTCCCGCGACCTCACGGAGAACGTCGAGCAGCTCCAGATCCGGCTGTCCCTGGAGCTCGTCCGGGACCGCTCCGTCGCCGTCCTCGCCCGCCTCGGCAAGCTGGCCGCGGAGAACGCCGAGCTGGTCATGGCCGGCCGCTCCCACAACGTCGCCGCCCAGGCCACCACCCTCGGCAAGCGCTTCGCCACCGGCGCCGACGAGCTCCTCGTCGCCTTCGCCCGCCTGGAGGAGCTCCTCGGCCGCTACCCGCTGCGCGGCATCAAGGGCCCCGTCGGCACCGCCCAGGACATGCTCGACCTCCTCGGCGGAGGACCTGAAGGGACAGCCAAGCTCGACGAGCTGGAGCGGCGCATCGCCCACCACCTCGGCTTCGCGCAGGCCTTCACCTCCGTCGGCCAGGTCTACCCGCGCTCGCTCGACTACGAGGTCGTCACCTCCCTCGTGCAGCTGGCCGCCGCGCCCTCCTCGCTCGCCAAGACCATCCGCCTGATGGCCGGGCACGAGCTGGTCACCGAGGGCTTCAAGCCCGGCCAGGTCGGCTCCTCCGCGATGCCGCACAAGATGAACACCCGCTCCTGCGAGCGCGTCAACGGCCTCATGGTCATCCTGCGCGGCTACGCCTCCATGGCCGGCGAGCTCGCGGGCGACCAGTGGAACGAGGGCGACGTCTCCTGCTCCGTGGTGCGCCGCGTGGCCCTGCCGGACGCGTTCTTCGCGCTCGACGGCCTCATGGAGACCTTCCTCACCGTGCTCGACGAGTTCGGCGCCTTCCCGGCCGTCGTCGCCCGTGAGCTGGACCGCTACCTGCCCTTCCTCGCCACGACCAAGGTGCTGATGGCGGCCGTGCGCGCCGGGGTCGGCCGCGAGGTCGCCCACGAGGCGATCAAGGAGCACGCCGTGGCCTCCGCGCTCGCCATGCGCGAGCAGGGCGCCGAGCGCAACGAGCTCCTCGACAAGCTCGCCGCCGACGAGCGGATCCCGCTGGACCGGGCCGGCCTCGACGCCCTGATGGCCGACAAGCTGTCCTTCACCGGCGCCGCCGCCGCCCAGGCCGGGGTCGTGGTCTCCCGCATCGAGGAGATCGCCAAGCGCCACCCGGAGGCCGCCGCGTACGCGCCGGGGGCGATCCTCTGACACCCGCCGAGCTGGAAGCCGCCCGCGACCGCCTCGTACCCGACGTGGTCGCGGACGGCCTCCGCGTTCTCTTCTGCGGCATCAACCCGGGCCTGATGACGGCGGCCACCGGCCACCACTTCGCCCGCCCGGGCAACCGCTTCTGGCCCGTCCTGCACGCCTCGGGGTTCACGCCGCGGCAGCTGCGGCCCGCCGAGCAGGAGGAACTGCTCGGCTACGGGCTCGGCATCACGAACGTCGTCGCCCGGGCCTCGGCGCGGGCCGACGAGCTGAGCACCGCGGAGTACGTGGAGGGCGGCCGCATCCTCACGGAGAAGGTGCGGCTGCTGAAGCCGCGCTGGCTGGCGGTCGTCGGCGTGACCGCCTACCGCGTCGCCTTCGGCGACAAGCACGCGAAGATCGGCCCGCAGGAACGGACGATAGGCACGACCCGCATCTGGGCCCTGCCCAACCCGAGCGGCCTCAACGCCCACTGGCCGCTGCCGAAGATGGCGGAGGAGTTCGCCCGGCTGCGGGTGGCTGCCGCCGGCGATGCCTGAACGCGGCCTGATCATGTCCGGCACCGCCGGACCGCGCCGTCGTGACCGAGCGCCGTTGCGGCGGAGGGGAGCGTGCGGTCCGGCGCCGGGAGGCAGGCGTCCGGCTCGCCGGGGCCACCTCCAGGGCCCCGCACGGTGACGAGGCCGTCGGTCACGAATCCCGGCGGTGCAGGGACCACCAGCCCGCTGCCGCTGCGAGGGCCGTCCACGTGGCCATCACGGCCATCCCCGACCAGGCCCCGAGCGGGCCCTCGGGGGCGGGGTGCAGGATCTGCTGACCGGCCCGGTCCGGGAGGTACGCCACGAGCCTTCCGATGCCGGACACCCCGGCGAAGACCGGCGAGATCAGGAAGACCACGGGCGTGAGCAGGGACAACGCCCCGACCTGGCTGCGGACGACCGCGGCCACGCCCGCCGAGAACATGGTCAGCAGCGTGAGGTACAGACCGCAGCCGATCGCCGACCGCAGCGCGCCGGGCGCCCCCAGCCCCACCCCGTACTCGCCGAGCAGGCCCTGCGCGCCGAGGAAGCAGCCGAAGCCGGTCGCCAGGCCCACCGGCAGGGCGGCGGCGCCCACGACGAGCAGCTTGCCGCCGAAGAACAGGCCGCGGCGCGGGACGGCGGCGAGCGAGAGCCTGATCCCGCCTCCGGCGTACTCCCCGGCGACCGCCATCACGCCGAAGCAGACGGCGGCGATGTGCCCGAAGTTGAGGCCGTAGTACGAGCCGTACACCGGCTCGAAGTCCGCATGCCTCGCCTCGGCCTTGCCGACCATGGCGTGGACCAGCAGCGTGACGCCGACCGTGCAGATGAAGGCGGCGAAAAGGGCGACGAGCAGGGACCGTACGGAACGGATCTTCACCCACTCGGAGCGGAGGACGGGCGCGAGGGCGGTCATGACGGCGTTCCTTCCTGGTGCGTGAACTCGGTGGAGCCGGCGGTCAGGGCGAAGTAGGCCTCCTCCAGCGAGGCGCTCCCGCCGACGAACTCGTCCAGGGGCGCGTCGGCCAGCAGCCGGCCCCGGCCCAGGACCACGAGGTGGTCGGCGGTCTGCGCCATCTCGCTCATGAGGTGGCTGGAGAGGAGGACGGTCCGCCCCTCCCCGGCCAGGCGCCGGGCCAGCCGGCGCAGCTGGAGGATGCCTTCCGGGTCGAGCCCGTTGGCCGGCTCGTCGAGCAGCACCACGGGCGGGTCGCCGAGCAGCGCCGCGGCCAGGCCGAGCCGCTGCCGCATCCCGAGGGAGAAGGTGCGCACGCGCCGCCGGGCGGCGGTCGCGAGCCCGGTCTCCTCCAGCACCGCGTCGACGCGGCGGGCGGGGATGCGGTTGCTGAGCGCGAGGGTGAGCAGGTGGTCGCGTCCGGTCCGGGCCGGGTGGGCGGCCGAGGCGTCCAGCAGCGCGCCGACGTGCCGCAGCGGCTCGGCGAACGAGGCGTACGGCCTGCCGCCGACGAGGGCGGTCCCGGAGGTGGGCCGGTCGAGGCCGAGGAGGATGCGCATCGTGGTGGACTTGCCGGCGCCGTTGGGGCCCAGGAAGCCGGTCACCCGGCCGGGCCGGACGGTCACGGTGAGCCCGTCAAGGGCGCACACCGGGCCGTACCGCTTGGTGAGTCCGCGAATCTCGATCAAGGTCATGGCTCAAGGCTCGCGCCGGGGCCCGGGCCGGCACTTCCCCCGCGCGTGGGGACCGCCTCCCCCACGCGGGGGAGGGCGCCGCCCGCGGGCCGCTGGAAGGATGACGATCATGATCGCCCTCCTGCGCCCGCTGACCCGAGCGGTCACGTACACCCGCTGGCTGCACCTGGTGATGGCGGCGGTCGTCGCTACCGTCTTCGCGTTCGTGTCGCCCGGGCTCGGCAACGTCAACAGCCCGGCGGCCGCCTGGCTGCTCGCGGTGCCGCTGCCCTTCCTGGTGATCGCGGCCATGGTCCCGGGGGTGCGGCTCTCGGAGGGCATGCAGGCGCAGTTGCTGCTGTTCCCGGCGGGGAGACCGGCAGGGAAGCCGGTGGGGAGGCCGGTGGGGAGGCCGGACGCGGAGCCGCCGCACTTCACCCCCGCGCGCTCGGCGTCCTGGGCGGACCGCCGGCGCACGGCGATGTGGCTGATCGTGCGGTACGAGGCGGGCGTGGCGACCGCGTTCCTCTCGGTCCACGCACCGACGCTGGCGGTGAGGCTCATCGGCGGCGCCGCCGGGAGCGGCCCGGTGCGCGTACCGCCGTGGAGCCCCGCGCCGGGCGGCCACTGGTCGTACGCCGTCCTGGGCCTGCTCGTGGCCGTGCTGTTCGTCGCCTTCGCCGCCCTGGCGGGGGAGTTGCAGGCGCGCGCCGCGCGGGCGCTCCTCGGCCCGTCCGCGGCCGAGCGGCTGGCCGCGCTGGAGGAGCGGACGGAACGGCTGCTGGAGCACAACCGGCTCGCCCGCGAACTGCACGACTCCGTCGGGCACGCGCTCACGGTCGCCGTGGTGCAGGCGGGCGCGGCGCGCGCGGCGGGCTCGCCCGCGTTCACCGAGCAGGCCCTGGCCGCCATCGAGGAGACGGGGCGGCACGCGCTGGAGGACCTGGAGCGCGTCCTCGCGGTCCTGCGCGAGGACGCGCCCGGGCCGGCGGCGGGCCGCCCGGGCCTGACCGACGTCGAGCGGCTGCTCACCGCAGCCCGGGGCTCCGGCGCCGAGGTCACCGCCGACGTCACCGGCGCGCTGGAGGCCGTGCCGGGCCCGGTCTCGCGCGAGGGCTACCGCATCGCCCAGGAGGCGCTCACGAACGTGGTGCGGCATGCGGGCCCCGTGCCGGTCTCACTGCGCATCACGGTCCGCGCGGACGCCCTGGAGCTGGACATCCGCAACCCCCTTCCAGGGGCCGCGGGCCACGCCGTCAGCGGTGCCGTCAGCAGTGCCGTCAGCGGTGGCGGCAGCGGCCTGCGGGGCATCCGCGAACGCGCCGCGCTGCTCGGCGGCCACGCCGAGACCGGGGTGCACGAGGGGGTGTGGCGGGTACGGGCGGTGCTGCCGCTGGGGGCGTAGGGCGCGCCCGGCGGACCGTCAGCGGGACGGATCCTGCCGCCCACTGGCGGGCAGCCCCGGAACCGAAACGTGCTCACTTAGAGTGCCCCCGTGCCGATAACTGTTCTGCTCGTCGACGACGAGCCTCTCGTCCGTGCGGGCCTGCGCGCCATCCTGGAAGCGCAGCCCGGCATCGAAGTCGCGGGCGAGGCCGCGGACGGCGCGGCCGTGGTCCCGATGGTCCGTCAGCTGCGGCCGGACGTCGTCGCGATGGACGTCCGCATGCCGCTGCTGGACGGCATCGAGGCGACCCGCGCCGTCCTGCGCACCGTGGACCCGCCGCCGAAGATCGTGGTCGTGACCACCTTCGAGAACGACGAGTACGTCTACGACGCCCTGCGCGCGGGCGCCGACGGCTTCCTCCTCAAGCGCTCCGCGCCCGCCGAGATCGTCCAGGCGGTCCGCACGGTCGCGGCCGGCGACTCGCTGCTGTTCCCCGCCGCGCTGCGGCGCCTCGCGGCCGGGCGCGGCAACGAGCGGGCCCGGGCGGCCATGGAACGGGCGGCCCTGACCGCTCGCGAGGCCGAGGTGCTGCGCCACATGGCCCGCGGCCTGTCCAACGGGGAGATCGCCCAGGCCCTGCTGCTCGGCTCCGAGACGGTGAAGACGCACGTCAGCGCGGTGCTGGCGAAGCTCGGGGCGCGGGACCGCACCCAGGCGGTGATCGCCGCGTACGAGTCGGGGTTCGTGACCCCCGGCTGATCCTCGGGCTGATCCGCCCGGCCGCCCCCCGGCCGGGTCCCGAGGCTCGCCGCGGGCCACCGCACCGGATACGATCCGGCCAGTAGGCAAAGGACGCGTAAACGCGAGGAGGCGGCGACGTTGGGGCGGCTCACCGGCGGGGACCCGTCCCTGCTGCGGCGGATCAACTCGGCCGTGGTGCTGCACGCGCTCCGTACGGCCGCTTCTCCGGCGTCCCCGCTGGCCGCCGCGCCCACCCTCACGGACCTGGTCAAGGTCACCGGCCTGTCCCGGCCGACCGTGGAGGGCGTGGTCGAGGGCCTGATGGAGTCCGGACTGGTGGTGGAGGCGCCCGCCGAGGACGGCGAGGCCCGCCGCCAGGGCCGGCCCGCGCGCCGCTTCCGCTTCCGCGTCGAGGCGGGCCACCTGCTCGGCATCGAGATCGGGCCGCACCGGATCGCCGCCCTGATGGCCGACCTGAGCGGCCGCGTCATGGGCTCGGCGTCCGTGGACGTCGCGGAGACGGCCCCGGCCGACGAGCGGCTGGACCGCGTGCGGGAGGCCGTCGCCGACCTGCTGGCGCGCTCGGGCGTGCCGCGCAGCGGGCTGCGCGCGGTCGGCGTGGCCACCCCGGGCATCGTCGAGGCCGACGGTACGGTCCGGCTGGGCACGGCGCTGCCCGGCTGGACGGGCCTGCCGCTGGGGGAGCGGCTGCGCCGCTCGTTCCGCTGCCCGGTCCTCGTGGAGAACGACGCGAACGCCGCCGCCGTCGCCGAGCACTGGAAGGGCGCGGCCACCGGCTCCGACGACGTCGTCTTCGTTCTGGCGGGGCTCAGCCCGGGGGCCGGCTCGCTGATCGGCGGGCGGCTGCACCGCGGCTTCGGGGGCGCGGCGGGCGAGATCGGCGCGCTGCACCTGCTGGGGCGCGAGGCCACCCCGGAAGAGGTGCTGTCCACGACGGGCGAGCCGCTGCACCCGCTGGACGAGGCGCAGGTCGCGCAGGTCTTCGCCCTCGCGCGCGAGGGCGACGAGCGGGCCGCCGCGGCCGTGCAGCGCTTCATGCGCAGGCTGGTGCACGACGTGGCCGCGCTGGTGCTGGCCCTGGACCCCGAACTGGTCGTCGTCGGAGGCTGGGCGGCGGGCCTGAGCGGCGTCCTGGAACCGCTCCGCACGGAACTGGCCCGCTACTGCCTGCGGCCCCCGCAGGTGGTGCAGTCGATGCTGGGGGAGGCGGCAGTGGCCACGGGGGCGCTGCGCTTGGCGCTCGACCACGTGGAGAAGCAGTTGTTCGCGGTGGAAAGCACGGTCACCGCGCGGCGGTGAGGTCCCCTCTTCGCCGGGCTGAGCCGCGGTTCGGGGCCGCCGGGACGGCCCATTGCGGATGGGCGCCGGCGCGGCGGCTCCGGTATGCGGGGGTCGCGACCGGCCGGCGAAGCCGTCACAGCAGTGGCTCTGCCGCGGGATCACGGCACTGGCCGGGCAAAGATGCCCGCCGCGACGGCGTCGAGCCACCACGGCGAGGGTCCGGCGGAATCGCAGGCCCGCCGCAACCGGTACGCCGGGCGCGAGCCGCCGCAAGCGCGCCGTCAGCCCGCCGCCAGCAGCTGTACCCCCGTCTCACCGAAGGTGAGCCGGCACGTGTCCGCCCGGTACGTCGCGACGGCCACCGCCGCCGTGGCGCCCTCGGTGAAGTAGCGCGTGGTGACGAGGAGGACGGGCGCCCCGGGCAGCCGGTCGAGCTGCTTGGCGTCCTCGGCGCGGGCCGAGCCCAGCTCCACTGCGCGGTCCTGGCCCTCCAGGGCGAGGCGCTGGAGCTCGCGCAGGACCGTCCGGGCGCGGGCGGCGCCCGACGCGGTGTCGATCGCGGCGAGGCCGGGGACGGAGTGCCCGGGCACGTAGAGCAGTTCGGCGGCGACGGGCTGGCCGTGCGTCCGGCGGATCCGGCGGACGGTGTGGACCGGCCGCCCGGCGGGCGTGCCCAGCAGCCGGGCGACGGCTGCGGGCGGGGCCGCCTCCAGGCAGTCGACGGCCTGCCAGGAGTCCGCGGTGGTGCCGGGCCACGCCTGCTCGGCGTCGCCGACGGCCACGCCCACGCGGGGCGGGGCGACGGTGGTGCCGACGCCGCGGCGCCGCTGCAGCCGCCCTTCGAGCTCCAGTTGTTCGAGCGCCTGCCGGAGCGTGGCCCGTGCGACGCCGAACCGGGCGGCGAGCTCCCGCTCGTTCGGCAGGATCTCACCCACCGCGAATTCGGAGTCGAGCGCCTCGCTGAGGACGGTCTTCAGGTGCCAGTACTTCGGCTCCGGCACCGTGTCGAGCTGCGTGGTCCCCACCCTGATCCTCCGCAAAGCATTTTGCGCGCTTCTTTATTAAAGGTTGTTGCAGTATGGCGACCATAGGACGGTGCCCGGACTTGGTCAAGACCAATGCCCCGATTACCGTACGGGCGGAAGACATCGGAAGACACAGACGAGGGGGACGGGGCGATGGATCAGGTCACGGTGGTCACGGGAGGCGGCCGGGGGATCGGCGCGGCGGTCGCGGTGCGGCTGGCGCGCGCGGGTCACAGCGTGGGCATCGGCTACGAGCACGCGCGCGAGGCCGCCGAGGCGACGGCCGAAGAGGTGCGCGCGGAGGGCGTCCGCTGCGTGGTCGTCCAGGCCGACACCAGCGTGGAGAGCCAGGTCGACGCGCTGTTCGACACGGTGCGCGCGGAGCTGGGCCCGGTCACGGGGCTGGTCAACAACGCGGGCGTGACGGGCCTGCTCGGCCGGTTCACGGAGACGCCGGTGGAGCGGATGCGCAGGGTCGTCGACGTGAACGTGACGGGCGCTCTGATCTGCGCCCGCCGCGCGGCGCTGGAGATGTCGACCCGGCACGGCGGCGAGGGCGGTGCGATCGTGAACATATCCTCGGCCGCGGCCACCCTCGGCAGCCCCGGCGAGTACGTGCACTACGCGGCGAGCAAGGCGGCCGTCGACGCGATGACCATGGGCCTGTCCAAGGAACTCGCCGAGGAGGGCATACGGGTCAACTCCGTACAGCCCGGGCTGATCGTCACGGACATCCACGCGTCGATGGGCTTCCCCGACCGGCCGAAGCACAAGGCCGCCGTCGTGCCCATGAGCCGCGCGGGGCAGCCGGACGAGGTCGCGGGGGCGGTGGCGTGGCTGCTGTCGCCGGAGGCGTCGTACACGACGGGGGCGGTGCTGCGGGTGGCCGGCGGCCTGTAGGCGGCCGGCCGGCTGTGCGGCGAGGCGGCCGGCTATGCGGCCAGGCCGCCGAGCTTGTCGGGGTTGCGCACCAGGTAGACCGCCACGATCCGGCCGTCCGCCACGTCGAGGGTGAAGGCGGTGTCCGGGCGGCCCCCGGACAGGACGAGGGCGCCGGGCCGGCCGTTGATCTCCAGGAAGCGGACCTCCGCCTCCGGCCGGGGCTGGTGCGCCACCGCGTACAGGAAGCGCCCGACCTTGTCCGCGGTCTCGATGACGCGCAGCGGCGCCTTGACCTTGCCGCCGCTGTCGCCGACGAGCCGCACGTCGGGCGCGAGCAGCTCCAGCAGGTTCTCGATGCTGCCGCCCGTGGCCGCCGCGAGGAACTTCTCGGTGAGGTCGCGCTGCTCGGCCGGGTCCACGGTGAAGCGCGGCCTGCGCTCGTCGACGTGGCGGCGGGCCCGGCTCGCGAGCTGCCGCACGGACGCCTCCGAGCGGTCGAGCGTGACGGCGATCTCGCCGAAGGGGAAGCCGAAGGCCTCCCGCAGGACGAAGACCGCCCGCTCCAGCGGCGACAGGGACTCCAGGACCACGAGCACGGCGAGCGAGACTGAGTCCGCCAGCACCGCCCGCTCGGCGGTGTCCGGGACGGCCGGGCCGTAGTCGGTGGCGATCGGCTCGGGCAGCCAGGGGCCCACGTACGCCTCGCGCCGCGCCTGCACCTGGCGCAGCCGGTCGACGGCCAGCCGGGTGGCGACCCGGACGAGGTAGCCGCGCGGGTCGCGCACGTCCCCGCGGTCGGCGCCGGACCAGCGCAGCCACGTCTCCTGGACGACGTCCTCGGCGTCGGTGACGCGGCCCAGCATGCGGTAGGCCACCCCCGTCAGGACGGAGCGGTGTTCCTCGAAGGCCTCGAGCGCGGCGTCACAAGCGGTCACCGGGCCATCGTACGGCTCTTCGCACAGGGTCTACCCTGCGGTAACTCTTACTGACATCCTGTCTCAATACCTCAGCGGTCACTCCAGGATGACGAGGAGCCACCCATGGCCGACACGGTCGTCTTCCCCATCGACACCCCCGCCGGACGGCGGACGGCGGAGGTGTCCTACGAACGGCTCGGCGGCGGGGAGCCGCTGGTGCTCCTGCACGGCATCGGCCACCACTTGCAGGCGTGGGACCCGGTCGCCGGCATCCTCGCCGCCGAGCGCGACGTCATCGCCGTCGACCTGCCCGGCTTCGGCGCGTCCCCCGCGCTGCCGGACGGCGTCAGCTACGACCTGCGCGGCGTGGTCCCCGTCCTCAGAGGGCTGTTCGAGGCCCTGGACCTGGACCGGCCGCACGTCGCGGGCAACTCCCTCGGCGGGTTGCTGGCGCTCCAGCTCGCCCACGAGAAGCTCGTACGGACCGCGGTCGCGCTCTCGCCCGCGGGCTTCTGGACCGAGGCCGAGCGCCGCTACGCCTTCGCCGTGTTGCGCGCGATGCGGCGGGGCGCCGAGTCGCTGTCCCCGCAGGCCGTGGCCCGGCTGGCCCGCACGGCCGCCGGGCGCGCGGCGCTGGCCGGCACCATCTACGCCCGCCCGGGCCGCCGTTCGCCCGACGCCGTGATGGCCGAGACGCGGGCGCTGCGCGAGTGCGCCGGCTTCGCCGCCACCCTCGCCGGCGGTCGGCGTGTCCTGTTCACGCACGACATCGCGGACGTCCCCGTGACCGTCGCGTGGGGTACGCGCGACCGGCTGCTGCTGCGCCGCCAGGGCGTCCGGGCCAAGCAGGTGATCCCCGGGGCTCGGCTGATCCGGCTGCCCGGCTGCGGGCACGTGCCCATGAACGACGACCCGGCGCTCGTCGCGAGAGTCATCCTCGACGCGACGCGCTGAACGCGGGCCGAGCTGTCCGTCTACGTGTTGGACCAGTCGCGCGTGGACAGCACCAGGCGGTAGCCGTCGGGGTCCTCGATTGTGACGCCCCACGTGTCCCAGTAGGGGTTGTGGGCCTCGACGCGCCTGCCGCCGTACGCCTCCAGGCGGTCGACGAGCTCCTGCGGGACCTCCTCGGCGACGTAGACGACCAGGAGGTCCTCCACGGTGGGCACGGGGCGTACGAACTCGCCCTCCGAGACGACCAGTTCGAGGTGCCAGCCCGCGTCCGGCCAGCCCAGCATCAGCAGGGAGTGGTCCTCCCGGGGCGGGGCGTCCGGGGCGGCCTCGTGCCGGTAGAGGACCGACAGGCCGAGCCCCTCGGTCCAGAACCGCTCCGCCGCCGCGAGGTTGCGGGACGGGCGGGCGATGCGCACGTGGGCCTTGCCGTCGACAGGCACGCGGTTTCTCCTTCGCTCGGGAACACCGGGATCACCGGGATCGCCGGCAACACTGGGAACATCGGCAACATCGGGGACATTGGGAACGCCGGACGATCTCCGTCTGACCTGCACGGATATCATCGACCGGACAGCCCGTGGGCCGTCAATGGGGCCTCTGGGCAGCACCGTGTCAGGAGAGCCATGCCGTCCGCCGCCCAGCCCCGTGTCCTCTACGTCACTGACCTCGCCTACCCGGCGCGCGGACGCAGGTACTGCGACGAGGACATCTTCCTGTCCTCCCGGCTGCGCGAGGACTTCGACATCGCCCTGTGCCACCCGCTCGACGCCGCCGCACTGATGGACGCCTTCGACGCCGTCGTGGTCCGCAACAGCGGGCCCGTGCTGCACTACCAGGCCGCGTACGACGCCTTCGCGCGCCGCGCGGCCGAGGGCGGCGTGCGCGTCTACAACCAGCTGACCGGCAAGGCCGACATGGCCGGCAAGCAGTACCTGCTGGACCTGACCGCCGCCGGATTCCCCGTCATCCCGACCGTCGACCGCGCCGAGGACGCCGGCCGCCTGCCCGCCGCCGACGAGTACGTGGTCAAGCCGAAGCTCGGCGCGGACTCCATAGGCCTGCGCTTCGTCCCGCGCGAGGAGCTCGCGGACCTCTCCTACGGACCCTCCGGCAGCGTTCTCGTCCAGCCGCGGATCCGCTTCCGCTACGAGGTGTCGTTCTACTTCGTCGACGACGCCTTCCAGTATGCCCTCCACGCGCCCGACCCCGACCGCCGCTGGGAGCTCGTGCCGTACGAGCCCACCGCCGAGGACCTGGCGTTCGCGCAGCGCTTCGTCGACTGGAACGGCATCGAGCACGGCATCCAGCGCGTGGACGCCTGCCGCACCCCCGAGGGGGAGCTGCTGCTGGTCGAGCTGGAGGACCTCAACCCGTACCTGTCCCTGGACCTCGTGGACCCGCGGACGCGCGACGCCTTCGTCGACGCCCTCAAGGCCGCGCTGCACCGGCTGCTGGAGAGCTGAGCCGTTAGAGGGGCCTTGGCGGGCTTACGGCTGAGCCCGCAGCCACCCCGTCACGTCGCCGGTCGTCGCGGCCCCGCCGGCCGGCGGCGTCACCCAGAACGCCCGGCCCTCGTCCGCGCTGAAGTGCGCGCCCGTCCGGCCGTCACCGGACGAGCGTCCCGTCAGGCGGCGCCCGATCCACGGCACGAGGTGCTCGCGCGTGAAGCGGGCGTCGGAGGCGCGGCGGGCGGCCCAGCCGGGCCGGACGGCCGGGGGCAGCGTCGCGCGCCAGTCGGCCTCCGGCTCGTGGCCGAGCGCCTGCCACACGGCCTCGGCCACCCGCCGGTGTCCCTCGGCGTTCAGGTGCAGGCGGTCGTCGGCCCACAGCCGCGCGTCGCCCAGCACCTCGGCGCCGAAGAGGTCCACGACCACGGCCTCGTGCCGCTCCGCCAGCGCGTCGACGAACGAGAACAGCTGCTCCATGCGGGGGCGGAACCGCTCCAGGACGGGGCCGCGCCGGCCGGGGCTGCGCATCAGCACCAGCTGCTTGCAGCTCGGCGCGAGCCGGTCGGCGGCCTCCGCCAGCCGGGCGCACACCTCGTCCACGTCGCACTTGGGCCGCAGCACGTCGTTCAGGCCGCCGACCAGCGTCACCACGTCCGCGCCCAGCTCGGCGGCCGCCGCGGACTGCTCGTCCGCGATCTGGCCGATCAGCTTGCCGCGCACGGCGAGGTTCGCGTAGCGGAAGCCGGGGCTACGGGCCGCCAGCCGCGCGGCGAGGAGATCGGCCCAGCCCCGGTAGGAGCCGTCCGGCAGCCCGTCGGACATGCCCTCGGTGAAGGAGTCCCCGACCGCGACAAAACTGGTGTAAGTGGCATTCATCTGCATGGCGCGGGCGATCCTACTCCTCCGGCCCGACCCTTGGCCGCCCCGGCCCGGGCTGATGCCGCCGGCGCATTCGGCCTGTCCGGCGGGATGGCCTGTACCGTGCCGATTCCCCGGAAGCGCCGTGTCCCCCTGCCGGCCCGTAGGCAGGGGGACAGGGGGACAGGGTCGTTCAGGTCGTACGGTCAGATCACTTGCAGGTCGCGATTCCGATGGCGAGGCCGCCGAGGGCACCGGGCATCGCTCCGGCGCCGCCCGCCTCGATGGTGCCCACGAAACCCCCGATGATTCCGGCGACCATCTTGTCCCTGATGCAGTTCAGCTTCTTGTCTTTGTCCTTGTCCTCATCCTTGCCGTCGGAAGCGGTACGCATCGCGAGGACCGTCTTCTTTGCAAGGGCTGTCTTCGCAGCCACGGTGCCGACCGGGGCGGGGTCCGCGGTGCCGACGGAGAAGACCGGCGGGGTCACGGTGCCTTCGATGGTGCTTCCGGTGACGCCGTCGATGATCTGGGTGACTTTGTTCCCGTCGACGGATGTGTTGATCTTGTGGGTGGTGCCGTCGGTGGCCTTGACCGTTCCGGGAAGAATCGTCGCGATCGTGCTGCCGTCGCTGTCGTCGATGGCCCGTACACCGCCCTTGTAGGCGGTCAGGTGGGTGCCCTTCGGCATGTCCACGGTGTTCGTCGTGGTCGCGGCGAGGGCGGCGGGCTTGACGTCCGGGCTGCCGGTGCCCGTGCCGGTGCCGGGTGCGGTCGTGCTGGTGCGGGCGACGTACATGGTGGATCCGGCCGCCGAGTTGATGACGGGGACGGTGACGGTCGCGTCCGTGGTCCACGGCTGGTTGTCGGTGTCGAAGGTCCACGTGCCGGTGACCTTCTTGCCGACGGCGGCGAAGTCGACCCATCCGTAGCTCTTGGCCGGGACGTCGATCGCGATGCCGTTCACGGTGGTCTCGTCGGAGGTGTAGGTCTGCGTCGCGGTGAGCTGGCTGGAGATCATGGCCTGGACCGGGGCGGAGACACCGACGGAGGTCGACACGCCCGCGGAGTACGCCTGTGCCCAGCCGGAGTGGTAGATCGTGGTGAAGACCTGCTTCATGGTGCCGCTGGTGTCGTTGTACCAGACCGACGAGGCGGGCTGGCGCGGCAGGACCTCGGGCTGCCCCTCGGACTTCTGCGTCCACGAGCAGGTGGAGGTCTTCTTGGAGCACAGGTCGGCGTAGTAGTCGAGGGCGAGCTTCCGCGCCTCGGCCGCCTTTGACGCGGGGACCGTCCATTCCTGGCTCGCGCTGCCGTTGCAGACGTTGGGCTGGGCGAGGATGCCCCACAGGTGGAGCCCGCCCCGGTTGTCCATGCACCACTCAGTGCCGCTGCGGTCGTCGCGGCGGACGATGCCGAAGGTGTTGGGCTTGCCGTCGACGGGGCGGAAGTTCCACTGCTCGCCGTCCTTGCCGCAGGACTGCTGAACGGCGGGCTGGGTGGCGTAGATGCACTTCCCGGAGGAGGTGCTGGCGATGTTGAACGTGCCGGGGGCGCCGAGCTTGATCAGCCGCCAGTTCCGGTAGTTGGTGCCGTCGGGAGTGACGGAGATCTGGTTTCCATCGTTGTTGCCGGTCGCGTTGAGGGTGCCGTCCGGATTGGTGAACGTCCAGGCATCGGAGTCCGCGGCCTGCGCGGTGGTGGCGGTGGCGATGACGCCGGCGCCGGTGGTGAGCATGAGCAGGGCGAGGAACGGGGCCGCTATGAGGCGTCTGACGCCCCTGGGGTGTCTAAGCATGTGACCTTCCGTGGTGACTCCGTGAACTTCCTGTGAAGCATGACGAGCCTATGAAGACCCCGGACACGTCGTCCGCCCCTTTGATCATTTGGCCTGATATCAGCCACGGGGTGGTCGCAGTCCTCACGCCAGGAGTTTGCACGGGCCGATGAAATCGGACTGAAAACACGGAAGATGACGATGACGGGGGAGTGCCCTCGTACCTCATGGCCGCCGCCCGCCCGCCCGCAACCGATGGCTGCAGGGAGCCGCTTGTCCGGTGGCGGCACTGATACGAGCACACGGCCGTGGACGTGATTCACCGAGCATGGCTTTCGTCAGCCGCCTGAGGGCGACCGGTTTCGGGGCGGAGGTGGGTCAGGAGAGGCGGAAGGCGGTGGCCAGCATGCTCATCTGGGCCCTCAGGAGGGTTCGGGCGTGGTGGCCCATGCCCGCGTACTGGCCGGACACTTCCAGGTGGGCGGTGCCGTGCAGGTGGGACCAAGCGAGCACCGGGCCGGCAAGGGCGCAGCCCGCGTTCGGGTCGTCGGGGGTGAGGCCGGCGTACTCGCGCAGCCAGTCGGCGGCCGTTTCGTCCTGGTGCAGCCAGGCGGTCATTTCGTCGACGACCGGCTGGACCGTATCGGTGGGCCGGCCGGTGGCGAAGACCTTCACGAAGGGGCCCATGCCGGCGCGGGCGCGGCGCACTGTGTCGGGCGGGGCGGCGTAGCCGGGGATCGGGTTGCCCTGGATCAGCAGGTAACGGTGGGGTTCGGTGACGGCCCAGTCGAGGTGGGCATCGGCCAGGCGGTGCAGGGCGGCGGCGGGACTGCCGGGCAGGTCGGCGGCCGCGTGCCGGATCGCGGCGGCGATGTCGTCGTAGGCGTCCCGGACCAGGGCGTGGAGCAGGTCGTCGCGGCCGGCGAAGTACCGGTACAGGGCCGGGCCGGACAGCCCGATCTCTTTGGCGATGCGTGTGAGGGCCACGGCGGAGGCTCCGCCCTCGGCCAGCTGCGCCAGGGCGATCTCCTTGATCCGGGCGCGGGTCTGCTCCCGGTAGCGGACCCGGGGGCTGGATGCTGCGGCGGCCATGACGGTCCTCCTGTGCTGTCTGTCCGGTGTCCCGGGTCCGGAGAACTCGGTAGACCTTGCCCGAACCGCACCCGAGAGAGTTATGGTGTCTAACAGATGTGATTCATCGTAACGCGCAGGCCGCCTCGCGCGGATCACAGCCCGTACGAAGAGCTGGAGGACATCTCTCATGAACGCCGCTGATTTCCACGTCGTCCTGGGTGCGGGCCCCGCAGGCACCGCCGTTGCCACCGAACTCGCCCGCCGTGGGCACGGGGTCCGTCTCGTCGACCGCTCGGGGGCCGGGGAGCCCATCGACGGAGTCGAACGTCGCAAGGGCGATGTGAGCACCATCGAGGGAGCGCTGACGGCGATCGAGGGCGCCGGTGTCGTCTACCACTGCGTGAATGTCGCCTATCACCTACAGGTCGAGGTGATGCCCGGCATCCAGGACGCGATCCTCGGCGCGGTGGAGACCGCCGGGGCGCGCCTCGTCGTCCTTGACACCCTCTACCCCTACGGCGAAACCCACGGTCAGGTCATGACCGAAGACACCCCCTGGAACGCGACCGGCGCCAAGGGCAGGATGCGGGCCGCCCTCGACGAGAAGTACCTGGCCGCGCACCGTGACGGCCGAGCCCGTGTCGTGCTCGGCCGCTCGGCGGACTTCGTCGGCCCCGGCGTGCTCAACTCCACCCTGGGCGGCGCCGTCTTCCCCGGCGCCCTGACCGGAACCGACGTGCTGGGCCTGGGTGACATCGACCTGCCTCACAGCTACACCGACATCCGCGACGTCGCCGCCGGCCTGGCCACCCTGGGGGAACGTCCCGACGGCGACGGCCGCGTCTGGCACCTGCCCACCGCCCCCACCCGGTCCACCCGCGAGATCTTCCAGCAGATCGAGCGGAAGGTCGGGCAGCCCCTGAAGATCACCATCATGAGCGAGCCGCGCCCCTTCGGGCCGTTCGACGAGGTGTTCATAGACTCCTACGCCGAGCTGTTCTACCAGCACACCGAACCGCAGGTGATGGACTCCACCGCGATCCAGGAGACCTTCGGTATCAAGCCGGTCGCCTTCGACGCGACCCTGGACGACACCCTCGCCTGGTACCGGGCCTTCCTTGCCCGGGCCCGGCACTGACCGCAGACACCGGAGCCCTCTGAACCCTGCAACGCTGCGGTTGAGCACCGGCCCGGTCTTGCAGTGAGCGCGGGCTCGCTGCAAGACCGGGCCGGATGCGCCAACAGCGGCCGAGGGCGTCGCCGGTGTGCGTTACTGGGCCGGGCGGCCTGCCAGTTCGCGTAGTACTCCAGCAGCGTTTCGCTATCTGGCCTGGTCAAAGGCGTCGTCGGGAGTGCAGTGGTCCGGTCGTGGATCAGGGGCGGTCCGGCCGGACCGCCCCTCCAGCGTGTGGGGCGGGATCTGGCTGGCCGGCTCCGGTGCCGACAGCCTTCCAAGGTGATCGACGAGTATGCGGACGTAACG
>NZ_RBAM01000013.1 GCF_003626645.1 Streptomyces klenkii | reverse complement strand
CAGGGAAGCGCTCTCCCGCTGAGCTAATCGCGCGGGAAGGTCCGTGAAGACCTGGTGGACGATACTGGGATTGAACCAGTGACCTCTTCCGTGTCAGGGAAGCGCTCTCCCGCTGAGCTAATCGTCCGGGACGCACTGCGAAGACGCAGGTGCAGCGTGCGCGATACTGGGATTGAACCAGTGACCTCTTCCGTGTCAGGGAAGCGCTCTCCCGCTGAGCTAATCGCGCGGGAAGGTCCGTGAAGACCTGGTGGACGATACTGGGATTGAACCAGTGACCTCTTCCGTGTCAGGGAAGCGCTCTCCCGCTGAGCTAATCGTCCTTGGAGGTGGAGACGGGATTTGAACCCGTGTAGACGGCTTTGCAGGCCGTTGCCTCGCCTCTCGGCCACTCCACCAGGAGTGCGGGGGTTCGGGAAGATCCCCCAACTCGAGCGGACGACGAGACTCGAACTCGCGACATCCACCTTGGCAAGGTGGTGCTCTACCAACTGAGCTACGTCCGCAGTGTCTGTCCGGTCCGCTTCCGCGTCCCGGCGACGTGTTGAACTCTAGCGGATTCCGGCGCCAGCTCAAATTCCGTTTCCGCAGCGTGCTGCCCTGATTGTTCACCCGGGCCACTCCGGACGGCCCCGCCATAGACTCAATGACGTGCACAGCTTCCCCCCGAGCCTCCCTCCGATGGCCCGCTTCGGCGGCCTCCTCGCCACCGATCTGCGCGATGTCACCCGCGACCCGGCAGCCCTGGAGTCCACGGGCTGGTGGGCGGTGGTCGCCGACTTCGAGGGGCGGCTGACCTGCGCGCGCTTCGGCGACGTACGGCCCGAGCCGCCCCGCCCCGCGGCCCCCGCCCGGTGGCGCGGCCCGGCCGCCGGGGACTGGACGAGCTCCCTGGACCACGCCGCCTACACCGCGGGCGTCCGCCGCATCCGCGAGCACATCGCGGCCGGCGAGGTCTACCAGGCCAACCTCTGCCGCGTCCTCAGCGCGCCCCTGCCCGATCCCGCCGCGGCCGACGTCGACGCGCTGACCGCCCTCCTCGCGCGCGGCAACCCCGCCCCCTACGCGGGCTGCGTCCGCCTCCCCGCCCACGGCGTCGAGGTCGCCACCGCCTCCCCGGAGCTCTACCTGCGCCGCACCGGCCGCACCGTCGAGTCCGGTCCGATCAAGGGCACCGGCCGCACCGCCGCCGACCTGCTGGAGAAGGACCACGCCGAGAACGTGATGATCGTGGACCTCGTCCGCAACGATCTCGGGCGCGTCTGCGCCACCGGCTCCGTGACCGTCCCCGCGCTCTGCGCGGTCGAACCCCACCCCGGGCTCGTCCACCTCGTCTCCACCGTGCGCGGGCGGATCGCCGACGGCGCCGGGTGGCCCGAGCTCTTCTCGGCCACCTTCCCGCCCGGCTCGGTCACCGGCGCCCCCAAGGAGAGCGCCCTTCAGATCATCCGCGCCCTGGAGACCGCCCCCCGCGGCCCCTACTGCGGCGGCATCGGCTGGGTCGACGCCGACCGCGGCACCGGCCAGCTCGCCGTCGGCATCCGCACCTTCTGGATCGACCGCACCGCCGCCCCCGGCCCCGTCCTGCGCTTCGGCACCGGCGCCGGCATCACCTGGGGCTCCGACCCCGAGCGCGAGTGGGCCGAGACGGAACTCAAGGCTTCCCGGCTCCTCGCGATAGCGTCGGGCACCCATCAGCCGCTCGGAGGGACGATCCGGTGACGATCTGGCTCAATGGCTCCCTGCACGACACCGACAGCGCGCGCGTCTCGGTCCTCGACCACGGCCTGACCGTCGGCGACGGCGTCTTCGAGACCCTCAAGGCCGTCCGGGGCCGCCCGTTCGCCCTGACCCGCCACCTCGCCAGGCTGACCGCCTCCGCCCGCGCCCTCGGCCTGCCCGAACCCGACCTCGACGAGATCCGCCGTGCCTGCACGGCCGTCCTCGACGCCAACCCCGTGCCGCTCGGCCGGCTCCGCATCACCTACACCGGCGGCCTCGCCCCGCTCGGCTCCGAGCGCGGCGCCGCACGCCCCACCCTCGTCGTCGCCGTGGCGGAATCGCCCCCGGCCCCGCGCACGGCCGCCGTCGTCACCGTGCCCTGGACCCGCAACGAACGCGGCGCCCTGACCGGCATCAAATCCACCTCGTACGGCGAGAACGTCATCGCCCTCGCCCGCGCCAAGGCCCACGGCGCCGGCGAGGCCCTGCTCGCCAACACGGCCGGGGCGCTGTGCGAGGGCACCGCGTCCAACGTCTTCGTCGTCCTCGACGGGGAGCTGCACACCCCGCCGCTCTCCTCCGGCTGCCTCGCCGGCATCACCCGCGCCCTCGTCCTGGAGTGGGCCGGCGCCAAGGAGACCGAGCTGCCCTACGACGTGCTGGAGCGCGCCGAGGAGGTCTTCCTGACCTCCAGCCTCCGGGACATCCAGGCCGTCCACGCCGTCGACGGGCGGCAACTGCCCGGGGCCCCGGGCCCCGTCACCGCCAAGGCCGCCCGGATCTTCGACGAGCAGTCGACGGCGGACCTCGACCCGTAGGCCCTGAGCAGGCCCCGCGCAGGCCCTGCGGGGCCGCACCCTCGCAAACCCCGTGGCGCGGGGCCGCCGGGCCCGGTACAACACCAGGGTGACCACCACCCTGCGGCCCACCGCACCCGAGCAGCGCGGCCCCGGCGGCGCCCGGTCCCGCTCGTACGAGGTCTGCGTCAACAGCAGGCCCGTGGGCACCGTCGACCTCGCCACCGACCACCGCTTCGGACCGGCCGCCGGCCGCATCGTCCGGCTCGCCGTCGACGAGCGCGACCGCCGGCGCGGCCGCGGCACGGTCGCCGCGCTCGCCGCCGAGGAAGTGCTGCGCGGCTGGGGCTGCACCCGCGTCGAGGTCTCCGTCGACGCCGGCGCCGAGGTCGGTCTCGGGCTCGCCGGCGCGCTCGGCTACGTCGAACGCAGCCGCGCCATGGCCAAAACGCTGACCGCCGCCCCCCGGCTGCCCGAGGGCACCGAAGGACGGCGGATGACGGAGCAGGAGTACCCCGGCTGGCGGGAGGCGTCCCGCACCGCGTACGCGCAGGAATGGATCGACCGCGGCGTCCCGGCCGAGCAGGCCCGCGCCAAGGCCGAGGCGGACGACCTCGCGCTGCTGCCCGACGGCGCCGATACCGCCGGCACCATGCTGCGCGTCCTCACCTACGAGGACACCGTCGTCGGCACCCTCTGGGTGGCGCTGCGCGACGGCGGCCCGGACGCCCCGGACGCCTACGTCTTCGACGTCGAGGTCGTGCCCGCGCACCGGGGCCGCGGCCACGGCAGGTCCCTGATGCTGATGGCAGAGGCCGAGGCTCTCGCGCACGGTGCGCGGACCCTCGGCCTCAACGTCTTCGCCGGGAACACCCCGGCCCTGCGGCTGTACGAGTCGCTGGGCTACGCACCGACGGCGTACCACTTGTACAAGCCGCTGCTCTAGCGGCGGCCGGACCGGCCTCAGCCCTCCGCGAGCAGCCGGTCCGCGATCTCCTCGATGCGCTCGCGCAGGCCGTCCTGGTTCTTGCTGCCGTCCAGGAGTTCCCCGCCGATGGCGTACGTGGGCGTGCCCGTGACGCCGATCGCCTTGCCCTCGGCCTGGTCCGCGTCCACGATCAGCATGTGGCGGCCGTCGACGAGGGCGATGTCCACCTCCTCGGCGTCCAGCCCGAGCTCGCCCGCCACCTCCGTCAGCAGCGCCTCGCCGCGCGCGCCCAGTTCCTCGGCCCGGGCCAGCACGGCTTCCGCGTACGGCCAGCCCTGCCCCTGCTCGGCCGCCTCCTCCGCGGCCTGCGCCGCGGCGTAGGAGTGCTTGTGCTTCTCCAGGGGGAAGTGCCGCAGCCGCAGCTCCAGCCGGTCGCCGTAGCGTGCGCGCAGCGCCCGCAGGTCGTCCAGGGCGGTACGGCAGTCGGGGCACTGCAGCTCGCACCACACGTCGAGGACGACGGGGGCGGTGTTGGTCTCGCTCATGCGGCCAGTCTTCCAGGCGGCGGAGGCGGCGGCCCTCCGGGTCCTCGCGGCTCTCCTGGTCCTCGCGGCCCTCCGGGGACGACGGCCGTGGGGGATGACCCGGAGATCTCCCTGAGCTCGGCGGCCGGACGTGGCCCGTCCGGCGGCGGACGGTGCACGATGGAAGGGCGAGCCCGGCAGCGAAGAGCAGGAGGAGCCCGATGCTGACCTCGACCATCTGTGCCGCGGCGTCCGCGGCGGGCCTCGGCATCGCCGCGCTGACGGCCTACCGCAAGCGGTTCCTCGCGGCGACCCGCATCGCCGCGTTCTCCCTCGTCCCCATCGGGCTGGTCCTGACCGGGATCGTCGACTGGCTCACCGACGTCGTCTTCAAGCCGAGCGTCTGGGCCGGCTTCGGGGTCCTCGCGCTCTCCGCGCTGCTGTTCATGGTGAGCAGGGTGGCCGAGCGGCGCCGCACCGGCGGCGGCCGCAAGGAGCCCAAGGCGGCGGAAGCCGCTGCGCGGCGCGATGCCATGGCCCCCGGTGCCTCCGCTCCGTCACTGGGCCCGGGCCGCGCCGCGAGCCGCCCGCAGGGCAAGGCGAAGAAATCGTCCGACGGGGAGGACTTCTCGGATATCGAGGCCATTCTGAAGAAGCACGGAATATGACGGGCCGTCGGGCCCCGCTGCCGGGAGACCACCCCGGTGGGATTGCCTGGTGCCCGAAACCGGCCCCGTAGCGGGCACTCCCGCGGCCCTGCGGTCGTGTGCGCGCAGCCGTTTTCCGGGTAATTCACCGGGCGCCTATTCGCGCGCCCGTAAACCCGCCCGTAATCCCGCCCGTAAGAGGGAGGGAAATCCGGCGTTTCCTGCCCGGTTTCAGACCGCCGCGCCGGACCCCTCGGCCTCCGCGCCGGCGCCTTCGGCCTCCGCTCCCCGCCGCCGCGCCCGGTAGGCGGCCACGTGCAGCCGGTTCCCGCACGTGCGCCCGTCGCAGTAGCGCCGCGAGCGGTTGCGGGACAGGTCCACGAAGGCGTGCCCGCAGTCCGGCGCGTGGCAGCGCCGCAGCCGGTCCCGCTCGCCCGCGACCAGCAGGAACGCCAGCGCCATGGCCCCGTCGGCCGCAAGGTTCTCGGCGACGGAGGCCCCGGGGGCGAAGTAGTGCACGTGCCAGTCGTAGCCGTCGTGCGCGCTCAGCTGCGGCGTCGTCCCGGCCTCGGCCACCAGCTCGTTGATCAGCCCGGCCGCCTCGCCCGTGCTCGCCGCGTCGAAGACCTGCCCGAACCGCTCGCGTATCGACCGCACCGCGACGACGTCCCGCTCCCGCAGCACGACGCCGGTGATCCCGTGCCGCGTCACGAAGGAGCGCAGCTCCGCCAGGTCCTGCGGACCCGTGTTGAGGAGATCGACGACGGAGTCGAGCGCAGCCTTGGTGTCGTGGTTGATCTGCACGTTCGTACGCTCCCTGGCCGGTCGGAGGCGGCAAGTGTTCGACCGCGGCCCCCGACCTTACTGGCTGGGCGGCCTTCGCGCGGCCCCGTCACGCGACGGCGCCGTCGTCCGCGGAGCGCTCCGCGGACGACGGCGCCGTGCCGTGCCCTGTGTGCGAGATGTGGCGCGCAGCCTCCCCGAGTGGGCTGGCGCGCTCCGGGTCAGCCCCGGCCCGGACTCAGCTCTCCGCCAGGATGTGCGAGAGCTCCGTGTCCAGGTCGAAGTGCCGGTGCTCGGTGCCCGGCGGCACCGCGGCGTCCGTCCGCTTGAGGAACGACTCCAGGGCCCGTGCGGGGGCCTCCAGCAGCGCCTCGCCCTCCGGGGAGCTCAGCGCGATGCACACGACGCCCTGACCGTGGCTGCGGGACGGCCAGACGCGGACGTCGCCGGTGCCGGTGGGCCGGTGCAGCCCCTCGGCGAGCAGATCGCGGGCGAACACCCATTCGACCGTTTCTTCGGCTCCGGTGTGGAACGTGGCGTGCACGGCATACGGATCGGCCGTGTCGTACCGCAGGCCTGCGGGAACAGGCAGTGAGGATTCGCTCGACACGACGAGGCGCAAGTGCAGCTCGCAGCTGACCGTGGTGTTCATAAGCGCCAGGGCCTTTCGCTCAGTGTGCGCTCGGGGATTCGCACGTCGGCGAAATCGACATGCCACCTACGGTGCCGTTGTAAACCCCTCTGACCGTTTTGAGACTGTTCGGATACCTCGGACGGCCCAGCCGCTCACGCCGTAATACCGCCATTCCGGTGAGTTCCGGATCGGTCCGGTAGGTTGGGCGCATGAATGCGGAGAGTGACCGGCGGCAGGACGCCGCCGCGGCGGGGGACGCGACACAGGGTGAAGGAGCGGGCCGGGACGGTGCGGCGCAGCCGCCCGCCCTCGGGTCGCGCGCGCCCCGCTTCATCAAGCGCTCACGGGCCCTGCACCTGAGCTGGCAGGTCGGCGTCTTCGTCGTCGGCCTGGCCGTCGTCGTCGCGGGCATCATCATGCTGCCCCTGCCCGGCCCCGGCTGGCTCGTGATCTTCGCGGGCATGGCCATCTGGGCCACGGAGTTCGTCTGGGCCCAGCTCGTGCTCCGCTGGACCAAGCGCAAGGTCACCGAGGCCGCCCAGCGCGCCCTCGACCCCCGCGTCCGGCGCCGGAACATCATCATCACCGTGACGGGCCTGGTGATCGCCGGCACTCTCGCCGGGATCTACCTCTGGAAGTTCGGCCTGGTCCTGCCGTGGAAGGTCCACGGCTAGAGCGGCTGGGAACGCACGGCGGAACGCCTCGGCCGGGCGCCCCGGCCGACCGGCCCGTCACCGGTTCAAAGCACCGTCTGACATGCGGTAATGTTTGCGGTGCGCCCGGGCGATTAGCTCAGCGGGAGAGCGCTTCGTTCACACCGAAGAGGTCACTGGTTCGATCCCAGTATCGCCCACACAGGACCGAGGGTCCGCAAGGTTCACCCCTTGCGGACCCTCGGTCGTTTGGTATCCGCTGGTCCCATGCCCTCACCGGCCGCGGCCCTCGCCCGGATCCACCGCTACCGCTTCCACGGCGCATGGGCCCTCGCCGCCCCGCCCGACGCCGTCTACGCCCGCCTCGAAGCCGTCGAGGACTACCCCCGCTGGTGGCCGCAGATCCGCGAGGTCCGCCGGGTGGACGGAACCTCCGGCACCGCCCGCATCCGCTCCCTGCTGCCCTACGACGTGACCGTCGACGTCCGCTCCACCCGGCACGACCCCGCCGCCCGCGTCCTGGAGATCGCCATGACCGGCGACCTGGAGGGCTGGGCTCGCTGGACCGTCCTCCCGCACGGCCCCGCCGCCTGCACCGCCCGCTACGAGCAGGACGTCGAAGCCCGCAAACCCCTCCTCAGGCGCCTCGCCCTGCCCGCCCGGCCCCTCTTCGCCGCCAACCATGCCTGGATGATGCGCACCGGCCGGCGCGGCCTGCGGGCCCTGCTGGCCGCCGAGGCGACTACGGGTGCGGCAGGGATTTGATGGAGGGCCGCCACGACCTGTATTGTTCAGTGCGTTGCCGGGGGAAACCCCGCACGAATCCCGGGCGATTAGCTCAGCGGGAGAGCGCTTCGTTCACACCGAAGAGGTCACTGGTTCGATCCCAGTATCGCCCACACGCAGACAAGGCCGGTCCGTCAATCGACGGACCGGCCTTGTGCGTTGCCCGCCCGACGCGTACAGCACGCACCACCCGGCACCACCGGTGCGCCGGCCGGCAACCGCCTCAGGCCGCGGCCGGCAGCGCGGGCCGCAACGGCCACGCCGGGTCACAGGCCTCCTCCGTCCCGTTCCGCGCGAACCACGCCTGCAAGCCCCGCGCCTGTGCCGCGTGCCACACGGCCTGCCGCGCGTGCAGTTCCGCCGGGCTCAGCCGCTCCAGCCGCGCCGCGAACCGGCGCCCCACCGCCCGCACCACCTGCAACGCCGCCAGCGCGTCCGACGCCGCGTCATGCGCGCCCGTCAGCTCCACCCCGTACTGCGCGCACAGGTCCGTCAGCGTCCGGCGCCCCTTGCGGTAGCGGTCCAGGTGCTTGTCCAGCACCCACGGATCCATCACGCACAGCGGCGCCGCCCCCAGGTAATCGGCCAGCGACGACGCCCGGTGCCGCCGCAACTCGCGGTCCAGCAGCGTCAGGTCGAACGGCGCGTTCATCACCACCAGCGGCGTCGCCCGCGCCGCCTGCCCGGCCAGCGCCCGCGCCACCTCCTCCATGACCGGCGCCGGCCACCGGCCGTTGCGCTGCAAAAAGGCATCCGTCAGCCCATGTATCGCAATGGCCCCCTCCGGCACCGGGACCCCCGGGTCGACCAGCCAGCGCGTCACGACCGGAGCGGCCTCGTCCGCCGACTGCACCACGAGTGCCGCCGACACGATCCGGTCGTGCTCGACATCCACCCCGGTGGTCTCGGTATCGAACGCGGCGAGTGGCCCCTCGAACCAGCACATGTTCACAACTCCTCGCACTTGCCCGGCGAATGGCGTGTTTCACCCTCCCCGGCTGGTGATACCCGGCCGCGGAGTCATGCGAACCGCCGTTGTTTGCACGGGAGTTGCAAAGGAAACAACACAGATGTACGGATCGAACGCCCGAAGTCGCCCGGAAGGATTCGGACATGGCGTTCCCGCGGCCCGAACCGGGCGGGCTGCTGTCTGAGTCACCCCGGCCCGCAGCCCCCGCCCCCGCACGCGGCTCCCTCGCCACCACCGCCTGCATGGAGACGCTCCAGATCGGCTACCTGCACGCCGTCGCCGCGGCCGCCGGCTGCTCGCTCGCCCAGCCCTTCCCCGACCACGGCATCGACTGGCACATCAGCCACACCGCCCCCGGCCACGCCGTCGACGACGAGGTCACCATCAAGGTGCAGCTCAAGTGCACCTACCAGCTCGGCCCCCGCCCGGCCGTGCAGCCGCCGCCCCGAGCCCCCGCGGGCCCCGCCGGCCGGGCCGCCCCGGTGCCGGCGCCCACCTTCGCCTTCACGCTCGACAACGACCACCTGGCCAAGCTGGCCCGCACCCCCGTCGCCGTCCACCGGATCCTCGTCGTGATGATCGTGCCCAGATCGCGCGACGACTGGCTGCGCGCCGGCCACGACAGCCTCCAGCTGAGGCACTGCTGCTACTGGACGAACCTCGCCGGCCACCCCGTGACCGGAAAGCAGAGGACCACCGTGCGGATCCCGGCCACACGCGTCTTCGACGACCGCGCACTCTGCGAGATCATGACGCGGGTCGGGGCGGGAGGGAGACCCTGATGCACCGGCCGACTGCACCCGATCGGCAGCCCGGACGCCCGCCCCGGCACACCCCGCCCGGCGGCCCCCCGCCCGAGACCGTCGACCCCGCCGTCCTCACGGCACTCCTCGCCCGCCACGGCTGGCGCCGCAGCGGCGCGGCAGCAGGCACGTACAGCCGCTGGACCCCGCCCGACGGCGCCGCCGTGCCGGCGCGCGGCCGCCCCGCCCGCACCAGCCTCCTCGTGCCCGAAAGCCGCGCCTACCCCGACAGCACCGACCTCATCGCCGAAGCACTCACCGCACTCCAGCACAGCGCCATCCCCTCCGCCCCCGACATCCTCACCGCCCTGCGCACCCCCCTCGACGAGATCCACTGGCAGCGCGACACCCCCGACCCCGACGCGCCCGCGGCCGCCTGGGCCGCCCAGGAACAACTGCGCTCCGGCGCCCGCGCCCTCCTCCTCGCCGCGGCCCTCGCCGCGCGCGGCCGGGCCGGCTACCACGGCGCCCGCCACCGCCGGCACGCCGAAGCCGCCCTCGACCGCCTCCTCGCCGGCACCGCCGCCGGCGGCCGCGAGCTGACGACCTTCCTCCCCGTGGGCACCTCCGCGGCACCCGGCCCCGACGACGGCCGGCTGATCACCACCACCCTGCTCCGCGCCCTCTGCGCCACCCGCGACGCCACCGACCACCAGCGGGCCACCGGCGGCTGCGAGGCCTTCGAGCCGGCCGTCGAGGCGGGCGTCTGCCAGGAGCTCACCGAGGCGATCGGCAAGCTCGTCCGCGGCTCCGGAGGCATCCGCATCACCCTCCACTGGGCCCCCGCCGCCGGCCCGCCCGACGGCTTCGCCGCCCGCCCCGCCCCCGTCGAGTTCACCCCCGGCGACCTCCCCGTCCTCCGCGAGGCCGGCGCCCGCTACATCCGGGACGAGCCGCCCGTCACCGTCCGCCTCACCGCCGTGGTCCTCCGCATGCGCCGCGAGGCCCAGAGCGGCCCCGGAGCGGTCCGGCTCAAGGTCCTCGCCGGCGCGGACGTGCCCCAGATCCGCGCCGTCCTCGACGAGGACGACTACCGCATCGCGGGCCACGCCCACCTCGTCGGCCTGCCCGTACGCATGAGCGGCCGCCTGGAGAGCAAGGGCGGCTTCCGGCGCCTGACCGGCGCCCGCGACGTCATGCCCGTACGGGTCGAGGACGGGGAGCGGGACCGCCTCCTGAAGTCGCTCCACGAGAACCTCGACTTCTTCGGTGAGGCCTGCGGCGGCGACTGAGACGGCGACTGAGGCGGCCACCGGGAGGGCGCCTCCCGGGCCGCCCGGTAAACCGTTTCGCGACCAGGCTGCCGCTCTCGGTACGATTCAGGCGCGCAGTGACCGCTGCGGCGACCCATACGTCAGGAGAGACCGGTGTCAGACGTCCGTGTGATCATCCAACGCGATTCCGAGCGGGAAGAGCGCGTGGTGACGACGGGCACTACGGCCGCCGAGCTCTTCGCCGGTGAGCGCACCATCGTCGCCGCGCGCGTCGCGGGCGAGCTCAAGGACCTCGCCTACGTCGTCGCCGACGGCGAGGAGGTCGAGCCCGTCGAGATCTCCTCCAAGGACGGCCTCGACATCCTGCGCCACTCGACCGCGCACGTCATGGCCCAGGCCGTGCAGGAGCTCTTCCCCGAGGCCAAGCTGGGCATCGGCCCGCCGGTCAAGGACGGCTTCTACTACGACTTCGACGTCGAGAAGCCGTTCACCCCCGATGACCTCAAGGCCATCGAGAAGCGCATGCAGGAGATCCAGAAGCGCGGGCAGAAGTTCTCCCGCCGCGTGGTCACCGACGAGGAGGCCCGCGACGAGCTCGCGGCCGAGCCGTACAAGCTGGAGCTCATCGGTCTGAAGGGCGCCGCCTCGCACGACGACGGCGCGGACGTCGAGGTCGGCGCGGGCGAGCTGACGATCTACGACAACCTGGACCCGAAGACCGGGGACCTGTGCTGGAAGGACCTCTGCCGAGGCCCGCACCTGCCGACCACCCGGGTGATCCCGGCGTTCAAGCTGATGCGGAACGCGTCGGCGTACTGGCGCGGCAGCGAGAAGAACCCTCAGCTCCAGCGCATCTACGGCACCGCGTGGCCGACCAAGGACGAGCTGAAGGCGTACCTGGACTTCCTCGTCGAGGCCGAGAAGCGCGACCACCGCAAGCTGGGCGCCGAGCTGGACCTCTTCTCCTTCCCCGACGAGCTGGGCCCGGGCCTCGCGGTCTTCCACCCCAAGGGCGGGGTGATCCGCAAGGAGATGGAGAACTACTCGCGCAAGCAGCACGAGGCCTCCGGCTACGAGTTCGTGAACACCCCGCACATCTCGAAGGAGCACCTCTTCGAGACCTCCGGGCACCTTCCGCACTACTCGGAGGGCATGTTCCCGCCCATCGAGTTCGACGGGCAGAACTACCGCCTCAAGGCGATGAACTGCCCGATGCACAACCTGATCTTCAAGTCGCGCGGCCGCTCGTACCGTGAGCTGCCCTTGAGGATGTTTGAATTCGGCACGGTCTACCGGTACGAGAAGTCCGGCGTCGTCCACGGCCTGACCCGCTCCCGCGGCTTCACCCAGGACGACTCGCACATCTACTGCACCAAGGAGCAGATGCCGCAGGAGCTCGATACGCTCCTCACCTTCGTGCTCGACCTGCTGCGCGACTACGGCCTGAACGACTTCGAGCTGGAGCTCTCCACCCGGGACCCGGAGTCGGACAAGTTCATCGGCTCGGACGAGGACTGGGAGGAGGCCACCGAGGCGCTGCGCCTCGCGGCCGAGAAGCAGGACCTCCCGCTGGTCCCGGACCCGGGCGGCGCCGCGTACTACGGCCCGAAGATCTCCGTTCAGGCCCGGGACGCGATCGGCCGGTCCTGGCAGATGTCGACCATCCAGGTCGACTTCAACCAGCCCAAGCGGTTTGGCCTGGAGTACACCGCGGCGGACGGCACGCGCCAGCAGCCCGTCATGATCCACCGAGCCCTGTTCGGCAGCATCGAGCGGTTCTTCGGTGTCCTGCTGGAGCACTACGCGGGTGCGTTCCCGGCGTGGCTGGCCCCGGTGCAGGCGGTCGGCATCCCGATCGGCGACGCCCACGTCGAGTACCTTCAGGACTTCGCCGCCGAGGCGCGGAAGAAGGGCCTGCGGGTCGAGGTGGACGCCTCGTCGGACCGGATGCAGAAGAAGATCAGGAACCAGCAGAAGATGAAGATCCCGTTCATGATCATCGTCGGTGACGACGACATGAACGCGGGCACGGTGTCCTTCCGCTACCGCGACGGTTCGCAGAAGAACGGCATTCCCCGTGACGTCGCGCTGCAGGAGATCGTTGACGCCGTGGAGCGTCGTATCCAGGTCTGACGTGTTCCCCGTGTGAGCGGGGGTGTTCCCGGGATTCCCTGCGACCAAGCGCTGGCCAAGCTCGTGCTCCCCGCACCCGCGGGGTCAGAGGGGCGGCCCATCAGGGCCGCCCCTCTCTGCATCCGCGCCCGCCCGGGCGCATATGCTTCCCACCATGACGAGTGAGCCGGAGCAGCAGATCGGAGTCGGGGCGCCGGACGCGTTCCAGCGCTTGTGGACGCCCCACCGGATGGCGTACATCCAAGGCGAGAACAAGCCGACCGGCCCGGAAGCCGAGGACGGCTGCCCGTTCTGTTTGATTCCGGAGAAGAGTGACGAGGACGGGCTGGTCGTCGCCCGGGGGCAGCACGTCTATGCCGTGCTGAACCTGTACCCCTACAACGGCGGTCACATGATGATCGTCCCGTTCCGGCACGTCGCCGACTACACCGAGCTCGACGACGCCGAGACCGCCGAGCTCGCCGACTTCACCAAGCGAGCCATGACCGCGCTGCGCACGGCGTCCGGGGCGCACGGCTTCAATCTGGGCATGAACCAGGGCACGGTCGCGGGTGCCGGTATCGCCGCTCACCTGCACCAGCACATCGTGCCCCGCTGGGGTGGGGACACGAATTTCATGCCTGTGGTGGGCAGGACCAAGATCCTTCCTCAACTGCTGGCCGACACCCGCAAGATGGTGGCCGACGCCTGGCCGTCCGCCTGAGGACACGCGCCCCAGCAAAGCGGGCAAATCTCCCCGATTCCTCATTAAAAGCAGTTCTAATGGTGCGGTGACGTTCCTCCACCGCCGCACCGTGCTGCGCGCGGCCGCCGGCGGTGCCCTTGCCGGGGCCGCCGCGGTGGGCTGCGGTCCGTCGGACGGCGAGACGGGCGACGGGGCCGCCGCGAACCCGTCCGTACGGGCCACGGGGCCGCCGCCCGGGCCGTCCAAAGCCGCGAAGAGCCCCAAGGCGGGCAAGGCCTCCCGGTCACCGGCACCGTCGTCGTCGCCGTCGAAGCCGCCCCCCTCGCTGTCCCTCGCCCCCCTCCCGCCCGGGCTTCCCGCGCAGATCGAGCACGGCCCCCGTACCGGCAAGGACGTGGCGCTGACGTTCCACGGCCAGGGGGAGCCGAAGTCCGTCACCGAGCTGCTGGGGGAGGCCGAGCGGGCCGGGGCGCGGGTGACGGTGCTGGCCGTGGGCACCTGGCTGGACGCCCAGCCGCAGCTCGCCCGGCGCATCCTGGACGGCGGGCACGAGCTGGGCAACCACACGATGCGCCACCTCGACATCTGTGCCATGCCCGCGGCCGAGGCCTCCGCGGAGATCACCGAGTGCGCGGAGCGGCTGCGGCGGCTGACGGGCGGGATCGGCCGCTGGTTCCGGCCGTCGCGCGCGCGGCGGGCCACCGATCAGGTGGCCCGGCTGGCCCGGCAGGCCGGCTATCCGCACGTCCTCTCCTACGACGTGGACTCCCTGGACTTCACCGACCCGGGGCCCGAGGCGGTCCGGCGGGCCGTGCTGGGCGCGGTGCGGCCGGGTTCGGTGGTGAGCCTGCACTTCGGGCACGCGGGCACGGTCGCCGCGCTGCCCGCGATCCTCGACGGCCTGCACCGCCGCGGTCTGCGCGCGGTGACGACTACGGAGCTGCTGACCTGATGAACCAGTTCTCCTCGTTCCCGAGCTCTCTGCGGCGGCCGCGTCTGCGCGGGGTGCACCGTGCCGTGCTGTTCGCCGCCGCCTGTGCTCTGCTGGCCTCCGGTTGCGGCGGGGAGTCCGGTTCGGAGGCGGCCGACCGTGCGCCGCACAAAGACGGGCAGCAGCGGCAGCAACAGCAGCAGAGAGGGGCGGCGCCGGCGGGGCTGCCCGGGATGCCGCCGCTGCTGGACCCGCACGACCTGTACGCGGCGGACCGGCCGAACCAGCTGTCGCCGGTGGTGAAGGACTTCCCGTCGCGGGTGTACGTGCCCAACACGGAGTCGGACACGGTGAGCGTCATCGACCCGAAGACGTACAAGGTGATCGAGACGATCCCGGTGGGGGCGCAGCCGCAGCACGTGGTGCCGTCGTGGGACATGAAGACGCTGTGGGTGAACAACGACCGGGGGCACACGCTGACGGCGATCGATCCGGCCACGGGGAAGAAGGGGCGGACGGTCGACGTGCACGATCCGTACAACCTCTACTTCACGCCGGACGGGAAGTACGCGGTGGTGATGGCGTCGATGGACCGGGAGCTGGTGTTCCGGGACGCCCACACGATGAAGCGGAAGAAGACGGAGCCGGTGGCGTGCAAGGGGGTGAACCACGCGGACTTCTCGCCGGACGGCCGGTACTTCATCGTGTCGTGCGAGTTCTCGGGTGAGCTGCTGAAGGTCGACACGGCGAAGATGAAGGTGATCGGCAAGCAGAAGCTGCCGTTCGAGGGGGCGATGCCGCAGGACGTGAAGATCTCCTCGGACGGCAAGACGTGGTACATCGCGGACATGATGGCGGACGGGGTGTGGGTGCTGGACGGTGACCGGTTCACCGAGCCGTGGCTGATGCCGACGGGGAAGGGTGCGCACGGGCTGTACGTGAGCCGGGACTCGAAGTCGATGTACATCTCGAACCGTGGCGAGGGGTCGATCTCGGTGCTGGACCTGCCGAGCCGCAAGCTGGTGAAGAAGTGGGAGCTGCCGGAGGGCGGGAGTCCGGACATGGGCGGGGTGTCGGCGGACGGCAATGTGCTGTGGCTGTCGGGGCGTTACGACTCGGAGGTGTACGCGATCGACACGCGGGACGGGCATCAGATCGCGAAGATCCGGGTGGGTGCGGGGCCGCACGGGCTGGCGGTGTACCCGCAGCCGGGCCGGTACTCGCTGGGCCACACGGGGATCTTCCGGTGACGTAGGCCTGTCCGGCGGATCGTGACGACCGCAGCGGTCCGGTACTGCCGGGCCGCTGCGGTCGTCGCGGTCACGCGTTGTAGACGTCCGCCGCGCTCGGCTTCGCGTCCTGGACGGCGCCGCTGAGGGACATGGCGCGGCTGGTGAAGCGCTCGGTGTTGACGCCGTGCTCCTTGAGGACGCGCAGGGCGGCCTCGTGCACCACGCGCAGGACGGGGGTGGTGGCGCGGAGGGCGTCGTCGGCCATGAAGCGGTGGCGCCAGGGCTTGCCGGCCCAGGCGTGGCGCAGGCCGAAGGGCTCGGGCAGGACGAGCTTGCCGCCCCAGTACTCCAGGAGCGGGGGGTACCAGGTGAGGGGGGCGCGGGCGGCGAGGCGGACGACTTCGCGGGGCGGGACGACGGAGAGGGTCCTGGTCCGGCTCTCCCAGAACTTGATGGTCTTGGCGGTGGTCTTGGTGCGCGCGGAGGGCTTGCCCATGAAGACGCCGTGGACGGGGCCGAGGGCGTGGCCGGTGACCTCGATGCGCAGCGTCTTGTGGAGGACGGTGACGGTGATGAGGAGGGTGATGACGAGCTGACCGTCCCAGAGGACGAACTGGACGCCGAGGTAGTGCCGGCTGCCCGCGCCGAACTGCTGTTCGTTGCAGATCTTCTGGAGTTCGGCGCCCCTTATCTGGAAGCCGTCGTGGCCCTCGGGGCGGGAGACGGCGCCGGCGCCCTCGCCGACGTCGGAGACGACCCAGTGCTCGACGGAGGGGGTCGGGAAGCCGCCGGTGTGCAGGGGGCTGCGCTCCAGGAGGTGGAGCTGGTCGTGGATGGCGCGGACGACGTCCCAGCTGCGGAAGGGGTTGATCTCCTTGCCGGGTTCGAGCGGGACGAGCTCTTCGGCGAGCTGCCAGCTGCCCCAGCGGGTGCCCATGCCGAGTATGCCCTTGGTGCCGGCGTAGAAGGCGACGTTGCTCTGCTGCTCGGCGGCGAGCCGCTCCAGGGACTGGCGGAGCCGCTCGGCGGCGGTCTCGCCGGGGTTCTTGGGGACGGCTTCGGGGATCTTGGCGCCGATGCCGCCGCCGGAGAGGAGGCCGGACCAGCGCTCGCGGAGGTCCTTGGCGGTGCGCTCGCAGACGGATTTGGCCCAGAAGCCGCCGACGAGCGGGGCGATGAGCATGGCGCGCAGGTAGAACGCCCAGAAGCCGTGGAAGGGCAGCTTGACCAGCATGATGGCGGCGAGGATGCCGAGGGCCACGAGGAGGGCCGTGCCGAGGGCGCCGGCGCGCTTGTTCTGGGCGCCGGCGATGGTGCGGCGGAGCTGGAAGACGCCGAGCCAGAGCAGGACGCCGGGGAGGAAGAGCAGCCCGCAGACGCCCATGATGAGGGTGAGCCTGGCGTCGCGCTGCTTGCGGATGCGATTGGCCGCGAGGCAGTGCTCGACGACGGGCTGCGGGTCGAGGCCGAAAGACTGGATGAGGGGCTTGCGGCCGCCGCCGAGCACGCGCAGCTGGACGGCGCGGGCGAAGGCCTCGCCCAGGTTGGGCTCGAAGAGCGATATGCGGGGCGGCTTGACCTCGGACTTGGCCCAGTCGGAATTGGCCTTGAGGAGCTGGTCGACCGGGCCGTCGCGGTAGGCGGCCGAGGCGAGCGCCTGGGTCGCCGCGGTCTGTCCGGAGGAGCCCGAGAGCGGGATCTGTGCCCCGGGGCTGAAGTCGAACGGGTCCCCTGCTGCCACTGCTGCCCCCAATGCCGCGCATGTCCGGTGCTGCGGCCTTCCGACGGATGCCGACGACCGCCCGCGTCATACGTGTTGGTCCGCGGGACCAGCGTATCGGCGCGGGGTGCCGGCTGTCGCAGAGATCGTGAAGGCCGCCCGCCCCGTACGGTTGCGGGGCGGGCGGTTCGCGCTCGTTACGCTCCGCCGTCCGCCGATTCCCGCAGCCGCTCGGCGATCTGAGGGGGCATCGGTTCGTGGCGGGCGTAGGAGCGGGTGAACCGGCCGGTGCCGTGCGAGAGGGAGCGCAGGTCGACGGCGTAGCGGCCGATCTCGATCTCGGGGACCTCGGCGCGCACGAGGGTGCGGCCGGCGCCGGACTGCTCGGTGCCGATGACGCGGCCGCGGCGTCCGGACAGGTCGCTCATGACGGGGCCGACGTAGTCGTCGGAGACCAGGACCTCGATCTCGGCGACGGGTTCGAGGAGGTGGATCTTCGTCTCGGCGGCGGCCTCGCGCAGGGCGAGGGCGCCCGCGGTCTGGAACGCGGCGTCGGAGGAGTCCACCGAGTGCGCCTTGCCGTCGAGGAGGGTGACCCGGATGTCGACCAGGGGGTGGCCGGCGGCGACGCCGCGGGCGGCCTGGGCGCGGATGCCCTTCTCCACGGAGGGGATGAACTGGCGCGGCACGGCGCCGCCGACGACCTTGTCGACGAATTCGATGCCGGAGCCGCCGGGCAGCGGTTCGACCTCGATCTCGCAGATGGCGTACTGGCCGTGGCCGCCGGACTGCTTGACGTGCCGGCCGCGGCCGGCGGCCTTGCCGCCGAAGGTCTCGCGGAGCGACACCTTGTGGGGCACGACGTCGACCTGGACGCCGTAGCGGGTGCGCAGCCGTTCCAGGGCGACGTCCCGGTGGGCTTCGCCCAGGCACCACAGGACGACCTGGTGGGTGTGCTGGTTCTGCTCCAGGCGCATGGTGGGGTCTTCGGCGACGAGCCGGGCGAGGCCCTGGGAGAGCTTGTCCTCGTCGGCCTTGCTGTGTGCCTCGATGGCGACGGGCAGCAGCGGGTCGGGCATCCGCCAGGGCTCCATGAGGAGGGGGTCGCCCTTGGCGGAGAGGGTGTCGCCGGTCTCGGCGCGGGTGAGCTTGGCGACGCAGGCGATGTCGCCGGCGATGGCCTGGGGGAGGGGCCGCTGCTGTTTGCCGAAGGGTGAGGACAGCGCGCCGATGCGCTCGTCGACGTCGTGGCTCTCGTGGCCGCGGTCCTCCAGGCCGTGGCCGGAGACGTGGACGGTCTCGTCGGGGCGCAGGGTGCCGGAGAAGACGCGGACGAGGGAGATCCGGCCGACGTACGGGTCGGACGAGGTCTTGATCACTTCGGCGGCGAGGGGGCCCGCGGGGTCGCAGGTCACGGGTGTGCGGGGGCGGCCGTCGGGGGTGGTGACGGCCGGGGCCTCGCGTTCGAGGGGGGTGGGGAAGCCGCCGGTGATCAGCTCCAGGAGCTCGACGGTGCCCAGGCCCTGCTTGGCGCCCTCGGCGGCGGGGGCCGCGGCGAGGACGGGGTGGAAGCTGCCGCGCGCCACGGCGCGCTCCAGGTCCTCGATGAGGGTCTTGACGTCGATCTCCTCGCCGCCGAGGTAGCGGTCCATGAGGGTCTCGTCCTCGCTCTCGGCGATGATGCCCTCGATGAGCCGGTTGCGGGCCTCCTCGATGAGGGGCAGGTGCTCGGGGCCGGGCGCGGTCTCGGCCCGCTCGCCGGAGGAGTAGTCGAAGACGCGCTGGGAGAGCAGGCCGATGAGGCCGGCCACGCAGCGGTGCCCGTCGGGGCCCTCGGGCCCGTGCAGGGGGAGGTAGAGCGGCAGCACGCCGTCGGGGGAGTCGCCGCCGAAGGCCGTGCGGCAAGTCTCCGTCATCTCCTCGAAATCGGAGCGGGCCGCCTCCAGATGGGTGATGACGATGGCGCGGGGCATCCCGACGGCGGCGCACTCCTCCCAGACCATGCGGGTGGCGCCGTTGATGTTCTCGGCGCCCTCGGCGGCCGAGACGACGAAGAGGGCGGCGTCCGCCGCCCGCAGACCGGCCCTGAGCTCCCCGACGAAGTCGGCGTAGCCGGGGGTGTCCAGCAGATTGATCTTGATGCCGGCCCATTCGACCGGGGCCAGCGACAACTGCACCGAGCGCTGCTGGCGGTGCTCGATCTCGTCGTAGTCCGAGAGCGCGCCGCCGTCCTCGACGCGGCCGGCCCGGTTGACCGCACCGGTCGCCAGCGCGAGGGCCTCCACCAGCGTCGTCTTTCCGGAGCCGCTGTGGCCGACCAGCACCACATTGCGTACGTGGCTCGGCCGGTCGGCCGATACTGCTCTGCCCGCGGCCCCTGGGTACGTGCCCGTCTTCTCGCCCATGTGTCCCGCCTCCCGGTCGACACCTGCGGTACACCGAGCTTTCCACTGCGGTAACGCTGCGTCCATACGTCGCACACGCGGGCACATCCGTACGCCCCGCGGTGGCGCCGCCGGGGGAGGCGGAGGCGCCGGTGCGCGCGCTGCGAGCAGTGCGTGCGCGGCCCGGAGGGGGCGCCTGGCTACGATGGGCCAGCCGGTGGCCCGCTTGACCACGCGGCCCGATACGACACCCCTCCGGGAAGGCCATGCTGAACAAGTACGCGCGTGCGTTCTTCACGCGTGTTCTCACGCCGTTCGCCGCCCTGCTCATCCGCCTCGGCGTCAGCCCCGACGCGGTGACCCTCGTCGGTACCGGCGGTGTGGTGGCGGGCGCCCTGGTCTTCTACCCGCGGGGGGAGTTCTTCTGGGGCACGGTCGTCATCACCCTGTTCGTCTTCTCGGACCTGGTGGACGGCAACATGGCCCGGCAGCTGGGCCGCTCCAGCCGCTGGGGCGCCTTCCTGGACTCCACGCTCGACCGCGTCGCCGACTCGGCGATCTTCGGCGGACTCGCGCTGTGGTACGCGGGCAGCGGTGACGACAACGTGCTCTGCGCGGTGTCGATCTTCTGCCTCGCCAGCGGCCAGGTCGTCTCGTACACGAAGGCGCGCGGCGAGAGCATCGGGCTGCCCGTGAACGTCAACGGCCTCGTCGAGCGCGCCGAGCGGCTGGTCATCTCGCTGGTGGCGTGCGGCTTCGCGGGCCTGCACAAGTTCGGCGTGCCGGGCATCCAGTACCTGCTGCCCGTGGCGCTGTGGATCGTGGCCGCCGGCAGCCTCGTGACCCTGATCCAGCGGGTGGTGACCGTGCGCCGCGAGTCGGCCGAGGCGGAGGCCGAGGCCGCGGCGGCGCAGGGCGGTGGCAACGGGTGAAGGAACGGCTGACCGACGCGCTCTACGGGCTCGGCTGGGCCGCCGTCAAGAAGCTGCCGGAGCCGCTGGCCGTACGGCTGGGGCAGCAGATCGCCGACGTGGCGTGGCGGCGGCGCGGCGGCGGCGTGCTGCGCCTGGAGGCCAACCTGGCCCGGGTGCTGCCGGGGGCGTCCGCGGAGCGCCTCGCGCAGGTGTCCCGGGCGGGCATGCGCTCGTACATGCGCTACTGGATGGAGTCCTTCCGGCTGCCGGTGTGGAGTGCGGAGCGCAGGCGCTCGTCCTTCGCCCCGGAGGGCCTGGGCCACCTGGAGGAGGCCCTGGCGAGCGGGCGCGGCGTGGTCGTCGCGCTGCCGCACATGGGCAACTACGACCTCGCGGGCGCGTGGGTGACCACGCGGCTCGGGGTGCCCTTCACGACGGTGGCCGAGCGGCTGAAGCCCGAGACGCTCTACGACCGCTTCGTCGCCTATCGCGAGGGCCTGGGCATGGAGGTGCTGCCCCACGCGGGCGGCAGTGCCTTCGGCACGCTGGCGCGCCGGCTGCGCGCCGGGGGACTGGTGTGCCTGGTGGCCGACCGCGACCTGTCCTCCTCGGGCATAGAGGTCACCTTCTTCGGCGAGGCCACGAAGATGCCCGCCGGGCCCGCGATGCTCGCCGTGCAGACCGGGGCGCTGCTGCTCCCGGTGACGCTCTGGTACGACAGCTCGCCGGTGATGAAGGGCCGGGTGCACGCCCCGGTCGAGGTGCCCGCGGAGGGCACCCGCGCCGAGAAGGCCGCCGCCATGACCCAGCAGGTCGCCGACATCTTCGCCGCCGGGATCGCCGAGCACCCGCAGGACTGGCATATGCTCCAGCGACTGTGGCTCGCCGACCTGGAGCCGCGCCCGGACGGGCCGGACGGGCCGGACGGGCCGCCCGGCGCGCCGGACGGGCCTGCGGGCGGGGCGCGGGGCAAAGGCGCGGGCACGTCGGAGAGCGACCGGAGGGACGGGGCATGAGGATCGGGATCGTCTGTCCCTACTCGTGGGACGTGCCCGGAGGCGTGCAGTTCCACATCCGGGACCTGGCCGAGCACCTCATCCGGCTGGGCCACGAGGTGTCGGTGCTGGCCCCGGCGGACGACGAGACGCCGCTGCCGCCCTTCGTCGTCTCGGCCGGGCGGGCCGTGCCCGTCCCGTACAACGGCTCGGTGGCGCGGCTGAACTTCGGCTTCCTGTCGGCCGCCCGCGTGCGGCGCTGGCTGCACGACGGCGACTTCGACGTCATCCACATCCACGAACCCACCTCCCCCTCGCTGGGCCTGCTGGCCTGCTGGGCCGCGCAGGGCCCGATCGTGGCGACCTTCCACACCTCCAACCCGCGCTCCCGCGCGATGATCGCGGCCTATCCGATCCTCCAGCCCGCCCTGGAGAAGATCAGTGCCCGCATCGCGGTGAGCGAATACGCACGCCGGACGCTCGTCGAGCACCTGGGCGGCGACGCCGTCGTCATTCCCAACGGCGTCGACGTCGACTTCTTCGCCCGCGCCGAGCCCAAGCAGGAGTGGCAGGGCGGGACGATCGGCTTCATCGGCCGCATCGACGAACCCCGCAAGGGCCTGCCTGTGCTCATGCGCGCCCTGCCGAAGATCTTCGCCGCGTGCCCGGACGCCCGGCTGCTGGTCGCCGGCCGGGGCGACGAGGAGGAGGCCGTCGCCGGCCTGCCCCGCGAGATGCGCGACCGCGTCGAGTTCCTCGGCATGGTCAGCGACGAGGACAAGGCGCGGCTGCTGCGCAGCGTCGACGTCTACGTCGCCCCCAACACGGGCGGGGAGTCCTTCGGCATCATCCTGGTCGAGGCGATGTCGGCGGGCGCCCCCGTCCTCGCCAGCGACCTGGACGCCTTCGCCCAGGTGCTCGACCAGGGCTCGGCCGGCGAGCTCTTCGCCAACGAGGACGCCGACGCGCTCGCCGCCGCGGCCGTCCGGCTGCTGGGCGACCCGCAGCAGCGGGCCGGGCTGAGCGAGCGCGGCAGCACGCACGTGCGCCGCTTCGACTGGTCCCGCGTGGGCGCCGACATCCTGGCCGTCTACGAGACGGTCACGGCCGGCGCGGCCTCGGTCGCCGCCGACGAACGCACCGGCCTGCGCGCCCGCTTCGGCCTCGCCCGCGACTAGCCGTTCCGGCGGAATGCCGGGTACGTGCCGGTAACCGGCAGCGTGCGCATTCCGCCGGACCCTCGCCGTGGTGGCTTCTTGCCGTTGCGGCGGCCCATGGTTTCAGGGCCGGTGACGGACCGCCGCGGACGGCTTACGCCGGGCCCTCCGCCTCGCGCGGCGCCGGGCCGTCGGCCCGGGCCGACGCGCCCGCCGTTCCGAACAGGGATATGCCGTGCCGCGCCCGGAAGCGCCGGCTGCGCCGTACGGTGATCACCACCACCAGGGCCAGCAGGGTGAACGACTGGATCCGGCCGACCACCGGGACCGCGTCGACGGGCAGCACCAGCGCCTGCACCGTGCTCAGGGCGGCGTCGACCAGCTGCACGCCCGCCCACAGCAGGGTCAGGCCCCGCAGCGCCTGCCGGTACGCGGGCATCTCCTGCCAGGCCCGCTCGGCCTCCGCGTCGCCGCTGCCGCGCCGCAGGTGCGTGCCGAGGTGGAAGGCGAAGGGCCGCGAGAGGAACAGCGTGCCCCCGATCCACAGGCCCAGCACGGCCGGGATCGCGGCGTCCTTCAGCAGCAGCACCCGCGGATCCCCGCTCACCACCGACGTGGCCGCCGAGACGGCGAGCAGGGCGACGACGAGCAGGTCGAAGAAGGCGACGTGCCGGCGGCGGACGGCCGTGACGACCGCGTGCGCGGCCGGTATCGCGCCACTGATCAGCAGGGCCTGCCACTGGGCGGTGCCCTGCGCCCGCAGCACGTAATACAGCGCCACGGGCAGGGCGATCGTGATGGTCAGGGGGACGAGCAGCGCTCGCCAGGCGTGCGGTGTCATGGGGTTTCCTCCCCGGCCCTTCGCCGGTCTTCTGCGTCCTGCAACGACGCTAGGCGCCGGCCGGGTGGAGACGGATCGGAGCCGGGGTGGAGAAACGCACGGACCGCCGCTCCGTCCGGCTCCACCCGCGGGTGGAGCCGGAGGCCGATATCGCCCCGCACAGCGGCCCCGCGGCGAGCGGTAACGTGGCCCGGCGTGACCACATTGATCTGGATCGTCGCCGCGCTGGTCGTCATCGGCGTCTATCTGAGCTGGACCGCCGGCCGGCTGGACCGCCTGCACAGCCGCATCGACGCCGCCCGCGCCGCCCTGGACGCCCAGCTGCTGCGCCGCGCCTCCGTCGCCCAGGAGCTGGGCACCGCCGGAGTCCTCGACCCGGCCGCCTCGATCGTGCTCTACCAGGCCGCCCACGCGGCCCGGCAGGCCGAGGAGGAGCACCGCGAGGTCGCCGAGAGCGAGCTGAGCCAGGCCCTGCGCGCGGTCTTCACGGAGGGCCCGCAGGTCGAGGCCGTCCGGGAGGCCCCGGGCGGCGAGGAGTCGCTGACCGAGCTGTCGGAGGCGGTCCGCCGGGTGCCGATGGCCAGGCGCTTCCACAACGACGCGGTCCGGGCCGCCCGCGCCGTGCGCAAGCACCGCGTGGTGCGCTGGTTCCGCCTCGCCGGCCACGCGCCCTTTCCGATGGCCTTCGAGATGGACGACGAGCCGCCCGCCGCACTGGAACCCGGGATGAACAGCTGACCGGAGGAGCCACCGGCCTCCGATTGGCTCTTTTTCCGGGGAACCCGGCTGGGTTGTATGAGGGCCGCAGCATCACCGCCCTTGATAGTGAGGTCACCACGTGTCCAGCACGGTCCCCAGCACGTCCACCACCCCCGAGACCGGTACCGCCCGCGTCAAGCGCGGCATGGCCGAGCAGCTCAAGGGCGGCGTGATCATGGACGTCGTCAACGCCGAGCAGGCGAAGATCGCCGAGGACGCGGGCGCGGTCGCCGTCATGGCGCTCGAGCGGGTTCCGGCCGACATCCGCAAGGACGGCGGCGTGGCCCGCATGTCCGACCCCAACATGATCGAAGAGATCATCGGCGCCGTCTCCATCCCGGTCATGGCCAAGTCCCGCATCGGCCACTTCGTCGAGGCCCAGGTCCTCCAGTCGCTCGGCGTCGACTACATCGACGAGTCCGAGGTCCTCACCCCGGCCGACGAGGTCAACCACTCCGACAAGTGGGCCTTCACCACCCCCTTCGTCTGCGGTGCCACCAACCTGGGCGAGGCCCTGCGCCGCATCGCCGAGGGCGCCGCCATGATCCGCTCCAAGGGCGAGGCCGGCACCGGCAACGTCGTGGAGGCCGTGCGCCACCTGCGCCAGATCAAGAACGAGATCGCCAAGCTGCGCGGCTTCGACAACAACGAGCTGTTCGCCGCCGCCAAGGAGCTGCGCGCCCCGTACGAGCTCGTCAAGGAGGTCGCCGAGCTCGGCAAGCTGCCGGTCGTCCTCTTCTCCGCCGGTGGCGTGGCCACCCCCGCCGACGCCGCGCTGATGCGCCAGCTCGGTGCCGAGGGCGTCTTCGTCGGCTCCGGCATCTTCAAGTCCGGCGACCCGGCCAAGCGCGCCGCCGCCATCGTGAAGGCCACCACCTTCTACGACGACCCGAAGGTCATCGCGGACGCCTCCCGCAACCTCGGCGAGGCCATGGTCGGCATCAACTGCGACACCCTCCCCGAGGCCGAGCGCTACGCCAACCGCGGCTGGTAAACACCGCACCGCTTTTCCCGGCCGGGCGGCCCGCGCACGACGGCGGGCCGCCCACCGGTCGTCCAGACCCGAGACGGAGAACTCCCCCGTGGCATCCCTTTCCACGCCCACCATCGGCGTCCTCGCCCTCCAGGGCGACGTCCGCGAGCACCTCGTCGCCCTCGCCTCCGCCGACGCCCTCGCCCGCCCCGTGCGCCGCCCCGAGGAGCTCGCGGAGATCGACGGCCTGGTGATACCCGGCGGCGAGTCCACCACCATGTCCAAGCTCGCCGTCGCCTTCGGCATGCTGGAGCCGCTGCGCGAGCGCGTGCGCGCCGGGATGCCCGTCTACGGCACCTGCGCCGGCATGATCATGCTCGCCGACAAGCTGCTCGACGGCCGCGAGGACCAGGAGACGCTCGGCGGCATCGACATGATCGTCCGCCGCAACGCCTTCGGCCGGCAGAACGAGTCCTTCGAGGCCACCGTCGACGTGGCCGGCATCGAAGGCGGCCCTGTCGAGGGCATCTTCATCCGCGCCCCCTGGGTCGAGTCCACCGGCGCCGCCGCCGAGGTCATCGCCACCTACGACGGCCACACCGTCGCCGTGCGCCAGGGCAACGTGCTGGCCACGTCCTTCCACCCGGAGCTCACCGGCGACCACCGCGTCCACGCGCTGTTCGTGGACATGGTGCGCGCAGCCCAGTAGCCCGGCCCCGGTAGGATCTCTGTCGTTCGTTTCAGAAATTGGTTACGCGAAGGAGACAGGCAGATGTCCGGCCACTCTAAATGGGCTACGACGAAGCACAAGAAGGCCGTGATCGATGCCAAGCGCGGCAAGCTCTTCGCGAAGCTGATCAAGAACATCGAGGTCGCGGCCCGCATGGGCGGCGTCGACATCGAGGGCAACCCGACGCTCTACGACGCCATCCAGAAGGCGAAGAAGCAGTCGGTCCCCAACAAGAACATCGACTCCGCGGTCAAGCGCGGCGGCGGTCTCGAAGCGGGCGGCGCCGACTACGAGACGATCATGTACGAGGGCTACGGCCCGAACGGCGTGGCGGTCCTCATCGAGTGCCTCACCGACAACCGCAACCGCGCCGCCTCCGACGTGCGCGTCGCCATGACCCGCAACGGCGGCTCCATGGCCGACCCGGGCTCCGTGTCGTACCTGTTCAACCGCAAGGGCGTCATCATCGTCCCCAAGGGTGAGCTGACCGAGGACGACGTCCTGGGCGCGGTCCTCGACGCCGGCGCCGAAGAGGTCAACGACCTCGGCGAGAGCTTCGAGGTCATCAGCGAGGCCACCGACCTGGTCGCGGTCCGCACCGCGCTCCAGGAGGCGGGCATCGACTACGACTCCGCCGAGGCCAACTTCGTCCCCACCATGCAGGTGGAGCTCGAAGAGGAGGGCGCGCGCAAGATCTTCAAGCTGATCGACGCCCTTGAGGACAGCGACGACGTCCAGAACGTGTTCGCCAACTTCGACGTCTCCGACGACGTCATGGCGAAGGTAGATGCGTAAGGCACGCACGGCATCCGCCTGCGGTCGGCCGACGGGCCGGCGGGACACGCGTCCCGCCGGCCCGTCGTCGTGAACGGCCGTTGTCAGTGGCAGCCGATAGCCTGCCCGGGCAGATGAGCGATACGGAGGGGGCGGACATGCGGGTGCTGGGTGTGGACCCCGGATTGACGCGGTGCGGCGTCGGCGTGGTCGAGGGCACCGCGGGCCGCCCGCTGCGCATGGTCGGGGTCGGAGTGGTCCGCACCCCCGCGGACGCCGAGGTCGCCGACCGCCTCGTCCTCATCGAGCGCGGCATCGAGCAGTGGCTCGACGAGCACCGGCCCGAATTCGTCGCCGTGGAGCGCGTCTTCAGCCAGCACAACGTCCGTACGGTCATGGGCACCGCCCAGGCCAGTGCCGTCGCCATGCTCTGCGCCGCCCGCCGCGGCCTGCCCGTCGCGCTGCACACCCCCAGCGAGGTCAAGGCGGCCGTCACCGGCTCCGGCCGGGCCGACAAGGCCCAGGTCGGCTCCATGGTCACCCGCCTCCTGCGGCTCGACGCACCGCCGAAGCCCGCCGACGCCGCCGACGCCCTGGCCCTGGCCATCTGCCACATCTGGCGCGCCCCCGTGACGAACCGCCTCCAGCAGCTCGCCGCCGCCCAGCGCCGCACCACCGCCCCCGTACGCCTCCCGAAGGGCACCCGATGATCGCCTTCGTCTCCGGCCCCGTCGCCGCCCTCGCCCCCGACACCGCGGTCGTCGAGGTCGGCGGCATCGGCATGGCCGTCCAGTGCACGCCCGGCACGCTGGCGACCCTGCGCGTCGGGCAGCCGGCCCGCCTCGCCACCTCCCTCGTCGTCCGGGAGGACTCCCTGACCCTCTACGGCTTCGCCGACGACGACGAGCGCCAGACCTTCGAGCTGCTCCAGACCGCGAGCGGCGTCGGCCCCCGCCTCGCCCAGGCCATGCTCGCCGTCCACAGCCCCGACGCCCTCCGGCAGGCCTTCGCCTCGGCCGACGAGAAGGCGCTCACCGCCGTCCCCGGCATCGGCAAGAAGGGCGCGCAGAAGCTGCTCCTGGAGCTGAAGGACCGGCTCGGCAAGCCGGTCGGCTCCGCCGCGGCGGCCCCCGCTCACGCCGCCGCGGGGTGGCGCGATCAGCTGCAGGCCGCGCTCGTCGGTCTGGGCTATGCCGCCCGCGAGGCGGACGAGGCGGTGGAGGCGGTGGCGCCCCGGGCGGAGGCCGTTCTCGCCGACGGCGGTCAGCCGCAGGTCGGCCAGTTGCTGCGGGCCGCGCTGCAGACGCTGAACCGGGCGCGATGACCAGGGTCCGGTGCAGCCCGGTGGGCGGTTTGTGCCCACCCTCCCCCAGCTACCGCTGGGAGGTGCCCCCATCGCCCTGCGGAACGCCTGCCCACAAACTGACCGAGCATTCAACCGTGAGGTTTCACCCGTGAACTGGGACGACGACGCATCCGACGCTGCCGGCGACCGCCTCGTCGGCACCGACGCCGACGGCGAGGACCGGGCCGTCGAGGCCGCGCTGCGCCCCAAGGACCTCGGCGAGTTCGTCGGCCAGGAGCGCGTCCGCGAGCAGCTCGACCTCGTCCTCAAGGCCGCCCGCGCCCGCGGCGCCACCGCCGACCACGTGCTGCTCTCCGGCGCCCCCGGCCTCGGCAAGACCACCCTCTCGATGATCATCGCGGCCGAGATGGGCGCCCCCATCCGCATCACCTCCGGCCCCGCCATCCAGCACGCCGGCGACCTCGCCGCGATCCTCTCCTCCCTCACCGAAGGTGAGGTCCTCTTCCTCGACGAGATCCACCGCATGTCGCGGCCCGCCGAGGAGATGCTCTACATGGCCATGGAGGACTTCCGCGTCGACGTGATCGTCGGCAAGGGCCCCGGCGCCACCGCCATCCCCCTGGAGCTGCCGCCCTTCACCCTCGTCGGCGCCACCACCAGGGCCGGCCTCCTGCCGCCCCCGCTGCGCGACCGCTTCGGCTTCACCGGGCACATGGAGTTCTACGCCCCCGCCGAGCTCCAGCGCGTGGTGCACCGCTCCGCCCGCCTGCTGGACGTGGAGATAGCGGACCAGGGCGCCGCCGAGATCGCCGGCCGCTCCCGCGGCACCCCCCGCATCGCCAACCGCCTGCTGCGCCGCGTCCGCGACTACGCCCAGGTCAAGGCCGACGGCGTGATCACGCGCGAGATCGCCGCCCAGGCCCTGGACGTCTACGAGGTCGACGCCCGCGGCCTCGACCGCCTCGACCGAGCCGTCCTGACCGCCCTCCTCAAGCTCTTCGGCGGCGGCCCGGTCGGCCTGTCGACGCTGGCCGTGGCCGTCGGCGAGGAGCGCGAGACGGTCGAGGAGGTCGCCGAGCCGTTCCTCGTCCGCGAGGGCCTGCTGGCCCGTACGCCCAGGGGCCGCGTCGCGACCCCGGCCGCCTGGGAGCACCTCGGCCTCGTGCGGGACGCGGGCGCGGCGGGCACCCCGTCCCAGCAGGGCCTCTTCGGCGGGTGACGGCGCGGGGGCTGGTCCGGTCAGGAACCACGGTGCCATGCTGGGCGTTGTTCCATAGGTGCGGACTCGCTTAGACTCCGCCGATGCCGTCCGGTACCGGCACGGCATACCACCCCCGTAGAAGGCCGCGTCCCGCGGTCGTGTGAAGGAAACCCCGTCCCGTGAATATCGTGACTCTCCTGCCGTTCATCGTGCTCATCGGGGCCATGTTCCTGATGACGCGGTCGGCCAAGAACAAGCAGCGCCAGGCGGCGCAGATGCGCGACCAGATGCACCCGGGCACCGGCGTGCGGACGATCGGCGGCATGTACGCCACCGTCAAGGAGGTCAACGACGACACGGTCCTCCTCGAGGTGGCCCCCGGCGTCCACGCCATCTACGCGAAGAACGCCATCGGCGCCGTTCTGGAGGACTCCGAGTACAACCGCATCGTCCACGGGATCGAGCAGGACGAGTCCGAGACCCCTGTCGTCCCGGACGATGCGTCGTCGCTGACCGAGGCCGAGGCCCCGGGCGAGAAGAAGATCGACCTGGGCAAGGGCGAGGCCGCCGAGGCGGAGAAGGCCGCGGAGCCGGAGGACGCCGAGAAGGGCGCCGAGCCGCAGGCCAAGGACGTCAAGGACGTCAAGGGCGCCGAGCGGGACGGCAAGGACGGCGGCACCGACGCGAAGTAGCCCATCGAGGAACCGCGGAGCACCGCTCGGTCGGTGCGCCGCGGTTCCCTGACGGTCTAGGCTCCGGCGGGGGGCAGGTCCCCACTACATTCGTGGCCGCCCGGCCACTGCACGGCGCCGGGCGGTTGGACAGGGAGAAACGACAAGGTGGCAGCACCGAAGAAGGGCCGCAGGTCCCCGGGCGGCCAGGGCAGGCCGGGCAGGGTCCTGGCCCTGATCCTGATCGCCATGGTGGCGCTCACCGGGGGGATGTTCGCCTCCGGGCGGACCACGCCGCGGCTGGGCATCGACCTCGCGGGCGGCACCAGCTTCACGCTGGAGGCCAAGAACGAGCCCGGCAAGCCCAACGCGATCAACCCGACCAACATGAACACCGCGGTCGGCATCATCGAGCGGCGTGTCAACGGTCTCGGCGTCACCGAGGCCGAGGTCCAGACGCAGGGCGACAACCACATCATCGTGAACATCCCCAAGGGGACGAACGCGAAGCAGGCCCGCCAGCAGGTCGGTACCACCGCCAAGCTCGGCTTCCGCCCCGTCCTGTCCGTGGCCCCCGGTGCGAAGACCGAGCCCACTCCCAACGCCTCCACGCCCGGTAAGGACAAGGACGGCAAGGACAAGGACGACAAGAGCAAGGACGACAAGAACAAGCCGTCCGGCTCTCCGTCCGCCTCCGCCGGCGCCGGCAGCCCCTCCTCGAGCGCGAGCCCGCGCCAGCAGGGCCGCCCGGTCACCGACGCCGTCAAGGCCGACGCCACCCCGTCCGCCTCGGCCGTCGCCAAGGACGACAAGGCGAAGGACGAGAAGAAGGACGACGCCAAGAAGGACGACAAGGCCAAGGACGACAAGTCCAAGGAGCCCACGCCGTCCCCGGCCGACGTCGCCGCGCTGCAGAAGCAGCTCGACGCCCTGGACTGCACCACCCCCGAGGGCCGCGCCAAGGCCAACGAGGCCGCGTCGGGCGCCAAGACCACCGACGTCATCGTCGCGTGCAAGAAGGACGGTTCGGCCAAGGAGATCCTCGGCCCGGTGTCCGTCGAGGGCACCAACGTCACCGGCGCCAGCGCCGTCTTCGACAGCCAGCAGGGCCGCGGCTGGCTCGTCCAGCTGAAGTTCGACTCCACCGGCTCCAAGAAGTTCGCCGCGGTCACTGGCCAGCTCGCGAGCAAGCAGGCCCCGCAGAACCAGTTCGCGATCGTGCTGGACGGCGAGGTCGTCTCCGACCCGTCCGTCTCCACCTCGATCACCGGCGGCCAGGCGGAGATCTCCGGCGGCTTCACCCAGGCCACCGCCCAGGACCTGGCCAACGTGCTGTCCTACGGCGCCCTGCCGCTCTCCTTCGACGTCGTCACCGAGCAGACGGTCACCGCCGCGCTCGGCGGCGACCAGCTGCGCGCCGGCCTCCTCGCCGGTGCCATCGGCCTGCTCCTGGTCGTCGTCTACCTCGTGGCGTACTACCGCGGTCTCGCGCTCGTCGCCCTCGCCAGCCTCCTGTGCTCGGCGATCCTCACCTACACGATCATGGTGCTGCTGGGCCAGGCCATCGGCTTCGCGCTGAACCTGCCGGCCGTCTGCGGTGCGATCGTCGCGATCGGCATCACCGCCGACTCCTTCATCGTCTACTTCGAGCGCATCCGCGACGAGATCCGCGAGGGCCGCACCCTGCGCCCGGCGGTCGAGCGCGGCTGGCCGCGCGCCCGCCGCACGATCCTGGTCTCCGACTTCGTGTCGTTCCTCGCCGCCGCCGTGCTCTTCATCGTCACCGTCGGCAAGGTGCAGGGCTTCGCGTTCACGCTTGGCCTGACCACCCTCCTCGACGTCGTCGTGGTCTTCTTCTTCACCAAGCCGCTGATGACGCTCCTGGCCCGCCGCAAGTTCTTCGCCAGCGGTCACCCCTGGTCCGGGCTGGACCCGAAGCGGCTCGGCGCCAGGCCGCCGCTGCGGGCCTCCCGCCGCCGCCCCGCCGCCCCCGCCGACCCGAAGGAGGCGTGAGATGTCCAAGCTCGGCAATCTCGGTGCCCGGCTCTACCGCGGCGAGGTCGGCTACGACTTCGTGGCCAAGCGGAAGATCTGGTACGGCATCTCGATCCTCATCACCATCACGGCCATCGTCGGCCTGGCGGTGCGGGGCCTGAACTTCGGCATCGAGTTCTCCGGCGGCGCGGTCTTCACCACGCCCAAGACCTCGGTCTCGGCGGACGCCGCCCGCCAGACGGCGGAGGAGGCCTCCGGCCACACCGCGATCGTCCAGAAGCTCGGCAACGGCCCGCTGCGCATCCAGGTCAGCGACGTCACCACCGAGCAGTCGCGCGCCACCCAGGAAGCCCTGGCCAAGAAGCTCGGCGTCTCCACGGACAAGGTCAACACCGACATCGTCGGCCCGAGCTGGGGCGACCAGATCGCCAACAAGGCATGGACCGGCCTGGCCGTCTTCATGATCCTCGTGGTGATCTACCTCGCGATCGCCTTCGAGTGGCGGATGGCGCTCGCCGCCCTGGTCGCGCTGATCCACGACCTCACCATCACCGTGGGCGTCTACGCCCTGGTCGGCTTCGAGGTCACCCCGGGCACCGTGATCGGTCTGCTCACGATCCTCGGTTACTCCCTCTACGACACCGTCGTCGTCTTCGACGGTCTGAAGGAGAGCTCGAAGGACATCACGAAGCAGACCCGCTTCACCTACAGCGAGATCGCCAACCGCAGCCTCAACGGCACCCTGGTGCGCTCGATCAACACCACCGTGGTGGCGCTGCTGCCGGTCGCCGGCCTGCTGTTCATCGGCGGCGGCTTCCTCGGCGCGGGCATGCTCAACGACATCTCGCTCGCCCTGTTCGTCGGCCTCGCGGCCGGCGCCTACTCCTCGATCTTCATCGCCACCCCGCTGGTCGCCGACTTCAAGGAGCGCGACCCGCAGATGAAGGCCCTGGCCAAGCGGGTGCGCGCCAAGCGCGCCGCCGCGGCCGCGAAGGGCGAGCCGGGCGAGGCGGAGCCGCGCGACGCCGTCCCCGGAGTGGAGGACGACGAGGATGAGGACACCGGCACCGCCGGCGTCGTCGCCCCCCGCGCCCGCGGCAGCCGCGGCCGTGCCCAGGGGAAGCGCCGATGAGCGCCACCGGAGTCGGCCCGGCCGACGAGAAGCTGCGTGACCTGCTGCTCGCGCACATCCACGACGTGCCCGACTATCCCCAGCCGGGCGTGATGTTCAAGGACATCACCCCGCTGCTGGCCGACGCCACGGCATTCGCCGCCCTGACCGACGCCCTGGCGGAGGCGTGCAAGCGCCACGGCGCCACCAAGGTCGTCGGCCTGGAGGCCCGGGGCTTCATCCTCGGCGCCCCGGCCGCCGTCGGCGCCGGGCTCGGCTTCGTGCCCGTGCGCAAGGCCGGCAAGCTCCCCGGAGCCACGCTGGCCCAGGCGTATGAGCTGGAGTACGGCACGGCGGAGATCGAGATGCACGCCGATGCGGTGGGCCCGGGCGACCGCGTCCTCGTCATCGACGACGTCCTGGCCACGGGCGGCACCGCCGAGGCCTCGGTCCGGCTGATCCGCCGGGCCGGCGCCGAGGTGGCCGGCGTCGTCGTGCTCATGGAGCTCGGCTTCCTGCCCGGCCGCGAGCGCCTCTCCGGCGCTCTCGAGGGCGCGCCGCTGGAGGCGCTGATCACCGTCTGACCTGCCACGACGGCACGGACCGGACATGCGGGACGGCCCCCGGGGAAGACCCCGGGGGCCGTCCCGCGTTCTTGTGAGCACAGCCGGGTGCGCGAAGCCCCCGCCGCCCGGGCTCGATACCATGGCAGTCCGGACCTGATCGGGGGGCCGGACCCCGCATGAGGAGTGCTCTTGCCAGACGAGGCCCAGCCGCTCACCGCCGCACAGCAGGACAAGCCGTCTCCCGAGGCCGCGGCGGCCACGGGTACGCCCACGGGCCGCCCGCAGAGCGCGCCTGAGTCCACGCCCCGGCCGCCCGCCGGCCCCGGGGCCGGGGCCGGCAGCGGGCCGAAGAGCCCGGTCCCGGCCGTCGCCGGCACCTCGCCCGCCCGGCCCACGCCCCCGCCGAGCGCTCCCCGCCCCGGCTCCTCCAGCCGCGTCCGGGCCCGCCTCGCCCGCCTCGGCGTCCAGCGCTCCAGCCCGTACAACCCGGTGCTCGAACCGCTCCTGCGCATAGTGCGCGGAAACGACCCGAAGGCCGACGCCACCACCCTGCGCCAGATCGAGCGCGCCTACCAGGTCGCCGAGCGCTGGCACCGCGGCCAGAAGCGCAAGAGCGGCGACCCGTACATCACCCACCCCCTCGCGGTGACCACGATCCTCGCCGAGCTCGGCATGGACCCGGCCACGCTGATGGCGGGCCTGCTGCACGACACCGTCGAGGACACCGAGTACGGCCTGGACGACCTGCGCCGCGACTTCGGCGACCAGGTCGCCCTGCTGGTGGACGGCGTCACCAAGCTGGACCGCGTGCAGTTCGGCGAGGCCGCGCAGGCCGAGACCGTCCGCAAGATGGTCGTCGCCATGGCCAAGGACCCGCGCGTCCTGGTCATCAAGCTCGCCGACCGCCTGCACAACATGCGCACCATGCGCTACCTCAAGCGGGAGAAGCAGGAGAAGAAGGCCCGCGAGACCCTGGAGATCTACGCCCCGCTGGCGCACCGGCTGGGCATGAACACCATCAAGTGGGAGCTGGAGGACCTCGCCTTCGCGATCCTCTACCCCAAGATGTACGACGAGATCGTCCGCCTCGTCGCCGAGCGGGCCCCCAAGCGCGACGAGTACCTCGCCATCGTCACCGACGAGGTCCAGGCCGATCTGCGCGCCGCCCGCATCAAGGCCACCGTCACCGGCCGCCCGAAGCACTACTACAGCGTCTACCAGAAGATGATCGTGCGGGGCCGGGACTTCGCCGAGATCTACGACCTGGTGGGCATCCGCGTCCTCGTCGACACCGTCCGCGACTGCTACGCGGCGCTCGGCACCGTCCACGCCCGGTGGAATCCGGTCCCGGGGCGGTTCAAGGACTACATCGCGATGCCCAAGTTCAACATGTACCAGTCGCTGCACACGACGGTCATAGGTCCCAGCGGCAAGCCCGTCGAGCTCCAGATCCGCACGTTCGACATGCACCGCCGCGCCGAGTACGGCATCGCCGCGCACTGGAAGTACAAGCAGGAGGCCGTCGCCGGCGCCTCCAAGGTGCGCACCGACGTGCCCAAGAACGCCGGCAAGAACCAGGACACCGTCAATGACATGGCCTGGCTGCGGCAGCTGCTGGACTGGCAGAAGGAGACGGAGGACCCGGGCGAGTTCCTGGAGTCCCTGCGCTTCGACCTCTCCCGCAACGAGGTCTTCGTCTTCACCCCCAAGGGCGATGTCATAGCGCTCCCGGCCGGGGCCACCCCGGTCGACTTCGCCTACGCCGTCCACACCGAGGTCGGCCACCGCACGATAGGGGCCAGGGTCAACGGGCGCCTCGTGCCCCTGGAGTCCACCCTGGACAACGGCGATCTGGTCGAGGTCTTCACCTCCAAGGCGCCCGGCGCCGGCCCCTCCCGCGACTGGCTGGGCTTCGTCAAGTCCCCCCGCGCGCGCAACAAGATCCGGGCCTGGTTCTCCAAGGAGCGCCGCGACGAGGCGATCGAGCAGGGCAAGGACGCCATCGCGCGCGCCATGCGCAAGCAGAACCTGCCGATCCAGCGGATCCTCACCGGCGACTCCCTGGTCACCCTCGCGCACGAGATGCGCTACCCCGACATCTCCTCCCTCTACGCCGCCATCGGCGAGGGCCATGTCGCGGCGCAGGGCGTCGTGCAGAAGCTGGTCCAGGCCCTCGGCGGCGAGGACGCGGCGACCGAGGACATCGAGGAGACCGCGCCGATCCGCGGCCGCTCCAAGCGCCGCTCCAGCGCCGACCCCGGCGTGATCGTCAAGGGCGTCGAGGACGTCTGGGTGAAGCTGGCCCGCTGTTGTACGCCGGTGCCCGGCGACCCCATCATCGGCTTCGTCACCCGCGGCAACGGCATCTCGGTGCACCGCGCCGACTGCGTCAACGTCGAGTCGCTCTCGCAGCAGCCCGAGCGGATCATCGACGTCGAGTGGGCGCCCACCCAGTCCTCGGTCTTCCTGGTCGCGATCCAGGTCGAGGCGCTGGACCGCTCCCGGCTGCTGTCGGACGTCACGCGCGTCCTGTCCGACCAGCACGTCAACATCCTCTCGGCGGCCGTGCAGACGTCCCGGGACCGGGTGGCCACGTCGCGCTTCACCTTCGAGATGGGCGACCCGAAGCACCTCGGCCACGTCCTGAAGGCCGTACGGGGCGTGGAGGGCGTGTACGACGTCTACCGCGTGACGTCGGCCCGCAGGCCGTAACGCGTAAACGCGTAAAAAGACTCCGCCCCCGGTGCGACGCACCGGGGGCGGAGTCTTTTTAACGAGGCCTTCAGCCGCCGAACTCCTCCAGGCCCTTCAGGGCCTGGTCCAGCAGCGCCTTGCGCCCCTCGAGCTCCTGCGCGAGCTTGTTCGCCTTGGCGTCATTGCCCGCGGCACGCGCCTTGTCGACCTGCTCCTGGAGCTTGTCGACGGCCGCCTGAAGCTGGCCGGTCAGCCCCGCCGCACGGGCCCGCGCCTCCGGGTTCGTACGCCGCCACTCGGCCTCCTCGGCCTCCTGGATGGCGCGCTCCACCGCGTGCATCCGGCCCTCGATCTTCGGCCGGGCGTCGCGCGGGACGTGGCCGATGGCCTCCCAGCGCTCGTTGATCGAGCGGAACGCGGCGCGGGCGGCCTTCAGGTCGGTGACGGGCAGGAGCTTCTCGGCCTCGGCCGCGAGCTCCTCCTTGTGCGTCAGGTTGACCGACTGCTCGGCGTCGCGCTCGGCGAACACCTCGCTGCGCGCCTGGAAGAAGACGTCCTGCGCACCGCGGAAGCGGCCCCACAGCTCGTCCTCCGCCTCGCGCTGCGCACGGCCGACGGCCTTCCACTCGGCCATCAGGTCGCGGTAACGCGCGGCCGTCGGGCCCCAGTCGGTGGAACCGGACAGCGCCTCGGCCTCGGCGACCAGCTTCTCCTTGGCCTTGCGGGCGTCCTCGCGCTGGGCGTCGAGGGCCGCGAAGTGCGCCTTGCGCCGCTTGGAGAACGCCGAGCGGGCGTGCGAGAAGCGGTGCCACAGCTCGTCGTCGGCCTTGCGGTCCAGCCGCGGCAGGCCCTTCCAGGTGTCGACCAGGGCGCGCAGCCGCTCGCCGGCGGCCCGCCACTGCTCGCTCGCCGCCAGTTCCTCGGCCTCGGCGACCAGCGCCTCCTTGGCCGTGCGCGCCTCGTCGGCCTGCTTGGCCTTCGCCGCCTTGCGCTCCTCGCGGCGCGCCTCGACCGTCGCGACGAGCTTGTCGAGCCGGGTCCGCAGCGCGTCGAGGTCACCGACGGCGTGGTGCTCGTCGACCTGCGTGCGCAGGTGGTCGATCGCGACGGTCGCGTCCTTGGCCGACAGGTCGGTGGTCTTGACCCGCTTCTCGAGGAGGCCGATCTCGACGACCAGGCCCTCGTACTTGCGCTCGAAGTAAGCAAGGGCCTCCTCGGGAGACCCGGCCTGCCACGATCCGACGACCTGCTCGCCGTCGGCAGTACGCACGTACACGGTCCCCGTCTCGTCGACGCGGCCCCATGGGTCGCTGCTCACAGCGCCTCCTCCACATGATGCCGGGGCCGGCGTGCGGCCCTCGCGCATCGTCCACAGTTGTTCCGGGCAGGGCCGCGCCCTGGCCGGTCCGGCGGCTTGATCATCGCCTGATCATTCGGGTGCGGGTAGCCGCCGGATCAGGCACCCTACACAACGCCAACATAGGCGACCGGCGCCCTGGCTGTCCGTATCCCGCGCGACCGAAATTTCGCTGAGCGGGCAACAGCCGGGCAACGGAGGCCTGATCGGAGCGGTGCGCCCGGCGTCAGGACTTGGCGACCGTCGCCTTGTCGATGACGACCGTCGCGTTCGGGGCACCGTCGCCGGACCCCCGGTCCTCGCCCGCGTCCGCGATCTTCTTGAGCGTCTTCATGCCCTCGGCGCCGATCGTGCCGAAGGGTGTGTACGACGGCGGCAGCGGGCTGTCCTGGTAGACGAGGAAGAACTGGCTGCCGCCGGTGTGCGGCTGGCTGGTGTTGGCCATCGCGACCGTGCCCGCGGGGTAGACGTTCCCCTTGAGCTTCGGGTCCTTGAGGTTCTCGTCGGGCAGGGTGTAGCCCGGGCCGCCCGAGCCGGTGCCCTTGGGGTCGCCGCACTGGAGGACGTAGATCCCGGCAGTGGTCAGGCGGTGGCACTTGGTGTGGTCGAAGTAGCCCTCGCCGGCCAGGAAGTTGAAGGAGTTGACCGTGTGCGGGGCGTTCGCCGCGTCGAGCTTGACGTCGATCGTGCCGCAGGTCGTCTTCAAGTCCATGGCGTACGCCGCGGACTTGTCGATGCTCATCTCCGGCTCCGACTTCCACGTCTTCGTGGCGGGGGAGCCGGGGGCGGGCTTGGCGCACGGGTCCGGACCCTTCGAGGGCGCCTTGGAGGTCTCGGGCGCCGCGGCGTCGGTCTTGTCCTTCTTGTCGTCGCCGGACAGCGCACCCGTGGCGTACGCGGTCACGCCCGCGGCCACCACCACCGCCAGGGCGGCGGCGATCACCGCGTTCCGCCGCCGGGCCTTGCGCCGGGCCTCTTCGCGGCGCTGCTGCTGCCGCTCGAACTTCTCCCGGGCGAGCTGCCGCCGCCGCTGCTCGTTACTGACCACCGGGTCTACTCCTCATACCGACTTGTCCATGTCATGAGCCCTGTGTTGCTGGTGTGCCCGTACGGTATACGGGTTCGCGGCCGCGGAGGTGCCGCCGGTAGGCTCTTGTTCGCAGCCGGTGATCCCCGCAGGGCGTCGCGGCCGCACCGCTGATGAAAACTGCTGGTCGATCATTAAGGACGAATGTGCTGATTGCCGGGTTCCCCGCCGGGGCCTGGGGGACCAATTGCTATCTGGTCGCCCCTGCCGCCGGCGAGGAGTGCGTGATCATCGACCCGGGCCACCAGGCGGCCCCCGGGGTCGAGGAGGCGCTCAGGAAGCATCGGCTCAAGCCCGTCGCCGTCGTCCTCACCCACGGCCACATCGACCACGTCGCCTCGGTCGTCCCGGTGTGCGGCGCCCACGACGTCCCGGCCTGGATCCACCCCGCCGACCGCTACATGATGAGCGACCCGGAGAAGGCCCTCGGCCGCTCCATCGGGCAGCAGCTCATGGGCGAGCTGACCGTCGGGGAGCCGGACGACGTCAAGGAGCTGACCGACGGCTCGCGCCTCGACCTCGCCGGGCTGGAATTCACCGTCGCGCACGCGCCCGGCCATACCAAGGGGTCGGTGACCTTCCGGATGCCCGAGACCGCCGACGTCCCGTCGGTCTTCTTCTCGGGCGACCTGCTGTTCGCCGGCTCCATCGGACGCACCGACCTGCCGGGCGGTGATCACGCCGAGATGCTCCGGTCGCTGGCACGCGTGTGCCTGCCCCTGGACGACTCGACCGTGGTCCTCTCCGGCCACGGCCCCCAGACCAGCATCGGCCGCGAGCGCGCCACCAACCCGTACCTGCGGGAAGTGGCGGACACGCTGCGCGGCTCCGGAGGCGGCCCTACCGCCGCTCCGCGAAGAGGAATGTGACGATTTTCCCGTGAGTACGTTCAAGGCCCCCAAGGGCACCTACGACCTCAAGCCCCCCACCTCCGCCGTCTACCTCGCGGTCCGCGAGGCCATCGCCGCCCCGCTCAAGCGCGCCGGCTACGGCTACGTCGAGACCCCCGGCTTCGAGCAGGTCGAGCTGTTCTCCCGCGGCGTCGGCGAGTCGACCGACATCGTGACCAAGGAGATGTACACCCTCACCACGCGCGGCGGCGACCAGCTCGCCCTGCGCCCCGAGGGCACCGCCTCCGTGCTGCGCGCCGCCCTGGAGGGCAACCTCCACAAGGACGGCAACCTGCCCGTCAAGCTCTGGTACTCCGGCTCGTACTACCGCTACGAGCGCCCGCAGAAGGGCCGCTACCGCCACTTCTCGCAGGTCGGCGCGGAGGCCATCGGCGCCGAGGACCCGGCGCTGGACGCCGAGCTGATCATCCTGGCCGTCGACGCGTACAAGTCGCTGGGCCTGAGCAACTTCCGCCTCCTGCTGAACTCGCTCGGCGACAAGGAGTGCCGCCCCGTCTACCGCGCCGCCCTCCAGGACTTCCTGCGCGGCCTGGAGCTGGACGAGGACACCCGCCGCCGCATCGAGATCAACCCGCTGCGCGTCCTGGACGACAAGCGCGAGGACGTCCAGAAGCAGCTCGTCGGCGCCCCGCTCTTCCGCGACCACCTCTGCGAGGCCTGCAAGGCCTACCACGACCAGGTGCGCGAGCTGCTGACCGCCGCGGGCGTCGAGTTCGAGGACGACCCCAAGCTCGTCCGCGGCCTCGACTACTACACCCGCACCACCTTCGAGTTCGTCCACGACGGCCTCGGCTCGCAGTCCGCGGTCGGCGGCGGCGGGCGCTACGACGGCCTGTCCGAGATGATCGGCGGCCCCGCGCTGCCGTCCGTCGGCTGGGCGCTCGGCGTCGACCGCACGGTGCTCGCCCTGGAGGCCGAGGGCATCGCGCTCGACCTGCCCTCGCCCACCGAGGTCTACGCCGTCCCGCTCGGCGACGAGGCCCGCAAGATCCTCTTCGGTCTGGTCACCGAGCTGCGCCGGCAGGGCGTCGCCACCGACTTCGCGTACGGCGGCAAGGGTCTGAAGAACGCGATGAAGTCGGCCAACCGCTCCGGCGCCCGCTTCGCGGTCATCGCCGGCGAGCGCGACCTGGCCGAGGGGAACGTGCAGCTCAAGGACCTGGAGAGCGGCGAGCAGAAGGCCGTCGCCCTCGCCGACGTCGTGGGTGAAGTCCTGGCCAAGCAGGGCTGATTGTCACTCCGCTGGTGCAGAATGGGCGCCAGGGACCGACTGATGGGATCAACGGCGCTATGACCACTTCGGCACTCGACCGCTCCGACACCGACGGCGACGAGCGGGACGGCCCCGCGACCGGCGCCGCGGGAGGCAGCCGCGCGTTCGCGCTGCTGCTGGTCATCACCGGTGCGCTGGGGCTGCTCGCCGCGTGGGTCATCACGATCGACAAGAACAAGATCCTTGAGGCCAAGGCGGTCGGGAAGACCTTCACCCCCGGGTGCAGCCTCAACCCGATCGTCTCCTGCGGCAACATCATGGAGAGTGAGCAGGCCCACGCCTTCGGGTTCCCCAATCCGATGCTGGGGCTGGTCTGCTACGGCGCGATCATCGCGATCGGCCTGGCGCTGCTCTCGGGCGCCCGCTTCCCGCGCTGGTACTGGCTCGGCATGCAGGCCGGCACGCTCTTCGGCGTCGCCTTCTGCACCTGGCTCCAGTACCAGTCGCTGTACGTCATCGGGTCGCTGTGCCTGTGGTGCTGCCTGGCCTGGGTCGCCACGATCTTCATGTTCTGCTACGTGACCGTGCAGAACATCCGGCACCGCTTCATTCCCCTGCCGGACGGCCCGCGCCGCGCGATCCTGGAGTTCCACTGGGTCGTGCCCGTGCTGTGGGTCGGCATCATCGGCATGCTGATCCTCACCCGCTGGTGGGACTTCTGGACCGGCGGCACCGCCTGATCCCCCGCCCCTCGCGCACCTGGCTTGATCGACGCCGCCGGACCTCACGGTCCGGCGGCGTTGTCAGTGGGGTGGCATAGGGTTTCGGACGTGGAGCCCGACCTGTTCACCGCAGCCGCAGAGGACCGCCAGGAGAGAGACCCGGCGAGCAGTCCCCTGGCCGTGCGCATGCGCCCCCGCACGCTCGACGAGGTCGTGGGGCAGGGACATCTGCTCAAGCCCGGCAGCCCCCTGCGAAGGCTGGTGGGGGAGGGCAGCGGCGGCCCGGCCGGCCCCTCGTCGGTGATCCTCTGGGGCCCGCCCGGCATCGGCAAGACGACCCTCGCCTACGTGGTCAGCCAGGCCACCAACAAGCGCTTCGTGGAGCTCTCCGCGATCACCGCGGGCGTCAAGGAAGTACGGGCCGTCATCGACGGCGCGCGCCGCGCCTCCGGGGGCTACGGCAAGGAGACCGTCCTCTTCCTCGACGAGATCCACCGCTTCAGCAAGGCCCAGCAGGACTCCCTCCTGCCGGCCGTGGAGAACCGCTGGGTCACGCTCATCGCGGCCACCACGGAGAATCCGTACTTCTCGATCATCTCCCCGCTGCTCTCCCGTTCCCTGCTGCTGACGCTCCAGGCGCTCACCGACGAGGACCTGCGGGGGCTGCTGCACCGCGCCCTCACCGACGAGCGCGGGCTCGGCGGCGCCGTGACCCTGCCCGAGGACGCCGAGGCGCACCTGCTGCGGATCGCCGGCGGCGACGCCCGGCGCGCCCTCACCGCGCTGGAGGCGGGCGCGGGCTCGGCCATAGCCAAGGGCGAGGCCGAGATCACCCTGGAGACGCTGGAGGACGCCGTCGACCGGGCGGCCGTGAAGTACGACCGCGCCGGCGACCAGCACTACGACGTCGCGAGCGCCCTGATCAAGTCGATCCGCGGCTCCGACGTGGACGCCACGCTGCACTATCTGGCCCGCATGATCGAGGCGGGAGAGGACCCGCGGTTCATCGCGCGGCGGCTGATGATCTCCGCGAGCGAGGACATCGGCCTGGCCGATCCGACGGCCCTCCAGACGGCGGTCGCCGGCGCGCAGGCCGTCGCGCTGATCGGCTTCCCCGAGGCGCGGATCACGCTGAGCCAGGTGGCGATCGCGCTGGCGCTGGCCCCGAAGTCCAACGCGGCCTACCTCGCCATCGACGCCGCCCTCGCGGACGTCCGGGCGGGCCTCGCCGGCCCGGTGCCGCCGCACCTGCGGGACGGCCACTACAAGGGCGCGGAGAAGCTGGGGCACGCGCAGGGGTATCTGTACCCGCACGATCTGCCCGGCGGCATCGCGGCCCAGCAGTACGCACCGGACGCGGTCCGGGGCAAGCAGTACTACGCGCCGACGCGGTACGGGGCGGAGGCCCGCTACGCGGATGTGGCGGAGAGGGTTCGCTCGCGCTTGCGGGGAGAACAGGAGGGCTGATTCAAGGTGCCGGACAAGCACCTTGAATCCGCCGCAACGGCGCGCGACCCCCGTGGTGGCGTCCGGTGGTGCCGAACCCTCCGCCCGGCGTCATTCCCCCGCGGCCTCGAAGAGGCGGTGCATCGCCCGCCGCAGGCCGACCACGTCGCGGACCGGGTCCGGGAATTCGAACCGCGCGTCGAAGGACCGGTCCGTCGGCGCCCCGCTGCCCGCACGGGTGAACCGCACCCGCAGCCCGAAGCGGTCCAGGGCCAGCGGCACCGCCCGGTCGCCCGCGCGGCGCGCGTCCTCGGCCCGCTCGCCGAGGAGCGCGTACAGCCCGAGGACCTGGTCGCCGTGGCCCGCGTGCAGGTGCTGGAGCAGCTCGGCCTCGTGGCCGACGAGCGGGTCCGGCTTCGCCCGGGTGAACTCCTCGGGCTCGACGTCCTCCGCGCCCCACAGGTCGTCCACGCTCGCTTCGCCGACCTCAAGGCGCACCATCATCCGGCCGGGCTCGGTCACGCCGGGGACGCAGGTGACCCAGCCGGAGATCCAGGCCCGCCCGCGGATGCGGCTGGGCACGGAGACCGGGGCCACGTCGGTGAGCTCCAGGACGGCGGGCAGCTCGTCGTCCTGGGCGTGGGTCGCGGCGCGCACGGCCGGGCTGTCGGCGGGGAAGACCAGGAAGACCTCGCCGTCGGGGCCGACGCTGCGCGCCTCGGGCATCAGCTGGTCGGGGCGGGTGGCGGCGGCCCCGGGAACGAGCAGCACCGCGGAGCATGTACTCTGTACGAGAGTTCGTGTGCGCTCGGCTGCTGACGGCATCCGCGCGATTTCAAGTCCGCTGGGACGCGGCTGACCACGATCTGATCGGACCTCCGTCACGTCGGCGCCATCGAGAGCGCCGGTCTTCTGCGTGCTGTCCGTGATGTGACTGGTGTTCCCCGGGCGAGACATGCGATCTCCTTGAGTAAGGTAAGCCTAACCTAACCTATTTCGGAGGTCTGGAGAACGTGCCTAACCAGTCGCGTCCCAAGGTCAAGAAGTCTCGTGCGCTCGGCATTGCGCTGACCCCGAAGGCCGTCAAGTACTTCGAGGCCCGCCCCTACCCGCCGGGCGAGCACGGCCGTGGCCGCAAGCAGAACAGCGACTACAAGGTCCGTCTGCTCGAGAAGCAGCGTCTGCGCGCCCAGTTCGACATCAGCGAGCGCCAGATGGTCCGCGCCTACGACCGCGCCCGCAAGGCCGAGGGCAAGACCGGCGAGGCCCTGGTGGTCGAGCTCGAGCGCCGCCTCGACGCCCTCGTCCTGCGTTCGGGCATCGCCCGCACCATCTACCAGGCCCGCCAGATGGTCGTCCACGGCCACATCGAGGTCAACGGTGGCAAGGTCGACAAGCCGTCCTTCCGCGTCACCCCGAACGACGTCGTGATGGTCCGCGAGCGCAGCCGCAGCAAGCCGCTGTTCGAGACCGCTCGCGCCGGTGGCTTCGCCGCCGACGGTGAGACCCCGCGCTACCTGCAGGTCAACCTGGGCGCCCTGGCCTTCCGCCTGGACCGCCTGCCCAACCGCAAGGAAGTTCCGGTCATCTGCGACGAGCAGCTCGTCGTCGAGTACTACGCCCGCTAAGTCCGGGTGTACCTCCCGGCAGCAGCCGGGGGAGCAGGACCGCCTTTCGCCCAGCCCGTCGTTCCGCCGCCCTCGTGGCCGCGGGCCGGCGGGCTGGCGCGTTTCCGGGCCGCCGCGTCTCGCACATCCGTGCCGTACGGACCGGTAATGCGGTACGGGCGCGGAGGCCCGGCGCGATAAGGTCGGTATCCGAGCAGAAAAGACCACAGCTAGGGAGCGGTGCAGCGTGTCCGGTGGAGAGGTGGCCGGGATCCTCGTGGCCGTCTTCTGGGCGATTCTGGTGTCCTTCATCGCCCTGGTGCTGGTGCGGCTCGCGCAGACGCTCAAGGCGGCCACCAAGCTGGTCGCCGACGTCACCGAGCAGGCCGTGCCGCTCCTCGCCGACGCCTCGGCGACCGTCCGCTCCGCGCACACCCAGCTCGCCCGCGTCGACTCGATCGCCGCGGACGTCCAGGAGGTCACGGCGAACGCCTCGGCGCTCTCCTCGACCGTCTCCTCCGCCTTCGGCGGCCCGCTGGTCAAGGTCGCCGCCTTCGGCTACGGCGTCCGGCGGGCGATGGGCCGCAAGGCCGCTCCCGAGCCGAAGGGCTCCGTCTTCGTCGGCAAGGCCGTCGGCAGCCCCCTGCCGTCCGCCCGCGCCGGCCGCCGCACCCGTGGGAAGGGTTGACCCCAGGAATGTTCCGCCGCACCTTCTGGTTCACGACCGGTGTAGCAGCCGGTGTCTGGGCCACCACCAAGGTCAACCGGAAGCTCGCCAAGCTCACCCCGGAGAGCCTGGCCCTGCAGGCCGCGGACCGCGCGGTCATCGCCGGGCGCAGGGTCAAGCTCTTCGCGCTGGACGTCCGTGACGGGATGGCGCACCGGGAAGCGGCGCTCAAGGACGCGCTCGGCCTCAGCGCCGCGCCGCCCGCCCCCGAGCACCGCGCGGTCCCCGGGCAGCGCCACCTCGTCGCCCTCGACCAGCACCACACCTACAACTCGCTCACCCGGAAAGAGGACCACTGATGGAGTCGGCTGAAATCCGCAGGCGCTGGCTGCGCTTCTTCGAGGAGCGTGGGCACACCGTCGTGCCGTCGGCGTCGCTCATCGCGGACGACCCGACCCTGCTGCTGGTCCCCGCGGGCATGGTGCCCTTCAAGCCCTACTTCCTCGGCGAGGTCAAGCCGCCCTTCCCGCGCGCCACCAGCGTGCAGAAGTGCGTCCGCACGCCGGACATCGAAGAGGTCGGCAAGACCACCCGCCACGGCACGTTCTTCCAGATGTGCGGCAACTTCTCCTTCGGCGATTACTTCAAGGAAGGCGCCATCAAGTACGCCTGGGAGCTGCTGACGACTCCCGTGGCGGACGGCGGCTACGGCCTGGAGCCGGAGAAGCTCTGGATCACCGTCTACCTCGACGACGACGAGGCCGAGCGCATCTGGCGCGACGTCGTCGGCGTGCCCGCCGAGCGGATCCAGCGCCTGGGCAAGAAGGAGAACTACTGGTCCATGGGCGTTCCCGGCCCGTGCGGACCGTGCTCCGAGATCAACTACGACCGTGGCCCCGAGTTCGGCGTCGAGGGCGGCCCGGCCGTCAACGACGAGCGCTACGTGGAGATCTGGAACCTGGTCTTCATGCAGTACGAGCGCGGTGCCGGCGACGGCAAGGAGGACTTCCCGATCCTCGGGGAGCTGCCGTCGAAGAACATCGACACCGGTCTCGGCCTCGAGCGCCTGGCGATGATTCTTCAGGGCGTGCAGAACATGTACGAGACCGACACCCTGCGCGTCGTCATGGACAAGGCCACCGAGCTGACCGGCGTCCGTTACGGCGCCGCCCGGGACACCGACGTCTCGCTGCGCGTGGTCGCCGACCACATGCGCACGTCCACGATGCTCATCGGTGACGGCGTCACCCCCGGCAACGAGGGCCGCGGATACGTCCTGCGCCGCATCATGCGCCGCGCCATCCGCAACATGCGCCTGATGGGCGCCACCGGCCCCGTCGTCGCCGAGCTGCTCGACGTCGTCATCAAGACGATGGGCCAGCAGTACCCGGAGCTGGAGAGCGACCGCAAGCGCATCGAGACGGTCGCCCTCGCCGAGGAGGCCGCCTTCCTCAAGACGCTCAAGGCCGGCACCAACATCCTCGACACCGCCGTGACGGAGACCAAGGCCTCCGGCGGCAAGGTCCTGGCCGGCGACAAGGCGTTCCTGCTCCACGACACCTGGGGCTTCCCGATCGACCTCACCCTGGAGATGGCCGCCGAGCAGGGCCTGTCCGTGGACGAGGACGGCTTCCGCCGCCTGATGAAGGAGCAGCGGGAGCGCGCCAAGGCCGACGCCAAGGCCAAGAAGACCGGCCACGCCGACCTGTCCGCCTACCGCGAGGTCGCGGACACCTCCGGCGAGACCGACTTCACCGGCTACAGCCTCACCGAGAACGAGTCCACGATCGTCGGTCTCCTCGTCGACGGCCTGCCCTCGCCGGCCGCCACCGAGGGCGACGAGGTCGAGGTCGTCCTGGACCGCACCCCCTTCTACGCCGAGGGCGGCGGCCAGCTCGCCGACACCGGCCGCATCAAGCTCGACACGGGCGCCGTGATCGAGATCCGCGACGTGCAGAAGCCCGTTCCGGGCGTGCACGTGCACAAGGGCGTCGTCCAGGTCGGCGAGGTCACCGTGGGCGCCTCCGCCTACGCCTCGATCGACGTCAAGCGCCGCCGCGCCATCGCCCGCGCCCACTCGGCCACGCACCTCACGCACCAAGCCCTGCGCGACGCGCTCGGCCCGACGGCCGCCCAGGCCGGCTCGGAGAACTCGCCGGGCCGCTTCCGCTTCGACTTCGGTTCGCCGTCCGCTGTGCCCGGCACCGTGCTGACCGACGTCGAGCAGCGCATCAACGAGGTCCTCTCCCGGGAGCTCGAGGTGCAGGCCGAGATCATGAGCCTGGACGAGGCCAAGAAGTCCGGCGCCATCGCCGAGTTCGGCGAGAAGTACGGCGAGCGCGTCCGCGTCGTCACCATCGGCGACTTCTCCAAGGAGCTGTGCGGCGGCACGCACGTCGCCAACACCGCCCAGCTGGGTCTGGTGAAGCTGCTGGGCGAGTCGTCCATCGGCTCGGGCGTGCGCCGTGTCGAGGCCCTCGTCGGCGTCGACGCCTACAACTTCCTGGCCAAGGAGCACACGGTCGTCGCCCAGCTCCAGGAGCTCGTCAAGGGCCGCCCGGAGGAGCTGCCGGAGAAGATCTCCGGGATGCTCGCCAAGCTCAAGGACGCCGAGAAGGAGATCGAGCGCTTCCGCGCCGAGAAGGTCCTCCAGGCCGCCGCGGGCCTGGCCGAGGGCGCCAAGGACGTGCACGGCACGGCCCTGGTCACCGGCCGCGTCCCGGACGGCACCGGCGCCGACGACCTGCGCAAGCTCGTCCTCGACGTGCGCAGCCGCATCAACGGCGGCCGCCCGGCCGTGGTGGCGCTGTTCACCGTGGCCAACGGCCGTCCGCTGACGGTCATCGCCACCAACGAGGCCGCCCGTGAGCGCGGTCTCAAGGCCGGCGAGCTGGTCCGTACGGCCGCCAAGACCCTCGGTGGCGGCGGTGGCGGCAAGCCGGACGTCGCCCAGGGCGGCGGCCAGAACCCCGAGGCCGTCGACGAGGCCATGGCCGCCGTCGAGCGCCTCGTGGCCGAGGCGGCCTGACCCGTGCGCCGAGGAAGACGCATCTCCGTCGACGTCGGGGACGCCCGGATCGGGGTCGCCTCGTGCGACCCCGACGGGATCCTCGCCACCCCGGTGGAGACCGTGCCCGGCCGTGACATCCCCAAGGCCCACAAGCGGCTCGTGGAGATCGTCGCGGAGTACGAGCCGATCGAGGTCGTCGTCGGCCTGCCCCGTTCCCTCAAAGGAGGGGAGGGGCCGGCCGCGGCCAAGGTGCGTACCTTCGCCAAGGAGATGGCGCGCCGCGTGGCGCCCGTCCCGGTGCGCCTGGTCGACGAGCGCATGACGACGGTCACCGCGACGCAGGGGCTGCGCGCCTCGGGCGTCAGTTCCAAGAAGGGCCGGTCCGTGGTGGACCAGGCGGCCGCGGTCGTCATCCTGCAGAACGCCCTGGAGACCGAGAAGGTCTCCGGCAGGCCCCCGGGCGAGACCGTCGAAGTGGTCATCTGATCGCAGTACGGTAACGTTCCGCGCTGAACACATGGCAGCCGTCCGGCCGCCGTCCTCGACGACGGCCGGGCGACTGGGAACCGCGCTCCTCCGAGCGCCCACCTGCTGCCGCTGCGCGGCTCTAGGGGATCGATGACTGAGTACGGCCGGGGCTCCGGCTCCCAACCGTGGCATCCTGACGACCCGCTGTACGGGGACCAGGGCTACAGCGGCGGACAGCAGCAGCACCCGCAGCAGTCGCAGCAGCCCCAGTACGGTCACGACCAGCAGCAGTACGGCTGGGACCCCGCCCAGGGCGGGCAGCAGCAGTACGGGCAGCAGGGCGGCGGCACGTACGGCGGCGGGCAGTCCGACTACTACGGCACGCCCGACGGCTATCAGCGGCAGCCGCAGCATCCCCAGCAGCAGTCGCACCCTCAGCAGCCGCAGCACCAGCAGCCGCAGCATCCTCAGCACCAGGTGCCTCAGCAGCCGCATGGCCAGCAGGGGCATCAGCAGGCCCCGCAGCAGATGCAGCAGGCGCAGCAGGCACAACAGCAGCCGCAGCACGCCGGGCCGTACCAGCCGCAGCAGGAGTGGTCCGAGCCCGACGAGGAGAAGATCTCCCTCTTCGACGACCTGCCTCCGGCCACGGCCCGCCCCGGCGAGCACGACGGCGAGCCCGGCGTGCCCGGGGACGAGGACGACGACGAGGAGCGCGAGGAGCGCTCCCGCGGCCGCGACCGGCGCGGCAAGAAGCCCAAGAAGAAGAACAAGCGCCGCAGCGGCACGGCCTGCCTCGTGGTCGCCGTGGTGCTCCTCGGCGTCGTGGGCGGTGGCGGCTACTTCGCCTACGACTACTGGCAGACCCACTTCGGCGCGGCGCCCGACTACGAGGGCCAGGGCGACGGCCAGGTCCAGGTCGAGATCCCCAAGGGGGCCAGCCTGACCGAGATGGGCCGGGTCCTGGAGAAGGCCGGGGTCGTCAAGAGCGTCGGCGCCTTCACCGACGCCGCCGCCAAGAAGGCCATCCAGCCGGGCACGTACACCCTGCACAAGCAGATGTCCGGCGCGGCGGCCGTCGAGATGATGACCAACGCCGGCAACTTCCTGACCATCGCCGAGGGCCGGCGGGCCGTCCAGATCTACGCCGCCATCGACCAGAAGCTGGGCCTCGCGGCGGGCACCACCAAGGACGTCGCCAAGAACCAGTCGAAGAACCTCGGGCTGCCGGCGTGGGCCGGCACCGACCCCAAGATCAGGGACCCGCTGGAGGGCTTCCTCTTCCCCTCGCAGTACAGCGCCGGCAAGGGCACCAAGCCGGAGACCATCCTCAAGCAGATGGTCGCCCGGGCCAACGAGAACTACGCCAAGCAGGACCTGGAGGGCAAGGCGCGCGAGCTGGGCCTCAAGTCCCCGCTCCAGCTGATCACCGTGGCCAGCCTGGTCAACGCCGAGGGCATGACGCACGACGACTTCCGCAAGATGGCGCGGGTCATCTACAACCGCCTCAAGCCCACGAACGTCGAGACGAACGGCAAGCTGGAGTTCGACTCGACGTACAACTACACGAAGAACCAGAGCAAGCTGGATCTCAGCCCCAAGCAGCTCCGGGCGCTCGACGACCCGTACAACACCTACTTCTACAAGGGCCTGCCTCCCGGCCCCATCGGCAACCCGGGCGAACAGGCCCTCAAGGCGGCCATGGATCCGGAGCAGGGCGACTGGTACTACTTCGTCTCCATCAACGAGAAGACGACGTTCACCAAGAACCTGGCGGAGCACCAGAAGCTCGTGGACGAGTTCAACAAGAGCCGGAAGCCGTGATGAGCCACGCCCCGGAGCGCCGCCGCGCGGCCGTCCTCGGTTCCCCGATCGCCCACTCGCTCTCCCCGGTCCTGCACCGCGCCGCGTACGCGGAGCTGGGCCTGGGGGAGTGGACGTACGACCGCTTCGAGGTGGACGAGGCCGCGCTGCCCGCCTTCCTCGACAAGCTGGACGAGACCTGGGCAGGGCTGTCCCTGACCATGCCGCTCAAGCGGGCGGTGATGCCGCTGCTGGACGAGGTCAGCAGCACGGCCGCGTCGGTCGAGGCCGTCAACACCGTCGTGTTCACCGAGGACGGCCGCCGCCTCGGCGACAACACCGACATCCCCGGCATCGCCGCGGCCCTGCGCGAGCGCGGCGTGACGGAGGCCGCCTCCGCCGCCGTGCTGGGCGCGGGCGCCACCGCGTCCTCCGCGCTGGCCGCCCTGGCCGGGATCTGCACGGGCGAGGTCGTCGTGTACGTGCGCAGCGAGGCCCGTGCGGCCGAGATGCGCGAGTGGGGCGAGCGGCTCGGCGTGGCCGTCCGCACCGAGGACTGGTCCCGCGCGGCCGAGGCGCTCACCGCCCCGCTGGTAGTGGCCACCACTCCCGCGGGGGCCACCGACGCCCTCGCGGAGGCCGTCCCGGACCGTCCCGGCGCCCTCTTCGACGTCCTCTACGAGCCGTGGCCCACGCCCCTGGCCGCGGCCTGGTCCGCGCGCGGCGGCACCGTCCTCGGCGGCCTGGACCTCCTCGTCCACCAGGCGGTTCTCCAGGTCGAGCGGATGACCGGCCGGCCGCGGGCGCCGCTGGCCGCGATGCGCGCGGCGGGCGAGGCCGCCCTGGCCGCCCGCGGCTGACGGCACCCGTCCGGGCGACCACGACGTGACTCACTCCGTTCCACAACGCGGACCGGAGGGCGGACAGGACCGTCCGGCATGGGAGGATCAGAAGTGGCGGGCCGGGGCCGCGCACCCGGGCGCCGCACGATCTTGAGGCGCGCGAGCAAGAGGAGTCCCGTTGAGCAGGTTGCGCTGGCTGACTGCCGGTGAGTCGCATGGTCCGGCACTCGTGGCGACGCTGGAGGGCCTGCCCGCCGGTGTCCCCGTCACCACGGACATGGTGGCGGACCACCTGGCCCGGCGGCGGCTCGGCTACGGCCGCGGCGCGCGCATGAAGTTCGAGCGGGACGAGGTCACCTTCCTCGGCGGCGTGCGCCACGGCCTGACGATGGGCTCCCCGGTCGCGGTCATGGTGGGCAACACCGAGTGGCCCAAGTGGGAGAAGGTCATGGCGGCCGATCCGGTGGACCCGGAGGAGCTGGCGGCGATGGCCCGCAACGCCCCGCTGACCCGCCCCCGCCCCGGCCACGCCGACCTCGCGGGCATGCAGAAGTACGGGATCGACGAGGCCCGCCCGATCCTGGAGCGCGCCTCCGCCCGCGAGACCGCCGCCCGCGTCGCCCTCGGCGCCGTCGCCCGCTCCTACCTCAAGGAGACGACGGGCATCGAGATCGTCTCCCACGTCATCGAGCTGGCCGCGGCCAAGGCGCCGCTCGGCGTCTACCCCACGCCCTCCGACGTCGACAAGCTCGACGCCGACCCGGTCCGCTGCCTGGACGAGGCGGCCGGCAAGGCGATGGTTGCCGAGATCGACCAGGCCCACAAGGACGGCGACACGCTCGGCGGCGTCGTCGAGGTGCTGGCCTACGGCGTCCCCGTCGGCCTGGGCTCGCACGTGCACTGGGACCGCCGCCTGGACGCCCGCCTCGCCGCGGCCCTGATGGGCATTCAGGCGATCAAGGGCGTCGAGGTCGGCGACGGCTTCGAGCTGGCCCGGGTGCCGGGCTCGCAGGCCCACGACGAGATCGTCTCCACCGAGGACGGCATCCGCCGCGCCTCCGGCCGCTCCGGCGGCACCGAGGGCGGCCTGTCCACGGGCGAGCTGCTGCGCGTCCGCGCGGCCATGAAGCCGATCGCCACCGTGCCGCGCGCCCTGCGCACCGTCGATGTCGCCACCGGCGAGGCCGCCCAGGCCCACCACCAGCGCTCCGACGTCTGCGCGGTCCCGGCCGCCGGCATCGTCGCCGAGGCGATGGTCGCCCTCGTCCTGGCCGACGCGGTGGCGGAGAAGTTCGGCGGCGACAACGTCGCCGAGACCCGCCGCAACGTCCAGGGCTACCTCGAGAACCTGGCCATCAAGTGACCGCGCCCGTCGTCGTGCTGGTGGGCCCGCCGGGAGCCGGCAAGTCCACCATCGGCGCCCTGCTCGCCCAGCGGCTGGGCACCGGCTACCGCGACACCGACGCCGACATCGAGCGGACCGCCGGCAAGCCCATCCCGGAGATCTTCATCGACGAGGGCGAGCCGCACTTCCGCGAGCTGGAGCGGCAGGCGGTGCGCGCCGCCGTCGCCGGGCACCCCGGCGTGCTCTCCCTCGGCGGCGGCGCGATCATGGACGACGGGACCCGGGCCCTCCTCGTGGGGCTGCCGGTGGTCTTCCTCGACGTCGAGCTCGCCGACGCCGTCCGGCGCGTCGGCCTCGACGCCCCGCGCCCGCTGCTCGCGGTCAATCCGCGGCAGCGCTGGCGCGAGCTGATGGAGGCCCGCCGCCCGCTCTACACGGAGGTCGCCCGGGCCACCGTCACCACCGGCGGCCGCACGCCGGACGAGGTCGCCGACGCCGTGCTGGAGGCCCTGCACCTGGCCCCGGTGCCCGGCGACCGTACACAGGACACCACGCAGTGAGGAACGCATGACCGACGCCCCCACCCGCATCCAGGTCGCCGGCAGCGCGGGCACCGACCCGTACGAGGTCCTGGTCGGGCGCCAGCTGCTGGACGAGCTGCCCGGCCTCATCGGCACCAAGGCCAAGCGGGTCGCCGTGCTCCACCCCGAGGCCCTCGCCGAGACCGGCCAGGCGATCCGCGAGGACCTGGCCTCCCAGGGCTACGAGGCCATCGCGATCCAGCTGCCCAACGCCGAGGAGTCCAAGACCGTCGAGGTCGCGGCCTACTGCTGGAAGGCGCTGGGCCAGACCAACTTCACCCGCACCGACGTCATCGTCGGCGTGGGCGGCGGCGCCACCACGGACCTCGCCGGCTTCGTCGCCGCCACCTGGCTGCGCGGCGTGCGCTGGATCGCCGTGCCCACCACGGTGCTGGCCATGGTCGACGCCGCCGTCGGCGGCAAGACCGGCATCAACACCGCCGAGGGCAAGAACCTCGTCGGCGCCTTCCACCCGCCGGCCGGCGTCCTGTGCGACCTGGCCGCGCTGGACTCGCTGCCGGTCCACGACTACGTCAGCGGCCTCGCCGAGGTCATCAAGGCGGGCTTCATCGCCGATCCGGCCATCCTCGACCTCATCGAGGCCGACCCCGAGGCCGCCCGCACCCCCGCCGGGCCGCACACCGCCGAGCTGATCGAGCGCGCGATCCGGGTCAAGGCCGACGTGGTCTCCTCCGACCTCAAGGAGTCGGGCCTGCGCGAGATCCTCAACTACGGCCACACCCTCGCCCACGCCATCGAGAAGAACGAGCGCTACAACTGGCGGCACGGCGCGGCCGTCGCCGTCGGCATGGTCTTCGCCGCCGAGCTCGGCCGCATCGCCGGCCGCCTCGACGACGCGACCGCCGACCGGCACCGCGAGATCCTCACCTCCGTGGGCCTGCCCGTCACCTACCGCGGCGACCAGTGGCCCAAGCTGGTGGAGACCATGAAGGTCGACAAGAAGACCCGCGGCGACCGGCTGCGCTTCATCGTCCTGGACGGCCTGGCCAAGCCGACGGTCCTGGAGGGCCCCGACCCGGCGATGCTGCTGGCCGCACACGCGGAGATCGCCGCATGACCGCGCGCCGGGTCCTCGTGCTGAACGGCCCCAACCTCGGCCGCCTCGGCTCCCGCGAGCCCGACGTCTACGGCTCGACCTCCTACAAGGGCCTGGTGGAGGAGTGCACCCGGCTCGGCGCGGAGCTCGGCTTCGCCGTCGACGTGCGCGAGACCAACGACGAGGGCGAGCTGGTCCGCTGGCTGCACGAGGCGGCCGACGGCGCCCTCCCGGTCGTCATCAACCCCGGCGCCTTCACGCACTACTCGTACGCCATGCGCGACGCGGCCGCCCAGCGCACCGCGCCGCTGATCGAGGTGCACATCTCCAACCCGTACGCGCGCGAGGAGTTCCGCCACACCTCCGTGATCGCGGCCGTCGCCAGCGGCACCGTCGCGGGCTTCGGCATCGGCTCCTACCGGCTCGCGCTGCGGGCCCTGGCCGAGGAACTCGCGGGCTGACGCGGCCGTTGCCCCTGGAGGGGCAACGGGGACGGGGCTCGGGTACTCTCCCGTCTGGCCGTCGCCCGGTGGCGTGAGCTGAGGCCCTCTCAGCTCACGCCACCGGGCGCCCCTGACGCCCGCGCCCCTACGAGACGGAGTGCCACCGGATGCAGTACCCCGTGGGGCCGCCGCTGCCGCCGGCCCACCCCCCGATGCCGGGCGCGCCCCCGCCGCCCGCCGCGCAGACCGGCCATTTCCTGCTGCCGCAGGGCGTACCCGTGCCGGGCGCCGTGCCCGCCGCGCAGCCCGCCGACCCCGCCCACGCCCCCGTCGCGGTGATCCTCATCGGCCCGGCCGGCGCCGGGAAGACGACCGTGGCCCGGCACTGGGCGGACACCCGCCGCGTGCCCACCGCCCACATCAGCCTGGACGACGTCCGCGAGTGGGTGCGCTCGGGCTTCGCCGACCCGCAGTCCGGCTGGAACGACCACTCCGAGGCGCAGTACCGGCTGGCCCGCCGCACCTGCGGCTTCGCCGCCCGCAACTTCCTCGCCAACGGCATCTCCTGCATCCTCGACGACGCCGTCTTCCCCGACCGGCCCGCCGTCGGCCTCGGCGGCTGGAAGCGCCACGTGGGCCCCGGCCTGCTCCCCGTCGTCCTGCTGCCCGGCCTGGAGGTCGTCCTGGAGCGCAACGCCGAGCGCTCGGGCAACCGCCGCCTCGGCGACGAGGAGGTGGCCCGGATCCACGGCCGGATGGCCGGCTGGTACGGCTCCGGCCTGCCGATCATCGACAACTCCCAGCAGGACGTCACCACCACCGCCCGCCTCCTCGACGAGGTCGTCGCCCGCTCGCTGGCCAGCCCGCCCAGCTGGTGACCGCCCTCCCCGGCCGCCCCCTCCGGCCGGGTTCCGGGAGCCGGTGCCCGGTCGGACGCGCTGGGACGGCCGCCCGCGGCACCCCGCCGTAGGCTCACAGACATGTCCGAGGTGTACGCGGCGCGCCGCGACCGGCTGCGCGAGCGCTGCCACGCGGCCGGGAGCGAGGCCGCCCTGGTCTCCGGGAACGCCAACGTCCGCTATCTGGCCGGCACCGCACCGGCCGGGGCGGTGCTGCTCGTGTGCCCCGGCCGGGACGTCCTGCTGTGCCCCTGCGACCCCTGCGGGGGCGAGGCCTCCGGCCCCCGGGCCGCGGAGGATCTCCAGGTCGTCGTGCTGGCCGAGGCGGACGGCGACCCGGCCGTCGCCGCCGCCGAGCATGCCGCGGCCGCGGGCAGGAGCTCGCTCGCCGTGGAGGAGCACCACCTGACGGTCTCCCGCCACCGCGCCCTGCGGTCCGTCGCGCCCCGGCTGCGCCTGACCGACCTCGGCCCGGCCGTGGAACAGCAGCGGCTCGTCAAGGACGATGAGGAGATCTCCTCCCTGCGGATCGCCGCGGAGATCGCCGACCAGGCCCTGGGGGAGCTCCTGGAGTCGATCCTGGTCGGGCGCACCGAGCGGCACCTGGCCCTGGAGCTGGAGCGCCGGCTGGTCGACCACGGCGCGACGGGCCCGGCCTTCCCCACCTCGGTGGGCACGGGCCCGAACTCGGGGCTGGCCGGGCACCTGCCGGGCGACCGCCGGGTGGAGGAGGGCGATTTCCTCAGCGTGTGCGTGGGCGCCGACTACCGCGGCTACCGCAGCGAGATCGGCCGGACGTTCGTGATCGGGACCAGCCCGGCGGACTGGCAGATCGAGCTCTACGACCAGGTGTTCGCAGCCCAGCGGGCCGGCCGGGAGGCGCTCGCGCCGGGCACTCCGTACCGGGAAGTGGACCGCGCGGCGCGCCTGGTGCTGGAGGCCGCGGGGCACGGCGAGCGGGTCGGGCCGGGCGTCGGACACGGCGTGGGACTCGAAAACGACGAGGACCCTCGGCTGACACCTTCGGCAATGGGTAAACTGGACGCTTGCGTGCCGGTCACCGTAGATCCGGGGGTTCACCTCCCGGGCCGCGGCGGAGTCCGGATCGATGACACGCTCGTCGTCCGCCCCGAGGCGGACGGCGGACCCGAGCTACTCACCATCACGACCAAAGAGCTGCTCGCGCTCTAGCGGGGCGCACCGCACTTTCTGGTTCCACCAGTCCAGGAGATACCGCAACCGTGGCATCCACGAACGACCTCAAGAACGGCATGGTGCTCAAGCTCGACGGGGGCCAGCTCTGGTCCGTCGTCGAGTTCCAGCACGTCAAGCCCGGCAAGGGCCCCGCCTTCGTCCGTACGAAGCTGAAGAACGTGCTCTCCGGCAAGGTCGTCGACAAGACCTTCAACGCCGGCGTGAAGGTCGAGACGGCCACCGTCGACCGCCGCGACATGCAGTTCTCCTACATGGACGGCGAGTACTTCGTCTTCATGGACATGCAGACGTACGACCAGCTGATGGTCGACCGCAAGACCGTCGGCGACGCCGCCAACTTCCTCCTCGAGGGCTTCACGGCCACCGTGGCCGCGCACGAGGGCGAGGTGCTCTACGTCGAGCTGCCGGCCGCCGTCGAGCTCGTCATCGAGCACACCGAGCCGGGTGTCCAGGGCGACCGCTCCACCGGTGGCTCCAAGCCCGCCACCCTGGAGACCGGCTACGAGATCCAGGTCCCGCTCTTCATCACCACCGGTGAGAAGATCAAGGTCGACACGCGCACCGGCGATTACCTCGGCCGGGTGAACAGCTAACCGTGGCTGCCCGCAGCAAGGCCCGTAAGCGCGCCTTCCAGATCCTCTTCGAGGCCGACCAGCGCGGCATCACCGTGCAGAACGTGCTCGCGGACTGGATCCGGCACTCGCGGTCCGACGACCGCCAGCCGCCGGTGAACGAGTACACGATGGAGCTGGTCGAGGGGTACGCGCAGCACGTGTCCCGGATCGACGAGCTGATCTCCACCTACGCGGTCGACTGGGACCTGGACCGGATGCCGGTCGTGGACCGGAACATCGTGCGGCTCGGTGCCTACGAGCTGATCTGGGAGGACGGCACTCCGGACGCGGTGGCGATCGACGAGGCGGTGCAGCTCGCCAAGGAGTTCTCCACGGACGACTCGCCGGCCTTCGTCAACGGTCTGCTCGGCCGCTTCAAGGAGCTCAAGCCGAGCCTTCGGCGCGACGAGAAGTAAGCCGCAGAAAGCGAACCGCCCGGGGGCGGGAAACCGCAAGGTTTCCCGCCCCCGGGCGGTTGTGTGGGGGAAGAGGACCTGCTGTCAGGCGTCCTCGTGCTGGACCGCGCGGCGCGCGTCCGCGTCGAGCACGCCCCAGCTGATCAGCTGCTCGGTGAGCACCGAGGGCGACTGGTCGTAGATGACGGCAAGGGTCCGCAGGTCGTCCTGGCGGATCGAGAGGACCTTGCCGTTGTAGTCACCGCGCTGGCTCTGGATGGTGGCCGCGTAACGCTGGAGCGGGCCGGCCTTCTCGGCCGGCACGTGGGCCAGGCGCTCAAGGTCCAGAACCAGCTTCGGCGGCGGCTCGGCGGCGCCGCCCGGCGTGGTGCCGGGCAGCAGCTCCTGCACGGGAACCCCGTAGAAGTCGGCCAGCTCGGCCAGGCGCTGCACGGTCACGGCACGGTCGCCGCGCTCGTACGAACCCACTACGACGGCCTTCCAGCGGCCCTGGGACTTCTCCTCCACGCCGTGAAGGGAGAGGCCCTGCTGGGTGCGGATGGCGCGGAGCTTGGCCCCGAGCTGTTTGGCGTATTCGCTGGACATAAAGCTCCCCGGACGCTGTATCGACGTGCGACGGCGTCTTCTGCGACTGCCGCGTGTCTGGTAACTCACTGTGAGGTTACGCAGCGTAATCTGACTTCGTCAAGCCGAATGGTCCATACCGTCCTCCAGGAGGGGTGACGGTGAGCGCCCGGCGCCGGGCCTGGTACGGTGAGGGAGTAATTCCGACGTCCTTTAAAGTCCGTCCCGTGAGGCGGAGAAGGAGGTCCGTTTCTATGGACGCCATTCCCAGCGCGCGTCCCGTGCTCGAAGCACCGGACATCGCCCGGGTTCTCACCCGTATCGCTCACGAGATCGTCGAGCGCGCCAAGGGCGCGGACGATGTCGTGCTCCTCGGCATCCCCACCCGCGGCGTCTTCCTCGCCCGCCGGCTGGCCGCCAAGCTCGAGGAGATCACCGGAGGCAAGACCCCGGTCGGCTCCCTCGACATCACCATGTACCGCGACGACCTGCGGCTCCGCCCGGCGCGTGCGCTCGCCCGCACGGAGATCCCCGGCGAGGGCATCGACGGCAGGCTCGTGATCCTCGTCGACGACGTGCTCTTCTCCGGCCGCACGATCCGCGCCGCGCTCGACGCGATGAACGACCTCGGTCGGCCCCGTGCCGTCCAGCTCGCGGTCCTCGTCGACCGCGGTCACCGCGAACTCCCCATCCGTGCCGACTACGTCGGCAAGAACCTCCCGACGTCGCTGCGGGAGACGGTCAAGGTCCACCTCACCGAGGAGGACGGCCGCGACAGCGTGCTCCTCGGCGCGGGCACGACCGCCCCGGCCGACGGGCAGTAGCACCCTCCTCCGCGGACCCGGCGAGCTGCCCGGGACCGTGCCGCCGCATGCCCGGCCCCCGCCTTCGCACACCTCCTTAACCCACGGAGAACCGGATGAAGCGCCACCTCATCTCGGCCGCCGACCTCACCCGCGACGACGCCGTCCTGATCCTCGACACCGCCGAGGAGATGGCCCGGGTCGCGGACCGGCCGATCAAGAAACTGCCCACCCTGCGCGGCCGCACCGTCGTCAACCTCTTCTTCGAGGACTCGACGCGCACCCGTATCTCCTTCGAGGCCGCCGCCAAGCGCCTGTCCGCCGACGTCATCAACTTCTCCGCCAAGGGCTCCTCGGTCTCCAAGGGCGAGTCGCTGAAGGACACCGCGCTGACCCTGGAGGCCATGGGCGCGGACGCCGTCGTCATCCGCCACCACGCCTCCGGCGCCCCCTACCGGCTGGCGAACTCCGGCTGGATCGACGGGGCCGTCGTCAACGCCGGCGACGGCACCCACGAGCACCCCACCCAGGCCCTGCTGGACGCCTTCACCATGCGCCGCCGCCTGGTCGGCCGGGACGCCGGGATCGGCCAGGACCTCTCCGGGCGCCGCATCACGATCGTCGGCGACGTGCTGCACAGCCGCGTGGCCCGCTCCAACGTCCACCTGCTGACCACCCTCGGCGCCGAGGTCACCCTCGTCGCCCCGCCCACGCTGGTGCCCGTCGGCGTCGGGAGCTGGCCCTGCGAGGTCTCCTACGACCTCGACGCCGTGCTCCCGAAGTCCGACGCCGTGATGATGCTGCGCGTGCAGCGCGAGCGCATGAACGCCGCGTTCTTCCCGACCGAGCGCGAGTACTCGCGCCGCTACGGCCTGGACGGCGACCGCATGGCGAAGATGCCCGAGCACGCCGTCGTGATGCACCCCGGCCCGATGAACCGCGGCATGGAGATCACCGCCGAGGTCGCCGACTCCGACCGCTGCACGGCCGTCGAGCAGGTCGCCAACGGCGTCAGCACGCGCATGGCCGTCCTCTACCTGCTGCTCGGCGGATCCGAGCCCGCCGTCACCACGAGCGCCGCCACCACGAACAACGCCCGCACCGAGGAGAACAAGTAATGTCCAAGATCCTGATCCGCGGTGCGAAGGTCCTCGGCGGTGAGCCGCAGGACGTCCTGATCGACGGCGAGACCATCGCCGAGGTGGGGAACGGCCTGTCCGCCGAGGGCGCCACCGTCGTCGAGGCCGACGGCAAGATCCTGCTGCCCGGCCTGGTCGACCTCCACACCCACCTGCGCGAGCCCGGCCGCGAGGACTCCGAGACCGTCCTGACCGGCACCCGGGCCGCCGCGAGCGGCGGCTTCACCGCCGTCTTCGCCATGGCCAACACCTTCCCCGTCGCCGACACCGCCGGCGTCGTCGAGCAGGTCTGGCGCCTGGGCAAGGAGTCCGGCTACTGCGACGTGCAGCCGATCGGCGCCGTCACCGTCGGCCTGGAGGGCAAGCAGCTCTCCGAGCTCGGCGCCATGCACGACTCCGCCGCCGGCGTCACCGTCTTCTCCGACGACGGCAAGTGCGTCGACGACGCCGTGATCATGCGCCGCGCCCTGGAGTACGTGAAGGCCTTCGGCGGCGTCGTCGCGCAGCACGCCCAGGAGCCCCGGCTCACCGAGGGCGCCCAGATGAACGAGGGCATCGTCTCCGCCGAGCTCGGCCTGGGCGGCTGGCCCTCCGTCGCCGAGGAGTCGATCATCGCCCGCGACGTCCTCCTCGCCGAGCACGTCGGCTCCCGGGTGCACATCTGCCACCTGTCCACGGCCGGCTCCGTCGAGATCGTCCGCTGGGCCAAGTCCCGCGGCATCGACGTCACCGCCGAGGTCACCCCGCACCACCTGCTCCTGACCGACGAGCTCGTCCGCTCGTACAACCCGGTCTACAAGGTGAACCCGCCGCTGCGCACCGAGCGCGACGTCCTGGCGCTGCGCGAGGCCCTGGCCGACGGCACGATCGACATCGTCGCCACCGACCACGCCCCGCACCCGCACGAGGACAAGGACTGCGAGTGGGCCGCGGCCGCCATGGGCATGGTGGGCCTGGAGACCGCGCTGTCCGTCGTCCAGCAGACGATGGTCGAGACCGGGCTGCTGGACTGGGCCGGCGTCGCCGAGCGCATGTCCGTCAAGCCCGCCCGCATCGGCAGCCTCGAAGGCCACGGCCGCCCGATCGCCGCCGGTGAGCCCGCCAACCTCACCCTGGTCGATTCCGCTTACCGTGGTGTCGTGGACCCCGCGGGCTTCGCCTCCCGCAGCCGCAACACCCCCTACGAGGGCCGCGAGCTGCCGGGTCGCGTCACCCACACCTTCCTGCGGGGCCGGGCTACGGTCGTGGACGGGAAACTCGCGTGACATCAGCACCATCTGCACTGATCAACCTGGCGGCCGAGCAGAAGTCTGCCGACGTCACCGACTGGGCCGCGCGCATCGGCTGGGTCGTGGGGCTGCTGCTCTTCATCGCGCTGCTCTACTGGCTGATGCGCGAGGGCTGGAAGTGGCGCGGCACGCTCCAGGGCGACCTGCCCGAGCTGCCCACCGCCCCCGCTGACCAGGGCGAGCCCACCCTGACGATGAATGGCCGCTACCACGGCTCCACCACGGCCGGGCAGTGGCTCGACCGCATCGTCGCCCGCGGCCTCGGCACCCGCAGCCGGGCCGAGCTCACCCTGACGGAGCAGGGCGTCACCGTCGTGCGCCCGGGCGCCCAGGACTTCTTCATCCCCGCCGACCGGGTGCGCGGCGCCCGGCTCGACAAGGGCATCGCCGGCAAGGTCCTCACCGAGGGCGGCCTGCTGGTGATCACCTGGGTGCACGGGGACCGGGAGATCGATTCCGGTTTCCGCTCCGACCAGGCGGCCGAGCACGCCGCCTGGGTCGAGTCCCTCACCCACCTGCACCACCTGAACAGCGACACGGAAGGCGCACGATGACGACCTCCACCAGGGGGACTGCCAAGATCCCCGCCGTACTCGTCCTGGAGGACGGCCGGATCTTCCGCGGCCGGGCCTACGGGGCCGTGGGGGAGACCTTCGGCGAGGCCGTGTTCTCCACCGGCATGACCGGCTACCAGGAGACCCTGACCGACCCCTCGTACCACCGCCAGGTCGTCGTGATGACCGCCCCGCACGTGGGCAACACCGGCGTCAACGACGAGGACCCCGAGTCCGCGCGCATCTGGGTCGCCGGCTACGTGGTGCGCGACCCCGCCCGCATCCCGTCCAACTGGCGCTCGCGCCGCTCCCTGGACGAGGAGCTGGCCAAGCAGGGCGTCGTCGGCATCAGCGGCATCGACACCCGCGCCCTCACCCGCCACCTGCGCGAGCGCGGCGCCATGCGCGTCGGCATCTTCTCCGGACACTCCCTGCCCGACGAGGGCACCATGCTCGCCGAGGTGCGCCAGGCCCCCGAGATGACGGGCGCCGACCTCTCCGCCGAGGTCGCCACCAAGGAGACCTACGTCGTCCCCGCGATCGGTGAGAAGCGCTTCACCGTCGCCGCGATCGACCTGGGCATCAAGGGCATGACCCCGCACCGGATGGCCGAGCGCGGCATCGAGGTGCACGTCCTGCCCGCCACGGCCACCGCCGAGGACGTCTACGCGGTCAAGCCCGACGGCGTGTTCTTCTCCAACGGCCCGGGCGACCCGAGCACGGCCGACCACCCCGTCGCCGTCATGCGCGAGGTCCTCTCCCGCAAGACGCCGCTGTTCGGCATCTGCTTCGGCAACCAGATCCTCGGCCGCGCGCTCGGCTTCGGCACGTACAAGCTGAAGTACGGCCACCGCGGCATCAACCAGCCCGTGCAGGACCGTACGACCGGCAAGGTCGAGGTCACCGCGCACAACCACGGCTTCGCCGTCGACGCCCCGCTCGACCGGGCGACCGATACGCCGTACGGCCGGGTGGAGGTCTCCCACGTGTGTCTGAACGACGACGTGGTGGAAGGCCTCCAGCTGCTCGACCAGCCGGCATTCAGCGTCCAGTACCACCCCGAGGCAGCCGCAGGCCCGCACGACGCCGCGTACCTGTTCGACCGGTTTGTCGAGCTCATGCGAGACAACAATCAGCACAGCGTCTCCCCGATGGAGGGCCAGCGTGCCTAAGCGCACCGACATCCAGTCCGTTCTGGTCATCGGCTCCGGCCCGATCGTCATCGGCCAGGCCGCGGAGTTCGACTACTCCGGCACCCAGGCCTGCCGCGTGCTGAAGTCCGAGGGCCTGCGGGTCATCCTCGTGAACTCCAACCCGGCCACGATCATGACCGACCCGGAGATCGCCGACGCCACGTACGTCGAGCCGATCACCCCCGAGTTCGTCGAGAAGATCATCGCCAAGGAGCGCCCCGACGCCCTCCTGCCCACCCTCGGCGGCCAGACCGCGCTCAACACCGCGATCTCCATGCACGAGAACGGCGTGCTGGAGAAGTACGGCGTGGAGCTCATCGGCGCCAACGTCGAGGCGATCCACAAGGGCGAGGACCGCGACCTGTTCAAGGGCGTCGTCGAGGCCGTCCGCGCCAAGATCGGCCACGGCGAGTCCGCCCGCTCGGTCATCTGCCACACCATGGACGAGGTCCTCGCGGGCGTCGGGACGCTCGGCGGCTACCCCGTCGTCGTCCGCCCCTCCTTCACCATGGGCGGCGCCGGCTCCGGCTTCGCCCACGACGAGGAGGAGCTGCGCCGCATCGCCGGCCAGGGCCTCACGCTCTCCCCGACCACCGAGGTGCTCCTGGAGGAGTCCATCCTCGGCTGGAAGGAGTACGAGCTGGAGCTGATGCGCGACAAGAACGACAACGTCGTGGTCGTCTGCTCCATCGAGAACTTCGACCCCATGGGCGTGCACACCGGTGACTCCATCACCGTCGCCCCGGCGATGACGCTCACCGACCGCGAGTACCAGATCCTCCGCGACGTCGGCATCGCGATCATCCGCGAGGTCGGCGTCGACACCGGCGGCTGCAACATCCAGTTCGCGGTGAACCCCGAGGACGGCCGGGTCATCGTCATCGAGATGAACCCGCGCGTCTCGCGCTCCTCCGCGCTCGCCTCCAAGGCCACCGGCTTCCCGATCGCCAAGATCGCCGCCCGGCTCGCCGTCGGCTACACGCTGGACGAGATCCCCAACGACATCACCGAGAAGACCCCGGCGTCCTTCGAGCCCACGCTCGACTACGTCGTGGTCAAGGCGCCCCGCTTCGCCTTCGAGAAGTTCCCGGCCGCCGACGCCACCCTCACCACCACCATGAAGTCGGTGGGCGAGGCCATGGCCATCGGCCGCAACTTCACCGAGGCGCTCCAGAAGGCCCTGCGCTCGCTGGAGAAGAAGGGCTCGCAGTTCGACTTCGTCTCCGCGCCCGGCGACAAGGCGGAGCTGCTGGCGAAGGCCGTCGTCCCCACGGACGGCCGCATCAACACGGTCATGGCGGCCATCCGCGCCGGGGCCACCGCCGAGGAGGTCTTCGACGCCACGAAGATCGACCCGTGGTTCGTCGACCAGCTCTTCCTGATCAACGAGATCGCCGCCGAGCTGGCCGACGCCGTCCGCCTGGAGCCCGAGCTGCTGGCCGAGGCCAAGCGGCACGGCTTCTCCGACGCCCAGATCGGCGAGATCCGCGGGCTGCCCGAGGCCGTCGTCCGCGAGGTCCGGCACGCCCTCGGCGTCCGCCCGGTCTACAAGACGGTCGACACCTGCGCCGCCGAGTTCGCCGCGAAGACCCCGTACTTCTACTCCTCCTACGACGAGGAGACCGAGGTCGCCCGCCGCGAGAAGCCCGCGGTGATCATCCTGGGCTCGGGCCCGAACCGCATCGGCCAGGGCATCGAGTTCGACTACTCCTGCGTCCACGCCTCCTTCGCGCTCAGCGCCGCGGGCTACGAGACCGTGATGGTCAACTGCAACCCCGAGACCGTCTCCACCGACTACGACACCTCCGACCGGCTCTACTTCGAGCCGCTCACCCTGGAGGACGTCCTGGAGATCGTCCACGCCGAGCAGGAGGCCGGCCCCGTCGCGGGCGTCGTCGTCCAGCTCGGCGGCCAGACCCCGCTGGGCCTCGCCCAGGCGCTCAAGGACAACGGCGTGCCGATCGTCGGCACCTCGCCCGAGGCCATCGACCTCGCCGAGGAGCGCGGCGCGTTCGGCCGCGTGCTCACCGAGGCCGGCCTGCCCGCGCCCAAGTACGGCACCGCCTTCTCCTTCGAGGAGGCCAAGGGCATCGCCGGCGAGATCGGCTACCCGGTCATGGTCCGCCCGTCCTACGTGCTCGGCGGCCGCGGCATGGAGATCGTCTACGACGAGCCCTCCCTCGGCGAGTACCTGGAGCGCCACGCCGGGCTGATCTCCGAGCACCCGGTCCTCATCGACCGCTTCCTCGACGACGCCATCGAGATCGACGTCGACGCGCTCTACGACGGCCAGGAGCTCTACCTGGGCGGCGTCATGGAGCACATCGAGGAGGCCGGCATCCACTCCGGCGACTCCGCCTGCGCCCTGCCCCCGATCACCCTCGGCGGCTTCGACATCAAGCGGTTGCGCGCCTCCACCGAGGCCATCGCCAAGGGCGTCGGCGTCCGGGGCCTGATCAACATCCAGTTCGCCATGGCCGGGGACATCCTCTACGTCCTGGAGGCCAACCCGCGCGCCTCCCGCACGGTCCCCTTCACCTCGAAGGCGACCGCCGTGCCGCTCGCCAAGGCCGCCGCCCGGATCTCGCTGGGCGCGACCATCGCCGAGCTGCGCGCCGAGGGCATGCTGCCCAAGGAGGGCGACGGTGGCACGCTGCCGCTGGACGCGCCGATCTCCGTCAAGGAGGCCGTGATGCCGTGGTCGCGCTTCCGCGACGCCTCCGGCCGCGGCGTGGACACCGTCCTCGGCCCGGAGATGCGCTCCACCGGCGAGGTCATGGGCATCGACAGCGTCTTCGGCACGGCCTACGCGAAGTCGCAGGCCGGCGCCTACGGCGCGCTGCCCACCAAGGGCCGGGCGTTCGTCTCGGTGGCCAACCGCGACAAGCGCTCGATGATCTTCCCGGCGCGCGAGCTGGTCGCCCACGGCTTCGAGCTGCTGGCCACCTCCGGCACCGCCGAGGTGCTGCGGCGCAACGGCATCAACGCCACCGCCGTGCGCAAGCAGAGCGAGGGCGAGGGCCCGAACGGCGAGAAGACGATCGTCCAGCTCATCCACGACGGCCAGGTCGACCTGATCGTCAACACCCCGTACGGCACCGGCGGCCGCCTCGACGGCTACGAGATCCGTACGGCCGCGGTCGCCCGCGCGGTGCCGTGCCTGACCACGGTCCAGGCCCTCGCGGCCGCCGTCCAGGGCATCGAGGCGCTCACTCGCGGTGACGTGGGGGTGCGCTCCCTCCAGGAGCACGCGGAGCACCTGACCGCGGCGCGCGAGGCGTAAGACTCCCGGGCCGAGGGGGACACCGGAAGGTGTCCCCCTCGGCATGCGCCCCGTCCGCCCCTCTCGCCCCGGAAGGCCCGCCATGTACCGCCTCTTCTTCGACCTGATCTTCAAGCGCATGGACCCCGAGAAGGCCCACCACCTGGCCTTCGCCTGGATCCGCGCCGCGGCCCGCGTGCCGGTCCTGCGCACCCTCGTCGCGGCCGTCCTCGCGCCCCGCCGCAAGGAGCTGCGCACCGAGGCGCTCGGCCTGCGGATGCACGGCCCCTTCGGGCTCGCCGCCGGCTTCGACAAGAACGCCGCCGCCATCGACGGCATGAGCATGCTCGGCTTCGACCACGTCGAGATCGGCACGGTCACCGCGCAGCCGCAGCCCGGCAACCCCAAGAAGCGCCTCTTCCGCCTCGTCGCCGACCGCGCGCTGATCAACCGCATGGGCTTCAACAACGACGGCTCGGCGGCCGTGGCGGAGCGCCTGGCGGCCCGCAAGGCGGTCTTCCGCGCGACTGTGGGCGTCAACATCGGCAAGACCAAGGTCGTGCCGGAGGAAGAGGCCGTCGCCGACTACGTCACCTCCACCGAGCGCCTCGCCGCCCACGCCGACTACCTCGTCGTCAACGTCTCCTCGCCCAACACGCCCGGCCTGCGCAACCTCCAGGCCACGGAGGCGCTGCGCCCGCTGCTCACCGCCGTCCGCGAGGCCGCCGACCGCACGGTCACCTCGCGCCGCGTGCCGCTGCTGGTGAAGATCGCCCCCGACCTGGCCGACGAGGACGTCGACGCCGTCGCCGACCTGGCCGTCGAGCTCGGCCTGGACGGCATCATCGCCACCAACACGACGATCGCCCGCGAGGGGCTCGGCCTGCGCACCCCGAAGCGCACCGTCGAGGCCATCGGCGCCGGCGGCCTGTCCGGCGCCCCGCTCAAGGCCCGCTCGCTGGAGGTCCTGAGCCGCCTGTACGCCCGCGTGGGCGACCGGATCACCCTCGTCGGTGTCGGGGGCATCGAGACCGCCGACGACGCCTGGGAGCGCATCCTGGCGGGCGCCACGCTGGTCCAGGGCTACAGCGCGTTCATCTACGAGGGCCCGTTCTGGTGCCGCAAGCTCCACAAGGGCCTCGCCGAGAAGCTCGCGGCAAGCCCGTACAAGACCCTCGCCGAGGCCGTCGGCGCTGAGACCCGGAAGAAGGCAGCCGCATGACCCTCGAACCTTTCGGCGCGCGCCTGCGCCGTGCCATGGACACGCGCGGCCCCCTTTGCGTCGGCATCGACCCGCACGCCTCCCTGCTGGCCGACTGGGGCCTGAACGACGACATCGACGGCCTGGAGCGCTTCACCCGCACCGTGGTGGAGGCGCTGGCCGACCGCGTCGCCGTCCTCAAGCCCCAGTCCGCCTTCTTCGAGCGCTTCGGCTCGCGCGGCATCGCCGTCCTGGAGCGGGCCGTCGCCGACTGCCGCGAGGCCGGCGCGCTGGTCCTGATGGACGCCAAGCGCGGCGACATCGGCTCCACCATGGCCGCCTACGCCGCCACCTACCTCGACCCCGCCTCCCCGCTCTTCTCCGACGCCGTGACCGTGAGCCCCTACCTCGGCTACGGCTCGCTGCGCCCGGCGCTGGAGCTGGCGCGCGAGAGCGGCACCGGCGTGTTCGTGCTGGCGCTCACCTCGAACCCGGAGGGCGCCGAGGTGCAGCACGCCGTGCGCGCCGACGGTGCGAGCGTCGGCGCGACCATGCTCAACCACCTGCGGGCCGAGAACGCGGACGCCGCGCCCATGGGCTCGTTCGGCGCGGTCGTCGGCGCCACCCTGGGCGGCAGCCTCGGCGCGGCGCGCGCGGATCTGGACATCAACGGCCCGCTGCTCGCCCCCGGCATCGGTGCCCAGGGCGCGACCGCGGCCGACCTGCCGAAGGTCTTCGGCGCGGCCGTGCGCAACGTGGTGCCGAACGTGAGCCGCGGCGTGCTCCGGCACGGGCCGGATGCCACGGCGCTGCGGGCGAGCGCCGAGCGGTTCGCCGCCGAGGTGCGGGAGGCCGTGAGCGCCGTGGATCCGGCGGCCGGGTAGCCGCCGGGGGCCCGCCGCGCGAGCGGTGGTGCGGGCGTCTGCCACAGAAGCGTCAAATTTGTTGGTCTATATGTCCGGAAAAGTCCTGGTCGAGCGAGTCTGACCAGGACTTTTCGCTTGTTCTCGCTGACTGGAGCGGAATCGGCCGCTAGTCTCCGACGAGAGCGAACGTGCAAGCGCGTTGCTCGTTGCTCATCCAGGTGTGGGCCTACTAGGTTCCTCACCGGTCCGTTATCCGACAGTTCGATATCCGAGGTGACGTAGGCGTGGCTCTTCCGCCCCTTACCCCTGAACAGCGCGCTGCCGCGCTCGAAAAGGCCGCCGCGGCTCGCCGGGAGCGCGCCGAGGTCAAGAATCGGCTCAAGCACTCCGGAGCCTCGCTGCACGATGTCATCGCGCAGGGCCAGACGAACGAAGTGATCGGCAAGATGAAGGTCAGCGCACTCCTGGAGAGCCTGCCGGGCGTGGGCAAGGTCCGCGCCAAGCAGATCATGGAGCGGCTCGGGATCTCCGAGAGCCGTCGTGTGCGCGGGCTGGGCTCGAACCAGATCGCATCCTTGGAGCGTGAGTTCGGCGGCAAGGCCGCCTGACGTTCCCAGGCACTCCCGCGAACCGGGATAATCGCTGCATGAGTACTGCAGTCTCCCGGGGGACGTCCCCCGTATCCCCGGCCAGACAACCGCGGCTGACCGTGCTCTCCGGCCCATCCGGGGTCGGTAAGAGCACGGTCGTCGCCCATATGCGCAAGGCGCACCCCGAGGTGTGGCTCTCGGTCTCGGCCACCACCCGCAAGCCGCGCCCCGGCGAGCAGGACGGTGTCCAGTACTTCTTCGTGGACGACGAGGAGTTCGACAAGCTCATCGCCAACGGTGAGCTGCTGGAGTGGGCCGAGTTCGCCGGCAACCGCTACGGCACGCCGCGCCGGGCGGTCCTCGACCGCCTGGAGGCCGGCGAGCCGGTGCTGCTGGAGATCGACCTCCAGGGCGCCCGGCAGGTCCGCGAGACCATGCCGGACGCCCGGCTGGTCTTCCTGGCGCCGCCGAGCTGGGACGAGCTGGTCCGCCGGCTCACCGGCCGGGGCACCGAGTCCGCCGAGGTGATCGAGCGCCGCCTCGCGGCGGCCAAGGTCGAGCTCGCCGCCGAGTCGGAGTTCGACGTCACGCTGGTCAACACCTCCGTCGAGGACGTTGCGCGTGAGCTGCTAGCCTTGCTCCGTTGACCATCTTTCTTCACCCCCCTTCGGAAGGCAGAGAGTGTCCTCTTCCATCACCGCGCCCGAGGGCATCATCAACCCGCCGATTGATGAGCTGCTCGAGGCCACCGACTCGAAGTACAGCCTGGTGATCTACGCCGCCAAGCGCGCCCGTCAGATCAACGCGTACTACTCGCAGCTCGGCGAGGGCCTGCTGGAGTACGTCGGCCCGCTGGTGGACACCCACGTCCACGAGAAGCCGCTCTCCATCGCGCTCCGCGAGATCAACGCGGGCCTGCTGACCTCCGAGGCCATCGAGGCCCCGGCTCAGTAAGCACGGCACATATTCGTCACCACGGGTCCGGCAGCACGGCTGCCGGGCCTTTGGTGTGTCATGGAGCTGTACTCAACGATGGATGGGGAGACGATGGACAAGCCCAAGGTCGTCCTGGGGGTCAGCGGCGGGATCGCCGCGTACAAGGCGTGCGAGCTGCTGCGCCGGCTCACCGAGTCCGGCCATGACGTCCGCGTGGTGCCGACGGCCTCGGCCCTGCACTTCGTCGGCGAGGCGACCTGGTCGGCGCTGTCCGGCCACCCCGCCGGCACCGAGGTCTGGGAGAGCGTCCACGAGGTGCCGCACGTGCGCATCGGCCAGGAGGCCCGGCTCGTCGTGGTCGCGCCCGCCACGGCCGACATGCTGGCCAAGGCCGCCCACGGCCTCGCCGACGACCTGCTGACCAATACGCTGCTCACCGCCCGCTGCCCGGTCGTCTTCGCGCCCGCCATGCACACCGAGATGTGGGAGAACCCGGCCACTCAGGAGAACGTGGCGACGCTGCGCCGCCGTGGCGCGATCGTCATCGAGCCCGCCGTCGGCCGCCTCACCGGCGTCGACACCGGCAAGGGCCGGCTCCCCGACCCCGAGGAGATCTTCGAGGTCTGCCGCCGGGTGCTGGCCCGCGGTGCCGCGGCCCCGGTCGCCGACCTCGCCGGCCGGCACGTGGTCATCAGCGCCGGCGGCACCCGCGAGCCGCTCGACCCCGTCCGCTTCCTCGGTAACCGCTCCTCCGGCAAGCAGGGGTACGCCCTGGCCCGTACCGCCGTCGCGCGCGGCGCCCGCGTCACGCTCGTCGCCGCCAACAGCGAGCTGGCCGACCCGGCCGGTGCCGACGTCATACGGGTGGGCACGGCCGTCCAGCTGCGGGAGGCCGTTCTGAAGGCCGCCGAGGACGCGGACGCCGTCGTCATGGCCGCCGCGGTGGCTGATTTTCGCCCTTCGCATTATGCCGAGGGCAAAATCAAGAAGCGGGACGGCGAGGAGCCGGCGCCCGTCGAGCTCATCCGGAACCCCGACGTCCTCGCCGAGCTCTCGGCGAGCCGGCCGCGCCCCGGGCAGATCGTCGTGGGCTTCGCCGCGGAGACCGACGACGTCCTCGCCAACGGTCGCGCCAAGCTCGCCCGCAAGGGCTGTGACCTGCTGGTTGTCAATGAGGTGGGGGAGCGGAAGACCTTTGGTTCGGAGGCGAACGAGGCCGTTGTCCTGGCCCCCGACGGCTCCGAGACCCCGGTTCCCTACGGCCCCAAGGACGACCTTGCGGACACCGTCTGGGACCTCGTCGTGCGGCGCTTCGCCTGAGCTTTCCGCGCGCCGGAGCGTGCGAGTGTCGCAGGTCACCAGGCCGGTGATACGAGACAGGATGCCCCAACCACGAGAACGCCGGATAAACTGACCGTGGACCCAGCGCCGAGCGCAGCTCTCGGCCGGGTCCGTCAATGATCAGCCAGCAGCCGCTGCAACCCCAGGGAGCGATGTGTCCCGCCGCCTGTTCACCTCGGAGTCCGTGACCGAGGGTCACCCCGACAAGATCGCTGACCAGATCAGCGACACCATCCTCGACGCCCTGCTGCGCGAGGACCCCACGTCTCGTGTCGCCGTTGAGACCCTCATCACCACGGGCCTCGTCCACGTCGCCGGTGAGGTGACGACCAAGGCCTACGCGCCGATCGCCTCGCTCGTGCGCAACAAGATCCTCGAGATCGGTTACGACTCGTCCAAGAAGGGCTTCGACGGCGCTTCGTGCGGCGTCTCGGTCTCCATCGGCGCCCAGTCGCCGGACATCGCCCAGGGTGTCGACGCCGCCTACGAGGCCCGCGTCGAGGGCGACGAGGACGAGCTCGACAAGCAGGGTGCGGGCGACCAGGGCCTGATGTTCGGCTTCGCCTGCGACGAGACGCCGAACCTGATGCCGCTGCCGATCGAGCTGGCGCACCGCCTTTCGCGCCGCCTGTCGGAGGTCCGCAAGAACGGCACCATCCCCTACCTGCGCCCCGACGGCAAGACGCAGGTCACCATCGAGTACGACGGCAACAAGGCCGTCCGCCTCGACACCGTCGTCGTCTCCTCGCAGCACGCGAGCGACATCGACCTCGACTCGCTGCTCGCGCCGGACGTCCGCGAGTTCGTCGTGGAGCACGTCCTCAAGGAGCTCGTCGAGGACGGCATCAAGCTCGACACCGACGGCTACCGCCTCCTGGTGAACCCGACCGGCCGCTTCGAGATCGGCGGCCCCATGGGCGACGCCGGCCTCACCGGCCGCAAGATCATCATCGACACGTACGGCGGCATGGCCCGCCACGGCGGCGGCGCCTTCTCCGGCAAGGACCCGTCCAAGGTCGACCGCTCCGCCGCGTACGCGATGCGCTGGGTCGCCAAGAACGTCGTCGCGGCCGGTCTGGCCTCGCGCTGCGAGGTCCAGGTCGCCTACGCGATCGGCAAGGCCGAGCCGGTGGGCCTGTTCGTCGAGACCTTCGGCACGAACACCATCGACACGGACAAGATCGAGAACGCCATCGGCGAGGTCTTCGACCTCCGCCCGGCCGCGATCATCCGCGACCTCGACCTGCTCCGCCCGATCTACGCGCAGACCGCCGCGTACGGCCACTTCGGCCGCGAGCTGCCCGACTTCACGTGGGAGCGCACGGACCGCGTGGACGCCCTGAAGAAGGCCGCGGGCCTGTAAGCACCTCCGGGGCACCGCCCCGGTCACCGCTGTCCTCAAGCGCCGGGCGGGCTGGAAATCCAGTCCGCCCGGCGTTGTCAGTGGGGTCTGGTAGGACTGTGGCTGTGAGCAGCGAGAACGGGCGGAGCGGCGGGGTCCCGGAGCACGGGGAGCAGCTTGCGCTCATCCGGGAGAGCGTGCGCGAGGCGAAGGCCAAGGCGCCCAAGGCCAAGCCGCGCACGTGGCGGGGTGCGCCGCTGGCCAAGACGCTGCCCGTCGCGCGCGTGCTCGTCGACAAGGGCCCCGTCCACCTGGACCGGCTGTGGGACTACGCCGTGCCCGAGGAGCTCGACGCCGACGCCCTGCCGGGCGTGCGGGTGCGGGTGCGTTTCGGGGCCGGGACGCGCAATGTGCGCGGGGGGCGCCGGGAAGGCGGCGGGCTGCTCGACGGGTACATCGTCGACCGGGTGGCCGAGTCCGACTATCAGGGGCCGCTCGCCGCGATCGCCCAGGTGCTCTCGCCGGAGCCGGTGCTCAGTCCCGCGCTGTACGAGCTGTGCCGGGCGGTCGCCGACCGGTATGCCGGTTCGCTCGCCGACGTGCTCCAGCTGGCCGTACCGCCCCGGCACGCCCGCATCGAGGCCGAGCCGTCGCCCGCGCCGCTGCCGCCGCCGGGGGCGCCGGAGCCCGGGAGCTGGGTGCGGTATCCCACCGGGACCGCGTTCCTCGACGCCGTGGCCCGGGGGGACACCCCGCGGGCCGTGTGGACGGCCCTGCCCGGCCCGCACTGGCCGCAGGAGCTCGCGCGGGCTGCCGCGGCGGCGCTGTCGTCCGGGCGCGGCGCGCTGGTCGTCGTGCCGGACGGGCGGGACGCCGTGCGCGTCGACGCCGCCCTCGGGGAGCTCCTGGGGGAGGGCCGGCACGTGCTGCTGACGGCCGAGCTCGGGCCCGAGGAGCGGTACCGCCGCTGGCTCGCGGTCAGCCGGGGCTCGGTGCGGGCCGTGGTCGGCACGCGGGCGGCGATGTTCGCGCCCGTACGGGACCTCGGGCTCGTCGCCGTCTGGGACGACGGCGACTCCAGCCACAGCGCGCAGAACGCCCCGCATCCGCACTCCCGCGAGGTGCTCGTGCAGCGTGCGGTGCACGAGAAGGCCGCGTTCCTGCTCGGCGGCTTCGGCTGCACGGTGGAGGCCGCGCAGCTCGTGAACACGGGCTGGGCCCTGCCGCTCGCCGCCGCCCGTGAGACCGTGCGGGCCGTCGCCCCCGCCGTGCGGACCGTCGGCGACGTCGACGATTCCCGTGATGCGGCGGCGCGGGCCGCCCGGCTGCCCAGTCACGCTTGGCAGGCCGCCCGCGAGGGGCTCAAGCACGGGCCGGTGCTGGTCCAGGTGCCGCGGCGCGGCTATGTGCCCCGCCTGGGCTGCGAGAGGTGCCGCGAGCCCGCCCGGTGCGGGCACTGCGCCGGGCCGCTGGAGGCCGGTGACGCCGACGGCGCGCTGCGGTGCGGCTGGTGCGGCCAGGACGCGCCCCCGGGCTGGCACTGTGCGGAGTGCGGCGGCTCCCGGCTGCGGGCCCGGGTCGTGGGCGCGGGGCGCACCGCCGAGGAGCTCGGCCGGGCGTTCCCGTCCGTGCCCGTACGGACCTCCGGGCGGGATCACATCCTCGACACGGTGCCCGACCGGCCCGCGATCGTGGTCTCCACCCCCGGGGCGGAACCCGTCGCCGAGGGCGGTTATGCCGCGGCCCTGCTGCTCGACGGCTGGGCGCTGCTCGGCTTCCCCGACCTGCGGGCGGGGGAGGAGGCGCTGCGGCGCTGGCTGTCCGCGGCGGCGCTCGTGCGCGGGCAGGAGGACGGCGGGGTCGTCGTCGTGGTCGCGGAGCCCACGCTGCGGCCCGTGCAGGCGCTCGTACGGTGGGATCCCGCCGGGCATGCGATGCGGGAGCTCGCCGACCGGGCCGAGCTCGGCTTCCCGCCGGTGTCCCGGATGGCGTCCGTCTCCGGGCCGCCGGGGGATGTCGCCGATCTGCTCGCGGCGGCGGAGCTTCCGGAGGATGCGGAGGTGCTCGGGCCGGTGCCCCTGCCCGTGACGGCCGCGGGCCGCCCGCGGCGGCCCGGCGATCCGCCGCCGGGGGAGCGGTGGGACCGTGCCCTCCTCCGCGTCCGCCCCGGCCGCGGCGCGGCCCTGGCCGCGGCCCTCAAGACGGCCCAGGCGACCCGGCTCGCCCGCCGCGACGGCGAACCGGTCCGCCTACGGGTCGACCCTCCGGACATCGGCTGACGGCTCGCCTCCGGCGGGGACCCGAACGGTCTCCGGGCTCCGGCCTTTGGGATCCACCGCGGTGCGGGCCGGCGGCGCCGTTCCGGCCCGGGGTGGGCGCGGCACCGCCGGTGGCGTTGTGCTCGGCTGCTCGCCGTTGCGGCGGGCGCGCGGTGCCGGGGCTCTTGGGCTCCCGCCGCGACGGCGACCCGTCCCGCGGCGGAAGTGACGTGCCCGGCACCGGGCATGCCGGGTCCGCCGCCCGCAGGGCTAGCCGTTGCGGGGGCCCGGGAAGGCCGGGGGGCGTTCTTCGCGGTGGGCGGGGGGTGGGGTCTGGCCCGGGACGGTGCGGGCCGCCGGGACGACCGGGACCGGCGACGGCTCCGCCGTCCGGACCGCCTCCGGGGCCTCCGCGGATGCGGCCCCGTTCGTACGGCGCGCCCCGTAACGCCGGTGCACCGCCTGCTTGGTGACCCCGAGCGCCGAGCCCACCGCGTCCCACGAGAAGCCCAGCGAGCGGTCGAAGTCGACCGCGGCCGTCACCAGGGTCTCGACGCTGTCCCGCAGCTCCTGCGCCAGCCGTACCGTCGGCGCGGGAGCCCGCCCGTAGACGACGAAGCCGGCCGAGGGGCCGGTGCGCCGCGGGCGGTAGACGTTGCCCAGCTGAGCGGTGAGGGTGCGCAGGGCGTCCACCTGCCTGCGGACCCGCTCGATGTCCCGGACCAACAGATGCAGGCTGGCCCGTGCCTGGGCGTCGTGGGTTGCGTGGTCGGCCATGAAGAAGCCTCTCGGACCGGCGGGGTAAAAGGACGGAAAATGACGAGAGTTGACGCGACGGCCGACGAGCAACGGAAGAGTCCCGCGGCGGCGGCGCCATTCGGTCAATCTCTCTTGACCACAACGCGCCATGGGCCACCGGGTCACGGTATGGGGGCGCACATCCGCCGGAATGAGGCGCGTGACTGTCCGTACGCCCCCCGGGCCAAAGGCCCCTTAGACTGGTGGGCCGTTCCGCTCGGCGCTCGAGGAGAGGTAGTTCGCCACCCATGAGGCTCGTCTTCGCCGGCACCCCCGAGGTCGCCGTTCCCGCCCTCGACGCCCTGCTCGCCTCGGACCGCCACGAGGTCGTCGCCGTCGTCACCCGGCCCGACGCCCCCGCGGGCCGCGGCCGCCGCCTGGTCGCGAGCCCCGTCGCCGAGCGCGCGGAGGAGGCCGGCATCGAGGTGCTCAAGCCGGCGCGCCCGCGCGACGAGGACTTCCTCGCCCGGCTGCGCGAGATCGCCCCGGACTGCTGCCCGGTCGTCGCCTACGGCGCGCTGCTGCCGAAGGCCGCCCTGGACATCCCCGCGCACGGCTGGGTCAACCTGCACTTCTCCCTGCTGCCGGCGTGGCGCGGCGCGGCCCCCGTGCAGCACGCGATCCTCGCGGGCGACGAGATGACCGGCGCCTCCACCTTCCTGATCGAGGAGGGCCTGGACTCGGGCCCGGTCTTCGGCGTGGTCACCGAGCACGTGCGGCCCACGGACACCAGCGGCGACCTGCTGACCCGGCTCGCGTTCGCCGGCTCCGGGCTGCTCGCCGCGACCATGGACGGCATCGAGGACGGCACGCTGAAGGCCGTGCCGCAGCCCGCCGAGGGCGTCTCCCTCGCCCCGAAGATCAACGTCGAGGACGCCCGGATCGACTGGTCGGCCCCGGCGCTCCGCGTGGACCGCGTGGTCCGCGGCTGCGCCCCGGCGCCTGGCGCCTGGACGCTCTTCCGCGGCGAGCGCCTGAAGGTCATGTCCGTGGCGCCCACCCCCGACCGGGCGGGCCTCGCCCCCGGCGAGATCGGCGCCGCGAAGAACTCCGTGCACGTCGGTACGGGCTCCCACGCGGTCGAGCTCCAGTGGGTCCAGCCGCAGGGCAAGAAGCCGATGAAGGCCGCCGACTGGGCCCGCGGCGTCCGCATCGCCGCAGGCGAGCGGCTCGGCGCGGCCTGAGGGCGGCGCGGGGCACAAAGCGTGGACGCGGGGCGCAGAGCGTAAAGCGGAGCACAGAGCGTAAGGCGGAGCGCAGAGGGCAGAGCGTAGGCTGGACACCTTCGCCACCACAGCCCCGGAGCACCTTTCGTGAACGACCGTCCCGCCCGCCGCCCCGCAAAGCCCTACCGCCGGCCCAAGAAGGACCCGGTGCGGATCCTCGCCTTCGAGGCGCTGCGGGCGGTCGACGAGCGGGACGCGTACGCGAACCTGGTCCTGCCGCCGCTGCTGCGCAAGGCCCGGGAGAAGGGCGACTTCGAGGCGCGCGACGCCGCGCTCGCCACGGAGCTGGTCTACGGCACGCTGCGCCGCCAGGGGACGTACGACGCGATCATCGCGGCGTGCGTCGACCGGCCGCTGCGCGAGGTGGACCCGCCGGTCCTGGACGTCCTCTCCCTCGGCGCCCACCAGTTGCTCGGCACGCGCATCCCGCCGCACGCGGCGGTGTCCGCCAGCGTGGAGCTGGCGCGCGTCGTGCTCGGCGACGGGCGGGCGAAGTTCGTGAACGCCGTGCTGCGGAAGATCACCGCGCACGACATGGAGGAGTGGCTGGAGAAGGTCGCCCCGCCGTACGAGGACGACCCCGAGGAGCACCTCGCCGTGGTGCACGCGCACCCGCGCTGGGTCGTCTCCGCCCTGTGGGACGCCCTCGGCGGCGGCCGCGCCGGCATCGAGGACCTGCTGGAGGCCGACAACGAGCGGCCGGAGGTCACGCTGGTCGCCCGGCCGGGCCGCTCCACCCCGGAGGAGCTGCTGGCGGCCGTCGGCGAGGACTCCGCGCTGCCGGGCCGCTGGTCGCCGTACGCCGTACGGCTCGCCGAGGGCGGCGAGCCGGGTGCGCTCGACGCCGTACGGGAGGGCCGGGCCGGCGTTCAGGACGAGGGCAGCCAGCTGGTCGCGCTCGCCCTCGCGTCCGTGCCGGTGGACGGTCCGGACACCCGCTGGCTCGACGGCTGCGCCGGCCCCGGCGGCAAGGCGGCGCTCCTGGGCGCGCTGGCCGCCGAGCGGGGGGCCGCGCTGCTGGCCTCCGAGAAGCAGCCGCACCGGGCCCGCCTGGTCGAGCGGGCGCTCGCCGGGAACCCCGGTCCGTACCAGGTCATCGCCGCGGACGGCACGCGGCCGCCGTGGCGCGAGGGCGTCTTCGACCGCGTCCTCGTCGACGTGCCCTGCACCGGTCTCGGCGCCCTGCGGCGCCGCCCCGAGGCCCGCTGGCGCCGCCGCCCGGAGGACGTGCCGGGCTTCGCCCCGCTCCAGCGCGACCTGCTGCGGGAGGCGCTGCGTGCCGTGCGGGTCGGCGGCGTCGTCGGCTACGCGACGTGCTCGCCGCACCCGGCGGAGACGAAGGCCGTCGTGGACGACGTGCTCAAGCGGGACGGCGTGAGCGCGGAGTGGATCGACGCGCGTCCGCACATGCAGGGCGTTCCGGCCCTGGGCGAGGGCCCGGACGTCCAGCTGTGGCCCCACCTGCACGGCACGGACGCGATGTACCTGGCGCTGCTCCGGCGCACGGCGTAGCGGCGCGCTCCGGCTCCGGAAGGGCGAGGGCGCGGCGTGCCCTCGCCTCCCCGTTGGGGAGGCCCCCGCACAACTGAGCGCAGTGGGCATGGCACGCTTAAGGCATGGCCGCGCAGATCAACCCCAGCATCCTGTCCGCTGACTTCGCCCGCCTCGCCGACGAGGCGGAGGCGGTCAAGGGCGCCGACTGGCTCCACGTCGACGTCATGGACAACCACTTCGTCCCCAACCTCACCCTCGGCGTGCCGATCGTCGAGTCGCTGAGCCGGGCCACGGACACCCCGCTGGACTGCCACCTGATGATCGAGGACCCGGACCGCTGGGCCCCGCAGTACGTGGAGGCCGGCGCCGGGTCGGTGACCTTCCACGCGGAGGCCGCCGCCGCGCCGGTGCGGCTCGCGCGGGAGATCCGGGCGAAGGGCGCCCGCGCGTCGATGGCGCTGAAGCCGGCGACGCCGATCGAGCCGTACGAGGACCTGCTGCCCGAGCTGGACATGCTGCTGATCATGACGGTCGAGCCCGGCTTCGGCGGCCAGGCCTTCCTGGACATCATGCTGCCCAAGATCCGCCGCACCCGGGAGCTGATCTCGAAGCACGGCCTTCAGATGTGGCTGCAGGTCGACGGCGGGGTCTCGGCGGAGACGATCGAGCGGTGCGCGGAGGCCGGAGCGGACGTGTTCGTGGCCGGATCCGCCGTCTACGGTACGGAGGACCCGGCGGCGGCCGTACGGGGCCTGCGCGCCCAGGCGGAGCGCGTGGCGGCCGGTGCGGCCCGGGCCTGCGGGCACTGAGCGGCTCGCCGCGCTCGCCCGAAATGCTGAGCGCGAAGGTCAGGGTCTGATCAAGGACCGCCGTTTCTGACAGGATGACGGTGGAGTCCAAGCTCGAACAGTGTGAGAACAGTGAGGAGACGGTGGTGTCGACGGGCCGTTCAGCCACGCCGATGGGGCCCGCCGAGCTGGTGCAGGCGGCGGCCATGGCCCGCCGCTTCTACCTCGAGGGCAAATCGAAGATCCAGATCGCCGAGGAGTTCGGCGTGAGCCGCTTCAAGGTCGCCCGGGTGCTGGAGACGGCGCTCGAACGCGATCTCGTGCGGATCGAGATCCGGGTCCCCGCCGAGCTGGACGCGGAGCGCTCCGACGCGCTGCGCGCCCGCTACGGCCTGCGCCACGCGGTGGTCGTCGAGTCGCCCGCCGACGCCGCGGACGACGCGCCCGACCCCGAGAACCTCGGCGAGGTGGCTGCGGACCTGCTCGGCGAGCTGGTGCACGAGGGCGATGTGCTGGGCCTGGCCTGGGGCCGCTCGACCATTCACATGGCCGCGGCGCTGCACCGGCTGCCGCCGTGCACCGTCGTCCAGCTCACCGGCGTCTACGACGCGGGCACGGCGGAGCGCGGCTCGGTGGAGGCCGTGCGGCGCGCCGCGCAGGTCTCCGGCGGCGAGGCGCACCCGATCTACGCGCCGATGCTGCTGCCGGACCCGGCCACGGCCGCCGCGCTGCGCGGCCAGACGGGCATCGCCCGCGCCTTCGACTACTTCGACAAGGTGACGGTCGCGGCCGTCTCCATCGGCTCGTGGGCGCCGGGCATCTCGACCGTCTACGACATGCTGACGGAGGAGGAGCGGGCCCACTACGCGTCGCTGGGCGCCGCCGCGGAGATGTCCGCGCACCTCTTCGACGCCGAGGGCCGCCGGATCGGCCGTGACCTGGGCGAGCGCTGCATCACGGTCGAGGCGGACCGGCTGCGCCGGATACCGGAGGTCGTCGCGATCGCGGGCGGCCGGCGCAAGGCGGCGGCGATCGGCGCGGTGCTGCGGTCCGGGCTGGTCACGAGCCTGGTCACGGACACCACGGCCGCCGACTACCTCCTCAGCGAGACGGGCCCGGGCCCCCGCCCGGCACTCGACCGGGCGGACCCGGACGGGTCGTAGGCCGTCACGAACGGCGTGGAGCGGGCGTACGTGCCGACGGGCACGGCGTCCGCTTCTTCCTTTTCAGGGCGCGTTCCCGCTCCAGCGGGCACCGTACGGCGTAAAAGCAGGCAAGCCGGACGCCTCGGGCGAAGCCACAGGGCTCGTCCGGAGCGCTTGGCCGAAGTCACAGAATGCCACGCCAGTTCGCCACGACGCCCCGCAATCGTGGATGATGGGTCCAGGAACCTCAGCCCGATCCGGCCTCGGCCCGGTCTGACTCCCCACCCGCTCCGTACGTAAAATCGCAGGTGAGAGAGCCAGTATGCGTTTCCTTAATGACCAGAAGCCGCCGTACGACCTCACGTACGACGATGTGTTCATGGTGCCGAGCCGCTCCGCGGTCGGCTCCCGCCAGGCGGTGGACCTCTCCGCCCAGGACGGGACCGGGACCACCATCCCCCTCGTCGTCGCCAACATGACCGCGATCGCCGGCCGCCGCATGGCGGAGACCGTCGCCCGCCGCGGTGGCATCGTCGTCATCCCGCAGGACATCCCGATCGAGGTCGTCACCGAGGTCATCTCCTGGGTCAAGAGCCGCCACCTCGTGCTCGACACCCCGATCGTCCTCAGCCCCTCCCAGACCGTCGCCGACGCGCTGTCCCTGCTGCCCAAGCGGGCCCACGGCGCCGGCGTCGTCGTCGACGCGGACCACCGCCCCGTCGGCGTCGTCACCGAGCACGACCTGACCGGCGTGGACCGCTTCACCCAGCTGTCCGAGGTCATGTCGAAGGAGCTGCTGCTCCTCGACGCGGACATGGACCCGCGCGAGGCCTTCAACCAGCTCGACGGCGCCCACCGCAAGCTCGCCCCCGCGGTCGACAAGGACGGCCGCCTGGCCGGCATCCTCACCCGCAAGGGCGCCCTGCGCGCCACGCTCTACACCCCCGCCACCGACGCGGACGGCAAGCTGCGCATCGCCGCCGCCGTCGGCATCAACGGCGACGTGGCGGGCAAGGCCAAGGCCCTGCTGGAGGCCGGCGCCGACACGATCGTCGTCGACACCGCGCACGGCCACCAGGAGTCGATGATCGCCGCGATCAAGGCCGTCCGCGGCCTCGACCCGCAGGTCCCGATCGTCGCGGGCAACATCGTCGCCGCCGAGGGCGTGCGCGACCTCATCGAGGCCGGCGCGGACATCATCAAGGTCGGCGTGGGCCCGGGCGCCATGTGCACCACCCGCATGATGACCGGCGTGGGCCGCCCGCAGTTCTCCGCCGTCCTGGAGTGCGCCGCCGAGGCGAAGAAGTACGGCAAGCACGTGTGGGCCGACGGCGGCGTCCGCCACCCGCGCGACGTGGCGATGGCCCTGGCCGCCGGCGCGTCCAACGTGATGATCGGCTCCTGGTTCGCCGGCACCTACGAGTCCCCGGGCGACCTCCAGCAGACCGCCGACGGCCGCTCCTACAAGGAGTCCTTCGGCATGGCCTCCGCGCGCGCCGTGCAGAACCGCACCTCCACGGAGTCCGCCTACGACCGCGCCCGCAAGGGCCTGTTCGAGGAGGGCATCTCCACCTCGCGCATGTTCCTCGACCCGGCCCGCCCGGGCGTCGAGGACCTGATCGACTCGATCATCGCGGGCGTCCGCTCCTCCTGCACCTACGCGGGCGCCGGCTCCCTGACCGAGTTCGCCGAGCGTGCCGTCGTCGGCGTCCAGAGCGCCGCCGGCTACGCCGAGGGCAAGCCGCTGCACGCCAGCTGGCAGTAGTCCGCACCCCGGAAGGGGCGTGATCCGGTTCGCCGGGTCGCGCCCCTTTTTCGTTGCCCATGTACCGATTCATAACGCGACGTGCAACGATCGCCCGTTCTGGACCCCCGGACGCAATGATCAGCCGGGCATACGCAAGAATGGTGCATTACGAGCGCGGGCCCTGACCTCGTAGGGTCTGCGCAGAACGTGGAGTGGCGGGTACCGCTTGCTCGGCGGTACCCCCTCGCTACGGGTTTGCTCTGTCATGCCCCAGCGCCCCCCGGGTGCCGCCGTGGGCCGCCGCTTCCTGACCGGCATCCCCCGACCGGCAGGTCATGAACGGAGCAACCCCGTGTTGGACCAAGGCACCGCGCCCCCCGTCACCGGTGACAAGCGGCTCTCCCCGCCGCCCGCCACCGGCTTCGGCGCCCGCCTGATGCGCCGCAAGCCCGTCGAGCGCCTGGTCGCCGAGGGCGGCCAGGGCGAGGGCGGCACCCTGCGCCGCTCGCTCGGCATGTGGCAGCTGACCATGATCAGCATCGGCGCCACCCTCGGCACCGGCATCTTCGTCGTGCTCGGCTCGGCCGTCCCCGACGCCGGCCCCGCCGTCGTGATCTCCTTCGTGCTCGCCGGCGTCACGGCCCTGTTCTCGGCCCTGTCCTACGCCGAGCTGGCCGGCACCATCCCGGTCTCCGGATCCTCGTACTCGTACGCCTACGCCACCCTGGGCGAGATCATCGCCTGGGTCTGCGGCTGGTGCCTGATCCTGGAGTACGGCGTCTCCGTCGCGGCCGTGGCCGTCGGCTGGGGCCAGTACCTCAACGAGCTCCTCGACGGCACGATCGGCGTCACCATCCCGGACGCGCTGGCCAACCCGCCCGGCACGGACGGCGGCATCTTCAACCTGCCCGCCCTGCTCGTCGTGCTGCTGTGCATGGCCTTCCTGATCGGCGGCGCCAAGGAGAGCGCCCGCGCCAACACGATCATGGTCGGCGTGAAGATCGTGGCCCTGCTGCTCTTCTGCGCCGTGGCCTTCACCGGCATCCGCGCCGGCAACTACACGCCCTTCATGCCGCTCGGCCTCGGCGGCGTCAGCGCCGCGGGCGCCACGCTCTTCTTCTCCTACATCGGCTTCGACGCCGCCTCCACCGCCGGTGAGGAGGCCAAGAACCCGAAGAAGGACCTCCCCAAGGCGATCATGCTGTCGCTGCTGATCGTCACGGTGCTGTACGTGCTGGTCGCGGCCGTCGCGGTCGGCGCCATGCCGTGGGGCGACTTCAAGGGCTCCGAGGCCGCGCTCGCCGGGATCATGAAGGACGTCACCGGCATGAGCATCTGGGCCGTGCTGCTCGCCGCCGGTGCCGTCATCGCCATCGCCAGCGTCGTCCTCACCGTCCTGTACGGCCAGACCCGCATCCTCTTCGCGATGTCCCGCGACGGCCTGGTCCCCAAGACCTTCTCCAAGGTCAACCGCAAGGGCGTGCCGCTGGCGAACACCGTCATCGTCTCGCTGTTCTGCGGCGTCCTGGCCGCCGCGGTCCCGCTCGGCCAGCTCGCCGACGCCACCAGCATCGGCACGCTCTTCGCCTTCGCCCTGGTGAACATCGCCGTCATCGTGCTGCGCTTCACCCGCCCCGACATGCACCGCAGCTTCCGGGTGCCGTTCTCGGGCGTGCGCTTCCGGGTGGCCGGGGCGCAGGTGCCGCTCGGCCTGATCTTCCCGGTCCTGGGCTTCGCGATGTGCGTCTACATGATGCTCAGCCTCGACGCCATCACGTGGCAGGTCTTCGGCGGCTGGATGCTCGTCGGCCTGGTGATCTACTTCGTCTACGGGATGCGGCGCTCGCGGCTGGCCACGGGCGACGTGGTCGTGGCCGAGGCCGTCCCCGCGGCGGAGGCGGCGGCTGCCGCGAAGACCGGCCCGAAGGCCGGGACCAAGGCCGGCCCGAAGACCGGTGCCAAGGCGGGCGTGAAGGCCGGCCCGAAGACCGGAGCCAGGACCGGCACGAAGGCCGGGACCACGGCGGCGAAGAAGGCGTCCGCCTCCGCGGGCACGCCCGCCTCGAAGGCCGCCGGCAAGGGCCGCCCGAAGCCGCAGAAGAAGGCGCGCGGCAAGCAGGCGCAGGCGAAGTCCGGCGAGGAGAAGTAACCCTCTCCACGCCGGCCGAGTGGCCCCTCACCGCTGAAGAACCGCACCACCGCCCCCGGCCGTCCGGGGGCGGTGGTGCTGCGTTCGGGTCGGGGACACGGCCGGGGACGTGATCTACTGCTCGTAGCAGCAGCTGGTTACCCGTAGAAATGTGATCCACCCGCCGTGCGATTGAATGAGCTCGACGAACGCATCGTGCATGCCCTGGCCGAAGACGCCAGGCGCTCCTACGCCGACATCGGCGCCGAGGTCGGCCTGTCCGCGCCGGCCGTGAAACGGCGTGTGGACCGGCTGCGCGCCGAGGGCGCCATCACCGGTTTCACCGTCCGCGTGGACCCCGCGGCGCTCGGCTGGGAGACGGAAGGCTTCATCGAGATCTACTGCCGCCGGAACACCTCGCCCGAGGCGATCCACCGCGGCCTGTCGCGCTACCCCGAGGTGGCGTCCGCGTCCACGGTCACCGGCGAGGCGGACGCCCTCGTGCAGGTCTTCGCCTCCGACATGCGCCACTTCGAGCGCGTGCTGGAGCGCATCGCCGGGGAGCCGTTCGTCGAGCGCACCAAGTCGGTGCTCGTGCTCTCCCCCCTCCTCCGCCGCTTCAGCTCCGGCGCCCCCTCCTGACCCTCGCGCTGCCCGGACCGTGAAGGGCCCCGCCTACCCCTCGGTAGGGGCCGCGCAACGAATCGCGCCGAAACCGCGGAAAGGCGCAACGAATCACTCACCCTCGCGCAACGGACGAGCCTTGTCCGGTCATGACGGCGGCCCGTACCGTCAAGGCGTCTTAACGCGCGCCCCCGCAGGGGCACCCGCGCCACCCCCTTTTGACCAGGTGAAGTGAGGCCGCATGACGCCGTCGCGTATCGCGCTGTACCAGGGCCCCGCCGGCGTTCCCTCCTCCACCTCGGACAGCCTCGCCGCCCTCGACGCCGCCGCCCGCCGGGCCGCCGCCGCCGGAGCCCGGCTGCTGCTCACCAACGAGCTGTTCCTCACCGGCTACGCCCTCGGCGCCGCCGTCGCCGACCGCGCCGAGACGGCCGACGGCCCCGGCGCCCGCGCCGTGGCGCGGATCGCCGCCGAGCACGGCCTGGCCGTCGCCTACGGCTACCCCGAGCGCGACGCGGATGACCCGGCCACGCTCTACAACGCGCTCCAGCTCGTCGCCCCCGACGGCGCCCGCCTCGCGAACTACCGCAAGACCCACCTCTTCGGCGCGTACGAGACGGCCCACTTCCGGCCCGGCACCGAACCCGTCGTGCAGGCGGACTTCGCGGGCCTCCGCCTCGGCCTGCTGATCTGCTACGACGTCGAGTTCCCCGAGACCGTGCGGGCCCACGCCCTGGCCGGCACCGAGCTGCTGCTCGCGCCCACCGCGCTGATGCGCCCGTACGAGATCGTGCCGCAGAGCGTGATCCCGGTGCGCGCCTGGGAGAGCCAGCTGTACATCGCCTACGCCAACCGATGCGGCGACGAGGGGGAGTACTCCTTCGCCGGCCTCAGCTGCCTCGCCGCCCCCGACGGGACCGTCCGGGCGCGGGCCGGCCACGGCGAGGACCTGATCACCGCCGACGTGGACCCGGCGCTGCTGAAGGCCTCGCGCGCCGAGAACACCTACCTGAGCGACCGACGGCCGGAGCTGTACACCTCGCTCGTCTGACCCCCGCCCCGCACCGCCCCGTCCCGCGCCCCAGAGCCGCAACCCCCACTTCCGCAGGAGAGTTCAGCCGATGACGTCCATGGTGCCCAACGCCGCCCACGACGAGCCGTCGGAGCCGGTCCTGCCGCCGATCACGATGGTCGGCCCGGACTTCCCGTTCCCCTACGACGACTTCCTCGCCCACCCCGCGGGGATCGGTCAGATACCGGCGACCGAGCACGGCACCGAGGTCGCCGTCATCGGCGGCGGCCTGTCGGGCATCATCGCCGCCTACGAGCTGATGAAGATGGGCCTCAAGCCCGTCGTCTACGAGGCCGACAAGATCGGCGGCCGGCTGCGCACCGTCGGCTTCGAGGGCTGCGACCCCTCGCTGACCGCCGAGATGGGCGCGATGCGCTTCCCGCCGAGCTCCACGGCGCTCCAGTACTACATCGACCTGGCCGGCCTGGAGACCAAGCCGTTCCCCAACCCGCTGGCGCCCGACACCCCATCGACCGTCGTCGACCTCAAGGGCGAGTCGCACTACGCGAAGACCATCGACGACCTGCCGCCGGTCTACCGCGAGGTCGCCGACGCCTGGAACGCCTGCCTGGAGGAGGGCGCGGACTTCTCCGACATGAACCGCGCCCTGCGCGAGCGCGACGTGCCGCGCATCCGGGAGATCTGGGCGAAGCTGGTCGAGAAGCTCGACAACCAGACCTTCTACGGCTTCCTGTGCGAATCGGAGGCGTTCAAGTCCTTCCGGCACCGCGAGATCTTCGGCCAGGTCGGCTTCGGCACGGGCGGCTGGGACACCGACTTCCCCAACTCCATCCTGGAGATCCTGCGCGTCGTCTACACCGAGGCGGACGACCACCACCGCGGCATCGTCGGCGGCAGCCAGCAGCTCCCGGAGCGGCTGTGGGCGCGCGAGCCGCAGAAGATCGTCCACTGGGCGCCGGGCACCTCGCTGTCCTCGCTGCACGGCGGCGACCCGCGCCCGGCCGTGACCCGCCTGCACCGCACGGCCGGCAACGGCATCACGGTCACCGACGCGACCGGCGACATCCGTACGTACAAGGCGGCGGTCTTCACCGCCCAGTCGTGGATGCTGCTGTCGAAGATCGCCTGCGACGACTCGCTGTTCCCCATCGACCACTGGACGGCGATGGAGCGCACCCACTACATGGAGTCCTCCAAGCTCTTTGTGCCGGTCGACCGGCCGTTCTGGCTGGACAAGGACGAGGAGACCGGCCGGGACGTCATGTCGATGACGCTGACCGACCGGATGACGCGCGGCACCTACCTCCTGGACGACGGGCCCGGCAAGCCGGCCGTCATCTGCCTCTCGTACACCTGGTGCGACGACAGCCTCAAGTGGCTGCCGCTGTCGGCGAACGAGCGCCTGGAGGTCATGCTCAAGTCGCTCGGCGAGATCTACCCCAAGGTCGACATCCGGAAGCACATCATCGGCAACCCGGTCACCGTCTCCTGGGAGAACGAGCCCTACTTCATGGGCGCGTTCAAGGCGAACCTGCCCGGCCACTACCGCTACCAGCGGCGCCTCTTCACGCACTTCATGCAGGACCGCCTGCCGGAGGACAAGCGCGGGCTCTTCCTCGCCGGCGACGACATCTCCTGGACGGCCGGCTGGGCCGAGGGCGCCGTGCAGACCGCGCTCAACGCCGTGTGGGGCGTCATGCACCAGTTCGGCGGCGAGACCGACCCGACGAACCCGGGCCCCGGCGACCGCTACGACGAGCTCGCGCCGGTCGAGCTCCCGGAGGACTGAGCCTCCTCCTCCGAGCCCCCGGAGGCCTCCGCGGCCTCCGCGGCCTCCCCGGACCGAGGACCCCCGGCCCCCCAGCCGGGGGTCCTCACCCCAGGGGCGTGAGCAGGCAGCGCCCCACCAGCCCGATGCTCGCGTCGATCCGCTCGGTCAGCTCCTCGGCCACGTCGGGCAGTCCGCGCACCGCCCACAGCGCGCGGAAGGACGCCCACGCCCCGCGCCGCGCCGCCTGGAGGGACCACGAACCCACCAGGTGCGTCAGCGGATCGGCGACGTCCAGCAGATCCGGGCCGGGCATGAGGTCCTCGCGGATCCGCTCCTCCATGGCGACCAGCAGGGCGCCCACCCGGTCGAAGTCCGCCTCCAGTGCGTACGGCTGGAGGCGCAGCGCCCGGCACGTGTCGACGAGGGCCAGGGCGAGGTCGTGCCCGATGTGGGCGTTGATGCCGGCGAGCGCGAACTGCAGCGGCCGGACGGCCGGGTGGCCGCGCAGCTGGAACAGCGGCTGCCAGCACGCGGGCGGCCGGCGGCCCGCCGCCACGTGGTCGACGGCGGCCAGATAGCGCGCCGCGAACCGCACGGCGAGCTCCGTGGCCGCCGCGCCCTCCCGGAACCCTCCGGCCTCCGCATGCTCCCCGACCCGCTGCGTGACCGACAGATACACGCGGTTGAAGACATGCACCCCGTCCCGCGGGGGGAGCGCTCCGTCCAGCATCCGCATCTGCGCCAGCACGTCCTCGATCCCGGCCGGCGCCGCGGGCTTCGCCCAAGTCAGCGTCATGCACACAGAGTGACACGTGAATACGCAGAGTAGGGGGGCGGGTGCGGTAGTTGACCGGAACGGATGAACGGGCAGGGCCTCCCGGCATATGCCCTGCCGGTGTAAGCGCGCAGGTCCGCGAAGCCGTACCCGCGCGCCCGCGCCCCCGCGACGATCCGCGGAAGCGCGAGCGCGTCGAGCACCGGCCCGCCGTCGTCGCTGCCCACGTGCATCTGGATCACCGCTCCCGGCTTCAGTGCGTCCAGGGCCCGCCGCACGGCCTCGTCAACGGTCATGCCGTGCGACGCGCCGAGGTAGCCCTTGGTGTCGGCCGTGAACTCGAGGTCCGCGAAACCCAGTGCGTTGACCGCCACGATTGCGCGGGGCGTGGTCGCGCTGTAGGGGAAGCGGAAGAACGGCAACGGCTCCGTCCGCCCCGCCGCGCGGATCGCCCGGTCCGCCCGCAGCACCTCCGTGGCCGTCTCCTCGGGGTCCAGCCGGTCGAAGTACGGGTGGCTGTACGAATGATTGCCGAGCCCGAACCCCTGCGCGGCCATGGCCCGCACCGCCCCCGGATGCCGCTCGGCGAACTGCCCGGTCGGGAAGAACGCCGCCGGCACCCCTTCCCGCCGGAGCGTCGCCAGGACGTCCCCGATCCCGGCCTCGTCCCATGCCGCGTTGAACGTCAGCGCGACGACGGGCCGGGTCTCCGGCAGGACCTTGACCTTCCTGCCGAAGAGCTCGCTCACGGGGCGCGGTTGCGCCCCGTGAGCCGGGCGCTGCTGCGCCCCCAGAAGGAGCGCCGCAAGAGCGAGCAGGGCCGCTGTGCAACCGAGCAGCCCGCGCGGAACCGGTCCGGTGAAAGGTCTCATACCGGCTCAACGCGGGCGCGGCCCCAGGCGATACGGCGCCCGCCCGGCGGTCCTCAGCCCGCCATGCCCGCCCGGCGGTCCTCAGCCCGCCATGACCTCCGCCTCCTGCTCCTCCGGGACGCGCGGGTCCGCCAGCCGGGAGCGCGGAGCCGCCGGGGGCACCGGAGCGCGGCGGTGGGCCGGGTCGCGGACCTCGCCCACCAGCTTCTCCAGCACGTCCTCCAGCGCCACCAGGCCCAGCACCCGCCCCGACGCGTCCGTGACCGCGGCCAGATGGGAGGCGGCCCGGCGCATCACGGTCAGGGCGTCGTCCAGCGGCAGCTCGGCCCGTACGGTCTCGACCCGCCGCCAGACCCGCTGCGGCACCGCGCGCTCGCGGTCCTCCAGGTCCAGGACGTCCTTGACGTGCAGGTAGCCCATGACGGCGCCGCCCGCCGCGCACACCGGGAAGCGGGAGTAGCCGGTCCGCACCGTCAGCTCCTCGATCTGCCGGGGCGTGACGGACGGGTCGACCGTGACCAGCGACGCGGGGTCGAGGAGGACGTCGGTGACCGGGCGGCTGCCCAGCTCCAGCGCGTCCTCCAGGCGCTCCTGCTCGGCCCGCTCCAGCAGGCCCGCCTGGCGCGAGTCCGCCACCAGGTGCGTCAGCTGCTCACTGGTGAAGACGGCCTCCACCTCGTCCTTGGGCTCGACGCGGAAGAGCCGCAGCACGCCGTGCGCGCACGCGCCCAGCAGCCGGGTGACCGGCCTGCACACCCGGGCGAACGCCACCAGCCCCGGCCCCAGCCACAGCGCCGCCCGGTCGGGCGCCGACATGGCCAGGTTCTTCGGCACCATCTCGCCGATCACCAGGTGCAGGAAGACCACGACCGCGAGCGCGATGACGTACCCCAGCGGGTGGATCAGCCCGGCGGGCATCCGCACCGCCTCGAAGACCGGCTCCAGCAGCGCCGCCACCGTCGGCTCGGCGACCGCGCCGAGCGTCAGCGAGCAGACCGTGATGCCGAACTGGGCGGCGGCCATCATCTGCGGCAAGTTCTCCAGGCCGGTCAGGACCGTACGGGCCCGTCCCGAGCCCGCGGCCGCCTTCGGCTCGATCTGGCTGCGGCGCACGGACACCAGCGCGAACTCGGCGCCCACGAAGAAGCCGTTGGCGAGCACCAGCAGCGCGGCGAAGAGGAGTTGCAGGACGCTCATCGCGCCTCCCCCCTGCCCGCGAGGGCGCGCGCGAAGCGCACCCGCTCGGCCCGGTGGTGGGCGACCCGGCGCACCGAGATCCGCCACCCGGGCAGCTCGGCGGCGTCGCCCGCCGCCGGGATGCGGCCCAGCAGGTCCGCGACGAGACCGGCGACCGTCTCGTACGGCCCGTCCGGCGCCTCCAGGCCTATGCGGCGCAGGGCGTCGACCCGGCAGCCGCCGTCGGCCTCCCACGCCGCCCGCCCGTCCTCGCAGGCCACGGGGGCCAGTTCGGGCCGGTCGGCGTCCTCGTGGTCGTGCTCGTCGCGGACCTCGCCGACGAGCTCCTCGACGATGTCCTCCAGGGTCACCACGCCCGCCGTGCCGCCGTACTCGTCGACGACCACGGCTATCGGCTGCTCGCTGCGCAGCTGCTCCAGCAGCGGCTGCACCGGCAGCGTCTCCGGCACCAGCACCGGCGGCACGGAGATCCGCCCGACCGGCGTGCGCAGCCGCTCGCCGGACGGGACCGCAAGGGCGGCCTTGAGGTGGACCATGCCGACGATGTCGTCCAGGCGCTCCCGGTAGACCGGGAAGCGCGAGAGCCCCGTGGCACGGGTGAGGTTGAGGACGTCCTCGGCGGTCGCCGAGGACTGGAGCGCGCTGACCTTCACGCGCGGCGTCATCACGTGCTGCGCGGTGAGGTCGCCGAGGGAGAGGGTGCGGACGAACAGGTCCGCGGTGTCCTGCTCCAGGGCGCCGGCGCGCGCCGAGTGCCGGGCCAGGGAGACGAGTTCGCCGGGGGTGCGGGCGGAGGCCAGCTCCTCGGCGGGCTCGACGCCGAGCGCCCGGACGAGCCGGTTGGCGACCGCGTTCAGCAGGGTGATCACGGGCCGGAAGAAGTGGGCGAAGGCGTGCTGCGGCCCGGCGACGAACCGCGCGACCTGCAAGGGCCGGGAGACCGCCCAGTTCTTGGGCACCAGCTCACCGATGACCATCTGCACCGCGGACGCCACCAGCATGCCGGTCACGACCGCGGCGCCCGGCGCGGCCCCGGCGGGCAGGCCCGCCGTGGCCAGCGGCCCGGTGAGCAGCCGGCCCAGGGCCGGCTCGGCCAGCATGCCGACGACCAAGGAGGTGATGGTGATGCCGAGTTGGGTCCCGGAGAGCTGGAAGGAGAGCTCGCGCAGGGAGGCGACGACGGTGCGGGCCCGGCGGTCGCCGCCGGCCGCGGCCCGTTCGGCCTCCGGCTTCTCGACGGTCACCAGGCCGAACTCGGCGGCGACGAAGAAGCCGTTTGCGAGGATGAGGAGGAGCGCTGCTGCGAGCAGCAGCAGGGACACGGTGATGCTCATGCCGCCGCCTCCACGGTGCGGGCGGCGGCGCGGGTACTACAGGACGATCCGTCCATTGCCGGAGGGAGTCACTCCTCGGGTCGCAGGTGCCCCGCGGGCCGTGCGGGCGTGCCACGGCCGGTTCCTCGTGCGGGACGGGGCACGTGTGTGCCCGTGGGCACCAGAGTAATCAAGGAACCGCGCCCACCGCCGGGCCTGCCTGCCGGCGATCAGGTGGCGATCAGGTGATCAGGTGGCGGAGGTCCCCGTGCCGTGCTCCTCCACCAGGGCCCGCAGCGCCCGGGCGTCGGCGATGGCCTGGTCCTTGGCGATGCCGGGCTGGATGCCCATGGCCGGCAGGGTCGTGCCGTCGGCCAGGTCCAGATGGACCCAGGCGTCGCCCGGGCGCAGGGTGACGCGGACGACCTGGGCCCACTCCAGCCGCCGCTTGGTGGTCAGGTTCACCACCGTGACCCCGTCCTGCGCGGCGACCACCTTGGGCCGGCTGAGCAGCCCGAGGAACGCGAAGACCAGCAGGCCGGTGCCGATGAAGGAGGCCCGGTCCCCGGCCGTCGCCGCGTCGAGCAGGAAGGACACCGCCGTGAGCACGACGAGCAGGGCGGTGCCCAGGCTCATCAGCACGACCCGGGTGCGGGTCGGGCGGAAGGTGACCGGGAGCCCGGGCGGGCCGGACGGGGATACGGGCGTGGACACGTCGCTGGTGGCTCTCGCTGGGTGGGAAGGGCCGGGCCGGTCAGAGGCGGCAGGCGTGGATGTTGGTGGTGAGGATGGCGCGGGCGCCCAGCTCGTACAGCTCGTCCATGATGCGCTGGGCGTCGCTGGACGGGACCATCGAGCGGACCGCGACCCAGCCCTCGTGGTGCAGCGGGGAGACGGTCGGCGACTCCAGGCCGGGGGTGAGGGCGACGGCGCGCTCCACGTGCTCGACGCGGATGTCGTAGTCCATCATCACGTAGCGGCGGGCGACGAGGACGCCCTGCATGCGGCGGAGGAACTGCTGGACCTTCGGGTCGCCGGCCGGCGCGCCGGAGCGGCGGATGACGACGGCCTCGGACTCCAGGATCGGCTCGCCGATGATCTCCAGGCCGGCGTTGCGCAGGGTGGTGCCGGTCTCCACGACGTCCGCGATGATCTCGGCGACGCCGAGCTGGATGGCCGTCTCGACCGCGCCGTCGAGGTGGACGACGGAGGCGTCCACGCCGTTGTCGGCGAGGTGCTTGGTGACCAGGCCGGAGAAGGACGTGGCCACCGTCATGCCGCCGAACTCGCTGACGTCCTCGGCCGTGCCCGGCCGGGTCGCGTAGCGGAAGGTGGAGCCGGCGAAGCCGAGCTGCATGATCTCCTCGGCCTGCGAGCCCGAGTCCAGCAGCAGGTCACGGCCGGTGATGCCGATGTCGAGCTTGCCGGAGCCCACGTAGACGGCGATGTCGCGGGGGCGGAGGAAGAAGAACTCGACGTCGTTGGCCGAGTCGACCAGCACGAGCTCCCTGCGGTCCTTGCGCTGGCGGTAGCCGGCCTCATGGAGCATCGCCGACGCAGGCTCGGAGAGAGAACCCTTGTTGGGAACGGCGATGCGCAGCATGAGGTCGGTTTCCTTTGTGCGTGAGGATGGTGCTGGGGATGTGCGGGGTGGTGCGGTAGTGCAGGGGTGATGCAGTGGTGCGGCGGTGCTGATCAGAGGTGGGCGTAGACGTCGTCCAGCGAGATCCCGCGGGCGACCATCATCACCTGAACGTGGTACAGCAGCTGGGAGATCTCCTCGGCGGTGGCGTCGGCGCCCTCGTACTCGGCGGCCATCCACACCTCGGCGGCCTCTTCGACCACCTTCTTGCCGATGGCATGGACGCCCTTGCCCACGAGCTCGGCGGTGCGGGAGACGGCGGGATCGCCGGTGGCCTTCTGCTGGAGCTCGGCGAAGAGCTCCTCGAACGTCTTCTTGGACATGGTGCGTCCTACCCTACGGGGTCCGCCCCCGCCGTCAGTGCCAGGGCTCGGACACCGAGCGGAGAAGCACCGCGGTGGCGACCGCGGCGGTGACGGCCTCGTGGCCCTTGTCCTCGTTCGAGCCCTCCAGGCCGGCCCGGTCCAGGGCCTGTTCGTCGTCGTCGCACGTGAGGACGCCGAAGCCCACCGGCACTCCGGTGTCCACGGCCACCCGGGTGAGGCCCTGGGTGACGCCCTGGCACACGTAGTCGAAGTGGGGCGTACCGCCGCGGATGACGACGCCGAGGGCGACGATCGCGTGGTAGCCGCGGCCCGCGAGGACCTTGGCGGCGACGGGCAGCTCCCAGCTGCCGGGCACCCGCAGCAGCGTCGGCTCGTCGATGCCGAGGTCGTGCAGCGCGCGCAGGGCGCCGTCGACCAGGCCGTCCATGACCTTCTCGTGCCACTGCGCGGCGATCACGGCCACGCGCAGGTCCTGGCAGTTCTTCACACTCAGCTCGGGGGCGCCCTTGCCGCTCACTCTTCCACTCTCCTCGTTCGGTGTGTTCCGGTGCCGGTCACTGGTTGGTGGTGCAGACGGAGGCGTGCGCGCCGTCCAGCCAGGGCAGGTCGTGCCCCATGCGGTCCCGCTTCGTGCGCAGGTACCGCAGATTGTGCTCCCCGGCCTGGACGGGCACGGGCTCCCGGCCGGTGACGGTCAGCCCGTGGCGGGCCAGGGCCGCGCTCTTGTCGGGGTTGTTGGTCATCAGCCGCAGCGAGCGGATGCCCAGGTCGGCGAGGATCTCCGCGCCCGCCGCGTAGTCGCGGCCGTCCGCGGGCAGGCCCAGCTCCAGGTTGGCGTCCAGCGTGTCGCGGCCGTCCTCCTGGAGCTCGTAGGCGCGCAGCTTGGGCAGCAGGCCGATGCCGCGGCCCTCGTGCCCGCGCAGGTAGAGGACGACGCCGCCCTCGGCGGCGATGCGCTCCATGGATGCCTGGAGCTGCGGGCCGCAGTCGCAGCGCAGCGAGCCGAACACGTCGCCCGTCAGGCACTCGGAGTGGACGCGCACCAGCACGTCCTCGCCGTCGCCGAGGTCGCCCGCCACCAGGGCGATGTGCTCGACGCCGTCGGCCGCCGAGCGGTAGCCGTGGGCGCGGAAGTCGCCGAAGGCGGTGGGCAGCCGCGTCACGGCCTCGCGGCGCACGCCGGGCACCGCGGGCGCCTCGGGAACGTCGGCGGCCGTCGTCTCCACGGCGCGGCGGTGGGCGATCAGGTCTTCGATGGAGATGATCGCCAGGCCGTGCTTGCGGGCGAACGGGACCAGCTCCGGCAGCCGCAGCATCGCGCCGTCCTCGCCGGCGATCTCCACGATCGCGGCGGCGGGCCGCAGCCCCGCCAGCCGGGCCAGGTCGACCCCGGCCTCGGTGTGGCCGTTGCGGACCAGGACGCCGCCGGGCTTGGCCCGCAGCGGGAAGACGTGCCCCGGGCGGACGAAGTCGCCCGGGACGGCGGCCGGGTCGGCCAGCAGCCGGATGGTGATCGCCCGGTCCGCGGCCGAGATGCCCGTGTCCGTGCCGTGCGCGCGGGACGCGTCGACGGAGACGGTGAAGGCGGTGCGCATGGACTCGGTGTTGTCCGCGACCATCTGCGGCAGGTCGAGCCGGTCGACGTCGTCCTCTTCCAGCGGTACGCAGATCAGCCCGCGGCACTCGCTCATCATGAAGGCGACGATCTCGGGGGTGACCTTCTCCGCGGCGACGACGAGGTCGCCCTCGTTCTCGCGGTTCTCGTCGTCCACGACGACGACGGGCCGGCCGGCGGCGATGTCGGCGACGGCACGCTCGACGGGGTCGAGGACGAGCTCACCGACCGGGGCGAAGGCGTCAAGAATGGTCATGCCCCTACTCCTTTGTTCGCTTCTCCGCCCGGGCGGCGCAGAGGTGCGGGTTTCGTTGTCGGCAGCAGCCCGGCGGCCGCCCGCGCGTCGCTCACGAGAGTGCTCCTTCCAGGGCGGCAGTGCCGGTGCGCGAGCGCAGCCACCAGTCGCGCATGCCCCACAGGACGAGGGCGAGGTAGAAGACGTAGACCAGGCCGGAGAAGGCGAGGCCGCTGCTGAAGGCGAGCGGGACGCCCACGACGTCGACCAGCAGCCAGGCCACCCAGAACTCGATGAGCCCGCGGGCCTGGGCCACCATCGCGGCGAGCGTGCCGACGAAGATGTACGCGTCCGGCCAGGGGTTCCAGGACAGCTCCGGCACGGCCGTGAAGAGGCCGCCCACGGCGAGGGTGCCGAGCGCCGTGCCGCCCAGCAGTGCCGCGCGCTCGCGCCAGGTGGCGAAGCGGACGGCGATGGAGCCGTCCTGCGCCTCCTGCTTGCCGCGGTGCCACTGCCGCCAGCCCCACACGGCCACGCCGATGACGAGGAGCTGCTTGCCGACCCCGCCGCTGAGGTGCGCGGAGGCGTACGCGGCGACGAGGACGACGCCCGAGAGGAACTGCACGGGCCAGGTCCATATGGAGCGCCGCCAGCCGAGGGCGAGGGCGGCGAGCCCGATGCTGTTGCCGATCAGGTCGGACCAGATGACGTGCTGCCCGAAGGCGCTGAACGCCTCCGCGGTGAGCCAGTTCAGGGCGCTCATGCGACGGGCTCCCCGGCCGGGCCGGCGCCGCCGCCGAGCAGCCGCTCGACGTACTTGGCGAGGACGTCCACTTCGAGGTTGACGAGGTCGCCGGGCTGCTTGATGCCGAGCGTCGTCAGTTCGAGCGTGGTGGGGATGAGGCTGACGGTGAAGAAGTCGGCCCCGGCCTCGACCACGGTGAGGCTGATGCCGTCGACGGTGATGGAGCCCTTGTCGACGACGTAGCGGGAGAGCTCCGCCGGCAGGCCGATCTTCACGATCTCCCAGTGCTCGCCGGGGATCCGCTCCAGCACCGTGCCCGTGCCGTCGACGTGGCCCTGGACGAGGTGGCCGCCGAGACGGCCGCCGAGCGCCATGGGGCGTTCGAGGTTGACGCGCGAGCCCGGGACGAGGGCGCCGAGGCTGGAGCGCTTGAGGGACTCGGCCATCACGTCCGCGGTGAACTCGCCGCCGGCGGTCTCCACGACGGTGAGGCACACGCCGTTGACGGCGATCGAGTCGCCGTGCTTGGCGTCCTCGGTGACGATCGGGCCGCGGAGCCGGAACAGGGAGCTGTCGCCGAGGTTCTCGACGGAGACGACCTCGCCCAGTTCTTCGACGATTCCGGTGAACACTGTCAGTTCTCCTCAGAGGCGGTGGCGGAAGTGGTGGGGAACGCGGTGATCCGCAGGTCGGGCCCGAGCCGGGCGACGTCGGTCACCTCGAGGCGCAGGGCCCGGGCGATGGTGCCGACGCCGGCGTCGCCGAGGGCGGCCGGCCCGGCGCCGAGCAGGGCGGGAGCGAGATAGCCGATGACGCGGTCCACGGCCTTGGCCGCGAGGAACGAGCCGGCGAGGGCGGGACCGCCTTCGAGCAGGACGGAGCGGACCCCGCGCCCGTACAGCTCGGCGAGCAGCGCGGGCACGTCCAGCCCGCCGCGGCCGGCCCCGGCGCGGGGCAGGCGGACGACGTCCACGCCCGGCAGGTGGCCGGTGTCCGCGTCCTCGCCGACGGCGATCAGGGTCGGCGCCGCGTCGTCGAGGACGCGCGCGCCGGGCTTGACGGAGGCGTGGGTGTCGACGACGACGCGCAGCGGCTGCACCGCGGCGCCCTCACCTTCTCCCTCTCCCTCTCCCTCTCCTTCTCCTTCTTCGACGAGCTGCCCCCGTACGGCGAGGTGCGGGTCGTCGGCGCGCAGGGTGCCGGAGCCGACCACGACCGCGTCGGCCTCGGCGCGCAGCCGGTGGACGTCGGCGCGGGAGGCGGCCGAGGTGATCCAGCGGCTGGTGCCGTCGGCGGCCGCGCTGCGCCCGTCGAGCGTGGCGGCGTACTTCCACGTGACGAAGGGGCGCCCGAGGCGGACCGAGGTGAGCCAGGCCATGTTGACGGTGGCCGCCTCGTGGGCGAGGAGGCCGCCCTCGGTGGAGACGCCGGCGGCGCGCAGGGCGGCCGCGCCGCCGGTGGCGTTGCCCGTGGGGTCGGCGATGGCGAAGACGACGCGGCCGATGCCGGCGTCGATCAGGGCCTGGGAGCAGGGGCCCGTGCGACCGGTGTGGTTGCAGGGCTCAAGGGTGACGACGGCGGTGCCGCCGCGCACGTCGTGGCCCGCGGCGGAGGCCGCGGCGAGGGCCTCGACCTCGGCGTGCGGCCCGCCGGCCCGGCGGTGCCGGCCCTCGCCCAGGACGGCGCCCTGCGGATCGAGGATCACGCAGCCGACGACGGGGTTGGGGCTCGTCGCGCCAAGGGCGCGAGCGGCGAGCGCAACGGCGCGTCGCATCGCGTCTGCTTCGGTCGCGGTGGCCACCGGGTCCTCCTGCCTCTTCGGGCACGGACTCCGGGGCTGTCGTACGGGACGACGATATGAAGCGGGTACGCCACAGCGGGGACACCACGGCCCTTGACGGAGCCGTACGGGAGGGGGCGCCCGATGAAGGGGCCCACCGCCTGCGACGGTGTGCTGATGCGTGCCCGCCGCGCACTGCCTCCCATCCGGACTTTAACCGTCGGTCCAGGAATTTCACCTGGTCAACCGGCCGCTGGCTGCGGACGGGTCGCGGACTGTAACCGCCGGTTCGGACTTTCACCGACCCCGGAGTGCGCTGCGTTTCGTAAATGTCTGGTCATGCTACATGCGGCCGGCCGGCGGCTTCTGAAAACCGCTGGTCGACGGGACGAGCCTACGCCGGGCCGCGGCGCGGTGTCCACGGAGATGTGACGCACTGGACACGGCTCGCGACGGGGCTTCCGCGACGGCCGCGCTGGAGCTGAGGACTCCGTTTTCCGGACTTGGTCCGTACCTATTGACGCACTGGTCTAGTCCTCTTAACCTCTGCCACACCTCCGAGGAGTACGGCCCGGCGGTACGCGCGCACCACGGGCCACAGCACGTCGCACACCCCCCACGCACCGCTCTTTTGAGCCCCCCACTGGAGGACCCGATCGTGTTGTTCCGCAAGAGACCCCTCAGCCACCTCAGACCCCGCGCCCGCAGGAGCGCCGCCCTCGCATCGGCGGGCACCGCACTGGCCGGGCTGCTCGTGGGCACCCTGGCCGCGACCGCCTCGCACGCCGAGGACCAGAGCGCCTGCCGCCCCGACGGCCTCTACGCCACCCCCGGCACCGACGTCCCCTACTGTTCGGTCTACGACTCCGCCGGCCGCGAGAAGATGGGCGCCGGCCACCAGCGCCGCGTCATCGGCTACTTCACGGGCTGGCGCACCGGCAAGGACGGCACCCCCGCCTACCTCGTCCCCGACATCCCCTGGGACAAAGTCACCCACCTCAACTACGCCTTCGCGCACGTCGGCCCCGACGACAAGATCTCCGTCGGGGCGGACGGCCCGGGCAACCCCGCGACCGGCATGACCTGGCCGGGCGTCGCCGGCGCCGAGATGGACCCGGCCCTGCCGTACAAGGGCCACTTCAACCTCCTGACCAAGTACAAGAAGCAGCACCCCGGCGTGAAGACCCTCATATCCGTCGGCGGCTGGGCGGAGACCGGCGGCTACATAGACGAGAACGGGAAGCGCGTCGGCTCCGGCGGCTTCTACAAGACCGCCACGAACGCCGACGGCTCGGTCAACCAGGCCGGCATCGACACCTTCGCGGAATCGGCCGTCTCCTTCCTCAGGACGTACGGCTTCAACGGCGTCGACATCGACTACGAATACCCGACGTCGATGAAGGACGCCGGGAACCCCAAGGACTGGGCCCTCGCCAACGCCCGGCGCGGCGGACTCAACAAGGGCTACGCGGCCCTCATGAAGACGCTCCGGGAAAAGCTCGACAAGGCCGGGTCGGCCGACGGAAAGCACTACCTCCTCTCCGTCGCCGCGCCCTCCTCCGGATATCTGCTGCGCGGAATGGAGACGTACCAGGCCACGCAATACCTGGATTACGTGAACGTGATGTCGTACGACCTGCACGGCGCCTGGAACGAATTCGTCGGGCCCAATGCCGCGCTCTACGACGACGGAAAGGACGCCGAACTCGCCAAGTGGGGCGTCTACACCACCGCCCAGTACGGCGGCATCGGCTACCTCAACGGCGACTGGGCGTACCACTACTTCCGCGGGTCCCTGCCCCCGGGCCGCATCAACCTCGGCCTGCCGTACTACACCCGCGGCTGGAAGAACGTCACCGGCGGCACGAACGGCCTGTGGGGCACGGCGAAGACCACCTCGTGCCCGGCCGGGTCCGGCCTCACCACCTGCGGCGACGGCGCCGTCGGCATCGACAACCTCTGGCACGACAAGGACGACGACGGCAAGGAGTCCCCGGCCGGCTCCAACCCGATGTGGCACGCGAAGAACCTGGAGAAGGGCGTCGTCGGAGACTATGCCGCGCAGTACGGCTTCCCGGCCGGCACCAAGCTGACCGGCACCTACGTCCGCACCTACGACGCCACGCTCACCGCGCCCTGGCTCTGGAACGCCGAGAAGAAGGTCTTCCTCTCCACCGAGGACGAGCAGTCGGTCAAGGCCAAGGCCCAGTACGTCGTCGACAAGGGCCTCGGCGGCACCATGATCTGGGAACTCGCCGGCGACTACGGCTGGAACGCCGCCAAGGGCCAGTACGAGCCCGGCAGCACGCTCACCACCGCGATGGACGACGCGTTCAAGGGCGCGCCCGCCTACGGGGCCCGGCGCGCGACGACCGACCTGCCCGCACAGGCGCTCGACATCGACGTGAGCCTCACGAACTTCCCGCTCGGCGACAGCAACTACCCCATCAACCCGAAGATCCACATCACGAACCGGACCAGGGCCACCCTGCCCGGCGGCACGGAATTCCAGTTCGACTACGGCAACTCCGCGCCCGGCAACGCCAAGGACCAGTCGGGCTGGGGACTCAAGGTCATCCGCAGCGACCACACCGCCGGGAACAACATCGGCGGCCTCAAGGGCGACTACAACCGGGTCTCCGTGAAGCTCCCGGCCTCCCAGCCGCTCGCCCCCGGCGCCTCCGCGGACCTCGACTACGTCTACTACCTGCCCGCGGCCACCCCCTCGAACTGGAGCGTGACCTTCGGCGGGAAGACGTACGCCCTCGCCGGCGACCTCGCCCGCGGCACGACCGTCGTCGACCCCGGCGGCAGCACCTCCACCCCGACGGGCACGCCGACCGGCACCCCCACCGGCAAACCGACCGGCGGCACCTGCACCGCACCGCAGTGGGACAAGGCGGCCGTCTACAACGGCGGCGCCGGCGTCGCGTGGAAGTCCCGCTCCTGGAAGGCCAAGTGGTGGACCCAGGGCGACGAGCCCGGCACCACCGGCGAATGGGGGGTGTGGCAGGACCAGGGCGCCTGCTGATACCCGGCCGTGCACGGCCGACCGGGCCCGCGCGAGGGTCGACCCGCGCGGGCCCCGTCCGGAAGGATGTCGGCCCATGGGTGCCGGAGAACGGGACACGGGCCGCACCGACGACGGCCGGCTGCGCCGGGCACGGTACGCCGTGGCCGCGGTGTTCGCCGTGCACGGCGCGGTCACCGGCAGCTTCGCCACCCGCATCCCCTGGATCCAGAGCCACCTGGACCTCGGCTCCGGGGCGCTGGGCCTCGCGCTCGTCCTCCCCGCCGTCGGCTCCGCGTGCGCCATGCCGCTCGCAGGCCGAATCAGCCACCGCCTCGGCTCCCGGGCCGCGCTCCGCCTGCTCCTGGTGCTGTGGTGCGCCTCCCTGGCACTGCCCGCCCCGGCGCCGGGGCTGCCCGCGCTCTGCGGGGCGCTCGCCGTCTACGGCGCGACGGCCGGCATAGCGGACGTCGCCATGAACGCGCTCGGCGTGGAGACCGAGGAACGGCTGGGCCGCTCGATCATGTCGGGCCTGCACGGGATGTGGAGCGCGGGCACGCTCGCGGGGTCGGCCGCCGGCACGCTCGCCGCGCACGCGGACCTCGACGCCCGGGTCCACCTGGGCTGTGCGGCCGCCGTGCTGGCCGTGCTGGGCGCGGCGGCCTGCCACTGGGTCCTCGACCTGCGCGCCGCCGGCGACGAGCACCCGCCGCCCCGGTTCACGCTGCCGCCGCGCGCGGCGCTGGTCATCGGCGCCGTGGGCTTCTGCGCGGTCTTCGCCGAGGGCGCGAGCCTGGACTGGTCGGCGGTCTACCTCCGGGACGTCGTCGGCTCCGATCCGGGCGTGGCCGCGGCCTGCACCACGGCCTTCACGTGCACGATGGCCCTCGCCCGGTTCGCGGGCGACCCGGCCGTGCGGCGCTTCGGGCCCGTACGGACCGTGCGCGCGAGCGGGGTGCTGGCCGCGGCCGGCGGGCTGCTGGTGGTCACGGCGCGGGGCGCGCCGTCCGCGATCGCCGGGTTCGCCCTCATCGGGGTGGGCGTCGCCGTCGTCGTCCCGCTGGCGTTCGCGGTGGCGGGGCGCAGCGGGCCGGCGCCGAGCCAGGCCATCGCGGGCGTCGCGACGATCACCTACACGTCGGGGCTCGTCGCCCCGGCGGCCATCGGACAGATCGCCCGGGCCGGCTCGCTCGTGGCGTCCTTCGGCCTGGTGACGGCCCTGGCGGCGGGCCTGGTGGTGGGAGCGGGGGTGCTGCGCACGCCGGAACGGACGGCGGCGCCCGCGCCGGCGCGGGAGCCGTCGAAGACGGAGTGAGCCCGGATCCGATCCGGAAACCTCCCCGCCGCAACGGCGAGGTACCGGCGACGGCGAGGGTCCGGCGGAATCCGCGGGCACCGCACCCGCACGTTCATAGCGATCCGCCGGAAGGGCAAAACGCCGGACGGGCCGGGCGGCGGACCCGTGAGGGTCCGTCGCCACAGCCCGTGCCGTGGTTGTGTTGCGCTACTGCTGCGGTTAGAGGATGCCGCCGAGGAGACCCCAGCCGCCGCCCCAGCCGCCGCCCCAGCCACCGTGGTGGCCCCAGCCGCAGCTGCGGTTGCAGTCGTCCCAGCCCCAGCCGCCGTGGCCGCCGCGGTGGCCGCCGCCCCAGCCCCAGCCGCCGCCCCAGCCCCAGTCGTCCCAACCCCAGCCGTGGTCGCAGTCGTCGCGGTCGTGGTGGCCCCAGCCACCGCCGTGGTGGTGGCCGCGGCCGTGGTCGTGGTCGCGACCGTGGTCGCAGTCACGGTCGCGGCCGTGGTCGCGTCCGTGGTCACGGCCGTGGTCGCGCCCGTGGTCGTCGTCGTCGCGGTCGTGGTCCCAGGCCTGGACCGCCGGCATGGCGGGGGCGGCCTGTGCCATCCCGGCGGCCGGGACGATGGCGACGGCGGCGATGACGGCAGCGGCCGCTGCGCGGCCGGCGAGCTTACGCATATGTGTCTCCTGAGTTGCAGGAATCGGACAATGGCACCGATACCGTGTGGGGCGAGGAGAACAGCACGAGAAGCCGGTCATACAGTCCTACGGGCGATCAATTGCGCCGGTTGCAGCACACCCCGCGGCCCGGCGGCCGGCCCGTGGCCCACCGCCCCGGGAGATGGACCGGAGCACCGTCCGGCCCGGCTTAGCATGAACCGGATCACCCCCCACTCGACCTTTCGGGAGCATCCATGGGCCTCGGCGTGCGCTGGACCCTGCACGGTGACGGGCGTACCCCCGCCCCGGGCGCCGTCGTCCGGCCGGACGAGCGGCTCTCGTGGCCGCGCACCGCCGGACTCGGCGCCCAGCACGTGGTCGCGATGTTCGGCGCCTCGTTCGTCGCCCCGGTCCTCATGGGCCTGGACCCGAACCTCGCGATCATGATGTCGGGCGTCGCCACGATCCTGTTCCTCCTCGCGACCCGCGGCCGGGTGCCCAGCTACCTGGGGTGCAGCCTCTCCTTCGTCGGCGTCGCCGCGATCATCCGGGCGCAGGGCGGCGGCAGCGCGGCCGTCACCGGCGCGATCTTCGTGGTCGGCGTGGCGCTCCTGCTCAGCGGCCTGGTCGTGCAGAAGTTCGGGGCGCGCATCATCCACGCGGCGATGCCGCCCGTGGTCACCGGCGCCGTGGTCATGCTGATCGGCTTCAACCTGGCGCCGGTCACGGCCCGTACGTACTGGCCGCAGGACCAGTGGACGGCGCTGCTGACGATGCTCTTCACCGGCCTCGCCGTGGTGTGCCTGCGCGGCTTCTGGTCGCGCGTCGCGATCTTCCTCGGGCTGCTCTTCGGCTACGCGGTCTCCTGGCTCTTCGACCGCCTCTTCGGGAAGATCCACTCGGTGAACGGCGGGGCCGAGGCGGTCGACCACTGGCGCCTGGACCTGTCCGGCGTCTCCAAGGCCGACTGGATCGGCCTGCCGTCGCTGCACGCGCCGAGCTTCGGCTGGTCCGCCGCCCTGGTGGCGCTGCCCGTCGTCATCGCGCTCATCGCCGAGAACGCGGGCCACGTCAAGGCCGTCGGCGAGATGACCGGCGACCGGCTGGACGACCAGCTGGGCACGGCGATCTCCGCGGACGGCTTCGCGACCATGCTCTCCACCGCCGTCGGCGGCCCCGCCAACACCACGTACTCCGAGAACATCGGCGTCATGGCGGCCACCCGCGTCTACTCCACCGCCGCCTACTGGGCCGCGGCCTGCTTCGCCCTGCTCTTCGGCGTCTGCCCGAAGTTCGGCGCCGTCGTCGCCGCGATCCCCGGCGGCGTGCTCGGCGGCATCACCGTCATCCTCTACGGCATGATCGGCCTGCTCGGCGCGCAGATCTGGGTCCACAACAAGGTCGACCTGCGCAACCCGCTGAACCTCGTGCCCGTCGCGGCCGGCGTCATCATCGGCATCGGCGGCGTCAGCCTGAAGATCAGCTCCAACTTCGAGCTCAGCGGCATCGCCCTGGGCACGATCGTCGTCCTCTCCGGCTACCACGTCCTGCGCGCCCTGGCCCCGGCCCACCTCAAGACGCAGGAACCCCTGCTGGACGAGGGAACGAGCAGCTACGACGCCGCCACGGATGCCGCTGCCACGGGGGAGAAGGACGCGGGGTAGGCCGCGACGGGCATGTCCCCGGCCACCCGCGGGAGGGCGCTGCCCGGCGCAAGAAGAAGGACCCCGCCGCCACGGCGGCGCGCCCCCGCGGCGAGGGTCCGGCGAATCCGCGGCAGCCGGAGCCGTTACGTGGCCGGATCCTGCGGGTCGCGAGACCCGTTCCGCGCGCCCCAGCCCGGACCCGACAGCACTTCCCCGTAGGCCTGCATCAGGTCCGGCAGCCGCAGCGTCGCCAGGTCGTCGCGCGTGGGCGTGCCGGGGTAGCCCGACAGCCGCAGATCGCGGTAGGCACAGCTCTTCTCGTACAGGGTGCGCAGGAAGCGGCCGTTGCCCAGCTCGTCGATCCAGCCCTGCGCGACCACGTGCGAGCTGATGCTGCGCAGCTCCTCCAGGGCTTCTTCGTCCCAGCTGTCGCCGTTCTCCGCGGCCAGCACCTCGCCGATGCTGGTGAGTTCGGCGGGGCGGTAGCTGGGGAAGTCGACGCGGGTGGTGAAGCGGGAGCCGAGGCCGGGGTTGGCGGCCAGCAGCCGGTCCATGCCCTCGGGGTAGCCGGCGAGGATCACCACCAGGCGGTCGCGGTTGTCCTCGGCGCGCTTGAGCAGGACTTGCAGCGCCTCGTCGCCGTAGGCGTCGCCCTTGGAGTAGCCCGAGTTGGAGAGGCTGTAGGCCTCGTCGACGAAGAGCACTCCGCCGAGCGCGGAGTCGATCAGCTCGTTGGCCTTGACCGCGGTCTGGCCCAGGAACTCCCCGACGAGGTCGGCGCGCTGCGCCTCCACGAGGTGGTCCCCGCCGAGCAGCCCGAGGGCGTAGAAGACCCGGCCGAGGATCCGGGCGACGGTGGTCTTTCCGGTGCCCGAGGGGCCGGAGAAGACGAAGTGCCGTTTGGGGGGCTGCACCGGCAGGCCCTGGACGGCCCGCAGCCGGGCCATGTGCAGCTGCGCGGAGAGCGCCCGCACTTGCCGCTTGACCGGCTCCAGGCCGACCATCCGCTCCAGCTCGGCGAGGGCTTTGGCGAGCAGGACGGGGTCGGAGGGCCCCGCCAAAGCCTTCCCGCCGGACTGGGCGGGGACGCGGGCCTTCCGGCGTATGTCGTCGGGCCCGGCATCCGCCTGTGCGGTACCGACAGGCCCGGGGTCCGTGCCGGTGAGCACGTCACGGCCGTCGAGGACGTCCGGGGCGTCGGCCGCGGCGTCGGCGCAGGCGGCGGGCGGGGGCGGCGCGGCCGGCTCCTCGCCGGGCCCGCCCAGCGGCACCGGCGACAGGTCCAGCTCCTGGTCCAGGCCGTCCCCGTCGGCGATGGCGGTGAGCCGGGCCGAGGTGTCCATGAACGCCGGGTCCACGCGGTGCACGGCGCGGTACAGAGGGAGCGCCGCGGCGCTGCGGCCGGTGCCTTCGTGGGCGCGCGCGAGCCAGTAGCGCAGCTCCTTGCGCTGGGGCTGCTCGCTGCGGCAGCGCATCAGCGCGGCGGCCAGCAGCGGCTCGGCCTGCCCGTACATCTCCAGCCGCACCCGGGCCATGCCGCCGAACAGGCCGGCTTCGATGCCGAGCAGCGGATCGTCCAGGAGCGGCTCGGTGTGCCGCAGCAGCTGGTCCCAGTCCTTGACGAGGTAGGCGCGGCAGGCGTGCAGGAAGCGGGCCTGGGCGTCGGTGTCGACGGGCGGGCAGCCGGCCAGCGCGCGGTCCAGCTCGGGTACGTGACGGCCGTCGAGCCAGTGCGAGGCGTGCGCGAGGAGCAGGTCGCGGCCGGTCTCCAGCACGGGCTGGACCCACCAGCCCAGCCAGTACCAGGAATTGAGGGTGCGCCGGTGGCGCGTGCGCTGCTCGCCGAAGCGGTCCCGGTGGCGGTACATGCGCAGCAGCGCGGTCGTGGTGTCGGCGCGCAGCGCGTGCAGGCCCAGCCAGGCGTCCGCCATGCCGGGGTCCGCCCGGACCGCGGCCCGGAACTCCTCCTCGGCCTGTGCGTACGCGCCCATGGTGTAGGCGTCGACGGCGCGCAGCCAGGCGAGATCGGCCGGGGCGGGTGGGCCCTGCATGCCGAAATCCATCACGTCCCCCACAAACCGTGCCCCCGTAGCGTGCTGCCCGGCGAGTGCCGGGCACGCCTTGCCGAACCGCTGTGCTGTGGACGGGAGTTGACCAGTGTGTGCCAGTGCACCCGCCGATAGGTGCACCGAGTCGCATCGTACCTGCGCCGTTGGTCCGGGCCGAAGGGTGCGGCACCGCCGTTCGCGGCGGACGGCGGCGAGAGGCGGCGGGAAAGGCGGTCTTGAAGACGCGGCGGGCCGCTCCACGTGATGGTCACCCAGGGTGAGGGGCGCGGTGGAGCAAAGTGCCCGAAAGGGGAATTACGGAGTGGTACGAAGCCCCCGATCACGGGGGAACAACCGGGGGCTTCGCGTCCGCGGGCGGCCTCCAGTGGCCGCACAATGAGAACGTAAGTCCTGTACGCCCCGTCGGTCAAGCGGAGTTGGCGCAGTATCCGGGGATCCGGCCGGGATGCCGGCCGGGCCGCCCGAAGTCGTTCACGCAGCGTGATGATCAGGGCCGCTCGGGGCCCGTCCGGGCCGTCCCGCGCGGCCCCGGCAGCACCTCGTACCCCCCGTCGCGCTGAAGAATCAGCAGTTCTGCGTACGGGCGCGTCGGATCGGCGGCGAAATGCGCGCGCTCCGCCCGCATCCAGCCGTCCCAGAAATCGGACAGCTCTACGCCGTCACGGAGTTGACCCCTTTCCCAGGAGTGCTCATGAGGCAACTCCATCCACAGCAGTGACGCGAGGTGCGGGCGCAGCGCCCGGCGCCCCGCCCCGACGCCCTCCACGAGCACGACCGGCTCCGGTCCGACCTCCCGCCCGGCGGCGAACCGTCGCTCCACCCAGTCGTACGCGCGAAAGCGCGCGGTCTCCCCGCGGGACAGCGGGGCGAGTACCTGCTCGCGCAGCCGGTCCGTCCACGCGAACAGCTCCTCGTGCGTCGCGAGGTCGTCCAGGTGCAGGACGGGCGCCCCGCCGAGCGCCGTCGCGAGCCGTGCGCTGAACGTGCTCTTCCCCGATCCGGCGTGCCCGTCCACGGCCACCAGCCGTACGGGGCCCAGGGACGGAGGGAGCGTCAGCAGCCAGGGGGCGAGGGCGTCGAAGGAGGCGGGGCCGTGGGGGAGGGGAGGGTGCACCGGACCACCCTATGGCGGGACCCTGGGGGAGCCGTGTTGACGGCTGTGCCGCCCCGGCGCGGCCCTCCAACGGCCCCATCCCCGAGGCCGCCGGTATCGCAACCGGCCGCACGGGGAATCACTGGCACGCACCGGCGCGCGGCGGATCCGTACGCGCGCCCCGTCCGCAGACGACTGGGGGACCAGCGCCATGTCCAGCAGCATGCCCAGCAGACCCACGCCCCGCCGCACCGTGCTCGCCGCCGCCCTGGGCGCCGCGGCCACCTCCCTCGCGGCCTCCTCCGCTCCGCTCGCCTTCGCCTCATCCGGGGCTTCCGGGCCCTCCCGCGCGGGCTCGGCGTCCATCGACTACCACGCCTGGACCTCGGACGACGACTGGCGGCGGGGCACCGCCGAGGGCACCCGTCCCGCCGGCGGCGGGCGTACGGGCCTGGTCATCGACCGCCCCGCCGGCACCATGGAGCACACCGACCCGCACACCGGCACCAAGGCCGCCTGGGAGTACGCCACCTGGACGTCCCCGGTCCGCACCCCGCCCGCTCCCGCGAGCGAGGTCATCGCGTCCTGGAACGCCCACGCGCCCGCCGGCACCTGGCTCCAGACCGAGGTGCGCGGCAGGTACTCGGACGGGACCCGCACCCCCTGGTACGTGATGGGCCGCTGGACGGCCGGCGACGGGCCCGGCGACATCCGCCGCACCTCCGTCGACGGTCAGGGCGACGGCCGCAGCAGCGTCAACACCGACACGCTCGCCGTCGGCAAGCCCGCCACCGGGCTGCGCATCGCCTCGTACGAACTGCGCCTGACCCTCTTCCGCAAGCCGGGCACCCGGCTCACCCCCACCGTGCGGCGGCTCGGCGTCATGGGCTCCGACGTCCCCGACCGCTTCACCGTGCCCGCCTCCGTGCCGGGGCCCGGCGCCGGGCACGAGCTGCGCGTGCCGGGCTACTCGCAGGAGATCCACAAGGGGCAGTACCCCGAGTACGACAACGGCGGCGAGGCGTGGTGCAGCCCGACCTCCTCGCAGATGGCCCTGGAGTACTGGGGCCGCAAGCCCACGGCCGCCGACCTCGCCTGGGTCGACCCCGCCTACGCCGACCCGCAGGTCTGCCACGCCGCCCGCTTCACCTACGACTACCAGTACAAGGGGTGCGGCAACTGGCCCTTCAACGCGGCCTACGCGGCGACGTACCACGACATGCAGGCGGTGGTCACGCGGCTGGGCTCGCTGGGCGACGCCGAGAAGCTGATCCGCGCGCGGATCCCCGTCATCACCTCCCAGTCCTTCCTCGCCGCCGAGCTCGACGGCGCGGGCTACGGCACCGCCGGCCACCTGATGTGCGTCATCGGCTTCACCGCGCAGGGCGACGTGGTCGTCAACGACCCGAACAGCCCCTCGAACGCGGCGGTCCGGCGGGTCTACAAGCGCCGCCAGTTCGAGACGATCTGGCTGCGGACCAAGCGCCATAACGCCCAGGGCGAGGTCAGGAGCGGTTCGGGCGGAGTCTGTTACCTCTATTTCCCCGCCGAGCCGGACGAGCGGCAGCGCCGGGCGCTCCAGGAGCTGGGAATCCGCTGACGTGCGGAGGGCGCACCTCCGTACGATCGGGCGCGGACAGCACGTGTGCGTCGTACCCCGTACGGAAGGAACCATGACTGTGCATCAGACAACCGCAGCCACCGTCGTACCCGAGATCCGCCGGGCCCGGCAGGAGGAGCGGGACGCGATCAGCCTGCTGCTCGGGGAGGCCTTCATGGAGGACCCCGTCAGCGGCTGGGTCTTTCCGGACGAGGCGCACCGGCGCGCCGTCCACCCCGGCTTCTTCGGCGTGTTCCTGGACGCGGCCCTGCGCGACGGGTGGGTCGACGTGACGGACGACCTCTCGGCGGCGGCGCTGTGGATACCGGTGCGTGCGGGGGAGCACGGCGAGGACGGTGAGGGCGGCGAGGCGGCCGACGGCGGGATCGGCGAGGAGCTGGCGAAGGCCGCCCCCGGCAACGACCGGGCGCGCATCGTCGGCGAGCTGACGGGCGCGGCGCACCCCGGGGACCGCTCGCACTACTACCTGCCGAACATCGTCGCCGCGCCCGGGCGGCGCGGCGAGGGCCGGGGGAGGGCGCTCCTCGCGCCCGTCCTCGACCGGTGCGACCGCGAGGGCATGCCGGCCTACCTGGAGGCGAGCAACTCCCGGAGCAAGGCGCTCTACGAACGCCTCGGCTTCGTCTTCACCGGCGCGCCCATCGACCTGCCGGACGGCGGGCCGCGGATGTGGCCCATGTGGCGCGAGCCGCGAGGCTGACACGCGCCCGTGCGGCGGCCGTTCCGCGGGACCCGCGCCTGCCGTTCCGTGGGGCCCGCGCCTGCCGTTCCGTGGGGCCCGCGCCGGCCCGCGGGACGGCCGTCGCCCGGCGGCCGCCGCCGCTCCGAGCCCGCATCAGTGCATATTTCCCCTCATGGTCATTTATTGACATGATCGACGCCGTGCGGACGAGGGTGGATGGCAGCTGCATGCGGATGGCTGATTTCCGCTTGACGCTTCCATTCGAACGAATGATCAGTAGCCTCTGCTCACATGTCCCCGAGACGAGCTGGAGCAACAGACTGATGGACCGCCCCACCTGGGTCCCCCAGGGCATCGACCCCTCCGTGCCGAGCGTGTCCCGGATCTACGACTACTACCTGGGCGGCTCGCACAACTTCGAGGTCGACCGGGAAGCCGCCCGGCGCGCCATGGAGGCCTATCCCGGGCTGCCGAAGATCATGCAGGCCAACCGGGCCTTCATGCGGCGCGCCGTGCGCTACGCCGTCGGCGAGGGCGTCACCCAGTTCCTCGACATCGGCTCGGGCATCCCGACCTTCGGCAACGTCCACGAGATCGCGCAGGCCGCGGACCCGCGCTCGCACGTCGTCTACGTCGACCACGACCCCGTGGCCGTCGCCCACGGCCGGGCCGTGCTGGAGGGCGATCCGCGCACCGCCGTCCTGCCCGCCGACCTCCGCAAGCCCCATGACATCCTGACCAGTGACGAGGTCGGCAGGCTCCTCGACCTGGACCGGCCGGTCGCACTGCTGCTCGTGGCGGTCCTCCACTTCGTGGAGGACCAGGACGACCCCTGGGCGGCGGTGGCCGAGCTGCGCGACGCGCTCGCGCCGGGGAGCCTGCTCGTCCTCACGCACGCGACGACCGACACCGGTCCGATCAGGCCTGAGGAGGGGCAGGGAGTGGAGGGCGTCTACCGCAACGTGGGCTCGCCGCTGCTCATGCGCGCGCACCGGGACGTGGCGCGCTTCTTCGACGGCTTCGAGTTGGTCGAGCCCGGGCTCGTGGCCATGCCGGACTGGCGGCCCGACCCGGCGGACGCCCCCGCCGCGGCGGACGAGGACCCCGCGATGTACGTCGGCTTCGCCGGCGTGGGGCGCAAACCATGACCGCGACGCCACCCGGCGCGGAGTCGAGCGGATCCGGAGACGGAACCGAAGATTCGATTACCGGCGGTCCCGCCGGGGCAGAAGTCACAAGGCCTCACAGGGGGAGTGAGGCCGGGACCGACGGTACAAGCGGAATCCAAAACGGAATCAGAAGCGGAAGCGGAACCGAGGTCGGGGTGGGGATCGGGAGTTCGGACGTGGCTCCGGGCACGAGACGGCCGGGGGCGCGCAACGCCCACGCACACATGGTGCGCGACGCGGGAGCACCGCCGGGCCCGGAGGAAACGGAGCCCGGCCACGCCGCGGCCGCCGCGGCCGTAGGCCCCCCGCCGGTGGGTGACGCCGCACTGCGGCGCTTCGCCGCCGTCTGGAGCCGGGCCGTCTACCCCGCGACGGCGACCTCCATGACCCGCGCCGAGTTCGAGGAGCACCTCGTCCCGCTCGCCGGCCGGCTCCGCGCCGCACTGCGCTCGGAGCCCTTCGACCCGGCCCCCGCCGCCGAGGTCGGCGCCGCGATCGTCCGCGCGCACTGCACCGAACCCGACGCCCTCGCCCCGCTCCTGGGCGCGATCGACGCGTACCTCCTGCTGTACTGCCCGCCGGGCCGGCACCTGACGGCCGGGCAGGCCCGGGACCGCTGCGCCCGCTTGCAGCACGCCGTCGCCGCGGGCTTCGCCGGCGCGCTGCGCGAGCGCACCCTCGCCGAGCAGGAGGCCCTCTCCCGCGCCGCCCTCGCCGCGCAGGCCGAGACCGAGCGGGCGCTGCACACCAGCGAGGAGCGGTTCCGCGCCGTGTTCGAAGGCGCGGCCATAGGCGTCGGCATCGCGGACGTCGAGGGCCGCATCATGGACGTCAACGAGGCCCTCAGCCGGATGTTCGGCACCCGCCCCGCCGAGGTCACCGGCCGGAACGTCGGCGAGATGGTCCACCCCGACGACTCGCCCGACGTGTGGGGCCTCTACAGCGAGCTCGTCCGCGGCGAGCGCGACTACTACCGCGTCGAGAAGGCCTACTACCGCGGCGACGGCAGCGTGCTGTGGACCGACCTGTCCGTCGCGCTGCTGCGCGACGCCCACGGCCGCCCCCAGTACCAGCTGGCCCTCATGGAGGACATCACCGAGCGCCGCCTGCTGCACGAGCAGCTGCGCTACGAGGCCACGCACGACGCCCTCACCGGCCTGCCCAACCGCACCATGTTCTTCGAGCGCCTCGACCGCGCCCTCGCCCCCGGCGGCGACCGCTTCGGCGTCTGCTACCTCGACCTCGACGGCTTCAAGGCCGTCAACGACAGCCTGGGCCACGCCGTGGGCGACCGGCTGCTCGTCGCCGTCGCCGAGCGGCTGCGCACCTGCACCGGCGCCCCCGCGGAGGTCGTCGCCCGCCTCGGCGGCGACGAGTTCGTCGCCCTGCTCACCGGCCCCACCGCGCAGAGCGACGCCACCGCCCTCGCCCGCCGCATGCTGGCCGCCCTCGCCGAGCCCGTCCGCCTCGACGGCCGGGACCTGTCCGTACGGGCCAGCATCGGCATCGTGGACGGCGCGGCCGGCGAGTGCGGCCCCGCGGAGGTGCTGCGCAGCGCCGACATCACCATGTACCGCGCCAAGGCCGCGGGCGGGAACCGCTACGAGCTGGCCGACGCCGACTCCGACGCCCGCGTCATCGCCCGGCACAGCCTGACCAACCGCCTGCCGGCCGCGCTCGACAACGGCGAGTTCTTCATCGAGTACCAGCCGCTCGTCCGGCTCACCGACGGCACGGTGCGCGGCGCCGAGGCGCTCGTGCGCTGGCTGCACCCGGTCCACGGCGTGCTGGGCCCCGACCAGTTCATCCCCCTCGCCGAGAGCACCGGGCTCATCGTGCCCCTCGGCCGCTGGGTGCTCCAGGAGGCCGCGCGGCAGGCCCGCGCCTGGCGGACCGACGGCACCTGCGAGGCGCCCCTGCGCGTCAACGTCAACCTCTCGCCGTCGCAGCTGCGCCACCCCGCCCTCGTCGCCGACACCGTCGCCGTCCTCGACAGCTCCGGCCTGGACCCGTCGGCCCTGTGCCTGGAGGTCACCGAGAACGCCCTCATCGGCGCCGACGAGGAGGAGCTGCGGCCGCTGCGCCAGCTCGCCGACCTGGGCGTGGACATCGCCCTGGACGACTTCGGCACCGGCTACTCCAACCTGTCCTACCTGCGCCGGCTGCCCGTCAGCACGCTCAAGCTGGACCGTTCCTTCACCCGCGGCATGCAGTGCGCGCCCGCGGACCCGGTCGACGTCAAGATCGTCGAGGGGATCGTCTCGCTCGCCCACACCCTCGACCTGTCAGTGACGGTCGAAGGCGTGGAGACGGGCACGCAGGCGGAGCACCTGCGGGTGCTCGGGTGCGACACGGCGCAGGGCTGGTACTACGCGCGGCCGGGCCCGCCGGAGCGGCTGCACACGCTGTCGCTGGTGGACGCGGCGTCCTGACGCGCCGGACCGCGGGCGCCCGCGCCCTCGCCCAGGCGCCGCGCCTCCTCGTCCGTCAGCAGCCGTGACCGCAGCAGGAAGCGCAGGCCCTCCGGCGCCTCCAGGGAGAAGCCGCTGCCGCGGCCGGGCACCACGTCCACGGTGAGGTGCGTGTGGCGCCAGCGCTCGAACTGGTCCGCGGACATCCAGAAGCCGACGGGCTCCGCCACGCCCTCCACCGCCAGCTCCGCGAGGAGCACGTCGGAGCCGCCCGTACGGAATTCGCCCGCGGGATAGCACATCGGCGAACTGCCGTCGCAGCAGCCGCCGGACTGATGGAACATCAGGGGGCCGTGGCGCTCGCGGAGGAGGCGCAGGAGGCGCGCGGCACCGGGGGTGAGGGCGACGCGTGAGACGCGGATCGGCTGCGGGCTCACGGTGGATCTCCTTCCCGTAGGACGGCACGAACTGCGGACTGCACAGCCTGCCGGTGACGGCAGCCGCCCGCCAGAGGCGAACCCGGGGAAACGGGGGATCTCCAGCATGACCGGACCCACCCACCGGCCCGCTCGCGCCCCGCCGCGACGGCGTTGCCCGCGTTCACGGCGAGGGATGCGACGGGCCACCTCTACGTTCCGGAAGGTGCCCGATGAACCTCCTGCTCCAGGCCTTACCGATAGCCGCCCCGACGCTCGGATGGGCCGCCCACGCCCTCGTCCTCGTCCGCCGCCTGCGCACCGCCCGCACCGACCCGCTCACCGGCCTCATGTGCCGCGAGGAGTTCACCCACCGCGCGCAGCGGGCCGTGAAGCGGCCGCACGCCGCCGTGCTGCTGCTCGACCTCAACGGCTTCAAGCAGATCAACGACACGCACGGGCACGCCGTCGGCGACGAGGTCATCGCGGCCGTCGGCCGGCGCCTGTCCGCCTGGTGCCGGGAGCGGGGCGGGTTCGCGGCGCGGCTCGGCGGCGACGAGTTCACCGCCGTGGTGCGCCTCGCCCCGGACGCCGACCTGGACTCGGAGCTGACGTACAGCCTCTCCGCGCGTCTCTCGGCGCCCCTGGAGACCGGCAGCGTCACGCTCTCCCCGCGCGCCTCGATCGGTGTCTGCCGCACCAGTCACCGGCCCGGTGCGGCCTTGCCGGACCTGCTGCGGGGCGCGGACGAGGCGATGTACACCGCCAAGCGCCTCGGCCAGCACTGGCGCCCCGCCGGGCCCGTGGACGTCTACCGCACCACCAACGGCCGCCGTGACGGCCGCCCGGGGACCCGGCCCGCCGCGCACCTCACGCTGCTCGCACCGATGCGCAGGAACGCGTCGTAGGCGGCCCGCGCTTCCCCGCACCCGGCGCCCGCACCCCGCCCGGCGGGCCGCCGGGAAACCCGACTTGGTATGACTGTTCCTTTATTGACGGAGAAGACGGAGAAAAGGAGATCCGAAGCCGGATGGGCGAGCCGCCGAAGCAGAACGACACGAGCACGGGTAAGAGCACCGGTACGAGCACGGGTACGGGTATGGGTACGGGTCCGGGTACGAGCACCGGCGCGGACGATTACGTGATCGCGCCACCCGTGCCGTCCGCGCCGCCGCTGCCGCCGGTGGCGCAGATGCCGCCACCGCCGCTGCCGGTGGGCGCACCGCCGGCCGTGCCGCCGCGCCCCGCATCCCCGCGGCGCACGGGGCTCGTCGTCCTCGCGGTGGTGGTCGCGCTGCTGCTGGTCGCGTCGCTGGGCGCGGGCGTGTGGATGTTCCTGGCCACCAAGAAGGCGGTGCGCGCCGGCGGCAGCCGGACCGTGTCGTGGAGCCTGCCGTACACCCGTTCCGGTCTCGGCCACCCCAGGATGATCCGCGGCCTCTGGTTCACGGACAAGGCCGTGGTCAAGGCGCTCCCGGACCGTATCGTCGGCCTCGACCCCAAGCGCGGCGGCAAGTTGTGGGAGGCGCCCACGCCCGGCTCGGGCAGCGTCATGTGCCAGGCGTCGACCGACTCGTCGGGCGGCGTCGCGGTTCTCGCCCGCGGTTCGGGGGAGCAGTGCGACACCTTCTACGCGGTCGACCTGACGTCCGGCAGGACGCTGTGGGAGCACTCCCTCGACCCCGATGAGTGGGCGCCCGGCAGCACGCCCCGGATCGCCCGCAGTGGTGACGTGGTGGTCGTTTCGGCCAATGGCCGCCTCACCACGGCGTTCCGGGTCACCGACGGCAAGCAGTTGTGGAAGGACGGCGACAAGGGCCTGTACGAGGGCGCCGGCGACAAGGACACCTGCCGGGGCCAGAGTTACACCGGCGGCAAGCAGCTCGTCCGCATCCAGCGCTGCCTCCTCGGCAGCACCGACACCGCCGCGTACGCCGTGGTGGTCGATCCCGCGACGGGCCGCGAGAAGTGGCGCCACCGGCTGGGCGAGCACGGCACGGACGCCCAGGTTCTCGCCACCTCGCCGGTCGTCGTCGACGACCCCGAACGGCCCTTCCAGGCCATGCGCCTGACCGTCCTCGGGGACGACGGGTCCGTCCGCACCCGCCTCGAAGGCGAGCCCAGGCGCCGCTACAACCTCTCGGGGGACGACGGCAGCGCCCCTGCCTCCGACGTCCAGGTCAAGGGCGACAAGCTGGTCATGACGCTGGACAAGGAGGAGGACGACTCCGACGACAACAACCGCATGGCGGCCTGGTCCCTGACGACTGGAAAGCGCCTGTGGGAGAAGCGGGCCGGCGGATACCTCCGGACGTTCCACCTGGTGGCCTCGGAGACGGACGAGATCCTCGCGTACGTCGCCGGAAACATCCACGACGCGGCCGGCCTGGTGCGCTTCGACCCGGAGACCGGCGCCCGCACCGACGTGCGCCGCTACCGCCCCACGCCCACCAAGGCCTGGATCGGTTCCGACCCCTATCCCGTCACGCACGGCCGCACGCTCTACCTCTCGGCCGGCTATGTGACGGAAGAGCGGGGCACCGATATCAAGTCCCGGCAGAAGTCCCTGATCGCCCTTCCCGCTTCCTGAATCGAAGTCGCGGTAGCAACGGGTGCGGAACACAGCTATTCGGCATGGCGGTCCTCCCCCGGCATCGCCCCACCGGTGGTCTTTGAGGGAATCCCTCTCCTGCACGGGCAGGTTCACGGTAGGGGCGGCCCCGCGGACGCGAACAAGATCTCGTCCGTATGCTGAGATGCGGGGAAAGTGGAATAAGGCTGAATGTCCCGCTATGGTCACCGATTTTTGTGACACTGTACGGGCCGACGTGGCCTGGATCACATGTTCTGAAGAATTGATTCCGCTTTCGTATCGCGAAAATTTCCGCCCCGTACCGGAGGGATAAGTGCCGGACTGCTGATCCCTTGACAGTGCTGAACCCTGTCGATACGTTCGCTGCGGAGCGAGGGAATTCACCGCCAACGCGGCGCAATAGCGCGCAGAGTGCGGGCCTCGCCGCAGTCGCTATACGGGGGAATTTCTTCATCTGTCCGGTCCGGGCCGCCCGTTCTGTGGTCCGTAAGTCCCCGGCATTTCCCCCTGCTCGGATGGAGCCGGATCCCGAGGCTTCATTGTTCGTGAACAACGCGCACAGGTATGCCGAGGGGGAATTTATGAGGACGCCGTCGTCTGCCGTCGGCCATCCGGCCGGCCAACCCTGGTGGAATGCCCAGCAGCCTTCCGGAATGCCGGTCCACCGCTACCGGCGCGCCGTTCCGCAGGAGCTGCCCGGGCCCGGCACGCCGCGCCCGTGGCTCGACCGCCCGCTCGACCGGGCGCCGTTGTGGAGCTCGGTGGACCTGCGGGACGGCAACCAGGCCCTGGCCAACCCGATGGACGGCAAACGCAAGCGGACGATGTTCGACCTGCTCGTCCGCCTGGGTCTCAAGGACATCGAGATCGGCTATCCCTCCGCCGCCGAGACCGAGTTCGCGTTCGTGCGCCACCTCGTCACCGGCGGCCACATCCCCGACGACGTCACCGTCTCGGTCTTCACCTCCGCCCGCCCGGACGCCATCGACCGCACCTTCGAGGCGATCCGCGGCGCGGACCGCGCCGTCGTCCACCTCTGCCACGCCACCGCGTGCCTGTGGCGCGAGATCGTCTTCCGCATGACGCCCTCCGAGGTGATGGCGCTCGCCCGCGACGGCGCGGAGCGCATGGTGCGCCTGGCCGACCGGGCCGGCGGCGACATCCGCTTCGAGTACTCGCCCGAGACGTTCAACGTCACCGAGCCCGGCTTCGCCCTGGAGATAGCGAACACCGTGGCCGAGATCGTCGACGCGACCCCGGAACGGCCGCTGATCCTCAACCTGCCGAGCACCGTCGAGATGCACGCGCCGGACGTCTTCGCCGACCAGATCGCCTGGATGGACCGCCACCTCGACCGGCGCGACTCCATCATCCTGTCGGTCCACCCGCACAACGACCGCGGCACCGCGGTGGCCGCCGCCGAGTACGCCCTGGCCGCCGGCGCCGACCGCGTCGAGGGCACCCTCTTCGGCAACGGCGAGCGCACCGGCAACGTCTGCCTGGTCACCCTCGCGCTGAACCTGTTCAGCCGCGGCATCGACCCGCAGCTCGACCTCTCCGACCTCCCGGCGGTCCGTCAGACCGCCGAGGAGTGCACCGAGATGGGCGTGCCGCCCCGCCACCCCTACGCCGGCGACCTCGTCTTCACCGCCTTCTCCGGCACCCACCAGGACGCCATCGCCAAGGGCCTGGCCCACCTGCGCGACCAGGCCGCGACGGCCGGCCGGGCGCCCGCCGAACTGCCCTGGGACGTGCCGTACTTGCCGATCGACCCGCAGGACATCGGCCGCAGCTACGAGGCGATCATCCGCGTCAACAGCCAGTCGGGCAAAGGCGGCATCGCGTACGTCCTGCGCAGCGGCTGGGGCCTCGACCTGCCCGTCGAACTGCGCGTCGAATTCGCCGCGGCGATCCAGCAGGTCACCAACGCGACCGGCGCGGAGCTGGAACCGCAGCGGATCTGGGACGCCTTCCGCGCCCAGTACTGCGACCCGGGCGGCTGGGCCGGCTTCACGGCGCCCGGCACGGTCACCGGCGACGACCCCGGCGACGCGGCGGACGCGGTGCTGGCCGCCGCCCGCGAGCGCGGCGTGCGCGCCGGGACGGACCGGCTGGAGCACGACGGCGCCGGGTCCGCGACCGGCGCCGCGCACGCCTGCTACGCCCGGATCCTCGTCGAGGAGCGGCCCGTGTGGGGCGTGGGCCTGGGCGCATCGGCCCGGGCCGCGGCCGTGAACGCGGTGTTGTCGGCCCTGCACCGCAGCGGGCTCAGACCCGAGGACAGCGCGCCCGAGCCGCAGCCGGCCGGGCCCAAGGAGGGAACCCGATGAGCGAACCGGCCCTGCCGGCCTACGTCGAGCTGGAGCCCGGCCGGTTCCGCGAGGACGCGGGCCTGGCCTACGAGGACTACGTCGTCGGCCACGTCTTCGAGCACCGCCCCGGCCGCACGATCACCACCACGGACAACATCTGGAGCTCGCTGCTCTGCCTCAACCTGCACCCGCTCCACATCGACGACGTCTACGCCTCGGGGACGCAGTTCAAGAAGCTGCTCGTGTCCAGCCTGGTGACGTTCGGGATCGTCAACGGCATGACGGTCAAGACCATCAGCCAGCGGGCCGTCGCCAACCTCGGCTGGGACAAGGTCAGGCTCAGCGCCCCCGTCTTCGTCGGGGACACGCTCTACGCCGAGACCACGATCACCGGCAAGCGGCCGTCCGGCTCCCGCCCCGGTGAGGGCATCGTCACCGTCCACACCGTGGGCCGCAACCAGGACGGGGTCCAGGTCATCGAGTTCGACCGCACCGTCCTGGCGGCCATGCGCCGGCCGGGCGCCCCGGCCACCGACCCCGGCCCTGAGACACCCGGTCCTGAGACACCCCGGTCCTGAGACCGGTCCCGAGACAGGAGACGCCCATGACGGTCCTACCGGTGATCAACCTGGAAGACGCCCTGCACGGCAACGAGGAGAAGGTCGCCGACGAGATCTCCCGGGCCTGCACCGAGGTCGGCTTCTTCATCGTCCGCGGCCACGGCATCGACCGGAAGGTCTTCGACGACGCCTACGAGCTGTCCCTCGGCTTCTTCGGCCGGCCCGCCGCCGACAAGGACGCCCTGCCGATGCGCACCAGCACGGCCCGCGGCGACAACGACTACAGCCCCTACGGCTACAGCGCCCTGCTGTCGGAGAACGCCTACGCCTACACCGGCAAGCAGGGCATGCCGTCCGACTACGTCGAGAAGTTCAGCGTCGGGCGCCTCGTCCTCGACGACTCCGAGGACCTGCCCTTCCCCGCCGACGAGCACGGAAGCGCGCTGCGCGCCGCCCTGAAGGCCTACTTCGCCGCGTGCGAGACGGTCTCCTCGCGGGTGACCGAGCTGCTGACCATCGCCCTGGAACTGCCGCGCGACTTCTTCGCCACCCGCACGGACCGCTCCAACGACTCGCTGCGCTCGCAGTACTACCCGGGCGTGCAGCGGGAGTTCCTCAACGACCAGGGCATGGGCGAGCACACCGACGGCACGCTCATCACCCTGCTCACCGAGGACGGCCCCGGCCTCCAGCTGCGCGACCTGTCCGGCACCTGGCTCGACGTGGACGTCCCCGAGCGCGACCACTTCATCGTCAACATCGGCGACCTCATGGCCCGCTGGTCCAACGACGAGTACGTCTCGACGCCGCACCGGGTGCGGCTCGTGGACCGCCCGCGCCAGTCGATCGTCTTCTTCAAGCTGGCCAACGACGACGCCGTCATCGAGGCCTTCCCGAAGTTCACCCGCGAGCGCCCCGCCACGTACGAGCCCATCCGCTACGAGACGTTCTCGCTCCAGAAGATGGACGCGCTCTTCGGACGGGAGGCCCGCTCGTGAAGGTCGACCCGTGCCTGTTCTACGTCCCGGCGTCACGCGTGGACACCCTGCTCAAGAACGTGCCGCGGGAATCCATCGCGCTCGTTCTCGACCTGGAGGACTCCGTCCCCAAGGACGCCAAGCCCACCGCCCGCGAGCAGCTCGGCACCGTCGACCTGACCGGGACCGGGCTCACCGGGGTCTCCATGCGCATCAACAGCATCGAGACGCCGGAAGGCCTGCTCGACATCCAGACCATCCTCGCCCTCGGCGGGCGCATCGGCGGCCTGCCCCTGCACACGGTGCTGGTGCCGAAGGTCGCCGCGGGCCGCGACGTCGCCATCTACCGGTCCCTGCTGGCCGGCCTGGACGACCCGCCCGAGATCTGCAGCTTCATCGAGACGCTGGACGCCGTCGAGAATGCCTTCGACATCGCCGCGGCCAGCGAGGGCCTCTGCTTCGGGCAGGCCGACCTGGTCGCCGAGATGTGGGCCCAGGACGAGAACTACCTCGCCCACGCCCGGTCCCGGATGTGCGTGGCAGCCTCCCGCTACGGCCTGCCGGTCATCGACACCAACTCCTTCGAGCTGTGGGACATGGACCTGGTCCGCGCCCAGTGCGAGGCCTCCAAGCAGTGCGGCTTCACCGGCAAGGCCGCCATCCACCCCAAACAGGTCGACACGATCGTCGAGACCTTCAGCGTCCCCCCGGCCGAGCTGGACGAGTACCGGCAGACGATCAAGGACTACGAAGCGGACGAACGCGGCTTCGCCGTCAGCAAGGACAGGGTCCTCGCCCCGCCCTTCGTCCTGCGGGCCCGGCGCATGCTCGCGCTGCACGACGGCATCGCCCGCCCGATCCGCTGACCCACCGAACCTACGCCGGCCCCGGTCCCGTACAACCGGGCCGGCACCCGTGGAGGACACTGTGAGCACCCCGATGACCGACGTCGCGCACCAGGCCATGGTCGACGTCTCCACGTACCCCGTCGAGCTGACCGACGGGCGCTTCGCCGGCGTGCCCGACGCGCTCGTCGCGCGCCTGGTGGAACTGGTCGCCGACGGCGCCGGCCTGGCCGTCTGCCACGGCGCGAGCGCCCTGCTCGACCGGCACGGCCTGGACATCCACCGCGAGGCCGACGCCGCCGCCGTGCGCGACTACTTCGAGGCGGTCTTCCGCGCCTTCGCCGCCGCGGTCGACCCCGCACCGCACTCGCCGCTGCCCATGGGCTACGACCAGGTCGCGAGCATGGACGTGGACGGCTTCAACAAGAACACCAGCTTCACGCCCAACTCCGACCACACCGAGTCGCGCGAGTTCCTGACCACCAAGTGCGTCCACTTCGACTCCGCCACGACGTTCATCGGCAACGTCTACGGCCCCAACACCAACATCGACGGCGGCCTGCCGATCGTGTGCGACACCAGCGCGTACTGCCGCGAGAACGGCGTCGACCCGGCCGACCTGATCGAGCTCATGCCGCACAGCTACAACGTCGCGGTCAAGCAGGAGCACACCGAGGCCGTCCTCGCCCGCCACGCCGTCGCCCTGGACGTCGACCTCAAGGGCGACATGGTCATGGTCGTCCTCAACAACGAGGTCGACGGCGGCCTCGCGCACGCCGGCTCGACACCGCGCCTCGCGGACCCGGCACAGCCCGGCAAGCGCCCCCTGCGCCACATCGAGCTCCAGTTCACCGACGGCGAGAACCTCAACAACTGGTACCGCCACTACCGCCTGGACATTCCCGAGGTCAAGGTCAAGGTGCCGGACCTGGACACCCCGGACCACAACCGCTACCACCGTGGTGTGGACACCGCCCTCGCCGCCCAGAGCCCCGCCACGCCCGGCAAGAGGCACGCCATGTCACTGCTGCACCGGCCGGACGCCCCGGCCATGAGCCCCGCCGACGAGGCCGAACTCGCGGACCTGCTCGACCTGCTGAACGCGGACGACTGGCCCGAGGACCTCTTCGAGGGCCGCACGTTCTACGACCAGTGGGGCACCCCGGTGGCCGCGGACGTCCGGGTGACCGAGCGCGAGGCGGGCGGCGTGCCCGCCTACGTGCTCACCCCGCCGGACGCCGACCCCGCCCGCATCGGCATCTGGCTGCACGGCGGCGGCTACGTGTTCGGCACGCAGACCAGCCACGGCAGCATGGTCGCCGAGGCCGCGCGCAGCGCCGGCTGCGCGTTCCTGCACCCGCAGTACCGCCGGGCCCCGGAGCACAAGTTCCCCGCGCCCGTCGAGGACGCCGTGGCCGTCTACGCGGCCCTGCTGGACGAGGGCCGGGCACCCGAGTCGATCGTCATGGCCGGCGACTCCGCCGGCGGCGGCCTCCTGCTCGCGGCCCTGCTCGCCGCCCGGGACCGCGGGCTGCCCATGCCCGCGGCCGCCGCCGTCGTCTCGCCCTGGACGGACCTGGCCGGCACGGGGGAGACCTTCACGACGAAGGAGGACATCGACCCGCTCATGTCCCGGTCGGTGGTCGACGACGTCGCCGAGGCCTACCTCGACGGAACCGCCCCCGAGACCCCGTACGCCTCCCCGCACTACGGCGACCCGCACGGCTTCCCGCCGGTGCTCATCCAGGTCGGCGAGCGGGAGATGCTGCACAGCGACTCCGAGCGGTTCGCCGCGAAGCTGGCCGCCGCCGGCTCCCCGGTCTCCATCGAGGTGTGGCCGGGCATGGTCCACGTCTGGCACATGCACCACTCGCGCCTGGCCAAGGCCCGCGAGGCGCTCGCGCGCCTGGGTGCCTTCCTGCGCGAGCCCGGCACGGCGGCGCCCCGCGAGGGCGCACGGAACGAGGGAAACTCATGAGCGACGACACCGTGACCGGCCCGGAGGCCGAGACGGTGATGGGACCGCACCGGTTCCGGAACAACCAGCGCATGGTCCCGGCCGGCGAGGCCGCCTGGAAGCTCGCCGGCGACCACGGGATGCTCGACATCCGCGTCGACGCCACGAACGGCCAGAACCGGCTGCGCGACGTCCGCACCGGGCACGAGTTCCTCAACCTCTCCTCGTGCTCCTACCTCGGCCTGAACAGCCACCCGACCGTCGTCGAGGCCGGCGTCGCGGCCCTGCGGGAGGAGCAGATCACGGGGCTGGCCATGGCCGAGTTCCGGATCCGCCTGGAGGCCGCGCACCGCCTGGAGGAGGAGCTCGCCGGCCTGTTCGGCGGGCCCGTCCTGCCGTCGATCTCCTGCGGCGTCACCAGCGCCGCCGTGCTGCCCCTGCTGGCCTCCGGGCACCTCACCGACAGCGAGCCGCTGGTCATGGTGTTCGACCGGTTCGCGCACTTCTCGATGAACTTCGTCAAGCCGGTCGTGGCCGACGAGACGATGGTGCTGACCAGCCCGCACAACGACATGCAGTTCCTCGAAGACGTGTGCCGCAAGTACCCGCGCGTGGCCTACGTGTGCGAGGGCGCGTACTCCACCGGCGGCCTCGCCGACCTGGAGGGCATCAAGTCCCTCCAGGAGAAGTACGGCATGTACGTCTATCTGGACGACTCGCACGCCCTCTCCACACAGGGCCCCAACGGCGAGGGCTACGCCCGGTCGGTGTTCCGGGAGCTCGACGAACGCACCATGATCGTCGCCTCGACCGCCAAGGCCTTCGGCAGCACCGGCGGCATCGCCATGCTCGGCTCGTCGAGCGTCTTCGACTTCCTCTACCGCTCCGGCCCGATGGGCTGGTCCCAGGGGATGCGCACCGGCGCCATCGGCACGACCCTGGGCAGCATCGCCGTCCACCGCTCACCGGAGCTCGGAGTGCGCCAGCGGCAACTCGCCGAGAACATCGCGATCTTCGACCGGCGGATGAAGGGCCGCGACGTCCGCGGCACCGGCTCGCACATCAAGTTCGTCACGGTCGGCGAGAACGAGAAGGCGGTACGGCTCTCCACCGAGCTCTACCGGCGCGGCTACTACTGCTCGGCGATGTTCTTCCCGGTCGTCCCGCGCGGCCGGGCAGGCGTCCGGCTGATGCTGCGGGGCGACATGACCACCGCCATGACGGAGGACTTCGTCACCGTCCTCGAAGACGTACTGGACGACGTGCTGGACGGGCCCGCATGACGGACTGCATGCGGATGACGGACCCCGCGGAGGCGCCCGGCCCCGCCTCCGCAGGGTCCGTGACCCTCGTCCGGTCCCTGGCCGGGGCCATGCGCGACGCGCTCCGCAGCGGCGCCGTGAGCCGGATGCTGGTCCCGCCGCGGGAGACCGTAGAGGACGCCGCGGGCGCGAAGTTCATCTCGATGCCCGCCGTGTCGCCCGACCACGACCTCTACGTCAACAAGGTCGCGACGATCGTGGCGTCCCCCGTACCGGGCCGCCGCGCGACCGTCACCTCCGTCGTGCCCGTGTTCTCCGCGTCCACCGGACGCTTCCTGGGCACGCTGGACGGCGACACCGTCACCAACCTCAAGTGCGCGGCCGTCACGGCGCTGGTGACGGACCGGTGCGCCGCCCCGGAGAGCCGGGTCCTGGGCATCATCGGGTCGGGCGTCCAGGCGCGCCAGCAGTACCTCGGCGTCTCCGCGGTGCGCGACCTCGCCGAGGTCCGGGTCTGGTCCCGCGACCCGGACCGCGCGGCGGCCTTCGCCCGCGACGTCGAGGAGATGGCCGCCGCCGGCGGCCGGCACGCCGGCGTGGTGGTGGCCCGGTCGGCCGAGGACGCCGCCCGGGGCGCCGACATCCTGTCGACGGCGACCACTTCGGTGCGCCCGCTGCCGATCGGGGACGGCCTGCCCGCCCACGTGCACATCAACTGCATGGGGGCGCACACCACCGCGTCGCGGGAGGTCTCCGCCGAGCTGCTGCGCAGCAGCGTCGTGATCGTCGAGGACCTGCGCACGGCGCTCGCCGAGGCCGGAGAGAGCCACGCCCGGGCGATCGAGCTCGACGCCCTCTTCGCCCCGGGCGCCGGGGAGTTCACCAAGCAGGGAACGATCTTCGCCTCGACCGGGTGCGCGTATCTTGATTTGATCACTTGTGCCCATCTGGCAGGGCGCGACGACTTCGAGGGTTTCCGGCTGACGGGTGCTGCCCCGTGAGCGCCGGTACGCCCCCGACCAAGGGAGGGAATCGCATGGCAAGCAAGGCGAACAGGGCGAACATCGGACGCGACGAGATCTCGGGCGCCCACGACGCGCAGATCCCGCGGAAGTTCCTCGACCTGATGGCCTCCGGCTGGCGCGAGGAGGAGGACATCGACCTCACGCCCGTAGCGCACGTTGCGCACCTCGCCCGCCGCCGGGCCCGGCTCTCCGCGGCCTTCCCGGGCGACACCCTCGTGATCCCCACGGGCAGCCACCGCTCGCGCACCTTCGGCGCCCCTTACGAGTTCCGGGCCGGCAGCGACTTCCTGTGGCTGACGGGCGATCAGGAGCCGCACGCCGTCCTGATCATGCACCCGGCGGCCACCGGCCACGACGCCGTCCTCTACGTACAGCCGCGCCTGGACCACCGGGCCGGCGCCGCGTACCTGGACCGGATGGACGGCGAGATCTGGCACGGCCGGCGCTTCTCCCCGGAGGAGAAGTCCGCCATCCTCGGCATCGCCACGCGCCCCCTGGACGAACTGCCCGCGGCGCTCGCCAAGGTGGCGGACTCGGACCGGACGCGCGTCCTGCGCGGCTACGACACCGGCATCGACGGCGGCCTGGAGCGCGGCGCGCTGCCCGCCACCGCCGAGAACGCCGAGCGCGACGCCATGCTCGCCAGCGTCCTGTCCGAGCTGCGGCTGGAGAAGGACGAGTGGGAGATCGCCCAGCTCCAGGAGGCCGTCGACGCCACGATCCTCGGCTTCGAGGACATCGCCCGGCGGCTGCGCCCCGACGCGCCGACCCCCGAGCGGTACATCGAGGGCATCATGACCTGGCGCGCGCGCATCGTCGGCAACAGCCTCGGCTACAGCTCCATCGCCGCCGGCGGCCCCCGCTCCACGATCCTGCACTGGTCGCACAACAACGCCGTCGTCGAGCCCGGGCAGATCCTGCTCATGGACATGGGCATCGAGAACAACAACGGCTACACCGCCGACGTCACCCGCGTCCTGCCGGTCTCCGGCACGTTCACCAAGGCCCAGCGCGACGTGTACGACATCGTGCACGCGTCGCGGACCGCCGGCCTCGCCAAGATGGCCCCCGGCACCGCCTTCGCGGAGATCCAGGCGACCTGCAACCGGGTGCTCGCCGAGGGCCTCGTCAGCCTCGGCATCCTCAAGGGCAGCGTGGAGGAGGCCATGGACCCGGAGTCGATCGCGTACCGCCGCTGGTCGCTGCACGGCTTCGGCCACATGCTCGGCCTGGACGTCCACGACTGCGGCCACGCCCGGCCCGAGCACTACGGCCGCGGCGTCCTGCGCGAGAACCACGTCCTGACCATGGAGCCCGGCCTCTACCTCCAGCCGCACGACGAGCTGGTGCCCGAGGAACTGCGCGGCATCGGCGTGCGCATCGAGGACGACGTCCTGATCACCGCCACCGGCAACCGCCTGCTGACCGAGGCGCTGCCGACCGAGTCGCACGAGGTCGAGTCCTGGCTCGCCGCCCAGCGCGAGGCGGGCCCCCGTGAGCCGGGCCTCGATGGCAACTGACGACGCCCGCGCGGCGCTCGTGGCGGACTCCGCGGCGGTGGCGAATCCCGCTGCCGTGGCGGAGTCCGCCGCCGAGGCGGAGTTCGACGCCCTCACCGGCCGGCTGGGCATCGAGGTGCCCGCCGACCTCAAGGGCGGCGTCCTCGCCGGCTACCGCGGGCTGCGGGACATGACCGCGCTGCTGCGGGGCGTGGAGACCGGCCGGACCGGCCGGACCGATCAGCACGGCCGTACGGGTGGGGAGATCCGTACGGGCGACGACGAGGAGAGACCGGGTGCCTGACATGCCCTCGGCTCGGCAGGCAACGGCACTGCACGAGCTGTCCGTTCCCGAGGCGGGGGCGCTCCTGCGGTCGGGTGAGCTCACCTCCGTCGAGCTCACCCGGCACGCCCTCGACCGGATCGCCCGGTTCGACCCCGCGCTGCACGCCTTCATCCTGGTCACGGAGGAGACCGCGCTGGAGCGGGCCGCCGCCGCCGACCGCGACCTGCGGGCCGGCACCGACCGCGGCCCGATGCACGGCATCCCGTACGCACTGAAGGACATCTTCGACGCGGAGGGCGTGCCCACCACGAACGCCTCGTGGCTGCGGACCGACGACGTGGCCCGCGCGGACAGCACGGTGGAGAGCCGCCTGCGCGCCGGGGGCGCGGTCGGGCTGGGCAAGCTGACCACCTTCGAGTTCGCGGTCGGCGGCCCCAGCTTCGACCTGCCGGTCCCGCCCGCCCGCAACCCGTGGAGCGAGGAGCACGTCCCCAGCGGCTCCTCGTCGGGTTCGGGCGCGGCGGTCGCCGCGGGGCTGACCCGCGTCACCATCGGCTCCGACACCAGCGGCTCCACCCGCGGCCCGGCGTTCCACTGCGCCGCGGTCGGGCTCAAGCCGACCTACGGGCGGGTGTCCGGGCACGGCGTCCAGACCCTGTCGCGGACGCTCGACCACTTCGGGCCGCTGACCTGGACCGTCGCCGACGCGGCCGCCGCGCTGCACGTGGTCGCGGGCGCCGACCCGGCCGATCCGCGCACCGCCGGCGCCCCGGCCCCGGACTGGATGTCCGCCCTGGGCCGCGGGGTCGCCGGGCTGCGCGTGGCCACGTCGCCGGGCTGGTACGCCGACGACCCCCTGACGATGCCGGAGATCACCGCCGGCATCGAGCGGGCGCTCGGCGTGCTCGGCGGACACGGCGCGTCCGTCGAGGAGGTCACGCTGCCGCCGTACGACGTGTTCAACGCGTGCGGGCGCGTCGTCTTCGCGGCGGAGGCCTTCGCGGTCCACCAGGACGACCTGCGCCGCCGGCCGCGCTCGTTCGGGCGCTACACGTACCAGCGGGTGATGCCCGGCGCCGGGATCGCGGCGGCCGACTACCTGCGCGCCCTGGACGTACGGCAATGGCTCAAGCGGCGGCTCGACGAGACCGTGTTCGAGCGGCACGACGTCCTGGTGACCGTGTGCGGCCAGACCACCGCGGCGCGCTGGAGCGACTTCCCCGAGAACTGGCCGCCGCCCAAGCTCGCCAACGACATGCAGACGATCCCCTTCAGCGTCACCGGCCATCCGGCCCTGTCGCTGCCGATCGGGTTCGCCGCGGACGGGCTGCCCATCGGCCTCCAGATCGTCGGGCGGGCCCACGACGAGGCGACCGTGTTCCGCGTGGCCGAGGTGCTGGAGGCGGAACTGGGGGAGCGGCACCGCCGCCCGCAGGGCATGGATACGGGCATCGGCCTCGGCCGCACAGGGGCGCCCGCAGGGCGTACAGGGGGGAACTCATGAGCCGTACAGCGAGCCGTACACCGAGCCGTACAGTGACGACTCTGGCGACCGACTACGCGTCGGGCGCGCTCAGCAAGGACACACCGGAGGAGTTCGAGCGGCTGCGGCTGCTCCAGGCGTGGGGCGATCCCGACACCCGCACCGTGCTGGGGAAGCTCGGGCTCGGCCGCGACTGGCGGTGCCTGGAGATCGGGGCGGGCGCCGGCTCCGTCGCGCGCTGGACCGCCGACCAGTGCCCGGACGGCTCCGTCCTCGCCGTCGACATGGACACCCGGTATCTGGCCGACACCGACCGCGCCAACCTCGAATGGCGCGCCGGCGACATCCGCGAGCTCGACTTCGCGCCCGGCTCGTTCGACCTGGTGCACTCGCGGTTCACCTTCTGCCACCTGCCCGAGCGCGAGGAACTGGTCGCCAGGGCCGTGCGGTGGCTCAAGCCCGGCGGCGGCCTGGCGCTCGGCGAGCCGCTGCTCATGCCCGCGGCGGGCTCGGTGCACGAGCCGGTCCGGCGCTTCTTCGGCGCCATGGAGACGAGCTGGACCGCCCAGGGCTCCGACATGCACCGGTGGGCGCAGACGCTCCCGTCCCAGCTGGCGCGCGCCGGCCTGCGCGACATCGAGGTCCTGACGCGGGCGAACTGCCTGGGCGAGCGTGGCCCCTACGGCGCGCTGGCCGCCGCCAACATCCGGCAGGAGGGCGCCTACCTGGTCGGCGCCGGCCTCCTGACGCAGGCCGACGTCGACGCGGTCATGGACCTGTGCGCGGATCCCGGATTCACCGACCTCCGCTCGCTCACGGTCTACGCGTGGGGGCGCAAGCCCGCCGGCGCAGAGGGCGGGTCGTGACGGATCCGAAGCCGGCGGCGGTCGCCCCCTGCCCCGAGGGGCAGGGGGCGGGACCGTCCCCGCTCTCCCCGCTCGCCTGGCGCGCGGTCCTCGGCTGCATCATCGCCGCCGCCATGACCGTCCTGGACCTGGCCATGACCAGCACCGTGCTGGGCAGCATCCAGGAGAGCATGGACGAGCCGCTCGCCAAGGGCGCCCTCGTGATCTCGGCCTACGCGACCGCCGAGCTCATCACCCTCTCGCTGAGCGCCTTCCTGACCCGCGTGTTCCCCGCCCGGACGTACCTCGTCCTGCTGGTGTGCCTGTTCGTGGGCGGCGCGCTGCTGTCCGCCTGCGCGTGGAGCTTCGAGAGCCTGCTCGTCGCGCGCGTCGTGCAGGGCGCGGCGAGCGGCGCGATCATGCCGTTCGCGTACTACGCGATCGTGGTGCTCCTGCCGGGCGACAAGCACCCGAAGGCGATCTCGGCGTTCTCGATCCTGGTCACCGGCTCGTACGTCCTCGCCCCCGTCCTGTGCATCACCCTGGGGGAGTGGACCGGCTGGCGCGCGCTGTACTGCGTGGCGGCGCCGGTGGGCGCGCTCGGGCTGTGGCTCGCCCTGCCCGGGCTGCGGCACATGCGCACGGAAGCCTCCCCGCTCGGGCGCAGGGTGAACGCCGTGGGCGCCGGGGCGGCCGTGGTGGGCCTGGCCTGCACCCAGTACGCACTGGACACCGGCCAGGAGCGCGGCTGGTTCTCCTCCGCCGTCGTGACCCTCACCGTGGGCGCGGCGATCGTCGCCGCCGTCCTGTTCGTGGTGACCGAGCTGCGCAGCCGCCACCCGCTCGTCGACCTGCGGTTGCTGCGGCTGCGGCCGTTCCTGGCCGGCTGCGTGTTCAACGTCGTCGGCGGCGTGGCCGTCTACTCCAGCTACGTCCTCATCCCCGTCTACCTGACCACGCTCGGCTTCTCCGCCGCCGGCATCGCCACCGTCTCGCTCTACGGCGGAACCGTCCAGCTCGTCATCGCGCTCGGCCTGCCGCTCTTCCTGCGCCGCATCGACACCTACCTCGTGTCGTGCACGGGCGCCCTCCTGTTCGCGACGGCCGCGCTGCTGCCCTTCCTCGCCGGCTCCTCCCCGCCGTACGTCCTGATCGTCATCGCGCTGATGTGCCGCGCCGTCGGCTCCGGCCTGCTGCTCGCCGCGCTCGGCCTGATGGCCACCCGCGCGCTGAGCGCCGATCAGGCGGCCTCCGGGTCGCTGCTGTTCAACATGGCGCGCAGCCTCGGCGGATCGGTCGGTGCCGCGGGTTGCGCGGCGTTCCTGACGATCCGGCAGGCGTACCATGCGCATGCGGCCGGCCTGCCGACCGCAGACGGCGCGGGCCGAAGCGTCCGGAGCCTGGCTCTCCACGACGTGTTCGCCGTGGCGTTCGCGATCCTCCTGCTGCTCGCGCTCTCCCTCGTGGCCGGCTATGCACTGCGCCGGCTCCGGGAGCGGCGCGCGGCCCCCCTCACCACCGATGGGTGATCTCCGTGTTCGCTGAAGACAACCGCGCCTTCCTCGCCGAGCAGTACGACGCCCGCCGCTCGCCGGAGCACGCGCTCGCGGCGCGGGCCGCCGACCAGCTCCTGCGCGACGCCGGCATGAAGGTCCCCATGCTGCCCTGCCACTTCCGCATCGCCCCGGCGGAGCACGCGGCCCTGGAGCGGGCCACCCGCCTGCTGGCCGACGCCCAGGACAAGGTGCTGGCCCACCTCTGCGCCACCCTGACCGCCGACGAGCTCGTGGCCATGTTCGATGTCCCGGCGGAGATGGCGGCCCACGTCGACTGGCAGGCCCTGCCCTCGTCCGGGCTGCGCATGCTGCGGGCCGACATCATCCCCACCGCCGACGGCTACTGGTTCTGCGAGCTCAACCACTTCTCCGGCGTCGGCGGGGGAGAGGCCTACCACGCGGCCCACCTGCACGCCGAGATCCTCGGCCGGCCGGTGACCGGCATCTCGCCGTTCCGGCAGCTCGCCCTCCAGTACGTGACGGAGTGCCGGCGCGCAGGGCTCACCCGCATCGTCGTCCTCGACACGCCGGGACACCGCGCCCAGGGCTACGGGCAGCACCTGATGCTCCAGCAGTACCTCCGCCTCCTGGCCCCCGACATCGAGCTCGCGTACCACGACGAGCTGACGTATCCCGTGCAGTGGCTGGAGCCCGGCGAGGCCGGCCGCACCCTGGTCCACCGGCTGGTCACGTTCGACGACACCACGGACAACGGCGCCTTCCTCGCCCGGCTGCGGGCCTGCGGAGCCGTGCTCTCCTGCATGTTCGAAGCGGAACTGAAAATGCACCGCCGCTGGTTCGCCCTCCTCTGCGACCCGGCCCACCACCACCTGCTCACCGCGGAGGAACGGGCGGCCATCGAGCAGTACGTGCCGCACACCGCCGTCGTCGGGCCCGGCGACGTCGACGCGATGGTCGCGGACAAGGACCGGCTGGTGTTCAAACGCAGCTACCTGTACGGCGGCAGGGGCGTCCTGGCCGGCGACCAGCACACCGCGGAGGAGCTGCGTGACCTGCTGACGCGGGATGCCGATGCCACCTGGTACGCGCAGCGGCGCGTCTACGCTTCGACGGTCGACCTTCCGGGGGAGGAAGGCTTTTCTGAGCCGTATCACCTGGTTTTGGGCATGTACCTCTACGGGGAGCGGGCGAGCGGCGTGGTCGTGCGCGGGGCCGTCGACTCGCCGGTGGTGAACGGTTCGCGGAGCGCGGGAATGTCGTGGGCGTTCGTGGTGTAGCCGAGGGTGCCGCTATCGGCGCGGCGAGCGCCGCCCCTTGGATGGTGAAGCGACCACGACATAGCCGACGGCCAGGGCGAGCCCCAGGAGCCCGATCCCGATGAAGCCGAGGATTTCGAGGACGCCGGCGCCGGCGGAGATCCCGCCGACGGAGCCCACGACGCCGGCCATCGTCCCGAGAATCCCCATGATGAGGGTCCGGTGATTGCCGAAGAGCACGTGGGCGACCGGCACCCGCCCGCCCCGGCGCGCCGGAGTGTTTCTCTGCTGCATTGATCCGCGCTGCATCGATCCGCGCCTCATTTCCAGTGCACCCGCCCGGGATCCTTCGGCGCCATGATCTTCGCATCAGGGCGCTCGGAGGCGTGCATGGCGGGGGTGTAGTAGAAGTCCAGACCGGTGGCGACGACACCGGCCGGGAATCCGAAGACCTTGCCGCCGAACTTGCCGGCCTTGTTCATCAGCGTGGGCTTACGGTGCAGCCCTCCGCCCCCGGAAGTCTCCATCAGCCACGCCTCCATGCCCGCCGCGTAAGCGGGCGTGCCGCCGATGAAGTACGTCTTCGCGCTCTCCCAGTCCCGCTTCTGAATGCTGTCGGCACTGTTCATCCAGGACCGGTAGCCGATGAACTCGGCTGCGGGCTTGAGCCAGGTGCTGCCGAACTTGCCGTCCGACGCGTGCTGCATCTTGTACGCGATCTCCTGGTCGGAGAGCAGCTTGAGCGAGATCTTCTTGTCGCTCTCCCGGCTTTGCTCCGTCCGCATCCGCCGTGCGTCCGCGAGGTCGGTAGGAGCGGTGGGGAGAAAGCCGCTGTCGTAGCTCTGCTTCATGCTGCGCAGCGCCCAGCTCAGTGTCTCGTCGGTCTCCCGGGCGTCTTCGAGGGCCTGGTGCGTCCGCTTCTCGTAGGCCCTGATGGCGGGCTCGTACGCCTTCCGGAGGTCCGCCAGGTCCTCCGGCTTCACCTTCGCGGTGTCCACGCGGACCGAGCCGTCGTCCGGGCTCAGGGACAGGTGCTCGTGCCCGGCCAGCTCCGTGGCGATCCCGTCGAGTTCCTTCTTCGCGGAACGGAACGACTCCAGGCAGCTGTTGAGGAAGTCGTGGACGCTGTGCGCCTCCTGCTCCGCGTTCGCGAGCTGGAACGACAGCCCCGTGATGGCCGTGGACGCGGCCTCCGCCGTTTCCCCCTGCCAGTCCGACTCCTGTAAGCCTTTGGCGACCTCGGTGCGGAAGGTCTCGCCCGCGTCGTGCACGCGCTTGGGCAGTTTCCCCCAGGCGCCCACCGCGGACGAGAGCTTCTCCAGATCCACGTGCCTGAGGTCCCTGTAGGTCAAGGACATGGTGCCGTCGTTCCCCTCAGATGATGTCGCCGGGCTTGTACGCGGAACGGGCCTTTTGCAGGTCTTGTTCCACCTTTTTGTCCGCGTGCCCGAACGAGTCCGCGGCCGCCCGCAGGGCTTTCGCGAGCCCTTCGCCGCCGATCTGCCCCGCCACGTAGGCGGCCCCCTTCTTCCAGGACTCCGCGAAGTCGCCGAACGCGCCGCTGGAGGCGAACCCCTTCAACGTCCCTGATACGTCGGACGTCTTCGACACCGCGTCCTTGTGCGCGTCCCGGAATTCCTTGGCGGCCTTGTCCTCCGCCGTGCCGGCCCGGTCCCGCAGCAGCGCGGCGGTCACGTGAAGCTTTCCCCGCCCTGCGTCGCCGCCCGCGCCATTGAGTCGCATGCGCGGGGCGTGCTCGGCCTTCGCTTCGGCGACGAGCTGCGACCATTCCTCTTCAAACGACATCTATACCCCCCGAGTGATAGATACGCTGACAAGCACGCTACCAGGGCCCTGCGGGCAGAAAGCGGGGCGTATGCGTCGCGGTACGGGAAGGCCCGTTAAGCGCCCGTCAAATCCGGGGCGGCGGCCGCGGGAGGTGGGAGGCCGGAGGTCGGGCGGGCGGCGGGGTCCCCCACACGAACGGGCAACGAGCGGCCGCTGACCACACCTTCGCAGGAGCGCGTCCCAACCCGGCAGGGACACATGCCCAGTTGGGGACGATTCTTCCCGCACGCCCCCCGAAACGGCACCAACTCCACCCAAGGCGGCAATCATCCACGATGGCACCGAAAGGGCGGGGAACCCCCCGTACCTACGTCAACAGTCATCTCTCGGAGGAGAACGTGACGTTCCTGAGGAACGCCGCTGCTGCCGCAGCGATCGCCATCACGGCGTTCGGCGGCTTCGCCGCACCCGCCGGCGCGGACCCGGTGCCCAACACCGCCGATGCCCAGGCGACCAGCACGGACGGGCAGAGCAAGACCAGCACCGCGGGGGTGACGTCGAGCGCGGCGAACACCCAGGTCCAGCGCGCATCCAGCTCCACCGAGCGTGAACTGGCCGCGACCTGCTGGAACGGCCGCACCGACGGCGGCCGCAACTTCTTCATGACGTGCAACGGCACCTCGTACCACGTGTACGTGGACTGCACGGACGGCCGCCACCTGTTCCCGGAGACCTTCTCGGGCCAGTGGGACTTCCGCCTGACCTGCCCCGCAGGCACCCGAGCCGTCTGGGGCGGCAGCTGGTAACACCCCACATCCCCTGGGCGGCCCCGACGGGGGCGCCCAGGGGATGGGCCGCGACGGCCGGGGTGCGGCTGGCCGGCGCTGGCGCCGGGGCGGCAGGGGAGTGCCGCTCGCCGACTCGGCGCCGCGGCTCGTGCGGGAGCAACGAAGCCCCTCTCCTGTCGACAGGAGAGGGGCGCGAGGTCACTTCTTCCGGCGCTTGCGGGGCGCGGGCACGATCGGCGTTTCGGTCTCGCGGGCGGCGGCGAAGAACGGCGCCATTACCTCTTCGTACTGCTTGAGGGATTCGGGACCGAGATCGATCTCGAGCCACTTGGGCACCTGGATCTCCTTGATCTCCGTAACCGGGGAACCGTCCTCGTCCACCTCCCCCGTCAGGTCCTCCATCTCCTCGGTCACCGTTACGGCGAACTTGACCGTGGTCAGCTCATCGGTCACCTCGGGGGCGAGGTCATCGAAGTCGATCCGCTGAACGAAAATCGTCGTCGTGATCGTCTGACCACCGACCTCGATCGTCTTCACGCCCTCTTCCACGTTGGGCTGACCCTTGTGGGATTCGTCTACCTCAATGAATTTGGTGCCCATGAATGGCGCCCTTTCTTTTGCTGGTGCTTGCGTAAAGTCTAGTGGAGTAAGGGCACTTGACGCCAATTCAGGTATGCGTGAGAACTGGACTACTGGAACGGGTAGTTACCGGTCACCGAATGGCAGATAAATGTCGCCTGACGGGCAAAAGGCAGATTTTCAGGCGTCTTTATCGAACGGCTGGAAGAAGCCCGGCTTCTTCGGAGACGGGCGCCGGCAGGCCGATGCGACGTGCCGTCGGCCTAGCGACGGGAAAGCAGGCGCCGGCGCACCATCACCAGAGGAACGGCACCGGCGAAGGCCACCGCGGTGGGTGCGGCGGCGGCCGCTTTGCCGATGCCCTTCTGATCGAAGGTGTCGGGGACGGGAAGCGTGTCCCAGCGGTCGAGGGGCCAGGCGACGACGATGGCGCGGCCCACCACGTCGTCCACGGGGACGAAGCCCTTGTCGTCCTCGTCCCGGTGGTAGCGGGAGTCCTGCGAGTCCTGCCGGTGGTCGCCCATCACCCACAGCCGGTCCTTGGGCACCGTGACCTTGAAGTGGGCATCCGGGTTTGTGCTGCACGGAACGTTGCCCGGGAAGACGTAGGGCTCGTCCAGCGGCTTGCCGTTGACCGTCAGCGGACCGGCGCCCTTGCACTCGACGGTGTCGCCGGCGACGCCCACGACCCGCTTGATGAGGTCCTTCTCGTTGGCGGACGGCATCAGCCCGACGAAGCCCAGCACCTTCTGCACCACGCCGGGCTCGGGCGTCGGCTGGTCCTTCATCCAGTGACCGGGGTCGTGGAAGACGACGACCTCCCCGCGCTCGGGCTTGGACCCGAACCACGGCGTCAGTTTGTCGACCAGGACCCGGTCGCCCGGTTGCAGGGTGTCCTGCATGGACTCCGAGGGGATCGAGAACGCCTGCAACAGGAACGTCTTGATCAGCAGCGCCAGCACCAGCGCGACCACGATGAGCAGGGGCAGCTCCTTCCAGAACGGCCGCCGCGCCCTGGCGGCCTTCACCCGCTTCCGCTCACCAGGACCACCCTGCTCCGACCGCACACCAACCCCCACGCCCCCACATGCACTCCACGTTCCGGCGATATCACCCTATGCGAAGAGGCGTGACAACCCCGCGGCGGCTCAGCGCGCCGCCTCGGCCTCCCGGGTGGTCTTGGTCCAGCCCGTCTGCCCGCGCACCATGCGGAACAGGGCGCTCCAGGCGCAGAGGAACGACATGTAGTTCATGACGACGAAGGAGTGCCCGAGCATCAGGGCCCGTGGCAGGCCCACGGCCTTGTCCCGGCGCAGATACGTCCAGGAGGTGATGAGCGCGGGAGCGAAGGTGAGCAGGTACCAGGCGGCCAGGTTGGCGGGCCACTTCAGCCAGGTGGCGTTGAGGGCGGTGGTGCGCCGGCCGCGCAGGACCAGGACGTTGGGGCTGCGGATGAACCAGATCAGGCAGTACTGGAAGAGGATCGACCACGGCAGGTCCAGCACCCAGGGAACCAGCAGGTAGGAGAACATCTCCAGTGCGGCCAGGTGCCGCATCCGGGGCGCCCGCCATATCTCGCCCATCCGTCCGATCGACGTCATATGGCCCTGGTACCAGCGGGTCCGCTGCCGGACGAGCCGCCGCAGATCGCTGACGCCCTGCTGGTCCACGGAGGCGTGGGCGGTGGTCCGCAGCCGCCAGCCGCGCACGGCGAGGCTGATGGCCAGGTCCAGGTCCTCGGTCAGCGATCGCGACCAGGGGCGTTCACCCAGGCCGTCCAGAGCGCAGAGCCGGGTGAACTGCCCGTTGCCGCCGAGGCTGACGGTCGAGGTGAGGTTGCGGCCGAACTGGGTGACCGCGGCCATCGCCCAGAACTGGTAGTCCTGGAACCAGGTCAGGAAGTTCCCGCGGCGGTTGCGGATGCGCACACCGAGTTGCACGCCGCCGACGCGGGGGTCGTCGAAGAGCGGCAGGACGTGGCTCAGGGCCCGGTCCGAGAGCCGGCCGTCCGCGTCCATCACGCAGACGATCGCCTCGCGGGGGTCCTGGCCGTGCGCCGCGACGCTCTCCCGGATCCGCCGGATTCCGTGGTTGAGGGCCTCGCCCTTGCCCTGCCGGGCGTTCGGCGGCTCCCGGCGCAGCACGACCACCTCGCCCGGCCGCCCCGCCGCCCGTGCCTCTTCGCCCGCCCGCTCGGCCTCCCGCCCGGTGGCGTCGTCCGAGCCGTCGTCGATGACGATGACCGTGGTGCGCGGGCCGAGCAGCCCGGTGACCGTGGTGCCGATCACGGACTCCTCGTTGAGGCAGGGGATGAGGGCGTACAGATGGCGGTGGTCGCGGCGGCCGAGGTGCGGGCTGCCGTACGCCGTGTCGCCCTGGACGCGCAGCGCGGCCTTCTGGCGGCGCAGCTCGAAGAGCCCCGCACTCATGGCGAGGGCGAGATAGCCCGCGGACATGCCGATGACTGCATAGCCGATCGTGTCGACGGCCTTGAGCAGCTTGCGTCTCACTGACGGACCTCCCGCTTCCGGCGTCTCCATGAGGGCGGCCCCACCGGAATGACGGGGGCCGGATACGGGCGGGCGGGCACCACTGGATGGTCGGTTCCTCGTTCCGGGGCCGGTTCCGCCCCTTCCCGTCCGGTCAGGCGACGCTGTATCTCCCGTCCCAGGACGAAACCCACGGGCAGCACCGCCGCACCGATGGTCGCCAGCAAAGCTCCGCGACCGGGCGCCGCACCTCCCCCGACACGGGCCGCCGCCATGCCGCCGACCAGCGGCCAGGTGAATCCCGTGTACATAGTGCGGAGGCACCTCCGGGCAGCAATGAGCGCATCTTGTGTGCAAGGGGGGAGGAGAGCCCGACCACTCTTGCTCAGGAAATGGCCGGTGACCAGACCCCACCGCGGCTTGAACGGTGCGGCGGGAGGTGGTTTCGCGCCAACCCGGATACATCCGGCTACCCATCCCTTCAGAGATATCAAGGATTTCCCGTCCAGTGATTATGGACACTGCCCGGATCCGGCCAACCATGCCGAATCGGGCCCGTTGCACGGAGCGCGCACCGGGAGTTAGTTTCATCGGCGGACCGCGCTCCAATACCTGGAGCAGTAGGTATCTCTTTCAACTTCCCCGCGCCTTCACGCGATCTTCCGCACTGTTCAGCGATGGTAATCCCGTGCGCCGCCATTCTTTTTTCTTGCGCCATCTTGACGGCAGCCCCATTCCCTGCGCCACGGACGGAGAGCAAGGAACGTTGAACGACAGTAAACGCATTGCCATTGTCGTGGGCACCCGTCCCGAGGCCGTCAAACTTGCTCCGGTCGTGCAGGAGCTGAATCGGCAGAGCTGGGCGGAGCCGGTCCTCGTCGCCACCGGCCAGCACGGCGAGGTGGTCCGGGAGACCCTCTCCTGCTTCGGGCTGCGCGCGCAGGTGGAGCTGACGGCACCACCCGGCGCGGTTTCGGTCTCCGAGCTGACGGCCGGGCTGCTGAGCAGGCTGGGGGAGAGGCTGCGCGCGCCCGCGGCCGACGCGGTCGTCGTCCAGGGCGACACCGCCTCCGCCCTGGCCGGGGCCATGGCCGGGTTCTACTCCTCGGTCCCCGTGGTGCATGTGGAGGCGGGGCTGCGCTCCGGGGACCTGCGCAACCCGTTCCCCGAGGAGGCGAACCGCCGCATGATCGCCGAGGTGAGCGATCTGCACCTGGCGCCCACCCGTGCCGCCCACCGGAATCTGGTCGCCGAAGGGGTGGCGGCCGAGCGGATCCTGGTGACCGGCAACACCGTGATCGACGCGGTAGTCGCCGCGAGCCGCCGCCCGCCCGCCGCCGGCGATCCGCTTCCGCATCGAATCGCGAATTCCGCTCCGCTGGTCCTGGTGACCGCGCACCGCCGGGAGAACTGGGGAGCCCCCATCCGGCGCGTCGGCCGGGCAGTGGCGAGTCTCAGCCACCAATACCCGGAAATCACCTTCGTGGTGGCGGCGCACATGAACCCTTCGGTCCGTACCGCGATCGAGGAATCCTTGCACGGCCGCCCCAATGTGCAGCTGCCGGGCCCCATTCCGTACGACGCCTTCGCGCGGCTGCTCGCCCGCTCCGTTCTGGTCATCACGGACTCGGGCGGAATCCAGGAGGAGGCCGCGGCGTTCGGCATTCCGGTTCTGGTGACCCGTGACAACACCGAGCGAACCGAAGGAATCGATTCCGGTCTCGCCCGGCTCGTCGGTACCCAGGAACCGGAGATCGTGGCGGCGGCGGAAAAGGAATTCGTGCGCGAGGGCGCGCTGTCGGGGACGGTGAAGGGTCCGTACCCGCGGCGCAATCCCTACGGCGACGGAGAGGCGGCCCGGCGCTGCGCGGCAGCCTGCGGCTGGCTTCTCGGCCGCTCTCCCAGGCCGTCCGACATCCCGGGGGAGCGGTGATGACGACCCCGGCAGCGCGGCCCGCGGTGGCGCTCGCGGGCAAGGCGCGGCGGGGAGCGCGGAAGGCAATGCTCCGGCGGCGGCCGGCAAGGGCACGACCCGCGGATCGCCTTCGGCGGCCAGGTTCCACCACCACTGAGCGCCCCAGTCCTCACACCAGAGACAGGAGCACCAACTCATGGCAACCACAACCAGCACCGGAACCGGCCCGCAACCCGCGGGCCTGGCCGAAGGCGCCATCGCCACGGTGGCGGGCAACGGCGTGGCCGGGTTCATCTCCGACGGCGGACCGGGCGCGCTGACCAGGGTCTACAACCCCACCGACGTGACCGTGGACAAGAACGGCAACCTCTACATCGCCGACCAGGCCAACCACCGCATCCGCAAGGTCACGCCCAACGGCATCATCACCACCATCGCCGGCGACGGCACCGCCGGATACATCTCCGACGGCGGACCCGCTGTCGCCACCCGCCTCTACAACCCCAGCAGCGTGGCGGTCGACGACGCGGGCAATCTCTACATCGCTGACACCAGCAACCACCGCATCCGCAAGGTCACGCCCAACGGCATCATCACCACCGTCGCGGGCAACGGCACCGCCGGATACATCTCCGACGGCGGACCCGCCATCGCCACGCCGCTCAACTCCCCGTACGGGGTGGCTGTGGACCGCAGCGGAAATCTGTACATCGCCGACTACGGCAACCACCGCATCCGCAAGGTCACCCCCAACGGCAACATCACCACCATCGCGGGCAACGGCACCGCCGGCTACGTCTCCGACGGCGGACCGGCCATCGCGACCCGGCTCCAATACCCGATCGGTGTGGCCGTGGATGCCGCCGACAACCTCTACATCGCCGACCGGCACAACCACCGCATCCGCAAGGTCACGCCCAACGGCATCATCACCACCGTCGCGGGCAACGGCACCGCCGGCTACGTCTCCGACGGCGGACCGGCCCTCGGCACCCGGCTCCACTACCCCTGGGGGGTGGCGCTGGACGAGGCCGGCAACCTGTACATCGGGGACGGCCACAACCACCGGATCCGTAAGGTCACTTCGGACGGCATCATCACCACCATCGCGGGCAACGGCACCGCCGGATACGTGGACGACGGCGGTCCCGCCGCGGGCACGCGCCTCTACTACCCCTACGGAATCGCACTGGACCGGGCCGGCAACCTGTACATCGCCGACCAGAGCAACCAGCGGGTCCGCGGCGTCACGGGCGTGGCCCAGATGACCCCGCCGCTCCCGCCGGCCGCCGACCTGTACGGAGAGGTCGTCAGCCCGTACCGGGTGCAGCGCGGCCAGGAGTTCGACCTCGGTGCGCGGATCAGGAGCCGCGGTCCGAACACGGCCGACGGCCAGCACGTGACCGTGGTGCTCACCCTGGCCGACGGCCTCGTCGGCGGCCCCGGCACCACGGGACGACGGCTCACCCGCACCTTCACCGGACAGCAACTCATTCCGTACCAGGGGAGCCTGGACGGCGTCTTCCGGGTGATCGCCCCGGACACCACGCCCGCGGGCACGTACGAGTCCACGCTGGAGATCCAGTACGGCGGGGACCTGAACCTCAAGGACAACACGTACGCCCTGCCCGTCACGGTCGTCGTGCCCTCCCCCGTCGCGGACGAGACGGCACTGACGATCTATCAGGACACGATTCCCGACGTCGCCCCGGGCCAGCGGTCCACCTTCATCATGCGCTACACCTCACCGGCCGGGCAGCCGGTCAACCCCGGCACCATCGTCCAGCGCTTCACCGCCCCGACGGCCTTCACCTTCGCCGGACAGCCCACGTACGCGTACTACGAGGCCCTCGACGGCATCGTCACCGGAAACCTCGACTACCGGATCGAGGACGACGGCCGGACCCTGATCATCACCGCCAACCCGCACGTCAACACCACCCCCAGCGACAGCGGCTCGGTGATCTACACGATTCCCGTCCAGGCCCGCATCAACGCGCTGCCCGGGCAGTACGACAACGGCTCGGCCAGCATCGGCCGGCACACCCCGGTCCAGATCTCCGGCAAGATCACCAGCAAGGCCCAGGACGAAACCGCGCTGCGCGTGGTGCAGGCGTCGGTACCCGCGGCGGCACCGGGCCAGATCTCCAAGTTCAACTTGGAGTTGCGCTCGTTCGACAACCAGCCGGTCAACCCCGGCACCATCGAACAGCGCATCACCGCACCCACCGGTTTCGAGTTCACCGGCGCCGCCTCCTACGGCTACTACAACACCAAGCCGTACGTCACGGGGAACCTCGACACCCGCCTCGAGGACAACGGCAAGACGCTCGTCATCCACTCCAACCCGCACCTGAACACCGGCACCACGGACAAGACCTCTCTGATCCACACGATCGTGGTCAGGGCACTGCCGGGCGCGACATCGGGCACCCAGTCCACCGACGGCCGGGCCGTCATCGGCCGCCTCGCACCCGTGCCGCTGACCGGTCGCATCCTGTGACCGGTGTGAACAGCGGGCACGAAGGTTCGTAAGACAGCGCACAGGGTCCCGTCCGGCCCGCCCGGCCGGACGGGACCCGTGTGCTGCGGCGCATCCATCATCCGGCGAAAAGGGGCTCCATGGACGTGACAACGACGAAGGACGCAATCGCGGAACCGACAACGCCGCTGTCCGGGAGCGTCATCACCACGGTGGCGGGAAACGGCACCCCCGGGTTCGGCGGCGACGGCGGGCCCGCCACCGCGGCCGGTCTTCGGTGTCCCTATGGCGTGGCGCTCGATGCTGCCGGCAACCTCTACATCGCCGACTATCAGAACCACCGGGTGCGGAAGGTGGGCCCGGACGGCATCATCACCACGGTGGCCGGTGACGGGTCCAAGGGCTACGGCGGTGACGGCGGGCCCGCGACCGAGGCGAGCCTCAAAGATCCGGCCGGTGTGGCACTGGACGGTCAGGGCAACCTCTACATCGCGGACCGCTCCAATCAGCGGGTACGGAAGGTGGGCCCGGACGGCGTCATCGTCACGGTCGCCGGCGACGGCACCGCCGCGTTCGGTGGCGACGGAGGGCCCGCGACCGCCGCCTCGCTGAACTTCCCGCACGCCATGGTGGCCGACGGCGCCGGCACCCTCTACATCGCCGACGACTACAACCACCGGGTGCGGAAGGTGGGCCCGGACGGCACCATCACCACGGTCGCCGGCGACGGTTCCGACGGCTTCAGCGGTGACGGAGGCCCCGCTACTGCTGCCTCGCTGCACTTCCCCCACGCCGTGGCGGTCGACGGCGCCGGCAACCTCTACATCGCGGACCGGTACAACTACCGGGTGCGGAGGGTGGGTCCGGACGGCATCATCACCACGGTCGCCGGTAACGGCACCATCGGCTTCGGCGGCGACGGGGGCCCTGCCACCGCAGCCGCCCTCAACCTGCCCCAATGCGTGGTGGTCGACGGCGCCGGCAATCTCTACATCACCGATTACGGCAATGAGCGGGTGCGGAGGGTGGGCCCGGACGGCATCATCACCACGGTGGCCGGTGACGGGTCCAAGGGCTACGGCGGTGACGGCGGGCCCGCTCCTCTGGCCGCGCTGGATCAACCCCTTGGAATCGCGCTGGGCGACGCCGGCGAGCTGTACATCGGCGACTTCGGCAACCACCGGGTACGGAAGGTGTGCGGCGGGGCACCGCGAAACGGGTCTTCCCACTCGCGATAGCCCCGCGCAGGATGGCGGACTCCGCTTCTCTAGAAGAAACCGAGCTTCTTCGGGGAGTAGCTCACCAGCAAGTTCTTGGTCTGCTGGTAGTGGTCCAGCATCATTTTGTGGGTTTCGCGGCCTATTCCTGATTGTTTGTAGCCGCCGAAGGCGGCGTGGGCCGGGTAGGCGTGGTAGCAGTTGGTCCAGACGCGGCCTGCTTGGATGGCGCGGCCGGCTCGGTAGGCCGTGGTGCCGTTGCGGGTCCAGACGCCGGCGCCCAGGCCGTAGAGGGTGTCGTTGGCGAGGGTGATGGCGTCGTCGAAGTCGGTGAAGGGGGTTACCGCTACGACCGGGCCGAAGATTTCCTCTTGGAAGACGCGCATGTCGTTGCGGCCTTCGAGGATCGTGGGCTGGACGTAGTAGCCGCCGGCCAGTTCGCCGCCCGGGTCGGCGCGGTGGCCGCCGGTGAGGGTGCGGGCGCCTTCCTGGCGGCTTATGTCCAGGTAGGAGAGGATCTTTTCCAGCTGGTCGTTGGAGGCCTGGGCGCCGATCATCGTTGCGGTGTCCAGGGGGTGGCCCGGGACGATCGCCTCGGTGCGGGCCGTCGCCGCTTCCAGGAAGGCCGCGTAGTGGCCGCGCTGGATCAGGGCACGCGACGGGCACGTGCAGACCTCGCCCTGGTTGAGGGCGAACATGGTGAAGCCTTCGAGGGCCTTGTCCAGGAAGTCGTCGTCCGCCGCGGAGACGTCGTCGAAGAAGATGTTCGGGCTCTTGCCACCGAGTTCGAGCGTGACCGGCTTCAGGTTCTCCGACGCGTACTGCATGATCAGGCGGCCCGTCGTCGTCTCCCCGGTGAACGCGATCTTGGCCACGCGGGGGCTCGTCGCCAGCGGTTTGCCCGCCTCCGCGCCGAAGCCGTTCACGATGTTCACCACGCCCGGCGGGAGGAGGTCCGCCACCAGGTCCATCCACACGTGGATCGACGCCGGGGTCTGTTCCGCGGGCTTGAGCACGACCGCGTTGCCCGCCGCCAGGGCCGGGGCCAGTTTCCACGTCGCCATCAGGATCGGGAAGTTCCACGGGATGATCTGGGCCACCACGCCCAGCGGCTCGTGGAAGTGGTACGCGACCGTGTCCGCGTCGATCTCCGACAGGCCGCCCTCCTGGGCGCGGATCGCGCCCGCGAAGTAGCGGAAGTGGTCGATCGCGAGCGGGATGTCGGCGGCCAGGGTCTCGCGGACCGGCTTGCCGTTCTCCCAGGACTCGGCGACCGCGAGCGCCTCCAGGTGCTGCTCCATGCGGTCGGCGACGCGGTTCAGGACGGCGGCCCGCTCGGCCACGGGGGTGCGGCCCCACGCCGGGGCCGCCGCGTGCGCCGCGTCCAGGGCGCGCTCGACGTCCTCGGCGGTGCCCCGGGCGATCTCGGTGAACGGCTGCCCGTTCACCGGCGTCGGGTTCTCGAAGTAGCCGCCCTGCTTGGGCGGTACGTACTCGCCGCCGATCCAGTGGTCGTAGCGCGGGCGGTACGAGACCACCGCGTCGGGGGAGCCGGGGCTGGCGTAGCGAGGCATGGGACGGCCTTCCCTTCCGGGTTTCCAGGCTTCCGGGGTTCCGGGAGTCAGGGATTCGGGGATCCGGTTCACTGCCGTCCGTTTGCGGCGCGGACGGCGACCGGCAGGACGCTAGGGCCGGGGACGTTGCGCGAACGTTGCCTCAGCCCGTACGCCCGCCGCTCCACCCCGTACGCCCGCCTCGTACATCTCCCGTAACCTCCGCGCCTCCGCCGCCACCCCTCCCCGCTGCGGCGCACTCACCGGCAGCGCCGCCAGGAGCCGCTCCCACACCTCCAGGTCCTCCTCGCCCCACGCACTGTCCGCCCACAGCTGGAGCGCCCAAGCGTCCCCGCAGCTCAGCACCGCCCGCCGCAGCCGCCCCTCCAGCACCCGCCGCATCCGGCACACCTCCGGCGCCTCGGAGGTGGGCAGCAGCGGCCCGTCGTACGTGCGGAGCGCCCCGCGCACGTCGCCCGCCGCCAGCTCCCGCTCCACCCGCGCGACGTCCGTGGCGACGGGCGCGCACAGCCGGTACGGGCGCGAGCCGAGCAGCGGCCCCACCAGCCGCCGCAGCCGCGACAGCTCGGCGCGCAGCGTCACCGGCGGCACCGGGCGCTCCCCGTACAGCGCCGTCGCGAGCTGATCCCCGGTCAGCCCTTCGGGGTGGGCGGCCAGCAGCACGAGGATCTCGCTGTGCCGCCGGCCCAGGTGGATCCGGCGGCCGTCCGCCGTCGCCAGGACCGCCTCGTCGCGGCCGAGGGCCGACAGCAGCGGTCCCGGCCCGGCGCCGGCCGCCAGTCTCGCCTCGGCCGCCAGCGCCGTCGCCCGCACCAGCGCCAGGCTGTGCGGGGCGGCCAGCTGGTCGCCGCCGGTGAGGTCGACCGCGCCCAGCAGCCGCCCGGTCCGCGGGTCGTGGACGGGCGCCGCCGCGCACGTCCACGGCTGGACCGCGCGGTTGTAGTGCTCGGTGGCGAAGATCTGCACGGCGTGGTCGAGGGCGAGCGCCGTACCGGGCGCGTTCGTGCCCGCGTGCCGCTCGTCCCAGCGGGCACCGGCGACGAAGTTCATGGCCTCGGCCCGGCTCCGGGCTCCCCGGTGCCCCTCGACCCACAGCATCCGGCCGTACGCGTCGCAGACCGCGAGCAGGTGCGCCCCGTCGTCGGCGACCGTGCCGAGCAGCTCCCTGAAGAGCGGCATCACCGACGCCAGCGGATGCGCCCGCCGGTACTCCTCCAGCTCCGCGCCGTCCAGCTCGACCGGCGCCAGGAAGTCGGCCGCGGGCAGCGCGGCCGCCGACCGCCGCCACGAGCCGGCGACCACCGTGCGGACGCCCGCGCCCACCGTGCCCCCGGTCACGAACTCCTCGTGCGCGCCGCGGACCGCACGGCTCCGCTCAGCCGGGTCGTCGGCGGAGCTCATCGCCAGCCAGGGGTCGGGGTTGGCCACCTGATTCCCTCCTCAACGTGCGTACGTGCAGTTACGGGTCTTGCGGTGCGGGCCGCCCCGCCACGACGCTTCCCTTACCCATCGCACACGAACGGAAGAGACGAAGAAACAGTCATGCAGAAAGCGCAGAAAGTCCTGCTCGACATCCTCGAGCGCACCGCCGCCGCGTACGTCACCACCTTCCTCGGTCTCCTCCTCGCCGACGGGTTCGACCTCACCGACGTGTCCGCCCTCAAGGCCGCGGCCATCGCCGCCCTCCCCGCCGCCCTCTCGGTGATCAAGGGCGCGATAGGCAGCCGCTTCGGCGACAAGGGCAGCGCGGCCTGGCTCCCGGACGGCCGCCGCAGCCGTAGCCGAAGCGGTGGAGGCACGAGTGGTGGTCCGAGTAGTGGCACGAGTGGACGTACGACCGGAAGCTGATCGTTCACACGGGGTGTGAAGCGCGCACCCGCGATCGCCCCCGCGCACACGCTCCCGCGCCCGCCGGCGCCGCGCTTGACTCGGTCGTGCGAGTCCCAATGGAGCGACGGGACCCCGGGCCGTCGGTCCTTCCCCCGAGCCGGCGGCCCACCCGCCTCGTACCGCCGGGCGGACGGTACGGGGCGGGCCCGTGCGCCCGTGCGGGGGGTTCGTACGGGCGTCATTGCGCACCCCGCCGTCGCGCCGCGCGGCGCGGGTGCAACGATGTCCACGTCATGAGAGCAGGGCCGCAGCCGGAACAGGTACCGCGAGCGCTGCGAGCCGCGGTGTTCGCAGCGGTCTGTGTGCTGCTCGCTGCCCTGGGCCACGCGCTCATGTCCGGAACGACGGTCCCGTGGTGGGCCGTCGCCGTCGCGCTGTGCGGCACGGGCAGCGGAGCGTGGTTCCTCGCGGGGCGCGAGCGCGGGCCGCTGCTGATCACGCTCGCCACCGTCGGCGCCCAGACGGGCCTGCACTTCTTCTTCGCACTCGCGCAGAACGTCGTCGTGAACACCGCCCGGGCGGCCCGGCTGGGGCTGGATCCGGGCATGCCCGTGGATCACGGTGCCGCGTCACCCATGGGTGACATGGCCTCCATGGGCGACATGGCTCCCCACTCCATGGACATGAGCCAGTCGATGCCCTCCATGAGCGATATGGCGGGCATGGGTGGCATGGATGGCATGAGCGGTATGGACGGCATGGCAGGCATGGCCGGCCACTCCATGTCCATGCACGCCGGCCACGGCGCGCTCGGCATGTGGTCCGCGCACGTCCTCGTCGCCGTCATCTGCGGCATGTGGCTCGCCGGCGGCGAACAGGCCGCCTTCCGGCTCGCCCGCACCGTCCGCGGCCGGCTTCTCGCCCCGCTCCTCGTCCTCGTCGGCGCCGTGCCCGCGCCCCCCGGGCCGCCGCGCATCCGCGCCGACCGGAGCCGCGCCGCGCAGCGCCTGCGGCAGCTGCTGTACGCGCATGTCCTCTCCCGACGTGGTCCGCCGGCCCGCGTCGCCGTCAGCTGACTGACGGCGACCTCCAGCGCCGCATCACGTCACCGGGCCCGTCCCGCTCCTCGGGCTGCCCGGATTCCAGGAAGGACACAGGGCGATGACCCCTGCCCGTACGGGGGACGTGCCACGCCGGCACGCCGTCCCCGCAACCCCCTCACGCCACGTCGAACCGCGCCGCGAGCAGTCTCAGCCGGCGCGCCCGTTCGCCCCACGCACAGCACTCTCCGCAGCCCCGCAGGTGCGCGTCGAGGGCCGCGCCGGTCATCCCCGGCGGCAGGTCCTCGCCGTCGACGCGGGCGGACAGGGCGGTACGAAATTCACTGCAATGCACCCCGCCATCGTCTCCGGTGCCGCTTTTGCCCCGTGCATCACCCCCCGCTCTCCCCGCACCGTCCGTGGGGGAGGCCGCCGTGCGTGACGACGAGACGGTGACCGCCTGGGCGCTCGCCGCGCGCAGCGGTGACGCCGACGCCATCGAGTGCTTCATCCGGGCCACGCAGAACGACGTGCGGCGCTACGTCGCACGGCTCAGCAACGACCCGCAGGGCGCGGACGACCTCGTCCAGGAGACGTACCTGCGGGCCCTGCGCTCGCTGCCCCGCTTCGAGGGCCGCGCGTCGGCCCGTACGTGGCTGCTGACGATCGCCCGCCGCACGGTGGTCGACCGGCTGCGCTTCAACGCGGCGCGGCCGCGCGTCTCGGACACCGACGACTGGCAGTCGGCGGCCGAGCGCGCCCAGACGGCGCAGCTGCCCGGCTTCGACGAGGGCGTGGCGCTGTCGCAGCTGCTGGACCGGCTGCCGTACGAGCGCCGCGAGGCGTTCGTGCTCACCCAGATGCTGGGTCTGCCCTACGCGGAGGCGGCCGTCGTCGCGGGCTGTCCCGTCGGCACGGTGCGGTCGCGCGTCGCGCGGGCCCGCGAGTCGCTGATCTGCCAGCTGGAGACGGCGGAGCGGGACGCGGTCCGCATGCCGGTCGCGGCGTAGTAGGCCCTTCCGGCGGAGGGTGCGGAGCGGACGCTCTGCTTGCGCAGGCCGTTTCCTTCCGCCGGACGGCATAGGGGCGGCCGGGCACATGCCCGGCCGCCCCTGTCTCAGCGGCTGCCCGCCCGTACGACCTCCGCCTCCACCCGTACCGTCCCCGCTTCCCGGAACCGCAGGACGACGGGCAGCCGGTCGCCGGGCTTCAGCCGGGGCGGGGCCCACACCATGACGTCCAGGCCGTGCGGGGTCATCTCCAGCGTGCGGCCGGCCGGCAGGGGAGCGGACTGCACCATCTCCATGTGGCCCGCGCCCTTCCGCACCACGGTGCGGCTGAGCATCGCGCCCCCGGCCGTGGGCGCTTCGACGCCGATGAGCTCGTCGTCGACGTCACCGGTGTTCCGTACGCGGAAGAAGGCGGCGGTGTCGTCCCGGCCGAGCGGCACCAGGACCCGTGCCTCCTCGACCTTGACGGCCGGCGGCCGGGGCGCCGCGCCCGAGGCCGTCCAGGCGCAGAGCCCGCCGAGGGCCACGGCCCCCGCGACGACCGGCACGAGCGCGGCGCGCCCGGCGGACACGAGGGCGGAGGGAACCGAGAGCTTCATGCGTCACCTCGCGAGGCCAGGGCGGCGGCCGTGCGCCGGCCGTGAGAACCATGAGAACCGTGCGAGCCGGGTGCCGCGCCGCCGCGCCGCGGGCCCCTGCCCGCCGCCGCCCGCGAGGGCACCGGCTGCCAGCCGCGCAGCCGCAGGCTGTTGGCGACGACCAGCACCGAGCTGACGGACATCGCCGCCGCCGCGACCATCGGGCTGAGCAGGCCCACCGCCGCCAGTGGCAGCGTGACCAGGTTGTAGCCGAACGCCCATGCGAGGTTGGCCCGTACCGTGGCGGACGTCCGCCGGGCCAGCCGGACGGCGTCGGCCAGGGCGCCCATGTCCTCGCGGACCAGCGTCACGTCCGCGGCGCCGATGGCCGCGTCCGTGCCGCCGCCCATCGCGATGCCGAGGTCCGCGCCGGCGAGTGCGGCCGTGTCGTTGACGCCGTCGCCGATGACGGCGACGCGGCGGCCCTGTTCGCGCAGCTCGCGGACGAGCGCGGCCTTGTCCTCGGGCGTGGCCCGCGCGTGCACCTCGGTGATGCCGAGTTCGGCGGCGACGGCCCGCGCCGCGCCCTCGCTGTCGCCCGTCGCGAGGACGGGCCGCAGACCGAGCCGCTTGAGGTGGTCGACGGCGCGGTACGAGCCGGAGCGGACGGTGTCGCCGAGGACGATCACGGCCTCGGGCGTGCCGTCCACGCGGACGACGACCGCGGTACGGCCGTCGCGCCCGGCGGCTTCCACGGCGTCGGCGAGCACCTGGGGGAGACGGTCGCCCGACGGGACGGCCTGACCCTTTCGCCCCTTCTGTTCGTTCTTCTTGGACTTTCGGGCCGCCGGTGCCTGCGCGGCGGATGCCTGTGCGGCGGGGGAGGCGTCCGGCCGTACGACCTCGACGAGCCGCTCCCCGACGCGCCCCGCGACACCCCGGCCGGGCGTGGCGTCGAAGCCGGTGACGTCCGGAAGGACGGGCAGGTCCGGAGTGTCTGCCGTGACCCCGTCCGCCCCCGTCTCCCGCCCGGCCGCATACGCGCACACCGCGCGCCCCACCGGGTGCTCCGAGCCGCGTTCGACCGCCGCGGCCAGCCGCAGTGCCGCCTCCGCGCCGAGGCCGTCCGGGCGGGCCGTCACGTCCGTGACCGTCATCGAACCCGTCGTCAGCGTGCCCGTCTTGTCCAGGACGACCGTGTCCACGCGGCGCAGCCCCTCCAGCGCCTGCGGCCCGCTGACCAGGATGCCCAGGCCCGCGCCGCGGCCCGTGGCCGCCAGCAGGGCCGTGGGCGTGGCCAGCCCGAGCGCGCACGGGCAGGCGACCACGAGGACCGCCACCGCGGCCGTGACGGCCGCCTGCGGCGAGGCGCCCGCGCCCAGCCAGAAGCCGAGCACCGTCACGGCGACGGCCAGCACCGCCGGTACGAAGACGCCGGCGACGGCGTCGGCCACGCGCTGCGCCTTCGCCTTGCCCGCCTGCGCCTCCTCCACCAGCTTCGCGATCCGGGCGAGCCGGGTGTCCGCGCCGACCGCCTCGGCCCGCACCTCCAGCAGACCGCCGGAGTTGACGGCGCCGCCCACGACGGACGACCCCGGACCGGCCTCCACGGGCGCGCTCTCGCCGGTCACCAGAGACAGGTCCAGGGCCGAACTGCCCGCGACGACGACGCCGTCGGTCGCGACGCGCTCGCCCGGCCGGACGACGAAGCGGTCGCCGACCCGCAGCTCCTCGATGGGCACCCGGCGCTCCGTGCCGTCCGCGCCCCGCACGAGCACGTCCTTCGCGGCGAGGGAGGCGAGGGCGCGCAGCGCCGAACCCGTGCTGTGCCGGGCCCGCGCCTCCAGCAGCCTGCCGATCAGCACGAACAGCGGGACGCCCACGACCGCTTCGAGGTACACGTCCGCCGTGCCGCCCGCCATCGACGGCACCAGCGTGAACGGCATCCGCATGTCGGGCCGCCCCGCGCCGCCGAAGAACAGGGCGTACGCGGACCAGGAGTAGGAGGCGAGCACCCCGAGCGAGACGAGCGTGTCCATGGTCGCGGCCGAGTGCCGCAGACCGCGCAGCGCCCGCTCGTGGAAGGGCCACGCGCCCCACACGGCGACCGGCGTCGCGAGCACGAAGCACAGCCACTGCCAGTTGCGGAACTGCAAGCCGGGGGCCATGGACAGGACGAGTACGGGGACGGAGAGCAGCGCCGTGATCAGCAGCCGGGTGAGCGCGCCGGTGGCTGCCTCGGCATCCCCGTCCTTGCCGCCCTTCCCGTCCTTGCCGCCTTGCGACCCCGGACCGGGCTGCGGCTCGGGCAGCGCGGCGGTGAAGCCGGCGCCCTCGACGACCGCCATCAGCTCGGCCGCGGTGACCTCGGCGGGGTGGGAGACGCGGGCCCGGCCGGTGGCCAGGTTGACGGTCGCGCTCACGCCGTCCACCCTGCCCAGCTTCTTCTCCACCCGCGCGACGCACGCGGCGCAGGTCATGCCGCCGACGATCAGCTCGGTCGTCGCTGTCGCGGTGCTGCTGCCAGCGCCCGTGCCCGTGCCCGTACTCGTACTCACCGTCCACCACCCATGCCGTGCATCCCGTCCATGCCGCCCATGCCGCCCGTCCCGCCACCGGAACCATGCCCGGAACCGGAACCGGAACCGCCGCCGGTGCGGTGTATGCCGGGGGCGGCCGGCCCGGCGGCCGTGCCGACCGCGTACGAGACGCCGAAGAGGGCTGCCAGGAGCAGGGCGAAACCGGCCAGGGTTCCGTACGGACTGAGGGGGCGACGAACGGTCATCCGGGCATCGTGGCACGCTGCGCGGCCCGTTCGGCCGCTCATGACCGGCTCGCGGCGCGTGAGGATTGTCCCTTCTGTCCGCGGGAACCGGAGGCCGTCCGCGGCCGACTACCTGGGGATACGGAACCCGCCGGAACTCGCCCGAACCGGCCGGTTCCCGGCCGGGAACCGGCCCGCATCCCGTACGACCTTATGAACTTTCGCCGGACCCGCGGGAACTCACCCCGTCGCCCGTCCGACTTCTCAGGGGTCCACGACTTCGCGAGGAGCCCTTCACCGTGTCCCTGCCCGAGCCGTCCGAGGCCTCTGAGGCGTCCGAGCCTTCCGTGCTGCCCGACCCGGTCCCCCTCTACGGGCCGGAGTACAAGCGGAACCCCTACCCGCTGTACGCGCGCATGCGGGAGGCCGGCCCGATCCACCGGGTCCTCTTCCCCAGCGGGGTCACCGCCTGGCTCGTCACCGGGCACGAGGCCGCCCAGAAGACCCTCGCCGACCCCCGGCTGGGCAAGAACCACGACCGCGGCAACGACCGCTGGCGCGAGCGCGCCTCGATCATGCCCGAGCCGCAGCACTCGCAGCTCCAGGTGCACCTGCTCCACCAGGACCCGCCCAAGCACACCACGATGCGGCGCCTGGTGACGGACGCCTTCGCGCCGCGGCGCGTCGAGGGGATGCGGGCGCGCTTCCAGGAGATGGCCGACGCGCTCGTCGACGCGATGCCGGCGGACGCGGACTCCGCCGACCTCGTGCGGTGCTTCGCCGCCCGCTTCCCCTTCCAGGTCCTCGCCGAGGTCATCGGCCTGCCGCCGCACCTCGCCGCCCGCTTCCGCCGCGAGTGGGGCAAGGTCGTGGCGCCCGTCGGGCCCGCGGACCCCGGGCGGCCCGCCTACGAGGCGCTGCTCCGCGAACTCCAGGGCTACATCGCCGAGGTCGTCGCCGACCGCCGCGGCGCGCCCGGCGACGGGCTGCTCAGCCGGCTGGTCGCCGCCCGTGACGGCGGCGAACTGACCCGGGAGGAGCTGGACTCCATGATCTTCCAGCTGCTGGTGGCCGGCCAGGAGCCCGTCACCAACCAGATCACCACCGCGATGGTGGCCCTGCTCCGCCACCCCGAGGCACTGGCCCGGCTGCGGGCCGAGCCCGGGCTCATGCCCGCCGCCGTCGAGGAACTGATGCGCCTCGACAGCGCCTTCGAGCTGACGACCTGGCGGTTCCTCGCCGAGGACGCGGACCTGCACGGCACGCGGGTGCCCGCCGGCGACTCCGTGATCGTCTCCCTGTGCGCCGCCAACCGCGACCCCGAGCGCTTCCCCGACCCCGACACCCTCGACCTGGACCGGGCCCAGGGCCCGCACCTCGCCTTCGGCCACGGCGTCCACTTCTGCCCCGGCGCGGCCCTCGCCCGGATCGAACTCCAGGTGGCCGTCGGAACGTTGCTGGCCCGCCTGCCGGGCCTGCGGCTCGCCGTGCCCGAGGAGGAGCTGTCCTGGATCCCCGCCGTCCTCGGCCGCGGCACCGCCGAGCTGCCGGTCGCCTTCGACCGGCCCGCCGCGTCCGTCTGCCCGCGCGGTCGGGGGTGAGCGCGCGCATGTCCCAGGCCACGCTGGCCCCGCCGGCGGCCACCGCCGCCATCACCCCTACCGCCGCCGACTCCTCGGCCGATTCCTCGGTCGAGGCGCGCATCCTCCGCTTCCTCCTCCCGTACCACCGCACCACCGGCCCGGGGTCCGCGGACCCCGCGGACTTCCCGGAGCAGCTGCGCCAGATACGGCAGTTCACGGACGCCGGCGAGCCCGTCCTCTTCACCCTGCCGGGCTTCCCGTGCAAGTCCCCCAACCCCGCCAAGGTCCTCGGCCACCTGCCCGACGAGGGCGAGCGCCTCTCGCTCGCCTTCCTCGACCGGCTCTGCGCGCGCATCGGCGAGGTCTACGCGCCCGGCGCGCGGATACTGATCTGCTCCGACGGCCACATCTTCGGAGACCTCATCCACGTGCCCGACGAGCACATCGACGCCTACGGCGACGAACTGCGCGCCCTGATCGCCGGGGAGGGGCTCGGCCGGCTGGACACGTTCGACCTGCGCGACGTCCACGGGGACCTGGACCACGACACCAAGCGGCGGCTCGTGACGGAGGCCTACGCGCCGCCGGTCGAGGAACTGCGGGCCCTGGTGCGCGGCGACGAGGAGACGGCACGGCTCTACCGCGGCATCACCCGCTTCCTCGTCGAGGACACCGCGGAATTCGCCGGCACGCGGTCCGCGCTCCAGCGCGAGTGCCGGTCCCGGGCGTACGGCGTCATCGCGCGCAGCCGCGCCTGGGGCGACCTCATCGCCGACTGCCACCCGCGGTCCGTCCGCCTGTCCATCCACCCGCAGCGCCCGGGCGCGGAGAAGTTCGGCATCCGGCTGCTGGAGGCGGCGGACGCGTGGGCCACGCCGTGGCACACGGCCGTCCTGCGGGGGCCCGGGGGAGAGGCGCGCCTGGTGCACCGGGCGGAGGCGGAGAAGCTGGGGTGCCTGGTCCTCCGCGCGGGCCGCCCGAGCCACTTCGAGGAACGCGGCTGAGCGCTCGCGCCGCTGGGCGGTCAGCGGGTGCTCAGAAGTCGGGCAGCGCCTTCGCCACGGCCCGGATCGCGCGCCACAGACCGCCCAGGGCGCCCACCTCGATCGCCGTGTCCGCGGCGTCCATGGCCAGCTCGGCCCGTTCCCCGCGCCGGCACTTCCGGCACTGACCGCGCCGGAAGCGGCCCGATCGCCCGCAGCTCCTGCACGTTCCCCCGTGGTTCCACATGGCCATGATCATCTCACGGGCCGCCGGGGCTGCTGGGGCCTCCGAGGCCGCCGGGGCCGTCAGCGGAGGAACGCCAGCACCTGCTGTGACACGGTGTCATCGGTGAGCAGATCGTTGTGCTTGAGGCACCCGGCCGTCGCGTGGTTCTCCGCGCCGTCGAGTGCCGTGCTCGACACGGGGGCGATCTGCTCGTCGCAGGACGACCACCACGTCGCGTAGCGCGTGGGGCCCGGCGTCTCGTCGTCGGCGTTGAGGTGCGTCAGGACGTACGAGCCCGGTGTCATGTCCTTGCAGCCCTGGTCCCACAGCGCGCACAGATACGCCAGGCTCGTCCCGTGGTTGGGCCCGCCGAGCGAGACCCAGTGCGCGACCTTGCCCGTACCGCCGCCGAACGCGAGGTACCAGCGCGTCGGCAGGCCGCCCAGGCTGTGCGTGACGACGTCCGCCCGCGCCGCGCCGGTCCGGGCCAGGACGCCGTCCACGTACGCGGCGAACTCCCCGGCGAGCGCCTCGTTCGACGACCGGCTCGTGTCGTACGACCAGGCGTGCAGCCGCTCCTGCGGATAGCCGGCGGCGGCGAAGTCCGCCCGCATCCCGTCCCACACGCCGGGCCCGGCGTTGCGCCCGTGCACGAAGATCACGGGGTGGGGCGGGGGGTCCGCCCGCGCGGGGGCGGAACCGAGCGGAACAAGAGCGGCGGCCACCGCCATGACCACGACCGCCCACAGCAACAGCACGGGGTTCCGCCGCATCAGCGCGCCTCCTGAGCAACAAGGGCAGGAAGAGACAGGACCGGACCGCCCGGCACTATGCCACCGGCCCCTCGCCATGGGAAGCCGCCCGGCGCCACGACGGCGGCCGGACACCGCCCGGCCCCCGGGCGATCATGCGCGCGACGCCCGCACATTACGCTGAGCCGGGCCGAGCCCTTTTGTTCACGGAGCTGTTCACCGAGCCGTTCTCAGAGTCGCTCACCGAGTCGTTCACCGAGGGAGTCACCGCACATGACCGTCCCGCTCGACCTCGCCTTCTTCCGCCGCTTCCTCGACCGCGCCACGCGCGTGATCGTGGCGGAGTCGGCGCACCTCACCGAACTCGACGCCGCCATCGGCGACGCCGATCACGGCGCGAACCTCAAGCGCGGGTTCACCTCCGCCGCCGAGGCGGTGGCCGCGGAGCCGCCCGCCACGCCGGGGGCGCTGCTCACGGCCGTCGGGGCGCATCTGACGAACACCGTGGGCGGGGCGTCGGGGCCGCTGTACGGGACGGTGCTGCGGCGCATGGGGAAGGTGCTGGGCGAGGAGCCCGTGGTCGAAGCGGAGACGCTGGGGCGGGCGCTCGGCGCCGCCGTGGCGAGCGTGCGGCGGCTCGGGGACTCGGCGCCCGGGGACAAGACGATGGTCGACGCGCTGCAACCCGCCGCCGACGCGTACAACGCCGCCCTCCCGCAGGGCGTCGTGGCCGCGCTGGACGCCGCCGCGCGGGCGGCCCGCGAAGGGGCCAAGGCAACGATTCCGCTCCAGGCCCGCCGGGGCCGGGCGAGCTATCTGGGCGAGCGCAGCATCGGCCACCAGGACCCGGGCGCGACGTCGTCCGCGCTGCTGGTCACGGCGCTGTACGAGGCCACGGACCCGGAGCTGTGCGCGGTGCCGCCGGAGCGGGAGGCCGCGGCCGCCGAGGCCCCCGCGCGGGCGGAGCCCGCCGGCCGGGTCGGCATCGTGCTGGTCTCGCACAGCCGCGAGGTCGCCGCTTCGACGGCGGAGCTCGCGAAGGCCCTGGTCGGCACGGGCGACCCGGCCCCCGCGGCCCCGGCCGGCGGGCTGCCGGACGGTGCGGTCGGCACCAGCGCCGAGCTGGTGCGCCGGGCGGTGGGGGCGGCGGACCAGGGCCGGGGCGTGGCGGTGTTCTGCGACATGGGCAGCGCGGTCCTGACGGTGAAGGCGCTGCTCGCGGAGGGCTTCGGCGGCTCCGAGGTGCGGATCGCCGACGCCCCGTTCGTGGAGGGCGCGGTGGCCGCCCTGGTGACGGCCTCGGCCGGCGGCGACCTCGCGGCCGTGCTCGCCGCGGCGGACGACGCCCGCGCCTACCGCAAACTCTGAGTCAAGAGGCGGCGGCACCAAGATCGCAGCGGTGGCCGGGATGCATCACCCGTGCCAGGGTGTAATGGCACAAATGCCCCCATGTGTCCTGCCCGCGTTCCCGCTCCCGTTCTCGTTCCGTTCCGTCCCGGCGTGGAGGTCTCGCCACGGTGTCGTCGCGCAGACTCCCCTTCGCGCTGGTCCTGGCCTACCTGGGCGCCATCGTGGCCGTCGACCTGATGACACCGTCGAACCTCCGCCTGGACGTCTTCGCCGCCCTCGCCCCGATGACGGCCGCGGCGGTGTGCACGTACCGGCAGACGGTGTTCGTCGGCGTCCTCGACTTCTGCCTGATGGTGGCGCACCACGGCGTCGTCAACGGCGAGGTGCCCGTCAACAGGGTCGGCTCGTTCGTCGGCAACGCCCTGATGGTCGGCGCGAGCATCGCCGTCGCCCGGCTGCGGCGCGACGCGGAGTCGCTGCTGGAGCGCGTGCGGGCCACGGGCGAGGCCGCGCAGCGCGCGCTGCTGCGGCCGCTGCCGCTGCGCACGCGCAGCGTGGTCGTGGACGGCTTCTACGTGTCCTCGCAGCGGGAGGCGCTCGTCGGCGGCGACCTGTACGAGGTGGTCGACACGCCGTACGGGACGCGCGTGCTCATCGGTGACGTGCGGGGCAAGGGGCTGGGCACGCTGGGTGCGGGGGCGGCCGTGCTGACCGCCTTCCGCGAGGCGGCCTACCACCGGCGCGACCTGGAGGGCGGGGTGGTGGCGATGGAGCAGGGGCTGTACCGCTACCACCGGTCGGCGGAGTACCAGGCGCGGTTGCTGCCGGAGCGGCACGCCGGGCGGCCGGAGGACGTGCGGATGCGCGCGGCGGAGGAGTTCGTGACGGCCCTGGCCTTCGGCACGGAGGAGGGGCCGGGCGACCCCGGCGTCAACGGGCACGTGCCGGTGGTGTTCGTGGACTGCGGGCACCTGGCGCCGTTCCTGATCGGCCCGGACGGCGGGGTGCGCGAGCTGGAACCGGCCGACGCGGGGCTGCCCTTGGGCCTCGGCGACCTGGCCGCCGTGCCGCGGACGGTGCAGCGCGTCGCCCTGCCGCCCGGCTGCCGGGTGCTGGCCTGCACCGACGGGGTGACCGAGGCCCGGTCGCCGGACGGCGGCTTCTACCCGCTCGCGGAGCGGCTCGGCGCGTGGGCCGCCCTGCCCACCCCCCAGCTGCTGGGGCGGCTGCGCGCGGACCTCGACGCGCACACGGGCGGGCGGCTCCAGGACGACGTGGCGGTCCTGGTGATGGAACGGGCGGCGGAGTACCACGGAGCGGCCGCCGGCGAGGGGGAGGAGGCGGCGGGGGCTCCGGCCCCGTAGGGTGCGCGTCCGCCTCCGCGCCCGCGGCCCGTCAGCGGATGAACAGCTCGAACGCCACGCCCGGCCGCCCCCCGAACCGCGCCGCCACGCCCCGCATGCTGCCCTCCAGGAACGTGCGGCAGTACGTCTCCGGGTCCTCCTTCGTCAGCGCCTCGATGTACGTGCGGTGGCAGAGGAGGGACGCGACGGCCCGCTCCAGGCCGCTGCTCGCGTCGACGGCGTGGGTCGGCTGCGGGGAGCCGGCCACCGCCACGTAGCGCACGCCGTCCCAGGGCACGAGGCCCTCCTCGGCGAGGTCGGGGAAGATCCAGCGGTTGCCGGCGTCGCCGACGGCGTCGAGGACGGCCCGGCCGACGTTGCGGTGGTCGGGCGTGTTCCAGTACGTGCCGCCCCAGGTGTCGTGGTGGTTGAGCGTCAGCACGAGCTCGGGGCGGTGGCGTCGGATGGCGGCGGCGAAGTCGCGGCGCAGGGCCGTGCCGTACTCGATGACGCCGTCGGGGTGGCCGAGGAACTCCACGGTCGCCACCCCCACGGCGGCCGCGCTCGCCCGCTGCTCGCGCTCGCGCAGCGGGCCGGCCTCGGCGGGGGCCAGGGTGTCGATCCCGGCCTCGCCGGCGCTGGCCAGCAGGTAGACGCACTCGCGGCCGTCGTCCAGCCAGGCGGCGACGGCGGCGGAGGCGCCGTATTCGAGGTCGTCGGGGTGGGCGACGATCGCGAGGGCGCGCCGCCAGTCGGTGGGCATCTCCTTGAGCAGGGCGGCGGCCTGCTCCGCAGCGCCCGCCGCATCCGCCGTGCCCGTATCCGTCCCCGTCGTGCCCGCCGTGGCCGTCACTTCCGTCGCATCCGCCATCACGGTCTCCTTCAGCCTTCAGTACGGCCGTCAGCCTTCAGCCGGTCGGATCCGCCCCGGGGCGCCGCGCGCCGCGCGCCGTCGGCAGGGCGTTCGATGAAGAGTACGTCGCAGTTCTTCGCGACACGCGGGAACCGGGCGGTCCCGCGGTCCGACTACCTGATCCGGGCCCGCACCGGCGGGCCGTGGCGAAACCGATTTTCCTGGAGTTGTCTGATGCGCCCTCGTGCGTGGTGCGGTGTCCTGGCCGCAGTGGCCCTGTCGGCGACGGCCTGCGGTAGCGGCGGCGGTGGCGGTGCGGCGGAGAAGTCCGACGACGCCGGGTCCGGCGCGCGGTCCGGCTTCCCCGTGACCGTCACGGACTGCATGGGCGCGAAGACCACCTTCGACGCGGCGCCGAAGAAGATCGTCACCAGCAACGCCGCGGGCCTGGAACTGCTCATGTGGCTGGGCGCGGCCGACAAGGCGGCCGGCACGGGCTTCCCGCCCGGCAAGGGCGCCATGCCGGGGCAGTACGCGGACCGGGCGGCGAAGGTGCCGGCGCTGGGGAAGACGGTGATCCCCAAGGAGAAGCTGCTCGGCTCGGGCGCGGACCTCTACGTCGACGCGTTCTCGTCCATGAAGAACATGGGCAAGATGGGCGACGCGCCGACGGCCGAGGAGTTCAAGGCCGCCGGCATCAAGCACGTCTTCCTGAAGTCGACGGCCTGCGCGTCGATGAGCAAGAGCCCGCGGACGGACCTGTCGGGCGTCGAGGCCGACATCGAGGAGCTCGGCAAGGTCACCGGCACCTCCGCGCGCGCCGCCGAACTGGTGCAGGACATGCGGAAGAAGACGGGCGCCGTGCGCGACGCCCTCAAGGACGTCCCCGCCGGCAAGCGGCCCTCGTACTTCTTCTTCGACTACGACGCGGGCACCAAGCAGCCGATGGCCGTGTGCAACCGGCAGGTCGCCAACGCCGTGATCTCCATGGCCGGCGGCCGCAACGTCTTCGACGGCTGCGACGGCGACTTCAAGCCCGTGGGCTGGGAGGACGTCGTCGCCAAGAACCCCGACTGGATCCAGCTCGGCGTCCGCAACCGCGGCAGCGACGAGGCGAACGCCAAGGCCTTCGACGAAGCCGCGGAGTTCCTGAAGACCTTCCCCGCCACGAAGGACCTCACGGCCGTCAAGGAGGGCCGCTTCCTGCGCATCGGCTCCGAGCGCACCACGATCGGCGGCGTGCGCAGCGCGGACACCGTCCGCGAGATCGCGCACACGCTGCACCCGGACCGGGTCAAGTAAGTGGGGTCCCTGGGGGCGCCCGCCGCGGTCGCCGCGGAGCGGGCGGAGGAGCGCGAGCCCGGGGCGCGGGCGCCGTGGGTGGCGGCCGCGCTGGGCTGCGCACTGCTGGTCGCGCTGACGGCCTCGGTGTGCCTGGGCTCCTCGGACGTGCCGCTCGGCGACGTGTGGTCCTCGGTGGTGCGCGGGGTGAGCGGCCAGGCGCCGGTGCCGGGCACCCAGGACCTGATCGTGTGGCGGCTGCGGGTGCCGCGGGCGCTGCTGGCGGCCGTGGTGGGCGCGGGCCTGGGCCTGGTGGGCACCGCCGTCCAGGCCCTCGTCCGCAACCCGCTCGCGGACCCGTACCTGCTGGGCATCTCCAGCGGGGCCTCGCTCGGCGCGGTCGGGGCGATCGTGCTGGGGGCGGGCGCGGGCGGGCTGCTGGGGCTCGGGCTCTCGGCGGCGGCGTTCGCCGGCGCGCTCGCGTCGTTCGCGCTGGTGTGGGCGATGGCGCGGCGCGGGGGCGGGTTCTCGCCGCTGCGGCTGGTGCTGGCGGGCGTGGGCATCGGCCAGTTCCTGTCCGGCTTCACGCACTACCTGGTGCTCCAGGCCGGCGACGACCAGCAGACGCACGGCGTGCTGTTCTGGCTGATGGGCTCCCTCGGCGGCGCCCAGTGGTCCACGCTCGGCGTGCCCGCCGCGGCCGTGGTGCTCGGCCTCGCCGCGCTCCTGGCCCGGGCCCGGGCGCTCGACGCGGTGCTGATGGGCGACGAGACCGCGGCGGGGCTGGGCGTGGACGTGACACGGCTGCGGCGCGAGCTGTTCGTCGTGACGAGCGTGCTCACCGGAGTGCTGGTGTCCGTCTCGGGCGCGATCGGCTTCGTGGGGCTGATGGTGCCGCACGTGTGCCGGATGGTCGTGGGCGGCGCGCACCGCGTCCTGCTGCCGGTGGCCGCGCTGTTCGGCGCGGTCCTGCTGGTCGTGGTCGACCTGGTGGCCCGTACGGCGCTGCCGGACCAGGAACTCCCGGTGGGCGTGGTCACGGCGCTCGTCGGTGCGCCGACGCTGCTGTACCTGCTGGACCGGCGCCTGGTGGAGAGGGGCTAGCGGCATGGACGGAATCACGGGCGGAATCGCAGGCGGGGCGACGGGCGGAATGCGGATCGCCGTCGAGGACCTGGAGGTGTCCCTGTCCGGGCGGACGGTCGTCTCCGGGGTGCACCTGGTCGCGGAGGAGGGGGAGATCGCCGGGCTGGTCGGGCCGAACGGCAGCGGCAAGTCGACGGTCCTGCGCACCGTCTACCGCTATCTGCGCCCGCACGCGGGCCGGGTGCTGGTCGGTGGTACGGACATCACGTCGCTGACCGCCGCCGAGTCGGCCCGGCGGGTGGCCGCGCTCCCGCAGGAGCGCGGCAGCGACTTCGAACTCTCGGTGCGCGCGGTGGTGGCCATGGGCCGCACCCCGTACAAGCGGGCGTTCGCGGGCGAGGACCGCGCCGACGCGGAGATCGTGGCGGCGGCGCTGGCCGGGGTCGGGCTCGCGGGGGCGGAGAAGCGGCGCTTCTCGGCGCTGTCGGGCGGCGAGCGCCAGCGGGTGCTGCTGGCGCGGGCGCTGGCCCAGGACCCGCAGGTGCTGGTCCTGGACGAGCCGACGAACCACCTGGACGTCCTGCATCAGGTCGAGCTCCTGGCCCTGCTGCGCGCGCAGCGCCGGACGACCCTGCTGTCCCTGCACGACCTGAACGCGGCGGCGTCGCTGTGCGACCGCCTCCACGTCCTGCACGAGGGCGCGCTCGTGGCCTCGGGCCCGCCGCGGGAGGTGCTGACCCCGGAGCTGCTGGCCGATGTCTTCGGCGTCCGGGCGGCGGTGGTCGACCACCCGCTGACGGGCGATCCCTTGATCGCCTTCGACCACCGCACGCCCGGTCGCCGTCAGCCGATCGACTTGATCAGTTCGCCGTCGGCCGTATCGCCGCTCAGCTCCCAGAAGAATGTGCCGCCCAGCCCCTGACGGTTCTTGTACGCCGTCTTCCCGGCGATCGTCGACGGGGTGTCGTAGCTCCACCAGTCGCTGCCGCACTTGGCGTAGGCCGTGCCCGCCACCGTGCCGTTGGCCGGGCACTTGGCCTTGAGGACCTTGTAGTCCTCGAAGCCGTCCTCGTACGTGCCCTTCGCCGGGCCGGTGGCCGTCCCGCCGGGCGCCGACTGGTTCACGCCGGTCCAGCCGCGGCCGTAGAAGCCGATGCCGAGCAGGAGCTTGGAGGAGGGCACGCCGAGGGACTTGAGCTTGGTGATCGTGGCGTCGCTGTTGAAGCCGGGCTTGGGGATGCCGGTGTAGGACGTGAGGGGGGAGTGCGGGGCCGTGGGGCCCTTGGCGTCCCAGGCGCCGAAGAAGTCGTAGGTCATGGGGTTGTACCAGTCGACGTAGCGGGCGGCGCCCGCGTAGTCGACGGCGTCGATCTTGCCGCCGTCGGAGGCGTCGGCGGTGATGGCGGCCGTGACGAGGTTGCGCGTGCCGAACTTGGCGCGCAGCGCGGCCATCAGCTTCACGAACCCCTCGCGACCGCTCGTGTCGCAGGTGAGGCCGCAGGCGTTGGGGTACTCCCAGTCGATGTCGATGCCGTCGAAGACGTCGGCCCAGCGCGGGTCCTTGACGAGGCCGTAACAGGACTCGGCGAAGGCGGCCGGGTTGCGGGCGGCCTCGCCGAAGCCGCCCGACCAGGTCCAGCCGCCGAAGGACCAGACCACTTTGAGGCCGGGGTGCAGCTTCTTGAGCTTGCGGAGCTGGTTGAAGTTGCCGCGCAGGGCGCCGTTGTCCCAGGTGTCGGCCTTGCCGTCGACGCTGCCGGCGGCGTCGTAGGCCTTGTCGTAGTCGGCGTAGGAGTCGCCGATGGTGCACTTGCCGTTCGTGACGTTCCCGAAGGCGTAGTTGATGTGCGTGAGCCGGTCGGCCGAGCCGGACGTCTGAATGTTCTTGACGTGGTAATTGCGCTCGTAGACGCCCCAGTTGGTGAAGTAGCCGACGACCTTGCGGCCTGAGGCGGTGTCGTCGGACCCGTCGTCCGACCCGGCGGCGGGTGCCGCGGGTGCCGCGGGTGCGGCGGCGGACGCGGCGGGGGAGGCGGTCGCCGGACCGGTGAGGAGCGTCGTGGTGAGCAGGGCCCCGGCGGCGGCGAAGGCGGCCAGGACGGTACGGGGTCGTGACGGCAGGAGGGTACGCGGTCGTGCGGGCATCGGTTCTCCTCGGTGGGGGTGGGGAGAGGTGCTCTGCGGGGGGTGACCTGGCATGAACGCGCTAAGCGTGCCCAGGACCATAGAAGGTCTGGACCAGTGCGGTCAATGGTTTGGACCAACCCCGTTCATGACTGCGTCACAAGGCCGTTGTGCCTGGTGCGCGACTTGTCAACCCGTGACGTCAGCCCGCCGATCGGGCATACTCCAAGCCGCCACAGCCGCAGGTCATCCGGTGCCGCGACCCGGCGCGGGATCATCGGCTTTGGGCATCACCGGCGACGGCGCCACACCCTTGCGCGCCCGTCGCCGCAGCGCCCGACAGGGAGGAGAGCGCCGCCATGACCGACCACGGCCCGCAGCCGGTGGAGCGACAGCTGCCCACCGAGGAGGCCCGCGACCTGCTCGCGCTCGTACGCGATCTGGTGCAGCGGGAGATCGAGCCCGGCGCGGCCGAGGAGGAGGAAGCCGGGCGCTTCCCCCGCGAGGTCTTCCGGCTGCTGTCCGCCTCCGGCCTGCTCGCCCTGCCCTACACCGAGGAGTTCGGCGGCGGGGACCAGCCCTACGAGGTCTACCTCCAGGTCCTGGAAGAGCTCGCGGCCGCCCGCCTCACCGTGGGCCTCGGCGTCAGCGTGCACACCCTCGCCTGCCACGCCCTCGCCGGCTACGGCACCAAGGAGCAGCAGGCCGAGCACCTGCCCGCCATGCTCGGCGGCGGGCTCCTCGGCGCGTACTGCCTCTCCGAGCCCTCCTCCGGCTCTGACGCCGCCTCCCTGCGCACCCGCGCCACCCGCGACGGCGACACCTGGACGATCGAGGGCACCAAGGCCTGGATCACCCACGGCGGCATCGCGGACTTCTACACCGTGATGGCCCGTACGGGAGGCGAAGGCGCCCACGGCATCACCGCCTTCCTCGTCCCCGGCGACGCCCCCGGCCTGTCGGCCGCGCCGCCCGAGCGCAAGATGGGCATGAAGGGCTCGCCGACGGCCCAACTGCACTTCGACGGCGTGCAGGTGCCGGACGCGCGCCGCATCGGCGACGAGGGACAGGGCTTCGCGATCGCCCTGTCCGCGCTGGACTCCGGGCGCCTCGGCATCGCCGCCTGCGCGATCGGCGTCGCCCAGGCCGCGCTCGACGAGGCGATCGCCTTCACCGCCGGGCGGCGGCAGTTCGGCCGGCCCATCGCCGACTTCCAGGGCCTGCGCTTCATGCTCGCGGACATGGCCACCCAGATCGAGGCCGGCCGCGCGCTCTACCTCGCCGCGGCGCGGCTGCGCGACGCCGGCCTGCCGTTCTCCAAGCAGGCGGCCATGGCCAAGCTGTTCTGCACCGACGCGGCGATGCGCGTGACCGTCGACGCCGTCCAGCTCCTGGGCGGCTACGGCTACACGGCGGACTTCCCGGCCGAGCGCTACATGCGCGAGGCCAAGGTGCTCCAGATCGTGGAGGGCACCAACCAGATCCAGCGCATGGTGATCGCCCGTCACCTGGCGGGCGCCGAGAGCCGCTGAGCGGCGGCGTGGCGGGCGGGCTCCATGCGGCCCGCCCGCCGGAAACGCTCCTGCGTCAGGAGTGCGTCACGTCAGGAGTGCGTCATCCGCGCCATGAGTCCGTCAGGACGGCCGACGCATCTCCGGGACGCGGACCGGGCGCGAGCCGGGACCCCCGATGTGGGAGAACGGCTGCGTCCGCCAGTCCAGGCTCTCCGGCAGCGTGAGCATCAGCGCCGCGTCGAACTCCTGGCCGTCCGGCGATTCGTCCGCCGCGGCGGCGTCCTCCATCGCACGGCCCGAGCCGGGGCACACCGTGAGCCCGAAGGGATTCCACGGCGAGGGGCACAGCGCGTGCTCGGGGAGCACGTCCTCGTCGGGGAGCAGCGCGATCGGGCGCGCACAGTCCGGGCAGATCACCCGGAACATCGTGGTGGTGTCGACCTCATAGGACTCGTACGGGCTGCTGCCGTCGCCTTCATTCAGGCGTTCCAGGCTGGGCATAGTCTTTCTCCCCCTCGGATTGGCCGGCCAGGCGCCTCGGCCTCGGCCACAGCAAGCACTTCCCGCGTCACGAGCCGGGTAATCTCCGCATCACGGAGGACACGGGTGCATATCTGTGTTGTTCGTCACATGTCTTTGTGCGTCGTCATGCGCCCCCGCGGAGCCGGTCGACTGTGCCGCTCCGGCCCGGACCCAGTAGGTTGATCCGCGTGGAGGAGCTGGACAGAGAAATCGTGGAACTGCTCGTCAAGGACGGGCGGATGAGCTACACCGACCTGGGGAAGGCCACGGGCCTGTCCACCTCGGCGGTGCACCAGCGCGTGCGCCGGCTCGAACAGCGGGGCGTCATCCGCGGATACGCGGCCGTCGTGGACCCCGAGGCGGTCGGGCTGCCCCTCACCGCGTTCATCTCGGTGAAGCCGTTCGACCCCAGCGCCCCCGACGACATCGCCGACCGGCTCGCCGAGATCCCCGAGATCGAGGCCTGCCACAGCGTCGCCGGCGACGAGAACTACATCCTCAAGGTGCGGGTCGCCACGCCGCTGGAGCTGGAGCACCTGCTGGCGCGGATCCGCTCCCTGGCGGGCGTCTCGACGCGGACGACGATCGTCCTGTCCACGCCGTACGAGGCGAGGCCGCCGAGGGTCGGCTGACGCCCTCGTCCGGCCGGTGAGGACCGGGGTCCGGGGCGGAACCCCGGGTGGGAGAGACTGATCCCCATGACCGAGCCCCTCGCATCCCAGGACAAGCCGCGCACCGTTCTGCTGCGCAACGGCACCGTGCACAGCCCCGCCGACCCGTTCGCCACGGCCATGGTCGTCGAGCGCGGCGCCGTCGCCTGGGTCGGCTCCGAAGGAGCCGCCGACTCCTTCGCCGAAGGCGTCGACGACGTGGTCGACCTTCAGGGCGCCCTCGTCACCCCCGCCTTCACGGACGCACACGTCCACACCACCGCCACCGGCCTCGCGCTCACCGGCCTCGACCTCACCGGCTCCCGCTCCCTGGCCGAGGCACTCGACCGGATCCGGGCGCACGCCGGCGCCCGCCCGGCCGAAGGCGTCCTCCTCGGCCACGGCTGGGACGCCAGCGCGTGGCCCGAGCAGCGCCCCCCGTCCCGCCGCGAGCTGGACGAGGCCACCGGCGGCCGGCCGCTGTACCTCACCCGGTCCGACGTCCACTCGGCCGTCGTCACCACGGCCCTGCTCGGCCTCGTGCCGGGCCTCGCCGGCCTGGACGGATACGACCCCGAGGGGCCGCTGACGGGCGACGCCCACCACGCCGTGCGCGCCGCCGCGCACGCCGGCGTCACCGCCGCCCAGCGCGCCGCGGCCCAGACCGCCGCGCTCGACCGCGCCGTCTCGCTCGGCATCGGCTCCGTGCACGAGTGCGCCGGGCCGCAGATCTCCGGCGCCGACGACTTCACCGGGCTGCTGCGCCTCGCCGCCGGCCGCCCGGGCCCGCGCGTCGTCGGCTACTGGGCGGAGGCCGTCGCAACCGCGAACGACGCGGACCGCATCCGTGAGCTCGGCGCGGCGGGCGCCGCCGGCGACCTCTTCGTGGACGGCTCCCTCGGCTCGCACACCGCGTGCCTCCACGAGCCGTACGCCGACCTGCCCGGCCGCACCGGCACCGCCCACCTCGACGCGGCCGCCGTCGCCGCCCACGTCGCCGCGTGCACCGAGGCGGGCCTCCAGGCCGGCTTCCACGCCATCGGCGACGCCGCGCTGACCGCCGTCGTGGAGGGCGTCCGCGCCGCGGCCGGCAAGCTGGGCCTGGCGCGCGTGCGCGCCGCCCGCCACCGCGTCGAGCACGCCGAGATGCTCACGCCCGAGCACATCGCCGCCTTCGCCGAGTTCGCCCTCACCGCGTCCGTGCAGCCCGCCTTCGACGCCGCCTGGGGCGGCGACACGGCCATGTACGCCCAGCGCCTCGGCATCGAGCGGGCCCGCACCCTCAACCCGTACGCGGCTCTGCTGCGCGCCGGCGTGCCGCTCGCCCTCGGCTCCGACAGCCCGGTCACCCCGCTCGACCCGTGGGGCACCGTCCGCGCCGCCGCCTTCCACCGCACCCCCGAGCACCGGATCTCGGTCCGGGCCGCGTTCACCGCGCACACGCGCGGCGGCTGGCGGGCCGTGGGCCGCGACGACGCGGGCGTCCTCGTGCCGGGCGCGCCCGCCGACTACGCGGTCTGGCAGGCCGGCGACCTCGTCGTACAGGTGCCGGACGAGCGCGTGGCGAGCTGGTCCACGGACCCGCGCTCGGGCACCCCGGGCCTGCCCGATCTGACCCCCGGCACCGCGCTCCCCACCTGCCTGCGCACGGTCGTCGGCGGGCACACCGTCTACGAGCGTCCGAACGAGTGACTCCGCGCCCGTCGCGTACCGCCGAACGATGAGACGTCGGCCTGTCGCCGCCCGTGATCACTCGCCGTACTGACCTGCTGATTTAGTGCATATCCCCAGGTCACAGAGGTGTTGACAGGGTCCGGGCGGCGGCCGGTAGGTTCTGCGGAGTCCACCACAGGACGTCCGGCCGGTGCACTTCCACACAGTCGTCGAACGCCGCTGGGCCATGGGGCGGTGCGCCGGGGAGCGGCCACCGCCACTGGCAGCCAGGTTCCAGCGCACGGGGGCGAGTGAGGTGCTGCCGGGCCGGCAGGTGCGACCCGGGTGGGGCCCGGACGTTCAGTAGACAACGGCTCTAGGTCGACCCGCAGCCAGCGGGTCCCGGGTCGGCCCGAAGGACGCCGGGCCCCCATTCGCCCCACCCCCGCGTTTTCCCGGCCCTTTCCCGGCCTTTCCCCGGCCTTCCCCTGCCCCGCGCGCGTACCCAGGGCGGGCACGGTGCCCCGAGCGAGGTACCGTCGGCTCACCACCGCAAGACAGAGCAGGAAGGCTCGCCCGTGCCCCCGGGTCCCGAAATCACCGCAGAGGCCCCCGCCCCGGAGGCGACCGTGCCCGCCCCGCAGCCGCGCCCCCGCCGGGCCGTGCGCCTGGCCCGGCTCGCGCGCCGCGAGGCGGCCCGCACCGGGATCGCCGCGCTCGCCGGCATCGCGTTCGCCCTGGCCTTCCCGCCCTACGACGTGTGGCCGCTGTCGGTCGTGGCCGTCGCCGCGCTGGCCCTGCTGACCCGCGGGCGCACCGTCCGGCAGGCCGCCTGGACCGGCTTCGCCTTCGCGCTCCCCTTCTTCTTCCTGCTGCTGCGCTGGCTGCGCGTCGTCGGCTACGACGCCGTGACCGGCCTGTCGATCGCCGAAGCGCTGTTCGTCGCCGTCCTCGGCGCGGCCCTCGCGCTCGTCTCCCGGCTGCGCGCGTGGCCGCTGTGGGGCGCCTGCCTGTGGGTCGCGCAGGAGCTGGCCCGCGACCGGCTGCCGCTGGGCGGCTTCCCCTGGGGCCGGCTCGCCTTCGCCAACACCGGCTCGCCGTTCACCCCGCTCGCCGCCCTCGGCGGCGCCCCGCTGGTGACCTTCGCCGTCGCCCTCACCGGCGGCCTCCTCGCGTACGCCGTCACCGCCGCCCTGAAGCTGCGCGCGGCCGCGGGCGCGGGCAGGCTCCGGGCGGCCCTGCCGGGCGTCGAGGCGCTGGCGCTGGCCGCCGCCGTCCTGCTCGCCGGCTACGCGGTGCCCGTGCCGACGAAGGCCGACGACGAGGTCAAGGTGGCGCTCGTCCAGGGCAACGTCCAGCACGCCGGCATGGACTTCCTCGGCCGCCCGATGATGATCCTCGACAACCACGCCGAAGCCACCCTGCAACTGGCCCGGGACGTCAAGGCCGGCCGCGTGCCGAAGCCGGACCTCGTCATCTGGCCGGAGAACTCCTCCGACCTCGACCCCTTCCAGTACCCGCAGGCCTACGACCGCATCCAGGAAGCGGTCAAGGCGGTCGGCGTGCCCGTCCTCGTCGGCGCCCTCGTGGACCACCCGGGGCAGAGCGGCTACATCGACAACAAGGGCATCGTCTGGGACCCGAAGACCGGCCCCGGCGCCTCCTACGCCAAGCAGCACCCCGTGCCGTTCGGCGAGTACGTGCCCTTCCGCAGCACCCTGAGCAAGGTCATCACCCGCCTCCAGCGCGTCCAGCGCGACTTCTACCCCGGCGACCACACCGGAGTGATGCAGGTCGGCCCGGCCCGGCTCGGCGACGTCATCTGCTTCGAGGTCGCCTACGACGAGATCGTCCGCGACACCGTCAAGGCCGGCGCCCGCGCCCTCGTCGTCCAGACCAACAACGCCACCTACGGCCGCACCGGCCAGCCCGAGCAGCAGCTGGCCATGTCCCGGCTGCGGGCCGTCGAGCACGGCCGCGCCGTGGTCACCGTCGCCACCAGCGGCATCAGCGCCGTGGTCGCGCCGGACGGCACGGTGCAGCAGCGGAGCGAGGAATTCACCCGCGATGTGATCAGCGCGACCCTCCCCCTGCGGGACGGGACGACCGTGGCCGACCGCGTGGGTGCGGCGCCCGAATGGGTGCTCGCTATGGTGGGCCTTCTGTCCTGTGCGGCCGCACTCCTGATCGGCCGTCGGGTACGTACGGACGAGCGGAACAAGAGGGGCCAGCAGTGAACGACGGGCAGCGGAGATTCGGTCCGCTCGGCACGACCTTGGTGATCATCCCGACCTACAACGAGGCGGAGAACATCAAGAGCATCGTCGGACGGGTGCGGTCGGCCGTGCCGGAGGCGCACGTCCTCGTCGCCGACGACAACAGCCCCGACGGCACCGGCAAGCTCGCCGACGAGCTCGCGGGCGACGACGACCACGTCAAGGTCCTGCACCGCAAGGGCAAGGAGGGCCTCGGCGCCGCCTACCTCGCGGGCTTCCGCTGGGGCCTCGACCACGGCTACGGCGTGCTCGTCGAGATGGACGCCGACGGCTCCCACCAACCCGAGGAGCTGCCCCGCCTGCTCACCGCCCTCAAGGGCGCCGACCTCGTGCTCGGCTCCCGCTGGGTGCCCGGCGGCAGGGTCGTGAACTGGCCGAAGTCGCGCGAGATCCTCTCCCGCGGCGGCTCCACGTACTCCCGGCTGCTCCTCGACGTGCCGATCCGCGACGTCACCGGCGGCTTCCGGGCCTTCCGCCGGGAGACCCTGGAGGGTCTCGGCATGGAGGACGTGGCCTCCCAGGGCTACTGCTTCCAGGTCGACCTGGCCTGGCGCGCCGTCAAGGCCGGCTTCCACGTCGTGGAGGTCCCCATCACCTTCGTCGAGCGCGAGCTCGGCGACAGCAAGATGAGCCGCGACATCGTCGCCGAGGCGCTGTGGCGGGTCACCTCCTGGGGCGTCGGCTCCCGGGTCGGCAAGGCGCTCGGCCGCAAGTAGCCCGGCGGGCGGCGCCGTGACGTGCGGCGCCCCGTCCGGGCCGGCCGCGCCGTAAGCGGCCCATAAGTGCCGCGCCCGGCTTCCGCCGCAGGCCAGGCACACTTGAGGCATGACGTTCGGAGCACAGCAGACGATGAACGGCCGCCCGCCGCAGCGGCGGCGCGCCCGCAGGCTCATCCCCCTGGGAGTCGCCCTCTGGGCCGTCCTGGAGATCTGGCTGCTCACGCTGGTGGCCGGCGCCGCCGGCGGCCTGACCGTCTTCGCCCTGCTGGCCGGCGGCGTCGTCCTCGGCTCCTACGTGATCAAGCGGGCGGGGCGGCGGGCCTGGAAGCGGCTCACGGTCTCCCTCCAGCCCGGCGGCGCGACCGCCGAGCCGGGCGGCCAGGAGACCGGCGGCAACGCCCTCACGATGCTCGGCGGCCTGCTGATCATCCTGCCCGGGCTGCTCTCCGACGCGGCCGGCCTGCTCTGCCTCTTCCCGCCCACCCGCGCCCTGCTGCGCAAGGCGGGGGAGCGGTGGCTGAACCGCCCGGCGGCCCCCGGCACGCTCGGGGACGCCTTCCGGCAGGCCCGCACCGCCGATCTCGGCGGCATGGGGGCCGCGGGCGGCACGGGCGGGCCGGGCGGGCCCGGCGGCAAGGTCGTCCAGGGCGAGGTCATCCGCGACGACGAGCCGCCGGCCCCGCGCCCGGGCGGCCCCCGGCTGCCGCGCTGAGGGAGACGGCTCAGGGAGACGCAAAAGGGCCCGGGCCACTGCTTCGGCAGTGGCCCGGGCCCTTTTGTACTGCTGGTACTGCGTGGTGCCCGCTCAGGCGGACTTGCGGGTGTCCCGCGGATGAACGGCAATGTTCATGGCGCCGGAACGAAGGACCGCCAGCCGCTCGGCCAGCACCTCCTCCAGCTCCTCACGGGTACGTCGCTCCATGAGCATGTCCCAGTGCGTACGCGCAGGCTTGCCCTTCTTCTCCTCAGGACCATCGCCGTCCACCAGGAGTGCCACGGCGCCGCACGCCTTGCACTCCCACTCCGGCGGAATCTCCGCCTCTACCGAGAACGGCATCTCAAATCGATGGCCGTTCGGGCATGCGTACTCCACCGCCTGGCGCGGGGCCAGATCGATGCCGCGGTCGGTCTCGTAGCTGGTAACCACAAGTCGCGTGCCGCGGAGAGCTCGCTCACTCATGAATCGTGCCTCCCGGGCTTAGTCGCCCACAGGACAGGTGTCGCTGTCGTCGTCATCCGGTCAACGTCCGGTCGGCGGTGAAGATTCCCGTTGAGGGACATGCGTCGCCCGTCGTGCCGCCCCTTGTTGTACCCACCAACGCCCGTTTTGTCACATCTGGCAACGGATGTCACCCTGCGTTTCTGTCGCTTTAGCGTGCAGTAACGGTTCGTTCGGTGGGTCGAAGGCGTACACTACCGGCCCGCTTCGTCCCGGCCTAAACCAGGTCCGGAACTTTCTCCCCGGCCGGAGCCACGGGGGCCGGAGCGGCCTGTTCCGGAAGAGCGAACCGCCGCAGGAAGAACTGCGACAGCGGGCCGATCGCCAGGGCGTAGAAGACGGTGCCCGCACCCACCGAACCGCCCAGCACGAAGCCCGTCGCCAGCACGGCCACCTCGATGCACGTCCGCACCAGCCGCACCGAGCGGCCCGTGCGCCGGTGCAGCCCCGTCATCAGGCCGTCCCGCGGGCCCGGGCCGAACCGCGCCGAGATGTACAGCCCCGTCGCCACCGCGCACAGCACCACCGAGAAGCCCAGCAGGGGGATCCGCAGCCACAGGGACCGCGGGTCGGGCACCACGCTCAGCGTCGCGTCCATCGCCAGGCCGATGACCAGCACGTTCGAGACCGTCCCCAGGCCCGGCCGCTGCCGCAGCGGGATCCAGAGCAGCAGGACCAGCGCGCCGATCGCGATCGACGCCGCGCCGATCGAGATGCCCGTGTGGCGCGCGACGCCCTGGTTCAGCACGTCCCACGGCGCGAGCCCCAGCCCCGCCCGCAGCTGGAGCGCCCCGCTCACCCCGTACAGCGCGAGGCCGACGTAGAGCTGTATCAGCCGGCGGGTGAGGGATGGCTCTCCTGACGGTCCCCCTGATGCGGACACGGATCCTCCTGGTGCTCGGTACGGCCCGAAGGCCGTGTGGACGGCATAAGTCGCGGCCACCCGCAGTGGTGCAAGTGGCCTGCCACGTGACACTCTGGAGGACAGGTGGACGCAAGATCCATGGCCAATCGCCGAAAGGTGGACCGATTCAGATGAGTCATTGGACCTCGTCGGTGGGTGCGCAGAAACTGGCGCGCCTCCTCGGCTCCCAGCAGGACCGCGAGACGCCGCAGGGCGGCCGCGGCACGGTCACACCGCTCGGCGGCCGCCGCGCCCCCGCCTACCGCTCGCTCGCCGACGGCATCCGGCTGCTCGTGCTCGAAGGGCGCGTGCCCGTCGCCGCCCGGCTGCCCGCCGAGCGGGAGCTCGCCGCGGCCCTCTCCGTCAGCCGCACCACCGTCGCCGCCGCGTACGAGGCGCTGCGCAGCGAAGGCTTCCTCGAATCCCGGCGCGGCGCCGGCAGCTGGACCGCCGTCCCCGCGGGTAACCCGCTGCCCACCCGCGCCCTGGACCCGCTGCCCCCCGAGGCCGCCGGCTCCGTCATCGACCTCGGCTGCGCCGCCCTGCCCGCCCCCGAGCCCTGGCTCGGCCGCGCCGTCCAGGGCGCGCTGGAGGAGCTGCCGCCCTACGCCGCCACCCACGGCGACTACCCCGCCGGCCTGCCCGCCCTGCGCCAGGCCGTCGCCGACCGCTACACCGCCCGCGGCGTGCCCACCATGCCCGAGCAGATCATGATCACCACGGGGGCCATGGGCGCCGTCGCCGCGATCTGCCGGCTCTTCGCCGGGCGCGGCGAGCGGGTCGCCGTCGACTCGCCTTCGTACGCCAACGTCCTCCAGCTCATGCGCGAGGCCGGCGCCCGGCTGGTGCCCGTCGCCATGGGCGACGGCCTCGCCGGCTGGGACCTGCCGGCCTGGCGCCAGGTGCTGCGCGACGCCGCGCCCCGCATGGCCTACGTCATCGGCGACTTCCACAACCCGACCGGCGCCCTCGCCACCGAGGAGCAGCGCCGGCAGCTCGTCGAGGCGGCGCGCGCCGCGGGCACGCTCCTCGTCGCCGACGAGACCATGGCCGACCTCTGCCTGGAGCCCGGCCTGGAACTGCCGCGCCCCGTCTGCGCCTTCGACCCCGCCGGCAGCGCGGTCATCACCGTCGGCTCCGCCAGCAAGTCCTTCTGGGCCGGGCTGCGGATCGGCTGGGTGCGGGCCGCGCCCGACGTGATCCGCAGCCTGGTCGCCGCCCGCGCGTACGCCGACCTCGGCACGCCCGTCCTCGAACAGCTCGCGGTCACCTGGCTGATGACCACCGACGGCTGGGACTCCGCCGTCGGGATACGGCGCACGACGACGCGCGAGAGCCGCGACTCGCTCGTGGCGGCGGTCCGCCGCCACCTGCCCGACTGGGAGTTCACCGTGCCCCGCGGCGGCCTCACGCTGTGGGTCCGCACCGGCGGCCTGTCCGGCTCCCGCATCGCCGAGGCGGGCGAACGGCTCGGGGTGCGCGTGCCGTCGGGCCCGCGCTTCGGCGTGGACGGCGCCTTCGAGGGCTACGTCCGCCTCCCGTTCACGGTCACGGGCGCGGTCGCCGAGGAGGCGGCCTCCCGCCTGGCGGAGGCGGCCCGCCTGGTGGCCAGCGGCGCGACGGCGGCGGTGGAGGCCCCGAGGACGTACGTGGCCTGAGCCGCACCCGGCACGGCCGGGCTGCGCCGCGGCGGCGGAATCCCGTTACGCCCCGGCGGGGGCGGGCCCCGCGTTCGGCAGGAGCGCCAGGACCGTCTCGCGTTCGTGGTCGGAGGTTTCCTCGTCGTACGGGTCCGGCGTCGCCGGCACCTGGAGGCGGTGGACCGGGCCCGAGCCCAGGCGGGCGTAGCCGCGGCCCGGCGGGGTCTCCGGCGGTGGCGTGGTGCGGGGCGGGGCGCCGAGCACGGTCCGCACCTGTTCGTCGGTGACGGCGCCGAGCAGCACGCGGGCGCGCGTGTGCGCGAGCACCGGATCCGTCAGCAGGGCCGCCGCGTCGTCGAGGTGATCGCCCAGGACGACCGTGACGTTCGCGATCCGCCCGTGCCGCAACGGCACTTGCAGCAGCACCTGCGGATCGGCCCGGCCGTCGGCCGCCGCCAGGTGACCCAGCGCGGTGGGCCGGTCGACGACGATCCACAGGGGCCGGCGGACGTCCTCGGGCGCCTGGCGGCCCTCCTGGCGCGCGCGGTTGGCGGCCAGGAGCCGCCGCTCGGTCTCGTGCGAGGCCCACTCCAGGACGGCGACGGCACCGGCGGCCGAGGACTCGACGGCCAGCACGCCGTCCCGGCCGCAGAGGAAGGAGAACTCGCCGGCCCCGCCGCCGTCGACGGCGACCACGTCGCCCTGGTGCAGGGCCTGGAGCGCGAGGGAGCGCAGCAGCGTGCTCGTGCCGGCGGCGGCCCGGCCGAGGACCAGCAGGTGCGGCTCCGTGGAGCGCGGACCCGTGCGCCACAGCACCGGCGGCTCGTCACGGCGGTCCGTGCCGTCGAAGACGGGCAGGGTGCGGTGCACGGCGCCGGGGTCGGTGAAGCCGAGGACGGCCTCGCCGGGCGCGGTCACGAACCGCTGGGCGAAGATGTCGGCGGGCAGCGGCGGCAGCACGCGCACGTGGAGGCGGTTGGCCTCCTCGTCCCAGTCGAACCGGTACTCGCGCCCCCGCCCCGCCTTCACCCGCAGCAACTGCTCGATCCTGGCCCGCGCTTCCGGCTCGCCGTCGGTGAAATAGGCCGGGTAGCGCAGCTCCAGGGAGTCGAGCCGGCCCCCGTGGCCGAAGGAGTGGGCCGCGAAGGCCTCTTCCCAGTCGCCGTCGTGCGCGTAGAGCGGCGCGGGGTCCTCCGGGACGGAGAAGTAGGGCACGAGGGCCTCGTACAGCGCCTGGAGCCGCTCGCCCTCGCTCTCGCGGCCCGTCTCGTACGCCGGGTCGCGGTCGCGCCCCGCCCAGGCCGCCACGGTCATCAGGACGACGCCGCTGAGCACCGGCCCGTACGGCACGAGCGCCACGATGGCCGCGCAGGATCCCGCCAGCAGCAGCGTGGGGCCGCGGCGGTCGCCCGGTGTCCGCTGCCACCTGCGCCACGCCCCGGCGGCCAGGACGCGCAGGCCGCGCGCGATGACGCAGAGCGGGTGGAATATGTCGGCCGCGCTGTCGGCCGCGGTGCGCGCGAGCTCCTGCCCGCGCGCGGCGGGCCGGCCGCCGGCCAGGGTGCGGGGGAGCTGTCGTGGGTCCACGTCGGTCTCCTCCTGCGGGTGGTCGGGGCCGGGGCGCCGGGCCGGTGCGGGGGTTTTAGAACTTGAGGCCGCCCAGGAGCCCCGCGAGGCTGGCGCTGCCGGCCCTGATGCTGGGGGCGATGGCCGTGCTGGAGAGGTAGAAGCCGAAGAGGGCGCAGACGATGGCGTGGCTGGCCTTCAGGCTGTCCTTGCGGAAGAACAGGTAGACGATGACACCGAACAGCACGACGCCGGACATGGACAGGATCATGACGTTTCTCCTGAGTGGGTCGAGGGGTTCACCATGAGCTCCTCAGGACTCACGGAAAGTATTAATGCCGCATAAAGACCTCGCAGTTCGATCAGTGGGCCCGTTGCCGGGCCCGGTGGAGGGACGGCGGAGAGTCGCGGGAGGCCGCAAATATGCAAACCGCCTGCCCCGCGGCCCCGGTCCGCGCCTCCGCCCCGGCGCCGGCCGGCCACGGAACTTCCCGCGCGGCTGTCCGGTGATTCACCCGGATGGGCGCGTCCGTGCCTGCCGGACAGCGTGCGCCGCCCGTACATAGGGTGGGGGTACACCGACATCGCGTGCACCCGTGCGCACTGACCGGAGGACCGCGGACCCATGACCGAGCAGACCCCCGAGACCGAGCCCGCCCACGACCCCGAGGTGCTCCAGCTCGCGGCCAAGGTCTTCGACCTGGCGCGCCACGGCGACACCGACACGCTCGCCGCCTACGTGGACGCCGGCGTGCCGGCCAACCTCACCAACGACCGCGGCGACTCGCTGGTCATGCTGGCCGCCTACCACGGCCACCTCGACGCGGTCCTGGCCCTCCTGGAGCGCGGCGCGGACCCGAACCGGCCCAACGACCGCGGGCAGACGCCCCTCGCGGGCGCCGTCTTCAAGGGCGAGGACGAGATCGTCCGCACGCTGCTGGCGCACGGCGCGGACCCCGCCGCGGGCGCGCCGTCCGCCGTGGAGGCGGCGGGCGTCTTCGGGCGGCAGGACCTGCTGGAACTCTTCCGGGGCGAGTGAGCCCACGCGGCCGGGCGGGGACCGGACCCGACCACGAACGGCCGGTCCGGCACCGCCGGACCGGCCGTTCGTGGTCGATCGCCGTTGCGGCGGGGGTGATTTACTGCGCGGCGAGTCGTGCGGTCCCGCGCCGGCCGCGACCGCCCCCGGCGCCCCGGGCGCCGTCAGCGCCACCGCCGCCCCCGCCTTCTCCCGCGGCGAGGACACCACCGAGTACACCGTCGCCTTCAGCCTCACCGACGGCTCCCCGGTCGCCCCCGCCCTCGACTACCGGGCCCTGCTCCAGGAACACGGGCAACTCGGCAGCCTCAAGCGCAAGATGGCGGCCGTCCCCGCGAACGTCAACCCGTAGCGCCCAGGGCCAGCACGGCGTCCACCGTGTCGGCCTCCTCCGCCCGCTTGTCCTCCCGGTACCGCACGACCCGCGCGAACCGCAGCGTCACCCCCGCCGGGTACCGGGAGGACCGCTGGACGCCGTCGAAGGCGACCTCCACCACCAGCTCCGGCCGCACGGTCACCACGAAGCCGTCGTCGCTCACCGCCAGCTCCCGCAGCCGCTCCGTCTGCCACGCCAGCATCGCGTCCGTCATGCCCTTGAACGTCTTGCCCAGCATCGCGAACGAGCCGTCCGGCCGCCGCGCTCCCAGGTGCAGGTTCGACAGCTTCCCCGTACGCCGCCCGTGCCCCCGCTCCACCGCCAGCACCACCAGGTCCAGGGTGTGGACCGGCTTCACCTTCAGCCACGCGGAGCCCCGCCGCCCCGCCGTGTAAGGCGAGTCCAGCGCCTTGACCACCACACCTTCGTGCCCGCGCCGCAGCACCTCCTCCGCGAAGTCCCGCGCCGCGGCACGGGCTCCGGCATCCGCCGGATCCGCGACCACCAGCCGCCGCACCCGCAGCGGCCCGGGCACCACCCGCGCCAGCTCCGCGTGGCGCCCGGCCGCCGGCAGCGCCAGCAGGTCCCGGCCGTCCACGGCCAGCAGGTCGAAGAAGACCGGCGACAGCGGCACCGTCACCGCCGCCCCGGCCACGTCCAGCCGCGAGCCGACCCGGCCCGCGGTCTCCTGGAACGGGCGCGGCCTGCCCTCCGCGTCCAGCGCGATCACCTCGCCGTCCAGCACGGCGGACGACACCGGCAGCTCGCGCGCCACGCGGCACAGCTCCGGCAGCCGCTCGGTGATCTCCTCCAGCCTGCGCGTCCAGATCCGTACGGAGCCGCCGTCCCGGTGCACCTGCACGCGGATGCCGTCGAGCTTCTCCTCGACGGCGCAAGGCCCGAGCCGGTCCAGCGCCTCGCCGACGTCCCCGGCGGTGTGCGCCAGCATCGGCAGCACCGGGCGCCCGACCTCCAGCCGGAAGTCCGCCAGCGCCGCCGGGCCCCGCGCCAGCAGCTCCCGGGCGACCGCGGCGAGCGAACCGCCCAGCATCACGGCCCGCCGCACCTCGGCGGGGTCCGCGCCGGCGGCCGCCGCGAGCCCCTCGGCCGCGAGTGCGTCCAGGGCGCCCTGGCGCAGCTCCCCGCCGAGCAGGCCCCGCAGGAAGCGCTGCTCCTGCGCGGTGGCCGCGCCCATCAGCGCGTCCACCAGGCGGCGCCGCTCGGCCTGCGCGCCCTTGCCGGCGACGGCGGCGAGGGCGCCGACCGCCCGGTCCACCTCCGCGACGGTCAGCACGGGCACGGCCGCGGGTGCCGGCGGATCGCGCAGCACGCTCCAGCCGACGCCGATCCTGCCCTGCGGCAGCCGCCCCGACAGGTACGTCAGGGCGACCGGCGCCTCGTGCGGGTCCGCGCCGCGGAAGAGACCGGCCAGCAGGGCGGTCTTCTCCGACCGCGCGGACGTCGCGGCCACCTCGGCGGACACGCGGGCGACATCGGCGAGGAGCATGCCTTCATCGTGCTACGGGCACACCCGGCGCGCAGTCCGGCTCAGCCCTGCCGCTGCTTCTCCCAGAACCCGCAGTGGTGGGCGGCGCCGAAGTCGAACGGACGGATGCCGTCCGCTCCCGGCGCGAGGGACTGCGTGAGCGGGGCCCGGTCCCGGAAGACCGGCCAGCGCGGGGCGCCGGGCGCGTTCGGGTCGCCGGTGCGCGCGAAGCGCGTCCAGTAGTCGGTCATCCGGTCCGCCAGCGCGACCTGCGCCTCGTTCAGCGGCTTCTGGAGCGGGAAGCCGTCGAACAGATAGGGCAGTTCGAAGGCGTGCGAGGCCCCGTAGGGGAACCCGGGCACCTCGGGAATGCCCTGGAGGACGGGCGCGTCACGGTCGGCGAACTCGTACGCGTACGTGGGCGTGCGCCCGGCCAGTGCCTTGTTCACCCGGTCCGACGAGCACGCGAACGTGTTGTCGGTGAGCACCGCGGCCCAGGCCAGCGCGGGCGTGGGGTACTTGCTCAGCGGGTACTCCGCCTGGACGGCGCCCGCGGCCGCGCCGAAGGACTCCGTCAGCCGGGCCCGGTAGTCGCGCTCGTCCCGCAGCGGGTACGTGCCCAGGTTGAGGCCGACGAACAGCCGCATCTCGTCGCTGTTCGTGCCCTGGACCACCGGCACCCGGTGGAAGCGGCCGGCGGTCAGCGCGCGGTCCGGCGCCGACGGCAGCAGGGCGTTGCCGTAGGAGGGCTTGCTGAACTCCTGCGACAGCTCGGGCGTCACCAGCTTCTCCGCGCTCAGCCCGCGCAGGCAGTCCAGCGCCCCGGGCCCCTCCGGGCAGCCGAGCCGGCCCGCCGCGGTGGCACCCGCGTCCTGGACGGTCTTCTGCGGCACGAAGAAGGCGGCGGCCGGCGTGCCAGGGACGGTGGCGCCGCGGGGGAACGTCGTCGCGCACGAACCGCTTTGCAGCACGGCCTTGTGGAAGAGGCCGGCCGCGCCGGGCGAGGTGAGCTGGGCGCAGGTGCTGATCGCGCCGGCCGATTCGCCGAACAGGGTCACGTTGCGCGGGTCGCCGCCGAAGCGCGCGGCATTGGCCTGCACCCAGCGCAGGGCCGCATGCTGGTCGGCCAGGCCGAAGGAGGGCGCGTCGCCGAGCTCCGGGTGGCCGAAGAAGCCGAGGGCGCCCAGCCGGTAGTTGAGCGTCACGACGACGGCGTCGCCGCGCGCGGCCATCCGCCCCGCGCCGTAGTCGCTGCCGGAGCCGCCGGTGAAGCCGCCGCCGTGCACCCACACCATGACGGGCCGGCCCCGGCCCGGGGCGCGGCCGGACGGCGTGGTGACGTTGAGGTACAGGCAGTCCTCGGAGCCGGTGACGGGCCCGGGGCCGAACACCGGCAGTTGCAGGCACACCGGGCCGGGCGCCCCCGCGTCCCGCACGCCTTCCCAGGGGCGTGCGGGCTGCGGGGCGCGCCAGCGCAGCGGTCCGGTCGGCGGCGCGGCGTACGGTATGCCCTCGTACGTGGTGTACGTGCCGTGCGATCTGCCGCGCACCTGGCCGTGGTCGGTGCCCACGACCGGCCCGTCCGGCGTACGGGTCCGCGGCCCGGGCGGCGCCGCGGCGGCTGCGGAGGTGACGGACAACAGCGCGAGGAGGAGGGCCAGGAGCGCCCCGCCTCTGCGGTGCGGGAGCCGGACATGCTGCATTGCGGATGTCCCTTCGGCCGGCGGGCACGCGGTCGGGCCCGGGCACCGGGGTAGGTACCCATCCCGGCCCGTTCGTACCTCCGCGCCGCACCACTACCGGCCGTCACCTCATGGCCTGGGTCCGATGACCTCCGTCCCCTCGGTGACGGTGATGGCCGCCGCGGGGCACGAGTCCGCCGCGTCCAGCAGCGCCTCGCCGGGCTCCGCCGTCTCTCTCACCGGCCGGGACCGCTCGTCCTCCAGGCGGAACGACTCCGGGGCCAGGGACGCGCAGATCCCCGAGCCGAGGCACGCGCTCCGGTCCACGGTCACCCGCCACGCCTTCGCGTCCGCAGACTGAGCGTTCGCAGTCTGCGCGTTCGTAGCCTCCGTGTCCGCCGCCGCTCCTGTCGTCGCGTCCGGCACGGCCCTCACCACGCCACCGGCATCGAGCGCGGCCCGCGGACCAGCATCTCCGTCTTCCACACGATGTCACCGGCCGGGCGGAGCCCCGGCAGCCCCAGGACCAGGGCCCGCAGCGCCTCTTGCAGCTCCAGCCGGGCCAGCGGCGCGCCGAGACAGTGGTGCACGCCGTGGCCGAAGCCGAGGTGCTGATTGCCCGTCCGCCCGATGTCGAGGGTCTCCGGGTCGGCGAACCGCCCCGCGTCCCGGTTGGCCGCGCCGACGGACACCAGCACCGCCTCGCCCTTGCGCACCAGCGTCCCGCCCACCTCGACGTCCTCCAGGGCGTAACGGGCGAACGAGGCGCCCGCGCCCAGCGGGACGTAGCGCATCAGCTCCTCGACGGCGGCCGGGATCAGGTCCGGGTCGGTGCGCAGCCGTTCGAGCGCGCCGGGGTGGCCGAGGAGGGTGAGCACGAAGTTGGGGACCTGGGTCGCGGTGGTCTCGTGGCCGGCGACGAGAATGCCCACGCACAGGTCGGTCAGCTCCAGCTCCGAGAGCCGGTCGTTGACGTCGCGGGCCTCGATCAGCGCCGTCATCAGGTCGTCGGCCGGGTGCGCGCGGTGCTGCTCGATGAGCCCGGCCATGTAGGCCCGCAGCTCGTCCCGGTTCGCGGTCTTCTCCTCGCCGGTCAGCGAACTCGTCGACAGCGCGGCGTCGCTCCACCTGCGGAACCGCGGCCGGTCCTCCAGCGGCACCCCGAGCAGCCGGCAGATCACCGCCACGGGGATGGGCAGGGCGTAGTCCTCGACCAGGTCGGCGGGCGGGCCCGCCGCCACCATCGCGGCCACCAGGCCTTCGGCGAGCGCGCGCACGTCCGGGCGCAGCTTCTCGACCCGCGGCGTGGTGAACGCCTTGGTGACCAGCGTGCGCAGCCGGGTGTGGTCGGGCGGGTCCATGCTCAGCAGGCCGGTGTCGCGCGGCCCTTCGCCGCGGCGCGGCTCGTCGTGGTGGAGGCCCTCGGCGCGGCTGAACCTCCGGTCGCCGAGGACGAGCCGGGCGTCGGCGTAGCGCGTGGCGAGCCACGCGGGCTCGCCGTACTCCATGCGGACGCGCAGCAGGCCCTCGCCGCTGCGCGCTTCCGCGTACTTCCCGGACAGGTCGAGTCCGGTGGCTTCGTTGAAGGGATAGGCGGTGGGCTCGTCGTGGGCGATGGACATCCGGGCGCCTCTTTCCTACCTGGTCTTCTTGCGAATTCCGTGGCTCCCCCGTACCGCCGCCGGCCGTGCGGCCGTCCGGCGGTAACCCAAGCCTCCGCAAAAATGGGTGCCTCAGTCAACAAGGCGTCGCCCGGCGCTCCTTCACGACCGAAAAGCCGTCATCCGGTCCCGCCCGCGGCGCGCGCCCGGCCCGCGCTGTCGCTGATCCGTATCAGCAGCGCCACCATCAGCCAGTTGGCGACGAGCGAGGAGCCGCTCTTGGCGAGGAACGGCAGCGCCTTGCCGGTCAGCGGGATCAGGCCCAGCACTCCGCCCGCCACGACGAAGACCTGCAAGGCCAGGGCCGCCGAGAGGCCCACCGCCAGCAGCTTCCCGAACGGGTCGCGCAGGGCCACGGCCGTGCTCAGGCCCCGCTGGGCCAGCAGCGCGTAGAGCATCAGCACGACCATCGTGCCGGCCAGGCCCAGCTCCTCGCCGACCGTGGTGAGGATGAAGTCGCTGCGGCCGGCGAAGCCGATCAGGTCGGGGTGGCCCGTGCCCAGGCCCGTGCCGGTCACGCCGCCGCTGCCGAAGCCGAACAGCGCCTTCGCGAGCTGGTCCGAGCCGGCGCTCTGACTGTGCAGCGCGGCGAACGGGTGCTGCCAGGCGTCGATGCGGCCCTTGACGTGCGGCTCCGCCGAGCCGACGACGACCGCGCCCGCCGCCGCCATCAGCACCCCGCACAGCACCCAGCTGAACCGCTCGGTCGCCACGTACAGCATCACCACGAACAGCCCGAAGAAGATCAGTGACGTGCCCAGATCGCGCTCGAAGACGAGCACCAGCAGGCTCAGCACCCACACCGTCAGGATCGGCGCGAGCTGCCGGCCGGGCGGCAGCCGCACCCCCAGCACCTTGCGTCCCGTGAGCGCCAGCGCGTCCCGGTGGATCACCAGATAGCCCGCGAAGAACACCGCGATCATGGTCTTGACGAACTCGCCCGGCTGGAACGACAGCGAGCCGATGAAGATCCACCGCTTGGCGCCGTAGGTGTCGCCGGGGAAGAACGCCGGGGCCATCAGCAGCACCAGCGCCACGGCCATCGTCAGGAAGATGTACCGCTGGAGCCGGCGGTGGTCCTTCAGGACGATCAGCACGCCCACGCACAAGCTCACGCCGATGACCGTCCACATCAGCTGGCCGGCGGCCGTCGGCTCCGAGGAGTAGCGCGCGGCGTACGAGAAGTCCAGCCGGTACAGCAGCACCAGGCCGATCCCCGACAGCAGCACGGCCAGCGGAAGGATCAGCGGGTCGGCGTACGGGGCCCAGCGGCGCGCCGCCAGGTGCGGCACGAGCGCGAGGCACCCCATGGCGCCCGCGAACCCGGCGAAGCCGTCCGGGACCCGGCCGGTCGTCGCGAGGCCGGTGTACACGTAGCCGAAGCAACTGATCAGCACGGCCAGGCCGAGCAGCAGCGCCTCGCGGCCCCGCCGCACGGCCGCCGACGGGCCCCGCGCCCGCACGCGGTGCTCGTCACTGCCGTCGAGGTGCACGGAATCCACGGTCACACCGATCACTATCGGGGGACCGGCCTGAAGAAAAGCTGAGATTCCTGAACGGACGTTCAGGAATCGGATGTTCCGTGCGGTGGGGACCCGGCCACCGGGTCAGCCGGCCCGCCGGTCACCGGGAACCGCGCCACCAGCCGCGCGCCCTTCCCGCCCGGCTCCCCGCCGGGCGCCGCCTCCAGGCTCCCGCCGTGGGCCCGCGCGATCTCCCGGGCGATGGCCAGGCCCAGCCCGCTGCCGCCGCTCTCCCGGGTGCGCGCCGCGTCCAGCCGCACGAAGCGCTCGAAGACCCGCTCGCGCTCCTCCTCCGGGATCCCCGGCCCGTCGTCGGCCACCTCCAGCACCGCCCGCCCCGCCGCCTCGTCGAGCGACGCCGTGATCACCACGCGGGAGGCGGCGTGCCGCAGCGCGTTGTCGACCAGGTTCGCCAGCAGGCGCTCCAGCTGGCCGGTCCGGCCGCGCAACGGTACCGGGGCGCCCGCGCGCACGCTCACCGGCACCCGCGGCGCCGGCCGGCGGGCCGCCTCCTCGGCCGCCAGCAGCGCGAGGTCCGCCGGCTCCGCGGCGGCCATCGGCGCCCGCGCGTCGAACCGGGCCAGGAGCAGCAGGTCCGCCGCCACGCGCTGCAACCTGACGGTGTCCTCCAGCGCCGCGCCGACGGCCTCCGGCGACGGCCCGCCGGGCGCGGCCAGCGCGACCTCCAGCCGGGAGCGCACCGCGGCCACGGGGTTGCGCAGCTCGTGCGAGGCGTCCGCGACGAACTGCCGCTGCCGGCCGACCGCCAGCTCCAGCCGGTCCAGCGTGGCGTTGACCGTACGGGCCAGCTGCGTCACCTCGTCGCCGGCCGCCGGCACCGGCACCCGCCGGTCCAGCGCGCTCGCCGTGACGGCGGCCAGCTCCGTGCGGATCGTGGTCACCGGCCGCAGGGCCAGCCCCGTCACCGCCCACGCGATGGCCGCGGCCAGGGCGATCAGCGGCGGCGCGCCCGCCAGGAGCCCGACCGCGACGGCGTGCGTGGCGCCGTCGACGTCGTTGAGGACGGTCAGCGCGTACACGTACCGCTCGTGCCGCTCCCCGCCCGGCCCCGGCGGCGCCGGGGCGCGGACGGCCACCACGTCGGCACGGTCCGGTTCGCCGGCCCGGCCGCCGCCCGCCGCCCGCGCCCCGGACAGGATGCGGTGGGCCGAGTCCCGGCCGGCCTCCGGGCGCAGCGGCGCCAGCTCCTCGGCGAGGGCCTCCGCCGACGGCCGGGTCGTCGCGACGACCCGGCCGTCCGCGTCCAGGACGAGCACGATGTCGACGCCCGCGCGCGGCGCGGCCAGCAGCGCGGGCAGCTCCCCGGCGTCCGCCTGCGCCGCCACCTCGCGGGCGGCCAGCTCGGTGCGGCCGGTCGTGGTGTCCAGCAGGTTGGCGCGCAGCACCAAGTACAGCCAGGTGCCGCCCACGCCGAGGACCACGGCCATCGCCAGCGCCGCCGCGGCCGCGCACCGGCCCCGTACCGTACGGGGCGGCCGCAGCCTCCACGGCAGGGACGAGGGAAGTCTCACGCGCATCCGTCGTCCGGGTCGATGCGGTAGCCGGTGCCGTGCACCGTCACGATGGTGCGCCGGCCGAACGGCGCGTCGATCTTCTTGCGCAGCGAGGAGATGTAGACCTCGACGATGTTCGGGTCCGTGTCGCCGGGGAAGTCCCAGACCTCGTCCAGGATGTCCCGCTTGGCGACCGCCTGCCCGGCGTTCGCCATCAGGTACCGCAGGACGGACAGCTCGCGCGCGGTCAGCTCGATCTCCCGCCCGCCGCGCGCGCAGCGGCGCGCCGCGGGATCCAGCACCAGGTCCCCGGCGCGCAGCGGGAGCGCCGCCGCCGGGCCCCGGCGGCGGCCCAGGGCGCGCAGCCGGGCGAGCAGTACGACGAACGAGAACGGCTTCGACAGGTAGTCGTCCGCCCCCGCGTCCAGCCCCTCCGCCTCGTCGTACTCGCCGTCCTTGGCGGTGAGCATCAGCACCGGCGTCCACTGGCCGAGCCCGCGCAGCCGCCGGCAGATCTCGTAGCCGCTCAGCCCCGGCAGCATCACGTCCAGGACGATCACGTCGTACACGCCGGTGAGCGCCGCCTCCAGACCGCGGTGCCCGTCGTGGACGGCGTCGACCAGATGGCCCTCGGCGGACAGGCCGTGCCGCAGCGAATCGGCCAGTCCGGCCTCGTCCTCCACTATCAGAATGCGCACGTCCCAAGCGTCACATATGCCACCAGAAGCACTTGCGGCGCGTCCTTCCTGGCTCGCGCGTGATGTCCCGCACACTCGGAGACAGGGCCGTAACCGCCTGATGACCGCCGGGTTGACCCGGGGGAGAGCACGCAGCACGCACCCCGCCACAGGACGGAGCAGTGGTACATCCATGAGCAAACGCCAGAAGGGCCGCAGGCACCGCAGGGTCAACCGCACACCGCGGCCGGTCGGCGCGGCCCGCCCCCGCGTGATGCCCGTGCGGCCGGCCGTGACGGTGGCCCAGCAGCCCCTGGAGCAGGAGACCGGGCTCGGCAGGCACGCCGCGCGCACCTGGGAGAGCCTGCGCACGTGCGGCGCCGCCGGGGCCTCCCTGGAAGAGCTGTGCGCGTCCGCGGGCTACCAGCCGCGCACGGTCACCAAGCACGTCCAGGGCCTCGCGGACCAGGGCCTGGCCGAACTCCGCGCCGACCGCTGGTACGCCCGGGAACCGGCGGGAGCGCTGGCGGCCCGTTAAGGCCGCGCCGGACTGCCGCGGCGTCGGCACCGCCGGGCTCCACGCTTGTGGTTGCTCGCCACGGCGGCGGAGGGAGGGGGTGCCGCCGGCGCCCCCTCCGGCCCTGCCGCCCGGGCGCCGGCGCCGACCGCCTGGACGGCAGTGCCGGCACCGCCGGGCTCCACTGTCGTGGTCCTTCGTCGCGGCGACGGTGCTCACATGCTTGCGGCAGCGCAAGCACCCGCCGCGATGCGCGCGGCCACGATGGCGAGGGTCCGGCGGAATCCGGACGGCGGCTCGGTCGCCTACGGCTCCGGGCCGCCCGGTGGGCCTACCGCCACCGCGGCCGCAGCGGGCCGGAGCCGCCCTCCTCCAGGCGGCGGTCCAAGGCCGCCAGGACCGCCTCGTGGTGAGCCAAGGACTCCGCCGCGCGTTCCAGGGAGCGCGCGGCCGTCTCGGCGCGGTCCGCGTGGGCGACCATCCGCTTGCGCAGCGCGGCGCCCTCCGCCCCCAGCGACGCCACCTCCTCCGCGCTCGACCGCAGCCGGGCCGCCTGCTCCCGCAGCGAGGCGGCCTGCGCCCGGACGGGCTGTGACCAGGGCGCGTGCTCCGCGCCCCCGCCCATCACCGGATCCCCCCGGGCCGCAGCATCCGCCAGGGCGCGAACGCGTTGCGCACCCCCCGCAACGCCGGGGCCAGCTCCGGGTGGTGGCGCAGGAGCACGTCGGCCATGCCGGTGCGGTCGATCCACTCCATGCCCTCGGCGGTGTAGATCCCGGGGCGGTAGTCCCGGGTGAAGAAGCGGTCGCTCTTCAGCCGCCGGGAGGCCATCAGGGCGAACAGCCGGAACGCCGTGTCGCTGAACGCGAACCCCCGCGGCCGCCGTTCGGCGTACATGCCGACCATGGTGTCGACGCGGTCGAGCCGCCCGTCGTAGACCTCGCGCAGCTCCGCGGCGAGCCCCACGTCACCGCCGGTCAGCTCCTCGAAGCCGGAGACGGGCGGGCGGTGCAGCGCGGCCCGGAAGGCGGTGTAGCGGGGCACGCCCCGCTCGCGGTCGCGCAGCACGTCGACCGCGCCGACGTCGACGTGCTCGCCGGAGATCCGGACGAGGTCGCGCAGGCAGTCGGGGTGGTTGTGCAGGGTGATGTCGCCGGGGTTCATGATGCCGAAGGAGTACAGCAGGTCGGAGACGCCGTACTTGTCCACCGCGGGCCGCGTGGCCAGGGCCTGGAGCTCGTCGAAGCCGGTCCGCTCGACGAGCGCGCCCGTGCGGTGCGAGTGGACGGCGTACTCGTCGCGGATCAGCGGATGCATCCGGTACGCGGAGACGAACTCCTCCGTCATCGAGTACGGCGCGGCGTGGTGGTCGGTGGGGGAGCCGGGGATGCCGAACAGCATCTCGCCGCTGCCGAACCGGCCGGTGCGGCGCCGCACCCGCGCGGGCAGGACCCCGTACCAGTTCATGTGCATGGCCGCCCGCGTGACCGGGTGGGCGATGATCCCCGGGGTCCACTCGACCGTATGGATCTTGGCCATGACGGCGGTGTTGACGAGCCGGGCCGTCTGGAAGAGCCGTTCGTCGCCCCAGGTGGGGTGGGCGGCGGCGATCCGGTCGCAGATCGCGTTGTGCTCCTTGGCGAAGAGCGTGTGCAGCAGGGACAGCCCGACCCAGTAGTTGTCGTTGAAGCCGGTGAGGTCGATGCCGGACAGCCCGGGCGCGGTCTCGTCGGGCAGCCGCCCGCCGGCCAGGGCGAGCTTCCCGCGCTCGCCCGTGCGCAGGGCGCGGCACCGCTCCTCGCTCGACCCGTAGAGCTGGGAGCCGTCCCACCAGTGGCTGACGGTGTTCTCGTACGTGGGCGGCCGGGTGGTGTCCGTGCGGGGGACGGGGTCGGGGCGGGAGCGGCGCACGAGCATCGGGCACTGCGGCCAGTCGTCGTCCGCGCCGAGCGGCACGTCGAGCGGCCGGTCGGCGCGGTTGTCGCCGTGGCTGAACCAGCCGTGGTTCTGGAACTGGATCCACGCCGCGGCCAGCAGGTTCAGCCCGGTCGCCGGGCGGAAGCCGGAGCGGCGGCGCAGCAGCTGCCGGCTGACCTCGCGGGGGCTGGGCGAGAGCAGCCCGTCGTCCTCGGGCTCGGGGTACGTCTCGGGCAGCGCACAGTTGCGGTCGAAGCGGGTGCCCGCCCGGCCCATGTCGGCGTCGCCGGGGTCGTTGCCCGAGCCGTCGTAGCTGCGGTGGGGGAGGAGTTCGGCGACGGGCGTGCGGGGACGCTCCCCGCCGGCCCCGTAGGTGTCGTACAGATTGTGCGTCCGCAGCACTTGCCGCTGTCTTCTGAGGTCCAGCAGCGCGAGGGGGAAGGGGAGGTCGTGCCACTCGCGGCGGCGCGGTACCGGCGTCATCGACAGTCTCCGTGAGGGTTGCGGCGGGTGGTGCGTAAGGAGTTCCGTGTGCTCGGGCGCACCGGCCTAGCCGCCCGGGAGGCGGTGGACGGCGGTCTTTCCGGGCCGGCCCCGGTAGGCGGCGAGCAGCTCGTCCACCCGGTCGCGGGCCTCGGGGGCGCTCTTGTCGAGGCTCTGCGCGTACGCCTCCGCGCCGAGGCACAGCGGGAGGTCGTACGAGGGATCCGTCCAGGCGAGCTCCAGCCGGTCCGGGGACGGGCACGGCGGCGGGGGCAGGGCCGGGACCGGGCTGCGGCCCTCCAGACGGGGCATCAGGTCGTGCTCTTCGGCCAGCCCGGCGACGCGGGCGCGGGGCGCGGGCAGCCGCCCGGAGCCGGTGGGCGAGCCGACGGTGACGACGTGCGTGACGGCCCGGCCGGTCCGCCCCGGGCCGCCGGCCAGGTGCAGGGCCGTCACACCGCCCAGGCCGTGCCCGACGAGCGCGACCGGCATCCCGTCGGGCACGGTGCGGCGGAGGGCGTGGCGGGCGGCCAGCGTGTACGGGGAGCCGCCGCAGCCGAGTGCGGCGACGGCCGCGACCAACCCCTCCGGGGAGGCGGTGCGCGGCAGGACGAACTCCGGTCCGGGCAGGAGCACCAGGCACCGGGTGGTGCCGTCCGGGCCCGTGACCTGCCGGGTGAGCATCCTGCCCGGGCCCAGGGCAGCCAGGTTGCGCAGGTGGGCGCAGATGCCGCCGTCCTCGTCCAGGCCGTCCGGGAACACGCCGTCCGGCGGCTCCGCGAGGGAGCCCGCGCCGGGGGAGCGGCGGGGCCGGGGGACGGGCGGGGGAGCGCTCTGCACGCGGGTGCCCGTGACGGTGTGCCAGGCCGCCGCGTCGTTGAAGGGGTTGCCGTCGGCCAGGGCGTCCCACGCCGTCACCTCTTCCCACGCCGGGGCGAGCGCGGCCAGGGCGTGCCCGGCGCTGCGGACGCGGACGTCCTCCCGGAGGATGCGCAGGGCCAGGGCGGGCAGGCCCGCTTCGACGGCCACGAGCATCCGCCGGACCGGGCTCTCGGCCCCGTACTCGGCGTGCCGGGTCGCGCACAGCCGGATCCGCAGCCGCAGCGCGGTGGCCGCGAGGTCGCCGGCCAGGCTCCCGCGGCGGGCGGCCACGCCGGCCAGCCGGGCGGCGTGCCCGGCCCGCCCGCCGTCCGGGGCGTGGCCGAGCCCGGCGGGCTCGGTGAGGCCGCGGGCCAGGGCGCCCGCCGCCCGCAGGCCGCTGCGGGGCGAGCGGCCGAGCGAGGCGAGCAGCGCGGGGTCGCTCGCGACGGCCGTGACCGCCCGCCCCGCCGCCCGGACCGCTCCGGCGGCCTCGGCCAGCTCGCGGGCCACGGCGGTGAGCCGGGCCGCGGCCGCCGCGTCCTGCGGGCCGGCCCCTGTGGTGTCCCGGGGGCCCGGGGTGCTTGCTGCCGTCATGCGTCCTCCTCCGGCGTGCGGGACTGCGCGGCCCGGGCCTTCGCCGTGCTGGCCTCCGGCGCCCGGGGGCCGCGGATCCCGATCCGCAGCCGCGAGGCGTCGAAGGTGTGCGGGAGCGGCCGGCCGGGGCCGAGCCGGACCCCCGCGACGGCGAGCTCGCCGCCGCGCAGCAGTTCGGCGACGAACCCGGTGGCCAGCTGGAGCGCCAGCTCCATGCCGCTGCACTGGGCCTCGCCACGGCCGAACGGGCCGACCGCCCAGTCGCGCTCCGCGGTGCCGTCCAGCCACTTCTCGGGCGCGAACCGGTGGGCGTAGTCGAGGCGTTCGCCGTCGCGGGCGTGGAAGGCGACCGGCACGACGACGCCGACCCCGCCCGGCGCGACGGCGTCCCGCCAGCGGGTCTCGCTCGTGGTCCGGCGCGTCAGGCCCGCGACCGGGGGCCACAGCCGGGCCGCCTCCTGCACGCAGGCGCGCAGGTAGGGCATGCCGAGGAAGCCGGGGACGGTGCGCGGGCCGTGGGTGCGGTCCGCCGCCCGGATCTCCTCCATGACGCGCTCGTGGTGGCGCGGGTGCGTGGCGAGCAGGGCGAGCGTCTGCGCCGTCACCGAGCTCAGCGAGCCGAGGGCCATGAACCAGTGGCTGACCTGGCACTCCGGGGCGGTCTCGGGGCCCCGGGGCGCGGCCGCGAACAGCCCGGCCAGGCTGCGCGGATCCGCCTCGTACAGATATCTCGCCTGGCGCTGCATCATTTTGCGGCGCAGTCGGCGGGCGCGGCCGGCGCGCCAGCGGCGGGCCCCCATCCAGTTGGCCTCGGCGAGGAGTTCGCCGAGCAGCCGGGAGAACTCCACGTCGTCGGCGGCCGCCTCGCCCAGGAAGCAGCGCCGCCCCACGCGCTCGAAGCTCTCCCGCAGGGCCTCGGCGCGCAGCCCGGCCACGGCTCCGGGGCCCAGCAGGGCGGCGGCCTCCTCCCCGGCGACGCGCAGGAAGCGGTCCGCGAGCCGGTGCACCGGGCAGCCGGCGTCCAGGACCGCGTCGTTGAACATCCGGCGCACGATGCGCTGCCGGCCGTGCGAGGCCACGAGGGTCTCGGGCTGGACGGGCGCGAACCCGCTCACCTTCTCCCAGGTGTCGACCGCGTAGACCTCGGCCGGGCCGGACAGCACCTGCCGGGCGTCGTCGGCGTCGAGCACGAGCAGGGCGGGGCCGGCGGCGCCGCGCACCATGACCGGGCCGCGGCCGTGCCGCCGCCGCAGCCGGCGCATGGCCTCCGGGGCGCGGCGGGCGGTGTCCGCGCGCGCGACGAGCGCGGCGATCCGGGGCCGGGACCGGAAGGCGCCCTTGAGGTAGTTGGGGAGGAAATAGACGAGGGTGAGCCGGAGGTTCTCTCCCGCGGATGCGGCGGGCAGTGCCGTCCCCCGGCCCGTGCCGACCCCGGGCGCGATCGTCATGCGTCGGACCTCATGAGGTTGAAGTGATCAGTGAGAGGGGAGCATTGCCACTTCAGGTCCGGCGGAGTCATCAGGTAGGAAGATCACCCGAGTTTTCATCCCCAGGGGTGAAAAGGGTGATTGAGGTTGCCGCTGGTGCCGCGCCCTTACCCCTTGCTCGTGCCCTTGCCAATGCCGTTGCTGCCGCCGGTGGCCGTCCCGGCTGGACGGCCACGGCGACGACAACGGCAAGGGGCAGGAGCGGTGGAGAACCGCAGAACGGCGAAATCCAGCCTTCTTCAGGGCGGGGGGCGGTCAGCGCCGTGACCTCGCCATCCCCATGCGTGCCAGGGCGAGGGCCACCAGGCATGCCACCGCTCCGACGATGACATTGCTGACGACGGCGGCCGTGGCGAACGCGTGACCGGAGACGACCCAGGGCGAAATGATCGTCCAGGCGCCGAGGCAGAGGGCTGCCCAGCTCATCGCGTGGGTGCGCTCATAGGCGGGGCCGAAACCGCCGACCAGGCATGCGAAGGCCGCACCCACGATCAGATTGTGGATGGCAAGGGTGGAGGCGCCGCTGAAGCCCACAATCCATGGTGAAGCGGCCAGGTAGACGCCGCAGAGGAGAGCGAGTGCCTCAACGGCCTGGGCGACGGGGGTGCTCGTCGCCGCTTCGGAGTGGGCGCGGAGCGCCAGGATGTCCGGGTGCTGGTCTATCCGGGGCGACGTAGGGGCGGTCACGTCAGCCACCTTCTTTCAGTGTCAGGTCTGACCTGCCTGCATTTTAACCTGATTGGCGGCATTTTCACCTGAATGGGGGTCGTTATATCTGGCGATTTCCCCTGTGTTGGGACCTGGTTTCGCCCCGTCACCCTGGGGGAACCCGGGCAGTCGGTTTCCGGGGGTTCGGCGATGCGAGGAGGCGGCCGTGGAACAGCTCAAGGGACAGGGCGAGCGGATGCAGCACCGGGGCGAGACCCGGGAGGAGGCCGCGCGGACCCGCCGTTCGGTCCAGAGCGAGACCCCGGACCGTACCGGCGAGGACCCCGACGCCGAGTCGCACATCATCCGCGGCCTCGACTGACTCCGGGACCGGTTGACCCTGGGACCGGTTAGCTCCGGGGCCGATCGGCGACGAGCACGGGGCAGGCCGCCCGCGGCCGTGACGCGCGGCGGCCCCTGCCCGTACGGGCACGCCCAGCCGTCCCCGTACGGGCGCGCTCAGCCCCGTACGGGCACGAACCGCACCGGCGTGCCGGGCACGGCCTGGGCCGCGGCGGCCAGTTCCGCCTCGGGGACCACACCCACGACGGGGTAGCCGCCGGTCGTCGGGTGGTCGGCCAGGAAGACGACCGGGCAGCCGTCCGGGGGGACTTGGACGGCTCCCAGGACCATGCCCTCGCTCGGGAGCTCGCCGTCCGTGGCGCGCTCCAGGGCCGGCCCCTCGGTCCGCAGGCCGATCCGGTTGCTCGCGGCCGCCACCCGGAAGGCGCCGCGGGCCAGGGTGCGCAGCGCGGCGGGAGTGAACCAGTCGTCGCGCGGGCCGAGCACGACCGGGAGCACCAGCCCGCCGACGGGCGGGCCCGCCCACGGGACGGCGTCGGCGTGCGCGGGCGGCCCGCAGGGCGCGCCGAGCGGCAGGACCGCACCCGCGGCGAGCGGCTCCGGCCCGAGGCCCGACAGCAGGTCGCGGGAGCGGCTGCCGAGGACGGGCGGCACGGCGAGGCCGCCCGCGAACGCCACGTAACTGCGCAGCCCCCCGGCTGCCCGGCCCACGTCCAGCACGGCGCCCGCTGGCACCCGCACCGCGGCCCCCCACGCCACGGGGCGGCCGTCGACCCGCACCGGGCAGGGCGCGCCGGTCACGACCGCGGTCACGGCCGTACCGGCGCGCACGGCGCAGCCGTCGACGGTGGTCTCCAGCGTGGCGTGGCCCGCGGGGTTGCCGGCGAGGCGGTTGGCGAGCTCGTGCGCGGGCCGGTCCAGGGCGCCGGAGCGGCCGACGCCCAGGTGCGCGTGGCCGGGCCGGCCGAGGTCCTGCACGGTCGTCAGGGCGCCGGGCCGGACGACGGTCAGGGCGGGCGGGCCGGCGGCCGTTCCGGTCGTACGGTCGTCCGTTTCGGACATGGGGCCGTCCGTTCCGGACCCGGTCATGCGCTCACCTCGAAACGTACGCGGGTGCCGGGAGCCAGCAGCGCCGCCGGTTCCCGCGCCGCGTCCCACAGGACCGCGTCCGTACGGCCGATGAGCTGCCAGCCGCCGGGGGAGGAGCGGGGGTAGACGCCCGTGTACGGGCCGGCCAGGCCGACCGCGCCCGCGGGCACGGCGGTGCGGGGCGTGGCCCGGCGCGGCACGTGCAGGTGCGCCGGGAGGCCGGTCAGATAGCCGAAGCCGGGGGCGAAGCCGCAGAAGGCGACGCGGAATTCGAGGCCGGAGTGGATTCCCGCGACCTCGTCCGCGGCGACCCCCCACAGGGCGGCGACCTCGGCGAGGTCGGCCCCGTCGTAGCGGACCGGCAGGACGACGGGGGTGCCGCCGGAGGCCGCGAGCGGCGGCACGTCCCAGCGCACGATGTCGGCGGCGAGGGCCTGCGGGTCGGCGAGCCCGTCGAGGAGGACGGTGCGCGCCGCGGGCACGATCTCGGTGACGGCCGGCAGGGTCCCGGCGGCCCGGCGGCGCAGCAGCTCGGCGTGGAGTGCCTGGGCCTCCTCGCCGCCGGCGACCTCGACGAGCAGGGCGTGCGGGCCGACGCGCAGGGGCCGGCGGGGCGGGGCGCCGACGGGGTGCGCGGTCACGCGAAGGCCTCCAGGCGGACGCCCGCGGCCTCCAGCGCGGCGCGCACCCTGCGGGCGAGGTCCGCGGCGCCCGGCGTGTCCCCGTGCAGGCACAGGGAGCGGGCCTGCACGGCGACCTCCTCGCCCGTCAGGGCCGTCACGGCGGCCTCCCGGGCCATCCGTACGGAGCGGGCGACGACGGCGTCCGGGTCGAGGACGACCGCGCCGGGTGTCCGGCGCGGCACGAGCGCGCCCGCGGCTGTGTACGCGCGGTCGGCGAACGCCTCGCCGACCACCGGCAGTCCGGCCCGCGCGGCGGCCTCGTGCAGCCGGGAGCCCGGCAGGCCCAGGACGGGCAGGGCCCCGCCGGCGCGCAGCACCCCGGCGACGACGGCAGCGGCCTGCTCCGCGTCGGTGACCGTGCGGTTGTAGAGCGCGCCGTGCGGCTTGACGTAGGCGACGTCGGCGCCGGCCGCCCGCGCGAAGACGCGCAGCGCGCCGATCTGATAGGTGATCTCGTCGGCGAGCTCGTCCGGGGGCACGTCCATGGCGCGGCGCCCGAAGCCGGCCAGGTCGCGGTAGGAGACCTGGGCGCCGATGCGCACGCCGCGCTCGGCGGCCCGCTCGCAGACCCGCCGCATCGTGGACGGGTCGCCGGCGTGGAAGCCGCAGGCGACGTTCGCGCTGGTCACGACCGACAGCAGGGCGTCGTCGTCGGTCAGGCGCCAGCGCCCGAAGCCCTCCCCGAGGTCGGCGTTGAGGTCGAGCACGGCCGTGCCGTGGGCGTTCATGCGTTCTCCCCTTCCCGTTCCCGCTCGCGCAGAGCGCCCAGGATGAGCTCCAGGGCGTCGTCCAGATAGGTGGTCAGCTCGCTCTCCGCGCGGGCGTACTCGCCGTCCGCCAGGAGCTTCGCCAAGGCGCGGTTGCGCGCGAGGAAGGGCTCGTGGAAGCGGCGCGGCGAGGGCATCGCGTGGAAGGCCAGGCGCAGTTCGGCCATCAGCCGGTCCATCGCGGCGTCGATGCGCGGGCTGCCGGACAGGGCGGCGAGCGCCCGGTGGAAGCGCAGGTCGGCCGAGCCGACCTCCTGCCAGTCGCCCCCGGCGGCGGCACGCCCGGCCTCCTCCACCGCCGCGGTCACGGCCTCGCGCAGCGGCCGCCCGGCCCCCGCGGCGGCCCGCACGCCGGCGCACTCCAGGGCCGCGCGGACGCGGTAGATGTCGGTGACGTCGGCGGGGTCGACGACGCGGACGAAGACGCCGCGGTTGAGCCGGTGCACGACCAGGCTCTCGTGGATAAGCAGCCGGAACGCCTCGCGCAGGGTGTTGCGCGAGACCCCGAGGTCCCGGCCGAGGGCCTCTTCCGAGAGCCGGGTGCCGGGCGGCAGGCCGCCGCCCTCGATGCGGTCGCGGAGCACGCCGGCGACGCGCTGTGCGGTGGACAGGGCCATCGTCATCCCCAATGCCTGCTGAGAACCCAAAGCCTATTGAGAATTGTTGAACAATATCTTAGCCTCCTCGCCAATCCCCTCACCCGATCGAGTGAGGGTCGTCCGGGATCCCGGAAGGCGGAGCCCATGATCGTTCTCCTGGGCGTCCTCGTGGTCGTGCTCGGCTTCGCCACGAGACGCAACCCCCTGCTGGTCGTCGGCGCCGCCGGCATCGTCACGGGCCTCCTCGGCGGCCTCTCCCTCCAGCGCGTCCTGGCCGCCTTCGGCACCGGGTTCGCCTCCAGCCGCTCGGTGACGATCTTCGTGATCACGCTGCCCGTCATCGGCCTGCTCGAACACCACGGCCTCCAGGAACAGGCCCGCCGCCTGATCACCCGCTTCGCCGGGCTCACCGCGGGCCGCTTCCTCGCGCTCTACCTCCTGCTGCGCCAGATGGCCGCCGCCGTCGGCCTCAACAACGTCTTCGGGCACGCCCAGACCGTGCGGCCGCTCGCCGCGCCCATGGCCGAGGGCGCCGCCGAGCGCCGGCACGGGCCGCTGAGCGAGAAGGCCCGCGAGAAGGTGCGCTCGTTCGCGGCGAGCGCGGACAACGTCGGGCTGTTCTTCGGCGAGGACGTCTTCCTGGCGGTCGGCTCGATCCTGCTGATCACCGGCTTCGTCAACACCACGTACCACACGCACCTCGAACCGCTCCAGCTCGCGCTGTGGGCCGTGCCCACGGCCCTGTGCGCGCTCGCCGTCCACGGCTGGCGGCTGCTGCGGCTCGACCGGCAACTGCCCGGGGCGGACCCCGGGCCCGGCCGCACCGCCGAACTCGGGGAGACCGTCAAGTGATCAAGGCGGAGTGGTTCTACTGGCTGGTCGGCGGCATCTTCCTGGTGATGGCCGCGCAGATGCTCACCGACCGCACCAACCCCAAGCGCGTCGGCACCGCCGCCTTCTGGGGCCTGCTCGGGCTCGGCTTCATCTACGGCACCTGGGTCGCCGACAAGTCCGCCCCCGCCGAACCCCTGGGCGCGGCCGTCCTCGTCATGGTCTGCCTCGCGGGCTTCGGCTTCACCGGGCGCGGCAAGGGCACCGCCGCCACGCCCGAGCAGCGGGAGGCGCGCGCACAGCGGTGGGGGAACCGCCTGTTCGTGCCCGCCCTCACCATCCCCGTTGTCGCCCTCATCTGCGCGGTCGGCGTCAAGAAGCTCTCCCTGGACGGCGAACCCGTCCTCCAGAAGGGCAGCGAGACCATCCTCGGCCTGGGCATCGGAGCCGTCGTCGCCCTCGTCGCCGGCATGGTGATGCTGCGCGAGAAGCGGCTTTCGACGCCCGTGCACGCCGGGCGTTCCATGCTGGAGTCGATGGGCTGGGCGATGCTGCTGCCCCAGCTCCTCGCCACGCTCGGCAGCATCTTCTCCGTCGCCGGCGTCGGTGACCAGGTCCGCCGGATCGCCACCGCCGTGCTGCCCGACGGCTCGCTCTTCGCCGCCGTCGCCGTCTACTGCGTCGGCATGTTCCTCTTCACCGTCGTCATGGGGAACGGCTTCGCCGCCTTCCCCGTCATGACCGCGGCCGTCGGCTGGCCCGTCCTCGTCGTCCAGGAGGGCGGCAACGCCCCGGCCGTCCTGGCCATCGGCATGCTCGCCGGCTTCTGCGGCACGCTGGTGACGCCCATGGCCGCCAACTACAACATCGTCCCGGCCGCGCTCCTCGAACTGAAGGACCAGTACGGGCCCATCAAGGCCCAGATGCCGACGGCCCTCGCCCTGCTCGGCTGCAACATCGTCATCATGTACGCCTTCGCCGTCTGACGGCCCGCCGGGAGGGAACCAGCCGTGACCCGTGTCCTGCTCACCGGATTCGAGCCCTTCGGAGGGGAGGGGGTGAACCCCTCCTGGGAGGCCGTCCGCGCGGCCGCCGCGCGGGGCGCCGACGGGCTCGTCCTCTCCACCGCACAACTGCCCTGCGCCTTCGGCACCGCCCTCGACGCCCTCCGGGAGGCCGTCGACCGCACCGCGCCGGACCTCGTCCTCTGCGTGGGGCAGGCGGGCGGCCGCCCCGACATCACCGTCGAACGCGTCGCCGTCAACGTCGACGACGCCCGCATCCCCGACAACGCGGGCGCGCAGCCCGTCGACGAGCCCGTCGTCCCCGGCGGGCCCGCCGCCTACTTCGCGACCCTGCCCGTCAAGGCGTGCGTCGCGGCCGTGCGCGAGGCCGGGCTGCCCGCGTCGGTCTCCCAGACCGCCGGCACGTTCGTCTGCAACCACGTCTTCTACGGCCTGATGCACCTCGCCGCGACCGAACGGCCCGGCCTGCGGGGCGGATTCGTGCACGTCCCCTACGCGCCCGCACAGGTCACCGACCGGGCCCTGCCCTCGCTGCCCGTCCCCGCCACCGCGGAAGCACTCTGTGTGATCGCCGTCACCGCCGCGGGGCGCACCACGGACATCCGTGCGGAAGGCGGAGCCACACACTAGGGGCGTGCCGGACATTCCGCCCGTGCCGTTTCGTCCGTTGTCGGTGTGACCGCCTACTCTGTGCGACGTGACTTCTCCAGCCCCGGCGGCCGCTCCGCCCCAGCTCAACGGGCCGTCGCGGCCGGCCCCGGGCCCGGCCGCCGACGAGGGCCTGGCCCGCCGCCTGCGCGCGCTCGCCTGCACGGCGCCGCTGCACGACCTGGACGCGCGCAAGGCCAACCTCGCGGGCGAGTACGGCGTCTACGCCATGGCGGAGGTGGCGCTCTCCGCCATCGACCTGGTCACGCTCAACATGGACTTCGACACCGGCGCCGACCACGAGCAGATAGTGGCCCGGCTGCAGCCGCGCGTCGCCGCCCAGGCGCCGGAGCGGCCGCAGGCCGAGCACGAGCGGGTGGCCCGCTGGGTCCTGGAGAACCTCATCAACGTCGGCAGCGTCGACCGCGGCTTCCGCGCCGTCTACGGCACCTTCGGGGCCGACGGGGTCTACGTCCGGCGCGACTACGACTTCAAGCTCGTCGAGGAGGTGCCCGGCCCCGGCGGCACGGTCTTCCTGCGCACCACCGACGAAGCCGTCAACGTCCTCGTCGGCGCCCTCGACACCGACGTCACCAGCGCGCAGATCGCCGCCGAGGTGAAGCTGGAGGTCCTCATCAGCCGGGGCCGGCTCGCCGACGCCCAGCTCGCCGCGGAGCAGGCCCGCTACCGCACCGTGCAGTACGCCGAGACCCTCCGCAAGACCCTCGACGCCACCCGGCGCAACGTCCGCGCCGTCGACTGGCTGCAAGCCGTCCCCGACATGATCGCCGAAGCGCTCGACCACGTCGCCGACCGCTACCGCCACGAGAACGCGATCCTCACCAACATCCGCAAGGCGCGCGACGAGGCCGAGGGCGCCGAGCACAAGCGGCGCGCCGCCGAGCTCGTCGACATCGTCAAGGACTGCATCCGCCGCCACACCCAGCTCCAGTCCCGGCTCCTGGAGGCCGGGCCCCTCTTCCGCGCCGAGCAGGACCGCCAGGCGTTCGCCGTCTCCTCCGGCCGGGCCGGGCTCGACCTCTACGGACAGCTCCTCGCCCCCGTCCTCCCCCTGCCGCTCGAGGCGGCCGGGCGCGTCACCGACGCCTTCTTCGCCCACGGCACGGGGCTGCGCACGCCCGTCTCCGTGCGCGTCGCCGACCTCGTCGACATACTCCTGAGCCCGCCCGCCGAGCGGGAGCACCTCGGCGCGGAGATGCCCGAGCCGGACCTCATCGCCACGCCCGACGACAGCCGCTTCAGCGAGGAGCAGCTCGCGAGCGCCATGGAGCTGCTCACCCTGCCGCCCGACGCGCCGCGCCGCCTCTCCGGGCTCCTCGCCGACGCCCGCCGCCGCGACCCCGAACTGCCCTACCTCCTCGCCCTCCTCGCCGTCCACGCCGCGAGCCCCGCGGTCGGCACGGCCTACCGCCAGGGCGAGCAGTCCCTCCTCTTCGCCGTCGACGACGGCACGGTCCTCGACGACCCCGAATTCGGCGGCGCCGACCTCATCGTCGGCACGGCGCTCCTCGACGCGGCGGGCATGGCCGCGGACCGGGCGGAGGCGTCATGACGGGGCGCCTGCGGCATGCGGCCCGGATTTCTGCCCGGCCCGACATTGCGGCTCGCCCGCGGGCGACGACGACGGCTTGCGGCCGTCCCGGCACCGCCGGGCCGCACCGTACGTCTCCTCGCCGTTGCGGCGGAAAAGAAGGCACCGGGAGCCGTCCCGGCACGGAGAGCCCCGCGGCTGCAACGGTCGACCACGCGTTCCCGGGAAGCCGGGCTTGCCCTTCCGCCGCGACGGCGACCGGCCGCGACGGCGCATTCCGGCGGTGCCGAACCCACCGCACGACCTCTTCCGCAGGAGAAGCACACCGTGACTGAGTACGACGCCGAGGCCCCGGCCGACGAGCCCGGCACGGGCGGACCCGAGAGCGGCGAACCCCGAGCGGCGAGCGGCCCCGGTGCCGTGACCCCCGCGGACGCGGCCGACGCGGCGCGGCTCATCGCCTTCGGCTTGCAGCCCAAGCTCGCGCCCGCGCGGGACGCCGAGTACACCGAGCTGCTGCGCCGCCACCGCGACGACCCCGCGTTCGCCCGCCTCGCGGACGCCGTCGCGGCCGGCCTCGGCCTGATCGTCCTGGAGGTGTCCACCCGCGCCGGCATGGCCGTGACCGCCGCGGAGGACTCCGTCTTCGCCGTGCGCATGGGCGACTACGCCCGCCGCGCCACCGTCGACTCCGGCGACCGCTTCCTGCACGGCCTCGCCCACCTCGCGGTCGCCGCCCTGGCCTTCCCGCGCCCGGAGGACCTCGCCGACGACGGCTACATCGGCCGGATCACCGTCAACGGCGTGGACACGTTCGTCCGGCAGGCCTGCCGCCGCCTGGAGGAGCGCTCCGCCGCGCAGGGCGAGAACACCGACCCGACGACGGACGCCCCCGGCCTGGAGGCCGCCTGGCGGGTCTACGCGCGCCGCAGCGCGACGGGCGCCACCAAGGACGCCCGCCGCCTGGCCGGCTCGACCACGGGCATCATCGCCAAGGCCGTCGCCTTCCTCGTCGACTCCGGTTTCCTCCAGCGCACCGGCGACGACGCCGGCGGCGCGTTCCGCACCACCGCCCGCTACCAGCTCCAGGTCCGCGACATGGCCGGCAGCGCCGCCATGACCGAGCTGCTGGAGCTGGGGGTCGTGCCCGTCGGCGACGGCAGCGCGACGCTCCTGCCGCCGGACGACGCCGACGACCTCGACCTGGTCGCCGACGCCGGCCTGCCGTTCTTCGAGAACCAGCACAGCCAGTCCTCCTGACCACCGTCCCGCCACACACGAGAGTCCGCCATGTACGAGCTGTCCCGGGTCCGCCTCTACTCCATCGGGCCCGCCGGTGCGCGTTACGCCGACACCGTGCTGGACCTGCGGGGAGTGGGCGCGCCCGTGCCCACCCCCGCGCCCGCGCAGGCGGAGTTCTTCGAGGAGGAGCCGGTGGGGCCGCCGCGCCGCCCCGCCCCGGCCGGCGTGCTCTTCCTGGAGAACGGCGGCGGCAAGTCCGTCCTCCTCAAGCTCATCTTCTCGGTCATGCTGCCGGGCCACCGCAACACCCTGGGCGGCGCCAGCTCGGGCGTGCTCCGCAAGTTCCTGCTGGCCGACGACTGCGGGCACGTCGCCCTGGAGTGGCAGCACGTCCTGACGGGCGAGACCATCGTCGTCGGCAAGGTCAGCGAGTGGCGCGGCCGCCAGGTCTCCAACGACCCGCGGAAGTTCGCCGAGGCCTGGTACTCGTTCCGGCCCGGCCCGGGCCTGAGCCTGGACGCCCTGCCCGTGGCCGAGTCCACCGCGATGCGCACCGCCGCCGACGGCACCTCCGGCTCTGTGCTCTCCGGCGCCTCCGGCGCACGGGGACGCCGCCGCACGATGAAGGGCTTCCGCGATGCCCTCACCGAGGCCGGCAAGGCCTACCCCCACCTGGACGTGGTGTGGGAGGAGGTCCACGAGCGCTGGAACGAGCACCTCGGCGAGCTCGGCCTGGACCCCGAACTCTTCCGCTACCAGCGCGAGATGAACGCCGACGAGGGCGAGGCCGCAGGCCTCTTCGCCGTCAAGAACGACTCCGACTTCACGGACCTGCTGCTGCGCGCGGTCACCGACACCCGCGACACCGACGGCCTCGCCGACCTCGTGCACGGCTTCGCCCACAAGCTGGGCCGACGCGCCGAGCTCACCGCCGAGCGGGACTTCACCGCCGGCTCCCTGGACCTGCTCTCCCGCATCGCCGACGCCGCCGTCAAGCGCGAGCAGGCCCGCGGCGTGCACACCGGCGCCGAGCGCCGCACCCGCGGCCTGGCCCGCCGCCTGTCCGCCCGCGCCTTCGAAGAGCGCGGCCGGACCGCCGAGCTGGCCGAGCAAGTGGCCGCGGCGGCCCACGCCGTGACCGACGCCGACACCGAGCGCGGCCGCAGCTCCCTCGTCGCCGCCGAAATCGCCTACCGGCACGCCTCCCTGGCCCTGGCCGCCGCCGAGAAGGCCGCCGCCGCCCAGCGCCGCGAGCTCAACGACGCCCGCACGCTGCACTCCGCCTGGCAGGCCGCCGAGACCGTCCTGCGCCACCGCGCCGCCGCCGACCGCTCCGCGCGCGTCGCCGCCGCCATCCGCGAGGCCGAGCGCGACGCCGCCCCCGCCCTGGCCGCCCGCGCCGAGGCCGCCACCGAGCTCGTACGGGCCCTCAACACCGCCGCCGGGATCGGCGAGCAGCGCGCCAACGAGGAGGAGGAGCGCTCCGCCGCCCTCCAGGAGGCGAGCGAGGCCGCCCACCGCGACGCGACCGCCGCCGCCACGGAGGCCCAGCGCGCCCGCAGCGAGGCCGGCCACCTGCGCCAGCGCCTGGCCGAGGTCGAGCAGGAGACCGCCGAGGCCGTCCGCGCCGGCTGGATCGACGACACCGGCCCCGACGCCGACCCGGCCCGTGCCGCGCTCGCCGCCAGCGACGCCGAGAAGCCGGCCGTCGCCGCCTACGAAGCCGCGCGCGAGGCCGCCCGCCAGGCAGCCGACCGGGCCAAGGAGACAGCCGCCGCCGAGAGCCGCGCCGAGCTGGCCGCCGCCCGCGCCGCGGACGCCGCCACGGCCGCCGAAGCCGCCCACGACGCCGAGCGGCGCGCCGCCGAGTCCATCGGCGCCGAGCAGCGCCTGACCGAACTGCTGGGCCTGCCCGAGCCGGCCGCCGCCGGCCAGGTGCCCGGCCCGCGCGCCGAGTCCGACCCGGACGGCGGCGAGCAGCCGCCCGCCCCGCGCCGCTCCGCCGAGGGCGACCCCCAGGCCGCGGGCCTGTACTACCCCGGCGCCGTACGCGCCGCCGCCCGCGGCAACGCCCAGCGGCCGCCCGTGACCGGCCCGCTCACCGCCGAGGAGCTCGACCGCAACGCCGACGCGCTGCGCGAGCTGCTCGACGAGAGCGTCGCCGCCTCCGAGCGCCAGCTGTTCGACCTGCGCACGGCCGCCGCCGACGACTCCCGCATCCTGGGCGCCCTCGGCGACGGCGGCCTGCTGCCGCCCCGCCCCGACGTCCTCGCGGCCGTGGAGTACCTCGGCGAGCACGGCATCCCCGCCCTGCCCGGCTGGCGCTACCTCGCCCAGGCCGTCGACCCGGCCCGGCACGCCGCCGTCCTCGCGGCCCGCCCCGAGCTCGTCGACGGCGTCGTCATCACCGACGCCGACTCCCACGCCCGCGCCCGCGAAGTCCTCGGCGCGGCCTCCCTGCTGCCCCGCTCCGCCCTCGCCGTCGGCACCTCCGAGGCCCTGCTCGCCCCCGTACCGGAGACCGGCCGGCAGGACACGGGCGTCTTCCTCGTACCGCCGAACCCCGCCATGCACGACGAGCGCGCGGCAGACGAGGAGCGGCACACCCTGCGCGAGCGGGCCCTCGCCCGCGACGAGGAGATCCGCGCCATAGCGGCCCGCCTCGCCGGCGACCGCACCCTCGCCGCCCGCCTCTCCTCCTGGCGCGCCGGCTGCCCCGCGGGCCGCCTCGCCGAGCTGGCCGCCGAAGCCGCCCGCGCCCGCGGCGCCGCCGACACCGCCCACGAGGAGCTCGCCGGCCTGCGCGCCGCCCGCGCCGAGGCGGAGGAGACCGCCGCCGAGACCGCCCGCGTGCGCGACGAGCGGCAGGAGACCGCCCAGCGCGCCCGCCGCGTCGCCGACGCCCTCGCCGGGCTCGCCTACCGCCTGCGCGAGCGCGCCAACTGGCAGACGCGCGCCCGCGAGCTCGCCGAAGAGGCCGCCGAGGCCGAGGAGAGCGCCGCCACCCTCGTCGACCGCGCCCGCGCCGCCGACGAGGACCGCCGCACCGCCCAGCGCGCCGCCGACGACGCCCGCCGCACCGCCCGCGCCCTGCGCGCCGAGCGCGCGGAGATCGCCGGCGCCCCCGACGAGGTGCCCGAGGCCGCCGAGCCCCCCACCGCCTCGCTGCCCGCCCTGCGCGAGGCCTACCGCGCCGCCTCCCAGGTCTACGAGAAGGTCGGCGTCGGCGCCGACCTCCGCGCCGAGCAAGCCCGCGCCGAGAGCGACGAGAGCGCCGCCCGCAACGAACTGGACCGGCTCACCAACAAGGTGCGCACCCGCGCCGCCCAGCTCCTGGAGGGCACCGAAGGCGCCGACGGCCCCTCCCGGCAGGCCGCCGCGGCCCGCGCCGAAGAGCTCGTCCAGATGCTGGAGAGCCGCGCCTCCGCGGCCAGCGAGCAGCTCGGCCGGCTGCGCGGCGAGGCCGAGCGCCTCGCCCCGGCCGACGGCGGCGCCCACACCGAGCTCCCCGAAGAGCTCGTGCCCGGCGACGCCGAGCGCGCCAAGGAGCTCCTGCGCACCGCCACCGGCGAACTCGCCGCCCGCACCGACGCCCTGGAGCGCGCCCGCGCCGCCCACAGCGACCTGCTGCGCGCCCACCGCTCCGCCGAGGACGCCGCCACCGGCTTCGACGACACCGCCGCCCTCCTGCGCGACCTCCTGCGCGACAACTCCCCGGAGGACGAGGCCGAACAGCCCGAGCCGTACACCGGCGGCCTGGAGGAGGCCCGCCAGGCCGCAGCCGAGGCCCGCCGCTCCCTGCGCGGCTGCGCGGGCGACCTGTCGGCCGCCGAGTCCGCCGTCCGCGAGGCGAGCGACGTCCTCGTCCGGCACGCCAACTCCACCCGCTACGAGCAGGTGCGCACCCCCGCCCGCCAGCAGATCCGCGAGCTGCCCGCGGCCGCCCTGCCCGAGCACGCGGCCGCGTGGGCCGAGGCGTTCGCGCCCCGCCTGCGCGTGCTGACCGACGAGCTGGAGCAGCTGGAGCGCAACCGCGACAGCATCGTGGACCGGCTGCGCGGCCTCGTGGAGTCCTCGCTCACCACCCTGCGCTCCGCCCAGCGCCTGTCCCGGCTGCCCGAGGGCCTGGGGGAGTGGTCGGGCCAGGAGTTCCTGCGCATCCGCTTCGACGACCCCGACCAGAGCACCCTCACCGAGCGCCTCGGCGAGGTCATCGACGAGGCGACCCGCTCCGCCGTCAAGAAGAACTCCGACCTGCGCCGCGACGGCATGTCCCTGCTGCTGCGCGGCGTCCAGGCGGCCCTGCTGCCGCGCGGCGTCGCCGTGGAGATCCTCAAGCCCGACGCGGTGCTGCGCGCCGAGCGGGTGCCCGTCCGGCAGATGGGCGACGTGTTCTCCGGCGGCCAGCTGCTGACCGCGGCCATCGCCCTGTACTGCACCATGGCGGCGCTGCGCAGCAACGACCGCGGCCGCGACAAGCAGCGCCACGCGGGCACCCTGTTCCTCGACAACCCCATCGGCCGCGCCAACGCCACGTACCTGCTGGAGCTCCAGCGGGCCGTCGCCGACGCCCTCGGCGTCCAGCTGCTGTACACCACCGGCCTGTTCGACACCACGGCCCTGGCCGAGTTCCCGCTGGTCATCCGGCTGCGCAACGACGCGGACCTGAGGGCGGGCCTGAAGTACATCAGCGTCGAGGAGCACCTGCGCCCGGGCCTGCCCCAGCAGCAGGACCCGGACGGGGAGCAGGTCCACGGCCAGATCACGGCGACGCGGATGTACCGCCGCCCGGCGGAGGAGGCACCGGCTCAGGCCTGAGCCGGCGGGCGCCCACAGGCGCGAGCCGGCGGGCGCCGCGGCCTCCACGGCCCGTGGCGCCCCGGCCCGCTAGGCCCGCAGCACCTCCTCGATGCTGTCGCGCAGCTGCCGCAGCCTGTCGAGCTGCCCGCCCGGGCGGTGCATGGCCTCGTCGATGGCCAGCAGCTCCTCGGCGGGCACCCGGGAGACGTACGTGCGCAGCTCGGTGAGGTCGAGGCGCCGGTTGAAGTCGTGCACCGCGTCCCGCCAGCGGTGCAGCAGGGAGACCAGCGCGGCGTGCCCGGGGTCGGCGAACACCCCGGACACCAGCGCCGCGTCCGTCGCCGACTGCACCAGGCGGGGGTAGACGCGCGCCTTCGGCGCGAAGCGGTCCAGCGGCGCGAAGCCCCCGCCCGTCAGCAACTCGGTGTTCTTCACGAGCTCGTCGGACAAGGCGTGCAGCACCTGGGCGCGCCGCTCGCGGGCGGCCGCCCGCCGCTCGGCGTACACCCCGGTGATGGCGGCGACGAGCGCGAACCCGGAGGCCGCGGGCTCGAAGCGCTCGTCGCGCCCCTGCGCGACGACCAGCCACCAGCCGCAGACGCCGAGCGCGAGCAGCAGGCAGGCGATGGTGGCGGCGGCGAAGAACTGCCGGCCGAACCGGCCGAGGAACCCCGTCACGGTGACGCGCCGTCAGTCGAAGGGGTTGGGCCCGTCGGGCCGCACCCCGTCGCCCTTGGCCAGGAGCAGCAGCGTCATCCCGAACGCGGGCCGGTCGAAGGACGTGTGCCCGGCCTCGTGGGTCTCGCCCACCGCAGTGACCCGGGCGTCCACCAGCATCTTCTCCAGCCCGGCGCGGGTGTACTTCCGGCTGAGCAGGAGGCGGATGGTGTCCTGGTCGGGGAACGGCACCGTGCTGCGGTCGGGCAGCGTCAGCTCCAGCTCGGCGCCCGTCCGGTTGCGGTAGATCACCTTGACCAGCAGCGCCCGGTCGCCCTCGACGAGCCCCTCGCAGGTGAGGCTGTTCATGTCGATTTGCAGGTCGGTGTACTGGAGCAGGGCGCTGGTGACGAACTCGCGGAAGCGCGGGCTGTTCTCGTATTCCTGCGCGGCGGCCCGGGCCGCCACCTCGTCCTGCCCGGCCGTGCTGGCCACCTCCAGCAGGAAGCGGTCCTGCGGCCGCAGCAGCTTCTCGGCCAGCAGGGTCAGCAGCTGCGTGTCGCTGTCGAAGTTCGCCAGGGTGTTGCCCAGCAGCGAGTACACCACCGGCTCGTCGCCCACCGTGCTGCGGATCAGTGTGCCCAGCCGGTCGAGGTTGGCGGGCATGGAGAAGTCCAGCTGGACCGGGAGCACGTCCGCGGCGGGCACGTGCAGGTGCTGGAGCGCCTCGCGCTGGGCGAGGCGCAGCATCTCGGCGCTGACGTCCACGGGCAGATAGCAGCCGCAGCGGCCCCGGCTGTCCAGGGAGCGCAGCAGCGCCTGGTCCTTCTGGCCCGTGCCGGGGCCGAGGCTCACGTAGTGCAGCGGCCCGTCGGGGAGCCGTTCGCTCAGGCCGCGCCAGCGGCGGCTGAAGGAGGCGATGCTCTCGCGCATCACCGGGTAGTACAGGTCGTTGCACGCGTGGGCCCACGCCACCGTCGACTCCAGGCCCCAGTACGAGAAGCCGGAGGTGATCAGCTTTCCCGAGCCCGCGGGGTCCGGGCCGCGCCGCAGCCCGGCCGTCACCTGCGCCAGCTTGCCCGACTGTTCCTCACCGACCAGACACACCGTCCAGCCGGCATCCCGGAGGATCTCCGGAATCCGATGTACCGCCCGGTCCCGCTCCGCCATCCGTACATCCCCCCATGGCCCGTCCGCCCGCCCGTGCCCGGTGTACGCCACCGTCAACTGCCGAACCTACCGGGCAGTTGACGATCAGGGGAAGCCGGGGCGACGGGCCCTTCTGCGCGCACGCGCCGTACTGCTGGGCACGGACACCACTCCGTGCCGCTGCCGCCACACCTGCCGCGTCACCCACACGTCCAGCACCGCCCATGTGGTGGCCACCACACTCGCCAGCACGCACAGCAGCGCCGGCAGCGCCAGCCAGCTCCCGGCCAGCGCGAACAGCGCCGCCACCATGCCCTGCACCAGCGTGAAGGCGGCGAAGAGGACCGCGCGCACCGCGGCCGTCCGCACCGGATCCGGCATCCGGCGCCTGCGGGCGGGCTCCTCCACCCACAGCGCCGGTCGCGCACGGTACGACGGGACGTCATGATCCCGCTCCACGACGGCTCACCCCCTCGTCGGCGGACCACCCCGCCGACTCCCCTGCCGACGGCCGGACAGAGCGGTCCGGCTCCCTTCACAAGAGCGAAGGACCGTGCCCGATAGTTCCCATGGGCAAGGAATTACCGCCATACGGGTGGCCGTCCCGGCAGTCCGATCACCGTACTGGTCTTCGAGTCGTGTACCACGCAGTAGTAGGCTCACGCCGCATTGTTGTCGGAACACCACGCCGCCGGAGCGGGGTCGACGTTGGGGAGGCCATGCGCTTTCGCGGGAAGTCCATCCGCCGGAAGATCGTGGCGCTGTTGCTGGTGCCGCTGGTGTCGCTCACCGGCCTGTGGGTCTTCGCCACCGTGATCACCGGCACGGAGGCCGCCCGGCTGCTCAACGCCGCCGAGGCCATCCGCACGGCCGGCCTCCCCGCCGAGGACCTCGTCCGCGCGCTGCAGAAGGAACGCCGCCAGGCCCTCGTCCTGCTCGCCGACCCGCGCCGCGCCGACAACCTCGCCGCCCTGCGCGATCAGCAGGCCACGACCGACCGGGCGGCCACGGCCTTCCGGTCCGGCGCCGCGAAGGTCCGCGACGACATGAGCCCCGCCACGGACGTCCGCTTCCGGCGCATCGAGAAGGCCCTCGGCGACCTCGACGGCCTGCGCGGCAAGATCCGGGACGACTCCATCAGCCGGCACGGCGCCTTCCAGGCCTACAACGACCTCGTGGAGCCGTACTACGCCTTCCTCGGCAGCCTCGGCGCCTTCGAGGACGCCGAGATGGACAAGCAGGCGCGCGCCCTCATCGGCGTCGCCCGCGCCCGCGAGGCGCTCTCCCGCGAGGACGCCCTCCTCGCCGCCGCCCTCACCGCCGGCACCATGAGCCGCCAGGACCTGCGGGCCGTCTCCGACCGCGTCGCCGAGCGGCAGATCCTCTACAGCACCAACCTCGCCGTCCTGCCCGCCGCCGACCAGAAGATCTTCGAGGAGTACTGGCGGGGCACCGCGCCGCACACCCTGCGCGCCGCCGAGGACACCGCGATCCTCGCCGGCTACGCCCGCGCCCCGCGCACCATCGACCCGCAGCGCTGGGAGAAGGCCGCGGGCGTCGTCCTCGACGAGCTCGCCCGGATGAACACCGAGGCCACCGGCCGCTATGCCGACCGCGTCGAGCCCATCGCCACCCGCGTCCTGACCAAGGCCGCCGTCGCCGGCGTCCTCGGCGCCGCCGCGCTCGTCGCCTCCCTCGTCATCTCCCTGCGCATCGGCCGCGGCCTCGTGCGCGACCTGCGGCAGCTGCGCAAGGAGGCCCACGAGGTCTCCGGCGTGCGGCTGCCCGCCGTCATGCGCCGCCTGGCCGCGGGTGAGAAGGTCGACCTCGCGGCCGAGGCACCGCTGCGCGACTTCGGGCCGGACGAGCTCGGCCAGGTCGGCAAGGCCCTCAACACCTTGCAGCGGGCCGCCGTCGAGGCCGCCGTCAAACAGGCCGACATGCGCCGCGGCGTCGCCGACGTCTTCGTCAACCTCGCCCGCCGCAGCCAGGTCCTGCTGCACCGTCAGCTCACCCTGCTCGACGCCATGGAGCGCCGTACCGAGGACACCGAGGAGCTCGCCGACCTCTTCCGCCTCGACCACCTCACCACGCGCATGCGCCGCCACGCGGAGGGCCTGGTCATCCTCTCGGGGGCCGCCCCGGCCCGGCAGTGGCGCAAGCCCGTCCGCCTCATGGACGTCGTCCGCGGCGCCGTCGCCGAGGTCGAGGACTACGAGCGGATCGAGGTGCGGCGCCTGCCGCGGCTGGCCGTCCGCGGCCCCGCCGTCGGCGACCTCACCCACCTCGTCGCCGAACTCCTGGAGAACGCCACCGTGTTCTCCCCGCCGCACACCGCCGTGCAGGTGCACGGCCAGCGCGTCGCCAACGGCTTCACCCTGGAGATCCACGACCGGGGCCTCGGCATGTCCCCGGACGCCCTGCTGGAGGCCAACCTCCGGCTCGCCGAGACCCCCGAGTTCGAGCTCTCCGACACCGACCGGCTCGGCCTGTTCGTCGTCAGCCGCCTCGCGCGCCGCCACGACGTCAAGGTCACGCTCCAGACCTCCCCGTACGGGGGCACCACCGCCGTCGTCTTCATCCCCTTGGACCTGCTGACCGAGGCCGGAGCCGGAAAGGGCGCGGGAACCGGCCCCGGGGACGAGGACACCGGCGAGCAGTTCCTCGCCCGCGGCCGCACGACGCCGCCGCCCCGCCACGAGGCGCTCTCCCCGGCCGCGGGCCGCCCGCCCGCACCCGCCCGCCCGGCCGCGGACGACGACGTGCTCTGCCCGTTCGAGCCGTGCGCGGACGAGGGGGAGGAGCACCACCGGGCGGGCGGCGCCCTCGTGCCCCTGCCCCGCCGCAGGCCCTCCCCGCAGCTTCCCGAGGGGCCCGGGGCCGAGCGGACCCCGTCCGGCGGGCTGCCCCGGCGCGTGCGCCAGGCGAGCCTCGCCCCCCAGCTGAGGAAGGATCCGGAGGCCCCCCGTACCCGGGGCGGGACCACCGGCACGGACCCCGCCGGTCCGGAACCCGAGCGCGACGCCGACGAGGTGCGGGCCAGGATGGCCGCCCTCCAGCGCGGCTGGCAGCGCGGCCGGGAGCACAATGAGGCGGACGCACCGAGAAGATCACCGAGAACAGCACCACGAACCACATCGGAGGGGGACGGTCGATGACCGCACCGAAGGCCGAGAACGCGACAACCACCGCAGCCGGCGCCGAGCCCGCCGCCACGGGCGAGCTGAACTGGCTCCTCGACGAACTCGTCGAGCGCGTCGGCAGCATCCGCAAGGCGCTCGTGCTCTCCGGCGACGGCCTGGCGACCGGCACCTCCAAGGACCTCTCGCGCGAGGACGGCGAGCACCTGGCGGCCGTGGCCTCCGGCTTCCACAGCCTCGCCAAGGGCGTCGGCCGGCACTTCGAGGCGGGCAAGGTCCGCCAGACCGTCGTCGAGCTGGACGAGGCGTTCCTCTTCGTCACCGCCGCCGGCGACGGCAGCTGTCTGGCCGTCCTGGCCGACGCCGACTCCGACATCGGCCAGGTCGCCTACGAGATGACCCTGCTGGTCAAGCGGGTGGGCGCGCACCTGGCCACGGCTCCGCGCACCGGCGTGGCCGCCGACGGGTGACCGCCGGCCTGCCCGGGGACGGCCCCGGCGACGGGGACGTGCGCTGGTACGACGACGCGGCGGGCCCGGTGGTCCGCCCGTACGCCATGACCCGCGGGCGCACCCGGATCGCGGACGGGGCCGGCCTCGACCTCATCGCGGTCGTCGTCGCCGAGGATCCGGCCGGCCGGCCCGCCGCCGCCCTCGCCGACCAGACGCTGTCCCCGGAACACCTGGACATCGTGGACCTCACGGAGGGCCTGCCGCGCTCCGTCGCGGAGCTGGCGGCCGGGCTCGACCTGCCGGTCGGCGTGGTGCGGGTGCTCGTCGGCGACCTCGTGCACGCGGGCCTGGTGCGGGTCACCCGCCCGGTGCCGCCGGCCGAACTGCCCGACGAAAGCATTCTGCGCGTGGTGATCGACGGCCTGCGGGCCCTGTGAACCGGCCCGCGGGCCCGCCGGATCCGGCGCACGGGACTCCCCGGCCGACGCGAGGCGACGCCCGGTCCGAGCTGACGGGCCCTCCGTCGAGACTTGTCGTGGCCATGGTCTTTACGGAACGATCACCTTCCACCGGGGGCGCCGGCCCCCGCGGGCACCCACGACCGGAGGACGAACAACCATGAGGCTCCTGCGCGCAGACCGCGGCCGCACGCGCCCCGCGCCGGCCCCGGTGGCCCTCAAACTCCTGGTCGCCGGCGGCTTCGGCGTCGGCAAGACCACCCTCGTCGGAGCGGTCAGCGAGATCCGGCCGCTGCACACCGAGGAACTGCTCACCGAGGCCGGCCGGCCGGTCGACGACACCGCCGGCGTCGAGGGCAAGCGCACCACCACCGTCGCCATGGACTTCGGCCGCATCACGCTCCGCGACGACCTGGTCCTCTACCTCTTCGGCACCCCCGGCCAGGACCGCTTCTGGTTCCTGTGGGACGAGCTGGCCCGCGGCGCCCTGGGCGCCGTCGTCCTCGCCGACACCCGCCGGCTCCAGGACTGCTTCGCCGCCGTCGACTACTTCGAGCGCCGCAGCATCCCCTTCACCCTCGCCGTCAACTGCTTCGACGGCGCAGACCGCTACCCCGAGGACGACGTGCGCGCCGCCCTCGACCTGGACCCCGGCGTGCCGGTGATCCTCTGCGACGCACGGGAGAAGGAATCGGTGAAGGGAGTGCTGGTGTCAGTGGTGGAACAGCGCTTCGCCGAACTCGCCCACCGGGCCGGCTAGAGCGCCCCGATCCCGTACGGACGGCGCAGGACGGGGAAGTCGAAGTACGTGTCCGGGAACGGCTCCGGCTTGAGCGTGAAGTGCCACCACTCCTCCGGCAGGTTGACGAACCCGACGCCCTCCAGAGCGGACTTCAGCAGCAGCCGGTTCGCCCGCTGCACGCCCGTGATCCGCGGGTCCAGCGTGTGCGCGAGGGTGTCGAAGCAGTCGAAGCCCGTCCCCATGTCGACCGAGTTGTCCGGGAAGCGCTGCTGCCGCGGCGCGTAGCACGGCACGAGCGGCTCACCCGGCACGTACGGCCTCGTCGGCCGGACCGGCAGCTTCACCAGCGTCACGTCCATCGTGCTGCCCCGGCTGTGCCCCGACTTCTCCGCGATGTACCCGTCCGCGAACAGCCGCGTCTTGTCCACGCGCGGATAGAACTCCGCCTTCATCCGCGTGTCCGCGAGGTCCTTCGCCCACTCCACGAAGTCGTTCACGGCCCGCTGCGGGCGGTAGCAGTCGTACACCTTCAGCGAGTAGCCCCGGCGCAGCAGCGAGAGCTGCGCCCGGTGCAGGGCCTCGGCGGCCTCCCGCGTCAGGACGCACAGGGGCCGCCGGTAGCCGTCGACGCGATGGCCCGTGAAGTTGTGGACGGTGACGTACCGCATCTCTTGCAGGATCGTCGGATCCACGTCGGCGAGGGCGACGAAACCGCGCGGCGGGCGCGGCTCGTGCGCCGCGGCAGCCTGCGCCGGAGGCGACAACGGAAAGGTCAGCAGGGCCAGGAGAGCCGCTATGAGCAGGGTGACGGCCCGCAGGGCGGCAGAGAACCGGGTTCTGTCCATGACGACCAGATAGCAGGGAGACGGGTGCCCGGGGAAGAGCGCCCGCCCCCTCACTTCACTTCACGCCCTCACCCCGCACCCGTACGGGATACCCGACCTCCGCGGCGCCCTCCTGCTCCACCACGACCGCTCCGTCCCGCAGACACGTCGTGAACCGCACCACCTCCGGCGCCTCCCAGCCGTCCCCCGCGTCGGGCACCAGGACGCCGCCGCCCGTACGGCCCGGGGCCGGAGCCCACACCTCCAGCTCCACCGGACCGCCGGCCTCCGCCCGCACCGGGATCACCGAACCCGCCCGCGCCAGCACCGGGATCCGCGACAGCGGCGCGTCCAGCAGCACCTGCCCCGGCCCCTCGTACGCCCGGCCCGTCGCCGTGTCGTACCACCGCCCGCGCGGCAGCCGCACCGCCCGCCGGTCCGCACCCTGCTCCAGCACCGGCGCCACCAGCAGCGCGTCACCCAGCAGGAACGCGTCCTCGCAGTCCCGCAGCGCCCGGTCCTCCGGCGAACGCCACCACACCGGGCGCACGTACGGCGCCCCGGTGCGCTGCGCCAGGTGCGCCAGCGTCACGAAGTACGGCAGCAGCCGTGTCCGCTCCCGCAGCGCCGCCGCCGTGTGCTCCAGCGCCTCCGCGCCGAACTCCCACGGCTCCCGCCGCCCCGCCGTGATCGCCGAGTGCGTGCGGAACAGCGGCACGTACGCGCCCAGCTGGAACCAGCGCACGAACAGCTCCGGCGACGGGAACCCCGAGAAGCCCCCCACGTCCGGCCCCGAGTACGGCACCCCGCACAGCCCCAGGCCCAGCACCAGCGCCAGCGACGCCCGCAGCCCCGGCCAGCCCGTCGCCACGTCGCCCGACCACGTGCCGCCGTAGCGCTGCATGCCCGCCCAGCCCGAGCGCGAGAACAGGAACGGGCGCTCGGCCGGCCGCAGTTCGCACAGCGCCTCGTGACCCGCCCGCGCCATCGACAGCCCGTACACGTTGTGCGCCTCGCGGTGGTCGCCGCCGCGGCCCTCCAGCGAGTGCCGCGCCGACAGCGGCAGCGACGGATCCCCGAACGGCGCGAACGACACCGGCTCGTTCATGTCGTGCCACACCCCCGAGAAGCCCTGCGCCAGCCGCTCCCCGTACAGCCCGCCCCACCACTTGCGCACCCGCGGGTCCGTGAAGTCCGGAAAGACCGACTCGCCCGGCCACACCTCGCCCCGCACCCGCCGCCCCCGGCCGTCCCGCACGAACGCGTCGGCCGCCGTACCGCTGTCGAACACCCACTGGCCCGGCTCGGCCTTCACCGCCGGGTCCACGATCGACACCAGCCGCACCCCCTTCTCCCGCAGCTCCGCCGCCAGCCCCGGCAGATCGGGGAACCGCTCCCGGTCCACCGTGAACACCCGGTGCCCCCGGTAGTGGTCGATGTCCAGGTGCAGCACCGACAGCGGCAGCCCGCGCTCGGCGTAGCCCGCCACCACCCGGCGCACCTCCTGCTCGCTGCCGAAGCCCCAGCGCGCGTGGTGGTGCCCGAGCGCCCACGACGGCGGCACCGCGGCGGCCCCCGTCAGCACCGACCAGCCCTGCAACACCCGCGCCGGAGTCCCCGCCAGCACCCAGTAGCGCAGCGGGCCGCCGTCCATGCGCACCTCGCACCGGCCCGGCCGGTCATGGCCCGAACCCGCCCCCTCCTCGCCCTCCGCCAGCGTGACCCGCCCGTCCCACGTGTCGTCGTGGAACACCAGGTGCGTCCCCGCGTCCGCCACCACCAGCTGCACCGGCATCGTGATGTACAGCGGATCGTCGCCCGGCTCGAACGCCCCGTCCGGATCGGTGTTCCACAGCCGGTACGTGCCGTCCCGCAGCCGCGGACCGGCCGACCTGCCGCCCAGCCCGAAGAACCGCGCGTCCGCGGGCACCTCCGAGCGGACCGCCCAGCGCGCCCCGCCCTGCTGCCCGCCCGCCGCCGTGTCCGCCGGCTCCCACCAGCGCGGAGGCAGGTCGCGCCGCAGCAGGACACCGCCCGGCGTGCGCACCTCCACCGACCCGTGACGGCCCACCACGACCAGCACCCGCTCCGACACCACCCGCCAGCCGCCGTCCTTGTCCGGCTCCAGCACCGCCCGCTCGTCCGCCTCCGGACCCCGCCCGGCCAGCGCGTACGAGGGCTCCGGCCCGGCCCCGTCCCAGCCGCAGAACACCGCACCGCCCGCCGTCACCCGCACCCGCAGCGACGACCGAGCGAAGTGCACCACCCCGCCGCCCGGCAGGGGATCGGCCCCCTGCGCCGCACCCGGCACCCGGGCCCGCTCCGCACCCGGCCGCGGCAGCCCCGCTCTGTCCGTGCACCGCCGCCGCAGCGCCGACCGCAGGGACCGCATCCCCCGCGCCGTACGGACCGTCCTCAGTAACCGCAGCAGATCACGCGCATCCATGCTGCTCAGCCTGCCACCCGCACGATCGCCGGCGCCCTGCGTTCAGACGGCGTTCACCCACGCAGGGAGGACCTGCGCACACATGACGCGTGGCGGGGCGGCGGGTGAGGGAGCAGGGCGAAGGAGATGTACGCCACCGGCTCTGGTGCAGGAGTCGATCACGTGGCATCGTCCTTGCTCAGCCGCGCCATGCGCTCACCCGGCCGTGCGCGGCACCGCCCACGACGCGCAGGAGCCCGGGAGCAGTCATGACCACCGCACCGCAGCACACCGGCAGCCCGGAGCCCCTCTGGAGCCCCGGCCCGGAACGCATCGCCCGCGCACAGGTCACCCGCTTCCAGCAGTGGGCCGCCGAGCGGCACGGCGCCCCGGCCGCCGTCCCCGGCGACCCCGCCGCGAGCTACGCCGCGCTCCACCGCTGGTCCGTCGACGAGCTGGAGACGTTCTGGCAGGCCTTCACCGCATGGTCCGGCGTCCGTTTCTCCCACCCCTACGAGCGCGTCCTCGCCGACCCGGCCATGCCCGGCGCCCGCTGGTTCCCCGGCGCCACCCTCAACTACGCCGAGCACGCCCTGCGCGCCGCCGAGGACCCCGCACGGGCCGGCGAACCGGCCCTGCTCGCCGTCGACGAGACCCACGACCCGCGCCCCGTCGGCTGGGCGGAGCTGCGCCGGCAGGTCGGCTCGCTCGCCGCCGAACTGCGCCGCCTCGGCGTGCGCCCCGGCGACCGCGTCAGCGGCTACCTGCCCAACATCCCGCAGGCCGTCGTCGCCTTCCTCGCCACCGCGGCCGTCGGCGGCGTGTGGACCTCCTGCGCGCCCGACTTCGGCGCCCGCAGCGTCCTCGACCGCTTCCAGCAGGTCGAGCCCGTCGTCCTGTTCACCGTCGACGGCTACCGCTACGGCGGCAAGGAGCACGAGCGCGCCGGCACCGTCGCCGAACTCCGCGCCGGCCTGCCCACGCTGCGCGCCGTCGTCCACATCCCGCTGCTGGGCACCCCGGCCCCCGAAGGCGCTCTGGAGTGGGACGCCCTGGTCGCGGCGGAGACGGAGCCCGTCTTCGAGCAGGTCCCCTTCGACCACCCGCTGTGGGTGCTGTACTCCTCGGGCACCACCGGCCTGCCCAAGGCCATCGTCCAGTCCCAGGGCGGCATCCTCGTCGAACACCTCAAGCAGCTCTCCCTGCACTGCGACCTCGGCCCCGGCGACCGCTTCTTCTGGTACACCTCCACCGGCTGGATGATGTGGAACTTCCTCGTCTCCGGCCTCCTCGTGGGCGCGACCGTCGTCCTCTACGACGGCAGCCCCGGCCACCCCGACACCGGCGCCCAGTGGCGCGTCGCCGAGCGCACCGGAACGACCCTCTACGGCACCTCCGCCGCGTACGTCATGGCCTGCCGCAAGGCCGGCGTCCACCCCGGCCGGGACTTCGACCTCTCGCGCGTCAAGTGCGTCGCCACGACGGGCTCGCCGCTGCCGCCCGACGGATTCCGCTGGATCCACGACGAGGTGTCGGAAGACATGTGGATCGCCTCCGTCAGCGGCGGCACGGACGTGTGCAGCTGCTTCGCGGGCGCCGTGCCGACCCTCCCGGTCCACATCGGCGAGCTCCAGGCCCCCTGCCTCGGCACCGGCCTCCAGGCCTGGGACCCGCACGGCAAGCCCGTCACCGACGAGGTCGGCGAGCTGGTCGTCACCAAGCCCATGCCGTCGATGCCGATCCGGTTCTGGAACGACCCCGAGGGCACCCGCTACCGCGAGAGCTACTTCGAGATGTTCCCCGGCGTCTGGCGGCACGGCGACTGGATCACCCTCACCTCGCGCGGCAGCGTCATCATCCACGGCCGCTCCGACTCCACCCTCAACCGGCAGGGCGTCCGCATGGGCTCCGCCGACATCTACGAGGTCGTCGAACGGCTCCCCGAGATCCGCGAGTCCCTCGTCATCGGCGCCGAACAGCCGGACGGCGGCTACTGGATGCCGCTCTTCGTCCACCTCGCGCCGGGCGCCCGGCTGGACGACGCGCTGCTGGACCGCATCAAGCGCACCATCCGCGAGAACCTCTCACCGCGCCACGTCCCCGACGAGGTCATCGAGGTCCCGGCGATCCCGCACACCCTCACCGGCAAGCGGATCGAGGTCCCGGTCAAGCGCCTCCTCCAGGGCACGCCCCTGGAAAAGGCGGTCAACCCGGGCTCGGTGGACAACGCGGACCTGCTGAAGTTCTACGAGGAGCTGGGCCGCGAACGCCCTACCCCCCGTACGTAGCCTGCGCCTCACCCAGCACCGCGGCGAAATCGGCCGCAAGCCGCTCCGCCTCCTGCGGTCGCAGATCCGCCGTAGTGATCCGCACCCCGGGAGCCGTCCCGATCCGGAACCGCGCCCCCGCGGCCACCCACCACCCCGCCGACCGCAACCCGCTGACCACGGCCGCCTCATCCCGTACCGGCACCCACACGTGCAGCCCGCCCCGCCCGTGCGCGGAAATCCCGCGCCGGGCCAGCTCCCCGATCAGCGCCTCGCGCCGAGCGGTGTAGGCGGTGCGGGCCTCCGCGACCAGGGCCAGGGCCGACGGATCGGTCAGCAGCCCGGCCACGGTCTCCTGGAGCAGGTGGCTGACCCAGCCGGATGTCAGCAGCAGCCGCCCGTCGTGCCGCGCCAGCGTCGTCGCGTCGCACGCCACCGCCGCCCAGCGCAGATCGGGCCCCAAGTGCTTGGTGACCGTGCGGACCTGGGCCCAGCGCGGCAGCCCGCCCCCGGCGGTCAGGCTGTGCAACGGGGCGCCGCAGACCTCCGCGGCGTAGTCGTTCTCGATCACCAGGACCTCCGGCGCCTCCGCGAGCACCGCGGCCAGGGCGTCCCGGCGCGAGGCGGTGAAGCAGCCCCCGTACGGATTCTGTGACCGGGGGCTGCAAATGACGGCCCGCACCCCGCCGCGCACGGCGGCCCGCAGCTCCTCCGGCCGCATCCCCTCGTCGTCCACCGCGACCGGCACGATCCGCAGGCCGAGCGCCGGCACGAGGTCCAGCATGTGGTGGTAGCCGGGGTCCTCCATCGCCACCGCGTCACCGGGGCGGAGCTCGGTGGAGAGCAGCCGCGCCACGCAGTCGAGCGCACTGTGCGCGAAGGTCACGTGCGCGGACGGGACGCCGTCGCGCTCGTACCAGGCGCGGGTGATCTCCTCCAGCCGGGCCAGCCGCGGCGCCGCCCGGTGCGAGCGCGCCGCGCCCGCGACCCGTGCGGGCGGCACCGGCTCCGGCAGGAAGGCCGGGTCGGGGTGGCCGCCCGCCAGGTCGCGAAGCCCTTCCGGCACCTTCGGCGGGCGCCGGGAGGCGACCGCGGGGGCCTCGGCCACCACCGTGCCGCCGCGCCCGCGCGTGACGACGATGCCCCGGCGGCGCAGCTCCTTGTACGTGGTGGCGACCGTGCCCGGGCTCACGCCGAGCCGCTCGGCGAGCGCGCGCACCGGGGGGAGCGAACTCCCGGGAGTCAGGGCGCCGTCGGCGACGCCGCGCTCGATGGACGCGGCAATCCCCTTGGCGTTCGTACCGGTGATCTCATATTGTGTTGCCACAGATCTGAGTATGTATCAATACAATATCCGGGTCAAGGGGGATCAGCACATGCAGATACCGGGGGGACGGGACGGCCGCCGCATGCTGGCCGTCACCTTCGTCGACAAGGCCGGCTCCGGCCTCTGGGCGGCCACCGCGGCCCTGTACTTCACCTACGTCGCCGGACTCCGCACGGCCGAGATCGGCCTGCTGCTCGGCGTCTCCGGCGCCGTCGGCATCGCCGGCCCGCCCCTCGGCGGCCTCCTCGCCGACCGCGTCCCCCTCCGGCCGCTGCTCGCCGCCGTCCAAGTCCTCCGCGCCGTCGCCTCTCTCACCCTCCTCACCACCACGGACCTCCGGCTCCTGATCGCCGTCACCGCCGTCGGCAGCCTCGGCGACCGCGCCTCCTCCGTCCTCACCAAGCTCTACGCGACACGCATCGCCGGCCCCGACCGCAGCCGCTACCAGGCCATCAACCGCACCGCCTCCAACCTGGGCTGGGCCGTCGGCGGACTCGTCGCGGCCGCGGCCCTCACCACAGGAACGACCGCCGTCTACCGCTGGCTGCTGACCGGCGACGCCCTGTCTTTCGCCGCCATCGCCCTCCTCACCCTGCGCTGCGGCGAACCACCGTCGCCGGCCCGGATCGTGGCCACGAACGGCGCCCGTACCGGTGCGGACACCGCGGCCATGGCGCAGGCCCACCCCGCCCCGGCGCGCAGCCCCTGGCGTGACCGCCGCTACCTCACCTACACCGCCACCGAAGCCGTCCTCTTCCTCGACGACTCCGTCTTCCAGATCGGCCTCGCCCTGTGGGCGGTCACGGCAACGACCCTCCCGCACCAGGCCATTCCCCTCCTCCTCGTCCTCAACAACGTCCTCGTCGTCTGCTTCCAGGTCCCCTTCGCCCGCTTCGGCACGACCGTGACGAAGGCACGCAGCGCACTGGTCCCCCTGGCCGCGGCCTACCTCGCGGGCGGAGCCGCCCTCGCCGCCTCGGCCACCGGCAACCGCTGGCTCGCCGCAACGGCACTGACCCTGGCCGCGACCGCCTTCACCGTCGCCGAGATGCTCCACGCCACCGTGTCCTGGGAACTGTCCGTAGCCCTCGCACCGCCCACGGCCCAGGGCGCCTACCTCGGCGTCCACGGCCTCGCACAAGCCGCCCAGCGCAGCGCCGGCCCCCTGGTCGTGACCGGCGCCATCGCAGTGGGCCCCCTCGGCTGGCTCGGCCTCGGCACAGGTCTCGCCGTCATCTGCCTCGCCCAGCGCAGGCTCACCCGCGACGATGACGAGACCGCAATGTCAGTGCCCCGCCTTACGGTGAGTGAGCACTGATCACACGCGCTGAGGGGGAGACAGATGGCGCACACGAGCAACGGAAGAGGACGGCCGTCGGACGGGGACCGCACCGGGGGCGGCAGCGGGGGAAGGAAGCGCACTCCGGCCGGGAAGCGGCCGCACACCGGACCCCGGCAGCGGGACGGCAGGAAGAGACCGCCCACCGCACGGCGCATGGTGAGTGCCCGGCGACGCCTGCGCAGCGAAGTCCCCGGCACCGTGGCCGTCCTGGCCGGCGCGGAGGACTTCGCGGCCATGCAGGGCTACGCGAGCTTCACCTTCGACGACCACGCCACGTACATGCGGCAGATGGAAGGCCTGCTGCGCGAGTTCGCCGCCCGGGGCACGCACACGAGCGTCGCCCTCTTCGACCCCGCCGGCTACGAGGAGTTCTGCACCGAGTCCCGCCTCGACCCCGACACCCCGGCCAGCCGCACGCGCTACACCGCGGAGGTCGCCGCCGCCGGCACCAAGGTCACCTACGAGGGCCAGCCCCTCGCCCGCCTGCTGCCCCGCCTCGTCGCCGAAGCGGAACAACAGGCCACCTGGGAGTACGCCTCCGCCCTGCTCACCCGCGGCGACTGCGACTCCTGCGGCCAGGACACCGGCCGCGCCGCCTTCGCCCGGGCCACCGCACTCCTGCGCCGCATCATCGAAGCGGCCGGCCCCGGCACCCACCACCTCGTGTGCAGCGTCCCGGCCGAAGGACCGGCGCCGCTCGTCGCCGCCCTCCGCACCGAGACCCGCGACGACGGCCTGCTGCACCTCGGCGAGGCGGCCGCCCTCCTGTTCTGCACGGTCCTCGCGGCGGGCATCGCCACGGACCGGCCCGGGGGAGTCGTCCTGCGCAGCACCCTGCCCGGCCGGCGCGACACCGTCCGCGGCTGGAACCTCAAGGCCGGCGGCAGGCTCCACCCGCTGACCGAAGCGGAAGTCTTCGCCGCCTACTGCACCGATGCCCGCACCGGCGAACCCGTACCACCGGAGCCCGGCGTCGACTACCGCGCGGGGCTGCCTCTGGACGAATGAGACGCCGGAGCGGGGCCGACAACGAGCGAAGGGTGCCCCGCCACGGCGGGACACCCTTCACCTCACAGCATCGCTACGGCGACGGCCGGCTCACTCGCCGGACAGCACCGCCTGCGCGGCCAGCCGGGCCTCCTCCGCGGAGTCCGTCGCACGGGCCGCGGCAGCGGCACGCTCGCACTGGGCCAGCGTGTGCTTGGCCAGCGTCGCGCGGACATACGGAATCGACGCCGCACCCATGGACAGGCTCGTCACGCCCAGACCGGTCAGCACACAGGCCAGCAGCGGGTCGGACGCGGCCTCACCGCACACGCCGCAGCTCTTGCCCTCGGCCTTGGCCGCCTCGGCGGACGCGGCGACGAGGTCGAGCAGCGCCGGCTGCCACGGGTCCTGGAGCCGCGAGACCGCACCGACCTGACGGTCGGCCGCGAACGTGTACTGCGCCAGGTCGTTGGTGCCCAGCGACAGGAACTCGACCTCTTGCAGGATCGAACGGGCGCGCAGCGCGGCGGAGGGGATCTCCACCATCGCACCGAACTTCGCCTGGAGCCCCGCCTCGCGGCACGCGTCCGCGAAGGCCTTCGCGTCCGTGCGGTCCGCCACCATCGGGGCCATGACCTCGAGGTAGACCGGCAGCCCCTCGGCGGCCTTGGCCAGCGCGGTGAGCTGCGTGCGCAGCACCTCCGGGTGGTCGAGCAGGGTCCGCAGACCGCGCACGCCCAGCGCCGGGTTCGGCTCATCGGCCGGCGTCAGGAAGTCCAGCGGCTTGTCCGCGCCCGCGTCCAGCACCCGCACGACCACACGGCCCTCGGGGAACGCCTCCAGCACCTTGCGGTACGCCTCGACCTGCTTGGCCTCCGACGGCGCCTTCGCGCTGTCGTCCAGGAAGAGGAACTCGGTGCGGAACAGGCCCACGCCCTCCGCACCCGCCTCGACCGCGGCCGCCACGTCCGCCGGGCCACCGATGTTCGCCAGCAGCGGCACCTTGTGACCGTCCGACGTCGCACCCGGGCCGGACGACGCCGACAGCGCCGCCTTGCGCTCCTCGGCCGTCTTGATCAGCTCGGCGCGCTTCTCCGGGCTCGGGTCGACGAAGATGTCACCCGTGCTGCCGTCCACGGCCACCACCGTGCCCTCGGCGAGCTCACCCGCGCCCGGCAGCGCCACGACCGCCGGCACCCCGAGCGCCCGCGCCAGGATGGCGCTGTGGCTGGTCGGCCCGCCCTCCTCGGTCACGAAGCCCAGCACCAGCGTCGGGTCCAGCAGCGCCGTGTCGGCGGGAGCCAGGTCCCGGGCGATCAGCACGTAGGGCTCGTCACTGTCCGGCACGCCCGGCATCGGCACGCCCAGCAGGCGCGCGACGATGCGGTTCCGCACGTCGTCCAGGTCGGCCACGCGGCCGGCCAGGTACTCGCCGGCGTTGGCGAGCAGCGCGCGGTAGGCGGCGAAGGCGTCGTACACCGCGCGCTCCGCGGTGCTGCCGACGGTGATGCGCCGTTCGACGTCGGCCATCAGCTCGGGGTCCTGGGCCATCATGGCCTGGGCCTCCAGCACGTGCTGGGCCTCGCCACCGGCCAGGTTGCCGCGCGCGATGAGGTCGGCGGCCACAGCTTCCACGGCCTGGCGCGCGCGGCCCTGCTCGCGCGGCGCCTCGTCCGTCGGAATCTGCTTGGCCGGCGGCTCCAGCACCGCCGTGCCCATGTGCCGGACCTCGCCGATCGCCACACCGTGGCTCACGCCGACGCCTCGCAGCGTTGTCTCCATTTCACCCGTCTCCGGTTGATGCGGCGGCGACCGCGCCGCCGCGGTTGGATGTCGTACGTGCCGCTCCCCTTCTTAGGGAGCGGTATCGGCTACTGCCAGCTGAAGAGCTGGTCGCCGGCCTTGACGTCGCCGTCCTCGCGGACGTCGCCGAGCGAGTCGGCGGTCGCCTCGAGCGCGACGATCGGGCAGACCGGCGACTTGCCGGCCTCTTCGACGGCGACCGGGTTCCAGCGCACGACCTCCTGGCCGCGGGTCACGGTGTCACCCTTGTTCACGAGCAGCTCGAAGCCCTCGCCGTTGAGCTGGACGGTGTCGATGCCGAGGTGCGTCAGCACGCCGTGGCCCTCGGCGTCGACGACGACGAACGCGTGCGGGTGCAGCGAGACGATGACACCGTCTACGGGGGAGACCGCGGCGTGCGGCTCACGGACGGGGTCGACGGCGGTACCGGGTCCCACCATCGCGCCGGAGAAGACCGGATCGGGCACTGCCGCGAGTCCGATGGCGCGTCCGGCGATCGGGGACGACACGGTGGTCATGGGAAGCCTCCCAGGTGGAGATTCGTCACGCGCCGTCACTACCTGTCCTGGACGGCGCACTGATCGGAAGCCTAAGTCATAGGAACTGAGGATTCCGCACGAGTGAAGAGGGCCCTGCCGTGTGCGGTGCGTAATCGATTTGCCTCGGGTGGGGAGGGCATGTACTGTCAGATCCCTGCCCACGACCGAGGCCCGCAGTCAACTGCCGGCGAGGTGGGGGCAGCACCCTTCAGAAGTGATCCAATCTTGGATCCGCTGCTGTGTGTCCGTATGTCTTTTGTGTGTACGGATGGAAAACAGAGCGGTAAGAGAGCGGAAAAACTCCTGATAGAGTGTGAAGCACAGAAGGGAAGCGCCCGGAGGAAAGCCCGAGAGGGTGAGTACAAAGGAAGCGTCCGTTCCTTGAGAACTCAACAGCGTGCCAAAAGTCAACGCCAGACTATAAAATACCCCGTCTCCGGTCCGTATGGA
>NZ_RBAM01000012.1 GCF_003626645.1 Streptomyces klenkii | reverse complement strand
CGTCGCGGCCGAGCTCAACAGCCGCCCACGCAAAACGCTCGGCTGGGAAACCCCAGCCGAGCGTCTCGCTAAGCTTCTGGCCACAGCCAGTTGATCACTGTGTTGCTACGACCCCTCGAATTCGCCTCACCCGGGCGGGCTCTTCTCGTACCACATCCGCTCCCGGCGTCCCGTCAGCCTCCGAAGTCCCGTTCACCCGTGAGGGGTTCGGATTTCTTCCCGCGCACGGGCCGGTGCGACGATGCCGCTCGCCCGACCCGACACCCGAGGAATGGAGCCTTGATGCAGCGACGTGGGGGAGAGCAGGACCGCCGCCGAGGAGCGTGGGGAGCGCCCCTGGCGGCAACGGTGACGGCGACGGCCGCGGCGGTCGCCGCCGCCCTCCCGGCACCGGCCGCACAGGCCGCGCCCGGCCCTTCGGTCAGCGCGAAGGGTGCCTACCTGATGGACGCCGGCTCCGGGCGCCCCCTGTGGGCCAAGGCGGCGACGGTGGAGCGGCCCATGGCCAGCACCACGAAGATCATGACCGCGGTGGTCGTCCTCGACGCCCCGGGCATGGACCTCGACCGGCAGATCCAGATCAAGCAGTCCTACCGCGACTACGTCCAGCGGACCGAGGCCAGCACGGCCGACCTCCGCACCGGCGACAAGCTGACGACGCGTCAATTGCTCTACGCGCTGATGCTCCCCTCCGGCTGCGACGCCGCCTACGCCCTCGCCGACGCGTACGGCACCGGCCCCGACGAGGAGGCCCGCACCAAGTCCTTCGTCGCCAAGATGAACGCCAAGGCCCGGCAGCTGAAGCTGACCGGCACCACCTACGACTCCTTCGACGGCATCTCCTCCGCGGGCCGGAACCGCTCCACCCCGCAGGATCTGGCCAGGCTCTCCCTGCACGCCCTGCGCAACAGCACCTTCCGCACGGTCACCGGAGCGCTGAACACCCAGCAGAAGGCCAAGAACATCAACCGGCTCTACACCTGGTACAACACCAACAAGCTGCTCGGCTCGTACGACGGCGTCACCGGCGTCAAGACCGGCACCACCTCCGCCGCCGGCCCCTGCCTGGTGTTCGCCGCGCGGCACGGCGGCCGCACCGTCGTCGGCGTCCTCCTCAACGACGCCGCGAACCGCTACCCGGACGCCGCGAAGATGCTCGACTACGCCTTCCGGAAGCACACGCCGCTGAAGCTGCGCAGGCTCCCCGCCGCCGCGCACGAGGACTGACCGCGCCCCGCTCCCGCCCGCGAGCCCGGACCCCTCCGAGGGTCCGGGCTCGCGTTGTACCAACTCCCGGGAACCGGCGATGATTTATACCTGAACGAGTGAACAGTCCGCAGGGAACTGCGGGTTGGCGAAGGCTCCCGCGGGCCGGGGCGGTTAGAGTCCTACCTGTCCGGAAACGGGCACCGGAAAGCCGCGGACACCCCGACGGCACCGGACGAGCAGCCGTCCGCCGGGGTCCCGTCCACCACCCTCAGTCCGACTCCCACGGCACGCCGCCGCGTACCGCAGCCTTGGCGTGCCCCTCGGCCATGCCCTTGGCACGGATCGGTTCACCGACGCCTCTCGCCGCCAAGCACCAGCGCCCTCCTGCCCGCACCCGACGGTCAGCCCCACCGCCTTCAGGAGGCTTCCATGTCCCGCCCCGCGTCCCCCGCGGCGTACGTCACCGCGTCCCGCTGCGCGCCGGCCACCGCGCCCGCGACCGGCCCGCGAGCCTACCGCGCACCGGAGCCACGGTGACGCCCTTCGCGCGGCGGCCGCCGCGCACGTTCCCGGTGTCGGACAGTGAACTCCTGCTGTTCGGCGGCGCCTTGCGGCCGGACAAGGCCTTCGTCACCCACGAGCGGCCGCTGCTGCGGCTGTCCTTCTGGGCGATGGCCCGCCAGCTGCCCGCCATGGTCGCCACCGTCGCCCGGGCCGCCTGGAGCGAGGACCCCCGGGCGCTGTGCGCACTGCTCGGCGCCGAGCTGTGCCAGGGCCTGACGCGCGCCTTCGGGCTGGTCGCCGCCAACCGTGCCCTGACCGCCCTCTTCACCGCCGGCCCCACCCCCGCGCGGCTGCGCGAAGCCCTGCCCTCGCTGATGGCGGTCACCTCCGTCGCCGCCGCCACCGCCCTGCTCTCGGCCGTCTCCCTGGCGGCCGCCGGCCAGCTGGAGCCGAAGGTGGAGCGCGTGTGCACCGCCCGCTTCTACCGCGGCGCGGTCCGCGTCGAGCTCGCGGTGCTGGAGGACAAGGACTTCCACCGCCTGCTCGACGCCGGCCGCTTCGGCACCGACTCGGTCCGCCTGATGATCGGGTCGTCCGTCACCGTCGTCAACGCCCTCGTGGGACTGGCGGCTTCGGCCGGAGTGCTCGCGCTGCTGCACCCCTCGCTCGTGTTCATGCTCGTCCTCGTCGCGGCCCCCAAGGGCTGGGGCGCGGTCGTCACCGCCCGCCGCCAGTACGCCTCCCGGCACGCCTGGATCGAGCACCGGCGCGCCATCTCCGTCATCACCTCCACGCTCACCGGCCACGACACCGCCGCCGAGATCCGCGTGCACGACGCCGGCCGCATGCTCGTCGGCGCCTACGACGACATGGCCGCCACCGTCGAGAAGGAGCAGCAGCGCCTGGCCCGTGCCGAGGCGGTCACGTGCAGCGCCGCCTCCGCCCTCTCGGGAGGCGCCGCCCTCGCCGTCTACGGCGTGCTGTGGCTGCTGCTCGCCTCCGGCGGGATGCCGCTCGCCGTCGCCGGCACCGCCGTCATCGCCGTACGGGCCGCGGGCGCGAGCCTCACCGCCCTGGTGACCCAGACCAACCGCCTCTACGAGGAGGCCATGTACCTCGGCGACCTGGAGCGCGCCTGCACCGAGGCCGAGCGCCACGCCATCCCCGCGGGCGGCACGCCGCTGCCGCACGGCGTGAAGGAGATCCGGCTGGAGAACGTCACCTTCCGCTACCCCGGCGCCCCGGTGGCCGCGCTCAGCGACGTGAGCCTGACCGTCCCGCCCGGCAAGGTCGTCGCCCTGGTCGGGGCCAACGGCTCCGGCAAGACCACCCTGTCCAAGCTGGTCGCCGGGCTGTATCTGCCCACCTCCGGGCACCTGTACTGGAACGGCGTCGAGATCCGCGACGCCGACCGCGACCAGCTCTTCGACCACGTCGCCGTCCTCTCCCAGGACTTCCCGCGCTGGCCCATGACCGCCCGCGCCAACGTGCACATCGGCCGCCCCGGAGCGTCCCCGGACCAGGCCCGCATCGAGCGCGCGGCCGCCGAGGCCGGCGCCACCGGCGTCGTCTCGTCCCTGCCGCACCAGTGGGACAGCCTCGTGGTCAAGGGCTTCGAGCGCGGCACGCAGATCTCCGGCGGCCAGTGGCAGCGCCTGGGCAGCGCCCGCGCGCGCTACCGCCGCGCACCCCTGCTCATCGTCGACGAGCCGACCTCGGCCCTCGACCCGCGCGCGGAGGCCGAGGCGTTCCAGTCGCTGCGGACGCTGACCGACGACGGCACGACCGTCCTGCTGATCACCCACCGGCTCGCCGCGACGGCCACCGCCGACCTCATCTACGTCCTCGATCACGGACAAGTGGTGGGCAAGGGCACGCACGAGGAGCTGATGGCCGTCGAAGGCGGCCTGTACCGGTCGATGTACGAGCTCCAGGCCGCCCAGTACGGCATCGGTGCGCAGCAGTCCGCCGCCGGTGCCGCCCCCGGCCAGGCTCCCGCTCCCGCCGCGGCCACCACCGCCACGGCCCTGCGCACGGGTCCGCCCCATGCACAGCCCGCCCAGACCTGAGGACCGCGCGGTCACCCCGCCCGCCGCCCCCGCACCGCCCGCGCCGCTGCCGGCCCCGCCGGATCCGCTGGGCCCGCTCGCGAGCACCCTGCGCGATGTGCTGGGGTGCCTGGGTGTGATCACGGCCGCGGTTCTCATCTCCCTCCTCTGTGTCCATCTCGGCCAGGCCTTTCCCGGGCTAAGGGGAACGCCCTGACTCCCTTCCGGGTTACGCCCGGCGCCCGCCCGAATTCCGGAACGCTTCCGCGGGCGCCGGCGGGCGCCGGGAAAACCGGGGTGAATTCACGGTTCCGGGTGCGGCCCGGTGCGGCCGTTTTCCCTGTATTGAGCAAGTGTCTACAGGCGCCGAGGGGTTGTGACGGCCCACCGGCCCCGCTGACCTGGATGTCCGCCGGTCGGCGAGAACCGGCGAACGGTTGTCCTACGCGGAGTCTGGCGCACTCGGGTGGCGCCTCCTACCATTCGAACGCTCCCGTCCCCAGGGGTTCTTGGGAGGCAGGGCATGGCATGTCCATGCCCTAACCGCACCATGCTCCCACCCATTCCGGTCCGGCGTCCTCCGGGATCCCGGCCGAAATGACGTCGCTCATTCCGAGGACAACCGATTGGAGAGCCATGCCCGGCGGCCTTATCGCAGGAGCCGCGCTCGCGGCGCTGTTCGCCTCACCGATATCCACGTACGACGCGTCGATCATCGTCAATCCGCCCCCGGACAAGATCGTGATCGAGATCGCCACGGTCAACGGCTCCGGTTGCCCCGCGGGCACGGCCGCGGTGGCCGTCGCGCCCGACAACACGGCCTTCACGGTCACCTACAGCGACTACCTCGCCCAGGTGGGCGTGGGGTCCAAGCCGACCGACTTCCGCAAGAACTGCCAGCTCAACCTGATCGTGCACGTCCCCCAGGGCTTCACGTACGCCATCGCCAGCGCGGACTACCGCGGCTACGCGAAGCTGGAGTCCGGCGCGAGCGGCACCGAGAAGGCCTCGTACTACTTCCAGGGGTCCTCCATCACCACGCCCATCAGCCACACCTTCCGCGGCAACTACGCGGACAACTGGCAGGCCACCGACCGCGTCGACGTGGCCGCGATGGTCTGGGCGCCCTGCGGCGAGAAGCGGAACTTCAACATCAACACGGAGCTGCGGGTCAACGCGGGCAGCTCCGACCCGTCCAAGACCACCAGCTTCATGACGATGGACTCCACCGACGGCGACCTCAACACCATCTACCACCTGGCCTGGAAGGAGTGCCCGAGAAACTAGCGGCACCGCTCTTCGGGGGCGGTGCGCAATTTGCGCCGTCCCCACCCGCCCCCACCTGCGGTGATCGCACTCCGCTCGGCCACCGTGACCCACTGGGTATAGACCTCTGGCGAAAAGCAGGCGACTGTGGGGGGAACCACATCCGGCGCCCCGCGCTATCCCGATTGTGCTTGAGCCCCCCATGTATGCAGCCATCCGCGACACCGCGAGACCCACGCACCCGGCTGACGCCTTCGCCTCCGCCTGCGACCCGGCCGTCGCCCTCCGGTCCGCCGCCCCGAGGAAGCTCCCCGCTCCCTGGGGCCCGCACATCCCCCTGTGCATGCACGGCCCGCTCTCCCGGCGGCAGCCCCACCCCGGCCTGCCGCCCGGCGTTCCCCCGCCCGGCCGTGCCACCCAGGCCCTCTCCCTCCCCGCGACGGAGCGCTCCGTCGCCGCCGCCCGCCGGTTCTCCCGGGCGCTGCTGGCCGAGTGGGGCCTGCACGAGCTCGCCGACGACGCGGCCCTGCTGCTCTCCGAGCTCGTCACCAACGCCGTCGTGCACGTCCCCGGCACGCCCCAGGGCGTCCAGCTCGTCCTGAGCCGGGGCGAGGGCCACCTCGTCGCCCAGGTCACCGACCCGGGCGGCTACCTGCCCCGCTGCGGCGAGGCCGGGCCCGACAGCGAGAACGGGCGCGGCATGTGGCTCGTCGAGCAGATCGCCGCCCAGTGGGGCCACCACGCCTCCGGCAACGGCAAGACCGTCTGGTTCACCCTCCGCCTGCCCTAGAGCGCCCCGCCACGCCCGCGCCGCCGCCGTCCGGCCGCCCCGCGGGAGGCGCACCCGCCCCCTCCGGAGAGACCATGGAATCGCTGCGGCGGGCGGAAGGAGGTCCTCGATGGGCGCGACCGACGCATTCCGGGCCCGCCCCGTCCAGCAGGACTCCGGCCGCGCGCCGTACGTGCCCGGCAGCCTGCTGGACGAGCTGGGCGTGGCCGCCGGAGTGCTGGACCGCGAGGGCCGGATCGTGCTGTGGAGCCCGCAGGCCGAGCAGCTCTTCGGCTGGAGCGCGGCCGAGGCCCTCGGCCAGTACGCCGCCCGGCTGCTGGTCGCCGAGGAGGACGTCCACGCGGTGCTCCAGCTGTTCGCCGAGGTCATGGCCGAGGGCGAGACCTTCGCCGTGGTCTTCCCCGCCCGGCACAAGGACGGCGGCACCCGGCTGATCGAGTTCCGCAACGTGCGCCTGGAGGACCGGCACGGCGAGTTCTTCGCCCTCGGCATCGCCACCGACCGGGAGGTCCTGCGCGCGGTCGAGCGGGACCTCGCCCTGTCGCTGGGCCTGGTCACCCAGTCCCCGATCGGGCTCGCGGTCCTCGACACCGCGCTCCGTTACGTCATGGTCAACCCCGCCCTCGCACGCATCTACGGCCTGCGCGCCGAGCAGTGCACCGGGCGCACCGTCCGAGAGGTGCTGCCCCGCGCGGACACCGGCGCCATCGAGGCCGCCATGCGCGAGGTCCTCGCCACCGGCACCCCGCTGCTGGACCGGATGGCCATCGGCCACGAGGGCGGCGGCGCGGACGAGACGCAGGCCCAGCTCGTCTCGTACTACCGCCTGGAGGACCCGGGCGGCCAGATCCTCGGCGTCGCCACGTCCCTCGTCGACGTCAGCGACCGCCACCGCGCCCTTGAGGAGGCCCGCCGCCGCACCGCGCTCATCGCCGACGCCTCCGTGCTGATCGGCACCACGCTGGAGCTGGAGCAGACCGCGCGCGAGCTCGCCGAGGTCGTGGTGCCCCGCCTCGCCGACGTCGCCGCCGTCGACGTCCTCGACACCGTCGTCGACAGCGGGCGCGGCGGCGGCTCCGCGGGCCGGGGCGAGGTCTTCCGGGCCCTGGCCGTCACCGCCGCGCGCGGGACCGACGCCGCCACGTCCGCGGCCTGCGCCGACGCCGTGCGGGCCGCCGACCCGCCCGGCGGGATCGCCAAGTACGACCACGACCGGCTCGTCGCCCGCTGCGTGCGCACCGGCCACCCGGTCAGGGTGCCCCGCGTGCACGCCGAGGACCTGCCGGAGATCGCCCGCGACGCCGACGCGGCCCGCCTGCTCGCCCGCGCCGGCCTGCACTCCTACATGGCCGTGCCGCTCATCGCCCGCGGCGAGGTGCTCGGAGCCCTCGACCTCAAGCGCATCAGCAACCCCCGCCCCTTCGACGAGGACGACGCCGCCCTCGCCGCCGAGCTCGCCGCCCGCGCCGCGGTCTCCATCGACAACGCCCGCTGGTACCAGCGCGAGCGCGCCGCCGCCCTCACCCTCCAGCGCAGCCTGCTGCCCCAGCGGCCCCAGGGATCCGTCGGCCTGGAGATCGCCTTCCGCTACCAGCCCGCCGGCGCCGCCAGCAGGGTCGGCGGCGACTGGTTCGACGTCATCCCGCAGGACGGCGAGAAGAGCGCCCTGGTCGTCGGCGACGTCATGGGCAGCGGCATCAACGCCGCGGCGGCCATGGGACAGCTGCGCACCGCCGCCCGCACCCTCGCCCAGCTCGGCCTCGACCCGGCCCGGGTGCTGCACCACCTCGACCACACCGCCAGTGGTCTGGACCAGATGATCGCGACGTGCCTGTACGCCGTGTACGACCCGCGCAGCGGCCTCTGCCGCGTGGCCAACGCGGGCCACCTCCCGCCCGTCCGCCTGCGCCCCGCCCACCCCCCGGCCCTCGTCGACCTCCCCGCCGGGGCCCCGCTGGGCGTCGGCGGCGTCCCCTTCGAGAACACAGCCGTGAACCTCGCGCCCGGCGACGGCCTCGTCCTCTACACCGACGGCCTGGTCGAGACCCGCGACGAGGCCATCGACGCCCGCCTCGAAGCGCTCCTCGCCGTCCTGGCCGACGCCCCCGGCGGCCTGGAGGCGACCTGCGACCTCCTGCTGACGTCCCTGCGCCCCGGCAACGACCAGGACGACGTGGCCCTCCTCATCGCCCGCGCCGTCCCGGCACCCCCTGCGGCCCCGCGACCGTGACCGGCAGCTCCCTCAGCGGATGCGACCGGAACGACGCCCGCCGCCCGCAGCTGCGCGCAGGACGGGCGCCGGCCGGGGATTTTCCGGGGTTACTTGAGGCGGACGTGGTAGAGCGTGCGCCGGCTCTCGATGGTGAGCTGCACCTCGCCCTTGGCGCCCGCGTACGACCCCGTGCCGCCGACGACGGCCGCGTCGCTGCGGTACGGGCCGCGCCCGAAGCGGTTCTCCATGGACTCCAGGACCAGCGTGCCGTCCGTCCCGCGCAGCACGTACCGGCACTGGGCGACCACGCCCTCGTAGCGCAGGAGCACCACCGTGCAGACGGAGCTGCCGTCCCCGGCGGACTCGCCGGACGGGCCCTTCAGGTCGGCGTAGACGGCCCAGGTGTCGCCCTCCTTGGGGTGCTCGGGCGGGCTGCCGGTGCGGTGCACCGCGGTCCAGGCCAGGGTCTTCTCGCCGTCGGCCGCGGCGGGTTGCGGTGACGGCAGGGCGACGGCGACGGCAGTGGCGGCCACGGCAGCGGCGGCTGCCACGGCGGCGGTTCGGCGACGCATCAGACGCATCGGGCACCTCCGGCTCGTACGGATAGGACGGGCACCTGCGTACCCGATCCTGCTGTGTTCACCCCACTCTGCCTATGGCGCCCGCACAATTCCCGTCACGAAAGCTTCACCGGACCGTGTGCCCGGATCAGGACAACTGTCCGGGTTCCGGCGGAAGTTCCGCGAGCGTCGGGTACGAGGGCTGGGCGCCCGGCCGGGTCACGGACGCGGCGCCGACCCGTACGGCGAAGCGGGCCGCCTCGGCCAGCGAGGCGCCCGCCGCCAGCCGGGCCGCGAGCGCGCCCGTGAAGGCGTCCCCGGCGCCCGTGGTGTCCACGGCCTCGGCCTTGATGCCGGGCACCGCCACCGCCTCCGCGGCCCCCGCGTCCAGGGTCAGCGCCCCCTCGGCCCCGAGGGTGACCACGACCGAGCGGGCGCCCTGGCCGCGCAGGGCGCGGGCCCACGCTTCCGGCGTGCCGTCGGTGAGCTCCGTCAGGTGACGCGCCTCGTGCTCGTTGACGACCAGCGGGTCGGCCGCCGTGAGGACCTCGGTGTCCAGCCGGTCCGGCGCCGGCGAGGGGTTGACCACCACGCGCGCGCCCGCGTCCCGGGCGGTCTCGGCGGCCGCCCGCACGGTCGCGGGCGGGATCTCCAGCTGGAGGGAGACCACGGCCGAGGCGGCGATGACGTCCCGCGCCGCCTCGACGTCCTCCGGCAGGAGCCGGGCGTTCGCGCCCGGCGAGACCACGATGCTGTTGTCCCCGTCCGGGCCCACGACGATCATCGCCGTGCCCGTCCGGGCGCCCGCCTCGACCAGCACGTGCCGCAGCTCCGTGCCGGCCTCGCGCTGCCCGGCCAGCAGCAGCTCGCCGAACGCGTCGTCACCGACCCTGGCCAGCAGCGCCGTCCGGGCGCCGAGGCGGGCCGCGGCCGCGGCCTGATTGGCACCCTTGCCGCCCGCAGACTCGACCAGATCCGTGCCCGGCACGGTCTCGCCCGCGCCGGGCCGGCGCTCCACCCGGACCGTCAGGTCCGCGTTGGCGGAGCCCACGACCAGTACGTCGTACGTCTTCTCTTCCCGCATCTCGTCCTGCACCTTGTCCCGCATCTTGTCGTCACCCATCGAATCCGTCCGCGTTCTCCTTGGTCACCAGCACGACCGGCACCTTCACCAGGGCCGGCAGCCGCTCGCCCCGCGCCGCCTTCACCGCCCAGTCCACCGCCTGCCGGCCCAGCAGCCGCGGCTGCTGGGCGACGGTCGCGGTCAGCGTCCCGGCCCGGACGGCGGCGATCCCGTCCGGCGTGCCGTCGAAGGCCACGACCTTCACCCTCTTGCCCGATGCGGAGCCCAGGGCTTTGGCCGCGCCGAGCGCCATCTCGTCGTTCGCGGCGAAGACGCCGCCGAGGTCCCGGTGCGCCTGGAGCATGTTGGCCATCACGTCCATGCCCTTGGTGCGGTCGAAGTCGGCGGGCTGGCGGGCCACGACCTCGATGCCCGGGTACGCCTTGATGCCCTCCTCGAAGCCCTTGCCGCGCTCGCGCGCCGCCGACGTCCCCGGCTGACCCTCCAGGAACGCCACCTTCCCCTTGCCGCCGAGGGACGCGGCGAGCGTCCTGGCCGCCAGCCGGCCGCCCTCGGTGTTGTCGGAGGCGATCGTCGAGCCGACCCGGCCGCCGTTGACGCCCCGGTCGATGGAGATCACCGGCACGTCCGCCCGGTTGGCCACGCCCACGGCCGGGACCGCGGCGTCGGAGTCGACGGGATTGATGACGGCGGCCTTGACGTTCTGGCTCGTGAACGTCTCGATCTGGTTGATCTGCTGGGTGGGGTCGTTCTGCGCGTCCGTGATGTTGATCTTCAGGCCGCGGGCCTCCGCCTCCGCCCGCGCGCCCTCCTTGATGCCGACGAAGAACGGGTTGTTCAGCGTCGACAGGGCGAGCCCGAGGTCGGTGTTCCCGCCGCGGTCGCAGCCGGACAGGGCCAGGGACGCGGTCAGCACGGCCACCACGGCGAGCACCCGCCCCCTCATCGCGCGCTCCGGCGGCGCAGCGTGTCCATCAGCACGGCCAGCGCGATGACCAGGCCCGTCGCCACCTGCTGCCAGAACGCCGACACGCTCAGCAGGTTGAGGCCGTTGCGCAGCACCGCGAGGATCAGCGCACCGATCAGCGTGCCGGACGCCTTGCCGGAGCCGCCCGACAGGCTCGCCCCGCCGATCACGACGGCCGCGATGGCGTCCAGCTCGTAGCCGACCGCGGCCTGCGGCTGCGCCGACGTCAGCCGGGCGGCCAGCACGATGCCGGCCACGGCGGCGAACAGCCCCGACAGCGCGTAGATGACGAGCTTGCGGCGGCGGACGTCGATCCCCGACAGCCGGGCCGCCTCCTCGTTGCCGCCGATCGCGAACATCGCACGGCCGGTGTACGTACGGGCCAGGATCAGCGCCGCGACCGCTCCCATGGCGGCCAGCACGAGGACGGGCACCGGCAGCCAGCCGCCGAGGGTGCCGCCGAGCCCGCCGAGGGAGGAGGGGAAGGCGATGGGGGAGCCCCCGGAGATCACGAGGGCCAGGCCGCGCCCGACCGAGAGCATCGCCAGGGTGGCGATGAACGCGGGCAGCCTCCCGTACGCGACGAGGGCGCCGGAGACCAGCCCCGCCGCCGCGCCCACGGCCAGGCCGAGCAGCACCGACAGCCAGACGGGCAGGCCCTCCTTCGTCGCGCACCACGCCACGACGGTCGCCGACAGGGCGGCGACCGAGCCGACGGACAGGTCGATGCCCGCCGACACGATCACGAATGTCACGCCGAACGCCAGGATCGCCGTCACCGACGCCTGCACGCCCACGTTGAGGAGGTTCTGCCCGTTCAGGAAGTCCCGGGACAGCACCGCCATCACTACGACCAGGGCGATCAGCCCGCCCAGCGGGCCGTTGCGGAGCACCGCCCTCGCGAACCACTGCCCGAGGGCGCCACCCCCGGGCGCCCGCAGCACCTCAGCCGACATCGGAGCCCTCCATCGCGCTCACTTCGTACGTGTTGCCGTCGTTCACCGGCCGCAGGGCCAGCTCCATCACCGCGTCCTGCGTGGCCCGCTCGCCCGCCAGTTCCCCGGCGATCCGGCCCTGGGCCATGACCAGGACCCGGTCGCTCATGCCGAGCACCTCGGGCAGGTCGCTGGAGATCATCAGCACGGCGTGGCCCGCCGCCGTCAGCTCGTTGACGAGCCGGTAGATCTCGACCTTCGCGCCGACGTCGATGCCGCGCGTCGGCTCGTCGAGGATCAGCAGCCGGGCCCCGGCCAGCAGCCACTTGCCGATGACGATCTTCTGCTGGTTGCCGCCGGAGAGGGTGCGCGCGGACTGCTCCAGGCCGCTCATGCGCACCTTCAGCCGCTCGGCGACCGCGGCCGCCTCCCGCCGCTGGCCGCGCCGGTCCACGAAGCCGCCCCGGGTGTCCCGCTCCAGCCGGGCCAGGGTGAGGTTGTCGCCCAGCGAGGCGTCCAGGAGCAGGCCCTGGCCCTTGCGGTCCTCGGGGACGAGCCCGAGCCCGGCCCGCATCGCCGCCCGCACGTCGCCGCGCGCGAGCGGCTGGCCACCGGCCTCGACGGTCCCGGCGTCGTAGCGGTCCACGCCGAACAGCGCGCGTGCCACCTCCGTGCGGCCCGCGCCGACCAGGCCGGCGAGCCCCACGACCTCCCCGGCCCGGACGTCGAAGGCGACGTCGCGGAAGGCGGGTTCGCGGGTCAGCCCGCGCACCCGCAGCAGCGGCGCGCCGGGCGCGGCCGACCGCTCGCGCGGGTACTGCTCGGCGATGTCGCGGCCGACCATCAGCCGGATCAGCTCGTCCTCGTCCGTGCCGGCCGGCACCTCGGCGACCGACCGGCCGTCGCGCAGGACCGTCACCCGGTCCCCGAGCGCCGCGATCTCCTCCAGGTGGTGGGTGATGAAGACGATGCCGACGCCGCTGTCGCGCAGCTCGCGGACGATGCCGAAGAGCGTGCTCACCTCCTCGGAGGTGAGCACCGCCGTCGGCTCGTCCATGATCAGGACGCGGGCGCCGAGGCTGAGGGCCTTGGCGATCTCGACCATCTGGAGGCGGGCGATGCCGAGCTCCGCGACGGGCGTGGCGGGGGAGACGTTCAGGCCCACGCGGCGCAGGAGCTCCGCGGCCCGCGCCCGCATCGTGCGCTTGTCGACCAGCCCGAGGGCGGTGCGCGGCAGGCGGCCCAGGAAGATGTTCTCGGCGACCGTCAGGCCGGGCACGAGGTTGAACTCCTGGTGGATGGTGGCGATGCCGAGCCGCTGCGCGTCCTGCGCGGAGCGGACGGCGACCTCGCGGCCGGCCACGAGGATGCGGCCCGCGTCGGGCCGGTGGACGCCGGCGAGCATCTTGATGAGGGTGCTCTTGCCGGCGCCGTTCTCGCCGAGGAGCACGTGCACCTCGCCCGCGCGCAGGCGCAAGGAGACGCCGTCCAGGGCGCGGACGCCCGGGAAGGACTTGGTGACGCCTTCGACCCGCAGTAGCTCGCGGCCTTCCGGTACGTCGTCGTTGACGCCGGTCATGCGCTGCCCCTCTCCTTACGTCAGTCGGTTGCCGCCTCGCCGCAGGAGCGGCGCGGTACGAGCCGGGCGGGGAGCAGCACGGACGGGGCCTCGCGCCCCTCGATGCGCTCCAGCAGCGTGTGCACGGCGGCCTCGCCCAGCGCGCGCGTCGGCTGGGCGACGGCGGTGAGCGGCGGGTCGAGGTGGGCGAACCACGCCACGTCGTCGAAGGCGACGAGCGCGACGTCGGAGGGGATGCGCAGCCCCCGCGCCCGCACTTCGTCCAGGGCGCCGAGCGCCATCAGGTTGTCGGTGGCCAGCACGGCGTCCGGCGGCTCCGCGAGGTCCAGCAGCCGCCGCATCACCTGCCGGCCGCCTTCCGGGCGCAGGTCCGGCGAGGCGCCGACGCGCTCCGGAGGCAGGGCGATGCCGTGGGCGGCGAGGGCGGCCCGGAACAGCTCCAGGCGCTCGTCCCCGACGGGTGTCCCGGCCGGAGCGACGATGACGGCCGGCCGGCGCCGCCCCAGCGCCGCCAGGTGCGCCGCGAGCTCCGTCAGCGCGGCCCGGCCCTCGGCGCGGACGCACGGGGCGGCGACGCCCGGCACCGTGCGGTCGAGGAGCACGAGCGGCGTGCCGGCGTCGGCGGCCTCGCGGAGCATCGCCGACCCGGTGCCCGCGGAGCTGACCAGCAGGCCGTCGATGCGCCGGTCGAGGAGCGTGCGGATGTGGTCGTCCTGCTGCCGCGTGCTCTCGCCGGCGTTGCCGATGATCAGGCTGTAGCCCAGCCGCCGGGCCTCCTGCTCGACGGCGTCGGCCAGCTCGGTGAAGAAGGGGTTGCGCAGGTCGCTGATGACGAGCCCGAGCGTGCGGGTCCGGGCGGTGCGCAGGGCACGGGCGACGGCGTCGGGCCGGTAGCCGAGCTCGGCGACGGCGGCCAGCACGCGCTCGCGGGTCTCGGCGACGGGGGAACGGCCGTTGAGGACGCGGGAGACGGTGGCGACGGAGACGCCGGCCCGCTCGGCGACGTCCTTGATGTTCGCCATGGTGCCGCGCCTCCCGCCCCGGGTCGTGTAATCGATTTCGTACGGCTTGCCGTGCGGGTCAGGTAATCGATTACACGCGTCGGCCGTCAAGGCCTCGCCGGAGTGCCGCGCATCACACGTGGCGGTGTGTCAGCGCATGCGGGCGGTGTGTCAGCCCCGCCAGCTCCACTCCGCGACCTCCGGCATGTCCACGCCGTGCTCCCGGATCCACGCGTGGTGCCGGGTCCGTGCGTCCGCCATCGCCTGCCGTACGGACGCGGCCCGCACGCCCAGCCCCGGCACCCGGTCGATGACGTCCATGACGAGGCGGTAGCGGTCGAGGTCGTTGCGGACGACCATGTCGAAGGGGGTGGTCGTCGTCCCGGCCTCCTTGTAGCCGCGGACGTGCAGGTGGGCGTGGCCCGCGCGGCGGTAGGCGAGGCGGTGGATCAGCCACGGATAGCCGTGGTAGGCGAAGATGACGGGCTTGTCGGTCGTGAACAGCGCGTCGTACTCCGTGTCGGGCATGCCGTGCGGGTGCTCCTCCTTCGGCAGCAGCCGCGTCATGTCGACGACGTTGACGACCCGCAGGGCGAGCTGGGGCAGCTCGTGGCGGAGCAGGTCGGCGGCGGCCAGCACCTCCTGGGTGGGGACGTCGCCGGCGCAGGCCAGGACGGCGTCCGGGGGCCGGTCGCCGGTCTCGGTGCCCGCCCACTCCCACACGCCCGCGCCGCGTGCGCAGTGCGCGCGGGCCGCGTCCAGGCCGAGCCAGTCGAAGCAGGGCTGCTTGCCGGCGACGACGACGTTGACGTAGTCGCGGCTGCGCAGCACGTGATCGGCCACGCACAGCAGGGTGTTGGCGTCCGGGGGCAGGTAGACGCGGACGACCTCGGGGGACTTGTTGAGGACGTGGTCGACGAAGCCGGGGTCCTGGTGGGAGAAGCCGTTGTGGTCCTGGCGCCAGACGTGCGAGGTCAGCAGGTAGTTGAGGGAGGGCACGGGGCGCCGCCAGGGCAGGGTGCGCGCGGTCCGCAGCCACTTGATGTGCTGGTTGACCATCGAGTCGACGATGTGGACGAACGCCTCGTAGCAGGAGAACAGGCCGTGCCGGCCGGTGAGGGTGTAGCCCTCCAGCCAGCCCTGGCAGAGGTGTTCGGACAGCACCTCCATCACCCGGCCGTCGCGGGCGAGGTGTTCGTCCGTGGGCAGTTGCGCGGCCTGCCAGGCGTTGCCGGTGACGGAGTAGAGGGCGTCGAGCCGGTTGGAGGCGGTCTCGTCGGGCCCGACGACGCGGAAGTTCCGGCTGCCCGCCGTGTCGGCCATGATCTGCGCGAGGAGCCCGCCGAGGACGCGGGTCGGCTCGTGCAGGGCGGCGCCGTGCTTGTCGACGGGCACCGCGTAGTGCTCCAGCGGCGGAACGGGCAGGGAGCGCGTGAGCAGGCCGCCGTTGGCGTGCGGACTGGCGCCGAGCCGCCGGGCGCCCTCCGGTACGTGAGCGAGGACTTCGGGGCGCGGCCGCCCGTCCCGGTCGAAGAGCTCTTCCGGCCGGTACGAGCGCAGCCAGGCCTCCAGCTGCCGCAGGTGCTCGGAGTTGTCGCGGACGCCCGCGAGCGGCACCTGGTGGGAGCGCCAAGTGCCCTCCACGGGCACGCCGTCGACCTCGCGCGGGCCCGTCCAGCCCTTGGGCGTACGGAGCACGATCACCGGCCAGTGCGGCCGGTCGGTCACGCCCTCCTCGCGGGCGAGGTGCTGGGCGAGCGCGATGTGGTCCAGGGCCCGGTCCATCGCCCGGGCGAGGGCGCGGTGCACCTCCATGGGTTCGTCGCCGGTGACGTGGATCGGCTCGTGGCCGTAGCCGCGCAGGAGCTTGTCCAGCTCGCCCTCGGGCAGCCGGGCGAGCACGGCCGGGTTGGCGATCTTGTAGCCGTTGAGGTGCAGGACCGGCAGGACGGCGCCGTCGTGGACGGGGTCGAGGAACTTGTTCGCGTGCCAGGAGGCGGCCAGCGGGCCGGTCTCGGCCTCGCCGTCGCCGACGACGCAGGCCACGAGCAGGCCCGGGTTGTCGAGGGCGGCCCCGTAGGCGTGGGCGAGGGAGTAGCCCAGCTCGCCGCCCTCGTGGAGGGAGCCGGGGGTCTCCGGGGCGACGTGGCTGGGCACGCCGCCGGGGAAGGAGAACTGCCGGAACAGCCGTTCCATGCCGTCGGCGTCCCGGCTCACGTCCGGGTAGACCTCGCTGTAGCTGCCGTCCAGCCAGGAGTTGGCGAGCACGGCGGGGCCGCCGTGCCCCGGGCCCCAGACGCAGACGGCGTCCAGGCCGCGCGCCTTGATGACGCGGCCGAGGTGGGTGTGGATCAGGTTGAGGCCGGGGGAGGTGCCCCAGTGGCCGAGCAGCCGGGGCTTGATGTGCTCGGGCTCCAGGGGGACGGTCAGCAGCGGGTTGCTCAGGAGGTAGATCTGGCCGGCGGCCAGGTAGTTGGCGGCGCGCCAGTGGGCGTCGAGCGCGGCCAGTTCGGCGTCTGAGGGCCCGTCCGGCTGCGGGCCCGGGGGCTTGCCCGTTCCCTCTCCGGCGGTGCGGTCGGCGTGCTCGGGCATACGGCCTCCTCGGGACGCGGTGCCGGGTACCCGCCGCCGGGCGCGCCAAACGCCGCGGGGGTCGGGCACCGGACACGCTGCCATCCGCCGGCGGCCCGTGCGTAGGGCCGGTCCGGCCGACTTCCGCCCCGCGCGGTCGTCACCCTCCGTGGTGTCTTGGCCGCTCCGAGTCGCGGAAGCGGCACGCCCGGGTGATCCTGAGGCATGCGGCCGGCCTCCCCGGACGCCGCCCCCGCGGCCCCGCGGAGGCGATCCGCCGACCTGTTTGCGGGTGCCCCGCGGGGGCAGCCGCACCTACCGGAAGGTGCTTCCGGCCGGCAGGCACTCCTTTTGCTCAGGAGCGAGGAGGACTGTGACCATGGACCGGACGACGACCATGGACCGGGGGACCGGCACGGCGCGGACGACGGTCGCGGAGCGGACGGCGCGCCGCCGCAACCGCGACGCCCCCGACACCGCCGCTTCCTTCGCCCGCCTGGCGGACCTGCCGGCCGGCGCCGAGCGCGACGGGCTGCGGCAGGACCTCATCGCCGCCTGGCTGCCCATGGCGGAGCGGATCAGCCTGCGCTTCCGCAGCAGCGGTGAGACCCCCGCCGACCTGCGGCAGGTCGCGGCGCTGGGCCTGGTCAACGCCGTGGACCGGTACGACCCGCGGCTCGGCCACGCCTTCGAGACCTTCGCCGTGCCCACGATCGTCGGCGAGCTCAAGCGGCACATCCGCGACCACGCCTGGTCGCTGCACATTCCCCGCCGCGACCAGGAGCTCCGCACGGCCGTGCGCGCCGCGCAGACGGCCCTCGGCCAGCGCGACGCCCGCACCCGGCCCAGCCCCGCCGAGCTGGCCGCCGAGTGCGGCCTGTCGGAGGACGAGGTCCTGCGCGGCCTGGCCGCCGAGGGCGTGCACAACACGCTGTCGCTGGACCACCCGGTGCTGGGCGCCGACGACCTCCCGCTCTCCGACACCCTCGGCGGGACGGACCCGGCGCTGGACCTGGTCGTCGACCGGCAGTCCCTCACACCGCTGCTCAGAGCGCTCTCCGAGCGGGAGCGGTACGTCCTGTACTGGCGGTTCTTCGGCAACCTCACCCAGAAGCAGATCGGCGCGCGGCTGGGCGTCTCCCAGATGCAGATATCGCGCATCCTCAGCCGGACCTGCGCGCGGCTGCGCGAGGAGCTCCTGGCTCCCGCGGCGGCCCCGCAGCGCACCCCGGCCCCGAGCTGATGCCCCGGCTCTCTTCCCCCGCGCCCTTCGATCCCCCCGCCCCTTCGATCAAGGCAGGCAAAGACGATGACCGCAGCCCACTCGCACCTGACCCCCGATCTTCCGCCGGTCGTGGAGATACCGGACCTCCCCGGCGCCCAGCGGCCCGGCCGCTCCGGCGCGGAGGGCGGCGAGGGCGGGCGGGAGGCGGCCGGACATGACCGTGGCGCCCACCGCGCAGAGCGTGATGGGCGCCACGAAAGCGCAGGTCAGGATTCCGGCGGCTGACTGTGACCCTTCCCGCGCCTGCCGCGCGGGCAGGTCCGGTGGTCCCGCCCGGGCGCGGGGCTCACTAGCCGGCGATGACGCAGGTGTTGCCGAAGGTCGGGTTCAGGAGGGCAATGATGTCGATCGTGTTGCCGCACAGGTTGATCGGAACCTGAATCGGGACCTGAATGGTGTTGCCGGAGATGACGCCGGGCGAGCCGACGGCCGCGCCGTTCGCTCCGGCACTGGCGGAGGCGACTCCGGCAGCGCCCGTGACGGCGACGCCGGCGGCAGCGGTCAGGACGGCGGCCTTGGCGATACGCGACATGGCTAAACCTTTCTCATGGGTGGTGAGCGGCAATTGTGTCCGGTGTAACTGTGGAGACAGGTCGGATATAGACGCTGAAAGTCGCAATTAACCCGGAAGACCCAATAAGTGGTATGTGATGTTTGAGGCGCGAGGTGCCGGGTGTGAAGCGTGCGGCACAGGCCTCGCGCCTGCGGGTTTGGTGCCACCAGCCCCGCCTACGTACAGTTTCCTGGCAGCTTCATTCGAACAGAGAACCGGGAAACAACAGCGGCGATGACGGTCACCGAGGTCACTGAGGACAGCCGCGAGGGCGCAGGCGCAGCGGGCGAGGACGAGTACGGGCCGGGCATCGACCCGGAGCGCATGGCGGTCTGCCTGAGCGTGCTCCAGGAGCTCGACGAGCTCCCGGTCGACCACCCCGACGCGATCGCGGTCCGCCGGGCCACGTCCGGCATCTACCGCACGGTCAAGCAGCGCCGCCGCCAGGAGCGCCGCGCCGCCAAGACCGCGCACGACAAGGCCGTCACCGAGGCCACGGCCACCGGCGCCGCCGACCGCATCGACGACGAGACCCGCGGCATACCGCTCGCGGCCACCGCCGCCACGCAGATCGTCGGCATCCTCGAACGCCCCCGGTCCTGCTACACCTGCAAGGGCCGCTACACCGAGGTCGACGCGTTCTACCACCAGCTCTGCCAGCCCTGCGCGACGGAGAACCGCGCCCGCCGCGACGCCCGCACCGACCTCACCGGCAAGCGGGCCCTGCTCACCGGCGGCCGCGCGAAGATCGGCATGTACATCGCGCTGCGGCTGCTGCGCGACGGCGCGCACACCACCGTCACCACGCGTTTCCCCAATGACGCCATCCGCCGTTTCAAGGCGATGGAGGACAGCGCGGACTGGCTCCACCGCCTCAAGATCGTCGGCATCGACCTGCGCGACCCCGCGCAGGTCGTCGCCCTCGCCGACTCCGTCAGCGCCGACGGCCCCCTCGACATCCTGATCAACAACGCGGCCCAGACCGTACGCCGCTCCCCGGCCGCCTACCGCGAGCTGATCACCGCCGAGGCCGCCCCGCTGCCCGCCGGCGAGCTGCCGGCCTCCGAGGTCTTCGGCGCCTTCGGCAGCGGCGCCCAGCCCGAGCTGCCCGCCCCCGCCGGCAGCGGGCACGACTCCCTCACCCCGCAGGCCCTCACCGAGCTCGCCCTCACCAGCGGCTCCGCGTCCCTGGCCCGCGTCGAGGCCGGCACCGCCATCGACGCCGGCGGGCTCGTCCCCGACCTGGACGCCACCAACACCTGGATCCAGGCGGTCGGCGACGTCGACCCCGTCGAGCTGCTCGAAGTCCAGCTGTGCAACGTCACGGCGCCGTTCGTGCTGGTCAACCGGCTGCGGCCGGCGATGGCCGCGTCGCCCGCGCGCCGCAAGTACGTGGTGAACGTCTCCGCCATGGAGGGCGTCTTCAGCCGCGGCTACAAGGGTGCGGGCCACCCGCACACCAACATGGCCAAGGCCGCGCTCAACATGCTCACGCGCACCAGCGCGCAGGAGATGTTCGAGACCGACAACATCCTCATGACCAGCGTCGACACCGGCTGGATCACCGACGAGCGCCCCCACCCGGACAAGGTCCGCCTCGCCGAGGCCGGCTTCCACGCCCCCCTCGACCTCGTCGACGGCGCGGCCCGCGTCTACGACCCGATCGTGCGCGGCGAGCAGGGCGAGGACCTGTACGGCTGCTTCCTCAAGGACTACCGCCCGGCGGGCTGGTAGGGCCCGGCCGTGGACGTCCGCGTCCTGCGGGTCTTCACCGGCCCGGACGGCTCCGGCGGCAACCTCCTGGGCGTCGTCCACGACGGCCCGGCCGTCCCCGGCGACGCCGCCCGGCAGCGGCTCGCCGCGGAGCTGGGCTTCAGCGAGACGGTGTTCGTCGACGACCCGCTGCGCGGCGAGGTCGACATCAGGACCCCCGGCGGGAGCCTGCCCTTCGCGGGGCACCCGCTGGTGGGCGCGGCGTGGCACCTGCGGCAGTGCGGGTACGCGGCGGACGTGCTGCGGCCGCCTGCGGGCGACGTGCCGGCGTGGACGGCGTCCGGCGCGACGTGGATCCGCGCCCGCGCGTCGTGGGCGGCGGGCCGCCGCCTCCAGCAGTACGCGCTGCCCGCCGACGTCGACGCCCTGCCGTCCCCGCCGCCCGGCGACGGCTGGCTCTACGCCTGGTCCTGGCACCACGAGCCGACGGGCGCCGTCCGTGCCCGCGGCTTCCCGCGCCGAGGCGACGGCATCGTGGAGGACGAGGCGACGGGCGCGGCGGCGCTCAGCCTCACCGCCGCCTTGCGGCGCGACCTCACGATCGCCCAGGGCGCGTCCTCTCTCATCCGCACGCGGTACGAGGGCGACTGCGTCACGCTCGGCGGCGGGGTCGACTTCGTCGGGGTCCGAACGATCGGGGAGTGACGGGCCGGCCCGGCACCGCCGGGCACGGCCGTGGGGCCCGCCTCGGGGGTGACCTGTGGTCTCGGCACCGCCGGGTGCCGCCGTTGTGGTTGCTCGCCGTCGCGGCGGAACGGATGCGGCCGGGGCCCGGTCTGCTCATTCCGCCGCAGCGGCGATCAGCCCCCGTACGGGGGACCGGCGGTGCCGAACGCACCTGTGGCGACCGGTCCGGTGGCGGTGGCCGGCCCCCTACGCGGGGGACCGGCGATCCGTTACGCCGCCGGCCGTCGCGCGACCGGGTGGAGCGTCGCGTACTCCAGCGGGGCCGACGGGTCGATGGAGATGTCCAGGGGGGCCGGTGGGGCGTCTGCGCGGGCCAGGAGGTCGCCTACGGCGGCGATCATCGCGCCGTTGTCCGTGCACAGCCGCAGCGGCGGTACCCGCAGTTCGATGCCCGCGGCGGCGCACCGTTCCTGGGCGAGGGCCCGCACCCGGGAGTTGGCGGCGACGCCGCCGACGACGACCAGCGTCCCCACCCCGTGCTCCACGCACGCCCCCACCGCCTTGCGCGTGAGGACGTCGGCCACCGCCTCCTGCAAGGACGCCGCCCCGTCCGCGACGGGCAAAGCCCGCCCCGCGGCCCGGTGCTGTTCCGCCCACCGCGCGGCGGCCGTCTTCAGCCCGGAGAACGAGAACGCGTAGCGGTCGTCCCGCGGCCCCGTGAGCGGCCGCGGGAACGGCACGGCCCGCGGATCACCCTCCCGCGCCACCCGGTCGACGGCGGGCCCGCCCGGGTACGGCAGGCCGAAGACCCGGGCGACCTTGTCGAAGCACTCGCCCGCGGCGTCGTCCAGCGTGTCACCGAGGTGCACGATCGGATCGCGCGCCAGATCCCGTACGAGGAGCAGCGACGTGTGCCCGCCGGAGACGATGAGCACCATGCAGGGATCGGGCAGCGGCCCGTGCTCCAGCGTGTCCGCGGCCACGTGCCCCGCAAGGTGGTGCACCCCGTACAGCGGCACGTCCAGCGCGTAGGCGAGCCCCTTCGCCGCGGCCAGCCCCACCTGGAGCGCGCCGGAGAGGCCGGGCCCGGTGGTCACGGCGACGGCGCCGATGTCCCGCATCGTCAGCCCGGCGTCGGCGAGCGCGGCACGCACCACGGGCGTCGCGGCGTGCACGTGCGCACGCGCCGCGATCTCGGGGACGACACCGCCGAACCGGGCGTGCTCGTCCATGCTGGAAGCCACCGCGTGGCCCAGCAGCTTCCCGTCCCGCACCAGACCGGCACCGGTCTCGTCGCAGGACGACTCGATACCCAGCACCACCGGCGAACGCACCACGCCGCACCTCCTGCATTCCAATAGCAATTGCACAGCATATGCAATAAGGGCCCGCATGCCGCGCCGCAGCCCGCGGTCAGTAGAGTTCCCGTGCCCCAGACCGCAGCGAACGCCGAGGTGACAGCCCCGTGAGCACCGCCCCCGTCACCGTCGTCGGCATCGGCGCCGACGGCTGGCCCGGCCTGGCCCCCGCCTCCCAAGAGGCGCTCAACACCGCCGAAGTGATCATCGGCGGCCCCCGCCAGCTGGACCTGCTGCCCACCGCCTGCCCCGCCGAACGCGTCCCCTGGCCCTCCCCCCTCCGCCCGGCCGTCCCGGGCCTGCTCGCGGCGCACGCGGGCCGCCGCGTCTGCGTGCTGGCCAGCGGTGACCCCATGTTCTTCGGCATCGGCCGCACCCTCGCCGAAACCGTCGGCCCCGACCGGCTGCACGTGCTCCCGCACCCCTCGTCCGTCTCGTACGCGTGCGCCCGCCTGGGCATACCACTCGAACAAGCGGAGGTGGTCAGCCTCGTAGGCCGCCCCCTCGCGACGCTCACAGCAGCCCTCCACGACAACCACCGCCTGCTCATCCTCAGCTCAGGCCCGGAAACCCCCGCCGAGGTCGCCGCCCACCTCCGCGCGCACGGCTACGGCCCGAGCCGCATGACGGTCCTGGAACAGCTCGGAGCCGAGGCCGAACGCCGCATCGACAGCACGGCCGACGACTGGCACCACGCCCCCGGCGACGCCCTCAACGTCATCGCGGTCACCTGCCACCGCACCCCCGACGCGCCCCGCCTGCCCCTCACTCCAGGCCTGCCGGACGACGCCTACGAACACGACGGCCAACTGACGAAGCGCCACGTCCGAGCGGTCACCCTCGCCACCCTCGCCCCTGCCCCCGGCGAACTCCTCTGGGACATCGGCGGCGGCTCCGGCTCGATAGCCATCGAATGGATGCGGACTCACAAGACCTGTCGCGCCATCAGCGTCGAACGTGACCCCGCGAGAGCAGCCCGCATCACCCGCAACGCCGAGAAACTGGGCGTCCCCGGCCTCCGGACCGTCACCGGCCGGGCCCCCGCCGCCCTCACCGAACTCCCCACCCCCGACGCCATCTTCATAGGCGGCGGCCTCACGACTCCCGGCCTCCTGGACACCTGTTGGGAGGCCCTGCCCCCGGGCGGCCGCTTGGTAGCCAACACGGTCACCCTAGAGTCCGAGGCGCTGCTCGCGGACTGGTACAAGCGCCTCGGAGGCGAACTGACCCGCCTGGCCGTGTCGCACGCGACGCCCGTAGGAGGCTTCACGGGCTGGCGCCAGGCGATGCCGGTGACGCAGTGGTCCGCGGTGAAAACCGGGCCGCAGGTGCAGGACGAGGAGGAGGGGCCGGGGCGGGGCCGGCCCTGGGAGGGGCGTTGGGGGCACCCCCAGCGGTAGCTGGGGGAGTGATTTGCGGCGCGGTCCGGGTTGCCGTCGACGCTTGCCGTTGCCGTAAATCATGCAGCCCCGGAAGGGCCGGCCCCGCCCCGCCCCCGACCCACCACCCACCCGCACCCACAGGAGAACTGCACCCGTGACCGTGTACTTCATCGGCGCCGGCCCCGGCGCCGCCGACCTCATCACCCTCCGCGGCGCCCGCATCCTCGCCCGCGCCGGCGTCTGCCTCTACGCCGGCAGCCTCGTCCCGCGCGAACTCCTCGCGGAGTGCCCGCAAGAGGCCCGCCTGGTCGACACCTCCGGCCTGAACCTCGACCAGATCACCGACGAGCTGACCCGGGCCCACGAGGCCGGCCACGACGTGGCCCGCCTCCACTCCGGCGACCCCTCCGTCTTCAGCGCCGTGGCCGAGCAGATGCGCCGCCTGGACGCCGCCGGCGTCCCGTACGAGATCGTGCCCGGCGTCCCCGCCTTCGCCGCGGCCGCCGCCGCCCTCGGCCGCGAGCTGACCGTGCCGACGGTCGGCCAGACGGTGATCCTCACCCGGATCGCCCGCCAGGCCACCTCCATGCCTCCCGGCGAGGACCTCGCGACCCTGGGCCGCAGCGGCGCCCTGCTGGTCCTGCACCTGGCCGCCCGCTACACCGACGAGGTCGTCGCCGAACTCCTGCCGCACTACGGCGCCGACTGCCCCGCGGCGGTCGTCGCGATGGCGAGCCGCCCGGACGAACTGGTCCTGCGCGGCACGCTCGCGGACATCGCGCACAAGGTGCGGGAGGCCGGGGTGATCCGCACGGCGGTCATCATCGTGGGCCGCACGCTCGCGGCGGAGCAGTTCCCGGACAGCTACCTGTACTCGACGGACCGCCACCGCAACCCCTGCGGGAAGGAAGGTTAGCCTATGCTTACCGAGAAATGATCTTCCCAGGGGGGACCCGCATGCCGAAGCGCACGTCAAAAACCGCAAGAGCCGCACTCGTAGCCCTCGCGGCAACCGCAATCGCAGCCACCGCAGCAGCCCCGGCAAGCGCAGCGACCGGCGCCCCGGCGGGCGCCGAGAGCCACGCCGCCACCCAGGAAGCCCTCAACGGCCTCGTCGCCGCCGGCATGCCCGGCGTAGCAGCAGGCACCCTCACGCCCAACGGCACCTGGTCCGGCTCCGCCGGCTACGCGGACACGGCCACGAAGCGCAAGCGCACCGCCGCCGACCACTTCCGCGCGGGCAGCATCACGAAGACCTTCGTCGCCACGGTCCTGCTCCAGCTGGAGGCGGAGGGGAAGCTGAGCATCGACGACTCCGTCGAGAAGTGGCTTCCCGGCGTGGTCAAGGGCAACGGCTACGACGCCAACAAGATCACGATCCGTCAGCTCCTCAACCACACCAGCGGCGTGCACGACATGGTGTACACGCCCGAGTGGAACGAGCAGATGAACGGGCAGGGCTTCTTCGAGCACCGCTACGACATCAAGACGCCCGAGCAGATCGTGGCGATGGGCATCAAGTACGGCCCGGACTTCGAGCCCGGCAAGGGCTGGCGTTACTCGAACACGAACTTCGTCCTCGGCGGCATGATCATCGAGAAGGTGACGGGGAAGCCGTACGCCCGCGAGGTGGAGCGCCGCATCGTCAAGCCGATGGGCCTGAAGGAGACGACCTTCCCCGGCACGGACCCGAAGCTCCCGGCCCCGCACCCGGTCGGCTACTCGAAGCTGTACGTGCCGGACCCGGGCCCGGAGATCTACGACGCCACCGAGTACCGGCCGTCCTGGTCGGGCGCCACGGGCGAGGTGGTGAGCACGAGCGGTGACCTCAACCGGTTCTTCAGCGGCCTCCTCCAGGGCAAGCTGCTGCCGAAGAAGCAGCTGGACAAGATGCTCACCACCGTCGAGACGGGCGAGCACTACACGTACGGCCTGGGCATCATCTCCCGCAAGCTGACGTGCGGCGCGCAGGTGTACGGGCACGACGGCGTGGTCTGGGGCTCCCTCACGGGTGCCGCGGGCACGCGCGACGGCAAGCACATGCTGACCTTCAACATCAACGGTGACTGGCTCAACGAGAGCCCGCCCTTTGAGAACATGTTCGAGGGCGAGTTCTGCGGGACGCTGCCGAAGCCGGCAAAGGACAAGCCGGCAGGGGCCACGCAGGTCAACACCCTCCGCTAAATACCGCTGGACGCGGGCCCCACCGCCTCCGCCCGCCCCACGATGACGCCCGCGCGGTCGATGCAGATGACGTCGACCGCGACGGGCGCGCCGCGCAGCACGGCGAGCGCCTCGTCGCGGGCGGTGGCGGCGACCAGGTCGCCGAGCGGAACGCCGGCGGCCTCGCACAGCCGCAGGGCCTCCAGGCCGGTGTTGGCGGAGGCGACGGCCGTGGCGAGCTCCTCGCCCGCACCCCCGTGCCGGGCCAGCTCCGCGAGGAACCCCTTGTCGACCTGGGACCGCCCCGAGTGCAGGTCGAGGTGGCCGGCGGCCAGCTTGGACAGCTTGGCGAAGCCGCCGGCGACGGTGAGCCGGTCCACGGGGTGCCGGCGGATGTACTTCAGGACCGCGCCCGCGAAGTCGCCCATGTCCAGGAGGGCGTCCTCCGGCAGGCCGTGCACGGCGACGGCGACCTTCTCCGACGTCGACCCCGTACAGCCGGCGACGTGGCGGCGGCCGGCCGCGCGGGCCACGTCCACGCCGCGCCGGATGCTGTCGATCCAGGCGGAGCACGAGTACGGCACGACGATGCCCGTGGTGCCGAGGATGGAGATGCCGCCGAGGATTCCGAGCCGGGGGTTCCAGGTCGAGCGGGCGATCTCCGCGCCGTGGTCGACGGAGACCTCGATCTCGACGTCGCCCGAGCCGCCGTGCCGGGCGGCGACCGCGGCGACGTGGTCGCGCATCATCTGCCGGGGCACGGGGTTGATGGCGGGCTCGCCCACGTCCAGGGGCAGCCCGGGCCGGGTGACGGTGCCCACGCCCGGCCCGGCCCGGAACACGACGCCGGAACCGGGCGGGAGGATCCGTACGGTCGCACGGACCAGCGCACCGTGGGTGACGTCCGGATCGTCACCGGCGTCCTTGACGATGCCGGCCATGGCGCTCCCGTCCCCGGCCCGCTCGGCGGCGAGGGCGAAGGCGGGCGTCTGCCCCTTGGGCAGGGTGATCGTCACGGGGTCGGGGAACTCGCCCGTGAGGAGCGCGGTGTAGGCGGCGGTCGTGGCGGCGGTCGCGCACGCGCCGGTCGTCCAGCCGTGGCGGAGACCGGTGTGCTGCAACTGGGCGGCGCGGCCGCCGGCGGCGTTGCCGGCCGAGCCGGTGGCGGTGTCAGTCAAGGCTGCCTCCGACCGTAGGGTTGCACCCGGCCGCCGACCGCGGCCGCCGGCCGAGCCGGGTCCGAACAGAAAGGCACGACGTGAGCGACCGGCGCCACATCCTGATCCTGGGCGGCACGACGGAGGCGCGCAGGCTCGCCGGCGAGCTGGCCGAGGACTCCGGGCTCCGGGTGACGACGTCCCTCGCGGGGCGCGTGGCGCAGCCCCGGCTGCCCGCCGGAGAGGTCCGCATCGGGGGGTTCGGGGGCCCGAGCGGCCTCGCCCGGTGGCTGCGCGAGCAGCAGGTGGACGCGCTCATCGACGCCACCCATCCTTTCGCCGGCACGATCAGTTTCAACGCGGCGGAGGCCGCCGCGGCCGCCCGCGTTCCCCTGCTGGCCGTGCGCCGCCCCGGCTGGGAGCCGGGCCCGGGCGACCGCTGGTACCCGGTCGCCTCCCTGGCGGAGGCCGCCGGACTGCTGCCCGCGCTGGGGGAGCGGGCGTTCCTGACCACGGGCCGGATGGGCTTGGCGGCCTTCGCGCACCTCGAGGATATGTGGTTCCTCGTCCGCTCCGTGGACGCCCCCGAGCCGCCGGCTCCGCCCCGCATGGAAGTTCTCCTGGACCGCGGTCCGTTCACGCTGGACGGCGAGCGGGAGCTGCTGCGCCGCCACCGCGTGGACGTCCTCGTGACGAAGGACAGCGGGGCGGCGGCCACGTCGGCGAAACTGGCCGCGGCCCGCGAGGCGGGCATCCCGGTCGTGGTGGTCCGCCGCCCTCCGGCCCCGGAGGGCGTACCGACGGCGGCGGACCCGGCAGAGGCCGCGGAGTGGCTGCGCCGCTGCTTCCCCGACGCCTGAGCGGCCTTCGGCACTGCCCCCCGCCGCCGGCCCTACCTCACCCCTCCGGATACCTCCGCGGTGTCCAGACGATCCGTTCCGGGGAGCCGTCCGCCGTGCGGCGGGCCACGCGGGTCTGTGTCGAGCCGACCAGGAGGATCGTGCGCATGTCGACCTCGGCCGGGTCGAGTTCGCCGAGGGGGACGATGCGGACGCTCTCCTCGGGGCCGCCCACGTCGCGGCCCAGGACCACGGGCGTGCTCGGGGCGCGGAACTCCAGCAGCAGGTCGCGGGCCTTGCCGACCTGCCAGACGCGGCTGCGGGAGCCGGGGTTGTACAGGGCGAGCACCAGGTCCGCGGAGGCCGCGGACCGCAGCCGCTCCGCGATGACCTCCCACGGCTTGAGCCGGTCCGACAGCGACACGACCGCGTAGTCGTGGCCCAGCGGGGCGCCCGCGCGGGAGGCGGCCGCGTGGGCGGCGGTCATGCCGGGCACCACCCGTACCGGGATGTCGAGGTACGGGCCTTCCGAGGCGACCTCCAGGACCGCCGTGGCCATGGCGAAGACGCCGGGGTCGCCCGACGAGACGACGGCGACGCGCCGCCCCTGCCGCGCGAGGTCCAGCGCGAATTCGGCCCGCTCCGACTCCACCTTGTTGTCGGAGGCGTGGCGGCGCTGGCCGGGCCGGGCCGGCACCCGGTCCACGTAGGTGCTGTAGCCGACGAGGTCCTGCGCGGCCGCGAGCTCGCCGCGCGCCTCGGGGGTGAGCCACAGCGGGCCGGCCGGGCCGAGCCCGACGACCACAACCTCGCCCCGCTCCGCGCGGGGCGCGGCGTCGACACGGCTCGGCAGCACGGCCACCGAGAAGTACGGCACGGACGAGGGGTCGATGTCCGCCAGCCGCCCCGTCCGCTCGCCGTTCATCGTCGCGCGCTCGACGTACCGCGCGTCGGCGAGCCGCCCGGAGCGCTCCAGCGCGCCCCGCACCGCCGGGAAGGTCCGGCCGAGCTTCATGACGACGGCCGAGTCGGTGGCGGCGAGCCGTGCCGTGAGCTCCTCCTCGGGCAGCGTGCCCGGCAGGATCGTCAGGACCTCCTCGCCCTCGACGAGCGGCTCGCCGAGCCGGGCGGCCGCCGCGCTCACGGACGTGACGCCGGGGATCACCTCGGTGGGGTAGCGGTCCGCGAGGCGCTTGTGCATGTGCATGTAGGAGCTGTAGAAGAGCGGGTCGCCCTCCGCGAGGACGGCCACCGTGCGCCCGGCGTCCAGGTGCGCGGCGAGGCGCTCCGCGGCCTCCTCGTAGAACTCCTCCATCGCGCCCCGGTAGCCGCCGGGGTGGTCCGTGGTCTCGGTCGTGACGGGGTAGACCAGGCGTTCCTCGATGTGCTCGGGGCGCAGGTGGCGTTCGGCGATGGAGCGCGCGATGGAGCGGCCGTGCCGGGCGCTGTGGTACGCGACGACGTCGGCCGCCGCGATGACCTCGACGGCCCGTACGGTCATCAGCGACGGGTCGCCGGGGCCGAGCCCCACTCCGTACAGCCGTCCCGTGTTCCGGTCCGTGGTCTGCGGTTGCTGCTCGCTCACTCTTCCTCGCTCGCTATCGCGTTGATCGCGGCGGCGGCCATGGCACTGCCGCCGCGCCGCCCCCGCACCACCAGGTACTCCAGCCCCAGCGGGCTGCCGGCCAAGGCGTCCTTGGACTCGGCGGCGCCGATGAAGCCGACCGGGATGCCGAGCACCGCGGCCGGCCGGGGGGCGCCCCCGGCCACCATCTCCAGCAGCCGGAAGAGCGCGGTGGGCGCGTTGCCGACGGCCACGACGGCGCCGTCCAGCTTGTCGCGCCACAGCTCCAGGGCCGCGGCGCTGCGGGTCGTGCCCATGCGCTGCGCCAGCTCGGGCACCGCCGGGTCGGCGAGCGTGCACAGCACCTCGTTGTCCGCCGGCAGGCGCTTGCGGGTGACGCCGCTGGCGACCATGTTCGCGTCGCACAGGATGGGCGCCCCGGAGAGCAGCGCCGCGCGTGCCTTAGCGACCACGCCGGGGGAGTAGGCGAGGTCCTTGACGAGGTCCGTCATCCCGCAGGCGTGGATCATGCGCACCGCGACCCGGCCGACGTCGGGCGGCAGCCCGCCGAGGTCCGCCTCGGAGCGGATGGTGGCGAAGGACTGGCGGTAGATGGACGCGCCGTCCTTGTCGTAGTCGAACACTGTGTCCTCGTTCATGTCGTGGTACGTGCCGCCGCCACCGCGCCGGCGAGCCCTGCTGTCGTCACCGTCCGGGGCGCGGCGTCCTGCCGGCCGCCGTTCTCGTCGTTCCGGTCCCGCACCGTCACCCGGTAGCCGTCGCCCGTGGCCAGGACGTCGACCCACGGGCCGCCCCCGGGGTGCCCGCAGCGCCGCTCGCACCCGGACCAGTACACCGGGAGCGCCGCCGCACCGGCAGGCTGCCCGCCCGCGAGGCAGTCCGCCGCGTCCGCCCGCACGTCGGCGAGGGACTTGGCGCATCCGGGGCGCCCGGCGCACGCGCCCGCGCGGTGCCAGGCGGAGTCCGCGGAGGTGACGAACCCGGCGTGCGCGAGCACAGCCAGCAGCCCCGGTGCCTTCGCCGCCGGGAAGCCGGGGACGACGAGGCCGCGCCAGGGGGTCACACGCACCTCCCCGCTCCCGGAGTCAAGGGCCATGCGGCTGACGACCCGCACTTGAGTGCTGGTCAGCCGCCCCAGCGGCGCCGTCACCGACAGGGCGCGGAGCCCGCCCGGGCCCGTCACCACCCCCGGTGCGGGCGGCTCGCCGAGGGGAAGCCGGAGAGGGGAGGGGAGCGGCGTGCAGGCGATGCCCGCCGCCGTGAGCCGCTCCGCGAGACCGCCGGCGGCCGGCCGCTGCCCGGCGGGCAGCTCCCGTACGCGCCACGCCGTACTGCCGCAGGCCTCCCGCGCCGCCAGGAACTCGGCCGCCGCCAGCACGGCCGCGCGCGGGGCGTCCGCGGCGGCGACGCACAGGCCGGGCCCGGAGGTGCCGAAGTACAGTCCGGCCCGCCCGGGGCCGCTTGCGATCAATGTCACATCGGGCCGGAGGGCCACGATGTCGCCGCGCCCGTCGTCCAGCCCGAAGAGGAACCGGCCGGAGAGAGCGGTCAGATCGGCGCCGGCGTCGTCGGCACAGAGCAGTTCATCCAGCTCACGGGCCCAAGCATGGACGTCGGCCGGCGCCCCTTCCGAGCCGGAAGCGGAATCAGGGCTGGAGTCCGGGCCGGAATCCGCCCGCCACCCGTCCAGGCCGCACAGCGGCGAGGCCGCCACGTTACGGATCCGGTCGTGCCGGTCCGACGGCAGCAATCCGTGCTCCCGCAGCCGCCCGGCGACCGTGCCCCCGCAGTCCTCGGCGAGGCCCCGCAGCTGGACGTTGCCGCGCGAGGTGAGGTCGAGGTGCCCGTCCCCGAGATCCTCCGAGATCCGGGCCAGCCCCATCGCCTGATGGGTCGTCAACAACCCGCCGGGCAGCCGGATCCGGGCCAGCGCACCGTCGTCCGCGGCGTGCAGGCGCAGCGCGCCGGGGCAGGCGTCGCCCCGCTCGCGGACGGGCCCCGCGGAGGGTGCGCCGGCACCGGGGACGGCCCGGTCCGGGGGAGGTGCGGGGGTGGTGGACATGGCGGCGAGCATACCGACGCCCCTGCCCGGCGCACGGCCCCGTACCGCACGCCCCGAACACTCCCGTACCGCCGTCTGCCTGGGCTTTACTATGCTCAACGGTGGAACAGTGCCCGCTCCGCGAGCGCCGCTCCGCCAAACGCCAGCGACGGCGACAGGGGAGGAAGCCGGTGAGATTCCGGCACGGTCCCGCCACTGTGAGCCCGGCAGTCCGCCGGGTGAGTCAGGAACTCCCGCCGTCCTCCAACCGCCCGGGGCGCGGACCCCGAGGAAGGCTTGCCGCCGCATGCGCACATTCCGGTGCCGGGCACCCCGGGCGACCCACGATGCCCTGGGGAGCGCCGCGTGATCCTTCTCCTGTCGACGTCCGACACCGACCTGCTCAGCGCCCGCGCGGCTGCTGCTCATGAGGCCCCGGTCCCGTACCGGCTCGCCAACCCCGCCCGGCTCGCCCTCGACGACCTCCCGGAGCTCCTGGAAGGCACCGACCTCGTCGTCGTCCGCCTCCTCGGCGGCATCCGCGCCTGGCAGGAGGGCCTGGACCTGCTGCTCGCCGGCGACCGCCCCGTCGTCGTCCTGACCGGCGAACAGGCGCCCGACGCCCAGCTGATGGAGGCCTCCACCGTCCCCGTCGGCATCGCCGCCGAGGCCCACGCCTACCTCGCCCACGGCGGCCCGGCCAACCTCGAACAGCTCGCCCGCTTCCTCTCCGACACCGTGCTCCTCACCGGCCACGGCTTCGAGCCCCCCGCGCCCGCCCCCGCCTGGGGCGAGCTGGAGCGCACCCCCCGGGCCGGCGCGAGCGGCCCGCTCATCGCGGTGCTCTACTACCGCGCCCACCACATGAGCGGCAACACCGCCTTCGTCGAGGCCCTGTGCGGCGCCGTCGAGGACGCCGGGGGCCGCGCCCTGCCGCTGTACGTGGCCTCCCTGCGCGCCCCCGAGCCCGAGCTGATCGACGCCCTGCGCGGCGCCGACGCCGTCGTCACCACCGTGCTCGCCGCGGGCGGCACCAAGCCCGCCGAGGCCTCCGCCGGCGGCGACGACGAGTCGTGGGACGCCGGTGCCCTCGCCGCCCTCGACGTGCCGATCCTCCAGGCCCTGTGCCTGACCGGCCCGCGCAGCGCCTGGGAGGAGAACGACGAGGGCCTCTCGCCGCTCGACGCCGCCACTCAGGTCGCCGTGCCCGAGTTCGACGGCCGCATCATCACCGTCCCGTTCTCCTTCAAGGAGGTCGACGAGGACGGCCTGCCCGCCTACGTCGCCGACCCCGAGCGGGCGGCCCGCGTCGCCGGCATCGCCGTCCGCCACGCCCGGCTGCGGCACATCCCCGCCGCCGAGAAGCGGATCGCGCTCGTCCTCTCCGCGTACCCCACCAAGCACTCCCGCATCGGCAACGCCGTCGGCCTCGACACCCCCGCCAGCGCCGTCGCGCTCCTGCGCCGGCTGCGCGAGGAGGGTTACGACTTCGGCACGGAAGAGGTCCCCGGCCTGGCGTCCGGCGACGGCGACGAGCTCATCTACGCCCTCATCGACGCCGGCGGCCACGACCAGGACTGGCTCACCGAGGAGCAGCTCGCCCGCAACCCCGTCCGCATCCCGGCCGCCGACTACAAGCGCTGGTACGCGAAGCTGCCGCAGGAGCTGCGCGAGTCCGTCGAGCAGCACTGGGGCCCGCCGCCGGGCGAGATGTTCCTCGACCGCAGCCGCAACCCCGAGGGCGACATCGTCCTGGCGGCCCTGCGCCGCGGCAACCTGCTGATCCTCATCCAGCCGCCGCGCGGCTTCGGCGAGAACCCCATCGCCATCTACCACGACCCCGACCTGCCGCCCTCGCACCACTACCTCGCCGCGTACCGCTGGATCGCGGCCGCCCGCGAGGACGGCGGCTTCGGCGCCGACGCCATGGTGCACCTCGGCAAGCACGGCAACCTGGAGTGGCTGCCCGGCAAGAACGCCGGCCTGTCCGCCGCCTGCGGCCCCGACGCCGCGCTCGGCGACCTCCCGCTCGTCTACCCCTTCCTCGTCAACGACCCCGGCGAGGGCACGCAGGCCAAGCGCCGCGCCCACGCCACGCTCGTCGACCACCTCGTGCCGCCGATGGCCCGCGCCGAGTCGTACGGCGACATCACGCGCCTGGAGCAGCACCTCGACGAGTACGCGCAGATCTCCGCGATGGACCCGGCCAAGCTCCCGGCGATCCGCGCCCAGATCTGGACCCTCATCCAGGCCGCCAAGCTCGACCACGACCTCGGTCTGGAGGAGCGCCCGGACGACGACGGCTTCGACGACTTCCTGCTGCACGTCGACGGCTGGCTGTGCGAGGTCAAGGACGCGCAGATCCGCGACGGCCTGCACGTCCTGGGCGGCGCGCCCACCGGTGAGGCGCGGGTGAACCTCGTGCTGTCGATCCTCCGCGCCCGCCAGATCTGGGGCGGCAAGTCCGCCCTGCCGGGCCTGCGCGAGGCGCTGGGCCTGGACGAGTCGGCGGCGACCCGCACGACGGCGGACGAGGCGGAGGCCGAGGCGCGGGCGCTGGTAGAGGCGATGGAGGCGGCGGACTGGGACCGTTCCGCCGTTCCCGCCGTGGCCGCCGCCCGCGGCGAACAGGTCGCGGCCGTCCTGGACTTCGCGGCCCGCGAGGTGGTCCCCCGCCTGGCAGGCACGACCGCGGAACTCGACAACGCCGTCAAGGCACTGGAAGGCCGCTTCGTACCGGCAGGCCCCTCCGGCTCGCCCCTGCGCGGTCTCGTCAACGTCCTTCCGACCGGCCGCAACTTCTACTCCGTAGACCCCAAGGCCGTCCCGAGCCGCCTCGCGTGGGAGACCGGCCAGGCCCTCGCGGACTCCCTCCTGGAGCGCTACCGCACCGACAACGGCGCATGGCCGCAGTCGGTCGGCCTGTCCCTGTGGGGCACGAGCGCGATGCGCACGGCGGGCGACGACGTCGCCGAGGCCCTGGCCCTGATGGGCGTCCGCCCGGTCTGGGACGAGGCGTCGAGGCGCGTGACGGGCCTCGAACCCGTCGCCCTCGAAGAGCTCGGCCGCCCCCGCATCGACGTCACCCTCCGCATCAGCGGCTTCTTCCGCGACGCGTTCCCGCACGTGATCGGCCTCCTCGACGACGCCGTACGGCTGGTGGCCTCGCTCGACGAGCCGGCCGAGCAGAACTACGTCCGCGCCCACGCCCGGGCGGACCTCGCCGCGCACGGCGACGAACGCCGCGCCACCACCCGCATCTTCGGATCCCGCCCGGGCACGTACGGCGCCGGCCTGCTCCAGCTGATCGACAGCCGCGACTGGCGCACCGACGCCGACCTCGCCGAGGTCTACACGGTGTGGGGCGGCTACGCCTACGGCCGCGGCCTCGAAGGCCGTCCGGCCCGGGAGGAGATGGAGACGGCGTACAAGCGCATCGCGGTCGCGGCCAAGAACACGGACACCCGCGAGCACGACATCGCCGACTCCGACGACTACTTCCAGTACCACGGCGGCATGGTCGCCACGGTCAAGGCGCTGCGGGGCAAGGCCCCCGAGGCGTACATCGGCGACTCCACCCGCCCGGAGACGATCCGCACCCGCACCCTCGTCGAGGAGACGTCCCGCGTCTTCCGGGCCCGCGTGGTCAACCCGCGCTGGATCGAGGCCATGCGCCGCCACGGCTACAAGGGCGCGTTCGAACTCGCCGCCACCGTGGACTACTTGTTCGGCTACGACGCCACGACCGGCGTCGTCGCCGACTGGATGTACGACAAGCTCGCCCAGACCTACGTCCTGGACGCGGAGAACCGCGCCTTCTTGCAGGAGGCCAACCCCTGGGCCCTGCACGGCATCTCCGAGCGGCTCCTGGAGGCGGAGAGCCGCGGCATGTGGGCCAAGCCCGACGCGGAGACGCTCGAAGCGCTGCGGCAGGTCTTCCTGGAGACCGAAGGCTCCCTGGAAGAAGGCACGGAGGACGCGGAGGGCTGAAGTCCTGCCCCATGAGGGGCGGACGGTCGTACGCGGCGGAGGAACGGCCCGGGCATGCACACGCGCTTGCCCGCGGCCGTCCCCCCGGGCGTTTCGGCCTCCGGCGGTCAGTAGGATCTTTTGGATGATCATCAGAAAACGGCTGGCAGCGGGCGCGTGCGCCCTCCTCGCCGCCCTGGCCGGGGGGATCGCGCCGGCGAACGCCGCCGACGGCCCCCCGAAGGACTCCCCGAAGGTCGAGCTGGTGCTGGACGTCAGCGGCTCGATGCGCGCCCAGGACGTGGACGGCGGCACCCGCACCCGCATGGCCGCCGCGCAGCAGGCGTTCAACGAGGTCATCGACGCGGTCCCGGAGGGCGTGCGGCTCGGCATCCGCACCCTCGGCGCCGACTACGGCGGTGACAACAAGGAGCTCGGCTGCCGCGACAGCAAGCAGCTCTACCCCGTCGGCCGCGTCGACCGCACCGAGGCCAAGGCCGCCGTCGCGACGCTGCGGCCCACCGGCTGGACCCCCATCGGCTACGCCCTGCGCGGCGCCGACCAGGACCTCGGCACGGACGGCGGCACCCGCCGCATCGTCCTCATCACCGACGGCGAGGACTCCTGCGGCCAGCCCGACCCGTGCGACGTGGCCCGCGAACTCGCGGCCAAGGGCACGCACCTGACGATCGACACCCTGGGCCTGGCCCAGGACGACAAGACGCGCGAGCAGCTCAGCTGCATCGCCGAAGCCACCGGCGGCACGTACAGCACCGTGCGCCACACCAAGGAGCTGTCCGGCCGCATCAAGCAGCTCGTGCGCCGCTCCGAGACGCCCGTCGAGACCCCGAAGCCCGTCCAGGGCACGGACTCCTGCTCCAAGGCACCCGAGATCGGCGCCGGCCTGTGGACCGACCGCGAGACGTTCTCCGAGCACCGCTGGTACCGCGTCAAGGTGAAGCCGGGCCAGGAGCTGCGGACGTCCGTGAGCATCGGCGCGGACCGCGCCGTCGACCGTGACTACGGCGTGCTGGTGCGCGCCGTGAGCGAAGGCGGCCAGGAGCTCGTCCGCGGCGCCGAGGCCGGCAGCGGGCGCACGGACGTCATCTCGTCCGGCCTCCGCTACCCCAACGGCCGGTCCGGGGACGAGGACGAGAAGGGCAAGGAGCCGCGGACCGTCTGCCTGGAGGTCTCCAGCTCCTTCTCGGCCCCCGCGAACGTCAAGCGCGACCCGGGCCTGCCCGTCGAGCTGGCCGTGGACCTCGCCGACGCCCCCGACAACCCCTCCGACCTGGCCGCGTTCGGCCTCGGCCGGGGCTGGGTGCTGCTGGGCGTCCTGGCCCTGACCGGGCTGATCGCAGGGCTGGTGTGGGGCTGGGTCTCCCGCTGGCGCGTCTCGGTGTGGAGGGCGAACTGATGAGACTGTCCCTTACGGCCCCCAAGGCCCGCGCGGCCGCGGCCGGACTGCTCGCCGCCGCCGCACTGTTCACCTCGGCCGGCGCCGCCGCTGCCGCCTCGCCGAGCCCGAGCGCCCGGGCCGGTGAGGACGGCGCGCCCACGGAGGCCGGTACGGGCTTCCGCACGGCCACCGTCCTCAAGCAGGGGCAGAAGGCCACGGCCGACGCCTCCACGGGCGACTACCTGTACTGGCAGTTCCCGGCTGGCGCCGGGCAGCAGCCGCAGGTGAAGGCCACCGTCAACCTGCCGGAGGCGTCCGCGCGGCACGGCGCCGCCGTCTGGCAGCTCGACGTCTACGACGGGCTGCGCCGCCGCCAGGCCTGCGCCTCCGGCGAGCCCACGAAGCGGGCCTCCGAGCAGGACGCCTCGGTGACCCTGACCTGCACGCTGCGGACCGTCCGCCCGTGGGCCGAGCAGTGGGCGAACGACCCGCTGCCCGGCGCGTACTACGTCCGCCTCACGCTGACCGAGGGCCCCGACCGGGACCACGGCCTGCCCGTGAAGGCGGAGGTCGAGGCGACGGCGAAGGACGCGGGCGGCGCCCGCGCCGAGGGCGGCGAGGTCGCCCCGCTGCACGCCGCGGCCGTGGCGGAGCCGGAGGACGGCTGGAACGGCAGCTGGTGGTCGGACCGCTGGGCGTGGACCGTCGGCGGCGCCGTGCTCGGCGCGCTCGCGGCCATCGGCGGCTACGTGCTGACCCGCCACCCGCGCCGCCGCCCCGCGGGGCAGTAGCGCCCCGCGCGGCCGGTGGGCGGGGGCTCCTGCGCCCCGCTCACCGGCCCGCGGGACGGTCGCCGTCCACGGCGTCCAGATACAGCTCCAGCAGGTCGTGCGTGAAGTACGAGCTGTACGAGATGTCCGGGGTGTCGCCCCCGGTGTGGTAGCCGCCGATCACGCCGATGACCTCGTACCCGTCCTCGTCGCGCACGAGGAACGGCCCGCCCGACGTGCCGCCGACGTAGCCCGCGCAGGCGATCTCCAGGAAGTCGCCCGGGGCGTTCGGATCGGTGCTGGTGTAGCGGCGCGTGGAGGAGGAACAGTCCAGCGGCTTGGGGTACTTGGCGTCGCTGCTGCCCGGATAGCCGATGAGCCGGACGTCCCGGTGCGCGTACCCCGGGCGGATCCCGAGGCCGAAGCCGCCGACGGCGTCCTGCACGTCCTCGCCGTCCTCGCGCTCGCCGAGCCGCAGCACCGTGTAGTCCCAGCGCGCCCCGCGGTCCGTCCCCAGGTCGTAGTAGCGCTGGTCGATGAAGATGTCCTCCACGGGGAAGACGCCGTGGGGCTTGAGGCCGTCGTGGTACTGGGGCACGAACGTCAGCCGCTTCTTGGGATCCGGCGAGCGCAGGCAGTGGGCCGCGCTCACGGCCAGGTTCCGGCGCGGGCTGCGCACGACCGTACCGCCGCAGAAGCGGCCGGTGTTGTTCCCGTCCGTCCAGAAGAACGTGCCCACCTGCGGCAGCCCGTCGAACGGATGGCTGGGCGGCACGGCTCCGGCGCCCGCCGGGCCCCCCGCCCCTCCCGCGCGCTGCCCGGCCGGCAGGGCGGCCGCCATGCGCTCCGGTGTCCAGTAGGCGTCGGCGTCGGCCGCGGCGCGCCGCGGAGGCCCCCCGCCGGCGGCCGCACCGGTGCCGGCCGCGGCGACGACCAGCACCCCCGACAGCAGAGCGGCGGCCAGGCCGTGCAGGGTGCGGGGTCTGTGAGGTCTGAGCATGGTCGGATACCTCCTCGTGGCGAGCGTGTCATCGTCCTACGGGCGGGACCGGGGTGAACAGGCCAGGACGCGACAGGATTCACGAGGACGTGGGACACGCCGGAGCGGTGCCCGCCGCCCCGCATCGCCCGGTCCGCTCCCGGGATCCGGCGGAATGCATCCGGCGGCTCCGGCGCTTTCCTGTACCCGGGAGCGGAACGCCCGCGGCTCGGGAGCGGCACGCCCGCGGCCGGGACCGGAGCGCCCGCGCCCCGGAAGTCCCCGGTCGTTCACCGGGCTATCAACTCGTGGTTAAGTCCGTCACCGAGCTGAAACCCTGGACGGACTAGTGCTACGGGCCTAGGCCGTGACAGGATGCCTCTCGCAGTCACCTCCGGCTTAACTGGCCGTGAGGTGCCGTGGGGGAACGTCGGCCGGTGAGGACGGGAGCAGATGGCAGTCGGGGGCGATGGGGCGGCAGGCGACGCGCGCAGCACGCTCGCGGCGCGGCTCAACTACCTGTTCGCGAACATGCACCCGCCCGGCGCGCCCTACACCAACGGACACGTCGCCGACGAGATCACCAACGGCGCGGAGTACGGCGGGACCGGCCTCACCGAGCAGTATCTGTCGATGCTGCGCAACGGCCGCCGCGCCAACCCCAGCCCGGACGTGCTGCGCGCCCTGGCCAAGTTCTTCGCGGTGCCCGTCGGTTATCTGATGGGCGACCTCTCGGACTCGCAGGCCGCCCGCGTGGAGGAGGAGGTCCGCTTCCTGGTCGCCATGCGGGACCAGCGGGTGCGGGCCATCGCCCTGCGCTCGGTCGGCCTGCCGCCCGAGGTGCAGGACAGCCTGACCACCATCATCTCCCAGTTCCGGCAGCAGATGAACCTACCGTCCGACCCGCCCGACGCGGGTGGTGAGGAGCGCCCGTGACCGTCACGGCGGATGACCGGCTCTTCACTTACTGGCGGCGTACCGAGGACGAGGACGGTGCAGGCATGCGAGTGGGGCGCATACGGCGCCGGTGCAAGCAGCTCATCCAGGAGCTCGCGCTGCCCGCGTCCACCGACCTCCAGGGCCTGTGCGACGTCGTCGCGCGCCGCGTCGGACGCCCGATCCGCCTGGTCCCCATGAGCCTCGACGGCGTCGTCTCCGGCATGACCGCCACCACCGACGACGCGTACTGGGTCATCTACGAGCAGAAGACGTCCCCCTGGCACCAGGTCCACATCGTGCTGCACGAGATCGGCCACCTGCTGCTCGGCCACGACCAGGACCCGGCCGTCACCGAGGACGCCCTCAAGGTGTGGACCCCCTCGGTCGACGTGGCGACCGCCATGCGCCGCATGGGCCTGACCATGGGCCTCGCCCGCCACCACTGCTACGACAACCTCACCGAGCGCGAGACCGAGATCCTCGGCACCCTCCTCATGGAGAAGGTCGTGCCCCCGCCGCCCGGCCAGGACGCGCGCCTGGAGGGCGAGGCCGCCGAGCTGGCGGCCTCCCTCGGCCCCGCCCTTCAGCACGTCCGGCGGCAGATCCGCGAGCACGGCGCGGCCGGGCACGGCGCAGCCGGCGCGAACGGCGGAGGGGGCGACGGTGTTTGACGCCCTCTACCTGACCTTCAGCGCGATCACCTGGGCCATCGTCGCCTACAAGGCCCGCGCCTGGTTCCGCGACCGCGGCAACGTCGACCTGGGCCTGACCGCCCTGATGACCTCCGGCGTGCCCATCGTCTTCCTGTTCTCCGCGCCGAGCGTCTACCGCGCCTTCGACCGGCTGACCGGCGTCGCCAACCTGGCCATGGTCTTCCTCTACTCGGCCGTGGTCCTGTTCGCCTCCGGCGCCACGATCCTCCTGCTGCGCTGGACCAGCCACGGCGACGCCGCCGCCCGCGCACGGGCCGCCGTGCGCTCCCGGGTCGCCGTCGCCGTCGTGGCCGTCGCCTGGATCACGGCCATCGTGTGCTTCGCCGTCGGCCGCCCCGACGCCGTGGAGCACCCCCGCGACTTCAGCACCGCCTACGCCGACGCGCCCGGAGTCGTCGCCTTCCTGGTGCTGTACCTGGCCATCTTCGGCACGAGCCTCGCCGGCCTCGGCGCGCTCTGCCCGCGCTACGCCGCCCAGCTCGGCCCGTGCTGGCTCGCCAAGGGCCTGCGCACCCTGGCCGCGGGCTGCTGGCTCGGCCTGCTCTACTGCCTGTGCAAGCTCGCCGGGTTCGTGCTGACCTGGGCCGGTCACGACGCCTACTGGCTGTCCAACGGCGTCGCCCCGATGAGCGCTTCGGTCGCCGCGCTGCTGGTCCTGCTCGGGTTCTCGCTGCCCGCCGCCGGGCCCCGCGTCGCCGCCTGGCGCAGGCTCCGCCGGCTGCAGCCGCTCTGGCAGGCCGTCACCGCGCACGCCCCCGAGGTCACCCTCACCGGGCACGGCATGACGGGCCGCTGGCCCTTCGCCGACCTGGAGTGGCGGGCGAACCGCCAGATGGCCGAGATCCGCGACATCCAGCGCGGCATCCGCCGCCACGTCGAGCCCGCCGCCCTGGACATCGCCCGCCGCAAGGCGACCGGCGCCGCGCTCGACGAGCGCCGCCTCGCCGCGGTCGTGGAGGCCGCCGCCCTCCGGCGCGGCTTGCAGAACCAGGTCACCGGGCACGTACCCGCACCGCACGCCGACAGCGTCGTCATCACCGTCAGCGCCGATCCGGCCGAGGAGCACGAACACCTGGCCCTCGTCGCGGACGTCTACCACGACCCGGTGGTCGACGCCGTCCTCGACGAACTACGGGAGATCAGCGCGGCACGCCGTCCCTGACGGCGTGCGGCCCATGGACGAGGTGGCCCTGGACGGGGGTCAAGGCCGCCTGCGCCACAGGCCGGCGCCGGGTCCGTCACCACGACGGATCCGGCGCCGCCCGTGCGCGTCCGCCTCCGGCGGGGCCGGCCGAAGGGGCGCGGTGAGCCGCGCGGCACGCACCCCGACACCACGGCCCTCGACCTCACACCCGTCCGTCCGCCACCGGGCGGCCGATCTTCTAGAGTCGGTTCCCATGCCGAACCCCGCTCCTTCCGCGCCCTTCGACGTCAGCGCGCTCATCAACGACCCGTACGGCACCTACGCCCGGCTGCGCGAGGCCGGACCGGTCCACCGCATCACCGGCCCCGACGGGCGGCCCGCCTGGCTGGTGACCCGCTACGAGGACGTCCGCCGGGCGCTCGCCGACCCGCGGCTGTCCCTGGACAAGCGCAACGCCACCCCGGGCAACTACGCCGGATTCGCGCTGCCTCCGGCCCTCGACGCCAACCTGCTCAACATGGACCCCCCGGACCACACCCGCATCCGCCGCCTCGTCGTCAAGGCCTTCACCCCCGGCCGCGTGGACAAGCTCCGCGAGCCGGTGCGCCGCGTCGCCGACGAACTCCTCGACGCGATCGAGGCCGAGGGGCGTACGGATCTGCTCGCGTCCTACGCCGGCCCGCTGCCCATCACCGTCATATGCGACCTGCTGGGCGTACCGCAGGACCGGCGGCCGGACTTCCGGGCCTGGACGGACGCGCTCATCACCCCGGACCCGGCCCGGCCGGAGCTGATGAAGGAGGCCATCGGCAACATGATGCGCTTCTTCACCGGCCTCATCGCGAGCAAGCGCGCCACCCCCGGCGACGACCTGCTCTCCGACCTCATCGCGGCCCGCGACAGCGACGGCGACGGTGACGGTGACGGGAGCGAGGGGGCCGACCGGCTCTCCGAGGACGAATTGAGCTCGCTCGCGTTCCTGATCCTCTTCGCGGGCTACGAGAACACCGTCCACCTGATCGCCAACGCCGTTCTGGCCCTGCTGGACCACCCGGTCTTGATGGAGTCTTTGCGAGCGAATCCGGCCGGACTCGGGGCGGCCGTCGAGGAGTTCATGCGGTGGGACGGGCCCGGGCCGCTCGCGATCCGGAGGTTTCCGCTGGAGAACGTGGAGATCGGCGGGGTGACCGTGCCCGCCGGGGAGACCGTCCTGCTGTCCCTCGCCGCCGCCAATCGTGACCCTCATCACTTTTCCGAGCCGGATCGGCTGGATTTGAACCGTGATCGTTCCGGTCATCTGGCGCTGGGGCACGGGATCCACTACTGCCTCGGAGCCCCACTGGCCAGGATGGAGACGGAAATCGCGCTGGCAGCGCTGCTGGAGCGGCTTCCGGGGCTCGCGCTCGACGTGGCGCGGGAGGAGCTGGCGTGGCGGCCCTCGATGCGGGCACGTGGCCTGATTTCGCTCCCTGTTCGCTGGTAGTGGGCAAAGCCGAACAGGTTTTTGGTGCATGACCCATCCTTGATGAGGTAGAACTGTCCTCGAGCCCGCCCGGTGTGCATCCCCCGTCGCACCGGGCGGGCCCTCGACTCCCTCAAGGGGATCTCCGGGCGCGTCAGCCCGTGGTGGCAGGGAACTTCAGCAGGGCCACCGCCGCCAGCATCTGTATGCTCACCGCCGCCACGGCCTTGTGCGTGGGCAGGTGGTGCTGACCGCGGATCAGCAGCGTGGCGAAGGCGTAGCCGAAGGCCGAGGTGACCCAGGCGGCCGCCCGCACGGGGAAGGAACCCCCGGGCAGGCACGCGTCCAGGGCGAGCCGCGGCAGGTCCGTCGCCCAGAACACCACGACGAACAGCGTCACCGTCGGGCCGAACTTGCCGTTGCCGCCGAGCCGGCGCGCGATGGCCTGCGTCGCGATGCCCAGCAGCAGGCTCGCGAGGACGAGGACCGCGTCGGCTATCGCCATGGCCTCCAGGGCGAACGCGGGGCCCACCCGCCACCCTTCCCAGAACCCGTCGCGGCCCATCGTGCCCAGCACCCCGCAGAGCACGCAGAGGAACGCCGCCGCCCCCCACACGCTCCGGTCCCGCGCCTCGTCCAGGATCTCGACCGGGCGGTACCACAGCCCGAAGAAGAGGCGGTGCCAGTACAGCCTGCGGCGGCGTGCGGCAGGTGTGCGCGAGGCGGGAGGGGAGTGCGGGGAGGCAGAAACAGGCATGAATGCAAGTATCACCGCTCGGCGGGAACTCCGGTGCCGGGGTCGGCGTCGGGGTCCGGGCCGGGCCCTGTGTCCGGTCCGCTGCCGCCTTCGGCGTCCGGCCGGGGGTCGGGCACGGTGCGCGTCCCTGCCCCGGCCTCCGTCCCCGCCTCGGCCTCCGGTTCCGTGCCGGGGTCGGCGCCGTGCAGGTACTCCTCGCTGATCTCCCGCGGCCCGAACGGCCACACCTTCTCGTAGCGCGCCCAGAGCAGGAAGGCCACGCAGCCGGCCCCGACCCAGGCCAGGGACCATTCGATGGGGTGCCGGCCGGGGGAATTCCGGTCCGCGTAGCCGTAGATGACGAGCCAGCCGACGAGCGCGACCAGGCTCGGCAGCGGGTAGAGCCACATCCGGTACGGGCGCCGCAGCGCGGGCTGGCGCCGCCGCAGCACCGTGACGGCCGCGATCTGACCGAGCGCCTGGACGAGCACCACGACCGTCAGCAGCAGCTGGATGAGCGTCGCCAGATCCGTGTGACGCCCTATCAGGAAGGCCACGCAGCCGATCCCGCCCATGGACAGCAGGCCCAGCACGGGGAAGCGGTGGCGCTGGTGCAGGATGCCGAAGGCGCGGAAGAAGACCTTCTCCCGGGCCGCGTGGTACGGGATCCGGGAGGCCCCGAGCATTCCCGTGAAGATCGAGGCCACGGCCGTGACGAGGATCAGCACGGTGACGGCGTCCGCCGCGCCCTTGCCCCACGTCGCCTCCAGCACCGCCGAGGCGACGGACGAGGACGCGGGGCTGTCCGGGTCGAGCATCTCCTTCCAGTCGACCACGCCCAGGGTGCCGATCTGCAACAGCAGATAGATGGCCATGATGCCGAGGATGGAGTAGATGATGGAGCGCGGGATGGTGCGCCCGGGGTTCTTGATCTCGGCGCCCATGTACGCGGTCGTGTTGTAGCCGCCGTAGTCGTAGATGCCGATGGTCAGGCCCGCCGCGAAGCCGATCCAGAAGTGACTCGACGTCAGCTCGAAGGCGCCCGAGGGGTAGGTGAAGGCCAGGTCCGGGCTGAAGTGGGTGTAGGAGGCGACGATCACCAGCACGACGGACGCGATCATCACGCACCACAGCACGGCGGTGATCCGCGCCAGGTTCTCCACCCGGCCCCACAGCAGCGCCACGACCAGGGCGATGAGCACCAGGCCGGTCAGGTCGCCCTGCGTCGCGGTCATGCCGGGCCACAGGTACGTCAGGTACTGCACGAAGCCGATGACGCCCGTCGAGAGGACCAGCGGGAAGTAGAGCATCATCGTCCAGACGAACAGGAACGGCATCAGCTTTCCGGTGCGGTACTGGAAGGCCTGCCGCAGATAGACGTAGCTGCCGCCCGCGCCCGGCAGCGAGGCGCCGAGCTCGGCCCAGATCAGCCCGTCGGCCAGCGCCAGCACGGCGCCCGCGACGAACCCGATGACGGCGTGCGGGCCGCCGAAGGCCGCGACCATCAGGGGGATGGTGACGAAGGGGCCTATGCCGCACATCTGGCTCATGTTGATGGCGGTGGCCTGGAACAGGCCGATCCGGCGTACGAAGCCGACCTCGTCCGAGTCCGCCGGCGGTCTGCCCCTGCCCGACGTGCCTGCCGTGCCTGCCATGGCGGTCAGCCCCTTCTCGTGCCGGATGGGGTCCGGCTGACCTGATTATGCGTTCAATGCACTGGTAGCACCGGCGTGTCGGCCCCGTCCACCGTTCGGACACCCCCGGCGGCTGCGGCTGCAAACGGCCGGGTAGGTTCCGTCTGCGGCGGGGCTGACGAAAGGGGTGGGGGATGCTGACGGGACGGGTGGCGGTCGTGGGCGGCTCGATCGCGGGGTGCGCGGCCGCTCTCGCCGCGGCGCGCGCGGGCGCCGGCGAGGTGGTGGTCTTCGAGCGGGCGGCCGGAGGGCTCGCGGACCGGGGCATCGGCCTCGCCGTCCACGAGCAGCGCTACGCCGAGCTGGAGGCGGCCGGGCACCTGGGCCCGGCCGTGCCGTGGGTGCGGCTGACCTCGCGCTCCTGGATCGTGCGCGCCGCCGGGAGCCGGGCCGGACGGCGGGTGGGGGCGCTTCCGTTCGGGTTCCGTTCGTACAACTGGGGGTCGTTGTGGAGCGCACTGCGCGCCCGCATACCCTCCTCCGTCGGCTACGAGCGCGGTACGGCGGTCGAGCGGGTGCTGCCCGGGCCGGACGGGGCCGTGCTGCGCCTGGCCGGCGGCCGGGAGGAGCGCTTCGACCTCGTGATCGGCGCCGACGGATACCGCTCGGCCGTCCGGGCCGCAACCCGGGACGCGGCCGTGCCCGGTTACGCCGGATACCTGGCGTGGCGCGGCGCCCTCCCGGAGGAGGAGCTGCCCGGGCCGGCCGGCGCGTGGGCCCGCGAGGAGGCCGCCACGGTGGCCTTCCCCGGCGGTCACATGATCGTCTACCGCATCCCCGGCCCGGGCGGCACCGGCACCAGCGCCAACTGGGTCTTCTACACCGCGCCCGCCGATCCGGCCCACGCCCTGTCCGTCGACGACGCTGCGGGCCTCCCGCCGAGCCGGGTGCCCGAGACGCTGACGGCACATCACCGCACCGTCGTGGACGCGCACTTCCCGCCGTACTGGCAGGAGGTCGTCCGGCGCACGCCCAAGGACGCCACCTACGTCCAGCCCGTCTACGACCTGTGCGTGCCGCGCTACGGGGAGGGCCGGCTCGTCCTGGTCGGCGACGCGGCCGCCGTCGCCCGGCCGCACTGCGGCAGCGGCGCCGTGAAGGCCCTCCAGGACGCGACCGTGCTGGAGCGCTGCCTGGCCGGCGCCGGGAGCTGGGCCGAGGCCGTGGCCGCGTACGACGCCGCGCGGACGCCCGCCGGCCGCGCCGTCGTCGGCCTCGGCCGCCGCCTCGGCCGCGCCCAGGTGCAGGCCGCGCCCGCGTGGGCGGCCATGGACCAGCCCGCCCTGGAAGCCTGGTGGCGGCGGGCGTCCGAGGGCGGCGGCACCTTCGGCGGGCAGGCGCTGGACGGCGGGCGGAGGGACTGAGCGGGCCGGCGCGGGCGCGGGCCGGGGCCCCGGCCCGCGCCCCCGCGACACACTTGCAAAGCCCTTGCAGATGCACAGCCTTCGTGCTGGCGTCCGCCGGGCGTTAAAGTGACCCGGCCGTGGTGTTCGGGAAGACCGGTGAAGGACCGTCGAGGTCCCAGTCCGGAGCGGCCCTCGCCACTGTGATCGGGGAGTGACCGTCCCATTCCGCTCCGCCCCCCCCCCGGGCGCGCGGAGCCACTGGCCGCAGCCGGCTGCCGGGAAGGCGGGGGCGGGCGCGAACGGACCCGTAAGCCAGGAGACCGGCCACGGCATCTCGCAAATGGTCCACGAGGTGCTGGAGCGTTCAACCCCATGTCCCGATCCACCGATCCGACCGGCGGCCCCGCGCCCGCCTTCCGCTGGCGCCGCCAGGACACCGTGCGCACCGCCGGCCTGCTGGCCGTCATCGCCGCCCTGCACGTCGTCGCGTTCGGCGTGCTCTACCTGCTGGTCGTCCCCAACCACTACACCGTCGGCTCCAAGGTCTACGGCGTCGGCCTCGGCATCACCGCCTACACCCTCGGCATGCGGCACGCCTTCGACGCCGACCACATCGCCGCCATCGACAACACCACCCGCAAGCTGATGGCCGACGGCAAGCGCCCGGTCTCCGTCGGCTTCTGGTTCGCCCTCGGCCACTCCAGCGTCGTCGTCGCCATGGCCGCCCTGGTGGCGGGCGGCACGCAGATCGCCGGAAAGCTGATGGACGAGGAGTCCACGACCCACCAGACGCTCGGCGTGGTCGGCACCACGGTCTCCGGCGGCTTCCTCTACCTCATCGCCGCGCTCAACCTCATCGCCCTCGCCGGCATCCTGAAGATCTTCCGCGCGATGCGCGAGGGCCGCTACGACGAGGCCGAGCTGGAGCAGCACCTGGACTCGCGCGGCTTCATGAACCGCATCCTCGGCCGCTTCACCCGCTCCATCACGCGACCGGGCCAGATGTACCCGCTGGGCTTCCTCTTCGGCCTCGGCTTCGACACGGCCACCGAGGTGACGCTGATGGTGATGGCGGGCAGCGGCGCCGCCGCGGGCCTGCCCTGGTACGCGATCGTGTGCCTGCCGCTGCTGTTCGCCGCGGGCATGAGCCTCTTCGACACCCTCGACGGCACGTTCATGAACTTCGCCTATCAGTGGGCGTTCTCCAACCCGGTCCGCAAGGTCTACTACAACCTCACGATCACCGGGCTGTCCATCGCCGTCGCCTTCCTCATCGGCACCATCGAACTGGTCGGCGTCCTGCACGAGAAGCTGGCGCTGGACGACGCGGTGACCGGCTGGATCGCCGGCCTGAACCTCGACAACGTCGGCTTCGTCATCGTCGGCCTGTTCGTGGTGGTGTGGGCGATCGCCCTCGGCTACTGGCGCTTCGGCAAGGTCGAGGAGCGCTGGGCGGCCCGCACGGCGGCCCCGGCCGAGACCTGACCCGTCAGCCGGAGCGAGGGATGACCCGCGAGCCCGCCCGCGGTCAGGCAGCGGCGCGGGCGGGCGCCTCCCCGGCCTCCTCCCGCGCCGCCGCCGGCACCAGCTGCGCCTGCCCGGCGAGGATCACCAGCGTGCCCACGGCGACCCCCAGCACGCCGCACGCCGCGGCCCACGTGGCCCCGGCGCCCTCCAGGACCGTGCCGGTGACGGCCGACCCCAGCGCCACGCCCGCCGTCATCAGCGTCACCAGCCAGGCGAACGCCTCGGTGACGGTGCCCGCCGGGGCGAGCTCGCCCACCAGCACGAACACGACGGTGAGCACGGGCGCGAGGAACAGCCCGGTGAGCAGCATCAGGCAGGCCATGTACGGCGGGGCGGGCAGCAGGCACAGCAGCCCGTACCCGGCCGTCAGGCCCAGCATCATCAGCAGCGTCCGCCGCGGCGGCGCCACCCGCCAGCGCCGCACGGCCCCGTAGGCCAGCCCGCCGGTGAGGGCGCCGAGCGCGTTGAGGGCGAGCAGCGCCGGGGCGCCGCCGGGCATCCGGTGCCCCTCCGCGTACGAGACGACCAGGACGTTGAGCGTGCCGATGGCGATGCCCACACCCGTCAGGCCCGTGATCAGGACGACCAGGCCGCGGCTGCGCAGCGGCCCCAGCCAGTCGGCGGGCCGGGCGGGCGCCTTCCAGGCCCGGGCGGGCGGGGCGGTGACGACGACGAGCACCCCGGCGACGCCCAGGAGCGCACCGGCCCACAGCGCCGCCGCGGGCGAGGCGACCGCCACGCCGCCGGCCACCACGAGCGGGCCGCCCACGAAGACCAGCTCCTGGGAGGCGGAGTCCAGCGCGTACGCCGACTCCAGCTTCCCGGGCGCGACGATGTCCGGCCACAGGGCCCGCAGGCACGGCTCCAGAGGGGGAGTCGCCGCACCGGCGAGCACGACCCCGCCCAGGACGGCCGCGGTGCTGCCGGGCGCGACAGCGACCACGGCGAACCCCACGGCCGCGACGAGGGCCGTCGGCAGCAGGACCCGCGGCTGCCCCACCCGGTCCACGATCCGGCCCAGCAGCGGCCCGCCCACGGCGGAGGCGACCGCGAACGCCCCGACGGCCAGGCCCACGAAGCCGTACGACGCGCCCGCCTGACGCAGGGCCAGCGGGACGGCGACGGCGGCCATCGCGCTCGGCAGCCGCCCGACGAGCGTGCCCAGGAGCAGCCTCATCACGTGGGGGCCGCGCAGCAGGTCCGCATAGCTCACGGGGAGACCTCCCCGTCCGCCGAGTCCTCCGGCCGCGGGGCCCTGTCCGGTGATGACGTGCTCGTGGGTGAGATCACGCGATGATCGTTATACGTAACACCTGAGGCGTCAAGAAGTTTTCGGCGGGCTCGTGCGGACCTGGTGCGGGGGTGCGTGACCCGGAGGGGCTCGCTCCGCCCGGAGTGAGCCGTCAGTGACCGCTGTCGCCACGTCTGCCGCGCGGGGCATCATGACAGCACGTCAACCACTCGCTACCCTCGGCGCTGACAACGATGTCGGCATCCTACGTGGCGTCACCCGAGGGGCGTGGACGATGAGATGGACCGGACACCTGCGCTCGCGCACCTGCGCGGCCGCACTCGCACTCGCGGCGGTACTGGGCGGGATCTCGCTCACCGCCCCGGAGCCGGCCACCGCGGCCGGCGGGCTCACCGGCCTGGTGAACCCCTTCATCGGCACCCAGAACGAGGGGAACACCTTCCCCGGCGCGGCCGTGCCGTTCGGCATGGTGCAGCTCTCTCCCGACACCGGCCACAGCACGGGCTACGACTACAAGCAGAACCACATCCGCGGCTTCAGCACCGTGCACCTCTCCGGCGTCGGCTGCCGCATCGGCGGCGACCTGCCCGTGCTGCCCACCACGGGTGACGTGAAGCAGACCGACAACGCCCGCTACGCCGCGGAGTTCAGCCACCGCGACGAGACCGCCCGCCCGGGCTACTACCGGGTCGGCCTCTCCTCCTACGGCGGGATCACCGCCGAGCTCACCGCGGGCCGCCGCACCGGCCACCAGCGCTACACCTTCCCCGCCACCGACAAGGCCAACGTCCTGCTCAACACCGGGCAGTCGCTGCACCGGACCGTCTCCACGACCGCCGAGGTCCTCGACTCCCGGACCGTCCGCTCCGCCATCACCGGCCGCGGCTTCTGCCAGGACACCCGCCCGTACACGGTCTACACGATCACGCGCTTCGACCGGCCCTTCACCGCCTTCGGCACCTGGAACGGCGACCAGGTCTCCCAGGGCACCCGGAAGTCCGTCTCGACCGGCCGCAACGGCGCCTGGGTGCGCTTCGACACCACCCGCGACCGCACGGTGGAGGCCACCACGGCCATCAGCTACGTCGACGCGGACGGCGCCGCCGGCAACCTGCGCGCGGAGGACGACGGCTTCGACCGCACGGCCCGCGCCGCGCGCGACGCCTGGGAGCGACGCCTGGACGACGTACGCGTCCAGGGCGGCCCCGAAACGCTGCGCCGCACCTTCTACTCCTCGCTGTACCGCGCGTTCCTGGCGCCCAGCATCGGCAGCGACGCCGACGGCCGCTACACCGGCTGGGACCAGCGCGTCCACCGCGCCCGCGACTTCACCTACTACCAGAACTGGTCCCTGTGGGACACCTACCGCACCCAGGCGCAGCTGCTCGCGCTGCTCGCGCCGCAGGAGTCGCGGGACATGGCCCTGTCGGTGCTGCGGGTGGAGGCGGACGGCGGCTGGCTGCCCAAGTGGGGCTACGGCACGGTCGAGACGAACATCATGACCGGCGACCCGGTGACCCCCTTCCTCACCAACGCCTACCAGCACGGGCTGCTGAAGGGCCACGAGGAGGAGGCGTACCGCGCGCTGAAGCGCAACGCCGACGGCGTGCCGCCCAAGGACTCCCCGTACGTGGGCCGCGACGGCAACGACCGGTACATCAAGGACGGTTACGTGCCCTGCACGCCCTCCCGGCCCAAGGACAAGCCGGGCGACTCCGACCTGCACCAGGGCGGCTCGGCGACGCTGGAGTACGCCCTGGCCGACGGCATGCTCGCGAAGATGGCCCGCTCCCTGGGCCACCGCGCGGACGCCGAGCGCTACGCCGAGCGCTCCCGCAACTACCGCAACGTCTACGACCCGTCGACGGGCTTCTTCCGCGCACGCGGCGCCGACGGCGCGTTCACGGGCCCGGCCGACCCGGCGAAGAGCACCTGCTTCCACGAGGGCACCGCGTGGCAGTACCAGTGGCTCGTGCCGCAGGACCTGCCGGGGATGGTCGAGCTGATCGGCGGCAAGGAACGGGCGAACAGCCGGCTCGACTCCTTCTTCGCCTACGACCGGCTGCTGCGCGACCCCGCGCGCACGGCCCGCGAGGTGTGGGTCCACGGCCCGTACGACTACTACAACGCCGACAAGTACAACCCGCAGAACGAGCCTGACCTGATCGCCCCGTACACGTACCTGTCGACCGGGCAGCCCTGGAAGACGACGGACGTCGTGCACGCCGCGCTCACCCTCTTCACCGACGCGCCCACCGGGATGACCGGAAACGACGACCTGGGCACGATGTCGGCGTGGATGGTGCTCTCCGCCATCGGCGTGTTCCCCGTCCAGCCCGGTGCGGACGTGTGGGGGCTCAGCACACCGGTGTTCGACCGGGTGGACGTGGACCTCGGCGGCAGCCGCTTCACCGTGACCGCCCGCGGGACCTCCGACCGCGAGCGCTATGTGCAGTCGGTGCGGCTCGACGGTGAGCGCTACGGGCGGACGTACCTGACCTCACGGCAGATCACCGACGGCGGCCGGCTCGACTTCACGGTCGGCGACACCCCCTCGGAGTGGGGCACCGGGGACGCCGCCGTGGCACCCGCCATCGGCTGAACCCTGCCCGCCGGCGCGGGGCGGCGCCTTCCGTCGCCGCCCCTTGCGGTCCATGATGACCGCGATGATCCGCCGTCAGCGCCGACGAGAGGACATGACATGGCCGGGCTCCGAGCGGGACAGGGCATTCTGCGCCGCAAACCGATCGAGACGATCGAGGAGGCGGAGGAGGCCGAGGCGCACGGCGAGCACCTGTCCCGGTCCCTGGGCCTGGTGCAGCTCACGGCGATCGGCGTCGGAGGCATCATCGGCGCGGGCATCTTCAGCCTCGCCGGCACCATCGCCAACGGCGTCGCCGGGCCGGCCGTGCTCGTCTCCTTCCTCATCGCGGGCATCGCGAGCGCGGCGGCGGCGTTCTCGTACGCGGAGTTCGCCGGCCTGATCCCGCGGGCCGGGTCCGCCTACACCTACGGCTACGCCGTCCTCGGCGAGATCGGCGGCTGGTTCATCGGCTGGGACCTGCTGCTGGAGTACACGGCGATCGTCTCGGTCGTGGCCATCGGCATCTCCGGCTACATCAACTTCCTGCTCGGGGAGACGAACGCCCACCTGCCGGCGTGGATGCTCGGCGCGCCGGGCACCGGCTCGGGGCACCGCGTGGACCTGTTCGCGGCGCTGCTGTGCCTGCTGATCGCCTGGCTGCTCACCATGGGCATCAAGAGCGCGGCCCGCTTCGAGACCGTGGTCGTGGTCCTCAAGGTCATCGTGGTGCTGCTGGTGATCGGCGTCGGCTTCTTCCACATCAACTCCGGCAACTACACCCCCTTCTTCCCCTTCGGCGTCAGCGGCGCGTTCACCGGAGCGGCCACGGTCTTCTTCGCCGTCTTCGGCTACGACGCGATGTCCACGGCCGCGGAGGAGTCCAAGGACGCGCAGCGCCACATGCCCCGGGCGATCATGTACTCGCTCGCGATCTCGATGGTCCTGTACGTGCTGGCCTGCCTCGTGCTCACCGGCATGCAGAACTACAAGGACATCGACAAGGCCAGCGGCTTCTCCACCGCCTTCAAGTCGGTCGGGCTCAGCGGGATCGCGGACGTCATCGCGGTCGGCGCGATCATCGGCATCCTCACCGTCATGTTCACCTTCATGCTGGGCGTGACCCGGGTCTGGTTCGCGATGAGCCGCGACGGCCTGCTGCCGAAGTGGTTCGCCAAGACGCACCCGACGCGGCACGTGCCGACGCGCGTGACCTGGATCGTGGGGGTGGCGTCGGCGGCCATCGCGGGCCTCGTCCCCATCGGGGAGGCCGCCGAGCTGACCAACATCGGCATCCTGCTGGCGTTCGCGGTCGTGTGCACGGCGGTGATCGTGCTGCGCTACCGGCGGCCCGAGCTGCCGCGGTCGTTCCGCTGCCCGTGGGTGCCGGTGGTGCCCGGGGTCGGGGTCGCCGCGTCGATCTGGCTGATCACGTATCTCGCGTGGCAGACGTGGGTGCGGTTCGCGGTGTGGTTCGTGGTGGGCCTGGTGGTGTACTTCGCCTACTCGTACAAGCACTCGGAGCTCAGGCACGCGGACGCGAGGGGCATTCCGCAGGACTAGCCGGCCGGCGTCCCGGCCGCCCGGCGGAGGCTACTTCAGCAGGCGGGACAGCCGCCGGTCGGCGAGGGGCTTGCCGCCCGTCTGGCAGGTGGGGCAGTACTGGAGCGAGGAGTCGCTGAAGGACACCTCGCGGACGGTGTCGCCGCACACGGGGCACGGCTGCCCGGTGCGGCCGTGCACCCGCAGGCCGCTCTTCTTCTCCGCCTTCAGCTCGGCCGCGGCGTGGCCGCGCGCCCGCTCCACGGCCTCGTGCAGCACGGTGCGCAACGCCCCGTACAGGGCGGCGGTCTCGTCCTCCGTCAGGCTCGCGGCGAGCTTGAAGGGCGACATGCGGGCCGCGTGCAGGATCTCGTCCGAGTACGCGTTGCCGATGCCCGCGATCACGCTCTGGTCGCGCAGGACGCCCTTGAGCTGCCGCCGCTCGTCGCGCAGCAGCGCGGCGAAGGCGTCCGGGGTGAAGTCCGGGGAGAGCGGGTCGGGGCCGAGCCGGGCGACGCCGGGCACGTCTGCGACGTCGCGTACGCAGTAGGCGGCCAGCCGCTTCCGGGTCCCTGCCTCCGTGAGGTCGAAGCCGCCGCCCCCGGCGAGCCGCACCCGCAGCGCGAGGGGCCCCTTGCCGGGGCGGGGCGGCGCCTCGGGCAGGCTGTCCTGCCAGCGCAGCCAGCCCGCGCGGGCCAGGTGCACGACGAGGTGCGGTCCGCCGCCGGTGGCGAGGCCGAGGAACTTGCCGTACCGGCGCACGGAGGTCACCTCCCGGCCCTCCAGGGCCGCAAGCGGCGGATCGTAGGTCTTGAGGACGCTCACGGCCACGGGCAGCACGCGCTCGACCGTACGGCCGACGAGACGCCCGGTGAGGAACCCGGCGAGCGCCTCGACCTCCGGCAACTCGGGCATGGCTCCAGTCTCCCGCAGCGGGGGCACCCGGCAAGCGGGGCGCGCCCCGGCTGCCGTGGTCAGGCCACGGGCTCGTCCCAGTCGAGGCGGTACGACGTCAGCCAGTCGTCCGCCCCGTCGGAGCTCGCGGGCGTTCGCCGCTCACCGGGCGGTGGCGCGGCGATGCGCCCCGCCATCGTGGCGCTCAGCGCCACCACCCGCTCCACGCGCTCGCGCCGCAGCCGCTCGTACGCGGCGAAGGCCCGCTCCGGGCCGGGCAGGTCGCGCAGGCAGCGCGCGAGGACGACGCTGTCCTCGATGGCCATCGAGGCGCCCTGCGCGGCGTTCGGCGCGGTGGCGTGCACGGCGTCGCCCACGAGCACGGCGCGGTCGCTGTGCCAGACCGGCAGCGTGGGGATGTCGTAGGCGTTCACGCCGACGACGGCGTCGCCCGTGGCGGCGACGAGCCCGGTCACAGGCGTGTGGTCGCCGGCGAAGGCCGCAAGGACGCGCTCCCGCCACCCCGCGGGGCTGATCGCGGCGAGCGCAGGGCGGGGCTGCTCGGGCGCGGGGATGTTGGCGAACCAGTACGTGGAGCCGTCGGGCGCGCTCGTGCAGCCGAAGAAGGCGCGCTGCCCGAAGACCATCCGGTACGTGCGGTCCGGGACGGCGTGCCCGGCGTCGTGCGCGCGGCCGCAGACCGTGAGCTGGCCGGTGTGGCGGGGCGGGGGCGCCGCGGGGTCGAGGAGGGTGCGGGTGCGGGAATGTATGCCGTCGGCGCCGATGAGGACGTCGCCCTCGGTGCGCGTGCCGTCCGCGAAGTACGCGACGACGCCGTCCGGGCCGGTCGTGGCGTCCACGAGCCGCTTGCCGTACGCGACGCGGACGCCCCGGCGGACGGCCTCGTCGCGCAGCGCCCGGTAGAGGGCGGCGCGCTGAAGGGTGCGCGGGCTCAGGCCGTTGCCGCCCGCGCCGGTGAGGGGCCGGGCGCCGAGCCGCGCGCCGGTCGGGCCGAGGAACTCCACGGTGTCCGCGGGGAAGGAGCACGCGAGGACGGGCCCGTCGGCGCCGATGGTGCGGAGCGCGGCCAGGCCGTTGGCGAAGAGGACGAGGAACGCCCCGAGGCGGTCCGCACCGGTCGGATGCGCCTCGTGGACGGTCGCTTCGATGCCGGCGCGCCGCAGCGCCATCGCGGTGACGGGGCCGGCGATGCCGCCGCCGATGACCAGGGCGTGGGTCATGCTCCGAGCGTATCGGGGGAGGGGGGCGGCCCGTCCAGAGCGCGGGGGCGCATCCGCTGCGGCTCCGGGCTCGCGCGGATCAGCCTCGCCCCCGGCCGGGCCCTCCGCGCGGCGCGGGAGTCGCGGCAGTCAGCTTCCGCCCCCGTCCAGCGCCTCCGCCAGGTAGCGCGCCGTCACGCTTCCCGCGGCCTGCGCCACCTCCCTCGGCGTGCCCGACGCCACCACGCGGCCGCCCGCCGCGCCGCCGCCCGGGCCGAGGTCCAGGACGTGGTCCGCGGCCGCGGCGACCGTCATGTCGTGTTCCACCACCACGACCGTGTTGCCCGCGTCGACCAGGCCGTGCAGCTGCCGCATGAGCAGCTCGGTGTCGGCCGGGTGCAGGCCGGTGGTGGGCTCGTCCAGGACGTAGAGGGTGTGGCCGCGGTGCGTGCGCTGGAGCTCCGTGGCGAGTTTGATGCGCTGCGCCTCGCCGCCGGAGAGCTCCGTGGCCGGCTGGCCCAGCCGCAGGTAGCCGAGGCCGACGTCCTGGAGGGTGCGCAGGCCGCGGCGCGCGGCCGGCACGTCGCCGAGGAATCCGGCCGCGGCGTCGACGGTCATGCCGAGGACCTCGGCGATGTTCGCGCCCCGGTAGGTGATCTCCAGCGTCTCCGGGTTGTAGCGCGCCCCGCCGCACGCGTCGCACGGGGCGTACGAGCCGGGCAGGAAGAGGAGCTCGACGGCGACGAAGCCCTCGCCCTGGCAGGCCTCGCAGCGCCCGGCGGCGACGTTGAAGGAGAACCGGCCCGCGGTGTAGCCGCGCTCGCGGGCGCCGTCCGTCGCGGCGAACACCTTGCGGACGGCGTCGAAGAGCCCGGTGTACGTGGCGAGGTTGGAGCGCGGCGTGCGGCCGATCGGCTTCTGGTCGACGCGTACGAGGCGGTCGACGGCGGCCAGCCCCTCGGCCGCGAACTCCGGCTCGCCGCCCTCCAGGTGGTCCGCGACCGCCCCGGCGAGGACCTGTCCGACGAGCGTGGACTTGCCGGAGCCGGACACGCCCGTGACGGCGGTGAACACGCCCAGCGGGAACTCCGCGTCGAGGCCGCGCAGATTGTGCCGGGTGACGCCGCGCAGGCGCACCGCGCCGGACGGCTTGCGGGGCGTGCGCGGCGCCGGAGCCTGCCCGGCGAAGACGAAGCGGCGGGTCGCGGACTCCGCGACGCAGGCCAGGCCCTCGACCGGGCCGCTGTAGAGGACCTGCCCGCCGTGCTCCCCGGCCCCCGGGCCGACCTCGACGATCCAGTCGGCCCGGCGCACGACGTCCATGTGGTGCTCGACGAGGAACAGGGAGTTGCCCGCGGCCTTGAGCCGGTCCAGGACGGTCAGGAGCGCGGCGCTGTCCGCCGGGTGCAGGCCCGCGGAGGGCTCGTCCAGGACGTACACCACGCCGAAGAGGCCCGAGCGCAGCTGGGTCGCGAGCCGCAGCCGCTGGAGCTCGCCCGCGGACAGGGTCGGGGTGGGCCGGTCCATGGCGAGGTAGCCCAGGCCGAGCTCCGTGAGCACCTCAATGCGGGCGACGAGGTCCCGGGCGAGGGTCGCCGCGGCGCCGTCACCGCCGGCGGCGGCGGGCCGCAGCGTCTCCGCGAGGGCGGACAGCGGCAGGGCGGCGAGCGCGGCGACGTCCTGCCCCGCGAAGGTGACGGCGAGCGCCTCCGGGCGCAGCCGCCTGCCGCGGCAGGCCGGGCAGGCGGCGCTGACCAGGTGCCGTTCGGCGCGGGCGCGCAGCGAGGCGCTCTTGGAGTCGGCGACGGTGTGCAGGACGTAGCGGCGGGCGCTCATGTACGTGCCCTGGTAGGGGCGCTGGATGCGCTCCGCGTCGCGTACGGGGTGGACGGTGACGACCGGCTGCTCGTCGGTGAAGAGGATCCAGTCGCGGTCCTCCTGCGGGAGCTCGCGCCAGGGCCGGCCGACGTCGTGGCCGAGGGCGTCGAGGATGTCCCGCAGGTTCTTCCCCTGCCAGGCGCCGGGCCAGGCGGCGATCGCGCCGTCGCGGATGGAGAGCGAGGGGTCGGGGACGAGCGAGTCCTCGGTGACCCGGTGCACCAGGCCGAGGCCGTGGCACTCCGGGCAGGCGCCGGCGGCGGTGTTCGGCGAGAACGCGTCGGAGTCGAGGCGCGCGGCGCCCTCGGGATAGTCGCCCGCGCGGGAGAACAGCATGCGCAGCGAGTTCGACAGCGTGGTGACCGTGCCGACGGAGGAGCGCGAGGTCGGCGCGGAGCGGCGCTGCTCCAGGGCCACGGCCGGCGGCAGCCCGGTGATCTCCTCGACCTTGGGCGCGCCCACCTGGTGGATCAGCCGGCGCGCGTACGGGGCGACGGACTCGAAGTAGCGGCGCTGGGCCTCGGCGTAGACCGTGCCGAACGCGAGGCTGCTCTTGCCGGAGCCGGAGACTCCGGCGAAGACGACGAGCGCGTCGCGGGGGATGTCGACGTCGACGGCCTTGAGGTTGTGCTCGCGGGCACCGCGGACCCGGACGTAAGGGTCGTGCATGGGGGACTCCGGGGGCGCGTGGTGGGGATCGGTACCGAGTTTATGTCCCCGCCCCGCGGAATGGGATCATCACCTCCATGCGCCTGACCCGCCTGTCCGAACTCGCGTCCGTGGGACCTTTCTTCGCGCTGCGGACCGGAGGGGCGCCCGCCGGGGCCGCGGAGTACGGACCGCTCGACGAGCCGACGGTGCGGGCGCGGGTGGAGACCGTCGCGCGGCGCCTCGGCACGGAGGACCGGCGCGTGGCCGCGTCCGTCGCCTACCAGGGCATCGCGGGGCGGCTGCTGTCGATCGCCCTGGGCTCGGCGGTCCTCACCGGCGAGGTCCCCGACCTCACGGGCGGGCGGTTGCGCTGGCACCCGGCCAACACCGCGCCCGACGACCTGTGGCTGCCGGACCCGGCGGCCCTGCCGCACCCCGCGCACGGCGGTCCCGCCGCCCTGATCCGCGAGCACGTCCTCCGCGGCCCGCTGGCGGACCTGCACCGCACCACGCGCGCGGTCGTCGCGGTCTCCGGCCGCCTCCTGTGGGGCAACGCCGCGTCCTCCCTCGCGGGCTCCCTGCGCGTGCTGCACACCTGGTGCTGCGACCAGGGCCGGCCGCAGGACGCGGCCCGCGCGACCGCCCTCGCCCGCGTCGTCCTCGACGACCCGCTGCTGCGCGGCACCGGCACCCTCACGGCGGGCGGCCCGCCGCACGCGGCGCCGTCCTTCGTCCGCAGCACGTGCTGCCTCTACTACCGCGTGCCGCCCGGCGGCACGTGCGGCGACTGCGTGCTCCGGCACGCGCCGCCCCGCGTGCGCTGAGGGAACGGGGCGGGCGGCCACTCGCGGGTCGAGAGCACCCCGAGGACGTACGCCTTCGCCACCAGCGCCGTGCGGTTGGGCACGCGCCAGCGCCGCGTGAGCCGCGTCAGGTGGTAATTGACCCCGTCCACGGTCAGGCCGACCGCCTTGCCGATGGCGGCCGTCGTCGCCCCCGCGGCGGCCAGGGCCAGGATGTGCCCCTCCACCACGCTGACCTCGGCCACCGGTTCCGCCGGGCGGGGGACCGTCTCGGCGGCGGCCCGCACCCGCAGCACCGCGAGCAGCATCGGGCTCGGCGGGAAGCCGTCGCCGACCGGGTCCACGAGCAGCTCGCCCTCCCGCTCGACGCCGCCCGCGCCCGCCAGCCAGCGCACCTCGATCGGGTGACGCGGCCGGCGGCCGAGCCTCAGCGCCTCGATGTGCCGGTCGAGCCGGCCCGGCAGCCGTGGCCGGAACAGCTCGTGCAGGTTCCGGCCGCGCAGCCGGCCCGGGGACGTGCCCCACTCGGCGGCCATGGCCGGGTTCGCGACCGTGACCTCGCCGTCCGGCCGGCAGACCGCGATCGGCGTCGGGATGCGGTCGAGGAGCAGCAGGAAATGATTGCGCCAACTGATGTATTCGTCGCTCACCACGGTATGCCCGGCCCCTCGCTCGTCCCGTGCCCGTCCAAGGGCCTGTCCAGTGCTTGCCCGGCGGGCCGCGCCCGGGAGCGTCGGGCCACGAACCACTGCACAATCGTGCAGTTCTGTATACGACCGGAATAAGCGACTTGCAGACCTGCCGGTCCGGGCCTCCCCGGGCCCCGGCATCCGTTCGGCCCCGTTTGGACCGCTGCCCTGCGGACAACCGGAGAACGCGGACCACCGGAGAACCCACGCAACCGGAACCCGGGAGGCGGGAGTGAGCAGCCGAGCCAGGATCGTCATCGCCGGAGCCGGATTCGCCGGCTACCAGGCCGCCCGCGAGCTGTCCCGAAAGGCGCGCGGCGCGGCCGAGATCGTGCTGGTCAACCCGCATGACCACTTCCTCTGCCTGCCCCTCCTGCCCGAGGTCGCGGCCGGCGTCCTCGAACCGCGCCGGGTGACGGTGTCCCTGACGGGGACGCTGCCGCACGTACGGCTGGTCCTCGGCCACGTGGACGCGGTCGACCTCGACGGGCGGAGCCTTACGTACACCGGCCCCGAGGGCGACCACGGATCCCTGCGCTACGACCGGCTCCTGCTCACCGTGGGCAGCGTCAACAAGCTGCTGCCCGTGCCCGGCGTGGCCGAGCGCGCCCACGGCTTCCGCGGCCTGCCCGAGGCCCTCTACCTGCGCGACCACGTCGTGCGCCAGACCGAGCTGGCCGCCTCCGCGGCCTCCGCGGAGGAATGCGCCGCCCGCCTGACCTTCGTGGTCGCCGGTGCCGGCTACACCGGCACCGAAGTGGCCGCGCACGGCGTCCTGTTCACGGACGCCCTCGTACGCCGCAACAGCGCCCTGCGCGCGGCGGGCGCCCGCCCCCGCTGGCTGCTGCTCGACCCGGCCCCGCGCCTCCTCCCCGGGCTGGACGAGCGCCTCTCACGCACCGCGGAGCGCGTGCTGCGCCGCCGCGGCGTGGAGATCCGCACGCGCACGACCGTCAAGGAGGCCACGCGCGAAGGCGTGCACCTGGACGACGGCGAGTTCGTCCCCACCCGCTCCCTCGTCTGGTGCGTCGGCGTCCGGCCGGACCCGCTGGTCGCCGGCCTCGGCCTGCCCACGGAACAAGGGCGGCTGTGCGTGGACGAGTACCTGGCCGTGCCCGGCCGGCCGGAGGTCCTCGCCTGCGGCGACGCCGCTGCCGTGCCCGACCTCACGCGGCCCGGCGAGTACACCCCCATGACCGCCCAGCACGCCCAGCGGCAGGGCCGGGCCGCCGCCCGCAACATCGCCGCCTCCTACGGGCGCGGCGAGCGCCGCCCGTACCGCCACCGCGATCTGGGCTTCACCGTCGACCTCGGCGGCGTCCAGGCGGCGGCCGACCCGCTGCACGTCCCGCTGTCCGGGCCCCTGGCCGCCGCCGTCACCCGCGGCTACCACCTGGCGGCCATGCCCGGCAACCGCATCCGCGTGGCCGCCGACCGGCTCCTGGACGCGGCCCTGCCCCGCCAGGGCGTCCAGCTGGGCCTCGTCCGCGCCGGCTCCGTCCCCCTGGACACCGAGACCCCGGAGACGGCCCGTACGCCCGGATGGGAGGAGTAAGGCGGGCCGTCTCCGGGGTCTCAGTCGCCGCCGTCCAGCCGGAAGCCGACCTTGAGGCCCACCTGGTAGTGCCCGATCGCGCCGTCCACCAGATGGCCTCTGATCTGCGTGACCTCGAACCAGTCGAGGTTGCGCAGCGTCTGGGAGGCGCGGGCGAGGCCGTTGCGGACGGCCTGGTCGACGCCGTCCGGGGAGGACCCGACGATCTCCGTCACGCGGTAGGTGTGGTGCGTCATGGGCGCTGCTCCAGGTGCTGGTGGAAGCGGTGCGGTCACCACCGAAGCGGTGCGGTCACCACCACCGTGGCGCACCCCGCGCCCACGCGCGAGGCGAGCGCGTACGCCCGGCTCACCGCGGCCGCCGGACGCCGACCGCCGTGAGCCCGTCGCCCGCTACGGCACCACCGTCACCGGCCAGCGTCCCGCCTTCACCAGGCGCACCGCGACCGAGCCGACGATGCGGTGGCCGGCGCGCTCCGAGGCGCCGACGACCACCGCGTCCGCCTTGAGGTCGTCGGCGGCCTGGACGAGGCCCTGGTAGGGGTCGCCGCGGAAGGTGTGGAACTCCCAGCGCACCCCGGGCTCGCCGCGCAGCCGGTCCGTCGCCTCGCGGATCTCGGCGAGGAGCTCCTCGGCGACCTCCTCCGTCGTCTCCGACACGGGCGCGCCCAGCGCCGCGCCGCCCGTCAGCAGCGGCTGCACGTAGACGACGGCGAGCAGCGCGTGCTGACGGCGGGCCAGGCCCGCGGCGTAGGCGGCGGCACGCCAGGACGTGCCGGAGCCGTCGACGCCGGCGACGATCACCTTCGGCCCGTCCGTGCCGCGCTCGAAGCCGGCCGGCAGGCCCCGGTTCTGCGGTTCGTTCAGCTCGTCCTTCACACGGCGAGGCTAACCGGCGCGCGCCGGCACCGGTACGGGCACCGACAGCGACAGCGCGAACCTCCCCTCCTCGTCCGTCCACCAGTGGGTGGTCTCCAGCCCGGCCGCCGCCAGCTCGGCCCGTACCCCCGGCTCGCGGAACTTGGCGGAGATCTCCGTGCGCAGTTCCTCGCCCGCGGCGAAGTGGACGGCCAGGTCGAGCGCGGGGATCTTCGCGACGAGGGCGCCGCGGGCCCGCAGCCGCATCTCGATCCACTCCTCCCGCGCGTCCCAGAGGGCGACGTGGTCGAAGGCGTCCGGGTCGAAGTCGGCCTCCAGTTCGCGGTTGATGACGGTGAGGACGTTCTTGTTGAAGGCGGCGGTCACGCCCGCCGCGTCGTCGTAGGCCCGCACCAGCGTCCGCTCGTCCTTGACCAGGTCCGTGCCCAGGAGCAGGGCGTCGCCGGGGGCCAGCTCGGCGCGGACGGCGGCGAAGAAGGCGGATCGTTCCTTCGGACGGAGGTTGCCGATGGTGCCGCCGAGGAAGGCGAGCAGGCGCGGCGCGGGCGCCGGCGGCAGGTGCAGGCCGTACTGGAAGTCGGCGACGAGGGCGTGCACCGTGAGCCCCGGGTGGTCGGCCAGCAGGCCTTCGGCCGCGCCGGTCAGGGCGCTCTCGCTGACGTCGACGGGCACGTAGTGGCGCAGCGCGTTCCGGGCGGTCAGGGCGCGCAGGAGGTGCCGGGTCTTGTCGGAGGAGCCGGAGCCGAGCTCCACGAGCGTACGGGCGCCGGTGGCCGTGGCGATCTCGTCCGCGCGGGCGATGATGATCTCGCGTTCGGCGCGCGTGGGGTAGTACTCGGGCAGCCGGGTGATCTCGTCGAACAGCTCGCTGCCGCGCGCGTCGTAGAACCACTTCGGCGGGAGCTCTTTGGGGGTGCGGGTCAGGCCCGTGGCGACGTCGGCGCGCAGGGCCGCGGCGGTCGCGTCGGCGGGGAGGGTGCGGGTCAGGGCGAACGGGCTCACGGGCAGGGCTCCTTGAGCGGTGTCAGGGTGACGGCGGTGCGGGTCGCGGTGAGCAGGGTGCGGTCGGGGACCTCGGTCCAGCGGGGGTCGTCGTCGTAGGGCTCGGAGGCGACCGCGGTGCGGCCGGCCGGGTCCGCCAGGTACCAGAGCGTGTCGCCCCAGGCGGTGGCGGCGATGGACGCGCCGTCGGTGAGCAGCAGGTTCAGCCGCGAGCCGGGCGCTGCCTCGGCGAGCTCGGCGACCGTGTCGGCCAGGGCGCCGCCGGGCGCGTCGCCGCCGCGCAGCCGGTGCTCGGCGAGCGCCCACACGAAGGCCGCGTCGCAGCGGGCCGCGAGCCGCAGCAGCGCCTCGGCGGGCAGCAGGGCGGCGAGCGGCGCGGCGCTGCCCGGCCAGCCGGCGACCGCGCCGTTGTGGCTGAACAGCCAGGGCCCGGCGGCGAACGGAGCGGCGGCGGCCTCGCCGTCGGCGCCCGCGCCGGTGGCGTCCCGTACGGCCGCGAGGAGGGCGCGGGTGCGCACGACGCGGGCGAGGTCGGCGAAGGACACGTCGGCCCAGATCGGCCCGGCGCGCCGGTAGCGCGCGGGCACCGGGTCGCCGTCCGCGTACCAGCCGACGCCGAAGCCGTCCGCGTTGACCGTGCCGTGGCGCTGCCGGCGCGGCGCCCAGGACTGGCGCACGAGGGAGTGCGGCGGGTCCGCGACGCTCGCGCCGATCGGCTCGGGCGGCCCCAGGACCGCGATGTGGCGGCACATCAGGCGGGCTCGGCGTCGCGCGCGGTCCGGAACCCGGCGAAGATCTGCCGGCGGACCGGGAGGTCCCAGTTGCGGAACGTGCCCCGGCAGGCGACCGGGTCGACGGCGAAGGACCCTCCGCGCAGCACCTTGTGGTCGCTGCCGAAGAAGACCTCCGAGTACTCCCGGTAGGGGAAGGCGCGGAACCCCGGATAGGGCAGGAAGTCGCTGGACGTCCACTCCCACACGTCGCCGATCAGCTGCCGGACGCCCAGCGGCGAGGCGCCCGCGGGGTAGGCCCCCACCGGCGCCGGCCGCAGGTGCCGCTGGCCGAGGTTGGCGTGCCCGGGCCCGGGGTCGGCGTCGCCCCACGGATAGCGCAGGGACCGGCCCGAGGCGGGGTCGTGGCGGGCGGCCTTCTCCCACTCGGCCTCGGTGGGCAGCCGTCGGCCCGCCCACGCGGCGTAGGCCGCGGCCTCGTACCAGCTGACGTGCAGGACCGGCTCGCCGGGCGGCACGGGCTCGACGGTGCCGAAGCGCCGCCGCACCCAGCGCGAGCCCGAGCGCCGCCAGAACAGCGGGGCCGCCAGCTTGTGCGCGCGGACCTGCCGCCACCCCTCCGGGTGCCACCAGCGGGCGTCGCCGTAGCCGCCGTCCTCGATGAAGCGCAGGTACGCGCCGTTGCTCACCGGCAGCGTGTCGATGAAGAACGACGGCACGAAGCGGTGGTGGGCGGGCCGCTCGTTGTCCAGCGCCCACGGCTCCGCCGACGTGCCCATCGTGAACGGGCCGCCCTCGACCAGCACCTCGGACGGCAGGAGCGCGGCGTCCGGCGGCGCCGCCGGCGGCTCGGGAGCGCCGAACGCCGCCGCCCCCCGCCTCAGCTGATGGGTGATCAGCATCGTCTCGTCGTGCTGCTGCTCGTGCTGGGCGATCATGCCGAACGCGAAGCCGGACTCGACCAGCGGACGGCCCTCGAACGGGACGGCGTCCAGGACGTCCAGCACCCGGCCGCGGACGTCCGCGACGTAGCTGCGGGCCTCGGCGGGCCGCAGCAGCGGCAGCGCGGGCCGCGCCGCTCTCGGGTGCTGGAACGCGTCGTACAGCGGGTCGAGCTCGGGGCGCAGCGCCTCGTGCCCGCCCACGGCGCGCAGCAGCCACTGCTCCTCCTGGTTGCCGATGTGCGCCAGGTCCCACACGAGTGGCGACATCAGGGGGGAGTGCTGCGCGGTCAGGTCGTGGTCGTCGACGCAGCCGGTGAGGAGCCGGGTGCGCGCACGGGCGCGGACCAGGGCGTCCGCGGCGCGCCGGCGGAGGGCGCCGGGATCCGTGGCGGGGGCGGTCATGCGGTGCTCTCCTTGCTCTCCCGGACGGGCTCGCCGGTGAGCCCGTCCAGGAGGTCGTCGGCGGGACAGCGGCCGCGGTCGACGTACTGCCCGGTGAAGGCGTCGACGGCCGCCAGCACGCGGGGCGTGGCACCGAGCCGGGGCAGGGCCTCGCGGGCGGCGGCGAAGCAGACGGCGGCGGCGGAGCGCAGCTCGGGGTCGGCGAGCCCGAGCCGCGAGGCGTTGCGCCAGAGCGCGTTGCGGGGCGCGGGCTCCTGGCCCGCCGTGTCGGCCAGGGCCTTGACGGCCCGGTAGGAGGTCTCGGCGGCCACGGGGTCGTCGAAGAGGGCGGCCGTGACGGCCAGCGGCACCACCCAGCCGTCCTCGCCCGGCTGGGCGTCGATCATGCGCAGCTCCAGGTGGCCGCGGGGCCGCACCGGGGGGAAGAGCGTGGTCAGGTGGTAGGCCACGTCGTCCGCGGTGGCCGGCCGGGGCCGCGCCGTGCGGGCCCAGCCGCGCAGGTCCAGCCCCCAGGGCGGCTCCCACGGGCCCTGCCCGGACCGTACGCACATGATCCGCGCGTCCAGGGCGTACGCGGTCCAGGCCTCCCGCGGGTCGGCGTCCTCGGCGGGGGCCAGCGTGCGGCTCGGGTCCATCCGCTCGTAGCAGGCCTGCCGGGTGGAGCGCCAGCCGGTGGGGCGGCCGCCGTCCAGCGGGGAGTTGGCGAACGCGGCCACGAGGACCGCGCCCAGCAGGTGGGCCAGCCGCCAGCGCCGCCCGAAGCCGAGCGGCCCGGGCTCCTCGTGCCCGGCGTCGACGCACACCTGCACCGAGGCGGTCTTCGTCATCACGGTGCGCCCGGCGCCGCCCCAGTGGTCGTGGAAGTCCTCCATCGCCCGGTAGCGGGGCGTGGTCAGGACGCGGCGCGGGGGATGCCAGGGGTCCTTGCCGTAGCCGGCGAGGAGGAGGCCGAGGGAGCGGAGCGCGGTTCGGGCCGCGGCCAGATCGGCGGAGACTTCCTCCACGCAGGCGGTGAGGGACTCCGCGGGGCGGGAGCTGAACTCCAGCTGGCCGCCGGGCTCGATGGTGATCAGGGAGCGCAGCGGGAGGGCCTGCAGCCGGTCGGCGGCGGCTGCCAGGCGGCGGGGGGAGACGGGCCGGGAGGGATCCTGTGCGTCGTGGACGAGCCATTCCAGTTCGACGCCGAGGAACCGCGGCGGGCCCGTCTTGAAACAGATCCCGCGGACCAGGGCCTCCGCTTCGGCGTCGTCGACGACGCGGGGCGGGCCCGCTTCGCCGCACCTGATGTCGGTCACTGTCCGTACCTCCGTCCGTCGTGCCGGCCGATGGTCACCCCACACATTGTGGCGAGCCCTTGACCCGCCCGCCAGAGGAGGGTTTACGGTCCACGCGTGACCGTAGAACAGGTGACCGACGACGTCTTCCTGCCCGGTACTTATGCCCGCGGCGTGCCCTACTCGCGCTTCCGGGAGCTGAGGGAGCACAGCCCCGTGCGCCGGATCGGGGAGCCGGCCGTCGGCCCCTGGCCGCCGGGCCCCGGCTTCTGGGCGGTCTTCCGGCACGCCGACGTCAAGCACGTCCTGCGCAGCCCGCAGACCTTCTCCTCGCACCTGGGCGCCACCCAGCTGCGCGACCCGGACACCGAAGCCGACCTGGAGTTCGTACGGGCCATGATGCTCAACCAGGACCCGCCCGGGCACAGCAGGCTGCGCCGGATCGTCGCCGCGTCCCTCACGCCGCGCGCCGCGCGCGAGCTGGAGCACGTGATCGACGCGCGGGCCCGGGCGCTGGTCGACGGCGTCGCGGACCGCGGCGAGGCGGACTTCGTGGCGCTCTCCGCGGACCTGCCCGTGCGGACCCTCGCCCACGTCCTGGGCGTCCCGCAGGAGGACGGAGCACTGATCCACGACTGGGCGAACCGGATCATCGGCTACCAGGACACCGACTACGCGCTGTCTCGGACCGCCCCGGACGGGCTGACGCCCATGGGGCGCGCCGCCCTCGCGCACCGGCCCGCCCCGCGCACCCGGCCCGACGGCCGCCCGGTCAACCCGCGCTCACGCGAGGCGCTGGCCGACATGTTCCACTACGCCCACGCGCTCGCCGAGCGGCCGGCCCCCGGCAGCGTGATGGCGGCCATGCGCGAAGGGGGACTCACCCGGGACGAGTTCGAGATGATGTTCTTCCTCTTCGCCGTCGCGGGGAGCGAAACCGTACGCAACGCCCTCCCCGGAGGCCTGCTGACGCTCCTCGACCACCCCGGCCAGCACGCCCTCCTGCGCACCCGGCCGGACCTGGTCCCCTCCGCCGTGGAGGAGATGCTGCGCTACTGGCCGCCGGTCGTGCACTTCCGGCGCACCGCCGCCCACGACACCGAGCTCGGCGGGCAGCTCATCCGGCGCGGCGAGAAGGTCGCCGTCTTCCACCCGTCCGCCAACCGCGACGAGCGCGTCTTCGCCGACCCGGACCGCTTCGACATCACCCGCAGCCCCAACGACCACGTCAGCTTCGGCTTCGGCCCGCACTTCTGCCTTGGCGCCCACCTCGCCCGCGCGCAGATGCGGGCCGTGCTGCGGGCGGTCCTCGACCGCCTGCCCGGCCTGGAGCGGGCGGGCGAGGCGGTGCGGCTCACGTCGAACTTCCAGAACGGCCTCAAGCACCTGCCCGTCAGATGGCGAACAGATCGGTGAACGGCGCGGTGGAGTCCGCGACGGTGTGCCCGAAGGGCGAGTTGAAGTCCCAGATCAGGAACAGCAGGAAGGCGATCAGGGCGCTGTAGAGGCCGGCCAGCAGCAGCTCGCGCGGCGAGCGCCGGATCTGGAGCGTGAAGATCAGCCCCACGGCGATCAGCGCACCCGCGACCAGGCCGAACCACACCACGCCCGGCATGGTGTCGCCCGCGCTCTGCGCCCGGGCGTTGCGCGCGGCGTCCGCGGCGCCGACCTGGTCCAGCAGCGGCTGGTAGGACTGGCCCTCGTGGTCGTTGCGCGGCTCGTACGAGGTGACGTCCTCGCGCACCTTGTCCAGCAGCATCGCCCCGCGGTCGGTCAGCTCGCCGCGCTTGAGCATCACCGGCCACTCCTTGTGCACCACGTAGCTCACGTAGGTGTTGACGTCCTCGCGCGTGCGGTCGCGGGCCGCCGGCGCGTACGCCTGCACCCGCTCGCTGACCTCGTGCAGCGCCTGGGCCTCGGTGAGGACCTGGTCCTGGGCGCCGTTGCGGGCCTCCCAGACGCCGGCGATGGCCAGGCCCAGCACGATGGCGTAGACAACGCCGATCATCATCGTCATGTACTCGATGACGTCGGGCGTCTCGCTCGGGTCGTCGTCCTCGCCGCGCCTGCGCTCCCGGAGCACGGTGATGGTCAGCACGACCGCGCATGCCGCGGCCATGGCGAGGACCAGGACCAGCCACTCGGACAAGGGAAACCTCCGGAAGACGAGAGATCGGGTACGGGCAGGGGTGCGGGTGCGCGGGTGCGCTATGCGCTGTGCGTACGGACCGGGTGTACGGGTGTCAGGAGCGGCGGCCGCCGCTGCCGCCGCCCCGGGGCCGCAGGATCGCCGCGGCGAGCACGGCCGGTGTGGTCAGCAGCAGGGTGAGGGTGACCAGGGACGCGCCGCCCTCGGGCGGGTGCGCGGCGGCCGCGTGGTAGGCGCGCGGAATGACGTGCGGGGGCGTGGGGGGTGCGGGCTCGGGCGCCGGGGGCGGCTCGCTGAGCGGCGCCGCCACGACCGGCTGCGCGGCGGGGGCCGGCGGGGGCGGCGCGGGCGCGCGGTGCACCTGGGGCGCGGGTGGCGGGAGTGCGGGGCGGGGCCGCGGTGGTGGTACGGGGCGGGGCGCGGGTGGTTGCGGGGGAAGCGGCGCGGCCAGGGGCGGGGCCTGGTGACAGCCGATGACGAGCGTCGCGGAGTCCGCCCCGTCACCGGCGGCGAGGGCGAGACAGCCGGGCCTGTTCACGATCACCGCGGCGGCGGTGTCGTCTCCGGGCCCACCGGGATCACCGGCCACCACGCGGAGCCGGCCGGGGCCGAACTCGACGAGGGAGGAGCCGGGGAGGTGACGACGGGGCACGGGCGACGGACCGCCGGGCGGGCGCTCTCCGGCGGCCGGGTGCGGCGGTTTTCCGGGGCGATGCCTGTCAGTCGGGCGGAGCTCACCGGTCGGGTGCTGCCCAGCTGCCCGGCGCTCCTGCTCACGGGCACCGTGCAGTCCGCCCGCCCGGACGCTCCGGTCCGGGACCGGGCCGGGACCAGGGTCCTCTCCCGGGGCGGGCCCCGCGCCCGCCGCCGGTCCCGTCGTCGCCAGTACGGCCGCGAAGGCCACGATCCCCGCACGCCCCGCGCGCACCCATCCGCTCACGGGGCGATCCTGCCGGTTGTCCAGCCCTCAACTGCCCCCTGACGGGGGCAATCCCACCGAAGGGATGAAGAACTGTGTGGTTTATGTGCGGGATTCACCCGGCGACGAGGGCGAAGGAGGCGTCCGCGTGAAGTCCCCGTGCCGGCCCGCCCCGGCGGAGAAGCGCGCCGCGCCCTCGGCGGCACCGGTCAATGACGCTTTTCCGTAGGTGAATTCGGCCGCCATCGCCGCCTCCTCGGTGAGGCCCTCCTGGCCGAGGACGGACGCCCGGTCGCCGCGCAGGCAGTCCTGGGGGAAGCCGGCGATCTCCGCCGCCAGCCGCTCCGCGGCGGCGCGGGCCGTGCCCGTGGGGACGACGCGGTCGGCGAGCCCCATCGCGTGCGCCTCGGGCGCGGGGACCGGACGGCCCGTCAGGACCATGTCCAGGGCGCGGCCCGTCCCGACCAGGCGGGGCAGGCGGACCGTGCCGCCGTCGATCAGCGGCACGCCCCAGCGGCGGCAGAAGACGCCGAAGACGGCGTCCTCCTCGGCCACCCGCAGGTCGCACCAGAGCGCGAGCTCCAGGCCGCCCGCGACGGCGTAACCGCTGACCGCCGCGATGACGGGCTTCGACAGCCGCATCCGCGTGGGCCCCATCGGGCCGTCGCCGCCGGGCTCCGCGCGGTTGCCGCGCTCGCCGCCGAACGCCTTCAGGTCGGCCCCGGCGCAGAACGTGCCGCCCTCGCCCCACAGCACCGCGACGAGAGCGTCGTCGTCGGCCTCGAAGGAGCGGAAGGCGTCGGCGAGCAGGAGCGCGGTCGGCCCGTCCACGGCGTTGCGGGCGTCCGGCCGGGACAGGACGACGGTGGTGACGGGGCCGCGGCGTTCGGTGCGGACCGCGGGGGCGGGCCCGCCGGCGGAGCGACTGCCTTGCTGCGTAGGGCCGTCCGGCCCCGCGCCCCCGTCGCCGTCCGCCGTCACTGCCCGGCCTTCGGCGCGGCGCGGTCGAGGATCTGCCCCAGGTCCGCCCCCGGCGGCAGCGTGCCGAACGCGTTGCCCCACTCTCCGCCGAGGCGGGAGGCGCAGAAGGCGTCGGCGACGGCCGGGGTGCTGTACCGGACGAGCAGGCTGCCCTGGAGGACGAGAGTGAGCTGTTCGGCCACGCGCCTGGCCAGGAGCTGGGCGCGGTTCGGGTCGCCGAGCGACCCGAGCAGGTCCCGCACGCGCGCGGCCGCGGCGTCGAGCCGGGCGTCCGCGCCCGCCGCCGCGCCGACCTCGGCGAAGTAGGCGTCCAGGGCGGCCGGTTCCCTGCCGAGCGCGCGCAGCACGTCGAGGGCGGCGACGTTGCCCGAGCCCTCCCAGATGGACAGCAGCGGGGCCTCGCGGTAGAGCCGCGGCATGCCGGACTCCTCGACGTAGCCGTTGCCGCCCAGGCACTCCAGCGCCTCGGCCGCGTGCGTGCTGCCGCGCTTGCAGACCCAGTACTTGCCGGCGGCGAGCGCGAGCCGGCGCAGCGCGGCCTCGGCGGCGTCGCCCGCGGAGGACCGGTCGAGCGCCGCCGCTAGCCGCATCGCGAGCACCGTCGCGGCCTCCGACTCCACCGCCAGGTCGGCCAGGACGTTGCGCATCAGCGGCTGGTCGATCAGCTCCGCCCCGAACGCCTTGCGGTGCGCCGCGTGATGCAGGGCCTGCCGCAGGCCCGCGCGCATGCCGGCCGCGGAGCCGATGACGCAGTCGAGCCGGGTCATGTTCACCATCTCGACGATCGTGCGCACCCCGCGGCCCGGCTCGCCGACCGGCCAGGCCACGGCCCGCTCGTACTCGATCTCGGCCGAGGCGTTGGAGCGGTTGCCGAGCTTGTCCTTGAGCCGCTGCAAGCGCATGGCGTTGCGGGTGCCGTCGGGCAGGACGCGCGGCATGAGGAAGCAGGTCAGCCCCTCCTCGGCCTGCGCGAGGACGAGGAAGACGTCGCTCATCGGCGCGGACGTGAACCACTTGTGGCCGGTGACGACGTACGAGCCGTCGCCCGCGGGCACGGCCGCGGTGGTGTTGGCGCGGACGTCCGAGCCGCCCTGCTTCTCCGTCATCGACATGCCCGCGATCAGGCCCTGCTTGCCGAGCGGGGGCCGCAGCCCGTAGTCGTACGTGCGGGAGGCCAGCAGCGGCTCGTAGGCGGCGGCCAGCGCGGGCTCGGCACGGAGCGCGGGGACGGCGGCGTAGGTCATCGAGACGGGGCAGCCGTGGCCGGGCTCGGCCTGGGCCCACGCGTAGAACTTCGCGGCCCGCACCAGGTGCGCGCCGGAGCGGGGCTCGGCCCAGGGCGCGGCGTGCTGGCCGCTCTCCACGGCGGCGGCCATCAGCTGATGCCAGGCCGGGTGGAACTCGACCTCGTCGACGCGGTGGCCGTACCGGTCGTGCGTGCGCAGCACCGGCGGGTGCGCCTCGGCCATGCGCGCCCAGTCCTGCACCTCCTCCGAGCCGGCTCGTGCGCCCAGCTCGCGGACCTCGGCCTCGCCCCACGCCCCGCCGTCGCGGCGCAGCGCCTCCAGCAGGGCGGGGTCGTCGGCAGTGGTGAAGCCGGTCAGGGGCGGGGCCTGGTTGAAGACTTCGTGCGTGGCGCTCACGGCGACCTCCTGCGGGGGCGGCATTACACTTTTATGATGCGTGATCCGAGACCGTAATGGATAGGCCGCGAGCGAAGGACCTTGAGGGAAGGCCCGGAGCGGGCGGTGGGTAGGTTGGGGCCGGCCATGGACGAATCCCTTTCGCTGCGCCCCCTGACCGCGCGCTCGGTCGTGCTCTCCACGCTCCTGGGGCACCACCCGCCCGCCCTGCCCGCCCGCGCCCTCGTCCGCGTGGGGGAGCTGTTCGGGACCGCGGAGGGCACGGTGCGGACGGCGCTGACCCGGATGGTCGCGGCGGGGGACCTGGAGCAGCGCGACGGCACGTACCGGCTCTCCGGCCGGCTCGTCGCCCGCCAGGCCCGCCAGGACGACAGCCGGGCGCCGCGCACCCGGAGCTGGGACGGCGACTGGGAGATCGCCGTCGTCACCGCCGACCGCCGTTCCGCGCCCGACCGCGCCGCCTTCCGGCAGGCCATGGCCGCGCTCCGCCTCGGCGAGCTCCGCGAGGGCTGCTGGATGCGCCCCGCCAACCTTCTGCGGGAGCCGCGGGACCGGCCGCCGGTCGTCACGGCCCAGTGCGCGCTGTTCACCGGCGCCCCGGAGGGCGACCCGGCGGCCCTCGCCGCGGCCCTGTGGGACCTGGACGGCTGGGCGGCCCGCGCCCGGGCCCTGGAGTCCGCCCTGCGCGAGGACCGCACGGCGGACCTGGCCGGGCGCTTCACGGTCTCGGCCGCCGTCCTCCGCCACCTCCTGGCGGACCCGGTCCTGCCGGCGGCCCTGCTGCCGGCGGACTGGCCGGGGGAGGGGTTGCGGCGCCGCTACGAGGCGTTCGACCGGGACTTCCGGGCCCTGCTGCGACGGCACATCGGCATATGACGCATGAATATGAGCAGTCTGTGACAGTTCTGCCGTTCGGAGGGCCGTGCGGCGCACGCACGTACTGAAGGGAACGATACTGTCCGCATGTCACGGGTGCTGCTGATCGAGGACGACCGCGCGGTACGGGAAGGCGTCTCCCTCACCCTGCGCCGCCGCGGCCACGAGGTGGAGGGCGCGGCCACCGGCGAGGCCGGGCTCGCCGCCATGGAGACCTTCCGGCCCGACCTCGTCCTGCTCGACCTCATGCTGCCCGACAAGAGCGGCTTCGAGGTGTGCCGCCGCATCCGGGCCACCCAGCAGATCCCGATCATCATGCTGACCGCGCGCGGCGACGACATAGACGTCGTCCTCGGCCTGGAGGCCGGCGCCGACGACTACATCGTCAAGCCCGCCCGCGGCGAGGTCCTGGAGGCCCGCATCCGCGCCGTGCTGCGCCGGGCCGCCCCCGGCGACGGCGGACCGGACCCGGCCTCCCTCCAGCCCGTGGAGACCCACGGCGACCTGACCATCGACCGCAAGGGCCTCCTCGTCGCCAAGCACGGCCAGGACCTGCCGCTCGCCCCCTCCGAGATGAAGCTGCTGCTGTACCTGTCCGCCACCCCGGGCCGCGTTTTCAGCCGCCAGCAGCTCCTGGAGCACGTGTGGGAGCACAGCTACCACGGGGACGCCCGCCTCGTGGACGCGTGCGTGATGCGGCTGCGCACCAAGGTCGAGGAGTCGACCCGCTCGCCGAAGTACATCCAGACCGTCCGCGGCTTCGGCTACCGCTTCGGGCCCCTGTGAGACGGCCCGCCCTGCCGCGGCCCGCCTTCCTGAGCCGCCCCGCCTTCCGCCGCCCGTCCCTGCGCGACGTCGCCGCCGGCCTCCGCGCCCGCCTCGTGCTCGCGTTCCTCCTGGTCGCCGCGCTCAGCGCGCTCACCACGGCGGCCCTGACCTTCCGCGAGGCCCGGACGGCCATCCTCAAGCGCACCCAGGACACCGCCATCGAGGCGCTGCGCTCCCAGGTCAACTCACAGGTTCCCGACTACACCTTCCCGCTGTCCCAGCAGGCCCTCCAGGACCTCCAGCACCGGCTGAACGCGGCGGGCGGCGCCCAGCGCTGGACCGTCCACCTGCGCTACCACGGCAGCGGGCTCGTGCCCGGCGGCGGCCCCGGCCGGATCCCGCAGGGCGTCCAGGCGAAGGTCCGCGCGGGCATCCCCGCCTTCCAGCGCCTCGACAGCGGCGGTGAGCCGTGGCTCGCCATCGGACTGCCCGTCACCTACCGCGGCACCAGCGAGGCCTCCGGCCTGGAGGTGTACGCGCAGATGCCGCTCCGCGAGGACGAGGCGAACGTCCAGGCCCTGGTCAAGGCCGCCCAGCGAGGCGCCCTGCCCGCCGTCGCCCTGGCCGCCGTGCCCGCCCTCATCGCCGCGAGCGGCGTGCTGCGGCCCGTGCGCGAACTGCGCCGCGCCTCCCGCAAGATCGCCGCCGGCGAGCTCGACACCCGGCTCAAGGTCACCGGCCGCGACGAACTCGCCGACCTCTCCCGCACCTTCAACGACATGGCCGAGGCCCTGGAGGAGAACGTCGCCGAACTGCGCCGCATGGAGGCGAACTCGCGGCGCTTCGCCGCCGACGTCTCGCACGAGCTGCGCACCCCGCTGGCCGCCATGACCGCCGTCGTCGACGTCCTCGACGAGGACGCCGAGACCCTCGACCCCGACACGGCCTACGCGGTCCGCCTCATCAGCGAGGAGACCGGGAAGCTCGCGCGGATGGTCGAGGACCTGATGGAGATCTCCCGCTTCGACGCGGGCGCCGCCGCCCTCCACCTGGACGAGGTCGACGTCTCCGAGACGGTCCGCAAGACCGTCCAGGCCCGCGGCTGGCAGGACAAGGTCGCCGCCGACCTGCCCGAGGGCGTCCGCGCCCGGCTGGACCCGCGCCGCATCGACGTCGTCGTCGCCAACCTCGTGGGCAACGCCCTCAAGCACGGCGGCGCGCCGGTGGACGTCGCGGTGCGGGTGGCGCACGGAGAGGAGGGCCGGCGGCTGCTGATCGAGATCGCCGACCGCGGCGAGGGCATCGACCCCGACGTGCTGCCGCACGTCTTCGAGCGGTTCTTCAAGGCCGACTCCGCCCGCGCCCGCTCCGAGGGCAGCGGCCTCGGCCTCGCGATCACCCTGGAGAACGTGCGCCTGCACGACGGAACCGTACGGGCCGCCAACCGGCCGGGAGGAGGCGCGGTGTTCACGGTGGAGCTGCCGCTGCGGCAGGGCGGGGGCGAGACGGCATGACGGCACGGCGACTGCGGCACGCCGCCCTGGCGGCCGCGCTGCTGACCGCCCTCGCGGGCTGCGGCGTGACGACCACCGGCGTCATCGACGTGGGGCAGCCCGCGACGGGCGCCAAGCGGCAGGGAGAGGTCAACGCCGCCGAGGCCAAGCTCTACTTCATGTCGCCCACCGGAGTGACCCAGGTGACGCGTCCGGCCAAGGCCAAGCTCGGCGCGGAGGACGCCATCGTGCTCCTGCTGCAAGGGCCGGACGAGGACCAGCGGATCCGGGGCCTGTACACCGACGTGCCCAAGATGAACGGCGAGGTGCACGTCACCACCGGCACCCTGCGCGTGAGCATCCAGATGCCGTTCAACGTCACGCGGCTCTCGGCCGTCGCACGGAGCCAGTTCGTGTGTACCGCTGCCGCGAACGAGGTGCCGCGCGGGCGGCAGATCCGTGACGTCAAGGTCGAGCTCAGCGGGGGCGGCGTCGTGATCTCCGATCTGGTCTGCGACAGCAACAACGCCTTCCCCGCGGCCAAGCTGCCGACCCCGGCAGTGTCGCGCTGAGGACGGCCGGCTTCGTCAGCGGCCCGGTGGGACGGCGACGCGGCCGGCCGGACCCCGGGTCGGGTCCGGCCGGCCGCGCACGGGCGGGCGGGCAGCGCAGGAGGCCTCAGTCCGCGGACCGGAAGCCGCGCAGCCGCAGGCTGTTACCCACGACGAAGACCGAGGAGAAGGCCATCGCCGCCCCGGCGATCATCGGGTTCAGCAGCCCCAGGGCCGCCAGCGGCAGGGCCGCCACGTTGTAGGCGAAGGCCCAGAAGAGGTTCGCCTTGATGGTGCCGAGCGTGCGGCGGGCGAGGCGGATCGCGTCGGCGGCGGTGCGCAGGTCGCCGCGGACGAGCGTGAGGTCGCCGGCCTCGATGGCGGCGTCGGTGCCGGTGCCCATCGCCAGGCCCAGGTCGGCCTGGGCGAGGGCGGCCGCGTCGTTGACGCCGTCGCCGACCATGGCCACCGAACGGCCCTCGGCCTGGAGCCGCTTGACGACGTCCACCTTGTCCTGCGGCATGACCTCCGCGATCACCTCGTCGATGCCCACCTCGGCGGCGACGGCCTCGGCGACGGCCTTGTTGTCGCCCGTGAGCAGGATCGGCGTGAGGCCGAGCGCGCGCAGCCGCCGGACGGCCTCGGCGCTGGTGTCCTTGACCGCGTCGGCCACCTCCAGCACCGCGCGGGCCTCGCCGTCCCAGGCGACCAGGACGGCGGTGCGGCCCGCGGCCTCCGCGGCGACCTGCGCCTCGCGCAGCTCGCCCGGCAGCGTCATCGCCCACTCCAGCAGCAGCTTCTCCCGGCCCACGAGCACCGCGTGCCCCTCGACCACGCCCTGCACGCCGAGCCCCGGCAGGTTGGCGAAGTCCTCCGGCACGGGCAGCCGCCCGGTCCGCTCGGCGGCACCGGCGGCGATCGCCCGGGCGATGGGGTGCTCGGAGGCGTGCTCCAGCGCGCCGGCCAGCCGCAGGGCCTCGGCCTCGCTCACACCGCCGGCGGTGCGGACGGCGAGCAGGGTCATCCGGCCGGTCGTGACGGTGCCCGTCTTGTCGAGGACGATCGTGTCGGCCTTGCGGGTGGTCTCCAGGACCTCGGGGCCCTTGATGAGGATGCCGAGCTGGGCGCCGCGCCCGGTGCCGACCATCAGGGCGGTGGGTGTGGCGAGCCCCAGCGCGCACGGGCACGCGATGATCAGCACCGCCACGGCGGCGGTGAACGCGGCCGTCGCCCCGGCGCCGGTCGCGAGCCAGACTGCGAGCGTGCCGAGCGCGAGGGCGATGACGACCGGGACGAAGACGGCGGAGATGCGGTCGGCGAGGCGCTGGGCCGCCGCCTTGCCGTTCTGGGCGTCCTCGACGAGCTTCGCCATCCGGGCCAGCTGCGTGTCCGCGCCGACCCGGCCGGCCTCCACGACGAGGCGGCCGCCCGCGTTGAGGGTCGCGCCGGTGACCTGGTCGCCCGCGCCGACCTCGACCGGGACCGACTCGCCGGTGAGCATCGAGGCGTCCACGGCGGAGCTGCCCTCGACGACCGTGCCGTCGGTGGCGATCTTCTCGCCGGGCCGGACGACGAAGCGGTCCCCGACGGCCAGCCCGGACACGGGAATGCGCTCCTCGCGCCCGCCCCGCAGCACCGTGACCTCCTTCGCGCCCAGCTCCATCAGCGCCCGCAGCGCAGCCCCCGCCTTGCGCTTGGAGCGCGCCTCGAAGTACCGGCCGGCCAGGATGAACGCGGTGACGCCCGCGGCCGCCTCCAGATAGATGTTCTCCGCGCCGTCGCCGCGCGCGACGGTCAGCTCGAAGGCGTGCGTCATGCCGGGCATGCCGGCGTCGCCGAGGAACAGCGCCCACACCGACCACAGGAAGGCCGCCGAGACGCCGACCGAGATCAGGGTGTCCATCGTGGCCGCGCCGTGCCGGGCGTTGGTGACGGCGGCGCGGTGGAAGGGCCAGGCCGCGTACGTGACGACCGGCGCCGTCAGGGTCAGCGAGAGCCACTGCCAGTACGTGAACTGCAACGCCGGCACCATCGCCAGGAGGATGACGGGGACGGCCAGCGCCACGGCGGTGACCAGGCGCTGCCGCAGCGTCCGCAGCTCGCCGCCCTCCGGGGCCGCCGGCTGCTCGGCCGGTGCGGCCGCCGCCGGTGGCGCGGGCGGCTCGGCGGTGTAGCCCGTGGCGACCACCGTGGCGATCAGGTCGTCCACGGCGACGTCCCCGCCGTAGACGACCTTGGCCTTCTCGGTGGCGTAGTTGACCGTGGCCTCGACGCCCTCCATCCGGTTGAGCTTCTTCTCGATGCGGGCGGCGCAGGAGGCGCAGGTCATGCCGCCGATCGCGAGTTCCACCTCGGCCGTGCCCGTCCCGGTGGTACTGCTCGTGATGCTCATCCGCACTCCTCGCCGCGTTCCCCTCATACCCCTAGGGGGTATCTCTTGACTTCATGTATACCCCTGGGGTGTATTTCGCGCAAGGCGCGGGAACGAATCCGGCCCGTACCCCTGGGGGGTACGGGCCGGAGGAGGTGCGGGGGCTGCCGGAAGGGCTCAGGGCTGGAGGCCGCCCAGCCTTCCTTCCAGGAGGACGAGCAGTTCGGCGAGCGTCTCCGCCAGCTCGTCCCGGCGCTCCCCGCCGAGCCCCTCCAGCAGTGCGTTCTCGTAGCTCAACTGATGGGGGATCAGGCGGTCGATGAGCTCCCGGCCCTCCTCCGTCAGGGACAGGTGCGCCACGCGCCGGTCCCGCTCGTCCGCCCGGCGCGCGACCAGCTCGCGCGCTTCGAGCACGCGTAGCCGCTTGGTCACCGCGGCCCCCGACGCGAAGGTCTCCCGCGCGATCTGGCCCGGCGTCAGCTCCCGGCCCGTGCGCCGCAGGGTGCCGAGGATGTCGAACTCCGCACGCGTCAGCCCCTCCCGTACCAGCGGGGCGTCCGTGGCCTGCTGGAGCAGCGCCGCGCAGCGGTTGAGCCTGCCGATCACGGCCATCGGCGCGGTGTCGAGTCCCGGGTGGACCTGCTGCCACTGCCGCAGCACGCGCGCGACGATGTCCTCGGTCACGGTGGTGATCCTTTCCAGTCGGTGCTCCGGGTAGATTCTGCCGCCCCGCCGGTGCCCGCCCGGAAGGAGGCTCAGAACGCCGCCGCGCCGCCCGGGGCGTGCCCCCGTACGAGCGAGGCCAGCGCCCGGTGACCGTCGCGCTCGGCGTGCGCCACCCGTTCCCCGGGCGGGGTCCGCCGCCACTCGCCGGCCGCGGTGTCGGCCGCCTCCCGCAGTTCGACGAGGGCGGCCGCGAGCCGGTCGCGGGCGGCCTCGCGGGCACGGTCCGCTCCGGCCGGCACGGCGAGGGCCGCGGCGCGCGCCCCGTCCACCCGGGCCACGGCGGCTTCGACCCGGTCCGCCGCCCGCCGGTTGCCGACCAGCGCGCAGGCGAGCAGGCCCGTCGCCGCGCCGACGAGCGTATCGGTCCAGCGGTCGCCGACGAGCTCCCGGGCGGGGTGGCTGCCGCCGAATTCGGTCAGCAGCAGGGCCATCGGGGTGACGCAGACCGTGCCGAGCCAGTAGTTGCGGGAGATGAGCGCCTCGGCGCCCGCCTGGAGGGCGAGCGCGACCAGCACCATGGCCACGGCCCCGGTGCGGACGAGCGGCACGAGCGCGGCGAAGAGCAGGACGCCGAGGAGGTTGCCCAGCACCCGCTGGAGCGCGCGGTGCCAGGACAGCGCGGAGTTGGCCTGAATGACCGAGGCGGCCGTGACCACCGCCCAGTAGGGGTGCCCGACGCCGCAGGCGAGCGACGCCCAGCCGGCGAGGGCCGCGCCGGTGAGCACGCGGGCGGCGGCGGGGAGGTGCGGGCGCAGCCGGGGAGGCGGCGGGGGCAGGGCGCCCGGGCCGGGCGCGGCGGGGGCGTCCCCGGGCAGGGCGCGGCCCTTGCGCAGGTCCCGCGCCCAGGCCTCCCAGCGCCCGGCGTCCGGTGCGGTGTCCGGCTCCGTACGGGCGAGCGCGCCGTGCACGTGGGCGCGCACCTGCGCCGGCGCCCGCAGCAGGGCCTGCCAGGCGGCGTGCCGGGCGCGGGGAGCGGCCGCCGCGTCCGCGCGGACCGCGCGCGCCGCGGCCTCCAGGGCGCGGGCGGCGGCGATCCGGTCGGGCCCGTGCGGCCGGACGAGGCCGGGCGCCATGCAGACCAGCCACGCCCAGGTCCCGCAGGCCAGGGTCAGCCCGAGGTGGAGCGGCAGGTCGGCGGCCCGCTGCGGCACGAAGCACGCCGACGCCGACACGAAGGTGAGCACGACGTTGCCGGGCGGGCCCGTGCGGAAGGCGTCGCACACCGTCTTCTGCACGGCCGCGAGGGCCGCCGCGACCAGCACGAGCACGGCGGGGGAGCGCGTCAGGGCCGCGGCGCCCAGGGCCGCGCCGACGCCCGCCGTCATGCCGAGCACCACGAGGGCGAGGGCCCGGGCGCGGGCGGCGTACGGGCGGTCGTGGCCGTACAGCGCGCACAGGGCCCCGGCGGAGGTGTACAGCGCGAGGTCCAGCCGGCCGGCCGCGAGCAGGGCGGCGTCCGGCACGGCCATGGCCACGACGGCGCTGAGGGCCGACTTGTGCCGGATGTCCGCCGGGCGGCCGAGCCGGAAGGCGGCGTGCAGGGCCCCGGGCAGGGCGGGTCGTCTCACCATGCCCAAGAGGTTAGCAAGTGTTTTACTTGCGAAATATATCGAGGGTGCGGGCCCGGCACTCCGCCGGCGACCCCCACGCGGACCGCAGCGCCCGCGCCTTGCCCAGCCACAGCGACAGGTCGTACTCCGCGGTGTAGCCGATCGCGCCGTGCAGTTGCAGCGCCGCCCGCGCCGCGGCGTAGGCCGCGTCCGACGCGGCCGCCTTCGCCGCGGCGACCTCCGCCGCGGCGCCGCCCGGCACCCCCGCCGACAGGGCCACGGCGGCCCCGTGCACGAGCGGCCCGGCGAACTCCAGCCCGACGCGCGTGTCCGCCAGCCGGTGCTTGACCGCCTGGAACGCGCCGACCGGAGTCCCGAACTGCCTGCGCTGCCGCACGTACGCCACCGTCCGTTCCAGCAGCGCCTCTCCCACGCCGAGCAGCTGCGCGGCCGCCGCGAACGCCGCCCAGTCCGCGGCGTGCCGCACCGCCTCGCGCACCGCCCGGCCGGAGGCCGCCGGCTCCGCCCCGCAGCGCGGCACGGCGAGCCGCCGCGCCGGGTCCAGCGAGGGCTGCACGGGGCCGTGCCCGGCGGCGAGGAAGAGATCGTCCGTCCCGGCCGGCACGACGAACACCGCGTCGCACACGTCCGCGTCCAGCGCGTACGGACTCCCGCCCGGCGCGCCCGGCAGCGCCGCCGTCACCAGGGCCCCGCCCTCGCACACCCGCGGCAGCCACGCCTCCGCGAGCACGGTCCGCCCCGCCCCGGCCAGCCGGGCGAGCAGCGCCGCCACGGCGACCGTTTCCACGGCCGGGCCCGGCACCGCGTACCGGCCCAGCTCGGTGAACGCCACCGCGACCTCGGCCGGCAGCGGACCCGCGCCCCCGAAGGCCTCCGGCACCGCCAGCCCGAACACCCCCGCCCGCGCCAGGCGCTCCCACACGGCGAGACCGGGCCCGTGCTCACCCCGCGCCCAGGCCCGCACGGCCGCCGGGGTGTCCGCCGCGCCCAGCATCCGGCCGAGAACGCGGGCGAAGTCCTGCTGCTCGGTGTCGAGGGTGAACTTCATGCGGTCTGCTCCCGTGAGGAGATCGGGGAAGGGGGGCCGTTCGTCCGGCCGGGCTGCCGCTGCCCGGTCCCGGGCCGGGCGGTCACGCCGGCCGCTCCCGCTCCCGGCCGTCGCCCGCCCGCTCCCGCGAGGCCGCCGCCCCGCCCGGCGCCCGCCGCCCCCTCGGCAGGCCCAGCAGCCGTTCCGCCACGACGTCCCGCTGGATCTCGTTCGTGCCCGCGTAGACCGGGCCCGCCAGGGCGAAGACCCAGCCCTCCGCCCACGCGCCGTGCGCCGGGGCGTCGGCCGCGGCCCCGGCCAGCTCGCCGCCCGCGCCGAGCAGGTCGAGCGCCGTCTCGTGCAGGGCCAGGTCGAGTTCCGACCAGAACAGCTTCGTCAGGCTCGGCTCCGCGCCCCGCGGGCCGCCCGCCGCGCTCGCGCACCCGTACCCGTAGAGCTGGTAGGCCCGCGCCCGCACCACCGCGTCCGCCACCCGGTCGCGCAGCGCCGTGTCCCCGGGCTCGCCCGCCGCCCGCCACAGCGCGACCAGCCGGCGCGCCGCGGCCACGTAGCGGCCGGGGCTGCGCAGCGTGAGCCCGCGCTCGCTGCCGGCGGTGCTCATGGCGACGCGCCAGCCGTCGCCCGGCGCGCCCACGACGTCCCGCCCGGGCACGAACACCTCGTCCAGGAAGATCTCCGCGAACGCCGGCCGGCCGTCGAGCCTGGCCACCGGACGCACCGTCACCCCCGGCGCGTCCAGCCCGAACATCGCGTACGTCAGCCCCTCGTGCGGCCGGCCGTCGCCCACCGGCCGGCTGCGGAACAGCCCGAAGGCCCGGTCGGCGAACGCGGCCCGCGAGGACCACGCCTTCTGCCCGCTCAGCAGCCACCCGCCGGGCGCCGGCACGGCCACCGACCGCAGGGACGCGAGGTCCGACCCGGCCCCGGGCTCGGACCACGCCTGCGCCCACACCGTCTCCCCGCTCGCCATCGCGGGCAGGACCCGGGCGCGCTGCTCCTCCGTGCCGTGCTCGAACAGCGTCGGTGCGAGCAGGCCGATGCCGTTCTGCGAGACCCGCGCGGGCGCACCGGCCGCCCAGTACTCCTCCTCGAAGACGAGCCACTCCAGGAACGAACGCCCACGGCCCCCGTACGCGGGCGGCCACGAGACGACCGACCAGCCGCCCGCGTGCAACGTCCGCTCCCATGCGCGGTGTTCGGCGAAGCCCTCCCGGGTCTCCAGCGAGGGCAGCGGCGCGCGCGGCACGTGCGCGGCGAGCCAGGCGCGGGCCTGCGCGCGGAACGCCTCCTCCTCGGGGGAGAAGTCCAGGTCCATCAGGCCCCCGCCTCCGTCCCCGCCTCCGCCTTCATCGCGCGGATGTCCATGCCGCCGAGGGGGTCGGCGGCCGTCTCGGCGTTGTGCGCGTGCGCGAGGTGGTGCAGGGCGAACGCCGCGTCGAGGCCGCCGTGCAGGCCCTGGAGGTCCTCGGCCTGGTTGACGGCGCGCTTGGCGAGGGCGAGGCCCATGCGCGGCATCGCGGCGACGCGCCCGGCCAGTTCGCGGGCGTGCCCGGCGAGCTGCTCGCGCGGCACGACGCGGTTGACCATGCCGAGCTCGTGGGCGCGCCGTGCGCTCATCCGGTCGCCCGTGTAGAGGAGTTCCTTCGCGACGCGCGGCGGCAGCACCCACGGGTGCGCGAAGTACTCCACGCCGGGGATGCCCATCCGCACCACCGGGTCGGCGAAGAAGGCGTCCTCGCTCGCGACGATCAGGTCGCAGACCCAGGCCAGCATCAGGCCGCCCGCCACGCACGCGCCCTGCACCGCGGCGATCACCGGCTTGGGCAGCTCGCGCCAGCGGCGGCACATGCCCAGGTAGACCTCCGACTCGCGGGCGAACCGGCCCTCCGCGCCCGGCTTCCCGCAGTGGTCCCACCACAGGCCCGCCCGGCGGTCGAACGGCAGATGGGCGTCGCGCCCGGGCGTGCCGATGTCGTGGCCGGATGAGAAGTGCGCGCCCGCGCCCGCCAGGACGATCACCTTGACGGCGTCGTCGGCCGCCGCCTCGTAGAAGGCCCGGTCCAGGGCGTAAGTCATCGCGGAATTCTGGGCGTTGCGGAACTCGGGCCGGTTCATGGTGACCGTCGCGACGGGACCGGTGCGCTCGTAGCGCACCACGGGCTCGGCGGGCGGCACAGGGTCAGCAGGCGTCGCAGGGGGCGGCGCAGAGTCAGCAGGTGTCACAGGGTCAGTGGTCATCAACCATCCTTCCCTAACAAGTGTTTGGTAGGTTAACGTACGGTCATGAGCAGCGTCGAGGAGTCCACCGCTGTCCGGCCCGGCCCGCCGCCCCGCCCTCCCGCTCATGACCTGCTGTCCGGCCGCACGGCCGTCATCACCGCCGCGGCCGGCGCCGGGATCGGCGCCGCGACCGCCCGCCGGTTCCTGGAGGAGGGCGCCCGCGTCGTGCTCGGCGACCGGCACGCCCGCAGGCTGCGCGTCGCCGTGGCCGCCCTGAGTGAGGAGTTCGGCGGCCGGCAGGTCGCCGGCCTGCCGTGCGACGTCACCGACGAGGAGCAGGTCGCGGCCCTGTTCGAGCTGGCCGAGGAGCGGCACGGCGCCCTCGACGTCGTCGTCAACAACGCGGGCCTCGGTGGCACCGCGGAGCTCACCGCCATGACCGACGAGCAGTGGGACGCCGTCGTCGGCACCACCCTCGGCGGCACCTTCCGCTGCACCCGCGCCGCCCTGCGCCGGATGCGCGCCCGCGGCTCCGGCGGCGTCGTCGTCAACAACGCCTCCGTCGCCGGCTGGCGCGCCCAGCACGGGCAGGCCCACTACGCCGCGGCCAAGGCCGGCGTCATGGCGCTCACGCGCTGCGCGGCGGTGGAGGCCGCGGCCTACGGCGTGCGCGTCAACGCCGTCGCCCCGAGCCTCGCCCTCCACCCCCACTTGTCCAAGGTCACCACCCCGGAGCTGCTGGAGGAGCTGGTGCGGCGCGAGGCGTTCGGGCGGGCCGCCGAGCCCTGGGAGGTCGCCAATGTCATCGTCTTCCTGGCCAGCGGCTACTCCTCGTACATGACCGGCGAGACGGTCTCCGTCAGCAGCCAGCGCGCGTGACCGACAATGGCAGCGTGCCGAACAGCAAGAAGACCGCCGCCGAGCGGCCCGCGCCCGAGCGGCGCGGCGAACTCCTCGCGACCGCCGCCGAGGTGTTCGCCGCGCACGGCTACAACGCCACCACCGTGCGGCGCATCGCCGACGAGGCCGGGCTCCTCGCCGGGAGCCTCTACTACCACTTCGACTCCAAGGAGTCGATGCTGGACGAGATCCTGTCCGCCTTCCTCGACGAGCTGTGGGACGGCTACGACGCCGTCCTCGCCGCCGGCTTCGGCCCCCGGGAGACCCTGGAGGCCCTGGTCACCGAGTCCTTCCGGGAGATCGACCGGCACCGCCCCGCCGTCGCCATCTACCAGCGCGAGTCCCGGCACCTCGCCCGGCAGCCGCGCTTCGCCTACCTCGCCGACTCCCAGCGCCGGTTCGAGCGGGCCTGGCTCGGCACCCTGCGCCGCGGCGCGGCGGCCGGCGTCTTCCGCGCCGACCTCGACGTCCGGCTCGCCTACCGCTTCGTGCGCGACACCGTGTGGGTCGCCGCGTCCTGGTACCGGCCGGGCGGCGCGCACAGCCCCGAGGAGATCGCCCGTCAGTACTTGTCGATGGTGCTGGAGGGCATCGCCGTACGCGAATGACCCCAGGGACACCGAGGAGCGATCAGCCATGGCCGAGGCATACATCGTCGGAGCGGTCCGCACCCCCGTCGGCCGGCGCGGCGGCGGCCTCTCCGCCGCCCACCCCGCCGACCTCGGCGCGCACGTCCTGCGCGCCCTCATGGAGCGCACGGGCGCGGACCCGGCCGCCGTCGAGGACGTGATCCTCGGCTGCCTGGACGCGGTCGGCCCCCAGGCCGGTGACATCGCCCGGACGAGCTGGCTGGCCGCCGGGCTGCCCGAGGAGGTCCCCGGCGTCACCGTCGACCGGCAGTGCGGCTCCGGCCAGCAGGCCGTCCACTTCGCCGCCCAGGCCGTCCTCTCCGGCACCCAGGACCTCGTCGTCGCGGGCGGCGTCCAGAACATGTCGCAGATCCCCATCGCCTACGCCGTCCACCAAGCGGCAGTCCCGCTCGGCCTCACCCAGGGCCCGTTCACCGGCTCCGAGGGCTGGCGGGCGCGCTACGGCGACCGGCCCGTCAGCCAGTTCCACGGCGCCGAGCTCATCGCCCGGCAGTGGGACATCGGCCGCCCGGCCATGGAGGAGTACGCGCTGCTTTCGCACCTGCGGGCCGTGCGCGCCGCCGACGAGGGCCGCTTCGACCGCGAACTCGCCCCGTACGGCGGGCTGACAGCCGACGAAGGTCCCCGCAGGGACACCTCCCTGGAGAAGATGGCCGCGCTCAAGCCGGTCGTGGAAGGCGGCCGGCTGACGGCCGCCCTCTCCTCGCAGATCTCCGACGGCGCGGCCGCCCTGCTGCTCGCGAGCGAGCGCGCCGTGCGCCGCCACCGGCTGACCCCGCGCGCCCGCATCCACCACCTGTCCGTGCGCGGCGAGGACCCGATCCGCATGCTGACCGCGCCCATCCCGGCCACCGCCCACGCCCTGAAGAGGGCCGGGCTGACGATCGCGGACATCGACCTCACCGAGATCAACGAGGCGTTCGCCTCCGTCGTCCTGGCCTGGCTCCGCGAGACCGGCGCCGACCCGGACAAGGTCAACGTCAACGGCGGCGCCATCGCGCTGGGCCACCCCCTGGGCGCGACGGGTGCCAAGCTGCTGACGACGCTCCTGCACGAACTGGAGCGCACAGGCGGCCGCTACGGCCTCCAGACCATGTGCGAAGGCGGCGGACAGGCGAACGTGATCATCATCGAGCGGCTGTGAGCCGTACGGTCGGCCGCACTGAACCGTAGGCCCGGCGCGCCCGGGCCTATCCGGCGGCGCCGCAACCCCCGAGCGCCGCCAGCACCTCCTCCGCCTCCGCCATCACGCGCTCCACCAGCTCGGCGCACGTCGGCAGGTCGTCGATGACCCCGGCGACCTGCCCCGCGGCCATCACCCCCAGATCCGTACGCCCCTCCACCATCGCGGCCCTCAGCAGCATCGGCGTGTTCGCGGCCAGCAGGACCTGACTCCAGGTCAGCTCCCGGCCGTGCCGCATCGCCCGGCCGTCCCGCAGCAGCGCCGGCCAGCTCGCCCCCGACAGCGCCCGGAACGACGCCGCGTGCCGCACGGCCCGTACGAGCCCGCCGACCCGGCCCGAGCGCTCCAGGCCCGCGACGAAGGGCGTGCGCAGCATCCGGTGGGGGAGGCCGTCGACCTTCGCCGTGACGACGACGTCCCGCACCGTCGCCGCGAGGTACGCCGCCTTGACCGCGTCCGGCACCGTGCTGTCGGCGGTCAGCAGGAACCGCGTGCCCATGGCGACCCCCGCCGCGCCCAGCGCCAGGGCCGCCACCAGGCCGCGCCCGTCGCGGAAGCCGCCCGCCGCGACGACCGGGATGCCCACCGCGTCCACCACCTGCGGCAGCAGGACGGTCGTCGCGACCTCGCCCGTGTGGCCGCCGCCCTCGCCGCCCTGCACCACGACCGCGTCCGCGCCCCACGCCGCGACCTTCTCGGCGTGGCGCCGCGCGCCCACGGACGGGACGACGAGCACCCCGGCGCCCTTGAGGCGGGCGATCAGCTCCCGGGACGGGGCCAGCGCGAACGACGCGACCCGCACCCCCTCCTCGATCAGGATGTCCACGCGCTCCCGGGCGTCGCCCGCGTCCGCCCGCAGGTTGACCCCGAAGGGCTGCCCCGCCGTACGGGCCCGCACCTTCCTGATCGCGGCCCTGAGCGCGTCGGGCGTCATGGTCGCCGAGCCGAGGATGCCGAGCGCGCCCGCGTTCGCCACGGCCGCCACCAGCCGCGGGCCCGCGACCCAGCCCATGCCGGTCTGCACGAGCGGATGCCGCACGCCCGCCAGCTCGGTCAGGGCCGTCCTCATCCCCGCACCTCCCGCGCGCGCAGCCCGTCCGGGTCGATGACCTCCCGGATCAGCCGCAGCTCCTCGGGCGTGGGCAGGCGGGTGCGGGGCACGTCGCCGGGGAGCTCCAGGGGGAAGCCCGTGGCCGCCCGCACCTCGGCGGCCGTCACGCCCGGGTGCAGCGAGCGGACCCGCATCGTCCGGTCCGGCGTCTCGAAGTCCAGCACCGCCAGGTCGGTGACCACCCGCGGGATGCGGTGGAAGCGCGTCGCCGACGGCCCCGCGGCCGCCGCCCGGTCGTAGCCCACGCCGCTGACCATGTCGACCTTCTCGACGAGCACGCGCGGTGAGTGCCGGGGGATCCAGTAACTGGTCGGGTTGTTGAGGGTGTTGGCCGGGGCCCCGCGGACGCCCAGGAGCTGCCGGGAGGGCCGCCGCCAGTCGCCGATGCAGGAGATGTTCTGGTTGCCGTGCCGGTCGAGCTGGGCCGCCCCCATCATCACGTGCCGCCGCCCGCCCGCGACCAGCGCCAGATGCCGGCGGTACGGCAGCCACCCCTCTACGGTCCGGGCCCGTGCGCCCAGCGCGGGCACGTCCGCGACCAGCAGCGCCTCCCCGTCCGTGAGCAGCAGGTCCGGGGCGAAGGTGAGCCGGGCGAGCCGCGCCCCGATCGACGGGACCACGCCCATGGGGGCGGCCAGCACCTCCCCGTCCCCGCGCCACGCCTCCGCGCACGCCACGACGCACACCTCGGCGCGCTCCGCCCGCCCGGCGCTCACGCCGCGCCCCCGGTGAAGCCGGCGACCGCGGCGAGGTAGGCGTCCTCGTCGCCCGACAGGAAGCGGGAGGTGAACTCCCGCCAGGCCGCCGGGTCCGCCGCGGCCGCCGCGTACGCCGCCTGGAACGCCTCGTCCCGGTCGTAGTCCGGGACGCAGGAGGTGAAGTGCGCCCCGCCCGGCGCCTCGACGACGCCGTTGACGCAGTGCCGCTGCACCAGGAGCGTCTGCGGGCCGCCCTCCTTGATGAACTCGGCGCTGTCGACGATACGTTCGCAGGAGACGTACGCCTCGCGCGCCGCCTCGCAGAAAAGGTCGTCGAAGTACGGGTCCGGGCCCAGGTACTGGGCGTTGCCGCGCACGTCCGCCCGGTTGAGGTGCACCAGGGCCGCGTCCAGGGCGAGCGCCGGGACGGCGACGAGCTCCTCACCGTCCCCGTAAGGGGACGTCACGGTGCGCAGGAACGGGTTGACGGTCATGACGTCCGAGCCGAGGCCCGCGCGGACGGGCAGGAACGGCAGCCGGTGCGCGGCGGCCGTCAGGCCCCACATGAACATCGCCTCGTCGAGTTCGACCAGCTCGACCTCCCCGCGCTGGCGGGCGGCCCGGAAGTGCGGTTCGAGCGGGATCGAGTCGAGCGTCGCGAAGGCCGCGACCAGCTTGCGGACCCGGCCGGCGGCCACCAGCAGGCCGACGTCCGGGCCGCCGTAGGAGACCACGGTGAGGTCGCGGACGTCCGAGCGCAGCAGGGCCCGGACGAGGGCCATGGGCTTGCGCCGGGAGCCCCAGCCGCCGATGCCTATGGTCATGCCGCTCGCGAGGCGGGCGACGGCCTCGTCGGCGGTCATGGTCTTGTCGCGGCCCGCCACGGCCTGTTCACCGGTCACGGCTGCTCCTTTTCCTGTTGTTGCTCCCTCTCCTGCTGTTCCTCTTCGTGTTGCTGCTCTTCCTGCTGCCCGAACGCCTCGCGCAGGCGGTCGCCCACGCCGCACAGGCCCGCCTCGAAGGTGAAGCCCTGCTCGTAGCGGTAGCTGCGGCGCACGTCGACCGGGTCGATGCCGTTGATCGCGGCCTTCGCCAGGCGCAGCAGCGCACCGTCCTTCGCGGCGATCTCCCGCGCCAGCTCCAGGGCCGCCGCCCGCAGAGCGGAGCGCGGCACGACGCGCCAGACGGAGCCGTGCCGGTGCAGCTCGTGCGCGGTGACGGTGCGGGAGGTGAAGTAGAGGGTGCGCATGAGGTGCTGGGGGACGAGCCGGGCCAGGTGCGTCGCGGCGCCGAGCGCGCCGCGGTCCAGCTCCGGCAGGCCGAACACGGCGTCCTCCGAGGCGACGACGGCGTCCGCGTTGCCCGCCAGGCCGACCCCGCCGCCCAGGCAGAAGCCGTGCACGGCGGCGATCACCGGCACCGGGCAGTCGTAGACCGCCGAAAAGGCGGCCGCACAGCCGTGGTTGGCGCCGAGCAGGGCCTCGTGGCCGGGGGAGCGCCGGATCTCCTTGAGGTCCACGCCGGCGTTGAAGCCGCGCCCCGCGGCGGCCAGCACGACACAGCGGACCGCGGGATCGGCCCCGGCCGCGCCGACCGCGGCCGCCAGGTCGTACCAGCCCTGCACCGGCAGGGCGTTGACGGGCGGGAAGTCCATGGTGACGACGGCGACGGCCGGTTCGGGGCGTGAGGTGGAGACACTCATCGGAGGATCCGCTACCTTTCCACCAAACGTTTGTTAGGTAGTGCCGTGGTTCGACGGTAGCAGCGGACGACCCGCCGCGGGAGGTGGCACCATGCCGGCCGGTACGGGGTACACGAGGGGCACGGGAAGTACGGCAGGTACGGGGGCACGCACCGTCGTCGTCACCGGCGGCACGCGCGGCGTGGGCGCGGGCATCGCGCGGGCCTTCCTGCGCGCCGGAGCCCGCGTCGTCGTCTGCGCCCGCCGGCCACCGGACCGTCCCGTCACCGCCGCTGGGCGCACGGCCCGCCACCTGCCCGCGGACCTGCGCGACCCGGCCGCCGTCACCGCCCTCTTCGACCGTGTGGCCGCGGAGTACGGGCGGCTCGACGTCCTCGTGAACAACGCGGGCGGCACGCCCTTCCGGCTGCTCGCCGCGGCCGGTGCGGACCGGCACGCCCGCGTCCTCGCCCTCAACCTCGTCGCACCGCTGACCGCGTCGCTCGCCGCGTACCCGCTGATGCGCGGACAGCCCGGCGGCGGCTGCATCCTGATGGTCGGCAGCGTGAGCGGCACCCGGCCCTCGCCCGGCACCGCCGCCTACGGAGCGGCCAAGGCCGGGCTGCACAGCCTCGCGCGCACCATGGCCGTCGAATGGGCGCCGGCCGTCCGCGTCAACACCCTTGTCCCCGGCATGGTGCGCACCGAAGCAGCCCGCCGCCACTACGGGGACGCGGCCGGGCTCGCCGCCGTCGCCCGCACCGTCCCCGCCGGACGGCTCGCCGAGCCTGACGAGATCGGCGCCGCCGCCGTCTTCCTCGCCTCCGCCGACGCCGCCCACATCACCGGGGCCGAACTGCTCGTCCACGGCGGCGGGGAACGCCCGGCTTTCCTCGCCGCCGCCACCGTCAACCACGAAGTCGACCAGGAAGCCGATCACGAAGCCGACCACCACGTCGGCCACGACCTCCACCACGAGGAGCCGCCGGCATGAGCGGAATCTGCACCGGGCGCGTCGCCGCCGTCACCGGAGCCGGCCGCGGCCTGGGCCGGGCGCACGCCCTCGCCTTCGCAGCGGAGGGTGCGCGGGTCGTCGTGAACGACGTGTGGTCCTCGTCCGGCGAGGCGCGCGCCGTCGTGGCGGAGATCCGCCGTCGTGGCGGCGAAGCCGTCCTGCACAGCGGCGACGTCTCCACGGACGAGGGCGCCGCCTCCCTCGTCGCGGCGGCCCTCGGCGCCTACGAGCGGCTCGACACGCTCGTCAACAACGCCGGCATCCTGCGCGACCGGATGCTCGTCAGCCTCGGCGAGGACGACTGGGACGCCGTCGTCGCCGTCCACCTCAAAGGCCACTTCCTGCCGCTGCGGCACGCCGCCGCGCACTGGCGCGCGGAGCACAAGGCCGGGCGGACGCCGCGGGCGAGCGTCGTCAACACCACGTCCGGGGCCGGGCTGCTCGGCAGCGTCGGCCAGGCCAACTACGCAGCAGCTAAGGCGGGCATCGTCGCCCTGACCCTCGTCGCCGCCGCCGAACTGGGCCGCTACGGCGTCCGGGTCAACGCCGTCGCCCCCGCCGCCCGCACCCGGATGACCGAGCGGGTGTTCGCGCAGGCCATGGCCGCGCCCGCCGCCGGCTTCGACGCCATGGCCCCCGGCAACGTCTCCCCGCTCGTCGTCTGGCTCGGCTCGGCCGGCGCGGCCGGGGTCACCGGCCAGGTCTTCGCCGCGGAGGGCGGCCGCATCACCGTCATGGAGGGCTGGCACCCGGGCCCGGTCGCCGACAAGGGCGACCGCTGGACCCCGGCGGAGGCGGGGGAGGCGGTACGGGGCCTGCTGGCGGGGGCACGGAAGCCGGGGGAGGTGTACGGGGCGGGGTGACCACCAGGAGGACCCGGGGGCCCGCCCTTACGACACGCGCGCCCTTACGACACGACGTCCTTCCCCCGGAAGTGCCGGAACGCCAGAGCGAACAGCACCAGCGCGTACGCCACCGACACCGCCGTCCCCTTCACCATCCCGCCCCACTCCAGCCGCGGCTGCAACGCGTCCGCCCACGCGAACTGCCAGTGCGCCAGCAGGAAGTCCCGCCAGTGCCCCAGCGCCGTCACCGCGTCCAGGACGTTCCCCACGATCGTCAGGCCGACCGCGCCGCCCACCGCCCCCAGCGGCGCGTCCGTGACCGTCGACAGCCAGAACGCCAGCCCGGCCGTCACCAGCTGCCCCACGAAGACGAAGGCGACGACGATCGCGAGCCTGCCCACGGCGGTGGTGCCCGGCAGCGAACCGCCCGTGGGGATCTGCAACGGGCCCCAGCCGTACGCGGCCGTGCCCGCGGCCAGCGCCACCGCCGGCAGCAGCACCATCGCCGCCGCGCTGAACGCCAGCGCGACCGTCAGCTTGCTGACGAGGAGCCGCGTCCGCGGCACCGGCGCCGCCAGCAGGTAGCGCAGCGACGACCAGCCGGCCTCGGACGCCACCGTGTCGCCGCAGAACAGCGCGACCGGCACCACCAGCAGGAAGCCCGCCGAGACGAACAGGCACGTCGCCGTGAAGTTCACTCCGGACGCCGTGGCGGTGTCGATGAGCGTGACCCGCCCGTCGCGCCCGCTCGGCTGCCCGCCGATCGCGAACGCCGCGATGAGCACGAACGGCAGCGCGGCGAGCACCGCCCCGACCACCATCGTCCGGCGCCGCCGCAGCTGCCGCATCGCCTCCACGCGCAGGGGCAGCGTGTGCCGCGCCCGGTAGCCGGGAGCGGACTCGCCGGCCACTTGCGCCTCGTTCACCGCAGCGCTCACGCCGGGCCTCCGATCAGGGTCAGGAACGCGTCCTCCAGGCGGCGGTGCGGACCCACGCGCGCCACCGGGACCTCCAGCCGGACCAGCTCCGCCAGCAGCTGCGGCGCGCTCGTGCCGTCGAGCCGCACCAGCAGGCCGTCCTCGGCCCGTACCGCCGAGGCCACCCCCGGCAGCGCGGCCACCTTCTCCGCCGTCACCTCGGACACCTCGCCCTCCACGCCCACGAGCAGCGTGTCGCCCGAGCCGACGATGTCCGCGACGGGACCGGCGGTCACCAGGCGGCCGCGGTCCATGACGACCAGGTGGGAGCAGGTCTGCTCGACCTCGGAGAGGAGGTGGCTGGAGACGATGACGGTCCGGCCGGCCGCCGCGTAACGGATCATCACCTCGCGCATCTCCCGGATCTGCGGCGGGTCCAGCCCGTTCGTCGGCTCGTCCAGGATCAGCAGGTCCGGCAGGCCCAGCATGGCCTGGGCGATCGCGAGCCGCTGCCGCATGCCCTGCGAGTACGTCCGCACGGCGCGCTCCAGGGCCGGGCCGAGCCCCGCGATGTCCAGCGCCTCGTCCAGGTGCGCGTCCTCGGCCGGCCGGCCCGTGGCCTGCCAGTACAGGTCGAGGTTGGCGCGCCCGGACAGGTGCGGCAGGAAGCCGGCGCCCTCCACGAACGCCCCCACCCGCGACAGCACCTGCGCGCCCGGCCGCACCGCCTGCCCGAACACGCGGACCTCGCCGCCGTCCGGGCGGATGAGCCCCATGAGCATGCGCAGCGTCGTGGTCTTGCCGGCGCCGTTCGGCCCCAGCAGACCCAGGACCTGGCCGCGCTCGACCCGGAACGACAGGTCCCGCACGGCGTACCGGTCGGCGGACTTGGCGTACCGCTTGCTCAGCCCGGTGATCTGGAGCGGCACCCCGGCGAGGGCCGGGTCCGGCGCCGGGGCGGTCACCCGGCGGCGCCCGGTCAGCAGCAGGACGGCCGCGACGACCGCACCGCCCAGCGGCAGCCCCCACGTCCACCACGGCAGCGCGGCCGAGGCCGTCCGCACGTCCGGCGCGGTCGGCACGCTCAGCCCGCCCTCCAGGGAGACGCCGTACGTGGCGGGCGCCGCCGGGGAGGCGTAGCCCAGGTCGGTGGCGGCCAGGACGAGCCGCATCCGGTGCCCGGACTCGAAGGTGTGGTCGATCGCGGGCAGCCGCAGCTCCACCGTCCGGCCGCCCTTCGCGTCCGTCACGCGCACGGGCGCGACGAGCTGCGCGGGCAGCACCTGCTGCCCGTTGGGGCCGACGTCGTAGACCTTGGCGAACAGCACCGCCTCGCCCGTGTCGGAGGCCACGTTCACCTTCACCGCGGGCGACCCCGTCACCCGCACGCCCTCGTCCAGGCGCGCCGAGTCGAAGCGGGCGTACTGGCCGGGGAAGTCGAGCGACAGCCCCAGGCCGAGCCCGGACAGCTGCGACGCCGCGGCCCCGACCCCGGGCACGGCCGAGATCGCGGGCGGCGCCGCCCCCGGCGGGTTGGCGAAGGTCTGCCGGCGCCCGGACAGCGCGACCGTCCGCGGGTCGTTCCGCAGGCCCGGATAGCGCTCGCCGCTCGCGCCGCGCAACTGTGCCTTGCCGTCGGTGGTGTCGATGCCGCCCGTCCTGCTGACCCGGAAGGCGGGCCCCGTGTCCGCGCTCTCGTCGCCCTTGAGGTAGCGGTCGAACCACGCGCGCGTGCGCGACAGGGTCCGGTCGGTCTCGCCGATGCCGGAGTCGTGGCCCCCGGCGATCCAGTCGACGGCGACCGGCGCGCCGTTGCGGCCGATCGCCCCGGCCGCGGCGTCGGCGTGGTCCAGGGGGAAGAGCGAGTCGGTCCGGCCCTGGAAGAACAGCGTCGGCACCTTGATGCGGCCGGCGACCGCGGAGGGGCTGCGGCGCTCCAGCAGCTCGCGGGCCTGCGCGTCCGGCTTGCCGGCCACCGCCACCCGCTCGTACATCTCGCACAGCTGCTTCTCGAACCGCCCGCAGCCGAGCGCCGCGGAAGGGGACGCCTGCGCGCCGCCGCCCTGGGCCGCGCCGGCCTTGCCGCCCGTGACGGGCCCCGGAGCGGCCGAGCCGGACGTGAAGAAGATCCCCGTCCAGAGTTTCTTGAACACCCCGCTGGGGAAAAGCGCGTCGGCGAGGTTCCAGTACGTCACCTGCGGCGCGATCGCGTCGACGCGCTTGTCGTGACCGGCCGCGAGCAGCGCGATCGCGCCGCCGTACGAGCCGCCCGCGATGCCCACCTTGGGGTCCTTGTCCCCGTCCAGCTCCACCTCGGGGCGCGTGGCCAGCCAGTCGAGCAGCCGGCTCACGTCCGCGACCTCGTGGTCGGGGTCGTTGAGCCCGATCCGCCCCGTGGAGCGCCCGAAGCCGCGCGCGGACCACGTGAGCACCGCGTAGCCGGAGCGCGCCAGCTCCTCGGCCTGCCCGCGCAGGTCGTCCTTGCTGCCGCCGAAGCCGTGCGCGAGCAGGACGGCGGGCCTGCGGCCCGTGCCGCCCGCCGTGAAGAACGACGTGTCGATGCGCACGGAACCGCTGCCGCCGGGCGCCTCCGGCATCGGCATGAAGCGGTCCTCGCGGTGCACGGGCGGATCGCCGCCCGCACCGGAGGCCACGGCCCAGGTGCCGCCGCCGGCGAGCACGACGGCCGCGGCGGCGGTGGCGGCGAGCCGTCGCCCGCGCAGGCGGGGAAAACGCAGCTTCATGCCCGCATGCTAAGCGGAGACCTCATCCGGCTGAGCCGCGGGCGGGGGGTTGCGCCGCGGTCACCCCCCGGCCGCGCCCGGCTCCTCCGACTGCTGCGTCTCCTGCGCCATGGCGGCCAGCTTGGTGACCGTGTTCCAGTTGCGCCCGGTGCCCGCCGTGCCCAGGCGGCGCTCCGTGAGCACCTTGGCGAGCTTCGCGTCGCGGATGCCCGCCGCGTAGTACACGTAGAGCTCGCGCCCGGCCAGGACGAACTCCTCCGGCGCGTACGCCGCCGCGTCGACGTCCGCCACAGTGGCGGGATCGGCGGGCCCGGCCAGGAACGTCACCAGGTACCGGGCAGGATCGACCGCCCGGCCGGCGAACGGGTCGGCGTCGACGACACGGCGCATGTCGCCCGCGTCGCGCACCATGCACGTCACCGCGAAGCCCAGCTCGCGCTCGATCGCCCGCTCCAGCTCGCGGGCCAGCTCGTCCGGATCCGGCCCGGGGTGCGTGAACACGGCGTTGCCGCTGTTGAGGTGCGTGCGGACGGAGCCGCACCCCATGCCGGAGAGCAGCTCCCGCAAGGTCTGCATCGGAACGCGCTTCTTGCCGCCCACATTGATACCGCGCAGCAGCGCCACATACGTCGTCACACCGCCACCGTAGTCCGGCGCGCATCACCCGGCTCCGGGCCCTCCGCGCATCCCTACGGGCCGTCGCTCCCCGGGCCGGAGGACGGGTCGAGGACCGAGGCCGCCAGGTGCTCGCGGAACCAGCGGTGCCCCGGGTCGGCCGCGTTGCGGGGGTGCCAGGCCATGCCGAGATCGAGCGGCTCCAGGTCGAGGGGGATGGGGAAGGTGCGCAGCCCCAGTGCCGCGACCGTGCCCGGGAGCCAGTCGGCCAGGGTGAGGGAGACGAGGTCGGTGTCGCGGGCGAGGACCATCGCGCCCGTGTGGCTGGGGACGACGACCGCGACCCGGCGCCGCAGCCCGAGCTCCGCGAGCGCGCTGTCGATGGGGCCGAGGCGCTTGCCGAGGCGGGAGATGCCGATGTGGCCGGCCGCGGCGAAGCGGCGGGCGTCGATCCGCCCCTCGAAGAGGGGGTGACCGCTGCGGGCGATGCCGACCAGGGGCATCCGGGCGAGGTGCCGGGTGCGGATCTCGGGGTCCAGGTGCCCGAGGACGCCCAGTTCGACGTCGACCGAGCCCTGCCGCAGCCCGGGGCCGCCCTCCAGCGCTTCGGAGAGGAAGACCACGTCCACGTGCGGGGCCTCCGCGTGGATCCGTTCGGTCAGGGTGCCGGTCAGCCCCGCCAGGAGCAGGTCGCTGGTCTGCACGGTGAAGGTGCGCCGGAGGTGCGCGGGGTCGAAGCCGGCCCCGGGCCGCAGGACGTTGTCGCAGTCGCGCAGCAACGCGCTCACCTCCTCCCGGAGTTCCAGCGCGCGCGGGGTCGGGACCATGCCCTGGCCCGCGCGGACCAGCAGGGGATCGCCGACGGCACGGCGGAGCCGGGCCAGGGTGCGGCTGACCGCCGCGGGCGACGTGCCGAGGTGCTCGGCGGCGCGGGTCACGCTGTTCTCCTGGAGCAAGGCATCCAGGACGCGCAGCAAGTTGAGATCCATTAAGGCTCCTGAGCTGCATTTTTGCGCTTGAGTCAATGATTAGGTGCCTATCTTTGCATTGTTCCGGGCCTTTCCTGCGCCGAGGGTGGAGACATCCGCGAAATCGTCTCGCTCAAGGAGCCCTTGATGTCCTCCGCGTCCTCCGCACCGGTCACCCGGCAGTCCCCGCGCGCCGGCCGGGAAGGCGACGTCCTGGCCGTGGTCAGCCAGGTCGGTGCGACCGTCTCGTTCTTCGACGCCGCCTCCGACCGGCACCTCGGCGCCGTCGAAGTCATCCCCGAGCCGCACGAGTTGGTCTACGACCCGACGCAGCGGCTCCTGTGGTGCGTCACGACGTACCACTCGGGCCACTACGCCGAGAACACCGGCCGCCGCACCGAGCTGACCGTCATCGACCCCGACGCGCGCCGCATCGTCGAGGTCATCGACCTCGCCCCCGAACACGGGCCGCACGGCCTCGCGCTGGACACGGCGCACCACCGCCTCTACGTCACCGTGGAGGCCTCGGCGGACCGGCCCGGCGGCGTCGTGGTGATCGACACGGACACCCGCCGCCCCCTCGGCAGGATCGGCCTCGACGCGCCCGTCCCGCACTGGTTCGCCGTCGGCCCGGAAGGCCGGACGGGGTACTCCACCAACAAGGAGACGCCGTTCGTGTCCGTCGTCGACCTCGAACAGCGCACCCTCACCGCGAGGATCGAGATGCCGGGCAGCGAGGGGCTCGCCCTCTCCGCCGACGGCGCGCACCTCTTCGTCGCCGCGCCCTACGCCCGCCCCTTCGGCGCCACCGGCGAGGAGGGGTCGTCCGCCGGAATCCGGGTCATCGACACCCGGACGGCGACCGTCGTGGACACGCTGCCCACCAAGGACGTGGTGATGCCCGTGCACGTGACGTCGACGGGCAAGCTGCTCGCGGGCGAACTGGGCGGGGACTTCGACCTGGTGTCCGGGATCCGGAACCACGCGGCGGGCCGCCTGCGGGTGTTCTCCGCCGGCTCGCGCGAGGAACTGGGCGAGGTCGGGACGGGGGTCGTCCCGCTGACCATCAACGCGTCGCCCGACGGCCGGCTCGCCTACGTGTCCTGCGTCGTCTCCTCCACCGTCGACATCGTCGACCTGGAGACGATGCAGCGCCTGTCCCGGCTGGACCTCGGCGCGTTCGGCCTGTCCGGCGCCCACGGCCTGGCCTACATCCCGCGCCCAGCCTGACGCCCGGCCTGACGACCGGCGTGACGGCCCGGGGCACGGCCGGCATGTCCGGGCACCCTCCGGCTCCGCGCCGGCGTCACGTCACCCGCCGGCGCGGAGCGGTGGCCCGGACGGAGCCGGCCTAGTCGCGCCGCCCCAGCCGCAGCGTGAGGATCTGGAACGGCCGCAGCGACAGCGGGACGGCGTCACCGTCCGCCCCCGCCGCGGCCAGCGGCCGCTCCAGGAGGTCGCACACCGAGGCCGAAGCGAGCGGGAAGCCGGCCTCCAGGCGGGCCCGTGCCCGCCCGCCCCGCGACTCGTACAGCCGCACGACCACATCGCCGCTGCCGTCGTCCGCGAGCTTCACCGCGGAGACGACGACCGCCTCGTTCCCGACGCGGACCAGCGGCCGGACCGCGGTGCCGCCCGGCACCCGCCGCTCGGGCAGGTTGATGCGGTAGCCCTCGCGCACGGCGTCGCCGACGGACGCGCCCGGCACCAGCGCGTACCGGAAGCGGTGCGTTCCCTGATCGGTGCGCGGGTCGGGGAAGCGGGGGGCCCGCAGCAGGGACAGCCGCACCGTCGTGGTCGTGCCCGTGCCGTCCGGGCGGACCGTGCGCGTCACGTCGTAGCCGTACGTCGAGTCGTTGACGACCGCCACGCCCCAGCCGGGCTCCTCCAGGTGGACGAACCGGTGCGCGCACGCCTCGAACTTGGCGGCGTCCCAGCTCGTGTTGGTGTGCGTCGGCCGGTACAGGTGGCCGAACTGGGTCTCCGCCGCCGTCCGGTCCGCGTGCACGTCCAGCGGGAACGCGGCCTTGAGGAACTTCTCCGTCTCGTGCCAGTCGACCTCCGTGGCGATGTCCAGCCGCCGCTCGCCCGCCGGCAGGGAGATCCGCTGCTCGACGCGCGACGACCCGAAGGCGCGCACCACCCGCACCGCCGCTGCGTCCGCCGTCTCCACCACTTCCACCGTCTCGGCGTCCGTCAGGTCGGTCACCGTGTTCCGGTAGAAGTGGTCCACGTCCCACGCGTCCCACATGTTCGGGAAGTCCTGGTGCAGCTGGAGCAGGTTGGCGGCCGCGCCCGGAGCGAGCGTCTCCCGGTCCGCGGCCACGTCGTACACCGACACGACCAGGCCCCTGCCGTCGATCTCGACGCGCAGCGCGCCGTTGGCGAGGACGAACCCGCCACCCTCGCGCGGCTCGGGCGCTGCGGACCGCACCGGCCCGGTGGCGGCCGCCGCGCCGAAGGCCGGCGCCTCCCCGCGCCCGTGCGGCGCCGCGTTGAACACCATCGTCCCGCCTCCCGGGCCGTCGCCCGCCAGCGCCGCCAGCGCCCCCGCGACGATCTCCTCCAGCTCCGCGGCCACCGCCGCGTACGCCACCGCCGCCTCCCGGTGCACCCACGCGATCGACGTGCCCGGCAGGATGTCGTGGAACTGGTGCAGCAGCACCGTCTTCCAGATCCGGTCCAGCGCCTCGTACGGGTACGGGAAGCCCGCCCGCACGGCCGCCGTCGCCGCCCACAGCTCCGCCTCGTGCAGCAGGTGCTCCGCGCGCCGGTTGCCCTGCTTGGTGCGGGCCTGGCTGGTCAGCGTCGCCCGGTGCAGCTCCAGGTACAGCTCGCCCACCCACACCGGCGCCTCGCCGTACTCGGCGTGCGCCTTCTCGAAGAACGCCGACGGCTTCTCGAAGGCCACCCGCGCCGAGCCCTCCAGATCCGCCAGCCGCTTCGCCCGCGCCAGCATCTCGCGCGTCGTGCCGCCGCCCCCGTCGCCCCAGCCCGTCGGCGCCAGCGAGCGGGTGGCCCCGCCCTTCTCCCGGAAGTTGCGGACCGCGTGCGCGACCTCCCCGCCCGAGAGCTGCGCGTTGTACGTGTCGATCGGCGGGAAGTGCGTGAAGACCCGGGTGCCGTCCAGGCCCTCCCACCAGAACGTGTGGTGCGGGAACTTGTTCGTCCGGTTCCACGAGATCTTCTGCGTCAGGAACCACTTGGCCCCCGCCAGCCGCACCAGCTGCGGCAGCGCGGCGGAGTAGCCGAAGGAGTCCGGCAGCCACACCTCCTCCGTCTCGATCCCGAACTCCTCCAGGAAGAAGCGCTTGCCGTGCACGAACTGCCGGGCCAGCGCCTCCGACCCCGGCATGTTCGTGTCCGACTCCACCCACATGCCGCCCACCGGCACGAAGCGGCCGTCCGCGACCGCCTTCTTCACCCGCGCGTACACCTCCGGCCGGTGCTCCTTGATCCACGCGAACTGCTGCGCCTGCGACATGGCGTAGACGAACTCCGGCTCGTCCTCCAGCAGCGCGGTCATGTTCGCGGTCGTGCGGGCGACCTTGCGCACCGTCTCGCGCAGCGGCCACAGCCACGCCGAGTCGATGTGCGCGTGCCCGACCGCGCTGATCCGGTGCGCGGAGGCGTGCGCGGGCGCGGACAGCACCGCGGCGAGCCGCTCGCGCGCCCCCGCCGCCGTACCGCCGATGTCCTGGAGGTCGACCGCGTCCAGCGCGCGCTCGACGGCCCGCAGGATCTCCCAGCGGCGGGGCGCGTCCGCGGACAGCTCGGCCATCAGCCCCTCCAGCACCTCCAGGTCCTGGACCAGCTCCCACACCGTCCGGTCGAAGACGGCCAGGTCCATGCGCGCCAGCCGGTAGCGCGGCGCGCCGTCCGCCGTCTCCCGGTCGCCCAGCTCGGTCGGCACGAACGGGTGGTAGTCGAGGATCACCGGGTTGGACGACGCCTCCACGTGCAGCAGCACGTCCTCGCCGCCGGCTGCCCGCTCGGCGATCCGGACCCACTGGTTGCGCGGGTTGAGGCCCTTCACCGGCGAGCTGTCCGGCCGGTAGACCAGCCCCTCGCACTGGAAGCCCGGCATGTTCTCGTCGAACCCCAGGTCCAGCAGGGCCTCGACCGTCCGGCCCGCCCACTCCCGCGGCACCCTGCCCGCCACGGTGAACCAGCTCGTGCCCCACGGCGGCCCCCAGGCCGCGCCCGCCTCGATCGGCACGCCCCCGGCGGCGATCCCCTCGGCCACCGGGACGGGCTCGCCGGGCGCGTTCCAGACGGTGACGGACAGCGGCACCGACTCGGGGTACACGGCCGGCCGGATGCGCTCGTCCAGCACGCGCTTCAGCCGGGCTTCGGTGATGGTGCGGTCGTTGTGCATCAGGTCGGTTTCCTTAGGTCGATTCCCTACTGGAGGTCGTCTCGTTACGGGTCACCAGTCGCTACCGGATCACCAGCGGAAGGTGACGGAAGCGGGGGCGGACGCGGTGTACAGCTCGTCCACGGCGCGCACCTCGATCCGGGTGGCCGCCTCGCCGTCCGTACGACGCAGCGCCGGGACGTAGTAGGCATGCCCGCAGGTGCCGCCGAGGAAGCGGAAGCGCCCGCCGGGCAGCGCCTGGCGCAGCTCGTACTGGCGTACCGCCGCGCTCGCCGGGGCGCCCCAGGCCAGGCGCAGCTCGGCCGTGCCGCCGGTCCCTGAGCGCGACGCGGTGACCGCCGGGGCCACGGGCGGGGCGGGCGCGGCGGGGGCCGCGTCGCGCACCGCCAGGCGGCCCAGCCGCCAGCGCACCGCACCGCCGTCCGGTGCGGTGAGCCGGACGCCGAGCGCCCGGAGCGTCCGCCCCGTGCGGCCGCGCAGCTTCGCTCCGGCCCGCACCGTCGCGGTGGCCCAGCCGCGGCCGCCCGCGCGCAGGACACCGGCCGGGAGGTACGCGACGCCGCCGTCCACGGCGACCGCCAGCTCGACGCGCACCGCCGCGGAACCGGGGTCCGTACGGTGGGTCAGCTCCACGACCGTGGCCTCCGAGAACGGCAGCCGGGCCTCGTACAGCCCGACCTCCGCCGGCCCGGCGAGGGCGCCGGAGACCAGGAGGCTGCTGCCGCCCCGCCACGCGTCGTCGAAGTCGAAGCCGACGGCCGGCCGCGGACCCGCCGTACGGATCACCCAGCGCCGGCCCGGCAGCCGGTCCTGGAGCCCCATGTGGTTCCACGCGGATTCGCCCGTGCGCCGGCCCTTCTCGTACCAGCCGAGGCCGTGACCGGTGTTGAAGGTCGTGGCGAACGGCAGGGCGGTGAGCGTGGAACGGTCCGCGACGGACGCGGCCGGCGGCCGCCACGGCCCCGCCTCCGGCGCCGCGGGATCCAGCCGCTGACCGGACCAGAAGCGGTCGTCGCGCGCGTGGAAGGCGGCCGGGCCGCGGGCCCCGGCGGGCAGGCTCGTCCACGTCCACTCCGGGCGGTAGAAGCCGTACGAGGCGACGTGCGGGCCGGCCGCCGGGACGACGGCGTCCCAGTCCACGGACGTGTCCCAGCCGCGCGCCTCGACGTCGATCCCGGCCCACAGCTCGTACGGGCCGCGCCCCATGCCCCGCGCGAGGTCGCCGGAGGAGACGAGGCCCGCCCGGTCCCAGTTGAAGTTCAGGAACATCGAGCTCGCGGCGCGGAAGAACGGCGCGTTCTGGTCGTTCAGCCGGTTCTGCCAGGCGATGCCGCCGGAGACGACCATGGCGTCGTACCAGGTGACGCGCAGTCCCGCCTCCCACGCCTTGCCGCGTGCCGTGCCCTGCGCCCGGAGGTACGCGATGAAGTCGCGCATGTCGGCGCCGAGCCGCGCGTCGCCGCCGCCGGTCTCGGCGTTGACGAACCAGCCGTCGAAGCCGTACGCCCGCGCCACCCGGACCAGCTGGTCGGCCAGCGGGAAGCCGCCGTCCGGGCCGCGCCGCACCAGGTCCCGCGTCCACTGCAACTGCCCGCCGTACGCCGCGGGCGGCAGGAACACCGTGCCGAGCACGGGCACGCCGTTGCGGTGGGCCGCGTCCACGACGGGCGCGTTGGGCGCCAGAACGAGCCCTTCGCCCGAGGAGCCGCCCCAGAAGACCAGCTCGTCGAGGTAGGCCCAGTGCGTCAGCGCGTAGAAGTCGGCGGTCGGCGCGCCCTGCGAAGGGTTCCCGGAGGTGTGGGCGAACGCGGCGAGCGCGCTGACGCGGGCCCGGCCGGCGCGGGCGGTGGCGTTGGGCGGCGGGGGAGCGAAGCGCGCGGCGAGCGGCACGGTCGCCCGGTTGAACGGCAGGTCGGGATCCTTCGCGGGATCCCAGGCGGCCAGGCTGCGCCAGACGACCCCGGGCGCGGGCGACCCGGCCGGCAGGCTGTCGGGGAACCAGTAGGAGGCGTACGGCTGGAGGGAGGCGGGGGAGGGGCCGGCGGCGGCCGCGACCCGCCCGGCGGGCAGGGCGACGGAGGCGAGCCCTGCGGCGCCGGTGGCCAAAGCCTGTCGGCGTGTGACGTTCATGACGGCTCCTCGGCGACATCGACGACCTCGGAGATCTCGACGACTTCGGCGATGCCCCGCGCCGCCAAATGCGCTGCCTCCCCGGCCCGCTGGGCCAGCACGACCGCCGGCCGCCCCCCGCATGAGGCGACCCGCATCCACGCCTCGAAGAACGCCCCGCCCGGCGCGCACACGGCCCGCCCCGGCGCGTCCTCGGGATCGCCCGCGTCCAGGACCAGGGCCGTCCGCCGCGGCGCGGGGCCGCCGTGATCGTCCCGGTGCGCCTGGTGCTCCCGGTGCTCCCGGTGCTCCCGGTGCTCCCGGTGCTCCCGGGCGAGGCGTGCGAACACCTCCCCGGCCGGCTTGACCTCGCGGTCGTTGGTCAGCAGGCCCAGCCCGTACTCCAGCTCCGGGAAGTCCGCGAGGGCGCGGTCGACGTCGTGGGAGCACCACCAGGTGATGCCCCAGAGGCCGGGGCAGTCCAGCGCGTGGCGGACGGTCGCCTCCGTGAACGCCGCGGCGCGGCCGGGCGGGACGTGCGGGGCGGGCGCACCGGTCTCCTGGAGCCATACGGGGCGGGCCGGGTCGTCGGCCCAGGCCTTGGACAGCTCGATGAGGTAGGCGGCGAGGTGTTCGGCCGCGCCGCCGGGGCCGTGGCGCTGCGCCGTGCCGTTGAAGACCCAGGAGTGCACGGCGGTCATGGCCCCGAGCCGTGCCGAGTGGGCGGGTGTGAAGGGGTGCTCGCCGTCGTGGAAGGCGGCGTCGTACGAGGCGTGCAGGTGGGTCCTGCCGGGCGCGCCCTCCTCGCAGGCCGCGAGCATGCGGCGCAGCCAGCGGCCGGCCTGGGCGGGGCGGATGCGGTCGGGGTCGGGGTGGGGCGGTCCGGAGAACTGGTTGAACTCGTTGCCGACGGTCATGCCGAGGAAGTTGGGCCGGTCGGCGAGCGCGCCGGAGAGCTCGGTGAGGAGGCGGGCCTGCGCGTCGACGACGTCCGGGTCGGCGAAGAGGCTGCGGCGGTGCCAGGTGGTGGTCCAGGACGGGACGAAGTCGAAGCTGGACAGGTGCCCCTGGAGCCCGTCCACGTTGACGTCGAGCCCGCGTTCGCCGGCCGCGTCCACCAGGCTCACGAGCTGCTCGACGGCGCGCGGCCGGATCATGGTGCGGTTGGGCTGGAAGAGCGGCCAGAGGGGGAAGACGCGGATGTGGTCGAGGCCGAGCGCCGCTATGGAGTCCAGGTCGGCGCGGACGTCGTCCAGGTCGAAGTCCAGCCAGTGGTGGAACCAGCCGCGGGCGGGGGTGTAGTTGACGCCGAAGCGCATGGGGCGGGGGTGTCCCTTCTGCTGCGGGTGTCGTGGGGGTGGCGGGTGTCAGCCCTTGACGGCGCCCTCCCCGACGCCGCGGAAGAAGTACCGCTGGAGGCACGCGAACATCACGACCAGCGGAGCGACGGCGATGACCGTGCCGGCGGCGACCAGCCGCGGATCCTGCTGGAAGGTGCCGTGCAGGTAGTTCAGGCCGACGGTGAGCGTGAAGCGGTCCGGGTCGGACAGGACGATCAGCGGCCACAGGAAGTCGTCCCACGCCCCCATGAAGGAGAAGACCGCGACGACGGCGAGGGTGCCCCGTACGGACGGCAGCGCGATCCGCACGAACCGCTGCCACACGTTCGCGCCGTCGATGACGGCCGCCTCCTCGATCTCGTAGGGCAGGTTCGAGAAGGCGTTGCGCATCAGCAGGACGTTGAGCGCGCCGACCGCGCCGGGCAGGACGACGGCCACGAGCGTGTTGTTGAGCTCCAGGTCGCGCATCATCGTGAACTGGGCCACGACGATGGACTCCAGCGGCACCAGCACCGCCGCCACGAACGCCAGCCCTGCCGCCCTGCGCCCGCGGAACCGCAGCCGGGCGAGCGCGAAACCGGCCGCCGAGGCGCCGGCGAGGTTGGTGAGGACGCTCGCGGCGGCGACCTTGAGGGAGTTCAGGGCGTAGTCCCACACGGGGATGATGTCCGCGACCGCGGCGTAGTTGTGCGCGGTCGGGTGGGACGGCAGGAAGCGGGGCGGGGAGGTGTAGACGTCCTCGGTGGTGCTCTTGAGGGACGTCGACAGCTGCCAGAGGAACGGGCCGACCGTCAGCGCCAGCACGGCGAGGAGGAGGGCGTACCGTACGGCCTTCTCCCAAGGGGTGGTACGGCTCATTCCGGCCGCCTCGTCCGGTCGGCGCGCAGCACCAGCAGCATCAGCAGCAGGGCGACGGCGAAGACCACCAGCGAGAGCGCGGAGGAGTAGCCGACCCGGCCGTTGAGGCCCGTACCGGTGCGCTGGACGAGCATGACGAGCGTGGTGTCCTGCCCGGCCGGGCCGCCGGTGGGGCCCGCCAGCAGGAAGACCTCGGAGAAGACCTTGAAGGCGGCCACCGACGACAGGGCGCCGACCAGGGCCATCGTCGAGCGCACGGCGGGCACGGTCACGGCGGTGAAGCGCCGCAGCGCGCCCGCGCCGTCGACGGCCGCCGCCTCGTACAGCTCGCGCGGCACGTGTGCCAGCGCCGCCAGGTAGATGACCATGTAGTAGCCGAGGCCCTTCCAGACCGTCAGGGCCATCGCGCTGAACAGCAGCAGCCACTCGTCGCCGAGGAAGGCGAACGGCCCGGCCCCGAGCACCCGCAGGATGCCGTTCACCAGGCCCCGGTCGTCGAGCATCCACCCCCAGATCAGGGCCACCACGACGCTGGAGGCCACGACGGGCGTGTAGAACGCGGACCGGAAGAACGTGACGCCCGGGATCCGCTTCTGCACCAGGAGCGCGAGCAGCAGCGGCAGCAGCACGGTGAAGGGCACGACGAGGACCACGTACAGGCCGCTGTTGCGCAGCGCGACCCAGAACTGCTCGTCGTGCGCCATGTCCCGGAAGTTGCGCAGGCCCACCCACGCGCCGGGCGTGAGGGTGAGGGCGTCGGTGAAGGCCTTGTGGAGCGTGGTGAGGAAGGGGTAGAGGCTGAAGGCGGTGACGGTGGCGAGGCCGGGGAGCAGGAAGAGCCAGGGGCTCGCGGCCCGGTGCGTACGTACGTGCTTCACGCCCGTCAGCCCTGCTTGAGCAGCTTGTCGCTCTGCGCGACCGCGTCGTCCAGGGCCCGCTGGGGTGTCTTCTTTCCCTGGAGGGCCTTGGCGACCTCGTTCTTGAGGACGGTCTTCATCTCTTCGCTGAGCACGACCGGCGTGTAATTGACCGCCCCTTTCAGCATCTTCGCCGAGGCCACCCGTACGCGGCCCTCGTCGGTGCCGTCGTCCTTCGTCCAGTAGGGATCGTCGAGGGAGCCTTTGGTGCTGGGGAAGACCGCGACCTTATGGGCGAACGCTTCCTGGTTCTTCCGGTCCGTCACGAAGCGGGCGAAGGCGACCGCCGCGGCCTTGTGCTTGCTGCGGCTGCTGACGCCGAGGCCCATGACGTACATATTGGGTTTGCCCGTGTTGTTGGGGGCGTCGGTGATGCCGAGCTCGCGATAGAGGCCGGGGGCGTTCTTCTTGAAGTTCTCCAGGTCGTGGGCGCTGCCGGGGTTCATGGCGACTTTCTGTTCCAGGAACTTCTGGCCCGTCTTGTCCGGGGTGTTGGTCAGGGACTGCGGGTCGAGGCCGCCGAGGTCGTAGAGCTTCTTGTACTCGGTGAGCAGTTCCACGCCTTTCGGCTCGTTGTACGTGAACCGGGTGGCGTCGCCGTTCATCAGTCGCACGCCGTAGCGGCCGAAGTCCTCCACGGCGGGCGTCCCGCCGAGCGTCGCGGTCCTGCCGCCCGAGCGCTCCGCGATCGTCCGGGCCGCCGCGAACAGCTCGCCGTAGTTCTTCGGCGGCTTCTCCGGGTCGAGGCCGGCCTGCCGGAACAGGGCCTTGTTGTAGAAGAGCGGGCCGGTGTTGAGGTACCAGGGGAAGGAGTACGAGCCGCCCAGGCCCGGCAGCGCATTGCCCTGCCACGCCTCCGGGGTGTATTCGCCCTTGAACTCCGCCGCGGCCGGCTCCTTGTCGAGGTTCATCAGCAGCCCGGCCTTGGCCAGGGGGTAGGACAGGTCCGGAGAGACGTTGACGACGTCGGGGAGGGTGCCCGCGGCGGCGTCGGCGCTCAGCTTGTCCGCGTAGTTGTCGGCGGGCTGGTCCAGCCATTTGACGCGGACGCCCGGGTTGGCCTTCTCGAATTCCGCGACCAGACCGGTGAAATAGTCCTTGAAGTTGCTGCGCAGATTCCACGTCTGGAAGGTGATGTCACCCTCCGGCTTCCCGCCCGCGTCACCGCCTCCGGAGTCCGTGCCGCCCGAGCCGCAGGCGGTCAGCGTGAGGGCGGACACGAGCAGCGGAACGGTTGCGGCGGCGGCTCTGCGGGGTATCGGCATGGCCGGCGGTCTCCTTCGGTCGGGGCCGGGAGGTGCGGTCCAAAAGGTGCCCCGGGAAAGGGAGTTAGTCAATACTTCCGTCAACCACTAATGCGCTTTAGTGTGTTGACGTCCAGGAGCCGCGGCACCCGCGGGATCCGGTGGAGGGGGGATGGGATGCGCCGCACACCGCCCCGCCGGCCGACGATCAAGGACATCGCGCGCCGCGCCGGCGTCTCGGAGAGCGCGGTGTCGTTCGCGCTCAACGGCCGCCCCGGCGTCTCCGACGCCACGCGCGAGCGCGTGCGCCGCGTCGCCGAGCAGCTCGGCTGGCAGCCGAGCACCGCGGCCCGCGCCCTGTCCGGCGAAGGCGCGGCGACGGTGGGGCTCGTCCTGGCCCGCCCCGCCCGCACCCTGGGCGTCGAGTCGTTCTTCCTGCAACTGGTCTCCGGCATCCAGGAAGCCCTCGCCGCCCGCCGCTTCGGGCTGCTGTTCCAGGTCGTCGAGGACCTCGGCGCCGAGTGCGCGGTCTACCGCCGCTGGTGGGCCGAGCGCCGCGTGGACGGCCTGCTGGTCGTCGACCCGCGCGCCGAGGACCCGCGCCCCGGCCTGCTGGACGAGCTCGGCCTGCCCGCCGTCGTCGTCGGTGCCCCCGACGGCCCGCCCGGCCCCCCGTACGCCGCGATCTCCACCCTCTGGGCCGACGACACCGCCGCGATGACCTCGATCATCGACCACCTGCACACCCTGGGCCACCGGCGCATCACCCACATCGCGGGCCTGCCCGAACTCGCCCACACCCGCCGCCGCATGGCCTGCCTCCGCGCCGAGGCCGCCCGCCGGGAACTGCCCGACGTGCGGTCGGTGACCACCGACTACTCCGACGCCCAGGGCGCCGAGGCCACCCGCCGCGCCCTGACCGGCCCCCGCCCGCCCACGGCGATCGTCTACGACAACGACGTGATGGCCGTGGCGGGCCTGGCGGTGGCCGCGGAACGCGGCCTCTCGGTCCCGGCGGACGTGTCCGTGGTGGCGTGGGACGACTCGGCCCTCTGCCGCAACACCCACCCCGCGCTGACGTCCCTCACGCGCGACACCCCGGCCTTCGGCCGCCGAGCGGCGGAACACCTCCTGTCCCTCCTGAACGGCGCCCCACCCCACCGAATCCAGGACGCGACCCCGACCCTGCTCCCCCGAGCGTCGACGGCCCCACCCCCGCGCGGCGAGGACCCCGCCGGATCAGGCGCCCCTCACGGCGAGACGTAGTCGCCCCACCCGAAGGTCGCGATGTACGCCCGCCGCAGCGCGTCCCACCCGCGGCCCCCGCGGAGGAACACCACCGCCAGGGCGACGGCGAACCACCCCGCGCAGACCCCGGCGATGATCACGTACCACCGCGGCTCGCCGAAGACCACGGCGGCCGTCACGACAAGAGCGGTCACGACGAGCCCGATGTGCGCCCCGAAGGCATCGGCATGGGGCGTCGGCGTGCTGTGTGGCATGGGTCTGGTGTCCTTGCATGAGATCTCGCCTGACCCGGGCTCGACCGGCCCCGCCCCCTGGTCATTCCTTTGCGTATTGTTTAATTGCGAGTGGTTCGCAAAAGCAAGTAGAAGCTAGTAAACGAGCAGAGGTGTGGGGCATGACGGCCCGGTCCGTACGGGGAGTGGCCGCCACGGCCATGGCAGGCGTTCTCGCGGCAGGTGCGGCGGCCTGTTCGACACCGGGCGGGGGCGGCGGCGCCAAGGACTCCCTCGTCGTCGGCCTGGCCAATGAGCCCGAGACGCTCAGCCCCCTCCTCGGCTACGGCAAGGACGGCAACTCCAAGATTTTCGACGGGCTGCTGCGCCGCGACGCCTCGATGAAGCTCCAGCCGGCCCTCGCCGCCGGGCTGCCGAAGGTCGCCGACGACGGCCGTACGTACACCTTCGCGCTCCGCAAAGGCGTGAAGTTCAGCGACGGCAAGCCGTTCACCGCCCAGGACGTGGTCTTCACGTACCGCACCATCCTGGACGAGAAGACCAACAACGCCGCCAAGGGCGAGCTCGACGCCATCGACAAGGTCACCGCCGCCGGGGACGACACCGTCGTCTTCGTGCTCAAGTACCCCTACGCGCCCTTCGCCGAGCGCACCGTGCTGCCGATCGTCCCCGAGCACGCGGCCAAGGGCCAGGACGTCAACTCCGGCTCCTTCAACACCGCCCCGATCGGCACGGGCCCGTACGTCCTGACCGGCTGGAGCAAGGGCGAGAAGCTCACCTTCAAGGCCAACCCCGGCTACTGGGGCGGCGAGCCGAAGGTCAAGAAGCTCACGATGGCGATCATCAAGGACGACGACGTGCGCGCCACCCGGCTGCGCTCCGGCGACCTCGACGGCGCCATCCTGCCGCCCAACCTCGCCAAGGGCTTCAAGGACGACAAGTCCAAGACGACCGTCACCGCCCGCACCACCGACTTCCGCGGCGTGACCCTCCCCACCGCGAACAAGGTCACCGGCGACCTCGCCGTGCGCCGCGCCCTCGACCTCGCCGTCGACCGCAAGGCCATGGTCGACAAGCTCCTCGAAGGCGCCGGCCGCGCCGGATACGGGCCCGTCCCCACCGGCAGCGACTGGTTCGCCAAGGGCACCGAGCGCCCGTACGACCCGGACAAGGCGAAGAAGCTCCTCGACGACGCGGGCTGGCGGACCGGCGGCGACGGCATCCGGGAGAAGGACGGACAGCGCGCCGCCTTCACCCTCTGGTTCCCCGCGGGTGACAAGCTCCGCGAGGAGCACGCCCTCGCCTTCGCCTCCGACGCCAAGAAGGCCGGCATCGAGGTCAAGGTGCAGAGCGGCACCTGGGAGGTCATCGAGCCGCGCATGAAGAACGACGCGGTCCTCGCCGGCGACGGCAACCCCGCCGACCCCGACTTCGACCTCTACAACCTCCTGCACTCCTCCCTCGCCCTCAACGGCTTCAACAACATGGCCGCCTACAGCAACCCCGACGTCGACAAGGCCCTCGAAGAAGGCCGGCGCAGCGGCGACAAGGCGGCCCGCAAGGCCGCCTACGACAAGGTCCAGCAGGGCCTCGCCGACAACCCCGGCTACACCTTCCTCACTCACATCGACCACCTCTACGTCGTCAACGACAAGTGGAAGAACCTCTCCACCCAGGTCGAGCCGCACGACCACGGCCTCGGCGCCGGCCCCTGGTGGAACGTCGAGGACTGGCAGCCCGAGCAGTGACCCGCGGTACGGCCGGGCTTCCGTGGGGGCCCATGGCACGCATGGCCGGACGGCGGCTCCTCGCCGCCGTCCCCGTCCTGGCGGCCGTCACCTTCGGCGTCTTCGCCCTCGCCGCCGCCTCGCCCTTCGACCCGGCGAAGGCGTACGCGGGCAGCGCCGCACTGGGCGCCCGCCAGGACGTCCTCGACCAGCTGCGCGACAATCTCGGCGCCGACCGGCCCTTCACCGCCCGCTGGTGGGACTGGCTGACCTCGGCCCTCACCGGCGACCTCGGCGTCTCCGCCTCGCTCCGCCAGCCCGTCGCCCAGGTCATCGGCGAACGCGTCGGCTGGTCCGTCCTGCTGTGCGGCATCGCCTTCGCCCTGGCCGTCACCGCCGGCACCGCGCTCGGCGTCCTCGCGGCACGCCGCCGCGGCGGTCTGTTCGACCGGGCCGTGACCTCGCTCGCGTACGCGCTGGAAGCCGCCCCGCCGTTCTGGCTCGGCCTCCTCGCCATCTGGCTCTTCGCCCTCAAGCTCGACGCCCTGCCCGCCGGCGGCCTCACCGACACCGGCAGCGACGCCGCCACGCCCGGCCAGATCGCCTCCCACGTCGTCCTGCCCGCGGCCGTGCTCGCCCTCTCCCAGCTGCCCTGGTTCGTGCTGTACGTGCGCCAGGGCGTCGGCGACGCCCTCGCCGAGGACCCCGTGCGCGGCGCCCGCGCCCGCGGCCTGCGCGAACGCACCGTCCTGCTCGGCCACGCCCTGCGCTCCGGCCTGCTGCCCGTCCTCACCCTCACCGGCTCCCGCATCCCCGAACTCATCACGGGCGCCCTGCTGGTGGAGACCGTCTTCAGCTGGCCGGGCATCGCCTCCGCGACCGTGGAAGCCGCGACCAAGGTCGACTTCCCGCTGCTCGCCGCCCTGACCGTGCTCGCCACCGCCGCCGTCCTCGCGGGCAACCTGCTCGCCGACCTGCTGTACGGCCTGGCGGACCCGAGGGTGGGCTTCGATGGGTGACCGGATGCGGGTTAACCGGAGGAGGGGTATCCGGGTGCGGGGTGTCCGGATGCGCACCGGCGTCTCCGCCGCCGTCACGGCGGCCGTCGTCCTCGCCGCGCTGGCCGTGCCGTTCGCCGTCCCCCTCGACGAACAGGCCGTCGACCTGGCCGCAAAGCTCCAGGCGCCCACCTGGGCGCACCCCTTCGGCACCGACGAAGTGGGCCGCGACCTGCTGCTGCGCAGCGTGTACGGGCTCCGCGTCTCCCTCTTCGTCGGCGTCGCCGCGGCCCTCGCCGCCACCGTGATCGGCACGGCCGTCGGCGCGGCGGCGGGCGCGCTCGGCGGCTGGGCGGACCGCGTCCTGATGCGGCTCGTCGACCTCTTCTCGTCCGTGCCGCACCTGCTGCTCGGCATCTTCGTCGTCACGATGTTCCGCCCGGGCGTCTGGCCCGTCGTCGCCTCCGTCGTCGTCACGCACTGGCTGTCGACGGCGCGCATCGTACGAGCGGAGGTGCTGTCCCTGCGCTCGCGCCCGTACATCGACGCGGCGGTGTCCGGCGGCGCGTCACGCCGGCGGGTGACCGTCCGCCACCTGCTCCCCGCCGTCCTGCCGCAGGCCGGCCTCGCGGCGGTGCTGATGGTCCCGCACGCCATCTGGCACGAGTCCGCCCTGTCGTTCCTGGGCCTGGGCCTGCCCACGCACCAGGCGAGCCTCGGCAACATGGTCCAGAGCGCGCGCGGCTCCCTCCTGGCGGGCGACTGGTGGCCGACGCTCTTCCCCGGGCTGTTCATCATCGTCCCCACCCTGGCCGTGGCCGGGCTGGCGGGCGCGTGGCGCGAACGGCTCAACCCGCGGCGCCGATCGGAGCTGACGCTGTGAGCCTCGTACCGGCCGCGAACCCCGTACCGACCGCGAATCCCGTACCGGCGGTGGACCCCGTCCTGTCCGTACGGAATCTCTCCGTACGTTTCCGCATGCGCGGCGGCCGCGAGGTCGCCGCCGTCACCGACGCCTCGTTCGAGCTGGGCCCCGGCGAATGCCTCGCCCTCATCGGTGAGAGCGGCTGCGGAAAGTCCGTCCTGGCCTCGGCCCTGCTCGGCCTGCTGCCGCGCAACGCCGCGGCCACGGGCCGGGCCCTCATGGGCGACCTCGATCTCCTGGCGGCCGACGAGCGCACCCTGGCCCGTACCGTACGAGGCCGCCGCATCGGCCTCGTACCGCAGAGCCCCTCCGCCCACCTCACCCCCGTCCGCACCGTGCGCTCCCAGCTGGAGGAGACCGTCCGGGAGCTGACGGGCGTCCCCAGGGCCGGGCTGCGGGCGGCGGCCGAAGCCGCGGCGGAGCGGGCGGCCTTCCCCGTGAGCCACCTGGACCGCCACTCCCACCAGCTCTCCGGCGGCCTCGCGCAGCGCGCGGCCACCGCCCTCGCCCTCGTCGGCGACGCCCCGCTCCTGCTCGCCGACGAGCCGACGACCGGCCTCGACCGCGACCTCGTCGACCGCACGGTGGACGAACTGCGGCGGCACGCCGACGCCGGCCGCGCCCTGCTGATGATCACCCACGATCTCGCGGCGGCCCGGCGCGTCGCCGACCGCGTCGCCGTCATGTACGCGGGCCGCATCGTGGAAATCACCGGCGCCCCCGCCTTCTTCGGCGAGCCGGGCCCCCGCCACCCCTACGCCCGCGCCCTGCTCGACGCCCTCCCCGAACGCGCCTTCACCCCGATCCCCGGCATGCCGCCCGAACTCGGCGACCTGCCGGCCGGCTGCGCCTTCGCGGCCCGCTGCGCACGGGCGAGCGACCTCTGCGGGACGCTCCCGGCGACCACCGACGGCGTCTCCTGCCACCATCCGGTCGCCCGCCCTCACCCGGAGGAGTCCTCGCGTGCTTGAGCTGAGCCGTATCACCGCGGGCTACGACCCGCGCCGGCCCGTCGTCCGCGGCGTCTCCCTGACGATCGGAGCCGGCAGCGCCGTCGGCCTGCTCGGCCCCAGCGGCTGCGGCAAGTCCACCCTGGCCCGGGTGGCCGCCCTGCTGCACCGGCCGGACTCCGGCACGGTCGTCGTCGACGGCGACCCCGTCCGCGGCGCGCGCCACCGCGCCACGCGCGAGCAGCGCACGGCCTTCGGCGTGGTCTTCCAGCAGCCCCGGCTCGCCGCGGACCCGCGCATGCGGCTCACCGACCTGATCGCGGAACCGCTGCGCGCGACCGGCCGGCGGGACGAGGCGGCAGGGGCGGTGGCCGCACTGGCCGGGCGCGTCGGGCTCTCCGCGGAACTCCTCGGGCGGCGGCCGCACGAGGTCAGCGACGGCCAGTTGCAGCGCGCCTGCCTGGCCAGGGCCCTCGTCCTGCGCCCGCGCTGGCTGATCTGCGACGAGATGACGGCGATGCTGGATGCGTCGACGGCGGCCGCTCTCGTGGCGGTCGTGGAGGACTACCGGGCCGAGAGCGGCGCGGGGCTGCTGGCGGTGGGCCACGACAGGGTGCTGCTGGACCGGTGGTGCGACGAGACGGTGCAGTGGGACGAACTCAGGCTTGAGAAGAGCCCGTCCGGCGTTTGAGGCCCGGGGCCCGGGGCGGAGCCCCGGGAACCTAGCGCCTGCTGCCGGCGAGCTCGCGCTCAGCCACCGGCTCCGGCGCCTTCGGCGCCCTCCGCACCGCGGCCACCGCAACCCCCGTCAGCACCAGCAGCCCGCCCACGGCCGCGTCGAGCGACGGCAGGTTCCCGAGGAACACCGCGTCGAGGCCGAGCGCGGCGACCGGCACCGCGTACAGCACCAGCGACGCCGTCGATGCCGTCGTGGCCCGCAGCGTCCGCGACCAGGTCCAGAAGGCCATCGCGGTGCAGCCCACGCCCAGCCACAGCACGGCCAGCGTGCGATGCCCGTCGGCCGCCGCGATCTGCCCCACCGCCCCGGGGGCCAGCGGCAGCAGCGGCAGCATGCCGAACAGGCTGCCGTAGAAGACGCATTCCGCGCCCGAGTACCTCTTCAGCAGCGGCTTTTGCAGCGCGAACGACGTCGCCTGCGTGGCGGCGGCGCCCAGCACCAGGAGCGCGCCCATGAGCGAGCCGCTCCCGCCGCCCGAGGTGACGGCGACGGTGAGCGCACCGGCGAGCGCCACGCCCAGGCCGGCGAGGCCGCGCCTGCCGGGCCGGTCGCCGAGGAAGGCCATGCCGAGCACGGTGGTGAAGACCGGGGAGGCGGCGATCAGCATGGCCGCGGTGCCCGCGTCCACGCTCTGCTCGCCCGCGCACAGCAGCACCTGATAGGCCGTCATCCCGGTGAGGCCGAAGGCCGCCATGCGCAGCGCGTCGGCGCGCCGCAGCCGGCCGATGCGGCCCAGGAACAGGCACGGCAGGAGGAGGACGACGGTGATGGCCATGCGCAGGAGCGCGATGGCGGCCGGGGAATAGTCCGGCAGCGCCACCTGAATGGCGGTGAACGCGGAACCCCACAGCAGCGCGGTCGCCGCCATCGGTATCCACGGAATGCTGGTGCGCTGTGCCGAGGTCATATTCGCAAGCTAACAACGGCGGATCTATAAGGCAAATAATGAATTCTATTCTATTCTCAAAGCGATCCTTTTAGAGGTGGCCCGCTGTCACCGCCTGCGCGCCAGGCTGTTACCGCCAGCCCACGTTGTTACCGCATCCCGGGCTGTTACCGCCGCCGCACCAAGGGGAACGGCAGCGTCTCCCGGATCGACAGCCCCGTCAGGAACATCACCAGCCGGTCCACCCCGATCCCCAGCCCGCCCGTCGGCGGCATCGCGTACTCCAGGGCCCGCAGGAAGTCCTCGTCCAGCTCCATCGCCTCCGGGTCGCCGCCCGCGGCCAGCAGCGACTGCGCGGTCAGCCGGCGCCGCTGCTCGATCGGATCGATCAGCTCCGAATACGCCGTGCCCAGCTCCGTGCCGAACGCCACCAGGTCCCAGCGCTCCGCGAGCCGCGGATCGGCCCGGTGCGGCCGCGTCAGCGGCGAGACGTCGGTGGGGAAGTCCTTGTAGAAGACGGGCAGCTCCGTGCGCTCCTCGACCAGCCGCTCGTACATCTCCAGGACGATGTCCCCGCGCCCGTCCTCCGGCCGGTGGGGCACCCCCGCCGCGTCGCAGAGCCGCCGCAGTACCCCCACCGGCGTGTCCGCGCCGACCTCCTCGCCGAGGGCCTCCGAGACCGCGCCGTAGACGGTCTTCACCGGCCACGGTCCCGAAATGTCGTGCTCGGCGAGCTTCCCGCCCGCGTCCGGCCGCAGGGCCACCACCGACCCGTGGGCGGCGGCGGCCGCGGCCTGGATCAGCTCGCGCGTCAGGTCGAGCATCACGTCGTAGTCCGCGAACGCCTGGTACGCCTCCAGCATCGTGAATTCCGGATTGTGCTTGTACGAAACCCCCTCGTTGCGGAAGGTGCGGCCCATTTCGAAGACCTTCTCCATGCCGCCCACGCACAGCCGCTTCAGATACAGCTCCGGCGCGATCCGCAGATACAGATCGAGGTCGTACGCGTTGATGTGGGTGGTGAAGGGCCGGGCGTTCGCGCCGCCGTGGATCTGCTGGAGCATCGGCGTCTCGACCTCCAGGAACCCGCGGTCGAGCAGCCCCTGGCGCAGCGCCTGCACGGCCGCGCTGCGGGCCCGCACCGTCCGCCGCGCCTCCGGCGAGACGGCCAGGTCCACGTAGCGCATCCGCACCCGCGCCTCGGGATCGCTCAGGCCGTGCCGCTTGTCGGGCAGGGGGCGCAGGCACTTGGCGGTCATCCGGGCGTCGCTCACGAAGACGGTGAGCTCGCCGCGGTCGGTGGTGCCGATCTCGCCCTCCGCCTCGATGTGGTCGCCGAGGTCGATGTGCGTGGCGAAGCGCCGCAGGCCCTCGCGCCCGCAGTCCTCGCGGGTGAACGTCAGCTGGAGATCGCCCGACCAGTCGCGCAGCACGGCGAACGCGACCCCGCCGTGGTTGCGGACCAGCAGCACGCGGCCGGCCACGGTCGCCCGCTCGCCCGTGCGGGACGACGGCGGGAGCCCCGCGTGGGCGGCCCGGATCGCGGCGAGCGTGTGCGTACGGCGGGCGTCGACCGGATACGGGTCCACGCCCGCCGCACGCAGCAGCTCCAGCTTCCGCCGCCGCACCCGCACCTGCTCCGGCAGCCCCGCGAGCCCGTCCTGCCCCGCCTCCCCGGCCCCGGCCTCCAGGCCCAGCTCGGACAGCGGCGGCAGGCCCGCCGTGGACGCCGGGCTGGTGACGCCCCTGGCCCGCCCCCGGCTCCACAGCTGGCCCAGGCTCGGCACCGCGACGAAGCCCTCGGCGATGCCCGCCGCCAGCCCGATCCGCGCCAGCGCGCCCGCGTCGGCGTAGCACAGGAACCGCGGGTGCCACTCCGGGTTGTACTTCACGTTCGAGCGGTAGAGGGCCTCCAGCTGCCACCACTTGGAGAAGAACAGCAGCAGCTTGCGCCACAGCCGCAGCACCGGCCCCGCCCCGATCCGTGCCCCCTCCTCGAACGCGGAGCGGAACACGGCGAAGTTGAGCGAGATGCGCTTGACGCCGAACCGGCCGGCCTGCGCGCACAGCTGGGCGACCATGAACTCCATGACGCCGTTGGGCGCGGCCCGGTCGCGCCGCATCACGTCCAGCGAGACCCCGTCCCGGCCCCACGGCACGAACGACAGCAGGGCGATCATCGTCCCCTCGCTGTCGAACGCCTCCACCAGCAGGCAGTCGCCGTCGGCCGGGTCGCCGAGCCGGCCCAGCGCCATCGAGAAGCCCCGCTCGGTCTCGGTGTCCCGCCAGGCGTCCGCCCGGTGGATGACCTCGCCCATCTCCTCGTCGGTGAGCGCCGAATGCCGCCGGATCCGGACGGTGGCGCCCGTGCGCTCGACCCGGTGCACGGCCTGCCGCGTCACCCGCATCTCGCGCCCGTCCAGGTCGAACGAGGCGATCTGGAGGATCGCCTCGTCGCCCAGTTGGAGCGCGCCCAGCCCCGAGCGGGCGTACGCCTTCGCGCCCGCCTCGCTGGCCCCCATCACGGCCGGCTGCCAGCCGTAGCGGCCCGCGACCTCCAGCCACGCGTCGATCGCCGGGGTCCACGCCTCCGGATCGCCCAGCGGGTCGCCCGAGGCCAGGCAGACGCCCGCCTCGACCCGGTACGTCACCGCCGCCTTGCCGCTGGGCGAGAAGATCACGGCCTTGTCCCTGCGCGTCGCGAAGTAGCCGAGCGAGTCCTGGCCGCCGTAGCGGGCCAGGAGGGCGCGGATCCGCGGCTCCTCGTCGTCGTGCAGCGCCGCCTCCAGGCGCTGCGAGCGGAAGAGCGCCATGGCGGCGTTCAGCAGCGCCAGCGCGCCCAGCAGCCCGAGCAGGAAGTACAGCCAGTGCGGGGGATGGCCCTCGAAGTGCCGGCCGCTCACCAGCCCGCCGCACACCTTGTTGGCGACGAACAGCAGCTGGTTCCCCGCCCCGCGCTCCAGCGAACCCGGGAACAGCGACACCAGGCCCCAGCCCACCAGGACCGCCACGGTGAGCCCCGCCGCCAGCACCAGCAGCGCCCGCAGGAACGCCCCCCGGCGCGACGCCGCGTAGAACTCCCGGCGGGCCAGGATCAGCAGCGTCATCGCCGCCACGCACAGCACCAGCGAGGGGATCGTGTCCCAGTAGCCCACCGCCAGCAGCAGGGCGTCGGCGATCAGCAGCAGCGCCAGATAGGCCAGGACGAACCAGAGGGTGACCCGCTTGCGGGCGGCCATCGCCGTCGCGAGCAGCAGCAGGAAGACGGCGTACGCGAGGTTCGGGGCCGTGGGGACGGTCAGCGTGTCCAGCGCCCGCGTCAGCGGCCCCACCGCCCGGCGCAGCGGCACGATCAGCGACGTGATCGCACAGAACAGGCCGAGGGCGCCGAAGAAGATCGCGAAACCGTTGGGGACCCGGTGCAGGAGCCGCCGCCACGCGGACGCGCGCTCCCCGCCCTCGCGGCCCTGGGGAGCCGGGGCGGGCCGCTCCGCGGAAGGCCTGCTGTCGGCGGCTGTGCGGCTCATTCCGCCAGCCTAGGCACCCTGCGGGCGGCTTGCCTGCCGAGCGCGGCGCCCCGGCCGGCGGCGCTCGTGTCCAAAAAGACGACGCTCGTACCTGAATGGAGTACACGCGGCGCCCCGGGCCGGGGCGCCCGGTGGGCCAGACTGACGGACACCCGCTCCACCGAGGAGGTTCGCCATGGCCATTTCGCTCTCCGTGGTCCTGTTGTTGCTCGTCCTGGTGGTCGTGTTCATGCGGAGCGGCTCGCTGCGCATGTCGAACGCCCTGGTCTGCGTCCTGCTCGGCTTCCTCCTCGCGAGCACGAGCATCGCGCCGACGATCTCCGACGGCCTGAACACCACGGCACGCATCGTGAGCGGCGTACGGCCCTGACGAAGCACGGCCCCGGCGCCGCCCGGGCCGGGCCCCGCTGCGGGGAACCCGGCCCGGGCGGCGCTGCCGTGCCGCGCGCCTAGCGCCCGATCTCGACGTCCTCCAGGACGCCCAGGGCGTCCGGCACGAGGATCGCCGCCGAGAAGTAGGCACTCACCAGGTACGAGGAGAGGGCCTGTTCGTTGATGCCCATGAACCGTACGTTGAGGCTCGGCTGGAACTCGTCCGGGATGCCCGTCTGGTGCAGGCCCACGACACCCTGGTTGTCCTCGCCCGTCCGCATCGCGAGGATCGAGCTCGTCCCGGACTCGCTGATCGGGATCTTGTTGCAGGGCAGCAGCGGCACCCCGCGCCACGAGCGCACGGAGGAGCCCAGGACGTCGATGGACTGCGGGTAGAGGCCACGGCTGGTGCACTCCCGGCCGAACGCCGCGATGGTCCGCGGGTGGGCGAGGATGAACTGGGTCTTGCGGCGGCGCGCGAGCAGCTCGTCGAGGTCGTCGGGGGTGGGCGGGCCGCTGCGGGTGTGGATGCGCTGGCTGATGTCGGCGTTGTGCAGCAGGCCGAACTCGCGGTTGTTGACGATCTCGTGCTCCTGGCGCTCGCGCAGCGCCTCGACCGTCAGCCGCAGCTGCTGCTCGAGCTGGCTCATCGGGTCGTTGTAGAGGTCGGCGACGCGGGTGTGGACGCGCAGGACGGTCTGGGCGACGCTCAGTTCGTACTCGCGCGGGGAGAGCTCGTAGTCCACGAAGGTGCCGGTGATGGCCGGCTCGCCGACGTGGCCGGACGTCACGGCGATGTCGGCCTCACCGCGCTTGTTCGCCGGCTTGGCGGGGCGCGAGGCGAACGCTTCGACGTGCTCGCGCAGCGCGTCGGAGCGCTCGGCCAGCTCCTGGAAGGCCTGGAGCGGGAGCGCGAGCACCGTGCAGCGGGTCACGGCCCGGACGCTGAACTCCCAGGTGCCGTCGGGCTCCAGCGGCACCCGCTCGCCGAAGTAGTCGCCGTCGGCCAGCACGCCGAGCACGGTCTCGTCGCCGTACTTGCCGGTGCCCGTCTTGTTGAGCTTGCCGTGGGCGACGAGGTAGATGTGGTCGGCCGGGGCGCCGGCCTCGACGAGCGTGTCACCGGCGGCGTACTCGCGCTGGACGAAGCCGCTCGCCAGCGCCTCCAGCGTGTCGTTGTCGCCGAAGTCCCGCAGCAGCGGCAGCTCCCCGAGCTCCGGCGGGATGACCCGGACCTCCGAGCCGGTCGAGATGAACTCGACCCGGCCGTCCCCGACGGTGTACGTGAGCCGCCTGTTCACCCGGTAGGTGCCGGCGGACACCTGCACCCATGGCAGCACGCGCAGCAGCCAGCGGGACGAGATCCCCTGCATCTGCGGTACGGACTTGGTCGTCGTGGCGAGCTGGCGGGCCGCGGACGTACCGAGGCTGAGCTGCGCCTCCCCGGACTGTGCGGCCTCTCCGGACTCGACTGACGTGGTCATAGCTGGTTGTCACCCATCTGTGTGCGGTACTCGGCGCGGAACCGCGGGCTCGCGGATCCGCAGTGCGCGGGACGTGGTGCGACGGCCGGGATCAGTGCCCGATCTCGACGTTCTCCAGAATTCCGAGGGCGTCCGGAACCAGGACGGCGGTGGAGTAGTAGGCGCTCACCAGATAGGAGATGATGGCCTGATCGCTGATGCCCATGAAACGCACGGAGAGGCTCGGCTGGTATTCATCGGGAATTCCCGTGCGGTGCAGCCCGACGACACCCCGGGATTCCTCTCCGGTGCGCATCAGGAGAACGGAACTGGTGCCGCTTTCGCTGATCGGGATCTTGTTGCACGGGAAGATGGGAATTCCGCGCCAGGCGGGCACCGAGTGGCCGCCCACGGCGGCATTGTCCGGATACACGCCGCGCCGGTTGAATTCGCGGGCGATCGCCGCGATCGTGCGCGGGTGGGCCAGCAGGAAGCCGGGGTCCTTCCAGACCGTGGCCAGCAGCTCGTCGAGGTCGTCGGGGGTGGGCGGGCCGCTGCGGGTGTGGACGCGCTGCTTGAGGTCCGCGTTGTGCAGCAGGCCGAACTGCCGGTTGTTGATCATCTCGTGCTCCTGGCGCTCGCGCAGGGCCTCGATGGTCAGCCGCAGCTGCTGCTCGACCTGGTTCATGGGCTCGTTGTAGAGGTCGGCGACGCGGGTGTGGACGCGCAGGACAGTCTGGGCGACGCTCAGCTCGTACTCGCGCGGGGAGAGCTCGTAGTCCGCGAAGACGCCGGGCAGCACCGGCTCGCCGGTGTGGCCGGCGGAGACGTCGATGGCGGACTCGCCGTCCTCGTTCCGGGGACGGGCGGCGGCCGCGCGGAACGCCTCCACGTGGGAGCGCAGCTCCTGCGAACCCTCCAGGGCCTCCTGGAACGCCTGGCGCGGCAGGGTCAGGACCGTGCAGGCGGTGACGGCCTTGACGGTGAAGTCCCAGTTGCTCTCCGACTCCGCGGCCAGGGCCTTGTCGCCGAAGTAGCCGCCGTCGGCGATGACGCCGAGGACGGCCGGGTCCTCGTACTCGCCCTGGTGGATCTTGTTGAGCTTGCCGTGGGCGACCAGCACCACTTGGTCGGCCGGATGCCCGGCCTCCACGAGGACGTCACCCGGCCGGAACTCCCGCTGGGTGAAGCGGCCCGCGAGCGCTTCGAGCACCGCCGGGTCGCCGAAGCCGCGCAGCAGAGGGAGCTCGCCCAGCTCCGCCGGGATGACCCGGACGTCGGCGCCCGTCGAGACGAACTCGACCCGGCCGTCGCCCAGCGTGTGCGTCAGGCGCCGGTTGACCCGGTACGTACCGCCCGGGACGTGCACCCATGACAGCATGCGCAGGAGCCACCGCGAGGTGATTCCCTGCATCTGCGGCACGGACTTTGTCGTGGTCGCCAGATTCCGTGCGGCCTCGGTGCCCAGGCTCAGCCGGCCGGGGCTGTTATTGCCGTCGGTTCCGGTCTCCACTGACGTCGTCATATCGGAATGCCCACCCATCCGTTATGGACCGCCCGCGGCCCCCTACGGACGGGCTGCGGGCGTGCCGAAGAATTCCCCTTGACCGCCTTCGAAGCTAGCAGTGGGATATCGCCGGGCGCAGTCACTCAAAAGGGTGGATTGATCGATGATGTTACGTTCGGACGAAAACGCCGATGCCGTTCGCCACCGGCCGTTCCGCACCGCCCGAGGGATGATTGCGAACGGTCGTCCGCCCGCTGTCCGGATCGCGGGTGACCAGCGTGCTGGAGCCGCCCCCGTCCAGATTCACAGCGTCGTCGGCGCCCAGATCCCGCATCAGGTCGGCGAGCTCGGCGACGGTGAGCCCCGAGCGGTAGCCGGAGCCGCCGTCCAGCGCCAGCAGGTAGAACAGCCGGCCGCCCTCGCTCACACCGGCGGAGGTCCGCACCGCGGAGGTCGAGGAGTCCAGCCCGGGCAGCAGCCGGCCGTCGCGCAGCACGGGGAACCCGCCGACCGCGAAGCGCAGCGCCCCCCGCTCGGCGGGCTCCAGCCGCTCCTCGACGCGCACCGCGTCACCGGCCTTCAGCCGGCGCAGCTCGCGCGCCCCCGCCTCACGTCCGACGAGCACCACCGTGCCCGAGGGGATCGTGCCATGGCCCGGCTTGTGCGCCGCTGACGCCACCTTGCCGTGCCGGACCGTCAGTTCGTAGGTGTCGTCCGTGCACGGCGCGGCCCTGTCGGCGTCCGTGCCGCAGGCCGCCCGGAGCCGTGACGCCGAACCCCAGGAGGAGTTGTACGCACCGATCCCGCCGACCGGGAGGGCGTACTGGTTGAAGCCGCGCAGCGGCAGTTGCCTGCCCTTGGCGGCCACGGTGCCCGTCAGCGTGAGCCGGTCCAGCCGGCCCCGGGCGTCGGTGCCCAGGCCGATGACGTCCCGGGTGGTGGCGCCCGGGGGCATCACCGGCCCGAAGCGCTGGCCGTTCGGCACGGCGGCGCCGAGCCGGCGGCCGCCCGCGACGGACGGGCCGACCGGCGCACCCGTGGCCTCGACCCCCGGGTGCTGGGTCTCCGTGATGTTGAAGAAGTCGCCGTTGACCCCGCCCACCGCGCCGCGGGCGGCCGTCATCCGCGACACCGTCGCCCGCGCGGCGACGGAGCCCGGGTACAACAGGTCGAGCGAGACGCCGGGCTCGCTCAGATCGACCCTCAGCACATGCCCGTACGCCGGGCCGTGGGAGGCCGACAGGGAGAACTCCCGGTACGCCACACCGGGCGCGACGGGGGCGAGGGCCCCCAGTTGCAGCGCGGGCCGGTCACCCGCATCCGCCAGGGCGGTGCCCCCGCCGACCAGCGAGGTCCACGCCACCAGAACCGTCAGCACCGAGCGCACACGTCTTCTGCGTCTCTTCACAGTCACCCCAGAGGTCCCGTCAACTCTGGCACGGAGCAGAACGGTTCACCATGCCCCGAAAGAACGACAGGCCACGCGGAAGAACGACGGGAAACGCACCGGCGTCGGCGCGGGCAACTCTCGGCACATGCCTGCCCAGGGGCTCAGCGGGCCCCGATACTCACAGGTACCGGCCCGTGCGGACGGACCGCCGCCGCGCACCGGCCCACACCGACCTGGGAGTTCCTGGAGAACTGGGAGAGCTGCCATGAGCCTTCGCACGCGCCGCGCGGCCGTCGTCACCTTCGGAGCCGCCCTCGGCGCCGCGCTCACAGGGTCCTTCGCCGCGCCGGCTTACGCCGCCCCGGCGGCGGCGGAGCGCGACGCGTCCGGCGCGCCGGGCAGGCCGCCCCTGCGCCGCGCGCACGCGCACAACGACTACGAGCACCCCCACCCCCTGACCGATGCGCTCGGCCACGGGTTCGGCAGCGTCGAGGCGGACATCTGGCTCGTGGACGGCGAGCTCCTCGTCGCCCACGACGCGTCCGGCCTCGACCCGGCCCGCACCCTCGAAGCCCTGTACCTCGACCCGTTGCAGCGCCGGGTCAGAGCCGGTCACGGCCGGGTCTACCGGGGCTACGACCTCTCGCTGAAGCTGCTCGTCGACATCAAGACGGAGGGCGCGGCGACGTACCGGGAGCTCTCGCGGCGGCTGCGCCGCTACGGCACGCTGTTCACCTCGTGCGCCGACGGCCGGATCCGCCGGGGCGCCGTCACCGCCGTGATCTCGGGGGACCGGGGCGCCCGGGGGCCCATGGAGCGGGAGCGGCTGCGCCACGCGTTCTACGACGGCCGGCTCGCCGACCTCGGCGCCGGCGCCCCCGCGTCCTTCATCTCCCTGGTGAGCGACAACTGGAACAGAGTGTTCGGCTGGCAGGGCACCGGCCCCATGCCGGCCCCGGAGAAGGCCCGCCTCCGGCGCATCGTCTCCACTGCGCACTCCGAGGGCCGGACCGTACGGTTCTGGGCCACGCCGGACCAGCCCGGCCCGGCGCGCGAGGCCGTGTGGCGGGAACTGCTGTCCGCGGGCGTGGACTTCCTCAATACGGACGACCTCGCGGGCCTCGAGGCGTTCCTGCGCAGGGCGGGCTGAGCATAGGAACCTTTGTGCGGCGGGCTGAGCGCGTGGCCGAAGGGGCGCCGGATCTTGCGGCGCGTCCGCGGGCCGCTCGGCGGAATGTCCCGGTCCAGGGCGGATTGTGTAGCGGTACCGTCACCGCCGTCCGGCGCGTGCGCGCCCGGCGGGACGCTGGCCGCATGGCCACTCCACCTGGACCGCCGTACGGGCCGCCCCCGGGCGGCTTCGGGCCCGCCCAGCCGCTGTGGGACGCGCCTCCGCCGCCGCCCCCTCGCCGGGGCGGCGGCGGGCGAAGGGCCGCCCTCCTCGCCGCCGCCCTGGTGGTGGCCGCGGCGCTCGGGCTGGGCGCCGTCCTCGTCGTCGGCAGCAAGGACGGCAAGCCGGGCGGGCCGGGTGACGGCACGTCGCCCGGCGGATCCGCGTCGCCTTCCCTGACCGTCCCCAGCGGGCTGCCGTCCGGGCTGCCGAGCGGCTTCCCCAGCGGCTTTCCCACCGCCTTCCCGAGCAGCCTGCCGACGTCCTTGCCCACCGGTCTGCCGAGCGGCTTCCCCACGGGCCTGCTGCCGGTCTCCGGCGCCGCCGCCGGGCGCTGACCGCCACGCCGGCTGCGCACGGGCCGTCAGGCGGCGGGAACCTGCTGCGGAACGGCCTGGATGTCGAGCTCGATCCTGATGGTGGCGCCGATCATGGCGATGCCGCGCCGGAGCATGGAGCGCCAGTCCAGGGTGAAGTCCTCGCGGTGCAATTCGGTCGAGGCCGAGCAGGCCGTGCGGGTCTCGCCCATGATGCCGGTGCCGATCCCCAGGTAGCGGGTGTCGAGCGCGATGTTCCGGCTGACGCCGTGCAGGTTGAGCACGCCCTGCACGGTCCACCGCGAGCCGCCGCGGTGGACGAAGCGCTCACTGGTGAACTGCATGTACGGGTAGTGGGCGACGTCCAGGAACTCCGCCGAGCGCAGGTGCTCGTCGCGCTGCGCGACCCCCGTGTCGATGCTGGCCGTGTCGATCACGACGTCGAGGTGGGAGTGCTGGATGTCCTCGGCGATCCACAGGGTGCCCTCGAAGCGGTTGAAGCGCCCGTGCACCTCGGCGAGCCCGATGTGCCGGGCGATGAAACGCACCGCCGTGTGGTCCGGGTCGATGCGCCAGGCGCCCGGCGCGGGCATGGCGGGCGCCGGGGCCGTCTCCATCGCGATGGTGCCGAGGGAAGTGCTGAGGCCCTCCGTACAGGTGACGGTGCTCAGGACGGGCCGGAACCCGTCGGCCGACAGCGCGAGGCTGTACGCGCCGGGCGCGACGGTCGTCGCGAACCGGCCGTTCGGGTCGGTCTGCCCGTGCACCACTTCCTGCCCGGCGGTGTCCCGCACGGAGACTTCGGCTCTGTGCAGCGGTGACTGCGCCGTGTCCACCACGGCGCAGTCGAGGGCCCCCGCTCCGAGCGGAATCGGCGTGGTCTCCGGGCGGGAGAAACGCGTGAACCGGCGGAGCAGGGCGAAAGCCATCCCAAAGGGCCTTTCTGTGACCAGAAGGTGATTGAACTGTAGATCACCATAATCTGTCACTGATGGGCTAAATCCTCGGGGTTACCTGTGAAAGGTTCCTTTTTATTCCTCTTCGCCTTCGAATTGCCGACCGGTGGGGGGTGATGTGTCATCAGGTGGGTGTGTCCGTCAGGCGGATGCGTCCGTCAAGAGCCCCGCGAGCGCGGCCGCCGGATCGCTTTCGCAGGGCCCCGCGGGCTCCCAGCGGCCGCCCTCCTTCCGGTACGGCCACCAGCGGCCGTCCCTGTCGTAGCGCAACTGCGCGCCCGCGCCCACCACGGTCCAGCGGTTGCGCACGGCCCGCAGCTGCGGGGCCTCTTCCTCCGCCCACGCGGCCGCCAGCCGGGCGCGGGCGCGTGCGAGCGCCTCCGGCTCGGGGATCCACTCCTCCTCCAGGACGGCGAGCGAGGCGGGCCCGCCGTGCTGCCACGCCCGTACCGCCCGGTCGAGCCCGGACCGCTCCCGGCCGCAGCCCGCAGCGAGCCGTACGGCGATCCGCTCGTCCGGGCCGGCCGCAGCGAGCCGTACGGCGTCCTCCCGCAGCGTGAGCTCCCGTGCGACCGGAGCGCGCTCGTGCCCCGGGGCCAGCGCCTCGGCCAGCAGCTGCCGGGCCTGTGCCGCCGCGGCAGCCACCAGGAACTCCAGCGCCCCCGCGTCCAGCCCGGGGGCGGGTGCCGCATCTCCGTCGAGCACCGGCGAACGGCCCGGCGCCTCCACCGCGGGAGGCGGCTCGGGCAGCGGGCACACGGAGGAGGCCGCGGCGAACACCTCCGCGGCCGGCACTCCGGAACGCGGGCCGGAGCCGCGCCCCGGCGCCCGGTCCGGCCCGGACGCGGCGTTGCGCTCCTGCAACTCGTCCAGCAGCTCGCGCTCCCCGCGCCCGCGCATCAGCAGCAGCGCGAACGGGTCCCGGTCGAGCAGCCGCGCCATCTGATGGCACAGCGCCGCCGTGTGCGCGCAGTGGTCCCAGGCCTCGCACGAGCACTCCGGCTCCAGGTCCCCGATGCCCGGCAGCAGTTCGACCCCCACCGCCAGCATGTCCTCGGCCAGGTGCGGCGGTATGTCGCGGTCGAGCAGCGCCGCGATGTACCCGGCCTGACCCGCCACCAGCTCCAGGAGCCGCTCCCAGTCGGCCGCGCCGAACTCCTGCACCACCACGTCGGCGCGGTACGGAGTGCCGTCCAGGTCCCGTACGACGGCCGTGATGCGGCCCGGCCGCACCGCAACCGCGCCCACCGCGCCCGCGCGCGCGTGCCTGCGCCCCGCCTTCACCTGCTTGCCGTCCAGCGCCGTGTCCTCCAGCGCCTTGAGCCACGCCCGGCCCCACCAGGTCCGTGCGGAGCCCTGCCCGCCCTCCGGCGGCAGCGCCTCGTAGGTGCGCTCCGCCCGGCCGGTCACTTCCTGTCCGGTCAACGCCCGTTCCCCCTCAGTGCGACGAGATCCGCCAGTTCGGCGTCGGTCAGTTCGGTCACGGCCGCCTCGGCGCTGCCCAGGACGGCGTCCGCAAGCGCCTGCTTGCGGACGAGCATCTCGGCGATGCGGTCCTCGACCGTGCCCTCGGTGACGAACCGGTGGACCTGCACCGGCTGCGTCTGGCCGATCCGGTACGCGCGGTCGGTCGCCTGCGCTTCGACCGCCGGGTTCCACCACCGGTCGAAGTGCACGACGTGCTCCGCCCGGGTGAGGTTGAGGCCCGTGCCCGCGGCCTTCAGGGACAGCAGGAAGACGGGCACCTCGCCGTCCTGGAAACGGCGCACCATCTCCTCGCGCCGCGGGACGGGCGTGCCGCCGTGCAGCAGCTGCGTGCGGACGCCACGCGCCCCCAGGTGCTGCTCCAGGAGACGGGCGGTCGCCACGTACTGCGTGAAGACCAGCACGCTCGCCCCCTCGGCGAGGATCGTGTCCAGCAGCTCGTCCAGGAGCTCGACCTTGCCCGAGCGCCCGGCGATCCGCGGGGACTTCTCCTTGAGGAACTGCGCCGGGTGGTTGCAGATCTGCTTCAGGCCGGTCAGCAGCTTGACGATCAGGCCGCGCCGCTCGAAGCCGTCCGCCCCCTCGACCTCGGCGAGCATCTCCCGCACCACGGCCTCGTACAGGCCGGCCTGCTCCTTGGTGAGCGCCACGGCGCGGTCCGTCTCCGTCTTCGGCGGCAGCTCCGGCGCGATGCCGGGGTCGGACTTGCGGCGGCGCAGCAGGAACGGGCGCACCAGGGCCGCGAGGCGCTCGGCGGCGGCCGGGTCCGCACCGCCCTCGACGGCCTGGGCGTAGCGCTTGCGGAACCGGCTCAGCGGACCGAGCAGCCCGGGGGTCGTCCAGTCGAGGATCGCCCACAGCTCGGAGAGGTTGTTCTCCACCGGCGTGCCGGAGAGCGCCACGCGCGCCTTCGCGCCGATCGTGCGCAGCTGCTTCGCGGTCTCGGAGTACGGGTTCTTGACGTGCTGGGCCTCGTCCGCGACGACCAGGCCCCAGGACGGGCCGGCCAGCTGCCGCGCGTCGAGCCGCATCGTGCCGTACGTGGTGAGCACGAACTCCCCGTCGGCCAGTCCATCCAGGGACCGCGACGCGCCGTGGAAACGGCGTACGGGCGTGCCGGGCGCGAACCGCTCGACCTCCCGCTGCCAGTTGCCCATCAGGGACGCGGGGCAGACGACCAGCGTGGGGCCGGCCGCGTCGGGCAGCGTCTGGCGGTGCAGGTGGAGGGCGATGAGGGTGACGGTCTTGCCGAGCCCCATGTCGTCGGCGAGGCAGCCGCCCAGCCCGAGCGAGGTCATCCGGTGCAGCCAGTCCAGGCCGCGCAGCTGGTAGTCGCGCAGGGTGGCGGCCAGTGCGGCGGGCGGGGGAACGGGATCGCGGCCGTGCTCCGGGTCGGCGATGCGGTCGCGGAGCGCCGCCAGCCAGCCGGTGGGCCGGACGTCGACCTGAGGGCCGTCCTCGTCGCCGTCGTCGGTGTGCGCCCTGCCTGTCAGGGCGGCGCCCAGCGCTTCGACCGGCGTGAGCTTGCGGTCCTGCCTGCCGCGGGCGCGGCGCACCGCTTCGGGGTCGACGAGCACCCACTGGTCGCGCAGCCGCACGGCGGGCCGGCCGGCCTCCGCGAGCCGGTCCAGTTCGTCCTGGGTCAGCTCCAGGCCGCCGACGGCGAAGCGCCAGCGGAAGGTGAGCAGGGCGTCGGCCGAGAGCAGGGACGGCAGGCCCGAACGCTCGTGGCCCGGTCCGGGGTCGTCGTCGTCCGGAGGGCCGACGACAGCCCGTGCGGTGAACGTGCGGACGAGCTCCTTCGGCCAGTGCACCTCGACCCCGGCCGCGTCCAGCGCCGCGGAGGCGGCGCCCAGCAGCTCCCCGACCTCCTCGTCGGCGAGGTCGACGGCGTCGGGGACCGCGGCGGAGAGCAGCGGCGCGAGCGCGGGCCAGGCGTGGGCGGCCCGGCGCAGCGCGAGCAGCGCCTTCATCCGCGCGTCCCGGCCCAGCGCCGCGCCTGCCGGCGGCTCCCCGGACCACACCGCGGCGGCGTCGGCCACGAGGGCCGGGTCGGAGAGGCTGTGGAGCTGCGGGACGGCCCGGAAGCGCGGGGCTGTGTTTCCCTCGCCGTCGAGGGTGCCCAGGGCCTCGATGCGCAGCGAGAGCCGCACGCCCGCGTCGTGCCCGGCGGCGACGCCCTCCGCCCAGGCGCGCTGCTCGGGCAGGCGGCGCGGTTCGGGCAGGCGGCGCGGTTCGGGGGCGGCGAAGGCGGGCCCGCCGGCGGCGAGGGCCGCGGCGGGGGAGCGCGGCAGCCCGTCGGCGACCGCGTCCAGGAAGGCGCGTACGAGCTGCTCCGGCTCGGGGAGCAGCAGGGGGCCGGTGCCCGGGAGCGGTACGGCGCGCGCCGCGGGCGGCATGGCGGCTGCCAGATCGCGCACCCGGCGCAGGTCGTCGGCGGTGAGCGGGCCGACGCGCCACGCGTCGTGGTCGGTGGCCGACAGCCCGGGCAGCAGGCGCCCGCGCGCGGCCAGTTGCAGGGCGAGAACGGCGGCGGCGCCCCAGAAGGCGGCCGCCTCGTCGGCCCGCGCGGCCCGGGCGCGAGTGAGGACGGGCACGGCGTCACGCACGGGCAGGACGGCCGCCCGCACGGTCGTCGTCGTGACGCCGGTGCCGTCCGCGACGGCGATGGCCAGGTCCTCGACGCCGCCCGGGGAGGCGGGGGGTTCGCTGTCCGGGAGCCAGAAGGCGACCCGCCCGGTGCGCGCGGGGTCACCGGGGAGGAAGACCGCTGAGCAGTGGGCGAGCCGGGAGATCTCGGAGGGTGTTGCGGCAGAGGGCGGTGTCACAGCGCTGCGCATTCCTCAAATTTGACTAGTCGGGGTCCGGAGCGGCCGAGGGTACAGGAAGCGCGCTCCCGGCGAAGGCATCCACGGCGTGAGCCGGACCACACCTCCGGAGCCGGGGTGTACCCAAACCCCTGTGCCCGGCGGGGGGTTTGCCCCAGCAGGAGCCGGGTGGTGACGCCATGGCCCCCCACCGGGTCCTGTCCGTACGTTCTGTGAGGTCAGCCCAGCTTTCCGACCGTCCGGAGACCTTCATGCCCCAGGCCGCCACACTGCTCGCGAAACCCGCCGCGGGCAGTGACTTCGCCCCGCTCCTCCGCCAGGTCCGGGACCAGGGCCTCCTCGAACGCCGCACGGGCTGGTACGCGCGCAGCATCGCGGTGAACCTCCTGGCGCTCGCCGCCACGGCAACCGGGATCGTGCTCCTCGGCGACTCCTGGTGGACGGTCCTGCTGGCCGTCCCCGCCGCCCTGTTCTGGGCCCGCACCGCCTTCGTCGGGCACGACAGCGGACACGCCCAGATAACCGTCACCCGGCGCATGGGCCGGCTGCTCGGCCTGCTCCACGCCGACCTCCTGCTGGGCATGAGCTACGCGTGGTGGAACGACAAGCACAACCGCCACCACGCCAACCCCAACCACGTCGACAAGGACCCCGACGTCGGTGTCGGCGCGCTCGTGTGGACACAGCGGCAGGCCGCGCAGCGCCAGGGCTTCTCCCGGTGGCTCACCCGCAACCAGGCCCGCCTCTTCTTCCCCATGCTCCTGCTCGAAGGCATCGCCCTGAAGGTCTCCAGCGTGCGCGACCTCAAGCGGCAGAGCGCGGGAGAGCGGCGGACCGAAGCGGCACTCCTCGCCCTCCACGTCACCGGCTACGCCACTCTGCTGCTGTCCTCGATGTCCCCCGGCAAGGCCGTCGTCTTCGCCCTCGTCCACCACGCGCTCTTCGGCCTCCACCTCGGCATGGTCTTCGCCCCCAACCACAAGGGCATGGAGATGCCCGACCCGGACGGTGAGCGCTGGGGCCACCTCCAGCGGCAGGTCCTCACCTCGCGCAACGTGCGCGGCGGGACCGTCACGGACTGGCTCATGGGCGGCCTGAACTACCAGATCGAGCACCACCTCTTCCCGAACATGCCGCGCCCCCACCTGCGCCTCGCCCGGCCGCTGGTCCGCGCGCACTGCCGCGCGTCGGGGCTGCCGTACACGGAGACTGGAATCGTCGACTCGTACCGCCAGGCACTGCACCACATGCACGACGTGGGCGCCCCGCTGCGGACCGGTTGAGGAACCGGGCGCAGCCGCCGGGCGTTCTCACGGACAGAGCGGCAGCCGTCGCGAAGGAGGCAGGGAAATGAGCAACAGGGCCAAGGTCGCCGCCGGAGGCGTGGCCGTCGGAGTGATCCTGCTGTGGCTGCTGCCCTTCTGGGCCGCGCTGCTGGTGATGGTCGGCGTCCCGGTGGGCGCGTATCTGCTGCTGGACCCCTCGCAGCGCAAACGGCTGCGCAGGGTCTCGCGCAAGGAGATCGGCCGCTGACGGCCGCGCGATGCCGCGGGCAGCGGCCCCGCGCGGAGGCCGGGCGGCGCGGGAGTCAGCCGGTGAAGGCCGGGGCCAGCGCCGCGGCCATGGTGAGCCGCGGGCTGCCGGAACCGTCCGCCGGGACGGTCCACAGATCCGATCCGTAGTCGCCGGGCAGCGCGTAGACGAGGGTGCGGCCGTCCCGCCAGACGGCCTGGTCGTCGATGCTGCGCCGCTCGGCCGTCGGGGTCTCGCGCTGCGTGCGCAGATCCAGGACGTACAACCGCCAGGGCGCGTCCTCGGGCGCGCCCTCCACGCGCTTCTTGTAAGCGATACGCGTCCCGTCGGGTGAGAGGGACGGGCACTCCACGTTGGTGTGCACGCTGCGCAGCGTCCGTGCGGTGCGGTCGCCGCGTACGAGATGGGTCCGCCCGCCCGTGGCGACGGTCGCGTAGAAGTGCGTGTCGTCGGCGAACGTGACGCCCCAGACGTTGGTGTCCACGGCCTTGTGCAGCCGCCCGTCCAGGAAGAACCGGTAGTCCTCCAGATTGCGGTCCAGCGTCCAGGTACGCAGGTCCAGGACGGAGGTGCGGGTGGAGAAGTTCGTACCCGCGTACGAGTCGCCGCTGACGAAAACGGTCCAGGCGACGGTACGCCCGCCGGGGGACACCCGGGCCCGGGTCGGTATGCCGGCCAGATCGTAGTGGCGCAGCTCGTGCAGCCGGGCGTCCAGGACGACGGCCCGGTAGCCGTCCCGGAGCCCGCCGTGCACTGCCTGCAGGCAGATGCCCGTCCCGCCCGCCGTGTGGAAGCGCAGGCAGCGCACTCCGGAGGAGGTGCGGGGGCCCGAGGGGTCGGAGGCGGGCACCGAGGCGATCTCGTCGCGGTGCGGCCCCCAGGCCATGTTCCGGAAGACGCTCCGGCCGGGCGCGTCCAGGGCGACCTCGCCGGAGCTGACCCGGGGGTCGCCCGGCCGCGCGCGGTCCTTCTCGGCGGCCCGCCCGGCAGCGTGCAGCGTGGCGGCCAGCGCGACGCCGCCGAGGACCAGGACGGCCGTGAGCAGGATCAGGAGGCGGCTTCTGCGGCTCATAGGGCCGGACCCTTCGCGCTCTTCGGGCTCTGCGTGTCCTGGGGGCTTCTCGCGTTCTCCGGGCTCCCCGAAGGGCGCAGCAGCAGGGCACTGGCGGCGGCGGAGACGGTCAGCCCGGCCGCGGCCGCCTCCAGGGCGGTGCGGTCGCCCCACGCGGCCCAGGCCGCACCGAAGGCGATCGAGCAGGCGAAGCGGGCCGCCGCCTGCCCGGTCTGCACGACGGCGAGCCCGCTGCCGCGGACGGCCTCGGGTACGGCGTCGGCGGCAGCCGCCGCCAGCACGCCGTCCGTCGCGGCGTAGAAGCTCCCGTGCAGCGCGAGGGCGAGGCACAGCAGGGCGGGCGAGCCGCCGAGCGGGGCGGCGAGCACGCCGTACGCCCCCAGGAGCGCGAGGTGGCCGCAGAGGAACAGCCGCCGCCGCCCGAAGCGGTCGGCGACGGCGCCCAGCGGTACGGCCAGCAGCAGGAAGGCGCCGGCCGTCCCCAGTGGCAGCAGCGGGAACCACGTCTCGGACAGGTCCAGGCGCCGCTGGAGGGTGAGGTACAGGAACGAGTCGCTCACGGTGGTCAGCCCCAGCAGCACTGCGCACGCGGTCAGCCGGCGGACCTCCGGGCGGCGTGCCACGGCGCGCAGCGGAGCCCGCCCCTCGGGCGCGCTGTGATGCCCGGGGGAGGCCGTGCGGCCGGGCACGAACAGCAGGAGGATGAGCACCCCCAGGGCCGCCGTGCAGCCGCTCACGGTGAACACGGCGTCGTAGCCGCCGGCCGCGGCCCGCAGGACGAGGAAGGCGATCAGGGGCCCGATCAGTGCGCCCGCGGTGTCCATCGCGCGGTGCACGCCGAAGGCCCGGCCCCGCGTGGTCGGGTCGCAGGCCAGCGAGATCATGGCGTCGCGCGGCGCGGTGCGCAGGCCCTTGCCCGTGCGGTCGGCGGCGAGTACCGCGCCGATCAGGGGCACGCCGTGCGCGAAGAGCAGCAGCGGCTTGCACAGGGCGGAGAGGCCGTAGCCGGCCGCGGCCACGGCCTTGTGGCCGCCCGGGCCCCGGTCGGCGAACCTGCCGCCTGCGAGGCGGACGAGCGCGCCGACGCCGTTGTGGATGCCGTCCAGAAGGCCGAAGCCGAGCGGCGAGAGGCCCAGTTCGGCGACCAGGTAGAGCGGCAGGACGGCGGTGACCATCTCCGAGGAGATGTCGGTGACGAGGCTGACGGTGCCCAGGGTGAGCACCGTCGCGGGGACGGCGGCCCGCCGGCCGGGGGAGGGGGACCGGCCGGCGGTGTCGGGGACACCCGGGGCGGTGCGGCTGTCCGCGAGGTACACGGTCAGCTGTTCCAGATGCCGGTGATGTCGCTCGCGCTCGCCGCCCTGCCGGCGTGCGCGGTGCCGTACATGTCCTCGAGCGTGCGCAGGACGTCATAGTGGTTGTAGGTGGTGCCGGACGTGGAGCCCGGCTTGACGGGCTGTCCGTACAGCACGGTCGGGATGCGGTTGCCGCTGAGCCTGTTGTCCTCGTCGAAGGTGATGAGGAGCAGGCTGTTGTGCGTCTTGGCCCAGTCCGCATAGCCCTTGAGGTTGTTCTTCAGCCAGGTGTCGCCCGTGCCGACGGAGCAGTCGTGCATGTCGCTGCAGAGGTTCGGCACGACGAACGAGACGGTCGGCAGCTTCGCGTAGTCGCCGGGGAAGGCGGCCATGGTGTGCGCGGTTGCGGTGGGCACGTTGCTGAAGCCGAACCAGGGGTTGTGCTTCTGCGCGTACTTGCCGCTCTTGCAGGTGGTGGACCCCTCGGAGGGCAGGGATTCGTTGTAGCTCGCCCAGGTCCTGCCCGCGGCGGTCAGTTCGGAGGCGAGGTTGGGCGCGTCACTGAAGCCGGGGGTGACACAGCTGTCGTCCGTGACGTCCTGGGTGTCGCCCGAGAAGAGCGCGTAGTAGTTGGGCTGGCTGGGGTGCGTCTCGGCGTACGAAGCGGTCAGGCTGGCCCCGCCCGAGACGAGGGAGTTGATGTAGGGGGCGCCGGAATTCCCGATGACCTGGTCGTAGGCGTGGTTCTCGAAGACCACGACCACTACGTGGTCGGGAGTGGGCACGGCCGCTGCCGCGGTGGAGTCCGAGGCCCACAGGCCGAGGGAGGCGGCGGCAAGGCCGAGAGCCGTGGCCAGGGCGCCGAGGTGGCGGCGGCGGAACCGGCGCGGCCCGCGAGGGTGGCTGGTGGCGGGGGGCATATCCGCAAGGTAGAAGCTAAGGGCATGTCATGTACACGCCCTCAAGATGACGGCTTCGGGAACTGTCGGTGCCGTCGGTCAGGCTCGTAGCCTGACCGGCATACGCACGGGTGTGCGTGACTGAGGGGGCTGCCGCGCGGCACCCGGCTGCACCTCGGCGACCGTGCGGTGGTCGAGGTGGTGGGGCGCTCCCGTACAGGCGGAACCGCCCGCCGGGCGGCACGTCGCGCTCGATCGGGTCTGATCCGCGGCCGGGCCGCGGCCGGGGCCGTCCGCGCCTCAGGCGACCGGCAGGTTGAGCAGCTTGCGCGCCATGTGCTGCGGCGTTTCGTCATGCTCCCGGGCGAGCGCGGCGACCGCCCGGCACGCGAGCTCGTTCACGCCGAAGCAGAGCGCCTCGGGGGAGACCCAGCGTGCCGCCTCGGCGCTTCTTTCCTGGTCGTTCTCGGCGCACGCCGCCACGTACGTGGCGGCCGCCTCGAAGAGATTGCGCTGCCGCCCGGCGGGCGGCGGGGGCTCCGGCGACTGCCAGGCCCCCTCGATGCGCTTGCGGAGCTTGCTGAACACCGATCCTCACCTGCCTCCGCGAGCGTTCCGTGCCGTGGTCGTTCAAGTGTGCCCGCCACCCGTAGAGTTGAACCTCCGACGAACAAGGGGGCGACCGCTGCGTGAAGCGCTACGACTGGCTGAAGGAGATCCGGAGGCTGGACCCTGAACGGGACTTCCTCAGGATCTTCCGGATCACGGTGACCCTGGAGTTCCCCTGGGACATGACCCGCGCCCTGGAACTCGCCCTCTACAGGACCTATGCCGTGCCCAGCATCGGCCGCCTGCTCGCGGAGACCGGCGAGTTCTCCCGTCGTCCGCAGAAGCGTTATGACGACACGGCCCTGCTGCTCGACACCGTCGTGGAGCACGGATTCGACAGCGAGACCGGCCGGACCGCGATCCGCCGAATCAACCAGATGCACCGCAGCTATGACATCAGCAACGACGACATGCGCTACGTCCTGTGCACCTTCGTCGTCATCCCGGGAAGGTGGGTGGACGCGTACGGCTGGCGAAAGCTCTCCGAGCACGAGCGGCACGCGATCACCGTGTACTACCGCACCCTGGGCAAGCACATGGGCATCCAGGGAATTCCCGGCTCCTACGCCGAGTTCGAACGCTGCCTGGATGACTACGAGGCCGAGCACTTCGGCTGGGACGAGGGCGGCCGGCGCGTGTCGGACGCGACGCTCGACCTGATGGCCTCCTGGTACCCGCGCCCGCTCGCCCCGCTCGTGCGCGGCGCCGGCAGGGCCCTGCTCGACGACTCCCTGCTGCGCGCGTTCCGCTACGAGCAGCCGAGCCCCGCCGCCCGCGCGCTGGTCCGGGGCGCCCTGCGGGCCCGGGCCAGGGCCGTGCGCCTGCTCCCGCCGCGCCGCACTCCTCACTACACGCGCCAGAACCCCGAGATCAAGGGCTATCCCGGCGGCTACGTCGTCGCCGATCTGGGCACGTTCCCCGCCGGCCGCCGCGGCGCGGTCTGCCCCGTGCCGCACGGGAACGGCTCAGGCGCCACGGAGTGAGCCGATCGTCTCGCGCAGCCAGGCCAGTTCCGTGCGGCTGGTGGCGCGGGCGATGGTGAGTACTCCGCGCCGGAAGGGATCCTCGATCTCCTCGGCGCACAGCGGCCGGTCACCGGCGTAGAAGAAGCTCGCCGGCTGCTGGAGGAAGGCGAGCCGCCGTTCCAGCACGGCGGCCTGCCCCGCCGGTTCACCCAGGTGCCGCAGGAACGCGAGCACCGTGAACCAGCGGTTCTCGTCCGTGATGTCGCTCTCGGCCGGCTCCGCCAGCCGGTGGCGCAGCTCCTCGCGGCCGTGCGCTGTGAGGCTCAGCACGTGCCGGGGGGCGGCTCCGGAGCCGGGCCGGGTCTCGCGCGCCAGCAGCCCCGCCGACTCCAGCCGCTTGATCGCCGGATACAGCGACCCCTCCGCCACGGGCTTGACGTGCCCGGTGAGTGCGGCGATGCGTTTGCGCAGCTCGTAACCGTGCAGCGAAGCGTCGTAGAGGAATCCGAGGATGGCGAGTTCAAGCATGGCGGTATTCAACCCGACAGCCGCTGTACATCGCTATGGCAGTACATCGTGATCGATGTATGGTGATGATCCAGTACGGAAATCGCTGGAGGGGAGAAGGGCATGCGACAGGCGGAGTTCGGATCCACGGGGGCCTGTGTGCGATGGACCGAGGCCGCCGGAGGCGGCCCGGCGCGGGTCTACCTCCACGGCCTGGGATCGGCCTCGGCCGTCTACCACGCGCACATCGCGGCCGCCTCGGCGCTGGCCGACCGGCGTTCGCTCTTCATCGACCTGCCGGGGCACGGCATCAGCGACCGCCCCCTGGCCTTCGGCTACACGCTGGAGGAGCACGCCGACGCCGTGGCCGCGGCCCTGCACTCGGCCGGGGTCAAGGGGGCCGAGATCGTGGGCCACAGCATGGGCGGAGCGGTCGCCATCGTGCTCGCGGCGCGGCGTCCGGAGCTGGTCTCCAGCCTCGTCCTCGCCGAGGCGAACCTGGACCCCGACCCGCCCCGCACGGCCGGCAGCAGCGGCATCGCCTCCTACACGGAGGAAGGTTTCGTCCACGGCGGCGGCTTCACGGAGACGCTGCAGCGGGTGGGCCCGTTCTGGCGCGCGACGATGCGGCTGGCCGACCCGACCGCGCTCCACCGCAGTGCGGTCGGCCTGGTGCGCGGGACCCGGCCGACGATGCGCCGCATGCTTCAAGAGCTGTCCATTCCGCGAACGTATCTGATGGGTGAGCTGAGCGGCGAACTCGCCGACCGCGAGGGGCTGGAGGCCTCGGGCGTGGCCGTGGAGACCGTGCCCGGCGCCGGGCACAACATGATGTTCGACAATCCCGCCGCCTTCGTGGAGGCGGTCGCCGGGCAGTCCCTCCTGCCCTCGTAGGCCCTGGTCTCCTTCGTCACCTCGAACGCCGGCCGGACTCTCGGCTTTCGGCAGCTCAGCTCAGCTCCGGATCGCCCCGTTCCGTGCAGGATGGTCCGCGCGGCTCGCGAGCACCAGGAAGCGCGTGTCCTCGTCCGTGTACGAGTCGAGGCGCCAGCCGCCGCGCGCCAGCAGGGGGCGCAGGCTGGGTTCGGCGCGCTCGTCGTCGGGCGTCACCGGGCGGCCGTGACGGGCGGCGAGCGCGGCCCGCCCGACGGGGTGGAAGAGCGCGAGCCGGCCACCGGGCCGAACGACGCGGGCCAGCTCGCGCAGGCCCTCCACCAGGTCCGGCAGGTGCGAGACGAGCCCCGCGGCGAAGACGGCGTCGAGCGAACCGTCGCGCAGGGGGAGCCTGGTGACGTCGGCCAGCAGCAGCCGGCCGGACCGCTGCCGGCCGGCCCGCACGGCCGCCTCCAGCATCGCCGGCGTGAGGTCCGCGCCGACCACGACGCCCTGCGGGCCGACGGCCGCACGCAGCGCCGGCAGCGCCCGGCCGGTGCCGCACCCCGCGTCCAGGACCGCATCGCCCCGCCGCAGCCCGAGATCGGCGACGGCGGCGTCGTAGGCCGGCCCGTCGTCGGGGAACCTGGCGTCCCAGCCGCGCGCCCGCACGCTGAAGAACTCCTGCACGTGGGCGGGATCGCGCCACTGGTCCTTGGTCGTTTCCTGTGCCATGTCCCCATCATGTGCCAACTTGTGCACGGAGACGTGCCGACGGGCCGGGACGGGTTGCCGACGGCACGCGGGTGAGCAAGGCTTGCACGGCAGTTACGGGGAACAGCGGAACGGGGAGGCGGGACATGGCAGTCGGCAAGGGGCTCGACTGGATGCTGGACGACCTGACCGAGCGCATCGAGCACATACGGCACGCGCTGGTGCTCTCCAACGACGGACTGGTGACGGGGGCCAGCACGAGCCTGGAGCGCGAGGACGCCGAGCACCTGGCCGCCGTCGCGTCGGGGCTGCACAGCCTCGCGAAGGGCTCGGGCCGGCAGTTCCGGGCCGGCCGGGTGCGGCAGACGATGGTCGAGTTCGACGAAGGCGTGCTGTTCGTGACGGCCGCGGGCGACGGCAGCTGTCTGTGCGTCCTCGGGGGAGCGGAGGCCGACATCGGCCAGATCGGGTACGAGATGACGCTGCTCGTCAACCGTGTCGGCGAGCACCTCGGCGTCGCGGCCCGGCAGCAGAGCGGGGCGGCGGGGGGCCCGGGCGGCGAGAGCTGACGGAAGGTTATCCACAGGCCGGAAACGCCGTCGTACTCCACCGCTATCGTCGTCACTGTCAGTGATTGGACGGTACCGGGGGAGGATTCATGGCAGTGCAGGAATGCCGGGAGCGGGGGACGGCGGCCACGGTGGCCTGCGGGACGGCGGCGCGTGAGCTGGGCCTGCGGCCCCGAGAGTTCGCGCTCGCCGTGCAGTTGGGGCACGTGCGGACGGTGACCGTCGCCTTCGGCGGCAGACCGCGGGTCGCACGGGTCGCCCGCGAGGAGATCGAACGGCTCCGGTCCGGCGCGGGATTCCCCGAATCGCTGCGCAACCGGCTGTGGGCCGTGGGCACGGCGGAGGCCGCCCAGCTGATGGGCGTGAGCCCCGCCCGCTTCGCGCGCCTCGCCAGAGCGGGCTGCTTCGCGCCCGTGAGGTTCTACGTCAATCGCTACCGGGCCGTGGTCTGGCACTATCTGGCCGCCGACCTCGTGGAGTTCGCCGACGCCAATCCCGGGCTCCTCGCCGGCCGCACGGACCCCGCGCTCCGCTTGGAGCTGGAGGAGCGCGACGACCAGCGGGCCCGGAGCTGGCGCGCCCGGCGGCTCGGCCAGCTGACCGTGCTGACCGCGGACCCCTGGGAGCGCGCGGCGGCCGTCGCGGCCGTGCTCGCCCCCGACCAGCTGGTGGATGCCGTGCCCGACCCGTACGAGCGGGCGTACCTGAACCTGCTGCGCCCGGATCTCGCCGGGATCCGCACGGACTCGGCGGCGGCGCGGGAGGCCATCGAGCGGGTGACGATCGCCGTCGACGCCGACGAGATCGGGCGCCACCGGGAGCGGCTCGCCCGGGCCCTGGCCACCGCCCGCGCGGCCCGGCCGGCGCCGAAGCCCGAGGGGCATGTGCAGGTGCCCCGGCCTGCTGCCGTGCCGGCAACGGAGCCGGGGGCGGCGCAGAGACCGGAGCCGGATCGAGAAGAGGGGCGGGAGCAGCAGGCGGCCGCGGCACCGGAAGCGCCGGCGGGTCTGCGAGGGTGGCTCCGCAGGCTGCGCCGCATCGCGTGAGTGGCCTGCGGGGGGCTCCGGCGGTGTTCAGCCGATCTTGCGGAACAGTCCCTCCTGCATTACCGACACCAGCAGGCGGCCTTCGCGGTCGAAGATCTGACCGCGGGCCAGCCCTCGGGCGCCCGTCGCGATGGGTGACTCCTGCTGGTAGAGGAACCACTCGTCGGCGAGGAACGGCCGGTGGAACCACATCGCGTGGTCCAGCGAGGCCATGTCGAAGCCGCGCGGCCCCCACAGCGGCTCCACCGGGATGCGTACGGCGTCGAGGAGCGTCATGTCGCTCGCGTACGTGAGGGCGCAGGTGTGCACGAGCGGGTCGTCGCCCAGCGGCCCCAGCGCGCGCATCCACACCGCGCTGCGGGGCTCGGCGTCCGCCAGCTCCTGCGGCGTCCAGCGCAGCCGGTCCACGTAGCGGATGTCGAAGGCCAGCCGGCGCTCCATGTGCCGCAGTGCGCTGGGCAGCTCGCCGAGGCGCTCGCGGATCTCGTCGGCGAGCCGCGGCAGCTCCTCCGGCGCCGGCACGTCCGGCATGGCCACTTGGTGCTCGAAGCCCGGTTCGGGCTCGTGGAAGGAGGCGGTGAGATTGAAGATCGTCCGGCCCTGCTGGACGGCGACCACGCGCCGCGTGGTGAAGGAGCGCCCGTCGCGCACCCGCTCCACCTGGTACACGATCGGCACGCCCGGCCGCCCGGGGCGCAGGAAGTACGCGTGCAGCGAGTGGACCGGGCGGTCACCATCGGTGGTCCGCCCGGCCGCGACCAGCGCCTGCCCGGCCACCTGCCCGCCGAAGACGCGCTGCAGCGACTCGTCGGGACTGCGGCCCCGGAAGATGTTCAGGTCGATCCGCTCCAGGTCGAGCAGACCCACCAGACGGTCGGTCGGTGTGGTCATCGGGCCTCCTTCGCTGCCGGGGCGGGCCGCGTGGGCCGCGCCTCGGAGGCTACAGCTGACCGACGTCCACGACGCGGACCACCGCGCGGCCCTCCTCGTCGGAGGCGGTGAGGTCCACCTCGGCCGTGATGCCCCAGTCGTGGTCGCCGCCGGGGTCCGCGAAGGTCTGCCGGACCCGCCACAGCCCGTCCTCCGGCTTCTCCTCGATGCGCAGCAGCTTCGGGCCGCGCGCGTCGGGACCGGTCCCCAGGTCGTCGTACTCGTCCCAGTAGGCGTCCATGGCTTCGGCCCAGCGGTCCTCGTCCCAGCCGGCGTCGGCGTCCATCTCGCCGAGCTCGCCGACCTTGTCGAGGGCGGCCAGCTCGACCCGGCGGAAGAGCGCGTTGCGCACCAGCACCCGGAAGGCGCGGGCGTTCGCCGTGACCGGCTTGACCTGGTCGGCGCGGTCCTGGGCCTCCTCGGCCGACTCCTCCTCGGGGTTCGCCAGCTGCTCCCACTCGTCCAGCAGGCTGGAGTCGACCTGGCGCACCATCTCGCCCAGCCAGGCGATCAGGTCCTCGAAGTCGTCGGACTTCAGGTCGTCGGGGACGGTGTGGTCCAGCGCCTTGTACGCACTGGCCAGGTAGCGCAGGACGATGCCCTCGGTCCGCGCCAGGTCGTAGAAGGAGGTGAACTCCGTGAAGGTCATGGCCCGCTCGTACATGTCGCGGATGACCGACTTCGGCGACAGCGGGTGGTCGCCGACCCAGGGGTGGCTCTTGCGGTAGAGGTCGTAGGCGTGGGTCAGCAGCTCGTCCAGCGGCTTGGGGTACGTCACGTCCATGAGCCGCTCCATGCGGTCCTCGTACTCGACGCCGTCCGCCTTCATCGCCGCGACGGCCTCGCCGCGCGCCTTGTTCTGCTGCGCCGCGAGGATCTGCCGCGGGTCGTCCAGCGTGGACTCGACCACCGAGACCATGTCCAGGGCGTAGGACGGGGACTCCGGGTCCAGGAGCTCGAAGGCGGCGAGCGCGAACGTGGACAGCGGCTGGTTGAGCGCGAAGTCCGACTGGAGGTCCACGGTCAGGCGGACGATCCGGCCCTCGGCGTCGGGCTGCTCGAGCCGCTCGACCACGCCGCCGTCGAGCAGGGAGCGGAAGATCGCGATGGCGCGGCGGATGTGCCGCAGCTGGTTCCGGCGCGGCTCGTGGTTGTCCTCCAGCAGGCGGCGCATCGCGTCGAAGGCGTTGCCCGGGCGCGCGATGACCGCCAGCAGCATCGCGTGCGTGACGCGGAAGCGCGAGGTCAGCTGCTCCGGCTCGGAGGCGATGAGCTTCTCGAAGGTGTTCTCGCCCCAGTTGACGAAGCCCTCGGGAGCCTTCTTGCGGACCACCTTGCGCCGCTTCTTGGGGTCGTCGCCGGCCTTCGCCAGCGCCTTCTCGTTCTCGACGACGTGTTCCGGCGCCTGGGCGACGACGAAGCCGGCCGTGTCGTAGCCGGCCCGCCCCGCGCGGCCCGCGATCTGGTGGAACTCCCGCGCCCGCAGCGTCCGCACCCGCTGGCCGTCGTACTTGGTGAGTGCGGTGAACAGCACCGTGCGGATCGGCACGTTGACGCCGACGCCGAGGGTGTCCGTACCGCAGATGACCTTCAGCAGACCCGCCTGCGCCAGCCGCTCCACCAGGCGGCGGTACTTGGGCAGCATGCCCGCATGGTGCACGCCGATGCCGTGCCGGACGTAGCGCGAGAGGTTCCGGCCGAACTTGGTGGTGAAGCGGAAATTGCCGATCAGCTTGGCGATCTCGTCCTTCTCCTCGCGCGAGCACATGTTGATGCTCATCAGCGCCTGTGCCCGCTCCACGGCCGCGGCCTGCGTGAAGTGCACGATGTAGACGGGCGCCTGGTGCGTCTGGAGCAGCTCGGTGAGGGTGTCGGTGAGCGGCGTCGAGCGGTACTCGTAGGAGAGCGGCACGGGCCGGGTCGCCGAGCGGACCACGGCGGTGGGGCGCCCCGTGCGCCGGGTCAGGTCATCCTTGAACCGGGACACATCGCCCAGAGTGGCCGACATCAGGATGAACTGCGCCTGGGGCAGCTCCAGCAGCGGGATCTGCCAGGCCCAGCCCCGGTCCGGCTCCGCATAGAAGTGGAACTCATCCATCACGACCTGGCCGATGTCGGCGTCCTTGCCGTCCCGCAGCGCGATGGAGGCGAGCACCTCGGCGGTGCAGCAGATGATGGGCGCGTCGGCGTTGACCGAGGCGTCGCCCGTGAGCATGCCGACGTTCTCCGTGCCGAACATCTTGCACAGGTCGAAGAACTTCTCCGACACCAGCGCCTTGATGGGCGCGGTGTAGAAGGTCACCTGGTCGTTGGCGAGCGCGGTGAAGTGCGCGCCGGCCGCGACGAGGCTCTTGCCGGAGCCGGTGGGGGTCGAAAGGATCACGTTCGCCCCGGAGACCACCTCGATCAGCGCCTCCTCCTGCGCGGGGTACAGCGAGATGCCCCGCTCCTCGGCCCAGGTCGAGAAGGCTTCGAAAAGGGCATCGGGGTCGGCATGGCTCGGCATCTGATCGATAAGGGTCACCCCTCCATACTGCCTGGCCCCGGACCGGATCAGGGAACCGGCCGGTCCAATGGTGATCATCCGGACGCTACGCTGAGTCGCCGACCCGGCGTCAGAACAGCGCACGCCGTCAGGCACAGGAAGTGGGAACGACCATGATGGGACCGGCGCACTCGCTCTCGGGAGCGGCCGCCTGGCTGGGAGTGGGATCGGCGATGGCGGCCGCCGGCGAGCCGATGCCCTGGCCGGTGCTCGTCGTCGGCGCCCTGATCTGCGCCGGAGCGGCACTCGCCCCGGACCTCGACCACAAGTCGGCGACGATATCGCGCGCCTTCGGCCCGGTGTCCCGCGTCCTGTGCGGCGTCATCGACAAGCTGTCGCACTCCGTCTACAAGGCCACCCGCGGTCACGGCGACCCGCGCCGCAACGGCGGCCACCGCACGCTCACCCACACCTGGCTGTGGGCCGTCCTCATAGGCGCCGGCACCTCGGCACTGGCGGTCACGGGCGGGCGCTGGGCCGTCCTCGGCATCCTCTTCGTCCACCTCGTGCTCGCGGTCGAAGGGCTCCTGTGGCGCGCGGCCCGCACTTCCAGCGACGTCCTGGTGTGGCTCCTCGGGGCCACCAGCGCCTGGATACTGGCCGGCGTCCTGAACGAGCCGGGCAACGGCGCCGACTGGCTCTTCTCCGGCCCCGGCCAGGAGTACCTGTGGCTGGGCCTGCCGATCGTCCTCGGCGCCCTCGTCCACGACATCGGCGACGCACTGACCGTCTCCGGCTGCCCGATCCTGTGGCCCATACCCATCGGCCGCAAGCGCTGGTACCCGATCGGACCGCCGAAGGCCATGCGCTTCCGGGCGGGCAGCTGGGTGGAGCTCAAGGTCCTCATGCCGGCCTTCCTCGTGCTCGGCGGCCTGGGCGGGCTCGGGGCCCTGGAGTTCATCTGACCCGGGGCACCCGGGCCCGCCCGGCACGGGCGGCTACCGGTGCCAGGAGCGCCACAGCGCCGCGTACGCACCGCCCGCCGCGACCAGCTCGTCGTGGCTGCCCAGCTCGGAGATCCGGCCGTCCTCCGCCACCGCGATCACGTCCGCGTCATGGGCGGTATGCAGCCGGTGCGCGATGGCCACCACCGTACGGCCCTCCAGGACCGTCGCCAGCGAACGCTCCAGGTGCCGGGCCGCACGCGGGTCCAGCAGCGAAGTCGCCTCGTCCAGCACCAGCGTGTGCGGATCGGCGAGCACGAGCCGCGCCAACGCGACCTGCTGGGCTTGTGCCGGGGTGAGCGCGAGCCCGCCCGAGCCCACCGCCGTGTCCAGGCCGTCCGCGAGCGCCCGCGCCCAGCCGTCGGCGTCCACGGCGCCGAGGGCGGCCCACAGCTCGCCGTCCCCGGCGTCCGTCCGGGCGAGGAGCAGGTTGTCGCGCAGTGACCCCACGAAGACGTGGTGCTCCTGATTGACCAGGGCCACGTGGCGGCGCACCCGCTCCGCGGGCATCCGCGCGAGCTCCGCGCCGCCCAGCGTCACCGCGCCCGAGCGCGGCGCGTAGACGCCGGCCAGCAGCCGGCCCAGCGTCGACTTCCCCGCGCCGGACGGCCCGACCAGCGCCACCCGGCTCCCCGGCCGGACCTTCAGGGAGACGCCGTGCAGCACGTCGTTGCCCGCCAGGTAGCCGAACCGCACCTCGTCGGCCCGCACCTCCCGGCCCTTCGGGTCCGTGCCGTCGTCCGCGCCGCCCGTCCCGATCTCGCGCACCCCCACCAGCCGGGCGAGCGACACCTGCGCGATCTGGAGCTCGTCGTACCAGCGCAGGATCAGGCCGACGGGCTCGACGAGCATCTGCGCGAAGAGCGCGCCCGTCGTGAGCTGCCCCACCGATACCCAGCCCTGCAACACGAAGACCCCGCCGATGATCAGCACGGAGCCGAAGACCAGCGAGTGGGTCGCGTTGATCACCGGGAAGAGGACCGACCGCAGCCATAGCGTGTACCGCTCCCATTGGGTCCACTCGGCGACCCGCCGGTCGGACAGCGCCACGCGGCGCTCGCCCAGGCGGTGCGCTTCGACGGTCCGCCCGGCATCGACGGTCTCGGTGAGCGACGCCGCCACGGCCGCGTACCCCGCGGCCTCCGAACGGTAGGCGCCGGGTGCCCGGCGGAAGTACCAGCGGCAGCCGATGACGAGCACCGGTACGGCGACCAGCACGCACAGCGCGAGCGGCGGCGCCGTCACCGCCAGCGCTCCCAGCAGCAGCGCCGCCCAGACGAAGCCGATCGCCAGCTGGGGCACGGCCTCGCGCATGGCGTTCGCCAGCCGGTCGATGTCGGTCGTGATCCGCGACAGCAGGTCACCGGTGCCGGCCCGTTCCAGGACGCCCGGCGGCAGCCCCACCGACCGCACCAGGAAGTCCTCGCGCAGGTCCGCCAGGATCTCCTCGCCGAGCACCGACCCGCGCAGCCGCACCATGTGCACGAACACGGCCTGCACGGCCAGAGCGACGGCGAACAGCGAGAGCGTGCGCCCCAGATGGACCTCCGCCGCCCCGGCCGACAGGTCCTCGACCATCCCGCCCAGCAGGTAGGGGCCGGTCATGGAAGCGGTCACGGCGACGGCGTTCACCGTCACCAGCAGCACGAACGCCCTGCGGTGTCTGCGGAGCAGCTCGCGCACGTAGGCCCGTACGGTCGCGGGCCCGGCCACCGGGAGGGTCGTCGCCGACTCCGGGGCCGCGGGGTCGTGCGCGGGGGGTGCCACACCGATCATGCCGACTCCTCGATCTGTTCGCTCCCGCCGAGCCCGGAGAGCTCCGCGTCCCTCGGCCGGGCCTGCGCCGTCACGGCGTCCGTCTCCCGGGTGACCACGGCGCGGTACGCCGGGTCGTCGTGCAGCAGCCCGCGGTGCGTGCCCACCGCCACGGCCCGGCTCTCCTGCACGAACACCACGCGGTCCGCACGGTCGAGCAGCAGCGGGCTGGAGGAGAACACCACCGTCGTACGGCTCTGCCGCAGCGCCCGCAGCCCGTCGGCGATCCGCGCCTCCGTGTGCGAGTCGACCGCGGACGTCGGCTCGTCGAGCACCAGCACCTGCGGGTCGGTCACCAGCGACCGGGCCAGCGCCAGCCGCTGCCGCTGCCCTCCCGACAGCGAGCGGCCCCGCTCGGTGATCCGGGCTCGCATCGGGTCGCCTGAGGCGTCCGGAGAAGCCTGCGCCAGGGCGGTCAGCACATCGCCGCACTGCGCCGCGGCCAGCGCGGCCTCGGCCGCCACGGCGCCCGAGGCGGGCACGTCCAGCAGCTCGGCGAGCGTCCCCGACAGCAGCACCGGGTCCTTGTCCTGGACGAGCACCGCGGTACGGGCCGCCTCCAACGGCAGCTCGTCCAGTGCGACGCCGCCCAGCAGTGCCGACGACACCCCTTCGGGGCCGGCCGAGGCATGCCCGCCCAGCCGGTCGGCCAGCCGGCCCGCCACATCGGGGTCACCGCACACCACCGCGGTCAGCAGCCCGGCCGGGGCCGACAGGCCGCTCGCCGGGTCGTACAGATCCCCGGCCGGTGCGGCTGCGGGCCCTTCGCCCGGGGCTGTACGGGCCGAGCCGGCTGTACGAGCTGAGTCGGCTGAGCCGGCCGTGCGGGCCAAGGACAGCACGCGCGCCGCGCGCGCCGCCGACGGACGGGAGAAGGAGTACGCCATGGCGATCTCTTCGAACACCCGCAGAGGGAAGAGGAGGAACGTGACCACGCCGTAGACGGTGACCAGTTCACCGATGCCGACCCTGCCGTCCTCCACCAGCCCGGCCCCGTAGCCGACCACCGCGATCAGCAGCAGCCCCGGCAGCAGCACCTGGACCGCCGCGATCAGCGCCCACATCCGGGCGCTGCGCACGGCTGCCCGGCGCACCTCCTGGGAGGCGCGCCGGTAGCGGTCCAGGAACAGCTCCTCGCCGCCGATGCCGCGCAGCACGCGCAGTCCGGCCACGGTGTCGGAGGCCAGCTCCGTGGCGTAACCCGCCTTCTCGCGCTGCTCGTCCGCCCGCTTCGTCGCCGGCGGCAGCAGGGGGAGCACGGCCAGGACCAGCGCGGGCACCGCCAGCGCGATCAGCGTGCCCAGGGCGGGCTGGTAGACCACGAGGGCCGCGCACACGGCGAGCGTGGTGAACAGCGCGGAGGCGAAGCGCGAGAGGGCCTCCACGAACCAGCCGATCTTCTCGACATCGGCCGTCGATACCGCCACGACTTCCCCGGCGGCGACCTGGCGGGTCAGGGTGGCGCCCAACTCGGCCGTCTTACGGGCCAGAAGCTGCTGCAACCGGGCGGCCGCAGTGATCCAGTTGGTGATCGCCGTGCGGTGCAGCATCGTGTCGCCCAGCGCTATGAGCACGCCCAGCAGCACCATCAGTCCGCCCGCCACGGCCAGCCGGGCGCCCGAGCGGTCGATCACGGCCTGCACGGCGATGCCGAGGGCCACCGGCAGCGCGGCCACGGCGGCCATGTGCACCACGCCCCACACCAGGGCCCGGGCCTGGCCCGCCAGTTGGTTCCGTCCGAGCCAGAGCAGGAGACGCGGTCCCGACCTCGTGTCGGGCCGGCCGGGATCGGAGTACGGAAGGTCGCGAATCTGCATGACATCCCAAGGGGGTGGGCGGGCCGGCAGGAGTTGTGAAAGGTTCGCGCCACTGGAGTGCCGCATTCAACTGGTTTTCGCGCACTGATGCCGAGTCAGGCCAAAAGGGGCCCTGGCGCACTACAGTGCGAGGCGCTTCACTCCTGCCCCATGAGACGACTGTTCCTCGCAGTGTGTGCCGCGGCCGCCGGCCTGGCGCTGGGCGTGAGCCCCGCCCTGGCCGCCGGCCCGCCGACCGAGTTCGGCACCGACTGGCACGACCCGGTCACTGCCGGGCCGCCCGTCGCCGTACCGGACACCAAGTCCTGCACGGTGACGCTCGCCGACACCGAATTCCGCGACTACACGCCCTACAAGAGCACGTACCTGCCCCCCAAGGGCTGCGGCGACCGCTGGAACAAGGTTGTCCTGCGGCTCGACGGAGCCGTTGCCGGACGGCAGTACGACCGCCTCGGCTACCTCCAGGTCGGCGGGGTGGAAGTGCTGCGCACCTCCACCCCGGAGCCCTCGCCCGAAGGCATCACCTGGCATGTGGAAAAGGACGTCACCCGCTACTCCGCCACGTTCCGGGACCGGCAGCCCGTAGAGATGCTCATCGGCAACCTGGTGAACGAGACCTACACCGGAGTCATCAAGGTCAAGGCGACGCTGACCTTCTACGCCGCCGAGGGACGGACCGGGCCGGCACAGACGCCCGACAAAGTCCTCACTCTCGACAGCGCGCACAACGCCGGCACGTCCTACGAAGGCATGCTCACCGCGCCGCGCAACAGCGAGCGGATCGTCGCGGAGGTGTACGCCACGGGCTCGGGCGGCGGCTGCGAGGAGTTCTGGTACCTGACCGTGCCGGACGCCGCACCGTACTCCTGCAAGGCCAAGGACGGCCCGTACCGCGAGGTCCAGGTGTCCGTGGACGGCAAGCTCGCCGGCATCGCCGCGCCCTTCCCCACGGTATGGACAGGCGGCTGGTCCAACCCCTTCCTGTGGTACGTCGTCCCCGGGCCGCGCGCCTTCGACGTGCGGCCGCTGGAGTACGACCTGACGCCGTTCGCCGGGCAGCTCAACGACGGCAAGCCGCACCGGATCACGGTCTCGGTGGCCGGAGTGCCCGAGGGGCAGAGCGGCTGGAGCACCCCCACCAACGTTCTGGTGTGGCAGGACGCCAAGGCCGACCGCGTCACCGGCGCCCTTACCGCACACAGGACCGGCGCGCCCGCGAACACGGTCGCCTACGAGCCCGGCACCGAGCACACCCTGAAGGCCGACGGCGGGCACTCCCTGACGGTCGCCGGCTACGTCGACACCTCGCACGGCAGGGTGGCGACCACGGTGACCCGCAATGTCGCCGCCGCCTCCACTCACCGCTGGACCGACGGCGAATCGAAGGACGGGCTCCGGGCCCGCTGGACGGACGACGAGAACGTCACCGTGGCCGGCCGCGGGCCCGCCGTCACGACCCGTGCCCACCGCGCCTACAGCATGGACGGCGAGATCACCATCGGCTCCGGCGACCGGCTGCGCACCGTGATGACCATGGGAGACCGCTCCGACAGCGTCACGCTCCGCGCCGGGAAGAGGATCGGCTGGTCGCGGCTCGACGACACCTACACGGGTGACGCCGCGTACAACCAGAACGTCCCCCGCGAGCAGCGGCACGCGACCGGCGTCTCACGCGAGCGCTACCGCCTCCTCGGGCCGGGTGCCTGCTACGACCGGACCCTGGCCACCGCCCAGGGTGAACTGACGGAGGACAGCCGCTCCTGCTGACCGTCCGCTCCTGCCGACCGTCCGGGCGGTCCTGAGCCGGGCGGGCGCGAGGCGCTCTCTCCGGGGGCCGCGCCCGCCCGGCCGGGCATCAGTGGGAGGGGCCCGGGCCCGCCATCAGCTCGTCCAGGAGGCTTCCCAGCTGATCGCGCTGTGCGGTGGAGAGGGGCGCCAGGACGTCCTCCACGGCCGCGCGCCGGGCTTCCCTGAGCTCCCGCAGGATCCTGCGGCCCTCGTCGGTCAGCTCGATCCGGATGACCCGGCGATTGGACGGGTCGGGCACCCGGCGCACCGAGCCGCCGGTCTCCAGGGCGTCGACGAGGGTGGTGACGGCCCGCGGCACGACCTCCAGGCGCTGGGCCAGGTCCGCCATCCGGGGCGGGTGGTCGCAGTGCGCGACCGTGCGCAGCAGCCGGGACTGGGCAGGCGTGATCCCCACCGGGTCCAGATAGCGCTTCTGGGCCCGGTGGAGCCTGCGGGTGAGCCGCAGCAACTGCTCGGCGAGCTGTCCGGACGGGTCGGGGGCGGTCATGATCGCAAGGTTACCAGGACAATGTCCATTGTGAGCGTAGGTAACAGTGAGCTATGCTCGGTAATCGGCACTGTCGCCTTCGAAATCCAGGAGCCCATGCACCACGACGAACAGCAATGGACCCCACCGCCCGCCGACCCCGAGCAGCCCGCCCAGGTACGGCGCATCCTGCGGCTCTTCCGCCCCTACCGCGGCCGGCTCGCCCTCGTCGGCCTCCTCGTCGCCGCCTCCTCGCTCGTCTCCGTCGCCTCGCCGTTCATGCTGCGCGAGATCCTCGACACCGCGATCCCCCAAGGGCGTACGGGACTGCTGTCCCTCCTCGCGCTCGGCATGATCGCCGCCGCGGTCGTCAACAGCGTCTTCGGCGTTCTCCAGACCCTGCTCTCCACGACGGTCGGCCAGCGCGTCATGCACGACCTGCGCGCCGCCGTCTACGACCGCCTCCAGCGCATGCCGCTGGCGTTCTTCACCCGGACCCGCACCGGCGAGGTGCAGTCCCGCATCGCCAACGACATCGGTGGCATGCAGGCCACCGTCACCTCCACGGCCACCTCGCTCGTCTCCAACCTCACCAGCGTCGTCGCCACGGCGGTCGCGATGCTGGCCCTCGACTGGCGGCTGACCCTCGTCTCGCTGCTCCTCCTGCCGGTGTTCGTCGCGATCAGCCGCCGCGTCGGCCGCGAGCGCAAGAAGATCACCTCGCAGCGGCAGAAGCAGATGGCGGTCATGGCCGCGATGGTCACCGAATCGCTCTCCGTCAGCGGCATCCTGCTCGGCCGCACGATGGGCCGCGCCGACTCCCTGACCCGGTCCTTCACCAAGGAGTCCGAGCGCCTCGTCGGCCTCGAAGTGCGGGCGAACATGGCCGGGCGCTGGCGCATGTCGACCATCGGCGTCGTCATGGCCGCCATGCCCGCCGTCATCTACTGGGCCGCGGGCATCGCCATGGGGACAGGCGGCCCGGGCATCTCCACCGGCACCCTGGTGGCCTTCGTCTCCCTGCAACAGGGCATGTTCCGGCCCGCCGTCAGCCTGCTGTCCACGGGCGTGCAGATGCAGACCTCCATGGCGCTCTTCCAGCGCATCTTCGAATACCTCGACCTGCCGGTGGACATCGCCGAGCCGGAGAAGCCGGTCCGGCTGGGCGAGGTGCGGGGCGAAGTGCGGTTCGAAGACGTCGCCTTCGCCTACGACACGCCGGGCTCGCACGAGCCCTCGGCCCCCACGCTCAGCGGGATCGACCTGGCCGTGCCGGCCGGCGGCAGCCTCGCCGTCGTCGGGCCGACCGGCTCCGGCAAGAGCACCCTCAGCTATCTCGTCCCCAGGCTCTACGACGTCACCGGCGGCCGCGTCCTGATCGACGGCGTCGACGTCCGCGACCTCGACTTCGACACCCTGGCCAGGGCGGTCGGAGTGGTCTCCCAGGAGACCTACCTCTTCCACGCCTCCGTCGCGGACAACCTCCGCTTCGCCAAGCCCGACGCGACGGACGAGGAGATCAGATCGGCGGCCCGCGCCGCACAGATCCACGACCACATCGACGCCCTCCCCGACGGGTACGACACCCTCGTCGGCGAGCGGGGGTACCGCTTCTCGGGCGGCGAGAAACAGCGCCTGGCCATCGCCCGTACGATCCTGCGCGACCCTCCCGTCCTCATCCTCGACGAGGCGACCAGCGCCCTGGACACCCGCACCGAACATGCCGTCCAGCAGGCCATTGACGCCCTCTCCGCCGGCCGGACGACGATCACCATCGCGCACCGCCTTTCGACCGTCCGCAACGCCGACGAGATCGTCGTCCTCGACGGCGGGCAGGTCACCGAGCGCGGCACCCACGAGGAACTCCTCGCACGTGACGGGCACTACGCGGCGCTCGTGCGCCGGGACGCGGGGCGCGTGACGGCCGACGTGTGAAGGCCGGTCCACGGCGGCTGCTCTGTGAAGGCTCCATGAACGGAGTTCGTACGGGTGTGCGGAACTGTCGCCGGGGGGATCCAATGGATCATGACGCAATCCGAGCCACTGTCCGGACCCGCCGACGGCGGCATGGCCACCCGCGGCGGGACGGGCCGTGAACCATCCGAGCCCGCATCCCCACCCCGTTCCTCCGTCCGCCAGCTCGCCGCGGCGTCCATCGGCAACGCCGCGGAGTGGTACGACTGGTACGCCTACTCTTTCCTGGCGGTCTACTTCGCCGACCAGATCTTCCCCAAGGGCTCCGGCGACTCCCTCGTACCGCTGCTCTCCACATTCGCCGTCTTCGCGGTCGGTTTCTTCATGCGCCCGGTAGGCGGTCTGCTCATGGGCGCGGTCGCCGACCGGCGCGGCAGGCGGGCGGCCCTCACGGTCACCATCCTGCTGATGGGCGCCGGGAGCCTGCTCCTCGCCCTCACCCCCACCTACGCTGCCGCGGGCGTCCTCGCCCCGGTGGTCCTCGTGGTCGCCCGGCTGATCCAGGGGCTCTCGGTCGGAGGGGAGTTCGCCGCGTCCACGACGTTCCTCGTGGAATCCGCGGGTCCGGGACGCAGGGGGCTGTTCTCCAGCTTCCAGTACGTGTCCACCACCGCCGGCCAGCTCCTCGCCTCGGGCACGGCCGCCCTGCTCGCCCACCTCCTCACCGAAGGCCAGATGGGGCACTGGGGCTGGCGCGTGCCGTTCCTCGTCGGCGCTCTCATCAGCCTGGCCGGATTCTGGATCCGGCAGGGCGCGCACGAGACGCACGACGTGCCCGGGAAGGCGTCCGAGCGCCCGGCCGTCCTCGAAGCGCTGCGCCGCCACCCGCGCCAGTCCCTGCTGATCTGCGGCATCACCGCCGGCGGCACGCTCGCCTACTACACCTGGACCACCTACCTGCCGACCTACGCGCAGATGAACGCCGGCATCAGCAAGGGCGACGCGCTCACGGCCGGCACGATCGCGCTGGCCTTCTTCGCCGTGCTCCAGCCCCTCGGCGGACTGCTGTCGGACCGCGTGGGCCGCAAGCCCCTGCTGATCGGCTTCGCAGTGGGGTTCGCCGCCCTGGCCGTCCCCCTGCTGCACGCGATCGGCGGCTCCTTCGCGTCGCTGCTGCTCGTGCAGTGTGCGGGCATGGTGCTGCTCACCGGATACACCTCGATCGCCGCGGCCGTGAACGCCGAGGTGTTCCCCGCGCGGGTGCGGGCCGCGGGGATCGGCTTTCCCTATTCGCTCACCGTGGCACTGTTCGGGGGCACCGCCCCCTACCTCGGCACCTGGTTCAAGGACGCGGGCCACCCGGGGGCCTTCCCCTGGTACGTGGCCGGGCTCTGCCTCGTCTCCGCGTGCGTCTACGTGATCCTCCCGGAGACCGCGAAGCGCCCGCTCGACCGGACCGGTTAGCCCGCCGGCCTCCGGTCCTCCCCGGCCTCGGAGGCCGCCGCCGCAGTGCCGCCCGGTGCAGCGAACTCGGCGCGGACGGCGTCCGTGTGTTCCCCCAGCGCCGGCACCGCCCGCATCGCCGCCTCCCGGCCTCTGACTTCGACCGGCGGGAGCAGCCCGCGCAGCGGACCGGCGGGGGAGCCGAACTCGCGCCAGCGGTCGCGCGCCGCCAGCTGCGGATGGGCCGTGAACTCGGCCACCGTCCGCAGGCGGGCGTTCGCGATCCCCGCACCGTCGAGCAGGGCGGCCACCCCGTCCGCGGTGTGCGGGGCGAAGTGCTCCTCGATGGCGGCGGTGAGTTCGTCGTCGTGGGACCGGCGCAGCGGATTGTCCGCGAAGCGTGGGTCGCGGACCAGCCCGGGCCGCCGCAGCACCCGCTCGCACAAGGCTGTCCACTCCCGGTCGTTCTGCACGCTCAGGAAGACCTGCCCGCCGTCGCCGCAGCGGTAGTGGCCGTACGGGGAGATGGACGGGTGGCGGGCTCCGCTGCGGGTGAGTGGAGCACCGCCGTAGGCCTCCGCGAAGTACGGCTGCCCCATCCACTCCGCGAGCGCGTCGAAGAGCGAGACGGACAGGGCCGTGCCCTCTCCGGTGCGCTCCCGTTCGTAGAGGGCGGTGAGGATGCCTGTGTAGGTGTACATGCCGCCCGCGATGTCGGCTATGGAGATGCCGGGGCGGGCCGGGGCGCCGGCGTCCCCGGTGAGCGAGACCAGCCCGGCCTCGCACTGCACCAGCAGGTCGTAGGCCTTCTTGTCGCGGTACGGGCCCTCCGCGCCGTAGCCCGAGAGGTCGCAGGTGATCAGCCGGGGGTGGCGGGCGCGCAGTGCGTCGCTGCCGAGGCCCAGCCGTCCTGCCGCGCCGGGGGCCAGGTTCTGGACGAACACGTCGGCGCGGGCGAGGAGACGGTCGAGCAGGGCGCGGTCCCCCTCGGCCTTGAGGTCGAGGGCGACGCTTTCCTTCCCGCGGTTGACCCAGACGAAATAGGCGGAGAGCCCCTTGGTCCTGCGGTCGTAGTCGCGGGCGAAGTCCCCGCGTCCCGGCCTCTCGACCTTGATCACGCGCGCACCGAGGTCGGCGAGCTGGCGGGTGGCGAACGGGGCGGCCACGGCCTGTTCGAGGGCGACGACCGTGATGTCGTGCAGGGGCAGCAGCTGCAACTCGACTCCTCCCGCCGGGCAGTTCATATGACCGGGGTTGTGGACAGTCCGGCGCATCGGCTATCGCTTCGGGCCTAGTGTCGCGCCCATGGACAACAGCTCACAGCTCGCGCGGATCGCCCGTCACGAGGACCACTTCCAGGGTGCGCGGCCCGTGCACGCCCTCGACCCGCTCCAGCTCGATGTCGCTCGTCGCCGACGGGCCCGAGATCCAGGTCAGGGGCCGTTCCGGGGACAGCCGCCGGACGGCCTGCGGAACGGAGTCCACGACCTGGTCGCCGGTCCGCACCACACAGATGTGGTGGTCCGGCACGAGCGTGAGCCGGCGGCTTCCCTGGTCCGGGCCCGCGTCGAGCACGACCGTCCCGGTCTCGGCGATCGCCAGGGCGCAGCCCGTCACGACACTGTCGACGGAATCGAGCTCATGCGACGTCAGTGCGGGGGAGTCGACGAGGAGTTCGGCAGGTGCTGCGGCGAGCCAGCCGGCCGGAAGCCCTGCCGGTACGGCCACCCGGCGGGCGCCTCGTTCGAGAAGCAGACGGGTGAGGAGCGCGGGCAACCCCGGCGCGTTCGTGCGGTGGACGAGGGCGCGGTAGTCCGCCAGGTTCTCCGCGAGGAGGCCGACGGTCGCGGCGTGCGAGCGCTCGCCGTGCTTCTCCGCGTAGTCGCGCGCCACGGGGTGATCGGCCGGCTGCTCCGACGCCGGCACGTCGCGCAGCGCCCGCCGCACCCGGCCGAGGATCCGTTTCCTGCTGGAATCGCCGCTCAAGAGGTGCCTCCTGCCCGGCCGGTGCCACCCCGGGTGCGGTCCCACCAGTCGCGGAACGACTCGGGCGGGATGTCCGGCAAGTCGCGGCTGTCGGACCAGGTGCGGCCCGGCCCGGGGAGCCGGCGGGGGTGCAGACCGCGGGTGCGGGCCAGCAGCCGCTGGCCCCGGCGCAGCGCGCGCGGGTGGTCGAACGCCCAGCTCGCGGCCCGCATCACGGCGCGCTCGGTGCCGTGCCGCTTCGCGGGCTTGATGACGGTGCGGGTGCCGCGGACCGTCACCGGGCCGCCTTCCACGACCCTCTCCCGCAGATGGACGAGGATCTCGGGGATGTCGATGGCCACCGGGCACGCCTCGAAGCAGGCGCCGCACAGGGTGGAGGCGAACGGGAGCGATTCCTCCAAGGGCGAGGCGAGTCCGCGGAGCTGGGGGGTGAGGACGGCCCCGATGGGTCCCGGGTACGGCGATCCGTACGCGTGGCCCCCGGCCCGCTCGTACACGGGGCAGACGTTCAGGCAGGCCGAGCAGCGGATACAGCGCAAGGCCCGGCGGCCGATCGTGTCGGCGAGGGTGTCGGTGCGGCCGTTGTCGAGGAGGACCAGGTGGAAGGTGCGGGGGCCGTCGCCGTCGGTGGTGCCCGTCCACATCGAGGTGTACGGGTTCATGCGCTCCGCCGTCGACGAGCGCGGCAGCAGCTGGAGGAAGATCTCCAGGTCCTGCCAGGTGGGCACGACCTTCTCGATGCCGACCACCGAGATCAGGGTCTCCGGGAGGGTGAGGCACATACGGCCGTTGCCCTCGGACTCGACCACGACGAGCGTGCCGGTCTCCGCCACCGCGAAGTTGGCCCCGGAGACGGCCACCTTCGCCCGCAGGAACTTCTCGCGCAGGTGCAGCCGCGCGGCCTCGGCAAGATCGGCGGGGCTGTCGGTCAGACCCTCCGGCGCCGGGAGGCCCCAGTCCGCCATGCGGCTGCGGAAGATGTCGCGGATCTCCGAGCGGTTGCGGTGGATGGCCGGAACCAGGATGTGCGAGGGCAGGTCGCCGCCGAGCTGCACGATGAGCTCGGCGAGGTCGGTCTCGTACGCCCGGATGCCGGCCGCGGCGAGGGCGCCGTTGAGACCGGTCTCCTGGGTGGCCATCGACTTGACCTTGACCACCTCGCGTTCGCCGGTCGCCAGCACCAGACCGGTGACGATCCGGTTGGCCTCGGCGGCGTCGGCCGCCCAGTGCACCGTGCCGCCCGCGCGGGTCACGGACTCCTCGAGCTGGACGAGGTAGTGGTCGAGGTGGCGCAGGGTGCGGTCCTTCACCGCGGCTCCGGCAGCCCGCAGGCGCGCCCAGTCGTCCAGTTCCGCGACGGCCCGGTCGCGCTTGGCACGGATGGTGCCGGTGGCGCGGCGGAGGTTGGCGCGGAGCCGGACGTCACGCGTCGAGGTCTCGGCGGCGCGCGGGAAGGAGGGCATCCCCAGGTAGGTGCCGGTCACCGGGCGCCTCCCGTGCGGGCCGTGCGGGTCGTGCCGGGTGCGGGCAGCGGGGGCGCCGGGTCGTCCTTGGTCCCGGCCAGGATCTCGGCGATGTGCACGGGGCGGACCGGCGAGCCCTCCCGGGCGAGGATCCCGCCGAGGTGCAGGAGGCAGGAGTTGTCGACCGTGCACACGGCGCCGGCTCCGGTCGCGGTGACGGCGCGGGCCTTGTCGGCGCCCATGGCGGCGGAGACGGCCGGGTTCTTGACGGCGAAGGTGCCGCCGAAACCGCAGCACTCCTCCGCTCCCGGGAGCTCCCGCAGCTCCAGGCCCTCGACGTGCTCCAGGAGCCGGCGCGGCCGGTCGCCGAGGCCGAGCATCCGCAGCCCGTGACAGGTGGGGTGGTAGGTGACGGTGTGCGGGTAGTAGGCGCCCACGTCGGTCACGCCGAGGATGTCGATCAGGAACTCCGTCAGCTCGTAGGTCCTGGCGGCCGCCTCGGTGACGGCCCTGGGAACCACAGCATCCCGGCCCTCGGCAGCGGCCTTCGCGGCGATCCGCGGGTAGTTGTCGCGGACCATGGCCGCGCAGGACCCGGAGGGGGTGACGATGTAGTCGTGGTCGCGGAAGGCGGTGGCGTAGCGGCGCAGGAGGGGCTCGGTGCGGTGCCGGTAGCCGGAGTTGAACAGGGGCTGGCCGCAGCAGCTCTGCTCCGCGGGGAAGTCCACGTGGACGCCGAGCCGTTCGAGGAGGGTGATGGCCGCCCGGCCGGTGTGCGGGTAAAGCGTGTCGTTGACGCAGGTCACGAACAGCCCCACGCGCATGACCCCTCCTCGCTCGCCGGGCGGCGGGGTTCACCGCGCGGCGGATCCCGTCACCGGCGTTCCCGCGGTGATCATCCGGAGGGCTTCATACTGCCGCAGGGACCAGCGGCTGTGAAGAACCGAGCAGCGCGCGGATCTCCCGCACGGCCGCACGGCCCGCCCGGTTGGCCCCGATGGTGCTCGCCGACGGCCCGTAGCCGACGAGGTGGACGCGGGGGTCGCGTGCCGCGCGGGTGCCCTCCAGGCGGATGCCGCCGCCGGGCTCGCGCAGCTTCAGCGGGGCGAGGTGGTCCACCGCGGCCCGGAAGCCCGTGGCCCAGAGGATGACGTCGGCGTCGACGGTGCTTCCGTTGGCCCACGCCACGCCCGTGGGGGTCACGCGGTCGAACACGGGCCGCGGGACCAGGACGCCGGCCGCCCGCGCCCGCTCCATGGCCTCCGTCATCGGCAGCCCGGTCACCGAGACGACGCTCTGCGGCGGCAGCCCGAGGCGCACCCGCTCCTCGACGCGGGCGACCGCGGCGCGTCCCCACTCCTCGTCGAAGGGGCCCTCGCGGAAGACCGGAGGCCTGCGCGTCACCCACGTGGTTCCGGCGGCCACCTCGGCGATCTCCAGCAGGTGCTGCACCGCGGACGTGCCGCCGCCGACCACCACCACGCGCTGCCCGGCGAACGCCTGGGGGCCGGGATAGTGCGCCGTGTGCAGCTGACGGCCGCGGAAGGCCGACTGGCCCGGGTAGCGGGGCCAGAAGGGGCGGTCCCAGGTGCCGGTCGCATTGATCAGGGCCCGCGCCGACCACAAGCCCTCGGACGTCTCGACGGTGAGCCGCCCGTCGCTCCCGTCCCGCCTGTCCTGAGCGTCGCGCACCGCCCGCACGTCGACCGGCCGGTGCACGCGCAGGCCGAAGGTGCGCTCGTAGTCGGCGAAGTAGTCGCCGATCACGGCGGACGACGGCCGGGAGGCGTCCGCACCGGTCAGCTCCATGCCCGGCAGGGCATGCATGCCGTGCACCTTGCCGTAGGTGAGCGTCGGCCAGCGGAACTGCCAGGCGCCGCCCGGGCGCGGGGAGCGGTCCAGGACGACGAAGTCCCGGTCCGGCTCGTACCCCGCACGGCGCAGGTGGTAGGCGCTCGACAGCCCCGCCTGCCCGGCGCCGATCACCACGACCTCGGTCTCACGCACCCCAGGATTGTTCATGGTTCTACCAACCCGGGGGAGGGGAGATCTCTTCCCGCGTACGAAAATGGAGCCATGGCAGACACCTATGGCTCCCACGGCTCCTTCCGCACCCACGTCCTCGACATCGCCACCGGTTCCGCGGAGACGGTGTACGACCTCACGCACGATTGCGAGGCGTTCCTGCGTGAGGCGGCCGCCGGCCGCGACGGGCTGCTCAACGTCTTCGTCCCGCACGCCACCGCCGGAGTGGCCGTTCTGGAGACCGGCTCCGGCAGCGACGAGGACCTGCTGTCCGCCCTCCACGACCTGCTCCCGGCGGACGACCGCTGGCGCCACCGGCACGGCAGCCGCGGCCACGGGCGCGACCACGTGCTGCCCGCCCTCGTGCCCCCGCACGCGACCCTCCCGGTCATCGGCGGCCGGCTGGAGCTGGGCACCTGGCAGTCGGTGTGCCTGGTCGACACCAACAGGGACAACCCGGACCGCCAGGTGCGGCTGACCTTCCTCGGCTGAGCCGCCGGGGCCTGCCGGGGCCCGCCGGGGGGCTCGTCCGGCCCGCCGGGGCCGGGCCCGTCAGTCCTTCTGCGCCGACTCCGGCAGCTGGCGGAGCTTCACGTTGCTCTTGGTCCGGTAGGCCCAGTCCAGCATCTTGACGGCGTCCGGGTAGCGGTTGGCGCCGTCGTTGAGCAGGACGCCGACCACCGTGCGGCCGTTGCGCTCGGCGGCGAAGACCAGGCACGCGCCGGCCGCCGTGCCGGTGCCGGTCTTGATGCCGATGGCGCCCTGGTACGACCCGAGGAGCTTGTTGGTGTTGTCCCAGTAGTAGGTGCGGTTGATGTTCGCCGCCTTCTGCCGGGTCGACGGAGTCTTGACGACCGTCCGGAACGTGCTGTTGCCCAGCGCGTGCCGGGCCAGCTGTGCCGAGTCGCGCGGGGTCGTGTAGTTGTTCCCCGCCCGGGATATGCCGTCGAAGGAGTCGTACTTGGTGTTCTTCAGGCCCAGGTCGGCGGCCTTCTTGTTCATCTTGGCGATGAACGACGCCGTCCGCGCCGCCTCGGTGCCCCCGCTGCCGAAGGTGTCCGCGAGCGCGTACGCGGCGTCGCAGCCCGAGGGCAGCATCAGGCCGTACAGCAGCTGCCGTACGGTCATCTTGTCGCCCGTGCGCAGATCGGCCGTGCTCGCGCCCTGGCGGGCCACGTAGTCGCGGTACGACTGCTTGATGGTGACCTTCTTGTCGAGGTCCACGCCCTTGGTGTCCAGCACGGTCACCGCGGTCATCACCTTGGTGGTGCTGGCCATCTGCCGCCGGGTGTCGGCATCCTTGCCCCACAGTCCGCTGTTCTTGCCGCTGTCGAGCAGGAACGCGCCCTTCGCGCCGACCGACGGGCCGCTCGCGGCCTCGGCGGTCGCCGCCGGGAGGGCGACGGCGACCGCTGCGGCCGATGCGACCGCGGCCGCGCCCCAGCGGCGGACCGGTCTTACGGAACGCTCCATGTATGCCTCTGTTTCTCGCGTGTTGAGCCGGGCGATTCGCCTCGCCCGTAATGCCGAGCGAGGCGATAATCGCACCAGTTCTTCGGCGGCGAGAATCTGGGGGCGCCTCAGTTTCCCCCGGTGGCCCGTCCGGTGACCCACTCGAAGGCCCGCCGGGCGTCGAATTCCTTCTGGCCGCCCGGGAAGAGCAGCCCCGCCGACGCGAAGGCGGGGTCGCCGGCGGTCCCCGGCACGTAGGGCACCGCCACACATCCCATCCCCGCCCGGCGGGCCGCCTCCGCGCCCGGCGGGGCGTCCTCGACCACCACGCAGTCGCCCGGCGCCGCCCCGAGCCGCCGTGCGGCCTCCAGGAACACGTCCGGCTCGGGCTTGCCGTGCGCGACCTCCTCGGCCGAGACCAGCGTGGTCAGCACGCCGCCGAGCCCCGTACGGGCCAGCACCGCCTCGATCGCCGCCCGCGAGGAGCCCGACGCCACGGCGAGCGGCACGCCCGCCGCGTGGAGCAGGTCCACGAACCGGCGCATCTCCGGGAACGCCTCCGTGTGCGCCCCGGCCAGCTCCAGATAGGCACGGTTCTTGGCGGCGAGGAGCTCGTCGACCGGCGCCTCGATGCCGTACTCGCGGCGGAGGATCTCCAGCGTCTCCCGGGTGCCCGTCCCGATGAACCGGGTGTGCTGATCCCAGCTGAAGCCGGGCACGCCGTATTGCTCCAGCACCCGGCGGCCCGCTTCGTAATAGTTCGGTTCGCTGTCCACAAGCGTTCCGTCGAGATCGAAAATGACCGCGGGATTCCGGGAAGGGCGCGAAAAGCTCATGCGGACCAGCATGCTGGAGTCGCCCGGCAGCCCCTCACCCGCCCCACCGGTCACCTTCGCCCGGCCGTTCTCACCCGCCCTGCCGCCCTCACCCGCCCCGCTGCGCCGCGCGCCCCACGGAGTCCACCAGGGGCAGCACCCGGTAGGGCACGCGCTCGCGCAACACCATCTCCGTACGGGTGCGCACCACCCCCGGCATCTGCACCAGCACCTGGATCACGTCCTCCAGGTGCGCCGCGTCCCGCGCGACCACCCGGGCCATCAGATCGCCGCCCCCGGTGATCGAGAAGGCCTCGATGATCTCCGGGACCTCCGCCAGCGCCTCGGCGACCGTGTCCAGATGCCCCTGGGTCACCTCGATGTGCACGAACGCCAGCACGGGGTGGCCCAGGGCGGCGGGCGACAGCCGCGGCCCCGAACCGGTGATCACGCCCTCGCGCTCCAGCCGGTCCAGCCGGGCTTGCAGCGTGCCGCGGGCGATGCCCAGCACGCGCGCGTACTCGCGCACGCTCGTCCGGGGCTGCTCCAGCAGCAGTCTGAGGATCTTCGCGTCCAGTGCGTCCACGGCCATGGGCCAACGGCCTCCTCGTGGTCAGAGTTTCCAGTCGGTAACTGTACCAATGGCCCAGTCATCACGCGTGCTGTTGAGCCACTGGGGCCACGGATGTTTTCCTCTACCCATCGATGGCGTTGCGATGGGCTGCGCCGGGCGGCGACGGAGCCGCACCGGACCCCCGCAGCGCCTTTGTCATGCCGAAGGGCATCCGGCAAACCATCTGTACATCCGAAAACCATCCGTAATCATCCGTACGCGTGCGGGCGCGCGCGTACCCACTCGGGGAGAAAGGGGGCGGCAGCACTGAAGAGGATCTTCGTGGCTCCGGATCCGGGCCGGCTCCGGCTGCGGACCGCCGTCCGCGCCGTCATCGGCGTGAGCTTCGCGGTCACCGTCGTGGAGCTGTCCGGCCTGCCGCTGTCCGCCTCCATCGCGGGCGGCCTCGCGGCACTGCTCGCGATGTTCACCGTCGGCGACGCGACGCCGGGCCGCCAGGTGGTCACCACGGCCCTGCTGCCCGCCGCCGGCTTCCCCGTGCTCGCCCTGGCGGCCGCCCTGCACGGCACGCCCCTGCTGCGCGACGCGGCGTTCCTCGCCGTCGTGTTCTGCGGGGTCTACGCCCGGCGCTGGGGACCGCGCGGACAGGCGCTCGGGATCTTCGGCTTCATGATGTTCTTCGCCACGCAGTTCCTGCGCGCCGTGCCCGCCCAGCTCCCGCACCTGTACGCGGCCGTGCTCATGGCCCTCGCGGCCTGCGGCCTGGTGCGCTTCGGGCTGTGGTGCATCGAGCGCCGCACCCCGCCGCCGGCCGGCCCGGCCCCGCTCGCCGGGCGCGGCCTCGCCCGCCACACCACCCGGCTGGCCTTCCAGAACACCTTCGCCTGCGGTCTCGCGCTCGGCGTCGGCCAGCTGGTCTCCGACGAGCGCTGGTACTGGGCCGTGGGCACCGCCTGGTGGATCTTCGTCAACACCGCCTCGCGCGGCGAGACCCTCGTCCGCGGGTTCCGCCGCGTCATCGGCACCCTGGCCGGCATCGCGGTCGGCCTCCTCGTCGCCGTACCGCTGCACGGCGCACCCGGGCCCACCGCCGTCCTCGTCGCCGTCTGCGTCTTCGGGATCTTCTACACCGCAGCCCCCTCGTACAGCTGGATGATGTTCTTCGTGACCGTCATGGCCGGCCTGCTCTACGGGCTGCTCGGCGTCCTCCACCCCGGCCTGCTCGCCCTGCGCTTCGAGCAGACCCTCGTCGGTGCGGCCGGCGCCGCCCTCGCGGTCGCGCTCGTCCTGCCCGTCACCACCCACGCCGCCACGGACGCCTGGATCAGGCGCGCCCTGTCCGCCGTGCGGCACTGCACGGCGGACTCCGCGCGGCGGCTGGCCGGCGACGCCTCCGCGGACCCCGCACCGCACGTCGCCGAGCTCGAACTGCTCCTCGGCAAGGTCCGCGTCTCCCTGGCCCCGCTGCTGCACCCGCTCAGCCCGCTGCGCGCCCGCAAGGAGCGCGCGCGGCAGGTCATGCTGCACCTCGACGACTGCGCCCGGCAGGCGCGCGGCCTCGCGGCCGTCGCCGCGGACCCCGACGCCTCGCACGACGCCCGGCTCACGGCCGCCTGCCAGCGGGTCGAGACGGCGCTGCTCGGCCTCGTCGCGCCCGGCGGGGAGACCCGGCCGGCGGCCGTGCTGCCCGGTGCGGCGCCGCACCACCACCCCGGCGCCGAGGCCGCGCTCGCCCATCTGCGCGATCTTGAGGCCTCGCTGTCCTCGCTGGCAGAGCCGCTGCGCAGCGGCCCCCGCGGAGTGTTCGCGGAGGCCTGACCCCCGGCATGTCGGTGGCGCCGTGTAGCGTCGGGATCACAGTCTTCGGGGCGGGGAGGGCGGCATGACGGTGGGCGGCGGACGAGCCGGGCAGCGCGGACGGCTCGCGTACATCGGGTCGTACACGGCGGCCGGAGGACAGGGCGTCACGGTCGCCGAGACCGACCCCGGCACGGGCGCGCTGAAGCTCCTGGGCTCCACGGACGCCGTGGCGAACCCCTCCTTCCTCGCGCTCTCGCCCGGAGCCGACGTGCTCTACGCGGTGAGCGAGACCGACGAGGGCGCCGTCGCGGCCTTCTCCCTCGCCGATCCCGTACGGCCCGAGCCGCTCGGCGAGCCCGTGCCCGTACGGGGCGACGCACCCACCCACCTGGCCGTCACCGGCACCCACGTGTTCACCGCCAACTACGGCTCGGGCAGCGTCAGCGCCCTCCCCGTCCGCAGGGGCGGCGGGCTCGGCGCCCCCGCGGCGGTGCTCGCCCACCGGGGCAGCGGCCCGGTCGCGGACCGGCAGAAGGGCCCGCACGCCCACGCCGTCCTGCCCGACCCTTCGGGCCGCATGCTCCTCGCCGCGGACCTCGGTACGGACTCGGTGTGGACGTACGCCCTCGACCCGGTGGCGGGCCTGCCGCGCCTCCACGGCGAGACTCCGCTGCGGTCCGGCACGGGCCCGCGGCACCTGGCGTTCGCTCCCCGGGCCGACCGCGTCTACGTGCTGAACGAGCTGGCGCCGAGCGTCACCGTCTGCCACTGGAGCAGCGCGGAAGGGCTGCTGGAGCCCCTCGGCGAGACGCGCGTCCTGCCGCCGGGCGAGGGCGTTCCGACGTACCCGTCCGAGCCCGTGGTCTCCGCCGACGGGCGGTTCCTCTGGGTGGCCAACCGGGGCCACGACAGCATCTCGGTCCTCGCCCTCGACGAGTCGGGGGACGTCGCCGGGATCCGCGACGTCGTCGGCTGCGGGGGCGTCTGGCCGCGGGACCTGACCCTGCACCCGTCGGGCCGCTACCTCTACGCCGCGAACGAGCGGTCGGGCGACGTCGCGTGGTTCGCCGTGGACCGGGACACCGGCATACCGGCCTTCGCCGGCGCGGTCGCCGTGCCGGCGGCATCCTGCGTGATCTTCAGCTGAGGCCCGGGAGCCGAGTACCGGAGCGGGGCACAGGAGCCGGGCCCGGAGACCCGCCCCGGACGACCCGCCACCCCGGCCCCGGAAACGCCGAGAGGGGCTCTCCGCAGTGCGGGAGCCCCTCTTCAGAAGACGGACGGGGTGAGCGGTCAGACAGTCACGGCACGGTCTGATCGCAGGACCCGTACGGGAGTGCAGGCGGTTCGGCGAGGGCGGTCAGCGCGCCGGGCCCTGGGCCGGCTGCACGGATATGCCCAGCACCTCCGCGTACTTGGCCAGGACGAGCTTGCCGATCGCCGGGTAGGCGCCGAGCGGCGCGGCGGCCGCGCAGTCCGCCTCCTTGGCGGCGGCGTCCGCGAGACCCTCGGCGATCTCCGGGCCGATGAGGCCCGGGGCGAGCGCCAGGTTCTGCGAGCCGGAGCCGCGCAGCTGGTCGGCCGCGCGCGCGATGTCGCCGTCGATGTCGAGAGCGGCCGCGAGGACCGGCACGGCGAGGCGGGCGGAGAGCAGCATGCCGCTGATCCCGGCGGCCTGCACGGCCTCCTCGCCGCCGACCGTCGCCAGGATGATCCCGTCCGCCGCCGTTGCAACTGTGAACAGTCGCGCGCGGTCGGCGCGGGCCAGGCCGGCCTCCGACAGGCGGACGTGCAGAGCCTCGGCGAGCAGCGGGTGCGGGCCGAGCGCGTCGGTGAGCTCGGCGGCGGAACCGCTGCTCATGACGGACTGGCGGATGCGGCGCAGGAGGGCGTTGTCCGGGCCGGCCAGGAGCGGCACCACGATGGCCGAAGGCCACTGGTCCCAGGCGTCGGCGGCGGCGCCCTCGGCACCGGCTTCGCGGGCTTCGCTCGCGCGAGCGGCGCGCTGCGCGGCGGCGTAGGCGAGGACGGACTCCAGAGAGGGGTAGCCCTCGGTGCTCCCGTCGGCGTCCACGTAGCCGATGCGGGCGTCGAGGCCCGGAAGCTCGGAGCGGGCGATGCTGAGGACCTCCTCGGCGAGGAGGCGCGTCGCCGTGTCGGGGAGCCCCGGAACGGCGAGCACCAGCGGCGGCGCGCCGACGGGGGCGGCCGCCGGCTCCGGCCGCCGATGCCGTCCGGGCTGACGGGGTCGCGGCATTCGTACAGGCAGGCCAGGTGCAGGCCCTGTGGGGGAGCTCATGGCGCCGCATGTTAGTCGTTCGGAGGGCTAGGCCGTTCGGGTGGGGCCGTCCCGGTGGCGTCTGTCCGGATTTATTCGCCCAAAAATACGCTCATCGCAGAAGCGTACGGGACTGGCCGGAAGTGTTCAGCAAACGACGCGGAGCATCGGCGGGTCGGCCGGCAGGAGCAGACTGTCCGTCAGCAGGGCTTCGGCCACGCACAGTGCGCCGTCCAGGGGCTCGCCCGCCGCGGCGACCTGACGCACATGGGTAAGTTGCAATTGCAACTCCTCGTGCAGAGGTGTCAGCAGCGGAGCCCCCATGCGGAGGAGGCCACCGGTCACGGCCACCTCGTACGCCTCGCCGGTCCCACGCAGGTCCCCGTGCGACGCGCCCTCGTACACCTCGTCGGCCGGATCCGCCAGACCTGCCTGCCGGCTGGTCGCCGCCGGCGTCGCTTCCCGGCCGGGCCGGGGAGGCGGCGGGCAGACGGCCGCGGCCGCCTCGGCGATGTGCCGGGCCGCCCGGCGCAGAATGCCGGCCGCCACCGGGTCGGCCGGGGCGCACCGGGCCACCTCCGGGGCGAACGAGGCGAGGACCGCGGGCCGGTCCGCCCGCGGGTACAGGGCGGCGGGCAGCTCCGGCGGCGGGCCGAAGACCGCCCGCAGGCGCTCCAGCAGGGCGCGCGAACCACCGGCCCGCCCGTCGTACGCCCGCATCGCCGCCTCCAGCCCGGCACGGCCGATCCAGGCGCCGCTCCCGCAGTCGCCCAGCAGGTGACCCCAGCCGTCGGCGCGCCGCCAGCCGCCCTCCGCGGTCAGGTCCGTACCCACCGCGATCAGCCCCGTGCCCGCGGCGACGACGGCTCCCGGCCGCTGCCCCAGGGCACCGGCGTACGCGGTGACGGCGTCCGTGGCCAGGGCGAGTCTGCGCACGCCGAGGGCCTCGCGCAGGGCGGAGGGCAGGACGGCGCGCAGACCGGTGCCGAGCGTGGCCATGCCGGCGGCGCCCACGCAGGCGGCCTCGCAGCGCTGCGCCCCGGCCCGCGCCAGCAGGCTCCGGGCCGCGGGCAGCACCTGGCCGAGCACCCCCCGGGCGTCGATGCCCTGCTCGCCGACGGCGGCCGGGACGGAGGAGGCCCAGGTCAGGTCCGGGCCGCTGCCCGGGACCGCGCGCAGGGCGACGCGGATCCCCGAACCGCCGGAGTCGACGCCGAGGACGTGACCGGCCACAGGACTCACCGGGCCGCGGCCATAGCGCTCATCGGACCCGCCGGACCCATCGGGCTTACCTGGCCGGCCGCGTCCGCGGACGCGCCGCGCCGAGGCCGGGAGCCCGGTGGCGCGCCGGCATCACGGAAGCTGCCAGTCCACCGGGGCGGCGCCCTGGCTCACCAGGAGGTCGTTGGCGCGGCTGAACGGCCGCGAGCCGAAGAAGCCGCGGTCGGCCGACATGGGGGAGGGGTGCGCCGACTCCACGGACGGCACCTGCCCCAGCAGCGGCCGCAGGTTGCGCGCGTCGCGCCCCCAGAGGATCGCCACCAGCGGCCGCCCCCGTTCGACCAGCGCCCGGATCGCCTGCTCGGTGACCTCTTCCCACCCCTTGCCACGGTGTGCGGCGGGCTTGCGCGGGGCGGTGGTCAGCGCCCTGTTGAGCAGCAGGACGCCCTGCCGGGTCCACGGCGTGAGGTCGCCGTTGGACGGCCGCGGCAGCCCCAGGTCGGTGTGCATCTCGCGGTATATGTTCTCCAGGCTGCCGGGCAGCGGACGCACCTCGGGTGCCACGGAGAAGCTCAGCCCCACGGCGTGTCCCGGCGTCGGGTACGGGTCCTGACCGACGATCAGCACCCGGACGTCGTCGAACGGCTGCTGGAAGGCGCGCAGGACGTTGGCGCCCGACGGCAGGTACGTGCGGCCCGCGGCGATCTCGGCGCGCAGGAAGTCGCCCATCGCGGCGATCCGGCCGGACACCGGCTCCAGGGCCTTCGCCCAGCCCGGTTCGACGATCTCGTGCAAAGGTCGTGCAGCCACGGCTGCCGCCCCTCCCTCTCAACAAACTGCTGGCAGTTGCGCAAGTCTAGGATCGTACGCGAGGGAGGTGCGGCGCTCACGTCCCGGGCTGCGGGGCCGGGCCGGGCGGGGAGCAGCGCGTACGCCCGCCCGTTCCCGCCCGGCGGATTCAGCCGTACGTGTGGCCCACGGGCCGTTGCTGCCCCATGTGTCTCGGATGTCTCTCAGACGGCCCAGCCGTACTGGTCGGGCAGGCGCTTCGCCGCACCGAGCGCGGCCGCCGCGTGGTGGGGCCAGTACGGGTCGCGGAGCAGTTCGCGGCCGAGCAGGACGGCGTCGGCGTCACCGGAGGCGAGGATCTTCTCGGCCTGCTGCGGCTCGGTGACCAGGCCGACCGCGCCGGTCGGCAGGCCGGCCTCCTCGCGGACCCGGCGGGCGAACGGCACCTGGTAGCCGGGGCCGGTCGGGATGCGTATGCCCGAGGTGATGCCGCCCGTGGAGACGTCCATCAGGTCCACGCCGCGAACCCGCAGCTCGCGCGCGAGGCGCACGGTGTCGTCGGCGGTCCAGCTGTCGCGCTCGTCCTCGGGGTTCTCCGTCACCCAGTCCGTCGCCGACGTCCGGTAGAACACCGGAAGTTCCTCCGGCCACACCGCGCGCACCGCTTCCACGACCTCCAGCGCGAAGCGCGCCCGGTTCTCGAACGAACCCCCGTAGGCGTCGGTGCGCCGGTTGCTGAGCGGGGACAGGAACTCGTGGATGAGGTAGCCGTGCGCGCCGTGCACCTCCACGACCTGGAAGCCGGCGGCCAGGGCGCGCTGCGCCGCCTCCGCGAACTGCCGCACGATCCGCTGGATCTGCTCGACCGTCAGCTCGTCCGGCACGGGGTGGCCCTGCGCGAACGGCACCGCGCTCGGGGCGACCAGCTGCCAGGCCTCGTCCGGGCCCACCGGCTTGCCGCCGCGCCACGGGCGGTCGGTGGCCGCCTTGCGGCCGGCGTGCCCGAGCTGGATGCCCGGCACGGTGCCGCGCTCCTTGAGGAACGAAGCGATGCGGCGGAGCGCCGCGGCCTGGGTGTCGTTCCAGAGCCCGAGGTCGGCCGGGCTGATGCGGCCCTCGGGGCTGACCGCGGTCGCCTCTACCAGGATCAGCCCCGCGCCGCCGGTCGCGCGGGCGGCGTAGTGCGTGAAGTGCCAGTCGTGGGCGACGCCCGCGCCCGGCCCGAAGACCTCGGCGCTGTACTGGCACATCGGGGCCATCCAGATCCGGTTGGGCATGGTGAGCGAGCGCAGGTCGTACGGAGTGAAGAGTGCGGTCATCGCGGTCACGGCGGGCTCCTCCAAGTGCGCCGGGAGTTTCCTCGGCGGTCCAGTCGTACGATAGCTCTCGTAGTACGAGGGATGTCAAACTACGAGGGTCCTCGTACAATGAGGGTGTCGTGGAAATCCCCGGCGTACGTGGTTGGAGGGGCAGCCGTGACGGCGCAGAAGGCTCAGAAGGAACAGGAAGCGCAGAAACAGACGTCGCCGAGCGGCCGCTTCCTGGAGCATCCCGACCGCGCGGACATCCGCCTGGAGGGCGTGCTGCACGCGCTCTCCGACCCCATGCGCTTGCAGATCGTGCGCGACCTCGCCGCGGTGGAGGGCGAGTTGAACTGCTCGGTCTTCGACCTCCCGGTCAGCAAGTCGACGACGACCCACCACTTCCGCGTGCTGCGCGAGAACGGCGTGGTCCAGCAGATCTACCGGGGCACCGCGAAGATGAACGCCCTGCGCCGCGACGACCTCGAAGCGCTCTTCCCCGGGCTCCTCGGCTCCGTCCTCACGGCGGCCTCGCTCCAGGCGTCCCGGCTGAGCGCCGCGCCCTGACGGAACCCGCGGCCCCAGGGGACGTCCGCCGCCCGCCTCTGATCGTCAGCCGTCGGCGCGCGCCGCGGACAGCAGCCCCGCCCAGTCCGGGATCTTCACCGGCCCGCGACCCAGCCTCCGGCCGAGAGCGGCCTCCGCGGCCTCGATGCCCAGCCAGCCCGGCCACTCCACGGGCCGCCGCCCCGCCGCCCGCAGGACGGCCCGCGCCTCCTCGGCGGTCACGGGCGTGCGCGCCGAGAGCGCCCCGGCATCGGCCAGCAGGGACGCCACCGTCTCCTTCGCGCACGAGCGGTTCGTGCCGATCACGCCCGTCGGGCCACGCTTGATCCAGCCCGCCACATACTCGCCGGGCGACGGCGTCCCGTCCCGCAGCACCCGGCCCTCCGCGTGCGGAACGGTCCCCAGCCCGCCGTCGAACGGCAGGCCCGCGATCGGCACGCCGCGGTAGCCGACCGAGCGCAGTACCAACTGCGCCTCGACGTCCTCGAACTCACCGGTTCCGGCGATGCCGCCGCGGCCGTCCGGCACCGTCCGCTCGAAGCGCACGGCGCGCACCGCCCCGTCGCCGAGCAGGGCGACAGGGCGGAGGAAGAACCGCACGTGGATGCGGCGCGGGCGGCCCGCGGGAGGCCGCCCGGACCACTCGCGCAGGACCTCCACGTTGCGCCGCCCCACCGCGGGCAGGGCGCCGGGGTCGGCCCACGCGGGGTCGAGCGCCGCCTCCCCGGCCTGCACGAGCGTCTCCGCGCCCGGCAGTGTGCCCAGTTCGCGCAGCTCCTTCGTGGTGAACTTCGCCTGCGACGGCCCGCGCCGGCCGACCATGTGGATGTCCGTCACCCGGCTCTCCGCGAGCGCGCCCAGGGCGGCGTCCGGCACGTCGGTGTGGTGCAGCTCGCCGGCGCCGCGCGCCAGCACGCGGGCCACGTCGACGGCCACGTTCCCCACGCCGATGACGACCGCGGAGCGCGCGCCCAGCACGAACCCGCCCGGCGCCGCGTCCGGATGGGCGCTGTACCAGGAGACGAACTCCGTGGCCGAGAAGCTGCCGGGCAGGTCCTCGCCCGGGATGCCGAGCCGCCGGTCGGTCGCGGCCCCGACGCAGTACACCACCGCGTGGTACAGGTCCAGGAGCCTGCGCGGCGCGATGCCGCGGGGGCCGTCGCCCACCGGGACGTTCCCGAAGAACCTGATGTCCGGGTGCTCCATGGCGGCCCGCAGGTTGTTCTGGAGCGACTTGATCTTCTCGTGGTCGGGCGCGACGCCGTAGCGCACCAGCCCGTACGGGCAGGGCAGCCGGTCCAGCACGTCCACCGTCACACCGGGGACGTCCTGCTGCTGCACCAGGGCCTGGGCGGTGTAGACCCCGCTCGGCCCCGACCCGACGACGGCGATGCGAAGCACGGTGGGCCCCTTTCCGCGGATCTCCGCAGATGTCCCGTAGGTCCCTCCAGGATCGCACCGGAGGCCGTGGGACGGGAGTGCGACAGGCGGGCGTGGCCGGTTCGGGAGGGCCGGACGGGGCAAGGGACGCGGGTCAGGCGCCCGCGGGCGGCGGCTCGGGCCCCGGCGGAACGCCCAGGTCCCAGTCGAGGCCGTAGCGGTGGAACAGCTCCGCGCGCAGGCGTTCGAACGGCATGGGCGCGCCCGGCAGCAGGACCGCCACGACGGCGCCCATCAGCAGCGCGCGCAGCAGCGGGTAGTCCGCGTCGGGGTCGGGGGAGCCGTAGGCCGCCACCGTGTCGTGCAGCAGATGCGCGAGGCGCTGCTGCTCGGGACACTGGATGAACCCCTCCGCCTGGAGGATTCCGGCCATGTGGGTGCGCATCAGCAGCGGCCGGTCCCGCGCGAGCCCGAGGATCGCGTCGATCGCGCGGGCGAGGCGCTCGCGGCCGTCCCGGGCGCGCGGGGGGCGCTCCAGGCCGGCCTCGAGCTCCATGTGCATCACGCGGTGCACCGCGGATTGCAGCAACTGCCGCTTGCCGGGGAAGTAGTACGAGACGAGGCCGCGCGCCGTGCCCGCCCGGTCGGCGATGTCGGCGAGCGTCGTCGCCTCGTACCCGCGTTCACCGATGAGCTCGACCGTCGCCTGGAGCAGCCGCTCACGGGAACGGCGGCGCATCTCCTCGTTGGCCGACGCGCTGCGCGGGGACATTCCATAACTCCTGCGTTGACTGGCTCCGGGCCAATATACTCAGGAGCTATCCGGCCGTCCTGCCCCGCCTCCCGGCGTGGTGGAGACTCCGGCGTGCCGGCTGGCCTGGGCGGCGCGGGGGACCGCCCAGACCAGCGTGGTGGGCTCGTACGGCCACGGAGGCCCTCAGCAGCAAGGCTTTGCAGGCAGGCCTGCCGCCTGTCTCTGCCGCCTGCCGGCGGTCCTCAGCCGACCAGTCCGAGCACCGGCCGCAGCCCCGCCGGCCGCTCCTCTACGGGCAGATGGTCCACCAGATGCACCGCACAGCCCAGCGCGGCGGCTCCCCCGTCGGCCCGGCGGTCGTCCCCCACCATCAGCACCTCCCCGGGAGCCAGCCCGAGCTCCTGACAGGCCGCCAGGAACAGCCGTGGATCGGGCTTCTGCACACCGTGTTCGAAGGACAGGGCATAGGCGTCCACCCACGCGCCGAGGCCGTGTGCCTGGAACACCGGCCGCAGATCCCAGCCGACGTTGCTGACCACGGCCGTTCGCACACCGTGCTGCCGCAGTTCACCGAGGACGCCGGCCGCGTCGGCGTACGGGCGCCAGGCGGCCGGCTCCATGTGGCGCTCGTACAGCGCGTCGTAGATCCCGGGCCGCGGCAGCGGCACCTCGCGCGCCAGTCCGGTGTACGCGGCACGGTGCTCCTCCGCGCTGCGGTCGCGCGCGGCCCACGCCCCGGTCAGATGCGGCGGTACGCAGCGCGGCTGTGCCCCGCCCGGGAGCGCACCCGCCTCCTCCAACCGCCGTGCGGTCCCGGCAGCTTCGGCCTCACCCATCCGCACGCCCGTCCGCTCCAGCGCCGCGGTCAGCCACGACACGGCCGACTCGACCCGGAACAGCGTGCCGGAGAAGTCGAAGAGCACTCCCTTGACCGTCATGACGCCCCCCTCAGCCCCCGTCCGTGCGAGCGGACGGCGGGCTCACCGATTGATTCAGGGAAGCCAGCGTCACACAGCGGGCCGGGCACGGTGGCCGCGAGCCGGAGATCGGCTCACGGCCGCACGGCATCACCCGTTCCCGCCCCGTCAGCCCGCCTGTCCGTCAGCGCGCCGAACACCCCCGCGGAGACCGCCACCAGCGCCCCGCCCAGCAGGCACCCGCCCACGACGTCCGACAGCCAGTGGACCCCCAGGTACAGGCGGGTGAAGCCGACCCCGAGCACCGACACCGCCCCGGCCGCCAGAGCGGCCCGCAGCCACGCCGCCCGGACGCCGTACCGCCACAGCAGCCACACGAGGAGCCCGCAGGCGACCGTCGCCGTCAGGGCGTGCCCCGAGGGGAAGGCCGCGTAGTGCGCGGTCGCCACCGGGTCCGGCCAGCTCGGACGGGCCCGCCCCACCGCCGCCTTGAGCCCCTGCTGGAGCGCGGTCCCCAGGGCTGACGTCCCGGCGATCCAGGCGCAGAGCAGCCAGTCGCGCCGCCGGACGAGCCACAGCGCGGCCACGGCCAGGGCGGCGCGCATCGTCCAGGGGTCCCACAGCCAGTCGGAGAGGACGCGCACGCACCGCGTCCAGCCGCGGTGCTCCACGGCCACGGGGTGCAGCCCCTCCGCGACCTGCCGGTCGAGCGAGACGAGCGGCTCCCACGCGCCGGACACCAGGGCCAGCAGCACCACGAACACGACGGCGAGGGCGAGCCCGGTACGGGTCACCGTCCTCCGGGCGGACGGCGTACGGGAAGGGGAGCGGGGGAGCGCGGGCGAAGGCTTCGGAGGGGCGTGCATGGGGGGATCGTGGCCCATGGGGCGCCGGCAGGGCCACCTGTTGTCCGTAACGGCCGCTTGCTCCCACCGTCCGGGCCTGCCACGCCTACGAGACGGCCGCCGCTCCCGGCGTCAGGACGCCCGCTCCCGGCGCGTCAGGACACCCGCTCCCGGCGTGACCTCCGCCCGTCCCGGCGCTACGAGCCGGACCGGGTCAGTGCGCTCAGGCCCGGCATGAACGTGACCAGCAGCGGGATCGCCGGCACCAGGGACGCCACCGCCGTCAGCCGCAGCCGCCGCGCCGCCGTCAGCCGGGGCGTGGGGGCCAGCAGCCGCTCCACCCGCGTCGGCACCTGGGAGAGCCGGGACGGGCACGGCCCGAACACCCCGCGGTCCTCGTTCAGTTCGACCAGGGCCAGGGCGGTCGTCAGCCGGCCGAAGCGCCGCGACGCCGCGTCGTCGGCCGCCAGCTCCACCAGGTGGTGCACCTGATCGCGGAACGCCGCGAACACCGGCACCTGCGGGAAGCCGTTCGCAAGCGCTGAGGAGACGTGCAGCAGCCAGTGGTGCCGGGCCCGGGCATGCCCCTGCTCGTGGGCCAGCACCGCGTCCAGCTGCGAGCCCTTGAGGCGGCGCAGCGCACCCGTCGTGATCACCAGCTGCGGAGCCGTGCTGCCGGGCAGCCACCAGGCGTCGGGGCGGTCACCCTCCAGGACCACGAGCCGGTGCTCGCCGGGCTCCTCGCCGGGCAGCCGGGGGGAGCGCACCAGCAGCTCCGCGTGGCGCTGCCGGCGCCCTGCGCGCGCCCAGCGGATCTCGCGGGTCAGCATCCACGCGGTCCACGCGGCACCGCCCGCCAGGAGCAGGGCCAGCGGCGCGGCCCACGCGGCGTAGACGGTGAGGGCGTACGCCTCGACGACGCCGTGTGGCGCGGCGGCGAAGACGTGCCCGCGCACGGCCTCCCAGGCCGCGGAGGCGCTCAGCGCCATGGCGAGCAGGCAGCACAGCAGCACGGCCGCCACCGCGCACTGCCACACCCACAGCGCCACGACCGGTTCGCGGTCGGGCCAGTCGGAGCGCGTCAGCACGCGCGGCGCCAGCGCCGCGACCAGTGCGCCGAGGACCAGCAGCGCGAGCGGGACCATCATGGCCGTCAGCCTATGAGCGGCGGCGCGGGCGGAGGTACGGTCCCGCGCGCGAAGTGACGCACGCCACGGGCGGCCGGGCGCGCGCTCAGAGCGTCAGCAGCATGGCCAGCATGCCGATGCCCATGGACAGCCGGCAGGCGTGCGTGAGGTCCGGCCGGCCCGGCCACGTGAGCTGGCCCGAGGCGACGGTGACGGGGACGAGCACGGCCACCGTGCGGACCACGTACACCGCGAAGTACACGAGCAGCAGCCCCGTCAGCAGCGGGGTGCCGGCCGGCTCGTGCGCGGCAGCGGCATGTGCGGTCGTGGCCGCGTGCACGCTCCGGCCGCCGGCGGGGCCGCCCGTCATCGCCAGCGCCATGTAGACCATGGCGAACGCGCCCACGGCGTGGTGGAGGTGAGAGGTGTCCAGGCGGCTGCGGGCCACGGCCACCAGCGTGTGCGCCCCGGCGGCCCCGAAGACGACGGCGAACAGCAGGGCCTCCCACGGCCGCGTGTCCAGGACCGTGGCCGGAACGGCCATGGCGGCCATGCCGAGCCCCATGAGGGCGTCGCTCCCGACGGCCCGGCGCTCCCCGCGCGTGCCCGCGTAGAGGCGCACCAGGCAGTACGCGCCCGTCGCGGCGCACAGCGCCACCAGCAGCCAGCCGATCAGCGGCGGTCCGTGCACGGCACACCTCCCCGGACGCGCAGACCCACCTCCGGTTGATTCCCCGGGCGACGCGTGCACATGGGGGCGCATGAGCGCATGAAGGGGGCATGCGGGAGGGTCCTGGTGCGCCCGCGCACGCGAGGTGGCACGTCAGGGGCGCGCAAGCGGGCGCGGGCCCGCGCCGGGGCCGGGTTAGTGTTCACGTGGAGCCGGAACCGCCGTACGGAGAGGACCCCAGGAACACGATGGAAACCACCAGCAGCACCGAGACGACCTTCCGGGACGCGACCGTCGACGACGTGCCCGTTCTCGTGGCACTCGTCGAGTCGGCCTACCGCGGTGACGCGAGCCGCGCCGGCTGGACGACCGAGGCGGACCTGCTGGACGGCCAGCGCACCGACCCCGAGGGCGTCGAGGCCGTGGTGACGGACCCGGCGAGCCGGCTGCTGGTGGTCGAGCGCGGCGACCGGATAGTGGCCTGCTGCCAGCTCGAACATCGGGGCGCGCACGCCTACTTCGGGATGTTCGCCGTCAGCCCGGAGGCGCAGGGCGGCGGGCTCGGCAAGACGGTCATCGCGGAGGCCGAGCGGCTGGTCCGCGCCGAGTGGGGCGCCACCGAGATGCACATGACCGTCATCAAGCAGCGTGACGAGCTGATCGCCTGGTACGAGCGCCGGGGCTACCGGCGCACCGGGCGGATGAGCCCGTTTCCGTACGGGGACGAGCGCTTCGGGATCCCGCAGCGCGACGACCTGGAGTTCGAGCTGCTGATCAAGGATCTGGCCTGACGGCGAGGCCGGCGGCACAGATGATGTGACGGCACAGGTGATGTGACGGCACAGGTGATGTAAGGGGCGCTGCTCAAATGGGCAGCGCCCCTTACCCCTTCTCACCGCAAGGCTTCCCGCCCCAGGGCCGCTCGCCCCGAGGCCGCTCGCCTCACAGCCGGCCCGCCTCCACGATCCGCCGCAGGAACCGCCGGGTGCGTTCCTCGCGCGGCTGTCCGAAGACCTCCTCCGGGGTGCCGCGCTCCAGCACGACCCCGCCGTCCAGGAAGCACACCTGATCGGCGACGTCCCGGGCGAAGCCCATCTCGTGGGTGGCCAGGACCATCGTCATGCCGTCCTCCTTGAGGTCGCGCACGACGCCCAGCACCTCGCCGACCAGCTCCGGGTCGAGGGCCGCCGTGATCTCGTCCAGGAGCAGCAGCCGCGGCCGGCCCGCGAGCGCCCGGACGATCGCCACACGCTGCTGCTGACCGCCGCTGAGCCGGTCGGGGTACTCGTCCGCCTTGCCGCTCAGGCCGAGCCGCCCCAGCAGCTCCCGGGCCCGTTCCTCGGCCTCCGCGCGGGGGACGCCGTGCACCCGCCGCGGGGCCAGCGTGATGTTGTCGAGCACGGTCATGTGCGGAAAGAGGTTGTACGCCTGGAAGACGACGCCGATGCGGCGGCGGACGGTGTCCGGGTCGACGCGCGGGTCGGTGATGTCCTCGCCGTCGAGGAGGATCGCCCCGTCGTCGATCTCCTCCAGCAGGTTCGCGCAGCGCAGCAGCGTCGACTTGCCGGAGCCGGAGGCGCCGATGAGGGCGGTCACCGTGTGCGGGGCGACCTCCAGGTCCACGTCGCGCAGCACGACCGTGCCCCCGAAGGTCTTGCGCACCGCTTCGAGGCGCAGTACGGGCTGCCCGCTCATACGATCCCTCCCTGTGCCCGCCGGCGGTCCGTCCGTGCCGTGACCCAGTCGGTGAAGCGGGTCATGGGGATGGTGAGGGCGACGAAGATGAGCCCGGCGACCACGTACGGCGTGTAGTTGAAGCTCTTGCTCGACAGGATCTGCGCCGCGTAGACGGCGTCCACCGCGCCGGCGATCGAGACGAGGCCGGTGTCCTTCTGCAACGAGACCAGGTCGTTGAGAAGCGGCGGCACGACCCTGCGCACGGCCTGCGGGAGGATGACGAACCGCAGCGTCTGCCGGCCGGTGAGGCCCAGCGAGCGGGCGGCGGCGCGCTGGCTGGGGTGCACGGACTCGATGCCCGCGCGGAAGACCTCGGCGACGTAGGCCGAGTAGGTCAGCACCAGCGCCGTCCCGCCCAGCAGCACCGGGTCGGTGGTCACGCCCTGGAGGCGCAGCGCCGGGACGCCGAAGACGACCATCAGCAGGCAGATCACCAGGGGCAGCCCGCGGAAGAAGTCGGTGTAGGCGGTGGCGAGCGCGCGCAGCGGGAAGAAGACCGGGCCGCGCAGCGTGCGGGCGACGGCGATCAGCAGGCCGAGGACGAGCACGGCCGCCCCGCACACGACGAGCAGGCGGAGGTTCAGCCACAGGCCCTCCAGGACCTTGGGCAGCGCCTCGCGCGCGTAGTGGCCGCTGAGAAACGTTTCACGGGTGCGCGCCCAGCCGGGGGAGTTGACGACGGCCAGGAACAGCACGGCGCCCGTGACCAGGGTGCTGCCGGCGGCGATCGCCGTGGCGCGGCGCGCCCGGGCCCGTTTGAAGCGCTCCCGTTCGAGGCGCCGTGCGGAGGGGGTGTAGGCGTCCTGGGCGGCGTCCTTCACCAGGGACGGCACGGCGTCCCCGGGGCCGGCGGCCGCTTCCCCGGCGCTCACTTCAGCACCGGGGCGTCGACTGCCTCGGAGAGCCACTTCTTCTCCAGCCGGGCGAGCGTGCCGTCCTTGCGGAGGGAGTCGACGGCGCCGCTGACGCACGAGGTGAGGCGGCTGCCCTTGTCGAGGACGAAACCGAACTGCTCGGGCTTGCCGCCCCCGGCCTCGAACTGGCCGACGACCCGGGCGTCCGTGACCTCGGCGGAGGTGATGTAGAAGGCGGTGGGCAGGTCCACGACGATCGCCTCGACCTGGCGGTTCTTGAGCGCGGTCTTGGCGTAGTCGTTCTTCTGGAAGACGGCGGGCCGCTCGTCGGGCTTGATGACGTCGTTGACGACGTCGAGGCTGGTGGTGCCGACCTGGGCGCCGAGCTTGACGTGCTTGAGGTCGGCGGCGCTCCTCGCCTTTGCCGCGGGGGAGTCCTTGAGGGCGATGACGGCCTGGCGGACGTCGTAGTAGCCGGAGGAGAAGTCGACGGCGCGGCGGCGCTCGTCGCTGACGGAGACCTGGTTGAGGTCGACGTCGAACTTCTTGGCGCCGGGGGCGACGGCGGTGTTGAAGGGCACGGTCTGCCAGGCCACGTCGGCCCGGTCGTACCCGAGCCGCTCGGCGAGGGCGTAGGCGACGGCCGACTCGAAGCCCTTGCCGTTCGAGGGATCGTCGTCCTGGAACCAGGGCGCGTAGGCGGGCTTGTCGGTGCCCACGGTCAGCTTGCCGGGGACCTGCGTGGCCAGTTTCCCCTTCGTGCACGCGGCCGCGGCGGGGGGTGCCGCGGAGGACTTCGAGGAGCCGGAGCCGCCGTCGTCCTGGGGAGCGCAGCCGGCGGCGGCCGCGAGCAGGACGGCGAGGCAGGCGGCGACCGGGGCCGTGCGCGGGCGGCGGGTGGCGGAGGGCGCGGCCGGGGCGGCGGTGCGGCGCGAGGGCCGGTTGGCGTCGGGCATGGCGCGAGACTGGCAGCGTGATCATCGCTCTGTCCAGGTCGGATCACAGACCGTCCGCATACCGGAAGACTGTTGCACGTTCATGAATTCACCGGCGGCGGGCGGGTAGGCCCGGAGGACGCGGGAGAACGGGCCCCGGGGGCCGCCGGGACGGCCGGGAAGGGCCGGGGAGGGCTGGAAATCCCGGGGGATGACCGAAACTCGCCTAGGACAGCACACGGGGTCACTGAGGCTGGTGTGTCGGATATGCGGATATGGGAACACATATGGCGGAGGGGTGCAGGAAAAACAGCGGCTCGACCAGGGGGTCGGCAGGATAATTTGTGGCCTCCCCTCTTGAGCAGGAGAAGCGCGCACGGATACGGTGTCTTAACGCCAAGTTCTCCCGAGGAGGAGCAGCCATGACGGAAATCCTTGCGTCGACGGCGATACGGGCCGACAAATCGACCGCCGAGCCGGTGATCGATCACCCCGCGTGGGCCGAGCTCAAGGACGCTGTGGAAACGATCCGGCCGTGGCAGTCCCGGGACGGCTCCATCGACTTCACCGCGGAGGACGCACCACCGGGCGAGGCCGCCCGGGCCCAGCTGGAGCGCGTCGTCGCGGCCGTCGGGCAGCTCTCGCCGCTCGTGCCGCACGACGCCGCGTACCACACGGCCCTCGTGGCCGACCTGCGCCGCTGGGCGGAGACGGGCTTCGGCGTGCCCGACTTCCTGGACTCGCTCCTCGCCTTCCAGCCCGCCGCCCGGCGCGCCGACGGCCTCCAGCACCTCGTCGTCTTCCCGATGTACACCCAGAACGGCAACCCCGACCGCAATCTCGAGGCCGTCGTCCTGCGCGTCGTCTGGCCCGAGTGGCTCGCCGAGCTGGAGCGCACCCGCTACGACAACCCGCTCTTCCTCGGCATCACCTTCGAGGACTTCACCGCGGGCTACGACACCAACTCCGCCGTCCTCTTCCCGGAGACCATCGCCGTCCGCGAGGCCCCCGAGCGCTTCGCCTGGGGCGGCATCTTCTGCGACCGCGAGGCGGCCCGCTTCCGCCGCGTCACCGAGGCGGCCGTCGAGGCCCTCGGCCTGGAGCTCCCCGCCGACATCCAGGACATGGTCGGCGACCAGCACCGCTGCGAGCAGGCGTTCGTCCTGTGGGACATGGTCCACGACCGCACCCACAGCCACGGCGACCTGCCCTTCGACCCCTTCATGATCAAGCAGCGGCAGCCGTTCTGGATGTACGGCCTGGAGGAGCTCCGCTGCGACCTCACCGCCTTCAAGGAGGCCGTGAAGCTGGAGGCCGAGGGCAACGCGCACGGCCGCGACGTGCAGTACGCCGTCCTCTTCGACCGGATGTTCCGCTTCCCGGTCACCGGCGACCGCGTCCGCAACTACGACGGCCTCGGCGGCCAGCTCCTCTTCGCGTACCTCCACCGCCACGACGTCGTACGCTGGACGGACAACACCCTCCACATCGACTGGGACCGAGCCCCGCAGATCACCAACCAGCTCTGCGGCGAGATCGAGAAGCTCTACCGCGACGGCATCGACCGCCCCAAGCTGGTCCACTGGCTCGCCGCCTACGAGCTGGTCTCCTCCTACCTCCCCCCGCACCCCGGCTCGGTCTGGGCCAAGGGCCCCGAGGCCCTCGACCTCACCCAGCCGCCCCGCAAGCTCGTGGACGACGTGCTCCCGGACGAGTTCCCGCTCAGCATGTTCTACGAGGCGCTTGCCAAGAAGCTGCGGCACGTGATCGCCTCGACCAAGGGGATCACCGCGGCGAAGGCCCAGCAGGTGGCCGCGTGAGCAAGCAGACGAAGGAGACGACCATGAGCACTCCCACCAACGGCAACGGCCGGCTGGACGGCGCCGTCGTGGCTGTGGCGGGGGCCGCCGGCCCGGCCGGCCGCGCCACGCTGCTGCGACTGGCCGAGGCCGGAGCGACGGTCGTCGCCTCCGACGCGGACGCGGCCCGCCTCGCCGAGGCCGTGGACGCCGCACGCTACGCCCACGGCGGCGCCACCGTCACCGGCGACACCGTGGACCTGCTGGACCTGGAGGCCACGCGCCGCTGGGTGGACCGCACCGAGAAGGAGTTCGGCCGCATCGACGGCCTGGTCCACCTCGTGGGCGGCTGGCGCGGCTCGGCCACCTTCGCCGAGACCGACCTCGCCGACTGGGAGCTGCTGGAGAAGCTGCTCATCCGCACCGTGCAGCACACCTCGCTCGCCTTCGAGCCCGCCCTGCAGCGCAGCGGCAACGGCCGGTTCCTGCTCGTCAGCGCGGCGGGCGCCAGCAAGCCCACCGCGGGCAACGCCGCCTACTCCGCCTCCAAGGCCGCCGCCGAGGCGTGGACGCTCGCGCTCGCCGACTCCTTCCGCAAGGCGGGGGGCGAGGGCCCGCCGCAGGCCGCCGCTGCCATCCTGATCGTCAAGGCACTGGTGCACGACGCCATGCGCGCCGAGCGCCCGAATGCGAAGTTCGCGGGCTTCACCGACGTCAAGGACCTCGCCGAGGCGATCGTCGGCGTCTGGGAGAAGCCCGCCCAGGAAGTGAACGGAACCCGTCTGTGGCTGACTCCGCAGGTATGACCGACAAGACCGACGCGATACGCCGCCACGACCCGGAGGTCCGCGGGTTCGCCAGCGACAACTACGCGGGCGCCCACCCCGAGATCCTCGCGGCGCTCGCCGTCGCCAACGGCGGGCACCAGGTCGCCTACGGCGAGGACGACTACACCGCCCACCTCCAGGACGTGATGCGCGGGCACTTCGGCCCCACCGCCGAGGCGTTCCCCGTCTTCAACGGCACGGGCGCCAACGTCGTCGCCCTCCAGGCCGCGACCGAGCGCTGGGGCGCGGTCATCTCCGCCGCCACCGCGCACATCAACGTCGACGAGTGCGGGGCGCCCGAGCGCGTCGGCGGCCTGAAGCTGCTCACCGTGCCCACCGAGCACGGCAAGCTCACCCCCGAGCTCATCGACCGCGAGGCCTTCGGCTGGGACGACGAGCACCGGGCGCAGCCGCAGATCGTCTCGATCACCCAGACCACCGAGCTCGGCACGTGCTACACGCCCGAGGAGATCCGCGAGATCTGCGACCACGCCCACGAGCGGGGCATGAAGGTCCACCTGGACGGCTCGCGCATCGCCAACGCCGCCGCCACCCTGGGCGTCCCCCTGCGGGCCTTCACCACCGACGCCGGCGTGGACCTGCTCTCCTTCGGCGGCACGAAGAACGGCCTGGTCTTCGGCGAGTGCGTCGTCGTCCTGAACCCGGACGCGGTCCGGGCGATGAAGCACCTGCGCAAGATGTCCATGCAGCTCGCCTCCAAGATGCGCTTCGTCTCGGCCCAGTTCGAGGCCCTGCTCAGCGGCGACCTGTGGCTGCGCAACGCCTCGCACGCCAACGCCATGGCCGCGCGCCTGGCCGAGCGCGTACGGGCCGTCGAGGGCGTGGAGATCCTGCACCCGGTGCAGTCCAACGCCGTCTTCGCCCGGCTCCCGCACGACGTGAGCGAGCGCCTCCAGAAGCGCTACCGCTTCTACTTCTGGGACGAGGCGGCCGGCGACGTCCGCTGGATGTGCTCCTTCGACACCACCGAGGCCGACGTCGACGCCTTCGCGGCGGCCCTGGCCGAGGAGATGGGCAGGCAGTAGCAGCCGCCCCGGGAATGGCGAAAGGCGCCCGGCCGCGAGTGCGGCCGGGCGCCCTTTGCCGTGACGGGTACGTTGCGTTTTTGCCGTGACGGGTGCGCTGCGTTCTGCGTCCCGTGCTCTGCGTCCTGTGCTCTGCGCTCTAGCGGCGCCGGTCCATCGCCGCCGCCATGTCCGGCGTGGGCGCCGTGCCGCCGAGGTGCGCCGGGATCCACCAGGTGTCGTCCGCGTCCTTCGTCCGCACCGGGTAGGCGCGCTGAGCCGCCTCCAGGAGCTCCTGGACGCGGGAGCGCAGCCGGTCGCTGAGGGTGTCCGGGTGCTCGTCCGCCCCGGGGGTCAGCGGCTCGCCGACCCGTATCGAGATCGGCACGTGGTTGCGGCCCAGGTCACGCTTGTGCCCCTTGGTCCACAGCCGCTGCGTGCCCCACAGCGCCATCGGCAGCAGCGGCACCCCGGCCTCCTGGGCGAGCCGGGCCGCGCCGGACTTGAAGTTCTTCAGCGTGAACGACTGGGAGATCGTCGCCTCCGGGAACACCCCGATGATCTCGCCGGAGCGCAGCGCGGTCAGCGCGTGCTTGTAGGCGTCCATGCCGGCCGCGCGGTCCACGGGGATGTGCTTCATCGCGCGCATCAGCGGACCCGACACCTTGTGCCGGAACACCGACTCCTTGGCCATGAAGCGCACCAGCCGCTTGGCGGGGCGGGCGGCCATCCCGCAGAAGACGAAGTCGAGGTAGCCGATGTGGTTGCTCACCAGGACCGCCCCGCCCCGAGCGGGGACGTGCTCGGTGCCCTGGATGTCGAAGCGCAGATCGAGCGCCTTGAACATGGTGCGGGCGACACCGATCACCGGGGGGTAGACGAGCTCTGCCATCGAGGGGGGATCCTTCCGGGCCTGGGGAGGGGGCTCCCGGGCTAAGTTACGCCGCCGTAGGGTTCGGCTTCTGCCAGATCGTGCCCGAATGCCCGGCCCGGGGCCAGCGAGGACGCCCCGGCGGCCGGGAGATCCTCATCACGTCGGTGCCGGGAGGCGGGGAATTCCCGGGGAATCCCGAGGAATTTTCTCCGTACCGCGCGGTGCTGCACCGATGGAAAACACGACGGGAAGAGGGGCAGAACGTGCACGAGGGTGACGGCGGCGGGCCGCGGCTGGGGGCCGCCGACATCGGCGGGGAGCTCGGGGCACGGGCCACGCTCGTCCAGTTCTCCAGCGCCTTCTGCCAGCCCTGCCGGGCCACGAGACGGACTCTGGAACAGGTCGCGGGCATGGTCGAGGGGGTCGCGCACGTCGAGGTCGACGCGGAGGCGCACCTCGCGCTCGTGCGGGCCCTGGACATCACCGCGACGCCGACCGTCCTCGTCCTCGACGCCGCCGGGCGCATCGTGCGCCGCGCCGCGGGCCAGCCGCGCAGGGCGGACGTCATCGCGGCGCTCGGGGCGGCGGTGTGAGCGGCCGCGGGAATCCCGTGGTCCCGGCGTTCGCCGTGATCCGTCTCCCATCTCCGAGGCTGCCCTTGACGCTTCACGCCGCGAATCGTCAGGGTGACGTTATGTGGCCAGGACCGGCTCGACCCACCAGCAGAAGGACAGTTTCATGACGGCCATGCCCGGGCTCGGCACCTCCCTCGCCACTCCGGAACTGCTGCGCTCCGTCTTCCGCCGGCACGCCGCCGGAGTCGCCGTGATCACCGCGCAGGGCGCGCGCCCGGTCGGCTTCACGGCCACCTCGCTCACCTCCGTGGCCGCCGAGCCGCCCCTCGTCTCCTTCGGCGTGGGCACCGGCTCGTCCAGCTGGCCCGTACTCGCCGACGCCGAGCACGTCGGCGTGCACATACTCGGCGAGCACCAGAGAGAGCTCGCCGGCACCTTCGCGCGCAGCGGCGCCGACCGCTTCGCCCCGCCCACGCGCTGGCGCCCCGGGCCGGAGGGCGTGCCGCTGCTGGACGGCGTCCTGGCGTGGCTGGTGTGCCGCGTGGTGGCCAAGGTGCCCGCGGGGGACCACCGTCTCGTGCTCGCCGAGGTCGTCGCGGGTGACCCCGCCGGAGCGGGGAGCCCGCTCGTCTACCACCAGGGGCGCTTCAACGGTCTGCGGGACTGAGACGTCCCGCGTTCGCACGTTGGACAGATCACAGCCGACCGGCCTTGCGCCCGGCTGAACGGGTCGCTGTACTGACGAGTAACATTCCGTTCGGGGCGCGGCCCGCAACGGGCGGAATCCGCCCCACAAGGCGCCTATGCTGCCTGCCAAGGCAGCTACGAAGAGACGATGCAGTAGGAGAGCCGGCGTGAGCTTGAGGATCGTTGTCACTGTGAAGTACGTGCCCGACGCCACCGGCGACCGGCACTTCGCCGAGGACCTGACCGTCGACCGCGACGACGTGGACGGCCTGCTCTCGGAGCTCGACGAGTACGCGGTCGAGCAGGCGCTGCAGATCAAGGAGGCGGCCGACGACGACGCGGAGATCACCGTCCTGACGGTCGGCCCCGAGGACGCCAAGGACGCGCTCCGCAAGGCGCTTTCGATGGGTGCCGACAAGGCCGTCCACGTCGAGGACGACGACCTGCACGGCACCGACGCCCTCGGCACCTCGCTGGTGCTGGCCAAGGCCCTGGAGCACGTCGGCTACGACCTGGTCGTCTCCGGCATGGCTTCCACCGACGGCGGCATGGGCGTCGTCCCGGCGATGCTCGCCGAGCGCCTCGGCGTCCCGCAGGTCACCCTGCTCTCCGAGGTCAAGGTCGAGGGCGGCAAGGTGACCGGCCGCCGCGACGGCGACGCCGCCAGCGAGCAGCTGGAGGCCTCCCTCCCGGCCGTGGTCTCCGTGACCGACCAGTCCGGCGAGGCGCGCTACCCGTCCTTCAAGGGCATCATGGCGGCCAAGAAGAAGCCGGTTCAGTCCCTGGACCTCTCCGACCTCGGCCTGGAGGCCGAAGAGGTCGGCCTGGAGGGCGCCTGGACCAAGGTCGACGAGGCCACGGAGCGCCCGGCCCGCACGGCCGGCACCGTCGTCAAGGACGAGGGCGAGGGCGGCAAGCAGCTCGCCGAGTTCCTCGCGGGCCAGAAGTTCATCTGAGCTCTCTGATCCCGAACGAACCGTCACCCGCCCCACTTTTTCCGCAGGAGCAACGCCATGGCTGAAGTCCTCGTCTACGTCGACCACGTGGACGGTGCCGTCCGCAAGCCCACCCTCGAACTGCTCACCCTCGCCCGCCGCGTCGGCGAGCCCGTCGCCGTGCACCTGGGTGCCGGTGCGGACGCCGCCGCCGCGACGCTGGCCGAGTACGGCGCGGTGAAGGTCCTCACGGCCGACGCCGCCGAGTTCGCCGACTACCTCGTCGCGCCGAAGGTCGACGCGCTCCAGGCCGCGTTCGAGGCCGTCTCGCCGGTCGCCGTGCTCGTCCCGTCCTCCGCGGAGGGCAAGGAGATCGCCGCCCGCCTCGCCGTCCGCATCGGCTCCGGCATCATCACCGACGCCGTCGACCTGGAGGCCGGCGACGAGGGCCCGGTGGCCACGCAGTCCGTCTTCGCGGCCTCGTACTCCACCAAGTCCCGCGTCACCAAGGGCACCCCGGTCATCACGGTCAAGCCCAACTCCGCCGCCCCGGAGGCCGCCCCGGCCGCCGGCACGGTCGAGCAGCTCGCCGTCTCCTTCGGTGAGAAGTCCACCGGCACGAAGGTCGTCTCCCGCACCCCGCGCGAGTCCACCGGCCGCCCCGAGCTGACCGAGGCCGCGATCGTGGTCTCCGGCGGCCGCGGCGTCAACGGCGCCGAGAACTTCGCCATCATCGAGGCCCTCGCCGACTCGCTCGGCGCGGCCGTCGGCGCGTCCCGCGCCGCGGTCGACGCCGGCTGGTACCCGCACACCAACCAGGTCGGCCAGACCGGCAAGTCGGTCTCCCCGCAGCTCTACATCGCGGCGGGCATCTCCGGTGCCATCCAGCACCGGGCCGGCATGCAGACCTCGAAGACCATCGTGGCCATCAACAAGGACGCCGAGGCACCGATCTTCGACCTGGTCGACTACGGCATCGTCGGTGACCTCTTCGAGGTCGTTCCTCAGCTGACCGATGAGGTCAAGACCCGTAAGGGCTGACCCGCCTCGCGGTTTCTTCACCAGGCCCCCGCACGCTTGTCGCGTGCGGGGGCCTGTTTGTTGTGCCTGCTGTGCCTGTTGACCGGTTCCGGTCGCCTCGATAGCTTCGCCCGCGCGGACGGTCGGTTCCGTGCAGCGGAAACGTGGAGGGTGGGCGGGTTATGGGGCAGCGGCAGTCGGTTGCTACGACCTTTACGGGTGTGGTGAAGGAACGCATCGGCGCCTCTCTTGCCGGCGTCGACGCCGACCTTGCGCGGCGCTATCCCGGTGACCCGGGTACGCGGCAGCCCGTGCACACCGTTTACGTTCCCGCTGATGTTTTCGCTGCGGATACGGTGCGGTTCTGGGGTGATCAGGCGCTTGCCTCGCTTGATGAGCATGCGCCTGACGCGTCTTCGCTGGCTGCGGTGCTCGGTCTCTCCGAGGGGCTTGCGGTGCCGGTTTACGAGCGGGTGCGGGGCAAGCTGCTGCGGGAGCCGGTGGAGGACCTCCGCATCGACTTCGAGGACGGGTACGGGCCGCGGTCCGATGCGGAGGAGGATGCGGCGGCGGGGCGGGCGGCGGGGCTTGTGGCTGCGATGTGCGGGGGTGGGGGTGGTGCCGGCAGTGCGGCGCCGCCGTTTGTGGGGATCCGGATGAAGTGTCTGGAGGCCGCCGTTCGGGAGCGGGGGATCCGGACGCTGGACATCTTCCTGACCGGGCTGATGGAGGCCGGTGGCCTGCCCGCAGGGCTGATGCTCACGTTGCCCAAGGTGAGTTACGCGGAGCAGGTCGCCGCCATGGCTGAGCTTGTGGGGGAGTTCGAGAAGGCGCGGGGGCTGGAGCCGGGCCGCATCCGCTTCGAGATACAGATCGAGACCACGCAGGCGGTCCTCGGGGCGGACGGGCGCGCCACGGTGGCGCGGATGATCGACGCGGGGGCGGGGAGGGTTGGTTCGCTGCACTACGGGACGTTCGACTACAGCGCGTCGTGCGGGGTCGGGGCGGCGTACCAGGCGCTGGACCATCCGGTGGCCGACCATGCGAAGGCCGTGATGCAGGTGGCTGCCGCGGGGACCGGGGTGCGGCTGTCCGACGGGGCGACGAATGTGCTGCCGGTGGGGTCTGCGGCTCAGGTGCATGAGGCTTGGCGGCTGCACTTCGGATTGGTGCGGCGGTCGTTGGCGCGGGCGTACTACCAGGGGTGGGACATGCATCCCGGGCATCTTCCGACGCGGTACGCGGCGGTGTACGCGTTCTACCGGGAGGGGCTGGGGAGTGCTGCGGCTCGTTTGGACGCGTATGTGAACCGGGCCGGTGGTGACATGCTGGACGAGCCTGCTACGGCGCGGGCGCTGAGCGGGTATCTGCTGCGGGGGATGGATTGCGGGGCGGTGGATGAGGGCGAGGTGACGGCTTTGACGGGGCTGGGGCGGGAGGGGCTGGAGGGGTTGGCGGGGCGCTGAGGTGGGGCGGTTCGGTGGGTGGTGGGTGCGGGGCGGGGGCTCCGGGGCAGGGGTCCGGGACCGTATATTTACGGGCCCGTTCCCCGCGTTTCTTTCGTGCCCTCTTCCTCATCGGGCCCGCAAATACACGTCAGCGTCCCGGACCCCTACCCCTGCGCCCCCACCCCTCCCGCCCGTCCCCGACTGCCGGTGCCGCGCCGGGTGCCTTCCTTTCCGCCGCCGCGGTGGTCCGCCCCCACCGGGGGCTCGGCGGTCCCGTGCGGGCCCAAGCGCTTTGCCCGGCTGGGGTTGGTCGGCCAAGGGGCCGTGGCGCCCCTTGTTTCCGCCGTCGCGGCGATCGGCCCCCACCGGCGATCCCGGCGGTGCCGTGCCGGGCGTAAGCGCCTTGTCCCCGGCGGGGGTGGTCGGTCAAGGGGCCATGGCTCCTTGTTTCCTCCGCCGTGCTGGTTCGCCCCCGCCGGGGATTTCGGCGGTGCCGTGCCGAGCTGAGCATCCTGTCCCCGCCAGGGGGCGACTGGTCAAGGGGTAGGTCGGCGCCCCTTGTTCCGCCGGCGTGGTGGTTCGCCTCCCGCCAGGGATCCCGGCGGTGCCGGGCTCGGCGTACGTATATCCGCCCTGTGGGCTACCGTCACGCCTCCGGGCGGAGTTCGCCTGAACCCCTTGTGATCAGGCGGGTGGGCAGCACCACCCGCCGCGGCGGTTCGGTTGCTCCGTCCAGGCGGCGGAAGAGTTGTTCGGCGGCGGTGCGGCCCAGGCGGGCCGCGTCCTGGGCTACGACGGTGACCGCCGGTGAGAGCAGGTCGGCGAGTTCGAGGTCGTCGAAGCCCACGAGCGCGACGCGGCGGGGCACGCGGGCCAGAACGCGTACCGTCGTCGCCGTCACCCGGTTGTTCCCCGTGAACAGCGCCGTCACCGGCTCCGGGCCGGCGAGCATGCGTTCCGTTTCGGCGCGGACGCGCTCGGGCGTCGTGGGGCCGAGGGACACCCAGGACTCGTCCACGGGCAGGCCCGCGTCCGCCATGGCCGCGCGGTAGCCGCGCAGCCGCTCCGCGGCGGTGTGGATGCGCGGGCGGTCGCCGATGAAGCCGATGCGGCGGTGGCCGTGGGCGGCGAGGTGGGCCACGCCCTCGCGCGCACCGCCGAAGCTGTCGGAGAGGACGGCGTCGGCGTCCATCCGGCCGGCGGGCCGGTCGACGAAGACCGTGGCGATGCCGGCCGCGATCTCGGGTTCCAGATAGCGGTGGTCGTCGCCGGCCGGGATGACGATGAGGCCGTCGACCCGGCGGGCGCAGAACGCCAGGGCGAGCTCCCGTTCGCGCTCCGGATCCTCCGCGCTGGAGCCGTTGATGAGCAGGGCGCCGTGCGCGCGGGCGACTTCCTCGACGGCCCGGTTGAGGGGGGCGTAGAAGGGGTCGGCGAGGTCTTCGAGGACGAGTCCGATGGAGGCGGTGCGGCCCTTGCGGAGGATCCGCGCGCTGTCGTTGCGCCGGAAGCCCAGTGCGGTGATGGCGTCCTGGACGCGCCGCTCGGTGTCGGGGGTGACGCCCGGCTCGCCGTTCACCACCCGGGAGACGGTCTTGAGGCCGACGCCCGCGCGGGCCGCCACGTCCTTCATCGTCGGGCGGGCGCCGTAGCGGGGCGAGGGGCTGCGGGTGGGCTGGGCGCTGCTCGGCACGGGGCTCGTCCTTACCGGGGGGCGGAGCGGGGTGACGTCGAGCATAGAGCCTAGACAACGTTGTCAGATCCGGACAGACTGGCGTTCGCAGAGCCTGCACCCTTGCCCGACCAGGAGAGATCGTCCCCATGCGCACCGACTTCGCCGACCTTGTCGCGGCCCTCGACATCGGCGGCACCAAGATCGCGGGCGCGCTGGTGGACGACCGCGGCCGGCTGCTGGCCCGCGCGCAGCGGCCGACGCCGGCGCGCGAGGACGGAGCCACGGTGATGGGCGCGGTGGCGGCGGTGATCGACGAGCTCAAGGGCGCGGCGCACTGGGCGCGCGTGCGGGCGGTCGGCATCGGCAGCGCGGGGCCGGTGGACGCTTCCCGAGGGACCGTCAGCCCGGTCAACGTCCCGGGGTGGCGGGACTATCCCCTGGTCGCCGAGGTGGCGCAGCGGGTGGGCGGGCTGCCGGTGGTGCTCGTCGGCGACGGCGTGGCGATGACCGCGGCCGAGCACTGGCAGGGCGCCGCCCGGGGGCGCGCGAACGTCCTGTGCATGGTGGTGTCCACCGGGGTGGGTGGTGGCCTGGTGCTGGGAGGTCGCCTGCACACCGGTCCCACCGGAAACGCCGGCCACATCGGGCACATCAGCGTCGACCTCGACGGGGATCTCTGCCCCTGCGGCGCCCGCGGCTGCGTCGAGCGCATCGCCAGCGGCCCGAACATCGCCCGGCGCGCGCTGGACGCCGGCTGGCTGCCGGGCCCGGACGGCGACCGGAGCGCGGCGGCCGTCGCGGCGGCGGCCGGGGCGGGGGACGCCGTGGCGCGCGCCTCGTTCGAGCGGGCCGCGCAGGCGCTGGCCGCGGGCATCGCCGCGACCGCGACGCTGGTCGAGATCGAGGTCGCCGTCATAGGCGGTGGCGTGGCGGGCGCGGGCGAAGTGCTCTTCGCGCCGCTGCGCGAGCGCCTGCGCGACTACGCGACGCTCTCCTTCGCCTCCGGCGTCGAGGTGCTGCCCGCCCGGCTCGGTTCCGACGCGGGCCTCGTGGGGGCCGCCGCGGCGGCGGCGCAGCGGTTCGGCCTGTGGGGGACGCGGGAGCCCGGCCCGGCGTAGAGCGCACCGGACAGCGGCAGTACGCGCCGCTGCCGCGATGGACGCACCCGGAGGGCGCCCCGGCACCGTGCCCCTCGCAAGCGTTTCCATGGCAAGGTGTTCCGGGCACTTCACAGGGGGCTACGGAGAAGGGGGAACCGTGATCGTCTGGCTGAACGGCGCGTTCAGTGCGGGGAAGACCAGTACGGCCAGGGAACTGACCGAGCTGATCCCGGACAGCACCCTCTACGACCCCGAGGTGATCGGCGGGGCGCTGAAGTACCTGCTGCCGCCCAAGAGAATGGGCGAGGCTAGCGACTACCAGGACCTGCCGGTCTGGCGGCGGCTGGTCGTGGACGCGGCGGCGGCCGTGCTCGCCGAGGTCGGCGGGGTGCTCGTCGTCCCCATGACGCTGCTGCGCCAGGAGTACCGGGACGAGATCTTCGGCGGGCTCGCCGCGCGCCGCATTCCGGTGCGACATGTGCTGCTGACTGCGGATGAAACGATCCTGCGCGGACGGATCGCCGGCCGCGAGGAGTTCCCGGACGACCCCGGCCGCAGCGAGTCCGTCCGGCAGTGGGCGCTGGACCACATCGCCCCGTACCGCGAGGCGCTGCCGTGGCTGCGCTCCGACGCGTACGCCGTCGAGACCGGTCATCTGACGCCGCGTGAGGTGGCCGAGCGGGTCGCGGACGCCGTGCGGAGCGGGGCCGCCGGCGCTTGCCGGATCGTCCAGACTCCGGAGCCGACGGCCGAGACGCTCGCCGCGGGGGTGCTGCTCTTCGACGAGGAGGACCGGGTCCTGCTGGTCGACCCGACCTACAAGCCGGGCTGGGAGTTCCCCGGCGGGGTCGTGGAGCCGGGCGAGGCGCCCGCCCGCGCCGGGATGCGCGAGGTGGCCGAGGAGATCGGCATCGAACTCCCCGCCGTGCCCCGCCTGCTCGTCGTCGACTGGGAGCCGCCCAAGCCGCCCGGCTACGGCGGCCTGCGCTTCCTCTTCGACGGCGGGCGGCTGGCCGGGGCCGACGCCCACCGGCTCCTGCTGCCCGGCGCCGAACTGCGCGGCTGGCGCTTCGTCACCGAGAGCGAGGCGGCAACCCTGCTGCCGCCCGTACGGCTGAGCCGGCTCCGATGGGCCCTCCGCGCCCGCGAACAGGGCCGCCCCCTCAACCTCGAAGCGGGGGTCCCCGTCGGCTGAGCGCGCGGCCTGCGGCGGCCCGGCACGTACCCCGGGCCCGGCGCGTACGTCGTGAGCCGTCGGTTCGTCACACGCGGCGGACGACAGCGGAATGCGTACGCACCGGGGCCGCGCGCAGGCCGTGATCCGTCGCGCAGCGGCGGACAAGATCGCCCGCCGCAACGGCGCAACCCCACGACCGCGAGGTCCGGCGGCATGCGCGTCCGCCCGCTCCGTACGGTGGCACGCCCCGCCGGGACGGCCTACCGCTTCGTTTCCGCGTAGCGCCCCAGGAACAGCGCCTCCGCCAGGGAGAGCCGTTCCAGCTCCTCCGGCGAGACGCTCTCGTTCACCGCGTGGATCTGCGCCTCCGGCTCGCTCAGCCCGATCAGCAGGATCTCCGCCTCCGGGTACAGCGCGGTGAGCGTGTTGCACAGCGGGATCGAGCCGCCCATGCCGGAGATCTGCATCTCCTGGCCCGGGTAGGCGATGCGCATGGCGTCGGCCATGGCCGTGTACGCCGGGCTGCCGGTGTCCGCGCGGAACGCCTGGCCCTGGCCGACCTGCTCCACCGCGACGCGCGCGCCCCACGGGGCCGCCGCCGTCAGGTGCTCGGCGAGCAGCTTCGTCGCCGTGACGGCGTCCGTGCCCGGCGGCACGCGCAGGCTGATCAGGGCCCGCGCGCCCGCGTGCACCGACGGGGTGGCCCCGACGACCGGCGGGCAGTCGATGCCCAGGACCGTGACCGCGGGGCGCGCCCACAGCCGGTCGGCGACCGTGCCGGAGCCGATCAGCTCCACGCCGTCGAGGACCTTGGCGTCCTTGCGGAAGTCCTCCTCCGGGTACTGCATGCCCTCCCAGCTCGCCGCCGCCTCGTCCTCCAGGCCGGTGACGGTCGTCGAACCGTCCTCGGCGCGCAGCGAGTCGAGCACGCGGATCAGCGCCGCCAGCGCGTCGGGCGCCGCGCCGCCGAACTGGCCCGAGTGCAGATTGCCCTCCAGCGTGTCCACCTGGACGCGGACGAGCGTCATGCCGCGCAGCGTTGCGGTGGCGGTCGGCAGGCCCACACGGAAGTTGCCGGCGTCGCCGATGACGATGCTGTCCGCGGCCAGCAGCTCCGGGTGCGCCGTGGCGTAGCGCTCCAGGCCGCCGGTGCCCTGCTCCTCGGAACCCTCGACGATCATCTTCACGTTGACCGGCACGCCGCCGTGCTCCTTGAGCGCGCGCAGCGCCGTCAGGTGCAGGACCACCCCGCCCTTGCAGTCGGCCGCGCCGCGCCCGTACCAGCGGCCGTCGCGCTCGGTCAGCTCGAACGGCGGCGAGATCCAGGCGGCCTCGTCCAGCGGCGGCTGCACGTCGTAGTGCGCGTAGAGCAGCACGGTCGGGGCGCCGGCGGGGCCCGGGAGGTAGCCGTAGACGGACTGGGTGCCGTCGGGGGTGTCGAGCAGGGCGACGTCCTGGAAGCCCTCGGCGCGCAGCGCGCCCGCCACCCAGTCAGCGGCGGCTTCGCACTCGCTCTTCGGGAACTGCGCCTCGTCCGCCACCGACCGGAAGGCCACCAGCTCGGCCAGCTCGGTGCGGGCGCGGGGCTGCAGCGCGGCGACGGTGGCCGCCAGCTCGGCCGGGACCGGCCCCGGCTGGTGGTTCGAGGACGCTTCCATGGAACGCTCCTTGTGGACGCGGCGTTGTATCCGTACGAATGGGCGATTGTGCCGTCGATCCTCCCACGCCCGCCGCCCGCGGCACCCACGGCCTTCCCGTGGCGGGGCCGCGGAGGGCTGGCCGTAGGATGCGGCAGGTAGCCGAAGCCGGTGATGGAGCGGGAGTAGAAGCACAGGTGAGCAGCGACAACGCAGCCCAGGGCGCGGTGCGGGGCGAGGGCGGGGACCGGGAGCCGGTGTGGGACGTCGTGGTGGTGGGTGCAGGGCCCGCCGGGGCCTCCGCCGCCCACGCCGCCGCCTCCGCCGGCCGCCGGGTGCTGCTCCTGGAGAAGGCGGAACTGCCGCGGTACAAGACGTGCGGCGGCGGCATCATCGGGCCCTCGCGGGACTCCCTCCCGCCCGGCTTCGAACTGCCGCTGCGCGACCGCGTCCACGCGGTCACCTTCTCCCTGAACGGCAAGCTGACGCGTACGCGCCGCTCCAAGCGGATGCTGTTCGGCCTCATCAACCGGCCCGAGTTCGACGCCGCCCTGGTGGAGGCCGCCAAGGACGCCGGCGCCGAGGTGCGCACGGGCGTGGCCGTGGCGCGCGTGGAGCAGCACGGCCCGGCCGTGCCCGACCGGCGCACGGTCGCCGTTGTGCTCGCCGGCGGCGAGACCGTCCTCGCCCGCGCGGTCGTCGGGGCCGACGGCAGCGCCGGGCGCATAGGAGCACATGTGGGGGTGAAGCTCGCCGAGGTCGACCTCGGTCTGGAGGCCGAGATCCCCGTGCCCCCGACGGTCGCGGAGGACTGGGCCGGGCGCGTGCTCATCGACTGGGGCCCGATCCCCGGCAGTTACGGCTGGGTCTTCCCCAAGGGCGACACCCTGACCGTGGGCGTGATCTCGGCGCGCGGTGAAGGCTCGGCCACCAAGCGGTACCTGGAGGACTTCATCGCCCGCCTGGGCCTCGCGGGCTTCGAGCCCAGCATTTCCTCCGGCCACCTCACCCGCTGCCGCTCGGACGACTCCCCGCTCTCCCGCGGCCGCGTCATCGTCTGCGGTGACGCCGCGGGGCTGCTGGAGCCGTGGACCCGCGAGGGCATCTCCTTCGCCCTGCGCTCGGGCCGCCTGGCGGGCGAGTGGGCGGTCCGCATCGGCGAGGCGCAGGACGCGGTCGACGCCCGCCGGCAGGCCCTCAATTACGCGTTCGCCATCAAGGCCGGGCTGGGCGTGGAGATGGGCGTCGGGCGCCGCATGCTCACCTTCTTCGAGCGCCGTCCCGGCCTGATGCACGCCGCGCTCACCGGCTTCCGCCCCGCGTGGCACGCCTTCACCCGGATCACCCGGGGCCAGACGACGCTCGCGGAGATCGTCCGGACCCACCCGGTGGCCCGCCGCGTGCTCTCCACGGTCGACCGCCCGTAGCCTCCCGGCTTCGCCCCGCGCGGTGGGGCGAGCGCGTCTGCTTCCCGGTCGGCTCGGCTGAACCCGCCGTCCGCCGCGGCGGGTCAGAACAGCGCCTCGGGGCCGGCGGCCGGGGGCGGCTGCGTCAGCACCTCCGCGGTGGTCGCCGCCCCCGGCGCGGCGGCGGCGAGCGCCCACCCGGCCAGCTGCCGCGCGTCCACCAGCAGCTGCCGCCCGTCCGCCGCGTCCAGATACACATCGGGCCCGGCCACGGCGGCGACCGTGCCCGCTATCGTGCGCCCGGGCGCGAGAACGACCGTCCCGCAGCCCGGCCGCAGCCGGTCGAGGTGGAAGGCCGTGTCGTGATGCACGGGCGCGAACGGCAGCACGGCCAGCGACTCCGGCAGCGTGCCGAGCCCGCACGCCTGCGCGTGCAGGCCCGCCAGCTCGGCCGTCCGCAGCTCCTGGGCCGGCGCGAGGCACCGGGCGACCCGCTTGGCGGCGTACGGGATGCGGTCGGGGACCGACAGCGCCGCACCGAGCACGGCCTCCGCACGGCGCGCGGCCATCAGCGGCCCGCGACCCAGCAGGGCGTAGGACAGCGCGCCCTGTTCGAGCAGGCGGACGCCCTCGCGCTCGGCGGCGGTGATCCCGACCTTCACCGCGCCGGGCACGGACCAGGCCAGGTACACGTCGTACGGGCGCGGGTCGTCGAGAGCGGTATCGGCCGCGACGGAGTGCGAGCGGTCGAGCCGTGCGCACTCCGCGCACTGCGCCGACACCGCCGCGTACGTCACCTCCGCGCCCACGGGGCACGGGGTGCGCCGGCCGCCCCTGCGGACCCCCACGCACCGCCGCGCGGTACCCGTCGTGAACGCGACCGGGCGCCCCGCGGGCAGCGGAGTGCCGCGCTCCCCGTGTGCGGGGTGCAGCCAGACGAGGGCCGGGCCGGCGGCCCCCCAGCGCACCCCGCCGCAGCGCCACTCTCCCTGCTCGGCTCCCATGGCCCACCCCTTCCGTCCACGCCCTCGGATTGTGTCAGCCGCCACTGACAACGCCGCCGCGCGGCGGGAGCCGTGCTGCACGCCGCGGCACTCGCTACCGCCACTGCGCCCCCGCCGCCCTCCTGACGGACGGGGAGGCCGCATGCCCGGCAGCACCGTTGGCGGCGTTGGCCGGCCCGCGTCGGCGCCGCGCGCAGGCTCGTCCGGTGGACGAACAGGCGCCGTACGCGACGCGGGACGGCCTCGCCGCGGTCTCCGGAGTCAGCGGGCGCCGGAGACCGTGCGGCGGGTGGCGTACGCGATCGCCGCCGCCACGGCCGCGAGGCCCGCGACAGTGGTCAGGGCCACGGGCAGGGACGACGCGTCGGCGAGGAGGCCGATGACCGGCGGCCCCAGCAGCATCCCGCCGTATCCGAAGGTGGAGGCCGCGGCCACGCCGCCCGGGCCGCCCAGTTCACCGGCCCGCCCGACCGCGACGGGGAAGATGTTGGCCAGGCCCAGGCCCGTGACGGCGAAGCCCGCGAGCGCCGCCCACACCGTGGGTGCCAGCGCCCCGAGCAGCATGCCGCCCGCGGCCGCCGCCCCGCCCGCGACCAGCGCCGTGGTCTGGCCGAGGCGTTCGAGGAGGAACGTGCCGCTGAGCCGGCCGAGGGTCATGGCCAGCGCGAAGACGGAGTAGCCGGCGGCCGCGACGCCCGCGTGGACCCCGAGGTCCTGCTGGAGGTGCAGCGCGCCCCAGTCGGCGAGGGCACCCTCCCCGTAGGCCGTGCACAGGGCGATCACCCCGAACAGGGCGACCGTGCGGTTGCCGCGGCGGCGCGGGCCGTCGCCGTCGGCCGCCGGGGCGGATGCCGGCCGATCGGCCCGCGGCGCGGGGTGCGCCAGGAGCATGCGCCCCGCGACCGCGGTGACGGCGAGGCCGGCCACGGTCAGGAGCAGCAGGTGCCGGGTGGGGGAGAGGTGCCCGGCGACCAGCCCGCCCAGTCCCGCGCCGAGCATCCCGCCGAGGCTGAACGCGGCGTGGAAGCTGGGCATCACCGGCCTGCGCAGCGCCGCGACGAGGTCGACGGCCGCGCTGTTCATGGCGACGTTGATGCCGCCGTAGGCGGCACCGAAGACGAGCAGCACCAGGCCGAGCGCCGTCGCCGAGTGGGTCAGGGGAGGCAGTGCGATCCCCGCGGACATCAGCACGCCGGCGACGACCGTCACCAGGTGGCTCCCGAACCGGCGGCACAGCCGCCCGGTCAGCATCATGGTGGCCACGGCTCCCGCCGACACGCCGAGCAGCGCCAGCCCCAGCGCGCCCGCGGACGCGCCGGTCTGCTCTTTGATGGCGGGGATCCGGACCACCCATCCGGCGAACAGGAAGCCGTCGAGGGCGAAGAACAGGGTGAGGGCGATACGGAGGCGGCGGAGGGCGGGACCGCCCCGGTCCGGGCGCCGTTCGCCCGGCAGGACCGTCCGCGTGTCGCCCAGAAGAGCCGTCCGTATTTTGTTTAGTGTCGGCACAAAGTCACAATAGGGGCGTGACCCAGACTCGGACAACACGTTTGGAGCGGGGCCGCGGCGCCCTCGGCCCGGCCTTGGAGCTCGTACACACCGGCCGCGCCCCCACGCGCGCCGTGCTCACCGCCGAACTCGGGGTGACGCGCGCGACCGCCGGTGCCGTCGCCGCCGAGCTGGAGGCCCTCGGACTGATCACCGTCGACGCCCGCCCCGCGGCCGCCGGCTCCCAGGGCCGCCCCTCGCACCGGCTCTCCGTCGCGCCCGGCGGCCCCGTGGTGCTCGCCGCCCAGATCCACGCCGACGGCTTCCGCGCGGCCCTCGTCGGCCTCGGCGGGCGGATGGTCGCCACCGCGCCCGGTTGCATGACCGTCCCCGCCGACCCGTCGCACATCATCGACGCCGTCGTCGAGGCGGGCGCCGGCCTGCTGCGCGAGACCGGCCGCCGCTGCCTGGGCGCGGGCCTCGCCGTCCCCTCGGCCGTCGCCGAACCGGACGGTACCGCCCTCAACCCCCTGCACCTCTCCTGGCCCGCCGGGGCGCCGGTCAGCCGGCTGTTCACCGAGGCCCTCGCCAAGGCCGGCGTCCCGGGCCCCGGCGAGGGCCCCGCCACCGGCTTCACCGGCAACGACGTCAACCTCGCGGCGCTCGCCGAGCACCGGCACGGCGCCGGCCGCGGCGCGCGCCACCTCCTGTGCGTGGCCACGGGGCACCGCGGCGTCGGCGGGGCGCTCGTCCTCGACGGCCGCCTGCACAGCGGCAGTTCCGGCCTCGCCCTGGAGGTCGGTCACCTCACCGTCAACCCGGCCGGCCTGCCCTGCCACTGCGGCAGCCGCGGCTGCCTGGACGTCGAGACCGACCCGCTCGCCTTCCTCACCGCGGCAGGCCGCGCCCCCGGACCCGAGGTGTCCCTGCTCCAGCAGGCCCGCGACCTGCTCCGTACGGAGTACGGCGACCCGGCCGTCCGCGCCGCCGCCGAGCTGATCGTCGACCGGCTCGGCCTCGGCCTCGCGGGCCTCGTCAACATCCTCAACCCCGACCGCATCATCCTCGGCGGGCTCCACCGCGCCCTGCTGGACGCCGACCCCGAGCGGCTGCGGGCCGTCGTCGCCGACCGCAGCCTGTGGGGGCGCAGCGGGAGCGTGCCGATCCTGCCCTGCACGCTCGACCACAACAGCCTCATCGGCGCGGCCGAGGCGGCCTGGCAGCCCGTCCTGGACGACCCGCTGACGGTCCTGGGCTGACGACCGTACGGGTGCGCTGCCGGAGTACGTGCCCGGCTCTTGCGTACACGTACGGGCGCGCCGCGGAGTACGTGCCCGGCCCTCGCGTACTCCGCGCGCCGGCTTCGAGTTGCCGTCGCCGCAGCGGCGATGACCGGAAGTGCCCACCGCCGCCGCGCGCCCGCACAAGCCCCCGCGGCGAGTGCCGGCACGTGCCCCGGTGATGGCGCGGGCAACTCACCCCTGCTGCCGCGCGCCCGCACGAACTCCCGCCGCAACGGCGAGCAGGCCCCACGGCGTCGTCCGGCGGTGCGTGACCGGCCGGTCCTGTCCGGGGCATCGCCCCGTCTCTTCAGCCGGGGACCGTGGACCGGACGGGGGAGCGGTCGAGTACGGCGGGCTGTTCGAAGGCCGCTTCCTCCAGGGGCGGGAGGGCCGGCGCGGGCTGTTCGAGGGTGACCGTCGTCCGGTCGTCGCGCGTCTGCCGGCCGCCGGCCGCCCGCTCCGGGACGGGCAGCGAGAACCAGACGACCTTGCCGCCGTCGTGTCGCTCCTGCACCCCCCAGCTGTCGCTGACCGCCGCGATCAGGGCGAGCCCGCGCCCGTGCGTGCTGCCGGCGTCGGCGTCGGCGAGGCGGGGCAGCCGCGGGTCGTGGTCGCGGACCGAGACGGTGAGCCGGTCGAGCACGAGGTCGATCTCGACGGTGCAGCGCTTGTCCGGTTCGGCGTGCTGGTGCACGTTCGTGAGGAGCTCGGTGACGCACAGCGCCGCAGGGTCGATGAGCGGATCGAGATTCCAGTACCGCAATTGCGCAGATACGATTCTGCGGACCTGGCCGATCCGCGGCGGCAGAGCCTGGAGCTCTACGGTGCAGTGCTTGTTCGGTCGGCTGATCACGGCTGCGACTCCCTGGGAAGAAGTAGGGCTAGCCTGATTCAGAAACGCGTTCTGGCACGCGCTGGGGCCGGGCCGGCGGTGGTCGCTGCCGAGCCGGGCGGCGGCTACTCATCCAGAGCGTAACCGTCCGTGAACCCTCAGTGATGCTGGTACGAGTCAAGGGTCGGCTCCAGCAGCCGCACGCGCAACTTCTGCACCGTCAGCCCCTGGCGTCTCCGCCGCGTCCGGAGCGGACGGCCTCCAGGAACCGCCGGACGGCGGCCTCCCCCGTGGTCTCCCCGGCCCCCGAAGGATCCTCCAGCCGGCCCAGCGTCAGGACGTAGCGCGTGCCGTTCACCGTTGCCCGGGCGCGGTCCCGGCCGGCGAACCACGGCTTGCTCGCGTGGACCGCCCCCAGGGGAGCGCTGTCGATCTCCCGGCCGTAGCTGGTGAGCAGCTCCAGCCTGCCGTCCTTGATCTTCACCTGGCCCGCCCGGGTGAGCGAGCGGAGGGACCGCTCGATTCGTACCCCGGTCGCAGTGAACTCCGGCTCCTGGAACTCCGGCTCCGCCACGCCAACCGCCTCCCCGGCCGATTCGTGTGCCTCGTGCGCAGTCTGCCCGTGAGGGGGCCCATGCACCAGTGCCCATTTATGATCGAAACGTCCGAGTGCTCCGCATGGGCCCGGATGGAACGGGAGAGGCGGCGTGCACACCACCGACGTCGACCGCAGCGACCCGGCCTACCGCGCCTGGCTCAGCGAAGCGGTCCGCAAGGTCCAGGCCGACGCGAACCGCTCGGCCGACACCCATCTGCTGCGCTTCCCGCTGCCCGAGGAATGGGGCATCGACCTCTACCTCAAGGACGAGTCCACCCACCCCACGGGCAGCCTCAAGCACCGCCTCGCCCGCTCGCTCTTCCTGCACGGCCTGTGCAACGGCTGGATCCGCCCCGAGTCCCCGGTCGTCGAGGCCTCCAGCGGCTCCACCGCGATCTCCGAGGCGTATTTCGCGAGCCTGATCGGCGTGCCCTTCGTCGCCGTCATGCCCCGCACCACCAGCCGCGAGAAGTGCCGCCTCATCGAATTCCACGGCGGCCGGTGCCACTTCGTCGACGACCCCCGCAAGATGTACGCGGAGGCGGCGGCCCTCGCCGAACGCTCCGGCGGCCACTACATGGACCAGTTCACCTACGCCGAACGGGCCACCGACTGGCGCGGCAACAACAACATCGCGGAATCCGTCTTCAGCCAGCTGCGCAGCGAACGCCACCCCGTACCCGCCTGGATCGTCGCCACCGCGGGCACCGGCGGCACCTCCGCCACCATCGCCCGCTATGTGCGCTACATGCAGTACGACACGGGCATCTGCGTCGCCGACCCGGAGTACTCCTGCTTCTTCGACGGCTGGCGCGACCACGACCCCGCGGCGACGGGCGAGCGCGGCTCGCGGATCGAGGGGATCGGCCGGCCCCGCATGGAGCCCAGCTTCATGCCGGGCGTGATCGACCGGATGATGAAGGTCCCCGACGCCGCGAGCGTCGCGGCCGTACGCGCGCTCGACGCGGCCATCGGCCGCAAGGCGGGCGGCTCCACCGGAACCGGCCTGTGGAGCGCACTGAAGATCGTCGCGGAGATGGCGGACAACGGCGCCAAGGGCAGCATCGTCACCCTCATCTGCGACCCCGGCGAGCGCTACCTCGACACGTACTACTCCGACGCCTGGCTCGCCGAACAGGGCCTGGACATCGGCCCGTACGCGGGCGCCATCACCACCTTCCTGGCCACCGGGCGCTGGCCGGACTGACGCCGCCGCAGCGCCGGGGCGGCCGCGGGCGCTGTCAGACCGGCACGCCGCCGCACGTCGTGGAGTCCCCGGAAGCATCGGCCACCACCAGCTCCGGCAGCCGCTCGGCGATCTCCCGCCGCGCCGCCTCCGGCAGCCCCGCGTCCGTCACCAGAGCATCCACCTCCTCCAGCGCCGCGAACGAACTCAGCCCCACCGTCCCCCACTTGGTGTGGTCCGCAAGGACCACCACGCGCCGCGCCGACCGCACGAAGTGCCGGTTGGTCTCCGCCTCCGCCAGATTCGGCGTCGACAGACCCGCCTCCGCGGATATCCCGTGCACCCCGATGAACAGGACGTCGAAGTGGAGCGAGCGGATCGCCGCGTCCGCGACCGGCCCCACCAGCGTGTCCGAGGGCGTGCGCACCCCGCCCGTCAGCACCACCGTGGCCGCCCCCGGCCGGGCCGACGGCCCCGCCGCCGTCACCGGCCGCTGAGAGCTGTGGAAGACGTCGGCCGCGCGCACCGAATTCGTCACCACTGTCAGATCGGGGACGTCCACCAGCCGCTGCGCCAGCGCGAACACCGTCGTCCCGCCCGCCAGCGCGATCGCACTGCCCGGCGGCGCCATCGCCACAGCCGCCCGCGCGATGTCCTCCTTGGCGGCCAGCTCCAGCGCCGACTTCGCCTCGAAACCCGGCTCGTGCGCCGTCGCCTCCGCCACGGGCACCGCCCCGCCGTGCACCTTCTCCACCACGCCCAGCCGGGCCAGCGCGTCCAGATCCCGGCGGACCGTCATGTCCGAGACATTGAGCCTCCGCGTCAGTTCGTTGACCCGCACCCCACCGCGCCTCCTGACCTCGTCGAGGATCAGCGCGCGCCGCTGCTCCGCCAGGAGGTTCTGGTTGTCGCTCACCCGGCCCGTCCTTTCCGGTCAGCCACCGGCAGTCGTGCGCGCTCATCCTCCCACGCGGCACGCCGCGGCGATCGTCTTCGTCCGGCCGGATCACGAACGGGCCTATCCTGCCGACGATGCCCCCGCATTGTCAGTGCCCCCTGGCACCATGCTGGTTGACGGTACGGCACACCGGGACCGGGGGGACACGGTGGCATCGGACGAACGACCCCAGACGGCACAGACCACGGAACGAACCACGGAACAGACCATGGAACAAGCCATGGAACAGGCCGCGGCAAAGACCGCGGCAAAGGCCACGGAAGAGGCCGAAGCGCCGGCGCCCGCACCCGCGGGATCCTCCGAACTCGCCCTGGAGCTCCTCGTGCACGGCGTCGGAGGCACCACCCCGCAGGCCATGCTGGGCGATCCGCGCACCGTCCGCGTCACGGGCGACGCCGTCGCGGGCATCCACCGCCGCGCCGGCGACGTCGACGCCGAGGACCGCCCCGGCGACCACCGCCGCGAGCCCGTCCCCGAGGCCTACGTGTGGTCCAATCTGACCTCCGGCGACGGCTCCCGCGCCCTGTGGCTGGTGCTCCTGCCGTTCATGGTCATCAACCTCGCCCACTGGATGCGCCCCACCTCCGAAGGCCGCGCCACGACCGTACGGGCCTACGGCCTGCTGGTGCGCCTCCTCGCCCTCACCCTCACCGTCCTGCTCACCGCGGCCGCCTGCGAAGTCGCACTCGACCTGACGGCGTGGCAGTGCGCGGGCACGCCCGCCTGCTCCTCGGGCAAGGCCTGGCTCGGCTTCATGTCGGCCGACCGGGGCGGCTGGTGGAGCCCGCCGGGCCGCCGCCTCGCCCTCGCCGCCGCCGTACCCGCCGCCGTGACCGGCCTGCTGTGGCTCCTCTCCCGCCGCACCTGGAGCGCGTACGAGACCCAGCCGCCCGCCCGCCCCGCCACCGACGAGGACGACGACAAGGCCCGCAGCCGCCCCGCCCTGTGCCTGCCCGGCTTCTGGTACGGGCGGCGCATCGTCGCCCGGCTGCGCGCCGCCCACACCGCCGCGGCCCTGCTCACCGTCGCCGCGTTCCTCGTCCAGGCCGCCGCCCACCACGACCGCGCGCCGGGCGGCAGCCCCGCCCTCGGCACCCTGGGCCGGATCCTCGGCGCCGTCCTGATCGCCGCCGCCCTGTTCGTCGTCCACACCGTCTGCCGCAGGGGCCGCAGCGAAGGAGCCCCCGACCACACGGCCGACCGCCGCATCGTCGCCGCCCTGCCCTTCACCGCGCTCGGCCTGCTCCTGCTCTCCGCCGTCTACGCCGCCTGGGACCGCCCCGGCTGGCGGTCCCACGGCATGCTCCCCGGCGACCGCGCCTTCGGCCTCCTCGCCCTCGGACAAGGCGCCCTCATCCTCCTCCTCGCCCTCGCCGCCCGCCGGCTGCACCGCGCCGCCCCCGTCGAGCGGACCCCGCTCGGCGGGCTCGCCGGCCCCGCCGTCGCCACGCTCGCCTGCGCCCTCGGCGGCGTCATGACCGCAGGCGTCGCCCACCGCGTCGCGGACTGGCTCGACGGCCCGGCCACCCCCGGCATGGGCGACGGCCCGATCGGCGGGCCGCCCGTGCTGCTCACCTGGCAGGCGTCCGTCATCCCGCCGCTCCTCTCCGTCCTGCTCCTGCTGCTCCTCGTCCTGGCCGCCCGCACCCTGTACTTGGGCAAGGGCCTGCGCCGCACCGTCCCCGACGGCTATCCCGACGAGCGGCACGACCAGGCCCGTACGCGCGCCATCGCGGGCACCATCGCCCGCGCCGGCCTCACCGACGCCTCCCCCTGGGTGCTCGGCACCGTCGCCGCGCTCACGCTCCTCCTCGGCGCCGGCGCGGTCGCCGGCGCCTGGGGCACCCACGACGCCCCGGGCCGGGCCGCGGCCGGCACCCCCGCGGCCGTCGAGGACGTGGCCGAGACCGCCCAGGCGCTCGGCTCGTGGTGCGTCGGCCTCGGCTTCGTCCTGCTGATCGCCTGGGGCCGGCGCGCCTACCGCGACCCCGCCGCCCGGCGCACCGTCGGCATCCTCTGGGACGTCGGCACGTTCTGGCCGCGCGCCGCCCACCCCTTCGCCCCGCCCTGCTACGCCGAGCGCGCCGTCCCCGACCTCACCTGGCGCATGCGCACCTGGACCGAGCGCACCGGCGGCCGCCTCGTCATCTCCGGCCACTCCCAGGGCAGCGTCCTCGCCGCGGCCGCCGTCTGGCAGCTGCCCGCCGCCACGCGCAGCCGCGTCGCCCTGCTCACCTACGGCTCACCCCTGGAGCGCCTCTACGGCCGCTGGTTCCCCGCCTACTTCGGCCCCGTGAAGCTCGCCGCCCTCCACCACGACGTCCACTGCTGGTGCAACCTGTGGCGGCTCACCGACCCCATCGGCGGCCCCGTCCGCCTCCCCGGCGACGGCACCGCCGCCGTGGACCACGGCCCCCTCAAGGACCCGCTCGCCTACGGCCGGACGGCCGAACACCCGCTGCCCGCGGGCATCCTGGGCCACTCCCAGTACCAGTCCGACCCCGAGTTCGCCCGGACCCGGGCCGCCCTCCTCGCGCGTCTGGCCGCCTGGATACCGGTGCCCCCTCAGGGCAGCACCGGCAGATCCTCGGCGTAGAGCAGGGTGAGGTCGTCGGTGCTCGGGTCGGCCAGCTGCGCGACCCGGCCCGCGTGCCGCTCCACCATCGCCTCGAAGGTCTGCCGCGCCGTACGGCCGTTGCCGAACGCGGGCCCCCTCGGGATGTCGCGGAAGTACTGGAGCAGGGCCTCCGAGGCCCCCTCCCCGATCCGGTACTCGTGCTCGTCCGCCTGCTGCTGCACGATGCGCAGCAGCTCCTCCGGGTCGTAGTCGCCGAAGGTGATGGTGCGTGAGAAGCGGGAGGCCACACCTGGATTGACCGTCAGGAAGCGCTCCATCTCGTCGGTGTAGCCGGCGACGATCACCACGACCTCGTCGCGGTGGTCCTCCATCAGCTTCACCAGCGTGTCGATGGCCTCCCGGCCGAAGTCGCGCCCCGAGTCCTCCGGGGCGAGCGCGTACGCCTCGTCGATGAACAGCACGCCGCCGCGCGCCCGGTCGAAGGCCTCCTGGGTGCGGATGGCCGTCGAGCCGATGTGCTCGCCCACCAGGTCCACGCGCGACACCTCGACCAGATGGCCGCGCTCCAGCACGCCGAGCGAGGCGAGGATCTCGCCGTAGAGCCGGGCCACGGTCGTCTTGCCCGTGCCGGGCGAGCCCGTGAACACCAGGTGCCGGCGCACCGAGGCGGCCTTCAGCCCGGCCAGCTGCCGGCGCCGCCCCACCTCGATCATGTCGGTGAGGGCGCGGACCTCCTTCTTGACGCTCTCCAGGCCCACCAGCGCGTCCAGTTCCTGGAGCACGGTCACCGAGGCGCGCGCCCCGGGCGGGGCGGCGGGCGCGGGCGGCGCTTCCTCGGCCGAGCGCTGCACCGGCACGGCCACCGGCTTCAGCAGCGTCCGCGGGACGGCCGTCGTCACCGGCGCCGCGCCCGAGCCGCCCCCGGAGGGCAGCGAGGCCACGGCCGGAGACGTCACCGGATCGTCGCTCGTACAGCCCTCGCTGACGGGACCGGCCTCGGCGAACTCGTAACCGCCGCGCTCGCAGCGCTCGGTGCGGCAGCGGGTGAGCGTCGAGCGGCAGCCGTCGATGACGTGGAAGCCGTAGCCGCCGCTGCCCGTCACCCGGCACTCGTGGAAAGTACCCCGGCCGCCCGCCGACACGTAGAAACCCGCCTCCACCGGCGAACTCACCGTGCACTGCTCGATGGCGGGATCGGCGCCCTTGGTGACGATGACGCCCGTCGCCGCGGCGTCGATGGTGCAGCCGGCCATCGAACCGCCGCTGCCGTGGTCGCGGAACCAGGCGCCCGTGCCCGCCTCGCGGATCCGGCACCCCGCCAGCTGGGCCGACGCCCCGTCGCTCACCGACACCGCCGTGTTGCGGACCTGGGAGAGATCGCTGTCGACCACGTCGACGTGGGAGCCGCGGTCGAGCACGAACAGGGCGTCCGGGACGTCGTGCACGCGGCAGGAGCCGAGGGAGACCGTCGCCCCGTCGCTGATCCAGACGGCCGGATAGTCGCCCTTGCTCTCGTGGATCTCGCACAGGTCGGCGTCCACCCGCGTGCCCGGATCCCATACGGACAGGCCGTTGCGCCCGAACCTGCGGATCGACGAGCGCGTCATCGACAGCACCGAACGCGAGCGCAGGTCCACCCCGTTCTCCGGCACGTCGTGGATGTCGCAGTCGACGAGGGAGAGCACGGCGTCGGTGTCCAGCGTCACGCCGTCACCGGACGTGCGGTGCACCCGGCAGTCCGTCAGCCGGCCGGCGGCCCGGGAGGCCACCTGCACCCCGGCGCCCCGCACCTCGTACACCTCGCAGCCCACCGCCTCCAGCGAACTGCCCTCGCCCGTGAGCGACAGCCCCGCGCCCGACGCGTGGTGCACCCGGCAGCGTTCCAGGCGCGGATGCGCCCCGCCGTGGACCGCGATCCCCGACTGGCCGGCGGCCACCACCTCGCACTCCTCGAACAGGCCGCCCGACCCGTCCAGCACGCTGATGCCGACGCCGCCCGCGTTGTCGACGGTGCACTGACGCACCGTCGGCCGGGAGCCGCCGCGCACTTCGATGCCCACCGCGGAGCGGGTCACGATGCGCAGGCCGGACAGCTCCGGGGCGCCGTCCTCGACGACGAGCGCGGGCGCCGCCGCGTCGTGCCCCTCGACGTGCAGGTCCTGGAGCGCGGCGGAGGCCCGTACGGTCAGGGCGATGCCGTCGGGAGGAGCGATGCGCACGCTGCCGCGCGAACCCTCCGCGCCGCGCAGCGTGACCGCGCGCGTGACGACCAGGTTCTCCCGGTACGTGCCGGGGGCCACGGACAGCACGTCGCCGTCGACCGCCGCTTCCAGGGCCGAGGCGAGGGATTCGTACTCGCCCGTGCGCCGCCGCCATCGCGCCGTGCCGGTGTGCGTCACCTGGACCGAGCCCTGTGCCATGGTGCTGCTCTGCCCCCACCTCGTGCGTGCGTCCACCCGGGACCGGTGCGTACCGGACCGGCCACCGGAGCCACCGTAGCGCGCGCGGGCCCCGGGAGTTGACCGGTCAGCTGCCCGCGTCCGCCCGGCCCCAGGTCTGCCCGGCCCGCAGCCACGCGCGGTCCCAGCGGGCGTACCGCCGCTGCATGACCCGCCATACGACCAGCCGGCGCACCGCCTCCAGCAGGCCGCAGGCGACCGCGGCCGCTCCGGCGCCCGCCAGGCCGGCGTGGACGGCGGCCGTGTCGTGGTCCATGGGGCGGCCGGAGAGCCGGCCCTGGTCGTCCGTCCACAGCGGGAACGGCTGCCCGGGGCGCGTGGCGTGGCGCACCGGGACCACGCCCGAGCGCTCCTTGCCGTCCGGGCCGGGCCAGCGGGCGACCACCCGATGGTGGCCCTCCCGGGTGGCCGTGGCCTCGCGGTCTGTCTCGGCCGGCCCGCCGCGCAGGGGGCGCAGCGTCGTGGCCGTCACCAGGTGGCGGTGCCGGTGCTGTTCGCGGACCGTGTGCCGCAGGGCCTCGTGGGCGAGCGACCCTGTCACCCAGCCGGAGACCGGGCCCGCGAGCAGCATGAGCACCACGGCGACCAACCCCACCCAGGACTCCAGGACATCGGTCCGGCGACGCAGGGAATTGCGCCGCCATCGCCATGCGAGTGCCGTAGCGCGCATCATGCTCACCCCCTTCCGGGTCCGTAAATACCTCACACAGGGCATCGCATGCGGAGGAAGACGGCGGAGAGAGCAAAATCACCCCCTCCGGATGCCGTTCGCGGCAGCGCGTTGACGGGTGGCGTGCGGCGGGGGGAGGGGAGTGAGGAAGGTGCGGGGAGAAGAGTGAGGGAAATCCTGAAAAGGCGGGGCGAAGGACTCGGCGGAGCCGCTCAGTCGAGGATCTCGACGGCGTCGCCCACGCGCAGGGTCCCCGGGTGCTCGGGGATGAGGTTCTTGCCGAACACGGCCTTGCCGCCGATGCGGTGGTGCCGGGCGAGCGTGCGCAGCGGCTCCTTGCCGCGCTCGGCGGTCGTCTGGTCGGTGGTGGTGACCACGCACCGGCCGCAGTCCTTGACCGCCCGGAACGTCACTTCGCCGATCCGCACGCGCCGCCAGCCGTCCTCGGCCCAGGGCTCGGTGCCGCCGACCACGGCGTTCGGGCGGAAGCGGTTCATGGGGAGCGGGCCCTCGCCGGGGAGGTCGCCCCGGGCGATGAGCGCGTTGAGGGCGTCGAGCGAGGCGAGCGTGGTCACCAGCAGCGGAAAGCCGTCGGCGAAGCTCACGGTCTCGCCGGGGAGGGAGAAATCAGGATCGACCGGGCGGCGGCTCGCGGGCTCGTCCATGTGGAAGAGCCGGGCCGTGGTCCCGAGATGCGCGGCGAGCCACGCGTCGGCGGCGTCCCCCGCCGGGACCGCCTCGATCTTGTCCCGGAACACCTGCACCGTGACGGTGCCCTCCGCTTCCGCGAGGGAGGGCACGGCGACGTCGAGCGCTTCCGCCCCGGGCGCGGTGAGCCGCACGCCACCGCCCGGGAGCGGGCGGGCCGAGGCCAGGGCCAGCCTCGGCCGCTGCCGTTGGGTGATCATCATCCCGTCGGCGTCGGCCACCATCCACCGCCGGTCCCCGGCGAGACCCCACGGCTCGACGGCCGCCTCCGGGGCGGAGCACCCCGCCAGCGACTTGACGGGGTAGAAGTGCAGCGCGGTCAGCGTGGGCGACGTGGACATGCGGTCATCCTGCCACCCGGGCCGGGTGGTTGAACGAAGTACCCCTGCCCGCCGGAGCGGGACCCCCAGCACAACGGACAGACGGTCAGTAACCCCCCTGATTCGGGTACTGGCGGTTGTACGGGTCCTCGTACTGCCCCGCCGCCGGGCGGGGTGCGACCGGGCGCATGGCGTCGTACCCGGAAGGACCCGCCGGACCCCCCTGACCCGCCGGGGCCGCACCGGGCCGCTGCTGCTGGTACTGCTGCGGGCCGCCCGGTCCCGGGTAGGCGCGCTGCGGCGTCTGCTGCGGGATGTACGGGGCGGCCGCCTGCTGGAGGCCGGCGGGCTGCTGCTGCCCGGGCGCGGGATATCCGTACGGGGCACCGCCCTGGGCGCCGTACGGGGCCTGCGGCGCCGGGGCCGCAGGGCCGGCCGAGGGGCCGGACGGCAGCGCGGGGAGCGCGGGCAGGTGGCTGCTGCCGGTGTCGTACGGGGACGACACGCGGATCGGGGCGATCTGCGGGGTGCCCCGCTCGGCGACGAGGCTGTCGTAAATCGGGGTGTCCGGGAACGACGACGAGGCGTAGTAGCCACCGCCGTAGGTGCTGCGGGGGGAGGTCATAGCGCATAAGTTAAGCCCACGCCCCTCGCCCGGTCTATGCCACGGTCGGCACTAACACTTCCCTGACCTGCAAAGACGCAGGTCAGGACAGAACCGTCAAGGTCGGACACATCCGTACGTACGGCCATCCGGGGGTATCGCGCTGTGCCCTCGCGGACACGGTGCGGAGCCGCCCGGAGGGAGGCGCGCAAAGCCGCGCGGACAGCCGTACGCACGGATGGACAGGGCGATTTCAGCCGGTCTGCTCCTCGCTGCGGTCCCCGCCCCACAGCGTGTGGAACGAGCCCTCGCGGTCGGTGCGCCGGTAGGTGTGCGCGCCGAAGAAGTCCCGCTGTGCCTGCGTCAGCGCTGCCGGCAACCGCTCGGCGCGCAGCGCGTCGTAGTACGCGAGCGCGGCCGAGAACCCCGGCGTGGGCACGCCGCGGCCGACCGCGGTGGCGACGACCGAGCGCCAGGCGTCCTGCGCCTTGCCGACCTCCGCGGCGAACCCCTTGTCGGCGAGCAGCGTGGGCAGTTGCGGATCGGCGGCGAACGCGGCGCGGATGCGGTCGAGGAATGCGGCCCGGATGATGCAGCCGCCGCGCCAGATGGCGGCGACGGCCCCCAGGTCGATGTCCCAGCCGTACTCGGCGCTCGCCGCACTGATCATGTTCCAGCCCTGGGCGTACGAGACGACCTTCGACGCGTACAGCGCCTCCTCGACCAGGGCGGCGAACTCCCCGGCCGCGGCCGGGGCGAGGGGCTCCCGCGCGGGGCCCGGGAGTTCGCGCGCGGCGCCGCGCAGGTCCGCGTGGCCGGACACGGACCGGGCGAACACGGCCTCGGCAATGCCGGATACGGGGATGCCGAGGTCGAGGGCCGTCTGCACGGTCCAGCGTCCGGTGCCCTTCTGCTCGGCCCCGTCGGCCACGACGTCCACGAACGGGCGGCCGGTGGCGGCGTCGGTGTGCGCCAGCACCTCGGCGGTGATCTCGATCAGGTACGAGTCCAGCCGGCCGGTGTTCCAGGTGCGGAAGGTCTCCGCGATCCGCTGCGGCTCGTAACCCGCGACGTGGCGCAGCAGGTCGTACGCCTCGGCGATGAGCTGCATGTCGGCGTATTCGATGCCGTTGTGCACCATCTTGACGAAGTGTCCGGCGCCGTCGGGGCCGATGTGGGTGCAGCAGGGCGTGCCGTCCTTCGCCTTGGCGGCGATGCTTTCGAGCAGCGGCCCGAGGGAGTTGTAGGACTCCTCCGAGCCGCCGGGCATGATGCTGGGCCCGTGGAGGGCGCCTTCCTCGCCGCCGGAGATGCCGGCGCCGACGAAGTGGATGCCCTTTTCCCGGAGTTCCTTCTCGCGGCGGCGGGTGTCGGCGAAGTGGGCGTTGCCGCCGTCGATGATGACGTCGCCGGGTTCGAGGAGCGCGGCGAATTCGCCGATGACGGCGTCCGTCGGGTCGCCCGCCTTGACCATGATGACGATGCGGCGCGGCTTTTGCAGGGCGGCGACGAACTCCTCGGCGGTTTCGGCCGGGACGAAGTTCCCCTCGTGACCGTGCTCGCCGATCAGCGCCTCGGTCTTGGCGTACGTGCGGTTGTGGACGGCGACGGTGTGCCCGTGCCGGGCGAAGTTCCGGGCGAGGTTGCTGCCCATGACGGCGAGTCCGGTGACGCCGATCTGCGCGGTGGCCGGGGTGGCGGGGGTGCTGGGCATGCGGTGTTCCACTCCTGTCCAGATATCGAAGGCATGTGCGAGACGTCAACGCCGGGAGGGCCGGGGGCCTTCCCGTTGTCAGACTGTGGGATGCGTACGACGGCGGGCCTCAGGCGCGCCGGACGGGCGGAGACGCTCGTGCTCTCCTCCGGAGCGTGCGCTAGAGCGCGCGGCGCATGCAGGTGCGGGGCCACTGGTCCAGGCCGTGGGCGGCCTCCTCCGCGCGGATGCCGCGCAGGCCCGGGGTCAGCTCGGCCTCGGGGACGGTGCGGAAGCCGCACCGCTCGTAATAGGGGCCGTTCCACGCCACGCCCGTGAAGGTGGTCAGGGTGAGCGCCGGTGCGCCGTGCTCCTTCGCCCAGGCGGCGACGTGCTCGATGAGGCCGGCGCCGATGCGCTTCCGGGCGTGGCCGGGATCCACGGAGACCTGCTCGATGTGCACGCAGCCGTCCACGAGATCGACGACGACATAGGCGGCGGGAACGTCCCGCGCGTCCGTGTGGACCCACGCGCGGTCCGCGTCTATGTACTGCCGGAGCACCTCGGGGGCCGGGGGCTCGTCCTCGGCCACGGCGCGCATGCCGATGTCGAGGAACTGCCGCCCGGCGGCCCGCTCGATGTCCCGGAGCCGGGGAATGTCGTCTTTTTTCGCGAGTCGGATCACGAGGTGCATCGTCTTCCCCGGGCAGTGGCGGCCGCAAGCCCCGGCGGCCTCGCCCCCACGCACAGTGATGCACCGGTGGCCCTTTGCGTGGGCCCGATCGACGTGTTCGCGGCGAAATGCAGGAATTATTTTGGAAATAAGTTTCCGATCAAGGGCGATTGGAGTGGATCCGTCCATTGCCGTAGCATGACCGGCGTCGTAATTTGCGCCCTCGGTGATCTCGTCGCAGGCGAGATCGGACCACTGCTGATCGAATTCCCTGCCGCATTTTCCGCCCGGCCCGGAAGACGGAGTACCCGTCGGCGCGAGCCGACGCAGGCAGGGCAGCCGGACGGCCGTTGAGGTGCACCGGGCTGCCCGCAGACTTTGTCTCCGGCAGAACGGAATGCACGTCGTGGATCTGAGCGCGGCCAATCGAAAAGGCCTCAGCCTCTTCGCCCTGATCATGATCGGGCTGGGGTCCATTTTCGGCTCCGGCTGGCTCTTCGGAGCCGGGCAGGCGGCTCAGGTCGCGGGGCCCGCCGCGCTGGTCGCCTGGGTGATCGGCGCGATCTTCATCGGCATGATCGCCATGTCGTACGCGGAGGTCGGCGCCGCCTATCCGCTGCCCGGTGCGATGGCCCGGTTCGGCTCCATCTCGCACGGCCCGGTGCTCGGCTTCATCACCGGCTGGGCCGTGTGGATCGCGACCGCCTCGCTGATCCCGATCGAGGCCATCGCGGGCACCCAGTACATGTCCTCGTGGAGCTTCGGCTGGGCCCAGGGGCTGGTCGCCGACGGCAGCCTCACCGGCACCGGCATCGCGACGGCCCTGTTCCTGACGTTCGCCCTGTGGCTCGCCTGCTACTGGTCGGTCGAGCTGCTGGCCCGGGCCAACAACCTGCTGACCCTGGTCAAGTTCGCCATCCCCGTCCTCGCGGTCGGCGCGCTCATAGCCTCCGGCTTCCACACGGACAACTTCACGGCGCACGGCGGCTTCGCGCCCAACGGCTGGTCCGCCGTCCTCACCGCCGTCACCGCCTCCGGCGTCGTCTTCGCCTTCAACGGCTTCCAGGCCGTCGTCAACCTCGGCGGCAACGCCAAGAACCCCGGCCGGGCCATCCCGCTCGCCCTCGTCGGCGCCCTCTCCCTCGGCCTGGTGATCTACCTGGCCCTCCAGGTCGCCTTCCTCGGCGCCGTCCCGCCCGAGAAGCTCGCCGAGGCCGGCGGCTGGAGCGGCATCAACTTCGCCTCGCCCTTCGCCGACCTCGCCAAGCTGCTGATGCTGCACTGGGTCGTCACCATGCTCCAGTTCGGCGCGTTCATCTCGCCCAACGGCGCCAACATCGGCAACGTCGCCTCCTCCGCCTACCTGGCGCAGAACCTCGCCGACACCGGCTTCTTCCCCAAGAAGATCGCCGAGGTGCACCCCCGCTACGGCGTCGCCCGCCCCGCCATGTGGCTCAACCTGGGCTTCTCCGTCCTCCTGCTGCTGACCATCGGCCACAGCTGGGAGGCCCTGGCCAGCGTCGTCTCCGCCGCGATGGTCGTCTCCTACCTCATGGGCCCCATCGCGGTCGGCGTCTTCCGGAAGACCAAGCCGGAGCTGCCCCGCCCCTTCAGGCTCCCCGCCGCCAAGGTCCTCTGCCCGCTCATCTTCGCCTTCGCGGCCTGCGCCCTGTACTGGTCGAAGTGGCCCAACACCGGCAAGGTGACCCTGCTCACCCTGCTCTCGGTCCCCATCGCCGCGGTCGTGCTGCGCCGCCGGGGCGAGAACCTGCGCCGCCAGTTCGCGCCGGCCTGGTGGCTGGCCGGCTTCCTGCTGTGGCTGTCCCTGCTGTCGGCCCTCGGCAGCCCGGAGTTCGGCGGCCACGGCGTGATCCCGAGCGGCCTCGACACGGCTCTGGTCGGGGTGTCGGCCCTGGGCTTCTACTTCTGGGCGGTGCGGGCCGGAGTCCAGGCCCACCGTGCGGGCCTGCCCGGCCCTGACCCGGTGCTCGCCGGTGCGGGTGCCACTGCCGACGCTACGGTCCCGGCCCAGGCGGCCGAGCGTGAGCCGGCAGGCGCGGCCACCTCGTAGGTCCGTAGATAGAGGTCTGTAGATACGGCGAAGGCCGGTTCCCTCAGTGAGGGAACCGGCCTTCGCCGTATGCGGTGAGCTCAGCGCTTGGCCGCTGCCCGCTGCTGCACGTAGCCGACCACGGCCAGCGCCAGCGCCAAGCCGCCGGTCGAGTACAGCTGCACGCGGGTGTCGTCCTCCAGCAGCATGAGCACCAGCGCCCCGGCCACGCCGGCCAGCGTCAGCCAGGTCAGGTACGGGAAGGCCCACATCCGCACGACCAGCTTGCCGGGCGTCTCGCGCTCCAGGCGGCGGCGCAGCACCAGCTGGGAGGCGGCGATGAAGCCCCACACCACCAGCACGACGCCGCCGACCATGTTCAGGAGCCAGGCGAAGACCGTCGTGGGATACCAGTACGACAGCAGGACGGCGAAGAAGCCGAACGCGGACGAAGCGAGCACCGCACGGCGCGGCACCCCGCCGGAGACCTTGCCCAGCGCCTTGGGGCCCTGGCCGCGGGAGACCAGCGAGTAGGCCATGCGCGAGGAACCGTAGATGTTGGCGTTCATGGCCGACAGCAGGGCGATCAGGACGACCACGTTCATGATCTGCCCGCCGCCGGGGACGCCGAGGCGGTCGAGCACGGCCGCGTACGGGCCGCTCTCGGTGACGGCCTTGTCGTTCCACGGGATCAGCGTGACGATCATCAGCATCGAGCCGACGTAGACGATGCCGATCCGCCACATCGTCGTCTTCACGGCCTTGGCCACGCCGCGCACCGGATCCTTCGCCTCGGCGGCGGCGATGGTCACCGTCTCCAGGCCGCCGTAGGCGGCGAGCGAGGCCAGCAGGCCGATCAGGAGGCCGTTCACGCCCGTGGGCAGGAAGCCGCCGTCGTGCAGGAGGTGCGCGGCGCCGGGGGAGTCGTTGCCGGGCAGGACGCCGAAGACGGCGAGCGCGCCCAGGATGAGGAAGAGCCCGATGGCGCCGATCTTCAGCGCGGCGAACCAGAACTCGAACTCGCCGAAGTTCGAGACCGCGGCCAGGTTGCTGCCGCAGAACAGCGCCATGAAGACCAGCACCCACATCCAGGACGGGGTGCCCGGGAGCCAGCCCGACACGATGTGGGCCGCGCCGATCGCCTCGATCGCCACGCCCACGACCAGCAGGGTCCAGAACATCCAGCCCGCCGTGAAGCCGGCCCACGGGCCGATCGCCCGGTCGGCGTGGACGGAGAAGGAGCCGGAGGCGGGGTTGGCGGCGGACATCTCGCCGAGCATCCGCATCACGAACATCACGAGCAGTCCGGACACGGCGTAGGCGAGCACGATCGACGGGCCGGCGGCGGCGATGCCGGCACCGGAGCCCACGAAGAGGCCCGCGCCGATGACGCCGCCGAGGGCGATCATCGACAGGTGCCGCTGCTTGAGTCCGTTGGAGAGCGGCGACCCCTGCTCGGGGGCGCCCTCCGTCTGCGGGGGAGAGGTTATGTCTGTCCGGCTCATGGTCGTGCCTGTCCATCATGCGAGATCGGGATGTTCGAGTATGTGCAGGCGCAGAGGGATCCGGTTAACTCGTCCGTTATCCGGACAGTCCCTTCACCCAGGGTGATCGTTTCGCAGCAGTCCATCCGAGGACCGTACAGCGCGCAACGGTTAAATCCGTTGTCCGTGGTTCACGGTTCCTCTTAGTCTCGGATCATGGTTCCTGGCACGCTCTTCCGCTGACGCTCCCTCGGGAAGCCGTACGTCCGCCCCTCCACCGAGGGGCATGTTCCTGCACCGAGAGAAGAGCCTTCAGCATGCCTGTTCAGCCCGTTCATCCTGTTCAGCCCGTCGAGTCTTCCGGCCATGACGCATTCGCCCAGTGGCTGCGCGACCACGCCACCACCCTGACCACCCTCGACCCGGGCGCTCCGCTCGACGACCTGGAGCCCTTGCGCGACCTCATCGGTGACGCCCGCGTCGTCGGCGTGGGCGAGAACTCGCACTTCATCCACGAGTTCGGCCTCACGCGCCGGCGCCTCCTGCGGTTCCTCGTCGAGCGCTGCGGCTTCACCCTCCTCACCTTCGAGTACGGGTTCAGCGAAGCCTTCGCCCTCGACGCCTGGGCCCGGGGCGCCGGCCCGGACGACGACCTCGCACGGATCACCACGGCGGACCTCCCCATGGGCGCGCCGGAGCTGCTGCGCGCACTCCGCCTGCACAACCGCACCGCGGCCCGGCCCGTGGGCTTCACAGGCGCCGACATCCCGGCGGCGGGCGGCTCGCTCCTGCCCGCGCTCCGCCCGGTCGCCGACCACCTCCGCGAGGCCGACCCCGGGGCGCTCCCGCTCGTCCGGACCGCGATCGGGATCGCCGAGCGGTTCGCCGGCGGGTCAGGGGCCGCGGCAGCGCCCGCGTGGGCGCAGTTGCCGGCCGCCGAGCAGGACGCCCTCACGGCCGCCCTCGCCCGCCTCCTCATCCGCTTCCGCGCCACCGAGCCCCTCCAGGTGGCCCGTACCGGCCGGTACGCGTACGAGGTCGCCCTCCGGCGCATGGAAGCCGCCACCCACGCGGACCACACCCTCCGTGCCATGGCCGCCCTCTTCGCCGGTGAGGGGCTCACCATCGACACCGCGGCCCGGGAGACCTACCTGGCCGGGTCCGTCCTGTGGCACCTGGAACACGCCGGGCCGGAGGCGCGCGTCGTGCTCATGGCGCACAACGCCCACCTCCAGAGGGAGGCCGTCACCCTGGAGGGGCACGAGACGACGCTGCCCATGGGCCACTACCTCCACCACGCCCTGGGCGACGACTACTTCGCCCTCGGCGTGACGTCCATCGGCGGCCGTACGGCGGAGATGCCGCTCGACGCGAGCGCCCGGTTCGGCTTCACCGTCGACGACACGGAGCTGGAGCCGCCCGAGCAGGGGAGCATCGAGGGCGCCTTCGCGCGCGCCCTTCCGGCCGGCGCCATAGGCCTGGCCGGGCTGCGTGCGGCGCCCCGGGGCGAGGGCAGCCCCGACCGGACGCGGCTCCAGAGCGCCTACCTGCACGCGCCGATCGCCGACGCGTACGACGGGATGCTCTGCGTCCCGTCCTCCAGGGTGGCCGACGGCATCGAGATCTGAACCGAGATCTGTACCGGGATCCGGACCGAGATCCGGACCAAGACCTGATCTCACCGATGACCGTCCGGGCCGGCAGCCGCCCGGCCCGGACGGTCACGCACCCGGCCCGTCAGTGGTTCAGCCGTGTCGTGACGTGCGTGGCCTCCTCGATGTCCACTCCCGCCTTGTCGAGCAGCTGCTCGGACAGGTCGCGCAGCGCCCGGGCCGCCGCGACCTCCTCGCCGACGCGCTGCTGGGTGGGGTCGGTGGGATTGCGGTTCGTCGTCCCGACGGCGGTGAAGTCCGTGCCGTCGTGCATGTGCAGCCGCACCGCCGCCTGGGTCAGCGCGCCGGCCTCGCGGAACTCCATGTCGATGGGGCTCTCGACGATCTTCTCCGTGGTCATCGCACACCTCCGGGATCCGTCCTTGCCGCCCTGTTGCGCTCCAGCAGGTCGATGACTTCCTCGTCCGGGGTCTGGGAGAAGTCCTGGTACCACTCGCCGACCGCGAAGAAGACCGGCGGCGTACTGAGGCAGACCAGCTCGTCCGCCTCCGCGCGGAGCGCCTGCGCCGCGTCCGGCGCCGCCACCGGCACGGCGAGCACCACGCGCCCCGCCTCCTGAGCCCGCACCACCTGGCAGGCGGCCGACGCCGTGGCGCCGGTGGCGACGCCGTCGTCGATGACGATCGCGGTGCGGCCCTTCAGGGGGATCCGCGGGCGGCCGCCGCGGAACCGCTCGGCCTGGCGGGCCAGGTTCGCCTCTTCGCGCTGCTGCACCTCGGCGAGGTCGTCCTCCTCCACGCGGCTCATCCGGACGATGTCGCTGTGCACGACCCGTACCCCGCCCTCGCCGATCGCCCCGAACCCCAGCTCCTCGTGGAAGGGCACCCCGAGCTTGCGCACGAGCACCACGTCCATGGGGGCGCCGAGCGCCCGGGCGACCTCGTAGGCCACGGGGACGCCGCCGCGCGGCAGGCCCAGGACGACGGGGTCCTCGGCGCGCAGCCCGCCCAGCCGCTCGGCCAGGCGGCGCCCGGCGTCCACGCGGTCGCGGAACCTCATGATCCACCTCTTCTCCCGGGGACGGCGCTCCGGAGAACGAGGGAAGCCATGCCTCCGATAACGAGGGAAGCCATACCTCCAATATGGTCAGATTCCCGCCGGTCGTCCACGTCAGGGCACGGGGCCCGCGTCCCCGGGCCCGGATTCCAGCGCCGCCCTGACCCGCGCCGCCACCCGCGCCGCCTCCTCGTCCGAGGCGTAGCGCCCCCGCGGCCAGAAGAAGCCCCGCAGCCCGTCCTTGCGGTTGCGCGGCACCACGTGCACGTGGAAGTGCGGCACCGACTGGCTCACCCGGTTGTTCGCGGCCACGAACGACCCGGCGGCGCCCATCCCGCGCTCCACGGCCCCCGCGATCCGCTGCACCCGGGCGAAGAACGGCCCCACCTCGTCCGCGGCCAGGTCGGTGAGCGTCTCGGCGTGCCGCCGGGGCACCACCAGCACGTGGCCCGGGAAGAGCGGCCGGGCGTCCAGGAAGGCCACCGCCGTCGCGTCCTCGAAGACCCGGTGGCCCGCGGAGCCGTCCGCGGCGATCTCACAGAAGGTGCAGGCAGCCTCGTCAGCCTCGTCCATGCCCCCAGTCAACCGCAGCGCGCCCCGTCCCCGGCGACCCGCGGCCCCGCGCACCGCCGCCGATCCGGCGTTCCTCGCGGGGCGCCCGTGACGCCCCCGCACGGCCGGGGCAGGGAACACGCATGCCTCTGCACGTCGGAACCTCGGGCTGGCAGTACAAGGACTGGCGCGGCGTCCTCTACCCGGACGGCTGCCCGCAGCGCCTGTGGCTGGAGGAGTACGCGCGGCGGTTCGCGACGGTCGAGAACAACAACGCCTTCTACCGGCTGCCGCCGACCGGGACCTTCGCCGACTGGCACGACCGCACGCCCGCCGACTTCGTCATGGCCGTCAAAGCGAGCCGCTACCTCACCCACATCAAGCGGCTGCGCGAGCCCGAGGAGCCGGTCGGGCGGCTCATGCGGCACGCCGCCGGGCTGGGCGGCCGGCTGGGCCCCGTCCTCCTCCAGCTGCCGCCCACCCTGCGCGCCGACCCCGCGCTCCTGGACGCCGCCCTCGGCTGCTTCCCCGACGGCGTCCGCGTGGCCGTCGAGCCCCGCCACGACTCCTGGTGGACCGACGAGGTGCGGGCCGTCCTGCGCAGCCACCGCGCCGCCCTGTGCTGGGCCGACCACGGCTCACGGCCCGTCACCCCGCTGTGGCGGACGGCCCCCTGGGGGTACGTGCGCTTCCACGGCGGGCGGGCCCGGCCCTGGCCGCGCTACGGCCGGACGGCGCTCGCGAGCTGGGCCGGCCGCATCGCCGAGACCTGGCCCGCGCGGGCCCACGTCTACGCCTACTTCAACAACGACCCCGGCGGGGCGGCCGTCCGCGACGCCGTCGTCTTCGCCCGCGCGGCGGCCGCGCTCGGGCGCAAAGCGAGCCGCACCCCGGACCTGCGCGCCTGAGCCCGCGCCGGTGCGCCGCCCGCTGCGCCGGGTGCCTCCCCGGACGGCAGCGGAACCGGGAACGCCGCACGGACCCGGCTCGTCCCAGCCGGTGTGGCCCGAAAACGCGCACGGCCCGGGGCGCCGTGCGTACGGGGAAGGGGGCGCACGAACGTGGACGGCGAGCAGCAGCGGCATCCGTTACTGGCCGGCCGGTACCGGCTCATCGACCAGCTGGGCAGCGGCGGCATGGGCGTGGTCTGGCGCGCTGTCGACGAGCTCCTCGACCGGGAGGTCGCCGCCAAGGAGGTCCGGGCCCCCGACCACATGCGCGAGCAGGACGTCCGCACCCTCTACGCGCGCCTGAAGCAGGAAGCCCGCGCCGCCGCCCGCATCAGCCACCCCAACGTCATCACGGTCCACGACGTGGTCGAGCAGGAGGGCCGCCCCTGGATCGTCATGGAGTTCGTCCGGGGCCGGTCGCTCGCCGAGATCCTCCAGCACGAAGGCGTGCTCAGCCCCAAGGAGGCCGCCAAGGTCGGCTCGATGGTGCTCCAGGCGCTGCGCAGCGCCCACTCCTGCGGCGTCCTGCACCGCGACGTCAAGCCCGCGAACGTCCTGCTGGAGCCCGGCGGCCGCGTCGTCCTGACCGACTTCGGCATCGCCCTGGTGGAGGGCTCCGGCACCCTCACCCGCACCGGCGACCTCGTCGGCTCGCCCGACTACCTGGCGCCTGAGCGCGCCCTCGGCGAACGGCCCGGCACCCCCTCCGACCTGTGGTCCCTGGGCGCCACGCTCTACTCGGCCGTCGAGGGCGTCTCGCCCTTCCGCCGCACCTCGCCGCTCAGCACGCTCCAAGCCGTCGTCCAGGACGACCCGCCCACGCCGCGCCGCGCCGGGCCGCTCACCCCGCTCCTCGAAGGCCTCCTGCGCAAGGACCCGCAGACCCGCATGGGCTCGACCGAGGCGCAGCGCCTGCTGGACGCCGTCGCCGCCGGCCAGACGCTCACCCAGCCCGACTGGGGCAGGCCCGAGCCCGGCGGATACGTGCCCACCGCGCTGTCCGCACCCACCCCGCCGACCCCCTTGCCCTCACCGAGCGCGACGCCCGGACCGCCCGGTGGACTGCCCGGGGCGCCGACGAGCACGTCCGGCGCGGTCGCTAGCCCTGCCGGGCCGGCCGGACAGGCATACGGGTATCCGCCGGCCGGACCGGCCTACGGGTATCCGATGGCGGCCCAGGGGGCGGTGCAGCCCCCGTTCCCGCCGCCCGGCCCGAGCCCGAGCCCGGGTCCGGCCCCCGGCAGCGCACCGCCGCCGCGCCGCGGCTGGCCCGTCTACCTGGGACCGCTGCTGGCGCTGCTCCTCATCGCGGGCGGCACCGTCGCCGGGGTGCTGTCGGCGGGAGGGAACGGGGACGGCGGGCAGCAGCCGGACGGGGGCTCCACGGGCACCGTGCAACCGGACGATTCCGGCAGCTCCGGCAGCTCCGAGAGCTCGGAGGAACCCAGCCCCAGCCCCTCCCCGCCCGGCCCGACCGGGCACGCCACGGACGATCCCAGCGCCCCTACCTACCCCACGACCGGGCCGACCAAGAACCCGGGCACGTGCAACGGCGGCTGGGTGACCAAATGCGCAACGTATTGAAAGAAGAAGCCGAAGGAAAGAACCGACCAGCTATCGGGGGATGAAGATGCGGCTGGTGGCCGATCCGTTCCGGGAAATACAGCAGAAAACCTCCGCGCGGCGCCGCCGGCTCCGGGCCGTCGCGCTCCTCGCCGCGCCCGCGCTGATCGGCGGCGCGGCCCTGGCCGGGTGCGGGTCGTCCGGCGGCAAATCCGTGCAACTCGTCCTGGAAGCCGTGGGGGAGAGCGGGGCGTTCCCCTTCGTGGAGCACCCGGACACCGACCTCCGCGGCGTCAGCTCCGCCACGCGCGGCGGCGGGCAGCGGGCGGGGGACGCCCGGGGCGCGTTCGGAGGGGTGCAGGGCGCCACGCGCTGCGACAAGGCCTCACTGATCAAGCAGCTCACCGAGGACCCCGAGAAGGCCAGGGCGTGGGCCGCGGTGAAGAACATCGACGAGGGCAGGATCGGCGAGTACATCAACGGCCTCACCGAGACGATCCTGGAGTTCGACACGCTCGTTAAGAACCACGACTTCCGCGACGGCGAGGCCAGCGAATACCTGTCGGTGCTCCAGAAGGGCGTGCTCGTCCTCGTGGACAACTACACGGGGCCCGCCGTCAAATGCAACTGCGGCAACCCGCTCATGGAACCGGACAGCAACGTCGATACGAAGGCGGCGAGTTACACGGGGACCCGCTGGGAGACGTTCACCGCTACGGAGGTGACCGTCATCAAGGCCCGTACGAAGGAACAGGGTCCGGTCAAACAGATCCCCCTCGTCGACCCCTTCCAGGGGGACAAGGCCTTCGACCGCGGCGTGGGCAGCGACGGGAGCAAGGACAGCAAGCCCTTCCACTGGGATCCGCCGAAGTCGCCTCCGGGCTCTCCGGGTTCCCCGGGTTCATCGGGATCCTCGGGTTCCGCGGGCTCGGGCTCCTCGGGCCCGAGCGGCGGTGAGTCGTCCTCGAAGCCGCCGAAGGACAAGTCCTCTGAACCGTCGTCCGGTTCGTCAGGATCAAGCTCGTCCGGATCCGGCTCGTCGGGGTCCGGCTCGTCCGGACCGGGATCCTCCTCCAGTGGTTCCGGCCGGCCGTCAGACCGCTCCTCGGCCCAGGGCGTACGGCCGTCTACGGCGCCCCCCATGTCACCGCGACCGGGCGTGTCGTCCCAGAAGCCGTCGCACGGCAGCACCGCGCCCGGCACTCCGCACACCACCCCGCCCCGGGCGAGCACGCAGGCCCCCAAGCCCACGGCGTCCCGGCCCGTCGCACCGCCGGTCACGGAGAAGCCCGCCACCGAGAAGCCCGCCACACAGAAGCCGGTCACCGAGAAGCCGGTCACGGAGAAGCCCGTGAAGCCGGTGACGCCCACAGGCGCGAAGCCCGTGCCGCCCACCGAGGGCCATCCGGCGGCTCCCACGGCGGCCAAGCCCAAGCCGCCCCCGCCGGACACCCACGCCCCGCCCCCGCCCGCGGAGCCGCCCAAGGCCACGGGCGGCTCGTACTGACACCAGGCCCGCATTGACACCGGACCCGTACCGGCACAAAGCCCGTACCGGCACAAGGTCCGCACGTCCCCAATCCCTGCCAAGCAGGGACAAAAAACAGTCGCGATACGTTGTCCCCTCAAGCAAGAGACCGTCCATTAGGGGTGGAGCATGGGGATGCTGAAGGGTGCCAACGTCCGGATTCCGGCGCCGGCGGTGCGGGTCGAGCTGGGCTGGAACACGGCCCCCGGGGTGCCGGACGTCGACGCCTCCGCCCTGCTGCTTGCCGGCGGCAGAGTCCGCTCGGACGCGGATTTCGTCTTCTACAACCAGGCCGTGCACCCCTCGGGCGCGGTGCGCCACGAGGGGAAGCGGCCGTCCGGCGCCGGCACGACGACCGACGCCCTCACCGTGGACCTCGCCGCGGTGGAGCCGTCCGTCGAGACCGTGGTGCTGGCCGCCTCGGCCGACGGCGGGAGCTTCGGGCAGGTGCCGGGGCTGTACATCCGCGTCACCGACGCGGCCGGCGGCGCGGAGCTCGCGCGTTACGACAGCACGGACGCCACCGTAGAGACGGCGTTCGTCCTCGGCGAGCTCTACCGCCGCCAGGGCGAGTGGAAGTTCCGGGCGGTGGGCCAGGGCTACAGCAGCGGCCTGGAGGGCCTGGCGACCGACTTCGGCATCACCGTGGACGAACCGCAGCCGGCCTCCGTCCCGGCCGCGCCCCCCGCCTCGGCTCCAGCCGCCGCCATACCGGCCCCGCCCGCCCAGGCCCCCGCGGCCCCGCCCGTGCGGCCGGTCGCCCCGCCCCCGCCCGCCGCGCCGCCCGCGCCCCAGCCCGTGCGCCTGACGAAGGTCACGCTCACCAAGGAGTCGCCCACCGTCTCCCTGACCAAGCAGGGCGGCACGTCCGGAGCGCTGCGCGTCAACCTCAACTGGGAGGTGCGCAAGTCGTTCAAGGGATGGGGCAACAAGTTCGGCAAGGCCATGGCCATGCACTCCGACCTGGACCTCGACCTCGGCTGCCTCTTCGAGCTGCGCGACGGCACCAAGGGCGTGGTGCAGGCGCTGGGCAACTCCTTCGGCTCCCTGAACCGGCCGCCGTTCATCCACCTCGACGGCGACGACCGCACGGGCGCGGTGGCGGCCGGCGAGAACCTCACGGTCAACCTGGACCACATCAACGACTTCCGGCGCATCCTCGTCTTCGTGACGATCTACGAGGGCGCCCGGAGCTTCGCCGGTCTGCACGCCACGGTCACGCTCCAGCCGCAGCACGGCGCGCCCGTCGACTTCTCGCTCGACGAGTGCACCGTGCTCTCCAACGTCTGCGCGCTGGCCCTCATCACCAACAACGGCGGCGACCTCGTCGTCCAGCGCGAGGCCCGCTACCTCGTGCCCGACCGCGGCGTCAGCCCGCAGCGCACCCTCGACCGCGCCTACGGCTGGGGCATGAACTGGACGCCGGGCCGCAAGTGACGGGCCGGGCCGCTCAGGGCGCGGCCTCGGGGCGGGCGTACGTCCGCCCCTTCCAGGCCGCGCCCCGGCCCCGGTAGTGCTGGACCGCCGAGTCCACGGTCATCAGCAAGTAGAGCAGCGCGGTGAACGGCAGCAGCGGGGCCAGGAGGAGCGGCTGCCGGTAGTAGCGCAGCATCGGCATGTACGTCCCGGTCATCACCGCCCAGGCGGCGGCCCCGGCGATCAGCGCGACGGTGTCGCCGGTCAGGGCGCCCGCCACCACGGCGACCGGCGGTGCCAGGTAGACCACCGCCAGCCCGGCGACCGTCCCGGCCAGGAGCAGCGGGTTGTGGCGAAGCTGGGCGTACGCGCTGCGCGAGACCATCCGCCACAGCTCGCCCAGGCCCGGATACGGCCGGACGCTGTCCACCCGGTCCGCGAGACCCAGCCAGATCCGGCCGCCCGTGCGCCGCACCGCCCGGGAGAGCGTCACGTCGTCGATCACGGCCTGCCGGATGCTGTCCGGGACGCCCGCCCGCTCGGCGGCGTCGCTCCGCAGGAGGACGCAGCCGCCCGCGGCGGCCGTGGTCCGCGCGCCCGGCCGGTTGATCCGGCGGAACGGGTACAGCTGCGCGAAGAAGTAGACGAAGGCGGGGACGATCAGCCGCTCCCACACGGTGGCCACGCGCAGCCGGGCCATCTGCGACACGAGGTCCAGGCCGCCCGACTCCGCCGCCGCGACGAGCTCGCGCAGGCTGTCCGGCGCGTGGGCGATGTCGGCGTCGGTGAGCAGCAGGTACGTGGCGTCGGTGCGGGCCCGGGCGAGCGCCATGCCGTGCCGCACGGCCCACAGCTTGCCCGTCCACCCCGGCCCGGGCTCGCCGGGGGAGTCGACGGTCAGCGGCAGCCCGCCCCGCTCGGCCGCCAGGGCCCGGGCCAGCTCCCCGGTGCCGTCGGAGCTTCCGTCGTCCACGAGGAAGACCTCCGCCCGCCCCGGGTAGTCCTGGGCGAGCAGGGACGGCAGACTCGACGGCAGCACCTCCGCCTCGTCGCGGGCCGGGACGACGATCGCCACCGGCGGCCACACCGCGGGCGGCGTGCGCTCGGGCAGCCGCACGTCCGTACGCCAGAAGAAGCCCTGGCACAGCAGCAGCCACAGCCACGCGGCCAGGGAACCGGCAGTGATCCAAGTCAGCGCGCTCACCCGTCGCAGTCTGCCGCACGAAGGGCGGCTGATCGGGGGTCTTGGCAAGAAGCGGCTGATCGGGGTCTTCACAAGAAACCGGCGTCTTCGCAAGAAGCGGAGCGAACGCGCCCGCCCGCCTGGGCCGCCGTTTCCGCCCATCCATTAGAGTGACCGGGTGAAGATCGCGCTCATGGACTCCGGCAACGGGCTGCTCGCGGCGGCCGCCGCCGTGCACCGGCTGCGACCGGACGCGGATCTGGTCCTCTCCTCCGACCCCGACGGCATGCCGTGGGGCCCCCGTACGCCCGAGGACATCATCGCGCACGCCCTGGACTGCGCCCGGTCCGCGGCCGCCCTCGCCCCCGACGCGCTGATCGTCGCCTGCAACACGGCGTCCGTGCACGCGCTCGCGGCGATAAGGGCGGAGCTGGAACCGGCGATTCCGGTGATCGGCACCGTGCCCGCGATCAAGCCCGCCGCGGCCGCGGGCGGCCCCGTCGCCATCTGGGCCACGCCGGGCACCACCGGCAGCCCGTACCAGCGCGGCCTGATCCGCGACTTCGCGGCCGGCGTCGAGGTCACCGAGGTGCCCTGCCCCGGCCTCGCGGACGCCGTCCAGTACGCCGACTCCGCGGCCGTGAACGCCGCGGTCGCCGCCGCGGCCGCCCTCACGCCCCGCAATGTAAGGAACGTCGTCCTGGGCTGCACCCATTACGAGCTCGTTGCGGAGCGTATCCGCGCGGCGGTCCAGCCCCTGCTGTCACCGGCGGTGCCGCGCCTGACCCTGTACGGCTCGGCGGAGGCCGTCGCCGCCCAGACGCTGCGCCGCATCGGCGCCGCCCCCGCCCCCGACGCCGCGCCGTCCGGGCGCCTGACGGTGCTGCTCAGCGGCCGTGAGGGCAGCATCGACCCGGCCTCCCTGACCTACCCCGAGGGCCGCTCCCTCGGCGAGGCCGCCGCCGTACGCCCCTGAGGAGGCCGCGGTCCTTTCCGGCCACCCGTTCCGGTGCGGTCCCTGCATCACCCCTGCCGTGGTGGCGGAAGGTGAGTAGGCTGCCTGGTATGAGGGACCATTCCAAGGGCCCGCAGGGCCACGAGGACGACGAGAACACGGGCGCGGCCGGACCCCCTTCCCCGGCCGACGGCGCCGCGGACCTCGCCGTCTGGACCGGTCGCGCGACCAACCGCGTCCAGTGGCTGCTTGCCGCGGCCGGCGCCGCCTGCCTGGCACTCGGCGTCGAACTGGCCGTCGACAGCGCATGGACCTCAGGTCTGGCCCCTCTCGTCATGGCGGTCGTCGGCTGCGTCGCGGCCGGGCTGCTGATGCTCTACGGCACCCTCGCGTTCGTCCATGTGGCCGTACGGGTCGACATGGAGGCGCTGGAGGTGCGCTGCGGGCACATCGGCGTGCCGCGCACCCGCATCCCGCTGTCCCACGTGGTCGACGCGGACTTCGCCCCGCGCGTCACGCCGCGCCAGTGGGGCGGCTGGGGCTACCGGTGGCGGCCCGAGAAGGGCACCGCCGTCGTCGTGCGCCGCGGCGAGGGCTTCGTGCTCCGCCTCGGCGACGGCCGCACCTTCACGGTCACCGTCGACGACGCGGAATCCGCCGTACGGGTGATCCGCCGGGCCCTGCGGCTCGCCCCCGGCCGCAAGGCCCCGGCCTGACCTGGGCCTTTCCCACCGCCCCTGCCGCCACCTGGGTGAACGCCCACCCCTCCCGGACCACTAGGCTCCAGCCATGCCCACCCCCGATTTCATCCGAGACCTCCGCGCGACCGCGGGCCAGCAGCTCCTGTGGATCCCCGGCGTGAGCGCCGTCGTCCTCGACGCCGAGGGCCGCGTGCTCCTCGGCCGCCGCTCGGACAGCGGCGAGTGGGCGATCATCGGCGGCATCCCCGACCCCGGCGAGCAGCCCGCCTCCGCCATCGTGCGCGAGGTGTACGAGGAGACCGCCGTCCACTGCGTGGCGGAGAGCGTCCTGGTGGTCGAGGCGCTCGCCCCCGTCACCTACCCCAACGGCGACCAGTGCCAGTACATGGACGTCTGCTTCCTGTGCCGGGCCGTGGGCGGCGAGGCGCGCGTCAACGACGACGAGTCCCTGGAAGTCGGCTGGTTCGAGCCGGACGCCCTGCCGCCGCTCCAGGAGTTCGCGGTCCGGCGCATCAAGCACGCCGTGGAGGGCGGCGCCACCTGGTTCGAGGGCATCGGGCAGAGCTGACCGCCGGGCCCCGTGCATAGGCGGCTGCGGGCGTATCCCGGGGCAGCCATCGACGCGGTCTATGGCTGCCTATAGTTGCCCGCATGGAACTGCGCCACCTCCGCTATCTGCTCGCCGTCGCCGAGCACGCGAACTTCACCCGCGCCGCGGAGGCCCTGCACATCTCGCAGCCGACGCTGTCACAGCAGATCAAGCAGCTGGAGCGGTCCGTACGGGTCCAGCTGCTCGACCGCTCCGGGCGCACCGTGCGCCTCACCGACGCGGGCGAAGTGTACGCGCGCCACGCCCGGCGCGCCCTGCAAGACCTCGCGGCGGCGGAGCGCGCCGTGCTGGACGTACAGGACCTCACGCGCGGGACCCTGCGGCTGGCCGTGACGCCGACGTTCACCGCGTACCTGGTCGGGCCGCTCGTGGCGGACTTCCACGCCCGGCACGCCGGGATCGACATCGACCTGCGCGAGCTGCCGCAGGACCGCATCGAATCCGCCCTCCTGTCCGACGAACTGGACCTGGGCATCGCCTTCAGCGGTACGCACCTGCCGGGGATCGCCGGTACCGGCCTGTTCACCGAGACGCTCGGCCTCGTCGTAGGGGCCGGCCACGCCTGCGCGGGCCGCACCACCGCGCTGCCGGCCGCGGAACTGGCCGGCCAGCCGCTCGCCCTGCTCAGCGGCGACTTCGCGACGCGCCGTCACATCGACGACTACCTCTCCGGGCACGGCATCACGCCGCGCATCGCCGTCGAGGCCAACTCCATCAACGCGCTCACCGAGATCGTCGGCCGGGGCGCCCTCGCCACCGTGCTGCCCGACGCCATCACGCGCGGACCGGCGCACCTGCACCCCGTACCGGTCGATCCGCCGCTCCCCTCACGCACCGTCACGCTGCTGCGCCGCGAAGCCGCCTACCAGAGCGCGGCGGCACGGGCCTTCACGGCTCTTGCCCGGCGCTGGGCGCAGGAGCAGGACGGCCCTCCGGAGAACAGGGCTCCGCAGGGTGAGGCTCCTCGGGACGCGTCTCCGGCGTGACGGACGCGGCGGGGCGCTTGCGGCTGCGCAGCACTTCGAGGGCGACCGGCAGCAGGGACAGGGCGACGACGGCGCCCACGACGGGCAGCAGATAGCGGTCCACGTTCGGCACGGCCGAGCCCAGCCCGTAGCCGGCGAGGACGAGGCCCACCGTCCACACCAGGCCGCCGGCCACCTGCCAGAGCGCGAAGGTGCGCGCCGGGACGCCCAGGGCCCCGGCGAGGGGGTTGAGGACCGTGCGCACCACCGGGACGAAGCGGGCCAGCACGATGGCGCGGGCGTGCCCGTAGCGGCCGAGCAGCTCCTCGGCGCGCTCGGCGCCCTCGTGCAGCTTGCGGCTGCGGGAGCGGGTCAGCAGCGCCCGCCCGCCGCGCCGCCCGAGGACGTAGCCGACCTGGGCGCCGGCCAGGGCGCCGGCCACGGACGCGGCCAGGACCTGCACGAGGTCCAGGTGCGGCCCGGAGTGGGCCCCGCTGCGGGCCAGCAGGCCGGCGGTGAACAGCAGGGAGTCGCCCGGCAGGAAGAAGCCGATCAGCAGGCCGGTCTCGGCGAACATCACCGCGGCGATGCCGAGCGCGCCGAACGCGGAAAGCAGCGAGGAGGCGTCGAGCGGATTGACCGCCAGGGCGGCGGCGGACTGAGCAGGCACGAGGCGTGGCCTCCCTGATGCGACGGCGTACGCGGGGGACCGCGGGAAGTGGGACCGCGGGCAGTGTGACTACGGGAAGGGTGACTACGGAAAGGGAACTGCGGACTGCGGAAGTGGACGCGACTGTAGACGATCCGCGGGGCCGTTACGGGTTCATGCCGCTCGCCCGGGCGATGGCGTCGACCTCGCTCCGGTCGTGCTCGGCGGCCGGCGGGGGAGAGCCGTGGGTGCCGACGACGACGTGCATGCCGTGCGGCCCGAGAAAGCCGGCGAGTCTGGTGAGCACCCGGCCGAACTCAGGTGTGAACAACTCCTTTTCGCGTGGCGAGAAGGGAATGTCGATCCCGCTCTCCCGGTGCACGATCGCCTCGTTGAAGCCCTTGAGGATCCGCAGCAGTAACGCGTAGGACTCCGGGTCGAGGACCGTCTGGAGCTCGGCCAGGTAGAGCGCGAACTGCTTGGTGCGCTCCAAGAAGTTCCGGTCGTTCATACGGCCATCGTCGCGAAGTCGCCCGCGGCCCGCGGGCCTTTCGGCATCTTCGGGCGGGCGGTGGTCTGAAGAATGGATTCGGCGGAGAATCCATGTTCTGTTGGCGGGAATTCAGTCGCGGTTTTCACCCTTCCGGGGGAACGCCGTCCGGCCCCTCGGCGCCGCACGGCCGGCGACCCCGCGGCGGGCCGCATCACATCGCATCGCGCCCCATCACATCGCATCGCACCGCATCACACTCCGCACCGCCGCGTGAACGCAATAACGGGGCACGCGAGTTCCAGCTCTCGAAGAGAGAGGCGGGGCGCAATTCCCTTGTGCCGGTTTACTCCAGGAGCCGCTCATGCCCGGAATCTCACCCTGTTGATAGGACGTCGGCTTTGCTAACGTATCCGCTGAGTACCCTTCCGAGCGCGGCCGGGAGCTGCGGGGCGGAGTCGACCCAATCGCCGGGGAACCCCGGCCCCTGACCGGGGCCGGGGCCCAAGATGTCCCCTCGCTCGGGCTGACTGCAGGGACGCGCATGAGAACTCTTCGGGCGGTCCGCGAGTGCCCTCTCGCATTGCGATTGCTATTCATCAACCAGTGCGGCATCGATGCCGGTTTCTATCTGCTGATTCCGTTTCTGGCGACCTATATCGGGCATGATCTCGGAATGTCCGCGGCCGTCGTCGGGCTGGTCCTCGGAGTGCGCAACCTCAGCCAGCAGGGCATGTACATCATCGGCGGCACCGCGGCCGACCGGCTCGGCCCCCGCGTCGTCATCATCGCCGGATGCGCCCTGCGGACCGTGGGCTTCACGCTCTTCTCGTTCGGCAACTCGCTGCCCCTGCTGCTCGCCGCCTCCGGAATCAGCGGGCTCGCCGCCGCGCTCTTCTACCCGGCCGTGCGCTCCTACGTCTCCCACGAGTCGGGCGAGCGCAAGGCCGAGGCGTTCGCCCTGCTCAATGTCTTCGCCACGATCGGCTCGCTCGTCGGGCTGCTCGCCGGCAGCGTGCTCTACCTGACCGACTTCCGGATCTGCGCCCTCACGGCGGCCGGCCTCTTCGCCGTGCTGACCGTCGCCCAGGCGTTCGCGCTCCCGGCGCGCGAGGTCACCTCCGGCCACGAGCCCATCGTGCGGGAGCTGCGGGAGGTGCTCGGCAACCGCCGCTTCCTGTGCTTCGCCTTCGCCACCACCGGCATGTTCATCATGGAGAACCAGCTGTACATGCTGCTGCCCGACGGCGCGCAGCAGGCGTCGGGCTGGAGCGGGGCCGAGGCCCTGCTGCTCAGCGCCGGGGCGGTCGCCAACCTGCTGTTCCAGTTCCGGATCACCCGGAGCCTGGAGCAGCGCGGGGGCGGCATGCGCTGGGTGGGGGCCGGCATCGCCGTCATAGGGCTCGGCTTCGTGCCGCCGCTGCTCGTGTGCGACGCGTCGCCGCCGACGGGCGCCGGGGACGTGGTGCCGCGGCTCCTCGTCATGATCTCCGCCTCGCTGCTGCTGTACTTCGGCGGCATGGTCGCCTATCCGCCGGTCCTGGGGCTGATCCCGCGGTTCGGCAGTGAGCGGCTGACCGGTACGTACTTCGGCCTCTTCTACGTGCTGTCCGGGGCGACGGCGGCCGGCGGGAACGCCGTGATCGGCTGGGTGATGGACGTCGGCGAGCGCACCGGGCGGGCCTGGCTGCCGTGGGTGTCCTGCCTCTTCTTCGGGCTGGCGTCGGGGAGCGCCGTGGCCTGGCTCTACCGCACGCGGCTGCTGCCGTGCCCGTACCCGGCGGGGGAGGCGGGGAGCGCGGCGGACGCCGGCGCCGAGGGCGCTGCGGCGCAGGACGCGGTGCGGATGCTGCCCGGCCAGCCGCGCGCCACGGACGACGCCGCGGACCACCGTACGGGGTGAGGCCCGCCCCGGCGCGCGCCCGTACCGCTGACCGGAGCCCGTACCACTGACCCGCGCACGCCCCGCGCCGCCGATCGCCGCCCGCCCCCGTACCCCTGAGCGGGCCCGCACCGGACGGGTCAAAGGCTCCTGCCGCCGGGTTGACTCGTGCGCGGCGTGGTACAGGACGGACGGGGCCGGTCCCCGAGAGGCGCACACAGGTCGAGGCATCGAGCATGAGGAGGGCACCCCATGCCCATCGCAACGGTGAACCCCGCGAACGGCGAGACGCTCAGGACGTTCGAGGAGCTGGGAGCCGAGGAGATCGAGCGGCGCCTGGCCGCCGCGGCGTCGGCGTTCCGGCACTACCGCACCACGGACCTCGCCGAACGGGCCCGCCTGCTCAACCGGGCCGCGGACCTCCTGGAGGAGGACCAGGAGGACATCGCCCGCACGATGACCACCGAGATGGGCAAGCCGCTGGCCGCCGCCCGCGCGGAGGCGGCCAAGTGCGTCAAGGCCATGCGCTGGTACGCCGCGCACGCCGCGGAGCTGCTGGCCGACGAGCACCCGCCGCAGGCCGAGGTCGCCGACTCCGGGGCCGCGCTCGCCCGCGTCCGCTACCGGCCGCTGGGCGTGGTCCTCGCCGTCATGCCGTGGAACTTCCCCCTCTGGCAGGTCGTCCGCTTCGCGGCCCCCGCCCTCATGGCGGGCAACGCCGGGCTGCTCAAGCACGCCTCGAACGTGCCGCAGACCGCGCTCTACCTGGGCGACCTCTTCCGCCGCGCCGGCTTCCCCGAGGGCTGCTTCCAGACCCTGCTCATCGGCTCGCGGGCCGTCGAGGGCATCCTCCGCGACCCCAGGGTCGCCGCGGCGACCCTCACCGGCAGCGAGCCCGCCGGCCGGTCGGTCGCCGCGATCGCCGGCGACGAGGTGAAGAAGACCGTCCTCGAACTGGGCGGCAGCGACCCGTTCGTGGTGATGCCGTCCGCCGACCTCGAACGCGCCGTGCGGACCGCGGTCACCGCCCGCGTCCAGAACAACGGCCAGTCCTGCATCGCCGCCAAGCGCTTCATCGTCCACGCGGACGTCCACGACGCCTTCGTCGAACGCTTCACCGCCCGCATGGCCGGGCTCGCCGTCGGCGACCCCATGGCCGGCTCCACCGACGTCGGCCCCCTGGCCAGCGAACAGGGACGCGCCGACCTGGAGGAGCTCGTGGACGACGCCGTACGGCGGGGAGCGACGGCCCTGTGCGGCGGGCAGCGGCCGAAGGACCTGCCGCAGGGCTGGTTCTACGAGCCGACGGTCCTCACCGGCATCACCCCCGACATGCGCATCCACCGCGAAGAGGCGTTCGGCCCCGTGGCGACCGTCTACCGCGTGGGCGGCCTCGACGAGGCCGTCGAGCTGGCCAACGACACGCCCTTCGGACTGAGTTCGAACGTGTGGACCACGGACGCGGCGGAACAGGAACGTTTCGCGCGGGACATCGAGGCCGGGGGCGTCTTCTTCAACGGCATGACCGCCTCGCACCCCGCATTGCCGTTCGGCGGCGTCAAGCGTTCGGGATACGGACGCGAGCTCTCGGGCCACGGCATCAAGGAATTCTGCAACGTGACGACGGTGTGGCACGGGGCGGAACCGGCGTGAGGGAGTGAGAGTGCGAGGACGTGAGAGCGTGAGGACGTGAGAGGAAGCGCGGGGCGGGGGGATGCCGTCGGGTGCCATGCTTGACCTCAAGCATGGTTGAGCTTCTAGCGTGCGGGTGTCACGACATCTCCCGAGGAGAGCCCCATGAGCATGGAAGTCACGGCGTGGCAATCGCTGCACAGCGCGATGAACGCCGAACAGGGCCGGCGGCCCTTCTCGCGGGCCACCCTGCGCCGCATCGCCGCCTTCGCGCGGCCGCACCGGCGCAGGCTGGGGCAGTTCCTGCTGCTGAGCGTGGCCATGGCGCTGCTCGCGGTGGCCACGCCGATCCTGGCCGGGCGCGTCGTCGGTGCCATCGTGCACGGTGACGACACCGGTACCGTCGTCCGGCTCGCGCTGCTCATCGCCGTGCTTGCCGTCGCGGAGGCGGGCCTGGGCATCCTCACCCGCTGGCTGTCGGCGACCCTCGGCGAAGGGCTCATCCTCGACCTGCGGACCGCGGTCTTCGACCACGTCCAGCGGATGCCGGTCGCCTTCTTCACCCGCACCCGCACGGGCGCGCTCGTCAGCCGCCTCAACAACGACGTCATCGGCGCCCAGCGGGCCTTCAGCAACACCCTGTCCGGCGTCGCCTCCAACTTCGTCACTCTCGTCCTGACGCTCGGAGTGATGCTCAGCATCTCCTGGCAGATCACGCTGCTCGCCCTCGTCCTGCTGCCCGTGTTCGTCGTGCCCGCCCGCCGGATGGGCACGCGCATGGCCGGGCTCCAGCGCGAGGCGGCCGCGCACAACGCCGCGATGAGCAGCCGGATGACCGAGCGGTTCTCCGCGCCGGGCGCCACCCTCGTCAAGCTGTTCGGCCGGCCCGCGGACGAGTCCACCGAGTTCGCGGCCCGCGCCCGCGCGGTGCGGGACATCGGCGTCCGCACCGCCATGGCGCAGTCGGCGTTCATCACGGCCCTCACTCTCGTCTCCGCGCTGGCCCTGGCCCTCGTCTACGGTCTCGGCGGCTTCTACGCGCTGCACGGCCGGCTGGAGCCGGGAGCCGTCGTCGCGCTCGCCCTCCTCCTCACCCGCCTCTACGCCCCGCTCACCGCTCTGGCCGGTGCCCGTGTCGAGGTGATGAGCGCCCTCGTCAGTTTCGAGCGCGTCTTCGAGGTCCTCGACCTCGAACCGCTGATCGCCGAGAAGCCGGGCGCACGGAAGGTGCCGGACGGGCCGGTCTCCGTCGAGTTCGACGGCGTACGGTTCGGCTACCCGTCCGCCGACAAGGTCTCACTCGCCTCCCTGGAGGAGGTCGCAGGCCTGGACACGCGCGGTGGCGCCGAGGTCCTGCACGGCGTCTCCTTCCGCGCCGAACCCGGCCGCATGGTCGCCCTCGTGGGCTCCTCCGGCGCGGGGAAGTCGACCATCGCCCAGCTGCTGCCGCGGCTGTACGACGCGGACGCCGGAACCGTGCGCCTCGGCGGCATCGACGTGCGCGACCTGAGCGCGGACTCCATCCGCGAGACCCTCGGCATGGTCACCCAGGACGGGCACCTCTTCCACGACACGGTCCGCGCCAACCTCCTCATCGCCCGGCCGGACGCCGCCGAGGAGGAGATCTGGGACGCGCTGCGGCGCTCCCGGCTCGACGGCCTGGTGGCCGCCCTGCCCGACGGGCTGGACACGGTCGTCGGCGAGCGCGGCTACCGGCTCTCCGGCGGCGAGCGGCAGCGGCTGACCATCGCCCGCCTGCTGCTGGCCCGCCAGCGCGTCGTCATCCTGGACGAGGCGACCGCCCACCTCGACTCGACGTCCGAGGCCGCGGTCCAGGAGGCGCTGGCCGAAGCCCTGGAGGGCCGCACGGCCGTGGTGATCGCCCACCGGCTGTCCACGGTGCGGGCCGCCGACCTCATCCTCGTCGTCGAGGACGGCCGGATCGTCGAACGCGGCACCCACAGCGAGCTGCTGGCCGCGGGCGGACGCTACGAGGAGCTGCACCGCACGCAGTTCGCCCGCGCGAAGGCGGTGGACGGGGAGGCGGAGCCCGTCTGCTGAACGACAACGAAGGGGCCCGCCGGCCGGCGGGCCCCTTTCGTCTTCCTGTTCCTGCTCTGCTTACTCGGCCTGACGGAGCGCCAGGGCCGCGCGCTTCACGGCGGCCGCGACGGACTCCGTGGCGCCCGGGTTGAAGACGCTGGGGATGATGTAGTTCGCGTTGAGTTCGTCTTCGGTGACGACGTCGGCGAGGGCCCTGGCGGCGGCGAGCATCATGCCGGTGTCGACGGTGCGGGACTGCGCGTCCAGAAGGCCGCGGAAGACACCCGGGAAGACCAGCACGTTGTTGATCTGGTTGG
>NZ_RBAM01000011.1 GCF_003626645.1 Streptomyces klenkii | reverse complement strand
AAGGCTCCCAGTAGACGACTGGGTTGATAGGCCAGGTGTGGAAGACCGGTAACGGTTGGAGCTGACTGGTACTAATAGGCCGAGGGCTTGTCCTCAGTTGCTCGCGTCCACTGTGTTAGTTCTGAAGCAACGAACAGTTGCTGGTTTGAGCAGAACCACCTTAATTGAAAAGTGTGCTTGTTCGCTCGAAACCGATAGGGTTTCGGTGGTCATAGCGTTAGGGAAACGCCCGGTAACATTTCGAACCCGGAAGCTAAGCCTTTCAGCGCCGATGGTACTGCATGGGGGACCGTGTGGGAGAGTAGGACGCCGCCGAACAATATTTCAAGGACCCTTGGTCCCAGCGTTCACGCTGGGACCAAGGGTCCTTTTTTGTATTTCTGCCGAAGCGCGCCGGTCCGCCGGTTGCGCGAGAATGACTGCGGTACCTGAAGACAGGAGTCACGTCGATGCCCACCAACTACCCCGACGACCGTTCGGGTGGCGACCGCGGCGGTTTCCGCCGCGACGACCGACGCGGTGGCCCCCGCCGTGATGACCGCGGCCCGCGCCGCGACGACGACCGCGGCGGCCGTCCGGCCGGCGGCGGCGGTGGTTTCCGCGGCGGTCGTGACGACCGTGGTGGCGACCGTCCGTCCTTCCGTCGTGACGACCGTGGCGGCGACCGCGGTCCCCGTCGTGACGACGACCGCGGTGGTTTCCGCGGCGGCCGCGACGACCGCGGTGGCGACCGTCCCTCCTTCCGTCGTGACGACCGCGCCCCGCGCCGTGACGATGACCGTGGCGGCTTCCGCCGTGACGACCGTCGCGATGACCGCGGCCCGCGCCGCGATGACCGCGGTGGGCGTCCGGCCGGCGGTGGTTTCCGCGGCCGCGACGACCGTCCCTCCTTCCCCCGTGACGACCGCGGCCCGCGCCGCGATGACGACCGTGGCGGCTTCCGCCGCGATGACCGTCGCGACGACCGCGGTGGCGACCGCCCGTCCTTCCGCCGTGACGAGCGCCGTGACGACCGTGGCGGCTTCGACCGCGGCCCGCGCCGTGACGACGACCGGGGCGGCTTCCGCCGTGACGACCGTCCGTCCTTCCGTCGTGACGAGCGCCGTGATGACCGCGGCCCGCGCCGTGATGACGACCGCGGCGGCTTCCGCGGCGGCCGCGATGACCGTGGTGGTGACCGCCCGTCCTTCCGTCGCGACGACCGTCGCGACGACCGTCGCGACGACCGTCGCGACGACCGTCGCGACGACCGTCGTGACGACCGTGGTGGCGACCGCGGTCCCCGTCGTGACGACGACCGCGGTGGCTTCCGCGGCGGCCGCGACGACCGTGGCGGCGACCGTCCCTCCTTCCGTCGTGACGAGCGTCGCGACGACCGTGGCGGCTTCGACCGCGGCCCGCGTCGCGACGACGACCGCGGCGGCCGTCCGGCCGGCGGTGGCTTCGGTCGCCGTGACGACCGTGGTGGCGACCGTCCCCCCTTCCGTCGCGACGACCGCCGTGACGACCGCGCCCCGCGCCGTGACGACGACCGTGGCGGCTTCGACCGCGGCCCCCGTCGTGAGGACGACCGTGGCGGCTTCCGCCGTGACGACCGTCGCGATGACCGCGGCCCGCGCCGCGACGACGACCGCGGTGGTTACCGCGGCGGCCGCGACGACCGCGGCCCCCGCCGTTCGTTCCGTGACGACCGCCAGGGCGGCGGCTACCGCGGCGGCCGTGACGACCGTTCCGGCGGCTACGGGCGCCGTGACGACCGCGACCGGGACCGCAGCGACCGCGAGCCGGTGAAGCGCCTGCCGATCCCCGACGACGTCACCGGTGACGAGATCGACGCGGACGTGCGGCAGGAGCTCATGAGCCTGCCGAAGGGCCTCGCCGAAGAGGTCGCCCGCAACCTCGTCATGGTCGCCAACCTGCTCGACGAGGACCCGGAGCAGGCCTACGCCTACTCCCGGATCGCCCTGCGTCTCGCCTCCCGCGTCGCCGCGGTCCGCGAGGCCGCCGGCTTCGCCTCGTACGCGACGGCCAAGTACTCCGAGGCGCTCGCCGAGTTCCGTGCCGCCCGCCGCATGACCGGCTCCGTCGAGCTGTGGCCCGTGATGGCCGACTGCGAGCGCGGCATGGGCCGCCCCGAGCGCGCGCTGGCCATGGCCGGCGAGCCCGAGGTCAACAAGCTCGACAAGGCCGGCCAGGTCGAGATGCGCCTGGTCGCCGCCGGTGCCCGCAAGGACATGGGCCAGACCGACGCCGCCGTCGTGACGCTGCAGAGCCCCGAGCTCGCCTCCAACTCGGTCCAGCCGTGGACCGCGCGCCTGCGCTACGCGTACGCCGACGCGCTGCTGGACGTCGGCCGCGAGGCCGAGGCCCGCGAGTGGTTCGCCAAGGCCCTCGAAGCCGACCAGGGCGGCCAGACGGACGCCTCCGACCGCCTCGCGGAGCTGGACGGCGTCGAGTTCACGGACGCCATGGTCGAGTCCGAGGACTCCGAGGACGAGGTCACCGAGGTCACCTCCGGCGAGGAGTCCGTGGAATCCGAGGAGTCCGGCGCCGCCGAGGCTGCCGAGAAGTCCGAGGAAGCCGCGGAGAAGCCGGCCGAGGCCGAGAAGCCGGTCCAGGCCGAGAAGTCCGCCGACGCCGACAAGGCCGCCGACGACAACAGCTGACCCCTCGGGGCAGTGACCAGGCAATAGCGAAGAGGGTGGCATCCCGTTCCCGGGGTGCCACCCTCTTCGTGTTTCGTGCGTTCGGCGTCGTTCAGTTCAGGGCCAGGCTCCGCAGCACCAGCCCCGTCGCCGGCTTGGGCCCGAACGAGGTGGACTTGCGCGGCATGGTCACGCCCTGTTCCGCCAGCTCCCGGACCACGTCCTCCTTGACCGGATGCATCAGCACCGCCGTGCCGCCGTGCCGCTCGGCCTGCTTCACGGCCGCCGCCGTCTCGTGGATGTAGCCGATGTGCTCCGGGTCGTCCGGCACCCGCCACACGTGCTCCAGCAGGACCGAGTGCAGGACCGTGGCGTCCAGAGTGCGCCACGCCTCCGGGCGGTCCGCCGGGACCAGGCGGGCCAGCACGGCCGGGTCCGGGCGGTCGAGGAGGTGGAAGCGGCCGTCGCCCGCCAGGACGAAGGCGTTGCCGGGCCTTTCCGACGCCTCCGCCAGCGCGTCGAGCGCCGCGGGCAGCGGCCCGTCGAGGGTGCGGACGCGGAAGACGCCCTCCACGGCGGCCAGGGCCTCGGCGACCGGCAGCCGGTGCAGCAGGCGGTGGATGGCCCGTACCCGCAGCGGGTAGCGGGCGGTGTCCACCAGCAGCACGAGGCCGAAGTCCCAGGGGCCGGGCGCGGGCTGCTCGGCGCGCAGCCGCAGGTACGTCGCCCAGCGGTGGTGGCCGTCGGCGATGAGGGCGTGCTGCTGCGAGAGGTCCTTGCCGATCAGTTCGAGGTCGTGCGGGTCGGTGATGGACCACAGGCGGTGCGCGTAGCCGTCGTCGGTCGTCGTGGACAGCAGCGGCGGCGTGGCGGTGACGCGGTCGATGACGCCCGCCGCGCCCGTCGTGCTGCCGTTGCCCCGGTAGGAGAAGAGCAGCGGTTCGAGGTTGGCCCCCGTGTCGCGCATGAGGGCCGCACGGTCCTCGACGATGTGCGGCATGACGTCCTCGTGGGGGAGGACGACGCCCTCCTCACGGGGGCTGAGGCGCAGTGCGCCGATGAGGCCCCGTTGCAGTATGCCGCCGCCCCGCTGCTCGTACACGTACAGCGCGGGCTCCGGGTCGGGGGCCAGGACCTGCTCGTCCTGCCAGCGGCGCAGCGTCTCCGCGGCCAGCCGGTGCCGGTCGGCGGCGCTCGCGGCCTGGGGGAGGATCAGCCGGACGATGTTGTGCGGGTCCGCGGTCTCCAGGTGACGCAACCCGTCGGGCCGTACGACGACGTCGTACGGTGGCGAGGTGACGGCGGCGAGGCTGCCGACCCGCTCCGGGACATAGCGCAGCCCTCGGAAGGGGGCGAGTTGAAGTCCTTGCCCTGCTTTCCCTGCTCGGCCTGGAGTGCTCATTGGGAAATGTTATGTCTCATGGCCCCGTGAGCAATGATCGTGGAAGAGACGTACAGCACAAGGAGCGAGTACAGGATGAATCAGACCGTCCGGACGCGGCCCGACGGCAGCGAGCGGCCCCTCGGCGAGGCCTACGACACGGCGCTGCTCGACCTCGACGGCGTGGTGTACGCGGGCGGCGAGGCCATCGCGCACGCCGTCGAGTCGCTGGAGACGGCCCGCGCGGGCGGGATGCACCTCGCCTACGTGACGAACAACGCCGCGCGCACCCCGGAGACGGTGGCCGCCCACCTGACCCGGCTGGGCGTCCCGGCCGAGCCCTCCGACGTGATCACCTCGGCCCAGGCCGTGGCGCGGCTGATCTCCGAGCAGGTGCCCGCCGGCTCCCGGGTGCTGGTGATCGGCGCCGAGGGGCTGCGGGTGGCGCTGCGCGAGCGCGGGCTGGTGCCGGTGGACTCGGCGGACGACGACCCCGCCGCTGTCGCGCAGGGCTACGGCGGGCCGGACATGCCGTGGTCGCGGCTGATGGAGGCGTCGTACGCGGTGGCGGCGGGCGTGCCGTGGTTCGCCTCCAACACCGACCTGACGATTCCCAGCGGGCGCGGGATCGCCCCGGGCAACGGCTCGGCCGTGGAGGTCGTCCGGATAGCCACGGGCGCGACGCCGCAGGTGGCGGGCAAGCCGCAGCCGCCGATGCACCGGGAGACGGTGCTGCGGACGGGCGCGGAGCGGCCGCTGGTGGTCGGCGACCGGCTCGACACGGACATCGAGGGCGCGAACGTGGGCGGGGTGGACTCGCTGCTGGTGCTGACCGGTGTGACGACGGCCGCGCAGCTGGTTGCGGCGCGGCCGGAGCATCGGGCGACGTATGTGGCGGCGGATCTTCGGGGGCTGCTCGTGGCGCAGCCGCCGGTTGTGCCTGTCGCGGGTGGATTCCGGTGCGGGGGGTGGACCGCGTCTGTTGACGGGGGTGCGCTTGCCCTTGAGGGGGACGGGGATTCTGTGGACGGGCTTCGGGCGCTTTGTGCTGTCGCGTGGACGGCTGCGGGGGGCGGGGTTTGTGAGCTGGACTCCGCCAAGGCGGTGGGTTTGCTCGGGCTGTGACGTGGCTGGGGCGGGTGGGGGGTTTCTCCCCTGACCCGCCCCTTCCCGTAACTGGGGCTGCGCCCCAGACCCCCTTGGCCTCAAACGCCGGCCAGGCTTATTTCCTAGCTGAGCTCGGCCAGCAAGTCCTCCTCCGTCGCCCCCCTGCGCCAGTAGCCCGTGAAGGTCACCGTGCGGCGGTCCAGGCACCGGTCGTTGACCAGGTGGCGGCGGAGGCCGCGGACCGTGCCCGATTCGCCGGCCAGCCAGGCGTAGGGCTTGCCGGCGGGGAGGTCCGCGGCGCGGACGGCGCTCAGGACCGGCTCGGCGGCGCCCCGTACGAGCCAGGTGATCTCGGCGGCGGCGTCCGTGGGCAGGTCCTGGACGTCCTCCGCGTGGGGGACCTCGATCCAGACCTTGGCGGGCGTGCCGGCCGGGAGCCAGGCGAGGATGCCGGCGACGGCCGGCAGCGCGGTCTCGTCGGCGGCGATCAGGACCCAGTCCGTGTCCGCGGGCGGCTGGAAGTCGACGCCGCCGTTGTCCTCGACGACGGGGGCGAGGACGGTGACCGCGTCGCCGGGGCGGGCGGCCTGGGCCCAGTTCGTGGCGGGGCCGCCGTGTCCGTCGGCGTCGCCGTGGACGGCGAAGTCGACGTCCATCTCGTCCGGCCCGTACCGCATGTCCCGCACGGTGTAGGTGCGCATGAAGGCTCGTACGGCCGGGTCCTGGGCCCGCCACTCGGTGAACCAGGTCTCGTCGCGGGCGGCGGGCAGCACCGGCGCGTCCTGGCCGGGCTGCGGCAGGAACAGTTTGAAGCGCTGGTCGCGGCCGCCGGCGACGACGTCACGGAGCTCCTTGCCGCCGAAGGTGACCCGCACCATGGCGGGGCTGATCCGCTCGGTGCGGAGAACCTCCAGGTCGAAGAAGCGGTACGGGAGGGTGGTGGGGCTGGCCATGCGAGGTGTTTCCCTTCGCTTGTCAGGCGACCTTCTCGGCCTTCTGGACCGCTTCGGCGAGGGCCTCGACGAGCGGTGCGCAGCCCGCGTACGAGTAGCGCGGCTCGCTGAGCCAGGGGCTGACCTGGCCGGCCTTGACGGCGGGCAGCCCGGCCCAGGTGGGCTTGGCGGCGAGGTCCTTGGGCTGGAGGGCGGAGGTGCGGTTGTCGAGGAGGATCAGGTCCGCGGCGTACTTGCCGGCGTTCTCCCAGCTGAGGCTCTCGAAGAAGCCGCCGGTGACCTTGCCGGGGGCGACGAAGTCGACGCCGAGGGACTTGAAGTAGGCCAGGTCGGCGTAGACGCCGGGGTCGGAGACGTAGAGCAGGTCGGCGGAGCCGGAGGCGGCCATCACCTTGAGGCCCTTGTTGGCCTGGGCGGCCTTGCGGAGGGTCTCGGAGGCCTTCTCGAAGCGGGCCTTGGCGTCGGTGACCTGCTTCGCCTTGAGGTCGGCGCCGAGGGAGGCGGCGAGTTCGGCGTAGCGGCCGATGACGTGGGTGAGGGACACCTTCGAGACGTTGATGCCGACACCGGGGGCGAAGCCGAGGATCTTCTTCTTGCTCTCGTCCGGCACGTACCAGAGCTCGGTGCCCTGGATCATGTTGGTGACGAGCAGCTCGGGGGAGAGGGCGGCGTACTTCTCGACGTTGAACTCGCCCCAGGCGTTGCCGAGGACGGTCAGCTTGCCGACGTCGAGGTCGCCGGCCTGGGGGTCGGGCTTGCCGCCCTTGAGGACGGTCGGGCCGAAGACGGCGGTGCACTCGACGCCGAAGTCGTGGAGGGCGGCGGCGGTGCCGGTGAAGGCGACGACCTTCTTGGGGGTGTGAGAGGCCTTCGCGGTCTCGCCGCGGTCGTCCTTGAACGTCCACGGGCCGGAAGCGGAATCTGAGTCCCCGTCCGTGGAGCCCTTCGAGCCGCCACCTCCGCAGGCCGTCAGGAGGGCGCCGGCACCGAGGGCCCCACCTGCGGCCAGCAGGCCGCGGCGCGAGAGGAGGGAGTTTCGAAGGGTGCGGGGGGTGCTCATGGTGGTGCGCTTCTCTCAGGAACGAGGCAAGAACGGGGGGAGTTAAGGGTAGGCTAACCTAAGGCTTGTGTTGGTTGACAGCCCCCCCGAGCCCCCGGCGGATACCGCTCCGCTACCGCCGCAGATACCCCCGGCAAGCCGTAAGCGGAATGCCGCCCGGGCCGCCGGTCTGCTCGCGGCGACCGGTCTGCTGCTGCTCGTCGCGGTCGCGAGCGTCGCCATCGGCGCCAAACCGCTGCCGCTGGAGGCGGTCTGGCACGGGCTGTTCCACGCCTCGCACGGCGAGGCCGACGTCATCGTGCGCGACGTCCGCCTGCCCCGCACGCTGCTCGGCCTGCTCGCCGGCGCCGCCCTCGGGCTCTCCGGCGCCGTGATGCAGGCCCTCACCCGCAACCCGCTCGCCGAGCCCGGCATCCTCGGCGTCAACGCGGGCGCCGCGGCGGCCGTCGTATCCGCCATCACCTTCCTCGGCGTCAGCTCGGCCGGCGGCTACGTGTGGTTCGCCCTCCTCGGCGCGGCCGTCGTCTCCGCCGTCGTCCACGTGCTCGGCGGCAGCCGCGGCGCCACGCCCGTCCGGCTCGCGCTCGCCGGCACCGCCGTGACGTACGCGCTCTACGGCTACGTCAACTCCGTCCAGCTGATGGACTCCGCCGCGCTCGACCGGATGCGCTTCTGGACCGTCGGCTCGCTCGCCTCCGCCGACGCGGACGTCATCCGGCAGGTCCTGCCCTTCATCGCCGCGGGCACGCTGCTCGCCCTCGCGCTCGCCCGGCCCCTGAACGCCATGGCCCTCGGCGACGACAGCGCCCGCGCCCTCGGCACCCGGCCCGCCCGCACCCGCGTCCTCGCGCTGGCCGCCGTCACCCTGTTGTGCGGCGCCGCGACCGCCGCCTGCGGGCCCATCGTCTTCATCGGCCTGATCGTCCCGCACCTCGTGCGCGCCCTCACCGGCCCCGACCAGCGCTGGATCCTGCCCTACGCGGCCGTCCTGTCGCCCGTGCTGCTGCTCGGCGCGGACATCCTCGGACGGGTCGTCGCCCGGCCCGGCGAACTCCAGGCCGGCATCGTCACCGCCGTCATCGGCGGACCCGTCTTCATCCACCTCGTACGGCGCCGGAGGGTGGCCCAGCAGTGAGCCTGTCCGCACGAACCGTCCGCACCGGCGGCGGGCTCTCCCTGCGCGTCGACGCGCGCGCAGCCCTCGTCGTCCTCCTGCTGCTGGCCCTCGCCGCGGCCGCGTCCGTGGCCCTCATCGGCACCGGCGACTTCCCCATCTCACCCGCCGACGTCCTGCGCACGCTCACCGGCGGCGGCACCCCCGCACAGGACGTGATCGTCCACGACCTGCGGCTGCCGCGCGTCCTCGTGGGCCTCCTCGCCGGCGGCAGCCTCGGCCTGGCCGGCGCCGTCTTCCAGTCCGTCTCCCGCAACCCGCTGGGCAGCCCGGACGTCATCGGCTTCGGCCAGGGCTCCGCGGCCGGCGCGCTCGTCGTCATCGTCCTCTTCCACGGCGACCCGTTCGCCGTGTCCGCCGGAGCCGTCGCCGGCGGCATCGGCACCGGCCTCGCCGTGTACCTCCTGGCCTGGAAGAAGGGCATCAACGGCTACCGGCTCGTGCTCGTCGGCATCGGCGCCGCCGCCGTCCTGACCGGCCTGCGCGACTACCTGATGACCAAGGCCGACCTCGTCGACGCCACCCGCTCCATGATCTGGATGGTCGGCTCCCTCAACGGCCGCGACTGGTCACAGGTATGGCCCCTGCTGTGCGCGGCCGCCGTCCTCTTCCCCCTCGTGCTCGGGCACGGCCGCGCGCTGCGGATGCTGGAGATGGGCGACGACGCCGCCCACGCCCTCGGCGTACGGGCCGAGCGGACCCGGCTCGTGGTGATGGCATCCGCCGTGCTGCTCACCGCCGCCGCCACGGCCGCCGCCGGGCCCATCGGCTTCGTGGCGCTCGCCGCGCCGCAGCTCGCCCGCCGGCTGACCCGCGCCGCCGGACCCAACCTCTTCGCCGCCGCGGCCATGGGCGCCGCGCTGCTCGTCGGCGCCGACTGGGCCTCGCAGCGGCTCTTCGGGGCCGACAAGCTGCCCGTCGGCGCGCTCACCGGGATGTTCGGCGGCTGCTATCTGCTGTGGCTGCTGTTCAAGGAACGGAAGGCGGGGCGGGTGTGACGGGCACCTCCGACCCTCGTAGATGACGGGCACCTCCGCCCCTCGTACGAGCATGACGACCCCTCAGCGACGATCCCCCAGCAAGGAGACCGCACCATGAGCCGACTGACGGCCGAATCCGTCACGCTCGCCTACGACCAGCGCGTCATCGCCGAGAACCTCTCGGTCGCGATCCCCGACCGGTCCTTCACCGTCATCGTCGGCCCCAACGCCTGCGGCAAGTCCACCCTGCTGCGCGCCCTCGCCCGGATGCTCAAGCCGGCCGCCGGATCCGTCCTGCTGGACGGATCCGCCATCGGCTCGTACCCGGCCAAGCAGGTCGCCCGCACGCTCGGGCTGCTCCCGCAGTCCTCCATAGCGCCCGACGGCATCACCGTCGGCGACCTCGTCGCCCGCGGCCGCTACCCCCACCAGGGCCTGCTGCGCCAGTGGTCGCGCGAGGACGAGCGGATCGTCACCGAGTCCATGGCCGCCACCGGCGTCGACGCCCTCGCCGACCGGCACGTCGACGAGCTCTCCGGCGGCCAGCGCCAGCGCGTCTGGATCGCCATGGCCCTCGCCCAGCAGACCCCGCTGCTCCTGCTGGACGAGCCCACCACGTACCTGGACATCCAGCACCAGATCGAGGTCCTCGACCTGTGCGCCCAGCTCCACGAGGAGCAGGGCCGCACCCTCGTCGCCGTCCTCCACGACCTCAACCACGCCGCGCGCTACGCCACCCACCTGATCGCCATGCGCGACGGCAAGGTCGTGGCGGAGGGCGAGCCGGGGGACGTCGTCACCGCCGAGCTCGTGGAGCGGGTGTTCGGGCTGCGGTGCCAGGTCATCGACGACCCGGAGACGGGGACGCCGCTGGTCGTGCCGGCGGCCCGGAAGGCGCGTGCGGCCGTCACCGCACGGCTGTAGGAACTATGGGTACGGGAGCGCTGTAGGAGCTACGGGTGCAGGAGCCGGATGAGCTACAGCAGCGACCGCAGCCGCAGGACGTCGCGCAGGCTCGCCTGGACCCTGACCCGGCCGGCGGCCCACGCCTTCGCGAAGTTCAGCCGCCCGTCCACCAGGGCCACCAGGTCGTCGCCCGACATCGTCAGCGCGATCTCCGCCCGCCGCTCGGGCGTGCCCGCCCGCCGCTCCACGTCCTGGATGTGCCCGCCCACGAGGTGCCCGCTGAACGTCACGTCGAGATCGGTGATGTGGCAGCTGAGCGAGCGGTCGGGCGCGGCGGCGTCACGGAGCTCGCCCTTCGCCCCCGCGAGGCTCTCCGCCAGTCTGTCGAGTGCGGCGCGGCACTCCTCGATCGTCGCCATCACCAGGGACGGTACCGCAGCAGGCCGCGTACGCCGCAGAGGCGCCGTTCCGGGGTAGCGTCGGGGCCATGAGCGATGCGATGACTCCCGCGGGTCCGGTGACTCCTGCGGGTCCGGTGACTTCCGCGGACCCGGAGCCGAGCGAGGCCGGCGACGGGGCGGCCGAGCCCGGGCCGCGGCCGCTCGGCGTCGCCCGCACCCCGGCCGGCGACCCCGCCGTCGACGCACGGCTCGACCGGCTGGCCGACGCCGACCACCTCGCCGTGAGCGGCCACCTGGAGGTGTACGAGGATGTACACCGGGGCCTGCGGGACGCGCTGAGCGCGCTCGACCGGGTTCCCGGCCCGTCCGGGGCACCCGCCGCCCCGGGCGCACCCGCTTCGTACGACAACAGGAGCTGAACCACCCGTGGCAGTGACCCGCCCGCGACGCAGCCGACTCGACGCCGAGCTCGTGCGCCGTAAACTCGCCCGCTCCCGCGAGCACGCGAGCCAGCTCATCGCGGCGGGCCGGGTGACCGTCGGCGGCGCCGTCGCGACCAAGGCGGCCACCCAGGTCGAGCTCAGCGCCGCCATCGTCGTCACCCAGGACGAGACCGACCCGGACTACGTCTCCCGCGGCGGTCACAAGCTGGCCGGCGCGCTCGCCGCCTTCGTGCCGCGCGGGCTGAAGGTCGAGGGCCGCCGCGCCCTCGACGCGGGCGCGTCCACCGGCGGGTTCACCGACGTCCTGCTGCGCGCCGGCGCCGCGCACGTCGTCGCCGCCGACGTCGGCTACGGCCAGCTCGCGTGGTCGCTCCAGAGCGACGAGCGGGTCACCGTGAAGGACCGCACCAACGTCCGCGAGCTCACGCTGGAGCAGATCGACGACATCCCCGTCGACCTGATCGTCGGCGACCTGTCCTTCATCCCGCTCGGCCTCGTGCTGCCCGCGCTCGTGCGCTGCGCCGCGCCCGGCGCCGACCTGGTGCTCATGGTCAAGCCGCAGTTCGAGGTCGGCAAGGAGCGGCTCGGCAGCGGCGGCGTCGTGCGCAGCACCCAGCTGCGGGCCGAGGCCGTGCGCGGCGTCGCCGCCCGCGCCGCCGAGCTGGGGCTGGGCGTGCTCGGCGTGACCGCCAGCCCGCTGCCCGGCCCCTCCGGCAACGTCGAGTACTTTCTGTGGCTGCGAGCCGGAGCGCCCGAACTGGACCCGGCGGACGTTGACCGTGCAGTGGCGGAGGGGCCGCGTTGACGACTTCACAAGCAGCATCACAGGCGACAACAGCAACAGGGGCGGGGGAGCGGGAGGCGGCTGCCGAGGGCGGCCGCACCGTGTTCCTGCTCGCGCACACGGGCCGCCCGGCGGCCATCCGCAGCGCCGAACTCGTGGTCCAAGGGCTGCTGCGGTGCGGGATCGGCGTACGGGTCCTCGCCGAGGAGGCGGCCGACCTGCCGCTGCCGTCCGAGGTCGAGCTGGTCGAGGCCGGCCCGGGCCGGCCGGACGTCCTGGAGGGCTGCGAACTCCTCGTCGTCCTCGGCGGCGACGGCACGCTGCTGCGCGGCGCCGAGTTCGCGCGCCGCTCCGGGGTGCCGATGCTCGGCGTCAACCTCGGCCGCGTCGGCTTCCTCGCCGAGGCCGAGCGGGACGACCTCGACAAGGTCGTGGACCGGGTCGTCACCCGGGCCTACGAGGTCGAGGAGCGCATGACGCTCGACGTCGCCGTCCTGACCGACGGGCACGTCGTGCACACCGACTGGGCGCTCAACGAGGCGTCCGTGGAGAAGGCCGCGCGGGAACGCCTCCTGGAGGTCGTCACCGAGGTCGACGGGCGCCCGGTGTCCCGCTTCGGCGGCGACGGCGTCGTGTGCGCCACGCCCACCGGCTCCACCGCGTACGCCTTCTCGGCCGGCGGGCCCGTGGTCTGGCCCGAGGTCGAGGCCCTGCTGATGGTCCCGATCAGCGCCCACGCGCTGTTCGCCAAGCCGCTGGTGACGGCCCCCGACTCGGTGCTGGCCGTGGAGGTCCAGCCGCAGACCCCGAACGGGGTCCTGTGGTGCGACGGCCGCCGGACGGTGGAGCTGCCGGCGGGGGCGCGGGTGGAGGTGCGGCGCGGGGCGGTGCCCGTGCGCTTGGCGCGCTTGCACCACGCGTCCTTCACGGACCGGCTGGTGGCGAAGTTCGCGCTGCCGGTGGCGGGGTGGCGGGGCGCGCCCCACTGATGCGCGGCGGGGTGCCGGTCAGTGGCCTGCGCCCCGCAGCACCTCCAAAGCCCTCGCCAGCGCCGGGTCACGGTGCTTCGTGAGGTCTTCCTCCGTGAAGACGCTCGTGCGGGCGTCCGGGGCGATGCCCGTGCCGTCGTACGTCGTCCTGCCGTCCCGCGCGCTCAGGAATTCCTCGTTCGGGAGCCAGAACTGCCAGCCGTTCGGCAGGGTGCGCATGAGCCGGTCCGAGAACAGGCCCTGCGTGTTCTCGCCGATGAGCGTGGGCTTCGGGCCGCGCTGCATCAGCGCCTGCGTGAGCGTCTCGCCCGCGCTCATGGTGAGCCGGCCGGTGAGGACGGCGAGGGGACCGGTGTAGACCGGGCCGCGGTGCGGGGTGACCCGTACCGGTTCGGCCGGGGTGAACGCGCGCGGGCCTCGGGCGTCGTCGCGCGCGTGCTTGAGGTAGGCCGTGTACGGCCGGGCGGTCAGCCGCTCGGCCACGTCCAGGGCGAGGCGGTCCGAGCCCCCGCCGTTGAGGCGCAGGTCGAGGACGAGGCCGCGCAGGGCGTCCGGGCCGGTCGTGCGGGCGGCGGTGAAGACCTCGTCGAGGGCGGTGCGCAGCGCGGTCCTGTCGGCCTCGAAGTCGCCGCTCTCCCCGTACCCCTGGAACAGGGTGATGCGGAGGAAGCCGGTCCGGCCGGGGAGACCGGCGTACGTGATCTTCCCGCCGGCCCAGGAGCGCTGCGTGCCGGCGCCCGCCTTCGTGACGCTCTCGGCGACGGCCTCGTCGATCCGGGCCCGCGCCGTCGCGTCGGGGATGACGGTGTCCTGGCGGTGGCCCGAGAAGTAGCCGGCGGGGTCGGCCGGGTCGACCAGGCCGGTGTGGCCGTCGTACAGCGGCCGGATCATGTCCGACAGGATGCCGAACAGTTCGGCCTTGCCGGTGCCGGTGGTGATCCGGGGGCGGTAGCGGTCGCGGACGGCGTTCCAATCGACGTGCCGGGCGGCGAAGAACGGATAGTTCTCGGCGTAGGTCTGCCAGAACGTGTCGAAGACCGTCCGCGGGTCCGCGGCCGGGTCCGGGGCGGGGGCGTTCCGGCAGCCGGACGGCAGGGCAGGGACGCGGTGCAGTGTGCGGTGGCCCACGTTGTCGGCGAAGGCCAGCCGCGCCGTGCCGCGGTCCTGCGGGGTCACCGTGACGGCGGGCTCGCCCTCCTGCCGGAAGGGGCCGGAGGCGTCCGTACGGGCGGCGGTGAGGGCGCCGGGCAGGCAGCTCACCCGCGTGGTCTCGTACGTCCGCAGCCGGCGGCCGCCGTCCTCGACGACGGCGAGCGTGCCGTAACCGTCCATGCGCCACACGCCGTCGAGCGCTGCGGGCGCCGCCGGGCGGGGGCTGCGGGCGAGCGCGCTCGCCGTGCCGGCGGCGGTGGTCACGGCGACCGTGGCGGCGAGGAGGAGCGCGGCGGCGCGGGACGAACGCGGATGAACGGGCATATCGGCCTCATGGGGCAGGGAGGGGCGTTGCGGTCGCCATCAGACTCCTCCGCCGGGGTCCCCCGGGGCCATGGAGAGATCACCCGGAACGGTGGTGGGGATTCCCCCAGGAGGGTCGGTGGGGGTGGCCGTCGCGAGGGGGCCCCGGAACCTCGTATGGTCGTATCCGTGTTGGAGGAGATGCGGATCCGGTCCTTGGGCGTCATTGATGACGCGGTCGTCGAGCTGTCGCGCGGTTTCACCGCGGTGACCGGCGAGACCGGCGCGGGCAAGACCATGGTGGTGACCAGCCTCGGTCTGCTGCTCGGCGGGCGTGCCGACCCCGCGCTGGTGCGGATGGGGGCCCGGTCCGCGGTCGTCGAGGGGCGGCTCGCCGTCGACCCCGCCTCGCCCGTGGCGCTGCGGGCGGAGGAAGCGGGCGCCGAGCTGGACGACGGCACCCTGCTCATCAGCCGCACCCTCTCCGCCGAGGGGCGCTCCCGGGCGCATCTCGGCGGGCGCAGCGTGCCCGTCGGGCTCCTCGGCGAGCTCGCGGACGACCTCGTGGCCGTCCACGGCCAGACCGACCAGCAGGGGCTGCTGCGGCCCGCGCGGCAGCGGCAGGCCCTCGACCGCTACGCGGGCGACGCGGTGGCCGCGCCCCTCGCCAAGTACGCCGACGCCTACCGGCGGCTGCGCGCCGTCACCGCCGAGCTGGCCGAGCTGACGACGCGGGCCCGCGAGCGCGCCCAAGAAGCCGACCTGCTGCGGTTCGGGCTGGACGAGGTCGCCGCCGTCGAGCCGCTGCCCGGCGAGGACGCCGAGCTCGCCGCCGAGGCCGAGCGGCTCGGGCACGCCGAGTCCCTCGCCTCCGCCGCCACCGCCGCGCACGCCACGCTCGCGGGCAACCCCGAGGACCCCGAGGGCATCGACGCCGCCACGCTCGTCGCCGGCGCGCACCGGGCCGTGGAGGCCGTGCGGTCCCACGACCCGGCCCTCGCCGCCCTCGCCGACCGCATCGGCGAGATCGGCATCCTGCTGTCCGACGTCGCCGGGGAGCTCGCCGGATACGCCTCCGACCTCGACGCCGACCCGCTGCGGCTCGCCGCCGTCGAGGAGCGGCGCGCCGCGCTCACCCAGCTCACCCGCAAGTACGGGCCGGACATCGCCGAAGTGCTCGCGTGGGCCGAGCGGGGCGCCGCGCGGCTCGGCGAGCTCGACGGCGACGACGAGCGGATCGAGGAGCTCACCGCCGAACGGGACGCGCTCCGCGCCGAGCTGGGCGGGCTCGCCCAGGCCCTCAGCGACGCCCGGGCCGAGGCCGCCGGGCGGTTCGCCGAGGCGGTCACCGCGGAGCTCGCCGAGCTGGCCATGCCGCACGCCCGCGTCAGCTTCTCCATCCGGCAGACCGAGGTGGCGGAGGCGGAGGCGGAGAACGGCGTCGAGGTCGGTGGCCGTGCCGTCGCCTACGGGCCGCACGGCGCGGACGAGGTCGAGCTCCTCCTCGCCTCCCACCCCGGGGCGGTGCCCCGGCCCATCGCCAAGGGCGCGTCCGGCGGCGAGCTCTCGCGCGTCATGCTCGCCGTCGAGGTCGTCTTCGCGGGCTCCGCCCCCGTCCCGACGTACCTCTTCGACGAGGTCGACGCGGGCGTCGGCGGCAAGGCGGCCGTCGAGGTGGGCCGCCGCCTCGCGCGGCTCGCGCGGACGGCCCAGGTCGTGGTGGTCACGCACCTGCCGCAGGTGGCGGCCTTCGCCGACCGGCACCTGGTGGTGGAGAAGACCCACGAGGGGTCGGTGACGCGCAGCGGCGTCCAGGCCATGGAGGGCGAGGACCGCATCCGCGAGCTCTCCCGCATGCTGGCGGGCCAGGAGGACTCCGAACTGGCCCGCGCCCACGCGGAAGAACTCCTCGCCACGGCCCGGGGCGCCTCCGGCGGGGGTGCGTGAGCGCTCCGCGCGGGGTTCGCTCTGCACGTGCCGGTGCGGGTGTCTGAGCATTCCGCCGGACTCCCGCCGCAACGGTGACCGGCCACGACGGCGGTGACCGGCGGTGCCGTTCCGCGCCCGGCGCGGCCCGGTTCAGCACCGGCGTGGGCGGGCGCTCCGCACCGCGGGCCGGTTCGGCACCGCCGGGCCGCGGTGTCGTGGCTGATCGCCGTTGCGGCGGGGTGATTCGGCCGGGCCCTGGTGGGGCCGGGCCTGCCGGGCGTGGGGGCCGGTGAGCGCCTTCGGCGCTGAGCCGTAGGGTCGGGCCATGATCACGATGAGGGCGGTGGGGAAGGCGGCGTTCTGCGGGGCGGCTGTGGCGCGCGGGGTTTATGAAGGCGCGCGGCGCCGCAGAACGAGCGCGGCCGCATGGGAGCGCACCAATCACGCCGGCCGCACCGTCCACCTCCACGCCGGCCCCGCCGCGGCCGCCGGCACCGCGCTCGCCCTGGCAGCCGTCCCCGGGCCGGCGCCGCGTGCCCGGGCTGCCGGAGCCCTGGCCGTGCTCGCCGCCGCGGCGTGCGGGGCCTACGACGACTTCGCGGGAGCCGGGGACCCCCGGCGGGGGTTCCGGGCGCACCTCGGCGCCCTGCGGCAGGGCGATCTCACCAGCGGCGCCGTGAAGCTCATCGGCATCGGCGCGGCCGCCTGCGCCGCGGGAGCGGTCGTCAAGGAGCGGCCGCTCGACAAGGCACTGGCCGCGGTCGTGATCGCGGGGTCCGCGCACCTCGTCAACCTGCTGGACGTCAGGCCGGGACGGGCGGCCGGGGCGGTGCTGGTCCTGGCCGCGCCCGGGCTCGCCCGCCGCGCCTCCGCACCCGTCGCGGCCGCCCCGATGGCCGCCGCGGCCGCGCTGATCGCGGACGACGTCGCCGAGCGGACCATGCTCGGCGACACCGGCGCCCACGCCCTCGGCGCGGGTCTCGGGCTCGCCGTCGTGGCCGGCAACGGCCGTACCGGGCTCGCCCTGCACGCCGCCGCACTGGTGGCCGCGGCCCTCGCCATGGACGCGAGAAATCACCTATGTGAGTGAATCCGCGGATGCGCGGGCGAGGTAGGGCGCTCAACCCGCGAGACGGTGGTCCCGTGATGTCGGCGGGCGCTGGCATCCTGGGCGGCAGCACTGCGCCGTACGCCCACTGACGATGCCGATGCCGACACCGAATCAGGAGCCCTCCCCGCGTGAGCAGTACACCCGCACCCCAAGGGCGGCCGCCCCTGCACGTGGTGCAAGTGCTGGGCAGCGGGGGAGCCGGCAGCGGCGCGCACGTGCGGTCGCTGGCGGCCGGCCTGGTGGCGCGCGGCGTGCGCGTCACGGTGTGCGCCCCGCAGCCGACGGGCGCGGCGTACGGATTCACGGCCGCGGGCGCGGCCTTCGCCCCGCTGTGGTCCGGGGCGGACGCCCTGGCCGTGGCCGGCATCCGGGCGGCCGGCACCGGCGCCGACGTCGTGCACGCGCACGGCCTGCGCTCCGCCGTCCTCGCGGCCCTCGCGCTGCGCGGCCGCAGCACCCCCCTGGTGGTCACCTGGCACACCACGCGGCCCGCGGAAGGCGCCCGCGGCCGCTTCGTACGGCTGATGGAGCGGCGCGCGGCCCGTGCCGCGGCCGTCGTCCTCGGGGTGACGTCGGAGCTGGTCGACCGGGCCCGGTCGCGCGGCGCGCGGGACGCCCGGCTGGCCCCCGCGGCCGTGCCCGCCCCGCGCCCGCCCGCGGACGACGAGGATGAGCCGAAGGACAAGACCCGCGCCGAACTGGGCGCGGTGGCCCGCCCGTTGCTCGTCACCGCCGGCCGCCTGGAGCCCGGTCAGGGGCACGGCCCGCTGCTGGACGCGGCCCGCGCGTGGCGCGAGCTGGACCCCGAGCCGCTGCTGCTCGTCGCGGGCGAGGGGTCCGAACGCCCGGTGTTGCAGCGCCGCATCGAGGACGAGGGCCTCCCGGTCCGCCTGATCGGCCGCCGCGACGACGTGCCCGCGCTGCTCGCCACGGCCGACGTCGCGATCCTGCCGAGCCGCTGGGAGGCCCGCTCCCTGCTCGCCCAGGAGGCGCTGCACGCGGGCGTCCCGCTGGTCGCGACGGCGGTCGGCGGCGTCCCCGACCTCGTCGGCTCCGCGGCCGTCCTCGTCCCGTACGGGGATCCCGCCGCCCTCGCCGGCGCGGTGACGTGCCTGCTGGCCGACCCCGCCCGCCGCGCCGAGCTCACCGCGGCCGGGCGCGCCCAGGCGGCGACCTGGCCCACGGAGGACGACACGGTCGCGCACGTCCTCAGCGTCTACGACGAGCTGATTTCGAGCCGCTAGGGGCTCCTACGCCCAGTGCGCCGGCCGGCTCAGCCCCGCCGGCAGCTTCGTCCGCGCGTCGCCCCGCGCCGCGTTGAGCTGCGCCTGGGTGAGGAAGATGCTTCCGGTGAGGTCGGCGCCGCTCAGGTCCGCGTCGCGCAGATCGGCCCCGAGGAGGTCGGCCGTCCGCAGGTCCGCGCCGCCGAGGTCGGCGGCGATCAGGTACGCCCCGCGCAGCTGGGCGCCCCGGAGGTTCGCGCCGCGCAGCCGGGCCCCCATGAGGTCGGCCCCGCGCCGGTTCTTCTTCTTGCCCGGGACCTGCGCCCGGACGAGCTCGCTGGTGCGCTGGAGCAGCTCGCCGACCTCCTGCCGGCGCACCGCCACGTTCACCTCCAGGATGGCCTCGGGGCTCTCGTGGGTCAGGCGCTCGACGGCGTCGTGCACGCGGCGGACCTCGGCGTGCAGCTGCCGCGCGGCCGGGAGGGCGAGGGCCTCGGCCAGGTACCAGAGCAGCTCGTGCAGCTGCCGCATGACGGGGTAGACGGCGAACATCTGCCGGGCCGTCCCCGGGTCCTGCCGCCAGTCCCGCCCGCCGAAGGTGACCTGGGAGACCTTCTGTCCCGCGCCCTGGCAGTCGTAGACCGTGCAGCCCGAGTAGCCCTTCTTGCGCAGCCCGGTGTGGATGCCGCAGCGGAAGTCCTGCTGGAGATTGCCGCACGGCTTCCCGGCGTCCTTGCTCGCGGCGAAGTCCGCCGAGGCCACGAACGGCAGCGCGACGCAGCACAGCGCGAAGCAGCTGCCGCAGTCCGCCCGCAGGTCTTCTCGGTCCGTCGTGGCGACGCCGGCGGCCGCCGCCGCCCCGTTCTTCTCTATCCCGGTCACCATTCGAGTAGAGCCCGGTGCGTCTGCGCAGGTCAAATCCATTCCGTGTGCCGTCGGGCACGCAGCGCCAGGCCCAGTGACAGCACCGTCTCCGGGTCCTCCAGGTCCGTGCCGAGCAGCCGCCCGATCCGGGCCAGCCGGTCGTAGAGCGTCTGGCGGTTGAGGTGGAGCTCGCGCGCGGTCTCCGCCTTGCGGCCCGCGTGCGCGAGGTACGCGGCGAGCGTGGGCAGCAGCGCCGGCCGCGCCGCGGTGTCGTGCGCGATCAGCGGGCCCAGCACCCGGTCGACGAACGCCGCCAGGTCGCCCTGGGAGCGCAGCCGCCACAGCAGGACGTCGACGTCGAGCCGCCGCACGTCGTGCCAGGGCCGGTCCGGCAGCCCCTGGGCCGCCGTCGCCGCCTCGGCCGCGTGCCGCAGCTCCGCGCCCGCCGTCTCCCACGTCGCGGGCGCCCCGGCCACCACGACGGGCGCCGGGAACCCCGCCCGCTCCGTGCCCGCCCGCAGTGCCGCCGCCACCCGGTCGGCCACCGCCGCCCGCTCCGCCGCGTCCCGCAGCCCCACCAGCAGCGGAACCCGGCCCTCCGGCAGCCGGACGCCCAGCAGCACGGGCACCCCCGCCCCGGCCAGCTCCTCCTGCACCGCGCACGCCAGCGCCGCCCGGCCCTCCGCCGGCGCCAGATCCGTGGCCGGCCGCATCACCAGCGGCAGCAGCGGACCGGAGCCGGGCCGGAAGCCCAGCACCCGCGCCTGCGCGGGCGCCTCGGCCGCCGCCACCCGGCCCTCGGCCAGATCGGCCAGGAAGTCGCCGCGGCCGCGCGCCGCCAGCTCCTCCTCCTGCCGGGCCTGGAGCAGGACCACGGCCAGCAGCCCCGCCGTACGCTCCGCCGCGATCCGGTGCACGGGCGCCAGCGGCGCGTCCACCGGCAGGACGGCCAGCCGGGCCCGCACGGCACCCGGCCCCGGCCCGTTCCCCGGGACGTCCGTGACCACGGCCCCGGCCGGCCGGCCCGCCGACGACCGGATCCGCTCCCACACGTGCAGCGGATCCGTACCGCCCGCCGCGCCCTCCGGCCCCGCCGCGTACAGCAGCCGGCCGTCCGGCGTCTCCAGGAACACCGGATTGCCCGCGAAGCCCGCGAACAGCCGCAGCACCTCCGGCACCCCGCCGCCGCCCAGCAGCACCTCCGTGCAGCGCCGGTGCACCTCCTCCGCGCGTTGCAGCACCGCGTAGTGCTCGTTGACGAGCTCGGTGTGGATCTCCTCCGTCACCGCCACGAACGGCACCTCCCGGTGCAGCTGCACCAGCGGCAGCCCGCACGAGCGCGCCGTGTCCACCACCGCGGCCGGCAGCGTCGCGAACCGCGCGCCCAGCTCCACGACCAGCGCCGCGATGCCCCGCGCGGCGAGCCCGCGCACGAAGGCGCGCTGCTCGGCGGGGCGGCTGCCCAGCCCCAGGCCCGTCGTCAGCAGCAGCTCGCCGCCCTTCAGCAGCGCGGCGATGTTCGGGGCCTCGCCCGCGTGCACCCACCGGACGGCGCGGTCCAGCCGGTCGCCCGCGGCGAGCACTTCGGGCAGGCCCTTGCACAGCGCGGGCAGTTCGAGGGCCCGGGCCACGGTGATGCCCTGCGGGGCGTGCGCTTCCATGACCGGATTCTGCACGGGCCGGCCCCCTTCGCCACCGCCGCCCCTACCCTGTCCCGCATGACCGCAGCCCCCGACAGCCACGAGTCCATACCCTCCGGCATATCCCGGGACCAGGGCGCCGTCCTGCCCGACCGCGCCGCCGTCCAGCGCCGTACGGTCAACGTCCTCATGGCCGCCCAGGTCGTCATCGGCATCGGCATGGGCGCGGTGCTCTCCTCCGGCGGGCTGCTCATCGAGCACCTCACCGGCTCCGAGGCCGCCGCCGGCTTCGCCACCACCCTCGTCACCCTCGGCGCCGCGCTGCTGTCCGTCCCCCTCGCCGCCCTCTCCCGGGCCCGCGGCCGCCGCGCCGGCCTCGCCACCGGCTGGCTGATCGCCTCCGCGGGCGCGCTGACCGTGCTCGCCGGCGCCGCCCTCGGACGGGCCCCGCTCGCCCTCTTCGGCCTGCTCCTCCTCGGCGCCGGCACCGCCGCCAACCTCCAGTCGCGCTACGCCGCCACCGACCTCGCCGAGAAGGACGGCCGGGCCCGCGCGCTCTCCCTCGTCGTCTGGTCGGCGACGGTCGGCGCCGTCCTCGGCCCCAACCTCACCGGGCCCGGAGCCGCCGTCGCCCGCGCCCTCGGGCTGCCCGAGGCGTCGGGCACCTTCGTCTTCTCCTGCGCGGCGTTCCTCGCCGGCGCGGCCGTGATCCGCGCCCGGCTGCGCCCCGATCCGCTGCTGCTGGCGGCCCGCCTGGACGCGGCCGCGGCGCCCGCGCGGCAGGCCCGCTTCCTTACCCGAATGAGCGGCGCCCTGCGGCACGTGGCCGCGTCACCCTCCGCGCTGACGGGGCTGACCGCGCTCGTCCTCGGGCATGCCGTGATGGTGTCGGTGATGACGATGACGCCCGTGCACCTCGCCCACCACGGGGCCTCGCTCAGCGTCGTCGGCTTCACCATCAGCCTGCACATCGCAGGCATGTACGCGCTCTCGCCCCTGGTGGGGAAGGCCGCGGACCGGATGGGGCGGGTACCGGTGATCCTGGCCGGGCAGGTGGTCTTCGTGGTGGCGACGCTGCTCGCGGGCACGGCGGGCAGCCGGCAGTGGGCGATCGCGGCCGGGCTGTTCCTGCTGGGCGTCGCGTGGTCGTGCGCGACCGTCGCCGGTTCGACACTGCTGAGCGAGTCGGTGGACGCGGAGCACCGGTCCGAGGTCCAGGGCGCCTCGGACACGCTGATGAACCTGGTCGGCGCGGCCGGAGGCGCGCTCTCCGGCGCGTTCGTCGCCTTCTCCGGCTACGGGGGGCTCAACGCGGCCGCGGCCGTCCTGGTCGTGCCGGTCAGCGCGTGCGCGCTCTATTTCGCCTTGCGGCGCCGCTAGCCGGAGCCGGGCCCGGCTCCGGCGGGGCGAAGCCGCCGCCGCGGCGGCGGGAACCCCCGTCCGCTGCGGCGCAGCACAATGTGATCCCGCCGCGACGGCGAGCAACCCCCACAAACGCGGGCCCGGCGGAATGGTCACCCGCCGGAACCCGTACGTACCGCTATCCCCCGAACGCGCTGGACGCCGTGAGCCGCAGCGCCGTGTCGATCAGCGGCACGTGGCTGAAGGCCTGCGGGAAGTTCCCCACCTGGCGCTGGAGCCGCGGGTCCCACTCCTCCGCCAGCAGCCCCAGGTCGTTCCGCAGCCCCAGCAGCTTTTCGAACAGCTGCCGTGCCTCGTCGACCCGGCCGATCATCGCCAGGTCGTCCGCGAGCCAGAAGGAGCAGGCCAGGAACGCGCCCTCGTCGCCCGCCAGGCCGTCGACCCCGGCCTCCTCGCCCGCGGTGGGGTAGCGGAGCACGAAGCCGTCCGGCGTGGACAGCTCCCGCTGGATGGCCTCGATCGTGCCGATGACGCGCTTGTCGTCGGGCGGCAGGAAGCCCATCTGCGGGATGAGCAGCAGGGAGGCGTCCAGCTCCTTCGACCCGTAGGACTGGGTGAAGGTGTTGCGCTCCTTGTCGTAGCCCTTCTCGCACACGTCCCGGTGGATGTCGTCGCGCAGCTCGCGCCACCGCTCCAGGGGCCCGTCCACGTCGCCGGACTCGATGAGCTTGATGGTGCGGTCGACGGCGACCCAGGCCATCACCTTGGAGTGCACGAAGTGGCGGCGCGGGCCGCGCACCTCCCAGATGCCCTCGTCGGGCTCGTTCCAGTGGTCTTCCAGGTAGCCGATGAGGCGCAGCTGGAGCACCGACGCGTAGTCGTTGCGGGCCAGACCCGTCATGTGGGCCAGGTGCAGGGCCTCGGTGACCTCGCCGTAGACGTCGAGCTGGAGCTGGTCGGCGGCGCCGTTGCCGACCCGGACGGGCGAGGAGTTCTCGTAGCCGGGCAGCCACGGCAGCTCGGCCTCGCCCAGCTCGCGCTCGCCCGCGATGCCGTACATGATCTGGAGGTTCTCGGGGTCGCCGGCGACGGCCCGCAGCAGCCACTCGCGCCAGGCGCGGGCCTCTTCGCGGTAGCCGGTGCGCAGCAGGGAGGAGAGGGTGATCGCGGCGTCGCGCAGCCAGGTGTAGCGGTAGTCCCAGTTGCGGGAGCCGCCGATGTCCTCGGGCAGGGAGGTCGTCGGGGCGGCCACGATCCCGCCGGTGGGGGCGTACGTCAGGGCCTTGAGCGTGATCAGGGAGCGGATCACGGCGTCCCGGTAGGGCCCGTGGTACGTACAGTGCTCGACCCACTCCTGCCAGAACTCCTCCGTGGCCGTCAGCGAGCCCTCGGGGTCCGGCAGGGCGGGCGGCTCGCAGTGCGAGGGCTGCCAGCTGATGGTGAAGGCGACGCGCTCACCGGGGGAGACGGTGAAGTCGGAGTAGGTGGTGAGGTCCTTGCCGAAGGTGTCGGCGGAGGTGTCGAGCCACACCGAGTCCGGGCCGGCCACGGCCACCGAGCGGTCGCCGACCTTGTGCACCCAGGGCACGACCCGGCCGTAGGAGAAGCGCATCCGCAGCGCCGAGCGCATCGGCACCCGGCCGCTGACCCCTTCCACGATCCGGATCAGCTGGGGCGCGCCCTGGCGCGGCGGCATGAAGTCGATGACGCGCACGGTGCCCCGCGGGGTGTCCCACTCGGATTCGAGCACGAGGGAGTCCCCCCGGTACCGGCGGCGGTCGGCGGCCGGTGGTGCCGCCCCCGAGGGGTGCGCGGGACCGACCCGCCAGAAGCCGTGTTCCTCCGTGCCGAGCAGACCGGCGAACGCGGCATGGGAATCGAAACGGGGCAGGCACAGCCAGTCGGCCGTACCGTCCCGGCAGACAAGGGCGGCGGTCTGCATATCGCCGATGAGTGCGTAATCCTCGATACGCCCGGCCACGGTCATCTCCAGTCGAACGGCGCCACATGACCCCGTGGGGGTCCCTCTTGCGGTCAAGCGATCTTTAGACGAGCTCTGTTCCGGAAGGTGCGTCTCCCTGCGGGTAACCGGTCCCCCCGGCGGTGGCCGGGGGAGGTGGCTGGGGAGGGCGGGATGATGCCGTGCCGGCCGGCTCGCTGCATGTGTCCGAGCAGGATACGACGCGGAGTTGGTGCGACGCGCGACGGTTGGAGGACGAATCTGAGCCGAATGGGTGGCCTGTGACGAAGCCGCCGCGCAGGGTCGCGCAAGGGGGCCCGACGCGTCGGCGGAAGCGGCCGGGCCGGGGCGCTGATACCCTGGTACCCCGTGGACCGGTGGGCGCAAGACCCCCCAACCGCAGCGACGGCACCCCCGAAAACCCCGGGTCGGCGCCGGTACGCACCCTCCACTCGCGACCACGGGAGCCCCCCTTTGGCCATTGCCGCAAAGCCCACGACGACCAAGCACCTCTTCGTCACGGGGGGTGTCGCCTCCTCGCTCGGCAAGGGACTGACGGCCTCCAGCCTGGGCGCGCTGCTCAAGGCGCGGGGACTGCGGGTCACGATGCAGAAGCTCGACCCCTACCTCAACGTAGACCCGGGCACGATGAACCCGTTCCAGCACGGTGAGGTGTTCGTCACCAACGACGGCGCCGAGACCGACCTGGACATCGGCCACTACGAGCGCTTCCTGGACGTCGACCTCGACGGCTCGGCGAACGTCACCACCGGCCAGGTCTACTCCTCCGTGATCGCCAAGGAGCGGCGCGGCGAGTACCTGGGCGACACCGTGCAGGTCATCCCGCACATCACCAACGAGATCAAGCACCGCATCCGCCGCATGGCGACCGACGACGTCGACGTCGTCATCACCGAGGTCGGCGGCACGGTCGGCGACATCGAGTCGCTGCCGTTCCTGGAGACCGTCCGCCAGGTCCGCCACGAGGTCGGCCGCGACAACGTCTTCGTCGTGCACATCTCGCTGCTGCCCTACATCGGCCCCTCGGGCGAGCTGAAGACCAAGCCCACCCAGCACTCGGTCGCCGCCCTGCGCAACATCGGCATCCAGCCCGACGCGATCGTGCTGCGCGCCGACCGCGAGGTCCCCACCGCCATCAAGCGCAAGATCTCCCTGATGTGCGACGTCGACGAGGCCGCGGTCGTCGCCGCGATCGACGCCCCGTCGATCTACGACATCCCGAAGGTCCTGCACACCGAGGGCCTGGACGCCTACGTCGTCCGCAAGCTCGACCTGCCGTTCCGCGACGTGAACTGGACCCAGTGGGAGGACCTGCTGGACCGCGTCCACAACCCCTCGCACGAGGTCACGGTCGCCCTGGTCGGCAAGTACATCGACCTGCCCGACGCCTACCTGTCGGTCACCGAGGCCATCCGCGCGGGCGGCTTCGCCAACCGCGCCAAGGTCAAGGTCAAGTGGGTCGCCTCCGACGACTGCAAGACCCCGGCCGGCGCCGCCGCCGCGCTCGGTGACGTCGACGCCATCTGCGTCCCCGGCGGCTTCGGCGACCGCGGCGTGAACGGCAAGGTCGGCGCGATCACCTACGCCCGCGAGAACAAGGTGCCCCTGCTGGGCCTGTGCCTGGGTCTCCAGTGCGTGGTCATCGAGGCCGCCCGCAACCTGGCCGGCATCGAGGGCGCCAACTCCACCGAGTTCGACCCGGCCACGGCCAACCCGGTCATCTCCACCATGGCCGAGCAGCTCGACATCGTCGCCGGCGAGGGCGACATGGGCGGCACCATGCGGCTCGGCATGTACCCGGCCAAGCTCGCCGAGGGCTCCATCGTCCGCGAGGTCTACGGCAACGAGCAGTACGTGGAGGAGCGCCACCGTCACCGCTACGAGGTGAACAACTCCTACCGCGCCGAGCTGGAGAAGGCCGGCCTGCTCTTCTCGGGCACCTCCCCGGACAACAAGCTCGTGGAGTACGTGGAGTACCCGCGCGAGGTGCACCCCTACCTGGTGGCCACCCAGGCCCACCCGGAGCTGCGCTCCCGCCCGACCCGCCCGCACCCGCTCTTCGCGGGCCTGGTGAAGGCGGCCGTCGAGCGTCAGCAGGGCTGACCTATACGGTTGACCGGGGTGAAGGTTTCCGCACGGAGACCTTCACCCCGGTTTCCGCATTTCTGGAGGACGCACATGGGCATCAAGGACACCGCCGCCGAGTGGCGGGTCATCGCGAGCGAGACCCCGTTCACCGGCAACAAGACCAGCGTCCGCACGGACGAGGTGGTGATGCCCGACGGAACGGTCGTCAAGCGCGACTACCAGGTGCACCCGGGCTCCGTCGCGGTCCTCGCCCTGGACGACGAGGGCCGCGTGCTGGTCCTCAGCCAGTACCGCCACCCCGTCCGGCAGCGGCTGTGGGAGATCCCCGCGGGCCTGCTCGACGTGCCCGGCGAGAACCCGCTGCACGCCGCGCAGCGCGAGCTGTACGAGGAGGCCCACGTCAAGGCCGAGGACTGGCGGGTGCTGACCGACGTCTACACCACGCCCGGCGGCTGCGACGAGGCCGTGCGGATCTTCCTGGCCCGGGACATCTCCGACGTCGAGGGCGAGCGCTTCGAGGTGGAGCACGAGGAGCTCGACATGGAGCTCGGCCGGGTGCCGCTGGCGGAGCTGGTGCGGGGCGTCCTCGCGGGCGAGCTGCACAACAACTGCCTGGTCGTCGGCGCCCTCTCGCTCGCCGCGGCGCTGGCCGGCGACGGCCTCGACGCCCTGCGCCCGGCGGACGCGGAATGGCCCGCGAGGCCCTTCGAGGCATAACGCGGTCCGACCATCATCAGAACCGAATAGGTGATCTTCTGCGGGGCCGGTGGGGATTCACCGGGTCGTGCCGGGGCGTGAACTAGGCTCATCGCGTGCCCGACCGCGGCCGCGGCGGGCTCGTGCGTGGCAGGTGGACGGAGTGTGCCCCGTGGCGGAGCAGGCGGTGGAGACCGGCGACGGGATGGCGGCGGTGCCGCCGGGGCGGCGGCTGTCCGTCCCGGCGGCCGGCGGCCCGGCCCGTACGGCGGCCCCCGTGCTGCCGGGTTTCGTCGGCCGCCGCCGCGAGCTGGAAGAGCTGCGCGCCGACATCGTGCGCGCCGGCCTCGACACCCTCGCCGGCCGCAAGAGCCCGCGCGGCCGGGTCCTCCTGATCGCCGGGCGGCCCGGCTCCGGCCGCACCGCCCTGGCCGAGGAGCTCGCCGGGCAGCTCGCCGGCCAGTACCCCGACGGCGTGCTGCGCGCCCGGCTCACCGAGGCCGGCGGCGCCCCCGTCCCCACCGAGCGGACGGCCCGCGCCCTGCTCACCGCGCTCGGCGCGCCCGTCCCCGCGGGGGCCGAGGAGGACGAGCTGACGCAGGCGGTGCGCGCCGCCCTCAAGGGCCGCCGCGCGCTGCTCCTGCTCGACGACGCGGCGGGCGCCGAGCAGGTGGACCCGCTGCTGCCGGACAAGTCCGAGTGCCTGATCGTGGCCGTCTCGCGCGGCCCGCTGACCGGCGTGCCCGACGTGCGGCCCTGCACCCTGGGCGGCCTGGACGCGGCCTCCGGCGTCGAGCTCCTGGAGCGCTACGCGGGCCCCACCCGCATCATGGTCGACCCGGCCGCCGCGAACGCCGTGGTGGAGGAGTGCGGCGGCCAGCCCGCGGCGCTGGTCCTGGTCGGCGGCTGGCTCGCGGCCATGTCCAAGCTGTCCGTGGTCGACGCCGTCACCCGGCTGCGGGAGCTGCCGCCCGGCGACGGCCACGACATCGCGGGCCGCCCGCTCGCCCGCGCCTTCCACCTCGCCTACGAGGCGCTGCCGGCGCCCTCCGCCCGCATCCTGCGCCTGCTCGCGCTGGCCCCGGCCGGCCGGGCCGACGCCCACACGACCTCCGCGCTCGCCGGCTGCTCGGTGTCCGCCGCGCAGACCGCCCTGGAGGACTTCGAGGCCCGCGGCCTGCTGCGGGCCGAGCCCGCCGTGGGATCCCTGCCGCCGCAGTACCTCGTCCCGGGCTGCCTCCTGGACATGCTGCGGGAGCTGATGCGGACCGAGGAGCGGCCGGCCGAGGTCGAGCTCGCGCGGGCGCGGATGCTGGAGCGCACCGTCCGCCAGCTGCACTCGTGCCGGGCCGCCACCCGCACCGACGACCCGCTGACCCGCAAGCGCCTCGCCGAGCTGCCCAGGCCGCTGCGGTTCGCCTCGCCGCAGGCGGCGGGGGAGTGGCTGACCTGCCGGCTCCCGGCGCTCCTGGCCGCCGCCCGGCTGGCCGTGCAGGACGGCCGCCTGGACACCCTGGCCCGCCGCCTGGTGTCCGCGCTCACCCGCGCCCTGACGGCGCACTTCGGCGCCGAGGAGGCGGGCCCCGAGCTCTACGGGCTCCACCAGCTCGTCCTGGACGTCGCCCGGCGCTGCGAGATGCCCCTGGAGAAGGCCGCGGCCCTGCTCAACATCGGCGACCTGGACGCCCGGGCCGGCCGGACCTCCGCCGCCCTCGGCCGCTACCGGGAGGCGCTGGACGCGGCCCGCCGGGCGGGCGACCCGTACGCGATCAGCCGCTCCCTGGAGTCGATCGCCGCCTCGTACCACGAGCTCGGCGACTGGCAGCGGGCCGTCGACTGGTACGGGCGCGCCCTGGAGCTGCGCCTGACGCGCGGTGAGCTCGCCGACGAGGCGCGGCTGTACGGCCGGCTGGGCGCCGTGCGCAGCTACGCCGGGCAGTGGAACGAGGCCCTCCGCGACTGGCGGGCAGCGGCCTCCGCGTGCCGCCGGCTGCGGGACCTGCCCGGGCACGCCCGGGCCCTCGGCGAGATCGCCCGGGTGCACGAGCACGCGGGCCGGCCGCAGGACGCCGTGCGGACCTGCCGGGAGGCCGTGGAGTGCGCGCGGCAGGCGGGCGACGACCGGCTGCACGCGGCGATGCTGCTGCGCCTGGCGGACACCCTGGAGCGGCTCGGCGACCCCGCGGCCGCGGCCGGGCACCGGTCCGCCGCCGGGGAGCTGCTGACGGGCGTCTCCGCCGGCCCCTCCGGGCCCGCGGCCTCCGCCGCGCAGCCGGGCGGCGCCATAGTGCCGCTCCCCTCGCCGGCCGAGGGCGAGGTGCCCGGTACCAGGACGGCACCGCCGGACTGACCGCATCCCCGAGGGGTTACCTGCGAAACCGGTAGTGCTTTTCCAAAAGATTGGCTCTTTGCAAGGCTAGACAGCGCAGGATCCTTCATTAGACTGGTTGGGCCGCGGTCGCCGCGGTCTGCTCTGGTGTGCCCCCGCATTTCCGGAATAGCCTGTATTTCTCTGATTCAAGGACCGTGATCGACGTGAAGGTCGGCATCCCCCGCGAGGTCAAGAACAACGAGTTCCGCGTTGCCATCACGCCTGCCGGCGTGCATGAGCTCGTCCGCAACGGCCACCAGGTCTTCGTCGAGAAGAACGCCGGTGCCGGCTCGTCCATCACCGACGCCGAGTACGTCTCGGCCGGTGCCGCGATCCTGGACACGGCCGACGAGGTCTGGGCCACCGCCGACCTGCTGCTGAAGGTCAAGGAGCCCATCGCGGAGGAGTACCACCGCCTGCGCAAGGGCCAGACCCTCTTCACGTACCTGCACCTCGCCGCCTCCCGCGAGTGCACCGACGCCCTGCTCCAGTCGGGCACCACGGCGATCGCGTACGAGACGGTCGAGCTCGCGAACCGCGCGCTGCCGCTGCTCGCCCCGATGTCCGAGGTCGCGGGCCGGCTGGCCCCGCAGGTCGGCGCCTACCACCTGATGCGCTCGGCCGGCGGCCGCGGCGTCCTGCCGGGCGGCGTCCCGGGCACCCACGCGGGCAAGGCCGTCGTCATCGGCGGCGGCGTCTCCGGCTGGAACGCCGCGCAGATCGCCGTCGGCATGGGCTTCCACGTCACCCTGCTCGACCGTGACATCAACAAGCTCCGCGAGGCGGACAAGGTCTTCGGCACCAAGGTGCAGACGATCGTCTCCAACGCCTTCGAGCTGGAGAAGGCCGTCGTCGAGGCCGACCTCGTCATTGGCGCCGTCCTCATCCCGGGCGCCAAGGCCCCGAAGCTGGTCACCAACGAGCTCGTCGCCAAGATGAAGCCCGGAAGTGTACTTGTCGACATTGCGATCGACCAGGGCGGCTGCTTCGAGGACTCCCGTCCGACCACCCACGCCGAGCCGACCTTCCAGGTCCACAACTCGGTCTTCTACTGCGTCGCCAACATGCCGGGCGCGGTGCCGAACACCTCCACCTACGCGCTGACCAACGCCACGCTGCCCTACATCGTGGAGCTGGCCAACCGTGGCTGGCAGGAGGCGCTCAGCCGGGACGCCGCCCTCGCCAAGGGCCTCAACACCCACGAGGGACAGGTCGTTTACGGCCCCGTCGCCGAGGCGCACGGCCTGCCGTTCGTCGAACTGAGCACCCTGCTCGGCTGAGTCGTCAACACGACACGCCAAGAGCGCACCCCCGGCCGGGCCTTGTTCAGCAAGGCCCGGCCGGGGTCGTTTCCACCCAGTTTGCGACTGGTTTCGACGCCTGGTCACCCACCCGCGAAACTTCCGGGTCGGGGCCCGCAAGGCCTTGACAGAACCCTGTTCGATTGCCGACACATCGTGCCGTCTCCGGCGGATTGTGTTGCTGCGAACCGCCGACACGCCATAGAGTCGCCAACCGTCGGCATGGTGCAACGCTGACCTATCTAGATGTTTCCTGGTCACCAAGGAGGTAGGACGACTTGTGAATGAGTCGACATTTGCTCCCGGGGGTGGTCACCCAGGAATGTCTGCGCAGGGCCAGAGTCCCAGGGGACTCGAAGCTGTCGGCTCCGTCGCTGTCCACACCTTCGCGGCACACCAGAACATCCAGAGCACACCGACAGCCCACCAGAGCATGGACGGCCATCACGTGAACGCCATGGCCGGCGACCGCGGCGGGGTCGATCCCGCGCGGCTCGCCGACTACGAGGACGTGCCCGACGGGCACTTCTACGACCCTGACGCGGAGTACGAGCCCGACCCCGAGTACGCGGCCACCCTCGCGCCCGACGCTGCCCGGCAGCGCCGCGAGCGCATCGGCCCCACCGGGCGTCCCCTGCCGTACTTCCCCATCCCCGGACCGCTGACCGACCACGGCCCCGCGAAGATCATCGCGATGTGCAACCAGAAGGGCGGGGTCGGCAAGACCACCTCGACCATCAACCTGGGTGCCGCCCTGGCCGAGTACGGACGCCGGGTGCTGCTCGTCGACTTCGACCCGCAGGGCGCGCTCTCCGTCGGCCTCGGCGTCAATCCGATGGAGCTGGACCTGACGGTCTACAACCTCCTCATGGAGCGGGGCATGTCGGCCGACGAGGTCCTCCTCAAGACGGCCGTGCCCAACATGGACCTGCTGCCCAGCAATATCGATTTGTCAGCGGCCGAGGTCCAGCTCGTCAGCGAGGTGGCCCGCGAGTCGACGCTCCAGCGCGCCCTGAAGCCGCTGCTCGCCGACTACGACTACATCGTCATCGACTGCCAGCCCTCGCTCGGCCTGCTCACCGTCAACGCCCTGACGGCCGCTCACAAGGTGATCGTCCCGCTGGAGTGCGAGTTCTTCGCGCTGCGCGGTGTTGCGCTGCTCACCGAGACGATCGAGAAGGTCCAGGAGCGGCTCAACCCCGACCTGGAGCTCGACGGCATCCTCGCCACCATGTACGACTCGCGGACCGTGCACAGCCGCGAGGTCCTCGCACGGGTGGTCGAGGCCTTCGACGACCACGTCTACCACACCGTCATCGGCCGTACGGTCCGCTTCCCCGAGACCACGGTCGCGGGCGAGCCGATCACCACGTACGCGTCCAACTCCGTGGGTGCCGCCGCCTACCGACAGCTCGCCAGGGAGGTGCTCGCCCGGTGTCACGCCGAGTGAGTCTGCCCGGCGCCGACGAACTGTTCCGTACGACCGGGGGGTCCGGGCTCCAGTCCTCCTCCCCCCGCCGGCAGGCGAACGCGGAGGGCGGCCCGCGGGTGCCCGGCCCCGCCGGTGACTCCGACGCGCCGTCCGAGGGCGGCGCCGCCGGCGCGGGCACCGAGCACGGCGGCCGCGGCGCCGCCGCGGCGGCCGACCGGGAGAACGCCCCCGAGCGCCGCCCCGCGGGCGCGCAGGAGCGCCCCGCGGGCGCCGGCCGGGCCGCGGGCCAGGGCGAGGCCGCCCCGCCCGCGCAGGGCCGCCGCCGCGGGCGCGGGGCGGGGCGCCGGCCCAGCGGCCGCGAGCGCCACGACGAGAAGATCACCGTCTATGTCTCCGCCGAGGAGCTCATGGACCTCGAGCACGCCCGGCTGGTGCTGCGCGGCGAGCACGGCCTCGCCGTCGACCGCGGCAGGATCGTGCGGGAGGCCGTCGCGGTCGTCCTCGCCGACCTGGAGTCGCGGGGCGACGCGAGCATCCTCGTACGGCGCCTGCGCGGCCGCTGAGCGGTTCCGCTGCGCTAGCCTCGCTAGCCTCTGCCGTGACCGTGCCCCGCGCGCCGTCGCACGGCCCGTTCCGCCCCCACCCTGGATCACCGATGCCCGCAGCCGCCTCCTCTCCGGCCCGCCGTCCCCTCGGCCGTGGCCCGGGCGGCCGGCCGCATCCGCAGCCGCCCGCCGGCGGCGAGGCCGGAGCCGGAGCCGCCGGGAGCGAGGCCCCTGGGCCGTCGGCTCCCGCGGTGGAAGCCGCTCCGGCCGGCTCCGCCGCCCCGGCCGCGGAGCCGGCGCCGGAGACCCCCGCCGCAGGCGACTCGCGGTTCACCGTCCGGCTGGACAACTTCGAAGGGCCCTTCGACCTCCTCCTCCAGCTGATCGCCAAGCACAAGCTGGACGTCACCGAGGTCGCCCTCTCCAAGGTCACCGACGAGTTCATGGCGCACATCCGCGCCATGGGCCCCGACTTCGACCTCGACCAGACCACCGAGTTCCTCGTCGTCGCCGCGACCCTCCTCGACCTCAAGTGCGCCCGGCTGCTGCCGGCCGCCGAGGTCGAGGACGAGGCCGACCTCGCCCTCCTGGAGGCCCGCGACCTGCTGTTCGCCCGGCTGCTCCAGTACCGGGCCTACAAGCGGGTCGCGGAGATCTTCAGCGCCCGGCTGGACGACGAGGCGCGCCGGTTCCCCCGCACGGTCGGCCTGGAGCCGCACCACGCCGAGCTGCTGCCCGAGGTCGTCCTCGGCATCGGGCCCGCGCGCCTGGCCGAGCTGGCCGTCAAGGCCATGCGGCCCAAGCCGGTGCCGCAGGTGTACGTCGACCACATCCACGCGCCGCTCGTCAGCGTCCGCGAGCAGGCCGAGGTCGTCGTGGCCCGGCTGCGCGGGGCCGGCCGGGCGACCTTCGGGGAGCTGACCGGCGACGCCCCCGACACCCTGACCGTCGTCGCCCGCTTCCTGGCCCTGCTGGAGCTCTACCGCGAGCGCGCGGTCGCCCTGGACCAGGACGAGGCCCTCGGGGAGCTGACGGTGTGCTGGACCGGCGAGGACGGGGCGCGCCCGCTGGTGACCGACGAGTTCGACCGCGCGCCGGAGACCGAGCCGGAGGAGAAGGCACAGTGAGCGAGACGGAAACGGTGGAGAGCGAAGCCGGAGCGGTGGACGAGGGCCCCTCGGGGGCCTCCGCCGTGGCCCGGCTCGACCTCCGGCCCGCGCTGGAGGCCGTCCTCATGGTCGTCGACGAGCCGGCCACCGAGGAGCACCTCGCCAAGGTCCTCCAGCGCCCCCGCCGCGAGATCGCCGACGCCCTCGCCGTGCTGGCCGGGGAGTACGACGCCCAGGGACGCGGCTTCGAGCTGCGGCAGGTCGCCGGGGGCTGGCGCTTCTTCACCCGCCCGGCCTACGCCGACGCCGTCGAGGCCTTCGTCCTGGACGGCCAGCAGGCACGGCTCACGCAGGCCGCCCTGGAGACGCTGGCCGTCGTCGCGTACCGTCAGCCGGTCAGCCGTTCCAAGGTCTCGGCGGTGCGCGGCGTGAACTGTGACGGGGTCATGCGCACCCTCCTCCAGAGAGGTCTGGTGGAGGAGGCGGGGACGGAACCCGAAACAGGTGCGATCCTGTACAGGACGACGAACTACTTTCTGGAGCGCATGGGCCTGCGCGGCCTGCACGAGCTCCCGGAGCTCGCGCCCTTCCTCCCCGAGGCGGAGGCGATCGAGGGCGACACTCAGGAAGGTGTGCCGTCGTTCGATCCGGACGCACCGGACACCGACGCAGACGACAAGACGGAACTTTGATGCGAAGCAGCGGCAGGAACAGCGGAAGCGGCAACCGGGACGACCGGGGCGGCCGGGCAGGGTCTTCCCGTCCGGCGTCCGGGGGCGGGCGCGCGGGCGGCGGCCGTTCCGGCGGCGGACGCCCCGAGAGCGGCGGCCGCTCCGGTGGCGGGAGCTACGGCGGCGGTCGCTCCGGCGGCTCCGGCGGCGGCCGCTCCGAGGGCGGGCGTTACGACGGCGGCCGCGGCGGGGAGCGTCGCGATGACCGCCGCGACGACCGTCGCGATGACCGGCAGCAGGAGCGTCCGCGCCGTCCGCGTCCCGAGGAGCGCCGCTACGACGTGGGCCCCGACGCCGAGCGCACCCGTGGCGGCGCCACCAGCGGCCGTCAGAGCGGTCCCACCAGCGGCCGCGGCGCGGCGGCCCGCGGCGGTGCCAAGGGCGGCCCCAAGCGCAGCTCCACGGCCGGCGCCGGCGGCCGCAGCAGCGGGCCCGCCCGCGGCCACGGCTACGCCCCCGCCCGCCCGCGCGAGCTCGACGCCAAGATCGAGGAGCGCAACCGGGAGCGGCACAACAAGCCGCAGGTGAAGACGCCCAAGACCTTCCCCGGCGCCGAGCAGGAGGGCGAGCGCCTCCAGAAGGTGCTGGCCCGGGCCGGCATGGGCTCCCGCCGCGCCTGCGAGGAGCTCATCGAGCAGGCCCGCGTCGAGGTCAACGGCCAGATCGTCACCGAGCAGGGCCTGCGGGTCGACCCCGAGAAGGACGAGATCAAGGTCGACGGCCTGACCGTCGCCACCCAGTCCTACCTCTTCTTCGCCCTCAACAAGCCGGCCGGCGTCGTCTCCACCATGGAGGACCCCGACGGCCGCCAGTGCCTCGGCGACTACGTCACCAACCGCGAGACCCGGCTCTTCCACGTCGGCCGCCTCGACACGGAGACCGAGGGCATCATCCTGCTCACCAACCACGGCGAGCTGGCCCACCGGCTGACGCACCCGCGGTACGGCGTGCAGAAGACGTACCTCGCCGCGATCACGGGGCCGCTGCCGCGGGACATCGGCAAGCAGCTCAAGAACGGCATCGAGCTGGAGGACGGGTACGCCCGCGCGGACAACTTCCGCGTCATCCAGCAGACCGGTAAGAACTACCTGGTCGAGGTCACCCTCCACGAGGGCCGCAAGCACATCGTGCGGCGCATGCTGGCCGAGGCGGGCTTCCCCGTCGAGAAGCTGGTCCGCACCAGCTTCGGCCCGATCCCCCTGGGCGACCAGAAGTCGGGCTGGCTCCGCCGCCTGACGAACACCGAGGTCGGCATGCTCATGCGCGAGGTCGACCTCTAGCAGGTCCGGGGCACGGCCCCGCGGTGCCGGGCCCCGGCTCGGCACCGCCGCCTAGCCCGCAGAAGCGCGGCGCACGCGTATCAGGAAGTCCTCGACCCGCGCCCGGTCCGGCTCCTCGGGCAGCGGGCTCGTACGGGCCGCCTCCCGGGCCTCCTCGGCGAGGCGGTCCAGCCACGCCTCCGCCTCGGCCCATGGCAGCTCGCCCCGCCGCACGGCGAGCAGCGGCTCGCGCAGGTCGCCGACGTCGAGCACGAGCGACCCCGTGCGCAGCAGGTCGCGGCCGCACATCAGCAGCCGCAGCGCGTGCATGACGGGCTTCCACCGCCGCGGCGCCCCGTGCGCCCGGACGTCCGCCATGAACTTCTTGCGCTGGTCCTCCGCGTAGCCCGCGTACGTCTTGTGGACCCTGCGGGAGAGGAACGCCTCCCGCAGGGCCAGCAGCTCGCGCCCGGTGGCGTCGGCGTGCTCGACGAGCGGGGAGTGCAGGCACTCCAGGATGTTCGGGTTGCCCCGCAGCGCCAGCTCGCAGAACCGCTCCAGCTCCCAGGAGAACTGCTCCTCCGCGGGGCCCTCCACGTGCGGCGGCGGCTTGTCGAAGCCCCAGAACAGCGGCGTGGGCGCCACGTACACGCCGCGCCGGTCCGTATCGCTGGCCTCCGTGGCCAGTCCGAAGGCGCGCGAGCCCATCACGCACGCGTAGACGGTGTGCTCGGTGACGAGCCCGACCGGTCCGGCCGGCGGCGCGGGCGTCACGACCACACCGCCAGGCCCGTCGCCCGGCCGTCCTCGTCGCGCTGGATCTCCATCATGCCGTCGACCGCGTCGCGGTTGATGCGGCCGAAGACGTGCGGGAAGAGCGTGCCGGGGGCGACGCCCGGCGGCGGGGCCGGGTCGGCGGCCTCCCAGCGGACCAGGACGTCCAGCTTGTGCTCGTCGATCAGGAGGACCATCAGCGGGCCGTGCACGTCCCTGTAGAAGGCCGTGGCCACGGCGAGCGTCGTCTCCTCGTCGGGCGAGCAGTGGACGAAGCCGTCCTCGGAGAGGGAGGCGGGGGAGTACGGGCGGTCGGGCACGGCCAGCCAGTCGTCGAGGGGCACCACGTGGTAGATCATGTGCACGGTTGTACCGGACGCGGGCCCGGCAGTCCCGCTTCGGCGCCCGCCCCGCCCGGCCGGGGGAGCGGCTGGATAGGCTGGCCGGGCCCGCTCTCCGTCACGCTCCACGCACCTCACAAGGACTCCCCGTGAGAACCGCCCTCGTCATCGGCACCGGACTGATTGGCACCTCCGCCGCGCTCGCCCTCGCGGGCCGCGGGGTCCACGTCCACCTCAGGGACCACGACCCGGACGCGGCGCGGACGGCCGCGGCCCGGGGCGCCGGGACGGACCAGGCCCCCGAGGGCCCGGTCGACCTGGTGATCGTCTCCGTGCCGCCGGCGCACGTCGCCCCCACGCTCGCCGCGGCGATCCGGGACGGCCTCGGCCGCGGCTACGTCGACGTCGCGAGCGTCAAGGGCGGCCCGCGCCGCGAGCTGGAGGCGCTCGGCGCCGACCTCTCCGGCTACCTCGGCACGCACCCGATGGCCGGCCGCGAGCGCTCCGGCCCCATGGCCGCCACGGCCGACCTCTTCGAGGGCCGCCCCTGGGTGCTCACGCCCACCCGCGACACCGACACCGAGGTCCTCAACCTCGCCCTGGAGGTCGTCGCCCTGTGCCGCGCGGTGCCCGTCGTCATGGACGCCGACGACCACGACCGGGCCGTCGCCCTCGTCTCGCACACCCCGCACCTGCTCTCCAGCATGGTCGCCGCCCGCTTGCAGGACGCCGACGAGACGGCCGTACGGCTGTGCGGCCAGGGCATCCGCGACGTGACCCGGATCGCCGCGTCCGACCCCCGGCTGTGGGTCGAGATCCTCTCCGCGAACCCCGGCCCCGTCGCCGACATCCTCGCCGCCGTCGCCGCCGACCTGGACGAGACGGTACGGTCCCTGCGCGCGCTGGAGGCCGCCGACGACGGCAAGCGCGAGGAGGGCGCGGCCGGCCTGGAGGACGTCCTGCGGCGCGGCAACGCGGGCCGCAGCCGGGTGCCGGGCAAGCACGGGGCGGCTCCGGCCGCGTACGAGACGGTCACCGTCCTCATCGGCGACCAGCCGGGCGAGCTCGCCCGGATCTTCGCCGACGCGGGCCGGGCCGGCGTGAACATCGAGGACGTCCGCATCGAGCACGCGACGGGCCAGCAGGCGGGCCTGATCCAGCTCATGGTCGAGCCGGGCGCGGTCGCTTCGCTGAGCGCCGCGCTCCGCGACCAGGGCTGGTCGCTGCGGCAGTAGCGCTACGTGCGGCTCGGGTCGCGCCCGCGAGACAGTAACCTTGTCGGAGGCTGATATGAGCCGCCCGTACCCCACCCCGTGCACAAGGAAGGTGTCAGACACCGTGGAAACCGCCGCCCGGACCGCTCCGGCAGCAGTCATCGTCGGCATCGACGGCCCCTCCGGCACGGGCAAGTCCAGCACGTCCAAGGCCGTCGCGGCCAAGCTCGGCCTCCGCTACCTGGACACCGGCGCGCAGTACCGCGCGATCACCTGGTGGATGCTGAGCAACGGCATCGACGTGAACGACGCCGCGGCGGTCGCGGAGGCCGCGGGCAAGCCCGAGATCGTCTCCGGCACCGACCCGTCCGCCCCGACCATCACGGTCGACGGCGCCGACGCCGCGGGCCCGATCCGTACCCAGGAGGTCACCTCCGCGGTCAGCGCCGTCAGCGCCGTCCCGGAGATCCGCACCCGCCTGACCGAGCTCCAGCGGGCGATCGCCGCCGAGGCTCCGGCCGGCATCGTCGTCGAGGGCCGCGACATCGGCACCACGGTGCTGCCGGACGCCGACCTCAAGATCTTCCTGACGGCGTCCGCCGAGGCCCGGGCCGCCCGCCGCAGCGGCGAGCTGAAGGGCAAGGAGGCCACCGACCTGGCCGCCACCCAGGCCGCGCTGGTCAAGCGGGACGCCGCCGACTCCGGCCGCAAGACCTCGCCGCTGGCCAAGGCCGGCGACGCGGTCGAGGTGGACACCACGGAGCTGACCTTGGACCAGGTCATCGAGTGCGTGGTGACCCTGATCGAGGAGCGCCGCAGCGCGTGACCGCGTCCCCCGGGGGTGCCGCCGTAGGCCGGCGGATCGGCATAGGCCTGATGTACGGGCTGTGGAAGCCGCGTGTGCTGGGCGCCTGGCGCGTGCCCGCCGCGGGGCCGGTCATCCTGGCCGTGAACCACTCCCACAACATCGACGGCCCGATGCTCATGGGCACCGCGCCCCGGCCCGTGCACTTCCTGATCAAGAAGGAGGCGTTCACCGGCCCCCTCGGCCCGTTCCTGGAAGGGATCGGCCAGCTGAAGGTGGACCGGGAGAGCGCCGACCGCGCCGCGATCACGGAGGCGCTGGGCGTCCTGGAGGGCGGCGGGGTCCTGGGGATCTTCCCGGAGGGCACCCGGGGCGAGGGCGACTTCGCGTCGCTGCGCTCCGGCCTCGCCTACTTCGCGGTGCGCTCCGGCGCGCCGATCGTGCCCGTGGCGGTGCTCGGCAGTGCGGAGCGCAGGAGCCGCCTCGTGCGGGGCCTGCCGCCGCTGCGCAGCCGGGTCGACGTCGTCTTCGGGGACGCCTTCGAGGCGGGCGACGGCAGCGGCCGGCGCACGCGCAAGGCGCTGGACGAGGCGACCGTCCGGATCCAGCAGCGGCTGGGCGCGCACCTGGCGGACGCCAAGCGGCTGACCGGCCGCTGAACGAGACTTAGTAGCGGACCCGCGGGTCCGCCGACCATACGAACGAGGAACGGACTTCATGAACGACCAGATCCACGGCGACGAGCACGGTGAGCTTGGCGACGCCGAGTACGCGGAGTTCATGGAGCTCGCGGCGCAGGAGGGCTTCGACGCCGACGAGATCGAGGGCGCCCTCGGCGAGGCCGGCCACGGCCCGCTGCCCGTGCTCGCCGTCGTCGGCCGCCCCAACGTCGGCAAGTCGACGCTGGTGAACCGCATCATCGGCCGTCGCGAGGCCGTCGTGCAGGACAAGCCCGGCGTCACCCGCGACCGCGTCACCTACGAGGCCGAGTGGGCGGGCCGCCGCTTCAAGGTCGTCGACACCGGCGGCTGGGAGCAGGACGTCCTCGGGCTCGACGCCTCCGTCGCCGCCCAGGCCGAGTACGCGATCGAGGCCGCCGACGCGGTCGTCTTCGTCGTGGACGCCACCGTCGGCGCGACCGACACCGACGAGGCCGTCGTCAAGCTGCTGCGCCGGGCCGGCAAGCCCGTCGTGCTGTGCGCCAACAAGGTCGACGGCCCCTCAGCCGAGGCCGACGCCGCGATGCTGTGGTCGCTGGGCCTCGGCGAGCCGATGCCGGTCTCCGCGCTGCACGGCCGCGGCACCGGCGACATGCTGGACGAGGTCCTCAAGGCCCTGCCCGAGGCCCCGGCCCAGCTCTTCGGCACCGCCGTCGGCGGCCCGCGCCGCATCGCCCTGATCGGCCGCCCGAACGTCGGCAAGTCCTCCCTGCTTAACAAGGTGGCGGGCGAGGAGCGCGTCGTCGTCAACGAGCTGGCCGGCACGACCCGCGACCCGGTCGACGAGCTGATCGAGCTCGGCGGGGTGACCTGGAAGTTCGTGGACACCGCGGGCATCCGCAAGCGCGTCCACCTCCAGGAGGGCGCCGACTACTACGCCTCCCTGCGCACCGCCGCCGCGGTCGAGAAGGCCGAGGTCGCGGTGATCCTGATCGACGCGAGCGAGAACATCTCGATCCAGGACCAGCGCATCGTCACCATGGCCGTCGAGGCCGGCCGCGCGATCGTCATCGCGTACAACAAGTGGGACACCCTCGACGAGGAGCGCCGCTACTACCTCGAGCGCGAGATCGAGACCGAGTTCCAGCAGATCGCGTGGGCGCCGCGGGTCAACGTCTCGGCGCAGACCGGCCGGCACATGGAGAAGCTCGTCCCGGCGATCGAGACGGCCCTCGCGGGCTGGGAGACGCGCGTGCCGACCGGGCGGCTGAACGCCTTCCTCGGTGAGCTCGTCGCGGCCCACCCGCACCCGATCCGGGGCGGCAAGCAGCCCCGCATCCTCTTCGGCACCCAGGCGGGCACGAAGCCGCCGCGGTTCGTCCTCTTCGCCTCCGGCTTCATCGAGGCGGGCTACCGCCGCTTCGTGGAGCGCCGTCTGCGCGAGGAGTTCGGCTTCGAGGGGACGCCGATCCACATCTCGGTGCGGGTGCGGGAGAAGCGCGGCAAGAAGAAGTAGGGCGAGCTCTGCCGGGCCCCCGGCTGGGGGTCCGGGGGTCATCCCCCGGGGAGATGCAGCATCGAGGCGGGCTACCGCCGCTTCGTGGAGCGCCGTCTGCGCGAGGAGTTCGGCTTCGAGGGGACGCCGATCCACATCTCGGTGCGGGTGCGGGAGAAGCGCGGCAAGAAGAAGTAGCAGTACGCCGTGGGGGGGTGTCCGGGTCGGTCCCGGACACCCCCCCACGCCACGTCTAATAGCCGCGCATGCGGCCGTCACGTGGTGCGGGCGGCAGCGCGGGCACGTGCCCGCGCTGCCGCCCGTAGTGCGTGTCCCACGCGGACTGGTAGCCCGACGGGACGTGGTAGCCCAGCTGGCCCGCATAGCCCTGCTGCCCGCCGTACTGGCCGTAGCCGAGCTGCGGGTGCGGACCGAAGCCAACGAACCTCAGATCCTCCTCGCCGGAACGGTCGAAGGGGAGCGCCCGGAACGAGCGGCGGTACTCGGCGTAGAGCGCATCGTAGATCGGGGTGACCGACACGGGATGGCTCTGCGGGGTGGTGTCGCGGGGTGGGCGCATACCGGGGATGTGGTTCGGGTACGGAATCCGCGGGGCAGGCTCGTATGAGTGCACATACGAGCCAACGAGTCCGTGGCCCGGGGGATGCGGGCCCGGCCCGTAATGGGCCGCCGGAGCGCCGCCGGCGGGGTGCACGGGGTGCACGGCGCTCGTCACATACCCGCGAGCGGCATGGACGCGGCGACGAGCCGGCCGGCCGCCGCCGCCCGGTCGAGGGCCTCGCGCAGCAGGTCCTCCCGCGGCTGGGAGCCGATCGTGCCGACCGGCGCCGCGAAGACGAGCACCTGCTTGGTCTTGTTCACCGCCGAGCGCCACTCGGGAGCGACCTGCATCGCCTGGTGGGCCTGCCACCACGCGCTGGGCGCGGCGCCCGGGACGCCGCCGGGCATCAGGATCGCGTGCAGCTGACCCATGGCCAGCAGGACGGACCAGCCGGGGGTGGGCGGCGGCACCTGCTCCACGGTGGCGACGGGCGCGAAGCCCTGCTCGATCAGGAGCGGCAGGAAGACGTCGACCGGCCCGGACGTGCCGGGGCGGGCGATCGGCCCGAGCGGCTCGACGACGAGCGCCGGGTGCAGGTCGCCCTTGATCAGCACCAGGCCGCTGGTGACGCCCAGCTCGGCCTGCACGGGCCCGTCCGGCGCGGCGGACATCGTGGGCATCGTGGCGGGCGCCGGCAGCTGGGCCCCGGCCTGCCCGCCCTCGCCCTGGATGGAGCGCACGGCGCCCTGCAGCTGTTCCTCGGACACCGCGACGACCTGGGAGGGGATGCAGGCGGCGTGCGCGAAGGCGAGCACGGCCGTCTCCTCGCCGACGAAGAGCACGGTGCTGGTCCGCTCCCGGTCCGTGTCGCCCGGGGTGCGGCAGGACGTGCAGTCGTAGCTGCCCGGGGCGGTGTCGCCGCCCAGCAGTCGTTCGGCCTCTTCGTCGCCGATCTCGGCGCGGACGTCGTCACTGACGTCGAGCATGCGCGGCACGGGTGGCTCCTAGATATCGGTGCGTATCACACGGGGGTTCCCGGTTCGTAAGAGCACAACGGGCGATCCGTGGCAGGGGTCACGCGTAACGAGTTGGTGATCGGGGCCAACCTCACGCGCCCCACCACGGTCTAATCTCTGGGTAGGCGGGCTGGATGGAATGTCCGCGGCAAACGGCTGGGGACGAATGCACATCTCATTCCTGATTCACAACGCGTACGGCATCGGCGGGACGATCCGGACCACGTTCAACCTCGCGAGCACCCTCGCCGAGCAGCACGACGTGGAGGTCGTCTCCGTCTTCCGCCACCGGGAGGAGCCGGTCTTCTCGCCCGGCGGCAAGGTGCGCCTGCGCCACCTGGTCGACCTGCGCAAGGGCACGCCCGGCTACGAGGGCGACGACCCGGAGTACGAGCGTCCCGCGGCGGTCTTCCCCGCCACCGAGGGCCGCTACAAGCAGTACAGCGCCCTGACCGACCGCCGGATCGCCGAGCACCTGCGCACCCTGGACAGCGACGTCGTCGTCGGCACCCGCCCCGGCCTCAACGTGCACATCGCCCAGCAGGCCCGCCGCGGCCCGGTCCGGGTCGGCCAGGAGCACCTGACGCTGAGCACCCACTCCCAGCCGCTCAAGCTGACGCTGCGCACGCACTACCCGCGGCTGGACGCCGTCACCACCGTGACCGAGGCCGACGCCGCGACGTACCGCAAGCTGATGCGGCTGCCCGGCGTGCGGGTGGAGGCCGTGCCCAACAGCATCCCCGCCCCGGCCGTGGCCCCCGCCGACGGCACCGGCAAGTGGGTGGTCGCCGCCGGCCGGCTCGCCCCCGCCAAGCGCTACGACGTGCTGATCCGCGCCTTCGAGAAGGTCGTGGCCGAGCGCCCCGACTGGAAGCTGCGGATCTACGGCGCTGGCGCCGAGCGCGCCAAGCTGCGCGCCCTGATCGACAAGCGGGGCCTCTACAACCACGTCTTCCTCATGGGCCCCGCCAACCCCCTGGACCCCGAGTGGGTCAAGGGCTCCATCGGCGCCGTCACCTCCAGCCTGGAGTCGTTCGGCATGACGATCGTCGAGGCGATGCGCTGCGGCCTGCCGGTGGTCTCCACCGACTGCCCGCACGGCCCCGGCGAGATCATCGACGACGGAGTCGACGGCCTGCTGGTGCCGGTCGGCAAGACCGACAAGATCGCCGCCGGGCTGCTGAAGCTGATCAACGACGACGAGCTGCGGCAGCGCATGGGCCGGGCGGCGCTCGCGAGCTCCGCCCGCTTCGACCCGGCCGAGGTCGCCGGCCGCTACGAGCGGCTCTTCGGCGACCTGGTGGCCCGCGGCTCCCTGCGCGGCTCCCTGCACCGCACCCGCGGCGCCCTGCTCAGCAGCGCGTTCAGGACGTCGGACGCGAGCCGCTCCGCCCTGCGCCGGGTGCGTGCCGCATGACCCCCGAGGACCGCACACCCCCCGTGCCCGCGAACGCCGCCGGATCCGGCGGCCCCACCACCCCCGAGGAGAGCACCATCGTGTCTGCCCCGGCACCGCCGCGCGCCGACTGCATCGCGGATTCCGCGGGCGGGCTCACCTTCGACCTCGACGCCCCCGGCTCCGGCCCCGACCCCAGCGAGCCGGGCCACTGGACCGCCGCGCTGGTCCTGCGCCGCCGCGGCGACGACGAGGCCGAGGAGGTCCGCCTGCCGCTCGCGCCCGACGGCGAGGGACGGCTGCGCGCCGTGCTGCCCAGCACCGTCGCGCTCCCCGAAGGCCGCTGGGACGTCTACGCCGCCTTCGCCGACACCGAGCCCCGCCGCCTCGTGCCGGGCCTGGCCGACCTCAGATCCCTGGTCGACCGCAGACCCGGGCCGAGCACCTCGCCGCTCGCGGTCCGCATCCCGTACGCGACCAAGCACGGCAACCTCTCGCTGCGCAGCTGGCTGCGCGCCCCGCACGCCGAGGCCGGCGACCTGCACCCGGACGCCTCGGGGCTGACCGCCCACGGCCGCCTGCACCGCGTCGCGGACCCGGCCGCCTGGCTCGCGGACGCCGTCGTGGAGGCCCGCCTCCGCCGCGCGCCCGGCCTGGTCGTCACGGCCCCGGTCACCCGGGAGAAGCGGGCGGACGACGCCCCCGCGGAGGAGGACGGCCAGGACTTCTCCTTCACCCTGGACTACGCCCGGCTCGCCGCGGAGTGGCGGGGCGGCCTGGACGTCTGGGATCTGTGGCTGTGCCCGGCGGACGGCTCGGAGCCCGCCCGCCTCGCCCGCCTCCTCGACGACGTCGTCGACAAGCAGCAGGTCTTCGCCTACCCCGGGCTGCCCGTCGACGCCGAGTACGCGCCTGCCCAGGCCGGCCCGTACTACACCACCGACAACGACCTTTCGGTCCGGATCGAGGAGCGCCCGCCCGTAGCGGGCTGACCCCGGGGCCGCCCGCCCGGCCCCGGGGCACCGCGTGCCACGGTCAGGAAGCGGCCGTCCCGGGCGCTTCCGCCGGCTGCGGGGCGGCGGCCCGGGCCACCTCCGGGTGGTGCAGGTCGAAGGCGGGCGACTCGGAGCGGATCCTGGGGAGGGCGACGAAGTTGTGCCGGGGCGGCGGGCAGGACGTCGCCCACTCCAGCGAGCGCCCGTAGCCCCAGGGGTCGTCGACGCCCACGGGCTTGCCGTACTTGGCGGTCTTCCAGATGTTGTAGAAGAACGGCAGGTTGGACAGGCCCAGCAGGAACGCGCCGATCGTGGAGACGGTGTTGAGGGCCGTGAAGCCGTCGGCCGCGAGGTAGTCGGCGTAGCGGCGGGGCATGCCCTGGGCGCCCAGCCAGTGCTGGACCAGGAAGGTGAGGTGGAAGCCCAGGAACAGCGTCCAGAAGTGGACCTTCCCCAGCCGCTCCTCCAGCATCTTGCCCGTGAGCTTCGGCCACCAGAAGTAGAAGCCCGCGAACGTCGCGAACACCACCGTCCCGAACACCACGTAGTGGAAGTGCGCGACGACGAAGTACGTGTCCGTCACGTGGAAGTCCAGCGGCGGCGACGCGAGGATCACGCCCGTCAGGCCGCCGAAGAGGAAGCTCACCAGGAAGCCGACGGCCCACAGCATCGGCGCCTCGAAGGACAGCGAGCCGTGCAGCATGGTGCCGACCCAGTTGAAGAACTTCACGCCGGTCGGCACCGCGATGAGGAACGACATGAAGGAGAAGAAGGGCAGCAGCACCGCCCCGGTGGCGAACATGTGGTGCGCCCAGACCACCAGCGACAGGGCCGTGATGGCCATGGTGGCGCCGATGAGCGACAGATAGCCGAAGATCGGCTTCCGGGAGAACACCGGGATGATCTCGCTGATGATGCCGAAGAACGGCAGCGCGATGATGTAGACCTCGGGGTGGCCGAAGAACCAGAAGAGGTGCTGCCACAGCAGCGCCCCGCCGCTCGCCGGGTCGAAGACCAGGGACGAGAACCGCCGGTCCGCCTCCAGCACCAGCAGCGACGCCGCCAGGACGGGGAAGGCCAGCAGGATCAGGACCGAGGTGAAGAGCACGTTCCAGGTGAAGACGGGCATCCGGAACATCGTCATCCCGGGGGCGCGCATCCCGATGATGGTGGTCAGGAAGTTCACCGCGCCGAGGATCGTGCCGAAGCCGGAGAGCGCCAGGCCCATGATCCACATGTCGGTGCCGATGCCGGGGGAGCGGGCCATGCTGTTCAGCGGGGCGTAGCCGGTCCAGCCGAAGGTGGCGCCGCCCTGCGGCATCAGCAGGCTGGACACCACGATCAGGCCGCCGAAGAGGTAGAGCCAGTACGCGAACATGTTGAGCCGCGGGAAGGCCACGTCCGGCGAGCCGATCTGGAGCGGCATGATCGCGTTGGCGAAGCCGGCGAAGGCCGGAGTCGCGAAGAGCAGCAGCATGATCGTGCCGTGGGCCGTGAAGGCCTCGTTGAACGATTCGTTGGTCATGAACTGCAACCCCGGCCGGGCCAGCTCGGCGCGCATCAGCATCGCCAGGAGGCCGCCTCCGAGGAAGAAGGCGAACGACGTGATCAGGTAGAGGTTGCCGATGGTCTTGTGGTCGGTGGTCGTGAGCCAGCCGACGACGAGCCGGCCCGGTCGGCGCTCCCGCACCGGGCCGGTGGTCGCCTGCGCGGTGTCCGTCCCCATCTGCGCTCCCTCGATCGCTCGGTCGTGCACCTCGACGGGCTTGCGGGCTCACGCCATGATGCTCGCCCTGCGCCCGGCGCGCGAGGGTGCCTCCCATTCGGAATTCCTTATTCCGGATACTTACGGGCCACAGCATTCCGATGACCGTGAACACGGATCCGCAATATCCGCCGGGTCCCTTGTGCGCCCATTCGAACCCTCATGGCGGGGATTTTCGGCGGCGGTACGGAAGAGGAGGCATGTATTTCCCGCCCGCGCTTTGTGAAGACGCCCGGTCCGGTGCCGTAATCCCCGTAGGAGTGAAAGATTCCGCGGTAAACCACGCCGGGTTCTCTGTGACAGAAGTGTGACCGCGGGGGGACGGCGGGGGCATGACCGTGTGCTGCCCGCCCCCGGCTGCTTCCGTCCCTCCCGCCCTTCCCGCCCTTCCCGCTCCGCTTCCGTCCGGCGGCGGGGGCGGCCTACGGTGGCGGGCATGGCACCTCTACCGCACCTCCCCGCCGACCCCGACGACGACCTCACCGCCTACGTGGGCCTCGGCACCGCGCCCGCGGCCGAGCGGGCCCGCGCCCGTGGCTGGGCCACCGTGCGCGCCCTCGCGCCGGGCACGATCGTCACCATGGAGTACCGGGCGGGACGGCTGAACTTCGAGGCCGAGGACGGCGTCGTGAAGCGCTGCTGGAAGGGATGACCGGCCGGGCAACAGGCAGGACGTACGACGGCGGCCCCGGACCTCTTCGGAGGTTCCGGGGCCGCCGTCGTACTGATGTCGGCGGGGCTACGGGCCGTCAGCCGCCCACCGTCCGGCCGCGGCCCGAGGCCGGGCCCAGCGGAGTGGTGCGCGGCACCCGGTCCGGGTTCGGCGGGCGGCGGCTGCCGGTCGGGGTGACCGGGGTCCGCTCCGAGCGCGCCGTGTGCGGCCGGGCCGGCAGATACGGCCGGCCCTCGCCGGCGCGGCCGCCCGCCGTACGGCTCCCGACGCCCACCGGCTCGCGGGCCGGCTGCTCGTCGTCCGCGGGGGCGCGCGGGGCGGCCACGGGCACCGGAGCCACCGGGACGGGCACGGCCACGCCGCGCTCGCGCACCCGGCGCCACAGGGCCAGCAGCCACGCCTCGGCACGGGCCATCGGCGCCTCGAACCAGGGCAGGGCCAGCAGCACCAGCAGGCCCGCGGTCCAGCCGAGGGTCACGTCGCTCATCCAGTGCGTACCGAGATAGACCGTCGTCATGCCGACGCCCAGCGCGAGCAGCGCGGCGATCACCGAGGCCACCCGGCGGGTGCGCGGCGTGGTGGCCAGATAGGCCAGGACGCCCCAGGTCACCACGGCGTTGGCGGTGTGCCCGGAGGGAAATATGTCGCCGCCCGCGAACATCTCGTTCGAGCCGATCGAGGTGGCGTAGTGCGGGCCGAGCCGGCCCATGCCGATCTTCGCCGCGCCCACGGTCGCGTTGAGCAGCAGCAGGGACGTGCCGAGGACGAGCAGTGGGCGCAGCGTCCCCTGCCGGTAGGTGCGCCAGCCCAGCCAGGCGGCCACCGCGACGGCGGTCGGGCCGCGCTGGCCCAGGACCACGAAGTAGTCGAGGAAGGTGTGGATCTCCGGCCACTGCTTGTACGGCCGGAAGAGCATGACCTGCCAGTCGAACCGCACCGGCCAGGACGTGGTGAGCACGCCGACCACGATCGCCAGGTACACCACGGAGGTGGCCACGAAGATCCCGAGGCGGGTCCGGGTCATCCGCGGCCGCACGGGCTCGGTCGGGCGCTCCTCCGCTTGGACGAGCTCGTCGTTGGTACGCACTCAATCGACGTTACATTGAGTGACAGGAAGCTTCGGCCGATCGGGCCTGTTCGTGATGACGATGTGATGTGGAATGCGTCTCAGCCATGACATGCGCCACATTCGATTCCCCGGGGTGACCGTAGCACCGGAAATTCCGGAGCCTCTCCCGCCGTCCGCCGGGGCCGTTTTGTTTGGTATTCCGAGCCGTCGTTTATCGGGGATTGGCCCGGGTGTTCCGCGGCGTTTTCCATGGGCCCGGGAGACCGTACGGAAGATCGCCGGGAAAACGATCAGGGGGCCGCGGGGGCGGTGCACGATCGTGGAGGGGCGGAGACCGCGGGACCCGGGATCACGGGAGCGGAGATCACGGGCCCGGGATCACAGGCCCGGGATCACGGAGGGCCGGAGCCGTTCAGCCAGAACGCCCCGTACACCGCCGACACCAGCACCACCGTGCTCACCGTCAGTACCGCCCGTACCGGCCGTGCCCGCGCGGCGGCCACCGCGAGCGGCAGCAGCAGCGGGAACGCCGGCATCATCAGGCGCGGCTTCGAGCCGAAGTACCCCTTCGCCGTCAGGGCCAGCAGCAGCACGGCCCCCGCGTAACCGAGCAGCGGCAGCGGCTGGCGCTGCCGCACGCACGCCGCGTACAGCCACAGCACCAGACCCACGCCCACCAGCAGCCCCAGCCCCGCGGCGAACGCCGGGCCGAAGAGCCGCTGCGCGACGAAGGAACCGAAGGCCAGGCCGCCGTCGAAGCCGTTGCCCCAGCCGCCCTGCACGTCCAGATAGCCCGTCGGGCCGCCCGTCCGCACGCCCACCCACGCGAAATACGCGAGCCAGCCGAGCGGCGCGAGCACCGCGCCCAGCAGCATCCGGGGCAGCGCCGGCCGCGCCGCCTCTTCCCCGCGTTCCCCGTGCTCTTTCCCTTGCCGCAGCGCCACCAGGACCCCGAGCCACACGGCGAGCACCACCGCCGCACCCACCGGGCGCGTCAGCCCGGCCAGCGCCGCGAACGAGCCCGCCCACACCCAGCGGCCCGTCAGCACCGCGTACAGGCTCCACGCCGCCAGCGCCGTGAACAGCGACTCCGAATACGCCATCGACTGCACGATCCCGACCGGCAGCGCCGCCCACAGCGCCACCAGGGCCACGCCCGCCCGGCGCCCGTACAGCCGCTCCCCGATCAGGTAGACCGCCCACGCGGCCAGCAGCGACGACACCGCGCTGACCACCAGGCCCGCGTCGCCCGCGGACAGCGGGAAGACCGCCGACAGGCCCCGCTCCAGCCAGGGCAGCAGCGGGAAGAACGCCAGGTCCGAATGGACCTTGCCGCCCGGCAGGTGGAGCGTGTAGCCGTAGCCGTCCTCGGCGATGCGCGCGTACCAGAGGGAATCCCAGCGCGCCGAGAGCAGCTGGTGCGGGCTCTTGCCCGTCCAGTACCCCCACACCGCGAGGACCGCGATCCCCAGCGCCCGCACCCCCGCGTAGACCAGCAGGGCGGGCAGCGCACGGCGCAGCGCGCCGCGCGCCCGGAGGACGGCCCGGGGCAGGGGAGCCCCGGCGCCCGTACCGGCGGGAGAAACAAGATCAGTCACCGATCAATTGTCCAGCATGCGCGGAGCGCCTCCACGATCGGCCCGGACGGTGACGGAGCACACGGATCCGTGCCCGGGACTCGCGTACTCTGTCGAGTCACTCGCCGACGACGCCGTACGGCCCACAGTCCCCAGGGCCGGCGGGCGGCCGCGAGCGCACGACACGGAGGTGTGAATGTCCGGGACGACCACGGCCGGCCCGCCGCGGGCTGACGGCGTCCCCCGGCAGCGGTACCGGCGCGGACAGCGGCAGCAGCCGCCGTACGGGCCCTCCGCCTGCGCCGGGGTGAGCCGCTGGACCGTCCTCGTCGTCCTCTGTGTCAGCCTGCTCCTCGTCGCCGTCGACGCGACCGTCCTGCACGTCGCCGTCCCGGCCGTCACCGAGGACCTGCGGCCCGGCGCGATCCAGCTCCTGTGGATCGTCGACGTCTACCCGCTCGTGTGCGCCTCGCTGCTCATCCTCTTCGGCACCCTCGGCGACCGCGTCGGCCGCCGCCGGGTGCTGCTGCTCGGCTACGGGCTCTTCGGCACGGCCTCCGCGCTCGCGGCCTTCGCCCCCACCCCGGAAGTGCTCATCGGGGCCCGCGCGCTGCTCGGCGCCGGCGGTGCGATGATCATGCCGGCGACGCTGTCCATCCTCCGCCAGGTCTTCCCCGACCGGCGCGAGCGGGCCCTCGCCGTCGGCGTGTGGAGCGCGGTCGCCGCGGTGGGCGCCGCGGTCGGGCCGCTGCTCGGCGGCTTCCTCCTCGAACACTTCTGGTGGGGATCGGTCTTCCTCATCAACATCCCGCTGATGGCCGCGGCCCTGCCCGTCGGGCGGTGGCTGCTGCCCGAGTCGACCGGGCCTCGCGACGGGCCGTGGGACGTGACCGGTGCGCTGATGGCCGCGTTCGGGCTGTTCGGGCTCGTCCTCGGCGTGAAGCGGGCCGGCACGGGCGACGCGCTCTCGCTCGGCACGGTCGTCCCCGGCGCGGTCGGGGCGGCCCTGCTCGTCCTCTTCGTGCGCCGGCAGCGGCGGCGGACCCACCCGCTCGTCGACCTGCGGATGTTCTCCCGGCCCGCCTTCGGGACGTCCGTCGGGTGCATCGTGCTCGCCATGCTCGCGCTCGTCGGGCTGGAGCTGATCGCCGCGCAGTACCTCCAGCTCGTCCTCGGGCTCACCCCGCTGGAGACCGGGCTGCGGCTGCTGCCGCTCACGCTCGCCGCGATGGCCGCGGGGCTCGCCGGCTCCCGGCTGCTCCAGTGGCTCGGCCCGCGCACGATGGTCGCCCTCGGCTTCGTGCTGACCGCCGCGGCGGTCGCCTCGCTGACCGCGATGGGCCTCCACGACCGGCCCGGCGTCCTCGTCGGCTGCTTCGTCCTGCTCGGCTTCGGCCTGGAGACCACGCTCTTCGGCGCGTACGAGTCGATGCTCAGCGAGGCGCCCGTGGAGTCCGCGGGCGGCGCCGCGGCGATCGGCGAGACCTCGTACCAGCTGGGTGCGGGCATCGGCATCGCCCTGCTGGGCAGCGTCATGAACGCCGCCTACGCGCCGGGCGTCGCCTCCGTCCCCGGCGTCCCGAGCGCGGCCGGCGCCTGCGCGAGCCACTCCCTCGGCGAGGCCTACGACGTCGCCTCCCGGCTGGGGGGACCGGCGGGGTCCGCGCTGCGCGTCGCGGCGCGGGACGCGTTCGTGCACGGGCTGCACGTGACGCTGGCGCTGAGCGCGTGTCTGCTGCTGGCGGGGGCGGTCGCGGCGCTGCGGTTGCCGCGGGCGATGGATTGCGGGGTGCCTGCGGCGGCCCCGGAGCGCTTGGAACTCGAGGCGGGCTCGGCACCGCCGACGACGTAGCCGGTGCTTGCTCGCCGCGGCGGTGGAGGGAGATGCCCCGGCCCCACCCTTTCACCGTTTCTCGGGGGAGGGCCCCCGAACCCCCTGGGGAGCCGGGGGCTCGCCCCCGGTTTCGGGAAGGGGCGGGTCCGGGGCATCTCCCTCCGCCGCAACGGCGATCAGCCACCGCGGTGCAGTCCGGCGGTGCCGGAATCACCGCTACCCACAGGGGCTGGACGGCCGGGTTACCCGGCCGTAGCGTGCTGGCGAAGCGATCACTCATTCGCCCGCACCCCGCCGGAGGCACCCGTGTTCGACCCGCATGACCCCCTCGGCATCGACGACCTCCTCACCGACGAGGACCGCGCCGTCCGGGACACCGTCAGGCAGTGGGCCGCCGACCGCGTCCTCCCGCACATCGCGCAGTGGTACGAGGCCGGCGAACTCCCCGTCGTCCGCGAGCTCGCGCGCGAGCTCGGCGCGATCGGCGCCCTCGGCATGCAGCTGGACGGCTACGGCTGCGCGGGCGCGAGCGCCGTGCAGTACGGCCTGGCCTGCCTGGAGCTGGAGGCCGCCGACTCCGGCATCCGCTCCCTGGTCTCCGTGCAGGGCTCCCTCGCGATGTACGCGATCCACCGCTTCGGCTCCGAGGAGCAGAAGCGGCAGTGGCTGCCGTCGATGGCCGCGGGCGAGACCATCGGCTGCTTCGGCCTGACCGAGCCCGACCACGGCTCGGACCCCGCGGGCATGCGCACGTACGCCAAGCGCGACGCCGGCGGCGACTGGGTGCTGACCGGCCGCAAGATGTGGATCACCAATGGTTCGGTCGCCGGCGTCGCCGTGGTCTGGGCGCAGACCGACGGCGGCATCAGGGGCTTCGTCGTGCCCACCGACCTCCCCGGCCTGTCCGCGCCGGAGATCCGGCACAAGTGGTCGCTGCGCGCCTCCATCACCAGCGAGCTGGTCCTGGACGAGGTGCGGCTGCCCGCGGACGCCGTGCTGCCGGAGGTCACCGGCCTGCGCGGCCCGCTGAGCTGCCTGAGCCACGCGCGCTACGGCATCGTCTGGGGCTCGATGGGCGCGGCGCGCACCAGCTTCGAGACCGCGCTCGACTACGCGCGTACGCGCGAGCAGTTCGGCAAGCCCATCGGCGCCTTCCAGCTCACCCAGGCCAAGCTGGCCGACATGGCGGTGGAGCTGCACAAGGGGATCCTGCTGGCCCACCACCTGGGCCGGCGGATGGACGCGGGGACGCTGCGGCCGGAGCAGGTGAGCTTCGGCAAGCTCAACAACGTGCGGGAAGCGATCGAGATCTGCCGGACGGCGCGGACGGTCCTCGGCGCGAACGGGATCTCGCTGGAGTACCCGGTGATGCGGCACGCCACGAACCTGGAGTCCGTGCTGACGTACGAGGGGACCGTGGAGATGCACCAGCTGGTGCTGGGCAAGGCGCTCACCGGTCTCGACGCGTTCCGGTAGGCCCTAGGAGCATTAAGCCCGTTACGGCCCCTTAAGTCCTTAAGTCCTGGCCTGAGGTGCGCGGCTCCGCGCCGCGCACCTCAGCTCTGGTTGTAGAAGCCGCCGTTCGCCCGCCCCACCGGCTCCCCGCTGACCACCTTGTAGTCGGCGGGGGTCAGCAGGAAGACCCGGTTGGCCACGCGCTCGATGGAGCCGCGCAGCCCGAACGTCAGCCCGGCCGCGAAGTCCACGACGCGCTTGGCGTCGTTGGGCTCCATGCCCGTGAGGTTGACGATCACGGGCACGCCCTCGCGGAAGAGCTCGCCGATGCCCCGGGCGTCGCGGAAGCCGTCCGGGGTGACGGTGGCGATGCGCGTGCCCTGCTCCTGCGCGGCCTCGTCCGCCACGCGCACCTTGGGGTTGGTGACCCAGGCGTCGCCGGGCTCGGGTCCCTCGGCGTAGTCGTCGTCGTAGTAGCGCTCGTCATCGCTGTCGTCGACGAGGCCGAGCCAGGCACTCGCCTTGCGCACCGATCCCATGAACGCCTCCTCTCACACGCGGTGTGTTCCGCCCGCATCCCTATGGTCGTCCATGATGCGGATGGTGTGCCAAGTGGATAGCCGCCGGACGAGCATTTCGTGACGCATCTGGTGCAAACCGGTTGGCGGTGCGTCAGAAACCCCGTAGGCCCCTTCTTGCGCCCTGGACCTGGGCATATGCGGTTACGGCGGGCGATTCGGGGGCGTGCTGCGGGCCCCGGTCGGGTCGGGTGGTCAGGTGATTAGGATGCCCGGGTCCATTCACACCACACACGGGGGCTGGGTTTTGTTCGGGATCATAAGGCCATGCCGGCACCGGTTGTCAGAGGCCATGCGCACGGAATGGATGGCGCATCTGTGCGGACTGTGCCTCGCGCTGCGCGGCGACCACGGTCAGTTCGCACGCGCGGCCACCAACTACGACGGTCTGGTCATCTCGGTCCTGGTGGAGGCCCAGTCACCGGCGGACGAGGGCGCCAACTCCTGGCGGCGCACGGCGGGCCCGTGCCCGCTGCGCGGCATGCGCACCGCTTCCGTGGCCAAGGGCGAGGGCGCGCGGCTGGCCGCCTCGGTCTCGCTGGTGCTGGCCTCGGCGAAGATGCGCGACCATGTCGCCGACGGTGACGGCGTGTTGGCGCGTCGCCCGGTCGCCGCGGCGGCGCGCCGCGTGGCCGCGAAGTGGGACCGGGCGGGTGCCCGTACGGGAGCCGACCTCGGGTTCGACACCGCGGTGCTGGTCGACGCGGTCGAACGGCAGGCCGGCATCGAGGCGCTGGCCGGTGCGGGGACGTCGCTGCTGACGGTGACCGAGCCCACCGAGACGGCCACCGCCGCGGCCTTCGGCTACACCGCCGTCCTCGCCGGACGGCCCGGCAACAAGGCGCCCTTGGAGGAGGCGGGCCGGCTCTTCGGGCGCCTGGCCCACCTGCTGGACGCCGTCGAGGACCTGGCGGAGGACGCGGAGAGCGGCGCGTGGAACCCCGTGGCCGCGACGGGCACCGGGCTCGCCGAGGTGCGCAGGCTGTGCGACGACGCGGTGCACGGCGTCCGCTTGGCGCTGCGCGAGGTCGACTTCGCGAGCAGGAGCCGGAGCCGGCTGGCGCACGTGCTCCTCGCGCACGAGCTGGAGCGCGCCGTCGACCGGGCGTTCGGCACGGCGGGCTGCGGGCACGCCGGGCACGCCGCTGCCGCCGGGCATCAGGACGGTTCGCCGCAGGGCGCGTTCGGGCCGCCGCCCGTCATGCCGCCGGACCAGATGCCGCCGGGGCAGGGGAGGCCTCCCGGCGCGCCGCCCGAGCCGCCGCGGCGCGGGCGGCAGCGCGGGCTCATAGCCGGCTGTGCCGTGTGGGCCACGCTTTTCTGCACGTGCCAGGTCTGCTGCCGGGACCCGTACTTCGACCCGTGGGACGGACAGCAGCGGGAAGGCTGGTGCCACAAGTGTGACTGTGGCGACTGCGATTGCAGCAACTGTGGCGATTGCTGCGACTGCTGCAACTGTTGCGAGAACTGTGATTGCTGCGACTGTGGTTGCGACTGCGGCTGTTGAGTGAGCGCCGTGTGGCGTACGAGGGTGCGGTGAGGGTGCTGCGAGGGGAGGGGTGCGCGGCGCTGGTGTGCTGCTGATGTGAAGGCGTGAGGGTGTGAAGACGTGAAGGGGTTAAGGGGTTAAGGGGTTAAGGCGCGTAAGGGGCCGCGGGGCTGATGGCCGGCCGGGTAGCCGGGATCCGGGGTCCTGGGGCCGGGATCAGCCCTGACAGGAGCCGCCCGGAAGGGGCGCGCGGAAGCCGGTACACGACGCGGACCACACCCGACCGAAGTCGATGTGGTGCCGGGTGACGAGCCGTTGCCCTGAGTGCATGGGCCAAGTGGAACAGCCATCCGTATCCCCGTCAACTGTCCTGAGACGGCTTGTCCATCATGTGGACCTGCCGGTGGACAAGCTTGACAGTTGGCCAAGGCACCGGAATAGCCTCGTAGTTCGGCCGTGCTGAGGGGCGCGGCCGGATGCGCCGCGCCCTGAAGCGGCCGCCGCATCCGATGTGCTCGATGTGTCCGGCGTGAAGGCGCCACCCGTGTTCGATCCCGTATCCACGGAGCCTTTCGCGTGCCCGCGGCGTCCCGCCACACCTCTCCTCTCCCTCCCTTCTCTCCTTTCTCTGCCTCGCACCGGGCCCCAGCGCCACCATGGCCCCCACACCCTCAGGGAAGCCCATGCCCGCACCCATCCGGCCGCTGCACCTGGCCGTGAGCATCGACCGCCCCGGCGTCCGGGACGCCGAGTCCTACGTCCGCGCCGCGCGCCTCGCCGAACGGGGCAGGCTGGACTTCGTCACCCTCGGCGACACCCTCGGCCCGCCCCGGCGCGGCGAGAGCCGCCTCGACGCCCTCGCCGTCCTCGCCCGCGTCGCCCCCGCCACCCGGCGGATCGGCCTCGTGCCCACCGTCACCACCACCCACACCGAGCCGTTCCACGTCGCCGACGCCGTCTCCACCCTCGACCAGGTGAGCAACGGCCGCGCCGGGTGGACCGCCGAGGTGTCCGCCACCGAGGCCGAAGCCCGCCACTTCGGCCGCCGCGCCCCGGCCCCCGCCGACGCGCTGTGGCGCGAGGCCGCCGCGGTCGCCGACGTCGCCGCCCGGCTCTGGGACAGCTGGGAGGACGACGCCGAGATCCGCGACGCCGCCACCGGCCGCTTCATCGACCGCGACAAGCTGCACCGCGTCGACTTCGAGGGCCCCGGCTGGTCCGTCCGCGGACCCTCCGCCGCGCCCCGGCCCCCGCAGGGCCGGCCGGTGACCGCCGTCGACGCCACCCGCCTGCCGCCGCGCGAGGCCGCCGCCCGCCACGCCGACGTCATCTACCTCCGCACCGGCCCCACGCCCGCGCCCGGCGCGGTCCGCGCCGCCCGCGACGACCTGCACGCCCGGATGCGCGCGCTGGGCCGCGACCCCGGCCGCGTCGTCTTCCTCGCCTCCCTGCCCGTCGCGCTGTACGCGGCGGCCGACGCCGTCGCCCTCGCCGACCTGGCCGGCTCCTGGTGGGCGGACGGCGTCGTCGACGGCTTCCACTTCCGGCCCCGGGACCCCGACCGGGACCTCGCGCTGCTGGTCGACGGGACCGTGCCCGTCCTCCAGCACCGGGGCCTGCTCCGCTCCTTCTATCCCGGCGGCACGCTCCGCGAGCACCTGTGCCTGCCGCGCCCCGCCAACCGCTACGCCACCGCCGCCACCGCCGGGAGGACCGCATGACCGCCGGCAGGGCGCGGCAGCGGCAGCCGCAGCGCAAGCGGATGCACCTGGCCGTGCGCTTCCCGGGTGCCGGCAGCGCGACGGTGTGGGCGGATCCCCGGGCCGGCAGCCGGACCGACTTCGCGTCCTTCCGGCACCTCGCCGCCACCGCCGAACGCGGCCTCTTCGACTTCTTCCTCCTCTCCGAAGGGCCGCGACCGCGCGAGCACAAGGGCCGGATCCACGACCTGGACGCCGTCGGCCGCCCCGAGCCGGTCACCGTGCTCAGCGCCCTGGCCGCCGTCACCGAACGGATAGGCCTGGCCGCCGCCGTCGGCACCGCGTTCCACGAGCCGTACGAACTGGCCCGCCGGCTGGCCTCCCTGGACCACCTCAGCGGCGGGCGGGCGGCCTGGAACGTGGTCACCTCCTCCGATGACGCTTTCCTCGGCGCGAACTTCCGGCGCGGCGGCGGCCTCGACCGGGCCGACCCGTACGCGCGCGCCGGCGAGTTCGTCGCCACCGCGCGTGAACTGTGGGACTCGTGGACGCCCGGGGGAGTGCCGCGGCCCTTCGCCCACCACGGGCGCCACTTCTCGGTCTCCGGCACGTTCGACGTGGCCCGCGGCCCACAAGGGCGTCCGGTTGTCATCCAGGCCGGGGACTCCGGCGAGGAACGGGAGTTCGCGGCCTCCGCCGCCGACGTGATCCTCACCGGGCACGGGTCTCTCGAAGCGGGACAGGCCCTCTACGCCGACGTCAAGGGGCGGCTCGCCGCGTACGGGCGGCGGCCCGAAGAGCTGAAGGTCATGCAGGGCGTGACGTTCGTCCTCGGGGACACCGACGCCGAGGCGCAGGAGAACGCCGCCGAGATCCGTAAGCAGCAGGTCTCGCCGCAGAAGGCACTGTTCGCCGCGGAGCGGGTGTGGGGCCGGGACCTGTCCGGCCACGACCCCGACGGGCCGCTGCCCACCGTCGACCCGGATCCCGCCGTCGCCGACTCCCTTGCCGTCGCCGCGCGGTGGCGGGCCGTGGCCGAGGCCAAGGGGCTGTCCCTCCGGCAGACCGTGATCGAGGTGACCGGGCGGCAGTCCTTCATCGGGGCCCCCGCGTCGGTCGCCGCACAGCTGGACGAGTACGTCACCGCCGGGGCCGCCGACGGCTTCGTCCTCGTCCCGCACCTCGTCCCGGGCGGGCTGGACGAGTTCGCCGACCGCGTCGTGCCGCTGTTGCAGGAGCGTGGCGCGTTCCGTACGGAATACGCGGGCGCGACGCTCCGCGAGCACCTCGGGTTGCCGCTGCCCGTATGGAAAGGTTGACGGTCATGAGCACGGACACGGCGCGCGACGCACGACAGCAGTGGAACGCGTGGCGCGAAGAGCGCACGGAGACGGTCTCGGCACCGTACGGGCCCCTCGCCCTGACGGGGACGCACTGGCTCGCCGACGCCCCCGAGGGGCGAATTCCCGCCATTCCCGGGCAGTGGGCGGAGGAAGAGGACGCGGTACGGCTGACCGCCGCGGCCGTCGACGGACTCACCCTGGACGGGCGGCCGCTGGACGGCGTGGTCAGGCTCCGCCCCGACAAGGGACCCGCGGCCGGGGCCCGGGTCTCGTACGGGGGGCGGAAGCTTGTGGTGATACGGCGGGAGGGGCTGTGGGCGGTGCGCGTCTTCGACCCCGGCTCGGCCGGGCGCCGGGAGTTCGCCGGGATCGACGTCTTCGACCACGACGAGGAGTGGGTGCGGGACGGCGTCTTCCGTCCGTACGGCAGCAGCCGGCGGGTGAGCGTGGCGAACGCGGACGGGCGGGAGCGGGGGCTGGGCCTGGACGGCGAGCTGGCGTTCACGGTTGCCGGGGCCGAACACACGCTGCAAGCCGCGCTGGAGGTGGACGGGACGCTGTGGGCGGTGTTCGCCGACGCGACGAGCGGGAAGTCGAGTTACCGCTTCCGCTTCTTGCGCGCGCCGGCGCCGGGTGTCGACGGCCGGGTGACGCTCGACTTCAACCGGGCCCTGCTCCCGCCGTGCGCTTTCGCCGATCACTTCATCTGCCCGTTCCCACCCCCGGGCAACACCCTCCCGCTCGCCGTACCGGCAGGCGAACGGGACGTCTTGCGGGGGTAGCCCCCGCGCGAGGCCGGCTGCCGCCGGGTGGGCCGCGCCCCGCTTGCGGCGGCCGGGCCCGCATCCCCCGCGAGGGACGGGCCCGTCCGAAAGCGGCTCTTGCGGGGGGTGTTGCGCGGCCCGAATACTCCCGAGAAGCACTTGTCAGGGGCACGGCGAAAACGGAATCCCGCGTGCCCGTACGTACTGGCTGCGCCTCACCTACCGACCCCACTCGGGAGGAACCACGTGAGGATCAAGCGCACCACCCCCCGCCGGCTCACCCGCACCGCGACCCGCGTCGCCCTCGCCTCCACCCTCGCCGCCGCCGCGGCGCTCCTCGGCACCGCCGCCCACGCCGAGCCCGCCGCCGGATCAGCCGGCTCCGCCGGATCGGCGGCCCTGCTCGCCTCCGCCGCCACCGCCGTGCAGTCCGCGGACGTCGCCGGCACCGCCTGGGCCGTCGACCAGGACAGCGGCACCCTCGTCGTCACCGCCGACGCAACCGTCCCCGACGCCGCCCTCGCCAGAATCAAGCAGCAGGCCGGCCCCGCCGCCGACGCGATACGCATCGAGCGGACCGCCGGCGTCCTCCGCCCCTACCTCGGCGGCGGCGACGCGATCTACGCCCCGAGCTGGCGCTGTTCCCTCGGCTTCAACGTGCGCAAGGGCAACACCGCCTACTTCCTCACCGCGGGCCACTGCACCGAGGGCAAGCCGGCCTACTACACCAACTCCGGGCACACCACCAGCATCGGCCCCACCACCGGAACCAGCTTCCCGGGCAACGACTACGGCATCGTGCAGTACACCAACGGCTCCCTCGCGCATCCCAGCGAGGTCAACCTCTACAACGGCCGCACCCAGAAGATCACCGCCGCGGGCAACGCGAGCGTCGGCCAGGCCGTCCAGCGCAGCGGCTCCACGACCGGCGTGCACGGCGGCAAGGTCACCGGCCTCAACGCCACCGTCAACTACGGCAACGGCCAGGTCGTCCGCGGTCTGATCAAGACCAATGTGTGCGCCGAGCCCGGCGACAGCGGCGGCGCCCTGTTCGCCGGGTCCACCGCGCTCGGCCTCACCTCCGGCGGCAGCGGGAACTGCTCCTCCGGCGGGACGACGTTCTTCCAGCCCGTCGGACCGGCCCTGAAGGCGTACGGCGTGACCATCGGCTGAGCACGGCGCGCCCGGGCTGCCCCCTGCCGGGGACTCGACCCTGTGCCCGATACGGGCATACCGTGGACATAACACCTGAGATGTACGGCAGGGGGCCTCCCATGGTCGAGGATCTGGTGGTGGCAGCCGTGGGCGTGGCGTCCGCCGGGGCGGTCTACGTCATGGCGGCGGCCCGCGTGGTCAAGCAGTACGAGCGCGGCGTGGTGCTGCGGCTCGGGCGGCTCATGCCCGAAGTCCGCCCGCCGGGGTTCACCCTGGTCATTCCGGGCGTCGACCGGCTGCGCAAGGTGAACATGCAGATCGTCACGATGCCCGTCCCCGCCCAGGAGGGCATCACCCGCGACAACGTCACCGTACGGGTCGACGCGGTCGTCTACTTCAAGGTCGTGAACCCCGCGGAAGCGGTGATCGCCGTGGAGGACTACCGCTTCGCGGTGTCGCAGATGGCCCAGACGTCCCTGCGCTCGATCATCGGCAAGAGCGACCTCGACGACCTGCTCTCCAACCGCGAGAAGCTGAACCAGGGCCTGGAGCTCATGCTCGACAGCCCCGCCATCGGCTGGGGCGTGCAGATCGACCGCGTGGAGATCAAGGACGTCTCGCTGCCGGAGACGATGAAGCGGTCCATGTCCCGGCAGGCCGAGGCGGAGCGCGAGCGGCGGGCGCGGGTGATCAACGCGGACGCGGAGCTGCTGGCGTCGAAGAAGCTGGCCGAGGCGGCGGCGACGATGGCCGACCAGCCGTCGGCGTTGCAGCTGCGGCTGCTCCAGACGGTGGTGGCGGTGGCGGCGGAGAAGAACTCCACGCTGGTCCTGCCGTTCCCGGTGGAGCTCCTGCGCTTCCTGGAGCGGTCGGCTCAGCAGGGGCTCGTGCCGCCGGATCCGCCGCGGCGCGCGGAGAAATCGGCGGTGGAGAAGCCGCCGGCGCCTCCTCCGGAGGAGCTCCCTCCGCCCTCGGAGGCCTGAGCCCTGAGCCCTGACCGGGCGGGTCACGGCCCTTGAGCCCTGCTCGTACGGTGAGCACCCCCGGCGGTGCCGGCAGATCCGGCACCGCCGGACTGCGCCGTGGGGGCGTTTCGCCGTTGCGGCGGGGGCAGAGGGCTGGTGCCCCGGTACATGAGGTGGCGTTGAGCTCGGCGTCTCGCCGTTGCTGCGGCAGTGAGGGCTCCGGCGCCCCGCGAGGGAACGTCGCTCCCCGTAACACCAACGGTCTAGCCCCGTGGGGTGAACCGTGGGGCGGCCGCGCGTAGCGTGTGCGCGGGGCGCGCTTCGCAACGCGCGCGCCAAAGGAATTCCGCCTTGTGCGCGCCCTCCCCGGGTCCGGGATACTCAACAAGCCAACTTGGCATGGACGCGCCCTCTGTAAAGCCGTCGGCGAGCCCGTGTCGTATGTCCTCCGGGCCCGGCGAGTCGCCTCTCCGTGGCCCAACCCCCCACCGGAGGTGCCGAGTTGAAGCGTAGATGGATCCCCGCGCGCGTCGCCCTCGCCGCCGCGTCGGCCGTCGCCCTCGCGGCGGTGACCCTCAGCCCCCAGCAGGCCGACGCCTCGCCCGGCTCGCCCGCCGCTCCGGCCCGCGCACCGTCCGCCGCTTCGAACGCTTCGGACGCCTCCCTCGCCAGGACGCTCGTCGCCGCACTGGGCGGCGCCGTCGCGGGTTCGTACTACGACTCCGCCCTCGGCCGGCTCGTCGTCGACGTCACCGACAGCGACGCCGCCGGCCTCGTCCGCGCGGCAGGTGCCGCGCCCCGCGTCGTGGAGCACTCGAAGGCCGAGCTCGACTCCGCCCACGCGACGCTGGACTCCCGCATCACCACCCCCGGCACCGCCTGGGCGGCCGATCCGCGGCTCAACAAGGTGGTCCTGACCGCCGACCCCACGGTCACGGCGGCGGACCTCGCGCGGATCAAGGACACCGCCCGCTCGCTGGGCAGCGCGGTCGTGGTCAAGAGGTCCGCCACGAAGCTCACCCGGTTCATCGCCGGCGGCGACGGCATCTGGGGCTCGCAGTACCGCTGCTCGCTCGGCTTCAACGTGAAGCGGCCCGGCAAGCCCGACGCCTTCGTGACGGCCGGGCACTGCGGCAAGGCCGAGCCCGACTGGCGCGCCTCGAACGGCGGCCCGGTGATCGCGAGGACCGAGGCCGCCACGTTCCCCGGCCGGGACTACGCCATCGCCGCGTACCCCGCCACCGGCGCCGTCGACCACCCGAGCGCCGTGAACCCGGGCCTGAAGCCCATCACCGGCGCCGGCGCCGCGACCGTCGGCCAGGCCATCAGCCGCAGCGGCTCCTCGACGGGGCTGAAGAACGGCACGGTCACCGCCCTCAACGCCACGGTCAACTACAAGGAGGGCCAGGTCACCGGGCTCATCGAGACCAGCGCCTGCGCGGAGGCCGGTGACAGCGGCGGCCCCCTCTTCGCCGGGACGACGGCGCTGGGCGTGCTGTCCGGCGGCTCCGGGAGCTGCACGATGCCGGTCCCGGCGCCGAGGACGTACTACCAGCCGGTCCAGGAGATCCTCGATGCGTACGGCGCGACCATCCCGTAAGGCCGAAGCGGAGGGCGCGCAGGACGCGGCCCCCGGACACACCTCCACGGTGTCCGGGGGCCGTTCCACGCTCAACCGGTCTCTGCGTTCAGTTGTGCAGTCGTTCAGCCGGTTCGCGGGGGGTTTCAGAACTCGAAGAGCGTGCCCTTGCCCGCCTTCGCCTCGCACGGGTTCGCGAAGGTGCGCTCGAAGCGGACCCGCTGGCCCTCCCAGACGCCGTCGGCGGTCACGACGCTGGGGTTCCATTCCTTGGTGCAGGCCGTGCCGGACTTGATGGTGGTGGCCTTCTTGAAGTCACCGTCGGCCGCCTTCAGCGCGGCGCAGGCGCCCTTCGAGTCCGGGTGCGAGCCGGTCGCCTTGGGGAAACAGGTCAGCGTCACCGCGCGGTCGACCGAGGCCTCGGTGGAGTTCGCTCCGTGACCGACGGTCAGGACCAGGGCGGAGGCGGCGTACAGACTCTGCGTCTGTGCCGCGGGGACAGGTGCAGGTGCGGCGCTCGCGGTCGTCGTTCCGGCGGCCAGGAGGCCGCCGCCCAGTGCGAGCGCGGCGCCCATCGCGATGCCCCCAGTGATGTACCGCATTCCGAACACTCCCTTGCTCGTGGCTGCAGATAACGGACGGCAGTCTTACCCAAGTTGAGCATGAACGCACATGGATCGAACACTTTCAGTCGCTGGTTGAAAACCCTCAGTAGTGGCTGAATCTCGTGTGAGGCACGTCTCATACGGGCCTCTGTGGAGAAGGTTCGACCCCGCCCGGCGTCCGTTTCGGGGCAATTGCGGGGAATTAATGTTACAGGGATATTGACCAGCAAGGATTCCTTGTAATCAACGTTGAATTATCCAACTCGCCTTTAAAAAGATGGATTGCGGACGCTCATTTCGTTGGATCTAATGATCCGCACGCCGGATCGGGCGATCCCCGCACACCGGCCGAAAAGAGGCCCGCCACGTGACCGAGCGGCGGCCGGAGCGATACAGGAGCGCGGCAGCAAATGGCCGAAGAGCACTCAGGGGGACCCCCTCGGGACACCCTCGAAGCGCCCTCCCACGGGCCCTCCGACACCCCCTCCCGCGGCCCCTTCGCCACCGCCTGCCGGGCGTTCCGCCGCGACCGCACGGGCATGGCCGCCCTCGCCGTCGCCGTGTTCTGCGCGCTGCTCGCGGCCGCCGCGCCCCTGGTCACGGCCCTCTACGGGAAGGACCCCACCTCCCACTACGGGCAGCAGACCCCCGGTCTGCTGAGCGCCGAGGGCCTTCCGGTCCTGCCCAACGGCGGCATCTCCGCCGACCACTGGTTCGGCATCGAACCCGGCCTCGGCCGCGACGTGTTCGCCCAGCTCGTGTACGGCATGCGCACGTCGCTGCTGGTGGCCCTCGCCTCCGTCGCCGTGATCGCCGTGGCGGGCGTCGTCCTCGGCGTGACCGTCGGCTACCTCAGCGGCCTCGCCGACCGGGCCTTCACTTTCGTATGCAATGCACTGCTCGGTTTTCCGACACTTCTGCTTCTCCTCGCGCTCAGCCCGGTGATCCAGACCCGCTTCGTCGACCCCGGTGAGAACGAGCCCGCCTGGATGCAGTTCACCTCGCTCATCCTGGTGTTCTCGGCCTTCGGCTGGGTGCCGCTCGCCATGGTCCTGCGCACCGCCGTGCGGGCCCTGCGCGAGCGGGAGTTCGTCGAGGCGGCGCGGGCCGTCGGGGCGAGCCGCCGGCACGTCGTGCTGCGCGAGCTGCTGCCCAACGTGTGGGCGCCCGTGCTCGTGCACATCACGCTCGCCGTCCCCGGCATCGTCACCGCCGAGGCCGCGCTGTCCTTCCTCGGCGTCGGCATCAACGAGCCGGTCCCCGACTGGGGCCGCATGATCTCCCGCGGCTCCGAGGTCTTCTACGACGACCCGACGTACATGGTCTTCCCGGGCGCGGCGATCCTCGTCTTCGTCCTCGCCTTCAATCTCCTCGGCGATGCGGTTCGGGATGCGCTCGATCCGCGCATCGCGCGCTAGCGCTCCGCGCGTTGCCTATGACTGCGGGCCGTCAGTAGCTGGTCGCGCCCACGCGGCGGAGCCGCAGATCAATACAGCCTCGCGCCCCTTTGGGGCGCGCCACTTCCCCTTCTCGATCCGGAGTTCACCATGGCCCGCATCCGTCCGCGCACCGCAGTCGTACCGGCTCTCGCCGCCGTCATGCTGCTCTGCTCCTGCTCGGCCGGTGCCGGTGCGGGCGGTGGGGATCAGGAGAAGGGCAAGGCCGCCGCCAAGAGCGGCCAGCGGCTGACCGCCACCCTCGGCACCGCCAAGGACAGTCAAGGCCCGGCCCCCGCCGTCGAGGGCGCCCGCAGCGGCGGCACGATCCGCATCGCCAACGTCAACGACTACAGCCACCTCGACCCGCAGAAGATCTACGCGGGCGAGTCGTACAGCACCTCGCTGCTGTGGGGCCGCCAGCTGACCCAGTATCAGGTCGTCGACGGCAAGCCGAAGCTCGTCGGCGACCTCGCCACCGACACCGGGCAGTCCTCCGACGGCGGCCGCACCTGGACGTACAAGCTCAAGGACGGCATCGCCTGGGAGGACGGCGAGCCCATCACGTCCGAGCACGTCAAGTACGGCATCGAGCGCACCTTCGCCCCCGGCTTCGAACTCGGCCCCACCTACTGGCCCGAGTGGCTCACCGGCTCCGAGGACCGCACGGCCGCCGTGCAGAAGTACGCCGGGCCCGAGCACGGCGACCTCGACGCCATCGAGACGCCCGACGCCAAGACGATCGTCTTCCACTTCCCGCAGCCGCAGTCCGACGTGCCCTACATGGCCGCCCAGTCCTCCTCGTCCCCCGTCCGCAAGGACAAGGACACCGGCACCGGCTACGACACCCGGCCCTTCGCCACCGGCCCGTACCGGATCGCCGCGCACAAGCAGAACCAGAGCCTGACCCTGGAGCGCAACCCGCACTGGAAGCCGGAGACCGACCCCATCCGCCACCAGTACGCCGACCGCTTCGAGTTCACCTTCGGCAAGAAGATCCTCAACACCGCGCAGGAGGTCCTCAACGGGCGCGGCGACGGCCCCGCCACCCTCTCCACCAAGAGCGAGGTGCCGCCGGAGCTCTACGCAGAGGCCCGGCGCGACGCGGACAAGAAGGACCTCCTCGTCGCCGGCAGCCAGGGCGCCTACACCAGCGACCTCTACATCAAGAACAGCCGCGTCACCGACCCCGAGGTCCGCAAGGCCATCCACTACCTCTTCCCGCGCGAGCAGGCCCGCCAGGTCCTCGGCGGCCCCCGCCTGGGCGACTTCGCCACCACGCTCTCCTCGCCCGCCGTCGTCGGCTGGAAGAAGTACGACCTCTACCCCGTAGCGCCCGCCGGGGACGTCGAGAAGGCCAAGGAACACCTGGCGAAGGCCAAGACCAAGGTCGACACGCTCACGTACGCGTACGAGAGCGACGCCCCCGAGAAGGACCGGCTCGCCCAGGTCCTCGTCGACGCCTTCGCCAAGGCCGGCATCAAGCTCGTCACTAAGCCCCTGGAGAAGGCCGCGTTCACCAACGAGGTCTTCCGCGGCCCCGCCCCCTACGACCTGTGGCTGTCCACCAACTCCGTCGACTGGCCCACCCCGTCCACGCTGCTGCCCGACAGCTACCACAGCAAGCTCGACGCCCTCGCCAACTCCATCCGCTACAGCAACCCCGAGGTCGACAAGGAACTGGAGCGCATCGCCGGCATCGGCGAGGCGCAGCAGAAGGCCGACGCCCTCATCGCCCTCGAACAGACCGTCATGAAGGACGTCCCGGTCGTGCCGTTCCTCTACACGAGCGTCACCCAGTTCCGCGGGAAGAACGTCGGCGGCGCCGCCATCCACCCGATCTACGGCTCCATCGCGGCGGCCGACCTGTACCTGAAGAGGTCGTAAGGCTCCATGACCGGCTACCTCCTGCGGCGGGCCCTCCAGGCCGCGGCGGTGCTCCTCGCGATCACCGCCGCCGCCTTCGGCCTCTTCTACGCCGCCCCCTCCGACCCCGCCCTCATCGCCTGCGGCCCCAAGTGCGACACCGCACAGGTCGAGGCCGTCCGCCACAGCATGGGCCTCGACCAGCCGCTGACCGGCCAGTACCTCGACTACCTGCGCGGCCTCGTCGCCGGCCGCACCATCAGCGACGTCGACGGCAGCCCCATCGACTGCACCGCCCCCTGCCTCGGCTACTCCTACACCCTCCACCAGCCGGTCCTCGACGCCATCGGCGACCGCTTCCCCGTCACCCTGTCGCTGGCGGGCGGGGCACTCGTGGTGATCGTCGTCCTCGGCATCGGCGCGGGCTTCACCGCCGCGCTGCGCCGCGGCACGGCCGCCGACCGGCTGCTGTCCGGCTTCACCCTGGTCGGCGCGAGCGTGCAGATCTACTTCCTCGGCTACGCCGTGCAGTACCTGCTCGTCTACAAGACCGGGCTCGTACCGCTGCCCGGCTACGCGCCCCTCGCCGACGGGCCGGGCCCGTGGGCCGCCGGGCTGCTCCTTCCCTGGCTCGTCCTCGGCTTCGTCAACGCCGCCGTCTTCGCCCGCCTCACGCGCTCCCAGACGCTGGAGACGATGCACGAGGGGTACGTGCGGACGGCCCGCGGCAAGGGGCTCACCGCGCTGCGGGCCCACGTGAAGTACACGGCGCGCGGCGCCGCCGGGCCCCTCGTCCAGCTGCTCGGGCTGGAGGCCGGGGCGCTCTTCGGCGGCGCGTTCATCACCGAGACCGTCTTCGGGCTCGGCGGCGTCGGCAAGCTCGCCGTCGACTCCGTCGTCCAGAACGACCTGCCGACGGTCGTCGGCACGGTGCTGTTCGCCGCCTTCTTCGTCGTGGTGTTCGTGGCCCTCGCCGACCTGGTGGTGGCCCGGCTCGACCCGAGGGTGAGGCTCGCATGACGCCGGCTCTGTCCGTACGTGACCTGACGGTCTCCTTCAAGGGGCGGGGCGGTACGGAGACCACGGCCGTCGACGGCCTCTCCTTCGAGCTGGAGCGCGGTGAAGTGCTCGGCCTGGTGGGGGAGTCCGGCTCGGGCAAGTCCACCGTCGGGCTGGCCGCGATGGGGCTCCACGACCCGGCCCGTACGCGGGTGAGCGGGAGCGTGCTGGTCGGGGGTACGGAGGTGGTGGGCGCGCCCGAGTCCGCGGTGCGTGCGCTGCGCGGCGTGCGGATCGCCATGGTCTTCCAGGACGCGCTCGCCGCGCTCTCGCCCTTCCATACGGTCGGCGCGCAGCTGGCGGAGGCGTACCGCGTGCACGCCCCGGCGGGCGCCGGGCGGCGGGCCGAAGCGAGGGAGAAGGCCCTCGCGATGCTGGAACGCGTCGGCATCCCGGCCGCCCGGGCCCGCGACTACCCGCACCAGTTCTCGGGCGGCATGCGGCAGCGGGTGATGATCGCGATGGCGCTCGTGAACAGCCCGGACGTGGTGATAGCCGACGAACCGACGACCGCGCTGGACGCGCGCGTGCAGCGGCAGATCCTCGAACTGCTCGCGGAGCTGCGGGAGGAGAGCGGTACGGCGGTGCTGCTCGTCACGCACGACGTGGGCGTCGTGGCCGGGACGTGCGACCGCATGCTCGTCATGCGGGGCGGGCGGGGCCTGGAGGAGGGCCCCACCCGCAAACTCCTGACCGACGCGGCACACCCGTACACACGCGCCCTGATCGGCGCGGCACCGACGCTGAACACGGTGCCGGGGACACACTTGCCGACGGTCGACGACCCGGTGCGGGACGCCGCCGCGGGCGGTGCTGCGCAGGGGCTCGCCGGTGCCGGGCAACGAATATCCGCCGCGACGGCGAGTCGTCCGACGGCGAAGCCCGGCGGTGCCGGACAAGCCCGCGCCGTGCGGACCGCCTCCGCGGAGGCACCTGCGCCCCGCGGCAGCGGACCCGCCCCCGCACGCCCTCTCGCCGAGGTCGTCGACCTCCACGTGGAGTTCGGGGGACGCCGCGGGCTCTTCCAGCGAGGGCGTGGCCGTGGTGCCGTGCAAGCCGTACGGGACGTGAGCCTGCGCATCGACGCCGGGGAGACGCTCGGCCTCGTGGGGGAGTCCGGGTCCGGGAAGTCGACCACGGCGAGGGTCCTCGCGGGGCTGCAACGGCCCACGTCGGGGGAGGTGCGGTTCGACGGCCGGGACATCTCCCGCGCCGCGGGCGACACGCGCCTGCGCCGCGAGCTCAGCCGCGACGTACAGCTGGTCTTCCAGGACCCGTACGCGTCGCTCAACCCGCGCCGTACGGTCGAGGAGATCGTGACCACCCCGCTGCGGGTGCACACCGGCCTGGACAAGGGGGAGCGGCGCGCACGGGCGGCCGAGCTGCTGGAGCAGGTGGGCCTGCGAACGGCCCATCTGCACCGCTACCCGCACGAGTTCTCCGGCGGTCAGCGCCAGCGCATCGGCATAGCCCGCGCGCTTGCCCTCCGCCCGCGCCTGGTCATCGCGGACGAGCCCGTGTCGGCGCTGGACGTGTCCGTGCAGGCCCAGGTGCTCAACCTGCTCATGGACCTCCGCGCCGAACTGGGCTTGTCCCTGCTGTTCGTCTCGCACGACCTCGCCGTCGTCCGGCACTTCTGCGACCGGGTGGCGGTGATGCGGGCCGGGAGCGTGGTCGAGAGCGGCCCGCGGGACGAGGTCTTCGACGATCCGAAGGCCCCCTACACGCGCGAGCTACTCGCGGCCACGATGTAGGGCGGTGCCCGCGCCGCCGCTCGTGGAGGGGATGGGCGGTGGCGCGGGACGCCGGGGGCGCAGCAGGTCCACCGGGACGCCGGTGACGTCGTCGGCGAGGAGCAGTCGCCGGGTCTCCCCGGCCGGCCCCTCGCGCAGGGCCCACGCCAGGTGGCCGTCGGCCCAGAGGGAGAGCGCGCGGCTCCAGGCGGCGACGGCCGCAGAGGAGGGCGCGGGGGCTTCGTGTTCGAGACGGGTCAGCGCGCACCGGAGCGCTTCCCGGGCGGCACCGCCCTGGGCGAGCACAGTGGTCGTGGCTTCGAGGGCGGCCCGGAAGGAGGCCAATTCCCGTAGAGGAGCCGCTAATTCGTTTCCGCAGGCGTATTCGACGAGGTCGGGCACGATCCCGGGCGCGAGCGCGTCCCAGGCCCGCCGCTCGGCGGCGCACTCCAGGAAGCGCGCGGTGACCCGGGCGCGCCACGCGGGCGACATCGCGGGCGCGGTCATCCGCCAGACGTCGGCGAGCGCCCGCTGGAGGGCGGTCCGCGGCGGCGGCGTGCGCCCGCCGTCCGGCGGCAGGAAGTCGGGCAGCGCGTCGTATCCGTACGGGCTTTCCTCCTCCCGGTGGTGGAACCGGTCGTCGAGGGCGTGGAACCACACCAGCCAGGCCGAGACCCGTTGCAGCCGTCCGCACTCGGCCTCCGGCGCCACCCGCGCCGCGAACTCCGCGCAGCCCGCCCGGCGGAAGCGCCGCTGGGCGGAGAAGGACTGGATCAGCCCGGTCCGCCGCACCCAGCGGTCGCTGAACGCGGCGGCTTCGTCGAGGTGCGGGCTGATCCGGCCGGCCCGCCCGGGACCGGACTCGGGGAGCTCGGTGACCGGCGGCCGGGAACGGGGCACGGGGGACACGGCGTTCCTCAAGGAGGAGGGATGGGGACGAGGGGTGCTGACGTCACAGCGTCCACCCCGGCCCCGCACCGGATCCATGGCCCGGCCCCGTTTCACCAACGGCTCATCAGTGCACCACCGGGCGCGCGGGGCCGGCTCGCGCGCCGGGCCGGCGGCGCGGCGGCCACCCCACCGCCAAGCACTCGGCGGCGGCCGGCTCCTTGAGGGATCCCCGGACGTGGCGGAACGGGCCGCACCGGACGCCGACGGCTGACAGGACTGATGCGCGTCGCGCCGCCGTTGCTGACTGGTTCGCTATGCCGCGTAGGGGTCGGTGATGCTGTGGGGCCGTCGGGCAGTGGCCAGGACTTCCTCCGGGAACGCGGGTCCGGCCACGTAGTAGCGGCCCTTGGTCTGTCCGACCGGCGTCAGCAGGCCGGCCCTGGTGAGAGCCTGCATGTCCCGGGTCGCCTGCTGGGTGTTGAGCGCCTCGGCCTTCTCGTAGCGGGAGCGCCGTACCCGGCCGGTCATCGCCACTTCGTGCAGCGCGGTCACTTGCCGCTCCGTGATTCCGTTCGACTCCGCAGCGTCAGTGAGCTGCATCCAGCAGTCGTTGGAGCGGTCGACACGGCGCTGTACACGCTGGGCCTGCTGGTGGTAGGCGAGGAGGTTGAACTTGATCCAGGGCAGGGTGTCGCGCCGGGGGGACCAGAGGGGGCCGCCGACCTCGCGGAGGACCTTGTAGTACTCCCAGGTATTGCCCGGCATGCCCAGCCACTCCTCGATCGAGGAGAACTCGGGGGCCAGGACTCCGCCCCGGGCGATGAGGAGGGTCTGGAGCGAGCGCGACATGCGGCCGTTGCCGTCCGACCACGGGTGGATCTTGACCAGGTTCAGGTGCGCCATCGCAGCACGGATGAGGACGTGCTGGTCGAGGTCGCCCTCGTTGAGCCAGTCCACCAGCTCACCCATCAGCCCGGGAACCAGCTCCTGGTCCGGGCCCTCGTAATCGGTCGCGAGCTCGTCGCCGGGGGCGGTGATGCGGATGGGGGTTTTGCGCCACTGGCCGGCCGTCTTCAGGGGATGGTGGTGCCCCTGGAGCATCCAGTGCAGGCCGTTGAGGAGTTCCTTGTTGTACCGGAAGTCGGCGACATCGTGGAGTGACTGAATGTAGGTCATGGCCTGCTGGTAGGCCAGCGTCTCCGCCTTGTTCTCCTCGCTCGCTTCGACCTCACGCTCACCGTCCATCAGGTCAGCGACGTCCTTCGCATCGACCCGGTAGCCCTCGATCGTGTTCGACGCCGCGATCGCGCTCGCCGTCAGCGCCTTACGCAGGTCCAGCGTCCACTTCATCGGGACCTGCTGCACCGCAAAGCGCAGCTGATCACGCATCGCGTTCACCTGCTCCAGGACCTCATGGTCGACCTGCTCCAGGCGCGGCGTCTCATACAGCATGCGCCAATGATACCCACTGACTATCATTCACTCAATCTCGGGCGCGTCGACGCCGGGCAATGCATGCACCGCAACGGCCGGCCCCGGCCGGCCCGCCCGTTCAGGCCTCGGGTTCCCGTCTTCTCAGCGTTGCGCACGCCATCGTCACCACCACCCCCGCCACCGCCCAGGCCGCCAGTACCAGCAGGGACGGGGCCAGGCCGTTGCCGTTGAAGTAGGCGATGGAGCGGGCGGACCAGGTGGCGGCGCCCGGGGGGAGGGCGGGGCCGAGGGCGTTCCAGAAGGGGGGCAGGAGGGGGTACGGATAGGCGCCGCCCGCGCTCGGGTTGCCCAGTACCACCACGATCGCGATGGCCAGGCCGATCCCGACGATGCCCGCGAGGCCCTGGAGGGCGAGCGTCGTCGCTCCGACGGCGAAGACCACCAGCGCTCCCAGGCCCCACAGCCCGAGGATGCTGCCGGGCAGCGCGTCCAGGACGGGGCCCGCGATGACGGCGCCGAGCAGGCCGGCCGCGGCCGCGTAGAGGGCGAGGGCGCCGAGCCGGATGACGGCGCGGTGGGAGTTGGCGGGCCGGGCGCCCGCGCTGATGGCGAGGATCGCGGCGCACAGGTAGCCGCCCACGCACCAGCCGACCGCCAGGTAGAACGCGGTCAGGCCGCGGGCGTCGCCGGCCGCGGCGGGCGCGACGTCCTTGACCCGCACCTTGCGCCCCTCCGCCGCCTCGGCGCGGGTGAGCACCGCCTCGGTGGCCTGGCCGAGGGAGGCGCCCGCGCCGCCGGCGACGAGGAGGGTGTCGGTGGTGCCGCGCGGGTCGACGACGAGGGCGGCGTCGAGGTCGCGGTTGCGGATCTCCCGGGTGGCCGCGGCCTCGCCGCCGTCCACCGTGCGCGGGGCCAGGGGGTCGCCCGGCAGCCCGTCCAGCCGCTGCACCAGCTGCCCGCCGATCTGCCGCGGGGCGACGACGCCGAGCGCGACGTCCCGCGGCCGGGGGCTGTGGAAGGCGCCCACGTACGAGGCGATGAAGGCGAGCTGGAGCACCAGGGTGCCGATCACCAGGACCGCGGCCCGGGTCGTCACCGCGCTCCGCAGCTCCTGGACGAATGAGGGCATGCCCCGAGCCTGCGGGGTGCGGGGGGCCGGCGCAGGCGGTGCGGGCCGTCCGGGTGATCGAAGCTCCCGCCTCGCACCTCCTTCGCACGCGCGTTCGTACGAATGTTCGAGAGTGTGGTTTATGGTGGATGGAGAGGGCGGTTTTCGGCCAGGGGGTGACAGGAACGAGCAGGAGGTGCGATGACCGGGCTCAACGCGTTCACGCACCTGCACACCGCATCCGGCTTCTCGATGCGGTACGGGGCCGCGCACCCCGAGCGGCTGGCCGAGCGCGCCGCCGAGCGCGGCATGGACGCCGTCGCCCTCACCGACCGCGACACCCTCGCCGGAGCGATCCGGTTCGCCACGGCGTGCGCCGAGGCCGGCGTGCGCCCGGTGTTCGGCGTGGACCTGGCCGTACGGGACGAGCCGCCGCAGCCCCCGCGGTCCCAGCAACCCCCGCAGCCCTCCGCGCACCACCGCCCCCGTACCCCCGTGCGCGGCGGCGCCTTCGTCGACGAGTCCGCGCCCCGCGCGGTCTTCCTCGCCCGGGACGGCGCGCGCGGCTGGGCCGCCCTGTGCGGGCTGGTCTCCGCGGCCCACGCGAACACGGCCCATGCGAACACAGCCCACACGAACACGGCCCACGCGAGCGGCACCGCAGGCGCCTCCCCCCGCCCCGAGCTCACCCGCGAAGACCTCGCGGCCGCCGCCCCCGGCATCCGCGCTCCCCTCCACGTCCTCCTCGGCCCCGGCTCCGAGCCCGGCCGCGCCCTCGCCGCGGGCCGCCCCGACCGGGCCGCCCGGCTGCTCGCGCCCTGGCGGGAAATGTTCGGTGACGCCCTGCGCCTGGAGGCCGTCTGCCACGGCCGGACCGGCACCGGTCCCGGCTCGCTGCGGCTCGCCGCCCGTACCGCCGGCTTCGCCGCCGACCAGGGCGTCCCCGCCGTCCTCAGCAATGCCGTGCGCTACGCCGACCCCGGTCAGGGGCCCGTCGCCGACGTCCTCGACGCGGCCCGCCGGCTGGTCCCGATCGACCCCCGCAGGCCGGAGTTCCTCGACAGCGGCGAGCGCTGGCTCAAGGGGCCGGCCGCCATGGCCGCCCTCGCCGAGCGGATCACGGAGGCCGCGGGGCTCGGCAAGGACGCGGCCCGCCGGCTGCTCGCCACGACCGAGGAGACCGCCGCCGCCTGCCGGGTCGGCCCCGGGGACGACCTGCGGCTCGGCCGCGTCCACTTCCCCGAGGCGCACCTGGTCGGCGCAGGCCACCGCACCGCCGACCGCGTGCTGCGCTCCCGCTGCACGGCGGGCATGGTGCTGCGCGGCTACGACCGCAAGCGCCGCTACCGGGACCGGCTGGAGGACGAGCTGGCGATCATCGCCGGGAAGGGCCTCGCCTCGTACTTCCTCACCGTCGCCCAGGTCGTGGACGACACCCGCGCCCTCGGCGTACGGGTCGCCGCCCGCGGCTCCGGCGCGGGCTCCCTGGTCAACCACCTGCTCGGCATCGCCCACGCCGACCCCGTCGAGCACGGCCTGCTGATGGAGCGCTTCCTGTCCGTCCACCGCAAGGCGCTGCCCGACATCGACATCGACGTGGAGTCCGCGCGCCGCCTGGACGTCTACCGCGCGATCTTCGACCGCTTCGGCGCGGACCGCGTCGCGACCGTCGCCATGCCCGAGACCTACCGGGTCCGGCACGCGATCCGGGACGTGGGCGCGGCCCTCGGCAAGGACCCGGCCGAGGTGGACCGGCTCGCCAAGGCGTTCCCGCACATCCGCGCCCGCGACGCCCGCGCGGCCCTGGCCGAGCTGCCCGAGCTGCGCGGGGTGGCCGCGGAGGACCACGGCCGGCTGTGGGAGCTGGTCGAGGCGCTGGACGGGCTGCCGCGCGGCGTCGCCATGCACCCGTGCGGCGTGCTGCTGTCGGACGCGAGCCTGCGCGCCCGTACGCCCGTCGTGCCGACCAGCGGCGAGGGCTTCCCCATGGCGCAGTTCGACAAGGACGACGTGGAGCGGCTCGGGCTGCTCAAGCTCGACGTGCTGGGCGTGCGGATGCAGTCCGCGATGGCGCACGCGGTGGCCGAGATCGAGCGGACCACCGGGCGCCGCCTCGACCTCGACGACCCCGCGCACGTGCCGCCGGGCGACCCCCGTACGTACGAGCTGATCCGGTCGACCGAGACGCTCGGCTGCTTCCAGATCGAGTCGCCGGGCCAGCGCGACCTCGTCGGCAGGCTCCAGCCGGCCACCTTCCACGACCTCGTGGTGGACATCTCCCTCTTCCGGCCCGGCCCGGTCGCGGCCGACATGGTGCGGCCCTTCATCGCGGCCCGGCACGGGCGCGCGCCCGTGCGCTACCCGCACCCGGCGCTCGAACCCGCCCTGCGCGAGACGTACGGCGTGGTCGTCTTCCACGAGCAGATCATCGAGATCCTGCACGTCATGACCGGCTGCGACCGGCACTTCGCGGACGAGACGCGCCGCGCGCTGTCCGACCCGCAGCTGGTGGGGCGGGTGCGCGCGTGGTTCGGGCGGGAGGCGGCGAAGCTCGGCCGCTCGCCCGAGTCCGTGCGCCGCACCTGGGAGATTGTGGAGGCGTTCGGCAGCTACGGCTTCTGCAAGGCGCACGCCGTCGCGTTCGCCGTGCCGACCTACCAGTCGGCGTGGCTGAAGGCCCATCACCCGGCGGCCTTCTACGCGGGGCTGCTCACCCACGACCCGGGGATGTACCCCAAGCGGCTGCTGCTCGCGGACGCGCGGCGGCGCGGCGTGCCGATCCTGCCGCTGGACGTGAACCGGTCGGGCACGGCCTATTCGATCGAACTGGTGTCCGATGTTGCCGAAGGGTGGCCCGACGGCGTGTGGGGGCTCCGCATGGCCCTCTCCGACGTCCAGGGCATCACCGGGGCCGAAGCCGCACGCATCGCGGAGGGCCGCCCGTACACCTCCCTCCCCGACCTGTGGCAGCGCGCCCGTCCGGCCCGGCCCGTCGCCGAACGCCTCGCCCGGGTCGGGGCGCTGGACGCCTTCGGCGGCAACCGCCGCGACCTGCTCCTGCACATCGCCGAACTGCACCACGGGCAGGGGCGCTACGGACACAGCCGCCACGGGCGCGGAGGTGTGGATCAGCCCACCCTGATCGACAGCGTGCGGGCCGAGCCCATCGGCCTGCCCGACCTCGACGCGGAGGAGCGGCTCGGCGCCGAGCTCGGCGTGCTCGGCATGGACACTTCCCGGCACCTGATGTCGGACCACCGGACGTTCCTCGCCGAGCTGGGCGTCGTCCCCGCCCGGCGGCTGCGCGACGCGCGCCACGGCGAGACCGTCCTGGTCGCGGGCGCCAAGGCCGCCACCCAGACGCCGCCCGTCCGCTCCGGCCGCCGCGTCATCTTCACCACCCTCGACGACGGTACGGGCCTGGTCGACTGCGCCTTCTTCGACGACAGCCACCCCGCCTGCGCGCACACCGTCTTCCACTCCTGGCTGCTGCTCGTCCGCGGCGTCGTCCAGCGCCGCGGGCCGCGCAGCCTGAGCGTGGTGGGCGCGGCGGCGTGGGACCTCGCGCGGCTGACGAGGCTCCGCGCGGAGGGCGGGCTGGAGGCGGTGGCTTCGGTGCTGGCGGCTCCGGCGGTTCCAGTGGCCCCGGCTGCCCTGGCTGCCCCCGCGGCTCCAGTGGCCTCCGCGGCCGGGGACCCGGGCCGCCGCATCCACCTCCCCACCGGCTACGCCATGCACCCGTGGGCGGACCTGCAACCCGCGGGCGAGGGCACGCCCACGGGCCGCAAGCTGTGGCACGCGAGCCCCGGGAGCGCGGGATGAGCGCCCGGGCACGGCTCGCCGTGGTGCCGGACCCGCCGCTCGGTCCGCCGGGTCAGCCCGGTCCGGCCGGCGCGCCCACCGTGCTCTACGTCCACTTCCACGCCGGGGCGGGCGCGCCCCTGGGCGAGGAGACCTACGACGGCCTGCTGGGCCTGCTGGCCGAGGTCAGCCCCGTCGTCCAGGCCGTCCCTCCCGACGCGGCGCTCGTGGAAGTCCGCGGCGCCACCCGCTACTTCGGGCAGGACCCGGCCGGGCTCGCCGCGCTCGTACGGGTACGGGCGCTTGCCCGGTACGGGGCCGACTGCACGGTCGGCATCGCGGGCAATCCGATGCTGGCCCGGATGGCCGCGCAGGACGGCCCGCCCGGCGCGGTGCGCACGCTCCCCGGGGACCCGGCCGCCGTGTCCGCGTTCCTCGCGGGCAAGCCGGCCGCCGCCCTGTACGGCGTGGGCCCGGCCACCGCCCGCACCCTGGCCACGTACGGACTCGGCACCGTCGGCCGGATCGCCGCCGCGCCGCTGTCCGCGCTCCAGCGGATCCTGGGGCCCGTGGCGGGCCGGCAGCTGTACGAGCGGGCGCGCGGCATCGACCCGACCCCCGTCACTCCGGGGGCGCGGGCCCGTTCGACGGCCGCGGAGCACCGCTTCGAGCGGGACGAGCTGGACGCCGACCGGCGCCGCCGCGCGCTGCTGGCGCTCGCCGACGGGCTGGGCGGCCGGCTGCGGGAGAGCGGGCAGGTCGCGCGCGGCCTGACCCTCACCGTGCGCTACGCGGACGGCTCGGCGACCACCCGCTCCCGCACCTTCGCCGAGCCCACCGCGCACACCCCCGAGCTGACCGCGACCGCGTACGCGCTGCACGACGCGCTCGGGTTGCAGCGCGCCCGGGTCCGGGCCGTGGCGCTGCGCGCGGAGGGCCTCGGCGACGCCGGATCCGCCGCGCACCAGCTGTCGTTCGACCCCGCCGACGAGAAGGCGCGCCGGATCGAGGCGGCCGTGGACCGGGCCCGGGCCCGCTTCGGGCCGGGGGCGGTGGGCCCGGCGGCGGCGCTGAGCAGGCGCGCCGTGGCTTGAAGTCTGTTACGGATTAACGTCTTCCACATAAAGAACGTGTGACGGATTCCTTGACCGATCAAGGTGCGCCACGCATCCTTACTGGCACGTAAGTTAACGCTCTTTCAGCAAACCACGGTTCCGGGCCACCCGTGTGCCCACCGTCGGTGACCACCCCCCACCAGCGAGGTGTTCATATGAAGCTGCCCTGGAGACCGCTGCGCACTCTGCTCCCCGCGCTGGCCCTCGCCCTCTCGGCCGCCGCCCTCACCGCCCCCGAGGCAGCGGCCGCTCCGTCTGACGATACCCGCGCCTCCCAGGCCGCCGCGCCCGCCGCGACCGCCGGAAGTGGCTGGAACGACTACTCCTGCAAGCCGTCGGCCGCCCACCCGCGCCCCGTCGTCCTCGTGCACGGAACCCTCGGTAACTCCGTGGACAACTGGCTCGTCCTCGCGCCCTACTTGAAGAACCGCGGCTACTGCGTCTTCTCCCTCGACTACGGCAAGCTGCCCGGTGTGCCGCTCTTCTACGGCCTCGGCCCGATCGCGAAGTCGGCCGAAGAGCTCTCCGCGTACGTCGACAAGGTCCGCGCCGCCACCGGTGCCGACAAGGTGGACCTCGTCGGCCACTCCCAGGGCGGCGCGATGCCGCGCTACTACCTCAACTTCCTGGGCGGCAAGGACAAGGTGAACTCCCTCACCGGCATCGCCCCCAACAACCACGGCACGACGCTGTCGGGCCTGGTCACCCTCATGGACAAGATCCCCGGAGCCCGCAACGCGCTCGGCGGCCTGACCCCCGGCCTCACCGACCAGGCGATCGGCTCCGATTACCTCAAGAAGATGAACTCCGTCCCCGACACCGTGCCGGGCGTCCGCTACACGGTCATCGCGACCAAGTACGACGAGGTCGTCACGCCGTACACCTCCGGCTACCTGACCGGCCCCGACGTGCGCAACGTCCTGCTCCAGGACCTCTGCGCTGTGGACTTCTCCGAGCACATCGCGATCGGCACCGTCGACCGCGTCGTCGCGCACGAGGTCGCCAACGCCCTCGACCCGGCCAACGCGACGCCGACCACGTGCGCGTCCGTCATCGGCTAAATTCGCTGGCCCCGGCGCCGCTCATGGGGAAGCCTCACCTTCATGAGCACCCCGAACGCTGTTTTGCGGGCCGGCAGTGACGTAACGGTCACGCTGGTCAAGGAGTCCCGGTCCGGCATCGGCTACCCCGCGGTGGCGGTGCGCGACGACGGCAACCACGCCGTCGTCCGCGCCCCGTGGGCGGCCCCGTCGGACCGGGACTTCGGCTTCGTCCGCTTCGAGCGCGGCGACGTCTTCACCGAGCACTACTGGCGCGACCGCTGGCACGCGGTCAAGGAGGTGCGCGCCGCCGACGGCACCCTGAAGGGCTGGTACTGCGACATCACCCGGCCCGCCGAGATCACCCCGGGCGCCGTCGTCTCCACCGACCTGGACCTCGACCTGTGGGTCTCGGCCGACGGCGCCACGATCCTCCGGCTGGACGAGGACGAGTTCGAGGAGAGCGGCCTGGCCGGGCGCGACCCCGACGCGGCGGCGAAGGCCCGCGCGGCCCTGGACGAGCTGGAGCAGCTGGCGCGCGGGGGAGGGCTGACGGGGCTGCTGGGCTAGCGGCAATTCCGCCCGGCGGTACGGGGAAGGGCCGGCCGCTCGGCCGACCGGCCCTCGTGTCGATCGTGTTCCTCAGTGTTCCTCAAGCGGCAGACGTCCCGCCGCACTGGCAGGAGCCACCGTTCTGACATCCGCAGGTGCATCCCGGACCACAGGTGCAATCGGCACCGGGCGCCGCGACAGGCTCGTGCACAGCCATGGTCAACCGCCTCCTTCGACGCGGGAATCGGGGTGTTCCCCGATCCAGCGAACACCCGCCCGCCCCCACGGACAAGACACGTTGCGGTCAAGCCGCGCCGCGGGTGGGGCGGGGTGGGTGCAGATCCGTGGGTCGGGTGCGGGTCAGAACAGGCTGGCAGCGGGGGGAGGAGTGGGGGGGCTTGGGCACGTCGGGTGTCCGACGCCCGGTGGGCGGTTGGCCGCCGTACTCGTGCCGTCACGGATGCGGCTGCGTGAGGAGACCGGCCCCTTCGTCTGTGGCTGATGGGGAGCGGGCTGCTGCCGCGATGTGGCTGGGCCCGTCGTGGCTGAGCGGCCGGGTGCGGGATGGTGGGGGTTGGTGCCCTCTCGGCGCGGAAATCCACCGGCGGGGCGGGCTGCGTGGCGTAGAAGTGCGCGGGGAGTGAGGTCTGTGCGCCTCACGGACCTCACCGGGTAGTCCGCGCCTCACGGGCCTCGGTGGCCTTCCCGGGCCGGAAATCACCCGACCCTGCGGCCGTACGCGGCATACAAGTGACCCGAGAGCGTAAGCCGCCCACCTCACCGGCCCCTCCCGGCCGCCAGCGTCTCACCAGCCTCACTCCGCCTTCCACCCGGCCGCGCAACCACGAACTATGGCGCGCCTAGTGGAACGCCCACGACGGGAGAAACCACATCGCGGCAGCAGTCCGCTCCCCATCAGCCACGGCTGATGGGGAGGTCTCCTTACGCGCGTGCATTCGTGACGGCAGGAGTACGGCGGCCAACCGCCCACCCACCGCAAGTCGCGCCCGACAAGCGCAAGCCCCCCACCCTCCCCCGCTGCCAGCCTGTTCTGACCTGCACTCAACCCACGGATCCGAGCCACCGGACGGTACTAACGCGGCAGGCCTGCCCCCTTCACGTGGGACACGAAAGCGGCCCACGCCCTGGCTGGGAGGATCAGGGTGGGGCCGTGGGATGCCTTGCTGTCGCGGACGGCGACCGTGTCGGTGGGGGCCTCAGCGGCCTCTACGCAATCCGTCTGGTGACCGCTGTAGCTGCTCTTGCGCCACGCTAAGTCGTTCCAGTTCATCATTGAAGGTCCTTCACTACGCACGAAATGAGGTTGCGGGACTGTGCCTCGTCGAGCGCGCTCGCGCTGAGCGTGTCGAACATCCGGCTGTAGGTCGCGAAGTCCGACCGGCGCTCGAACTGCATGCTGCTGACGTACGACTCGGTGTACACGATGTCGAGATCGCTGCGGATGGGGAAGTGGAGGATTCCGAACGACCCCAGCATGCCGAGGTGCCCGCCCGATGCAAAGGGCAGCACCTGCACCGTGACGTTCGGCTCCTCGGACGCTTCCAGCAAGTGGTGCAGCTGCTTGGTCATGACGTGGGATCCCCCGGTAGTGCGTCGCAGGGCGGCTTCGTCCACGACCGACTGCAAACGGAGTGGAGAGGCCCGGCGCAGGGTGGCGCTCTGCCGGGCGAGGCGGACGCTCACCAGGGCATCGACCGCGTCCGGCTTGGTCTCCGGCGCGAGTGCCTTGATGACTGCACGGGCGTAGTCCGGTGTCTGGAGCAGCCCGGGGAGCAGCGTCGTCTCGAAGGATCGCTTGGCCGAGGCTTCCGTCTCCAGTGCGATATACGACGCGTACCGTTGGGTGAGCACGTCCGAGTACGGTTTCCACCACATGCGGGCCTTGCTGTCCCGTGCCAGGCCGACGAGACCTTCCCGTGCCTCGGGATCCGTCACTCCGTAGAGGTCCAGCAAGGATTCCAGCTCGTGGACGCGCACGCCGGAGCGGCCGTTCTCGATGCGGCTCACCTTGGTCTGGTGCCAGCCGAGACGCCGGGCCATCTCGTCGGCCGTGTGCCCCGACTCTTCGCGGAGAGCACGGAGCTCTGCTCCGAGCACGCGGCGCCGAACGGTGGGAATCGCGGGCATGTTCCACTCTCCAGGGAGTGTCGCAGGGGCGGAAGCGAAGCACAGTGTCCCGCATCAAATCAGCCCCCATGGCAACGAGTTCACTCGCGCGTATGCACTTTTGGCGATTGCGTTGCGCCTGCACTGAGTAGTGGGCATGCTGCCGTGACGTACAGAGCCCCGGCGACCGCTGCAACGGCCCCGGGGCGTGGTCAACGCTGAAGAGGAGCGTCAACGTGCGCCATTTTATCGCCCGCTGCACGGGATGGTTCCGGACCTTCGGGTTCGGAGCTCGTGCCCGTAAGGAAGCCGTCCTCGTTTCCGAGGCAACCCCCGCTGCACCGCCCGAGTCCGCCCCGGTCCAGGCGCCCGAGCCCCCGTCCCCCTCCCCGTCCTGCAAGGTCTACGTCTGGGCGACCGCCCACGGTATTGATCTCAGTTCTCCCGGCCCGCTGTCCTCGTGCAGGTGCGGGGCGCCCGAGCCCGGATCCGAGCCGGAGGCGCACCCGCACCGCCGGGCCACCGACGCCGAGCTGCTCAGTGCCAAAGTGCGGCAGGCCAACTCGGCGAGTCGCTGGGGGAAGTGAGCGGCGTCTACGCCCGGCCCGCTCGCCCCCGGCCCGTCAGTGTCGTGAAGCCCCACGACAGCCCCGCCAGTACCACCGGTATCAGCAGCAGGAGTCCCGAGAAGGCCAGTACCCCCGCCGTGATCAGGGAGCTGGCGATTCCCGCGTGCCAGAGCCATGTCCGGCGGGGGAGCAGGGTCAGGGCCGACAAGAGGCCCGCCAGGGTTACCGAGGCCAGGCAGGTTGACGTGGCGCGCATCAGGCCGTCCAGGTCGCCGCCGGCGAGCCAAGCCGCCGTGCCGACCGCCGCGCAGGCGCCCGCCAGTACGGTCAGGCTGCGCCGCGGCACCTCGCCCGGGGCGGCGCCGCGGGCGAGCCAGCGGGGGGCGGCGCCGTCGCGGCCGAGGGCGGCGCCCAGGCGGGAGGCGCCGGCGAGGTAGGTGTTGACGGCGCCGAAGGTGAGGAACAGGGCCGCCGCGGCGGCGATCGGGCGGGCGGCCGTGCCGGCGCTCCGGGCGAGGAGGTCCGTCAGCGGGGTGTCCGTGCCGGCGGCGGCCGGGCCGAGCGCGCCGATCGTCGTCACGGCGAGCCCGAGGTAGAGGACGGAGACGGCGGTCAGCGTGTACACCGTCACCCTCGGCAGGTCGCGGGCCGGGTTCGCGAATTCGCCGGAGAGGTGGCTGGCCGCCTCCCAGCCCGCGAAGGCGAAGAACAGCACGCCCGCGGCCGAGCCCACCGAGCCCCAGCCGTGCGGCATGAACGGGGTGAAGTGCGCGGAGGTCATGTGGGGTGCCGCCGCGAGCGCGGCCCCGGCCAGCACCGCTGCCAGCAGGGCCACCAGCAGCAACTGCACCCGCCCCGACAGGTGCAGGCCCACGCAGTTGGCCGCGAACGACGCCGCGATGACCACGGCCCCGATCGCCGCGGCCGCCACCGGGCCCAGCCCCAGGGCCCCGGCCACGTACTGGCCGCCGATCAGGGCCGCCGCCACGACGCCGATCGGCACGGCCCCGTAGAACCACCAGCCGACCGCCGCCGCGGCCCGCGGGCCCGCCGCCCGGTGCACGAAGGTCGCGACCCCGCCGCCGTCCGGGAACCGCGCGCCGAGCGCGGCGAACGACAGGGCTACGGGCACGCTCGTCACGAGCAGGACCAGCCAGGCCAGGATGGAGGCCGGCCCGGCCGCGTCGGCGGCCAGCGCGGGCAGGGCCAGGACGCCCGGGCCGAGGACGGCGCCGGCGCACAGGGCCGTGCCGCTGCCGACGCCCAGTCCCCGAACGGACGGCCGGGGAGGGGCGGGAGCGCGAGTGGTTCGTACGGTCACGGGTGGTGAAGTTAGCTCGACCAGTAGCAAGGAAGGCCTCTCGCCGAACTAAATTCGGTGCGTGCGGCATCATGTGCCCTTATGGACGACATAGATTCGGCGATCGTCAGGGAACTCCAGCGCGATGCGCGGCAGACCAACCGCGACCTCGCCCGCACCCTCGGCATCGCCCCCTCCACCTGCCTGGAGCGGGTGCGGGCGCTGCGCCACCGCGGCGTGATCACCGGGTACCGGGCGACGGTCGACCTGCGGGCGCTGGGCCGGCCGGTGCAGGCGCTGCTGTCGGTACGGATCCGGCCGATGAGCCGGGAGGTCATCGAGGGCTTCAAGGCGTACCTCATCGGGCTGCCCGAGGTGCTCAACGTGTACGTCGTCGCGGGCGGGGACGACTTCCTGGTGCACGTGGCCGTGCCCGAGGTCGACGACCTGCACAGCCTGCTGATGGACCGCTTCTCCGGGCGCCGCGAGGTCGTGGACTTCCGCAGCTCCGTGATTTACCAGCACGTGACCAAGGACGTGGTGGGGCCGCTCGTGACAGGGTGACGGCATGAACGCGAGCAACCACCGCACTTCCGCCCTCGACCTCGTCCGCACCGTAGTGGACCCCGGCAGCTGGAGCTGCTGGGACGAGCCCGTCGAGGTCACGACGGACGACCCCGCCTACCGCGCCGACCTCCTCGCCGCGCGCGAGCGCACCGGTCTCGACGAGTCCGTCGTCACCGGCGAGGGGCGGGTGCACGGCCGCCGAGTGGCCGTGGTGGCGTGCGAGTTCCGCTTCCTGGCCGGGTCGATCGGCGTGGCGGCGGGGGAGCGGCTGGTGCGCGCGGTGGAGCGGGCCACGGCCGAGGGGCTGCCGCTGCTCGCGGCGCCCGCCTCGGGCGGCACCCGGATGCAGGAGGGCACGGTGGCCTTCCTCCAGATGGTCAAGGTCGCGGCCGCCATCACCGACCACAAGGCGGCCGGCCTGCCCTACCTCGTCCACCTCCGGCACCCCACGACGGGCGGCGTCCTCGCCTCGTGGGGCTCGCTCGGGCACCTCACCTCCGCCGAACCGGGCGCGCTCATCGGCTTCCTGGGGCCGCGCGTCCACGAGGCCCTGTACGGGGAGGAGTTCCCGCCGGGGGTGCAGGTCGCGGAGAACCTGCTGGCCAACGGGCTGGTGGACGCCGTGCTGAGCGCCGAGCAGCTGCCGGGGGTCGTGGCGCGGGCGCTGGGGGTGCTGTGCGGCGAGCCGTCCGCTCCCGTCCCCGCCGCGCCTGCCGGGGACTCCCCGGCCGCCCCTGCCCCCGCCCCCGCCGCCGAAGAATCGATTCGCCGCTCCCGCGACCCCGAACGCCCCGGCGTCCGCGCCCTGCTGGACGCCGCCGCCACCGACGTCACCCCGCTCAGCGGTACGGGCGCGGGGGAGCGCGACCCCGGGCTGCTGCTCGCCCTCGCGCACGTCGGCGGCACGCCCTGCGTGGTGCTCGGGCACGACCGCGGAAGCCGTACGGGTGCGGCGGCCGGGACAGGCGCGGGCGGTGTGCCCGCCGCCGGGCAGGCGCTCGGCCCGGCCGGCCTCCGCGCCGCCCGGCGCGGCATGCGGATCGCCGCCGAACTGGGCCTGCCGCTGCTCACCGTGGTCGACACGGCGGGCGCGGCGCTCTCCCGCGACGCCGAAGAGGGCGGCCTGGCCGGCGAGATCGCCCGCTGCCTGGCGGACCTGGTGACCCTGCCCGCGCCGACGCTGTGCCTGCTGCTCGGCCAGGGCGCGGGCGGCGCGGCGCTCGCGCTGCTCCCCGCGGACCGGGTCGTCGCGGTCCGGCACGCGTGGCTGTCGCCGCTGCCGCCCGAGGGGGCCTCGGCGATCCTGTACCGCACGACGGACCGGGCCTACGAGGTCGCCGGGCGGCAGGGCGTACGGTCCGCGGACCTCCTGGCCAACGGCATCGTGGACGTGGTGGTCGAGGAGCCGGAGGGGGGCCCGGAGGCCGGCCCGGCCGCCGCGGACGGCGATTTTCTGCCGCGTCTCGGCGCCCTTCTCGGTGCGGAAATGGCCGCCCTCCGCGCACGCGAGCAGGGCGAACGCCTGGCCGACAGGCGTGCGCGCTACCGGCGGATCGGGCTGGGAACGTGATGCTCCCGCGCCCATAAATGGGCATTGAGGGCATGTGAGGGTGTGCGTTCCATGAAGAATTGACAAGGTAAGCCTTACCTAACCTAGGGTCTCCCTCGTGAACGAGACCGCTCCAGGGGCCGCTCCGGCTGCCCCGGGCTCCGCCGTGCCCGACGCCGGGCCCACCGCCGGGCCCGCCGCCGGGCGTTCGGTCCCGGCCCGCAGGGCCGCCCTGCTGCTCGGCGGCGTCGCCCTGCTGGCCGTCTGCGTGGCGCTCAGCCTCGCGCTGGGCTCCCGCTCGGTGCCCCTGGAGACGGTGTGGCACGCCCTCACCGGCGGCGACCGGAGCCGCGACGGCCTCGTCGTGACCGGCCTGCGGGTGCCGCGCACCGTGATCGGCCTCGTCGTCGGCGCCGCGCTCGCCCTCGCGGGCGCCCTCGCCCAGGGCATCACCCGCAACCCGCTCGCCTCGCCCGCCACGCTGGGGATCAACCACGGGGCCGGCTTCGCCGTCGTCGTCGCGAGCTACGCGCTGCATCTCTCGCACCCCGCGCAGTACTTGTGGTTCGCCTTCGCCGGCGCCGCCCTGGCCACGCTCGCGGTCCTCTCCCTCGCCCGCCGCGCCGGCGATCTGGACCCCGTGCGCCTCGCGCTCGGCGGCACCGTGCTGGACGCCGTCCTCATCTCCTGGACCTCCGCGGTGATGCTCACCAGCCACCGCACCCTGGACGAGGCCCGCTTCTGGCTGGCCGGGTCGCTCGCCGGACGGCAGACCGGCATCCTGCTGCCGGTCCTCGTACCGCTGCTGGCCGGCCTCGTCCTCGCCCTGGCCGTCGCGCCCGCGCTCAACGCCCTCGCCCTCGGCGACGAGACCGCGCAGGCGCTCGGCGTCCCCGTCGCCGGGGTCCGCGCGGCCGGAGGGCTCGCGGTCGTCCTGCTCGCCGCCTCCTCCGTCGCGGTCGCGGGCCCCCTGTCCTTCGTGGGCCTCGCCGCCCCGCACCTCGTGCGCAAGCTTGTCGGCAACGACCACCGCTGGGTGCTGCCCGGCTGCCTCGTCGCCGGGCCGCTGCTGCTGCTCACCGCGGACGTCGCCGGCCGCCTGGTGCTGCGGCCCGTCGAACTCGAAGTGGGCATCGTCACCGCCCTGCTCGGTGCCCCGCTGCTGGCCTTTCTCGCCCGGAAGGTGGCGCGATGACCCCCCTTGCGGTCACCCCCGCCCCGGCGGCCCCCCGCGCGCTCGCCCGGCAGCGCCGGCGCACCGCGCTGCTGAGCGCCGCCGCCGTGGCCCTGCTCGTCGTGCTGACGGCCGTCGGCCTCGGCACCGGCGAAGTGTCCGTCCCGCCGGTGGACGCCCTGCGCGGCCTGGTGGGCCTCGGCGACCCCGGTACGGTGATGCTCGTTCAGGAGCTGCGCGCCCCCCGCGTGCTGTCCGCCCTTGCGGCCGGCGCCGGGCTGGGCGTCGCCGGAGCGGTCCTCCAGCGCGTCGCCCGCAACCCCCTCGCGTCCCCGGACGTGGTCGGCGTGACCGGTGGCGCCTCCCTGGGCGCAGTGGCCGCCATCGCCACGGGCGCCTCGGCCGCCCTCACCCCGCTCGCCGCCCTTCTGGGCGGGCTGCTCGCGGCCGTCCTGCTCGGACTGCTGGCCTGGCGGGGCGGGTTCACCGTCTCCCGGCTCGTCCTCGTCGGCATCGCCGTGCAGTCGGGGCTCGCCGCCGCCGTCAACCTCTTCATCGTGCGCTTCCCCCGCGAGCTCGCCTCCACCGCACTCCAGTGGACCACCGGGTCGGTCTACGGGCGGACCTGGACCGAGTTCGGCGCCGGGGGAGCGGCGATCCTCGCCGGGATCGCCCTCGCCCTGGCCTGCAACCGGCGGCTCGCCGTCCTCGACCTGGGCGACGACACCGCCGGCGCCCTCGGCCTGGCCCCCAGGGCCGCCCGGCTGCACCTGCTGTTCCTCGCCGTCGTCCTGGCCTCGGTCGCCGCCGCCCTCACCGGGCCCATCGGCTTCGTGGCCCTGGCCGTCCCGCACGTCGTGCGGTTCCTCGCCGGGCCGCCCACCCTGGGCACGCTCGCGCTGAGCGGCCTGACCGGAGCCGCCCTGCTGCTGGGCGCCGACCTGATCGTGCTGCACCTCCTGCCCGTACAAGGGCTGCCCGTCGGCGTCGTCACCGCGACGCTCGGGGCGCCCTGGCTGCTCGTACTGATGCTGCGTCAGATGAAGCCCAACGCTGGGAGTACCACCCGATGAGCGCCACGAAGCCCTCCACGAGCACGAGCACGAGCACGAGCACGAACGCGAGCGCCACGACCAGTGCCGACGCCGCAGTGAGCACAGCAGACACAGCGAGCACCGGCCGCCTCGCGGCCCACGGCCTCACCCTCGGCTACGGCGGCACGGTCGTCGTCGACGGCATCGACCTGGCCCTGCCGGGCGGAGCCGTCACCGCCGTGGTGGGCCCCAACGCCTGCGGCAAGTCCACCCTGCTGCGCGGCATGGCCCGCCTGCTCAGCCCCACCGCCGGCACCGTCACCCTCGACGGCAGCGACGTCCACCGGATGCCCGCCCGCGCGCTGGCCCGCCGCATGGGCCTGCTCCCGCAGCAGGCCGTCGCCCCCGAGGGCATCACCGTCGAAGCCCTCGTACGCCTGGGCCGCTACCCCCACCAGCGGATGCTCACCCCCTGGTCCAAGGCCGACCAGGCGGCTGTCGAGGAGGCCCTCGCCCGCACCGGCACCACCGCGCTGCGCGACCGCGCCGTCGACGAGCTCTCCGGCGGCCAGCGCCAGCGCGCCTGGATCGCCCTCGCCCTCGCCCAGGACACCCCGCTGCTGCTTCTGGACGAGCCCACCACCTTCCTCGACCTGCGCCACCAGCTCGACGTGCTCGACCTGGTCGAGGAGCTCAACGCCGAGGCCGGGCGGACGGTCGTGATGGTCCTGCACGACCTCGGCCAGGCCGCCCGCTACGCCGACCACCTGGTCGTCATGTGCGACGGCCGCCCGGCCGCGGCAGGCCCGCCGGCGGACGTCCTCACCGCCGAACTCGTCGAGGAGGTCTTCCGGGTGGAGTGCCGGGTCGTCCCCGATCCCGAGACCGGCACCCCCTTGGTCGTGCCCCGCGCCCGGTCCGCCAAGCGCGCGGCGCGAGCCGCCTCCTGACGCCCCCCACCACCCACCCACCGCTCGAAAAGGAACCCCGCCATGACCGTGCTCCGGCCGGCCCAGAACCGTATGCGCAGAGTGTTCGCCGCGTCTCTCGCCGTGATCATCGGTGCCGCCGCCCTCGGCGCGTGCGGCGACGGCGAGACGAAGCAGGACGACGACAAGCCCGCCGCCGCCGGCGCCGGCTTCCCGCGCTCGGTCACCCACGCCATGGGCACCACCGAGATCAAGAAGAAGCCGCGGCGCGTCGTCGTCCTCGACACCGGCGAACTCGACGACGTCACCATGCTCGGCATCGAGCCGGTCGGCGCCGTCTCCCCCCACATGAAGACCGAGGGCGGGTTCCCCTCCTACCTCTCCGGCAAGACCAAGGACACCAAGGACGTAGGGCCCATGGCGGAGCCCAACATCGAGCGCATCATGTCGCTCAAGCCCGACCTGATCCTGTCCTCCAAGGTCCGCCACGCCAAGGTCTACGACAAGCTCAAGGGCATCGCCCCCACCGTCTTCACCGAGACCACCGGCGCTCCCTGGAAGGACAACCTGAAGGCCCACGCCGAGGCGCTGGGGCTGGAGAAGGAGGCCGGGGCGGCCATGGAGGCGTACGAGAAGCGCGCCAAGGCCCTGGGCGAGGAGATCAAGAAGAAGAACGACGGCAAGATGCCCACCGCGTCCGTCGTCCGCTTCGTGGCCGGCCCCACCCGCCTCTACCAGAAGCAGTCCTTCAGCGGAATCGTCCTCTCCGACATCGGCCTGCGCCGCCCCGCGTCGCAGGACGTCGACAAGGCGATGCTGGAGGTCTCCCCGGAGCAGATCGACAAGGCCGACGCGGACCTGATGTTCGTGACCGTCGCCGACGACCCGAAGAAGACCCAGCAGTCCGCCGTCCAGGACAACCCGCTCTGGAAGGAGCTCGGCGCCGTCAAGAACGACAAGGTCGTCCAGGTGCCGGACGAGACGTGGATGTCCGGCATCGGCATCCAGGCCGCGAACCACCTCGTGGACGACGTCGCCAAGGCCGCGGGCGTCCCCGCGCCCAAGTAGGCCCGGACCGCCCGGGTGGAAGCCCGGGCCGTCCTCCCTCCCTTCCGCCGGGCCGCTCCTGCGGTGCGGCCCGGCGGAAGGCCCCTCCCCGCGCTCCCCCCCCCACCAGCACACCCCTGCCCGCGAAAGGCCCACTCGTGCGCCGGCTGTATCTCCTCGCGCTCAACCCCACCGACTCCGTCACCGAGGGCTTCCTGCCCGCCGCCGCCCGCCTCGGCCTCGCGGTGACCCTCCTGACCGACCGGCCCGACGCCCATCGCCGCGCCTGCGCGCGCCACGTCGCCCGGGGCGGCGCCCCCCTGCCCGAACTCCGCCTCGCCGCCTGCGACGTCCACGACTTCCGCGAGGTCATCAGCCGGATCCCGGCCCTCGGGGCGCCCGACGCGGTCTTCACCAACAGCGACCACCTCCAGACCCAGGCCGCCCTGGCCGCGGCCTACTTCGGCCTCCCCGGCAAGGACTGGCGGGCCGCGCTGCGCGCCAAGAACAAGGCCGAGCTGCGCCGCAGCCTCGCGGCGGCGGGCCTCGACGCCGTCTGGTCCGCCGAACTCGGTCCCGGCGAGGACCTCGACGCGCTCGCGGACGGCCGCCTCGAAGGCGCTCCCTTCCCGTGCGTGGTCAAGCCCCGCGAGGGCGTGGCCAGCGAGGACGTCGTCCTCGTCGGCGACGCCACCGCGCTGGCCGGCCACTGCCGCGAGATCCGCGCCCGCCGCCCCGGCACCGCCCTGGTCGTCGAGGAGTACCTGGACGGCGAGCTGCACACCCTCGAAACCCTCGGCGACGGCACCACCCTGCACGCCTTCGCCTCCTTCCGCACCGAACTCTCCCCGCCCCCGCACTTCATCGAAGAGCGGATGAGCCTCCTGCCCGCACCGATCCAGCCGCACGCGGAACAGCTCCTCGGCCGGCTTAAGGCCCTCGGCATCGGCTTCGGCATCTGCCACACCGAGTACGTCGCCCAGGGCGGCCGTGCCCGGCTCATCGAGGTCAACTACCGTGCCATCGGCGACCAGTGCGACCTCACCCTCGCCCAGTTGCTCGACGTCCCCCTCTTCGAGCACGTCCTGCGCACCCACCTCGGCGAGCCGCTCCCGGCCGAACTCGGTGCGCGCACGGACGGCCGGGTACGTATGGAATATGTGTGCGCCGAGCGCGGCGGAACGCTCAAGTCCGCGCCCGGGGCGAGCGACACCGAGCGCGACGGCGTGCGGCTGGTCTACCGGCCGCTGCGCGAGCTCGGCGAGGACCACCCGCTCTACCGCACGAACCGCGACTACATAGGCGTGGTGCGGGCGACCGGTACCGACCAGGACCGGATCGACCGTGCCGTCGCGGACTTCCTGGCTGCCCAGCGATGGGAGATCGTTTCATGAGCACGGCCGCGACGGCCGCCCCCGCCACACACGGCGCCGTGGAGGACGAGCTCCTCGGCAGGGTGCTCAGCACCCTGCTGCGCGAGGACGCCTACCAGCTGCGCAGCAAGGCCGTCACCGAGCACCGCCCCGACGGCGACTGGCTCCGGCTCCCCGTCCCGGGTGAAACGTTGCTGCTGCCGGTGGCCCCCGAGGGCTTCCAGTGCGACGTCCGGGCCAGCGAGCCCGTCCTGCACACCGCCGGCGGCCCCGTGCGGGGGTTGCAACCCGTGCTGGCCCGGCTGCGCGGCGCCGTCGCCCCTGAGGACCGCGCCGGGTACGAGGCCTTCCGCACCGAGTGCCACGAGGCCCTGGCCACCGTGCAGCTGCACGGCGCGGTCCGGGAGGAGACCGTAGGGCGGCTGTCCGCCGCGTACGGACGCAGCACCGCCGCGTGGACCGGCCTGCGCGGCAGCCTCGCCTACGACACCCTCGCCGCCTACCGCGACCACCCCGTCTATCCCACCGGACGGGCGCGCTCCGGCCTTTCCGAGGCCGAACTACGCGCGTACACCCCCGAGTTCCACCCCTCCTTCGCCCTGCGCTGGCTGGCCCTGCCGCGCGAGGCGGTCACCGGCGCCCGCGCCGGGCTGCCCCACTGGTGGCCCACCCCCGCCGCCCTCGGCCTGCCCGCCCTCGACGGCACTCACCTCGCCCTGCCCGTCCACCCCCTTACCGCGGGCGCCCCGCTCGCCGGGGCGCTGCGCGCCCGCGGCCTCGAAGGCTCCGCGCACCTCGCCGAGAAGCCCTGGCTGGAGGTGATCCCCACCCTGTCGACCCGCACCGTCGCCGTCGCCGACGACCCCGGGACCCACCTCAAGCTCCCCCTCGCCACCGCCACCCTGGGGCAGCGCAACCGGCGCACCATCATGCCCGGCACCCTCCTCGACGGCGAGGTCGGCCAGCGGCTGCTCGAAGAGATCACGGCGCGCGAGCCGCGCTTCGCGAACGCCGTGCTCCTCGCCGACGAGACCACCCACCTCGGCGCGGACCACGAGCTCCTCGCGACCCTCGTGCGCCGCTACCCGGCCGGGCTCCAGGACGCCCACGTGGTGACCGTCGCCGGGCTCCTCGCCCGCACCCCGGACGGCCGGCTCGTCGCCGAAGCCCTCGCCGAGCGGTACTACGGCGGCTCGCTCGCCGCCTTCCTCGACGCCTACCTCACGCTGCTGCTGGACTGGCACACCACCCTCTTCTCGTACGGCATAGCCCTGGAGTCCCACCAGCAGAACACCTCCGTCGTGCTCGACGCGCACGGCGGGCGGCCCCGGCTGCGGCTGCTGCTGAAGGACAACGACGGTCCCCGCGTGCACTCCGTCCGCCTCGCGGCCCGCATCGGCGGCCAGGCCGCGGACCTGCTCGGCTTCGACGACCGGCGCATCCTCGTCGGCGGTGACGGACCCGTGGCCGACGTCTTCGCGACCATCACGGTCCACCTGTGCGCCGGCGCCCTCGCCTTCGAGCTGGCCCGGATGGGCCGCGGATCGCTGCGGCAGTGGCTGGGACAGCTGCGCGACCGGCTGGCCGAGGCGGTCGGCAGGCTCCCCGAAGGCCCGGCCGGCGTGCTGCGCGCCCGCGTCCTCGACGCCGAACGGCTGCCCGTCAAAGCCATGATCACCGCGGGCACCCTGCTGACCAAGGAGCGCTCCGGCGCCGCCGACATCAACAAGCACTACGTCGACGGCCCCAACTACCTGCGGGGGGAGGCGCGGTGACCGCCGTCCTGGAGCGCACGACGTCCCGGGCGCCCGCGTCGCTGCGCACCCGCCAGATCCACGCGGTCGCCGCCTGCTACTTCGTCGCCTCCTTCGCCGCCCTCGGCCTGCCGCCCTACCTCACCGAGATCCTGCCCTCCCTCGGCGACCGCGAGGCCCGCTGGGCCGGGCTGCTCTACATCGTGCCGACCGTCTTCGGCGCGGTCGGGGCACCCCTGTGGGGGCGGCTCGCCGACCGCTACGGGCGCAAGCGGCTGCTGCTCCGTGCCCAGCTGGGCTTGGCCGTCTCCTTCCTGATCGCGGGCTGCGCGGACAGCCTCGCCGGCTTCGCGGCCGCCCTCGTCCTGCAAGGCGTCCTCGGCGGCACCTTCGCCGCCTCCAACGGCTACCTCGCCGCCGCGCTCGACGGGCAACGGCTGTCCTGGGCCCTGACCTTGATGCAGGGCGCCGCCCGGCTCGCGCTCGTCGCCGCCCCCGTCCTCGTGGGCTCGCTCTCCCCGTGGATCTCCCCGCACCGGCAGTACGCGCTGCTCGCCGTCCTGCCGCTGGCCGCCGCCCTGATGCTGGCGGCGCTGCCCGAACCGCCGCGCGCCCAGGCGCCGGACGCCGGCGCCTCCGATCCCGGCCCGGAGAGCGCGGACACCACCGAGGAGCTGGCGGCGAGCTCGCCCCGCCGCGCGCTCCGCACCCTCTACACCCTCGAATTCGTCTTCGTCTTCGCCACCGTCGTCTCCTACCCGTACATGATCACCCTGGTCGAGGACCGGCTGCCCGGCCTCGGCGGAGCCGCCGGCGGCGTCCTCTTCGCCCTCCCGCACGTGTGCTACCCGCTGCTCGCCAAGCCCGTGCACACCGCCGTCGCCTCCCGCCCGGTGCTCGGCGCCGTCACCGGCTTCGCGCTGGTGGCCGTGGCGCTCGCCGGGCACTGGGGCGCCGGGAGCCTCGCCTCCTTCGTGGTGCTGCGGCTGCTGCTCGGCGCGGGCATGACCCTGGGCCTGGTGAGCCTGTCCGCACTCGCCGCCGACGCCTGCCGCGGCCGCAGACCCGGCCGGATGTTCGGCTCCCTGGAGTTCATATCCAAGGCCGGGGCCGTCGTCGCCGGAGCGGTCGCCGCCCTCTCCAACGACGTCTGGGGCCCGGCCGCGCCCATCGTCGCAGGATCCGCCGTCGCAGCCCTGACGGCGCTCGTCAGCACGCCCCTCCTCCTCCGCTGGAGCCGCTGAAATGTCCTCCTCAGCACCCCTCGCCACCACCCCCGCCACGTGCCCGCCCGCCGTCCCGGGCGTCCCCACCGCCGATCATGTGGTCGCCCACACCCTGCTCAACTGCCTGCTGCGCGAGGTCTCCGGCCCCGAGCACCAGACCGCCGTCAGCGACGGCCACCTCCTGCTGCGGCTGCCCCGCACCGGCGACCTGCTCCGCGTCAGACTGCGGCGCGCCTCCCTGATCGGCGCCCACCGCTTCACCGGAGCGGTCACCGTGCAGCGGGACGGCGGCTGGGCCGAACTGCCCTGGCGGGCCCTCGCCGAGCTCATCCACCGCGAACTGCGGCTGCGCACCGGCGTCCGCAACGAGGAGTTCCTCGACCAGGTGGCCTCCAGCCACGCCGGCGTCAGCGCGGCCCTCGCCGCCCGCCGCCCGGCCGCGGACGAGCCCGCCGGCGCCGACCGCTACGTCGACTCCGAGCAGTCCCTGCTCTACGGCCACCGCTTCCACCCCACCCCCAAGGCCCGCACCGGCGCCGCCGAGGACTGGGGCCGCTACGCCCCCGAGGCCCGCGCCCGCTTCGCCCTGCGCCACCTGGCCGTGCGCAGAGAGCTCGTCCGTGAAGAGGCCGCGACGCCCACCGCGCTCGCCGCCCTCGACCGGCAGGGATCCGTACCGGAGGGCTACGTCCTGCTGCCCGCGCACCCCTGGCAGTACGGGATGTTCCGGGACCACCCCCTGCTGCGCGCGGCCGCCGGGCGCGGCGACGTGATCGACCTGGGTGAGCGCGGACCCGCCTTCGCGCCGACCGCCTCGGTGCGCACGCTCTACGACGGCAAGGACTTCCTGAAGTTCAGCCTCAACATCCGCATCACCAACTGCCTGCGCAAGAACTCCGAGTACGAGCTGACGGGCGCCGTCGCCCTGACCCGCCTGCTGGAGCCCGCCGCCGCCGGCCTCGCCGCCCGCTTCCCCGGCGCCGAGCTGCTGCGCGAGCCCGGCTACCGCACCCTCGACCTGGGCAGCCGCGAGCTCGCCGAGGCCTTCGGCGTCATCGTCCGCGAGGGCCTCGGCGCCCGCCTCGCGCCGGACCTGACCGCCCTGCTCGCCGGAGCCGTCGCCGACGAGTACCCCACCGGCGCGGCCCAGATCTCCCGGCTGCTGGCGGGCACCGGCCCCGAGACCGCCTTGGCCTGGTGGGACGCCTACCTCGGCCTGCTCGTCCCCCCGGTGCTGGCCGCCTACTTCGACCACGGCATCGTCCTCGAACCCCACCTCCAGAACGTCGTCGTCGGCGTCGACGGCTCGGGCATGCCCCGGCAGGTCCTCCTGCGCGACCTCGAAGGCACCAAGCTGCTCCCCGAGCACCACGCCGAGGCACTGGCCGGCCTCGGCGACGACGTGGCCCGGCCCATGACCTACGACCGGGAGCGCGGCTGGGACCGGGTGGTCTACTGCCTGGTCGTCAACCACCTCGCCGAGATGCTCGCCGCCCTCGCCGACCGCCACCCCCGCCTGGAGCCCGAACTGTGGTCCGCCCTGCGCCGGGTGCTGGCCGCCCGGTCCGCGGCCCACGGCAACCCGCCGCTGCTGCGCGCCCTGGTCGCGGGCGTGCCGCTGCCCGCCAAGGCCAATCTGCTGACCCGCTGGGAGCGCAAGGCCGACCGGCACGCCGGATACGTCCGCATCGGCTCGCCGCTGGTGTCCGACCTGCTCTCCGAAGCCACCCGCACCGCACCCTGGAGCACCGCCTCGTGATCACCCCCCGAGCCGCCGCCCTCGCCGGCCGCCTCCCGGCCGGCGACCTGCCGTCCTACCTCTACGACCTCGCCGCCCTCGGCGAGCACGCCCGCGCGGTACGGGCCGCCCTGCCCGAAAGCGTTGAGCTCTCCTACGCGGCCAAGGCCAACCCCGCCCCCGAGATCCTGACGGCCCTCGCCCCGTACGTCAGCGGCTACGAGGTCTCGTCCGGCGGCGAACTCGCCCACGTCCGCGAGGCCGTCCCCGGCCTGCCGCTCGCCTTCGGCGGCCCCGGCAAGACCGAGGACGAGCTGCGGCTCGCCCTCGGCCTGCGCACCGAGCGCATCCACGCCGAGAGCGAGAGCGAACTGCGCCTGCTCGCCGCCCTCGCCGCGGAACGCCCCGGAGACGCGCCCGTCGACGTCCTGCTGCGCGTCAACCTGCCCGCCGGCGACGGCGAGCTCGGCGGCGCCGCCCTCGCGATGGGCGGCCGCCCCAGCCCCTTCGGCCTCGACCCGCGCCGCGCCGAGGCCTGCCTGCCCCTGCTGCGCGGCACCCGGCTGCGGCTGCGCGGCATCCACGCCCACCTCGCCAGCGGGCTCGACGCCCCCGCCCTGCTCGCCGTCGCCGCCCGCGTCACCGCCTGGGCGCGCGCCCTCGACGAGCGGCACGGCCTCGGCCTCACCGAGGTCAACGTGGGCGGCGGCATGGCCGTCGACTACGCGCGCCCGCACGCCCGCTTCGACTGGGCCGCCTACGGAGCCGGCCTCGCCGCCCTCGCCGCCGGGCACCCCGGCTACCGGCTGCGCATCGAGCCCGGCCGCGCCCTGACCGCCCACTCCGGCTGGTACGTCACCGAGGTCCTCGACATCAAGCACAGCCACGGCGAGGCGTTCGCCGTCGTGCGCGGCGGCACCCACCACCTGCGCACCCCCGCCGCCAAGGGCCACGACCAGCCCTTCACCGTGCTCCCCACCGACGCGTGGGAGCGCCCCTGGCCGCGCCCGGCCGCGCTGGACGAGCCGGTCACCATCAGCGGTCAGCTGTGCACGCCCAAGGACGTCCTCGCGCGGGCGGTCCCGGTGGCCGAGCTGCGGGCGGGGGACCGGATCGCCTTCGCGATGGCCGGCGCGTACGCCTGGAACATCTCGCACCACGACTTCCTGATGCACCCGGCGCCCACGTTCCACTTCCTGTCCTGAGCAGGGGTGTTGGCCGGAACCGACTGCTTTCCCGGCGTTTTACCACCACATGGATGGCCTATGCATCTACATGGGCGTACGGTGATCCGAGCGGTCCCCGCCGCCCCCGAGGCGGGGACCGCACCCGACGGGGGACAGCCACACCCGGAAGCAATCCGGGACCGGCCTACCGAAAGGGGAGACCGCGACCATGTGCGGGATCACCGGATGGATCTCCTACGCTGACGACTTCACCGCCCCCACCGCCGCGCGCGGCACGCTCGACGCGATGACGAAGACCATGGCCTGCCGCGGACCCGACGCCGGCGGCACCTGGTTCGGCCCCCACGCCGCCCTCGGCCACCGGCGCCTCGCCGTCATCGACATCGAGGGCGGCGCCCAGCCCATGCGCGTCGAACGCGGCGGCCGCACCCTGCTCGTCACCACCTACAGCGGCGAGGTCTACAACTACCGCGAGCTGCGCGCCGAGCTCGAAAGCCACGGCCACGTCTTCCGCACGCAGAGCGACACCGAGGTCGTCCTGCACGCCTACCTCCAGTGGGGCGAGGACTTCACCGAGCGCCTCAACGGCATGTACGCGTTCGCCCTGTGGGACCCGCGCACGGAAGAACTCCTGCTCGTCCGCGACCGCATGGGCATCAAGCCGCTGTACTACTACCCGCTTCCCGACGGCGTTCTCTTCGGCTCCGAGCCCAAGGCGATCCTCGCCCACCCGGCCGTGCGCCCCGCCGTCGACGCCGAAGGCCTCGCCGAGCTCGTCGCCTTCACCAAGACCCCCGGCCACGCCGCCTACAAGGGCATGTACGAACTGCCCCCCGGCCACACCGCCCGCATACGCCGCGGAGGCCTGACCCTCCGCCGCTACTGGGCCCTCGAAGCCCGCGAGCACACCGACGACCTCGATACCACCGTCCGCCACGTCCGCGACCTGCTCGACGACATCGTCGGCCGCCAGCTCATCGCCGACGTCCCCCTGTGCACCCTGCTCTCCGGCGGCCTCGACTCCTCCGCCATCACCGCCCTCGCCGCCCGGGGCCTCGCCGCCGCCGGCGCGGGACCGGTCCGCTCCTTCTCCGTCGACTTCACCGGCCACACCGAGAACTTCCGCCCCGACCCGCTGCGGCCCACCCCCGACGGCCCCTACGCCCACGCCCTCGCCGCCCACGTCTCCTCCCACCACTCCGACATCGTCCTCGACGCCGCCGACCTGATGGCCAAGGCCAACCGCGACGCCGTCCTCACCGCCCGCGACATGCCCATCAGCGGCTTCGGCGACGGCGACGTCTCCCTCTACCTGCTCTTCAAGGCCATCCGCGAACAGTCCACCGTCGCGCTCTCCGGCGAGTCCGCCGACGAGGTCTTCGGCGGCTACCGCTGGTTCCACGACCCCGCGCACGTCCACGCCGACACCTTCCCCTGGGCCGCCGCCGGAGCCGCCGACCGGTTCGCCGGCGAGCACAGCGGAGGACGCTCCGCCCTCCTCGACCGCGGCCTCCTCGCCAAGCTCGACCTCGCCGGCTACCAGGACGCCCGCTACCACGAAGCCCTCGCCGAAGTGCCCCGCCTGCCCGGCGAGACCGGCCTCGAACGCCGCATGCGCGAGATCAGCCACCTGCACCTCACCCGCTTCGTCCAGCTCCTCCTCGACCGCAAGGACCGCGCCAGCATGGCCGTCGGCCTGGAAGTCCGCGTCCCCTTCTGCGACCACCGCCTCGTCGAATACGTCTTCAACACCCCCTGGGCCATGAAGACCTTCGACGGCCGCGAGAAGTCCCTGCTGCGCGCCGCCACCCGCGACGTCCTCCCCGCGAAGGTCGCCGACCGCGTCAAGAGCCCCTACCCCAGCATCCAGGACCCCCGCTACGCCGCCGCGCTGCGCACCGAGCTCGCCCGCGTCCTCGCCGACGAGGACGCGCCCGTACGGCCCCTGCTCGACACCGAGGCCGCCGCCGGCTGCCTCACCGACGACGCGGGCGAGGGCTTCCGCTCCGCCACCGAACTCGTCCTCAACCTGGACACGTGGCTGCGCATGCACGACACCGCGCTGGAGCTTTAGAAGCCGGAGAAGCGGTAGAGTCCGGCGCGTGGCCCTGAAGATCACCGTCGACCCGGACGCGGCAGAAGCGCCGTACGAGCAGATCCGCGCCCGGATCGCCGAGCGAGCCCGCTCCGGCGACCTCCCCGTCGGCTACAAGCTCCCCACCGTCCGCGGCTTCGCCGAAGAGCTCGGCCTCGCCGCGAACACCGTCGCCAAGGCCTACCGGGCCCTGGAAGCCGACGGCGTCATCGAAACCCGGGGCCGCCACGGCTCCTTCGTCGCCGCCCCGGGCGACACGGCGGCCCGGGAAGCCGCGGCGGCCGCCGCGGAGTTCGCTGCGCGGGCGCACCGCCTGGGCCTGGACCGCGAGGCGGCCCGGGCAGCGGCGGAAGAAGCACTGCGGGCCGTGTACGAGTAGTCCTCAAACGCCGGACGGGCTGAAAATCTTTCAGCCCGTCCGGCGTTTGAGGACCGGGGTCCGGGGCGGAGCCCCGGAATCAGAGGTACAACCCCGCATCCGCCCCGCCGTCCCGCGACGGCGGCACCGACGCCGGACCGGATCCCCGCCGCAGAGCGAAGAGCTCCGCGAGCGTCGCGCCCTCGCGGCCGACGCCCTCCTCCGAGCCCAGCCAGCCCACCGCCTCCCCGCGGCTCAGCGGCCCGACCTCGATCCGGGCCAGGCAGCGGCCCGGCCGCACGACGGCCGGGTGCAGCCGCTCCAGGTCCTCGTTCGTGGTGACGCCGACCAGGACGTTGCGGCCCTGCCCGAGCAGCCCGTCCGTGAGGTTCAGCAGCCGGGACAGGGCCTGTCCCGCCGTGTGCTTGGCCTCGCCGCGGATCAGCTCGTCGCAGTCCTCCAGGAGCAGCAGCCGCCAGCGGCCCTTGGAGCTGCCGTCGTCCTCGCCAATGGCGATGTCCATCAGATAGCCGACGTCGTTGAACAGCCGCTCGGGGTCCAGCACGCAGTCCACCTGGCACCAGTCCCGCCACGAGCGCGCGAGCGTGCGCAGGGCGGAGGTCTTCCCCGTGCCGGGCGGGCCGTGCAGGAGCAGCAGCCGCCCCGCGATGTCATCCGGGGTGATCTTCATCAGGCGGTCCATCGCGTCCGCGACCCGCGCCGTGTAGTTGGGCCGGACCTCCTCCCACGTGCCGGCGGAGATCTGCCGCGTCGTCCGGTGCGGGCCGCGCCGCGGCGAGACGTACCAGAAGCCCATGGTCACGTGCTCCGGCTGCGGCTCCGGCTCGTCCTCCGCGCCCTCGACGGCCTGGCCGAGCACCTTCTTGGCCAGCTCGTCGGTGGTGGCGGTCACGGAGACGTCCGCCCCCCGGTTCCAGCGGGAGACCAGCAGCGTCCAGCCGTCGCCCTCGACGAGGCTCGCGCTGCGGTCGTCGTCCCGCGCGGAGCGCACCACGCGGCCCGACGGCGGGATCAGGGTGGCCCCGGACTTGACGCGGTCCACGGAGTGGCTGTGCGCGTACGGCTGCTCGCCGGTGGCGAACCGGCCCAGGAAGAGGGCGTCGATGACGTCGGACGGCGAGTCGCTGTCGTCCACGTTCAGCCGGATGGGCAGCGATTTCTCGGTCGGAGTGAAGTCCGGGTCGGTGGGCAGGGCCTGCCTCCTGGCGCTGGGTCGGCGGTCGGCACACATGCCGCCCATGATCCGGCACCGGCGCCCCTTGCGCACACAGGTTTTCGCCGATTCCCGGCCGGAACCCGGGGCTCTTCACCACGGGCCCGCGAGCGGAACCACGGCGGCCGCCCACGTTCGTCCGGAACGCGCCCACGGGGATTCGGCCGCGGATACGCTTGCCCGTGATGGGACGACGTGGCGCAGTTCGGACGTTTCGGCGGGCAGGCCGGTGGCGGTTCGCCGTGGCGGCCGCGGCGGGTGCGCTCGCACTGGCTCTGCTGCTCGTCCTGTGGGCGACGAGCCGGCAGAGCGACGACGACCTCTCCGACGGGTCCGACGGCGGCAGGTCGGCGGCCGTGGAGCTCGGCTGGGGCTTCACCCACACCCAGTACAGCGCCGACCGCGGCGACGACGCCGCCCGCCGCACCACGGCAGGGCTCCTCTCCGCCACCCCCATGCCGCAGAACCAGCACATCATGGGCTGGGGCGTCGACAACCCCGAGCCCAAGCCCGGCACGTACAACTTCGGCGACCTCGACCGGCGCGTCGCCTTCATGCGCAAGACGAACGCGACGCCCGTGCTCACCCTGTGCTGCGCGCCCGACTGGATGAAGGGCGGCGGCGAGCGCACCGACTGGTCGCAGAAGTCGCTGGAGAAGGCGCCCGACCCCGCCCACTACCGGGACTTCGCCGAGCTCGCCGGCGTCATCGCCAAGCGCTATCCGGACATCCGCCACTTCATCGTCTGGAACGAGTTCAAAGGCTTCTACGACGAGCGCAAGGGCCGCTGGAACTACGAGGGCTACACGGAGCTGTACAACCTCGTCTACGCGGAGCTGAAGAAGCAGAACCGCGCCAACGCCGTCGGCGGCCCGTACATCAGCATGGACAGCAATCCGCCCGGATCCTCCTCCAACGCCTCGTCCGTGCGCGGCCCCTGGGGCTCGGTCGACCAGCGGGCCGTCGACGCCCTCACGTACTGGAACAGCCACAAGAAGGGCGCCGACTTCCTCGTGGTCGACGGCGCCAGCTACACCCGCGAGGGCAGCAAGCTCTTCCCCGACGAGTTCGCCGGGACCGCCAAGTTCGCCGACGTGACCACCTGGCTGCGCAAGTCCACCGGCCTGCCCGTCTGGTGGTCCGAGTGGTACGTGGAGCCCGCCGACGCCAACGACGACCGCAAGATGTGGACCGAGCAGCACCGGCTCGCCGTGCACGCCACGGCCATGATGCAGCTCGCCAGAGCGGGCGCCTCCGCGGCCTTCTACTGGAACCCCGAGGAGACCGGCACCGACTGCCCCGGCTGCCTGTGGCGCAGCACCGAACTGAAGGGCGGCGGGGGCGGCCTGCCCATGCTGGACCTGCTGACCCGCTTCGGCAAGGACTTCCCGCCCGGCGCGGAGCTGCGCACCCCGGACGTCACGGGGGACAACCGCGACGCCGTCAGCGCGCTCGCCGCGGGCAGCACCGTCCTCGTCGTCAACATGCAGGACCGCCGGCTGACCGTCGAGGTCGACGGCAAGCCGGTGGACCTGGCGCCCAACGAGATCCGCTGGACCGGCTGAAGCAGCCTTCAACCGGCCCCGCGGCTACGACCGGCCTCGGCTACGACATCGTCGCGAAGCGGTACACCAGCGACGCCAGCAGGACCAGCAGCAGCGGCAGCGCGAACCAGTACGAGCCTTGCAGCCAGCGCAGCTGCCGCACCCCCGGCCGGGCCATCACCCGCGTCAGCTCCCGCGCCGTCAGCAGCACCAGCAGCGCCGCCGCCGCGAGCGCGCCGACCACCGACACCGGCGTCCACGTCACCCGCGGGCCCGCCGGCCCCGGCCTGGGCTGCGGCGCCTCCCCGGCGGGCTTCCGCTTCAGCTCGTACACCACGGCGTCCTCGTTCCAGAACGCCCGGTGCAGCTCCGGCCGCCCGTCGAGCGCCCGCTGCACCCGGCCGTCCCAGCCGTCCGCGTAGCCCGCGTCGAGCTGGAGGTACACCGACTGGCCGCGGTTGACGATCAGATACGCGTTCGGGCCCGCCTTCCGGAGCGCGGTGACCAGATCATCCACGCGCGCCGGGTCGCGCGGGGCGAGCGTCGCGTCGTACTGCACCCGCTCCATGTCCTTGGCGCCCCACGGCATGGCCGGGGTGACGTTCTTCGACGGGTCGCTGCTCATCCACAGCAGCCGTACGGTCGGCTTGTCGTGCGCGTACACGAAGTCCATCGCGGCGACCTCGCCGGGCCGCACCCGCTCGAACGGCTCGTTGCCCCAGCGGGCCACCAGGAAGCCGAAGACCAGGACCAGGCCCGCCAGCAGCGCCGCCAGCGGGCCGACGAGCGGGCGGCCGGGGCCCTCCGCGGCGCGCGGGAACAGCGCGAGCGCCGACAGGACGCACGCGCCCGGCAGCGCGAACAGGAACACCCGAAGGGCCACCTCGCCGCCGTACGACTGCATCCCGAAGGCCAGGAACGGCACGGCGGTCAGCACCAGCAGCGCCACGTCGCCGATCCCGGCGCGGCGCCGGCGCCACCAGCCGACCGCGGCGAAGGCCAGCACCCCGCCCGCGAGCACCACCCGGGTGTAGAGCACCAGCTTGTGGGCCGGGCTGCCGCCCTCGATCCGGCCCGAGACCGACGAGGAGACGTTGCCGCCCAGGGACCCCAGACCGCCGAAGAGCTCGTCGAAGTGGCCCGACCAGTACGGCTCCGCCAGGAAGCCCACCCACACCACCAGCATCACGCCGCACAGCAGCGGCAGGCCGCGCAGCGTCGAGCGGCGGGTGACGACCAGGGCGGTCAGTACGCCCAGCATCACGAACGGCGTCAGCTGATGGCTGACCACCGACGCCGCGAACAGCGCGACCACCACCGCCAGCAGCGCGCCCTGCGCCCGCCGGCCGGCCGGCAGCGGCTCGGTCTCGCCCGGGAGCAGCGTGCCGCGCAGCTGCCGCGGCCAGCGGAACCACACCAGCAGCACCGCGGCGAACAGCAGGTAGAAGAAGTAGTTGAGCGCCTGCGGGGAGAAGTAGTCCTGACCGACCCAGCCGCACAGCACGAACAGCCAGGCCGCCGTCCACTTCGCCCGCCACCCCGCGCGCACGGCGCGCAGCAGCAGCGCGAGCGGCGCCAGGCACAGCAGCTGGATGGCCGTCGGCCACCAGCGCAGCACCTCCGTCAGGTCGCTCACGCCGGCCACCTTCGCCGCGAACGCCATCAGGGCGAAGAACCCGGGCCAGCTCCAGCGGGCGTCCAGATCCGGTGCCGCCACGCCCGTACGGTCGATGAAGTCCAGGAAGCCCAGGTGCTGCCAGGCCGTCGCGAAGCGCGGCTGCGCCTCCAGCACCGCCGGCAGGGCGTGCAGGCACACCACCGTCAGCACCAGGACGGCCGTGAGCAGCCGGCGCCGCTGGCCGTCCAGGCACAGGGCCGCCGCGAACGCGGCGATCAGCAGGGCCGCCCCGGCCAGCGTGGCCACGGGCAGCACGGAGATCAGGCCGAGCCCGCCCATCCGGTCCAGCGTCGCCTCGCCGACGCCCGCCAGCGGCGCCCAGTACAGCGCGAGGGCCGCCGCCAGCAGCAGCCAGACCGCCGCCTCCGGGCGGCGCCACCACGGCGCCGGGCCCGGGGGAGCGGCGGCCTTCTCGCGGGCGGTCTCGTGGGCAGTCTCTTGGCGGATCGCCTTCTCCTGGGGGGCGGCCTTCTCCCGCGCGGGCGGCGTCACGGACGGGCCGGGCGCGGCCGGGGAGACCGAGTGGGACACGACGACTGCCTCCGGGGTGTGCCGGAGATCAGGGCGCCTCTCCAAGTGGTCGAAGTCCAGCCGCACGCCCAGCGGCATCGTGTCGGCGTCGAGCGCGGCGCGCAGGGCCCAGCGGGTGCCGTAGCCGCCGGTGTCTCTGTCCCCGGGCGCCTCCTCGCCCTCACCCCCTAATCCACGGGTGAGGCCGTGCCGCATCCCGCGCCGGACGCCGTGCGGCTCGGTGCGCGGGGCGTCCCGCCGGTCGCCGCGGACCGCCAGGTCGGCCAGATCGCCGTCCGGGGCCACATCGGGGGCGAAGGCGGCGGGCGCGGGCCGGGCGCTGCGCAGGATCCGCCGGAGCTTGACCGCCGAGATGGACACGATGACCGCCAGGCTGCTGATCTCGGCCACTCCCGCGCCCGTGAGCCCCATGCGCGGCAGGAGCAGCAGCGTCAGCCCCAGCACCAGCACGCACAGCAGCCCCTGGAGATAGGCCAGCCCGGCCGTGCGGCTCTGGGCCCGCAGCACCGCGAAATAGACCTCCATCACCACGCGCAGCGCCGCCCCCACGGCGAACCAGCGCAGCAGCGGCGTGGCCGCCGCGGCGTAGCCGGGGCCGAAGACGCGCAGGATGTACGGGGCGAGGAAGAACAGCAGCAGACAGACCGGCACCATGATCGTGGCCATCCGGCGCAGCGCCGCCCGGCAGTTCTCCGCGAGCCGCGCCGGGTCGTGCGAGCCCTCCACCGTCAGCGACGCGCCCATGTTGATCGCGAGGAGGTTGACCGTGCCGCCGATGGTGGTGGTGATGTAGAAGTACGCGTTGTCCTCGGAGCTGACCTGCGAGGCGATGATCACCGGCACGAGGTAGACCACGGCCAGCGAGAACAGCGAGCCCGTGTAGTCCCCGGCGAGGAAGCGGCCCATCTCGCGGTACGGGGCGGGCCGCGCCGTCGCCTCCGTCGCCGCGACGTGCCGGGGCACGAGCTTGCGGAACACCAGCCAGCCCAGCGGCAGCACCGACACGGCGATCGAGACCACCCACGACACGAACACGCCGGAGGTGGGCAGCGTCGCCGCCAGCCCCACCAGCAGGGCCAGCTTCACCGCCGAGAAGACCGTGTTGCCCACGGGCACCCACAGCGCCCGGCGCAGGCCGGTGAGCACCCCGTCCTGGAGGGTGAGCACCGACCAGGCGACGACGGCGGCGATGAAGCCCAGGCCGTTGAGGGTGCCGTGCAGGAAGCTGTACGACGGCCCCCACGAGCCCAGGGTGAGCAGGAAGACGCTCGCCGCGAGCGCGACGAGCACCGAACTGCCCGCGTAGGTGCGGAAGACGAGCTTGCCCGTCGTCCGCCCGGCGACCGGGATGAACCGCGCCAGCCCCCCGGTCAGGGTCACCGCGGTGAGCCCGGCGATGAGCTTCATCGCGGCGATGGCCGCCGAGCCCTGGCCGACCGCCCCCTCCGTGTAGTACCGGGCGGCGATCAGCCAGTACCCGAGACCGAGGACGGCGCTGATGCCCGTGTTGAGCATCAGCGCGAAGGCGTTGCGGAACAGCGGGCTTCCGCCGCCCCGCCCCGGCAGCCGCAGCTTGCGGCCGGCCGGCCCCTCCGTCTCCCGCTCCTCGGTTCGGGTGGACGTGTCAGACACGGGTTTCGCTTGCCTTCCTGACGACCTGTCGGGTTCTGCGGTAGAGGGCGTAGCCCTTGGTGAGCGTCCGGTCCCGGGCGAAGATCCGCCCCACCCCCCGGCCCTCCACGAGCCGCTCGAACTCGGCCATCCCCGTCGAGCGCCGCACCGTGACCCGCTCCAGGGCGTACGGCCCCTGGGGGCGGGAGGCCAGGCTGTTGCCCACGGCCAGGGAGATGCCGAAGCCCGCCGCACGCACGATGCGCCGCACCCTGCGGCTGGAATAGCCGTACGGATACGCGAACGAGACCGGCGCCCGCCCCAGCTCCGTGGCCAGCACCTCGCGGCACCGCAGCACCTCGAACCACAGTTGGTCGTCCGGGAGCTGATCGAGCTGCGGGTGGGTGTGGCTGTGCCCGCCGATCTCCACCCCCGACGCCGCGAGCTCGCGCACCTGACCCCAGCTCAGCATCAGGTCGAGCGCGCCCCCGGTCTCGTGCGCACCGCGGAGCCAGCCCGTGGAGGCGAACAGCGTGGCGCTGAAACGGTGCTCCACCAGCGTGGGCAGGGCGTGCCGGTGCACGCCCTCGTAGCCGTCGTCGAAGGTGATCAGCACCGGCTTCCGGGGCAGCCCGGAGCCGGCCCGCCACGCCTTCGCGAGCTCCTCGGCCGTCAGCGGGTGGAACCCGCGGTCGGCCAGGAGCCGCATCTGCCGCGCGAACGCGTGCGGCGAGACCGACAGGCCGTAGGTGGCGCGCGCGGGGGTGTGCGCCACCGCGTGATACATCAGTATCGGGACCCGGCTCGCGCTCATGCGCCCGCCTCCTTCGCCGGTCTGAGTCCGGCCGGCTCCCCGGCCGCCGCCACCGCATAGCGACCGCCGCTGCGCCGCGCCCGGAGCGTGCCCACCGCATAGCCGCAGGTCGCGGCCGTCAGCCCGGCCACGATCGCCCCGGCCCGCCCCGCACCGCCGGGCCTGCCCAGCAGGGCGTCGCGCAGCCCCCGGGCGACCCCGGCGGGCAGCACCCGCGTGGTGTACCGGCGCTCGGACGCCAGCCCCTTCTGCGCCCCCACGCTCCGCGTCACCAGGGCCTTGGACAGGCCCTCGGCGTACGAGCGGGTCCACAGATAGCCGAAGCGCTCGCGGGCCGCGGGCACCCGGTGGTGGATGACCGACCGGTCGTCGATCAGCAGGACCGCCCCGGGCACGGCCCGGGTCAGCCGGATGCACAGCTCCGTCTCTTCGCAGCCCAGCGGCAGCCGGTCGCCGTCGCGGCCGATGCCGCTGGCGAACCCGCCGGCCAGCTCGAAGGCCGACCGGCGGAAGGAGGCGTTGCCCCCGAGGACGTTGCGCACCCGCACCCTGCCGGGCGGCAGGCCCCGGTACGTGCAGCCGACGGCCCAGTCGAGCTCCTCGGGGAACCAGGCGGGCCGCCGCCGGGACGCCCACACCGGCCGGGTGCGGCCGCCCACGGCCATCACCCGGGGGTCGGCGTAGGCCTCGGCGAAGTGGCGCAGCCAGTCCCGCTCGGCAACGGCGTCGTCGTCGAGGAAGGCGATGACCTCGCCGGACGAGGCCGCGATGCCGGTGTTGCGGCCCGCGGACAGGCCGCGGGGGCCCGCATTGGCGAGCACCCGCACCCCGTCCCCGGCGCAGCCGTCGTCCCCGTACCGCTTGGCGAGCCGTCGCAGCAGGGCCGGATTGTGGTCCACGACCACCAGGATCTCCAGCGCCGGCCGGGACTGCTCGCGGACGGAGGCCACCGAGGCGACGATGTCGTCCCAGCGGTCCTCGGTGTAGACGCAGATGACCACCGAGACCGAAGGCCCGGTGGCCGGGCCGGCGCCGTCCGCCGCGCCGGCCGGGGCACCGCTGGGGGAGTCGGTGGAGGTCAAGACACTTCCCCACGGTTGGCGGCGGGTGCGATGGCCGGCCGCTGCGGGCGGCGGCGCCGGGTGCCGCGCTCCTGCAAAATCACTTTCAGCACGCGCAGCCCGTCCCGCACGGCCCGCAGATTGCTGGCGCCGTGGATGCGGACGAACTCGTGGCTGGGAATCTCCTGGACGCGCAGCCCCGCCTTGACGACTCTGATGTTCATCAGGGTCTCGACCTCGAAGCCGGCGCAGTCGAGGGCGATGTCGTCCAGGCAGTGCTTCCAGAAGGCGTTGTAGCCGTAGCACAGGTCGGTGTAGCGGGCGCCGAACTTGTGGTTGACGATCGAGCACAGCACGCGGTTGCCGAGCTTGCGGATCGGGGTCATGTCGTCCGTGCCGCCGCCGTTGGCGAACCGGGAGCCCTTGGCGAAGTCCGCGCCGCCGACGAGGGCGGACACATAGCTCACGATCTCGCTGCCGTCGGCGGAGCCGTCCGCGTCGACCATCACGATGATGTCGCCCGTGCAGGCGGCGAAGCCCGTGATCAGGGCGTCGCCCTTGCCCTTGCCGAGCTGCTGGACCACCTTGACGTCCGGCCACAGCTCCCGGGCGACCTCGATGGTGTCGTCCGTGGAGTTGCCGTCGACCAGGACGACCTCGTGGATCCACTCCGGCAGGGTCTTGAACACGTACGGGAGGTTCTCCGCCTCGTTCATGGCGGGGATGACGACGCTCACCGGTGGCGCTATGGCGAAGTGCGTCGTCACCGGGCGGTAATGGGCGGCGACCAGGCCCTCCTGATCAGCCGCCGGGCGCAGGAAAGAACTCATGACTCGGATGTCCCTCTCGTCCGGTGGACCGCCCGCCCCGAGCGGTCCGGTGGCGTATCCGGTTCGAAAAGGGGGTACTCACCCCGCCCTGACGGCACTCAGCACCGCATGGGCAGGGTGAGCTGGCAACGGTTGCTGGCCGCGCGGTATACGCGACACGGCGACTCTGATCAGCCGGACGCGGCACCCCCCACCGCGCCCCGCCCCGGGCACCATCGCGACGCTTGCCCTCCCCTTGAGCCGCTTTGCATGATGGGCCGATGCGGGTGGATGTACGACGGTATTGATGGTTGAGACTGTATGGCAAGAGCTGGTGCGGTGACTCCTCCTTTGGGTGTTTTTTGCGCCCAACTCGTGTGTCCTGTTGACGCTTTGCGCTGCTGACGGCGCACGCCGGGCGCAGTGCGCCCCTCAGTCCCCCTGGCGCAACCTGCCCACGCGTTTGAGCAACCGGTCGGCGGGCTCGAAGAGTTCGGGCCGGGACAGCACCGTGTTGCGCAGCGCCCGCACCGGCGCGCGCCGGGCGCGGTGCCCCAGCGCCACCGGGTGACGGCGCGTCACCCATCCTTCGGACACGCACAGTTCACGCGTCTTGAGCGAGTTCTTGTAGTCCTTCTCGCCCCGCCCGAGGTCGAGATAGGCCATCCCCGCGGCGGCCGCCCCCTCCGCCATCCGCAGATGCAGCACCAGGCCCGGCGAGTACTTGGCGAAGGCCGGGTCGTACGACGGGAACCAGCAGGAGAGCACCTGCCGCGAACGCAGCCCGAAGTGCGCCGCGACCGGCCGCCCCCCGGCGTACAGCACCGACAGCAGGCCCGCGAAGGACTCCGTCCTGGTGTGGAAGAGCTGCTCGACCAGGCGCGCTATCCAGGGGCGCGCGAACCGGTCGCTGCGCCCCGTTCTTCGGTACTGCGCGGACTTCCAGGCGATCAGGGTCCGCAGCGCCTCCGGGTCGCGCTCGTCGTGCACGTAGCGCACCTCGCCGATGTCGCGGCCGAGCCGGCGCTCCTTGGCGAGCGTGGTGCGGGTGAACTTCGGCGACTGCTTGCGCAGGACCGCCAGATACGGCTCGAAGCCCTGCTCGACGTCCACCACGGGCGACCGGTAGGACCCGGAGGCGCCGGCCTCGAACGGCTTCTGCCCCTCCACGAGGTGGTCGAACTCCCACACCGACAGCCCGCAGGCGTGCAGCAGCTCGCGGGCGTCCCACTGGAAGCCGGGCCGGTGGATGAGCCCCTGGGCGTCGGAGACGCCGAGGCCGATCGCCCGGCCCACCCCGAGGGCGGAGCGCTGGTACGGGAAGAAGCCGGCCGGCTCGCCGTCCTCGCGCACCACCGCGATCCGTGCCCCGGCCCGGCACCGGCCGACCGCGAGGGCGAACTCGGGTGCGAGGAAAGGATTCGCAAGTTGCGGAGAGCCGTCCTCCACCGCCTTGGCTTGCAGGGCGGACCAGGCCGCCCGGTCGGCCGCGGTGAGCTCGCCGGGCCGGTACACGCTGATGTTCACGTCAGGAAGCCCGACTTTTCGCCGTACGGCCCCGGTGGCGCCGCACGTGTGCCAGCAGGAACAGGAGGAGGCTGACGGCCGCGACCGCGGCGACGCCACCCCGCACCGTCCAGGTGTGGAGCGCGAGCATGGCCTGTGCGACCAGCATGTCGACGGCGACGGCCCCGCCGGCCGCCACCACGGACCTGCTGAGCGGATCGAGGCCGCGCAGCGCCGCCCCGACGGCACAGGCCGGCGCGACGAGCAGGAAGAAGAGCGTGAACGGCGCACGCAGGGGTGAGCCGATGTCGGCGAGGGCCAGCACGGCGCCGACCCCCGCGATCGCCGTGGCGGCCCCCGCCACCACGGGGAGGGAATCCCCGGCCGGTGCTCCGCCCGCGGCCACCGGCCGGTCGGGTGCGACCGCGGATCCGGTGTGCTCGGTGTGCTCGACGGCGGTGGCCGGGCCGGGCGGGCCGGAAGAGCCGGTGCTTCCGGGCGGGCCGGACGGGCTGGAAGGAATGGATGTGCCGGGTGTGCCGGACGGGCCGGTGAGACCGGTGGGATCTGTGAAGCTCTGCATTGGCGACTTTGCCCCCCGAAGCGCCGGATGCCGAGGCTTCAATGTCGCGCAATCGGCGGAGCGACGTCAAGATGTGAAGGCCGTGCAAACAGCCTCCGGTTACCGCATCGGAACAGAACCGGAGGGTTTCGGTCAGGTGAATACTGCACGAATATGTTGACCCGTCAGATTGTCCCCTGCTGTAGGTGATTGAGCGTTCATTGGCTCACACCTTTGTCATGGACACTTCCATGAATCACGGACTGCTGCTACCACGGGTACGGCAGAAACCCTGGTAAAGGAGGTTCCATGAAGCTGTCCCGCCTCGCGGGTTCCCTCTCCGCGTTCGCCCTCGCCACCGCGCTGGCCCTCACCGGAGCCGGCGTCGCCCAAGCCGCGCCGCAGGCCGCAACTCCCGGCTATGTAGCGCTCGGTGACTCCTACTCGTCCGGTCTGGGAGCCGGCAGCTACTACACGAACAGCGGGGACTGCAAGCGCAGCTCCAAGTCCTATCCCGCGCTCTGGGCGGCCGCGCACGCCCCTTCGAGCTTCGCCTTCACCGCCTGCTCCGGCGCCCGAACGGGTGATGTTCTGAGCAAGCAGCTCGGCCCTCTGAACAGCACGACCGGCCTCGTCTCCCTCAGTATCGGAGGGAATGACGCCGGTTTCGCCGACACCATGACGACCTGCGTGCTCAGCAGTGACAGCGCGTGCCTGGACCGGATCAATCAGGCCCGTACGTATGTCCAGAACACGCTTCCCGGGGAACTCGACAAGGTCTATACCGCCATCAGAGGCAGAGCCCCCGCCGCCCACGTCGTCGTCCTCGGATATCCGCGTTTCTATAAACTCGGCACCAGCTGTACCGGCCTCAGCGAGACCAAGAGGTCGGCCGTCAACGCCGCCGCGGACCTGATCAATTCCGTGATCGCCAAACGGGCCGCCGACCACGGCTTCTCCTACGGGGACGCCGCCTCCGGCTTCGCCGGCCACGAGCTCTGCTCGGGCAGCCCCTGGCTCAACAGCGTGACCTTCCCGGTCGACAGCTCCTACCACCCGAACGCGGCGGGCCAGGCCGGAGGCTACCTCCCGGTCTTCTCCTCAGCCGCCTGACTCGACTGTCCGGCTCAGCCGGCTGACTCAGCGGCCTGACCCGTAGTCATAGCCGTAGCCGTACGTCGGGCCCGTCGGAGCGGAGGGCGACGGGCCCGACGGCCGGGACGGCGATGCCGATTCCGGTGCCGACGGCTTGTCCGACGGCCTGCCGGACGAGGAGTCCCGGCAGGTGACCGTGAACGACACATGATTGGAGGTGACCTTCTGCGGGTCCTTGACCTCGACGCCGATCCAGTCCTTTCCCGAGTCGCGGGGGACCTCGACGTGCCGCAGCGTGACGGTCCTGCCGTTCGTGACGTCGACGGACTGGTCGGCGCCCACCTGCCCACTGCCGGTGACCCAGTGGTACACGAGACGGACGGGGGAGCGGTCGACGGTGAACGTCACCCGGAACGAGGGGCCCGAGCTCGCGGGCTGCGGCGGGCAGGGGCCCGTGTACGCGCCGCGCTCCGCCTCGACGGAGGCCCGCACGCCGGACGACGAGCCGCCGGCGGAACCGCCGGCGTCCGGGGGCTTGCCCGAGGAACTGCCCGCCTGCCCCGCTCCCGCGTTCTTGTCCGGGGCGGCGGAGTCCCCGCTGCCGGTGGCGCCACCGTCGCCGCCGCCCCGGGTCAAGGCCCACACCAGCCCCGCGGCCAGCAGCACCAGCACGACGGCGGCCGCCGCGAAGACCACGGCGGGGCGCCGCCGCCGCGCGTCATCGCCGCCCGGCCCGGCGGCGGGAGGGCTCCCGTCCGGCGGGCCGAAGCCGGCGCCGGGCCCGCCGCCGCGCTCCCCGGCGGACCCCGCCGGGCCGCCGGCCGGGGCGGGCGGCGGGGCGTGCGAGGGAACCGTCGGCGCCTCGGAGGCGAGCGGCGTGCCCGCGCCGGGGACGGTGCCGCCCCGGGCCACCACCCGCAGCATGTCCTCCGCCTCCTCGGCGCCGAGCCGCAGGGCGGGGTCCTTGCGCAGCAGCCCTTCCAGGACGGGTGCGAGCGCCCCCGCCCGCACCGGCGCCGGGAGCTGCTGGTCCACCACGGCCCGCATGGTGGAGAGGGGGGTGTCCTGGCGGAAGGGGGAGACGCCCTCCACCGCCGCGTACAGCGTCACGCCCAGGGACCAGAGGTCGGAGGCGGGGCCCGGCGGATTCCCGAGCGCCCGCTCGGGGGCGAGGAACTCGGGCGAGCCCACCAGCTCCCCGGTCCGGGTCAGCGCCGAGCTCCCCTCGACCGTCGCGATGCCGAAGTCGGTGAGCACGACACGCCCGTCGTTGGCGAGGAGGACGTTGCCCGGTTTCACGTCGCGGTGCAGCACGCCCGCCGCGTGCGCTCCCCGGAGCGCGGAGAGCACCCCGGCGCCGATGCGCGCCGCGTGCGCCGGGGGCAGCGGACCCTCGGTCTCCAGGGCGTCGGCCAGCGAGAGACCGCGCACCAGCTCCATCACGATCCAGGGCCGGCCCTCGTCGGAAGCCACGTCGAAGACGGTCACGACATGGGGGTGCGCGATGCGCGCAGCGGCCCTGGCCTCGCGTTCCAGCCGTACGTACAGCTGCCGGACCTCGTGGTCGAGCAGGCCCGCCGGGGCCCGCACCTCCTTGACGGCCACGTCGCGGTCGAGCACCTCGTCCCGCGCGCGCCAGACCACTCCCATGCCGCCCCGGCCCAGCTGCTCCAGCAGCCGGTACCGGCCCGCCACCACCCGGCCCGGCGGCACCGCTGCCCCCTCCGGACCGCCCCCGGACATCCCGCTCATCGACGGGCCCCCTCCAGCAAGAGAGCGATTCGGGGTGAATCTACCGCAACGGAGCGTGATTGCCCCCTCTTCTGCATATCCTTGACCCGCTAACTCGCCGACAGTGACGGCAGGTTCACGCCAGCCCTGTCAACGCCCTTGACGGAGCGGTGAATCCGCCCCGCCGATGCGCGGGTGACGTAAGAGGGCGGTAGGGTTACCCTGCCTGAGCCGGGTGCCTCGTTCGGGTGGGGAGTCTCAATGGATCAGATAGCAATGCGTGGCAGGCCTCGGGTGCCTGCCATCAACTGCAACAGCGGTGCGTCCAGTGCGCGCCTCGACCGCCATCTCGCGGTGCTGGGCGGGCCTGCCGTGCCCCAGCGCGAAGTCGAGGGGGCGACCCTGCTCATGCGCGAGCTGACCACACGTGATCATGCGCGCGCCAAGCAGAGCCGGACCGCCAAGGTCTCCCTCCTCGCGCCGCTGAGACGGTTGCGCCGCTCCCTGTTCGGCAACCACGGCTGAACCCCGGCCCCCGAGCGCAAGCGCCCCACCGTCGACGCCGTCGGCCCTCCACCCTCTCCCCAGGGCGCGGCCGCACGGCGCCGTCGCACGTCCGGCCCCTCTCCGGCCAGGCCGGGGAGGGTAGGTACGCCCGGCGGCTCGCGCCCCCTTCGAGCGCCGCGAGCCGCCCCGCGCGTCAGTCCGCCCCCGGCTCCGGGCCCGTCCGAGGCTCCGGGTCCGCGCCCGTCTCCGTCTCCAGCGTGACGGTGAAGGAGAACCGGTCGCCCCGGTAGCGGATCCGGGCCACGTCCACCGCCCGGCCCGACGCGTCGTACGTCACCCCCGTGTAGTGCAGGATCGGGCTCAGCAGCGGCACTTGCAGCAGCCGCGCCGTCTCCGGGTCGGCGAGCCGGGCCTCGACCGTGTCCGTGATCCGGCTGATCCGGACGCCCACGGCGTCCCGCAGCACCTTCGTCATCGGCCAGCGGGCCAGGTCCGCCAGGTCGATGCGCGCGGCGACCTCCGGGCGGACCAGGTTCTCCGCCCAGTTCGTCGGCTCGCCCGACTCCCCGTCACAGCGCAGCCGCCGGAAGGCCACCGCCTCCGCCAGTCCGGGGAAGTGCTCGGCCAGCTCCGCCGGAACGGGGGCCGGGCCGTGGCCCAGTACGGTCGTCCGCTCGCCGGACTGCTGCGCCACGATCGCGTCCACCGAGCCGAGCAGCCGCACGGGGGAGCCGCGCCGGGCGCTCGGCTCGATGAAGGTGCCGCGCCGCCGGTGACGGCTGATCAGCCCCTCCTCCTCCAGCTCCTTCAGCGCCTGCCGCATGGTCAGGACGCTCACGCCGTAGTGCTCGGCGAGGGCGTCCTCGGTGGGCAGGCGCAGCGGGTCGTCCGGGCAGCGCCCGAGTATCGAGGCCCGCAGCGACTGCGACACCTGGTACCAGAGCGGCAGCTTGCGGTTGAGCGCGAGGGAGTCGGGGGCGAAGGTGGTCACGGGGAGCTCCGTGGGCGTCAGCGACGGAAGTGGCGCTGCAGACCCTGCCACACGCCGTCGTAGCCCGTCTGCAGGTGGTCGGCGGCGGCCGCCCGCGCGGTGAGCGTCACCGGCCAGCGCGTCTCGAACATGAAGGCCAGCCCGTCGTCCACCTTCTGCGGCTTCAGCTCGGCCGCGCTGGCCCGCTCGAAGGTGTCCCGGTCCGGCCCGTGCGCCGACATCATGTTGTGCAGCGACCCGCCGCCCGGCACGAAGCCGCCCTCGCCGGCGGTCTTCGCGTCGTACGCGCCCTCGATCAGGCCCATGTACTCGCTCATCACGTTCCGGTGGAAGTACGGCGGCCGGAAGGTGTCCTCGCCCACGAGCCAGCGCGGCGCGAAGACGACGAAGTCGACGCCCGCCAGGCCCGGGGTGTCCGACGGCGACGTGAGCACCGTGAAGATCGACGGGTCCGGGTGGTCGTAGCTGATCGAGCCGAGGACGTTGAAGCGGCGCAGGTCGTAGACGTACGGGACGAGGTTGCCGTGCCAGGCGACCACGTCCAGCGGCGAGTGGTCGTACGTCGCGGTCCAGAGGTTCCCGCAGAACTTGTTGACGACCTCGACGGGGCCCGCTGTGTTGTCGGAGTCTTCGTACGCTGCGACCGGCGCGAGGAAGTCCCGCGCGTTCGCCAGCCCGTTCGCGCCGATCGGCCCCAGCTCGGGGAGGACGAAGGGCTGCCCGTAGTTCTCGCAGACGTAGCCGCGGGCGGTGGCGTCCAGGAGCTCGACGCGGAAGCGCACCCCGCGCGGGATGAGCGCCACGTGCCCGGGCTCGGCGCGCAGCAGCCCGAACTCCGTCCGCAGCAGCAGCCCGCCGCGCTCGGGCACGATCAGCAGCTCGCCGTCGGCGTCGCTGAACACCCGGTCCGTCATGGAGGCGTTCGCGGCGTAGAGGTGGACGGCCATGCCGGTGCGCTGCGTGACGTCGCCGTTGCCGCCGAGCGTCCACAGGCCGGCGAGGAAGTCCGTGCCCGCGGCCGGCTCGGGCAGCGGGTTCCAGCGCAGCCGGTTGGGGTCGGGCACGGCGTCGGTGAACGGCGCGCTCGCCAGGTGACCGTTGCCGGTGCGGGTGAACTGCGGGTGCGCGGCCGAGGGCCGGATGCGGTAGAGCCACGACCGGCGGTTGCTGTGCCGGGGCTCGGTGAAGGCCGTGCCGCTCAGCTGCTCCGCGTACAGCCCGAGCGGGGCCCGCTGCGGGGAATTGCGCCCTTCCGGCAGCGCCCCCGGGACGGCCTCGCTGCTGTGCTCGTTGCCGAAACCGGCCGAGTAGGCGAGCCCCTCGGCGGTCTTCCGCGCCTGCTCGTTGCCCGTACCGCTCATCGCGTGCTCCCAGCGCTGATGGATTCCTATGGGAGACCGTAGGATTCCCGGCGGGGCGCGTCAATGGATCAGGGGCCGGCGTGTGAGTGGATCAGGGGCCGGCGTGTGAGTGGATCAGAGGCCGGTGTGTGAGGGGCTCGGGCCGGACGCGCTACGTCTTCGCGTACCCCACCATGCGCAGCGCCAGGTCCGCGTACAGCTCGCCCACCTCGTCCGGCGTGCGCTTGCCCTCCGCCTTGAACCAGCGGGCCACGTCGATGCACAGCGACAGCACGGCCAGCGTGGTCCCCGGGACGTCCGGGGTGTCGAACTCGCCCGCCGCCACGCCGTCCTCGACGATGGCGCGGACGGCGGCGTCGGTGTCCCGGCGCAGGGCGACGATCTCCGCGTAGTGCTCCTCGGCGAGCGCCCCCAGCTCGTACTGCACGACGCGCGCCGTCGTGTGGTGCTCGGCGTGCCAGCGGACGAAGGACCGCACGGCCTCGCAGAGCCGCTCGGCGGCGCTGCCGGCGGAGTCCCGCGCCCGGCGCAGGATGTCCAGGGCGAGCCGGTGGCCGACGATGCTGATGCGGTAGAGCAGCTCTTCCTTCGTCTTGTAGTGGATGTAGAGCGCGGCGGGGCTCATGCCGGCGCGGCCCGCGATGTCGCGGGTGGTGGTGGCGTGGTAGCCGCGCTCGGCGAAGGCCTCGACGGCGGCGGTCACCAGCCGCCGCGCGGCGTCGGGCGTGACGTCGGCCCACTGCCCGCCCTGCTGCCCCTCCGCACCCATCCCACGCCCCGCTCTCCCGGTCCGCCCCGGGCCCTGCGCCCGCGGAACGAACACCATACCCCGGGGTGAGCGGGCGCTTAGGGAGCCGGGGAGGAGCCCCGGCCGGCCCCGGCCACGGCTTTCCGGCCACCGGCCCCGGGCTTGCGGTCACCGGCTCCGGGCTTACGGCCGCAGCGCCCGCATCAGCAGATCGGCCAGGTGCCCGGCCACCTCCTGCGCGCTCAGCCTGCCCTCCGCGCGGTACCACGCGCCCAGGTGGTGCACCGAGCCGAAGTGGTAGTCGACCACCAGGTCGGCGGGGGTGGCCGTGGTGAACACGCCCGCGCGCTGGCCCTCCTCGACCAGGGCCCGGAAGCGCTCGTGGTAGCGGCGCCGCTCCGCCCGGACCTGCGCGAGCTTCTCGGGCCCCAGGTGGTGCATGGAGCGGCAGAAGATCGTCGTGTCGTCCAGGTTCTCGATGGTGGTGACCACGACGTCGGCGGCGGCCTCGCGCAGCCGCTCCTCGACGGGCGCCCGCGAGCCCGCGAGGGCGTCCAGCCGCTCCTGCTGGAGCCGCAGCACCCGCCCGTAGACCTCGTGCAGCAGGTCGTCCTTCGACCCGAAGTAGTGGTAGAGGGCGCCCTTCGTGACGCCCGCGGCCTCCACGATCTCCTGCACGGACGTGCGGTCGTAGCCCCGGTCGGCGAAGAGCCGGGTGGCGGCGGCCAGCAGCCGCTGCGGCACGGAGTCGCCGTCCGGCGCGGGCTTCGGGCTCGTCTGCGGGCTGTCCACCCTCACAGGTCCTCTTCCAGCTTGCGCTGGAGGTGGTTCATGCCGCGCAGCCAGCGGTCGGGGTCGGTCGCGCGGGCCGCGTAGTAGTCCGCGACCTCCGGGTGCGGCAGGATCAGGAAGCGGCCCGCGGCCATCCCGTCGAAGAGCGCGTCCGCCACCTGCGCGGGCTCGATCGCCGTGGGCACGAGGATCAGGTCACCGGCCGGACCCGTGCCGCGCAGCATGTCCGTCCGCACCCCCTGCGGGCAGATCGCGTGGACCTCGATGCCGCAGTGGCGGTAGGTGAGCGAGAGCCACTCGGCGAAGGCCAGGGCCGCGTGCTTGGAGACGCTGTACGGGGCCGAGCCGAGCATCGTCAGCAGCCCGGCCGCGGAGACCGTGGACACGAACCGGCCGCTCCCGCGGTCGAGCCACTCGGGCAGCAGCTTGCGCGCCGCGCGCACATGGGCCATCACATTGACGTCCCAGGCCGCGTCCCAGAGGTCCTCCTCGGCCTCGGGGCCGCCGGTGGGAGCGACCCCGGCGTTGGCGCAGTAGATGTCGACCCGGCCTCCGAGCGCCTCGCGCGCGGCCGCCACGACGTCGGAGGCGTCGCCGGGCACGGCCGTCGCGCCGATCTCCGCCGCGACCGCCTCGGCCTTGGCGGCGTCGAGGTCGTTGACCGCGACCCGCGCCCCCTCGGCCGCGAACCGGCGGGCGAGCGCGGCGCCGATGCCGCCTCCCGCCCCGGTGACGACGACTCCCGCGTCCCGCACGATGCCCACGCTCGGTCTCCCTCGGCTCGGCTGCACCGCGCAGACTAACCAGTCGGTATGTGCCGGGGGAAGAGGCCGGGAACGCGGTCCGGAGGCGCGCCCTCCGGCATTCTGCCCACCGGGCCGCCGGAGCGTTAGCGTGCATGACCATGCGGCACTCTTCCGGGGGACGCCCCCCGTACGCACGGCATGTGACGCGCCGCCAGGTGCTGGGAACGGCGGCCGCGGGCGCCCTCGCCGGCCCGGTCGCCGCACCGGACGCGCGGGCCGCGTCCGCCCCGCGCGTCCGCACCGGCTTCGACCGGCTGGCGGAGAGCGGCTACGCCCTCCTCGACGGGGACCGGATCGGCGTCGTCACCAACCCCACGGGCGTCACCACCGATCTCCGCCACGTCGTGGACGTCCTGCACGCCGACCGCCGCGTGGACCTCCGCGCGGTCTTCGGCCCCGAACACGGCTTCCGCGGCACGGCACAGGCCGGCGGCTCGGAGCCGACGGGTACGGACCCGGCGACCGGCCTGCCGGTCCACGACATCCACGGCAAGCGCGGCCGGGAGCTCGCGGACCTGTTCGTCCGGGCGGGCGTGGACACCGTCGTGTTCGACATCCAGGACGTGGGCGCGCGCTTCTACACGTACGTGTGGACGCTCTACGACTGCCTGATCGCCACGGCGCTCGCGGACCTGCGGACCGTCGTCCTGGACCGGCCCAATCCCATTACGGGCCGGGGCGCGCACGGCCCGGTCCTGGAGCGCCCGTTCGCGTCCGGCGTGGGCCGCGAGCTGGTCGCGCAGGCGCACGGCATGACCGCGGCCGAGCTGGCCCTGCTGTTCAACGCGGCGTACGTGCCGGCGGCGGCCGGGCGGCCCGCGCGGCTGGACACCGTGCCCATGAGCGGCTGGCGGCGCGGCGACCTCTTCGCGGACACCGGGCTGCCGTGGGTCCCGCCCAGCCCCAACATCCCCACGCCGGACACCGCGCTCGCCTACGCGGGCACCTGCCTGCTGGAGGGCACCACCCTCTCCGAAGGGCGCGGCACGACCCGCCCGTTCGAGCTCGTGGGCGCCGAGGGCATCGACCACCGCTGGGCAGCCGCCCTGAACGCGCTGGACCTGCCCGGCGTGCGCTTCCGTGAGGCGTACGCGGTGCCCGCGTTCTCCAAGTTCCAGGGCCGCACCATCGGCGGCGTACAACTGCACGTGCACGACCCCCGGGCCTTCGAACCCGTACGGGCGGGCATCGCGCTGCTCGTGACGGCCAAGCAGCTGTGGCCCGGCTTCGCGTGGCGCCCGGACCGGTGGATCGACCGGCTCGCAGGGACAGCTTCCGTCCGCACGATGACCGATGCGGGCGCGCCCGTGGACGACATCGTGGCGGCCTGGCAGCCCGGGCTGGAGGAGTTCCGGGCCCTGCGCGAGGAGCACCTGCTCTACGGCTGACCGCACGTACTTGCGCTACGGCTGACCGCTGCGACCGCCCGGGGGTTGTCCCCACCCCGCCCCGGGGGCGCCTCGGATGGTCCCGCGGCGGCGCGCCGGGAATCGTGGACCGCACACCGACGCACGGTCCGCCGACGAGCGGTCCAGCCACCGAGGAGTGCCCGCATGACCCCCCAGCGCCGGCGCACCGGCCTTCCCGCCGCCCTGCTGCTCACCCTGATCCTGTGCGCCCTCTCCTGGACGCCCGCCCTCGTGCAGCAGGCGCGGGCCCGCCCCGCGGATCCCGTGGCGGCCCTCGCCGCCGCCGCCCACCCCCTGCGCACCACCGAGCCGGGCGGCAGCGTCGCGGACCTGCGCCCGCTCGGCGCCATGGTCGGTGACGCCAAGGTCGTCGGCATCGGGGAGGCCACGCACAGCTCGCACGAGTTCTTCACCAACAAGCACCGCATCTTCCGCTACCTCGTGGAGGAGAAGGGCTTCACGGCCTTCGCCCTGGAGGCGAACTGGAGCGCGGGCCTGCGGATCAACGACTACGTGCTGCACGGCAAGGGCGACCTGCGGAAGATCATGCAGGAGGAGTTCCAGGACGCGTACCGCCTGTGGAACACCCGCGAGTACGTCGACCTGTTCACCTGGATGCGCGACTACAACGCCCACCACGCGCGCAAGGTGCAGTTCATAGGCAACGACGCCGCCTACGCGGGACCGGAGCTCTTCGACCGGGTCACCGGCTACGCCCGTGAGCACCACCCCGCGCTCCTGCCCCGCCTCGCCGAGCTCTACCGCGGGCAGCGCCCCGAGCCCGGCACGAGCGTCAGGGACACCATGCAGGCGCTGCTGAAGCAGCCGCTCGCCGAGCGGCGCGCGAACGCCGACCGGGCCCGGCAGGCCCTCGACCTGCTGGCCGGGCAGCACCCCGGCGGCGACCGCCGCGGCTTCGACCGCCGCGCCTTCGACAGCGCCGTGCAGGACGCGCGCGCCGTCTCCCAGGTCGCCGGGATGTACACCTACGACCTCGACGACCCCAAGGCCGTCGCCGACTGCATGCGCTACCGCGACCGGGTCATGGCCGACAACACCGTCTGGTGGCAGCGGCACACCGGCCAGAAGATCCTCCTGTCCGCGCACAATGCCCACGTCTCCTACGTGAGCGACAACCCGGCGCAGTACCCCAAGATGCAGGGCGCGTTCCTGCGCGACCGGCTCGGCAGCGCGTACGTCAACGTCCGGCTCACCTTCTCGGAGGGCTCCTTCAACACCGTCGACGACGAGGGGCGCACGAAGCCCGTCACGGTCGGCCCCGCCGCGCCCGGCAGCAACGAGCACACCCTCGACCAGGTGGCCCACCGCCCGGCCTGGCTGCTGGACATGCGCAACGCGCCCCGCGCCGCGAAGGACTGGCTGGCCGGCGCCCGGCCGACCCGCAACATCGGCACCGCCTACCCGGAGCCGGAGTACATGACCGCGCTCGGCCGCTCGTACGACCTCCTCATCCACGTCCACAGCATCCGGGCGGCCGAACTCCTGACCCCCTGACGATGCCCTGATCCGCGGTGCGCACGGTTCCAGGACACGGAAGCGTGAACAGCGTGACGGGAGCCTGGACAGTCCTCCCCGGCAGCGGGACGATGCGCCCGCATCGGGCCGCTGCCGAGGGGGAATGCCATGTCCGGCATGAGCGCGGAACCTTACTGGGAGCTCACCTTCGACGCCGACGGGGACCCCGACGCGGGCGAGCGCGACGCCCTGATACACGGCGCCGTGAGCGAGGGCCTCACCGACCTGGTGGTGTTCGCGCACGGGTGGAACAACGACAGGCCGATGGCCACAGGCCTCTACTCACGCTTCTACGCGCCCTTCCCGGGCCTGGTCGCCCGCGCGCCCGGCGTCCGCATGGGCTACGCGGGCGTGATCTGGCCGTCCATGCGCTTCCCCGGCGAGGCCGTCCCCGACTTCCCGTCCGCGGCCCCCGAGGCGCCGCCCGCCCCGCCCGCCCTCGACGCCGCCACCCGCGAGGCCCTGGTCAGGATCCTGCCGTGCGAGCGGGCCGTGATGGACCGGCTCGCGGAGCTGGCCGCGGAGCAGTCCGACGACCCCGCGCGCCTGGAGGAGTTCGTCTCCCTCGTCCGCGGACTCGGTCCCGCGCAGCCGCAGGGCCGCGCGGCGGGGGAGGCCGCCGAAGGGCCCGACGAGGGGGACGCCTCGTACCTGCTCACGGGCGACACCCGGCAGGTGTGCGAGAGCTTCGCCGCCGCCCTCGACAGGATGGGCGCGCTGCCGCCCGCCTTCCTCGGCGGAGCCCTGAAGCGGCTGTGGGGCGGCGCCCTCGAAGTGCTCCGGCAGATGTCGTACTACACGATGAAGCGGCGCGCGGGCGTCGTCGGCGAGAAGGGCCTCGGGCCCGCGCTCGCCCTGCTCGCCGAATCCGCCACCGGGCTGCGCGTCCACCTGGCCGGGCACAGCTTCGGCGCCCGCCTCGTGTCCTTCGCGCTGCGCGGCGTGCCCGACGGCGGCACCGCCCTGAGCAGCGTGACCCTCCTCCAGGGCGCCTTCTCGCACTACGCCTTCTCGTCCCGCCTGCCGTTCGACACCGGCCGCGGCGGGGCGCTCGACGGGCTGCACCGGCGGATCCGCGGACCGCTGGTGGCCTGCCACTCGCGCCACGACTCCGCGCTGGGCACCCTCTATCCCCTGGCGTCCATGACGTCCCGCGAGGACGACAGCGTTCTCGGCATCCTCGGCCTCGACGACGGCCGGTGGGGCGCCGTCGGCCACGACGGCATCCGGGCCGTGGACCCCTGCGCCCGGATCTCCCTCGACCAGGCGCTGCGCGGCGGCCTGCCCACCGAGGGGTGCGTGAGCGTGGACGCCTCGTCGGTCGTCGCCCGCGGCGGGCCCCCGTCGGGCGCCCACAGCGACATCTGCCACGAGGAACTGGCCCGCGTCATCCTTCACGCCGGCCGGGTCCTGCCGGCCGGGCAGTGAACCGGGCCGCCCGGCCGGGCCGAGTCGGCCGGGCCGATTGAACTGGGCCGATTGAACCGGTCCGACCGGACCGATCCGGCTGAAGCAGGTGGATGAACCGAGCCTGATGAACCCGTCCCCACATCCCGGCGCGACATCGGGGTAGCAGAGCGGAGTCGGCCGCACACCGCGGCCGAGGGATCCGAATGGCGATGAGTTACGTCCCTTCCATGTCGATCCGAGTCCGCGCTGTCGGAGGTGGGATGCAGTGGCAGGTTTCAGAGCACTCGCACGAGAGGTGCGCAATCCACGGAACACCATCGCCTTGCGGCGGACCTCCCTGCGCAAGTGCCTCGAACGCTTCGCCCCGTACGGGCACCGGGCGACCTGGCACCACCTGTGCGACCTGGCCGGGATCGCCCCGGCCGACCGGGCCCCCGACCCGGCCCGCCTGGTCGTCGCACTGGCCGAGCTGGAGGAGGCCCGCGCGGTCTGGCTCGCCTACGAGGCGTCCTTCGCCGACCGCCGCAAGCGGGAGAAGCACGACGGCATCCGGCAGCCCGCCGCCGTCGACGCATGGCACCGCAACACCTGGGGCGGCTGCGACATCGTGCCCTGCGTGAGCCCCGACGTCTACCCGGCCGAACGGCTCTCCGACGTGCTGCGCCGGGTGATCGCCGCCATGGAGGCCGAGCCCGGGAACGTCTGCCCCGTCTGCTCGCAGGACCGCCTGGAGTGGCGCCCCGACCTGGACCGCTGCCCCGCGCAGGGCCCCGTCTGCGCGGACTGCGGCATCGTCGTGCCCGCGCCCGTACTCACCGCGGGGGCGCTGGCGTCGGCCCGCCGCCGGGTGCTGGAGGACCGTTACGCGGCGGTGTGAGCGAGGCCGCGGCGGCAGGGAAGTGACCCGCAGGAGGCCGGGAAAGGGGGGTGTCCGCCGTCCGGTGGTGGTGCGAGGATGCAGCGCACGGCCCACCGGTGTGCGAGAAGAGGCGGACGGCATGGCGCAGTTGCACGATCTGACCGCGTTGGAGCAGGGGGCGGCGGTGCGGGCGGGGGAGGTCTCGCCCGTCGAGCTGACCGAGCACTACCTGGAGCGCATCGGACGGCTGGACGCCACCGTCGGGGCGTTCATCACCGTCACCCCCGAGACGGCGCGCAAGCAGGCGGCCGACGCCGAGAGCACGGCCTCGGCCGCCCGGCGCGAGGGCCGCGCGCTGCCGCCGCTGCACGGCGTGCCCGTGCCGGTCAAGGACCTCAGCCAGGTCGCCGGCGTGCGCTGCACGATGGGCTCGGCCGCGTACGCCCGGAACATTGCCACGATGGACGACCACGTCGTGGTGCGGCTGCGGGAGGCCGGCACGATCCTGCTGGGCAAGACCAGCACGCCCGAATTCGGCCTGTCCTCGCACACCGAGAACGCTCTCGCACCGCCCGCCCGCACCCCCTGGGACCTCGGCCGCTCGGCCGGCGGGTCGAGCGGCGGGGCGGCGGCCGCGGTCGCCGCGGGCCTCGCGCCGCTCGCGCACGGCAGCGACGGGGGCGGCTCCATCCGCATTCCTGCGTCCGCGTGCGGCCTGTTCGGCATCAAGCCCAGCCGCGGCCGGGTGAGCGGCGGCCCGCTCCTGCACGACGTGACCGGCCTGCTGACGCACGGGCCCCTCGCCCGTACGGTCGCGGACGCCGCCGCGCTCCTCGACGTCCTCGCGGGTCCGATGCCCGGCGACCCGTACGCCGCGCCCGCGCTCCCGCCCGGCGAGACCTTCGCGGAGCACGCCCGGCGCGCCCCGGGCCGGCTGCGCGTCGCCCACCTCACGGAGGCGCCCATTCCGGGAGTGGAGGTGCACCCCGGGTGCCGGCGCGCCGCGCAGGAGGCGGCGGACCTGCTGCGGGAGCTCGGCCACGACGTGGAGGAGCTGACGCTCCCCGCCGACGAGTCCCTCGCCCAGTGCTTCGTCACCGCCTGGGAGGTGATCGCGACGCTCCCGCCCCTGCCACCGGGCGGCGAGCAGCTCCTGCTGCCCCTCACCCGCCACCTGCGCGAGCGCGGCGCCCGCGTCACCGGTACGGAGTTCGCCGCCGCCCTCCGGCGGATGCACGGGGCCGCCCAGCTCGTCGACGACGTCCTGCAAGCGCCCGGCACCGGCTACGACGTGCTCCTGTCGCCCACCCTCGCCCGGCTCCCGCTGCCCGTCGGCGGGCTGCGCAACGACGACGACCCGGAGCAGGAGTTCAAGGACCTCGCCGCCTTCACGCCGTTCAGCCCGCTCTACAACGCGACCGGCCGGCCCGCCGTGAGCGTGCCGCTGCACTGGACGCCCGAGGGCCTGCCCGTCGGGATCATGCTCGGCGGCCGCTACGGCGACGAGGCCGGCCTCATCTCGCTCTCCGCCCAGCTGGAGGAGGCCCGGCCGTGGGCGGGGCGGCGGCCCGGCGTGTGGTGAGGGCGCGGGTGCCGCCGCGCCGCGGGCCGGGGAGCGCCGTTCGTCAGCGCTCGACCAGCAGGCGCGAGCCCGCGCCCCGCAGGCCGTTGCGGTCGTCGGGGTTGGACAGCGCGCAGGTGTCCAGCGACAGGCAGCCGCAGCCGATGCAGTCGTCCAGGTGGTCCCGCAGCCGGGTCAGCTGCTTGATGCGCTGCTCCAGCTCGCCGCGCCACGTCTCGGACAGCCGGGCCCAGTCCTCGTGGTTCGGGGTGCGCTCGTCCGGCAGCTCCGAGAGCGCCTCCCGGATCGTGGCCAGCGGGATGCCGACCCGCTGCGCGGCCCGGATGAAGGCGACGCGGCGCAGGGCGTCACGGTCGTAGCGCCGCTGGTTGCCGGAGGTGCGGCGGCTGCTGATCAGGCCCTTGGTCTCGTAGAAGTGCAGCGCCGAGACCGCCGCGCCGCTGCGCGCGGACAGCTGGCCTACGGTCAGTTCCTGGAGCGTGTACGAAATCTGCGGCACGACTAGACCTTACGTGACCGGTGGCTCCCGGCATTGAGACGACGGCCACACCGCCGCGTGGGGCGCACTCTGGTACGGCCGGTGCGCGCGGCGCTAGCGTGGGGCTTTCCGCAGTTGTCCAGTCAGCAGCTTTCCCGATCCGGGATCCGGAGCTTCCCCTCCGGTTCCGCTTTCGCGAGGAGACGACCCGTGAGCGCGCACGACGGCATGTACATCGACGGAGCCTGGCGCCCCGCCGAGGGCACCGGCACGATCGAGGTCGTGAACCCGGCCGACGAGCAGGTCGTCGGCACCGTCCCGGCCGGCGACGCCCGGGACGTCGACGCTGCCGTCCGGGCGGCTCGCGCGGCCCTGCCCGGCTGGGCGGCCACGCCGCCCGCGCGGCGCGGCGAGTACATCGCCGCCCTGCGCGACGCGCTCGCCGCCCGCCAGGACGAGATCGCCGCCACGATCACGGCCGAGCTCGGCTCGCCCAAGGGCTTCGCCCAGCGGGTCCAGACCGGGCTGCCGATCGCCGTCGCCGGCTCGTACGCCGAGCTCGCCGCGAGCCACCCCTTCGAGGAGCGGATCGGCAATTCGACCGTGCTCCACGAGCCCGTGGGCGTCGTCGCCGCCATCACGCCCTGGAACTACCCGCTCCACCAGGTCGTGAACAAGGTCGCGCCCGCGCTGGCCGCGGGCTGCACGATCGTCCTCAAGCCCGCCGAGGACACCCCGCTGACCGCGCAGCTCTTCGCCGAGTGCGTGGACGCGGCCGGGGTTCCCGCGGGCGTCTTCAACCTCGTCACCGGGCTCGGGTCGGTGGCCGGCCAGGCGCTCGCCGAGCACCCCGGCGTCGACCTCGTCTCCTTCACCGGCTCCACGGCCGTGGGCAAGCGGATCGGCGCGCTGGCCGGCGCGGCCGTCAAGCGCGTCGCCCTGGAGCTGGGCGGCAAGTCCGCCAGCGTCATCCTGCCCGGCGCCGACCTCGCCAAGGCCATTGCCGCGAACGTCGCCGACGTCTGCCGCAACACCGGCCAGTCCTGCAACGCCCTCACCCGTACGCTCGTCCACGCCGACGTCTACGAGGAGGCCGTCGCCCTCGCCGCCGCCGCGCTCGCGGACTTCGCGCCCGGCGACCCCGCGCAGGACGGCGTCCGGGTCGGCCCGCTCGTCAACGCCAAGCAGCACGCGCGCGTGTGCGCCTACATCGACAAGGGCGTCGAGGAGGGCGCGCGCCTCGTCGCCGGCGGCGCGACGCCCCCCGAGGGCCGCGACAAGGGCTACTACGTCACCCCGACCGTCTTCGCCGACGTCACGCCGGAGATGACCATCGCCCAGGAGGAGATCTTCGGCCCCGTGCTCTCCTTCATCAAGTACGAGGACGAGGACGAGGCCGCCCGCATCGCCAACGGCACGGTCTACGGCCTCGCCGCCGCGGTCTGGGCCGCCGACCAGGAGACGGCCGCCGCCTTCGCGCGCCGGCTGGACGCCGGCCAGGTGGAGATCAACGGCGGCGGGTTCAACATCCTGGCGCCCTTCGGCGGCTACAAGGAGTCCGGCGTCGGGCGCGAGCTGGGCGTCCACGGGCTGGGGGAGTACCTCCAGACGAAGTCGCTCCAGTTCTGACGCCCTCCGCCTGCGCACCGCATCGCCGTACTGCCGCACCGTCGCACCGTCGAGAGGAATGGCATGGTCCGCGCCGCCGTACTGCCCGCCGTGGGTGCTCCGCTCCGGATAGAGGAGATCGTCCTGCCCGCGCCCGGCCCCGGGCAGGTGCGGATCCGCCTCGCCGCCGCCGGGGTGTGCCACTCCGACCTCTCCCTGTCCAACGGCACGCTGCGCCAGCCCGTGCCCGCCGTCCTCGGGCACGAGGGCGCGGGCCGGGTCACCGCGGTCGGCGAAGGGGTCACGCACGTGGTGCCGGGCGACCTGGTCGTCCTCAACTGGGCGCCCTCCTGCGGCGGCTGCCACTTCTGCGGGCTCGGCGAGCCCTGGCTGTGCGCGGGCTCCGCCGCGGCCGCCGCCGTTCCGTACGCGAGCCTCGCCGCCGACGGCAGCGCGCTCTACCCGGGCCTCGGCACGGCCGTGTTCGCCGAGGAGACCGTCGTCCGCGCGGATGCGGCCATTCCGCTGCCGGAGGGGATCCCGCCGGTCGAAGCGGCCCTGCTGGGCTGCGCGGTGCTCACCGGCTACGGCGCGGTCCACCACTCCGCGCGGGTGCGCGCGGGCGAGTCCGTCGCGGTCTACGGCGTCGGCGGCGTCGGGCTGGCCACCTTGCAGTCCGCGCGGATCGCCGGCGCGGGCACCATCGTGGCCGTGGACGTCTCCCCGGAGAAGGAGGCGCTGGCCCGGGCCGCCGGCGCCACCCACTTCGTCGTCGCCGGCGCGGACACGGCCAAGGCGGTCCGCAAGCTCACCGGCGGCTGGGGCGCGGACGTCGCCATCGAGTGCGCGGGGCGGGCGGACGCGATCCGTACGGCCTGGTCGTCGACGCGCAAGGGCGGCCGGACGACGGTCGTCGGCATCGGCGGCATGGACCAGCAGGTCACGTTCTCCGCGCTGGAGCTCTTCTACTTCGGGCGCACGCTCTCGGGCTGCGTCTACGGCAACAGCGACCCGGCGAAGGACCTGCCCGTGATCGCCGAGCACGTGCGCGCGGGCCGCTTCGACCTGTCCGCCCTGGTGACGGCGCGGATCGGCCTCGACGGGATAGCGGACGCGTTCGAGGCGATGCTCGCGGGGCGGGGCGGGCGGTCGCTCGTGGTCTTCTCGGACGCGGGGGTGTAGGAGGAGGCTCCGGGCGCGCGTGCCCGGCCCTCGGAGGGCTCGGTCGTTAGCTCTCCGCGCGCCCGGGCCTCAGCGGAGGGCCGGGCTGTCAGCTCTCCGCGGCCCCGGGCCTCAGCTCTCCGAGTGCCTCCCCCAGCTACCGCTGGGAGGTGCCCCCAGGAGACGGCAGGTGGATCAGCACGAGCACGAACCCGGCCAGCACGAAATTCCGCTCCGCGGCCTGCAAGCCGTTCCACTTCTGGGACTGCCACATGGCGAACCACTCGCCGCCGATCGCGATGAAGCCCGCGCCGAACAGCAGCAGGACCATCACCAGCCCCAGCGTGCTCACCCGCCGCGCGCGCCGGAAGCCCGCGCCGCGGCCGGTGAAGCCGCGCACCCACAGGACCGTCGCGGCCACGAGCACGACCGCGGCCAGCGTCTCCCAGACGATGATCGCGAGGTAGGCGATGTCCTGGAGGGTACGGTCCGTGACGGCCCGCCACATCAGGTCGTCGTCCCGGAACGTCGTGTCCATCGCCAGGACATGCCGCACGAACTCCTGGTTCGTCCCGAAGTCGGTGATGTTGCCGAAGGCGACGAGCGCCATGTAGAGCGCGACGGTGCCGGTGAGTGCGGCAGCGGCGAACGGCAGACCTCCAAGCCGCATGGTGCCCCCCTTAAATGGCCTTTGACCTTGGCCTGATGGCTCTTTACATGGCTTCCCGGTCCGCAAAGAACCAAGCCTGTCCGGGGCCGGGGGCACCGCCCGGCCCGCCGGCCGGAAGGCTGAGCGGGCTTGGCGAAGTCCTGTGCGGTTCGGCCGCGCGCTCGAAGGGGCGCGGGGAACTGCGCGACCAGCCACGACGTGCCCGCAGATGCTGTACTCGGCTTCCAGCGGAGCGCTCAGCGGTACTGCCGCAACTCCCGCCGCGCCAGCGACCGCTGGTGCACCTCGTCCGGCCCGTCCGCCAGGCGCAGCGTCCGCGCCGCGGCCCACAGCTCCGCCAGCGGGAAGTCCTGGCTCACGCCGCCCGCCCCGTGCAGCTGGACGGCCTTGTCGAGGATGTCCACGACCGTCCGCGGGGTGGCGATCTTGATGGCCTGGATCTCGGTGTGCGCGCCGCGGTTGCCCACGGTGTCCATCAGCCACGCGGTCTTGAGCACCAGCAGCCTCAACTGCTCCACCGCCACCCGCGAGTCGGCGATCCACTGCTGCACGACGCCCTGCCCGGCCAGCGGCTTGCCGAAGGCCGTACGGTCCAGGGCGCGCCGGCACATCAGCTCGATCGCCCGCTCGGCCATCCCGATCAGCCGCATGCAGTGGTGGATGCGGCCGGGGCCGAGGCGCGCCTGGGCGATCGCGAAGCCGCCGCCCTCCTCGCCGACGAGGTTCGCCACCGGCACCCGTACGCGGTCGAGGACGATCTCGGCGTGGCCGCCGTGGTAGTGGTCCTCGTAGCCGTAGACCCGCATGGCGCGCCGGACCTCCAGGCCGGGCGTGTCCCGCGGGACCAGCACCATCGACTGCTGGCGCCGGGGGTCGCCGCCGTCCGGATCGGTCTTCCCCATCACGACGAAGATCTCGCAAGCGGGGTTCATGGCGCCGGAGATGTACCACTTGCGGCCGGTGATGACGTACGCGTCGCCGTCGCGCTCGATGCGGGTCCCGATGTTCGTCGCGTCGGAGGAGGCGACGCCGGGCTCGGTCATCGCGAAGGCCGACCGGATCCGGCCGTCGAGCAGCGGCTCCAGCCAGCGCTTGCGCTGCTCCTCGCTGCCGAACTGGGCGAGCAGCTCCATGTTCCCGGTGTCGGGGGCGGCGCAGTTGAGGGCGGTGGGGGCCAGCTGCGGGCTGCGGCCGGTGATCTCGGCGAGCGGGGCGTACTGGAGGTTGGTCAGCCCGGCCCCGTACTCCGCATCCGGAAGGCCGTGCTCGTTGGTGAAGAAGAGGTTCCACAACCCCTGCCGCCGCGCCTCCGCCTGGAGCTCGGCGACGACCGGCGGCGCGGTCCACGGGTCCGCGAGCGAGGCCCGCTGCTCGTCCGCGACGGCCTCCGCCGGATACACGTGCTCGTCCATGAACGCGAGCAGCCGCCCGCGCAGTTCCTCGGTGCGGGCGTCGAATGCGAAGTCCATGGCCGGTCAGCCCTTCCGCAGGGTGGTGAGTCCGTTGTCGATGAAGAGCGGGACGAGCTGCCCGATGCGGTCGAAGCCCGCGCCGACGGTCTGCCCGAGGGTGTAGCGGTAGTGGATGCCCTCCAGGATCACGGCGAGCTTGAAGTAGGCGAACGCCGTGTACCAGGGGAGGGCGGAGACGTCGCGGCCGGACGCGGCGGCGTAGCGCTCGACGATCTCGGCGGGGCCGGGGTGCCCCGGGGCGTCGCGCGTCGTGCTGATGGGGGAGCCGGGGACGGGCTCCTGCTCGCTGTACATCACCAGCAGGCCGAGGTCGGTGAGCGGGTCGCCGAGCGTGGACATCTCCCAGTCGAGGACGGCGGCGACCGTGTCGTCCGCGCCGATCAGGACGTTGTCGAGCCGGTAGTCGCCGTGCACGACCGTGGCGGCGGGGGAGGCGGGCAGCGCCGCGGCCAGGCCGGAGCGCAGCGCGTCGATGCCGGGCAGCTCGCGGTTGCGGGACGCCTCCAGCTGCTTGCCCCAGCGCCGCAACTGCCGCTCCAGGAAGCCGCCGGGCCGCCCGAAGTCCGCGAGCCCGGCCGCCTCCGGATCGACGGCGTGCAGCTGTACGAGCGTGTCGGCGAGCCCGAGCACGACCTTCCGGGCGCGGTCCGGCCCGATCTCCGTGAGCTGCGCCGCCGTCCGGTACGGCGTCCCCTCCACGAACTCCATCACGTAGAAGGGCGCTCCGAGCACGCTCTCGTCCTCGCACAGCAGCAGCGCCCCGGGCACCGGCACCGCGGCCGTCCGGTGCAGCGCACTGATCACCCGGTGCTCGCGCCGCATGTCGTGCGCGGTGGCCAGCACGTGCCCGAGCGGCGGCCGCCGCACCACCCACCGGCCCGTGCCGTCACTGACGGCGTACGTGAGGTTGGACCGCCCCCCTTCGATCAACTCGGCGACCAGCGGCCCCTGCACAAGCCCCGGAAGCTCCCGCTCCAGATAGGCCCGCAGCCGTTCCGGATCGAGTCCGGGGGGATTGCCTTTGCTCATCGCACGCTCCTCGTCAGGGGAGTTGGCCGGTACATCCGCGGGCCATCATGCCGACCGGTCGGTATGCCGTCTAGGGGCCTACGTGGCCCCGTGCCCGAGGGATCGCTCGGCGTTGTCGACGAGCTCCTTGTACGTCAGTACCTCGACCCGGTTCCGGTGGGTGTTGTGCACCCGGAGCGTTTCGTTGAGCACCTCTTCCGGAATCTCCGGATGGGCATGGGGATGCCCTATCAGGACGACACCGGTGGCCCGGCGTGTCTCGTAACCGAACTCCTCCCGGATCCGCTCGCGGTGCTCATCCAGCCCGATCAGATAGTGGACGACTTGCCCCACCGCGTCGTTGACCTCATGGGAGGGCACCCAGCCATTGCGATGCCGTTTGACGAGCCCGTTCTTGAGGCGGGAAGCCTGCTTCAGCTCGACGACATGTAGGGCACCGTCACCGCGGATGAGCGGGATGTCGACCTCGTTTCCTGGAACGAGGCGACGGTGCTCCGCCTCCCCGATGAAGCGGCCGCCGAAGATCCAGTACTGGCCCCGCAGCGCCCGCTGCAGGTCGTGCTCGGAGGCGGTGGGGTCCTCGGCGACCTTCCGCAGGCGGGCGAGGGCCGCAGAGCGGCGTTGCCATTCGGCGGCCCACAGAAGTGTCTGCCCGTCTCTGTCGGCGGCGAGCACGGCGAGGGCTTCCGGCGAGGACGCAATGCGGCGGGCAGCCTCCCCGGCATCTTCGCCGAGGCGTTCCGTGTCGTCCTCGAGGTAGACCCGGTCGCGCAGAACCCGCTGGATCCAAAGGGCGCGCTCGGCACGCCCTTTGGGAATGCGGTACTGGGTGGGGCGGTCGGCAGGCGCTTCGAGGAACGGCACGTCAAGGCCAACGCTCTCGACGTGGGCAAGCAGTTCTCGCGCGGTTGCCTCCGGGCGCCCGTTCAGGAACTCCCGGGCGATTTCTGCCCAGAAAGTGTTGCTGGACCGGATGGTCGTCGTAAGCCAGTCCCGATCCAGCCTGTTGCGCGGGCCTTTCTGGAACAACCGGTATTTCTCCTCGAAGTCCGGCTTGAGGAGCTGGCCCTGCGCGTAGTAGAGGCAGTCCTGGAGTATGCGTACCGTCTCCCATTCGTCGACCTCGGCCGAACGTCTGCGAGCATCAGCGAGGAGGGTCAGCAGTTGTTGACCGCCCCTGTACTTCCTCGTTGTCCCACTGTCCATATAAGCCTGTACGGCATCGATGGCCTCCTGCGCATCCGCCTTCGACGTTGCCGCGCGGGCTTTGCCAAGAGCCTTCTCCAGCGCCCAATCCGATCTCACGTCCATGCACGGCATTGTGCGCCCAGGGTCTGACAACGCCCGCCCAGCAAGGCTACGCGTGGCAGACCATCAGCTTGCCGCCGTTCATCGTCATCATGTCGCCGACGACGGCCGGCAGGTCGAGCGGCTCCCCCAGGGGGCGGCCCTCCAGTTCGGCGTAGGCGCGGTGGAGGTTGGCGACCAGGCGTTCGCTCTCGTGGAGGGCCGCGAACTCGCCGAGGTCGGCCGCGCGGGCGGCCTCCAGGGGGGTGCGGCCGGCGGCGTGTTCCGTACGGGCCAGCTCCTGCAGCCAGTGGAAGTAGCGCTCCAGGACGTCGTACGCGCCGGGGTCGGTGACCGGGCCGTGGCCGGGCACGACCGTCTCGGCGTCCAGTTCGCGCAGGACCTTCAGGGAGTGCAGCGAGCCCGCGAGGGAGCCCATGAGGAGGAAGGGGGTGCCGCCGTTGAAGACGAGGTCGCCGGTGAAGACGACGCGCTGCTCGGGCAGCCAGGCGATGGTGTCGCCGGTGGTGTGCGCCGGGCCCGGGTGGATCAGCCGGATCTCGGTGTCGCCCACGTGCAGCGCGAGGGTGTCGGCGTACGTGACCTCGGCGGGCGTGATCCGCACGTCCCCGTACTCGACCCCGGGCCAGATGCCGTGCAGTTGCAGGCCCGCGTCGAGGGTCTGGCGGCGGCACTCGTGGTGGCCGACGACCGTCGCCTCGGGGAAGACGCAGTTGCCGTAGGTGTGGTCGCCGTGGTGGTGCGTGTTGACGATTGTGGAGGGCAGGGGCGCGCCCGCGTCCGTGACGGCGTCGCGCAGCAGCTGCGCCCGGCGGACGGTGGCCGTGGTGTCGATCAGCGCCGTCCGGCCGCCGCCGGTCACGATCCCCGCGTTGTTCAGGCACCAGCCGCCGTCGGGCTGGACGAAGGCCGTGACGCCGGGGGCGACGGTGACGGTGTAGGGCTCGGTCTGCTCCGCCCCGACGGGCGCGACCGGGCTCGTGCTGCACATGGAAGACCTCCCCTTGCCTCCGCGCGGGGTGCGCGGAACGGACTGCCCGTCAGAATACGGGCGCAGGGGAGGCGGTGCGGAGGGTGCCGGCCGCGGTGCTCCGCGGCTGTCAGCCGCGGTGCTCCATGCCGGGGCGCAGGCGCTCCAGGAGCCCGTACAGCGTCGTGCGCTCCTCCTCGTCGAGGGCGTCGAGCGCGCTGTGGGTGGCCTGCATCTCGGCGCGGACGCGGCGGATGGTCTCGTGGCCCTCGTCGGTGGCGACGACGTTCTTCACGCGGCGGTCGGCGGGGTCGGGCTCGCGGCGCACCAGGCCGCGGGCCTCCAGGCGGTCCACGATGCCCGTGACGTTGGAGGCGTCGCACACCAGCAGGGTGGCGAGCTTGCGCATCGGGACGGGGCCCTTGAGCTGGGCGAGGAGCTTGGCCTGGACGGACGTGAGGCCGTGCCGGGAAGCGGCGGCGGCGAAGTCCTGCCACTGGGCGGTGCCGAGCGCCGCCACGAGCTCCAGGAGCTGGGCCTTGGTCGGGGTCCGGGGTGCGGTGGCGGTCATGCCTCGAGTGTACTCAAGAGGTTGAGGTAATAAAACATTAACTTGACTACCTGAAGTATCCCGGCCTACCGTGGTCCGAGTTGCTTGACGATCTCAAGCATCAATGTCGTGAAGTAACAAGAAGGACTCGAAGGACTTCCCCGTGACCCCCTCACCGGCCTCTTCCCAGGCCTCCTCAGCGGCCTCCCCGCGCAACGAGACGGTCATCGTCTTCGCCCTGAGCCTCGCGGCCATGGTCGTGTCGATGATGCAGACCCTGGTCGTCCCGATCCTCGGCCTCATCCAGAGCGACCTGGAGACCAGCTCCGCCAACGTCAGCTGGGTCACCACCGCGACCCTGCTCTCCGCCGCCGTCTTCACCCCGCTCCTGGGCCGCTTCGGCGACCAGCACGGCAAGAAGAAGACCCTGGTCGCCGTGCTGATCGTCATGGTCGCCGGCTCCGTCCTCGCCGCCGTCACCCACTCCCTGCTGTGGCTGATCGTCGGCCGGGTCCTCCAGGGCGCCGCCACCGCGATCTTCCCGCTCGCGCTCTCCGTGCTGCGCGAGGAGGTCCGCCCCGCGAAGCTGCCCGGCGCCATGGCCATGGTCAGCGGCACCCTCGCCTTCGGCAGCGGCCTCGCCCTCGTCGCCACCGGCCTGCTCACCTCCGGTGACAACCCCGACTACCGCAGCGCCTTCTGGCTGGCCACCGGCCTCGCCGCGCTCGCGCTCCTCGCCGTCGTCTTCCTGGTCCCCGCCACCCGCGAGACCACCGGCGGCCGCACCGACGTCCTCGGCGCGCTGACCCTGGCCGCCACCCTCGTCCTGCTCCTGCTGCCCATCACCCAGGGCCACGAGTGGGGCTGGTCCTCCGGCCGTACGATCGGCTGCTTCGCCGGCGCCGTCGTGATGGCCGCGGTCTGGACGCTGGTCGAGCGCAAGGTCCGCGAGCCGCTGGTCGACATGAAGATGTTCGCCCACCGCCCGGTGCTCTTCGCCAACATCGCCGGCCTCCTCGTCGGCTTCGGCTCCTTCGCCCTCTTCATCGGCGTGTCCTACCTCGTCCAGATGCCGGAGAAGATCGCCGGCTACGGGTTCTCCGCCAGCGTGCTGCGCGCCTCCGTCGAGTACCTGCTGCCCAGCACCATCGTGTCGCTGCTCGCCGCCCCCGTCGGCGGCCAGCTCGTCCGACACAAGGGCCCCCGCCTGGTCCTGCTGCTCGCCTCCCTCATCGGCACCGCCGGCTTCGTGTGGATCGCGCTCGACCACGAGCACACGGTCTCCGTGATCGCCGCCGGGATGTTCGTCGGCGCCGCCATCAGCTTCGGCTACGCCGCCATGCCCGCCGTGATCGTCGCCAGCGTCCCGCCCCGGCAGACCGGCATCGCCAACGGCATCAACTCCATCTCCCGCTCCACGGGCAGCGCCATCGGCAGCGCCATGATCACCACGGTGCTGGCCTCCAAGAGCCTGGAGCACCTGCCGCCGGGCGCGCCCAAGCTGCCCGCCGAGAGCCAGTTCACGCTCACCTTTGTCATCGCCGGCACGGCGTTCCTGCTGGTCGCGTTCGTCGCCGGGCTCGGCCTGCGGAAGATCCACGCCCGGCCCGCCGAAGTGGCGGCCCACGCCGCCGCGGCGGACGCTGAGACCGCACCCGCCGGCGCCTGACGCGCGCGCCCCACACCCCCCCGCGAGGAGCACCACCCATGAAGGCCATCAGCTACCGGACCTACGGCGGGTCCGAGGTCCTCGAATACGGCGAGCGGCCGAACCCCAAGGTCGGCCCCGACTCCGTCCTGGTCAAGGTCAAGGCCGCCGCGGTCAACCCCGTCGACTGGAAGGCCCGCGCCGGCTACCTCGACCCCGCCCTCGACGCGGTCTTCCCCGTCATCCCCGGCTGGGACGTCGCGGGCGTCGTGGTCCGGCCCGGCGCCGACGCCACCGAGTTCGCCGAGGGCGACGAGGTCATCGGCTACGTCCGCGAGGACTTCCTCTCCCGCGGCACCTTCGCCGAATACGTCGCGGCGCCCGTACGGACCCTCGCGCGCAAGCCGAAGAACCTCACCTTCGAGCAGGCCGCGGGGCTGCCGCTGGCCGGGCTCACCGCCTACCAGGCCCTGGTCAAGGCGCTCCGGCTGTGGGAGGGCGAGACCGTACTGATCCACGCCGCGTCCGGCGGCGTCGGCAGCATGGCCGTCCAGGTCGCCCGGCACTTCGGGGCGCGCGTCATCGGCACGGCCGGCGAGCGCAACCACGAGTACCTGCGCTCCCTCGGCGCGGAGCCCGTCCTGTACGGGGACGGGCTCGCCGAGCGGGTGCGGGCGCTGGCTCCGGAGGGCGTCGACTCCGTGCTCGACCTCGTCGGCGGGGACGCGCTCACGGTCTCGCCCGGACTGCTCACCCACGGCGGCCGGCTCGCCTCCGTCGCCGACCCGGCCGTCATCGGCCTCGGCGGCCGCTACGTCTTCGTCCGCCCGGACCGCTCCGACCTCACGGCCCTCGCCGACCTGGCGGAGAACGGCAAGCTCACGGTCGAGGTGGCGAAGACGTTCCCCCTGGAACGCACGGCGGACGCCCACCGCCTCAGCGAGGAGGGCCACACCCGCGGCAAGATCGTAGTAACGGTCGACTGACCCCGCGCCGCGGGCACCTGCGGTCGGCGGTGTTCCGGGCGCGGCCCGGAAGCCCGGTGCCGGCTGCGCACCGTTCTTCCGCCGCAACGGCGATCAAGCCCCACGGCGGCGTCCGGCGGTGCCGTACCCGCCGTGGCCGGGTCCGGCGCCGCCAACCGGCCGCTCGCCGCCGCAGCGGCAGAACCGTACGGCACCCCGCCCGGCAGGGCTCACCGCTGCCGCAGCCGCCGGTACGCCTCGAAGCCGTCCGGGACCCAGTCCCACTCGCCGAGCCGGGCCTCCAGCTCCCCCTCGGAGAGGAACCCGTGCCAGGCGACCTCCGAGACCTGCGGGCTGACCGCCAGGTCACACCGCACCTCGTACACCGCCGACCACCACGATCCCCCCTCCCCCTCGTAGAGGAACCGGAACAGCGGCGTCGGCGCCGGCAGCCCCGAGACGCCGAGCTCCTCCTCGGCCTCCCGCAGCGCCGCCTCGTCGTAGGACTCGCCCGCCCCGACGACCCCGCCCACGAACACGTCGTAGCGCGAGGGGAAGACCAGCTTCCCGGCGGTGCGCCGGTGGACGAAGATCCGCCCCTCGCCGTCCCGGGCGAGGACGAACACACAGCGGTGACGCAGCCCCCGCGCGTACGCCTCCCCGCGCGGGGCCCGCCCCACCACCCGGTCCTGCTCGTCGACGATGTCCAGCACCTCGTCCGCGGGCTGCGGCGTCTGAGACCGCGGTGTCTGATCGCTCATGCGCCCATGAAAGCAGCGAGGGCGAGCCGTAACGCAACCGCTCAGTGCGGCTGGAGATCCCGCACCCGGTCCACCTCCGCCGTCCCCGACGGCATCGCCGGATGCCGCCCGATCAGCACGATGCCGATCACGATGGCCACCAGGCCGGTCACCTGCCAGGCCAGCGCCCCGGGCGAGGTGTCCAGCCGGTCGCCGAGGAACCCCACCCCGCAGGCGATCCCGGCCAGCGGCTGCGCCGCGGTCAGCGCGGGCAGGGACATCCGCAGCGGGGCCGTCTCGAACGCGCTCTGCACGAACAGCAGCGCCGTCAGGCCGAGCGCGAGCACCGCGTACGGCTGCCAGCTCAGGAAGAACGCCGTCAGGCCCTCCTTGGACAGCTGTTTGCCGCTGACGCGCGTGAGGGCGTCCTGCACGCCGTAGAGCATCCCGGCGGCCACCGCCAGCAGCGGCGCCTCGATGCTCATCCGGGCCCGTTTCGAGGCCGCCGCCAGCGCGAGCGCGCCGCCGATCATGATGCCGATGATCAGCCAGTGCCGCAGCGGGTCGGTGACGGTGGCGCCGCCGTGCGGCTGACCCGCGACGATGAAGGCGGCGACGCCGCCGGCCAGCAGCCACAGCCCGCCCCACCCCGAGCGGCCCAGCGGCTGGCGGGTCTGCCAGCGGGAGAGGGCCATCGCGAACAGCAGGTTCGTCGCGAGGAGGGGCTCGACCAGCGAGACCTCGCCCTGGCTCAGCGCGATCGCGCCGAGGACCATGCCGCACACCATCATCCCGATGCCGGTCAGCCAGCGCGGCATCCGGACGAGGTCGAGCAGCAGCCGGAGGGAGAGGAAGTCGCTCATCGGGGCCCGCTGCGCGGCGTTCTGCTGGAGGACGAAGCCGATGCCCAGGCAGCAGGCCGCGCTCACGGCGAAGGCGAAGACCATCACGTCGCGCACCTCAAGACCATTCGGTTCAAGACCATTCGGTCGTCGGGGACTTGACAGAAAAACGATAGCCGCCTTGTGGGCGGTGTGACGCCCGAGTACCCCTCTTTCGGGCGGCCATCCCCTCCAACGGTCGACACCGCCGGGGAGTGCCCCGCCGTTCGTCGAACTGTTGTTCACGGGTTAGATGTGCGAGTGAGTGGGGGTGAGCGCGGCGGTGCGGCGGCGCCGGGGAGTGAACCCCGGTAACCGGAACTGACTGCTGGTGAGTTGATGACATGTCAGCCCCAAGATCGGGTCTTGACTCGGAGTAGTGACTACCGCTTTGCTGTGCGTGACTGACGTGGATGCATGCGGACGCCCCGACCAGGCGGCCGGAGGGGACGTACGCCGTGGAGGAAGCCCGCAGATGACGCCCCCGCCACCCCTGGGGAGAGCGGCCCGGTCTGCCCGCTCCCGGAACAAGGACGGAGCGACCTTCGACCCCGCCCTCGACGACGGCGAACTCGCCACGGTCCGTGACGCACTGGCCCGTGGCCGCTGGACCGAGGCCCGCCGGCTGCTCGCCGAGACCGGCGACGACTGGGACCGCCGCGGCCACCGCCTCGTCGTCCTCGCCGAAGGCCCCGCGAGCCTGGCCTGGGCCCGCGAATGGCAGCTCGCCGAGCCCGACAGCCCGGACGCCGCGGCCCTCCTCGCCTGCGCCACCGTCTTCCGCGCCGTGGGCGGCAAGGACAGCCCCGAGACCGCCCGCGCCGCGTGCCTGGTGGCGGCCAGGATGGCCCCCACGGACCCGTCCCCCTGGCTCGCCGTCCTCATCCTCGCCCGCCGCACCGGCACCGACGACGAGCGCGTGCGCGCCTTCGACCAGGTCCGCGCCCGGCACCGGGACCACCACCACGCCCACCACCTCATGGCCGCCTGCCTCGCCGAGCACCAGGAGGGCGACCGCGACGACCCCCTGCACGAGGTCTACGACTTCGCCTCCTGGGCCGCCGAACAGGCCCCCGCCGACTCGCCCCTGGCCGTCCTGCCCGTCGTCGCCCACGCCGAGCGCTACCGCGTCCTCGCCCGCGCCGGCCTCGAACCCGGCGACCCCGCCCGCTCCGGCCACTGGACCAGCCGCCGCGCCCGCCAGGTGATGAAGGCCGCCTTCGACTGGTGGCTCGAATGGGACATAGACGAGAACGACGAGCACACCGGCGCCTGCACCGGCAGCGCCCACCCCCGGCGCAAGGTCGACCTCAACTACCTCGCCCACGCCAAGCTCCATGAAGGCCGGCTCGCCGAGGCGGCGGCCCTGCTCACCCGCATAGGACCGCACGCCACCCGCGCGCCCTGGTCCTACCCCGACCGGGACGCCGGCCGGGCCTTCCAGGACGCGCGCCGCGCCGCCCTCGGCTCCGCCTGACCCCCGCCCGGCAGCCCGCGTCACCCCCCCGCACCACTGTCCCCGCTCTCCCCACGGGAAGGACCACCCCGCCATGACGACGGGCACGACGAGCGAGATCAGCACCTTCAAGGGCCAGGAGAGACGCCTGCGCGCCGACCGGATAGGGCTCCCCGGCCTGCTCCTGTCCGTGGTCGCCGCCAGCGCGCCGCTCATGGTGACGGCCGGCGTCATGCCCACCACGTACGGCACGATGGCCCTCGTCGGGCAGCCCCTGCTCTTCGTCATCCTCGGCGTGGTGCTGACGCTCTTCAGCTTCGGCTACGCCGAGATGAGCCGGCACGTCCACAACGCCGGAGCCTTCTACGCCTACATCGCCCGCGGCCTCGGCGGCACCGCCGGCGCGGCCGCCTCCGTCGTCGCCCTCGTCGCCTACAGCCCCATGCAGTTCGGCATCTACGGCATCTTCGGCTACGAACTCTCCGGCCTGCTCGACAAACACCTCGGCATCTCCGTCGCCTGGTGGGTCCCCGCCCTCGCCGCCGTCATCGTCGTCGGCGTCCTCGGCTGGCTGAAGATAGACCTCAGCGCCAAGGTCCTCGGCGTGCTGCTGCTCATCGAGTGCGTGATGGTCGTCGCGTTCGACGTCGCGGGCGTCGCGAGCCCCGGCCCGGAAGGCGTCTCCTTCCACGCCTTCGACCCCGCCACCCTCGGCGGCGGCGGCCTCGGCACCGCCCTCTGCTTCACCATCGCCGCCTTCGTCGGCTTCGAACAGGCCGCCGTCTACGCCGAGGAGACCAGCCGCCCCAACGTCGTCGTCGCCCGCGTCACCTTCCTCGCCGTCGGCTTCGTCGCCCTCTTCTTCGCCGTCAGCTCATGGGCCCTCAGCGTCGCCGCCGGGCCCGGCAGCATCGTCGGCCTCGCCCAGGAGCAGGGACCGAACCTCCTCTTCGGCCTCACCGAGGACCGGCTCGGCGGCACCTTCACCGACCTCATGCACGTCTTCTACGTGACCGGCATGTTCGCCGCCATGCTCAGCTTCCACAACGTCGTCGCCCGCTACGCCTTCGCCATGGGCCGCGAGGGCCTGCTGCCCGCCGCCGTCGGCCGCACCTCCCGCGCGAGCGGCGCCCCGGCCTACGGGTCCCTGCTGCAGAGTGGTGTGTCGCTCCTCGCGGTGCTCCTCTTCGCGCTGACCGACGGCCGCCCGCACGGCGACCCCACCGCGCCCGTCCTGCGCCTGTTCACCTGGAGCGGCAACGTCGGCGCGCTCGGCATCATCGTGCTGATGGCCGCCGCGTCCGCCGCCGTCATCGCCTTCTTCGTACGGCGCGGCGCCGCGCGGGCCCAGGCGCCCCGCCTCGTCGCCTCCGGCGTCGCCGGCGCCGCCCTCCTCGTCATCGCCGCGTACGCGGTCAAGGACTTCGACGTCCTCCTCGGCGCCGACCCGGGGTCGCCCCTGCGCTGGATCCTGCCCGGCACCATCGGCGCGGCCGTCGTCGCCGGCATCGGTTACGGCATCGTCCTCAAGTACGTGCGGCCCGGGGTGCACGGCACCATCGGCCTGGGGAACGAGGCCTTCCAGCTGGAGAAGGCGGCCGCGGCGGCCGAGCGCGGATAGCCGGAGGGGGAGGGGCGGACTACCCCTCCACGGCCTTCCCCACCCGCCGCGACACCGTGAACGCGTACAGGTCCAGCACGCCCGGCGGATCCGCCAGCCCCGGCCCGCCGGCCCGGATCCAGGCGGCTATGTCCGCGAGCGCGTCGTCGTCGTTGACCAGCCCCAGCCACACGGGCCGGCCCCCGGCCGCCCGCCCCGCCGCCGACGGCTGGACGACCACCACGTTCGCCTGGTCGCACACGTCCAGGCACTCGGACGCCCGCACCTGCGCGGCATCGCCCAACGCCGCCCGCAGCCGCGGGATCTGCCCCGCGTGGTCGACCCCCGGCACCTTCCGCGCGTCCCCGCAGCAGCAGCCGCGGCAGACCGTGACGCGGCAGGGGGCGGAGGAGACCGCCGGCGCCGTGCGCCGGGACTGGTTAGTGATCATCCGCCAGATGATACGCACGGGCCGTCCGGGCCCGGCCGCCGCAGAACGCGCCCGTCCCGGGCCGGCCCGGCGCATGCGAAAAACCGGGGGGCTGTGTGACGTGCGTCTCCGTACGGCTGCGAGCGCAGGGATCGTGAACGCCGGGGATCGTGAGCACAGGGATAACAGCTCACAGGCATAACAAAAGAGCCCCAGCATTGCTGGGGCTCCTTGCCGGTGTCCGAGGGGGGACTTGAACCCCCACGCCCGATAAAGGGCACTAGCACCTCAAGCTAGCGCGTCTGCCATTCCGCCACCCGGACCAGGTGTTTTGTCTTCCAGGCCGTTGCCCTTCCGACGAGGAAAACAATACCAAAGATCTGGGGGTGGTCGATCACGTGGCCGGTGGGGGCGGCGCGGGCGGGTGTGACGGGCGGATGTCGGGAGCATTGCGGCCTTGGGCTGCGGCGGGTGGAGAGAGAGGATGGCCGAGGACCCACGCCGCGGACCGCCCCAGCAGGCGGGCCGCGGCAGCGAACCAGGAGGAGGCAGCGTGAGCGAGTCGAAGCCGGCCGGGGCCGGGGCGGGCAGGGGTGGCGAGGACGAGGTCGTCGACCTCTGCCGCGATCTGATCCGGATCGACACCAGCAACTACGGCGACCACTCCGGGCCGGGTGAGCGCGCCGCCGCCGAGTACGTGGCGGAGAAGCTCGCCGAGGTCGGGCTCGAACCGCAGATCTTCGAGTCCCACAAGGGGCGCGCGTCGACGGTGGCGCGGATCGAGGGCGAGGACCCCTCGCGGCCCGCCCTGCTCATCCACGGCCACACCGACGTCGTGCCGGCCAACGCCGCCGACTGGACCCACGACCCCTTCGCGGGCGAGATCGCGGACGGGTGCCTGTGGGGCCGCGGCGCCGTGGACATGAAGGACATGGACGCGATGACCCTCGCGGTCGTCCGCGACCGCATGCGCACGGGCCGCAAGCCCCCGCGCGACGTGGTGCTCGCCTTCCTGGCCGACGAGGAGGCCGGCGGCGTCTACGGCGCGCGGCACCTGGTCGACAAGCACCCCGGGCTGTTCGACGGCGTGACGGAGGCGATCGGCGAGGTCGGCGGCTTCTCCTTCACGGTCAACGAGAACCTGCGGCTCTATCTGATCGAGACGGCCCAGAAGGGCATGCACTGGATGCGGCTCACGGTCGACGGCACCGCGGGCCACGGTTCGATGACCAACAAGGACAACGCGATCACCGAGCTGTGCGAGGCGGTCGGCCGGCTCGGGCGGCACGAGTTCCCGGTCCGGATGACCAAGACCGTGCGGTCCTTCCTCGACGAGCTCTCCGACGCGCTCGGCACCCCGCTCGACCCCGAGGACATGGAGGCGACGCTCGCCAAGCTCGGCGGCATCGCCCGGATGATCGGCACCACGCTGCGCAACACCGCGGCCCCGACGATGCTCGGCGCCGGGTACAAGGTCAACGTGATCCCGGGGCAGGCCACGGCGCACGTGGACGGAAGGTTCCTGCCGGGCTACGAGGAGGAGTTCCTCGCCGACCTCGACCGCATCCTCGGGCCGCGGGTCAAGCGCGAGGACGTGCACGCGGACAAGGCGCTGGAGACGAGCTTCGACGGCAAGCTGGTCGACGCGATGCAGTCGGCGCTGAAGGCGGAGGACCCGATCGCGCGGGCCGTCCCGTACATGCTCTCGGGCGGCACGGACGCGAAGTCGTTCGACGACCTGGGCATCCGGTGCTTCGGGTTCGCGCCGCTCCAGCTGCCGCCGGAGCTGGACTTCGCGGGCATGTTCCACGGGGTGGACGAGCGAGTTCCCCTGGAGGGCCTGAAGTTCGGCGCACGGGTTCTCGACCGCTTCCTCGATCAGTGCTGAATCAGGGGCTAAACTCCGTAAGTTTGTGCCGAGTTAACCGTAACGAGTGAATGATTCGAGGGTTGCGTAGCCCGATTACCTCCTCGTCGTTACAGGTGTGCGGTCCGCGGCTGGGACCGCATTGCCAACAAGGAGGAATCCATGATCAAGAAGGTCGTCGCTTCCGCGGCCGTTACCGGTGGTCTCGTGCTCGCGGGTGCTGGCCTTGCCGCTGCGGACGGTCAGGCTCAGGGGGCTGCCGTCAACTCGCCCGGCGTGGTCTCCGGCAACGTCATCCAGGTCCCGGTCCACGTGCCGGTCAACGCCTGCGGCAACTCGATCAACGTCGTGGGCCTGCTGAACCCCACGTTCGGCAACACCTGCGTCAACGACTGACGTCGTGCCTCAACCCGTAAGGGTCTGACATGGGCGGCTCCGGAGTGACATGTGTGCACTCCGGAGCCGCCCGGGCTTTCGATGCGTGAGCAGTGGGCACTTTGTCCCTATTGCTGGCGCGTATCCGTATAGCGCAAGCAGAGAGGCAGGACTTCATGCGACAGGTCACCAAGAAGGGCCTGATCACAGCAGCGGCGGCGAGCGGCGTGCTCGCGGCCGTGACCGGCAGCTACGCCCAGGCGTCCTCGGGCGCCTCGGGCCACTCGGTCAACTCGCCCGGTGTGGCCTCCGGCAACACCATCCAGGCTCCGGTGCACGTGCCGGTCAACGCCTGCGGCAACACGGTGAACGTCGTCGGGCTGCTCAACCCCGCGTCGGGCAACCACTGTGTCAACGGCGGCGGTCACCACGGCGGCGGCCACGGCGGTGGCAACCACGGGCACGGCGGATCCGGCGCCCACGGCGCCGCCGCCGACTCGCCCGGCGTGGCCTCGGGCAACACCGTCCAGGTGCCCGTCGACGTGCCGGTCAACGCCTGCGGCAACAGCGTCAACGTCGTCGGCGTGGGCAACCACACCACCGGCAACGACTGCGCCAATGTGGGCCAGGGCGGGCACGAGTGGCCCGGCCACCCCGGTCACAAGCCCCCGCACAAGCCCGGTGACCACGACGGGGCCCACAAGCCGCCGTCGCACCCGGGCCACCCCGGCGGGCACGACTGCGACCACAAGCCGCCGGCCAAGGACCACGACAAGCCGGCCGGTCACAAGCCGGGCGACCACACCCCGGGCCAGGACAAGCCGGGCGAGCACGCCCCCGCCGGGCACAAGCCCGCGCGGACGGATGCCGCTCACATCCCCGCCCCCGCGGTGAAGGACGCCCACAAGGGCGCCCCGATGGCCGCCCCGGCCATGGCCGCCGGTCCGGCCGCCAAGGCCGTCGAGCTCGCGCACACCGGCGCGGGCCAGCTGGGCATGGCCGGCGCCGCCAGCGCCGGTCTGCTGCTCGGCGGCGCGGTCATCTACCGCCGCGCGCGTGCCGGGCAGAACTGACCCGGTCGCTCGCAGCAGCGGCTGAACGGCACGGAGCGGGTCCCGCCACGCGGGGCCCGCTCCGTCTGCGTGTCACCAGGTGGCGCGCACCTGGCGGATGATCCTGCGGCGCAGCCGCACTCTGCGACTGCCGTCGGGGTAGAGGCGAAGTCGGTCCAACTCCCAGTGTCCGTACTCGGCGTGATCGGTCAGCAGGCGTGTGGCGGCACCCCGGGAGACCCCCCGTGGCACATACACATCACAGAATTCGTATTCCGGCATCGCATCTATTGTGCGGGAACGGGCCTGGTGCGGATAGCGTCTGCACTATGTCTGATGCTGCGCAGCCATCCGCTGCCGAGGTACGCGCCGCCGCCGAGGCGGTCAAAGCCGCTCTGGACCGCCACCTCGACGCCGTCGAACGCCGGTCGGGCGAGGACGACCCGGCCGTCTACGCCGCGTTCAACGACCTGGCCGCGACAGCCGAGGCCTACGACGAGCTGCTCTACGACGTCTACGACGAGGTCACGCCCTTCGAGATCCCCGGCGACGACACCCTGCCCGCCTACGCCGGGCCGGAGGAGCCGAGCGCGCTCAGCGTCATGATCCGCAGGGACTACGCCGTGGTCGAGCCGCAGCGGCTCCTCGCCCAGGCGCAGCGCGTCGCCGACCTCGACCCCGACGTCGACACGCCGCCCGGGACGGCGGCCGCGGCCGTGGGCAATGTGGGTGGCAGCGTGCACGCCGCGCTCGGAGTGATCTTCGGTGAGTACGAGCCGGACGAGATCGCCTCGCGGCACAAGGAATTCGGCCTGGAGGAAGGCGACTCCACGCTCTGGGTCACCGCGGCGGAGGATCCCGCCGAGCCGGGGGAGTGGCTGGCGGCGCCCTTCGAGCAGGCCGACCCGCAGCGGGTGATCTGCCGTTTCGACGTCAGCGCGGTCTTCGACGAGGAGCAGGATCTGGACGACGACGGCGACGACGATGCGGATGACGTCGACGACGTCGATGACGGGGACGACGTCCTGGACGTGGACGCCGACGACGATGCGGACGGCGCCCCGGAGAGAGGGGGCGGCGGCGGGCCGGCCTCGTCGCCCAAGCGCTGACCCGCTCCGGGCCCGGGCAGATGCCCGGGCCCGGACGCCTTACTCCGCCGGACGCACCTGGGCCCGCAGCAGGGCCCGCAGCCGGGTCGTCCGCTCCTTCGCCGGGACCTCCGCGACCGCGCGGGGCAGCGCCTGGTCCACGCCGTGCACGACGGACAGGTGCTGTCCGGCCCGGCCGAAGGCCGTGTAGACCCACGAGCGCGTGAGCGTGCGGGCCGCGTCGCCCGGCAGGACGACCACGGCCGCCGGCCAGCGGGTGCCGGCCGCCTGATGGGCGGTGACCGCCCAGCCGGGGCGGACCATTTCGGCCACGCGCTCCCGCGGGACGAGCACGGAGGAGCCGCCGCAGTCCAGCCGGAGCCCTTCGGGCTCCGCGGCGGTCACGGTGCCGGGGACCATGCGGCCCGGCGCCGGCACGTACGCCACGCGGTCGCCCGGGTCGAAGCCGCCGAACCGGCCGGGGCCGGGATTCAGCCGCTCCTTCAGCGCCGCGTTGAGCGCGCGGGTGCCGGCGGGGCCGCCGTGGCCCGGGGTGATCACCTGGGTCTGTCCGGCAGGCACGCCGATGGCTCGCGGGATCGAATCCGCGACCAGCTGCACTGTCCGGTGCACGGCCTCGCCCGGATCCCGCACCGGGACGATCACGACTTCCTTGCCGGGGGCCGCCGGCTGCGTCAGCTCGCCCACGCCGATCCCCGACACCAGCTCGCCGACCGGGCCCTCGTCCGGCGTACGGGAGACGACCGCCGGGCAGGCGCGGGCCGCCACCACGTCCGCGAAGACGCGGCCCGGGCCGGCGGACCACAGGACGGCCGGGTCGCCGCTGAGCACCAGGCGGGTGCCGTCGGGGAGCGACTCCACCAGTACGGCCGCCGTCTCGACGTCGAGCTGCGGGGCGTCCAGGACGGCCAGCACGTCGAGGGCGAGGGCGCCGTCCTCGTCCCGGCCGGGTCCCTCCGCGCCGGAGAGCAGGCCCGCCACCGTCACCGCTTCCGGGTCGCCCGCGGCCGCCAGGCGCCGGCGGCCGTCCTCGGTGTGCGCGGCGGCGCAGGCGCGTAGGCCGAGGGAGCGGGCCGCGGCGACCAGGGCGGCCGGCTCGGCGCGGGCCGCCTCGCCGCCGCTGTGCGTGACGAGGCCCGCGGCCGCCGCGGCGCGGATCAGCTCCGCCGCGGAGGGTGTGGGGGCTTCGGCCACCGCCCCCTCCCACTCGGCTTCGCCGGCCGTGAACGTGCTGATCAGCCGGGCCAGGCCGTCGGCGAGGCTCTCCTCCGCCATGGCGTAGCGGTCGAGGCCCAGGAGCAGGCGCACCGGGACCTCTTCGTCCTCGCCCTGGGGCGGGGCGGAGCCGGGCGCGGGCTCCACGGCCTCCTGGAACACCAGGACCGTGCCCTCGGCGATGGCGGATTGCAGGGCCTCGTCAGGGTCCGGGACGGCGTGCTGGGTGAGGGCCGCGGTCAAGGCCGGCGCCTCCAGGACCGTGTGGCCTTCGAGCGCGGCGCGCTCCAGCAGCCAGCCGGTCAGGGCCTGGGCCCGGCGCTCGTCCCCGGGGCCGGCTTCCGCGCCCAGCAGGGCCCGCGCGAAGCCGTCCGCCTGCTCGGGCCGTACGCCCGGGACGGCCAGCAGCCGCCAGGGGTCCTCCTGGAGGGCCTCGGCGGCCTGCTCGCCCAGGGCCTCGGCGACCGGCACGGCCAGCGACTCGGGAGCGCCCCCGGCGCCGAGCACCTGTCGCACCCCGGTGAGGCCTTCGGCGTCGATGCGGGGGGCCGCGGCGGCGGCCGGCGCGGGGGCGGGTGCCGCCTGGCGGGGCGCGGCCTTGCGTGCGGGCGCGGCCCGCGGCGCCTCCGTGAAGAACGAGGCGGCGGCCCGCTCCCCGCTCTCCACGGCCCGAACGGCCGCGGCGAGCGCCTCGGCAACGGCACTCTTGGGCGCCCCGGCCGCGGGGCGCTCGGCCGACTGGGCGTCGGGCGCAACGGCACTGCCGCGCGAGGGAGCGGCGGGCTCGCCGTCAGGAGTGGCGCCGGCTTCCCCCGGGAGCTCGGCGGCCGGGGCGGCGGGCGGCTCGTCGCCGGAGGCCGGGTCCGTGCCCGGAGTGGTCCGCGCGGCCTCCAGCGCGTCGGAGGACTCGGCACTGCCGCGCGAGGAAATGGCGGGCTCGCCGCCAGGAGCGGTGCCGGCCTCCACCGAGGCCTCGGCGGCCGGCTTCTCGCCGGGGAGGGCGGGGCCCTCCGGCGGTTCCGCGGCGGGGTCGCCGGGGTGGCGATCGGTGTTCACAGGGTGCTCCAGTCCTGATCGGGATAGCGGTGCACGGGCGCCGAGACATCGTCCAGCGCCCGGAAGATCTCGTCGGGAAGCGTAAGGCTCTCCACTGACAACGCGGCCCTGAGCTGCTGCGCCGTGCGCGCGCCGACGATCGGGGCGACGACTCCGGGGCGGTCGCGGACCCAGGCGAGGGCGACCTTCAGGGCCGTCGTGGCGAGGCCGTCCGCCGCGGTGGCGACGGCGTCGACCACGCGGCCCGCCGTCTCGTCCAGATACGGGGCGACGAAGGGCGCCAGGTGCTCGGAGGCGCCGCGGGAGTCGGCGGGCGTCGTGTGGCGGTACTTGCCGGTGAGGACGCCGCGGCCGAGCGGCGAGGAGGGCAGCACCCCGATCCCGAGGTCGAGCGCGGCCGGCAGCACCTCGCGCTCGATGCCGCGCTGGAGCAGCGAATACTCCATCTGGGTGCTGGCCAGCCGGGTACGGACACCGGGCGCGGCGAGCTGCCACGTGGCGGCGCGGGCGAGCTGCCAGCCGCAGAAGTTGGAGACGCCGGCGTAGCGGGCGCGGCCGCTGGTGACGGCGATGTCGACGGCCTGGAGGGTCTCCTCGACGGGCGTGTGCGGATCGAAGGCGTGGATCTGCCACAGATCCACGTGGTCCGTGCCGAGCCGCTCCAGGGAGGCGTCGAGCGCGTCGAGCAGGTGGCCGCGCGAGCCGTCGAAGCGCCGGTCGGGATCGGGGACGCTGCCGGACTTGGTCGCGATGACCAGGTCGCGGCGCGGCACCAGATCCTCCATCAGCTGCCCGAGCAGATACTCGGCCGCGCCGTCCGCATACACGTCCGCCGTGTCGATCAGGGTGCCGCCGGCCTCCCAGAACGTCTTCAACTGCTCCGCGGCGTCGCCCTCGTCGGTGTCCCGGCCCCAGGTGAGCGTGCCGAGCCCGATCCGGGACACCCGCAGGCCCGTACGGCCGAGATGCCTCAGTTCCATGAGCGCTGAGATTACTGGCCGCGGCCCGCGCCGTGGCCGCCTGTGGACAACGCCCCACCGGCCGACCGGTGACGTACCCCGGGGCGGCGCGCTACAGTCCCCGCAACAAGGACGTTACTGATCAGTAAGGGGAGTCGGCATGAGTCGCATGAAGCTCGGGATCAACCTCGGCTACTGGGGCGCGGGGATGGACGCCGACAACCTCGCCGTCGCCCGCGAGGCCGACCGGCTGGGCTACTCGGTCTGCTGGGCCGCCGAGGCCTACGGCTCCGACGCCGCCACCGTCCTGTCCTGGGTCGCCGCGCAGACCGAGCGCATCGACGTCGGCTCGGGCATCTTCCAGATCCCCGCCCGGACGCCCAGCATGACGGCGATGACCGCCGCCACCCTCGACTCGCTCTCCGGCGGCCGCTTCCGGCTCGGCCTCGGCGTGTCCGGCCCGCAGGTGTCCGAGGGCTGGTACGGCGTGCGGTTCGACAAGCCGCTGGCCCGCACCCGCGAGTACGTGGAGATCATCCGCAAGGCCATGTCCCGCGAGCGCCTCACGCACGAGGGCGCGCACTGGACCCTGCCGCTCCCCGACGGCCCCGGCAAGCCCATCAAGCTCACCGTCCACCCCGTCCGCGAGCACATCCCGCTGTACATCGCCGCCATCGGCCCGAAGAACCTGGAGCAGACCGGCGAGATCGCCGACGGTGCGCTCCTCGTCTTCTTCGCCCCCGAGCACGCCGAGGAGACCACGCTCGGAGCGCTCCGCGCCGGCCGCGCGAAGGCCGGCAAGGACCTCGACGGCTTCGACCTCGTCCCGACCGTCCCCATGGCCGTCGGCGACGACATCGACGGCCTGGCCGACCTCTTCCGCCCGTACACCGCCCTCTACGTCGGCGGCATGGGCAGCGCGAAGCAGAACTTCTACAACAAGCTGGCGCAGCGCATGGGCTACGGGAAGGCCGCCGCCGAGATCCAGGAGAAGTACCTGGCCGGGGACAAGGCGGGCGCCGCCGCGGCCGTCCCCCGCGACCTGATCGACTCCACCACGCTCATCGGCTCCGTGGACCGCATCGCCGACCGTATGCAGGCCTACGCCGCGGCCGGCGTGACCACCCTGTCCCTCGCCCCGGCCGGCTTCACGCTGGACGAGCGGATCGCGAGCCTGCGGGCGGGCGTCGAGGCCCTGGAGCGCGCCGGCCTGGCGTAACGCGCGGAAGCCGACGGGAGAAGAGCGAAAGCTTAGGGAGAAGAGAAGACCAGCGGCCGTGGTGGGGGCTCGGGGGCCTTCCCCGCCACGGCCGGTACAGAAGACAACGCCCGTACGGGCGCCGGGTTACGCGCCCGGCACGGCCTCCGGCATCGCGCATTCGGCCGAGTGGACACCGCCCCCGATTGCCGCTCCGCAACGATGGCACTTGACTCGGGGTTCACGGGACACATGCGCAATGCGCCGTGAACGGAGGTGTGTCCGTCATGCTCTCGGCCAGAAGCCTGTTCCAGGAGATCCTCGGCAACGACGAGGCGTACCGGCTCTTCTGCTCCATCGCCGCCAGCGGCGAGGCGCAGGGCGGCTGGGAGAACGGCCGGATCGCCGCCCTCGTCCCGGAGGAGCAGCGCGCCCTCGCACCGAAGATCGCCCGGCACGGCGCCGACGAGGACAAGCACGGCCGCATCTTCCACGCCCTGCTGCGCAAGCGCGGCCTCGAACCCGTCCCGGTGCCCGACGGCACCGACTACACGATGCTCCTCGAACGCCGCGGCATCGGCCTGCCCCACACGCTCCTCCACGGCGAGAAGCCGCTGACCGAGCAGGACGTCGTCACCTACCTCGCGCACAGCCGCGTCACCGAGCAGCGCGCCGCCGACCAGATGGAGATGCTCACCACGCACTTCGGCGACCACCCCGAGGTCGGCAGGGCGATCCGGATGATCGCCCACGACGAGGTCAACCACCTCTCGTACTGCCACGAGGAGCTGCTGCGCCTGGCGCGCGAGGGCCACGGCCGGACCATCCGCGCGGTCCTGCGGGAGAGCGCCCGAGCGGAGATCCGCGTCTACCGCGACGTCAGCCTGGCCGTCATGGAGCACATGGGGGCCGTCCTGCGCTGGTCCCGGCCGAAGGCGCTCGCGCTGTCCCTCGGCATCCGGGCCCTGTACGCCTACGAGCGGCTGGCCGGCTGGCGGCGGATGGTCACGCTGCGCATGCCGGAACACCGCGACGCGCTGGGCGGAGCCCCGGTTTCCGAGCCCGAGTTCGCCTGACGAGCGGGGGGGGGGGGGCGGTACCGCGCTCACAACCACCCGCGCCGCTTGAACAGCCGGTGCAGCCAGAACACCAGCCCCGCCATCACCACCACGACCGCCGGATAGCCCCACGGCTGCCGCAGCTCCCACATGCGGTCGAAGTTCATCCCGTAGATCCCGGCGATCATCGTCGGGACGGCCGCCATCGCCGCCCACGCCGAGATCTTGCGCATGTCGTCGTTCTGCTGGACGCCCATCTGCGCGAGGTGGGCGGACAGTATGTCCGACAGCAGCCGGTCCAGGCCCTCGACCGACTCGTTCGCCCGCATCAGGTGGTCGTTCACATCGCGGAAGAAGGGCTGCGAGCGCTCGGGCACGAACGGCACGCCCGCGCCCGCAAGCCGCGTCATCGGCTCGGCCAGCGGGGCCGTGGCCCGCCGGAACTCCAGCACCTGGCGCTTGAAGGAGTAGATCCGCGAGGCGGTGTTCCGGGTGTCCCCGCCCAGCGGGGCGAACACCTCCGCCTCCAGCTCCTCCAGGTCCATCTGGAGCTCGCCCGCCACCTCGATGTAGTGGTCCACGACCGCGTCGCACACCGCGTACAGCACGGACGTGGGCCCGTGCCGCAGCACCTCCCGCTCCTGCTCCAGCCGCTGCCGCACCTGGGCGAGCGGGCTGCCCTCGCCGTGCCGCACGGTCACGACGAAGGAGTCGCCGACGAACAGCATCAGCTCGCCCGTCGTGACGGTGTCCGCGTCGTCGTCGTACGTGACGGGCTTGAGCACCAGGAACAGCGAACCGTTGTAGATCTCCAGCTTGGGCCGCTGGTGCGCCTTGAGGGCGTCCTCGACCGCCAGCGGGTGCAGGTTGAACTCGCTGGTGATGAGGTCGAACTCCTCCTCCGTCGGCTCGTGCAGCCCGACCCACAAGAAGGAGTCGCCCGCCGCCCGTGCCTCGTCCAGGGCGTCGGAGAAGTCGGCGGGGCCTTCGGTGCGGCGTCCGTCCCGGTAGATGGCGCAGTCCACGATCACGCAGGGCATTGTGCCGCCGATTCGCCCGGAGCACACGTCGCCTCCGGCGTGGAATTCGCCTCTTGAGGGCCGGGGCACGGTCCGGCACCGCCGGTCTCCCGCGTCGTGGCGTCCCGCCGCTGCGGCGGGGAAGAACCCGGCAGGCACCGCCGCCGGTCGAAAATGCCAGCCGCCGCGGCGAAGCACAGCCACGGTGAAGGCCGGTGCAATCCGCGGTCATCCGTCCGACGCGCCCGCCCCCGTCCGCCGGACAGGCAATACCCTGGCGGTCATGCCCACGCTGATCCTGGTCCGGCACGGCCGGTCCATCGCCAATACCGGTGGAGTCCTCGCGGGACGCACCCCCGGCATCGCCCTGGACGAGCGCGGCACCGCCCAGGCGGCCGCCCTCCCGGCCCGGCTCGCGCGGGTGCCCCTCGCCGCGGCCGTCACGAGCCCCCTCCAGCGCTGCCGCGAGACCCTGGCGCCCCTCCTCGCCGCCCGCCCCGGCCTGCCCCTGCACACCGACGAGCGCGTCGGCGAGTGCGACTACGGCGACTGGTCCGGCCGCAAGATCTCCGAGCTCACGGACGAACCCCTCTGGGAGGTCGTCCAGCGCCACCCGTCCTCCGCCGCCTTCCCCGGCGGCGAGTCCGTACGGGCCATGCAGGCCCGCGCCGTCGACGCCGTACGGGACTGGAACGCCCGCATGGAGGCCGGGCACGGCCACGACGCCTGCTACCTGGTGTGCACGCACGGCGACATCATCAAGGCCCTCGTCGCCGACGCCCTGGGCCTGCACCTCGACCTCTTCCAGCGCATCGCCGTCGACCCCTGCTCGGTCACCGCGATCCGCTACACCCGGCTGCGCCCCTTCCTGGTGCGCCTCGGCGACACCGGCGACCTGCGCGGCCTCGCGCCGCACGAGGAGACGCCGGGGCAGGCGCGGCGCCCGGAGGAGGACGGCGTCGTGGGGGGCGGGGCGGGGGCACCGTGATCGCGGCGCGCAGTAGGGTGGTGGCGCGGCAGGATCCGCCCGTCACCCCGTGACCGGCGCCGGACCCGCCGGAGAACGATCGACCGCACCCCGATCGCCCGAACGACCCGAACCCAATGGAGCAGGACGTTGTCCCGTCAGGTGTTCCTCTACGACCCGCCGGACCGTTTCGTCGCCGGCACGGTCGGGCTGCCTGGCCGCCGCACCTTCTTCCTCCAGGCCACCGCGGCCGGCCGCACCACCACCGTCGCCCTGGAGAAGGCGCAGGTCGAGGCGCTCGCCGAGCGCATCGACGAGCTGCTGGACGAGGTCGTCCGGCGCACCGGCGGCAGCGCCCCCGTGCCCGCGGTCGCCCCGGCCGAGCTCGCCGACACGGCCCCGCTCGTGACCCCCATCGACGAGGAGTTCCGCGTCGGCACCATGGCCCTGGCCTGGGACGGCGAGCACCAGCGCATGATCGTCGAGGCGCAGGCCCTCGTCGAGCTGGACGCCGCCACCGACGAGGACCTCGCCGAGGCCGAGGAGCGCCTCCTCCAGGACGAGACGAACGGCCCGCCGATGCTGCGCGTCCGCATCACCGGCACCATGGCCCGCTCCTTCGCCAAGCGCGCCCTGGAGGTCGTGAACGCCGGCCGCCCGCCGTGCCCGCTGTGCAGTCTGCCGCTCGACCCGGAGGGACACGTATGCCCGCGCCAGAACGGATACCGCCGCGGCGCGTGAGCCCGCAGGAACTGCTGGCCAAGGGCGAGCTGACGGTCCGTGGCCGGATCTCCGGGGCGTCCAACGCGGTGCTGTACTGCACGGTCGAGTACGAGGGCGTGAGCGCCGCCTGCGTCTACAAGCCCGTCGCGGGGGAGCGGCCCCTGTGGGACTTCCCCGACGGCACCCTCGCCCAGCGCGAGGTCGCCGCGTACGAGCTCTCCGAGGCCATGGGGTGGGGCCTGGTGCCGCCCACGGTGCTGCGCGACGGCCCGTACGGCGAGGGCATGTGCCAGATGTGGATCGAGGCCTCGGCGAAGGACGCGGCCCTCCTCGCGCTCGTCGAGGGCGAGGAGCCGGAGCCGGGCTGGAAGGCCGTGGGCCTCGCCGACGTGGGCGAGGAGCGCACGGCGCTGCTCGTGCACGCCGACGACGAGCGGCTGCGCCGGCTGGCCGTGCTGGACGCCGTGATCAACAACGGTGACCGCAAGGGCGGCCACCTGCTCCCGGCCGCGGACGGCCGGCTCTATGCGATTGATCACGGAGTGACCTTCAACGCGGACGACAAGCTGCGCACGCTGCTGTGGGGCTGGGCGGGCGAGCCGCTCACGGAGGAGGCCGTGGAGGCGCTGCGGCGCCTTTCGGCCAATCTGGCCGACGGGGGCCCCTTGGCGGGGCGGCTCGCCGAGCTTCTCACTGTCGAGGAGATCGATGCGCTGCGGCGGCGCGTAGCCGATCTGCTGCGGACGGGGCGGCATCGTGAGCCGAGCGGGCAATGGCCTGCCATCCCGTGGCCGCCGGTGTAGCGACCGGTTACCGATATCGGCCCCGGCGGGCCTCGTCCGCAATCGCCGGACGGGCTTAATGATGGCGTGGCCCCGAGCCCGGGCACGGCGGAGGCCCGGTACGAACCGGTGAATGCACATCCCGGTGCCCCCGCGCAAGGGTGTCCGTTCGGCCAACAGCCGGATCCGGTTCGTATCCGGAACATGCGTCCGGTTACGCTCGTGACATGCATGCCTGGCCCGCTTCTGAGGTTCCCGCCCTGCCCGGCAGTGGCCGCGACCTCCGGATCCACGACACCGCGACCGGTGGACGGGTGACCCTCGTCCCCGGCCCCGTCGCCCGTATCTACGTCTGCGGCATCACGCCGTACGACGCCACCCACATGGGACACGCGGCGACCTACAACGCGTTCGACCTCGTTCAGCGCGTGTGGCTCGACACCAAGCGGCAGGTTCACTACGTCCAGAACGTCACCGACATCGACGACCCGCTGCTGGAGCGGGCCGTCGCCAACGGCGACGACTGGACCGAGCTCGCCGAGCGGGAGACCGCCCTGTTCCGCGAGGACATGACCGCCCTGCGGATGCTCCCGCCCCGGCACTACGTCGGCGCCGTCGAGTCGATACCGAAGATCGTCCCCCTGGTGGAGCGCCTGCGCGACGCCGGCGCCGCCTACGAGCTCGACGGCGACGTCTACTTCTCCGTCGAGTCCGACAGCCGCTTCGGCGAGGTCTCCGGCCTCGACGCCGAGGCCATGCGCCTGCTCTCCGCGGAGCGCGGCGGCGACCCGGACCGCCCGGGCAAGAAGAACCCGCTGGACCCGATGCTGTGGATGGCCGCCCGCCCGGGCGAGCCCAGCTGGGACGGCGCTTCGCTCGGCCCCGGCCGCCCCGGCTGGCACATCGAGTGCGTCGCCATCGCCCTGGAGCACCTCGGCATGGGCTTCGACGTGCAGGGCGGCGGCTCCGACCTCGTCTTCCCGCACCACGAGATGGGCGTCTCGCACGCCCAGGTCCTCACCGGCGAGCACCCCTACGCCAAGAGCTACGTCCACGCCGGCATGGTCGCGCTCCACGGCGAGAAGATGTCCAAATCCAAGGGCAACCTCGTCTTCGTCTCGGCCCTGCGCCGCGACGGCGTCGACCCCGCCGCGATCCGGCTCGCGCTCCTCGCGCACCACTACCGCGCCGACTGGGAGTGGACGGACGCCGTCCTGGACGAGGCCGTCGAGCGCCTCGGCCGCTGGCGCGCCGCCGTCTCGCGCCCCGACGGCCCGTCCGCCGACGCGCTGGTGGAGGAGATCCGCGAGGCCCTCGCGGACGACCTCGACTCGCCCCGCGCCCTCGCGGCCATCGACCGCTGGGCGGCCTCCCAGGCCGCCGGCGGCGGCACGGACGAGGGCGCGCCCGGCCTCGTCTCCCGGGCCGCCGACGCCCTGCTCGGCGTGGCGCTGTGACGCGCTGAACCGCACGACAGCAAGGGGGCGCTCCCGGCCGGGAGCGCCCCCTCTCGTGTGCGGAGGCCCCTGACGCGCTGCCGGGCGCCGGACGGGCACCCCCGCGGTCCGTCCGGCGCCCGCCGCCCGGTGTCAGGCCTTCAGGCCCTTCCGCGTGATGTATTGCTTGTGGAAGACCATCAGCCCCGCCAGGACCACCAGCCACTGCACCGTGTTCACGGTGGGGACCGTGTCGACGGGCAGCGTGGCCGCGCAGGCCACGCGGACGCCCGCGTCCAGGGTGAACACCGTTCCCCACACGCCGGTCAGGAACCGGATCTTCCGGCGGAAGGCGGGAGAGGTGTCCCACCGGGAGTCCCACCCGGCCGCCTCCTCCTCTCCGCCCTTCGCCAAGAAGACGTTGCGCATCGCGGCGAGCATGAAGGGGCGGCGGGTCGGCACGGTGCCGAGCACCCACAGGCCGATCACGGCGGTGAGCCAGCTGTCCCTGACGAGCAGGGTCCGGGGGTCTCCGGTCACCAGGGACAGCAGGGTGGCGACGGCCATGATGCTCAGCGTGAACAGCCCCATGACGTCGACCTTGCGGCGCTTGACGATGCCGTGGACGATCCAGGGCAGGCCCAGCAGGGTGCCCAGCGTCAGGCACCACCACTGGCTCAGTCCCAGCGCGCGGAACCCGTAGTAACTGCCCAGGGGCAGGATCACGTCGAAGACGAGCTGGAGGAGCGGGAACCCCCGCGCGGAGGCGCCCTTCTGACGCTCCGTCCTGCCGGCCGTCTTCACCTGCACGGGGACGGTCACCGCTCCGTCCTCCGGGTCGCGTGGTCGAAGAGGTCGGCGAGTTCGCGGCCCGCGGCCTCCGCATCGAAGTCCGGCTCCCGGCCGGCGCGCGTCACCGTCGCGTCGACGGCCGCCCGGATCGCGGTGACCATCACCCGCGGGTCGAACTCCCGGAATTCTCCGCTCCGCTGGGCTTCGCGCATGCGCTCGACCTGAACGTCCGCCGCGGACTCCAGCGTGCCGAGGACGTCGCGCCGGGAGGGGTCGTCGTCCCGGAGGTGGGCCAGCACGTCGACCATGGCGGGCACGTGCTTGGGGTAGGCGTCGGCAAGTCCGACGCTCGCCTCGATGAAGGCCCGCAGCCGGGCCCGGGCCCCGGTCCGCTCCTCCATCCGGGGCCGTACGTGCGCGTCGGCGACCCGGGAGACCTCGGCGACGACCTCCCGCATGAGGTCGTCCTTGCCGGCGAAGTGGTACGAGATCATCCCCGTGCTGCTCAGCCCGGCCGCGCGGGCGATCCTCGCGAACGAGGCCTTGGCGTAGCCGGCGTCGGCGATGACCTCGATCGCGGCGTTCACGATCTGCGCGCGACGGGCGGCCTCGGTGAAGGTCCTGCGGGACGGGTCCTTCGCGGCTGCTGCTTGCTTAGTCGAGCCAGAGCTTGCTTCCATGAGCAAAAAATAGCCGAGTCTTGCTCACGTAAGCAAGAGATGGTCCGGGCAAGCAGAAGGGCCGGGTGCGCACCGCTCAGCGGTGCGCACCCGGCCCTCGGGCGTTGTGCCCGGTGCGCGATGAGGTGCCTTAGCGCGCGTTGAAGTACTTCGCCTCCGGGTGGTGGATGACGATCGCGTCGGTGGACTGCTCCGGGTGCAGCTGGAACTCCTCGGAGAGGTGGACCCCGATGCGCTCCGGCTCCAGCAGGTCCGCGATCTTGGCGCGGTCCTCCAGGTTCGGGCAGGCCCCGTAGCCCAGGGAGAAGCGGGCGCCGCGGTACTTCAGGGCGAACATGTCCTCCACGTCCGCCGGGTCCTCGCCGGCGAAGCCGAGCTCGGCGCGGACGCGGGCGTGCCAGTACTCGGCCATGGCCTCGGCCAGCTGGACGGACAGGCCGTGGAGTTCGAGGTAGTCGCGGTAGGCGTCGGCGGCGAACAGCTCGGCCGTGGCCTCTCCGATCCGCGAGCCGACCGTGACCACCTGGAGGCCCACCACGTCCTTCTCGCCGGACTCCTCCGGGCGGAAGTAGTCCGCGAGGCACAGCCGGCGCCCGCGGCGCTGGCGGGGGAAGGTGAAGCGCGTGCGCTCCGTGCCGTCCTCGTTGAGGAGGACGAGGTCGTCGCCCTTGGAGTAGCAGGGGAAGTAGCCGTAGACGACGGCCGCTTCGAGGAGGTTCTCGGTGTGGAGCTTCTCCAGCCAGCCGCGCAGCCGCGGGCGGCCCTCGGTCTCCACCAGCTCCTCGTAGGTGGGGCCGCCGGCGCGGGCCTGCTTCAGGCCCCACTGGCCCTTGAACAGCGCACCCTCGTCCAGCCAGGACGCGTAGTCCTTCAGCGGGATGCCCTTGACGACGCGCGTGCCCCAGAACGGCGGCTCCGGCACGCGGTTGTCGACGGCGACGTCGGAGCGGACCGATCCCTCCGGCTCCTCCACCTCCAGGACGGCCGTCGCCGCCTTCTTCGCCACCCGCCGCTGCTTGAGCTCCGGCAGGGACGCGCCCGGCACGCCCCGCTTGACGGCGATCAGCGCGTCCATCAGGCGCAGGCCCTCGAAGGCGTCGCGGGCGTAGCGCACCTCGCCGTCGTAGATCTCGTGCAGGTCCTGCTCGACGTAGGCCCGGGTGAGGGCCGCGCCGCCGAGGATCACCGGGTAGGTGGCCGCCAGCTTGCGCTGGTTGAGCTCCTCCAGGTTCTCCTTCATGATCACGGTGGACTTCACCAGGAGGCCGGACATGCCGATGACGTCCGCCCGGTGCTCCTCGGCGGCCTCCAGGATCGCCGAGACCGGCTGCTTGATGCCCAGGTTGACGACGTTGTAGCCGTTGTTGGACAGGATGATGTCGACCAGGTTCTTGCCGATGTCGTGGACGTCGCCGCGGACGGTGGCCAGCACGATCGTGCCCTTGCCCTCCGCGTCCGACTTCTCCATGTGCGGCTCCAGATAGGCCACCGCCGTCTTCATCACCTCGGCCGACTGGAGCACGAACGGCAGCTGCATCTGGCCCGAGCCGAACAGCTCGCCGACGACCTTCATGCCCTCCAGCAGCGTGTCGTTGACGATGGCCAGCGCCGGGCGCTCGGCGAGCGCCGCGTCGAGGTCCGCGTCCAGGCCGTTCTTCTCGCCGTCGATGATCCGGCGCCGCAGCCGCTCCTCCAGCGGCAGCGCGGCCAGCTCCTCGGCCTTGCCCGCCTTCATGGACTTGGTGTCCACGCCCTCGAAGAGCTCCAGCAGGCGCTGGAGCGGGTCGTAGCCCTCGCTGCGGCGGTCGTAGATCAGGTCGCCGGCGACCTTGACCTGCTCCTCGTCCAGGCGCGCGATGGGCAGGATCTTCGAGGCGTGCACGATGGCCGAGTCCAGGCCGGCCTTGACACACTCGTCCAGGAAGACGGAGTTGAGGACCATGCGGGCGGCCGGGTTGAGGCCGAAGGAGATGTTCGACAGGCCCAGCGTCGTCTGCACGTCGGGGTGGCGGCGCTTGAGCTCGCGGATCGCCTCGATGGTGGCGATGCCGTCCTTGCGGGACTCCTCCTGCCCGGTGCAGATGGTGAAGGTGAGGCAGTCGATGAGGATGTCCGACTCCAGCACCCCCCAGTTGCCCGTCAGGTCGGCGATCAGCCGCTCCGCGATCTCGACCTTCTTCTCGACGGTACGGGCCTGGCCCTCCTCGTCGATGGTGAGCGCGATCAGCGCGGCGCCGTGCTCGGCCGCCAGCCGGGTGATCCGCGCGAACCGCGACTCCGGGCCGTCGCCGTCCTCGTAGTTGACGGAGTTGATGACGGCCCGGCCGCCCAGCTTCTCCAGGCCCGCCTGGATGACGGCCGGTTCGGTGGAGTCCAGCACGATGGGCAGCGTCGAGGCGGTGGCGAAGCGGCCGGCGACCTCGGCCATGTCCGCCACGCCGTCCCGGCCCACGTAGTCCACGCACAGGTCGAGCAGGTGGGCGCCCTCGCGGATCTGATCCCGGGCCATCTCCACGCAGTCGTCCCAGCGGCCGTCCAGCATGGCCTCGCGGAACTTCTTCGAGCCGTTGGCGTTCGTCCGCTCGCCGATGGCCAGGTACGCGGTGTCCTGCCGGAAGGGGACCGTCTGGTAGAGCGAGGCGGCGCCCGGCTCGGGGCGCGGCTCCCGCTCGGTGGGCCGCAGCCCGCGCACGCGCTCGACCACCTGGTGCAGGTGCTCCGGGGTCGTGCCGCAGCAGCCGCCGACCAGGGACAGCCCGTACTCCCGTACGAACGTCTCGTGGGCGTCGGCGAGCTCGGCGGGGGAGAGCGGGTAGTGCGCGCCGTCCTTGCCCAGGACCGGCAGGCCGGCGTTGGGCATGGCCGAGACGCGGGTACGGGCGTGCCGCGAGAGATAGCGCAGGTGTTCGCTCATCTCGGCGGGCCCGGTGGCGCAGTTGAGGCCGATCATGTCGATGCCCAGCGGCTCCAGGGCGGTCAGCGCCGCACCGATCTCGGAGCCCAGGAGCATCGTGCCGGTGGTCTCGACGGTCACCTGGACGAGCAGCGGAAGGTCCGCGCCCAGGGACTCCATGGCGCGCCGGGCGCCGATGACCGAGGCCTTGGTCTGGAGCAGGTCCTGGGTGGTCTCCACCAGGATCGCGTCGACGCCGCCGGCGACCAGGCCCTCGACGTTCTGCTGGTAGGCGTCGCGCAGGCTGGGGTACGGGGCGTGACCGAGCGTCGGCAGCTTGGTGCCCGGGCCCACCGAGCCCAGCACCCAGCGGGTCCGCCCGTCGCGGGCGGTGAAGTCGTCGGCGGTCTCGCGGGCGACGCGGGCGCCCGCCTCGGACAGCTCGAAGATGCGGTGCGCCACGTCGTACTCGCCGAGGGCGGCGAGGTTGGCGCCGAAGGTGTTGGTCTCCACGCAGTCCACGCCCACCGCGAAGTACGCCTCGTGGACGGAGCGGACGATGTCGGGACGGGTGACGTTCAGGATCTCGTTGCAGCCTTCGAGCTGCTCGAAGTCCTCCATGCTCGGATCCTGCGCCTGGAGCATCGTGCCCATGGCCCCGTCGGCCACCACGACCCGGGAGGCGAGCGCCTCCCGCAGTTCGGAGGCTCGGGCGGTGCTTGCGGTCGATGGCGTGAACGAGGCCATGGATGTGCTCCCGGGGTTGCGACGGCTGTCGGCTTTGCGCCCTCCGGAAGAAGGCGCACGCCGTCAGCGTAACCGCAGCAACCGGAATTCGGGTGGGTGTCCCACCCATCGGATACGGCACGGATACGCGGTGGACGGGGCCGGGCGCGGCGCCCGGAGCGTCTCGGCGATCATGGTCCAGCCGCCGGTCAGCTATCTCCTGGTCGGCATCGGCCGATAGTGTTCAGCAATGCCGAACGGGCATTTCGGAGGAGGATGAGCGATGGCACGGACCATCCAGTCGCTCGAACGGGCGGCAGCGATGCTGCGGCTGCTCGCGGGGGGCGAACGACGGCTGGGACTGTCCGATGTGGCCTCCGCACTCGGGCTGGCCAAGGGCACCGCCCACGGCATCCTGCGCACCTTGCAGCAGGAGGGCTTCGTCGAGCAGGACCCCGCCTCGGGGCGCTACCAGCTCGGCGCCGAGCTGCTGCGCCTGGGCAACAGCTACTTGGACGTACACGAACTGCGCGCCCGCGCCCTGCTGTGGGCGGACGACCTGGCCCGCTCCAGCGGCGAGAGCGTCTATCTGGGCGTCCTGCACCAGCAGGGGGTGCTGATCGTCCACCACGTCTTCCGGCCGGACGACAGCCGCCAGGTGCTGGAGGTCGGCGCCATGCAGCCGCTGCACAGCACGGCCCTGGGCAAGGTGCTGTGCGCCTACGACCCGGTGGCGCACAGCCAGCTGCTGGAGGCCGAGCGCGAGGCGTTCACCGTGCGGACGGTCACCGCGCTGCCCGACCTGGAGGGCGTGCTGGACCTGACCCGGGCCCGCGGCTGGGCCGCGGACGTCGAGGAGACCTGGGAGGGCGTGGCCTCGGTGGCCGCCCCCATCCACGACCGGCACCGGATGCCCGTGGGAGCCGTCGGCGTCATGGGCGCGGTGGAGCGGGTCTGCGAGGAGGGCGAGCTGCGGGCGCAGCTGGTCGCCGCCGTCCGGGACTGCGCGCGCGCCGTCTCCCGCGACCTGGGAGCCGGTCGCTTCTGACCCGGGGGGCTTTGTTGTGCCCGGTGGTGACTACCGGGTACTACTGGTCGGTAACCGATCGTGTCCGGTGCGGCGGTTTTCAGCCACTCCCACCTAGAGTTTTCGGTCACAGGACTCTTGACGAGCCCTTAACCGTGGAGAAAACTGCCGTGCATCGGTCGGCATTGTCGAACACCTAACGACAATATTCGCTATGGTGGACACTGCCGCGGGCCGATCGAAGCTCTCCATCGGAGAGCTGCGGACCACCGGAGGGACCCGGGGTCCGCCTTCCCCTGGACGAAGGACAAAGGAGTCGCGGGTGTCCAGCTCCGACATCTTCACCGGTGAGCTCATCGGTACCGCAGTGTTGATCCTGCTCGGCGGCGGCGTCTGTGCCGCCGTCACCCTGAAGCGTTCGAAGGCACAGAACGCCGGCTGGCTCGCCATCACGTTCGGCTGGGGCTTCGCCGTGCTCACCGGTGCGTACATCGGCGCCAAGTCGGGTGCGCACCTCAACCCGGCCGTCACTCTCGGCCTCGCCATCGACGGCGGCGTCAAGTGGAGCGACGTCCCCCTCTACATCGGCTCCCAGCTGCTGGGCGCGATGATCGGTGCGACGCTGGTCTGGCTCGCCTACTACGGCCAGTTCAAGGCCCACCTGACGGACCCCGAGCTCGTCTCGACGCTCAACCCGGCCGAGGGCATGGTCGACCAGACCGCGACCCCGCAGGCCGGCCCGGTGCTGGGCATCTTCTCCACCGGCCCCGAGATCCGCAACGTGGTGCAGAACCTCGTCACCGAGATCATCGGCACCGCCGCCCTGGTGCTCTTCATCCTCACCATGGGTCTGACCAAGGGCCTGGCCACCAGCGGCACGGGCACCCTGATGGTGGCCTTCGTCGTCGTCGGCATCGGCCTCTCGCTCGGCGGCCCGACCGGATACGCGATCAACCCCGCCCGCGACCTCGGCCCGCGCATTGTGCACGCGCTGCTGCCGCTGCCCAACAAGGGCGGTTCAGACTGGCGCTACGCCTGGATCCCGGTCGTCGGCCCGCTCGCCGGCGCCGCCCTGGCCGCAGGCATCCACAAGATCGCGTTCTGACCGCATCCGCCGAGACCCTTCAGACCTCAGGAGCAGACACACCATGACCGACGCGCACATGCAGGGCCCGTTCATCGCGGCGATCGACCAGGGCACCACCTCCTCCCGCTGCATCGTCTTCGACCGCGACGGCCGCATCGTCTCCGTCGACCAGAAGGAGCACGAGCAGATCTTCCCGAAGCCGGGCTGGGTCGAGCACGACGCCAAGGAGATCTGGACCAACGTCCAGGAGGTCGTCGCCGGCGCCGTCGAGAAGGCGGGCATCACCGCCGCCGACGTCAAGGCCATCGGCATCACCAACCAGCGTGAGACCACGCTGATGTGGGACAAGAACACGGGCGAGCCGGTCTACAACGCCATCGTCTGGCAGGACACCCGCACCGACGCGCTCTGCAAGGAGCTCGGCCGCAACGTCGGCCAGGACCGCTTCCGCCGCGAGACGGGCCTGCCGCTGGCCTCCTACTTCTCCGGCCCCAAGGTCCGCTGGCTGCTGGACAACGTCGAGGGCCTGCGCGAGCGCGCCGAGGCCGGCGACATCCTCTTCGGCACCATGGACTCCTGGGTCATCTGGAACCTCACCGGCGGTGCCGAGGGCGGCGTCCACGTCACGGACGTCACCAACGCCTCGCGCACCATGCTGATGAACCTGCGCAAGCTGGAGTGGGACGACCGCATCCTGTCCTCCATGGAGATCCCGGCCGCCGTGCTGCCGGAGATCCGCTCCTCCGCCGAGGTCTACGGCACCGCCAAGGGCGGCGCCCTGGCCGGCGTCCCCGTCGCCTCCGCGCTCGGCGACCAGCAGGCCGCCCTCTTCGGCCAGACCTGCTTCGACCAGGGCGAGGCCAAGTCGACCTACGGCACCGGCACGTTCATGCTGATGAACACCGGTGACGAGCCCGTCCAGTCCTACAACGGCCTGCTGACCACCGTCGGCTACCGTATCGGCGACCAGAAGCCCGTCTACGCCCTCGAGGGCTCCATCGCCGTCACCGGCTCCCTCGTGCAGTGGATGCGCGACCAGATGGGCCTGATCAAGAGCGCCGCCGAGATCGAGACGCTCGCCAGCTCCGTCGAGGACAACGGCGGCGCCTACTTCGTGCCGGCCTTCTCCGGCCTGTTCGCCCCCTACTGGCGCTCCGACGCGCGCGGTGTCATCGCGGGCCTGACCCGCTACGTCACCAAGGCGCACATCGCCCGCGCCGTGCTCGAGGCCACCGCCTGGCAGACCCGCGAGATCACCGACGCCATGACCAAGGACTCCGGCGTCGAGCTGACCGCACTCAAGGTCGACGGCGGCATGACCTCCAACAACTTGCTGATGCAGACCCTCTCGGACTTCCTGGACGCACCCGTCGTGCGCCCGATGGTCGCCGAGACGACCTGCCTCGGCGCTGCCTACGCCGCCGGCCTGGCCGTCGGCTTCTGGCCGGACACCGACGCCCTGCGCGCCAACTGGCGCCGGGCCGCCGAGTGGACCCCCCGCATGGACGCGGACACGCGTGACCGCGAGTACAAGAGCTGGCTCAAGGCCGTCGAGCGGACCATGGGCTGGATCGAGGACGAGGAGTAATCATGACAACCCCGCAGAGCGTTCCGACCCTGGGAACGCACCCGGCTGCCGGCGCCAACCCGGGCCGCGCCGAGACCCGGGAACGGCTGTCCAAGGCGACGTACGACCTCCTGGTGATCGGTGGCGGCATCCTGGGCACCTCGGTGGCCTGGCACGCCGCGCAGTCCGGCCTGCGGGTCGCGATGGTGGACGCCGGCGACTTCGCCGGCGCCACCTCCTCCGCCTCCTCCAAGCTCGTCCACGGCGGTCTGCGCTACCTGCAGACCGGCGCGGTCAAGCTGGTCGCGGAGAACCACCACGAGCGCCGGGTGCTGGCCAAGGACGTGGCCCCGCACCTGGTCAACCCGCTCACCTTCTACCTGCCCGTGTACAAGGGCGGCCCGGTCGGCGCGGCCAAGCTCGGCGCCGGTGTCTTCGCCTACTCGGCGCTGTCCGCCTTCGGCGACGGCGTCGGCAAGGTGATCTCGCCGGCCAAGGCCAAGGCCGACAACCCCGGTCTGCGCACGGACAACCTGAAGGCCGTCGCGGTCTACTACGACCACCAGATGAACGACTCCCGCGTTGCCGTCATGACGGTCCGTGCGGCCGTCGAGTCCGGTGCCGTGGTGCTCAACCACGCCGAGGTGACCGGCCTGCGCTTCACGCACGGCAAGGTCACCGGCGCCGAGCTCAAGGACCGCATGGACGGCACCGAGTTCGGCATCGACGCGCGCGTCGTCCTCAACGCCACCGGCCCGTGGGTGGACCACCTGCGCAAGCTGGAAGACAAGGGCGCCGCGCCGTCGATCCGGCTCTCCAAGGGCGCGCACATCGTGATGAAGCGCAAGTCGCCGTGGAAGGCCGCCATGGCCACCCCGATCGACAAGTACCGCATCACCTTCGCCCTGCCGTGGGAGGACCAGCTCCTGCTGGGCACCACCGACACCCAGTACGAGGGCGACCCGGCGGACGTCCGCGCCACCGAGGCGGACATCCAGCAGATCCTCGACGAGGCGGCGTTCTCCATCCAGGACGCGGACCTCGACCGCGACCTCATGACGTACGCCTTCGCCGGCCTGCGCGTGCTGCCCGGCGGTCCGGGCGACGTCGCCCAGGCCAAGCGCGAGACGGTCGTCTCCGAGGGCAAGGGCGGCATGCTCTCCGTCGCCGGCGGCAAGTGGACGACCTACCGCCACATCGGCCGCACGGTCATGAAGAAGCTCGCCCAGGTGCCCGGCAGCCCGCTGACCGAGGACATGGAGCCCATCTCCAGCCTCGTGCGCCGCACCCCGCTGCCCGGCGTCGCGAACCCCAACGCGGTCGCCCACCGCCTGCTCGTCGACCGCGAGCCCGGCGCCCGCATGGACCCGCTGACCGCTCGCCACCTCGCCACCCACTACGGCTCGCTGTCCTTCGACATCGCGCGCCTGGCCAACGAGAACCCCGAGCTCGCCGAGCGCATCCACCCCGACGGCCCGGAGATCTGGGCCCAGGTCGCCTACGCCCGCGACCACGAGTGGGCCGCGACCGTCGACGACGTCCTGCGCCGCCGCACGACCCTGACCATCCGCGGCCTGGACGACGAGAACGTCCGCGCCCGGGTCAAGGACATGCTGGCCGACCAGGGCTGATCCACCGGCATCTGCCGCACCCCGGGGGTGGGACACCGCGCGTGTCCCGCCCCCGGGGCGTGCGCGTTTCCGCCGCAGGGCAACTGACCTGCTCCTCTTCTCGTCCCTACAGAACAGGAGAACGAGGGGGACGAGATGGAGAAGCAGGCCGGCCGGAGCCTGGCGGCCAGGGTGCGCGCCTGGCGCCCGGGCAGGAAGACGGCGATACGGGTCGCGCTGGCCCTCGTCCTGGTGGTGCTGGTGCCCGTCGTCGCCGCGGGCAGCGCCCTGCGCGCCTCGTACGCCGGAACGCCCGCCGCCGACGCCGTCACCCGCGGCCGGGACGCCGTCTGGCTCGGCCACGCGTGGCTCGACGGCCGGCGCGGGCCCGCGGACATCGCCGCCCTCAAGCGCAACCTCGCCGGCACCGGCATGCGCGACCTGTACATCCACGCGGGCCCGCTGGAGCACGACGGCACCCTGCCCGCCACCGCCTACCCCGACGCCCGCCGGATGATCGGCGTCCTGCACCGCGAACTGCCCGGCATCCGCATCCAGGCCTGGCTGGGCGACAAGCTGGTGCGCCCGGGCGAGGGCCCGGGGGGCCTGCGCCTGGACGACGCGCGGGCCCGTGCCGCGGTCGTCGAGAGCGCACGGCAGGTCATGCGGGCCGGCTTCGAGGGCGTTCACCTCGACGTCGAGCCCGTCCGCACCGGCGACCGCGGCTTCCTCGCCCTGCTCGACGCCCTGCACCCGGCCGTGCGGGACGCCGGCGGAGTGCTGTCGGTCGCCGCCCAGCAGATCGACCCGGTGCCCGCGATGCACGCCGCGGCCCGGCTGGCCGGCAGCCCCAAGTGGTGGACGCAGCGCTACTTCGCCCAAGTCGCCCGGCGCACCGACCAGATCGCGGTCATGTCGTACGACACGGCCCTGCCGGTCGAGAGCCTCTACGGCGGCTACGTCGCCCGGCAGACGGAGCTCGCCCTCCAGGTCACGCCCACCGGCACCGACCTGCTGATGGGCCTGCCCTTCTACCACACGGACGACTTGGGCCACCACGGTCACGCCGAGACGGCCGCGGCGGCCGTCCGCGGCGCACGGCTCGGACTGTCCCGGGAGGACCGCACCCGCGCGCACTTCGGGCTCGCGCTCTACGTCGACTTCGCCGCCACCGAGGACGACTGGCGTGCCTACCGGAACGGCTGGGGGGCAAGGGGCTGAGGAAGAGCCCGTACAGGGGCTGCGACCGGGCAGCAGGGAAGTCGTAGTCTTGGGGTCGCACAACAGAGCAGCAGAAGAATCCGCAGGGAACAGCAACCGGAGCCACCGCAGGGGGCCCGGTCGGAAGGAGGCGCTGGGTGATCGAGCTTGAGGGGGTTCCCGAGCTGATCGACCCGGTCATGATCTGTGCCTTCGAGGGCTGGAACGACGCGGGGGACGCCGCCTCCAGCGCGGTCGCGCACCTGGACCGGGAGTGGAAGGGCGAGGTCTTCGGCGCGCTCGACGCGGAGGACTACTACGACTTCCAGGTCAACCGCCCCACGGTCTGGCTCGACGGCGGGGTCCGCAAGGTCACGTGGCCGACGACCAGGCTGTCCGTCGTGCGCACCGGCGGCGGCGACGGCAAGGGCGCCTCGCGCGACCTCGTGCTGGTGCGCGGGATCGAGCCCAGCATGCGCTGGCGCTCGTTCTGCAACGAGATCCTGGGCTTCGCCCACGAGCTCGGCGTGGAGCTGGTGGTGGTCCTGGGCTCGCTGCTCGGGGACACCCCGCACACCCGCCCCGTCCCGGTCAGCGGCGTCACCTCCGACCCCGACCTCGCGCGGACCATGGACCTGGAGGAGTCCCGTTACGAGGGCCCGACCGGGATCGTCGGCATCCTCCAGGAGGCCTGCACCCACGCCGGCGTCCCGGCGGTGAGCCTGTGGGCCGCCGTCCCGCACTACGTCTCGCAGCCGCCGAACCCGAAGGCCACCCTGGCGCTCCTGAACCGCCTGGAGGACCTGATCGACCTGCGCATCCCGCTGGGCGAGCTGCCGGAGGACGCGCGGGCCTGGCAGCTGGGCGTCGACCAGCTGGCGGCCGAGGACAGCGAGGTCGCCGAGTACGTGCAGTCCCTGGAGGAGGCGCGCGATACGGCCGACCTGCCGGAGGCGTCCGGAGAGGCCATCGCACGCGAGTTCGAGCGCTATCTGCGCCGCCGCGACCCTCAGTCCGGCGACGGCTCGTACCTGCGCGACACCGCCAGCGGGCGCACGCGCCCGCAGCGGTCGCCGAAGGACGAGCAGCCGGCGCCCGAGGAGGAGTCCGAGAGCCCTGAGGACGAGGCCTGAGGCAGCGGCCGGGGCGCGGCCGCGCGGCCGGGTCGCGCCCGGTGGCGGGGCCGTTTCGAGGGTCCCCGATGTGACGAATCCCCGATATTGAAGAGACGTCCGCAACCGTCCGCCGTACACTTGTCGGTCCGGTGAAGGCCGGTTCGCACAGCCCCGCCGTGGGCCGCGCGAGCCGGCCTTCTCGTCCCCCAGGAGGTGTGCCCCGGATGACCAGCAGCATCCCCGTTGCCCCGCCCCGCACGGCCGCGGGCGGAGCCCTGCAGGCGGTCCTGCTCGACATGGACGGCACCCTCGTCGACACCGAGGGCTTCTGGTGGGAAGTGGAGGTCGCCGTCTTCGCCGAGCTGGGCCACCAGCTGCTGGAGGAGTACCGCGAGGTCGTCGTCGGCGGCCCGATGGCGCGCAGCGCCTCCTTCCTCATTCAGGCCACGGGCGCGAAGATCGCCCTGACGGAGCTCACCGTCCTGCTCAACACGCGCTTCTCCGAGATGATCGGGCGCGGGGTGCCGCTGATGCCGGGCGCCCGGCGGCTGCTCGCCGAGCTCGCCGCCCACAAGATCCCCACCGCCCTGGTCTCGGCCTCGCACCGCGAGATCATCGACCGCGTGCTGCTGTCCCTGGGCCCGGAGAACTTCGCGCTGACCGTCGCGGGCGACGAGATCGAGCGCACCAAGCCGCACCCCGACCCGTATCTGCTGGCGGCCGCCCGGCTCGGGGCGGAGCCCGGCCGGTGCGCGGTCGTGGAGGACACCCTCACCGGGGTGACGGCCGCGGAGGCGGCCGGCTGCCGGGTGGTCGCGGTCCCGTCGGTGGCGCCCATCCCGCCCGCCGCCGGGCGGACCGTCGTCGGCTCTCTCGAAGAAGTGGATCTCGGTTTTCTCCGCGGCCTGATCACGGGAATGCACCGGCCCGTGCACTGAGCGTGCCACGGGGAAAGTTCAAGGAACTCTGGGCGCCGGAACGAGTGTTTTCCGTGACGAATGCGGTGACTTAATTCCCGCGGCCGCACGGAAGCCGCCCGAGTGACCTTCGTCACCGCCCATGGCGGCGGAGCGTGCGGGGACGATCACTCGACGGCGCCCTCACCCGGGTTGAAGCGCACCCTTGTGTCCCGATTAATGATCGAGTGCGCGAATCGTTCCGGCGCCCGGATATCGCGGAGCGCCGCCCTTGTTATCACCGCGTGATATCGCGTCAACTTCTCCGTGTTCCAGCGCCACCGGCCCCCGGCACTAATCTTTTCGCGAGAACTTCACGGCTTGCCCGTGGCCCGCGCACCGGTCGTCGGTAGGGTCCCGGGAACCGATCGCACCACAGGGAGAACCCCGCACAATGAACCGCAAGACGTTGGTGCTGCCGACCGTGGCAGCCCTGCTGGCCCCCGTGCTCGTCGCCTGTGGCGGGAGCGGCGGAGCCGGCAAGGGCGGCGGCGCCATCGTCATCGGCACCACCGACCGGTTCGAGGAGACGACGGACGCCCCCGCGCCGTTCGACCCGGCCGCCGCGTACGACATCGGCGCCTGGAACGTCCTCCACAGCACGTTCCAGACCCTGCTGCGGCTGCCCCGCTCCGGCACCAGCCCTGTCGCCGACGCCGCCTCCAAGTGCTCCTGGAGCGACCGCAAGAACGAGCAGTTCCGCTGCACCCTGCGCAGCGGCCTGAAGTTCTCCAACGGGCACGCGCTCACCTCCGAGGACGTCAAGTTCTCCATCGACCGCGCCCGCGCCATCAACTTCGAGAACGGCCCGGTCTCGCTGCTCAGCAACATCGACCGGGTGGAGACGCCGGGCGAGCTGGAGGTCGTCTTCCAGCTGAAGACGCCCGACGCGACCTTCCCGCAGAAGATCGCCACTCCGGCCGCCGCCATCGTCGACTCCGAGTCCTACGACAAGAACAAGCTCGACAACGGCTTCAAGGTCGTCGGCTCCGGCCCGTACACGCTCCAGACCGAGGAGAAGGACGGCCGCGTCGTCAAGGCCGTCCTCAACCGCAACAAGAGCTACCAGGGCGCCGTCGAATCGCAGAACGACAAGGTCGAGATGCGCTTCTACGACGACGCGCGGTCGATGGAGAAGGCCCTGAAGTCGGGCGACATCGACATCATGAACCGCACCCTGTCCCCGGACCAGGTCAGCCGCCTGCGCGGGGAGGCGAGCAAGGACGTCAAGCTGCTCGAGGCCCCCGGCCAGGAGATCAGCTACCTCGCCTTCAACACCGACGACCCGGCGGTGAAGAACAAGGCCGTCCGCCAGGCCATGGCCCAGGTCGTCGACCGCCCGGCGCTGGCCCGCGACTCCTACGACCGCACCAACGACCCGCTGTACTCGCTGGTGCCCATGGGCATCACCGGTCACCAGAACTCGTTCTCCAACAAGTACGGCGACCCCAGCGCGGAGAAGGCCCGCGGCATCCTGCGCGCCGGCAACGTCAGCACGCCCGTGCCGCTCACCCTCACCTACACCACCGACCACTACGGTGAGGCCACGGAGAAGTCCTTCAAGACCCTCCAGAAGCAGCTGAACGACAGCGGGCTGTTCAGCGTCAAGCTCCAGGGCAAGGAGTGGTCCGACTTCCGCCCGGAGGCCGCCGCCGGCAAGTACGCCGTCTACGGCATGGGCTGGTTCCCCGACTTCCCGGACCCCGACAACTTCGTCGCCCCCTTCGTCGGCAAGGACAACTTCCTCCGCTCGCCGTACCGGAACAACAAGATCAGCAACGAGCTGATCCCCGACTCCCGCGAGGCCGCGCAGCGCGAGGCGGCGGCCAAGTACTTCCAGCAGGCTCAGGACATCGTCGCCGACGAGGTGCCGGTGCTGCCGCTGTGGCAGGGCAAGCAGTACGTGGCGGCCCGGGAGAACGTGACCGGTGCCGAGTGGGCGCTCAACTCCGCCTCGGAGATGCAGCCGTGGGAACTCGCCCGCGGCGTCTGAGGCCACCGACCCCGTCGCCCCGGCGCCGCCGGCGACGTGTTCGCGATTTGTTCAGAGACGAACAAGGAAACTGTGAGGAACGTGCACGTGAGGAAACGTGACCAGTGGCTTGCCGCCCCGCTCGGTGCGGGGCTCGCCGCCGCCCTGCTCACCGGGTGCGGTTCGGAAGACGGCAACGCGGGCGGCACCGGGCAGTCGGTGGTCATGGGGATGTCCGACGAGGTCGTCTCCACCGACCCGGCATCCGGCTACGACCCGGGCTCGTGGGTGGTCTTCAACAACGTCTTCCAGTCGCTGATGAGCTTCCCCAAGGGGAGCACCATCCCTCAGCCGGACGCTGCCGACAAGTGCAGCTTCAAGGACGAGAGCAGCACCGTCTACCAGTGCACCCTCAAGGAGGGGCTCAAGTTCAGCAACGGCCACGACCTCACCTCCGAGGACGTCGCCCACTCCTTCAACCGCACCCTGAAGATCAACGACAAGAAGGGTCCCGCCACGGCCCTGCTGTCCTCGATCAAGAACATCAGGACGCCGGACAAGCTGAACGTCGTCTTCGAGCTCAAGCGCTCCGACGCCACCTTCCCGCAGAAGATCGCCTCCGGCGCCGGCTCGATCGTGGACCACCAGGAATACCCCCTGGACAAGCTCCGCACCGACGGCAAGGCGGTCGGCTCCGGCGTCTACAAGCTGGACTCGTACGACGAGAAGCAGGCCAAGTTCTCCGTCAACAAGAACTACAAGGGCGGTGCGGTCCTCCAGAACAGCGGCCTCACCATGAAGTTCTTCCACGGTGAGCAGGCCGAGCTGAAGGACGCCGTCCAGAAGGGCGACATCGACCTCGCCTACCGTGGTCTGGCCATGAAGGACATCGCCGACCTCGACGCCGCGGCCGGCAAGCACAACCTCAAGGTCGTCGAGGGCACCAGCGCCGAAGTCCAGCACCTGGTGTTCAACACCAAGGACCCGGTGGTCGGCAAGGTCGGCGTCCGCAAGGCCATCGCCTACCTGATCGACCGCAGCGCCCTCGTCCGCGACGTCTACAAGCGCACCGCCGAGCCGCTGTACTCGATCGTCCCCAGCGGCATCACCGGTCACAAGACCTCGTTCTACGACACCTACGGTGACCGGCCCCAGCCTGAGAAGGCCTCCGCCGCCCTGAACTCCGCCGGCATCAAGGACAAGGTCAAGCTGACCCTGTGGGCCACCCCGGTCCGCTACGGCCCCGGCACCGTCCCGGAGTTCCAGGAGATCGCCCGGCAGCTCAACAAGAGCGGCCTCTTCGAGGCGGACGTGAAGTCCGTCCCGCTGGAGGAGTACGAGCAGGGCATCTCCGCCGGCAAGTACGGCGTCTACGTGAAGGGCTGGGTCCCTGACTACCCGGACCCCGACAACTTCACCGCGCCCTTCTTCGGCGAGGACAACGTGGTCTCCAACAACTACGAGTCCAAGGAGATCACCAGCCGCATCCTGGCCACCGCCGCCAACGGCAGCCGGCCCTCCACCGTCGGCGACTACGCCAAGGTGCAGAACACCGTCGCCCAGGACGTGCCGCTCCTGCCGCTGTGGCAGGGCAAGCAGTACGCGGTCGCCAGCGAGCGCATCTCCGGCCTCCAGTGGACCCTCGACGCCTCGACCGTCTTCCGTTTCTGGGAGATCAGCAAGAGCGCCAAGGGCTGACCGGCCCACCACGCGAACGTGCCCTCCCCCGGACATCCGGGGGAGGGCACCGTGCTTTTTTCGCCGTGAGGGCGGTCGGCTACTGCGCGCCCGGCCGCACCAGACCGCTCTCGTACGCGTAGACCGCCGCCTGCACGCGGTCCCGCAGCCCGAGCTTCGTCAGGACGTGCCCCACGTGCGTCTTCACCGTGGTCTCGCTGACGAACAGGTCCGCCGCGATCTCCGCGTTCGACAGGCCGCGCGCCACCAGCTTCAGCACCTCGACCTCGCGGTCCGTCAGCGTGTGCAGCGTGTCCGGCAGCGGCTCCTCGCCCGACGGCAGGTGGCCCGCGTACTTGTCCAGCAGCCGGCGCGTGATGCTCGGCGCCAGCATCGCCTCGCCGCCCGCCACCACCCGGATCGCCTGCACCAGCTCATTGGCCGGCGCGTCCTTCAGCAGGAAGCCGCTCGCACCCGCGCGCAGCGCCTCCACCACGTACTCGTCGAGGTCGAAGGTGGTCAGCACCAGCACCTTCGCCGGGCCGTTCCGGTCCGGGCCGGTGATCTGGCGCGTCGCCTCGACGCCGTCCATCCGGGGCATCCGGATGTCCATCAGGACCACATCGGGCTGCAAGGCCCGCACCTGATCCAGCGCCTGCAGACCGTCCCCCGCCTCGCCCACCACCGCGAGGTCCTGTTCCGCTTCGAGAATCATCCGGAAGCCGGTGCGCAGCAGCGGCTGGTCGTCGACCAGTAGGACGCGGATCGCCACAGGAACTCCTTCGTTAGACCGCGTCCATTCTGCCCTGAGCCGTCCCCTGCGGGGCCACCCGCCCGTCGCGCTGCGCCACGATCGGCAGCGGATACGGCGGGGGAGTGCCGCCGAACTCCGGGCACACGGCCCGGTGGTCGCACCAGCCGCACAGCTTCGTCGGCCGCGGCCGCCACTCACCGGTCTCCGTGGCCAGCACGATCGCGTCCCACAGCGCCCGCAGCTTGCGCTCGACCGCCCGCAGCTCGTCCTCCACCGGGTCGTACGTGAGCACGTCACCGCTGCCCAGGTAGACCAGCTGGAGCCGGCGCGGCACCCGGCCCTTCAGCTTCCACAGCACCAGCGCGTAGAACGTCATCTGGAACAGCGCACCGTCGCGGAACTGCGGGGCCGGGGCCTTGCCCGTCTTGTAGTCCACGATGCGCACGTCGCCCGTCGGCGCCACGTCCACCCGGTCGATGAAGCCGCGCAGCAGCGGGCCCGACTCCAGCGCCGTCTCCACGTACAGCTCGCGCTCCGCGGGCTCCAGCCGCGTCGGGTCCTCCAGCGTGAACCAGCGCTCGACCAGCCGCTCCGCCTCGCCCAGCCACTTCGCCAGCTGCTCCGGGTCGTGCGCGCCGTCCTCGCCGTGGAACAGCTCGGCCAGCTCCGGGCGGGAGGACAGCAGCCGCTCCCACTCGCCGGGCACCAGCCCCCTGGCCCGCTCCGTCGTCCGCTCCGCCGCGGGAGCGTCGAAGAGCCGCTCCAGCACCGCGTGCACCACCGTGCCGCGGGTGGCCGCGGCGCTCGGCTTCTCCGGCAGCCGGTCGATCACCCGGAACCGGTACAGCAGCGGGCACTGCATGAAATCGCCCGCCCGCGACGGCGAGAGCGCCTTCGGCCGCCCCGGTCCCGAACCCGTCTCCGCAGGCCCGCGGCGTGCGTCTGCCCCGGCCTGCCCGGCGGGGGCCCCACTGTCCATACCCATGACAGAAAACCCTAAGGCCCGCCACCGACAGCCGGCGTCATACCATCGACCACAGACCCCTTCGCACTGCATGATCGGAACAGCACCCGGTCACCAGCGAGGGCCGCATCGGACGAGGGGACACCGTGGAGAACAGCGGGCAGAGCAGGTCCGGCGGCGGGGACGCCGGTGACCGGCACGAGCCCGGCAAGCGCCCGCCCGAACGCCCCCGCGAGAGCGGCGGCGGCATCCTCATGGGCCGCCCCTTCGGCGTACCCGTCTACGTGGCCCCCAGCTGGTTCCTCGTCGCCGCCCTCATCACCTGGGTCTTCGGCGGCCAGCTCGACCGCGTGCTCCCCGAGCTCGGCCGCGCCCGCTACCTCGTCTCCCTCTTCTTCGCCGTCGCCTTCTACGCCTCGGTCCTCGTCCACGAGCTCGCCCACACCGTCGCCGCGCTCCGCTTCAAGCTCCCCGTGCGCCGCATCCAGCTCCAGTTCTTCGGCGGCGTCTCCGAGATCGAGAAGGAGACCGAGACCCCCGGCCGCGAATTCGTCCTCGCCTTCGTCGGCCCCCTGCTCTCCCTCGTCCTCGCCGGCGTCTTCTACCTCGGCGTGCTCGCCGTCGAGCCCGGCACCGTCCCCGGCGTCCTGCTCGCCGGCCTGATGGTCTCCAACCTGCTCGTCGCCGCCTTCAACCTGCTCCCCGGCCTCCCCCTGGACGGCGGCCGCATGCTCCGCGCCGTCGTCTGGAAGATCAGCGGCAATCCCATGACCGGCACCGTCGCCGCCGCCTGGATCGGCCGCGCCCTCGCCGTCGCCGTCCTCATCGGCCTGCCCCTGCTCACCCGCGCCGGGGGCGGCCTCGGCCGGTCCGGCGCGGACCTCGGCGGCCTCGACTCCCTCACCGACTCCCTCACCGACGCCCTCCTCGCGGCGATCCTCGCCGCGATCATCTGGACCGGCGCCGGCAACAGCCTCCGCATGGCCCGCCTGCGCGAGCGCCTCCCCGGCCTGCGCGCCCGCACCCTCACCCGCCGCGCCGTCCCCGTCGAGGCCGCCACGCCCCTCTCCGAGGCCCTGCGCCGCGCCGGAGAGGCAGGCGCCCGCGCCCTCGTCGTCGTCGACGGCCAGGGCAGCCCCACCGCCCTCGTCCGCGAGGCCGCCATCGCCGGCGTCCCCGAGCACCGCCGCCCCTGGGTCGCCGTCAGCGCCCTCGCCCAGGACCTCAAGGACGGCATGCGCGTCCCCGCCGACCTCGCCGGCGAAGAGCTCCTCGACACCCTCCGCGCCACCCCCGCCACCGAGTACCTGGTCGTCGAGCCCGGCGGCGAGGTCTACGGCGTGCTGTCGACCTCCGACGTCGAGCGGGCCTTCGTGGCCGCCATGTCCCGCACCCCCTCCTCGGCCCGCACGCCCTCCTGAGGCCGGGCCCGCCCTCCTGAAGCCGCGCACGGGCCCTGTCAGGGGGTCTGTCACGGGGTCTGTGCAGCGGCGCCGTGTCCGTACCCCCGCCGGATGACGGGTAGGCTGGTCACATGTCCGAACCGACCGGTGCCGCCCGCCGTCGCGGGCCCTTCCAGGTCGGGGACCAGGTCCAGCTCACCGACCCCAAGGGACGCCACTACACCTTCACGCTCGAAGCCGGGAAGCAGTTCCACACCCACAAGGGTGCCTTCCCCCACGACGAGCTGATCGGTGCCCCCGAAGGCAGTGTTGTCCGTACCACGGGAAACGTCGCCTACCTCGCGCTGCGCCCCCTGCTCCCCGACTACGTCCTGTCCATGCCCCGCGGCGCCGCCGTGGTCTACCCCAAGGACGCGGGGCAGATCCTGGCCTTCGCCGACATCTTCGCCGGCGCGCGCGTCGTCGAGGCCGGGGTGGGCTCCGGCTCGCTCAGCGCCTTCCTGCTGCGCGCCATCGGTGACCAGGGCATGCTGCACTCCTACGAGCGCCGCGCGGACTTCGCCGAGATCGCCCAGGGGAACGTCGAGCGCTACTTCGGCGGCCCGCACCCCGCCTGGCAGCTGACCGTCGGCGACCTCCAGGACAACCTGTCCGACACGGACGTCGACCGCGTCATCCTCGACATGCTCGCCCCCTGGGAGTGCCTGGAGGCCGTCTCCAAGGCGCTCGTCCCCGGCGGCATCCTCTGCTGCTACGTGGCGACGACCACCCAGCTCGCCCGGACCGTCGAGTCCATCCGCGAGATCGGCTGCTTCGCCGAGCCGCAGCCGTGGGAGTCGATGATCCGCAACTGGCACGTCGAGGGCCTGGCCGTCCGGCCGGACCACCGCATGATCGGCCACACCGGCTTCCTGGTCACCGCCCGCCGCCTCGCGGACGGCGTCGAGCCGCCCATGCGCCGCCGCCGCCCCGCCAAGGGCGCCTACGGCGACGACTACGAAGGCCCCAACAAGGGCTGACCCCGAACGCCGCGTGCCCGGCACGCACGGCGCCGCCCCCGAGTTCCCCGCACCGCGGGGAACTCGGGGGCGGCGCCTCTTCGTTCGGCTCACCCGCCCGGCTTCGCCCGGCGCATTCCGGCGGCCCTCCTCCGGCGTGCCCGCGGTTCACCGGTACGCGGTGATGTGGCACGATGCTGATCACTTCCGCATCCCCAGCATTCCCCGCAGTCACCGCCTCCAGGAGTCAGCGCGCGTGCAGCCACCGGCCGGCAGTCTTCACCCAGACCGTGCTCATCCCGACCCCGAGCCCGCCGAGCCCCTCCCGCACACCCGCCCCGGGCCCGTGCACTGGCTGGTCACCGCGGTGGCCCTCGCCGCCGTGATCGCCGTCGCCTGTCTCACCGGTCCCCGCGAGGACCCGGCCCCCGCGCGCGCCGTCGCACCCGCCGCGGCCACCCGGGCCCCCGACGCGCTCGCCGGCCGCTACCCGCTCCGGTGCGGCCCCGGCGGCGGCCCCGACGTCGTCCAGCAGGTCACCTCGGACCTCGACCACGACGGCCGGCTGGAGACCGTGGCCGTCGTGCGCTGCCGCGCCGGCGGCGGCACCCCGCCCAGCGGGGTCTACCTGCTCGCCGAGCCCCGCTCGTACGGCGAGCCGCCGCGCGTCCTCGCGACCCTCGTCGACCCCAAGGAGAAGATGACCGTCACCGCTCTCACCGTCACCGAGGGCACCGTTTCGGCCACTCTGCTCGGCTACTCGTCCGCGAGCGTGCCGCGTTGCTGCCCGGACATGCGGCGGACCGTCGAATGGCACTGGAAGAACGGGAAGTTCGTCCTCCGGCCGCACCCGGTCGCGGGGAGTGTGTGAGCCGTCACTCGGCGTCGGGGCCGTAGATCTCCACCTTGTCCGAAATGCGGCGTACATGAATGCAGTCGCCCGGGCACTCCTTCGCGGAGTCCCGGACATCGGTGAGCAGGGTCAGCGGCACCGGCGTCGTCGCGCCGGGCTCCTGGAGCAGCTCGTCGTCGGCGCTCTTCACGTAGGCCAGGCCGTCGATGTCCAGCTCGAAGACCTCGGGCGCATACTGGGCGCAGATCCCGTCCCCGGTGCACAGGTCCTGGTCGATCCAGACCTCCAGAGCCCCGTCCGTCGCCTCCGTCGCGTCCTGGCCCGCCGGAGCCCCGGCCGTGCCTGCACGGTCCTCGTTCTGCACGGTCATCTCGCCCTGCCGTTCGCTACGTATCTGAATCAATTGGAGCCAGCCCTGACGGGTGTTGACCGACTCGACGATACAACCGCCCGCTTTCCGATGTTGATGGGTGGGTATTCCCCTGCTGTGGGGACGTGCGCAAGGGTGAAGATCGGACACACTCCGACCGGGTTTGTGATCTAGGGGTTTCAACCTGCACCGGCCCAGGTAGGGTCAGGAAGCGTCCAGCTCCCCTTGGAGGAGGTGAGGACCGTGGCAGCCCACGACGACGACATGAACCGCGGCATCCGGCCGGGACGAGCGTCCGACGACCTCGCGAGCCAGGTTGCCTATTACGAGCAGGAGATCGCCGTCCTGCGACGCAAGCTCGCCGACTCTCCGCGGCACACGAGGATTCTCGAAGAGCGGATCGTCGAGCTCCAGACCAACCTGGCCGGCGTGTCCGCGCAGAACGAGCGGCTCGCCAACACCCTCCGCGAGGCGCGCGACCAGATCGTCGCCCTCAAGGAGGAGGTCGACCGGCTCGCACAGCCGCCGGCCGGCTTCGGGGTCTTCCTCAAGGCCAACGACGACGGCACGGCCGACATCTTCACCGGGGGCCGCAAGCTCCGGGTGAACGTCAGCCCGAGCGTCGAGGCGGAGGACCTCAGGCGCGGCCAGGAGGTCATGCTCAACGAAGCGCTCAACGTGGTCGAAGCCATGGAGTTCGAGCGGGCCGGGGACATCGTCACCCTCAAGGAGATCCTCGAGGACGGCGAGCGCGCCCTGGTCATCGGGCACACCGACGAGGAGCGGGTGGTGAGGCTCGCCGAGCCGCTGCTGGACACCACCATCCGTCCCGGCGACGCCCTGCTCCTGGAACCCCGTTCCGGCTACGTCTACGAGATCATCCCGAAGAGCGAGGTCGAGGAGCTCGTCCTCGAAGAGGTCCCGGACATCGACTACACCAAGATCGGCGGCCTGGGGAACCAGATCGAGCTGATCCGTGACGCGGTCGAGCTCCCCTACCTCTACCCCGACCTCTTCAAGGAGCACGAACTGCGGCCGCCCAAGGGCGTGCTGCTGTACGGGCCCCCCGGCTGCGGCAAGACGCTCATCGCCAAGGCCGTCGCCAACTCCCTTGCCAAGAAGGTCGCCGAGGTCACCGGCAAGCCCGCGGGGAAGAGCTTCTTCCTCAACATCAAGGGCCCCGAGCTCCTCAACAAGTACGTCGGGGAGACCGAGCGGCACATCCGGCTGATCTTCCAGCGGGCGAGGGAGAAGGCGAGCGAGGGCACCCCGGTCATCGTCTTCTTCGACGAGATGGACTCCCTCTTCCGCACCCGCGGATCCGGAGTCAGCTCGGACGTCGAGAACACCATCGTCCCCCAGCTCCTCTCCGAGATCGACGGCGTCGAGGGCCTGGAGAACGTGATCGTGATCGGCGCCTCCAACCGGGAGGACATGATCGACCCGGCCATCCTGCGCCCCGGCCGTCTCGATGTGAAGATCAAGATCGAGCGCCCGGACGCCGAGGCCGCCAAGGACATCTTCTCGAAGTACCTCACCCGGACCCTGCCCATCCACGCGGACGACCTCACCGAGCACGGCGGGGACTCCGCGGCCGCCGTGGCCGGCATGATCCAGTCGGTCGTCGAGCAGATGTACGCTGAATCCGAGGAAAACCGCTTCCTCGAGGTCACCTACGCCAATGGCGACAAGGAAGTCCTCTATTTCAAGGACTTCAACTCCGGCGCCATGATCCAGAACATTGTGGACCGGGCGAAGAAGATGGCGATCAAGGCCTTCCTCGACCACAACCAGAAGGGTCTGCGCGTCTCCCACCTGCTCGCCGCCTGCGTCGACGAGTTCAAGGAGAACGAGGACCTGCCCAACACCACCAACCCGGACGACTGGGCCCGGATCTCCGGCAAGAAGGGCGAGCGGATCGTCTTCATCCGCACCCTGGTCACCGGGAAGCAGGGCGCCGACACCGGTCGCTCGATCGACACGGTGGCGAATACCGGCCAGTACCTGTAGCACCGCCGTCCGGCTGCGGATGTCCCGCCCCCGCTTCGGCGGGGGCACACCCCGGGACAACCGCGGCCGGACGTGTTTTTCCGCCGCCCGCGCCGAATTCCGCAGGTTTCCCGCCAGGATCGCGCCACGGGGAGCGCCCTTGGCCCGGGTACGCCACGAACCGGAGCAATGACTGTAATGATCTCCCCACCGCCGCAAAGCCGTTCTAGGCTCTTCGATACCGCCGCAGCGCGCGCCGGGGGAGCGAGGGCCGGACACGGACCGGATGCGCAGCGGTACTTGAGCGCCGACCCCACCAGGGGGCGCCGCCGGGCAAGGAGGGCCGCATGACCGTACGGCGAGTAATGGGCATCGAGACGGAGTACGGGATCTCCGTCCCCGGTCACCCGAACGCCAATGCCATGCTCACCTCGTCCCAGATCGTCAACGCCTACGCCGCGGCGATGCACCGGGCGCGACGCGCCCGCTGGGACTTCGAGGAGGAGAACCCGCTGCGGGACGCCCGGGGCTTCGACCTCGCCCGCGAAGCCGCGGACTCCAGCCAGCTCACCGACGAGGACATCGGCCTCGCCAACGTCATCCTGACCAACGGGGCGCGGCTCTACGTCGACCACGCCCACCCCGAGTACAGCTCCCCGGAGATCACCAACCCGCGCGACGCCGTCCTGTGGGACAAGGCCGGCGAGCGGATCATGGCCGAGGCCGCCGAGCGCGCCGCCCAGCTGCCCGGAGCCCAGCCGATCCACCTCTACAAGAACAACACCGACAACAAGGGCGCGTCCTACGGCACCCACGAGAACTACCTGATGAAGCGGGAGACCCCCTTCTCGGACATCGTGCGCCACCTGACGCCCTTCTTCGTCTCCCGCCAGGTCGTCACCGGCGCCGGCCGCGTCGGCATCGGCCAGGACGGCCACGAGCACGGCTTCCAGCTCAGCCAGCGCGCGGACTACTTCGAGGTCGAGGTGGGCCTGGAGACCACCCTCAAGCGGCCGATCATCAACACGCGCGACGAGCCGCACGCCGACGCGGAGAAGTACCGCCGGCTCCACGTGATCATCGGCGACGCCAACCTCTCGGAGATCTCCACCTACCTCAAGCTGGGCACCACCGCGCTGGTCCTGTCCATGATCGAGGACGGCTTCATCGTCTCCGACCTGGCCGTCGACCAGCCCGTCCGCACGCTCCACCAGGTCAGCCACGACCCCACCCTGCAACGCCTGATCACGCTCCGCAGCGGCCGCACGCTCACCGGCGTACAGCTCCAGATGGAGTACTGCGAGCTGGCCCGCAAGTACGTCGAGAACCGCTTCGGGGCCGACGCCGACGAGCAGACCAAGGACGTCCTGGGCCGCTGGGAGGACGTGCTGAACCGGCTGGAGCACGATCCGATGAGCCTGGCCGGCGAGCTGGACTGGGTGGCCAAGCGGGAGCTCCTGGAGGGCTACCGCCGCCGCGACGGCCTGGGCTGGGACGCGGCCCGGCTGCACCTGGTGGACCTCCAGTACGCGGACGTGCGGCCCGAGAAGGGCCTGTACAACCGTCTCGCGGCCCGCGGCAGGATGAAGCGGCTGCTGGACGAGACCGAGGTGGAGCGCGCCCGCACGGTCCCGCCCGAGGACACCCGGGCCTACTTCCGCGGCCGCTGCCTGGAGCAGTACGCGGACGACGTGGCCGCGGCCTCCTGGGACTCGGTGATCTTCGACCTCCCGGGCCGTGACTCCCTGCAACGGGTGCCCACCCTGGAGCCACTGCGCGGCACGCGCAACCACGTCAAGGAACTCCTGGACCGCTGCCGCACCGCGGAAGAGCTGGTCCGGGTCCTCTCCGGGGGCTGAGCCAGGTCTGAGAGGGGAGCGTTCAGGGAATCATCACGGTGGTTCCGGGACGTTGTAGCAAGTGCCGGGCCGATGCGGGACCCGGGTTATAGGGTCTGATCATGCAGGCCCGAGTACGGCTGAGTACGACTGTGCACGTCCGATCTTGTACGTCGAACCGAGCGGGGTGAGGGATATGGCGACCAAGGACACCGGCGGCGGTCAGCAGAAGGCCACGCGATCCACCGAGGACGTCGAGGAACAGGCGCAGGACGCGCAGGTCTCGGAGGACCTCAAGGAGCGGCAGGAGAAGCTGTCGGACGACGTCGACTCCGTGCTGGACGAGATCGACGACGTCCTCGAGGAGAACGCCGAGGACTTCGTGCGCTCCTTCGTGCAGAAGGGCGGCGAGTAGGCACCTGCCGCCGCCTGTAAATCACGATCATGGGACCGGTAAGGTCCCTGGCGTACTGCGCCCCAGCTCCGACGCGGCCCTGGGGCGGTTCAAGGATCGAGCGGACGTCATGGGGCGGGCCGCTGCATACCTGGAAGGAAACGTGTGGAAGCCAACACTCGTAGCACCGGGCGTCTGCCGGCTGCCTTCCTGACCCCCGGCTCCTCGTCCTTCATGGACTTCCTCTCCGCGCACTCGCCGGAGCTGCTCCCGGGCAACCGGGTGCTCCCGCCGGTGCAGGGCGCGATCGAGATTCCCCATGGGACGACCATCGTCGCGGCCTCGTTCCCCGGCGGTGTGGTGCTGGCCGGTGACCGCCGGGCGACGATGGGCAACGTCATCGCCCAGCGCGACATCGAGAAGGTCTTCCCCGCCGACGAGTACTCGGCGGTGGGCATCGCCGGCACGGCCGGGCTGGCCGTGGAGATGGTCAAGCTCTTCCAGCTGGAGCTGGAGCACTTCGAGAAGGTCGAGGGGGTCCAGCTCTCGCTGGAGGGCAAGGCCAACCGGCTGTCGACGATGATCCGCAGCAACCTCGGCATGGCCATGCAGGGCCTGGCCGTGGTGCCGCTCTTCGCCGGCTGGGACGTCGACCGCCAGAAGGGCCGGATCTTCTCCTACGACGTGACCGGCGGCCGCTCGGAGGAGCACGGCTTCGCCGCCACCGGCTCGGGCTCGGTCTTCGCCCGGGGGTCGCTGAAGAAGCTCTTCCGTGAGGACCTGACGGAGGGCCAGACCCTCACGCTCGTCGTCCAGGCGCTCTACGACGCCGCCGACGACGACTCCGCGACCGGCGGGCCGGACCTCGCGCGGCGCATCTATCCGATCGTCACCGTCATCACCGACGAGGGGTTCCGCAAGCTCACCGAGGCGGAGTGCTCCGAGGTCGTCCGGGCGATCCACGACCGGCGCCTCCAGGAGCCGGACGGCCCGCGGGCCGCCCTCCTCTGAGGGCTGCGGAATGAACCCCTCATCGACAGAAAGGGACGGATAACCGGTGTCGACGCCGTTCTACGTATCACCTCAGCAGGCCATGGCCGACCGCGCCGAGTACGCCCGCAAGGGCATTGCGCGCGGCCGCAGCGTCGTGGTGCTCCAATACACCGATGGCGTTGTCTTCGTTGCCGAGAACCCGTCCCGGGCCCTGCACAAGGTCAGCGAAATCTATGACCGGATCGCGTTTGCCGCGGTCGGGAAGTACAACGAATTCGAAAATCTGCGGATCGGCGGCGTGCGCTATGCCGACCTCCGTGGTTACACCTATGACCGGGACGATGTCACGGCCCGTGGCCTGGCCAACGTCTACGCCCAGACGCTGGGCGGGATCTTCTCCAGCGCGGCCGAGAAGCCCTACGAGGTCGAGCTGATCGTCGCCGAGGTCGGCGCGGGCCCCGAGGATGACCAGATCTACCGGCTGCCGCACGACGGCTCGATCGTGGACGAGCACGGTTCGGTCGCCATCGGTGGCAATGCCGATCAGATCAGCAATTACCTCGATCAGCGGCACCGCGACGGCATGACGCTCTCCGAGGTGCTGAAGCTCGCCGTGGAGTCCCTCACCCGCGATAACAACGGCGGCGAGCGGACGCTGACCGCGGAGCAGCTGGAGGTCGCGGTCCTGGACCGCACGCGGCCGCAGCAGCGGAAGTTCAAGCGGCTGCTGGGCCGTCAGCTGTCGCGGCTGCTGGAGGGGGACACCTCCGCCGCCGCCGAAGCGGACGCGGAGCCGGAAGCGGCTTCGGAGGAGGGCGGAGAGGCCTCCACCGAGAGCTGATTCCTCCTGCTATTGCCCACGCCGTGCGCCCCGCCGGGTTTCCCCGCCGGGGCGCACGGCGTTCGCACGCTATGTGCGGGCGTGTGCCGTGGTGCCGCGGGTGACCAGGCGGACCGGAAGGGCCTCGGGGGCCGGGGTCCGGCCGTCGAGGACGGCGACGAGGGCCCGCATCCCGGCCTCGCCGACCGCCTCGGCCGGCAGCTGGACGGTGGTGAGCTCGGGCTCGACGGCCGTGGCGAGGGCCAGGTCGGTGAAGCCGGTGACGGAGAGGTCGGCGGGCACGTGCAGGCCCAGCCGGCGGGCGGCCTTGCAGGCGCCCGCGGCCAGGACATCGTCGTCGCAGATGATCGCGGTGGGGCGGTGGCCGGGCTCGGCGAGGGCCTTCTCGGTGGCGCGCAGCCCGTCGGCGACGGTCAGGGGCGCCCGCTCCGTGCGCACCGTCACGCCGGACGTCGCGCACAGGGCGTCGGCGAGGGCGCGGGCGCGGACCCGGAAGGTCCAGGTGTCGATGTCCGAGGCGAGGTGCAGGAAGCGCCGGTGGCCGAGGCCCAGCAGGTGCCCGGCGACCTGGCGCATGCCGTCGGCGATGTCGGGGTTGACGGTGGCGGAGGCGCCTTCGCGGCCGGGGTCGCTGTCGAGCATGACGAGCGGGAGGCCGCCGCCGCGGAGGGCGCCGAGGGCTTCGGCGGCCATCGAGGAGGCGAGCACGCCGTCGAGGGTGGCGGAGGCGGAGGCGAAGGGGTCGGGGGCCGGGCCGGTGCCCTCGGGGGAGAGGTAGAGCACGACGCCGAGGCCGTGCTCGCGGGCGACGCGGACGACGCCCGTGTGCACCCGGGCGAAGAACTCGTTGGTGAGCGCGGGGACGACCAGCAGGACCGTACGGGTGCGGCCCAGGCGCAGGTCGCGGGCGGCGAGGTTGGGGCGGTAGCCCAGGCTGCGGGCGGCGGAGCGGACGGCCTCCGCGGTGCGCTCGGAGACGCGGCCGCGCCACTTCTCGCCCATGACGAGGGAGACCGTGGCCTGGGAGACGCCGGCGGCGCGGGCGACGTCGCGGCTGGTGGCGCGGGCGCCGGCGCGGGGGCCGCGGGCCGTGGGCCACCGCTCGCCGGGGCGCTGCGGGGTCTCTTCGCCGCTGGTCACTGTAGGTGCCTCCCCTGAGTGGCGCGGCCTGCGGCGTTGGACCCGCGGGCTGCGGCCATGATACGTATGACGCTTCAAGTTATACGTAAAACCCGAGGCTCGGGGAAGAGAGGAAGTCACCGATGGCGGCCGGCTACGGCGAGATGCTCCGAACGCGGCACGCCGCGCGCCTGCTCACAGGCACGCTGGTGGGCCGTCTGCCGAATGCCACGGCCGCGCTCGCGATCGTCCTCTTCGTCCGTGCCGAGGGGGGCAGCCTCGCGCTCGCCTCGGCGCTCTCCGCCGTCTACGGCGTGGCGAACGCGGTGGGCCAGCCGCTGCTGGGCCGGGCCGTCGACCTCTACGGACAGCCGCGCGTCATGCTGCCGTCGGCCCTGCTGGCCGCGCTCGGCATGACGGTCTTCGCCGCCGCCGGTCTGGAACCCGTCGCCCTAGCTTACGCGGCCATGGTGGTGTCCGGATTCTTCACGCCGCCGCTGGAGGGCGGCCTGCGGGCGCTGTGGCCGTCGGTCCTCAAGAGCGAGGAGCGGATCCACGCCGCGTACTCCCTCGACGCCATCGCCCAGGAAGTGATGTACGTCGTCGGCCCGCTAATCATCACCGGGCTCGTCTCCCTGTGGTCCCCGGCCGGCTCGCTGTTCGTGATCAACGCCCTGGGCGCCCTCGGCGCGCTCGCCGTCGTCACCTCGCCGCCCTCCCGCGAGTGGCGCAGCGCGCCCCGTGAGGCGCACTGGCTGGGCGCCCTGCGCTCGCGCGGGCTGCTCGTGCTGCTCGGGACGTTCTTCTTCATCGGCTCCGCGCTCGGCTCGATCGCGGTCTCCGCGGTGGCCTACGGCGAGGCCCACCACGACGGCAACGTGGCCGGCTACCTGCTCTCCGCGGTCGGCGTGGGCGCCTTCATCGGCGGCACCGTCTACGGCCACCGGCAGTGGCCCGGCACCCCGGAGCAGCGGCTGCGGCTGCTCGTCATCGGCCTCGCGGTGTGCTACCTGCCGCTGCTGCTGGTGCCGGGCCCGGTCCTGATGACGGTCTTCGCCGGTGTCGCCGGCGTCTTCCTGGCCCCCTGTCTGGCCTGCGCCTTCGTGGTCGTGGACCGGCACGCGCTGCGCGGCACCGTCACCGAGGCGTTCTCGTGGCTGGTGACGTCCTTCGGCGTGGGCGCGGCCATCGGCACGGCCTTCGCCGGCCCCGCGCTCCAGGGCGTCAGCCTCCGTGCGGGCTTCGCGGTCGCCGTGGGCTGCGGCGTGGCCGCCCTGGTCGTCATGCTGGCGGCGCGGCGTGCGCTGCAAGCTCCGGCGGGCCCCTCGCCCATCGTGGCGCGCTCGGAGGACGAGCCCGCCGCGGCCCGGTCGGAAAATGATCGGAACGGTGCGGTCGAACCCGGTTTCAGCGCAGGGCATCAGGCGTAATGTTCAGGCATGGACCGCCGCATTTTCGGGCTGGAGAACGAGTACGGCGTCACGTGCACCTTCAGGGGACAGCGCCGGCTGTCGCCTGACGAAGTGGCGCGCTACCTCTTCCGCCGTGTCGTTTCCTGGGGCCGCAGCAGCAATGTCTTCCTGCGCAACGGAGCGCGTCTTTACCTGGATGTGGGCTCGCACCCGGAATACGCAACGCCGGAGTGCGACAGCGTGATCGAGCTGGTCACCCACGACAAGGCGGGCGAGCGCATTCTCGAGGGCCTGCTCGTCGATGCCGAACGGCGCCTGCACGAGGAGGGGATCGCGGGCGACGTCTACCTCTTCAAGAACAACACCGACTCCGCCGGGAACTCCTACGGCTGCCACGAGAACTATCTCGTCGCGCGGCACGGGGAGTTCTCGCGTCTTGCGGACATTCTCATCCCGTTCCTGGTGACGCGGCAGCTGCTGTGCGGGGCCGGGAAGGTGCTCCAGACGCCGCGGGGCGCGGTGTACTGCGTCAGTCAGCGCGCGGAGCACATCTGGGAGGGCGTCAGCTCGGCGACGACCCGCTCCCGCCCGATCATCAATACGCGGGACGAGCCGCACGCGGACGCCGAGCGCTACCGCCGGCTGCACGTCATCGTCGGCGACTCCAACATGTCCGAGACGACCATGCTGCTGAAGGTCGGCGCGACGGACCTGGTGCTGCGCATGATCGAGGCGGGCACGGTCATGCGCGACCTGACGCTGGAGAATCCGATCCGGGCGATCCGTGAGGTCAGTCACGACATTACGGGCCGGCGGAAGGTCCGGCTCGCGAGCGGGCGCGAGGCCTCGGCCCTGGAGGTCCAGCAGGAGTACTACGAGAAGGCCGTGGACTTCTGCGAGCGCCGCGGCATCCGCACGGGCACGGTGGAGCGGGTCCTGGAGCTGTGGGGCCGCACCCTGGAGGCCGTCCGGGACGAGGATCTGGACCGGATCTCCACGGAGATCGACTGGGTGATGAAGTACCAGCTCATCGAGCAGTACCGGGCGAAGAACAACATCACCATGTCGCACCCGAGGGTCGCGCAGATAGACCTCGCGTACCACGACATCCACCGCCGCCGCGGGCTGTACTACCTGCTGGAGAAGCGCGGCCGGGCGGCCCGGGTGTGCAATGACGTCAAGATCTTCGAGGGCAAGTCGGTGCCGCCGCAGACGACCCGGGCCCGGCTGCGGGGCGACTTCATCCGCCGTGCGCAGGAGCAGCGGCGCGACTTCACGGTCGACTGGGTGCACTTGAAGCTCAATGACCAGGCGCAGCGGACGGTGCTGTGCAAGGACCCGTTCCGGTCGGTGGACGACCGGGTGGAGAAGCTGATCGCCGGGATGTGAGCCGGCGGTGCGGGCAGCGGGGTGCGCCGGGCCGTGCGGGCCCGGTGCACCGCCGTGTCGGGCGGGGTTGATCGCACAGATTGAGGCCGTAGAGTGGCGGGCACTTGCTCAGCCACCCCCCTAGCCCGAGTTGGACTGATGAACCTCACGAAGAACACGCGTCGCCTGGCCGCGGCGCTGGCCGTGCCTGCCCTGCTGTTCTCCGCCGCGGCGTGCGGCGGTGACGACAAGGGGTCGTCCGAGGCGAAGGTCTCGGTGAAGGGTGACTTCGGCCAGAAGCCCGAGATCTCCGTGGAGAAGGACTCGAAGCCGGGCGACGAGCTCTCCGTCAAGACGCTCTCGGAGGGCAAGGGCGACAAGGTCGAGAAGGGCACGTTCGTGCGGCTCGACTTCGCCGTGCAGAGCATGAAGGACGACAAGCCGCTGGGCGGTTCCTGGTCGAGCCAGGGGCAGATCCCGGGCAACAAGGACGTGCGCCGCCAGGACGTCTTCGCGGCGGGCCAGCCGGGCCAGCAGGTGCCCGCGAAGGTGGCGGACGCCGTGACCGGCCAGCGGGCCGGCAGCCGGGTCGAGGTCGTGGGCACGGTCAAGGACACCATCGGCGAGCAGGTCAACCCGCAGCTCGGCCTGGCTCCGGAGGACGGCCTGGTGTGGGTCGTGGACGTGGTCGGCGGTCAGAAGGTCGACCCGAAGAGCGAGGTCAAGGGCGACCAGGCGAAGCCGGACGAGGGCATGCCCGAGGTGAAGGTGCTGCCGCAGAAGGCCGCGGAGATCACCATTCCCAAGGACGCCAAGGCGCCGTCGGACCTCAAGGAGCAGGTGCTGATCAAGGGCACGGGCCCCGAGATCAAGGCCGGCGAGGGCCTGATCGCCCAGTACACCGGCGTGAAGTGGGAGGACGGCAAGAAGTTCGACTCCTCCTGGGACCACTCGGGGGCGACGAGCTTCCAGATCGGCACGGGCTCGGTCGTCCAGGGCTGGGACAAGGGCCTGGTCGGCAAGCACGTCGGGGACCGGGTCGAGCTGGTGATCCCGCCGAAGCTGGGCTACGAGGGCCAGGCCGGCAGCGGTCTGGACAAGAACACCCTGGTATTCGTCGTGGACATCGTGGGCAAGGTCTGATCTCCGACCGATATCTGCCAGACTTGCACGGTTGTCTACAAGATTCGTTCGTAGGAGCACTTTCGTGAGCATCGACAAGCCCGAGATTGATTTCCCCGACGGCCCGGTGCCCTCTGACCTGGAGATCACCGAGGTCTGGGAGGGTGACGGCGCGGTCGCCAAGGCCGGCGACTTCGTCAAGGTCCACTACGTGGGCGTGGCCTTCTCCACCGGCGAGGAGTTCGACGCGAGCTGGAACCGCGGCACCCCGCTGGAGTTCAAGCTGGGCGCCGGCCAGGTCATCGAGGGCTGGGACAAGGGCATCCAGGGCATGAAGGTCGGTGGCCGCCGCAAGCTGGTCATCCCCGCCCACCTCGCCTACGGCGAGCGTGGCGCCGGTGGCGGCGTGATCGCCCCGGGCGAGACGCTGATCTTCGTCTGTGACCTGATCGCGGTCTGAGTCACCTGCCGGCGGGCCGAGGGTCCATGCTCCTCCAGGGGCATGGACCCTCGGCTTTTGCGCAGGAAGACCGGAGCGGTACGGTCAGCGGTTGAGAGCACAAGCAGAGAGGGCGTCGATGGCGATTGCCAAGGCCGAGCGGTTGATGAACCTGGCACTGTGCCTGCTGGGGACGCGCCGCCCGCTGAGCAAGCGGGAGCTTCGCGGGTCCATTGAGGCCTACCTCGAGGCCTTCGGGCCGGGGTACGCGGCGGCCTCGGGCGCCGACTCCGGGGCCTCGGACAACGCCCAGGGCAGTGACGACGCCTTCAACCGCATGTTCGAGCGCGACAAGGAAGACCTGCGCGAGCTCGGCCTGATCATCGAGACGGTGGAGAGCGTCGACGGCGAGACCGGCTATCTGGCCCGCCGCGACAGCAACCGCCTGCCCCCCATCACGCTGGACGTCGAGGAGGCCGCCGCCCTGGGGCTGGCGGCCAGCGTCTGGCAGCAGGCGCGCCTGGCCGCCGCCGCCAGCGGAGCGCTGCAAAAGCTGCGGGCCGCCGGGATGCCGCTCGCGGAGGAGGTCTACGGCAGCCACAGCGCGCTGGAGACGCGGATCCCGGTGCACGAGGCGGCCTTCGAGCCGCTGATGCTCGCGGCGCGCGACCGGCGCCCGGTGGTCTTCGACTACCGCAAGGCGAACTCGGCCCGCCCCGAGCAGCGGCACGTCGAGCCGTGGACGCTGGAGTGCTGGCGCGGCCACTGGTACCTGGCGGGCTGGGACCGCGACCGCAAGGCGGAGCGGGTCTTCCGGCTGTCCCGGATCACCGGCAAGGTCCGCTCGCGGGGCATCCCCTTCACGGCGCCGGTGCCCGACCACGTGACGGTCCGCGAGACCGTCGAGCGGTGGGCGGGCGAGACGGCGACGGGCACGGCCCGGATCAAGGTGCGGGCGGACCACGGCTATCCGCTGCGGGCCCGGGCCACGAGCACGCGCGAGCTGGGCGACGGCTGGGACGAGCTGGAGATCCCGTACGGGCACGGGCTGGACGCGTGGCTGGTGGAGTTCGGCCCGGACGTGGTCGTGCTGGAGCCGGCCGAGCTGCGGGAGCAGGTCCTGGACCGGCTGCGTGCCGTGGCCAAGGGCTGAGCTGAGACAGGCTGATACGGGGACAGGCGGACGACGGGCCCGAGGGTCCGTCGGGGGCTGAGAGGAACGGACCGACTTCTGATGGCCGGAAACGCCATTGACCAGACGCGGCGCATGCTGTCGCTGGTCACCTATCTGCGGGAGCGCCCCGGCGCCCGGGTCACGGACGTGGCACGGGCCTTCGGGATCACCGAGGACGAGCTCATCGGCGACCTCGACGTGCTGCCCATGTGCGGCACCAGCTTCCGCGGCGGTGACCTGCTCGACATCGACACCGACGGCGACCGCATCTGGTGGCACAACCCGGACGCCTCGGGCAGCAGCACCGGCGAGCCGCTGCGGCTCGCCGCCGACGAGGCCACGGCCCTGCTGGTGGCCGCGCGCGCCGTGGCCACGCTGCCGGGCCTGCGCGAGAGCGGCCGGCAGGCGCTGGTGCGGGCCACCGCGAAGATCGAGGCCGCCGCGGGCGAGGCCGCCGGAGCCAGCTCCCGGCTGTCGGTGACCTTCGAGTCCGAGGGCGGCGTCTTCGCGGACGTCGACCGGGCGATCGCCGAGCGCCGCCGCGTGCTGATCACGTACTACTCGCCCGCGCGCGACGAGCTCACCGAGCGCGAGGTCGACCCGATCCGGCTGTTCGTCGTCGGCCACACGTACATGGAGGCGTGGTGCCGGCTGTCGGAGGCCCGGCGCACCTTCCGCCTGGACCGGGTGGCCGAAATCCGGCTGCTGGACGAGCCGTCCGATCCGCCGCCGGTCGAGCTGCGGGACCTCTCCGAGGGGCTGGTGCAGCCGGCCGCCGAGGACCCGGAGGTCGTGATCGAGGTCGGCCCGGGCGGCCGCTGGGTCGCCGAGTACTACCCCCACGACAGCGCCGAGGAGCTGCCCGACGGGGGCCTGCGGATCACGCTGCGCACCCCGGAGCCGGCCTCGCTGCGCCGGCTCGCGCTGCGGCTGGGCGGCGACGGGCGCATAGTCTCGCCGGCCGTGCTGGCGGACAGCGCCCGGGACGCGGCCCGCGAGGCCCTTGCGGCGTACGGGGAGTGAGGGTGGACGCGATGGACGGGCGGGTGCCGGGCGCCGCGATGTTCAAGGCGGCGTGCCCGGACTGCCGCGGCCGCTTCGAGCTGGCGGCGAGCGCGCTGCGGCTGGCGATCGGCGGCAGCCGGCGCACCACCTTCTACTCCTTCACCTGCCCGGACTGCGGCACCGCGGTCCGCAAGCCGGCGGGGGAGCGGATCGTGGAGCTGCTGACCGGCGGCGGGGTGCGGACCCTGCGGCTGCACTCGACGGTCTGAGCGAGCCGCTCAGGCAAGCTCAGGCAAACGGTTGTTTTGAGTCATTCCGACATCCCGATAGGTTCGCCCCATGTTCTGGCCCATGCTCGCCGTCGCCCTCGCCTTCCTGGGCATCGCCGTCCTCGGGGTGCTGGCCGCCCGGGTCCTGGCCGAGGTGCGGCGGCTGGCCGGCCAGGTCTCGGAGAGCTCGCTGCGGATCAGCCGGGCCGCGGAGGACCTGGAGCGGGCCGCCGCGCCGCTCGCCGCGGCGAGCTCGCAGACCGTGCAGACTTTGCGCCAGGAATGAGCGGTTCTGACAACCTCCCTCCCGCTCTCTGCTAAGGCCACTGACCGGGCGGTACGCTGTTTCGGTGGCCCCGGCGACGAGGCGGGGGGCCGCTTCCGGGAGTACGCACGGGGATTGCCCGGCGTTCACCCCTGCGCGTTACGATCGCTGCCGTGCGTCTGATGGACAAATGTCCGATCAGTCGGGCAGTACCCACCCCATGCCGCCTCGGTGAGAAGGTAAACGCAAATGTTCGGTAGGCTCGGCGCCCCCGAGATCATCCTCATTCTCGTCGTCATCGTCCTGCTGTTCGGTGCGAAGAAGCTCCCGGACATGGCGCGTTCCCTCGGCAAGTCCGCCCGCATCCTCAAGAGCGAGGCCAAGGCCATGAAGTCGGAGGGCCAGGACAACGCCTCCGCTCCGGCCGACCCGCCGGCCGGCCAGGCCCCGCGTACGATCAAGGCGGCTCCCGGCGACGTCGCGGGCGCGCGCCCGGTCACCGAGCCGAGCGACCGCACGACGCAGCACTGAGCAGCACTTTTCCAGGGACGATCGAGGCGGCCGCCCCCGCGGCGTCCGTCTGCCGCACGAGATAGGGACGTGGGTTGCCCAAGTCTGCCCGCAAGAAGGAGAAGGACCCCGAGGGGCGGATGCCGCTCGCGGAGCACCTCCGTGAGCTGCGCAACCGGCTGGCCAAGGCGGTCCTCGCGATCATCGTGGTCGCGATCGTCGCTGCCTTCTACCAGAAGCAGCTCACGGATTTCCTCTCGAGCCCCGTTCCCAAGTGCCCCGGGCGCGATCTCGCCCAGAGCCACGGCGGCAACTGCGCGATCGTCGTCTTCAACAGCCTGTCGTCGCCGTTCACGACGATCGTCAAGATCTGCCTCCTGGCGGGCGTGACGGTCTCCTCGCCGATCTGGCTCTACCAGCTGTGGGCGTTCCTCGCCCCCGGCCTGCACAAGAGCGAGAAGAAGTACACGGTCGCCTTCGTGGCGACGGCGGCCCCGCTCTTCGTCGCGGGCGCCTGGCTGGCCTACGAGATCATGCCGATGAGCATGCGGGTGCTGCTCCAGATCACACCCGATTCCGCGGCCAACACCCTCAACCTCGACGACATCCTCGACTTCACCGTCCGGATGATCCTCGTCTTCGGCCTCGCCTTCGAGCTGCCCCTGCTCCTGGTGATGATGAACATCGCCGGCATGGTCACGGGCAAGACCATGGTCAAGTGGTGGCGGGGCGTCGTCATGGGCACCTTCGTCTTCGGCGCCGTCGCCACGCCCAGCACCGACCCGTTCGGCATGTGCATCCTCGCCGTTCCGATCATCATCCTGTACTTCGGTGCGGTCGGGTTCTCGATGCTCAACGACAAGCGCCGGGAGCGGCGCAACCCCGACCACCTGCTGTCGGACGACGAAGCCGCGCCGCTGGACCTGAGCCCGCAGCCCCTCGGCGACTCCGAGCCGATGCCGGCCCTGCACGAGGGGTCCGAGGGCGGACGCCGCGAGACCGCCCGCACCAGCTACGACGACGTGACCTGACCCGGTCCCCCCGGCGCGGGCGCGCGGCTTCCCCGGAGGGAGCCCCGTGCCCGCGCCGGGGAGCTCGATAAAGATCAGGTGACTGTCGGAGGTCACCGGTAGGCTCGTACACAAGATGACCGACGACATGTCCCCTGCTGAGCGCTACGCCCTTTCGCGGGTCCGCGCCGCCGAGCAGGCCACCGCGCTCGCACCGTTCCGCGAGATGTACGACTTCGAGCTGGATCCGTTCCAGATAGAGGCCTGCAAGGCCCTGGAGGCCGGGAAGGGCGTCCTGGTCGCCGCGCCGACCGGCTCCGGCAAGACCATCGTGGGCGAGTTCGCCGTCCACCTGGCCCTCACTCAGGGCCGCAAGTGCTTCTACACGACGCCCATCAAGGCCCTGTCGAACCAGAAGTACAGCGATCTCGTCCGGCGCTACGGCGCCGCCAAGGTCGGCCTGCTGACCGGCGACAACAGCGTCAACGCCGACGCCCCGGTGCTCGTGATGACCACCGAGGTCCTGCGCAACATGCTCTACGCCAACTCCCAGGCGCTCATCGGCCTGGGCCACGTGGTCATGGACGAGGTGCACTACCTCTCCGACCGCTTCCGCGGCGCTGTCTGGGAAGAGGTCATCATCCACCTCCCGGAGTCGGTGACCCTCGTCTCCCTCTCCGCCACCGTCTCCAACGCCGAGGAGTTCGGCGACTGGCTGGACACTGTGCGCGGCGACACCGAGGTGATCGTCTCCGAGGAGCGCCCCGTCCCGCTCTGGCAGCACGTGCTGGCCGGCCGGCGGATGTACGACCTCTTCGAGGAGGAGACCGACCACGGCGGCCGCGGCGCCGCGCGCCGCGAGGTCAACCCCGACCTGCTGCGCATGGCCCGCATGGAGAACAGCCGCACGTACAACCCGCGGGAGCGGCGCCGCGGCAAGATGGTGCGCGAGGCCGACCGCGAGCGCGAGCGCCGCCAGCGCAGCCGGATCTGGACGCCCGGCCGCCCCGAGGTCATCGAGCGCCTCGACGCCGAGGGCCTGCTGCCCGCCATCACCTTCATCTTCAGCCGCGCCGGCTGCGAGGCCGCCGTCCAGCAGTGCCTCTACGCCGGCCTGCGGCTCAACGACGACGCGGCCCGCGCCCGGGTCCGGGAGATCGTCGAGGAGCGCTGCGCCTCCATCCCCGACGAGGACCTGCACGTCCTCGGCTACTTCGAGTGGCTGGAGGGCCTGGAGCGCGGCATCGCCGCCCACCACGCCGGCATGCTGCCGACCTTCAAGGAGGTCGTCGAGGAGCTCTTCGTCAAGGGCCTGGTCAAGGCGGTCTTCGCGACCGAGACGCTGGCCCTCGGCATCAACATGCCGGCCCGCACGGTGGTGCTGGAGAAGCTCGTCAAGTGGAACGGCGAGACCCACGCGGACATCACGCCCGGCGAGTACACCCAGCTCACCGGCCGCGCGGGGCGCCGCGGCATCGACATCGAGGGGCACGCGGTCGTGCTGTGGCAGCGCGCCATGGACCCGGCCGCGCTCGCCGGCCTCGCCGGCACCCGCACCTATCCGCTGCGCTCCAGCTTCAAGCCCTCGTACAACATGGCGGTCAACCTCGTCTCGCAGTTCGGGCGGCACCGCTCCCGCGAGCTGCTGGAGACGTCGTTCGCCCAGTTCCAGGCCGACAAGTCGGTCGTCGGCATCTCCCGGCAGGTGCAGAAGAACGAGGAGGGCCTGGCGGGCTACCGCGAGGCCATCACCTGCCACCTCGGCGACTTCGACGAGTACGCCCGGCTCCGCCGCGAGCTGAAGGACCGCGAGAACGAGCTGGCCAAGCAGGGCGCGGTGCAGCGGCGCGCCGCGGCGGCCACGGCCCTGGAGCGGCTCAAGCCCGGTGACGTCATCCACGTCCCCACGGGGAAGTACGCGGGCCTGGCCCTCGTGCTCGACCCCGGCGTGCCGCCCGCCCGCGCGGACCGGCACCGCGGCTTCGACCCCTACGACGGGCCGCGCCCCCTGGTGCTCACCGCGGAGCGGCAGGTCAAGCGGCTCGCACCGATCGACTTCCCGGTGCCGGTGGAGCCCCTGGAGCGGATGCGGATCCCCAAGTCCTTCAACGCGCGCTCCCCGCAGTCGCGCCGCGACCTCGCCTCCGCGCTGCGCACCAAGGCCGGGCACATCGTGCCCGACCGGCACCGCAAGTCCCGCTCCGCCGCCACGGACGACACCGAGATCGCCCGGCTGCGCACGGCCATCCGCGCGCACCCCTGCCACGGCTGCTCCGAGCGCGAGGACCACGCCCGCTGGGCCGAGCGCTACCACCGCTTGCAGCGGGACACCCGCCAGCTGGAGCGGCGCATCGAGGGGCGGACGAACACCATCGCCCGCACCTTCGACCGGATCTGCGCGCTCCTGACCGACCTGGACTACCTGCACGGGACCGAAGTCACCGAGCACGGCAGGCGGCTCGCCCGGCTCTACGGCGAGCTCGACCTGCTGGCCTCGGAGTGCCTGCGCGACGGCGTGTGGGAGGGCCTGAAGCCGGCCGAGCTGGCGGCGTGCGCCTCCGCGCTGGTCTTCGAGGCCCGCACGGCCGACGACGCCGCGCCGCCGAAGCTGCCCGCGGGCCCCGCGAAGGAGGCCCTCGGCGAGATGGTCCGCATCTGGGGCCGGCTGGACGCCCTGGAGGAACAGCACAAGATCAATCAGACGGAGGGCGTCGGCCAGCGCGAGCCGGACCTGGGCTTCGCCTGGGCCGCGTACCGCTGGGCGTCCGGGCACGGCCTGGACGAGGTCCTGCGGGAGATCGAGATGCCGGCGGGCGACTTCGTCCGGTGGTGCAAGCAGCTGATCGACGTGCTCGGGCAGATCGCGGCGGCGGCGCCGCCGGGCAGCACGGTGGCGCGGAACGCGCGCCGGGCCGTGGACGGCCTGCTGCGGGGCGTCGTGGCGTACTCGTCGGTGGGCTGAGACGTGCGGAATGCCCCTGGCCCTCCCCGAGGGAGGGCCAGGGGCCCGCGGCCGGGCCGCTGCCGCGCCGGCGGTTACGCCGCCGCCGCGCCCTCCTGCTCCACCTCTACCTGCTGGTTCCACTCGCGCTTCGACGCCTGCCAGCCGTCCTCGTCGTGGCCGCGGCGCCAGTAGCCCGACACGGACAGCCGCTCGCGCGGCACCTCGCGCTCCACGCGCAGATAGCGGCGCAGCTCCTTCACGAAGCCCGCCTCGCCGTGCACGAAGGCCTGGACGTCACCGGCGGGGAAGTCGAGCCCGCGGACGGCCGCGACCAGCGCCTCGCCGACGGGCGCGGCGCCGCGGTGCAGCCACGTGACCTCGACGCCCTCGGCCAGCTCCAGCTTCTGCTCCTCCTCCGGTCCCGCGATCTCGACGAAGGCGTGGACGCGCGCGCCCGCCGGGATCCGCTCCAGGGACGCGGCGATCGCCGGCAGCGCGCTCTCGTCGCCCGCCAGCAGGTGCCAGCCGGCGGCCGGGTCGGGGGAGTAGGCGCCGCCGGGGCCGCGGAAGAGCACCTCGGCGCCCGGCTGCACGGAGGCCGCCCACGGGCCGGCCAGGCCCTCGTCGCCGTGGACGACGAAGTCGATGGCGAGCTCGCGCGCAGCGCGGTCGAAGGAGCGCACCGTGTACGTGCGGGTCTTCGGCCAGTGCTCGGGCGGCAGGTCCTGGCGGATGACCTGCATGTCGAACGACTCGGGGTAGGTGACACCGGGCACGGGGAAGAGCAGCTTCACGTAGTGGTCGGTGTGCTCGCCGGCGGCGAAGTCCGCGAGGCCCTCGCCGCCGAGGACCACGCGCACCATGTGCGGCGTGAGCCGCTCGGTGCGCAGCACGTGCGCGCGGTTGAGCTTGGGCTGCTTCCGTACGGGACGGTCTGCCATGGCTGTCTCCCCTGATCCCCTGATCCTGAAAAGTTAGGTCCGCCTAACTTAACAAAGTTAGGCGGACCCGGCCCAGCGACTCAGCCTCCGAGCACGCCCAGCAGCCGCTGGAGGGACCCGCCCAGCCCCCACCGCTCCGCCAGTGCCTCCAGCACCTCGGGATCCCGCGGCTCCGCCGGCAGCGCCGCGTCGAACGGCGGGAGCGGAACGTCGGACGCGACCCGTACGACCTTCGGCGCCACCGCCAGATACGGCCGGGCCTCCGTCAGGCGCGTGCGCTGCGCCGGGGTCAGCTTCGCCGCCGGGTCGTCCACGGCCGCCAGGATCCCCGCCAGGTCGCCGAAGGCGGCCAGCAGCTTCGCGGCCGTCTTCTCGCCGACGCCCGGCACGCCCGGCAGGCCGTCGCTGGGGTCGCCGCGCAGCAGCGCCAGGTCGGCGTAGCCGGAGCCGTCCACCCCGTACTTCTCGCGCAGCAGCGCCTCGTCGACCGGCTGGAGCGTGCCGACGCCCTTGAGCGGATACAGCACGCGCACCCCGCGCCGGTCGTCCACCAGCTGGTACAGGTCGCGGTCGCCCGTGACGATGTCGACCGGGCCCGCGGCGCGGCCCGCGAGCGTGCCGATCACGTCGTCGGCCTCGTAGCCCGCGGCGCCCACCCGGGCGATGCCGATCGCGTCGAGCACGGCCTCGATGACCGGGACCTGCGGCGAGAGGGTGTCGGGCACCTCCTCCTCGTCCGGGCCGGCCGCCGTCTCCTCGGCGACCCGGTGCGCCTTGTAGGAGGGGATGAGCTCGACCCTCCAGTGCGGCCGCCAGTCGAAGTCCATGCAGGCCACCAGGTCGTCCGGGTGGTGGTCCTGGACGAGGCGGGCGATGAAGTCGAGCAGGCCGCGCACGGCGTTCACCGGGGTGCCGTCGGGGGCGCGGACGGAGTCCGGCACGCCGAAGTAGGCGCGGAAGTACAGGGAAGCGGTGTCGAGGAGCATCAGGCGTCGCGTCACGCTCCGATCATGCCGCAGACCACTGACACGGCTCCCGCAACCCCGCCCCGCCGATGTGAAGCGGGTCACTGTTCCGTTTGCCCTGATTGATCGGGGGCAGGCGCGGCACCGGAGCGGACCCGGTCCTCGGCACGTGTGCCTGGAAGCGGGCGCGCGGACCGATTGCCGCACCGCTCCACGGCCCTGCCACCCGGGGGAGGCAGGGCCGTCGTGAGTTCGACCCGAGAGGTGTATGTGTCCAGGCTCCAGGCCGAGCATCTGTACAAGGTGTTCGGCAGACGACCCGAAGCCGCCGTCGAACGGCTCGAAAGCGGTGCCGACCGCGACGAGCTGCGCGCCGACGGCACCACCGCAGCCGTCATCGACGCCTCGTTCGAGGTCGAGGCCGGCCAGATCTTCGTGGTGATGGGTCTGTCCGGATCCGGCAAGTCCACCCTCCTGCGCATGCTCAACGGCCTGCTGGAGCCGACCGCCGGACGCGTTCTCTTCGACGGCCAGGACCTGACCGCGCTGGCCCCGCGCGACCTGCGCACGGTGCGCTCCCGGAAGATCAGCATGGTCTTCCAGCACTTCGCGCTGTTCCCGCACCGCAGCGTGCTGGAGAACGCGGCCTACGGCCTGGAGGTCCAGGGCGTGCCGCGCGCGGAGCGCCTCGAGCGGGCCGCCGAGGCGCTGGAGCTCGCGGGCCTCAAGGGCTGGGAGACCTCCTGGCCCGACGAGCTCTCGGGCGGCATGCAGCAGCGCGTCGGCCTCGCCCGCGCCCTGGCCACCGACGCGGACCTGCTGCTGATGGACGAGTCCTTCAGCGCCCTCGACCCGCTGATCCGCCGAGACATGCAGGACCAGCTCCTGGACCTCCAGACGCGGCTGAAGAAGACCATCGTCTTCATCACCCACGACCTCAACGAGGCCATGCGCCTCGGCGACCGGATCGCCGTCATGCGCGACGGCCGGATCGTGCAGAACGGCACCGCGGAGGACATCCTCGTGCGCCCGGCCAACGACTACGTGGCCTCCTTCATCCAGGACGTCGACCGCAGCCGGGTGCTGACCGCCGGCTCGATCATGACCAGCGGCGCCGGAGCCGGGGCCGGTGCCGCCACCGTCCCCGCCGCGACGCCCGTCGCCGAGCTCTTCACCCCGCTCGCCCGCAGCACCGACCCCCTCACCGTCACCGACGCGCAGGGCGAGCCGGCCGGTGTCATCACGCGCGACCTGCTGCTCACCGCGCTCGGCGAAGAGGCCGAGGTGCCCGCCCAGCGGACCCCGCAGACGGCGGAAGCCGGAAAGCCGGCGGCCGCGAAGGCCGCGGCCGCGAAGTCCCCGGAGGCCGGCGACGAGCCCGCGGAGGCCGCCACGCCCGCCCGCGCCGACGAGGCGGAGGTGAGCGCCCGTGCCTAGGATCCACCTCGGAAGCTGGGCGGAGAACGCCGTCAGCTGGCTGCAGACCCACCTGAGCTGGCTCTTCGACGCCATCAACACCGTCCTGACCGGCATGTACGACGGCGTCAACGCCGTCCTCGGCGGCCCCGAGCCGCTGCTCATGGCCGGCATCCTGGCCGTCGTCGCCTGGTGGCTGCGCGGCCTCCTGGCCGCCGTGCTCACCTTCGCCGGCTTCGCCTTGGTCGACTCCTTCGGCCTGTGGGAAGCCGCGATGGCGACCCTCTCGCTCGTCCTCGTCGCGAGCCTGATCACCCTGCTCGTCGCCGTGCCGCTCGGCATCTGGGCGGCCCGCAGCAGCAAGGTCAGCGGGGCGCTGCGCCCCGCCCTGGACGTCATGCAGACGATGCCGGCGTTCGTCTACCTCATCCCCGGCGTCATGTTCTTCTCGATCGGGCCGATCCCCGGCCTGATCGCGACCGTCGTGTTCTCGATGCCGCCCGGCGTCCGCATGACCGAGCTGGGCATCCGGCAGGTCGACGGCGAGCTCGTCGAGGCCGCGACGGCCTTCGGCACCACGCCGCGCGACACCCTCACCCGGGTCCAGCTGCCGCTCGCCCTGCCCACGATCATGGCGGGCGTCAACCAGGTGATCATGCTGGCCCTGTCCATGGTCGTCATCGCCGGCATGGCGGGCGCGGGCGGCCTCGGCGAGGCCGTGTACGCGGCCGTCACCAAGGTCGACATCGGCGGCGGCGTCGAGAGCGGCCTGGCCGTCGTCGTCCTCGCCATCTACCTGGACCGGATGACCGGCGCCCTCAACCAGCGCGTCTCCCCGCTCGGCCGGCGCGCCGCCGCCAAGGCCGCGTCCGCCGCCCGCGGGCTCGCCGTCCTGCGCTACCGGCCCGGCACGGCCGTCGCCGCCGTCGGCGTCGTCGTCCTGGCGCTGGTCGCCGGCGGCATGAACCTCGCCCGCAGCGGCGACGGCGGGCACAGCGTCGCGGCCGGCGCCGACGTGGGCCACGGCCGGGGCATCAAGCTCGGCTACTTCCCGTGGGACGAGGCCGTCGCCACCACGTACCTGTGGCAGAACATCCTGGAGGACCGCGGGTTCAAGCCGGACGTCAAGCAGCTCGACCCCGGCCCGCTGTACACCGCGCTGGCCCAGGGCCAGATGGACGTCCAGTTCGACTCCTGGCTGCCCACGACCCACAAGCAGTACATGGACCGCTACCGCGACCAGCTCACCGACCTGGGCGCCTGGTACGGGCCCACGTCGCTGGAGCTGTCCGTGCCCGACTACGTCAAGGGCGTGGACTCGCTGGAGGACCTCAAGGGCAAGAGCGGGCAGTTCGGCGGGAAGATCGTCGGCATCGAGTCCAGCGCGGGCATGATGGCCACGCTCAACGACAAGGTCCTCAAGGAGTACGGCCTGGACGGCGAGTACAAGGTCGTCTCCTCGTCCACCTCCTCGATGCTCGCCGACCTCGACCGGGCCATCAAGAAGCAGGAGCCCATCGTCACCACCCTGTGGTCGCCCCACTGGGCCTACGGCAAGCACAAGCTGAAGAAGCTCAAGGACCCCAAGGGCGCCTGGGGCAAGGGCGAGGAGATCCACGCCGTCGGCAAGAAGGACTTCGGCAAGGACTTCCCCGAAGTCACCGCCTGGCTGAAGGACTTCAAGCTGTCCGAGCAGGACCTCGCCTCCCTGGAGGTCGCGATCCAGGACGGCGGCAAGGGCAAGGAGAAGGACTCCGCCCGCCGCTGGCTGGACGCCCACCCGGGCCTGGCCGACAAGCTCGCACCCGTCGGCCACTGACGAACGGGCGTACGGTGGGGCGGTGGTCACCCCAAGGAGCAGCCGCCCCGCCGTTCGCCGCGTCGTCTCCCTCGTGCCCTCCCTGACGGAGGCCGTCGCCGCGACCGAGCCCGGGCTGCTCGTCGGCGCCACCGACTGGTGCGACCACCCCGCGGGCCTCGGCGTCGTACGGATCGGCGGGACGAAGAACCCCGACACGGCGCGGATCGCCGCCCTCGCGCCCGACCTCGTCCTCGCCAACGAGGAGGAGAACCGCGCCCCCGACCTCGGCGCGCTGCGCGCCGCCGGGCTGGACGTGCTGGTCACCGAAGTCCGCACGCTGCCCCAGGCGTTCACGGAGCTGGAACGGGTCCTGGTGCGCGGCTGCGGCCTGGCCCGGCCGGACTGGCTGGCCGACGCGGAGGACGCGTGGCGGGACGTACGGGCTGCTGGGGAGGCCGTGCCGGCCGTGGTGCCGGTGTGGCGGCGGCCCTGGATGGTCCTCGGCCGGGACACCTTCGCCGGCGACCTCCTCGCCCGGCTCGGCGTCGCCAACGTCCACGCCGGCCACCCCGAGCGCTATCCGCGCATCCCCCTCGACGAGCTCAACGCGTGCGGCGCGGAGCTGGCCGTCCTGCCCGACGAGCCCTACCGCTTCACACACGACGACGGCCCGGAGTCCTTCCCCGGGCTGCCGTGCGCGCTCGTCAGCGGGCGTCACCTCACGTGGTACGGACCCTCACTGACGGAAGCTGCTGCGGTGCTGGGCGCGGCGCTGCGAGCAGCCGGCCGCTGACCAGGCCGTGCGCGGTACGGGCCGCCGCGACCGCCCAGGCCGCCACCAGGACCGCGTACAGGCCCACGGACAGCCAGGTCAGGGCGTGCAGACCGGTGTGGCGGGCGAGGCCCGCGGCGCCGGTGACGCAGGTGCCTATGGGGAAGGTGAACGCCCACCAGGTCATCGCGAAGCCCATGCCCTGCCGGAACGCCCGCAGCACCATGGCCGCGGCCAGCGCCAGCCACAGCATCGCGAAGCCCATCACCGGGGCGCCGTACAGCACGGCGAACGGCGCCGCGGCGTGCGCGTACGGGGCGGGCAGCGCGCCCCGCGCGGCGTCGGCGAGGTTGCCGACGGCGGTGGTCGACTGGCCCAGCGGGCCCAGCACGAGGAAGAGGGCCGGGGTCAGCGCGAGCGGCAGCGGGCCGTGGTGGATCAGCCGCGCGAAGACCGCGGGCAGGATCAGCAGGGTCGCCAGCAGGCTCATCCCGAAGAGCGCGTAGCAGGCCAGCACCATGGCCTCCTGCCACTGCCCGGCGGGCAGGTGCGGCACCAGGGCCGGGCCCAGCGCCGCGGAGACCATGGGCGCCACGACGGGCAGCAGCCACACCGGGGAGGCCTGGCCGGGCTCTATCCGGTGCCGGGTCACCATCAGGTACGGGATGCCCGCCGCGGCGGCCAGGCCGGTCACGGTGCCGGCCGTCCACAGGACCGCGTCGGCGGCCACGGCGGCGCCCGTGCCGATCACCCCGGAGCCCACGGCGAGGGTGGCTCCGCCGACGGCCAGCAGGGCCATCGCGGCACAGCCGTAGAACGGCGCCACCGCCGGGTCGCCGAGGTGCCGCCTCGCCTGGTCGCTGTGGCGGGCCCAGTGCACGGCCCGCGCCACGAGCAGGGCGGCCAGCATCACCGCCGACAGCGCCCACACCGCCTCGCACGCCCCGGTCAGGCCCGGCGGCCGCACGGGCAGCGCGCGGCCGGCGCTCGCGACGATCGCGGTGCCCATGACGGCGGCGTACCAGTTGGGGCCGAGGTGGCGTAGGGGGGAGGTGGTGCGGGATGTGCTCATGCCTCAAGGATCGGCGGGGATGCGGTCCGTCACTAGGGACCTTGGCTCTATGAGGGCATAATCTGGAGTTATGACTCATGGGCGGCTCGCGGACCGCGTACCCGACCTCGCCGCGCTGGAGCTGCTGCTGGCCGTGGCCCGGCTGGGCAGCCTGGGGCGGGCCGCGCGGGAGACCGGCATCAGCCAGCCCGCGGCGAGCGGGCGGATCCGCGGCATGGAGCGCATGCTCGGCGTCGCCCTGGTCGAGCGCTCGCCCCGCGGCTCGACGCTCACCGACGCGGGCGTCCTCGTCACCGACTGGGCCCGGCGCGTCGTCGAGGCCGCCGAGGCCTTCGACGCCGGCGCGGAGGCGCTGCGCGGGCGGCGGGACTCGCGGCTGCGGGTCGCGGCGAGCATGACCATCGCCGAGTACCTGCTGCCCGGCTGGCTGGTCGCCCTGCGCGCCCGGCGGCCCGGGACGGCGGTGTCCCTGCTCGCCGGGAACTCGGCGGCCGTCGCGGAGCGGCTGCGGGCCGGCGAGGCCGACCTGGGGTTCGTCGAGGGGATCGCCCTGCCGGCCGGGCTGTCCGGCGCGGTCGTCGCCCGCGACCGGCTGGTCGTCGTCACGGCCCCGGCCCACCCCTGGGCCCGGCGCCGGGCGCCCCTGGACGCCGGGGAGCTGGCCGTGACCCCGCTCATCCTCCGCGAGCGGGGCTCGGGCACCCGGCAGGTCCTGGACGCGGCCCTCGCCGCGCACGGGGGGCTCGCCGAGCCCCTGCTCGAACTCGCCTCCACGACGGCGGTGAAGGCGGCGGTGGTGGGCGGCGCGGGGCCGTCCGTGCTCAGCGAGCTGGCGATCGGGGAGGAGCTGGCGTCCGGCCGGCTGGTCGAGATCCCCGTCGGGGACCTCGACCTGCACCGGGCACTCAGGGCGGTCTGGCCCACGGGCCACCGGCCGACGGGCCCGGCGAGGGATCTCCTGGGCTTGACCCGGCCCTGACCCGGGCCCCGGCCGGCCCGGCCGACCCCCTTCGCTGCGGCGGGTTCATGGGTGCGGGCACCCATGAACCCGTGGTGGCGCGTCCGGAAGGGCCTAGTGGGTGGTTGCCGCCTCCACCAGCGCTCGCGTCAGACGCAAGTCGTCCCGCGCCTCCGGGTGCCACTGGACGCCCACCGCGAACACGCCGTCACCCGGCCGCTCCAGTGCCTCGACGGTGCCGTCCTCCGCGTACGCGGTCGCGACGAGGCCGTCGCCCAGGCGGGAGACGGACTGGTGGTGGTGCGTGGCGACGTCGCACGGCTCGGGCAGGAGGCCGCCCAGCCGCGTGCCCGGCACCGGCTTGACCAGGTGGTCGGTGAAGGAGCCGACGACCGGGTTGTGGTCCTCGTGCCCCACCTCGTCCGGCAGGTGCTGGCACAGCGTCCCGCCGGCATGCACGTTCATCAGCTGCATCCCCCGGCAGATCCCGAGCACCGGAACCCCCCGCTCCAGCGCGGCGTCCAGCAGCGCCAGTTCCCAGGCGTCGCGCTCGGGCACGGGCGCGCCCGCGCGCGCGTGGGGGCGTTCCCCGTAGAGGCCGGGGTCGAGGTCCTCGCCGCCGGCGAGGACCAGGCCGTCCAGCCGCCGCACTATGTCGCCGGCGGCGGCCGGGTCGTCCGGCGGCAGCTGTACGGCCAGGCCGCCGGCTCGCTGCACGTGCTGCGCGTAGGAGGCGGGCAGGAGCGCGGCCGGCAGGTCCCACGCGGCGCCCCAGCGGGCCCGGGTGAGGTAGGTGGTGACGCCGATCAGTGGCTGGCGGGGCATGGAGCGGGTCCTTTCCGTACGGGGGTCGTTCCGTACGCTACGACGTTGATCACACGGTTCAGTCGCGGTTCAGTTCCGCCTCCGCCGCGGCAAGCGCAGCGAACTCCTCCTCGGGCGCCCCCGCGACGAGCCGGTGCCGGCTCCAGCAGGCGAAGTACACGGCGGCGACGGCGTAGACGCCGAGGGCGACGAGCGCGGCGGTGACGTCCACGAGGAAGGTCGCCACGAGCGCCGCGCAGGCGAGCAGGAAGGCCAGCGCGGAGGTGGCGACGCCGCCGGGCGTGCGGTACGGCCGCGCCAGCCCCGGCTCGCGGCGGCGCAGCACGATGTGGGAGAGCGACATCAGCGCGTACGAGACGGTGGCGCCGAAGACCGCGACGTTGAGCATCCGCGCACCGTCCCCGGTCGCGGCCGCAAGCCCGAAGCCGAGCGCGCCGGGCACGACCAGGCCCAGCCAGGGGGCCTTGCGGCGGCTGGTGAGGGAGAGGACGCGGGGGAGGTAGCCGGCCCGGGAGAGGGCGAAGAGCTGCCGCGAGCCGGCGTAGATGAGGGAGAAGAAGGAGGCCACCAGGCCGGCGAGCCCCGCGTAGTTGATGACGCGGCCGAGCACGGTGGGGTGCCCGTCCGGCTGCACGGCGGCCACGAGCGGGTTACCGGCGTCCTTGAGGGCGTCCGCGCCGCCCGCGCCCGTCGAGGCGAGGAAGGTGAGCAGGGCGAGGACGAGCAGGATGCCCATGGCGGCGGCCATGGCCCGGGGCAGGGACCGCACGGGGTCCTTGGTCTCCTCGGCGGCGAGCGGCACGCCCTCGACGCCGAGGAAGAACCACATCCCGAAGGGGAACGACGCCCAGATCCCGAGCACCCCGAACGGCAGCCAGGAGGACGCGCCGAGGGCGCTCGTGTCGGCGGGGATGTCGTGCAGCCGGGCCGCGTCGAAGTCGGTCAGCGCCCCCGCCGCGAAGATCAGCAGCGCGGCGACGGCGACGCCGGTGACGACGAAGCTGAACCGCAGCGCCTCGCCCACGCCCCACAGGTGGATGCCGATGAAGAGGACGAAGCAGGCGAGGTACACGGGCCAGGAGGAGGTGAGCCCGAACAGGCCGAGGGACTCGACGTAGTCGCCGATGAAGAGGGAGATCGCCGCGGGCGCGAGGACGTACTCGATGAGGATGGCGGTGCCGGTGAGGAAGCCGCCCCACGGGCCGAGCGCGCGCCGCGCGAAGCCGTAACCCCCGCCCGCCGTCGGCAGGACGGAGGCGAGCTCGGCGAGGGCGAAGACCATGCAGGTGTACATCAGGCCCATGAGGGCGGCGGCGACGGCGAGCCCGCCGAAGCCGCCGTGGGCGAGGCCGAAGTTCCAGCCGGAGAAGTCGCCGGAGACGACGTAGGCGACGCCGAGGCCGGTGAGGAGCAGGGGGCCGGCGCTGCCGCGGCGCAGGGTGCGCTTCTCCAGGTAGTCCGGGGAGCCTGGGCCGTCCGGGCTGTCCGGCGTCCGGTCCGGGGAGCGTGGCGCTGCCTCGGGTGTCTCCGTGCGTTCGGGCATGCTGCCGCTCCCTGCCTCGGGGGGTAAAGGTTTTGCGGCATACCTTTGCTCCGGCGTGGCTGATTCGGCAACCCCCTTGCGTAAAACACTGGTTACGAGAGAGGTCCCTGCGGGTTACGTGACGGGCGTTACGACAGAAAACCCCGCAGCAGCGCCGCCGTCCCGCAGCAGTGCTCGCGCATCACCTCGCGCGCCCCTTCCGCGTCGCCGTCGAGGACCGCCTCCACGAGCGCGGTGTGCTGCTGCTGCGAGTGCTCCAGGTTCCGGACCAGCAGCGGAATGCAGTCCAGCAGGTCGTTGACCGTCGCCCGGACCGCGGCGTACCGCTCGGCCAGCGACGGGGATCCCGACAGCTCGGCGAGCGTCAGGTGGAACAGCGTGTCCGCGCGGCGGTACCCGGCCAGCGGAGCGTCGTGCGTGGCGGCCAGCGCGGCGCGCAGCCGCCCGGCCCCGCCCTCGGGGAGCCCGTGCGCGGCGCACAGCCCGGCCGCGCCCACCTCCAGCACCTCGCGGAAGCGCAGCGTGTCCTCGACGTCCACGCCGGCGACCCGGCGGCGCAGTTCGTCCTCGCCCGCTTCCGTCGCGGGCCGTGCGAGCACGAACGTCCCGCCGTAGCGGCCGCGCCGGCTCTCGACCAGTCCCTGGTCCTGCAAGACCTTCAGCACCTCGCGCAGCGTCACCCGGCTCACGCGCAGCCGGTCGGCCAACTCGCGCTCGGCGGGCAGCCGTTCCCCCTCGGCCACCAGGCCCAGCCGCATGATCTGGAGTATCTGCTCCAGCGCTTCCTCGAAGCCGTTGCCCGCGCGGACCGGGCGCAGCACCGGGGCGAGCCGGTCCGTCCGGTCCGTCCGGTCCGTCCGCTCCGGCCGGCCCGACCGGTCAGCCGCATGATCGTTCATCTGACCCCTTCCCTTTAATGGTCTTCAGCCCTACCTTAAGACCTCCGGTCGCACCGACAGGAGGCATCACTGTGGCAGACCGCACGCCCCCGCTCGCCGTCGAGGAGTTGCGCAGGCTGGTCGACACCGGGGAGATCGACACCGTCGTCCTCGCCTTCACCGACATGCAGGGACGACTCCAGGGGAAGCGGTTCGCCGCCCGGTTCTTCCTCGACGACGTCCTCGACCACGGCACCGAAGGCTGCAACTACCTCCTCGCCGTGGACGTCGACCTCAACACCGTCGACGGCTACGCCATGTCGTCCTGGGAACGCGGCTACGGGGACTTCGCCATCCGCGGCGACCTCTCCACCCTGCGCCGCACCCCCTGGAACCCCGGCACGGCCATGCTCACCGCCGACCTCGCCTGGCACGACGGCTCGCCCGTCCTCGCCTCGCCCCGGCAGATCCTGCGCCGCCAGCTCGACCGGCTGGCCGAGCACGGCTGGAGCGCGTACGCGGGCACGGAGCTGGAGTTCATCGTCTTCAAGGACACGTACGAGGAGGCCTGGAGCCGCGGCTACCGCGGCATGACCCCGGCCAACCAGTACAACTGCGACTACTCCGTCCTCGGCACCGGCCGCGTCGAACCCCTCCTGCGCCGCATCCGCAACGAGATGGGCGCCGCCGGGATGACCGTGGAGTCCGCCAAGGGCGAGTGCAACCTCGGCCAGCACGAGATCGCCTTCCGCTACGACGACGCCCTCACCACCTGCGACCAGCACGTCGTCTACAAGACCGGCGCGAAGGAGATCGCCGCCCAGGAGGGCATGGCGCTCACCTTCATGGCCAAGTACGACGAGCGCGAGGGCAACTCCTGCCACATCCACCTCTCGCTGCGCGACGAGGCCGGGCGGCCCGTCCTCGCCGACGACGAGGGCCCGTACGGCATGTCGAAGACGATGCGGCACTTCCTCGCCGGACAGCTCGCCGCCCTCCGCGACTTCACGCTCCTCTACGCCCCCAACATCAACTCCTACAAGCGGTTCCGGCCCGGCTCCTTCGCGCCCACCGCCGTCGCCTGGGGCCCCGACAACCGCACCTGCTCCCTGCGCGTCATCGGCCACGGCCACTCCCACCGCTTCGAGAACCGCCTCCCGGGCGGGGACGTGAACCCGTACCTCGCCGTCGCGGGCATGGTGGCCGCCGGCCTGTACGGCGTCGAGCACGAGCTGGAGCTGCCCGAGGTCTGTACCGGCAACGCCTACGCGGGCGACGCGCAGCACGTCCCCGCCACCCTGCGCGAGGCCGCCGCCCTGTGGGAGGCCAGCCCGATAGCACGGGCAGCCTTCGGCGACGAAGTCGTCGAGCACTACTTGCACATGGCGCGAGTGGAGCAGGACGCCTACGACACGGCGGTAACGGACTGGGAGCGCTTCCGCTCTTTCGAGCGGATGTAACACGCCCTCCCCACCCCGTTGTGGGCAATCGTTCCGCGGGGCGGAACGGGTGGGCACAACGGAACCACCGGCGTGCAGCAGGACACGAAACGCGGCGCAGCGAACCCCAGGAGAAGGACGTGCACGAGCACCAAGTGATCAACCCGGCGACCGAGGAACTCGTCGCCACCGTCCCCGCGGCGACGCCGCAAGACGTCGACGCAGCAGTCCGCCGCGCCGCCGAAGCCCAGCGCAGCTGGTCCCGGCTCGCCCCCGGCGACCGCGCCCGCCACCTCCGCCGCTTCGCCGCCGCAGTAGACACGCACCTGGAGGAGCTCGCCCAGCTGGAGGTCCGCGAGGCCGGTCACCCGATCGGCAACGCCCGCTGGGAGGCGGGCAACGCCCGCGACCTGCTGGAGTACGCGGCCGGGGGAGCGGAGCGGCTCGCCGGCGCGCAGATCCCCGTCGCCGGGGGCCTGGACGTCACCTTCCACGAGCCGCTGGGCGTCGTCGCCGTCATCGCCCCGTGGAACTTCCCGATGCCCATCGCCGCCTGGGGCCTCGCCCCCGCCCTGGCCGCGGGCAACGCCGTCCTCCTCAAGCCGGCCGAGACCACCCCGCTGACCGCCCTGCGGCTGGCGGAGCTGGCGCTGGAGGCGGGGCTGCCCGAGGGCCTCTTCCAGGTCCTGCCCGGCGCCGGGCCCGTCGCCGGCAACGCCCTCGTGGAGCACCCCGGCGTCGCCAAGGTCGTCTTCACCGGTTCCACGGCGGTCGGCAAGCAGATCATGGCCAAGTGCGCGGCCGGCGTGAAGCGCGTGACCCTCGAACTCGGCGGCAAGAGCCCCAACATCGTCTTCGCCGACGCCGACGTCGAGCGGGCCGCCGCGGCCGCTCCCGGCTCCTTCCTCGACAACACCGGCCAGGACTGCTGCGCCCGCAGCCGCATCCTCGTCCAGCGTTCCGTGTACGACCGCTTCATGGAGCTCCTGGAGCCGGCCGTGAAGTCCTTCGCCGTCGGCGACCCGGCGGATCCGGCCACGCAGATGGGCCCGCTGATCTCGGCCGCGCAGCGCGAGCGCGTACGGTCCTACGTCAGCGAGACCGAGCCCGCGGCGATCCGCGGCGAGGCCCCGCGGGGCAAGGGGTTCTGGTACCCGGCGACCGTCCTGGAGGGCCGGCCGGAGGACCGTACCGCCGTCGAGGAGATCTTCGGCCCGGTCACCGTCGTCATCCCCTTCGAGGACGAGGCGGAAGCCGTACGGATCGCCAACGCCACCGACTACGGCCTCTCCGGCTCGATCTGGACCCGCGACGTCTCCCGGGCCCTGCGCGTCTCCCGTGCCGTCGCCGCCGGCAACCTCTCCGTCAACTCCCACAGCAGCGTCCGCTACGCGACGCCGTTCGGCGGCTTCAAGGGCTCCGGGCTGGGCCGGGAGCTGGGCCCCGACGCGCTGGCCGCGTTCACGGAGACCAAGAACGTCTTCATCGCCGTCGACGACTCCGAGCCCGCCGAGGGGTAGCCGGCGGACCGCGTCCCCGCCTCACTCCCCCTCGTACCTCGTACCAACAGCGCACCGCACCGCGCCTCACAGAAAGGCCACTGCCTTGACCGAAGAAACCCCCGTCTGCCGCCGCCTCGTCGGCCGCACCGCCGTCGTGACCGGCGCCGGCAGCGGCATCGGCCTGGCCACCGCCCGCCGCCTCGCCTCCGAGGGCGCCCGCGTCGTCTGCGCCGACATCGACGAGACCGCCGGCAAGGCCGCGGCCGCCGAGACCGGCGGGCTCTTCGTCAAGGTCGACGTGACCAGCCCCGAGGAGGTCGAGGCGCTCTTCAAGACCGCCTACGACACCTACGGCTCGGTCGACATCGCCTTCAACAACGCCGGCATCTCCCCGCCCGACGACGACTCGATCCTCACCACCGGGCTCGACGCCTGGAAGCGCGTCCAGGAGGTCAACCTCACCTCCGTCTACCTCTGCTGCAAGGCCGCCCTCCCCTACATGCAGCGCCAGGGCAAGGGCTCCATCATCAACACCGCCTCCTTCGTCGCCGTCATGGGCGCCGCGACCTCCCAGATCAGCTACACCGCCTCCAAGGGCGGCGTGCTGGCGATGTCCCGCGAGCTCGGCGTGCAGTTCGCCCGCGAGGGCATCCGCGTCAACGCCCTGTGCCCGGGGCCGGTGAACACCCCCCTGCTCAAGGAGCTCTTCGCCAAGGACCCCGAGCGGGCCGCGCGCCGCCTCGTGCACGTGCCCGTCGGCCGCTTCGCCGAGCCCGAGGAGATCGCCTCCGCGGTCGCCTTCCTCGCGAGCGACGACTCGTCCTTCGTCAACGCCGCCGAATTCCTCGTCGACGGTGGCATCGCGGGCGCGTACGTGACCCCGCTGTAAGGTCCATGATCAAACGGTGGAACCGGTTCACGGGTGCAGACCCCGGGGGCCGGTTCCCGCCGTGGATCCCCCGGTGCCGGGCCCGCACCGGCCGGCGCCGGGGGATCCCCTGCCACCGCACGCACCACCGCAAAGAGAGCACATGCGCACCAAGTCCGCCATCGTCGCCGGCCTCGTTGCCGCCGCGGCCCTCGCCACGGCGGTTCCGGCCACCGCGGCGCCCTCCCACGACGCGCCCCGCCGCAACTGCCCCCAGCTCGACAAGAACCTCCCGTGGGCCGGCGACAACCGCGCCCGGCTCCAGAAGATGATCGACGAGCGCGGCACCTGCTCCGGCAAGAACGGCCCCCGCCCCGTCGCCGCCTTCGACTGGGACAACACCGTCGTCAAGAACGACATCACCGACGCCACGCTCGCGTGGGCGCTCAAGCACGACAAGATCCTCCAGCCCCGCAGCTGGAAGGACACCAGCGCCTGGCTCACCCCGGCCGCCGACAAGGCCCTCACCAAGGCCTGCGGCACCGCCGTGCGCCCCGGCCGGCCGCTGCCCACCTCGAAGAACACCGCCTGCGCCGACGAGATCTTCGAGATCCGCGAGAAGTCGAAGACGATGGCCGGCGCCGACGCCTTCGCCGGCGACTGGAACCACCGCCGCACGGTCCCCGCGTACGCCTGGATCCCGCAGCTGTTCGCCGGTCACACGCCCGCCGCGCTGACCTCCATCGCCAAGCAGGCGCGCGCCGAGCAGCTCGCCGCGCCCGTGGGCGCCGAGCAGACCGTCGGCACGCACACCCTCGCCGGCTACGTCCGCTACTACGACCAGCAGAAGGACCTCATCCGTACGCTCAAGGCGGCCGGCTTCGACGTCTACATCGTCTCCGCCTCCTCCGAGCCGATCGCCGAGGCCTGGTCGGGCGGCGTGGGCCTGGACGCCAAGCACACCATCGGCATCCGCAGCATCACCAAGCACGGCCGCCTCACCACGGCCATCAAGGGCTGCGGCGGCGTCGAGACCGGCCGCGGCGACGCCCTGCCGTACATGGACGGCAAGCGCTGCATGATCAACCAGGAGATCTTCAAGATCAAGGGCGCGAAGGCCTGGCAGCAGCAGGACTTCCGGCACCGCATCGCGCTCGGCGCGGGCGACGCCGACACCGACGTGACGTTCGTGAACGACGCCACCGGCGCGCACGTGGCCATCAACCGGAACAAGTCCGAGCTGATGTGCCGCGCCTACGACGACGTGGACGGCCGCTGGGTGGCCAACCCGATGTTCATCGACCCGATGCCGCGCAAGTCCGGTACGTACCCGTGCGCGACGACGGGCGCGACGGCGGAGGACGGCTCGAAGATCCCGGTCCGCCGCGCGGACGGCTCGGTCATCCCGGACCAGGTGGACAAGGCGTTCTGACGAACGTTGTGGGCAATCGTTCCGCCGGAGCGGAACGGGTGGGCACAACCCGACCACCGGGTCGCACCCGAACGTCCACCCTGTGAGGCCTCACAGAAACGTTTGCCCCTCACCCCGATAGGTGGCGACCGTATCCACGATGCGGTCGCCATCAATCAGCCGCAGCGCGGAGAACCGCTCACACAGCTCTCCCGCCTTCGCATGCCGGAACCACACCTTGTCCCCGATCAGCAGATCGTCCGCGGGCCCGCCGAGCAGCGGCGTCTGCACCTCGCCCGCCCCCTCGCGCGGGTCCAGCCGCAGCCCCGCCGGCAGGTACGGCTGCGGAAGCCGGTCGGATCCGGCCGCCCCCGACGCGGGGTACCCGCCGCCCAGGACGGTCACCACGCCCACCCCCGGCCGCCGCACCACCGGCAGCGCGAAGAGGGCCGCGGGGCGGCCGCGGAACGACCGGTAGTGGTCGAACAGCCGGGGCACGAACAGCCCCGACCCCGCGGCGACCTCCGTCACCGCGTCCTCCGCGGCCGTGTGCTGCACGCTCCCCGTGCCGCCGCCGTTGACGAATTCGAGCTCCGCCACGGCGCGCACGGCCCGTACGGCCTCCGCCCGGCGCACCGCCAGCTCCCGGCGCGCCGCGGCCTGCATCAGCCGCACCGCGCGCGAGTACAGCGGCCGGCCCTCCACGGCATCACCCACACCCGCCACATGCGCCTCGTAAGCCATCAGGCCCACCAGCCGGAAACCCGGCCTGCGTGCCACCGACCGCGCCAGATCCGCCAGCCGCTCCGGGTCGTGCAGCGGCGAGCGCAGCGCCCCGAGCCGTAACCGGCCGCCCAGCAGGCGCAGCGAGGTGTCCAACTCCAGGCACACCCGTACGTCCTCACGCCCCGTCCGGGCCGCGTCGATCAGCGCCAGCTGCGCCGGGTCGTCCACGGTCACCGTGACCGCCCGGGCCAGCTTCGGATCCGCCGTCAGCTCCGCCAGGCCCGCCCGGTCAGCCGTCGGATACGCCAGCAGCACGTCCTCGACGCCCGAACGCGCCAGCCACAGGGACTCCGCCAGCGAGAAGCTCATCACGCCCGTGAAGCCGTCCCGGGCGAGCACCCGCTCCAACAGCGCCCGGCAGCGCACCGACTTGCTCGCCACCCGGACCGGCTTGCCCTGCGCCCGGCGCACCAGGTCCGCGGCGTTGGTGTCGAAGGCCTGGAGGTCGACCACGGCCAGCGGCGCGTCGCAGGAGGCGGTCGCCCGGTCCAGGCGGGCCCGCTCGGTGCTCGCGCGCACGGCGGGACGTACGGCCTGAAGCGCTGCGGGAGGTGCGGCGGGAAGGCGCATGGGGCGCAGCTTGCCAGAGCCGCCCGGCGGTGGACAGGGGCCCCGCACGGGCGAGATGGCAGCGGCCGCCGCCCGCCCCGTAGAGTGGCGCCCACACCGCGGGCCGCACGTCCCGCGGAGTGATGTCCGGACAGAGATGTCCGGATACGGACCGGCCTGTCCCGAACGAGGACCGGGCGCGGGTACGGGGAAGCCGGCTCACGAGGGGGAGCGCAGGGTGAGCACCGAGGCGGACCGCGCGCCCGCACTGCCCGTCCGCCCCCTCCCGGCCTCCGCCTTCTTCCCGCCTCCGCCGCCGTCCCTGCCACCGCTGCCCCCGATGCCGCCCCGGGACGCCGGCCGCCGCTCCGGGGCCCGTACGCTGTCCGCCGCCGTCTGCCTCGTCCTCGGCCTCGGGCTCATCGGCGGTGCCGTCGCCGGGAGTTGGCTCGCGGACGGTGGCGCCGGGACCGCGGCCGAACGCGCCTTCGCCCGCGGCGGCACGCTCTGGCGCACCACCCCCGTCGACGACCTCTTCCCGCCCGTCCTGCGCGCCGACGCGGCCGGGCCCGGCGGCGCCGAGCGCGCCTGGACCCGGATCGGCGTCGCCCCCGACAGCGGCTGCGAAGAGGCCTTCGACCCGCTCCTGGAGAAGGCCCTCGCCCCCGCCGGCTGTACACGGCTGCTCCGTGCCACCTACACCGACACCACGTCCACCGCCGTCACCACCGTCGGACTGCTCGTCACCGCCACCGGCAGCCAGGGGATGCGCGACCTGCGCCGCCGGTTCGCCGACGAACGGCTCGACGAGCGCACCGATCTGATGCCCCGCCCGTACGCGCCGCGCGGCACCGTCGCCGAGCGGTTCGGCGACGCCCAGCGCGCCAGCTGGGCCGTCAGCGTCCTCACCGACGCGCCCGCCGTCGTCTACGCCGTCACCGGATTCGCCGACGGCCGCACGGGCACGCCCCCGCAAGCCGCGACCCTCGCCACGCGCCCCGGCGCCACCACCGCCCCCGCGCAGGCGGGGCTCGGCCACGAGGCCGCCGCCCTCGCCGGGCGCGTCGAAAACGGCTTCCGGCAGACGCTCCGGCAGACCACCGGCCAGGAGGGCTCCCGGTGACCGCTGTTGTGTTCCGGGGCCGGGGGCGGGGCTTGGCCCGCGGTCGCGGGCCCCTGCTCACGGCCGTCCTCGCCGCCGCGCTCACCGTGCTGCCGGCCGCCGGGACCGCGCACGCCGACTCCATACGCGTCCAGGAATGGGCGCTCGACGCCCTCCACACCGAGGAGGCCTGGCAGACCACCAAGGGCTCCGGCATCACCGTCGCCGTCCTCGACACCGGCGTCGACGACGGCCACCCCGACCTCGCCGGGCAGGTCCTCCCCGGCAAGGACCTCATCGGCTTCGGCGCCGGGCCCGGCGACCGCGCCTGGGCCCGGCACGGCACCGCCATGGCCGGCATCATCGCCGGGCGGGGGCACGGGGCGGACGGCACGGACGGCGTCGTCGGCGTCGCCCCCGAAGCGAAGATCCTTCCCGTGCGGGTGATCCTCGAAGACGGCGACCCCTCGCGGGCCAAGGCCCGCAGCGGGCGGGGCAACGCCCTCGCCGACGGCATCCGCTGGGCCGCCGACCACGGCGCCGACGTCATCAACCTCTCCCTGGGCGACGACAGCGACACCGCCCACCCCGAGCCCCAGGAGGACGCCGCCGTCCAGTACGCCCTCGGCAAGGGCGCCGTCGTCGTCGCCTCCGCCGGCAACGGCGGCGAACAGGGCGACCACGTCTCCTACCCGGCCGCCTACCCCGGCGTCATCGCCGTGACCGCCGTCGACCGCTACGGCAGCCGGGCCGCGTTCTCCACGCGCCGGTGGTACGCGGCCCTCAGCGCGCCCGGCGTCGACGTCGTCATCGCCGACCCCGACCGGCACTACTACGAGGGGTGGGGCACGAGCGCGGCCGCCGCGTTCGTCTCCGGCGCGGTCGCGCTGGTCCGCTCCGCGCACCCGGATCTGAGCCCCGCCCAGATCCGCAAGCTCCTCGTCGACACGGCCCGGGACGCGCCGCCCGGCGGGCGCAGCGACGCGCTGGGAGCGGGGGTGGTCGACCCCGCGGCGGCGATCGCCCGCGGCGCGGACCTGACCCCGCAGGCGCCGGGCCCCCGGGTCACCCGCGAGTACAGCAGCCCGTACTTCGGCACGTCCGGCCCTGCGGGCGGCTTCAAGGGCGACGCCCCGGCCGCCCCGGACTACACGGCCCCGGCCGCGGGCGCCCTGGGCGCCGTGCTCCTGGCCACGGCCACGACGCTGTGGCGCGGCCGCCGCCGTACGTAACGCGCCGGGTCCCGGCGCTGCCGGGGGCGGGCCCTGGCCCCTCAGGGAGCGAGCTAGGTGCAGGGAGTCCCGGCGAATCCCTTCCGCCGCGGCGGTGATCAGCCCGCGCGGCGTGATCCGGCGGTGCCGAGCGCACCTGGCCTGAGGCCGGTCCGGCACCGCCGGGCTTCACCGTCGTGGTTGCGCGCCGTTGCGGCGGATTCAGGGGGCCCGGCCGGCCCCAGCGAGCGAGGCGCGGCGGTTTCAGGGGGCGGGCCCCAGCGAGCGAGCGAGGCGCAGCCTGCGGCGCGGCGGATTCAGGGGCGGGTCGGCGCTGTCCGGCCGCCCCGACCCGGGCGGAGGGCGGGGGCACGGGCCCCCATAGACTCTTCTGGTGGCGCTGAAGAATATTCCTGATCCCGGGTTCTCCGACGACGACGGTTCCGCCGACGCGGAGCTGACCGCCGCGCTCGCCGCGTGGTCCGCGGACCCGGGCGGCGGCGCCGAGTCCCGCGTGCTCGCCGCGCTCCGCGGCGCCCGGCTGCTCGTGCCCGTCGTGGCGGTGCTCGGGGAGGTCGAGACGGGCCCGGACGGGCTGAAGCGCGAGAAGACCAGCGACATGGCCGTCCCCACGCTCCAGGCCCCGGACGGCCGCAAGGCGCTCCCCGCGTTCACGTCCACCGGCTCCCTGGCGCGCTGGCGCGCCGACGCCCGCCCCGTGGCCGTGCCCCTGCACCAGGCCCTGCAGGCGGCCGCGCACGAGAAGGCGGACACGATCGTCCTGGACATGGCCGGCCCCGTCCCGTACCAGCTGACGGGCCCCGCCCTGCTGGCCCTCGCGGAGGGCCGCGAGAGCACCGACCCGCTCACCGACCCGGCCGTCGCGGACGCGCTCCGGGCCGTCCTGACCGCCGAGCCGGCGGTGCGCCGCGCCCACCTGGCCCCCTCGCGGGAGGCGGACGGCACCCTGGCCCTCGCCCTGGCGGCCGAACCCGGCGCCCCGGAGACCACCGCCGCCGTGCACCGCATCGCGGAGGCGCTGGCCTCCGACGAGGTCCTGCGGGCCCGCCTCGTCCGCGGCCTCGACCTGGCCCTGCTGCCGGCCGGCGCCTCCGTACCCGGGGAGCCCCTCTTCACCCGCTGAGCCGGCCGCGCAGGCCGACAGGCGCTCCGCTGTGGATCGACCGACAATGCGAAGAGGTCCACGCACGAGATCCCTGAGATCCCTGGAGGAACGCCATGGACGTGAAGCTGGGGGCCGCAAGTCTCGACTCCGTGGAGACGAGAACCGTCGCCGCCGAGTTCCTCGGCACGCTGCTGCTGGTTTTCTTCGCCGTCGGCTCCGCGGTCCTCGCGGCCGACTACATCGGAGTCCTCGGCATCGCCCTGGCCTTCGGCTTCGTCCTGCTGGCCCTCTGCTACGCGCTGGGCCCGGTGTCGGGCTGCCACGTGAACCCGGCGGTGACGCTCGGCATGCTGCTGGAGGGCCGGATCGCGCTGCGCACGGCGATCGAGTACTGGGTCGCGCAGCTGCTCGGCGGCATCGTGGGCGCGGCGCTGCTGTTCCTGCTGGCCAAGCAGGTGCCGGGGCTGAGGACGGACGGCGCGTTCGGCAGCAACGGCTGGGGCCGGCGCTCGGCGGTGCACCTGAACACGGGCGGCGCGTTCCTCGCGGAGGTCGTCCTGACCTTCCTGCTGGTCTTCGTCGTGCTCGCGGTGACCCACAAGATCGCCCTGGTGGGTTTCGACGGGCTGCCCATCGGCCTGGCCCTCGCGGTGATCCACCTGGTGGGCATCCCGCTGACGGGCACCTCGGTCAACCCGGCGCGGAGCCTGGGCCCGGCGCTGTTCGCGGGCGGGGGCGCGCTGTCCCAGCTGTGGCTGTTCATCATCGCGCCGCTGATCGGCGGCGCCCTGGCGGCCTGCGCGCACCGGGTCACGCACCCGCCGTTCAGCCCGGCGAACCTCGCGGACGACCTGGCGCTGCCGCACTACCCGAAGGGTCCGACGACGGCCGCGCACCCGACGGAGGACCGCCCCGGGCCGCAGGAGGAAGAGAGCGGCGGCGGGGACGAGGGCGGGGAGGGCGGGGAGCGCCCCGGTCGGCCGGGCCCGTCGGGTCCGGCCTGACCGGGGCGTCAAAGCTTCAGAAAACGAACAGATCAGCCGAAGACGGGGCCCGTGAACTTCTCGCCGGGCCCCTGACCCGGCTCGTCCGGCACGACGGACGCCTCGCGGAAGGCCAGCTGGAGGGACTTCAGCCCGTCGCGCAGCGGCCCGGCGTGGAAGTTGCTGATCTCGGTCGCGCCGGCGGTCACGAGCCCGGCGAGGGCCGTGATCAGCTTGCGCGCCTCGTCGAGGTCCTTGTGCTGCTCGCCCTCCTCGGCGAGGCCGAGGTTGACCGCCGCCGAGCTCATCAGGTGCACCGCGACCGTGGTGATCACCTCGACGGCGGGGACGTCCGCGATGTCGCGGGTCATGGTGTCAAAGTCCGGCGTCTCGCCGGTGGGGGTCGCGTCGCTCATGGCGGACACGATACGTGCCGGTGCCGAATCGGTTCGCCACGGGTTAGCACGCCTGAGCCCCAGCTGCTAGGGTTAGGGAACGACCGGCTGGACACTCATGTGCCCGGCCCACAAGTGGAGCTCCGTTCTCCCACCTCGCCCGGCCTCAGGCCGGCAGGTCTCCGGTCAGGCGGCGCCCATCGTTCCGTACGGACGATGGAGCTGCCCGATGCGCCCCGCGGCATGCCGTGGCGGTGTTCCGGTTTTATGGAGCCCCGCCTGTGTCCCGTCGGGGCATTTTTGTGTGTACCGGCGCGGTTGGTCTTAGGAAAAGACGTTACGTGGCCGCCCGCCAGGCCGCCGCGTGGTGCTACCGAGGAGGATCCATCAGCGCCGAGCCCCGCATCAACGACCGGATTCGAGTCCCCGAGGTGCGACTTGTCGGTCCCAGTGGCGAGCAGGTCGGCATTGTGCCGCTTGCCAAGGCACTGGAGCTTGCGCAGGAGTACGACCTCGACCTCGTCGAGGTGGCGGCGAACGCCCGTCCGCCGGTCTGCAAGCTCATGGACTACGGGAAGTTCAAGTACGAGTCGGCCATGAAGGCCCGTGAGGCGCGTAAGAACCAGGCGCACACGGTCATCAAGGAGATGAAGCTCCGGCCGAAGATCGACCCGCACGACTATGACACCAAGAAGGGTCACGTCGTCCGGTTCCTCAAGCAGGGCGACAAGGTCAAGATCACGATCATGTTCCGTGGTCGCGAGCAGTCCCGGCCGGAGCTCGGCTACCGACTGCTGCAGCGCCTCGCGGAAGACGTCCAGGACCTCGGTTTCGTCGAGTCGAACCCGAAGCAGGACGGCCGAAACATGATCATGGTCCTCGGTCCGCACAAGAAGAAGACCGAGGCGATGGCCGAAGCCCGCGAGGCACAGGCCGCCCGCAAGGCGGAGCGCTCCGGCGCGGCGCCCGCGGACGCCGCCGAGGAGCCCGCAGAGGCGTGATCCGGGGGCGCCCCGCGCCCCGGATGACCCCCGGGGCATCCGCCCCGGACACCAACCGAAACAGATGACACTCCCGTACGCCCTGATCCGGCCGGGGGAGTGCCACCGACGAGGAGAGAACGGCGCTATGCCGAAGAACAAGACGCACAGCGGTGCCAAGAAGCGCTTCAAGGTCACCGGCTCCGGCAAGGTCCTGCGCGAGCGCGCCGGCAAGCGCCACCTGCTCGAGCACAAGTCGTCCCGCCTGACGCGTCGCCTCACCGGCAACGCCGAGATGGCCCCGGCCGACGCCAAGAAGATCAAGAAGCTTCTCGGCAAGTGACGTTCCGGCTTCGGCCGCACGTCCACACCGGGACCCAATCGATTTCGGGTCGTGTGAGAATCCACCACGGCCCCGCTACAAGGAGTTAACAAGTGGCACGCGTCAAGCGCGCAGTCAACGCGCACAAGAAGCGTCGGGCGATCCTCGAGGCGGCCAGCGGTTACCGCGGCCAGCGGTCGCGCCTGTACCGCAAGGCCAAGGAGCAGGTCACCCACTCCCTGGTCTACAACTACAACGACCGCAAGAAGCGCAAGGGCGACTTCCGTCAGCTGTGGATCCAGCGCATCAACGCCGCTGCCCGCCAGAACGGCATGACGTACAACCGCCTCATCCAGGGTCTGAAGGCCGCCAACATCGAGGTGGACCGCAAGATCCTCGCGGACCTGGCCGTCAACGACATGAACGCGTTCGCCGCGCTCGTCGAGGTCGCCCAGAAGGCCCTGCCGGCCGACGTCAACGCCCCGAAGGCCGCTGCCTGACCGGCACCCCGAGGCTGTTGCTGACCGGACCCGCAGGCCCACGGCCTGCGGGTCCGCTCGCGTCCGGCCCCAGGAACCCCGCTGCCGCCCCGCCGGCACCGCACCGCGCACACCAGCAACCGAAAGTGAGCCCATGGCGGCCCCCGAGCTGACCTCCCTGCGATCGCCCCGTGTCATCGCGGCCCGCCGTCTTGCCAAGCGCAGCTTCCGCGCCAAGGAGCGCCGCTTCATCGCGGAAGGCCCGCAGTCCGTCCGCGAGGCCGTCGGCCACCTCGTCGAGGTGTACGTGACGCCGGACGCCGCCGAGCGCCACGCGGACATCGTCGCCGCCGCCCTCGACGCCGGAGTGCCCGTCCTGACCGCGACGGACGAGGTCATCGCCGAGATGTCCGACACCGTCACCCCGCAGGGCATCGTCGGCCTCTGCCGCTTCCTGGACACGCCCTTCGAGGAGATCCTGGCCGGCCGTCCCCGCCTGGTCGCCGTCCTCGCCCACGTGCGCGACCCCGGCAACGCCGGCACCGTCCTGCGCTGCGCCGACGCCGCCGGCGCCGACGCCGTCGTGCTCACCGACGCCTCCGTGGACCTCTACAACCCCAAGGCCGTACGGGCCTCCGTCGGCTCCCTCTTCCACCTGCCGGTCGCCGTGGGCGTCCCCGTGGAGCAGGTCGTGAGCGGCTTGCAGGGCGTCGGCGCCCGGATCCTCGCCGCCGACGGCGCGGGCGACCGCGACCTGGACGCCGAGCTGGACCGGGGCACCATGGGCGGGCCCACCGCCTGGGTCTTCGGCAACGAGGCGTGGGGCCTGCCGGAGGAGACCCGCGCGCTCGCCGACGCCGTGGTGCGCGTCCCCATCCACGGCAAGGCCGAGAGTCTGAACCTCGCGACGGCCGCCGCCGTGTGCCTCTACGCCTCCGCCCGTGCGCAGCGTGCACCCGGAGGGTGCCGCTCCGTGACCTTCAGCTAGTAGGGTTGCCCCCCGGGGGATCGGGAGGGGGTGCGGATGACGAACGTCAGGACTTCCGGGGGCGTGGCCGACGCCGCTCCGGCGGCGGATGCTGCGCCGCACGGTTCCCCCGGGCAGGGAGCGCCCGCTGCGGGCCTCGCGGGCCTCGGCCTGCACCCCGACGAGCTCCCCGACGGCCTCGTCGTCGCCGACGAGAACGGCCGGGTCACCTGCTTCAACGCCGCCGCGGCCCGGATCACCGCGGTCCGGCCCGACGAGGCGCTCGGCCGTTCCCTGGAGAGCGCCCTGCCCCTGGAGGACCTGGACGGCCGCCGCTGGTGGCCGATGACCGACCCGTACGGCGGCCTGACCACCCGGGTGGGCCAGCCCGAGCGGAATCTTCTCCTCCCCGGCGGCCGCGAGGTCCTCGTCTCCGTGCGCTACGTGCGCGAGCGGCCCACCGGGCCCGTGCGCCGGCTCGTCGTCCAGCTGCGCGGCACCGACGCCCGCCGCCGCACCGAGCGCAGCCACGCCGAGCTCATCGCCACCGTCGCCCACGAGCTGCGCTCGCCGCTCACCTCCGTCAAGGGCTTCACGGCCACGCTCCTCGCCAAGTGGGAGCGGTTCACCGACGACCAGAAGCGGCTGATGCTGGAGACCGTCGACGCCGACGCCGACCGCGTCACCCGGCTGATCGCCGAGCTCCTCGACATCTCCCGGATCGACTCCGGCCGCCTGGAGCTGCGCCGCCAGCCGGTCGACGTCGTCGCGGCCGTCCGCCGCCACGTCCAGGCGTACACCACGGCGGGCCACCGGCCCGACCGCTTCGAGGTCAAGGTGACGGCCCCCCTGCCCGCCCTCTGGGCCGACCCCGACAAGGTCGACCAGGTCCTCGGCAACCTCCTGGAAAATGCGGTGCGCCACGGCGAGGGGCGCGTCACGATAGAGGTGGCGCCGGCGCTGCTGACGGCACGGCCGGAGGGCACGGAAGGTACGGCGATCACGGTGAGCGATGAAGGGCCGGGCATTCCCGAGGAGTCGATGAGCCGCGTCTTCACCCGCTTCTGGCGGGGCAGCAAGCGCGGCGGCACCGGCCTCGGCCTCTACATCGTCAAGGGCATCGTCGAGGCCCACGGCGGGACGATCACCGTCGAGCGGGCCGCCTGCGGCGGCGCGCGGTTCCGTTTTACCCTGCCCGTGGGCGCCCCGGCCTTTCTCTCACAGGCCTGAAGCGGGCGGCCCGCGGGCCCGACGACCACCATGCGCCCCTTAGACTCGACCTTTGGCACCTTTGGCACGACCTTGGCACCCATCTGTCGGGCAAGCGCCGCCGGCGAAGCGAAGCCTGGGGGCACCTCCCAGCGGTAGCTGGGAGAGAATCGGAAGCACGGGAAGAGATGTCCGCACCCAATAAGTCGTACGACCCTGTCGAGGTCGAGGCACTGAAACCGGAAGAGATCGAGCGCATGCGGGACGAGGCGCTCGCCGCCGTCGCCGCGGCCGCCGACCTCGACGCCCTGCGCGAGGTCAAGGCCGCGCACGCCGGTGACCGCTCGCCCCTCGCCCTCGCGAACCGCGAGATCGGCGCTCTGCCGCCGCAGGCCAAGGCCGAGGCCGGCAAGCGCATGGGCATGGCCCGCGGTGCCGTGAACAAGGCCTTCGCCGCCCGCCAGGCCGAGCTGGAGGCCGAGCGCGACGCCCGTGTGCTGGTCGAGGAGGCGGTGGACGTCACCCTGCCGTACGACCGCACCCCGGCCGGCGCCCGCCACCCCATCACGACCCTCAGCGAGCGCATCGAGGACGTCTTCGTGGCCATGGGCTACGAGGTCGCCGAGGGCCCCGAGGTCGAGGCGGAGTGGTTCAACTTCGACGCGCTCAACATCGCGCAGGACCACCCGGCCCGCGCCATGCAGGACACGCTCTTCGTGCAGGCCCCGGGCAAGAAGGCCAAGGAGGCCGAGTCCGGCGTCGTGCTGCGCACCCACACCTCCCCGGTGCAGGTCCGCACGATGCTCGACCGCGAGCCGCCCGTCTACGTGATCTGCCCCGGCCGCGTCTACCGCATGGACGAGCTGGACGCCACGCACACGCCGGTCTTCACCCAGGTCGAGCTCCTCGCCATCGACGAGGGCCTGACCATGGCCGACCTCAAGGGCACCATCGAGCACATGGTGCGCTCGCTGTTCGGCGAGGGCCTGACCACGCGCCTGCGCCCCAACTACTTCCCCTTCACCGAGCCCTCCGCCGAGCTGGACATGCAGTGCTATGTCTGCCGCGGCGAGTCGGCCGGCAACCCCGACCGCCCCTGCCGCACCTGCTCCAGCGAGGGCTGGATCGAGCTGGGCGGCTGCGGCATGGTCAACCCCCGCGTGCTGACCGCCGCGGGCATCGACCCGGAGAAGTACAGCGGCTTCGCCTTCGGGTTCGGTATCGAGCGACTGCTGATGTTCCGCCACAGCGTCGAGGACATGCGAGACATGGTCGAGGGTGACGTGCGCTTCACCCGGCCGTTCGGGATGGAGATCTGATGCGAGCCCCGCTTTCCTGGCTGCGGGAATACGTCGACCTGCCGGCCGGTGAGACCGGTCGCGACGTGCAGGCCAAGCTGATCGCCGCGGGTCTCGAGGTCGAGCGCGTCGAGAGCCTCGGCGCGGACCTGAAGGGCCCCCTGGTCGTCGGCCAGGTCCTCACCATCGAGGAGCTGGAGGGCTTCCGCAAGCCGATCCGCTTCTGCACCGTCGACGTCGGCACGGCCAACGGCACCGGTGAGCCGCAGGAGATCGTCTGCGGCGCCCGCAACTTCTCCGTCGGCGACAAGGTCGTCGTCGTGCTGCCCGGCGCCGTCCTGCCCGGCGACTTCGCCATCGCCGCCCGCAAGACCTACGGCAAGACCTCGCACGGCATGATCTGCTCCGGCGAGGAGCTGGGCATGGGCGACGACGGCACGCACGGCATCATCGTGCTCCCGCAGGAGTACGAGCCCGGCACCGACGCCATCGAGCTGCTCCAGCTCGTCGACGAGGTCCTGGACATCGCCGTCACCCCCGACCGCGGCTACTGCCTGTCGATGCGCGGCATCGCCCGCGAGGCCGCCACCGCCTACGGCCTGCCGCTGCGCGACCCGGCCCTGCTCGACGTGCCCGGCCCCAACAGCTTCGGCTACCCCGTCCAGGTCGCCGACCCGGCCGGCTGCGACCGCTTCACGGCCCGCACGGTCACCGGTCTCGACCCCGAGGCCCGCTCCCCGATCTGGCTGCAGCGCCGCCTCCAGAAGGCCGGCATGCGCCCGATCTCGCTGACCGTCGACATCACCAACTACGTGATGCTGGAGCTCGGCCAGCCGCTGCACGCCTACGACCGCTCGCGCCTCGACGGCCCGATCGGCGTCCGCCGTGCCGAGCGCGGCGAGAAGCTGACCACCCTCGACGGCACCAAGCGCGTCCTGGACGCCGAGGACCTGGTCATCACCGACAACCGCGGCCCGATCGGGCTCGCGGGCGTCATGGGCGGCGCCGAGACCGAGATCGCCGGCCACGCGGCCGGTCAGGCCACCACCGAGGTGGTCATCGAGGCGGCCCACTTCGACCCCACCACCATCGCCCGCGCCGTCCGCCGCCACAAGCTGCCCTCCGAGGCGGCCAAGCGCTTCGAGCGCGGCGTCGACCCGGAGGCGGCCGCCGCGGCCGCCCAGCGCACCGTCGACCTGCTGGTGCTGCTCGCCGGCGGCACCGCCGACGCCGGCGTCACCGCGTTCACCGCCCCCAGCGGTCCGCGCACCATCGCGATCCGCGCCGACCACCCGGACCGCGTCGCCGGTGTCGAGTACGGCCGGGAGACCGTCGTCCGCCGCCTCCAGCAGGTCGGCTGCGACGTCTACGGGCAGGACGAGCTGATCGTCACCGTCCCGAGCTGGCGCCCCGACCTCACCGACCCGAACGACCTCGCCGAAGAGGTCATCCGGCTCGAGGGCTACGAGAACCTGCCCGCCACCCTGCCGGCGCCCCCCGCCGGCCGCGGCCTGACCCGCCGTCAGCGGCTGCACCGCCGCGTCGGCCGGGCGCTGGCCGGCGCGGGCTACGTCGAGGTGCTCAACTACCCCTTCGTCGGGGACTGGGCCCTCGACCACCTGGGCCTGGAGGCCGGCGACCCGCGCCGCACCACGGTGCGCCTGGTCAACCCGCTCTCCGAGGCCGAGCCCTCGCTGCGCACCACGATGCTGCCGGGCCTGTTCACGGCCCTGCGCCGCAACGACAGCCGCGGCGAGCACGACCTGGCCCTCTTCGAGACCGGCCTCGTCTTCCTGCCCACGGGCGAGGAGACCACCCCGGTCCGGCTGCCCGTCGACCGCCGCCCCACCGACGAGGAGATCGCCGGCCTGAACGCCGCGCTGCCGCAGCAGCCGCGCCGCGCCGCCGTCGTCCTCGCCGGCGCGCGCGAGCGCGACGGCTACTGGGGCAAGGGCCGCCCGGCCGGCTGGGCCGACGCCGTCGAGGCCGGCCGCACCGTCGCCCGTGAGGCCGGCGCCGAGCTGATCGTCCGCCAGGACCAGCGCGCGCCGTTCCACCCGGGCCGCTGCGCCGCCTTCTACGCCGTGGTCGACGGCGCCGAGGTGTTCGCCGGCTCCGCCGGTGAGCTGCACCCGCGCGTCATCAAGGCCTTCGGCCTGCCGGAGCGCACCTGCGCCATGGAGATCGACCTCGATGTCCTGGAGCGGGCCGGCACCGGTGCCGTCGAGGCCCCGCAGGTGTCCTCCTTCCCGGTGGCCACGCAGGACGTCGCGCTCGTCGTGGATGCCTCCGTCGCGGCCGCCGACGTCGAGGCCGCGCTGCGGTCCGGCGCGGGCGAGCTGCTGGAGTCGCTGCGCCTGTTCGACGTCTTCACCGGCGAGCAGCTCGGCGCGGGCAAGAAGTCGCTCGCCTACGCGCTGCGCTTCCGGGCGGCCGACCGCACGCTGACCGCGGAGGAGGCGTCCGCCGCGCGCGACGCCGCCGTCGCGGCGGCCGTCGAGCGCACGGGCGCGGTGCTGCGAGGCGCCTGAGGCCGGTGACGCCGTGTGACGGCCGCCCAGCGTGTGCGCGGCGGCCGAAAACAGTCGGCGAAGGCTGAACAAGACGCGGGCGACCGCGGAAAGAAGCAGCCAGAACGAGGGGCGCATCCGGGTGAACCGGGTGCGCCCCTCGCGCGTTCCCTCGCTCAGGAGTGTCCGAATATCACTCAATAGGGTGGAAACGAGGGTCCAGGTCGTTACTTAGCGCTGAACACTCGCGAGAATCGAGGGCGTCATTGCTGCTAGGGGGGCCAACGGCATGATCCGGACAAGAGCGGTGGGCTGGCGGCGGGGGGTGGTCTTCGCTCTCCCCGGCCTGTGGGTACTCGGAGTGGTCGTGTGGGAGCTTCTGTGCCCCCGGGGCCAGGCCGTGCAGCTGCTCGCCGCCGCGCCCGCCATCGCCTGCGCGGGCACCGGCCGCCGCCAGTGCGTGACCGCCGCGGGGGCCTGCGCGATCCTCGCCCTCGTGCCCCTGGGCTCGGCCGGGCGCGCCGACGCCGGCATCCGCGCCGGCACCTGCTGCGCGATCGTCGCCGTCGCCGCCGCGGGCTGCGCCGTCACCGTGCGCCGCCGCCGGCTCCTGCGCGAGCTGGAGCGCGCCCGCGAAGTCGCCGCCACCGCCCAGAGCGTGGTGCTCCGCCCCCTGCCGCCCCGGCTCGACGGGATCGCCGTCGCCGGCAGTCACCTCTCGGTCAGCGAGGGCGCCCTCGTCGGCGGCGATCTGTACGAGGCGCTGGCCACGCCGTACGGCGTGCGCATCGTCATGGGCGACGTCCGCGGCCACGGCCTCACCGCCATCGGCACCGTCGCCGCCGTCCTCGGCAGCTTCCGCGAGGCCGCCCACGACGAGCCCGGCCTCGCGGACGTGCTCCGCCGCCTCGACCGCGCCCTCCAGCGCCATCTGTGCGAGCGGGCCCGCGCCGAGGGAAGGGCCGGCCCCGGAGCCGATCCGGAACGCTGGCTGGGCGAGGAGTTCGTGACCCTCCTGCTCCTGGAAATCGGCCCCGACGGCGCCGTCACCGCCCTCAATTGCGGCCACCCCTGGCCGTATCGCCTCGCCTGCCCGGCCGGTGACGGCGACGGCGTCGGCGCCCGGGCCGCCGCCGTCGGCCGGGGCGACCCGCTGCCGCCCCTCGGCCTCTTCCCGCTGCCGTCCGAGCTGCCCGTCGCCCGCCTGACCCGGCTGCTGCCGGGGGACGCCCTCGTGCTCCACACGGACGGCGCGGAGGACGCGCGCGATGCGGCCGGGGCCTTCTTCCCGCTGGCCAGGGTCCTCGGCGATGCCGCGGGCGGGGCGCCCATCGTCCCCTCCAGAGTCATCGACCGCGTCCAGGCCGCCCTGCTGCGGCACACCGGCGGCCGGCTCTCCGACGACATCGCCCTGCTGGTGCTCAGCAACGACCGCCGCCGCACCGCGGGGCACGGGCCGCGCCCGTGCCTGGTCCGCTCGGGCCGCCCTCGCCGCTGACGTCCGCCGCGGCCCGCCCGACTGACGCTCCGCCACGGCCGGTTCACACCCCGTGCGAAGCGATCTCCACTACGCTGGGCCCACCGAGCGCATGCGGAGGGGCAGGATGGAGCCCAACACTCTCCTAGACGCCATCCTCGACGAAGCAGGCATATCCCACGCCGGACTGGCCGCCCATATCAATGCGGCGGGCCGGGCCCGAGGGCTTTCCCTGCGGTACGAGCACACCGCCGTCGCGCGCTGGCTGAAGGGCCAGCGGCCCCGCGGCCAGGTACCGGACCTGATCTGCGAGGTGCTCGGCGAGCGGCTGCACCGCCCGCTGACCCTCGACGACATCGGCCTCGGCACCCCGGGCAGCCCCCGCCTGCCCAACACCCCGCTCTCCGGCTTCGTCGAGCGGGCCACCGCCCTCTGGCGCTCGGACGAGCAGCAGCGCGAGCACGTCGTCACCGCCCCCGCCGTCACCGGGACCCCCGCCGTCATCCCGGTCTGGGAGTGGGAGAACCCGCCCGAGGACGCCGACGTCTCCCGGCGCGGCCTCACCCGGGTCTCCATGGACGACATCGAGATGCTGCGCGCGGCCCGCACCCACTACGAGCAGATGTACCGCAAGGCCGGCGGCATCGCGACGCGCGCCCGCGTCGTCGGCTTCCTCAACGCCGAGGCGGCCCCGCTGCTGCGCGGCAGCTACACCGACGAGACGGGCCGTCAGCTGCACCGGGCCACCGGCGGCCTCGTCGCCGTCGCCGGCATCTGCGCGTACGACTCCGACGCCCACGGCTTGGCCCAGCGCTACTTCCACCAGGCGCTGCGGCTGGCCAAGGCCAGCGGAGACCGCGGTCTCGGCGGCTACGTCATCGCCCTGCTCGTCAACCAGTCGCTGTTCATGCGCGAGTACCGGCAGGCCGTCGCCTTCGCCGAGTCCGCACTGCGGGCCGCGGGCGCGGAGCTGACCCCGGCCCTCGCGGCCGATCTCTACGCGATGCAGGCCAAGGCGTACGCCCGGCTCGGCGACGGCGCCGGCGCGCTCGCCTGCATCCGCCGCGCCGAGACCGCCGCCGAGCGCATCCGCCGTGGCCAGGAGCCCGCCGAGACCGGCTATGTGCAGCCCGGCCTGGTGAACGTGCAGGTGGCGGAGGCGCTCCTCAGCCTCGGCGATCTCGGACCCGCCCGTGAGCACGCGGACCGGGCCGTCGACACCCCCGCCCACGACCGGGGACGTGTCCACCGGCTCGCCATGCTCACGCACATCGAGCTGCGTCAAGGAGACGCGGACAAGGCGGTGGCCACCGCGCGGGAGATGACCGAGCAGGCGAGAGGCATGGAATCGCAGCGCTTACGGGACCGGCTCCGGGCGGTGCGCGAGCACCTGATCGAAAGTGGGTGTGCGGCCACTGCCGAGGCCGCCGAGATGATCGACGGGGCGCTGCGCGTGCCCCTGTGAGGACAGCGCCCGGGGAGGTGGCCACCTCGGCGGAAGGTGGCAACACGTGCGTTGGAAGAATCTCAGGGAACGGACGGTCTACGCGAACCGCTGGTTCCGGGTCAATCTCGCAGACGTCCAACTCCCCGACGGCCGCCACCTCGACCACTTCCTCATCAGGCTGCGGCCCGTCGCCGTGGCCACGGTGGTCAACGAGGCCAATGAGGTCCTGCTGCTGTGGCGGCACCGCTTCATCACCGACAACTGGGGCTGGGAGCTGGCCGCCGGCGTGGTCGAGGACGGCGAGGACCTCGCCGGCGCGGCGGCCCGCGAAATGGAGGAGGAGACCGGGTGGCGGCCGGGCCCGCTGCGGCATCTGATGTCCGTGGAGCCGTCCAACGGCCTCACCGACGCCCGGCACCACATCTACTGGTCCGACGAGGCCGAGTACATCGGCGACCCGGAGGACGACTTCGAGTCCGACCGGCGCGAGTGGGTGCCGCTGAAGCTGGTGCCCGACATGATCGGCCGTGGTGAGGTGCCGGCCGCCAACATGGCGGCGGCGCTGCTTCTGCTCCACCACATCAGGCTCGGCTAGCGCGCGGCCCCGCACCCGGCTGCGGCACGTCCCGCGTTCACCGGCCGGTCGCCTGCCAGACGGCGAGTGCCAGGGCGGCGACCCCGGTGAGCGCGGCCAGCGAGGGCAGGGGCCACCTGCCGTGCTCCAGTGCCCGCACCCGGTCCGCCATCTCGGTGATCTCGCGTTCCGACTGGTCGCTGCGCTGGGTGAGGAGGGCGAGGTGGCCGTCGATGCGGACGACGCCGACATCGAGGCTACGACGGAGCTCCGCGAGCTCAGCCGTTCTGGTGGCCTGCTCGGGATGCATGGTCACGGTCCGTACCCCTTCCGGAATGACTCCTGTGTGTCCGACGAGCCGAGTCAATCGCGTGGCGGCGCGGAACGGGAGCGTGTGCGGGGGGTATATGCGAGTCACCGCCGCACACCCCGTGCGAACACGGGTGTGCGGCGGTGACGGTGCGTGACGTCCGTACGGAGATCAGTACGAGTAGAAGCCCGAGCCGGTCTTGCGGCCGAGGCGGCCCGCGTCGACCATGCGCTGGAGCAGCGGGGGAGCGGCGTACAGCGGCTCCTTGTACTCCTGGTACATGCTGTCGGCGACCGAGGCCACGGTGTCCAGGCCGATGAGGTCGGACAGCTTGAGCGGGCCCATCGGGTGGGCGCAGCCGAGCTCCATGCCGTTGTCGATGTCCTCGCGGCTGGCGATGCCCGACTCGAACATCCGGATCGCGGAGAGCAGGTACGGGATGAGCAGGGCGTTGACCACGAAGCCCGAGCGGTCCTGGGCGCGGATCGCGTGCTTGCCCAGCACGTTGGTGACCAGCGCGTCGGCGCGCTTGATCGTTTCCTCGCTGGTGGTGAGCGCCGGGATGAGCTCCACGAGCTTCTGCACCGGGGCCGGGTTGAAGAAGTGGATGCCGATCACGCGGTCCGGCCGGGAGGTGGCCACGGCCAGCTTCACCAGCGGGATCGAGGAGGTGTTGGAGGCCAGGATCGCGTCGGGGCGGGTGACCACCTGGTCGAGCACCCGGAAGATCTCGTTCTTGACCTGCTCGTTCTCGACGACGGCCTCGATGACCAGATCGCGGTCGGCGAACTCGCCGAGGTCGGTGGTGAAGCTCAGCCGGGCGAGGGTCGCGTCGCGCTCCTCCTCGGTGATCTTGCCGCGCTCGGCGGCCTTGCCGAGGGAGTTGGTCAGGCGGGTGCGGCCGATCTCCAGGGCCTCACCGGTGGTCTCGGCGACCATGACGTCCAGGCCGGCCCGGGCACACACCTCCGCGATCCCCGCGCCCATCTGGCCGCAGCCCACCACCCCGACACGCGCTACGTCTGCCACAGTGTCCGTCAACATCGTGCCTTTCGCTGATCTTGGTCGTCCGGCGGGTCGCCGCGTCCTGCGCCGCGCTCTCCGCCTCGTTCCAGACGTTACTCCGCGCCGTGCGGTCCCGGCGGTGCCGGGGCGGGCATGCTGGCCCCGAACGGTGTGACCGATCCGACGAGACGGCGAAATGAGGTCCCGCATATGGGGCGTATGACCCGAAGAGGGTTCACCGTGGCCGCCGCGGGGATGATGTCCTCCGCGATGCTGGCGTCCGGCGAGGCAGGGGCTATGGAGCCGGGAGCCGTGGAGCCGGGCAGGCCGGGGCCCGCGCTCGCGGGCGCGGCCGGCGAGCGCCGGCGGCGGCGCGAGTTCCGGGGGATGTGGGCCGCGACCGTCGTCAACGTCGACTGGCCCTCGAAGCCCGGCCTGGAGCCCCGGCAGCAGCAGGACGAGCTGACCGCCCTGTTCGACGCCGCCGTCGCGCGCCGCCTCAACGCCGTGCTGCTCCAGATCCGTCCCACCGCGGACGCCTTCTGGCCCTCCCCGTTCGAGCCCTGGTCGGAATATCTGACGGGCACTCAAGGGCTGTACCCGGGCTGGGACCCGCTCTCCTTCGCCGTCCGCGAGGCCCACCGGCGAAGACTCGAACTGCACGGCTGGTTCAACCCGTACCGCATCGCCAACCACACCGACCCCGGCCGGCTCGTCCCCACCCACCCCGCCCGCATCCACCCCGAGTGGGTCGTCCCCTACGGCGGGAAGCTCTACTACAACCCCGGCCTGCCCGAGGTGCGCCGCTTCGTGCAGGACGCCATGCTCGACGCCGTCTCCCGCTACGACCTCGACGGCGTGCACTTCGACGACTACTTCTACCCGTACCCCGTGGCCGGGCAGCGCTTCGACGACGACACCGCGTACGCCCGCTACGGCTCCGGCTTCCCCGACCGGGCCGCCTGGCGGCGCGCCAACATCGACCGGCTGGTGCGGGAGATGGGGGAGCGCATCAAGCGGCGCAAGCGGCACGTGCAGTTCGGGATCAGCCCGTTCGCGGTCTGGCGCAACCGCTCCACCGACCCGCTCGGCTCGGACACCCGCGCGGGCGTCCAGACCTACGACGACCTGGGCGCGGACACCCGCAAGTGGGTCCGCGAGGAGTGGATCGACTACATCGTGCCGCAGGTCTACTGGCACATCGGCTTCGCCGCGGCGGACTACGCGAAGCTCGTGCCGTGGTGGGCGGAGACCGTGCGCGGCACGGGGGTGCGGCTGTACGTCGGCGAGGCGCTGTACCGGGCGGGCGACCCCGCCCAGCCCGCGCCCTGGCAGGACCCGGCGGAACTCTCCCGGCACGTGGCGCTGGGGCGGGAGCACGCGGAGGTGCTGGGGAACGTCTACTTCTCGGCGAAGTACGTGGTGGGTGACCCGATCGGGGCGATGGGGCGCGTGGTGGCGGACCACTACCCGACGAGGGTGAGACCGCCGCGGTGACGGCGCCGCCGGGGCGCTTCGGTTGCTCCGGCGCCTCGCTGCCGGCGCGGGGCTCCTTCGCGGGCGGGCTGCCGGGGCGCCGGTGCCGTCCCGGCGCCTCGATTCCGCCGCGACGGTGATCGGCCACCTGCGAGGTGTCCGGCGGTGCCGTACGGGCCTCGGGCCGGGTACGGCACCGCCGAAGGCCGCCACGGCGGCCGGGCGCCGCCGCGGCGGTTACAGAAACGCGGCGCCGCCGAAGACGACCCCGCCCCGCGGCGGGGTGACGCGCCGGCTAACTGTGACCGCTCGCCTTGCGGTGGTCGACCACGGAGTCCGGGCCGGGCGACATGATCGTCTCGTGGCCCTTGTCGTCGCGGACCCGGTACGGCGGTGCGCCTTTGGGGCCCAGCACCTCCACGATCTCCACGACATGGTCCTGCTGGCCGACCGTCCGCCCGTGGACCACCAACCGGTCACCCTTGCTCGCATGCATCGACGGTGCCCTTCTGTTCGAGTTCCGTTCGAGATTCGCGATCCGAGATGTGTGCTGGGATGCTCCCAAGTCTACGGTGACCGGCGGTATATGGCCCGCGCCTCGGCCAGGTGGAGCAACGCGGCGAGCGCCCCGTGCCCCGCTCAGCCGCGCGCCCGCTGCGTCACCCCGATGCACACGAGCACCGCCACGGCGGCCACCGGCGCGGCGGGCGTCAGGTGCTCGCCGAGCAGCAGCACCGACCAGACCAGCGTGAGCAGCGGCTGGGCCAGCTGCAACTGGCTCGCGCGGGCCACGCCGATCGCGCCCATGCCCCGGTACCAGACCCACATGCCCACGAACTGCGACCCCGCGGAGAGCCACAGCAGCCCCGCGATCGTGTGACCCGTGAGGTGTACGGGCTCGGCCGGCAGCGCCAGCGCCGCCCCGACGGCCGCGACCGGCAGGCACAGCACCAGCGCCCAGCCGATGACCTGCCAGCCCGGCATCTCGCGGGCCAGCTGCCCGCCCTCCGCGTAGCCCGCCGCGCACACGAGCAGCGCCGCGAACAGGTACAGGTCGCTGCCCGTGGGGCTGCCGCCGCTCTGCTGTACGGCGAAGGCGATCACCACGGCGGCGCCGACGACGGCCGCGCCCCAGAACGTGCGCGAGTGGCGCGTCCGGTTCCGTACGGACGAGTACGCGGCCGTCGTCAGCGGCAGCAGGCCCACGACGACGGCGGCGTGCGAGGTGGTGGAGGTCTGCAGCGCCAGTGTGGTCAGCAGGGGGAAGCCGACGCAGGTGCCGCCGGCCACCGCGCACAGCGCCGGCCAGTGGCGGCGCGCGGGGGCCCGTACGCGCAGGGCGAGCAGGCAGATGCCGGCGATCAGGCCGCCGAGCGCCATCCGGCAGCTGACCAGGGACCACGGGCCGAGGCCCTCCAGGGCCCATGCGGTCGCGGGGAACGTCAGCGAGAAGGAGGCCACGCCCAGGGCGGCCAGCAGGACACCGCTCCGCGTGCGGTCGGCCGCGCGGTCGGCCGTACCGGCGGTGGTGCCGGTGGACGTGCTCGCGGGGCTCTGCACTGCTATCGCGGTCGGGCGGATAGCGCTATCTTTGAGTTTCATGTATGAGCGTAACAGCGTTGCTGAGCTGGCTGAAGCCCTTAAAAGGGAGCTGGACCGCTACTCTCCGGGTGAGAAGCTGCCGTCCAGCCGGGCCCTCGTCGAGCGCTTCCGCGTCAGCCCCGTGACCGTCTCGCGCGCCCTCGCCACGCTCGCCGCCGAGGGGCTGGTGACCACCCGCCCCGGCGCGGGCGCCTTCCGCACCGCCCCGCACGCCGCGCCCGTACGCCTCGGCGACACCTCCTGGCAGCAGGTCGCCCTCAGCGCCGAAAGCGCCGCGGAGGCGATCCCGCGGGCCGTGGACGCCACCGGTGTGCTCACCACGCTCGCCGAGCCGCCGCCCGGAGTCATCGAGCTCAGCGGCGGCTACCTCCACCCCTCCCTCCAGCCCGAGCGTGCCCTCGCCGCGGCTCTGGGCCGGGCCGGCCGCCGCCCCGGCGCATGGGGGCGCCCGCCCATCGAGGGGGTGACCGAACTGCGCGCCTGGTTCGCCCGCGAGATCGGCGGGCCGGCCGGCACCCTCGCCGCCTCCGACGTGCTGATCACCGCCGGCGGCCAGAGCGCGCTGACCGCGGCGCTGCGGGCCCTCGCCCCGCCGGGGGCGCCGGTCCTCGTCGAGTCCCCGACCTACCCCGGCATGCTCGCCGTCGCCCGCGCCTCGGGCCTGCGGCCCGTCCCCGTACCGGCGGACGCGCACGGCGTGCGCACGGACCTGCTCGCCGAGGCGTTCCGGGCGAGCGGCGCCCGCGTCTTCGTCTGCCAGCCGCTCTTCCAGAACCCCACCGGCGCGGTCCTGGCCGACGAGCGGCGGCGCGAGGTGGTCCGGGTGGCGCGCGAGGCCGGCGCCTTCGTCATCGAGGACGACTTCGCGCGCCGCCTCGCCCACGAGGACGCCCCGCCGCTGCCGCCGACGCTCGCCTCCGACGACCCCGACGGCATCGTCGTCCACGTCTGCTCCCTCACCAAGGCCACCTCGCCCAGCCTGCGCGTGGGGGCGCTCGCCGCCCGCGGACCCGTCCTCGAACGCCTGCGGGCCATCCAGGTCGTCGACAGCTTCTTCGTGCCGCGGCCGCTGCAAGAAGCCGCCCTCGAACTCGTCGGCTCGCCCGCCTGGCCCCGCCACCGGCGCAACACCGCCGCCGAGCTGCGCGTCCGCCGCGAGGCGCTGCTCACCGCGCTGCGCCGCGAACTGCCCGCCGTCACCGCGGACTTCGTCCCGCCCGGCGGCTTCCACCTGTGGGCCCGGCTCCCGGACGGCACGGACGAGGACGCCCTGGCCGCGGCCGCGCTGCGGGCCGGCGTCGCCGTCGCCTCGGGCCGCCCCTCCTACCCCGCGGAATCCGCCGCCCCGCACCTGCGGCTCAGCTTCGCGTCGGCCACGGGTGTGGCTGAGCTCGCGGAGGGCGTCGGGCGGCTGCGGACCGCGTTCGAGGATGTCGCGGGCCGGTGACCGGCGGGGGCGGCGGGCTAGAGTCGGTACATGGCTTCAGGTGAGGGGAGCGGCCCGGTTCGGGTCGACAGCTGGATCTGGTCCGTACGGCTCACGAAGACGCGCTCCGCGGCGGGCACGGCCTGCCGCGCGGGGCACGTGCGCGTCAACGGTGACCGCGCCAAGCCGGCCCAGCCGGTACGGGTCGGGGACGAGGTACGGGTGCGGCTCGCCGGGCGCGAGCGGGTCGTCGTCGTGTCGCGGCTCATCAGCAAGCGCGTCGGCGCGCCCGCCGCGGCGGAGTGCTACGTCGACAACTCCCCGCCGGAACCGCCCCGCGAGCACGTGGCCGCGGCCGCCGTCCGCGACCGCGGCACGGGCCGCCCCACGAAGCGGGACCGCCGAGACCTGGAACGCCTACAGGGCGCACCCAGGGCCCGCTAAGAGCGCGGGCCCCTGCCGCGCGGTTCGGCACCGTCGGCCTCCGCTGCGGAGGGGTGGTGGTGCCGGGCCGGCACACCCCTCCGCCGCGACGCTGCGAAACCACCGCGGGCCGTCTCGGCGGTGCCGGACGGCCTGTCGGTCGTGCCGCGTGGTCCCGCCGCGATGGCGGCGGCCCGCGCCGTGTGGTGCCGGGGCGGCACGTCCGCCCCCGCCGCGGCGGCGCGTAGCCACCGCGGCGCAGTCCGGCGGTGCCGGGCCGGCGGGGTGTCGTCAGTACGCGACCGTGAATCGCGTCCGGTGGTGCGCCGGGCGTTCCGCCTCGTCGACGAGGGCGACCGCCAGGTCTTCCATGGAGATGGCCGAGACGCCGTCCGCGTCCACCAGGAGTTCGTCCGTGCCCAGGCGGTACCGGCCGGTGCGCTCGCCCGGTTCCAGCAGGGCGGCCGGGCTCAGGTAGGCCCAGTCGACGTGCTGGTCCGCGCGGCACGCCGCGAGCTGGTCGTTGCAGGCCAGGGCGATGGGCCGCCAGTCGGCGGGGAACCCGGGCCCGTCGATCACGGTGGTGCCCCCGGCGCCGGGCAGGGTCAGGCTGCCCGCGCCGCCGACGAGCAGCAGCCGCACCCCGGTGCGGGCGAGCCCGGCCAGCAGCCCCTCCGTCGCGGCGACGAGCTGCCGCTCGCTGCCGGGCGCGGGGCGGGTCGCGCCGATCACGACGTCCTGCCCGGCGCTGAGCCGGGCGACGTCGTCCGCCACCGACGCGTCGCCCGTACGGGCCTCCGCCGCGGCCGGCAGCCCGGGGAAGCGGGCGGCGTCGCGTACGACGGCGGTGACCTGGTGGCCGCGGGACAGGGCCTCGGCCACTACCCGGCTGCCCACGTTGCCTGCTGCTCCGAAGACGGTGATGCGCATGATTGTCAGCTCCTGTGCTGTGTGGAAGTGGAGGCCGCGGCCACCGGCCGGGCCGTGGACGGAAGAGTGTGCGTACCGCGCGGACCCCGCCCGCGCCCTGCCTGCGCCGCGACGAGCGAGCCGAGGACGACCACCGCGCCGAACCCCTGGGCCACGGTGAGCTCCTGACCGAGCGCCAGCCACCCGAGCACCGTGGCGACCAGCGGGCTGAGCAGCCCGAGGAAGGTGACGTCGGTGGGGGAGAGCAGCCGGATCCCGCGGAACCACAGGGCGTACGCGAGGGCCGAGCCGATGACGGCGAGGTACGCGTAGCCGGCAAGGTTCGTGCCCGTCGGCACCGGCGGCGGGCCTTCGGCGAAGAAGGCGACGGGGAGCAGGAGCAGGCCGCCCGCGACCAGCTGCCACCCGGTCGTCGCGAGCAGCGGCGCGGGCGACGCCCAGCGCTTGCTGAGGACGACCCCCGTGGCCATGACGACCGCCCCGCCGGCCGCGGCGGCGACGCCGAGCCCGTCCAGCCGTGCGCCGGCCCGCAGGACGAGCAGGCTGACGCCCGCCACGCCGGCGACGGCGGCGATCAGTGTGCGCGGCTTGAGCCGTTCGCCGAGCAGGCCGGAGGCGAGGAGGGCGACCAGCAGCGGCTGTATCGCGCCGACGGTCGCGGCGACCCCGCCGGGCAGCCGGTACGCGGCGACGAACAGCAGCGCGAAGAACGCGCCGATGTTGAGCGCGCCCAGCACCAGCGCCCGCCACCACCACACGCCATGCGGCAGCCGCCGCGTGACGGCGACGAGCGCGAGCCCGGCGGGCAGGGCCCGGACGACCGCGGCGAGCAGCGGGCGGCCGGGCGGGAGGAGCTCGGTCGTGACGAGGTAGGTGGTGCCCCAGACGGCGGGCGCCAGGGCGGTGAGCAGCAGGGTTCCGACTCGATTGCTTAGCACTAAAGCAATGTATCTCACCGCTAAGAGATATGGATGGGTGCGGCCACGTGAGGTACCTCACCGCTAAGACAATTGACGCCGGTCCACTACCCTGACCCCATGGCAGATCACGTCGACCAAGTGCTCGCACAGTGGGCCGTACGCCGCCCCGATCTCGATGTTTCGCCGATGGCGGTGATCGGCCGCCTCTCGCGGCTCGCACGGCTCGTGGACACCGAACTGCGCCGCACCTTCGCCGCCCACGGCCTCGACGCCGCGTCCTTCGACGTCCTCGCGACGCTGCGGCGCAGCGACCCGCCGCACAGCCTCACCCCCGCCGAACTCATGCGCTCGTCGATGGTCACCTCCGGGGCGATCACGCAGCGCCTCGACCGGCTGGAAGCCCGCGGCCTGGTGAGCCGCAGCCCCAGCGCCTCGGACGGCCGCAGCGTCGTCGTCGCTCTCACGGACGACGGCCGCGACCTCATCGACGTGGCCCTGCCCGACCACGTCGCCACCGAGGCCCGCCTGCTCGCCGCGCTCACGGAAGGGGAGCGCGACGCGCTCGCGACGGTCCTCGGGACGCTCCTGGAGTCACTCAGCGAGGAGAAGAGCGGGAAGGCCGAGAAGAGCGGGAAGGCGTGAGGGGCGAGGGCGAGAGCTGAGGCCCCGGCCGCTGCTCCCTGCCCTGCCCTTCCCGCCCGCCCCTCAGAACTCCGTCTGCACGTCCAGCCGGCTCAGCCGCTCCGGATCCGCAAGGATGTCGATCTCGACAATCCGGCCGTCCGCGATTGTGAACCCCAGCACCGAGAGCAGCTTCCCCTCCAGGGCCGTGACGACCCCCGCGGCGCCGTTGACCAGCGCCCGCCGCGCGAACAGCGCCGGGGACCGGAACAGCATGGCCTGCCCCGCGACCTCCCGCGCACCGCGGACCTCCTGCGACGCCCTCGCGCCCCCGGCCCCGGCATCGGCCCGCAGCACCACATCCGGGTCGAGCACGGCCAGCAGTGCGTCGAAGTCGCCGGCGCGCGAGGCCGCCATGAAGGCGTCGACGACCTTCCACTGCCGGGCCAGGTCCGTCTCGGGCTCGGGAGCCGCGCCCCGCACCCGGCGCCGCGCCCGGCTCGCGAGCTGCCGCGCCGCGGCCGTCGTCCGCCCGACCATGGGCGCGATCTCATCGAACGGCATGCCGAACATGTCGTGCAGGACGAACGCCAGCCGCTCGGCCGGATCCAGCGTGTCCAGCACGACCAGCAGGGCGAGGCCGACCGAATCCGCCAGCAGCGCCGCGTGCTCGGGGTCGACCTCGTCCGCGCCGCGGCTCACGACCGGGTCGGGCACCCGTACGTCCAGCGGCTCCTCGGCCCGCGACGCGCGCGAGCGCAGTATGTCGAGGCATACCCGGCCCACGACCGTCGTCAGCCACCCGCCGAGGTTGGCGACGCCGTCCGCGCCGGAGCGGTCGAGCCGCAGCCACGCCTCCTGCACGGCGTCCTCCGCCTCGCTGAGCGAGCCGAGCATGCGGTAGGCGACCGCCCGCAGGTGGGAGCGGTGGGTCTCGAAGCGCTCCGCCAGGAATTCGTTCTCGTTCATCGGTCACACTCTTCCGTCGCGATCCGTCGAAGAGATGACGGACGGGAGGACACGGATGTGACACGTGAGTGTGGCCAGGGTCCTGTCGAGAGGGGCTCCGGCACGAGATATCTTGATGTCGAGCAATGTTACAGACGTGGAGCGGAGCACCCGGTGACTGACTCGACCATCATCTATACGCACACCGACGAGGCCCCGGCCCTGGCCACGCACTCGTTCCTGCCTGTGGTCCAGGCCTACGCCTCGACGGCCGGGGTCACCGTGGAGACGCGTGACATCTCCCTGGCCGGGCGGATCATCGCCGGCTTCCCCGAGTACCTCGAGGAGAGCCAGCGCATCGACGACGCCCTGGCGGAGCTGGGTGAGCTGGCCAAGACGCCCGAGGCCAACATCATCAAGCTGCCGAACATCTCGGCGTCCATCCCGCAGCTGAAGGCCGCCGTAGCGGAGCTTCAGGCCCAGGGCTACGCCCTGCCGGACTACCCGGACGACCCGAAGACCGACGAGGAGCGCGACATCCGCGCCCGCTACGACAAGGTCAAGGGCAGCGCCGTCAACCCGGTCCTGCGCGAGGGCAACTCCGACCGCCGCGCCCCCGCGTCGGTCAAGAACTACGCCAAGGCGCACCCGCACCGCATGGGCGCCTGGTCGGCCGACTCGAAGACGAACGTCGCCACCATGGGCGTCGACGACTTCCGCTCCACCGAGAAGTCCGCGGTCGTCGCCGAGGACGGCACGTTCCGCATCGAGCTCAAGGGCGACGACGGCTCCACCACCGTCCTGCGCGAGTCGATCCCCGTCCGCGCGGGCGAGGTCGTCGACGCCTCCGTCATGCGCGTCGCCGCGCTGCGCGAGTTCCTCGCGGCGCAGGTCGCCCGCGCCAAGGCCGAGGGCGTGCTGTTCTCCGTGCACCTGAAGGCCACGATGATGAAGGTCTCCGACCCGATCATCTTCGGCCACGTGGTCCGCGCCTTCTTCCCGAAGACCTTCGCGAAGTACGGCGAGGTGCTCATCGCGGCCGGCCTGACCCCGAACGACGGCCTCGGCGGCATCCTCAAGGGCCTGGAGACGCTGCCCCACATGGGCGACGAGATCAAGGCCTCCTTCGACGCCGAGCTCGCCGAGGGCCCCGCCCTGGCGATGGTCGACTCCGACAAGGGCATCACCAACCTGCACGTCCCGAGCGACGTCATCGTCGACGCCTCCATGCCGGCCATGATCCGCACCTCCGGCCACATGTGGGGCCCGGACGGCCAGGAGGCCGACACCCTCGCCGTCCTCCCGGACAGCAGCTACGCGGGCGTCTACCAGGCCGTCATCGAGGACTGCCGCGCGAACGGCGCCTTCGACCCGGCGACGATGGGCTCCGTGCCGAACGTCGGCCTCATGGCCCAGAAGGCCGAGGAGTACGGCAGCCACGACAAGACCTTCGAGATCCCCGTCACCGGCACGGTGCGGGTCCTCGACGCCGCCGGCAACGCCGTGCTGGAGCAGACGGTCGGCCAGGGCGACATCTTCCGCATGTGCCAGGCCAAGGACGCCCCGATCCGCGACTGGGTCAAGCTCGCCGTCACCCGCGCCCGCGCCACCGGCTCCCCGGCCGTCTTCTGGCTCGACGAGAACCGCGCCCACGACGCGCAGCTCATCGAGAAGGTCAAGGCGTACCTGTCGGAGCACGACACCGACGGCCTCCAGATCGAGATCATGTCCCCGGTCGAGGCGACGAAGTTCTCCCTGGAGCGCATCCGCCGCGGCGAGGACACCATCTCCGTCACCGGCAACGTCCTGCGTGACTACCTGACCGACCTGTTCCCGATCCTCGAGCTCGGCACGAGCGCGAAGATGCTGTCGGTCGTCCCGCTGATGAACGGCGGCGGCCTCTTCGAGACCGGCGCCGGCGGCTCCGCCCCCAAGCACGTGCAGCAGCTCGTCAAGGAGAACTACCTCCGCTGGGACAGCCTCGGCGAGTTCTTCGCCCTCGCGGCCAGCTTCGAGCACCTCGCGACGACCACGGGCAACGCCCGCGCCAAGGTCCTCGCCGACACGCTCGACCGCGCGACCGGCACCTTCCTCAACGAGGACAAGTCGCCGAGCCGCCGCCTGGGCGGCATCGACAACCGCGGCAGCCACTTCTACCTGGCGATGTACTGGGCCCAGGAGCTCGCGAAGCAGACCGACGACGCGCAGCTCGCGGAGGCGTTCGGGCCGCTGGCCAAGACGCTGACCGAGCAGGAGGGCACCATCGTCGACGAGCTGATCGCGGTGCAGGGCTCCCCGGCCGACATCGGCGGCTACTACCAGCCCGACGTGACGAAGGCCTCGGCCATCATGCGTCCGTCGGCGACGCTCAACCAGGCCCTGGCGACCCTGGCCTGACGCGCCCGCATGCGGTAAACCGTTCCGCCCCGGCCGGCACTGCGCCCGGCCGGGGCGGTTCTGTCTGCCGGGGCAGGCGCATCAGTCCTGCGCTACGGGCAGGAGGCCGCGCTCTCCGAAGACCTTCTTGGCCACGAAGGTGGCGTTGAGCGCGCGGGGCATCCCGCAGTACACGGCGGAGTGCAGCAGCGCCTCGGTGATCTCCGCCGGAGCGAGGCCGACGTTGAGGGCCGCGTTGATGTGCACGTCCAGCTGCGGCTCGCAGCCGCCCAGGGCGGTGAGCATGCCGAGGGTCACCAGCTGCCGGTCGCGGGGGGCCAGCCCGGGCCGGTCGTAGATGTCGCCGAAGGCCCAGGAGACGACCTGGTGGCCGAGCTCCGGCGAGATGTCGGCCAGGGAGTCGATGACCTTCTGCCCGCTCTCTCCGTCGATGCGGGTCAGGACCTCCATGCCGTGGTCGAAGCGCTCCTGGCGGGTCTTGGCGGTGCTGTTGTCCGTAGTCATGGCAAGACCGTAGATCTTGGAGTGCGCTCCAGGGCAAGCGCGACCCAAATGGGATGAAAGGCAGTACGGAGACATGGGTGAGGACCCGCTCGCAGCGGCGGAACGGAGCGGAGACGCCGAAGGGCGGCCCGGGACGGGGACCGAGCCGTCTTTCGCGGAGCTGCTGGGCCGCGCCCTGACCGAGCCGGACGTCGATCAGCCGGTGTGGTTCGCGACGACGTTCGCGGCCCACGAGCGCGACGACCCCGCTGTCCGCGCGGAGGCCGCCGCCCTGCGGGACCGGCCGGATCCGCTGGAGCGGCACTTCGGCGCGCAGGTGCTCCGCCTGGCCCTCCTCTACGACGAGAGCGGCGACGACTCCTTCGAGCGGCCGATCGTCGATCTCTTCCTCTCCTGGGCGGCCGAGGAAGAGGACCCGCGGGTGATGCGGCCCCTCACGGCCGGACTGGCCGACGCCCTGGATCCCCGGGCCGAGCAGGCGCTGCACACGCTCATCCACCACCCCGACCCGGAGGTGCGGTGCTGGGCGATCTCCGGCCTGACCTCACCCGCCGCGAGCGGGGAGCCGGAGGCGCTGGCCGCCGCCCTGGCGTGCACCCGGGACCCGGACGCCGCGGTGCGCGAGCAGGCGTGCAGGGCCCTCACCGGCTCCCCGGCCCCCGCGGACGCCCTCGCCGCCTGCCTGACCGACGAGGCCGAAGCGGTACGGGTCACGGCGGCGATCGGTCTCTTCCTCCGCGACGACACCCGCGGCGACGCGGTACTGCGCGCACTCGGCCCCGTCGAGGAGGGCTCGCCCTATTACGGGGCCTTCCACCAGGTCCGGTACCACCACCGGGCGCTGAGCACCGCGGATTGATCCGCTGCGTCGCGCCGGCCGAAGCGCTCAAGGCTGTCCTGGCCTGGTGCAGAGGAAGCACCCCTCCCAGTGCGGGAGCGCGCTGAGGATCCGGTGCTGTGCGCACGAGGCCGTCGCGCGATCGTCCGGTCCGGGGAAGCCTCCGGCGGGATGGGCGGCGTCAGCCGGCGCGAAGGACTCGACCATGGCTATGAACCGGTGCAGGTGGTCACGGACGAGGGGAGGGTCGTACCCCAGCTCGCTCCAGCGGTGGCCGCTCAGCGCGAGCGCGGTGGCCCGCAGCACGAAGTCCTTCGACCGGGCACGTTCCCGCGGCGTCGTGCCCCAAGCGATGTCCTGAAGGTCGAATCCGACCGCCCCTCGCCCCATCACGTTCTGGTCTTGCAGCGTGAGAAGAGCCGCGAAGCGGTAGTCCCACTCCTCATGGGCGAGATCGGATACCGCCAGCATCAGCACGTCGATGAACACTTCCGTGCCGCCGTTGGACAGGTACAGGCTCTTTTCCCCACCACCGAATACGTTCCCCACGCAGTCACGGTACGACGGCTCCGAGAGCGCCGGGTGCTACGCCTGGCCCAGCTCTGTCGGGCACGGCGATTCATGCAGGCCCATTGCATAAATCTTCATTCATTCGTATAGTCATGCCATCGACCAGGAGGGGCCCGATGGCAGTACGTGTGGCAGTGGCAGGAGCGAGCGGATACGCGGGCGGCGAAGTGCTGCGCCTGCTCCTCGCGCACCCCGGCGTACGGATCGGGGCCCTCACCGCGAACAGCAACGCGGGCCAGCGCCTCGGCGCTGTGCAGCCGCATCTGCTTCCCCTGGCCGGGCGGGTCCTGGAGGCCACGACCGCCGAGGTGCTTGCTGGGCATGACGTGGTGTTTTTGGCGTTGCCGCATGGTCAGTCGGCGGGGGTTGCCGCGGGGCTGGGTGAGGGGACGCTGGTGGTGGATTGTGGTGCGGATTTCCGGCTGCGGGACGCTGTGGAGTGGGAGCGGTTCTACGGGTCTGCGCATGCGGGGACGTGGCCTTACGGGTTGCCGGAGTTGCCGGGTGGGCGGGAGGCGTTGAAGGGCGCGCGGCGGATTGCTGTGCCCGGGTGTTATCCGACGGCTGTTTCCTTGGCGTTGGCTCCGGCGTATGCCGGGGGGCTGGTGGAGCCGGAGGCGGTGGTGGTGGCGGCGT
>NZ_RBAM01000010.1 GCF_003626645.1 Streptomyces klenkii | reverse complement strand
CTTGCGCCGAAGCTCACGCACGGTCGCCATCAGCCGGGTTTCGCCGCCCGACGGGGCCGGCCAGCGGTCTCGCTCAAGCTCCTCAAGAGAGCGGTCACGATTTACGCGTCGAGTCACCGGCCGATCTAACCATGTCAGATCTCAAACGCGGTCTCAGGGCTCTCCAGGCTGAGGAGAGGCTTGTCCTGGGGGCGGCGTACGTGGTGTCCGGCTATGTGCTGGTGCACGAGTCGGGAGAAGCCTTCATGATCAAGCAACTTCGTCGGCGCGCGTACCGGCCTAGGGAGCTTCTCGGCCTCCGTCGCGTCAGGCTGTACGAAGCACGCCCGTCATGCTTCACCTTCCTGGCAAACAACGGCGTGCCGGCCCGCATCCTCGCGCGATGAGCCGGGCATGGCCTGCACGGGGTTGCGGTGGAGGGGCAGGTGTGAGCCACGCGCTCCACCAGTCGAGGGGCCCTGCGCTGGGTACCACATGGCACAGGTAGTCGATAGCGTCTCGTGCGGTCCAGATGATCCGGGCCAGGGGCGTAGGTGCAGGTCAGGGCCTTGTGGTTCGGGAGTGCCGATGCTGTTGGTGATACGTGTGTAACAGCGCGTGTGGCAGGAATGGCGCGCAGAACCCCCGCCGGCTCGCCTCCATCCGGCTGGGCTCAGCGGAGTGAGGGGGCACGGTCCGTCGGCTGACTGGAAGGAAACGACTGGCTCCGGGCCCTCGCCGAAGGCCCGGCCGACGCCGGGACGGCGAAAACTTGGTGTGCGGGGTCGACGGAACCGGGTAACGTCTTGGTCATGTTCTTCCAGACACCGATTTACGAGTGAGCGCGTGACGGGCCCCTGCTGACGTCCTTCGATGTCGCCGCGCCCGTCCCTCACCGATGAATCCGTAGACCATTTCACCTCATTCCGGGAGAACCCGTGAGCAAGAACATCAACAACCCCGTGGGCATGGGCGGCGGCCAGCGCAAGAAGCTGTCCCGCGCCGAACGGCAGAACAACGGTCCGCACCGCAACCTCGACCGCCAGGGTGCCGCCGACCAGAAGGCGGAGCTGGTGCGCAAGATGCGCGAGAAGGCAGGCGCAGCCGGGGCTGCCGGGCAGACGGGCGACGGCACCGCACAGAGCTGACGCACCGCCGCCGCAGGGCGGCACCGCACGGGGCAGGGCCCGGACCGCGACGCGCGGTCCGGGCCCTGCTGCCGTGCCGGGCATGGCCGATCCCGCTCAGCTCGCGGCCGCGCACCATCGAGTTGCCCGTGCCCAGCCCGGGCGACACCGTCAGGAAGAGCGTGCCGGGCGTCGCCCCCACGGCCGGACAGGCCTGCTGTGCGGTCACGATCTTCCGCCGCCTCAAGCGCTACGCGGCCCGGGTGGTCTTTCGCCTGGTCAAACCCCTGCGGCCATGACCCCGCCTATAGGGGCTGTGTGAGAGACGGCGAAACCCCACCGGTTGCTCCGGAACCGGAACGTACAGCCCGGCCGGGCTGTATGCGCGGTAATCATCCGGGACCGTTGACCCGGTCGCAGGCGAAGCCGGCCACTCGCCAGTGAAGGGCGTCCCGAGTGCGCGGGCCGTAGACCCCGTCGGCCGCCTGTCCCTCCTGAGACTGTGCACGCCGCAGTGCCGCCTGGGTGCCCGCCCCGAAGATCCCGTCTCGGGCGAGATCCTCCCCGTAGCATTCGTTCAGGGAAAGCTGCAGTGCCTTCACCCCATTACCGCTGTTGCCGCGCGCCAGCAGGCAGCTCACGTTGCGATTTGCGGCGGGTATCGTCGTGCTGGAACCGTGGACTGTGGTGTACGAGACACTGGTGTTGCACGTGGGTGTCGCGGCCTGAGCTGTGCCCACGTCGAGCAGTATGGGTGCGCCGGCGGCCAGGACGAGTGCCATGCCGAGCGTCCATTGGCGTGTACTCAAGTCCTTCTCCTCTGCTCAGTTGATGGTCATCAGCCAGTACCAGGCGTTGGGCCCGACGACTCCGTCGACGGAGAGGCGATACCCCGCAGCCAAGCAGCTGGAATGTCCCTGTCTGAAGGGGTGGTCCCGTACGAGGACGTACGAATGCGGGCCCCGGCCGCCGCCGGCCACGCACGTTCCGTGACCACGTACGGACTCGAACACCCTCGTACAGCGCGAGGGCTGCTGAGGCGGACCCTCATGTGGTCGCATCGGATCGTTGTCCCGCGGCGCGGTCATCGTCCATGGCGAGCCTGTGCCGATCCGTCGAAGGGAGTTCCCATGAGCGTCACAAGCAAGCTGGTTGTCGGCACCGCCCTGCTGGGGCTGACGATGGCGGGGTCGGCCATACCGGCCGCAGCGGCTGCCCGGACGGCTGCTGCCCCCTATCCCGTCTGCTACGGCTCCGAGGCGTACGTCAAGAACCAGTACGGTCAGAAGGGGGGCTACGCAAAGACCTCGTGGTGCCTGCGGGGCGACGGCTACTTCGAGACCCAGACCGGTACGAGCTCGGTCAAGGACCTGGTCCGCGGCGACGGCGTCGCAGCGAGCGTCTGGCTGTGGGGTAAGTACCAAGGCGGCGAAAACTTCAAGGTCGAGTACAAGAGGGACACCACCGCTACTCCTGGGGCGACCGGGTGGGGTTTCGACGGCTACCTGAAGCACATGTCGATCTGGGTGTGCTTGGGAAAGAGCAAGCCTGGTACCACCAACGCCTACTGCGCGGAGCTGACCCCGGCGATCCGCTATCCCTGGTGAAAGCGGTTCCTCCAGGCAATGGACATGCTGCCTGCTGCCGGCGGGTGCGTCATGCGCTGACCGCACCCACCGGCATCAGGTGAGCTGCGTACGGGCCAGTCGCGCCTCGGTTCGGGCACGCGTGGCGTCGGCGCTGTTTCCCAGCAGGTCGGCTGCGGCGGCCACCTGGTCAAGGGCCTGTGCAAGCCAGTAGAACGCGTTCAGCCGTCGCCAGATGGCGGCGGCCGCGGTGGCGCGGAGATGAGCGACGCGCGGTCGGCCGGCGGCGAGCTGAGCGTTGCCGATGTTCAGTAAAGTGGCCGCTTCCCCCCACTCGTTCGCACATTCCCGGTAGACGTGCAGACATTCCGCCAGCAGCCGGCGCCCTGCCGCCGGTCGGCCCAGCCGGACCTGCGCGTCACCGAGCCAGCACCGCGCGTGTGTCGCCGACAGCCTGTCGCCCACGCTCAGGCTCAGGCTCTCCGCCCGGGCATAGCACCGGGCGGCCGACGCGTAGTCCCCGCGGGCACGGTGAACGTGGCCCAGCGACCGCGACGCCAGCGATTCGCCGGGCTGGTAGCCGATGAGCCGGCTGAGCCGCTGACTCTCCGCATAAAGACGCTCGGCCTCCGCGAGGTCGCCACGCTCGAAGCAGATGACGCCGCTTCCGTTGATCGCGTACGTCAGGCAGTTCGCATTGTCGATCGACCGCGCCAGCTCGGCAGCGCGCTCGAAGTAGGACAGCGCGGCGCTTGAGGACCACGACGGCCGACCCCTCGCCGATGAGGAGACCGTCGGCGTGCCGGTGGAAGGGGCGGATGCGCTGGCTCGGCGAGAGGGCGCGCAACTGGCTGAAGACGCTCCACAGGGTGATGTCGTGGCAGTGGTGGACCCCGCCGGCCAGCATCACGTCGCAGCGGCCGGTGGCGAGCTCGGCGACCGCCCGGTCGACCGCCACCAGGGACGAGGCGCAGGCGGCGTCGATGGTGTAGGCCGGGCCGCGCAGGTCGAGGCGGCTCGCCGTCCGTGACGCGACGAGGTTGGGCACGAGGCCGGCCGCCGCATCCGGGCTGTCGGCGCCCAGCCGGCGGGTGAACGCGGCCCGGACGCGCTCCAGCTGACCCGGTTCCAGGTCGGGCAGCAGCTCACGGAGGGTGTGCACCAGCTGGTGGGCGAACCCCACGCGCTGGGTGAGACGGGCGAGCCCGGCCCCCATGTAATTGCCGCGGCCCAGCACCACGCCCACCCGGTTCCGGTCGGGCAGCCGCTGCTCGCCGCCCGCGTCGGCCACGGCAGCCGCCGCGACGTGCAGCGCGAGCAGCTGATCGGGCTCGGTGCCGGGCACGGCGGCGGGCATGATGCCGCACCGGGCGGCGTCCACCACGGCGAACTCGTCCACGAACCCGCCCCGCCGGCAGTAGATGCGGTCGGCCCCGCGGGCACCGGCCGGGTCGTAGTAGCGGGCGTCCCACCGCTCCGCCGGGACGTCGGTGATCGCGTCCGTGCCGGCCGTCAGGTTCCGCCAGTACGTCTCCAGACCGGGGGAGCCGGGCAGCAGCACGGCCATCCCGATGACGGCGACCGGCGGCGCCGGTGTGTGCGTCATGGTCACCGGCCCGGGGCGGTGTAGACGACGGCACCGGACCGGACGCCGCCGCGGGACGCCGCCGGCCTCCGGCACCGGCCGCCGCCGCGGGTGCGTGTCCGGCGGGGTTGCGGCGGCGATCCTCGACCGCCGCCATGCCGCCCGGCCCGTCCGCGTGCGCCCCGGCGGCCGCGTGGATCGCGTTCGCCCGCTCGGCGCTCAGGTGCAGCAGGGTGCGGGCGTCCATGACGCCCGCCGCGCAGAGTGCCACGAGTTCCCCGTAACTGTGCCCGGCCGCCATGTCGGGCCGGACGCCGGCGGTTTCGAGGAGGGTGTGCGCGGTGAGGCCGACGATGCCGAGCGCCGGTTGTGCCGCTCGGGTGTCGGTGAGGCGGGCCCGGCGTTCTGCTCGCCGCGCGTCGTCGAAGGCGGCCGGGGGGTGGAGGACGGCGGCGTGGTCACGGCCGAGGCTGAGGTGGCGCTGGAGCTCCGGGAAGGTGATGAAGAGGTCCGCGAACATGCCGGGGCGCTGACTGCCCTGGCCCGGGAAGAGGAAGGCGACCTTGCCGGGGTCCGTCCCCTCCCTCGGTTCCGGTTCCGCGATGTGGACGCCCGGCGCGGGGCCGCCGCCGGCTGCCGGTCCGTCGCCGGTCTCCAGGATCCGGCGCAGCTTGCCCGCGAGGTCGCCGAGATCGGCTGCGACCAGGGCGACCCGGACCGGTTCCCGGCCGGCGTCGGCCGTGCGGGAGGCCGTCAGGGCCAGGTCGCGGAGGTGCCGGGGCCGTCCGGCGGCGTCGTTGGCCTCGACCAGTTCCAGCATCTTCCCGGCGGTGCGGAGGGCGGCGGTCAGGTCGGTGCCGCGGAAGAGGAAGAGTTCTGCGGGCCAGGCGTCCAGGCCGTGCCGCGGGGGCATGCCTGCCGCGTGGGCGGTGAGCACCGCATGGAAGTTGGTGCCGCCGAAGCCGAAGGCGCTGAGCCCCGCGATCCGCTCGGCGGCCGGGACCGCCCACGGCCGGGCCCGGGTGTGGAAGACGAAGGGGCTGTCTCCCTCCCGCCAGCCGGGGCTGGGCCGCTCCAGCCGCGCTGCCGGCGGTGTGACGCCCGTGTACAACGCCAGGGCGGTCTTGACGAGACCGGCCAGGCCCGCGGCGCATTTGGTGTGCCCGATCTGTGCTTTGACGGATCCGAGGGCACAGCTCCCCGGCCGTGCCCCGGCCGCGGTGAACACGTCGTCGAGGGCGGTCATCTCGGTGCGGTCGCCGACGACGGTGCCCGTACCGTGGGCCTCGACCAGCCCGACGTCGGCGGGTGAGACGCCGGCGTTCCTGTAGGCCCGCTCCAGGGCGGCGCGCTGGCCCTGCGCAGACGGCGCGGTCAGGGTCCGTGCTCTGCCGTCGCTGGAGCTGCCCACCCCCTTGACCACGGCGTAGACGCGGTCGCCGTCCCGTTCGGCGTCGGCCAGCCGCTTGAGCACCACGCAGGCCACGCCCTCGCCGAGGACGGTCCCGTCGGCAGCGGTGTCGAACGGGCGGCACCGTCCTGTCGGCGAGAGTGCCTGCACGGAGGAGAAGAGGGCGTAGTCGGCGATGCTGTTGTGCAGGTCCGCACCGCCGCACAGGACGAGGTCGCTGCTGCCGGTGACCAGTTCCTTGCACGCGGAGTCGAGAGCGGCGAGGGACGAGGCGCACGCCGCGTCCACGGTGTAGTTCGCCCCGCCCAGGTCGAGGCGGTGGGCGATGCGTCCGGAGACGACGTTGGCCAGGATGCCGGGGAAGGAGTCCTCGGTGGGCGTGGGCAGTTGTTCCGCCAGGCCGGGCGGGACCGTGCCGAAGTAGGAGGGCAGGACCGCGCGCAGGGTGTAGGCGTGGGACAGCTCGCCTCCGGACTCGGCGCCGAAGATCACGGAGGCGCGGGAGCGGTCGAAGGGCCTGCCGCTGCCGCTGTCACCCTTGCCGCTGCCGGCCCGGCCGCCGTCGCCGTACCCGGCGTCTTCCAGGGCCCGGCGCGCGGCCTCCAACGCGAGCAGCTGCACCGGCTCGGTGCTGCCCAGGGACGTGGGCGGAATGCCGTAACGCAGCGGGTCGAAGGGGATGCGCGGCAGGAACCCGCCCCACTTGGAGACGGTGGCCGCGCCGTGGTGGAGGGCGGGGTCCCAGCGGTCGGCCGGCACCTCGGTGACGGCGTCGGCGCCGCTGAGCACGTTGGCCCAGAAGGCGGCCATGTCGGGTGCGCCCGGGAACATGCAGGCCATGCCGACGACGGCGACGTCCAGCGGCCGGGAGACGGCTGCCTCGGACGCCTCCCCGGACGATCCCTCCTCGGACAGGCGGCGCAACTCCTCGGCCCGCCGCTCCAAGTGGTCTGCGGCCCCTTCGGTCACGGCACGGTGCAGCGCTCCGACGGTGGTGACGCCGGAGCGCAGCGCCGCGACGTCCCCGGCCATGAACAGGCCCTCGTGGAACTGCCGGTCCTCGCCGACCGGCACCAGTTCTCCGCCGGGACTGCGTTCGACGCCCCTGCTGGCGAGCCGCAGCCGTCCGACGTTGTGCCGCTCGAGGCTCTCCCAGCGCTGCCGTGCCGGTACACCCTGCGCCTGGAGGCGCTCCTTGAGCGCGCCGAAGTCCTCCGTGACGGGGGTCGTGAGGCACCGGGTGGCGTGGCCCGGCGCCGTCTCCAGCAGGGTCGTGCGGTGCGCCCCCAGCATCTGCCGCTGGAAGAGCGGCTGCACGGCGTCGCAGGCGACGGCCTCTGCTGTGAACAGGTAGGCCGTCCCCATCAGCAGGCCCACCGCGACGCCGCGCCGGATCAACGGGGCGGCCATGGCGGCGACCATGGCGGCGGACCGTTCGTCGTGGATGCCGCCGGCGAAGAACACCTCCATGCGGCCTTCCCGCGTACCGGCTGCTTCCCGGGCGGCCCGGCCGCCATGCCCGTCCAGGAAGTCCGCGAGCACCGCTGTCTGCGCCTCCCACAGCGGGAAGCTGTTCCGCGGCCCCACATGACCGCCGCACTCCGCGCCCTCGAAGACGAACCTGCGGGCTCCGGCCCGCAGGAACTGCCGCAGCAGGCCGGGCGAGGGGACGTGCAGGAACGTGGCGATCCCGGCCTCTTCGAGGGCGGCGGCCTGGGCGGGCCGTCCACCCGCGATGACGGCATGGCTCGGGCGTACCTCCCGGATGACGTCGAGCTGGGCGCCCCGGATCTCGTCCGGGGCGAAGCCGAGCACGCCCACGCCCCAGGGCCGCCCGGCGAGGGCCGCCGCGGTGTCGAGCAACACGGCGCGCGCCCGGTCCGGCGGTGCCAGGGCGAGGGCGATGAAAGGGAGCCCGCCCTCCGCGGCCACGGCGGCGGCGAACGCGGGCCGGTCGCTCACCCTGGTCATCGGGCCCTGCGCGACGGGCAGCCGGATGCCCGACGCCCGGGCCGACACCGAACCGGGACGCAGTGCCGAGGCGGCCGTGCCGTCGTGCAAGCCGTCCTCGACCGCCTCCGTGAGGCCCCGGACGGTCCGGGCCACGGTCTGCCAGCGGTCGGCGAAGACAGAGGCCAGAAAGCCGTCCTGACCCACCGGCAGGCGCGCGGCGCGTGGATCGCGGCGCAGCAGCTCCCGGTGACCGTCGACGACGGTGGTCTCCGAACCGTCCATGGCGCGGATCTCGGCCGCCGCGCGCCCGTCGAGCCCGGACTCGGCCAGCAGGGCGAGCTGGCTGTCCAGGACGACTCCGGCCGCACCGCCGGCGACGGCCGCCGCGGCGGTCCGCGGTCCGATGCCGCCACAGGCCCATACGGGGATGGTCACTCCCGGCTCGCCGAGCACCTGCTGGAGGAGTACGAACGTGCCGACCGGGCCGACCCGGCCGCCGCTCTCACCGCCCCGCGCGATGAGGCCGTGCGCCCCGGCCCGTACGGCGGCCAGGGCTTCCTCGACGGTAGTGACCTCGACCAGCACCCGGTACGCGCCGGTCGTCTCGCGGACCGGCCAGTCCGCCCCCGTGCCGAGCACCACCGTGTGCGGTGCGGCCCCGTCCCCGGCAGGCCCCGGGACGAGATCGGCGGGCGCGAGCCGGCACCCGGCGGTGACCCGCACGCCGTACCGCCGGCCCGCGGTCCAGCGGCGAACCTGTTCCAGCTCCTCCCCGGCCCGCCGGCCCCCCGCACCGAGGTCGAGCACGCCGAGGCCGCCGGCCCGGGTGAACGCCGCGACGAGTCTGGCGTCGGGCTCGCCGAAGGGGCTGATCCCGATGAGCACGTCGCGGAAGGACGCATCGGACACGCAGACACTCCTCTGCAAGGGGAGACCCGGCATTCCATGACAGCCCCTGTGAGGCGTCTGCGGCAGAGCGCACGCAGGGTGCGCACGCGCGCATGAGGGGGCACACCTGCGTGAGCGTGCTTCTGGGTTGCGGCACGGGGCCGTGAGGCTTGGCTTACGAGCAGGCCTGCGGGTGGCGAATCCGCCCGGACCGCTCGGACTCCGACCGATCACTGCAATGAGCTTCTGCCCCGTGCTCTCATGAGTGTGGTCGCGTCGCGACGGCCGGCCCGGTGCTGATCACGGAATTCGTGGCGCCGGCGGCCTCTGCCGGCCTGAGCTCCCGCGCCGCTTCGTGAGCCCCGGCCTGCCCCCTCGTGATACGGCCGGGTGAACGCCAGACTGGCTCTCACCGCTTTCCCTCCTTTGAGGAGTGGGCTGCACAAGGCGTACACCAGGGGGGAGAGACGATGAAGGTCGTTTCCTGGAACGAGTGGGATCCGCTGAAGCACGTCGTCGTCGGCCGGGCGGACGGCACCATGGTGCAGGCGCCCGAGCCGGCTGTCGTCCGGGACTGGCCGGAAGACGGTTTTCCGCTCGGCACGTACGGGCCGCTGCCCGAGGGAATGACGGCGGCCGCCAACAAGCAGCTGGACGACTTCGCCCGCATCCTCGAAGGGCGCGGCATCCGGGTCGACCGGCCCCGGCCGCTGGATTTCAGCCGGCCGGTCGCCACCCCCGAGTGGTCGCAGAAGAGCATGTTCGGTGCCATGCCGGTCCGCGATGTCCTGGTGGTGATCGGGAATGAGCTGCTGGAGGCGACGATGTCGTTTCGCAGCCGCTGGTTCGAATACCTGGCCCACCGGCCGCTGATCGAGTCCTGGTTCCGCGCGGACCCGGGCATGCGCTGGGAGGCCGCCCCCAAGCCCCGACTGACCGAGGCGTCGTACCGGCCGGGTTTCTGGGACGAGTACGACGCTCTGCCGTACGAGCAGCGGATTGCCCGCGTCAGGGCCGGGGAGCTGGTGCTGACCGAGGCCGAACCGCTCTTCGACGCCGCCGACATCGCCCGCTGCGGCAGGGACCTGTTCGTCCAGCAGTCCCTCGCCACCAACGCGGCCGGGATCCGCTGGCTCCGGCAGCACCTGCCGGAGCACCGCGTGCACGGGGTGACGTTCGGGAACGAGCACCCCATGCACATCGACGCCACCTGGGTGCCGCTCCGCCCCGGTCTCGCCCTGCACTGCGCCGAGCGACCCGCCGAAGAAGATCTGCTGCGGTACTTCAGGGCCAACGACTGGCAGGTCGTCCAGGCCGCCGCTCCCGGGCGCACGAGCCCGCCGCCGCTGTCCGCGTGCAGCCGCTGGCTGTCGATGAACGTGCTGGTCCTGGCCCCCGGGACGGTCTGCGTGGAAGCGAGCGAGACCGCGCAGATGGAACAGCTCGACCGGCTGGGCTTCGAGGTCGTGCCCGTGCCGTTCTGGGACGTGGCCCCCTTCGGCGGCGGACTGCACTGCGCCACGCTCGACGTCCACCGCGAAGGCGTGCTGGAGGACTACTTCCCCAAGCGATCCGGCAGGTTCTGAAGGCGGAGGCCGGTGTCCGTGGCGCACGGACTAGGTGATGCGGTCACGTCCGCTCGTGTCGCCTGCTCGTCTGCTCGTCAGCGCGAAGGCCATAGCAACAGTGAGCAAACCCAGTAAAGCAAGGGCGAGTGGGGTGCCCTGTGGTGCGCCGAGCGCGTCGCAGGCCGATGTCCCGCAGGTCCGGGGAGGGTGCCCGACCAGGGCGAGTGCGGCTCCTGCCGCCGCCGGCCCCGTCGCGCCGCCGAGCATGGCGAACGTCGTCGCCGTCGCCGCCCCTCGCGCAGTGCCGTGGGGCGTGCGGCCGCGGCTGATCACGGTCATGGCGGCGCCGTTGGCCAGTCCCAGGCCGCTTCCCACGAAGGCGCACGCGCCGCTGACCAACCACAGGGGCATGGGGTGCCGCTGTCCGGAGCCGCTGATGAGCATGCCGGCCGCGACGCACAGGAGCCCGGTTCGCATGAGGGGTGCGCCGTCCCGGTGCTCACCGGTCCGCTTGACGGCCAGGCGCGCGGTGAGGACGGCGGGGGCCGCGGCGGGCAGTGCGACGAGCGCCGCCGAGAGCGGACTCAGACCGTATGCGCGGGTCAGAGTGAAGTACGTGAGGAAGGTGAAGGCGGAGTTCGCGCCGAAGAGTGCCGGCAGGACGAGCAGGGCTCGGCGCGTGACCGCCTGCCGCAGCAACCCGGCGTCCAGAGCACCCTGGGGGTGACGTCGCGTCCGGAGGACGAGAAGGCCGGTCAATGTCGCGGTCAGCAGCCCGGACGATGCCTGTACCGGTGCGGAAGCGGTGACCGTCGGAGCGGTCAGCGTGATCAGCGCGGCGACAGCGGCCCCCGTGCACAGGGCGATTCCGACGACGTCCACAGCCTGCCGGGGCGATGTCGGTGAGGGTCCGGGGCCGCCGAGCGCGTGAAGGGCGCAGCCCGCGCTGACGGTCGCGAGAAGGGTGAGGGCGCCGAAGGTCGCCCGCCAGCCCAGCAGGCTGGTGAGCAGGCCACCCAGTACCGGCCCGAGGCAGGCGGCCGCGGCGGCGGTGGAGACCCACCCCGCGACGGCATGCGGCTCGTTCTCCGTTCTCCTGCGCAGGGTGAGCAGCAGGGTGAGGCTGACGGGTGAGAGGGCGGCGCCGCCGGCGCCCTGGACCAGTCGGGCGGCGATGAGGACGGCGGTGGTGGTTGCCGCAGTCGCCAGCAGGCTTGCCGCGGCGAAGGTGACCAGGGCGACGAGCAGGATACGGCGGGCACCGTACCGATCGGCGAAGTGGCTCACCCCGAGTTGCAGAGGGCCGCAGGTGAGTTGATAGGCGGCGGCGAACCACTGGGTCTGGACTGGCTTCATCTCCAGGTCGGCCGCGACCGCGGGCACGGCCGCCGTGACGGAGGCGATGGCGAGCGCTCCGCAGAGCAGTGCCGCGTGGCAGGCGAAGGGGGCGAGACACGGTACGCGGCCGGGCGTCGCCGTCCGGGCCCGGGAGTCGTCCGGTGGGCCGGGACTCACAGATCCGGGATGCACAGATCCGGGACTCACAGATAGTGCCCGTCCGGAAGGACGATGCACGGCTGCCGGCCGGCCGCGGACCGGACGGTCACCATGGGCATCGTGATGCCGGGCGCTCGGGCATCCGGCGTGCCACGGGTGGAGGTCAGGTGCACATGACGGCCTGCTCTGAGGGCCTCGAACAGCCTGCCGGGGGCGGTGGTCGCCGCGGCCAGCAGCGGTACATCGGGGGCCGGCGCGCCGCTGCGGACGCATGTGCCGCGCCGTGCGGCGCTCCCCGGCAGGCCGGCCAGGCGAGCGGCGAGGCGTCGCCGGGGGAGGGGCGGGCGAAGGGCGGTGAGGACGACGGCGCGGAGTGCGTGCCCCCAGGGCGAGGGCAGCGCGTTGAAGTGGAGCATGGCGGCGGTGAGGCGCATGACGTGGGTGGCGGAGCGACGCCGTTCCTCGGCGTAGGCATCGAGCAGCACCTCGTGGCGGGGCTCGGTGACCGCCGCCGCGAGGCGCCATCCCAGGCTCATGGCGTCGGCCAGGCCGGTGTTGAGGCCCTGGCCGCCGGTGGGTGGGTGGACATGGGCGGCATCGCCCACCAGCACGACGCGGTGGCGCCGGTACCGGGCCGCGTGGCGGTGCTCGCAGCGATAGCGGCTGAGCCACTCGACCTCGTGCAGCGCGAGCTCGCGGCCCGCGATCCGGTACAGCAGCGCCTGGACCCGGGCCGCGTCGGGGGCGTCGGCCCGTGCGTCACCGGCCTCGGGGCGGCGGTAGGGGTAGAGGATGACGCGCCACCGTCCGTCGCCGAACGGCAGGAGCAGCACCATGCCGTCCGGCCCCCATCGGCTCCACGGCTGTTGCGGCTCGAAGTCGAGCCGTGCGTCGACCGAAATGACGTCGTAGGGGTGCACGGTGTGCGACGCGGCTATGCCCGACAGCCGGCGCACGGCACTCCGCGCGCCGTCGCACCCGGCGATGTAGTCGGCACGGATCCGCCGCACACCGCCCGCACGCCGGACGGTCAGCTCGGCGCCTTCCTCGTTCTGACTGATTCCGGTGACTTCCGCCCCGCGGGCGATGAGCGCGCCGTTCTTGAGGGCGTATTCCTCCAACAGCGCTGTGGTGCGGTGCTGAGGCAGTGCGAGCGCATAAGGAAAGGGGCTGTCCAGGGCGGCGAAATGCGCGACGGACCCTTCGGAACCCAGGGGGTAGTGCTGGTAGCGGTGCCCGTGGGCGAGAAAGGGTTCGGCGATTCCGCGCATGTCGAGGAATTCCAGGGTCCGGGAGTGCAGGACGAGTGCGCGGGTCGCCTGCGACAGCCGGGCATCCCGTTCGAGCACGACACAGCTGATTCCCCGAAGGCCCAGCTCCCCGGCCAATTGCAGACCGACGGGTCCGCCGCCGACCACGGCCACCTGAACCGCGTCGGGCAAGGGCGTGGCGTCGGCCATACAATGAATTCCTTTTGTGTGTCCTCCCGTTGACCGGTCCAGGCTGACATCCGCCACCGCACGTGTCCAGACCGGCTCGGAAAGGCCGATGGATTCACGAGCGGTAGGATTGTCCTACTTACATGTGACCCGTTGACCGACCGAGAGGCTCCTGCGAAGGTGACTCCGGCACGTTCGCGCTCTCGTCGTCCAGCCGAACGGAGAACGATGGGCCATTCCATCGGCGATCACGCCTACGGCGAATGCGGAATCGAATTCCTCCTCGTGGACCGGGCCGGCACCCGGCAGCGGGTACGCCGGTTCCGGGCAGACGTCCGCCTGCTGATGGACCACCCCGAGGTCTACAGGGACGGAGACAACACCCGTCTCATCCCCGTGAGTTCGATCAGCAACTCCGTGCTGGCGATCGGCGCCCAGCACGCGGCGTCGGAGCCCGAATCGTATGCGCTCGCGCTTGCCGAGCGCTTCCTCTCCGCGACGACGCGCGTCCGGACCGCCGATGTGCGCCTGACCTCCTCCGAGTTCTCCCCGCTCCTGTCCGACCCGCCGACAACCCCGGCCCAGCACTTCTCCGCCCCCGCCCGCCACCAGGATCACGTTCACCTCACGCTCCCGCGTCACGGCGAACCCGCCGTACGCAGCGGCCTGCTGAACATGGAACTCTTCGCGACCGGCGGCGCGACGTTCACGGGCTTCGCCCGCGACGCCTACACCACCACACAGGCCGTCACCGACCGGGTCTTCGGCGCCCGGATGAACGTGACCTGGCGGCACGCCGGGACGGGCACCGACCACCGCCAGTGCCGTGCCCGCGCCGAACAGGCCGTCGTCAAGGCCTTCGGCGAGCACACCAGCCGCTCCAGCCAGCACACCTTCCACCACTTGGGCGCCGCCGTGCTGGACGCCTGCCCGGAGGTCGCGGAGGTCCGCGTCGAGGGAGCCCACCTGACCCGCGGCCTGGTGGACCTGGCCCCGTTCGGAGTTGCCAACGAAAGCCGCGTCTACACCGCGACGGACCACCAGCAGAGCACCGTCACCGTCACCATTCACCGCACCGCACCCGAGAACCAGGGACCGAGGAAAGGGACCGTGTGAACACCACAGGACCGCGCAAACCCCACGGACTCGCCGCGGTGGTCGCCGTCATGGCGGCGACGCTCACGCCCACCGCCCAGACGGCGCATGCCGACGACCGGCCGACCGGCGCCCTCCTGACATGCGCCGGCACCGTCGCCGCCTCCTACGCACCGGGACTGACCTTCACGCCGAGAGCCACCTCCGTCACGTCCCGGGCAGTCGTCGGATGCCCTCTCTCGACGGACAGCAGGTTCACTTCCGCGACCTTCGGCGGAGACTCCACCGGCGCCTTGTCCTGCCTCCTGGGGCCCGCCGGCGGCACCCTCACCTTCCACTGGGGCAACGACGAGGGGGAGCGCAAGGGGAAGATGTCCCCCCACCACGGCGACCCCGGCGGCACGACGTCGACCGCCTCGATCCACAGCCTGGCAGCCGTACGGCCGAATGGAAACATCGTGACCGTGAGCACGGGGACCATCACCGACGGCGTTTTCAAGGGGGCGGCCGTCGTCACCGAGGTGACCCTGCTCGCCTCCCGGCAAGCCGCCTGTCTGACCCCTCAAGGCCTCACCTCCGCTTCCGGCCCCACCACGGTGACCATCACCCGGGTCTGAGCAGGAGCTCGTCCCGGAGCCCACCGGTCACCTCACGAGTCCCGCATCACCGGAACCGAGGAGGAGTTGCTGGTCAGCAGGTGGTCCGTCGTGTGTACCGCGGACTTGGACAACATGCTGTGGGCCGGGGGACGGTGGTCATGCCGTCCGCCCTGAATCGGTGGGGAGCAGGTAGTTGGGCCCGTCGACGTAGAACTTGTTGATGTCCACGGCCCCCGAGCGGTTCTTGCTGAACAGCGTTCCGGCGGTGACCATCGCCTTGATCGGCAGCCGGGGCGCCTTGAGCACCCGGGCGCGCAGCACCGCGGCCGGTCCCGCGGGAAGCCGGTCGACGGCTTCGGTGAGCCGGTCCCGGAGGAGCCCCAGCCAGGTGTCCAACGGGCCCCGGCCGCGTTCGGCCAGTTCGAAGGCGAGGGCAGCCGCACACAGATGAACGGTCACGGTCGTGAACAGGTCTGCCAGCGGGCCGTCGTCGGTGACGAGGACTCGGGGGTCGGTGAAGCCCAGCAGGCCGGCGGCTGCCGCCTCGCCGATCCGTGCGGCAAGGCACGCAGGGTGTACGCGTGGCCCGTCGTTGTCTTTGAGCAGCAGCCGCATCCGGGGGAGGCCGCCGTGGCCGTCGAGGACGATCGAGGTGTTCTGCTGGTGCGATTCCAGCGCGATGCCATAGGAGAAGAGGGTGGTGTGCCAGTCCAGCAGCAGCCGGAGGTAGGCGTCGAGCAGCGCGACCGCCGAGCCCTCATAGTGGCATTCGGCGAGCACGTCGACGACGGGACGGCCGTCGGGGCAGGTGGCCAGCAGGGCGGCGACCGGAACCACATGGGCGTCGTCGAGGCCGGGCGGGTAGCGGCGGACCAGCGCGGCGAGCAGTTCGTGGCCGGCGCCGAGGTGGGTGCGTTCATCGGTGAACAGCACGGCGTCGGCGAAGCGGGGCTCACGGGCCGCGATCTCCGCCACCAGTCGCTGCCCGCACTCGCCGCCGGGCAGGACACCCGGTTTGATGGTGCGCCGGTTGAGTAGTCCCAAGGTGGAGGTGGCCAGGGGAAGTTTGATGTGGACGCCGGGGTCGTCGACAACGGCGACGGTCCGCATGGACAGCGTGGGGACCACGGCCGGCCACGTCGTCTCGGCGAGCCGCGCGCTGCCGCCGAGGCCGGCGGCGGTGACGGCCTCGGCGAGGGGGCCCTCGGCGGTGAGCGGGTGGACGGGCAGCGCCAGGTACCCGTCGCCGGGCCGGGCCAGGCCGAGGGAGGCGGGGGCCGGCCACCAGTGCGGCAGCCGGGCCCGCCGTCCGAGGGTCAGCGCGTCACGCGGCAGAACGAGCCAGCGCAGGCCGAACACGGGCCGGAATTCCGGTGCGTATGCGAGGAGCTGACGCTCGTCGAGACCGTTGCGCACCCGACCGGTGGGGTAGACCGGATGGTCCCGGAAAGCGGCCAGCGCCTCGAATGCGAGGGAACCCCGCACCCCCGTCCACTCCTCCACGGGCCCGTGCTCCTCGGCCAGTCTCGCGACCACGCGCGACCGCTCCCGCCGCTGCAACCGGACCGTGGCCACAGCCTGGTCGCATTCGGCACGGAAGGCGTCGAAACCCGGTAGATCCCGCTCGGCCACGCCCTCGCGCAGCCGGTCCAGTACGGCGCCGAGGCCGGGGACCGGGCGAACCCGGATCTCGCACTGGAAGCCGTCGGGACGTACGGGAATGTCCGCCTCGGGAAGGACGAGCCAGTCGCCGTCGGGCCGTCGCTCGACGACCGCCCCGGGGCGCAGGTCATACGGGTCTTCCCGCAGCAGGGCGCCGAGGGCCCGGGCGAGGACTTCGTCCTCCTCCGCCGTCACACGATCTCCCAGCGATGGGCGGCGAGGAACGCTGCCACGACACGTCCGATCCGGTCCTGGTCGGGTCCGGTGGCCCGCATGACGCCGAGGTGGTCGCGGTCGGAGTGGTGAAGGGGGTGCTCCTCGCCGATCTTGCGCTGCGGTCGGTAGACCAGCCGTACCCCGTCCCGGTCCCACTCCACGGGCCCCGGTGCGGACGTGAGGGCTCCTGCGCGCTCGGCATGCACGGTCTCGATACGGAGCAGCCGCCCCGCTCGCCGTGCGCCGAGGTCGGCCGGGAGCGTGTGGCCGAGGTGGGTGCCGAGGATGTGCTCGAACAAGGGGATGTCGAGCGCCTCGGCGAGACCGAGGTCGGCCTGGTCGCCGGCGGAGCGGTAGTTGACTTCGATCACGCGGACCCGCTCGCCTTGGACCACGAACTCTGTGTGGCAGGCGCCGAACCCGACACCGAGGGCCTCGAGCCGTGCGACGACCTGCTCCACGTGCGTCCGGGGCGGCGCAGGCAGCAAATCCGCGCGCCGCAGGACGAAGTGCGGTGGCACGACATCCACTTCATGGAAGGAACCGAGGATGTGCAGGGCGCGTCCGTCCCCCAGGGTCTCCAGGGTGTGCAGCGGCCCCCGCAGGTAATCCTCGACGACCAAGGGCAGGCCGGGCCGCCGGGACCACACGTCCTGGCAGTGGCGGAGCAGTTCCGCGCGGTCCTCGACCAGCTCGGCGTCCTCACTGGCCACCCCTTCGCGGGGTTTGACCACACTTGGAAAGGGAGGCCGGACATCCTCCGCATCCCCGGGCCGGGTCAACTCCGCGCTCCATACGGTCTCCAGCCCCGCCTCGGCGAGGGCCCGCCGCATCTGCGCCTTGTTCTTGGTGAGCAGTGCGGCCCGCCAGCCCTTGCCCGGCAGGCCGAACCACTCGGCAGTGAGCGCCGCTTGCACCTGGAGGTGGTCACTGTTGGTGAACACGGCCTCCGGCCGGCGGTCGAGCGCCGCGATGCGGGCGATGACCTCGCGGAAGTCGCGTACCTCGCAGGGGACGATGTCGATCCGGGGCCACGCGTCCCCGCCGCGTCCCTCGTAGGCCCGTCGGTGTGCTTCGGGTGCGTCGGTGAGCAGCGTGACGTCAAGCCCCAGCCGGGCGGCAGCCGGGAGGTAACCCTCGATGACGGAGTCGGTTGGGGGCAGCGCCAGCAAATACAGCACGGGGGAACTGTAGAACCGGCGCCCGCCATGTCAATCCCTCTGCTCAGCCAAGTAGTTGGCCGGACGCGCGCCGCGCCGACCCGGTCCGTTCGCCCCGTAACCTCTGCCGCATCTCACCGTTAGGCGAACAGTATGAGGAGCAGATCATTCAGCTCCATATCCCGCTGCTCAAGGAGACCCCATGTCCGTACGGTCCTGGTTCGGTACCGCGGTCCTCGCCGCCGCCACGGTCCTGTCCTGCACGCAAGCCGCCTCGGCCCACGGGGAGCACGGCTCCCGCGAACCTCATACGACGCGCCTCTCCGCCCAGAACGCGAACGCCAACCTCTTCCCGCCCTCCATCGGCGCGAGGGCCTTTCTGTCCGACGCCGAGACCGGCAAGCCGCTCGGGGGCAAGCGTGTGGAGTTCACGACCCCCGACGGCAGCGAGATCTGCCGCGCCGTCACCAGCGCCGAGGGCGAAGCCGCGTGCATCGGACCTCTCCGCCTGGGTACGGCGAGCGCCGGCACTCTGACCAACGGCTACGTCGCCACCTTCCGAGGCGACGAGCAGTACGGGGCGTCGCACGCGTTCGGCACAGTGGGCCTGCTGGTCCGCCCCTGAGACGCCTGCCCTCATTCCAGCCTTCCCGTCTTCCCGGAGGAAGCACGCCCTCTCCCGGCGAGGGGCCGACGATGTCCCCCACCAGCGGAAGCAGCTGGCGGGCAAGCGGGTTGGCGGCCGCATCGCCCGCGAAGGCGTCGACTCCAGCGAACAGTTGGGGCGGCACTGTTCGGCGATCAGCGGACATCGCAAGGCCGGCGAGGAGTATCCTCTCTACCGGTCCGGCTGCGACCACCTCAGTGCCATCCCGACCACCGGGGCCGACGAGCATCGCACCGAACGCGCCGTGGCCGCCTTCCTCGCCATCCAGCGTTGGGAGATCACATGACCTCGCCCTGGCGTGTGTCTGGTCGATCTAACCGGCGGTGACAAAGGACCGAAAGACCGGAAGGAGCCCGCTGATGGACACACCGGTTGCGGCCGCGGGACCCTCCGCGTGGCAGGGCGCGACGCTGGAAGAACGGGACTGGCTGGTCCCGTTACACCCTCCGCTGCTCGCCCGGGCACCCGGGAGTGCCACCGGCGACGCGCCCTCAGGCCGGGATAGTGCCGATCCCGTGGCCCGGGCCGCGCAGTGCCTGAGCCATGGTCCCGGGCTGGCGGTGGTACGCGGCCTCGACCTTGACACGTTGACCGATGAAGAGTGCGTCGAGGTCTGCCGGCGGTTCATGGCACCGCTGGGCGACGTGCGCCCTGTGAACCCGGACCACCCGGGCGACAACCTGGTGACGGATGCGGCCCCCGCACCCGCGCCCCCGGCACGCGCGCACCACCCCGGGGAAGAGCTGACCCTGCACACCGACCGGGCGAAATTCCCCGGACCTCCACGGCTGGTGGGCATGCTGTGCATCCGCCCGGCGCGCCACGGCGGCGAATCGGTGCTGGTGAGCGGCCACGCCGTACACAACGAACTACTCAGGTCCCGACCGGATGTCCTGCCTGACCTCTACCAGGACTTCCACTTCGGCCGGGGGCCGGACTTCGAACACATCTACCCCGTCTTCCGGCGCAGCGCCGGTCGCCTGCGCGTGCAGTACAACCGATACTGGATCACCCGCGGCCAGCAAGAGCACGGAATCCCGCTGTCCACCGCTCAGGTTGCCGCTCTGGACGCCTTCGACGAGGCCCTGGCGCACCCTCGCATGGCCCTGCGCGTGCGGCTCCGCCGTGGTGACCTGCTGCTGGTGGACAACATGGCCGTCCTGCACGGCAGGACTTCATTCACCGACCCGCCCCCACCGCACGCCGGCCGCTGCCTGGTGCGGGTGTGGGCCGACTGATCCGTTCTTCAACTCCCAGTGTCGAATGCGTCTCGAACCAGGCCGCATTACCTGGACGTTCGTCGGACGTTGAGGCGACCTCCGCCCGCGGCGGCCAAGCCGACGCCGTGGAGTTTCACAGGAACAGGGCGGCGCGTAATGCCTCGCCCCTCCTCGGTGCCTGGGAATTGTGGTCAAATATCACGCCCGCATCAGCAGCGATGCGAGAGTGACAGCTGCTTCGCAGGACTCGGCGGTCTTCTCGTAGCGGGTTGCGATGCCGCACCATTGACTCCGGAGTCGTATCCCTTGTCGCCGATGACGTGGGCGGGCCGAGTCCGGGGGCGCCCACGTCATCGGCGGGGTATGCGGATCGCGTTCGTCACTTAGGTGAACTGGGTGCAGTCGTTGACGCCGTGTGCGCGGGCCGCTTCACGTACGCCGTCACGTTCTTCCTGAGCGGTTGATGCCGTGACCACTGTGATCGTCGGATCGCGTGCCAGCCGTCTGGCCAGGGCGCAGGTGCGGGAGTGGCTGGGCCCTGTGCGCGTGAGATCCCCCCACGTGAAGTTCACTCAGCGGATCATCCTCGAAGGCGGTGACGAGGACCGCCAGACCACTACGCTCGCTGCCGTCGCCGAGACAGGCGGCGGCAGCGCCTTCTCTACCAACCAGGAATCGGCCCTCCTGGAGGGCGCGGTCGACGTCATCGTGCACTCCCTCAAGGACCTGCCGACCTCCATGCCCGAGGGCCTGGCACTCCTGACCACCCCGGCCCGGCGGCAGGGCGCACGCGACGCCCTGTGCTGCAATTCCCTCGCCGATCTGCGCAAGGGGGCGCGAGTGGGCACTGGGGCGCCACGCCGGATCGGCCAGCTCCTGGCCCTTCGACCCGATCTTGAGATGGAGCCGATCCGCCCCACGGCTCGGAAGGCTCCGGGGCGCTGACGCCCTCGATGCCGTGGTCCTCGCCGCGGCCGGCCTGAACCGTCTCGGCCTCAGTAATGCCATAAGCGAGCACCTGCCCCTCGACACCTTCCCTCCGTCTCCCGGACAGGGCGCCCTGGGCGTCGAGGTCCGTGAGGGCAGCGAGGCTGCCAGGCTCCTTGCGGACACCGGCAACCACGTCCTCGACGCGGAGGTAAGAGCCGAGCGGGCCTTGCTCGCCGTGCTCCACGGCGGCTGCTCCGTCCCCATCGGGGCGTACAGCAATGCCCACCGCGACGGCACCCTGACCCTCTCCGCTCAGGTTTCCGCCGTGGACGGCAGCCGACACGTCACCGCCAACGCCTCCGGCTCGGTGCGTGACCCCGAGAAGCTCGGCTGTCGGGTCGCCGAGGAGCTCCTCGACCAGGGCGCGGAGGTGATCCTCTCCGCAGTCCGCCAGAGGCCGCCGGCGGCCCCGTAGGAGTCGACCACAGCCCCACCGCCCCGGGATCACCGGGCGCATGCCAGTCCGGGAGCGGGGGCGCCTGAAGCACTTGCTGCGCGAGCAGGGATCACCTGGCGCAGCGCAAGCTACGGGGGAGGGGGATCTTCTCTATGAGTACTTGTTCTGGTTACTAACAAGAATCCCTGATGCTCCTACGCCCGGTGCTCCGACGACTGGCGAACCGACGGCTGATAACCCGTCTTCGGTGCCCGACGAGGGCTAGGCCGATTCGAGCTGATGTCCGTACGTCACGTGAATGTGCAGGTGCTCCGACTCCTGATAGCTGCCCAGGTTGGCCGTCACACGCGCAGCGCCATGTTCCTCCTGCACCCTGGCCGCCACGTCCCGGGCGACCGTGAGCACCTTCAGGAGCAGCGCATCACCGCCTTCGCCGAGGTCGACGAGCGAGGGCGTGTGCTGCTTAGGCATAACCACAATGTGCACCGGGTGCGAGGGGTGCGTGTGCTCGAACGCCAGCACCGCATCGGTCTCCGCCACCACCGTGACGGGCGTACGGCCGCTCAGGGCCTCGTCGCAGTAGAAGTCGCTCCCGGGCGGCGCCCCGCCCTCGCCCTGGACCGCTCCGGCCGCGACGGGGGCGGCGGAGAGAGCGGCATCAGTCCGCCGCGAGGGGTGAAGCCGGCTTAGGTGTGGAGATCTGTAAGGGGCTGGTACTTGTCCTGCCAGCCGCGGGCCGCGAAGTAGGTCTCCAGGTCGTGGTCGTGGGTGAAGGAGTGGCGGACCTGGCGGCCGGCCTCGCCGGGGGCGATGACGATCGCGATCTCGCGCTCTCCGGCGGCCACGCATTCGGCGACCGCGTAGGCGAGTACCTGCCTGTCGAGGACCGGCAGCATGCACTTGTTGATCGTTTTGCCGATGTTTTGAATGGTCGCGAGGAGGGTCCGGCCGAGCAAAAAGAGAAGTGTGGCTCGTCCGGCTGACCGGTAGCTCCACCACTAGGATCGTGCGTGGCGGCGGGGCGAGTCGCCGTGGGCCCGCCGTGGGGCCGTAGACGCCCCGCTTGTAACGGGCGCCTCCACCGCACGTTCGGTCTTGGTCCAGTTCCTGCGCCGGGTGACGATCTGCCACAAGGCACGCCAACTGGCCGCGAATCCGAGGTACATGCACACCATGACGGCGGGAGACCAGCAGACCGCCTTCCAGACGGGCAGGTCGTCGGTGCGACGCCAGTAGAGCAGCGTCGAAACCAGGTAGGCGGTGAAGGGCAGCGACTGCCAGGCCAGGACGTTCAGCCACACTGCTCCGGGCACGAGGCGGGGCATTCCGGCGCTGTCCCCGTACAACGCACGCACGACCGCGTAGTGCTGGAGGATCGAGGCGGGCAGGGTGACGAGGTACGGGGTGAGCAGGTAGCCGGTGAGCTCGACGCGGCCCGGGAGGCCGACGGCGGGCCGGGTCCAGAGTTCCGGCAGGCGTCTGATGGCGCTCATGTGGCCGTGGTACCAGCGGGTGCGCTGGCGCAGCAGGCGGCGTGGGCTGGTCAGTCCCTGCTGGGAGACGAAGGCCGTGGTGGTGGAGGTGACTGCCCAGCCCCGGGCCGCGAGGCTGATGCCCAGGTCGAGGTCCTCGGTCAGGGAGTCCGACCAGGGGTACGACCCGATGCTGTCGAGAGCGGAGAGCCGGCTGAACTGGCCGTTGCCGCCCATGCTCACCGTACCGGTGGCCATCCGGCCGAACTGGGTCAGCGCGCTCAGGGTCCAGAACTCGAGGTCCTGCAACCGCAGTGCCCAGCGATCTCTGTCCCGGATGCGCACCGCCAGCTGGGCCCCGCCCACCGTCGGGTCCGCGAATCGCCGCGTCACCCGGCTCGCGGCACCCGGTGTCATCCGGCCGTCGGCGTCCAGCACACAGACCAGTACCCGACTCGCGTCCAGGCCGTCCCTGCTGGCGTGCTCGCGCACCGTGCGCAGCCCGGCGTTCAGGGCGGCGCCCTTGCCCTGCCGCGCGGCGGGCAGCGCCCTGCGGACCAGGGTGACACGGTCACCGCCGACGGCACGCACGATGCGGGCGGTGGTGTCGTCACTGCCGTCATCGACGACGACGATGCGTACCCCCGGCTGTCCTTCGAGCAGGCAGCGCAACGTGTTGGCGATGACGCGCTCCTCGTTCAGGCAGGGAACGAGGACGAAGAGGCTCCAGCCGGCGGGAAGTGCTACGGACCGCTCGTGCGCCAGCCTCAGCTGCCCGCGCAGTGAGCCGTCGGCGCGGCGGGCGAGGGCGATGCCCAGGGCGAGGAGCGAGATGTTGTAGACGCCCGTGAATACGGCGAGCACGACGGCAACGTACTGGGTGATCGTGTCCAGTGCGGCCACGGGTGCCTCCCTGTGGGCGCCGCCCGGCCTCGGCGTGTGACCTCGCGGGTGGCACCACCTTTTGGTGCTCCGGCCCGATCTTTGGGCTACCCGGGTGAGGCGCCGGATCCACCCCACTGCCGGCTCGGGGTGGTGCGCGGACGCCACCTACGCACTCGGCCGCACTCCGGCGCACGATGCGCGCCCCGGGCACAGCGGTCTTGATCGGTACTGGGGCCGGCGCGAAGCGCATGGGCCCGGCCGCTGGTCATCACCACCGGGCAGCACGGCCCGGTGGTCCGCCCTCCGGGTACGGGGCTGCGGCACCCGTCCGGTCATGTTCCGGTCGCCTCTACCTGTCCACCGGGCAGGGGGAGCACCTTGCTCGGCCGACGACTGGCTCCGGCAGCGGGGAAGCTGCCGAGCTCGTACAGGTCCGCACCAAAGATCCGCTGATCGGGCTGGTTCACGACACGAAAGTGCGTGGAATCGTTGAGCACCGCCGAAGCCAGTTGCCGGGCAAAGCCGCTGTTGTCAAGGAGGACGTAGCGCGCTCGCGCTGCGTGCATCTGCTGTGCAAGTTCGTCCACGGTCGTCGGGTTCCCCAGGACGGCGGTGCGGCGCTGGAGCCGTGAGCCGATCAGTGGATGCACGAAGGGCTGTACGTGGCTCTGAAGCAGTGCGATGACGGAGCCATCAGGGATCTTTGCCAGCGCGTCGTAGCCGAACCAGGGCCAGATCTTGGCAGCGGCATCAGGGTGTTCAGCCAGATCGATGACCGTAGGCAAGGGGGTGAATGGCTGGCCGTCGGGGCCATGCACGGTCCGGTCCTGCTGTGTGGTGATCGGCAACGCCGACTGTCCCCACCAGGACGAAAGCGCCAGGATTCCAGCCGCGGACGCTCTGACACCTATGGCCAGCAGTCGTGGCAGACATCTACCGGCACGGAGTCGCGACAGACGGGTAAGAGCGTAGGCGGCCAGCGGTAGGAGCGTGCCGACGCTGGTCAGGACATACCGCCCCCACCACGAAGCGGGGCTGACAACCATCCCCAGCACCGCGGCAAAGCCGAGAACGCGCCCGGGGCCGCGCCGCTGCGGGCTGCGCAACCAGAGGACCAGGCCGGCCAGAGCGCCCGGCAGGATCAGCAGCAGCCATGCGGGCCCCAGACCGCCGAGGCGGATGTCGTAGCCGACGTAGTGGGTCCGTAGGCCGTCTGCCCATGAGGTCCAGGACTGCGAGAGCTTTCCGGCGCCGCGGAGCGCCGCCGGCACGTTGTGGCCGATCACAAGCTCTTCCACCGAACCGCGGCCCGGAAATCCCAGCAGGCTCACTGGGTAGAAGGGGCTTCCGTACGCGATCCAGGTCCGCAGATACCACCACGAGCCGACCGCCAGCACGGGCAGGGCACATGCGACAACGGCTCTCCTGGGGAGACCTCTCCGGAGGGCCCTGCGGTCCTGCAGCCGCAGGAGCTGGGGGAGAATCACGAGCGCGACCAAAGGCAGGATGATGAGGTTGCTGGTTTTGGAGCCGATCGCGAGTCCGGTTGCCACCCCGGTCGCTGCCGTGCGCACCAGAATTTGCCTTCGTGGCCTCGCCGCCAGTGCGGCCTCGTTCAGTCCGGCCGCCAGGCTGAGCGCCCCCAGAGCGAGTGATGCGGAACTGGCGTCCACATAAAGGGTGTTGGCTTGCGCGAACACCGCAGGAGTGAGCAGGAACGTGCAACCGGCCAGGAGGGCATGGCTTCGGAGAGCGCCCAGTCGGCGGGCCAGCGACAGGACGCTGAACCCGCCGAGCAGGTAGCAGGGCAACTGTGCCAGCGGGGCGTACTGGACGGAGTGCAGGTAGACCGACGGCCAGGCCGCGACGAGTTCGACACCCATCGGATAGGTGTCGGCCCAGAGATTCTCAGGGGTGTGCACGAGCCGACCGGCCTGGACCCACTTGTCGGGCCCGACCAAGTGGTACATCAGTCCGTCGTAGTCTGCGGCGGGCAGGTGCAGCGAGAGCCAGGCCCGCAGCCCGTACACCGCTGCCACGACCAGGAACACCAGTGCTGTCACGGGGTGACGCCAGGTGTGACGTACGGTGAAGCTCATGCAAGCGCGGAGCAGCCGGAGGTTGGCCCGCACCCGGCACGGCATCCCGGGTCGGCCCGGGGCCGGTGCCAGGCCCCAGCACAGCACCGCGTACACCGCAGCCCCCACCGTGAGGGGGACTGGACGATAGCTGCCGAGCAGGCCGCCGACGCCGAGGCTGACGAGAGTGAAGCCGGCGAGCGCACCGGCGATGAGCAGCACCGGAAGATCATGAGTGCGTACGGGGGCCTTCGCTCCGAGGACGGCGCAGGCGCCGAGACCGACGAAGACGATGCTCATCGCCAGCAGCCACGCGTTCACAGTTCTCTCCTCCGGGGTTCAGCAGTGGCCGGGGTGCGTCACACCCCGGCCACCGCACAGCCGTAGAGTGCCGCCCAGATCAAACCGATCACCATCAGCGGCCGGTCACCGAGGACCACATCCTCCGGGGACCCGGCGGTCGCGCGGTCGGTGAACACCGCGTAACGGAGCACGGACAGGACAAACGGAACGATCGACAGCTGGCGCCACGGGAGAGTGGCGGCGGGGGCTGGACGCGCGAACGTGGAACCGTCCAGTGCCCACAGGCAGTAGCCCGCCAGAGTCAGGCCGGCCGCGAGCTGCCAGACGAAGCGCAGATAGCCGGCGGTGTAGGTGGCGAGCAAGGCGCGGGTGGCCCCTCCTTGATCCTGTGTCAGCCTGCTCTCGGAGTAACGCTTTGACGCGACGATGAAGAGAGCCCCGAACCCCGCCGTGATCAGGAACCAGCGCGAGATCGGGATACCGATGGCCAGACCACCGATCATGGCGCGCATCAGGAATCCAGCGGCCACCAGCACGAGGTCGACCACCAGCTGGTGCTTGAGGACTGTGCAGTAGGCGACCTGCAGTGTGAGGTACACGCCGATAACCACCGTGGTCGGCGCATTGCAGAACTCCGCTGCCCCTGCCATCACTGTGGTGGCGAGCAGCGCACTCGTGGCGCACGCCACCGGCGGCCTCACGATTCCGGACGCGATGGGACGGTGGCGTTTGCGCGGGTGGGCGCGGTCGGCCTCGATGTCCATCACGTCGTTGAGAAGGTAGACGGCTACGGCGGCACCGGTGAACAGTGCAAAGACAATCCCCAGTTGTCCGGCTTCCACCGGGGAGCCGAGCCGCCCTGCGGCCACCGGCGCCGCAAGCACCAAGGCGTTCTTCACCCACTGGCGAGGCCGGGCGGCACGCAGAAGGCCTGCGGCCGGCTGGAGACGGGGACGTGAGACGGGCGCCCGGTCGACGGCCTGCGCTTGCAGTGGCTCAGGCGTCGGCTCGACGGGCTGGTCAGGGATTGCCGGCAGATTCAGCAGGTTCTCAGAACCCGTTGTTCCATCGAGCGGTTCGTCCGGCGGTCGAACGGGAATACCCGGTGTTGCTTCGATCGGGTGATCTTCCGGAGGCCTGGACATGAGGACAGAACCTCCTGAACAGCACGTGGGGGCGAAGCCGACCAAGCAACAGGAGGCCGATTCTCGCAGTCGCCCGCGCTGGTGTCTGCGGAGTCCAACTCGGCGGCCCTATCGTGTGATCGCCTCGCTCGCGCGAACGGCAACGCCGAGCGGTGCCGCGGCTGCCGCGCCGACGTCGCCCCAAGGGGGAGCGGCGTCGCGGGCCCGCCTGCCGTACGAGCCGATTGCCGCAGGTCAGGGCGGATCGGTGCCCCGGCTTGTAACGTTCGTGGATGTACATGACTCTGACTCGGTGAGCCCCGAACGGGGCTCGGGGCCCTTCCGGGCCCCTGCACCGCGGCGCTACTTGCTCCGCAACTTCCCCAGTGGGTCGGGGTCTTCTTCCCGTGCGGTGGCCACAGCCTGCCAGCTGGTGTCCTCGGGGTGGAGGGCGCTGCGCAGGAAGGCGGTGATGAGGTGCTGGATCAGGGCGACACGGGCAGGGCTCTCGTCGGTCGTCTCGGCGACCTCGTATCCCGGGATGCCGCCGAGCGAGTGCTCGGCCTCGAACAGCGTGAGGAGGCTCTTGTTTCCCGGGCTGTAGGTGTACGGGTCGGTGAACCAGTCCGGTCCGCGCGTGGACAAGTGGGACTGGTCGTTGTCCCCGGCGACGATGAGGGCCGGTGCGGTCATGGTGTCGAAGGACGGTTTCATGAACGGGAGGTTCTCGGCGGCGAACGGCGTCAGGTCGTCGCCCCAGGCCGGCCAGGTCGATCTTCCCGAAGCGCGCCGGGATCGTGTCGATGCCGATCCCGGCGATGATCACCGCGCCACTGACCCGTGGGCCGGCCTGCAAGGCGATCTCGGCGGCCAGCCAGCCGCCGAAGGAGTTGCCGATCACGGTCACCGCGGCGAGGTCGAGCCGGTCGAGCAGCGCGCCGTACGCCTGGGCGAGGGCGGTGACACCGGTCAGGCCCGGGGCCTTGGGGGGTGCCGGAGGCTGCCGGCCGGGACGGGGGTGCTCATTGTCGTATCCCTCCGTGCACTCGAGAAGATAAGGAACTTTTTCGTTCGGCTCGTTGGCCGCCCGTATGGCCGACCGCGGACTGATCGAGAGGATCCCCGGCCCGGGCCGCGCCGTACGCCACCGGCTCACCGACGAAGGCGCCCGGCTGCGCACCGAGGGCCAGGTGATCATGAAATCGATCCTCAGAGAGTCGTTCCACGGCCTGGCCCAAGCCGAGCTCGACAAGCTGGGAGCGCTGCTGAACAAGGCGCTCGGCCCCGACCCGGTCGGCTGAGCGGTCCCGGCGAATGAGCGACCCCGACGCAGACCGCTGCGGCATCAGGCTTCCGGCACCCAGATCTGGCGCTCGCTGGTCGAGCACTTCTCGACCGTGACCTGCCCGATGCTCCCGTCCGGAGCGGTGAGGCACAGGTGCGTGGCCTCGTTGCGCAGCCGGACGTGGCCGTTCGGGTCGGTCTCGGCCCGGTACCGATCGGGAACTACCACCACAACTGTGCGTCGACATCGGCGCAGGGCTGGGCGCGCAGGTCGTCCATACGGCCGGTGGCGGCCAGGCACAGAGATCCCCACAGCGCGTTGCGCCAGCGCACCGGCCCGCTGTCAAGGTCCGTATCCGTGTCCGATGCGCCGTCTTCGTCGCGTAGCGCGGCCGGCTCTTCGGGAGCCCACTGGGCCGCGGGATTGCCGCAGTCCATCGTGGAGATCTTGAATCCGTCGAACGGGTTGGCTCCCGGGCACTGATCGTCGTCGGCCGCCGCCGCCCTGCGGCCGGCGGGATCGGGCTGGGCGCCGTTGGTCAGGGCGAAGGCTTGCGCTTGCGGGTCCGCGACGCGCCGACCGGGCGTGAATAGCAGGTCCCGGTGAGATCCCGTACTCGCGAAAACAGGCGTCGGCACATCGGGGAACGACCGTCCATAACCCAGCACGGGCACCCTCGTCCCCATCCCGGCACGGGAAGAACAAAGGTTCCGACTCCGCCCGGACCCTCAAGATCCGACACCCTTACGGTGAGCCGGACCTCGCGCCCGGCCCCTGCCTGGATGCCGATGAACAGCTCACGGCCCGCACGCCGGTCCACCTGGCCACTGCGGTGACCGGCCCGGTCGCCGTTGGTGAACGTCGCGAACGCCCAGCCGCTGGTCACAAGCACAAGGGCCCAAAGGTCATCAGAGACCCATCGTTGCGACAGACCAATACCGGTGAGGAGAGATCGGCCGCACCGACCTGACGGGGGTCAGTGGGCGCTGTGGATGCAGAAAGGCTGGTCTGAGGGGTCGAGGAGGACGGTCCAGTGCTTTCCTCCGGGCTGGTGGCCGGGCTTGGTGGCGCCCATCTCCAGCAACTGCTTCTCGGCCGCTTGGGCGTCGTCGAAGACGAGGTCCATGTGGAAGGGCAGCTCCTGCTCCGGCCAGTCGGGAGCGGTGAAGGAGGGGGAGGTGTAGAAGAGGTACATCGCCCCGTTCACGTGGAAGGCGAAGGCGACCTCGTTCCCCTCCTCGTTCGGGAAGGCCTGCGTGACCTTCGTACCCAGGGCGGTGGCGTAGAACTCGGCGAGCTTCCTGCCGTCACGGGCCCACATGGCCTGGCACATGATCTTGCCGGACAGGGGTGCGGTATGGGGGTGGGGGTGGGTGTGGCTGGTCATGGGGGAGTTTCCTTTCGCGGGGTCAGCGGATGACTTTGATGCCGAAGTGGGTGCCGAAGCCCAGGGCGAAGCCGATGGCGGAGTGCATGTGGGCGTACATCTCCATGCCGCGGGCAGCGACCAGGGGGCCGAGGTCGAGGATGTCGCTCCAGCCGTAGGCGGTGAGCAGGTCGGTGACGGCCTGCTTGGCGTCGGCGTTCTCGCCGGCGACGAACATGGTGTGTTCGCCGCCACCGATGGACTTCGGGTCGACGACGGTGGCCTGCTCCTGGGTGACGAAGGCCTTGACGACCTTCGTGTCCGGCAGCGCGCGCTGGATCTGCTCGGCGAGGCTGTCGCTGTCGCACGGGTCGAGCGTGGGCATCACGCCCCAGGGGGTGGGCCAGGGGTGCTCGATCTCGGGGTTGTAGATGAACGGCACCGCGTAGTCGACGAGCGTCTTGCCCGCCAGCTGCTCGGCGGCGGCCGAGAGGGCGGCCACCGCGTTGCGACCGTCGATGCCGTTGATGACCAGCTCCGCCCGGTCGGCGGCGTCCGCGAAGGTGTGCAGCGCGATGCCGGGGTGCCCGGCGAGCCAGGATCCGAACGGCGGGGTGCCCATCATGTCGGGCTCGGTGCGCGCGAGGGTGGCTTCCGGGTCGCGGGTGCCGACGTGGACCTCGTGCCCGAGCCCGGCGAGCTTGGCGATGTGGGCGCGGGCACCGCCACCGGTACCGAGAACAGCAATTTTCATGGGAAACCTCCCGTTTTGTTCTTGCAGACGCTTCCACACTAGGAGGACTTCAGGACAGCAGGTGTCCTTTGACGCGGGCAGAGTGGAATCCATGACGAGCGACATGACCGCCCGCACCCTGCGGCTGCTGTCCCTGCTGCAGACCCGGCGCGAATGGTCCGGCGCCGACCTCGCCGACCACCTGGGCGTCACCGTGCGCACGCTCCGTCGCGATATCGATCGCCTGCGCGAACTGGGCTACCCGGTCGACAGCTCCCGCGGACACACCGGCGGCTACCGCCTGTCCTCCGGCACCGGCCTGCCGCCCCTCCTCCTCGACGACGCCGAAGCCGTCGCCGTCACGGTGGCCCTGCGCACCGCCGCAGGTGGTCTGACCGGCATCGAGGAGAGTGCGCTACGGGCCCTGGCCAAGCTGGAGCAGGTGCTGCCCCGCCGCCTGCGCGGCCAGGTCACCGCCCTGCAGACCTCCCTGGCCGGCATCACGTGGGAGTCCCGCGGGCCGCGCGCCGATCCGGCCCTCCTGGCTGCCCTGGCTGTGGCCTGCCGCGACCACGAGATCATCACCTTCGATTACGCCGATCGCCAGGGCACGACTACTTCGCGCCGGGCCGAGCCCTGTCACCTGGTCGACTCCGGCGGCCTGTGGTACCTCCTCGCCCACGACATCGGCAGGGACGACTGGCGAATCTTCCGCCTCGACCGCATCACCGACCCCGCACCCACCGGCCGGCGGGTTCCACCGCGCGAGATCCCCGGCGCCGACCCCGCCGCCTTCGTCGCCGGCCGGCTGTCAGCGGCCCCGACCCGCTACCGCGCCGTCGCCACCGTCCACGCCCCGGCCGACCGCATCCGCGCCCGCACCCGGTACCTGGCCACCCGTATCCAGCCCGTCGACGAGACGTCCTGCCGCGTAGACGCCTCCGACGACCACCTCCCGCGTATCGCCCAGACCCTCATCGGCCTCGACACCGACTACACCCTCGACGCCGACCCCGCTGTCCTCACCTACCTCCGCGCCACGGCTGAGCGCACGCTGCACGCCGTGGGCTGACCTTGCCCCGACACCACCGCCGTTGCACCGGCACCGAGAACCTGGAGCAGGCCCTGGCCCGCCCCGTCCGCGAGCTACGCCGGCGTCTTCGTCGGCATCCCTGGCCGGCGGTTCTGAGCGCAGGGCAGTGGTTGAGGAGCCGGGGCGGGCGACGTGCCACCTCCTGCCAGGTGCGGGCCCGTGCGTACTTGCTGACAGTGCGGCGGTTCAGGCCGAGCTCCCGGCCACGGAGCTGTGGCTCCGACCAGAACGGGTCAGGGCCCGCACGGCCTCGAAAAGCCGTCGTGCGTGACGCCCGGCTTGTGCGCGCGGTGGTGTTCTCAACGGACTCCACGACGGGTACGGGGGAGAGGTCTCGCTGATCGGAGGCAGCGTTGCGGGCAGGCATCCGCGGTGCGCGGAGGCGATGTCCTGAACCCGGCGGGAGAGGACCTGCCAGAGGTGAAACGGGGTCTCGTTGCGTCAGGCACGGTCCCCCCGCCCTGCGAGGCCACAAGATCACGCGACTTTCCAACGGCCCTTGCGCCGGGACCTGCCATGCTGGGCGGGTTCGATTCACTCCTCACACCTTGGAGGTTTTGATGCGTGCAGGAGTCGTTGTCGCCGCGCAGCCCGGTGTGGAGGACCTCGCCGTGCGGGCCGAGGAGTTGGGCTTGCACAGCTTCTGGGTCAACGACAGCCCGATGGTCCACGGCGACCCCTTCGTCGCCTTGAGCCTGTGCGCGAAGGCCACCAGCCGCATCAGGCTCGGCATCGGCGTGACCTCACCGGCGCTGCGCTCGGCCCCGGCCGCCGCGAGCGGGCTCGCCAGCCTCAACGCCTTGGCACCGGGCCGGATCATCTGCGCAGTCGGCACCGGAAACACCGCTCGGCGCACCCTGGGCATGCGGCCGACCACGGCGGCCAGGCTGGAGAACTTCACCGTCGCACTGCAGGACCTGTGCGCCGGACGGTCGACCGAGTACCGCGAAGGTGACCGGGTCCGCGACATCCGGTTCCTGCACGCCGGGGCGCACGTGAACACCGCCGCCCCGATCGAGTTCGTCGTGGCCGCGCTGCTCGGACCCAAAGCCGCCGCCGTCGCCGGCCGCCGCGGTACCGGCCTCATCTCCTTCGGCCTGCTCGACCCCACCGCCTGGCACGCGCTGCACGACACCCGCCGCCACGCCGCCCAGGGCACACCCCGCGACCCCGACTCCCGTACGGACTCCTACGTGGTGACTTCGCTCCACCTACTCGACGAGGAGGAGGACCCTCACGGCGACGCGGCCCGGGACGCGACGGGCCACCTCGTCCTGTCGCTGCTGGCCTTCGCCGCCGACACGGCCGCCGACACACCCGCCTTCGCCGAGCAGCTCGGCCCCGAGGAACGCGAGGCGGTACGGCGGCTTCTCGACCGGCGCGGCACTACCGCCACCGCGCCGGACCGGCACACCAAGCTCTACCCCAACTACCTCGGACGCATCGCACCGCAGGACCGGGACCTGGTTCTGCCCTCGCTGATGAACACCCTGGCCCTGGTCGGCACCCGCGACGACCTCCTCGCCCGCATCACCACCCTGGAACAGGCCGGCGTCGGCGAGCTCCTCATCCAGCCGGTGACCGACCCGCCCACCGAGATGGCCCTGCTCGCGAAACTCCTCACCTGAGCTGACCCGCCCGCCGCACGTCCTTGACCCGCACACCAACAAGATGGCCAAGACTTTGCAATCGCCCTGCCCTCTCCTCCCAGCACTCACGTTCCGCACACTGCCTCGGCGTCTCCCCGGCCTCCGCCTCGCCACCCGGGATGATCCGGCACCCCGTCTTCGCGTGGGGGCGGCGGCCGTGCCGGGAGCGGCGGCTTGGAGCGCGAGCGCGGCGAAGGCGGTGGTGACCGGGTTGGCGAAGAAGTCGCCCTCCGGCGACTGCTGGTCCGCGATCAAGCGGGCGGTACGCAGGGCGCCCGTGTGATTGCCGAAGGACGCCTCCACAAGGGCGTGCGCCGCCCACAGCTCGACCCGGTTCCAGCGCTTGAGCCGGCCCGGGTCGGAGACGGCGGTGGAAAGCCCGGACTGGTCGCGCTCTGGCAGCACAGCATGCATCGGACGCTCACCGGAATGCAGCGCGAGCGCGAGGCCACCGAGGCGGTGGCCGCCGGCGGCAGGATGCCCCGGCTGACGGACTACCTACGCCACGGCGCCCGGACCATCGGCGTCGAACAGCAGGTCACCGCCCTGTGGGCACTCATGGACGACGCCCCCGGGATCGCACTGCACCTTCCGGTGCTGCGCGGCGCCTTGCGCCACGGCGCGATCGCGATCCGCCTGCTGAATGACCTCCGCGGCCATCACCGGGAACGGACCGAGGGAAAGGCCGACGCCCTCGCGATCGGCCTGAGCGCGCCCGAGGCCTACGACCGTGCCGAAGCGGCCGTCGAGGCCTGCCGCCGGGCTCTGGCCCCACTTACGGCAACCGCGTACGTTCCTGCGGTGGCGCTGGAACGGGTGATCCTCTGGCACAGCCGCATGTACCACCGCTTCGACCCCGTACGCCCGGGCCGCGCAGCCGACGCATTCCGGCTTCCGAGGAAGGAGCCGAAAGCGGACATGGAACAGGAAGCAGACATGGAACAGGAAGTCCTGGACGCCATCGCTTCCGGAAGGGAGTACGAACCCACGAAGCTGGCGGAGCTCTTCGACCGCCTCGAACCGGTCGACGCCACGCTGCTGACCGGCACATGGAAAGGCGACGGGTTCGAATTCACCAGCGAGAACGCCGTACTGCTGGCACAAATGAGGTGGTACGGCAAACGGTTCGTCGATGCCGGGCATGTAGAGCCGCTGCTGCGCCTCGATGAGGACGGACAGGTCTTTTCCTACGAGGAGAGGGGACTCGCCACACTGCACGAGGTCGTCTTCCGCGGCAAACCGTCCGCGGCGATGGTCTACGACCAACTGCCTGTCATCGACCACTTCCGACGGATCACTGACGATGTCCTGCTGTGCGTCATGGACAAGAAGGGTGATCCCGCAGACTTCTACTTCCACCTCACCCGCGTGCCGTAGTTCTTTGCGGCAACGCCCGGGAGGCAGTGAGTGGCGTTCGACGCTCGCCGTACCTCGGCGGTGGTGCTCAACCGGCGATCGGGGATTCGGTGGTGAAGAGGAAGCGGGTCAGGGAGCGGTCGAGGAATTTCTCCTCGTCGGCGGCGACGGTCGTGGTGAAGATGTCCGAGGTGAACCAGCGGGTGGCGTCGGCGATGTCGTCGAACCAGACTTCGACGACGCCGTCGTAGTAGGTGCTGCGCAGGCCGGGGACCTCGTCGTCGGTGGGTAGGAGCAGGACATGGCGCCGGACCGGTACCGATCCGTCCGTCACGCTCGCGATCAGCGGCAGGTGCTTGTGCGTCCAGTACTCCACGAACTCCTCGTGGGTGAGGTCCGCGCGCCGGGTCAGGAAGATGCTGATCTTGATCACGGGGACTCCTCAAGGCAGGTTTGACTTTCCTGGGTAACTCCTATGCCATCCAGGTGACTTGATCCGTGGCCGGGGCGATGGCGTAGAGCCCGATACGCAAGGCCGCCCAGGGCTCGGCGGTCAGGGGCGTGGCCGCGTCGGCAGGTAGTACGGGCGGGTGTGAGCGGCCACCGGGGGAGACTGGTACGTCCAGGCGCCGACAGCCGGTGCTCCGGCGCCGAGGACGGCGCTGATGTCCCGGCCGAGGTCGCTGTCCGCGGCATGGACCGCCAGCCGTGTGCGGCCGGAGTGTTCGGGGGTGGCGAGGTCGTACCAGCGGTACGGTTGGTAGACGTTCATGGGGCCGGCGAGGAGACGTCCCTCGCGGTCGGTTCCGTAGCCGGTGACCGGGGCGGAGCTGGCGGCGACGGCGGTGAGACCGTCCAGCTCCGCCGTGACGTCGAGCAGCGGCCTCGTGTCCTTCTCCAGAGTGTCGTCCGGGCCGATCGTGGCCGTCTTGCACCGTACGGTCCAGATCTCGCCCGCGGGTCCGTTGAGGGACGGCAGGCCGACCTCGAACCAGCCGGGGTGCTTCGGCTCCGCGTAGAGTTCGCGCCCGGCTCTGATGGCGAACGGGTTGTCGCACAGGACGTGGATGCGGGCGATGCCGAGCAGCTTCGTCTGGTCCCAGCCCTGCGCGTACTGGGCGTAAGTCAGCTGCGGAAGACGGCCGCCCTCGTCCGACGGGAACGCGATGATGTTGAACTCGATCTCCTGGGTGATGCCGCCACCGAACGCGTACTGGGCGAAATACAGCTGGTAGTTGAGCGAGACCAGCGCCCGCCCGTCCTCGAAGGCCGCCGCGGTCAGATCCGGGTGGTGTGCGGCGAGCAGCTTGCGGACCGGGTCCGGGTCGACGAGCCAGTCGATGCCGACCTGGTGCAATGCTCCGTAGTGAAAGGGGAGCCGGAAGGGGTCGGGCACTGGTGGCAGAGGCATGGATGCGGTCACGTCGAGGCTCCTGGGGTCGGTGACGGCTCGTTGAGCGCGCGGGCTGCCGGGGGCACGACGAGGGAGGCCGGGCGGTCGCGGGCCGCCAGGTCCGCTTCGATGCGCTCCGCGCTGCGCAGGGCGAGCGCGGCCATCGTCAGCGTCGGGTTGGAGGTGGCCACCGAGGGCATGCTGCCGCAGCCGATCGCGTACAGGCCGGGGTGGTCCCAGCAGCGCTGCCAGGCGTCCACCACCGATGTGGCGGGGGAGTCGCCCATGATGTGGGTGCCGGCGGCGTGGCCGGCGCCGCGGTAGCCGTACGTGCGGCCGCCGCGCTCGAAGCGGCCCGGCCAGGCCGCCACCGGCGTGTAGTCCGTGTGGTCCTCGGCGCCGAGCAGCGCGAAGATCTGGTCGGAGACCGCCCGGGCCGCCGCCATCCCCTCCTTCACATGCTCGTCGAGGTCGTAGGTGACGAGGGGGCGGGGCAGGCCCAGCGGATCGCGTTCGTACGGGTGCAGGGTGACCCGGTTCGCGGGGTCGGCGCCCTGTTCCATCTCGAACTGGAGGGTGAACTGCCGGCGGATCCGGTCTCCGACCGCCCGCCGCAGCTCCGTCCCGAAGAGGCCCCGCTCGGTGAGGAAGTGGTGCACGTCGGTGTCGACGGAGCCCTTCGCCCAGGCCCATCCCCACGCCCCGAGTTCGACGCGGAACGGCGCCCGCAGCCGGCGAGCCGCGCCGGTGCGGAATCCCTCGAAGCCGGAGACCGAGCCGGGGCCCCGGTAGGGCCCGGCGTCCTCGGGCAACAGGCCCCAGGTCAGGAGGACCGGATGGTCCATCAGATTGCGGCCGACCTGATCGCTGCGCCCGGCGAGCCCGGAGAGGAGCAGCAACCGGGCGTTCTCCACGGCGTGTGCGGCGAGCACGATGACATCGGCGTGCGCGACGGACACCTCACCGGCGTACGAGTGGTACTCCACGCCCGTGGCGCGCCCCCGTCCGTCGACGAGCACGCGGCTCACCACGGACCGGTCCCGGAGCGTCACGGTCGTACTCCAGCGCCCCTGAGTCTTGAGCGGGGTGTACTTCGCGTACGAGGGGCAGTGCGGGACGCAGCTCGCGTTGCCCACGCACCGGCTGTCCGGAGCGGGCCGCCCGTGCCGCCCGCGCGGCACGTAGCCGCGGCCGCCGTCGTACCGGGGGTCCGGAACGCTGTTGCGCGCGTGCGGGGTTCCGACCACCCTCAGCTCGACCTCGTCCAGGGTCACGGGGTCCTTGACGTGCCGCCCGTCGAGGCGGGCCGCGAGGAGACGGTCCACACGCGAGGCGGGCAGGGCCCGCATGGGGAACACGTAGTCGTCGGGGAAGGGCAGCCCGACGTGCTCGCGCTGTTCGTCGGCATCGGCTGCGACCCCCAGCTCCTCCTCGGCCGCCCGGTAGTGGCGCTCCAGTTCGGCGTAGGTGAGCGGCCACCGCCGTCCGTACCCGAAGGACTCGGTGTCGAAGTCCTCTGGGAGCATGCGCGGCGCGAGGCCGGTCCAGACGTTGCCGGTGCCGCCGTTGACGCGGAGGTATCCGCTGGCGTATGGGAGAGGGCCGTCCTGCCGCAGGTGGCCGACGGCCCGGAAACCAGGGGTCCCGTCCGTGCCGGAGAGGTCCGTCACCTCGGGCCAGGGGGCTGCCGGACGGGCCCGGTAGGGGGAACCGGGTACCTTGGCGGCGGCCGTCAGGTAGGTGGTGAGCGGGTCGGCGGACGGTTCGTGGCCGCCGGGAACCCCGGCACCCGCCTCCAGGACCAGGACCCGTCGGCAGTGCCGGCCGAGCCGGTGCGCGACGAGCGAGCCCGCGACGCCGGCGCCGACGACGATCACGTCGTACCGCGTCACCGGCCGCTCCCCCCGATCGCGTTGCCCGAGCCGGACCCGTCGTGCGCCTCGCCCCAACTCCCGTACCCCCCGGGATCCGTGGCGGGAGCTTTGAGACCGGCCGCCTTCCACACCAGGGCCTCGGCGTAGGCGCGCGGGGACACCACGATCGGCGGAGGCCCCGGCCAACTGCCCGTGTACCAGAGGTACGTCACCGCTCGTGCCGCTTCCCGCAGCTCGCCGTCCACGGCATCGTCCGGCCCCCGCAGCTCGCGCAGAAGCCGCGCGTACCGCTTCGCGCCGAGCTCTTCCGCGGCGACCGCCCGGTACGCTTCGGTCAGCCCGGTGGCCTCAAGGGCCACTCCGTCGAATCCGGTCAGTCGTGCGGACAGGGCGGCGAAGCGATTTAAGTCGTCTGCGAAAGGCACGCGGGCATCGGTGCCCAGCTGCCCGCTCGTTCATGCTTCGTATTCTTGGAAAGGCTTGTTCGCGACTCCGGGCACGCCCGGATCTTGTCTCGGCTGCCGGCGCCCGTGCCGGCCGTGGCTCAGGCCCTCCTCCTGACGGATCAGCGGACCAGGTCCTCGGGCCGTGGGGTGCTCGCTCACGCTGGATGTGCCTTCGTGGCCGGGCGCTACCACGCTATCCGGCGTTGCGCGGGGACAGCCGCTGTGTAATCCGGTCGAACAACTCCGTGAGCGGCTCACCGATGTCCCGCCCGAACTCGGTCAGCCCGTAGGTGACCTGGGGCGGCGTTGCCGGCTCGACCTCCCGCCAGACCAGGCCGTCCTGGACCAGCGCGCGCAGCGTCTGGGCGAGCATCTTCTCGCTGATGCCCTGGATGCTCTCGCGCAGCTCGTAGAACCGCAGGTCGTTGCTCCGCAAGGAGATCAGCACCCAGACGCCCCACCTGCTGGTCACATGGTCGACCACATCCCGCGCAGGGCAGTCGGTGTGAAACACGTCATACCGCACTCCCGCCTCGGGCTGTCTGGGCTGCGCGCTTCCTGTCATGTGGGGAGCTTACCTAGAGGTATGTCCTTACCAGAAGTTAGCCCACTCCCTAGCGTGAAGGCCACCGAGGACCGAGGACATCGAACAAGGAGCTGATCATGATCGTGGTGACCGGGGCTACCGGGAACGTGGGACGGCCGTTGACGCGGGCGCTGGCCGAGGCGGGCCGGCAGGTGACGGCGGTTTCACGACACGCGGCGGCAGTGCCGGACGGTGTCCGCCATGTGGCGGCCGACCTGGCCGAGCCGGCCGGTCTCAAGCCCGTGCTGGCCGGGGCGGAGGCGCTGTTCGTACTGCTGCCTGGTGACATGCACGCTGCCGGAGCCGGCCCGGCCTCCATCATCGCTGAAGCTGCGGCCGGCGGGGTTCGCCGGATCGTCCTGCTCTCCTCGCAGGGCGTGGCGACCAGGCCCTTCGGTCCGACGCGGATCGCGCTGCGCGCGGTGGAGGGCGTGTTGCGGGAGTCGGGTCTCGAATGGGCCGTCCTGCGGCCGGGCGGTTTCGCCTCCAACGCCCTGTGGTGGGCCGAGTCCATCCGCACGCGGCGGGTCGTCGCCGCCCCCTTCGGCGACACCGGGGTGCCGATCATCGACCCGGCGGACATCGCCGAGGTCGCGGCGGCCTGCCTGCTGGATGACCGGCACGCCGGCGGCGTCTACGAGCTGACCGGCCCGGAGGTCATCACGCCGCGCCGGCAGGCGGAGGCCATCGCCGCGGCGCTGGGCTCGCCGGTGCGGTTTCATGACCTGACCCGCGACGAGGCCAAGGCCGCCATGGCCCGGAGCATGCCGGCGGAGCTCGCCGAGGACACCCTGGACATCCTCGGTTCCCCGAACCCGGCCGAGCTGCGCGTCAGCCTGGACGTCCAGCGGGTCCTCGGCCGTGCCCCGCGCGCGTTCTCCGACTGGGCCGCCCGCAATATCGCCGCGTTCCGCTGAGACCGGTCGGCGCGCCGCTGTCGCTGCTCGTCGTGCCGGCGATCCACCGCCGGTAGCCGAGGAACCCGGTCCGAAGTTGACGTCGGCGTTACGGCCCGGGACCGACACTCCAGGTGTCTCACTTCGTGCGCTGCTCATTCAGCGGGCTGACGACGGCGCGAACGATGTCGTGGCCGATTTGCTGACGCAGGTCCGGAACGGAGTGAACCCGCAGGTGTCCCCGATGCCACCGGACCGTACGAAGGACCGGGCGCCCCCCCCCGCTGCCGAACACGGAGATGTGGTGTCTTGTTCGACCGCCTGCTTGCGTTGGACCATTCCCGGCAGGAGCCGTGGGGTCCTCTGCACGCGGTGGTGGTCGCGTGCTTCCTGCTCCAGCACCCCGCCCGCATGCCGCCCAGGGACCGGCCGGTGTACTGGGCACTGCTGCACGTCTACCTTGCCGGCGGCCTTCCCGCCGTTCAGAAGGAGACGGCACGACGGGTCCGCCTCAACTCTCACTGCCGAAACACGCGAGTGCCGTCCGATGACCTGCCACCGGGAACGCCGGAGTTCCCCGGCGTCGCTCCGTCGCTCGCATGGGTCGTCACCATCGCCGATGTCGCACTCGACGGCAGCTTTCCCGCGCGCGGCCACGCCGAGCGCGTGGCGCAGTGGGCGAGGGCGACCGTCGATGCGGGGGTGACTTCTGGTACGGACACGGCCGGCTCAGCGATTTTGCCGAGTTGGCCCGAGCCCCGGCCGGATGCGGACATACGCGGCGACGGGCGTTCCTGGTGCCGCGGGGTTGAGCACGAGGCGGTATCCGCGGATGACTCCTGCTCGCTCCAGGCGCTGTACCCGTTCGGTAGCCATGGCATTTGCCTGCTTTTGTTTCGATAATGGCGGTGTGAAGGTCCCCCACCGGTCCGGACAGCCGGTGACCCCGCTGGGGTGCGGCACGAGCCGCGTCCAGCGGCCTTCACGAGCCCGCTGCGATGGGCCGCCCGGCCCATCCGCCCGCCGTCGTCCCGGGCGGGTCGTACATCACGACCTGCCCAGGCCACCCTCCCCCTTGCCTTCAAGAGGTGCGTCATGAATGTCCCCTCCGGCGGCCAGGTGCTGCCCTGCTCCCGGCATCTCTTCGACGTCCCCGACCATGTCGCCTACTTCAACGTCGCGAGCATCGCACCGACGCTGCGCACGGGCCTGGCCGCGGGGAACGACTCCATGCAGCTACGGGCTCAGCCCTGGAAGATCAGCGCGGACGACTGGTTCACCGCAGCCGAACAGCGCCGGGCTCTGTTCGCCGCCCTCATCGGCGCAAGCGCCGATGAGATCGCCCTGATCTCCGCTACCAGCTACGGCATGGCCACAGCGGCCAAGAACCTCACCGCACGTCCGGGCCGACGCGTGCTGGTCCTGGCAGAGGAATACCCGTCAGGGATCTACAGCTGGTGGCGTTTCACCGAACGCACCGGAGCCACCATGCTCACCGTCGCCCGCGGCCCCGGCCGGACCTGGACCGAGGCCGTCCTGGACGCCCTGGATGAGAGGGTTGCCGTTGTCTCGGTGCCGCAGGTGCACTGGACCGACGGGGCGCTACTGGACCTTGAAAGGATCGCCGAAGCGGCGCGGGCAGCAGGAGCCGCGCTGGTCATCGACGCAAGCCAATCCGCAGGGGCGATGCCCCTCGACGTTGCCGCCCTCCGGCCCGACTTCCTGGTCACCGTCGGCTACAAGTGGCTGCTGGGGCCGTTCGGCCTCGGCTACCTGTACGTCGCCCCGGCCCACCACGACGGCCTGCCGCTGGAAGAGAACTGGATCGTACGCAAGGACGCACAGGACTTCGCCCGGCTCGTGGACTACCGCGAGGCGTACCAGCCCGGAGCACGACGCTTCGACATGGGCCAGCGAACCGCCTTCGAGCTCACCCCCATGGCCACCGCCGCCCTGGAGCAGCTGACCACGTGGACCGTCCCGAAGATCGCCGCCACCCTGAACGCCACCACAGCACGCATTTCCGCTGCCGCTCAGGAGCGGGGACTGGCCGTCTCCGATCCCCGCGGCCCTCACATGCTCGGCATCGATGTCTCCGGCCGCACGCCACAGCACCTCTTGACCATCCTCGGCAATGCTGACGTCCACGTCTCAGTCCGGGGATCCGCACTGCGCATCAGCCCTCACCTGCACACCAGCGAAGGCGACATCGGCAAACTCATCACCGCACTCGATTCCGCCCTCGGCCGATGAGCTGATACGAGGTGCCGACAAAAGGCGTTGGTGCATGACGAGGCAGGTGACCAGGCCGAGGCCGACGCCGGCCAAAGCGATCAACACCGCCAGAATCGCAGCCACCTCCTCGATCGTCCCGGCATCGTGCCGCTACCGCTCCTTGTGCGCTGATGCCGAGTGCGTAGGCATCACAGGAGCCCCTACCCCGGCCGACTCAGAGGTTCCTGTCATGGCTGGCAGCTGTCTGGTGGATCAACAGGTTTCAGGTCGGCTGGTGGCACCCCGGTGTGGGCGCGATGGAGCCGGGCATGCCCAAGGCCCGGCACCCGCACTACGGCGACCGACACCGACCACCGGGGCTGGTTGGTGTCTCACCGGAATACGCCGGGAACGTGCCGTGGAGGTTGTGGCTCCGCCGGGTGTGGCCTCCGCTCTACCCACTCATGGCAGTGTGCTCACCGCAGGAAACGGAGCGTCCCGGTGCCGTGCAGGGAGCGGAGGCCCGAGCTTGTGCACGCGGTCACGTCGCTGGTCGGGGTGATGCTCCCTGCCGCGTGAAGGTGGGCCAGGGGGCCGCGGGTGACCTCGCCGGCCAGGAAGGAGTCCGCGGGGTTATAGCTGTTCACCGAGCGGAGGGTGGGCTTGAGGGTGGACGTGCCAAGGCTTCGGCCAGAGCGGTCGTACCAGGTGATGGCCGCGGAGCCGTTGATTCCTGATGCTCCGCCGCAGCTTGCCTGTCCTGTGCCACTGGCCTCCCCGCTGCCGGTGCGCAGCTGAGCGTACTTGCCGTCCGGCGAGGTGCAGTCCGTCAGTTTGAGGCTCCCGGAGACCTTGGTGGTTCGTGGCTGGAGGGTGAGCTTCGGGGTGAACGTGATGGGGTGGCCCGGCACTGTGTGGAGGCGGCAGCGCAGGGTCTCTGCCGCCTTGTGCTGGATGGTGGATGCGGGTACAGACGCTGGTGCCGATGTGGCGAGCGCAGTGAGGGCCATCAGGGTTGTGGCGGCGGTCTTGATGGCGCGGGAGACCTTGGTGGGGCGGGACCTGGGGCTGGGCACGGTGGGGAGGGTGTTCACTGGTGGCTTCCCTGGTTGTGGGCGGTGGTGGGTTCGGCGCTGGGCGAGGCACTGGCGTATCCGGTGCCCGCGCGCTGTTCGGGTACGTCGTGGGGAGGCGCGTCCGGCGGGGGAAGCAGCCGGTTCAGTGGGGTCGGCAGCCACCAGTTGCGGTGTCCGAGCAGGCGCATGAGGGTCGGTACGACGACCATGCGGATCAGTGTGGCGTCGAGGAGTACGGCGGTGGCGACCAGGAAGCCCGTCTGCCGGAAGTCGTCGCGGTGGGTGAGCATGAGTCCGGCGAAGACGGTGGCCATGGTGGTCGCGGCGAGGGTGATCGGGTGGGCTGTCTCGGTGAGTCCCCGTGCGACGGCCGTGCGGCAGTCGCCGGTGGCCCGGTAGTGGGTGGTGATGCGGTGGACGAGGAAGACCTCGTAGTCCAGGGAGAGGCCGAAGACGATGGTCGCGGCCAGCAGGGGGATGGCGAGATGGATCGGGTCCGTCGTGTGCTGGGTCGTCCAGGCGAGCAGGCCGAAGGATGCGGCGAGGGACAGGGCGTTCATGGCGATCGCCTTGAGCGGCAGCAGCAGGCTGCGGAAGGCCAGCAGCATGAGCAGGAAGGCTCCGGCCAGGACAATGACGGTTACCTGCCGCAGCGCGGGGCGCAATGCCTGGTGGAAGTCGGCGAGTTGGGCGGCCGGGCCGGCGGTGAACGCCTGTTGCCCTGGGGGGAGGGAGCGGGCGGCGAGCGACCGGATGTGGGCCGCTAGGCGCTCGGCGGGTGGATGGTCGGCGGGGATGCGGTCGGTGATGGTGACTATGGTCAGGTCACGGCCGTTGTCGAGAGCCGCGGACGCGGTGATACGCGGGTCGGCGTGCAGGGTGTCGATCAGGTCAGTGGTGTCCACCGGGCCTGCCGATGGCGTGTGCGGCAGGGCAAGCAGGGTGACGTTTGCCAGGCCGTCTTGTTCCATCTGCGCGAGGCCGCGGCCCGCGTCGGTGTCTGCGATGATGCCGCGGTTCATCTGAAGGCCGGTGCGCAGGGTACCGGCCGGGGCTGCGGCGAGGAGCAGGACTGCTAGGGCGGCGAGCAGATGGGGCCAGGGCCGGTCCATCAGCCGCCGTGCCCAGCGGGCCCAGTGTTCCTTGCTGTTCGCGCGGTCCCGGCGGCGCACCCGGCCCCGGTCCAGCAGCGCATCGAGGCGGGGGAGGACGGCGGGCAGCAGGGTGGTGGCTGCGGCAGCGGTGACGACGGCGGTGAGCGCGGCGACCAGGGCCGCCGTGCGGGCGAGCGCCAGCGGGGTGACCGCAAGTGCCGCGCTGGTGACGGCTACTGCGGCGGCGCACCACAGTACTGCGTGTCCGGCGGACTTAGTGGCGCGGGCGGTGGCCAGGCGTGGGGAGAGCCCGTCGTTGCGCAGGGTCCGGTAGCGCAGCAGGAGCAGGAGGGCGTAGTCGAGGCCTAGTCCGAAGCCGACGGTGGTGGCGACGGTCACCATCAAGCTGTCCACGTCCAGTATCAGGGCGAGAGCCGCCAGGGCTCCCGTGGTGACGAGAACGGACGTGGCGGCCGTCATCAGGACCACCAGGGCGGAACCGGCGGATCCCAGTCCGACGATGAGCAGGAGCAGTGCGGCCGGTACCGTGGCGGCCTCCGCGTATCTCAGATCGCGCAGGTCCGCCTTGATCTGCTCGGTGAAAACAGGAGTGGTGCCGGTGAGGGCCACCGTGACCTGGCGGTGGGAGGTCGCCGCCACTGCCTTGCCGGTCGCCGAGCGAAGTTCGGGGAGCAGGTGCTGACGTGCGTCGTTGCCGCCCGTGATGCCGATGCCCAGGTAGGCATGGTGCGGGTCGCGGCCTTCGGCGTCCGGTACCGGAACGATGTGTCCGGTACCGGGGACCATGGTCGCCGCCTGGGCCGCTGCGGCGACCGCCCGTTGGTACGGTTCGCTGTCGGCCGTGAGCGTGCGGGAGTCGAAGGCGAGGGAGACCTGTTCGGTGCCGAACGCGGGCATCCCGCGTGCGATGAGTGTGGTGGCCCGGGCCGAGGAACTGCCCTCCACCTCCACGACGGCTCCCTGTACGTGCGTGAGCCCGACCGGCAGTACCAGACAGGCGGCCAGAACGAGGATCACCCACACGGCCACGCACCACCGGCTACCGCGCGTCCCGCCACGTACCACGGCCGTCACCTCTCTGCCGCGGCTGGGTCGCCGCCCGGCCCCGTGAGTGCCGGCGGGCGTGGTGCCGCGGGCACGGTGCCGTAGCGGCGCTCGCGGCAGCCGTAGGAAAGCATCGTCTGCCACAGGTCCCGGCGGTCCACGTCCGGCCAGTAGATGTCGGTGAAGTGGAGTTCGGCATATGTCGTCTGCCAGGGCAGGAAGTTGGAAATGCGGCGATCACCGCCGGTGCGCCACAGCAGGTCGACGTCGGGCGTGTCCGGGTACGGCAGGTAGCGGGCCAGGAGGTGTTCGGAGACATGGTTCGGGTCGACCTCGCCGGCGACGGCGGCTCGGGCGAGGCCGGCTGCGGCGTCGGCGAGTTCGGCGCGGCCGCCGTAGTTGAGGCAGATGGTCAGGGTGAGGGCGGACTCGTCCATGCTCTCGTGCTCGGCCCGCTGCAATGCGTCGACCAGGTCTTGGGGCAGTCCCTCGGGGCTGCCGGCCCAGCGCAGTCGTACGCCGTCGGCCTCGAAGTCACCCGTCCCCTCCGCGGCCAGCTCGAACAGGTTGGCGATCTCCGTCGGTGACCTCTGCCAGTTTTCGCTGGAGAAGGCGTATACCGTCAGATATTGCAGCCCGATCTCCAGCGCGCCGTGGACGACATCGCACAGCGCGGTGCGTCCCGCGCGGTGTCCTTCATGACGGGGCAGTCCGCGCTCGGTGGCCCAGCGGCCGTTGCCGTCCATGATGACCGCCACGTGACGTGGCATGTGGCTGGCCTCGATCAGCGGAGGCCGCACGCCGCTGGGATGCGGGCGTGGCCCGGCAGTGCCGGCACGCGCTGCGGGCTGCGGCAGGATCATGGCCGTCTGTGCCGGGAGACGCGTGGGCGTACGGGGGACGTCGAGCGGAGCCAGCTTCCAGGCTACGGCCGCTTGGGCGCGGGCGGTGGCGAGGATCCGTGTACGGGTGAGCGGCCCGAGGTCCGGGCTGGTGTGCAGCAGTCGGGGCCCGGCCCGTTCGACGGCCCTCAGCCGGGCGAGGAAGAGGTTGCTGACGGCGCGGAGCAGGATGGTCGTGCCGGGGTGCAGGGCGGTGAGCGCCGGCGGCTCCAGTTGGTGCCGGGCCCTGGCGACCAGATGTTTGATCAGGGCCTTGGTGTGCGGGGTCCAGCACCGCTGAAGCAGGCTGGCCGGTTCGACGCTGAACTGTTCGACTGCCTCGGTGGGCAGTTGCAGGACGCCCCGGTCCAGGTCGGCGGCGAGGTCGACGAGGGTGTCGGTGAGATAGACACCGTCGAGGAAGCGAGCCAGATCGCGGTGGTGCTGGGGCCGGACGAGGGCAGAGAGTCCCGCGCGGTTGAGCAGAGTCAGGCACTGGCTCGCCCAGGTGACATTGCTGTGCTGCACACGGGCGCTCCAGTCCTCCCAGGCCACCGACTGACGGCCGGCGGCGTCGGCCTCGATGGCCGCGTACGAGACGTGCAGGTCACGCGGATCGAGCTGCCACCGCCAGAACGTGTCGACGATCGCCCGCCGGTAGGGATCACTGCTAGTGGCCCCTCTTAGCTCCTCCTCCAGATCCCTCGTCCATGCCCTCATCCGCGCAGCCCGCTCGGCTGGGGTGCCGTCCGTGGAGTCGATGATGTTGTCGGGCACACTGAGCGCGGTCCACAAGGCCCAGCACGCGGGCCGCAGCGCGGTGGGCATGAGCCGCATCAGCGCGTACTCGGTCGGATTGGCGGCCTTGCAGAACCTGCCGCATGCCGCATAAGCGGCCCGCAATACAGGGTCGTCGATGGCGGACTGAGCCAAGGTGCCGGGCAACGGCAGCTTCCTCCAGGGACGAGCGGACGAACAGTCCGACGGGGTGGGTACTACGGGGACGGGACCCGGGCTTCGGCCCCGCTCGGGCGCGTGGTCGTGATCGGACGCATGCCTGGGCCCCGGCATGCCGCTGCGCTCGGGCGGGGCCGCCGGGCGTGCGCGTCCCCAGGGCATCTGGGCGGGCAGGAGACGGAGCACGGACGGCAGTACGCGGATCAGGACCCGCGGTGAGAACAGGGGCCCCAGCCCAGTGACCAAATGCGCGACGCGCAGGCAGGCCCGGGTGACGGTGGCGTCCCGTTCCATGGCGGCGCTCAGGGCGCTGCGCGCGAGGTCGGCCAGCCACAGAAACGGGGACCGGCGGCACCCGGACTCGTACGGCAGCACATCGGATGTGCGGGTGGCGATCCATGGCACGGTCAGCACTCGTGCGGCTCTGCGGTAGAAGCGCCGGGGCAGTCGCGCGGCCCCTTCACCGAGACAGTCATGCAGGGCCTTCGCCTGGAGCGCAGCGACCGACATGCCGTGGGACAGGGTCGGATTGGTGCTGCACATCGCGTCGCCGATGACGACCAGCCCCTCGGGCGGTCTGGGCAACCGCTCATACCGGCGGCGGACAGTCTCCGGAAACCGCATGCGGACGGGGTCGTCGAGAGGCTCGGCGTTCACGACGACCCGCCGGATGCACGGGTCGCCCAGAGAACAGGCGAAGGCTGTGAACGCGTCGGCGGCCACCGGCGGTTCATCGGAGAGGACACCGGCCAGGGTGAGGCTCCATCGATCGCCCTCCTCAAAGTAGAGAGCCGCACCCCGGGGCCGTTCCGGCGTGACATGCCGTCCGATGGCCAGAACACCGGGCAGGTGGTGTTGTTCGCCGCGGTAGTGCCGGGTCGCGTAGGTGACACTCACGCGTACCCGGTCCTCACGCGGCGGCCGGTGTCCCAGCTCCCGCAGCCACAACGGAGTGCGGGAAGCACGCCCCGAGGCGTCGACCACCAGATCCGCCCGCACCTCCAAGCCGGGCTCCGGGCTGCCGCGACGCAATGCGCGCACCCCGCTGATCCTGCGGCCGTCGGGCGACGGCAGCAGGCCGACGACCTCGTGCCGGGGGAGTATCCGCACGCCGGGAAGGGCCGCGACGCGGGTGCGTACGCAGCTCTCCAGCAGCGTGCGGCTCATGGTCAGACAGGCCAGATCCGAGGGAGCGCGCCGCGCCGGACGTCCGTCGAAGACCCACATGCCATCCCGTTGCGGGTCGGCCAGCGTCGCGCCCATGGCGGCCAGTTCCGCCGACAGCCCCGGGAAGAAGGACTCCAGCACCTCCAGTCCCCGGGCCAACAGCCAGTGCGTGTGCCGGGCCTGCGGCACCCCGACACGATGGACGGGGGTGGTCGGCAAGGTATCCCGGTCGACGACCAGTACTTCTTCGTGGGTGTCGGTCAGCGCGCGGGCGGCCAGCAGTCCCGCCATGCTGCCGCCGATCACCACGGCCCGCGCGGGCCCGGCTGCCGTCGTCATGAGGCCGGCAGCCGGGAAGTACACCGCCGCCACAAGCTGAGCACCGTCGGCACCATGAGAGAGGCGAAGTAATAGATCAGAGCGTAGCCGCCGACAATGGCGGACGGCTGGGCGGCAACCGACAGAAGGCCGGTGACATCATGGGAGCGGTAGGCCACCATGCCCGTGCCCGTCGCCATGACGTCGTGCGGAACCGTCACCACGACGATCGCGGGAATCCGGTCGGCCGTCTCCCGGTGACGGCACAGGGCCAGGAGCACGAGGAACCACAGGACACCGACCGTGTCGGTGCGCTCGCTCAGAAGCAACTGCCAGCCTGCCCACAGCCCGACTCCGGCGAGCGCGCAGCCGAGCAGGAGCCGACGGGGCAGCCAGGGCGGCAGGGAACGGGCCACCACAACGACTGTCAGAAAGATGACGGCATGCAACGCGGGCAGATAGACGGGCAGGTTACCCAGGCGGTAATCCCAAAGGCTCAGCCATCGGGTGGCCGCGACCTCCACCACAGAGGTGATCAGGGCGACAACCAGGACCTGGGTTCGGACAAGGACGTTCTCCCGGACAGCGAGCCATCCGGCCACCACCGCGCCAATCCCGAGGGCCAGGGCCGGCTGGCCCCGCGGCCCCAGCGGGTCCACCAGCCCCACGGCCGCGGAGCAAACGGTCATACCGCCGAGCGCCCACAACAGATCAGCGCGGCCCCGGCAGAGCCGGTCACCGGAAAGGGGCACCCACCCGCCGGTGCGGACAGGGCAAGGCGCCTCGCCACTGCCGACCGGACCCTGTACGCGGGAATGGCCCGCAGGGCAGGACACGTCACCATCATCAGCCGTTGACACGAGACCACTCCCCACACCATAGGAACGAAACCTCGCGCAAAGAGACACTCTGTATGAGGGTGCCCGGACGACGCACCCGCCTGTACGGTCATTGCCATTCACTGGATGCACCCGCGCTCCGGTGACATCGACGCTGCCGGTGCGTACGCCACCGACAAGCAGCCAGGCAATGCCAACTCCACCCCCGGGTACCAGCACCCTGGCCGGCCTGCACGGCCAACTTGCTGTCCACCGCCGGTCCCGGTCGTCGCCGACTTCCTCGATCTGACCGCACAACTCCGCCTCACGCTGCCAGCCGCAGCTGCCCGACCGCCTGCCCGACCGGGGGCTCCATGTCGAGGTGCCACGTTCCCAAGCGGCGGGTCTTGCAGGTGGTGTAAGGGCTGGTGGCGGCCAGGTCCACCGGGTCGATCTCCCAGCCCTCGTCGATGAGGTCGTTGACGACCTTCGTGATGTCCACGGCCGTATGGAAGATCAGACAGTTCGCCAGCAGCTCGTGGAATTTAATGATCTTCTCCTGGTGTACGGGGTCGTTGTCCTGGATCACGTCGGAGGCGAACATCAGCCAGTTGCTGAACTTGCGGAAGGCTTCGACCTTGTTCGTCATCGACTGGATCGACTCCCGTAGCTCGGGTTCCGACAAGAACCGCAGGAGCACGATCGTGCGGATCACGCGCCCCAGCTCGCGGTATGCCTGGTAGATGCGGTTGCGGCGGGACTCGTTGCCCAGGCGCCGCAGCAGCGTGGACGACGACAGCCGGCCCTCCCGGATCGAGAGAGCCACGCGCATGAGGAGTTTCCCGCATCCCGCACGGGATGAAGTGGCTGAACAAGGCGATACAGGTGTCGGAGACGTGCCTGAGCGAGAGCCCGCCAAAGCCCCCATAACGGATGCGGGACTCGGCCAGGAGGTTGTTCTCCCACGTGTCGTACTGGGAGCCGTCGATCCCGGCCTTGCTGACATCACCCCACACGTGCGCCACGTCGAGCCGGATGAACATGTCGATCACGTCCGCCGAGGCGGCGTTCAGCTTCTCGGCGGTGATGTGCTGGTTGCCGGCCAGCGAGATCTCGTGCAGCGATACCTGGCCGCGCATGTGCCGTGCTACCTGCGCGGGACCGGCGTTCGTCCCGTAGGTGAAGACCGTCCAGCAGTAGCGGGCGAGCTTGTTGCGGATCTTCGGATCCGGCCCCGAGGCAGGGCCGAAGTGCCGCCACCACTGGATCCAGTACGCCGTGCGCGCCAGCATGTCCAGCAGGCTCCACTCCGGCAGCCGACGCAGGATCTCCGCCTCCAGATCCAGAGCGGACTTGCGCCGGTCCTTGCCCTTGCGCGGGCTGAGCACGATCTTCCCCGACGCCGCATCGATCGTCAGATCCGCGTTATCCGGGTACCCGGCGTCCACCTTCGCCGCCACCGCCGTCAGCTTCTGCCGCAGCGCCGCCGTGAACGCCGACGCCGTGGCCGGCAGCCCGGCCTGCTCGCAGTACCCCGCTACCAGCGGCTCGCACTCCTCCCACGACAAAAGCTGGTCGTAGAAATTGGTGTACGACTCCGACCCCAGGACCGCCACGTCCCCGCTGCGGACCTCCTGGACCAGACAGAACAGGGTGCACACCTCGAAGTGCCGCCGGTTGATCTTCCCCTCGCGGGCCTTGTCGAGCAGGACCTTGCGGTGGCTCTTGAAGTGCCGCCACATCAGCGGGAAATAGTTGTCGCCGTGGTGCGCGGAGACCAGCTCGTGGTCCTCCGACAGCTTCGCCAGGCCCCCGGCCTCCTCCAGCTTCTCCAGCACCGCCTTCCCGCACGCGGCATGCACCGCGTTCTTCTTGCGGGAGCCGGTGGGCAGGGTGACCGAACCGCTGTCGAAACCGACCGCGCCCTTCGCGGCCTCCAGCACCTCACCGAGCACCGCGAGCAGCCACTCGGACTCGGCCCGGTGCCGCTGACGGATCTTCTCCAGGTCCTCCTTGGCCTTCTTGGTGATCCGCGCCATGCGCATGCACAGCATCGTCACCAGCTCGTCCCGCGCCCGCACCTTCGCCATGTGCAGCAGGCACACCAGCAGCGCCGTCCGCTTCACCACACCGACCTTGCCCAGCTCGGCCGCATCCAGCACCCGCGCCTGCCCGGCGAAGTGCTCCACCTTCGCCGACGGCACCCCCTCAAGCCAGTCCGCCGTCGGCCCCAACAGCTTCAGCCTGTCCGGATAGGCCGGGTGCTCGCGCAGATGGGACACCGACGGCGCCTTCGCCGGCCGCTTCAGCTCATCGAACCGGCTCCGCGATCCGGACACCACCCGCAGCAGCCCCAGCACCCGAGCGGTGCGCGCCTCATCGACCCGCCCGGCGATCGTCTCGAAGAACCCCGTGTTCACCTCGGTACGGATCGCCGAGGCCAGCGCATCCGGCGTCGTATAGCCCGGCAGCTCCAACCGCTTCCGCACCAGCGTCTCCAGCGCCACATTGATCAGGTCCGCCGGATTGTCCTTCGCCTGCACCGCCTCGTAGATCGCCGCCGAAGCAACCGCGCGGGCCTTCTCCTTGTCGCACTCCACACCAAGCCGCTCACGCACGAAGTCACGCTGCCGCGCGGCCGTACGCACCGAGTCGTGCAGCGGCAGCACATCCTCCTCCAGCCCCGGCAGCCCGCGCACATGCCCGACCACCAGCTCCGGCACCTCGTCCAGGTCCGGGAAGTACCCCAACTTCTGGAAGCCCTTCAGCAGCACCACCAACGCCGGCAGATGCTCCGGTGACCGCGCCTTCCCCCGCGCCCACGCCACCTCGGACGCGCCCGGAGCGAACGAGTCATGCAGCCCGCGACAAGTGATCGTGCGCTTGAACCGCGGATACGCGGTACGTTCCACCGACGCCATGCGCCGCATGATCCCCACCGCTCACCCGCACCGAGCACACCCCGCAGCCACCGCAGAACCCGTCACGAGCCCTGTGGCCAGGGAAGACACCAATCGCCAAGGCCACACGGCTCATACGAAGAGCATCCAAACGGGCGACCAGCCGACGAGGCCTTCGCGCCAGGTCGTCAGCGCCGAACCCTACGGCACGTTTCTGCCGTATTCCGGCTGGCCTCCTGGTTGGCGTGCATGACGCTCCTGATGGTCGTGGCGGGTTCAGACGGTGGGGGTGGTGCCGCCGTCGATGACGTGTTCGGCGCCGACGATGGCCGAGGCGCGGTCGGAGACGAGGAAGGCGACGAGTTCGGCGACTTCCTCGGGCTGGTTGGGGCGGCCGAGCGGGATGCCTCCCAGGGAGTCCATGAGCCGGCCCAGCGCCGCTTCCTGGGTGATGCCGGCGTCGTGGGCGATCCGGGAGACGAGGCCGTCGGCGGCCGAGGTCTGGATGAAGCCGGGTGAGACGGTGTTGACGCGGACGCCGTGGGGAGCAACCTCGTTGGCCAGTCCTTTGCTGTAGGTGGTCAGGGCTGCTTTGGCGGCGGCGTAGGCCAGGGTTCCGTTCCATAGCGGCATGCGGCGCTGGATCGAGGTGACGTGCACGATCGTGCCCTTGCCGAGGGCGATCATGTGCGGGAGGAGGGCACGGTCCAGGCGGACGGCGGCCAGAAGATTCGTGTTCAGCTCCCTGGCCCAGTCGTCCTCGCCCAGGGCCGCGAACCCTCCGGCCGGAGCCTGGGAACCGCCGAGGGTGTTGACCAGGATGTCGACGCCTCCCGCGCGGGCGTCCACCTCGGCGGCCACGTGGGAGGCGCCCTCGGCGGAGGAGAGGTCGGCGGCGATGAAGCTCTTCTCCTCCACGTCGACGGGGCGGCTGCGGGCTGTGACGAACACGGTCGCACCGGCCTGGGCGAGGCGTCGGGCGATGGCGGCTCCGGTGCCCTTGGTGCCGCCCGTGACCAGAGCGCGCCGGTCTTCGAGGGATTCGCTGATGGATGTGGTCATCGTGCGTTCCGTCTCCGGGCGCGGGTACACGAGGCGCCGCTCCCGTCTCGACTGCTAAAATAGAAGCTACTAACTTCGATTTTAGCAGCAAGTGAGGGGGTGGTCGCCTTGGCGAGCCGGATCAGGCTGGAGGACCGGGAGTGCCCGCTGTCCACGACGGTGGAACACGTCGGCGAGTGGTGGACCCTTCTGATCCTTCACGACGCCTTCGACGGCTACACCCGCTTCGACCAGTTCCAGGAGAGCCTGGGTATCTCCTCCAGCATGCTCACCACCCGGCTGAAGACCCTCGTCGCGGACGGCCTGCTGGAGCGCCGGCCCTACCAGACCGGCCCCGTCCGGCACGAGTACGTCCTGACCGAACTCGGCCGGTCCCTGCGCCCGGTGATCGTCGCCCTGGCCGCGTGGGGCAATTCCCGCCTCAGGCCGACGGAGCGCAGCATGATTCTCGTCGACGCGCGCAGCGGCGAGGAGGTCGAGCCCGTCGTCGTCGACGCCAAATCCGGCCGCCGGCTCGACGACAGCACCGCCTACGTCTTCACCGCGGGCCCTGCGGCCGGCGACGCGATGCGCATCCGCTACGCGACGCGGCCGGCCATTTCCGCGGAAGAGGCGTAAGCCTGCCAGGGAGAGCCTCTTACGGCTACGGCCTCGCGCGGGGCCGGGGGCGTGGGGGTACGGGGGTGCGGGTACGGGTCGTACGCGATCGGCCTGGCGACACCGGCTTGTCGCCGGCATCACGCTTGCCAGTCCTCCCCGGTGTATGCGTACGTAGGAGGGGGTTGATGCTGGCGGGCGCGCGGATTCAACTGTGGACAATTCCGTGGCGAGCCCAACTTGCCGGCGGCCGTGTGCCCTTCCCCGGCAAGTGCTTGCCCGAGGAGGCTCATCCGCTGCCCGGCTCGTCTCTATGATCACGCGTATGACATTCCAAGATCACGCAGGGGAAATAGCGCCGGAAGGTCCTGCGCGAGGCACCGGCCGGCGCCTGCTTCAGCCGGCAGCAGTCATGCGACGCAGATCCGGCCCGGCCATCGCCCTCGCTGTTCTGGCCTGTGTTGTTCCCGCCCTCACAGCAAGTGCTCCCGCCTCCGCGAAGGCCGACGGGCTCCCGGCAGTACAGGCGAGGCCTACGCCATTGGTCATCGCGCATCGCGCGGGTACCGGGGACTTTCCCGAGAACACCCTGCTGGCCATCACCGAGTCGTTGAAGGCCGGCGTGGACGGGGAATGGCTGAGTGTGCAGGCGACCAGGGACGGTGTCCCCGTGCTGTACCGGCCCACCGACCTGTCGGCGCTGACGGACGGCTCCGGCCCCGTCTCGGACAAGACGCAAGCCGAGCTGGCCGGACTGAACGCCGGCTACGGCTTCAAGGGCCCTGACGGCTCCTACCCCTACCGGGAACGCCCCCTGCGCATCCCTACCCTGGCCGCCGCCCTGGAGGCAGTGCCGGCGGGCAAACAGATCTATCTGGACCTCAAGCAGGCACCCGCCCAGCACGTCGTCGACGCGGTGACCCGCCTGCTCGACGAGAAGAAGGCGTGGGACCGCGTCAAGCTGTATTCCACCGACGCCGAGGTCACCAACCTCCTCAGCCGCGTCCCTGGGGCGCAGGTAGCCGAGTCGCGCGACGCCACGCGGCAGCGGCTCGCCGAAGTCGCCCTTGAGCACACCTGCAAGAACACGCCCCCGGCTGGTTCCTGGGCAGGATTCGAGCTCAAACGCCAAATGACCTTGCAGGAGAAGTTCACCCTCGGCACGGGAGAGGCCGCCGTCACCGCGCAGCTGTGGACCCGCGACTCCGTCGCCTGCTTCCGCTCGCGGTCCGCCGACACGCCGATCGTCATGCTCGGCGTCAACACACCGGCTGACCTACGCGTCGCCACCCGCCTCGGCGCCACCGCTGTTCTTGTCGACTCCCCCCGCACCATGCTCCCGCCGCACCGGTAGCCCAGGTCTTTGAGGTACGTCCCGGGTAGGACTGCGGTCACTACGGGCAGGCGCGGTGCTGGCACCGGCGTCAGCCGGAACATCGGAACGAAAGGCGGCGCTAAGGATTTGTCGGTCCTGGTGGGAGGCTGACGGCGCGTCGGCCGCGGGACCGGCCACCGCCAGGCCGTATAGAAGAAGCGGCCCCGTCATCTGCGACACGGGGGAAGCGGTGCCGCCGGGAAGGCCCTACCCCCGGCTTGGGCGAAGCGGCTTACCGTGCCGGACTCCGAGGCCCCGGCCCGCTCGAAGACGGTGATCGACCGGCTGATCGCGCGGCGTGAGGTGCACCCGCGGGAGAAGGCACTGTGGTGGATGCTCGCACAAGGCCCGCCCTGGGCGGTGAGCCGGGCCCGGGCTGGGATCTGTATGAGTGGCGGCAGTCCGGCCCGACCCACCTCGGGACGCTCCTTCGTCGTACGGGGGTGTGGTTACAACTCATCTGCGCGCATGCGACGTTCGATGGCACACGCTGTCAGTGCGCCGCCGTCAACTCCACCGAACCATGGGTCAGTTCATGCGATCACTGGCTACGAAAATGCTGGAAGAGCCGAGTCACGTCGGTTACGTCGCAGGCGCAATCCGCTCAGGCGAACGAGCCGCCGACGAACTCCTCCAGACCAAGGCAAAGTTCGCGGAGCGGATAGAGCCGGATCGACTGAAGCCGCCGTGACGCCCGAGGGCCTGGCATGAGCCGGGGCAGCAGACCGCCAGGCCACCGCCTCTGCCGCCCCGGTGCGGTGGCCAGGCCCTGCCGAAACGGCGTAGGTGTAGCAGGCGTTCTCCGTGGACTTGGAGCGCCGGCCTTCGAGAGCGAAGCCGACCCGTTCCAGCAGGTGGGCCGAAAGCGTGTTGCGGGCGTCGCTTTCGGCACCGGTCCGGTGCAGCCCGCGGCCGAGGCGAGGGCGGGAGTCGTTTCGACGTGACCGTGTGACCGTGGCTGGGCTCAGTGGCCGGGCAGCGGGATACCGGCCAGCTTGCTCGGTGCCTTCGCGGCGGTCGCTCTGCGGAACTTTTCAGTCAGGGAGGTGGTGCGGAGAAGGTCGCCGGGGGTGACGAAGTCGGGCTGGGCCTCCATGGCGCTGATCTGGTCCAGGGCCTGCTCCGGCGGTAGACCGCCGTCGGGCACCTGGGGGTGGCGGGCCCGGTGCAAGGCGTTGCCGAAGGTGACCATCGAGGTCAGCAGTTCCTCGTCGCTGGGATCGGTGAGGACCGGCGGCGCCGGCGGGCGCAGTACCGTCGGCAGGGTGCTGGTCTTGCCGACGGCTGTGGCGTAGGCGGCGACCAGCGGCGCGAGTGCGCTCTCCGCGCTGCCGGGATCGAAGGTCCCGGCAAGCCCCGGAGCCAGGGCGGGCAGGGCCGGGTGGGTGCGGGCCCACCGCAGGAGCGTCGGTCCGTCCACCTGTCCGTCGCCGCCGATGGACAGGGCGTACGGCGGCTGCGGGTGCGCTTCGAGGTGGCAGCGGTAGACGAACTCTGAGCAGATCATGGGCTGCCGGCCGCGCTCGGCCATGGTATTGACCGCTGCCGCCGCCTGGTCCAGGACTGTGCGCACCATTCGCCGTCCGCCCGGTGGCATAGGAGCGCGGCGGGTCACGCACAAGACCGCGAGCAGCAGGATCTGCTGGTGGGCGTAGGAGGTCCCGCGTGCCAGATAGCCGCGTGCCACGTCCAGGACCGGAGCCATATCGGCCGGTGCCTGGGTCAGAGTGTGGCCGACGGCCAGGTCATGCTCGTCCAGGGCCTGCTCGAACGAGACGGTGCGCAGGCCCTCACCGACGGCCTCGGCGACGGTGTCACGGTCCAGAGCGAGAGAGGCGTGGCTGACCTCGCTGCCGTCCAGGAGACAGATCGCACGCGAGATCCACCCCGCACCGCGGGTCAGAAGGACGTCGCCAGGCTTGAGCGAGTCAGGAAGGGGCATGGGAGTCCTCTGTGCGACGGGGAGATGTTGACGCCATGTGCTGCCCAGGAGAACGGAGAAGTAAGCGGCTTCTGCCCGCCTTTCCGTCGAACGGGTGAAGCCAAGCGGCGCCACCTCGGGCGGCGTGCCGGCTGAAGCGGTCCCGAGTGCCGGCCGCCCCGGACGACTTGCCCGAAGCGCTGCTCCCGGGCAAGACGGCCGGTCTCGTGTTGTCAGCCCTGCGCCAGTGCCCCCGGCTCGGGCCCATCATCCTTCAGCAGAGCTTCGACAAGGGCCTGCGGTGAGGGTGGGCCGATAGCCGACGGCATTCGTTAGGACGTGGCGATCGTGCCCGGAGCCTTCCCGGAACAGGGAAATGCAGCACCGCCTCCGTGGAGCTTTCCGGAACCGCTTGCATCAGGTCTGCGAGGGCCACGCGGAGATCGGGACGGACGGCTGCCGTCCGGGCCCCGTCGTCGCCGCGCCGCATGACGCCGGCCCGTTCGGCCTGGTCGAGTGAGGCGTGCAGCAGGCGGCGGTAGACCGGGAGCGCTCCGGCGGCGATCAGGCTGTCGGGGGTGAACGAGGCGGCCGCGGGGGCTACGGTGCAGGCGGCGCGAAGGGTGAAGTGCGCGGCGAGCCGGTCGGCGAGCCGGATGGCCTCCGCGTACCGGGCGGCGTCCCAGGCGGGTCCGGTCACGGAGTGGCGGGCCGCGCGGGCCAGTTCGCGAGGCGCGGGGATGGCGGGCGCGGGCGCGGTGGGCGCCGGGTGGCGGGGTGCTGCGCGCAGAGTGGTAATCCGTTCATCCCAGGAAAGAGTGGCATGAGCACTGGGTGGGCCGGATCCGGGGAAGCCTCCTGTGTTGGAGCGGCGCGCAGTGGGGACCGAGAAGATTGAGGGCCACCGGACCGGCTCCTGGGGTAAGCAGGGCAGGCAGGGCAAGCGAGATGCAATTCGGACCGGATCGGATCGGGGAGAGGATGCGGTGAGAGGCGGAGCACTCGGCGACGGCCCCCTGTGGGAGTTGCCGGCCGGAGGAGGGTGGCCCGGTCCGGAGGCGGCCGTGCTGCTGCTCCCCGGAGTGGGCGGTGACGTCGGCGACTTCTCGCTCTGGCCGCGTCATCTCGCCCCGACGCTAAGGCCCTTGACGGCCCGGTACCCCGGCCGCGGGACCGGCCCGGGGGAGGAGCCGGCAGCCGGACCAGGTACTGCCCCCGCCGACCTTGCCGGCTTCGCTGCCGACCTCGCCGACGCCGTGCTCCTCCACACGACGGAGCCCTTGCTGATCCTCGGGCACAGCATGGGCGCACTCGTCGGGTACGAGGTCGCCTGGCACCTTCAGCAACGCCGACGCCCGGCCTTCGCCCTGCATGCGTTTGCCGCCTTCTCGCCTCCCGAATACGCGAGTTTCGATCTGCCGGGCAAGCTCTCCGAGCAGGGACGGCGCTTTGCCGCCGAGCTCGGGGACCGCCGCCGGGACACCGGCCCGGCAGCCGTATTCGTCTCCGATCTGCACCGGGCGGTGGAGACCGCACAGATCGCCTTCGCCGGTACGTCGATCCCCATCCACCAGGACCCGCGACTGCGCGAGTGCAACTATGGCGAGCTCAACGGCTGCCCGGTCACCGTCCTTGCGGCGGAGCGTGCACGCCACATCGACGTCCCTTTCCCCGGCGGGCAGAGCTACCGCGAGGTCATCGAAGCCACCAACGACTTCCTGCACGACCTGGGGACCGAATGGCAAGGCCGACGCGTCCTGGTGATCGCCCACTCGGCCAACAAATGGGCGCTCGACTACCTGCTGACCGGAGCCTCGATCGAAGACCTGGTCGATGCCCCCTTCAACTGGCAGGAAGGCTGGCACTACACGCTGCCCACCGGCCGGCCCGGTCGCGCGCCCGACCCTACCGTCGGCCAACCCGGTGTACCTTCGCGGTCGTAGCGCAGACATCTCGCGAACCAGGCTGAAGAGCCGGGCCCGGCGGGCGGTCGTTTACGAGCTCGATCAGGCCTACGGCTCACGCCCCTCCATGCGCCCCACCGCACGCCTCCGTGCGCCCCCACTGCCCCTGGCAGAACTGCCGGCCCCCTTGGCATCCCCACCCTCCTCCACTGAAATGCGGATGCCAACGCTCCACGCCGTACAGCGAGAAGGAGTGAGTCGCCGCGTGATTCACCTGACCGAGACCCTGGCCGTCCACACCATCGAGGGCTTCCTCACGCCCGACGAAACCTCCCAGCTGACGAAGCTGCTGGACGATCACCTCGTAGCGACAGGATGGGTCCCCGAGCGGCCCAGGGCGGGCATGGTGCCGCCCGAGGCCGCACAGGAAATCCTGATGGCCGGCATCGAACGGGCCATGCCCGCCATTCGGCGAGTCTTCCCATCCGTCGCCGGGGTCACCCCGTGGGACTATCACGACCTCGGTCCCGGTGACCGGATCGACCCGCACCTGCACGGTGTCCATGAACCGGACAAGCGGCCGCAGCGCGTCGCACGGGTGGCCTTCCACCTCCAGGAAGCGGAACGCGGCGGGCAGTTCTACGTCGACACCTGCTCCTCCGACGCCGTATGGACCGATCGCACCGCGGGCCCGGGCAGCGCCTTCCTGCCCGGCATGCGCTTCGCCCGCGACATCGCCGACGACGCCGGGCCGGAAGCCGCCTGGCTGAACGACGTCCCGCGCACCCGCTGGACCAGCGCGCCACCCGCCGGAACCGCCGTCGTCTACGGAGCCCAGCTCGTCCACGGCGTCGAAACGGTCGTCGAGGGACGGCTGCGCAAGCTCATCACCAACCTCCTGGACGCCCCTCCCCGCTGAGCATGAACGAGCCCGCCGCCGCCTGGTCAGGCCTTGCCGACCAGGCGGCCAAGGTCGAACGGACCCGCTCCGCACCTAGCCGAGTGCCGACGGGTGCTCGGCCGGACGGCGTCCCCAGGCCGAAATCAGCGGCGCGAGTGTCAGGTCGAGTTCGCCCGCGTGGATGGCGGCCAGGTGCGCGTCGATCTCGGCGTCGTCGGTCAGGCCGGCCGCGAGCAGCTCGCCGCGCACGTGCCGGATGGTCGCCGCCTCCAGCCGGTCGCAGGCCGGCCCACCAACCGGGAAAGCGCCCGCCGCGGCGACATCCACCAAGCCGGCCTCACGCAAGGCCCGCGGCAGTGTCCGGCCGTAGCGCAGGTCCGCGCCGCGGCGCGCCAGCAGCTCCCGGACCGCGTCACGCAGCCGGTTGGCCCGCCGCTGCGCTGGGCCGCTGTCGTCCAGGCATGCCAGTGGCTGCAGAGCGGTATCGGCGTCCTCGATCAGCAGCCAGCCGCCGGGCCGTAGCGCTGCCGCCATCGTGGCCAACGCCCGGGCCCGGTCGGGTACATGGACCAGCACGAGCCGGGCGTGCACCAGATCGAACGTCCCCGGCTCCGGGGGCGGGTCAGCGGCGACGTCGTGCCGTCGCACCTCGTACCCGTCGCCTGCCTTCAGCCACGACGGGTCGATGTCCGTGGCCAGCACGTGCCCGGTCGGACCGACGGCCGCCGCGAGCGCCTCCGGGATACCGGGGCCACCGGCCCCCACTTCCCAGCAGCGCGAGCCGGCTTTGACCCCCAGCCGATCGAAGTGCCCGCGCGTCACACCGTCGAACAGCTCGGCCAGCCAAACGAACCGCTCGCCCGCCTCGGCGCGCGCGTTGTCCAGCAGGTACCCGCGGGCGGGAGCGGACTCTCCACCGAGCGCGGCAGTCCCGTCTATCGGATCCGGTCGGCTACCGGCGTGCGGCGGGCGGGGCGAGGAGGTCATGACTACATGGTCAACCTTCCCGGGCCACCAGCGCCACGACGACGGGAGAGGCATGCCTCACACAGCCGGCGAACCCCGTACGTCCTACAGCAGGGTTCTGCCCCTTGACGCGCCGGAAGGGGGGCCATGTATTCGGCCCCCACAGCCGGCGCACCACGCACGAGACAGCACGCTGAACGGACTGTCGGCTACGGCCGGTTCGACCTCGTATCCTTCATGCTTTTCGGCCGGGGGGCTGAGGATGTTCACGAAGAGCCGTTGCGGCGAGGTCAGTGGCTCAGTGCGGCCATGGCTGCGTTGTGGCCGGGGATGCCGCTGACCAGGCCGCCGCGTGCCGCGCCCGAACCACATAGGAGGATGTTGGGGTGGGCGGTCTCCACACCCCACCGGGCCGCCGCCGAGAGTTCGTCACCGTTGTCCGTGTCGTCGTCCCTGTAGGGGAATTCGAGCGCGGAGTGGAAGATGTTGCCGCCCGGAAGACCCAGCTCCCGCTCCAGGTCCAGGGGGCTCTTGGCCTCGATGCACGGGCGGCCGTCGCTGTCGACGGCCAGGCAGTCGGCGAGCGGCTCGGCGAGGTGGGAGTCGAGCTGTTCCAGCGTGGCGCGGAGCAGCCGTTCCCGGGTGGCGTCGTGGTCGGTGGTGAACAGCCGGGCCGGTGTGTGGAGCCCGAAGAGGGTGAGGGTGTGGTACCCCTCGCGGGCCAGTGCGGGGCCGAGGACGGAGGGGTCCGTGAGGGAGTGGCAGTAGATCTCCGCGGGCGGGGCGGACGGGATCCGGCCGGTGGACGCCTGCCGGTAGGCGGTCTCCAGTTCCTCGTAACCTTCGCTGATATGGAAGGTCCCCGCGAAGGCGGTGTGTGGTTCGACGGCGGTGTCGCGTAGCCGGGGCAGGCGTCGCAGCAGCATGTTGACCTTGAGCTGGGAGCCCTCGGCCGGCGGCGGGGGCTGCTCGCCCAGGAGCCGGGCCAGTTCGTGCGGGGAGGCGTTGACCAGGACGTGCCGCGCCGCGAAGGTACCCCGCGTGGAGGCCACCTCGGCCGTCCGGCCGTCCGTGGCGATGTGCGTCGCTTCGCACTCCGTGAGGATGTGCGCGCCGGCGGAGCGGGCCGCGTCGGCGAGGGCGTCGGTCAGTGCCCCCATGCCGCCCACGGGGACGTTCCAGTCGCCGGTGCCGCCGCCGATGACGTGGTAGAGGAAGCAGCGGTTCTGGCGCAGCGTGGTGTCATGGGCGTGGGTGAAGGTGCCTACGAGAGCGTCGGTGAGCATCGTGCCGCGCACGAGGTCGTCGTCGAAAGCGGCCTCGATGGCCTCGCCGAGGGGTCGCTCGAAGAGGGTTTCCCAGGCGTACCGGTCGTCGATACGGGCGCGGAGCTCGGCTCGGGTGGGAAGCGGTTCGGTGAGGGTGGGGAAGACCCGCTCGGCCACGTGGCGGGTCATGCCGTGGAACCGCCGCCAGGAGTCGAATTCCTTGTCCGATCCCGTGAGCCGGGCGAACGACGCGCGGGTGCGGGACTGATCACGCTCCACCAGGAGGCCGGTGGGCCGCCCCGTACGCGCGGTGGGGGAGTAGGAGGAGACTGCGCGCCCGCGGACGGCGAAGCGCAGCCCGAGGTCCCTCACGATCTTCTGGGGCAGCAGGCCGACGAGATAGGCGTAGCGTGAGACCCGGGCGTCGAAGCCGGGGAAGAGGCGCGTGGAGACGGCCGCGCCGCCGGTTCGGCCGAGGCGTTCCAGGACGATCACACTGCGCCCGGCGCGGGCCAGATAGGCGGCGGCGACCAGACCGTTGTGACCACCGCCGACGATCACCGCGTCATACGCCCTGACAGCCGGCCCGGCCGGAGGATGGACCCCGACCCGGAGGGCGGCGTCCGCGATCGTCTCAGGAATGTCCCTTGATGTCGCCATGCCTCTTCGTAGCACGCGCCGATCGGCGCGGCCAGACCCCGGCGAAGCGAGGCCGGGTCATCCGGCGCCCCTGCTTACGGCCGCCGGCGCAACGCCTGCGATGCAGCCGGCCCGCTCATCCATCTCGGACTCAGGTGACCAGGAAACGGACATCATGCGACGAGACATGCGTCGGGTCAGGTCCAACCAGCGGTCTTGAGAATGGTGGAGGCAACGGCAGGGAGCGGTACGTGGGTGGTGTCGATGGCGAAGTCCGCGATGTCGGCCTGATCGAGGATCTGGTGGAGCTGGCCGGCGCGTTCCAGGTGCCAGGGCAGGGACTCGGGGTCGTTGTCGGCTTCATGGCGGCTCCTGAGCCGGCTGTGCACGACAGGCAGGTCCGCCGTCAGGCGGCACACCGTGAGCGGCATGCCGATAGCGGCCTGGTAGCCGTCGAGGTCGGCCGTGTTCTCGGCCACCCCGGCCAGGACGAGCCGGCGTACACCGGCGTCGAGGTAGTTGGCGGTCAGGGCGCGCAGGTTGCGCAGCAGCAGGCCGGCGTTGAACGGGTCGTCCTCAGGGGCGGGCCACGACTGGCAGAGGCGGTCCAGGTCCATGACCGCGTGCGGCACACCGGCGCCAGAGAGAAGATCGCCCAGCAGGTCGGCGGCCGAGGTCTTGCCGACGCCGACGGTGCCGGTGATCAGCAGCGCACGCGGCTCTGCCCTGCTCGCACGGTCGTGGTGGTTCATTGCTGCTCGCTCTGTGTCTTATGTCTTCGGCTGATCTGCGCATTATGGCCGGGGTGACGGATACGAGCACCAGGTTTTCCGTACGCCCATCCCGAGGAAGACTCGGCATCCGGACTCAGCGCAGGGGTGCTGTGGTGACAGTAGGTGACTGTTGGCAAGGCGGCTTCAATGGCGCCGGCCGCACCGAGGCTGTGGCCCAGTACGTCTTGGGGCGCGGTCACGGTGGGCTGGTGGGGGAGTACGCGGCTGATCATTGCGGCTTCCGCGGCATGGCGGTGGCAGGGAGGTGGACCTCCAGCACGACTGCGGTGCCGGCCACGGTCCGGTCCTCGTGCATGTTGATTCGCCGGCCGGTTTTGACGTGCGTCCAGTGAGAGGGGGTGAGGGGAATGAGGCGGACAGTAGCCCGGCCGCCCGGCTCCAGGAAGGGCATGTCCTCGACCCAGAGCCCGGCGATGCTCACCGAAGTTCCTCCGGTGGGTGACAGGTTCCCGATGTCCCACATGGGCCGCAGAACACCGTGACCGGAGAATGGTGTCTTACGTCGCGCCTCCGTGGCTGGACGGAGCGTGAGATCCGCCCGGATCATCCCGTTGCGGATCTCGGAGCACCGCCAGTGGCACCAAGCTGTGCTCCGCTCAAGGCGGAGTTCCTCAGCCGCCTTGGCAAGCTGCTCCCAGAACGTCAACGACAGCGGATGTCCGTCCCCGAGCTCCTCCAGCAGCCCCAGCGCCGTTTCCCACTCGTCGTGGGCGAGGTAGTCCCAGACATCTCGCACCGTGATGTCGTTTTCGGTAGCGATCTCTTCCGGGATCAGGAGGGAAGCCGATTCGAGCAGTTCGGTGACATCCATGTGGTCATTGTCGACCATGTTAGGTGTGGTGGCGCATGGCATGCCCTTGAGATAAATCTTGGGCTAGGCCTGCCGACCAACAGGTGGGTGATGACGTACCGGATCCACTTGTCGGTGGGGTGCAGGGCCGTGTACGGGGCGACGGTGATGGTGCCGGTCAGCGGCCGGCGGGCCTCGGCGAGGTGCTCGTGGATCTCCCCGGTCTCGCACTTGCGGAGTTTTACTGGTGAAGAGGCAGTGTTCCGACCCTTCACCATTCACTCATCAGAGAGCACTGTTTGTCGGCGGGGGTGACCTGCCAGGTGCCTCGGATCAGGTCGAGCGTCGCTGTGTAGTCGACATGCGCGGCCGGTTTTTGGCCGAGGTGCCACGGCTGCGGCATAGCAGACAGGTGGATGGTCACCAAGGTTCCTGACGTGGCCCCAACGGCTCCGATCCAGTGGGGGCTCTCGCGGATCAGCCGGTCCGTCGTTGCGATGTCCGGTTCAGGGATCATCACTGATGAGGTTTCATCGGCGCTGACGAGTGCAGAGCCGGCCAGCAGGGCCAGCAAACGACTCAGGATCAATGCGGGCATGGTGGGATCAGTTGACTCGACCGTCAGGTAGCAGTCGTCATGCCCGGAATACCAGAAGCGCGAGCCCTCGATGTGGGGTAGGACCGGCTCGTCGAAGGCGGCCGTTCCCATGGCCAATGCGATCTCGTCAAGCTGGTCCGGGGCCGGCACCATCGGCACGTCGACCAGGGACAGCTCGTAGGGCGACCAACTGCCATCCAGGAACCGGGGCAGACAGTCGCGGTGCATCACCAGGATCTCCTCACCGAGTCCCAGGGTGTCAGAAGCCCACGCCCCGAGCGAGTGAAGGGCGAAGTCGATCCCCTGTTCAGCAGCGATCAACGACGGCCGCCACTGCTGAAAGTCCTCGTCCAGGAAGCTGTTCGTCGCAAGGTCCACGACGAGGACCGTGTCGTTCGCCGAGCGCGAGAGCACATCGATCAACTCGCTGGCTCGGGCCGCCGAAGCACTGATCTGCCACGACCGGCCGGCTTCACAAACGCTGAAACTCAGCGGGAACGGCAAATGATCCATCCCGACGCTGTTGACGTTGAAGGCCCCATCGCGCCCAACCTCGACCATTTCCGCATCCCCCTATGGGCTCGCAGGCCCGCAGGCCGCTTTGACCTGCACAGATCATCATCTGCCGTCGGCCGGGGCAAGCCGCAGCGCACTGGTAAAGGGCAGTGCTCCGGCCCTGCACTACTCCTCGTCCTGGCAGGCGGCGAGGTAGGCCCGGCACCCGCACTACGGCCGCTTCCTGCGGCTGGATCCTGAACGGCTGGTCGAAATGACGTGGGCCACCGGCCGGGGAGGCACAGCAGGGGGCGGAGACGGTGGTTACCGTCGAACTCACCCCCGTACGCGGCAGGGACGCGACTGAGACTCACCCAGGCGGGGCTCTACGACGACACCGCCCGTGCAGGCGCCGAAGCGGCCTGGGAAGACCTGGTACTACCGCATCAGGACCAGATTCTCACCGATCACCGACCCGTCGGGCACCGCTAGGTCCGCTTGGACGGCTTCGGTGCCTCCCAGGCGGGCCCGACGGAGAGGTAGGTGGTGCGCTGGATGAGGTCCCCGGCCCGGAGCTTCTGCTTTCCCCAGGACAGGCCGTCGTTCCGCGCCGTGTCCACGGACTCCAGCACATGGAACGTCCCGGTGTCGATGATCAGTCGCAGGCGCCAGGTATCGGCGTCCAGGTCGACGGCCGTGCCGGAGCGCCCGGTGCTGTCCTTGACCCGTTCCGTCACCCGCGCCCCGGGAATCCCGGTGAGGATCTCGAACAGTGCGGCCCGCAGCCGCGGTTCGGCGGGTGACTGGGTGAGCAGGTCCTCGATGCCGTTGTAGAGATCCTCTGCGACCCCCTCCCCGGTGGCCTTTCCTACGAGCCGGGCTCGCAGCGCCGCCGGGTCGGTGGGCAGCTTCTTGAGGTCGTCCCACAAGACCGGTTTGCCGCAGATCACGTAGGCCGTCCCTCCCGTGTCCTCCCGGGAGTAGTCCTGGACCAGACCGTTGGCGGGCTGCTCGCGCGTGCCGCTCCGGCTCAGCCAGACGGTCTTGTACGCTCCGTCCGTCCGCTGGGTCTCGTCGCTGCTCCGCATCCACTCCAGGGTCCGCACCTTCCAGTACGGTGCCGTTTCCGTCCGCTCCGCCGCCGGAGAGCTCTGCACGTCCGAGGAGTCCGACCAGGGCTGGAACGCGATGCCCAGCGCAATCGCCACGACCGCCGCCGCCGAGACGAGCACGGGAAGGCGCCGCCGCCACGTCCGTACCGGGGCGACCGCGGTCACCGGATCCCGTTCGAGCTCCAGCTCGACGGTCGGCCCGTCCCCCTCCGCCCGGCCGGCCGCCGCCGACCGCACCGCGGCCAGCGCCGCGGCCACGGCGTCCGCCGAGGGCGGCGTGACCTTCCCCGCGGCCCTCAACCGCCCGGCACCGGGAAAGTCGAGGAGGTCCCCGTCGTTCATGTCCTGCTGCCCGGTCATGCGAGATCTCCTGTCAGGGAAAGCGGGGCGGAGGAGCCGAGCGCCGCGCGCAGCCGGGTGCGCGCCCGGTGCAGCCGGGACCTGGCCGTGCCCGCGGGAACACCGACGACGGCCGCGGCCTCGGTGGGGCTGAGCTGCTCCCACGCGATCAGGAGCAGCAGCTCCCGCTCCACGGCCGGCGGCTCCGCCAGGGTCCGGCGCATCAGCGGCGCGACCGCCGCCGCGTCCAGCCTCCGGTCGACGGCGTGCCACGGGTCGCTGCTCGCCTCGCCGGCGAGCGCGGCGGCGGCCGCGGGCCGTTCCTGCCCGCGCCAGTGCGCGGCCAGCACATTGCGGGCCACGCCGAAGAGCCACGCCCGGACCGGCCCGCGGGCCGCGTCGTAGGTGCCGCGCCCCGCGTAGGCCCGTAGCCACGCCTCGGCCAGCAGATCGTCCGCCGCGCCGGGCGCCCGGCGCGCGAAATATCCGTGCAACGCCCTCGAATGGCGCTCCACGAGCGGTTCGAAGGCCGACGCGTCGGTTCCCGAGCGCGCCAGCAGTTCCTCGTCCGTCGCCACGGACCTCCCCTTCCACGGGCCACGCCCTCCGCGGCCCCCTCCCCTTCTTGTAACCGTCCCGCAAAAGCGTTCGCGCCCCGGGAGCGGGACGCGGGCGGCCACGTGCGGTGGCATTGATGCGGTGCACCGATGAAGTTCAGCAATTCCATCAGGGTGTCGGCCGGGCCGGACGCCTCCTCCTCCGCCACCCTGCGCACCCTGACCGCCAACTACCTCGACGCTGGTGCACGGCGGCTCGTCCTGGCCAGGAGTGGTCGGGGCGGCCCGGGTGGCTGAAGACGCGGCCGACCGCGACGGTTACCGGGCCGCCATCGGCGTGCCGCTCAAGGTGTGTGTCGCCTGACAGCGGACCTTCCTGTCGCGCACAGGCGGCTCAGACGCCGTCACAGAGCTGACAGCGACCCCGACAACGCCCCCGAGTCTCTGCCCTGGCACCGGGAACGGGCCGGTCGGCTGGTCAGCTCCACCAGGCCTACACGTTTCCCCACCCCGCGCGTGAAGCCCGGCGTGAGGCGGCCGGCGGTCTTCTTGGCGCCGCCTTTGACCGCTTCGGGCCGGTCGGTGGTCTCTGGGCGTGGCGGCGCGGGGTTGGTCAGGTGCTGAGCAGGCGGTTGAAGAACGAGCGGTATCGCTGGAGCGCGACGCGCAGGTCCTCGGTTGCCACCTCCTCGCCGCGATGCCATTGGCCCTCAAGACCTCGTTTGTGATCGGAGAAGGTCGTGGCCAGCGCCTGCATCGTCTCGGCGACCAGCTGGTCAGCCGCGTTGACGGCGTCCTGGGGGTCGTCGACGAAGTTGCTCTGGATCTTCCGCCAGCGGGCGCGGAATTCCTCCTGTCCGTCTCCGAGCAGGGGCTCGTTCTCCTCGGCCAGTTCCGCTCCCCGGCGTTCACCGGTGGATGCCCGGCCGCCGTCTTCCTCCCGGGTCTCCCGGGTCTCCCGGGTCTCCCGGGCCTTCCCAGCCTCCCGGTCGATGGTGGTGGCCTCCCCGGGGAACTCCGGTGGGGCGCTCGGCGAGCCCGGCGCCTCGTCTCCGGTGCCCTGCCGGGTGGCGGCCAGGTCGTCCGTGGACAGAGTGCCCTCGTCCGGCCGGGGTGTCTCTTGGTTACGCATCTCTTCACTTCCGTCCGTCACGTGTTCCGGCCGGGTGCCGGCTGGGCCCGCTTGTCGCGCTCAAGTCGCTGGTGGCGGGCTCATCCCTGGTTCTCGCGCGGCCGGTCGCCGTTGTGGAGCAGTTCTTCGAACAGCGCGCGGTAGTGCACCATCGCGCCCCGCAGCTCCTCCGTGGTCGCCTGACGGCTGCTGCTGCGGCCGTTGACCGCGTGGGCGGCGCGGTAGTGCTCCAGAGTGCGCCCGTGATCGACCGAAAGGTCTTTGAGCTGCTGCTCGTACCCTTCGGTCGGATAACCGCGCTCGCCCATGAGAGTGGTCACGAGCCGGTCCGCCTCATGGACGGCCTCCTCGGGCCTGTCCACGAACCGCTCCTGCACCCGGGTCCACTCCTGGGCATAGTGGTCCCGGAGCGGTGCCGGCAGCGGTTTGATGTCCAGCGCGTCATGGCGTTCTTCGCGCTCGCGCAGCTCACGTTCCCCGGCCCGGCGGCTGTCCTTGCCTTCCACGGCCCGCTCGTACTCCGGGCCGAACCGCTCCCGCAGTTTCCGGCGGCGTGCCGTGACCATCCACGCTGCCACCGCACACGCGAGCAGCACCAGCACGACGGCAATGATGATGACGATGAGGGACATTGGGTCCTCCGCTCGTAGCCGAGTGGGCCCCCTGCACTTCGGCTGCCCCTGCCCACAGGTCCGAAACCGGGCGCACGAGGCAAGCCGGGCCTGGCCACAGGTTGCCGCCCGAGCCCACGCCTACCGAGAAGGATCCCGACAGTCCACCGTGAAGGGCGCGCTCTTTGCGCGTGGCCGAGGCATCGTTTCAGCGCCTCCTGCCGGTTCCTGTCCGCCCCTGAGCGTTCGTACCTCACCTGTGCCTGCCGAGCGGCGCCCACTCAAGTGGACACCACCCGGGGCGTAAGGGGTCAGTGCTTGAAGGCGTCCTTGGCCTTCTCGCCGGACTGCTTCAGGTTGCCTGCGACCTGGTCTGTTTTTCCTTCGGTCCGCAGGCGCTTGTTGCCGGTGGCTCGGCCAAGGTTTTGCTTGATCCTGCCGTGGAGGACCTGCTTCATGTCCCTGAACTTCTTCGCGAAGCTCATAGTGGGCCTTCTCTCATCGGTAGGGCTCGGCTCCCGGTAGAGCTCGGCTCCCGCGCGTGTGCTCTCTGTGCAGCCGGCTCTTCCCATAGGAGGGCGGGCCTGGTGTGGATTTACCGGCGGTTCCCGGCGTACCGGCGTCCGCTGCTGTTGCGGCCACGACGGTGGCGGGCAAAACCCAGGATCCAGACGATCAGCACCACGGCTGCGGCGATCCACAGCAGGTGCATGGCGAAGCCGAACCCGAGCAGAACCAGGGCCAGCAGGAGAAGGATGATCAAAATGATCATGGCCGGGCCTCCAGATGGGGCCAGGGAGGATTCCCTGAGCTCCGCGTGGTCCGGGCGAAGCTGGACGGGGGCGCCGCCCGGAGGATGCCGGAGCGTCGTAGCCCTACGCCGTGATGTTCAGTCAACGCCTGGTGCCACTGCCTGTCAACGAGTCGGCGATACTGGCGCGTTCCGGTTCCGGTTCCGGCTACGGGGCCGGGGCGGGGCCGGCGGGGTTCGTGAGGCCCCTTCGGCGGCAGTCTCCGACGGGTTGGCCGGTGGCAGGGCGTGGCCCTCCCACCAGGACATGCCCGTGGTGGTCGCGAGGAGGACCAAGGGGGCCAGCCGGCCTGATCCACCAGGGCGGCACCGAGGGACGCCTGATGGCTGGTGAGCAGCCGTAGAGCGGGCCGTCACAGCACACGGCCCGAGACAGCGGGCACCAGGGCATTCGCTCGTCCGACGGCCCCGTGCACGGGGGAAGGCTGTGACGCCGGGAGATTTCCGGTCAGGCGTTCCGGCAGGAGGGAACCCGCAGGGGCGGCCGGCGGGCCGAGGAGCAGAGGGCCGGTGCCGGTGAGGGCGAGGATCCGGGTCAGCGTGGGAGGCGGGTAGTGCAGGCGCAGGGACCCTCCGGCCGCGACGGTGTGGTGCAAGGCGCGGAGGAAGGCGTTGAGGCCGCTGCAGTCGCAGAAGGTGACGGGGGTGAGATCGACGTCGATGGTGTGGATCCCCTCGCGCAGGCACCGCTCGAGCGCCGCACTCACCAGAGGCGCCGAGACCTGGTCGATCTCACCGGCCAAGGTGATCAGCGCCTGATTCCTCCTGTCGTGCCGGTAGACGTTCAACATCTCAAGGGCGGGCATAGCGCCTCGGTTCAGGAGACAGGCCGGGGCAGCGCCAGGGGGCGGTGCCGGGCTTCGGCACTTCCTGCTGTGCTCCCGGTTCGTGAATTTCGGGTAAGCAGGCGAACCACTGGTCAAGCGGCCCGAGTTCCAGGGCCGAGGTCCCAGCACGGCCGCCGCGTCTGATTCCCTGCGGGATACCTTAAGTGAAGGGATGAACAGTCCCTTCACTACAGGCGCAGGCACCGTGTGGCAAGAAACAGCATGCCGTCGGGGTCCGGGACGTCCACCCAGCAGCATAGACCCGGTCCGGCGCCAGGAGACGGCCGCAAGCCGACGAATTTCTTACCCTTCGCCCCGTGGACTACGAGCCTTGCTGTGTGAGTGTGACCTTCCGGCCGGTCCGTGCCGCCTCTCGGATGTTTTCCAGCATCCTGTGCCGCCGGACCGCGTGCCGGAAGTCGGGAAAGCCGTCCGTGTCCGGCGCAAGGTCCCCGGTGATCCGGTCACGCAGAAGGGCGTACTCGTGGACGACGTTGTAGGCGGGCTCGGCGGATCGTTCGGTCCATTGCGGCAGCGACCGCTGGTAGGCGGCGGGAACCGGGAGCTCGGTCAAGACGCGGTCGTTGCCCCGTGCGCCGTACAGCCGCAGCCGCCCCGACCACCACTGAGCCTGGCCGGCCTTGACGACGAGATCACCGTCCGTGCCGTTGATCTCCCAGTGGAACGCGGTGGCGCGGGACTCGCCGCCACGCAAGTGCACAGCGGCCACGGCCCCTGATGCGAGCAGACCGGTGACGGCGATCTGGTCTTCGGCACCCTTGGCCGCGACCGCCCCGCTCGTGACGTGGGTGACCTGGGGACGCAGGTTTTCAATGTGCGCCGACACCTCGCGGAACTCCCCGAGCACCATGGCCAGCGCGTCGACCGAGTGCCCGAAGGGGATCGACAGCAGCGTGGCGCCGCTCGTGACGTCCAGCAAGTAGGCATGACTGTCGTCGTACGTGGCGCCCCAATAGCCACCCGAAGCGAGCATGCTGGTCGACAGCACCCGCCCGACATAGCCCTCGGCGATCAAGGCCCGCAGATACCGAAGCGGCGGAGACGACCGGGCCTGGAGGCCCACGGCCGTCAGCAACCCCCTGCGATGCGCGAGGTCCGCCAGTTCCTCGGCCTGCGCGAGGTCGGTAGCCAGCGGCCACTCGCTGAACACCCTCTTCCCCGCTTCGAGCGCAGGCCGGATGAGCTCCAGGTGCTGTGGAACCCTCACCGTCACCACCACGAGATCGACTTCCTCGCTGCGGGCCAGCTCCTCCGCACTGCTGAAGGTCAGCGGCACCGCATACTTCTCGCCTGCCGCACGCGCCGACTCGTCGCTGCTGGCGCTCAGCGCCCGCAACTCGTATCCGTCGAGCCCGGCCAGCGCCGGCACGTGGGCGGCGGCCGCCCACCCGCCGCTCGCGCTCAGACCTACGACACCGACGCGAATCGGTCCCTGGGGAGGGGAAAAGGACGTCATATGTACACCCCACGCGTTCGCGGCCGCCTGCTCTCCCGCCAACGATCAACAGCCATGCAGGACACGGTGTCAGCGCCGGGCCAGCGCCAGCACACTCAGACCGAACATCAGGACGCCGAGGGGGAGGTGGACCGAGGGGACGTGCGTGATGCCGAGTACGACCTGGACCGAGGCGAGTACGAGGAATGCAGACGCGTGCAGGACAGGCCGGGGCGAGCCCCCGCCCGGCTTCCAGGCCAGCACCGCCGCGAGTACGTACAGCATTGATGCCCCGTACATCACACGGGCTCCGACGCTGTGCAGCGGCTCTCCGTAGGACGAGCTCAGCAGCAGTCCGGCGGAGACCGCCTGAAGGAAGATGGTCAGGGTTTGCAGAGCGATCGCGATCCTCAGGAACGAGGAGCTGCGCTGTGCGTTCGCCGTCGTCGTCACCTGAGCGGTCACCTGAGTGGTCATGCCGCATCCTCTTTTCCGCCCTCGGGCAGTAGGTCGATAAGGTCTCACCAGACCGACGACGCGGGGCTGCGAAAGGTAAGGCGAGGGGGCGGCCGGAAGCATGGGGACTGTCGGGACCAGCGCGGATGAGATAGCCGCCGGCGAGCGACGCCGGCTGATCAATGTCGCTTACCGGTTGCTCGGTTCGGTGACCGAGGCCGAGGACGCCGTACAAGATGCCTACACACGCTGGTACGGGCTGCCGCGACGCCGGCGGGAGGAGATCGTGTCTCCCGGCGCCTGGCTGACGACGGTGACCAGCCGCATCTGCCTGGACCTGCTCGGCTCGGCGCGGGCCCGCCGTGAACGCTATGTCGGCGCGTGGCTGCCCGAGCCGCTGCCCGACCGCACCGAATGGAGCCATGCGGGTGCGGGCGGCGTCAACGTCACCGGCCGTGCCGACCCCGCCGCATCCGCCGACCCCGCCGACCCCGCCGACCAGATCGTTCTGGACGAGTCGGTGACCATGGCCTTCCTCGTCGTCCTGGAGTCGATGACGCCTGCCGAGCGGGTGGCGTTCGTCCTGCACGACGTCTTCCGGTACCCGTTCGCCGGGATCGCCGACGTTCTCGGACGCACCCCTGCGGCCTGCAAGCAACTGGCGGCCTCCGCCCGGCGGCGGGTGAGCGTCGCGCGCGCCCCGGTGCCGGCGACCGGCCGGGCGGACGTGGTGAGGCAGGTCAAAGAGGCGTGGGAGACCAAGGACATCGCAGCTCTCGTCGCTCTCCTCGACCCGGCTGCCGTGATGACGGCCGACGGCGGGGGCATGGTCGGCACCGTTCTGCACCCGCTCGAGGGCGGCGCGCGCATCGCCCAGTACATGGTCGCCATCGCCGATAGGGCTCCGGGGCTCGAACTCCTGGAGCGGTCGGTCAACGGTGCGCCGGGCCTGGTGGCCCGGCGTGCCGGCGTCGTCGCGACCGTGGCCGCGTTCGACGTCTCCGACGGGCGCGTCACCCGGATCTGGGCGGTCCGCAACCCGGAGAAGCTGAGGCCGTGGGAGCGGGAGGGCTGAAGAGGTGACGTACGAACCGCCGGGCGTCGTCGCGGCGGCCGGGGGGCGTGCAGCGCGTCCAGAACCGCCATGGGTCGGCGGGCGGTGCCGGTAGCCGGCCGGGCCGGGCACGAGCCGGCGGCTGCCTTCGACGCCCTGCCGCAGCCGGCCGATGCGGAAGGCGGAAGGTGGCGAAGCCGGTGCGGTGCAGGTGGCCGGCGGTTTCGGCGGGCGAGCCGGCCGAGGGCGGCCTCGCGCCGGGCGGGCGGGCTGGAGACCAGCTCGGCGCAGTCGAGCTGGGCCTCGGCAGCTGCGAACCTCACCGCTGCTCCCGGGGGCCGTCGGGAGCGGTGTCCGCCCAGGGCGCGAACTCCGGGGGCTCGCAGTCGGTGCGGAAGAGGAATGCGAAGAGCATCCGGGCGACACCGTCGCGGGCAAAAATCCCCTGACGCAAGGTCGCCTGATACTGCGCCATGCCCTGCGACCAGTCGGCCTTGTCGCCGATGCGTACGTTCACTCCGTCTTGAGCTTCGTAGGTAGAGAGGTGCCGATGACTCTTATCCCGCCGGCACTCAGCGCTTCTTCAGGACCTCGCGGGCAGTGGAGCGCAGGGCGTGTGCTGTGTCGATCGTGCTGGTACGCGCTCGATGTGCGATTTCCCGCACGGGACCGAGCGAGCGTCGTCCGGGGCCGAGACGGAGCAGGTCCTGGTAGAGACTCAGGTGTCGCTCCGCTATACGCGCGGGGTCGAAGCGGGTCGAGTTCTTCAGGGCTGCCTCGCCCATGCGCTGCCGTAGTTCCTCGTTACCCACCAGTTCGAGTAGGGCGGCTGCGATGTCGCCGGGGTCACCGGGACGGACGAGGCGTCCGTCGACTCGGTCCTTGATGATTTCGCGTGGTCCGGCGGGGCAATCCGTGGAGACGACGGGGAGACCGCTGCGCATCGCCTCGACGATGGTCATGCCGAAAGATTCATGGTCAGAGGTGGAAGCGGCGATGGAACCCTTCGCCCACTCCGCTTCCATCCGATTGGCTCTGCCCATGAGCCGGACGCTGCGGCTCAGCCCGAGTTCGCCGATCAGGGCGGACAGGTTGTCCTTCTCGTTGCCGGTGGCGTCGCCACCGCCGAAAATTCGCAGCTGCCAGTCCGGGTAGGCGGCGACGACCTCGGAGAAAGCCCGGATGAGCAGGTCGTATCGCTTCACCGAATTGAGCCGGCCTGCCGCCACGACCACCTTGCCGGCGCCGTCGGCCGGTTCGACCCGGGCGGCGGGGACACTGTTCGGTACGGCCTCCACCCTCACCCCCGGCAGACCGAGCTGCCGGTAGGCGCGCGCGTCGGCCTCGGTGACGGTGGTGAGGGCGTCCAGCAATTGATAGCGGTGGCGTATCTCGTGCCGCATACGAAAGCCATGGCCCGAAAGGGTCAGGTGCTCCTGCCCCACTCTGATGGCCGCACCGTGCGCTTGGCAGGCGATGTGGACGTTCAGTCCCGGTCTGGTCCCGACGATCACGTGGGCATCCAGCCTGGACAGGTACCGGCCGATGCGTTCGTCCGTGAGGCTGCTGTACTGCTTGTGCCGCCCGTCGGCGCGGGGGAAGACCCTGGCGGGCTGTGCGTGGCGGGGATCGTCACCGTCGTAGTCCGCGGAGCCTGTGCGCATGTCGACCAGAGGGGTCAGACGCACCTTGGGGGGTGCGCCCATGACCGGCACGTCACGGTGGCGGAGCACTGAGATGATCTCCACTTCGTTGTGCTCTGCCAGTGCCGCGGCCAGGTTGAACGTCGACCTGATCGTGCCGCCGATGCCGTAGGCGTTGTGGAGCAGGAAGGAAATGCGCATGTGGCGGCACGCCTTTCGGTAAGCAGGCCGAAGCACGGCCGCGCTGTTCGGCAACGGCCGCACGCTTGACAACGACCAGTGACGCCGCCGACAACGGTCAGTGACCTCGCGGGGCGGCCCCCACTATGCGCAGGTCACCCTTAACCGTTCCTGAAGCCCGCTGTGTGAGCTGCGGGGCAGGCGCTCCTGCGGTGCCATGCTGGCGTGGTGGACATTCTGGTGGTGGAGGACGATCCGTTGATCGCGACCGCTGTGCGGGACGGCTTGGAGGCCGAGGGGTACACCGTCACTCACACGGCGGACGGCGTGTCCGCGGTGGAGCTCGGTGGCACGGGCAGGTTCGCGGCCATCGTCCTGGACGTCATGCTGCCGTCGCTGAACGGTTTCGCCGTATGCACACGGCTCAGGGCCCGGGGTGTCGACACCCCGGTGCTGATGCTGACGGCCAAGGACGAAGAACTCGACGAGGCCCATGGACTGGACACCGGCGCGGACGACTATCTGACGAAGCCGTTCTCCCTGGTCGTCCTCACCGCGCACCTGCGGGCACTGATCCGCCGCAGTACCCGTACAGTCGCGGGCTCGGACGAGCAGGACGTGCTGCGCGCCGGTGACCTGTGGCTGGATGTGCAGGGGCGAACCTGCGGGCGTGGCGATGAGCGCATCGAGGTCACCGGCCAGGAGTTCGCGGTACTGGAGGTCCTGATGCGCGAGCCGGGCCGGGTGCTGTCGAAGGAGACCATCCTCGGCGAGGCCTGGGACATCGCCTACCGGGGCGGGACGAGCATCGTCGAGGTGTACATCAGCCTCCTGCGCCGCAAGATCGACCAGCCGTACGGCACCCGGAGCATCGTGACCGTCCGGGGACACGGCTACCGCCTGGACGCCTCGCATGCCTGACCCCGCTCTTCTCCGGATTCCCGGCCGGACGCTCCTGTGGTGGGCGCGGCTGCCCACCCGGGCCCGTACCGCTTGTGCCGCGGGCGCTGCCGCCTTGATCCTCGCCGGCGCCGGCGCGTGGTGGCTGCACCACGACGTCTACGCCACACAGATGACGGCTGCCCGCGGCCGCGCGTTGGCACAGTCCCGCGCGGTCTCGGCGGAGTTCGCCCGCATCCAGGCCAGGGACCCGGAAGCCACCAGCGACATCATCGACCTGTGGCCGGTGGTGATCATCGGCCCGAGCGGTCCATTTGCATCATGGCTTCCCGAGGCGTTCCCCGACGCGGCCAGAGCGCTCCCGCCCGCGCCCGCGTCGGCGCGACCGGGTTGGGGGACCTTCGTGCCGGTCCACTTCGGCACGCCGGCCTCTTCCTGCCGGCAAGCCCCCTCTCACACCCCGTCCGGGCAGCCCGTCACCGACTGTCTCTCCAAAGCCGCGGTCCTGGCCGGACAGAGCCTGGACATGGCCGGCACCAGCGTCGACATCCACACCCCCGACATCCACACCCCCGACATCCACACCCCCGACATCCCCAGCCCCTCGTCAGCCCCCGCCGGCCGTTACACCGTCTACGTCGCCGTCACCCGGACCGAGGCGGCCCAAGCAGCCGACGCGCTCATCCCGGCCCTGGCCGGCGCGGTCCCACTGGCCGCTCTGATCGTCGCCCTCAGCGCCTGGGTGGCAACCACCCGCGCCCTGCGCCCCATCGAAGCCATCCGCACCCGTCTGGCCACCGTCGACCAGCCGGGCGCAGGCACCCGCGTCCCCGTCCCCGCAGCCGAGGACGAGATCACCCGCCTGGCCCGCACCACCAACGACACCCTCGACATCCTCGATGCCCACGCCCACCGACAACGTCGTTTCATCGCGGATGCCGCCCACGAACTACGCAGCCCCGTCACCGGCCTACGCGCCACCCTCGAAGTCGCCCTCACCCACCCCCGACGGCCCGGCGCCCTCACCAACGCCCTTCAGGCCGCGACCAGACTGCAACACCTTGTCGAGGACCTCCTCACCCTCGCACGCCTCGACAACACCCCCTCGCCACCGACGACCGGGGCCAGGGCCAGGGCCAGGACCAGGGCACGGGTAAACCTCACCGACCTCGTCCAAGAACTCCTCCTCGAAATTCCCCACACCCAACCCGGAGCCGCCCCGCGCCTCACCCTCCGCGCTCCCGACGCCCCCCTCGATGTCCCCGGCGACCGCGACCAACTACGCCGCCTGCTGCGCAACCTCCTCGACAATGCGGCCCGCCACGCCGACACCCAGGTCACCGTCACCCTCGACTCCCGGCCTGGATGGGTGGAATGCGCCGTCCACAACGACGGCGACCCCATCCCTGAAGCGGACCGTGAACGCATCTTCGAGCGCTTCACCCGCCTCGACGAAGCACGCACCCGCGACACCGGCGGCAGCGGCCTCGGTCTCGCCATCGCCCGAGACATCACTCACCACCACCAAGGAACCCTGACTGCCACGCCGACCAGTCAAGGCGCGACCTTCCTCCTCCGACTCCCCAGCTAGGCCCGATGCCGAGCCTGGGCGGAGTGTGTCGGGCGTGCCTGAGCCAAATCTTCGGTGCGTCGTCGGGACAGGGGCGGGAGGACAAAGGGGGGAACGTTCTCTGTGGTGCGGGACGAGTCCGGTCGGCCAGGGCGGCTGACCAGAGACTGCGGCCGGCGCTGTTGCCGTGGTATGCCTCACCGCGCCGCGAGCGACTGCCCGTTCGCGCTCGTCGCCCTGCCGTGCGATGGGCGGGCCAGGGCCCAGGGTGAGGTCGGTGTCGACGCGGTAGCGGGTGGCGCGCGGGGAGGCGATGGCCTGACGGGGCCGATCCTGGAGCGGAGGGCGACGGAACTGGATGCTTCCAGCGTGGTCCCCGTCCTCACCAGCGGTGCGTTTACTGCCGCTGGATGACAGCCTGGACCTCGTACGCCCCGGTTTTGGCCTCGCGCTGGTCGTAGTCGGCGCGTGCGGCGGCGATCTTGTCCTGGTGGTCCTCGGTCCAGGTGACGAGCGCCTGGATGGTGTCGTGCAGCGTCGTGCCCATCGGGGTGAGCTGGTAGTCCACGCGCGGCGGGACGACCGGGTGCACCGTGCGGCGCACCAGCCCGTCGCGCTCCAGCTGGCGCAGTGTCACAGTCAGCATGCGCTGGCTGATCCCGTCGATCTCGCGCCGCAGTTCGGTGAAGCGCAGGGTGCGGCGGTCGAGCAGGGCGATGACGAGCAGCGACCACTTGTCGGCCACGCGGTCGAGGATCTGACGGACCTCGCAGCCCTCTCGGGTGTCCCACTGGCGGGCCTGGTCGTCCTCGGTTCCCGTGCAGTAACTCGGTGACTTCAAAGTGCCTTCTTCCATGGTCGTTCAGGGTGCACCAGGATCGAGGCGGTAACAAGAGGGAACTGACAGGTGATTTGGTAACCACCTGCGATGCCCTTCTTGTCTTCTCCCTCCTCTTGCTTGAAGGAGCCATCCTGTGTCCACGTCGTCCACGTCACCACCGCCGGAGCCCGGCGCCGCCCGTCTGGGCGGCCGCGCCTGGGGAGTGCTCTTCGTGCTGTGCGGAGCGATCTTCCTGGAGGGAATCGATGTGGCCATGCTCAATGTGGCCCTGCCGTCGATCCGTGCCGACCTGGGAATGTCCACCGGTGAGTTGCAGTGGGTGATGAGCGCCTACGTCGTGGGTTACGGCGGGTTCATGCTGCTGGGCGGAAGAGCGGCGGACCTCTTCGGCCGCCGGCAGGTATTTCTTTTCTGGCTCACCGTGTTCCTGCTCTTCTCCGGCCTGGGCGGCTTCGCCGACGATGGGCCGACGCTCATCGCCGCCCGCTTCGTGACGGGGGTCGCCGCCGCGTTCATGACTCCGGCCGGGCTGTCCATCATCACGACCGGCTTCGAGGAGGGGCCGCAGCGCGACAAGGCCCTTCTGGTCTACTCGGGCACCGCGGCCGGAGGTTTCTCCGTCGGCCTGGTCGTCGGAGGGCTGCTGACCTCGGCCGACTGGCGCTGGGTGTTCTTCGCGCCCGTAGTCCTGTCGTTCCTCATCCTGGTCGCCGCCCTCGCCCTCATTCCCAAGTCCGAGCGGCCCGACCGGGCCGGGCAGCGTGTCGATCTGCTCGGGGCGCTCACCGTGACCGGTGCGATCGTGCTCCTCGTCCTCGCCGTCGAACGCGCCGCCCACACCGGTGTGGTTCAGACACTGGGCACCCTCGCCACGGGCTTCGCGCTCCTCACCGTCTTCGTACTGGCCGAACGCCGGGCAGCCGCCCCGCTCGTGCGGCTGGGGGTCTTCCGCAGTGGTTCCCTGGTGCGCGCCAATCTCGTCGCGCTGCTCTTCTCCGCCGGCTTCTTCGGCTTCCAGTTCATCGCCGTGCTGTATCTGCGGGAGCTGCGCGGCTGGTCCACGGTCCAGACCAGCCTCGCGCTTCTGGTGATCGGCATCGACGCCGTACTCTCGCCCACCCTCACCCCCAAACTCGTCAACCGCTTCGGCAACGCCCGGGTCATCTTCGGCGGCCTGGTGCTGGCCGTGCTGTCGTACGCCCTGTTCCTGCCGGTCGGCGCCGACTGGACGTATGCGGCGATGTTCCCCAGCTTCATCACCCTCGGCCTGGCGTTCTCCCTGTCCTACGGCCCGCTCACCATCGTCGCCACCGAGGGCATCGACGAGGAGGAGCAGGGCCTCGCCGGAGGCCTCCTCTACACCTCCTTCCAGTTCGGCGCCGCCCTCGGACTGTCCACCGTCACCGCCGTCAACGTCGCGGCCACCGCTGACGGCGGATCCCCCAAGGCCCTAGTTGACGGCTACCACGCCGCCCTGCTCGTCCCGCTCATCGCGGCCGCCCTCGCTGCGCTCATCAGCGCCTTCGGCCTCCGCGGTCGCCCCCGTGCGACGGATGGTGATGACGCCCCGCGGGCCGCCGCCGAAAGTACCGAGACGGCAGGGGCGGCGCGATGAACCCCGCAGAGACGGACGTGGCGCCGTGGCGCTAGAGACGGAGGCCTAAGGGCAGCCCACCCGGGGTCGGCTACGACCCCCGCGGCTACTGGCGCGGCGGACCGACGGACCGGAGTACCACGTGCTGCCCATCGAGCCGTGGCGGGTACAGGTGCTGCGCGGAAGGGACTTGCGCAGCCGGATCTGGACTGCCGAAGGCGGGGCGTAGGGCCCCCTCAACGGCCCCCCAACGGGCCCTCAACGCGTCCCCCGGCCACGGCCGGGGGACGCACCCCGCGCGTTTCGACGCTGTCCGGCCTGTCCGGCGGATCGTGGCCGACTGCCCCTTGGCCGGTTCGTCGGCGGACCCTTTACGGCTCTTGAATGAGCTTGCTCGGCCAGAGGAACGTTCGTAAGAGCCCGGGTCAGCGCGCGCGTACGCCGCCGATGGCGATCGCGAGCAGGAGGCCGGCCTCGGCCGGGCCGTCGATGTCCTGCTCGGTGGCCAGTGCGATGGCGCCGTCGAGTTTCAGCAGCTGGATGATGGCGATCCCGGGCCGTACGGCGTCTGCTGCGCGGGCGCGTGCAAGGAGGGTGCGTCCCAGTTCGCCGCGTCCCTCGACGCCACGTGCACCGCAGGGCAGATCGCGTGAGCGCCTGCATCCGCGCCCACGGCCTCGGACGCGTCGGGCGCCTCGGGATCTGGGCGGGGGACTTCGGCCACCTCCCGCTCCCGAGGTCCGTAAGGCCGCTGCCGCAATCGAGGACCTCGGTTGCCCCAGCCTGGCCGAGGACATCCGAGGCCATCGCTTCGGCCCGCCCTTTCCCACCATGCGCTCCTACCTCGACGCGCTGGCCACTGCCACCGCCCCGTTCGGGCCTCCCGACACGGCCGCCTTGCCCCACTGCGTACGCTCACCCCCGCCGCTGAACGAGTCCGGGGCGCAACGGTGCTGGGCATGCCCACCGAGTACACGCGCACCGCCAGGACCGTCCTCGGAGACGACGGCCTGTTGGCCGTCACCCCAGATGTGCGTCCTCACCCCCAACCCGGCGGACGCCCCCAACCCGGCCCGTACCACTGCCGTGGCCGCCCTGGGGTCAGGTCAGTCGGAAGGGTGCTCGCCCTGGGCGATCTCGACGCCGCGGTGCAGAAAGACGGCTCCTGCCAGGGAAGAGGTGCCTGCCGCGGTGCACAGCAGGGCCATGGCCAGCAGCGCGGGGGCGAGACGGCGGGCGGGTGCCTGGGCGAGCAGGGCCTTGACCCGGGCGGGGACGGGTCCGGTGACGGCGCGGGCGGCAAGCGCTGACTGCTCCCGCTCGCGTCCGCGGGTGGCGGCCAGTGCCGCGTGCCCCACCGCTTGCGCGGTGAGTGTCCGGTCGCCCACGGCCCGGGCCGCGCGTTCGTCCGCGGCGCGTTCGGCGGCGAACGATACCTGGGGGGCGACGGCGGCCAGTGCCGGGTGGCACCAGGCGGCGAGCTGGGCTGCGGCGAGGAAGAGGTGGTGGTGCCCGGCGAGGTGGGCGCGCTCGTGGGCGAGTAGGGCCTCGCGCTCGCGCGGGCCCAGGGAGCGCAGCATGCCGGTGGTCACCACGATCCGCCCTGGGCGGCGTGGGCCGGGTGGCAAGGCGTAGGCGTCCGGCCGGGGATCGTCCAGGACGCACAAGCCCCCGGCGTGCGGAAGGCCGGAGACATCTCTGTGCGCGGTGCGCAGGCGCCTCGCCTCCGACGTGGCGTGTCGCGCCACCGTGACGACGGTGACCGCCAGGAGTCCGGCGGCCAGCGCGGAGACCCCGAGGACCGCGAGTCGTGGACCGGCCTGGAGCGGTTGGATCAGCTCCGCGAGAGCGGCGAGCGGGGGAACCGTCAGGGCGAGCGGAAGAAGCAGGGCCCCCAGACATGCCACGACCCCGACCGCCAGCGCGGCAGTGGCGGTGGTCACCGTCCACAGCGCGATCTCGGGCCGCACCCGCTCGACCGCCCGCCGCGCGAGGGGCGGCAGCATCCACGGCAGCACGAGGGGGAGGAGCAGCAGGGCGATCACTGACCGCCTCCCTCCAGCAGGCGCCTGAGCTCCGCCTCGTCCTCGGGGCTGAGCCCGTCGACGAACCGGGCCAGCACGATGCCCCGGTCGTCGTCCTGGTCCAGCTCGCGGTGCATCCGGCGGGCGGTCAGGCCGTGGGAGTCCTCCATCGGGAAGTAGACGAACCCCCGGCCGCCCGGGCGGCGACCGACCGCCCCCTTCTCGTAAAGGCGTGCCAGCAGCGTCGCCACCGTAGTGCGGGCCAGCGGCTGCGGTATCGCCGCCCTGACCTCGGCCGCCGACTGCGGTCTGCCCGCCGCCCACAACGCCGCCAGAACACTGGCCTCCAGCTCGCCCGCAGGCCTGCGCTCGCCGTCAGTCCGCGCCATGGAACCATCCTCCCGCCCAAGACCGTCTACAGTGAAGTAGACGGACTACCGTCCTGTAGACACAGGGTATGCGGTGCGGTCCGCGCATCCGATGCTGCCCGGCACCCTGTCGTGCCCGCGGCGGTGAGCTCCCCCATCGAAAGGGATATCCGCGCCGATGATCCTCACGCAGCTCGCTGCACCACCGCCGGTGAACCTCGCGGTGAACCCGCTCGACGCGCAGTCCCTGCTCGCCGCGTTCGGGACGATCGGGATCGCAGTGATCCTGTTCGCCGAGACCGGTCTGCTCATCGGGTTCTTCCTGCCCGGCGACTCGCTGCTGTTCACCGCCGGACTGCTGTGCGCCGGCTCGGCAGCCTCCCCCGGGCGCCTGTCACTGCCCTGGGTGCTGCTCGCCGCGGCGGTGGGCGCCCTGGCCGGCGCCCAGACCGGCTACCTGGTCGGCCGACGGGCAGGCCCGGCGTTCCTGGCCCGTACGAAGTCCCGCAAGATCAGCGACGGCGCCGCCCGCGCGGCGGAGATCCTCCAGAAGTACGGGTACGCGAAGGCGATCGTGCTGGCCCGGTTCCTGCCGATCGTACGGACCGTGCTGAATCCGCTCGCGGGCATCCTCGACGTCCCGGTACGCGCCTTCACCCTCTGGCAGATCCTGGGCGGCCTGGTGTGGACGATCGGTCTGGTCCTGGCCGGATACACCCTCGGTGCCTCCATCCCCGACATCGACCGCTACCTCCTGCCGATCATCGCCCTCATCGTCGTCATCTCACTCGTCCCGGTCGCATTCGAGCTTCTGCGCTCCCGGCGAGCACACCGGAACTCCCGGCGAGCACACCGGAAGGGAAGCGCCTGATGACGCATGGCATGACAGCGGAGCCGGCCGCTCAGGCGAACGGAACCTTCGACGGATCAGGTATCGACGGTCCGGCCTACCTCGACGTGGTCCACTCCGCACAGCAGGCACCGGCCTGGATCAACCACCTCATCAACGACTACTCGGCCTACGGGCTGGCCCTTTTCGCCGTCCTCATGCTGCTGGGCTGGTGGCGAGCCCGAAACCGCCATCCCGAGCAGGCGGCGCAGGCTCTGACTGTGCCGGTGATCACGGTTGGCGCGTTCGCCATCAGCAGCCTGCTCAAACTGGTGGTCCGCGAAGCCCGCCCCTGCCAGTCGCTGCACGTGGTCACGCTGGAAGCCTGCCCGGCCCCCGGCGACTGGTCCTTCCCCAGCAACCACGCCACCCTCGCCGCCGCGGCGGCTGTCGCCCTATGGTTCGTCTCGACCCGCCTCGGCGCGATTGCCGCCGCCTTCGCGCTGGCCATGGCGGCCTCCCGCGTCTGGGTCGGCGCCCACTACCCGCACGACATCGCCGCCGGCCTGGCCGTCGGCGCCCTCGTCGCTGCCGCGCTCTCGGTCCTCGTCCGCTCCCAGGCCCCCGTGCTGTCCCGGATCCTCGGCCGAGGTCCATTGCGCTCCCTCATCGCCTCATGAGTGACGACCGGCATTCCGTCGACCCGGTGTGAGTGACGACCGGCACTCCGCCGCCTCCGGCGCCCGCCGGGTGGGGACGCCGGTCGCCGTGGCTACCGGCCTGCCGGCCATCGCCCTCCTCGCCGCACGGCCGCGCGCGTGGCGACCGGCGCCCCCGTAGCCGAGCGGGCCGTTCTCCGCGCGGATGCGCTTGCCCAGCCGCGCCGAGCCTGCCGCCCCAGGGCCGGTGCGACGCTGTCGTGGCAGCCCGTGGTCCGGTCGGCCTGAGTGTCCCCGATCACTCCACTCCCTTGAACTGGCCGACGACTCCACTCCGTTGAGCCGGTGGTCGACCGTTCCGGAGGGTCGGCGTGCCCGCCCGCCGGGGCTGTCGGAGGGCTCGTTGCCGCGCCTGTCGGCAGAGCGAGCTCGCCTCCGTAGTTCCGCCCCTCCGTTCCGCGTGTCAGTGATCAGGCGGGCGCGGCCGGGAGCACGGCCGCGGGCCGATGCGCATGGCATCAACCGTGGGCGCGTTCGCGTACGACTCGGCCGGCGGCGAGCTTCTGGAGCAGGCCGTAGGCGAGGACAGGCAGGAGGAGGTGGGGTTTGTCGGGAAGCGTGGTGGTGATGAGGACGGCGCTCGCGCTGCTGTTGTTCATGCCGCAGGCGAGCGTGAGGGACGACCCCGTGGACGGCTCCAGGCGCAGCAGCCGGGCGGTGACGCGGCCCAGGGTGAAGGAGAGCGCACATACTGCCGACGCCACGGTCAGCGCTGCGATGAGCAGGAGGGGGCGGGGCTGGTGGAAGAAGGAGCCGAGTGCGCCACTGGCGTTGACGTATGTCAGGAGCAGGGACCCCCAAAGCGCCGCCAGGGGTGTCGCGCGCAGCAGCGGTCGTAGCGGACGGCTGGGGAGGAGCAGCCTGCACACGATGCCGGCGCCGCAGGGCAGGAGGACGGAGGTGAGTGCGAACCCGGGGCCGAAGGTGTGGGCCGCCTGGTCCAGTGTTCCCGCGTAGCCGCCGCCGAGCAGGGGGGACAGGGCGGTCAGGGTCAGCGGGATCGTGAAGGGGCTGAGCAGGGTGGAGGCGAGGACGAGCCCGACCATGACGGGCTGGTCGGCGTTGCCTTTGCCGGTCCAGACGGTGGCGCCGGCCGCCACGGGCATCGCGACGATCGTGATCATTGCGGCGATGAGTCCGCTGCCGCCGTCGCTGTCGGGCGAGGTGTGCAGGGCGATCGCGACGGCAGGGATGACCAGCAGCGGGGTGATCAGGTGGAGGACGAGGCCGACGAGGAGGGCCAGGGGCCGCCGCAGCAGTCGGCCCAGGTCGCGGAGTGGTACTTGGAGGCCGGCTGAGAACAGCACCAGGGCCAGCAGTGCAGAGGGGACGCTCAGAGGGAGGTGTCCGGTCGGCAGGGGCAGGGGCAGGGTGCGGGTGTGGCGGAGCCAAAGTCCGGGCCCGGGCAGGGTGACGGCGGTGAGGTAGACGGCGGTGACGGCCCATCCCAGCCGTCGGCGCAGCCACGCCGTCAGGCGGGCCGCTGGGGAGTGGGCGGGCGGCTGGAGGCTGTCGCTGTCGGGGCTCATGGCCATGATGTTCCGGCTCGGGGGTGGCTCGGGGCGGAGGATGCGGGAACGTGGTCAGGATGCGTTCAGGTTGGCGGTGGCATGGTCTGCGCCATGACCCCTGAGATCTCCGAAACCGCCGAAGCGCGGGAAGCGGCCGATGTCCGGGCCACGGCCGTCGGTCGTCGTCCGCCCTGGAACAAGGTCCCCGAGGTCACCCTGTACTTCTGGGTGATCAAGGTGTTGTGCACGACGGTCGGCGAGACCGCCGCCGACCTGCTCAACGGCAGGCTCGGCCTGGGCCTGACCGGTGTGTCGTTGCTGATGAGCGCGCTGCTGGCGGCGGCGCTGGTGGCGCAGTTCCGGGCCCGGGCCTACCGTCCCGGGCTCTACTGGCTCGTCGTGGCCCTCGTCAGCGTCGTCGGCACGCTGATCACCGACAACCTGACCGACAACCTGGGCGTGCCGCTCCAGGTCAGCACCGGGGTGTTCGCCGTCGCGCTCGTCGGAGTGTTCGCCGTGTGGCACCGCAGTGAGCGGACCTTGTCCATCCACCATGTCGACAGCGTTCGTCGGGAGGGCTTCTACTGGACGGCGGTGTTGTTCACCTTCGCCTTGGGCACCGCGGCCGGTGACCTGGTCGCGGAGCGCATGGATCTGGGCTACTGGCTCTCGGCCGCGCTGTTCGCCTCGGCGATCGCGGCTGTCGCGGTGGCGCACTTCGCCTTGGGCCTGGACGCGGTGTGGAGCTTTTGGATCGCGTACGTCCTGACCCGGCCCCTGGGTGCCTCGGTCGGCGACTATCTGTCCCAGCCGGCCGCCGACGGCGGCCTGGGGCTGGGCACGGTGGTCACCAGCGGGCTGTTTTTGGCGGTCATCGCCGGCCTGGTGGTGTTTTTGACGGTGACGCGCCGGGACGTGACCGAGCGGGATCACCTCACGCCGCGGGAAGGCTGACCACGAAGGCGGCGCCCGGCGTGTGCCGGGCGTCGTGACGCACGTCGCCGTCGGCGGAGCGGGCAAGGCGTCGCGCGAGGGGCAGCCCGAGGCCCGCTCCGCCGTGCCCGTCGCCGGGGTCGGCGCGGCGGCCCGGCTGGAACAGCCCGCCGGTGAAGGAGTCCGGGACGCCCGGGCCGTCGTCGGCGACTTTGATGCGCACGCTGCCGTCGGGCTGTTGCCGGGCACTGATGAGGACGCGGGAGCGGGCGTAGCGCAGCGCGTTGTCGAGGAGAGGGCTGACGATCCGTTCCAGCAGCACGGCGGGAACCCCCGTTGTCAGCGTCTCCGGGCAGATGACCGTCACTGCCGCCGTCACCGTGGTCGTGCCGTGGACAGGGGCTCCGGCCGTGAGATTCCGCAGGACGGGCAGGACGCTCGCGGTGCCGGGGACGGTCCGGGTGCTGTCCCGTGCGTCGTCGAGGAGGGTGTCGCAGATCGTCCGCATGCACTGGGCGGCGTCCGTGAGCCTGGCGTGCATGGCCCGGGTTTCCTCGGCCGACCGAGGCCGGGCGCGCCACCAGTCCAGCTCGGTGGTGATGCGCGTGAGCGGGGTGCGCAGTTCGTGCGACAGCTCCCCGGTGAGCAGTTGTTCGTGTCGCAGCACGGCGCGGATGCGGTCCAGCAGCCCGTCCAGGGAGGCGCCCAGTTGCGCGAGCTCGGCGGGGCGGGCGGTGGAGCCGAAACGTTCGTCGGAGGCGGCGGCGCTCCACCGGGTGGCTTGGCCGGTCATGACCTGCACCGGGTGCAGGGCCCGTCCGACCGCGAGGCGGGTGAGGACGTAGGTGCAGGCGAGGACCGCCGTACCCAGGGCGAGGGAGGCGAGGAGCATGGTGTCCGCCGAGGCCCGGTAGGGGGCCAGGTCCAGGGCGGTGACCACGACGGCGCCGGGTGCGGTTCGGGGAGGGGTGGCCTCGCCGACGGGCCGGGAGCACAGGCGGACAGGGCTGTTGTCGGCGCCTTCGCCGACGCCTTCGCCTTGGCCTTCGAAGGTGGTGCACCGCGAGGTCACGCGCGCGGCGAGTCCGGCGGCCACTGTGGTGAGGGTGCCGTCGGCCGGGGCCGAGACGGGGTGTTCGAGCAGCCGCGGGCCGGCATAGATCCACACGTTCGTGTCGAGCAGTGCGTCGTCCGCCGTCTCGCGCACCCGCACCGGGTCGCTTCTCGTGTCTACGGTCGTGGCCACGGCCTCGGCGCGGGTGCGCAGTTCGTCGTCGGCCTGCTGTTGCAGGTGGTCGCGGACGACGGCGTTGAACACCACGGTGAGGACCACCATCACCAGGGTGGCCGTTGCCAGTGCCACTAATGACAGGCGGCCGCGCAATGAGAGGCGGCTGCGCAATGAGAAGCGGCCGCGCAAGGTACAAGGCCACATGGCCTGCCGGATCGCCTTCATGCCAGCCGGTGCCCGACTCCCTTGGCGGTACGAACCGTCAGATCGCTGCCCGCCTGCCGTAGCTTGCGCCGCAGCCGGCTGAGGTACTGGTCGAGGGTGTTCTCGCTGACGTGGGCGCCCTCGGGCCAGCCCGCCCGGATCAGTCCGCGCCTTGGCACGATGTCACCGCAAGAGGCCATCAGGGCGGCCAGGAGCCGGAACTCCGTAGGGGTGAGGGCGATGGCGCGGCCGCGTACGGTCACCGTGTACCGCGCCGGGTCGAGCGTCAGGTCGAGCGCCGGGTCCCCGGCCGGGGCCGGGACTGATACCGCCCGCCCTGCCCGCTTGAGCGTGGCCCGTAGCCGGGCGGTCAGTTCCGCGAGGTGGAACGGCTTGGTCAGGTAGTCGTCGCCGCCGGCGGAGAACCCGCTGAGGCGGTCCGTCAGCCGGTGGCGGGCGGTCAGGAAGATGACGGGGTCGGCAAATCCGTTGGCCCGCATCGCCTGGCACACGTCGCGCCCGTCCGCGTCCGGCAGCCCGACGTCCAGGACCACAGCGTCGACGGTGTCACCGGCCAGCCGCAGGGCGCCGGCACCGTCCTGGGCCGCCACGGTGGCGAAGCCCTCGTCGTGCAGGCCGCGTAGCAGCACGTCCCGCAGGGCATGGTCGTCCTCCACGACCAGGATGGTGTGCACGCCGGCTCCTTTTCATGGGTTCGGGCGGGGAGCCGCATCGTTCCCCGGGTACGGATCGTCCTTGTGCGCGGGGGCGATGAGCATGGGGAGCCACCGGGCGGCCACCACCGCGCACGCCCCGTACCAGGCGAGGGCGAAGAGCCAGCCGCCGATGACGTCGCTGAACCAGTGGACCCCGAGGTAGACGCGCGTCAGCCCGACCGCGGCGCCCCAGCAGCCGACGAGCGCGACGGCGAGGAAGCGGCCAGGGGGTGAGCGCAGGAGTACGGCCGTGATGAGCAGTGCCGCTGTGAGGGCCGCTGTGGTGGCGTGGCCGGAGGGAAACGACAACCCTGACGCGTGCGTCGCCCACTCGCCGGCCGGCGGCCGCGCCCGGCCGATCAGGTTCAGCACCGCCCGTCGCAGGAGCTGCCCCACGCCCAGGCAGAGCAGGCTCGCGGCGGCCGCGAGGACCTTCTGGCGTTTCGTGCGCCCCGCGATGACACCCGCCGTGGCGGCCAGTACGTAGGGGATCGCGCCCGTCCCCGTGTCGGTCAGCCTCCGTATCGCGGTCACCGCCGTGGCCGGGCGGTGACCGACGGCCCACGAGAGCAGCGTGCTGTCCACAGGGAGCGGGGAACCGTTCCGTGCGGTGACGATCCCGGCCAGCAGGGCGAAGCCGGCCAGAGCCGCCAGGCTCGCCACGGCCGCTGTGCGACGCCGGGTCACGCGCACGCCCCGCTTCGCCGCCCGGCCACGGCACGGTGGGAGCGCAGGACCTCGGCCAGGAGCGGCAAGAGCGGCAGGAGCGACAGCCGTCGGTACACCCAGGGCGCCGGCCATGGGATTGAGCACCGTGCGGACCACGGCACGAACCGGGCCGGGACGATCGCTGCGGCGAACCCGTACCGGCCCAGCGGGCCCGTCTCGGCGAACAGCACGAGGCCGACCCCGAGCACACCGAAAACCCCGATGAGCGACTGGGCGTCCAGGACGTTGACGGCAAGCGGCGACGCCGTCGCGAGCAAGGGTGCGGCCATCCTCGCGGGCCCTTTCGTCATTGAGGGAAGCGGGCGGCCTGCGCGGCACCCCGACTGACTACAAGCATATAGACGGTCTACTGCACTGTAGACGACATTGGGGTGAGGGACGTTCCCGTGACGAATGCGAGGGGACGAACGCAGGCCGGCGGGCGAGCTGGAGGCCGGGGTCCTGGCCGTCCGCGGACAGGTCAGCCTGTCGTAGAGGAACCTGCGGATTGTGAGCCCGACCAGCACTCGCCGGGCCCCCAATGGGCGCTCGGCGAGGCGCCGTTGGTGGGATCTGTGCACCCGTTCCGCCCGGCGCCGGCAGTTCGGGCGGCGACCAGGCCGCCCCAGGGGCGCCACCCCCACCACAAGCTCATCGGGTGAGGACCGGACGTCTCCTACCTCCACATCGACCCCGGGGAACGGGACTTCCTCGGAGACCTCGAACACCTCGAACGCTTCGATCGCCATGGAGCAGGAGACCCAGGCGAAACGATCTCGCGTTCCCATCGCTGACCCGAGGTCTCACGGAATCGCGGCCAGAACCGGTCGCTTTCCTGGGTGATGGTGGCGCGGGCCGCAGCCCATGTCGGTGAACAGGTGGTGGTTAATACGGCCGTAGTGTGCCGAGCCCAGCTGCCGGCAATACAGCACCCTGGCCCAGATGATGGGGCCGGCGTTGCCGGCGCCGCGGCGGGCGCCCCGAGGGCGGCGGTGCTGCCGCGGCCGGGGTCCTGGCACGAGTGGTGGTCGCGGCGATGGCCGCCGCTCACCGCTTCGTGTGCGTCTCTCGCGTCCAGGCTTCTTTCCTCATTCCTGTTTCTCCGCCGAAGGCGGATCCGGCTCGCTCCTGTCCTCCGCGAGTCGTAGCGTGCGCCGCGCCGTGGTGCGCAGGTGGGCGAGCACTTCGGGGTCGGCCTCGAGGGCCGTGGTGTCACCGAGTGCGGTGAGGAGTTGGGCGATGCGGGCGAGGTGGTCCCCGGAGAGGTCGACCGTGCAGGTGTCGGCCGTGAGGGGGGTGACGCGTTCGGGGAGGCCCTGGGTGCGGGCGAGGACGGCTTCCGCGGGGGCGGCGACGGTGGCGACGGCCCGGTAGCGGGCCGGTGCGGTGGCGATCTTCGCGGCGACGTAGGCGGCGGGGCCGGGGGCGGGCAGCTCGCGTGGCGGGACGCGGCGGCCGGTGGTGGCGACCGAAGCGATGCGGTCGAGGCGGTAGGTGCGCCAGTCGTCCTGCTGGACGTCGTAGGCGACGAGATACCAGCGGCCCGCGGCCGGGACGAGGGCGTGGGGCTCGACGCGTCGCGGGCCGGGAGTGCCGTGGCGGGTGGTGTAGCCGAAGGTGACGATCTCGTGGTCGCGGCAGGCCGCGGCCAGCAGGGCCAGCACCGCCGGATCGGCCTGGGCGCGTTCACCACTTCCGTAGGCGACGGGTGCGGTGGTGGCCTGCTGGACGGCCGCCACCTGGGTGCGCAGGCGGGCCGGGAGGACCTGTTCGAGCTTGACGAGGGCACGCAGGGCGGTTTCCCCGATGCCGGTGACGTCGGTGGTGGCGGTGCGCAGGGCGACAGCGATGGCGATGGCCTCGTCGTCGTCCAGGAGCAGGGGCGGCATGGCGGTGCCGGCGGCGAGGCGGTACCCGCCGCAGCGGCCGGTGGTGCCCTCGACGGGATAGCCGAGCTCGCGCAGGCGGTCGATGTCGCGGCGGAGGGTGCGGGTGGTGACGCCGAGCCGGTCGGCGAGCTCGGTGCCGGCCCATTCGCGGCGGGTCTGGAGGAGCGAGAGCAGGCGGAGCATCCGGGCGGGCATGTCGGTCGTCATGCCTCCACTGTGACTCCATATGCGGACGAGTTGTGTCCTAAAAGGCTCCTAGCGTGGGATTTACCCGAGGGAGCGAACCAGATCATTCCCTCGCATAGCGCTTATCGCTGAGGAGATGTGTCGCCATGAAGATCGGACTGCTGGGAACCGGATTCGCCGTCGCCCACGCCGGCGTCTACGCCGCCCGCCCGGACACCGAGGTGGTCGTCTACGGGCGCAGGCCAGAGAAGCTCGCCATGTTCGCCCAGAACTTCGGTTTCGCCACGACTACGAACATGGACGCGATCTACGACGACCCGGACGTCGACCTGGTGGACGTCTGCCTGCCGACGGCCCTGCACAAGGAGCACGTCCTGCGGGCGCTGGCGGCCGGCAAGCACGCGCTGTGCGAGCTGCCCATCGCCCCCACCATCGCCGAGGCCGAGGAGATCACCCGCGCCGCCGAAGCGAGCGACAAGCACGTGTTTATCGACATGTTCATGCGGGTGCACCCGGCCGTCCGGCACCTGCACCAAGTGATCCGCGACGGCTCGCTCGGCGGGCTGCGGACCCTGCGCTCGTACCGCAAGGCGGGCCCGATCTGGGGGCCGGTGGACCTGGGCCTGGACCGGCTCGCGCTGGAGGTGATGCTCTCCGACCTGGACTACACCGTCGCCGCCCTCGGCCTGCCGCGGGAGATCCACGCCACCGGGGTCGCCGCCGGCGACGGGCGGGCCGCGGCCGAGACGGTGCTGCGCTACGACGACGTGATCGTGGAGTACACCGCCTCGTCCATGGTTCCGGTCTCCTACGGCGTCTCCCACGGCTTCGAGGCCACGTTCACCGACGGCGTCCTCGAACTGCACGAGCGGCCCTTCGAGCGGACCGGCCCGGTCATGAGCCTGACCGAGTACACCGCTGCCGGTTCCCGCGAGATCGCTCTCGCCCCTGCTGACAACTACGCCACGGCGATCAACCACGTCCTGGACTGCGTCACGAAGGGCGCCGAGGACGCTCTCCTCACCCCGCGCGCGGCCACCGAGACGCTGCGCCTGGCGCTCGGCATCGACCAGGCCCTCGCCCGGTCCTGATCCCGTCCCTTTCCGCACCTTCCCGAACCTTCCCGGACCTTCCGGGGCCTTTCCGAACCTTCCCGGGCCGGTGCCGCCCGGGAAGGCCCGGGACCGCACCGCCTGCCAGGAGTACCGCCATGAGCAATCATCCCCGTCGTGACGAGCACGGCATCGTCATCACCCGTGCCCGCGCGCACAACCTCAAGGACGTCTGCCTGACCATCCCGAAAGGGGTGATCACGGTGTTCACCGGCGTGTCCGGGTCGGGCAAGTCGTCGGTGGTCTTCGACACCATCGCCGTGGAGTCCCAGCGCCAGCTCAACGAGACCTTCCCGGCGTTCGTCCGCAACCGCCTCCCCAAGTACGAGAAGCCCGAGGCCGACGGCATCCACCACCTGTCGCCCGCGATCGTGGTGGACCAGAGGCCCCTCGGCGGCGGGGCCCGTTCCACGGTGGGCACGATGACGGACATCGCCTCGCTGATCCGCCTGCTGTTCTCCCGCGCGGGCGAGCCGTCGGCGGGCATGTCGACGGCGTACTCCTTCAACGACCCGTCCGGCGCGTGCCCCACCTGTCAGGGGCTGGGCCGTACCGTCCAGCTCGACCTGGACCGCTTCTTCGACAGGAACAAGTCCCTCAACACCGGGGCCCTGCTCTTCCCGCTGTTCAACGTCGGGGGTGTGCAGTGGACGTTGTTCACCCGCTCCGGGCTGTTCGACAACGACAAGCCACTGCGTTCGTACACGAAGCGGGAGTGGCAGACCCTGCTGCACGGCGGCCCGGACGGCGAGGTGAGGATCGAGCTCGTCACCCGCAAGGGCACCCAGAACGTCACCTACGAAGGCATCGTCGACCGGTTCGACCGCCTCTATCTCAACCGGGACCTGTCCACGCTCTCGAAGCGGACCCGGGACGCGGTGGAGGAGTTCACCACCGACGCCGGCTGCCCCGGCTGTCACGGCTCCCGGCTGAACGAGGCCGCCCTGCGGACCAGGATCGACGGGCTGAACATCGCCGACCACATGGCCATGGAGATCACCGACCTGATCGGCGTCCTGGACGGGGTCGACCATCCGCTGGGCACCCCGATCGCGCAGGCGGCCGTCGAGGGCCTGCGGCGGATCGACGCCATCGGGCTGGGATATCTGCACCTGGGCCGCGAGACGGCCTCCCTGTCCGGCGGCGAGGGGCAGCGGCTGAAGATCGTACGCAACCTGGGCTCCAGCCTCACCGGCATGACGTACATCTTCGACGAGCCTTCCACCGGCCTGCACCCGCGTGACGTGAACCGGGTGGGGCGGCTGCTGACGCAGCTACGGGACCAGGGCAACACGCTGCTGATCGTCGAGCACGACCGGGACGTCATCGCGCTGGCCGACCACGTCGTCGACATGGGGCCGGGCGCCGGTACCCACGGCGGGCAGGTGGTCTTCGAGGGGAGCGCGGCCCGGTTGCGCAGGGCCGGTACGCTCACCGGCCGGCACCTGGGCCGCACACTGCCGCTGAAGACCGAGGTCCGCAGCCCCACCGGGCACCTGTCCGTCGCCCACGCCAGTCGGCACAACCTCGAGGACGTCTCCGTGGACATCCCCACCGGCGTGCTGGTCGCGGTGACGGGTGTGGCGGGCTCCGGCAAGTCCACCCTCATATCCGAGGTGTTCACCGAACAGCACCCCGACGCTGCCGTCGTCATCGACCAGAGCGCCATCGGCGCCAACTCCCGTTCCACGCCGGCCACCTGGCTGGGGATCATGGATACGGTGCGCAAGCTCTTCGCCGACGCGGGCGGCGTGCCCGCCGGACTGTTCAGCTTCAATTCGACCGGCGCGTGCTCCGCGTGCGGCGGGAAGGGCAGCATCACGGCGGACATGGCCTTCGCCGACCCGGTCACCACGGTGTGCGAGACCTGCCGCGGCCTGCGCTACAGCGCCGAGGCCCTCGCCCACACCCTGCGGGGCAGGACGATCACCGACGTCCTCGCGCTGACCGCCGAGGAAGCCTGCGCGTTCTTCACCGGGCCGGGAGAGAAGGGCGTACGAGCGGCGCTGGGGACGCTCGTGGAGGTCGGGCTCGGCTACCTCACGCTCGGGCAGCCCTTGTCGACCCTGTCCGGAGGCGAACGCCAGCGCCTGAAGCTCGCCGGACATCTCGGCAGCCGCAGCGGCATCTACGTCATGGACGAGCTCACCACCGGCCTGCACATGGCGGACATCGAAACCCTCCAGCGGCTGCTGGACCGGCTTGTCGACGACGGCAACACCGTCATCGTCATCGAGCACAACCTCGATGTCGTGAAGCGTGCCGACTGGGTCATCGACATGGGACCGGAGGGTGGCCGGCACGGTGGGCGGGTCCTGTTCACCGGTACCCCGGCCCAGTTGTTGAAACACCGCGCGTCCCATACCGCGGCGGCACTTCGGCAGGACCTGGCCGGCTGACAGGGAGCGGGTAGGAAGCCACGCCTGCCCACCCCCTGCCGGTTCGGTCAGCCGGTGCAGCAGTTCATCTCCCAGATCACGCCGAAGCGGTCCTGGACGATGCCGTAGGACGCGCCCCACGGCTTGGGCTCCAGGGCCTCGTGCACGGTGCCGCCCTCGGCGAGCTTGCCGAACGCCGCCTTCTGCTCGGCGAGGTCGGTGTGCTGGAGGCCGATGTGGAGGTTGTTGCCGGTGACGGCGCCGTGCTTGGCGGTGGGGTCACCGAAGCGGTCGGCGACGTTGAGGCCGCTGCCGTCGGGGAAGCGCAGCGCGGAGTAGACGACGGTACGGTCCATGCCCGGCACGTCCGCCAGGCCGGGGAGGTGCGCGGCCAGCATGCGGCGGTCGGTGAGCTCTTCGGCGCCGAGGGCGTCCGTGTAGAGCGCGAGGGCGGCGAGGGCGTTGTCGCAGTAGATCATCGGGGTGGTGAACAGGGTCTGTTCGGCCATGGCGGGCTCCAGATGGTGTGGGGGAATCCGTATGGATTCGGATGAATTCGAGTGGATCCCCGGGAGTCGGTACGGGCGCCCGGGGGCTTCTTCAGGGGGTATGCAACGACCATAGGAAGCCAATAGGTCAATTCATGGCCTATTAGGCAAAACGGCTGCTCGGCGGCCCGCGTCCTGCTTTCGTCGTGGTTTTAGGCCAGAAAATGTCCTATTGCGGTGGGATGCTCCCGGGCATGAGTGACACTCCCGGCCGCCTGCTGCGGCTGCTCTCCCTGTTGCAGTCCCCGCGCGAGTGGCCCGGCCACGAGCTCGCCGAGCGCCTGGGCGTCAGTCCGCGCACCATCCGCCGCGACATCGACCGGCTGCGTGAGCTCGGCTATCCCGTGCACGCCACTCAGGGCAACACCGGTGGCTACCGGCTTACTGCCGGCACCGCCATACCGCCTCTCCTCCTGGACGACGACGAGGCCGTCGCCATCGCGATCGGTCTGCGCACGGCCGCCGCGGGCTCGGTCACCGGCATCGAGGAGACCTCCGTACGCGCCCTGGCCAAGCTGGAGCAGGTCCTGCCCTCGCGCCTGCGCCGCCGCGTGACCGTCCTCCAGGAGGCCGCGGTCGCCGTCCCGCAGGGCGGGCCGAGCGCCGACGCCGAACACCTCGCCCTCCTCGCCGCCGCCTGCGTCACCCACGAGAAGGTCCGCTTCACCTACCGCGCCGCCAACGGGCAGGAGACCCGCCGCCTGGCCGAGCCCCACAGCCTCGTCGCCGCCGGACGCCGCTGGTACCTCGTCGCCCACGACTGCGACCGCGCCGACTGGCGCACCTTCCGCCTCGACCGCCTCACCGACCCGCTGCGCACCGGCGCCCGTGTCCCGGCCCGTGAACTGCCCGGCAGCGTGGACGCCGCCACCTGGGTCTCGACCACCCTCAGCGGAACCGCCGGCCACCGCGCCCTGCTCCTCGTCCACGCCCCCGCCGAGCAGGTTGCCGACCGCGTCCCCGCCACCCTCGGCGTCGTCGAACCCGTCGACGACCACACCTGCCGACTCCTCACCGGTGCCGACTCCCTGGAATACCTCGCCTACCGCATCGCCGTCCTCGGCTTCGACTTCGACGTCCTCGACCCGCCCGAACTCGGCCCGCACCTGCGGACGCTGGGAGAGCGCGTCCTGCGCGCCGCGCACACCGCCGAGCAGTCAGGGGACGCCCGGTGAACAGCCGGCAGGGGCTCTTCGAGGCCGCGCTGGTGGCACCGCCGCCCGCACCCGCGCCCGGCTTCCGGGACATCACCTTCCACGAACAACGCGCCCGCACCCTGCTCAACAAGATCCCCGGAGCCCGCCCCGGCGGCATGGCCTGGACCCTCAACCCCTACCGGGGTTGCACCCACGCCTGCACCTACTGCTTCGCCCGCGACGGCCACACCCGCCTCGGCTTCGACACCGGAGAAGGATTCAACACCCAGGTCGTCGTCAAGACCAACGCCGCCGAGGTCCTGCGCCGCGAACTGCGTGGCGGCAAGACCGGCGACGACTGGGTGATGGTCGGCACCTCCACCGACTGCTACCAACGGGCCGAAGGCCACTACCGCCTCATGCCCGGCATCCTCCGTACCCTCGCCGACCACCGCGTCAACTTCACCACCACGACCAAGAGCGCCCTGCTCCGCCGGGACCTCGGCCTCTTCGCCGAAGCCGCCCGCGTAGCGAACGTCCTGGTCATGACCTCGCTCGGCTCGCTCGACGAGCGCGTGTGGCGCGCCTTCGAACCCGGCGCCGCACCCCCGCGCGCCCGCCTCGCCACCATCGCCGCCCTCCGAGCGGCCGGTGTCCCCGCGGGCGTCCTCGTCGCCCCGGTCATCCCCCACGCCGGCGACCGCCCCGCCGCCCTCGACGCGCTCGTCGACGCCTGTGCCGAGGCCGGGGCCGTCACCGTCTACCCCGACATCATGCGCATCAGCCCCGGCGCCCGCGACTGGTTCCTCAACCAGTCCGCCGTCCACCTGCCGCCCCACCTGCACCAGCGCCTGGCCGCCTCCTACGCCGACAGTCGCGCCATGCCCGCCTCATACGTCCGCGAGGTCACCGCCCACCTCCACGCCCGGGCCGCCCACCATGGCCTGCCACGCTGGGAGGACTGCATACGCGGCGTCGGCCGCCGCACCTCGGACAGCGAAAACCCCCGCCTCCGGAACCGCTGAACGGTTCCGGAGGCGGGGGCATCAGCTGATCAGCCCTGCTTCAGATAGCAGTTGGACTCCCAGATCACGCCGTAGCGGTCCTGGACGATGCCGAAGACGGTGCCCCAGAACTTCTCCTCCAGCGGCTCCATGACCGTCCCGCCTTCGGCGAGCCTGTCGAACTCCGCCTTCTGGACGGCCGTGTCGGTGTGCTGGAGCCCGACGTGAATGTTGTTGCCGACGACCGCGCCGCCGTCCTTCGCGTAGACGCCCTCGTCGGACAGCTCGGCCACGTTCAGGCCACTACCGTCGGCGAACTGGAGCTTGGAGTAGACCACCACGTGCTCCGCACCCGGCACCTGCTCCATGCCCGGAACCTGCGACAGCAGCATGGTGCGCTCGGCGATCTCCTCGACGCCGAAGACCTCCTGGTAGAACGCGACAGCCTCGTAGCTGCTCTTGACGTACAGCATCGGGGTGAACCGCTGCATCGTTTCCTTCTGGGCCATGACTGGCTCCCTTCCTTTACCGGCAAAGCCGTTGATGACGGGATGAGCGGAGAGGATTCTCTGCGACGTGACCCACGCTAGATGTCCAATAGGTCGGTAAATGTCCTATTGGTTGGATGGATCTGTCAGAGCCGGCCGTTGGCGCGGGCGTAGGCCTCTTCGGTCTCCGGCCCGAGGGAACCCTGGAGGTCACTGGGGACCCTGAAGTTCACTGGGACCCCTGGATGTCACAGGGATCCTGAAGGTCACGGCGCCAGGTAGGAGTGGAAGACATTCTCCGGGTCCCATGCGGCCTTGAGTTCCTGCAAGCGGTCCCAGTCGGCGGGTGCGTACGAGCGGCGGGCCCGGGAGGTGTCGGCTTCCAGGTCCGTTTCGGCGATGTAGTGTCCGCCGTGGCCCGACGGATCGGCCGAGGTCATGGCCTCCCGCAGCCACTGCGCGTTGGTGCCGTCCGCGGCGGGGTCGTCCCAGATCGCGTAGCACACGAGGTAGGACGCGCCGAGCGGGGAGAAGGCCATGTTCCGGAGCAGAGCCGGGTCTTCGGAGACGGGCAGTACCGGCGCGAGGACGAGAGACCTGCCGGAGGGGGCGCGGGATATCGCGGTGGCCGTACGGTTCAGCTGTGTCTCGTAGGTCTCCTCCGACCACAGCGTGTCCGCCGCGTACCGGTGCGCCGAGGGCCATACCGCGTCGGCGCCCTGGTGCAGCCGGGCGAACGAGGTCGGTTCGGGTGCCTGGAGGGTGACGGCGCTGCCGGCGAGGGGACAGGACTCCGCGGGCGAGAGAGCGGCGAGTGCTTCCTCGTGTGTCCTGGCGAACGCGGTCATGCCGACGAGGATCCGCGGACCGGGCGGGGAGGCGGCGGTCGGTTCGCCGGAAGCCGTGAGGATCAGGGCCGTCTCGACGTTCGGCGGGAGTTCGCGTGCGACCCCTTCCGCCCAGGCCGCCACGGGGCCGGCGGCGGCCAGTGGGAAGGCGAGGGTGGTGGTCACGATGGCCCCGGGGTGGGGGTGCAGGCGGAGCCGGAAACGGGTGACGACGGCGAAGAAGCCGGGCCCCGCGCCGCGGGCGGCCCAGAAGAGGCCGGCGTTCTCGGTCTCGCTGCACGTGACCGTCCGGCCGTCGGCGGTGACGGCCCGGATCTCCAGGACGTCGGCGCATGACGGTCCCCACGCGCGGGAGTTCCACCCGAGTCCACCGCTGAGCAGGAATCCGCCGACCGCGACGGAGGGGCAGTGGCCCACGGGAAAGGCGAGGTCGTGCGGGGCCAGTGCCCGGACCAGGTCCCCTCCGGTGGCGGCGGGTCCTACGGTGGCCGTCATCGACCCCGGGTCGATGCTGCACTGCCGGAGTCCGCTGAGGTCGATGAGCAGGCTCGCGTCGCGGAGCTGGGAGCCGGACCAGTTGTGTCCACCGGAACGCGTCGAGACGCGGAAACCCTCGGAGCGTGCATAGGAGAGGGCCTCCGGTACGTCCTGCTCGGAGGCTGCCCGCACGATGGCCTCGGGGAAGCGCTCCGGCTTGAGCCCGTTCCACACCGCGGCGGCCCTGGCGGTGTCGTACGCGGGGTCGCCCCGCCGGAGCAGGGCTCCTTCGAAGCGTGCTGCGGGAGAACGCCCGGGCATCATGACCTCCTCCTCGATGGGCCGGTTGCGCCAGGGGGCGGGACCGGGGTCGGGGCCAGGGGCCGGAGTCGGGGCCGGGGCCCGGGACAGGGTCAGCGGGTTATCAGGCCGAAGATCGCGATGAACAGGAGATAACAGATCACCACGGCCGCGGCACCCGCCACATGGACGCGCAGGCTGCGCGCGCGGCCGGGCGCGAGCCAGAACGCCAGGACCTTGTTCACCAGAGGCATCAGCAGCCACGTCAGCGTGCTGACGCTCAGCACGTTGCCGATGAACAGGCCCACGTATCCCGGAACGCCGAGCCGGCCGAGCTCGGAACCCACGGTCAGATTCAGCACCATGACGGTGGGATAGAGCGCCAGGATCACGGACATGGCCTGCTTCCAGTTCGGCGGAGCGGCGTCCTGTGCGCCCTTGCCGAAACGGAACCAGCCGCTGAACGCGGAGCCGACCTTGCGTACGTCGTAGGAGGCGAAGTAGGTGCGCCCCTCCTCGAGCAGCTTGCTGCGGGCATCGGACCCGAGCCATTCCTCAAGGTGCTCGCGGGAGTCGAACCGGAAGACGGCGACCCAGCGGTCCTCCACCCCCTCGACCGGTCTGAACAACTCGGACCCCATGAATCCGGGAGACTTCTCCTGCGCTTTGAGGATCTTCTCCTGCCAGCACAGAAAGCCCTCTTCGCGTCCGGGCTTCACGTCGTGGGAGATGACGGCGGTGACGGTCTCGGGGGCCTGTTCGGCCGGGGAGCCGCCTCGGAGCACCTCTTGCGTCGGAGCCTCTTCGAAGAATCTCCGTCCTTCGGCGAGCAGTTCCCGCCGGCGGTCCGACTCCAGCCAGGCGGTCAGGTAGTCGATCCCGGAAAACCGGAAGACCGTCACCCATTCGTTCTCGGAACCGGCACCGGGCGGGTACACCTCGGAGCCCTCGAACCCGTCGAATTCGCGGGCCGCCTCGTTCGTCCGGTTCTGCCAGCGCTGATACTCGTCGGCGTGGCCCGGTCGCACTTTCTGCGAGGTCACAACGGTGGCGCTGTCGGCCGCGGAGTCACGGCTTGCACGTGGACTCACGTGGAGTAGCCTAGTTCATATAGTATTTATACGGCAAACCAGGCATTTGATTGCCTGCTCCGCGAGTCCCTCCGCAGCGGGAAATCGACGCCGATGGGAGACTCCGTGATGGAACACAAAGAACTCATCACCGAGGCGGTGCGCCTTGCCACCGAGTCCGTGGAGAACGGCTGGGGCGGCCCCTTCGGTGCAGTGATAGCCCGCGACGGGGAGATCATCGCGCGCGGACAGAACCGGGTCCTCCTGACCGGCGACCCCACGGCACACGCAGAAGTCGAAACCATCCGCAAGGCCGTGCAATACCTCAACCCCGAGGCTCCGTCGATCGCCGAGGAACACCAGAACGAGAGCACCCTGGAATACGTCCCCCGCCCTGAAGGCTCACCGGACCCCGTGCCCGAGCGAGCACGCATGCTCCAGGGCTGCTCCATCTACATCAGCGGCGCTCCGTGCCCGATGTGCATGAGCGCCATCTACTGGTCCCGGATCGATGCCGTCTACTTCAGCTGCGCCCTGGACGACACCCGGCGCATCGGTTTCGATGATTCGTTCCAGTACGAGGACTTCGGGAAGCCGCTCGACGAGCGCAGGATCAAGATCGAGCAGATGCATCCCGAAATCGGCGCCCACGCCTACGACGCGTGGACGAACAAGCCGAACAAGCACCCGTACTGAGGGTGCGCCGGCGCTTGGCGCCGGATCCCACCCCCGCCCGCCCGACGCCAAGCAGGGGGATGAGGAACAGGCCGGTCACGGCCCATGCGCCGACCGAGTTCCACGGCTCGGCCGGCCTAAAGGGCTGTTTTCCCGAGGCCGAGAGCTGAGGGTCCCGGTGTCCGGTCGGTGCACCCGTCCGCGGGGGAACGAGTTCCGGCCGGAGTGGGCGAATCGCGTGATGAGGGCGCTGCGCTTGTTTCATGCTGCCGAGCACCCTTGTCGGATCTCGGCCCCGGCCTTTGGAAGCACTGGAGTTCGCCGATGCGCCCGCGCTCGTGCACCCTGGTCACCCTCGCTCTCCTCCTCGCCGTCGCCGCCGCTGCTATCTGCGTTCAGCCGACGGCCGCCGCCCCACCTCGACGGACGGTGGCCTCCCTGAACTACGGCTCTGACCGCGCCGGCAACGGCTACGACGACGTGCTCGATCTGCGGGGCGCCCCGACGGCGGCGCTGCCCGGACACGAGAAGGACGACAAACACGAGAAGGACAACAACCCGATCAACGTCTTCGCCGACCGGGGGGCTTGGCATGCCTACGCCCTGCCGGCGGCGGACGCCCCGAGCGGCTACGGCGGATTCACCGGCCCCCTCTACATCGCGCAGGAGTACCCCTGGTGGTTGAGCGCCTCCTTCAGCCGCATCCGGCTGAGCGAGGACGGCCGCGCGCTCGACCTTGCCGGCGGCGGCCCGCCGCGCTTCACCTCTCGGCCAGGGGCCCTGGTCCAGGCCTACGATGTCGGCGGCGGCCTCCGGCTCACCCTTGAGCTTCGGTACGCCACGCACCGCACTGCGCTGGTGGGGGCCGTGGTGCGCAACACCGGCCGCACCCCGCGCACCCTCGGCGCCGGCTGGACCGGAAGCCTGCTGCGGCCCGCCGAGGCGCCCATGAGGCAGGCGCCCTCACTGGCCGTCGCACCCCGGGGCGTCGCCGTCGACTTCGCCCGGGTGCGTGCGGCAGACGATTTCCTCACCGACGGCACCGAACGGTTCGAGGTCCGGCACCGGGACCCGGTGCGTACGACCGTGTCGGGGGACGGGGACTCCTACCGTACGGAACTGGCCGCGCCCTTCACCCTCGCGCCCGGCGCGGCACGCTCCCTGGACTGGACCGAGAGCTACACCTTCACGCAGGCCGAGCGCACCGCGGAAGCCGGTGAGGTACGCCGGGTGCTCGCCGACACGGCGCGGACCGTCCGGGCGGCCGACGCCCGCTGGCGAGGGTACGTCGACGGCGTGACCGCCGGGGTGCCGGCCGGTCGGCGGCGGCTCGCCGTCAAGGCGCTGGAGACGCTGGTGACCAACTGGCGCAGCGCCGCCGGGAGTCTCGCACACGACGGGATCACGCCGTCCCTCTCGTACAAGTGGTTCGCGGGCGGTTTCTGGGCCTGGGACACCTGGAAGCAGGCGGTCGGCACGGCGCGCTTCGACGCGGGGCTTGCCGAGGCGCAGATCCGCTCGGTGCTCGACCACCAGATACGGTCCGGCTCCACGGCCCGCCCGCAGGACGCGGGGATGATCCCGGACGCCGTCTTCTACAACGACCCGCAGCGGGGCGGGACCAACTGGAACGAGAGGAACAGCAAGCCGCCGCTGGGCGCCTGGTCAGTGTGGCAGGTCTACGAGCGGAGCGGGAACAAGGATTTCCTGCGGGAGGTGTACCCGAAGCTGGCCGCGTACCAGGAGTGGTGGTACCGCAACCGGGACCACGACTACAACGGGCTCGCGGAGTACGGCGCGACCGTGGACCTCGCCAACGGGTCGCCCGCGCAGCAGCGGCTGGCCGCGGCCTGGGAGAGCGGCATGGACAACGCGCCCCGGTTCGACGCCGCGCCGGGCACGTCGGTCGTGCCGAACCGGGACGGCTCGGGGCAGGTGATCGGCTACTCGCTGACCCAGGAGTCCGTGGACCTCAATGCCTATCTCGCCGTCGACCAGGAGCATCTGGGCCGGATCGCCGCGGAGCTGGGGAAACGGACGGCCGCCGACGGCTGGCGGGCCAGGGCGGCCGCCACCGGCAAGGCCGTACGGGAGAGGATGTACGACCCGGCGACCGGCTGGTTCTACGACACCGGGCTCGGCTCCGGCACTCGGCTGACGGACCGGGGCAGAGGGATCGAGGGCGTGATCCCGCTGTGGAGCGGCGTCGCGACCCGGACACAGGCCGCCGCTGCACGCGAGCGTCTCCTGGACCCCTCGGAGTTTGCCACCGCGATGCCGCTGCCGACGGTCTCCAGGAGCTCGCCGTACTTCGCCGCGCGGCAGTACTGGCGCGGCCCCGTCTGGCTCGACCAGGCGTACTTCGCGATCGCCGGGATGCGCCGTTACGGATTCGGCCGCGAGGCGGACGCGCTGGCCGCGGGGCTGACCGAGAGAGCGGCCGGTCTGACCGGCAACGGTCCGATCATGGAGAATTACGACCCGCTGAGCGGAGCCGCCCTGAGCTCGCCCAATTTCAGCTGGTCCGCGGCGCTGCTGCTGCCGCTGATCGCGGGGCGATAGCCGGAACGAGACCGGCAGGGCGTGGATAGCGGATATAGGACACGAATAGACCTATATCCGTGCCAACCTCTCGGTGCGGCTTCTCCCAGGCAACAGAAAGGGCCATCGCCATGACCAGCAACACCGTTCACGCGGACGCCGAAAAGCTCGCTCACGAGTGGCTGAGCGCCTACAACGACCAGGACTTCGACCGGTTCGGGACGCTGTACACCGACGACGTCACCTACACCATCAGCGCCTACCAGTTCGCCTTCCACGGCCGGGATGCCTTCGTGGGCCACATCCGCGAGTACGCGGCCGCCGTGCCCGACCGCAAGCTGGCCATCAAGCGGATCATCACCGACGGGGACACCCTCGCCCTCGAAACCGACTTCACGGGCACCAGCTCCGGGGCCGTGCCGGCGCTGCCCCCGGCCGGGGAACCGGTCAACGCCCGCTTCTGCACCATTCTGGAGTTGCGCGACGGGAAGATCGCCTCACAGGCCGACTACGTCGGCTAGCAGCGGTCTCCCTCTGAAGGCGGACAGGCAGCCCCCGGCACCCTCGGCTCTCCCCACACTATGGGCAGCTCCCGCGCCCCGCGGGCTGCCTAGCACCACCTGACATCTCCGCACCACCTGACACCTTCTGGAACCCCGCACGATGACCGCTCCGCGCCGTATCACTCCCGCCGAACGCCGCGCCCGGCTCGCCGAACGGCACCTGTTCATCCCCGCCCGCCGGGTGTCCCGGCCGCAGGAGGTGGCTGACGCTCTCATCGGTCTGCACGCCACTGACCCCGCCACGGTGTTCCTCTCGGCCGCCGCCCGCATGACCGCTCCCACTGCCGCGGCCATCAACCACGCCCTCTACGACGCCACCCCTCCACTGGCCCGTATCCGGTGCATGCGCCGCACCATGTTCGTGACACCCGACCACCTCGCGCCCGCGCTCCACGCCGCCACCGTCAAGGACGCCCACCGAAACCGCGGCAACACCACCGAGCACTTGCGTACCACGCTGGGCTGGTCACCGGCCCGCTATGCGGCCGTGGAGAAGGCCACCCTCGCTGCCCTGACGGCCCGCGGCCGAGCCACTGCCGTCGAACTCGCCGCCGATGTCCCGGACTTGCGCGAACAGTACGCCGTCAATGCCGGCAAGTCGTACGAGACCCGTCAGCGCGTGACCACCCCGGTCCTGGGCACCCTCGCCGCCGAAGGCCGCATCCGCCGCACCCGGCCCGCCGGCTCGTGGACCTCCGCCCAGTTCCGCTGGGAGCCGGCCGAACCCTTCCCCGCCCTCCCCGCAGCCGAGGCCAAGACCGTGCTGGCCCGGCACTACCTGGCCGCGTTCGGGCCCGTCACGGCCGCGGACCTGAAGTGGTGGACCGGCTGGACGCTGACCGACACCCGCAAGGCCATCGCCACCACCGGCGCCGAAGCCGTCGAACTCGACGAAGGCACCGGCTACCTCCTCCCCGAGGACAATCAGCCCCTCGCCGAGACCGGCCACGAACCCTGGGTGGCACTGCTCCCCGGCCTCGACCCCACCTCCATGGGCTGGCGCCACCGCGACTTCTACCTCGACCCCGCCCACACCGCGGCCCTGTTCGACCGCAACGGCAACATCGGCCCCACCATCTGGGCCGACGGCCGCATCATCGGCGCCTGGGCCCAACACCCCGACGGCCGCATCAACCACCACCTCCTGACCGACCCCGGCCGCCACACCCGCGCCCTGATCAACAACGCCATCCAGCGCCTGGCCATTTTCCTCGACGGCACCCGCGTCACCCCCTGCTACCGCACCCCCCTCGAACGCGAACTCGCGACCACGGCCGCTCCCGCCGGACGCCCCGGCTGAGGAACCGCAGGCCTTCCGAGCACGGTGCCCCCGCACCTGACCTGCTCTGATCCACCGCCGCGCCCCACGCACGTCCCACCCCCGCCCTGCCGCGCTGCCCCTTCCTCGGGGCGGCGCCGGAAGTGAGCAAAGCACCGCCATGACCTTCACCTCCCCCCACCGCACCCCACCGCTCACATCCGGCCCCTCTGCCGGCCGCTCCCACGGAAGCGCCGCGGTCCGGGCGACTGCGTGGGCGCCGCCGATCGTCGGGCTCGGTCTCGGGCTGTGGGGGATCACAGGCCCCTCCGCGTGGACCGACGAGATCGTCACCATGGACGTGGCACAGCGGTCCGGGCCGCAGCTGGTCCAGTTGCTGGGCCGCGTCGACGCGGTGCACGGCCTGCACTACGTGCTGATGTACCTGGTCGGGCAGGCCGCAGGGGTCGGCGAGTTCACCATGCGACTGCCCTCCGCAGTGTCGGTGGCTGTCGCCGCAGCCGGCCTGTCCTGGCTGGGGCGGCTGCTCGGCGGTCCGCGCCTCGGCCTCTACGCGGGGCTGCTGCTCGCCGTGTTGCCCACCGCGTCGCGGTACGCGCAGGAAGCCCGCTCGTTCGCCTTCGTCATGGCCGTGGCAGTACTGGCCACAGGTGCCCTGATCAAGGCCTTCTCCGGGCATGTACGGTGGCCGGCCGTCTACGCCGTGCTGATTGCCCTGCTGGGCTGGTTCAACGTGATGGGACTCCTGCTGGTGGCCGCACACGCGGTCACGGTGGCCCTGCGGCGTCCCGGCCGCCGCGTGGTCATACGCCTGCTGGTGGCCCAGGCCGCAGGCATCGCCGCCGTCGTCCCCCTGCTGATACTCGGCGTGTCCCAACGCTCGGCCGTGGGCGAGGCCGCACCCGTCACTACCGGAACCCCGTACAACTACTTCACCTGGCTACTCACCCCCGGCCAGGACACCCTCCCCACCGCCCTGAAACTCCTGCTCACCCTCAGCGCCCTCGCCTCCGTAGCCCTCTTCATCGCCCGTCGGCACAAGACCCCGCCCCTGATCCTCGCCGTCGGCCTGCCCTGGCTGACCGTGCCCCCACTCCTTCTCCTGGCCCTCTCTCTGGGCCAGCCTCTCTTCGCCTACCGCTATCTGCTGTTCTGTCTGCCTGCCCTGGCACTGTTGCTCGCCGCCGCGGCCACCTCCCTCCCGCTGCCCCGGCGATTGCTGCTGGCTCTCCTGCTGGCCGCCCCGATCACCGTGTCCCACCTGGCCATACGTCAGCAGGACAGCCGCCCCTGGGACACCACCGCCGTCATCACCACACTGCAAAACCGCGCCGCCCCCGGGGACGGCGTCCTCTTCAGCGGCGGCCGGTGTCACCTGATCGCCTCCGCCTACCCGGAGGTCTTCGCCCACCTCCCCGACCTGGGCACAACCGAGAGCGCAGCCGAACGCGGCACCCTCGACAACCAGCCCGCCGACCCGGCCCTCCTGCACCAGCGCCTGGCCCGCACGCCCCGCGTCTGGCGCATCACCTGCCGCCACCTCTCCACCGGCGCCCGCCCAGCCGCCGCCCGCCGGGCAGAGTCCCAGGAGCAGGCCCTCACCCGCGCGGGCCTGTCCCCGGCCTACCACCACAGCGCCCGCGGCCTGGAGATCACCCTCTACCAACGCCGGCCTCCCGCCGGGTAGCCGCCGACGGACCCACTCGCCGGCATCCCACCGCATACAACGTCGGACCCAGCCGGGCCGCAACACAACAGTGCCCAGCGGAGGCGGTCATCCGGCCCGCGCGGCTACAGGCGCGGGCCGGGGCAGTTCCTGAGGCCGCCGTTGCGAGGGTGTGCTACCTGCAAGTAGCGCATACCGCGAGCCGTAGTTGAGATGCCTCGGAGCAGCGCAGAGGCCTGGTTGCCGGTCATCCAGCCAGCTTTGCTTAAGAACACGCCATTGGTGAGGGTTCATGGCGGTGGTCCGCGCCGGCTGGGGTGGGATGACACGCGGCCGTGCGCTTGCGGACTGTTGTCCGTGGCGCACGGTCCGCGACGGGCCGACGCCATCGAGGGGACGACGACATGCCGGTCAAGGTGGTGTTCTTCAATGTGGGGCAGGGCGACTGCACCCTGATGATCTTTCACAAGCCGGGGGCGAGCAAAGGGCACGCGGCTGTTCTGCTGGACTGCGGTTCCACCAAGGCGGTCGCTCCCCGGCCGGCGGCCGGAGCGCCGGCGCCGGTGGGCACTGCCAAGGACCGCATGGTCAGCCATCTCAAGCAGAAGATCGACGGGTATCTCCAGAACCTGGAGACCCCGGGAGTCCTGGACTACCTGCTGATCACTCACCCCGACCAGGACCACTTCAACCTCCTGGAAAGCGTCCTGCTCGACGACACCACCAAGAAGCTGCGCTACACCGTCAACAACATCTGGTACGGGATGGCCCGCACCGACTACAAAGAGGGCAACAGGTCCTTCGTCGAGACCCTGCTGGGCAATCCGGCCGCGCTCACCAGTACCACGGGCCACCGCGTGGTCAACCCCCCGCTGGAGAAACCGACCCAGGCCGACCCCGAGCCGCTGTTCCCGGAGGATACGGCCGCGCCGAACCTGTTCCTCCTGGGCGGTGGGATGTTCGTCCCCACCGCCCGCCGCGGCGCCGCCTGGTTCCAGAGCGCGCCGAAGGAGACCATCGCCAACCTGGGCAGCCTGGTGTTCTCCCTCGTGGGGGTGCGCGACAGCAAGGGGCTCAGGCAGAAGGTGCTGTTCATGGCCGACGCGTTCGTGGAGAACGAGCAGGTCCTCATCGGCATGGACAGTTCCCCCAGCGCCCCGCAACGCTGGTGCCGGCGTGAGAAGAACCTGTGGCTCAAGGTGGGGCACCACGGCAGCAAGACGTCGACCAGCCGGGAGTGGCTCGAACACACCACCCCTGACGGCCTGTTCCTGAGCACCGGCCCCCTCCCCTTCGGCGGCCAGTCCGCGACGTGCACCGAGAGCAACGTCAACCGGCGCATGCTCGTCGAGTGGGAGGCTGTCCGTACCGCACAGGGCATACCCGTGCCCAAGGTCACCGGCCAAAAGCAGTGGGGCTACGGCTATCAGGACGACGTGCCCCCGAACGTGCTGCCCTGGCCGTTCCGCTTCCGCGACGCGAGCGGAGGCGGCGTCTTCAGCACCCTCGCCGGGGAACCGACCCCCGCCAGCGGCGGGGAGTGGACCGGGGTGGACTGGCACATGTGGATCGATCGCGCGGGCGCCGGCACGTACGACCTCTGGTACGAGTAGCCCTCTGGTACGAGTAGGAGACCTGCGATGGCGCTGTCCGTCGACACGCTGCGCGCGACCCTTCGGGCCGCGCAGGAGCAGCGGGAGCTCACCGTCACACCCGAATACCTCGAACTCCCCCCGGCTGCCGATCTGTTCACCGAGCACCTGGCGGACGGTGTGCTGCACGTGCGCGAGGCCGACATCGACGCGGCCCGGCTCACGGCCGCCGGCACGGTCGGGCTGGCGAGCGGCACCGATGCCCGTACGGCCGTGCACTTCCTCGCCGACGACGCCGGGACGACGGTCGTCGGAGTGCGGATCGACGCGGCCCTGCCGCCAGGATCCCAGGACCTGCCCAAGCAGTTGCGCGACGCACTGGTCCCGCTGGAGCGGTTCGGGCTCGGCACGCTCCATCTGGTGCTCGGTGCCGAGCCCGGGCTGAACGACGAGCCCGAGGCCCTCACCGGTGTGGGCGCCGAGCTCGACTTCCCCGACGCGCAGGCCGCCCTCAAGCCGTACGTGTGGGGTTATCCGCCGCAGACCGGCGCGATCTGGCGGCTCGGGGCGCGCTTCGCGCCCGTACCGCTCACCGGGCTGGACGCGCTGAGGTCGTTCGCGGCGGTCGGCACGGGCGGCTTCGACCTGCCCCCCGACGTCGCGCCGGACAGCGGTCTCGCGCTGACCGGAGTGGCGATCGCCTACGCCGCGGGCAATGGTTCCGCGCTCGCGACCAGCGGGTCCGGGCTCGCGACCAGCGGTTCAGGGCTCGCGGCCGGCGCGGACGACGGCATGCTGTCCGTCTCGCTCAGCGTCGACCTCGGCCGTTCCTGGGAGCCGCTGGAGGGCGTCACCGTCGGCGGCCTGTACGCCGACTTCACCGTGCAGCGTCCCTTCTCCGGCCCCCGGCTCCTCGCCACCCTCGGCGGCCACGTCCAACTGGCCGACGACATCGGCGTCGACATCGAGGTCTGCCTCCCCGACCGCGCCCTGACCGGAACCCTCTCCGCCCCCGTCGACGCCGGCCGGCTCCTCCAGGACCGCTTCCCCGGCCTGCCCCTCCCCACCACCCTCACGGTCAGCGAACTCACCCTCTGGGCCGAACTCGCCTCCGCCGCGGAAAACCGGGGCTACGGACTCGGCCTCGCCCTCACCGACGTCTGGCAAGTCGTCCCCGGCATCGGACTCGACCAGGTCGTGCTCACCGTCTCGCACCAGGCCGGGCTCACCCTCGCCGGGCTCGCGGCGCGGTGGACGCTCGACGAGGGCGTGCTGGACGTCGCCGGAACCTGGTCCTCGGCCGACGGGTGGGCCTTCACCGCACACGCGGTCGCCTTGCAGCCGGCCGCCGTCATGAGCCACTTAGGCATCGACGTTCCCGAAGCCCTGCGCGACCTCACCATCGAGGAACTCGCCGTAGCCTTCGACACCCGGGGCCGCTTCACCTTCGCCTGCACCACCACCCTCACCGTCGGCGAGACCCCGCTCGCCCTCACGGTGACCGTCGTCACCGACCGCGACGGCGGCAGCACCCAGGTCTCCGGAATCCTGCGCCTCACGGTCCCGCTCGACGACGAGACCGAGCGCGTCCTCGAATTCGCCGTCGACTACACCGGCGACCCCGCCGGACGGACCCTCACCGCCCGCTGGACCGGCACCCCCGGCATCACCTCCCGCGAAATCGCCGCCGCGCTCGGGCTGCCGGTCCCGGCCGGGGTCCCTGCCGGACTCCTGCCCACCTTGACCTCCGTCGGCCTGCGCTACGAGACGAGGGCCGGGCGACTGCTGCTGGCCGCCACCACCGAAGCGGGCGGCGGCATCGTCGTCGCGTCCGTGCCCGGCACCCCGCGCGCCCTCGTGCTGCTCGTCGCCGCGAACCTCTCCGACCTCACGCCCACCAAGCTGTCCCAGCTCCCGCTGGTCGGCGGTCAAATCCCGGAAAGCGCCGACGTCGGCCTCACCGGCATCCAGTTCCTCGTCACGGGCAACGCGCTGACCACCACCCAGGTACAGCAGGTCAACGCCGACCTGGAGGCCGTCGGCTGGACCGGCGGCAAGCTGCCGGACACCGGCTCCGGGTTGCCCAAGGGCGCGGTACTCACCCTCCCGTACGAGATCGCGGGCCAGGCCCAGGACCCCCTCGCCGTCTCCTTCGGCGGAGACGGCCAGAAGCAGCTCGCGGTAGGGAACGCAAGCGCAAGCGGCCAGAAACAGTTGGCGGTAAGGAACGCCAGCGCAGGCGGCCCGGAATCCGCCTCCTGGGTCGATATCGGCCGCTCCTTCGGGCCGCTGCACCTGCAACGCATCGGAGCGGGATTCGACTCCGGCAAGGCGCTGGTGATGTTCGACGCGAGCATGGGCGCCGCCGGGTTCACCCTCGGGGTGATCGGCCTCGGCATCGCCCTCGACCTCGACACCATGAGTGCCGAACCCCGCCTCCAAGGGCTCTCCGTCGACCTGCGCCGCAACCCGCTGCACATCGCCGGCACGCTCGCCAACCGGCAGCCCCCGCCCGAGCACTACAAGGTCCTCGTCGAAGGGATGCTCGTCGTCGAGATGCCCACGTTCGGGGCACTCGCACTCGGCGCGTACCAGCGCCGCGACGACGGCATGACCTCGTTCTTCGCCTTCGGCAGGCTCACGGGGACGTTCGGCGGCCCGCCACCGTTCCGCGTCACCGCCTTCGCCCTCGGCTTCGGCTACAACAGCAGCGTCCGCGTACCCGAGCAGGCCGAGATCTCCGCCTTCCCGCTCGTCTCCGGGCTGGACGGGGACCTGCCCGACGACCCGCTCAAGGCACTGCCCCTGCTCACCGGCGGACCCAAACCCTGGGTCAGCCCCGCCGAGGGGCAGATCTGGCTGGCCGGCGGCATCGACTTCACATCCTTCGAGTTCGTGCAGGCGCGCGTCCTGCTCCTGCTGGAAGCCGGCAACGCGCTCACCCTCGCCCTGATCGGACGCGCCGAAGCGAGCTTCCCGAAGAAGGGCACCAGGAAATACGCGCGCATCGGCGTCGACCTGCGCATCGTCTACCAGTCGGCGCGCGGCGAGTTCGCCGCCACCGCCCAGCTCGTGGACTCCTACGTCATCGACCCGTCCTGCGTGCTCACCGGCGGCTTCGCCTTCTGCTCCTGGTTCGGGCCGAGCGCGCACGCCGGCGATTTCGTCCTCACCGTCGGCGGCTACCACCCCGACTACAAGCCGGTCCCGTCGCACTTCCCGGTCGTACCGCGCCTGGGTTTCACCTGGTCCGTCGGCTCCGCCGTCACCGTCAGCGGCGGCGCCTACTTCGCACTGACCCCGAACGCCGTGATGGCGGGCGGCTCGCTGGACGTGCGCTTCAAGGCCGGGAACGTCGAAGCCTGGCTGACCGCGCAGGCCAACCTGCTCATCCAGTGGGCGCCCTTGCACTTCCGCGCCGGAATCTCCGTACGTGTCGGCGCCCGCGTCAAGCTGCTGTTCACCGTCAGCGGCGAGATCGGCGCCTCGCTCGACCTGTGGGGGCCGCCCACGGGCGGCACGGTCACCGCGAAGTTCGTGTTCATCAAGGTCACCGTCAAGTTCGGCGCCGCGTTGTCCGGTCCGGACCCGCTCACCTGGGGCGAGTTCCGGGACCAGCTCCTGCCGCCCGAGGCACCGCTCACCGCGCACGCACTCACCGGGCTGCTCACCGACTCCGATGCCGACCCCGTGCTGCGGGCCGCGCGGATCGATGCCGGTGAGGAGCCTTGGCTCGCCGATCCCGCGGGCTTCTCCTTCGCCGTGTCCACCGCCGTCCCCACCGCGCGGGCCCGGTTCAACGCGCGTGATCCGGAGGGCAGCGACACCGTCGACATCCGGCCCATGAAGGTCAAGGACATCGACGGACTGCTGCACGTCACCGTCGAGTACAGCGACACACGCCGCCGGCAGGTGGCTTCCTGGCGCTCACTGCCCAACGAGGACAAGTGGCAGATCGATGCCGAGCACGGCAACGTCCCCTTCGCCCTCTGGGGCGACCCGGACGTCCCCCAGGACGAGGCCCTCGGCCAGGAGCCGCTCCTCGACCACCTCACCGGGCTGCGCGTCACCGTGCCCCCGCCCCGAATCAACGGCCAGGACCTCGGCACGATCGCCGAACGCGACCTCTCCTGGGAGAAGCTCCCCGACGACGCCGCGCTGCCGCTCGACCCGCACGCCGGCCCCACCGGCTCGCCCGTCGAACTCGCCGCACCACTCGGCGCGGGCGTCGGAGTCCTCGCCGACCGGATCGCCGACCTAGCGGCCGGCTCCGCCCGCACCCGCATGCACACAGTCCTCGCCGGTCTCTGCCCCGACATCCCCCTGCCCAACGGCACGGTCAGCGCCTACGCCGAGCAGGCCCGTACCGCCGGACTCGACGCGGACCCGCTGCTGCTCACCGAGGACCCCGCACCGCCCGCCCCCGGGCCCGTGGTCCTCGTCCTGGACGACACCACCGGGGCCGTTCTGTCCGTCGACCCGGACACCGCGACCGTCGTCGGCCGCGTCCCCGTCGGGCAGCCCGGCCCGTACCTCGCGGTGACCTCGGCGGACGGCGCGACGCTGTACGCGGCCGGGACGAACCCGCGAGAGCTGGCAGTCATCGACGTCATCGCCCAGCAGGTACGCGCGCCGCGCACCGGCATCCAGCTGGCCGGGCAGCCGACGGTCCTCGCGGTCAAGCGGGACGGCTCCCGGGCGGTCGTGGCCCGTCCGGCGTACATTGCGGCTGCCGCTGTCGATCTGACCGGTGGCACCGAGCCCATCCGCACGGACGTCGAACATCAAGACGTGCAAGCCTTCGGGGGCATCGCGGTCGACGTGGAGGCGGGCCGCTTGTACGTCAACGCCAACGACGGCACCAAGACCCTCACGTACGACACCTCCACCGGTGAGAAGCTCGGCGTGGTCTACGGCCCCGCGACACCCACGTTCGTCACCCCCGGGGAGCCGGGACGGGTGTACGTCTACGGTGCCGCGGCGGGGACCAAGGGGCAGGTGCAGGTGACGCCGGTGCCGGCACCAGGCGTCTGGTACGCGCCGTACAACTTCCCGGTGCACGGCACGGCGCTGGCCATGCTGACCGGCTCCGCCCGTCGCGCCGTCGTCCTGCGGAAGACCGGCGACAGCGGGCATGTCGTGACGCTCTACGAGCGTACGGGCTCGACACCGGTCACGATCGCCGAGCACGACGTCGCGGTCGGCCCCGACCCCCGCTCCCTCGCCCTCGACCCCGCCGCCCGCGCCTGGGTCCTGCACGGGGCCGCCGTCTCCGTCGTCAGCGGCGACGACCTCCTCGGCGCACTCCCTCTCGACGCCCGCCCCCTGTCCGTCACCTTCACCCCGGACGCCACCCGCGCCTTCGTCGCCTGCGACGACGCGAGCGTGACCGTCATCGAGATCCACGACAACGCGCCGGTCGCCACCGCACACTGGCCGCTGCCGTCCGGCACTGTCGCCTCCGCCGCCCTCTACACCGTGTTCGCCGACACCGCCTCCGAAGGGGCCGCCCGATGACGGACCAGCGCCGCGCTCCCGCGCCGGCCGACGACCCCGGCTTCGTCCTGCGCTTCCAGGACAACCGCGAACCGGCCATCAACGCCGGGCTCTACCGCGTGAAGGCCACCCAGACCCTGCCCGGCGTGGACACCGGCGGCTACCTCGCCGACACCGAGGAGACCTTCGAGGTCCGCGCCCCGCAATTCGCGCTCGCCGAGGAAAGGGTGCACGCCGTCAACCCGGCGCCCGAAGCCCGCTCCGACTACTCCACGACCCTCGCGCACCTCACCCTCACCGATCCGCTCCTGCCGTGGATGCGCCGCCTGGACGAGCCCGAGCCCGAGACGGCCGAGGCGGCGGAAGAGCCGTGGCTGGCCCTGCTGCTCTTCGCCGAGGGCGAGCTGCCCGGTGACCCCGAGTCCGCGGCCCTGACCGTGACCATGACGGCGGAGGAACTGCTCACCGACGCGGACGGCGTACGCCACCCGCACATCGCGCCCTCACAGATCGAGGGCGACCCCACAGCAACCTGCCGCACCATCGACATCCCCGGCGACGTCTTCGCCACGATCGTGCCCCGCACCGACGAACTCCGGCACCTGATCCACGTCCGCGAGGTGCGCACGGACACCGGCCTGCGCGGTGAACAGCTCGCCGAAGGCACGTACGCGATCGTCCTCGCCAACCGCCTGCCCGACCGCGAGCACGAGGTCCGCTACGCCGCCCACCTCGTCGCACTGGAAGGCTGCCGGTCCATCCTCGCCGACGCGGACGACGGGCTGCTGACCGGCGACGTACACATCCGCCTCGCCGCACTGCACAGCTGGTCCTTCACCAGCAACCCGGCGCCCGGCGGAGGCTTCCCGGGGCGGGTGCGGCACTTCCTCTTCGACGCCGAGGGTGAGCAACGCGATCTGCTGCTGCGTGCGCCCGCGCCGCCGCCCGAGCCCCCCGCCGGGGCCGACCCCGCCGCGTACGCCGAGGCCCGCGCCCGGCTGGCATCGGGCCGCGTGCCACTGGCGTACGGTCTGGAGACCGGTGAGCGCAGCGTCGCCTGGTACCGCGGCCCCCTCACTGCCGAGCCTGCCCAGCAGCTGCCGGACCAGCCCGCAGCCGGCTGGACGAGCGCCGCACAGCTGATGGCGTACGAGAAGGCATGGGGCCTGTTCGACGCGGGCTGGGGCGCGGCCTGGACCCTGGGCCGCACGCTGGCCCTCGCGGACGCGGACTTCGCGGCGATGCTCACCGCGTGGCACGCGAAAGCCCGCACGAGGGCAGCGATGCTGGCACAGCGGCTGGCAGCGGTGGGGCTGGACGTAGCGGGGCCGCAGGAGGCAGCGACCCGCGCCCTCGCTCCCCGCCCCTTCGGCACCCTCCTCGAAGACCTCGCCTCCGACGGCGCGGCCGCCCGCCTCCTGCGCGCCGGCACCCACCCGGCCGAGACCCGTCACACGCCCCCGCCGGGCCCCTTCAAGCGCGTCCCCACCGCCGGACGCCGCGGAGCCGGACGAGCCACGCCGACCGCCGCACTGCTCGCCGATCCACCGGCGCCCCTTCGCGCCGCCCTCACCGCCCAGCTCGCCGACACCGCGGCCCCCATCAGCGAGTGGCTGCAGCGGCTGCGCCTGCTGCACCACGTCCCCTTCGCCGACCTCGTGCCCGACGAGCGCGCCCTGCCCGCCGAGTCCCTGCGGCTGTTCTACGTCGACCAGGGCTGGCTCACCGCGCTCGTCTCCGGCGCGGCGGGCATCGCCATCACCGGCGAGGCCGACGCCGCCCTCGCCCGGATCGCCGCGCCCTGGGCCCGCGGCGAAGACGAGCCGGATCGCCACGCGGGCGTGCTCATCCGGTCCGCGCTCGTGCACGAGTGCCCCGGGCTGCTCGTCCGCCCGTACCGGGGAACCGGCGACAGCCGTACCCCCATCGCCGTACTGCGGCAGGACGCCCTCGGGCCCGGCGTCCTCCTCGTCCTCTTCGAGCAGGTACCCGACGAGATCGAGCTCGCCGAGCCTCCCGAGGGACTGTCGTTCGGCGTCGACACCAGCTTCGACGACAAGCGCGTGATCGGCCTGCGGCGCGTCGACGCGCCCGGCGTGGCCCGCCAGATCGACGGCGAGGCCTTCCCGCACCCCGCCGGCGGCGACGGACTCGACGCCCACCTGCGCCCCGACCCCGCCGGCCGGCGCGCAGTCCTTGACCTGCGCCCCGCGGACGCGGACGGACTGCTGAAGGAACTCGGCACCCGCCTCACCGAACTCGGCCAGCAGGCCGCCGCCGAGTTCGGTCCCGCCGGACTCGCCGTCCAGCTCGTGAACGCGCCCCGCCGTCAGCTCATCACCCGCGGGCAGGCCCGATGACCCCGAACGGCACCGACGCCCCCGCACGACACCGAAGGAAGGGCAGGACAGCGCAGTGAGGCAACCCCCCGGCTCCCGAGGCGAGTCGCAGCCGCTCGTCGTCCCCTTGCAGATCGAGGCCCTGACCGTCAACGAACGCGTCCGCTACGCCGAGGTCTTCCAGCGCTGGCAGGCCAACTACGCTCTCACCCGGCTCAACCTGTCGCCCGAACCGCCCGCCTTCTCCAACACCGACACGGCCTTCAACGCGGACCCCGGCCGCGAAGGCGTCTACCTGCACTGGCAGCTGCCCGAGGCCCTCACCCACGGTGTGGACGACCAGGGCGACGGCGTCCCCGTCTTCCCGCTCGTACCCAACCGGTGGCTCGTCGTCCGCCAGGCCGTCGTCGGCGCCGCGGGCACACGCACCGACACGGGCTGGATCGTCGAGAGCGACTACCTGCACCCGGCGCACGGCTCCAGCGCCTACATGGACCGCGACGGCCGGCTCACCCGCATCGGCCGCCGCGTCGACCTGGCAACGGGGGAGTGGAGCGAACCCGGCACGCCGGACGGCGGCCTGTTCCTGACCGCGGTCGGCCCCGGCCTGCCGACCTTCGCCGCGTACCAGCCGTACAACACCGACGTCTTCTCCGTGCACGACCGTACGGACGACCTCGACCCCGACACCCCGTACGAGCTCAACTACCTGGTCGCCGGCTGGTACAGCGACCCCGCCGCCGACCCGCTCGCCGGAGACCTCGCCGCCCGGATGGCCGCCCTCAACTGGACGGCCACGGGCACCGCGCCCGACTCCGCCCGCACGGTCTGCCACGGCACCGCCCTCGACGTGCAGTGGCAGCGCCGGGGCAGCGGCATGCCCGCCTCCGACCGGCCCGACTACGTCACTGTCGCCGTCGGCAACAACACCGAACACGCCGGCAAGGCGCTCACGGAGTACGCGGCCCGCAGGGCCGGATCCGCGCCCCAGCTGGCCGCCCTGATCTCCGCCGCGCACTCCGGCGTCCTCGACCTGCTCGACGAGCCGGACGGCCAGTTCCAGGCCGAACGCGCGCTGCACGCCTCGTGGTTCACTCCCGAACCGGGCGGATACACGTGGGTCCTGGAGGACGCCGAACAGCCCGCCGGGCAGGCTGCCGAGCGGTCCGCCGCGCCGGGTGGCAAGCGCCGCCGCCCCCGGGCGGTACGCAGCGCGTACACACAGGCCCTTGCCCAGCTCAATGAGGATCAGGCAGCGCACGACACCGCCTTACAGGACCTCATCGCCGCACAGCGCCGGCTGTACGACCTGTGGTGGGCCGCCAACCTGCCCAAGGTGCCGGACGCACCGGGGGAGCCCGCGGGCAAGTACCGCGACGACCTCGACAAACTCGTACAGGACGCCACCAGGACGGCGAAGGACCAGCGCGACCGGGTGGCACGGCTGCGCGCCGCGATCCCCTGGGGAGACACCCCCGAAGACCTCACCACCGCCATCGGCTGCTACCAGCGCGACCACGGCCTCCCCGAGGACGAGGTCGTCCTCAAGCGCGCCGTCCAGCCCGACCACCACCGGCCCAACGACCCCGTCGTCGTCATCCGGGGGACGAAGGACCGGCCCCTCCCGCCGGACCCGGAGCACTCGACCGCCGTCGCCGACCCGTACGCCGTGCCCGAAGGCGCGTACGACGACTCGGAGCAGGACGAGGACCCGCCGCTCGGCTGCCGCTGGCCGGACGCGCTCATCACCGGCGTGAGGGTGGCGGGCAGCCCGGTCTCCGCGACCGAAGCCCAGGCTCCCAAGCCGCCCAACCTTCCGGCCCCCGAGGGGCTCCCCGGCATCCTGCCGGCCCTGCTGCGCGAGCTGTTCCACCTCGCGTCCTCCAACGCCCGCACGCTCGCCACGGCCACCGGCTTCACCGGGAACGTGACGGCACTCGCCGAAGCCATGCGCGACCCGTACGCGAACGCCGCCGGCACGCCGGGCGCGTACACCGCCCAGTGGCGCCAGCCCTGGCAGCCCCTGTTCTTCGAATGGAAGGTCGACTACTTCCCCATCGAATGGCAGGGCGACCCCGACGGCAGCCACAGCGACCGCGACAACTGGGCCTTCGACGGCAACGAGTACCACTGGCTGGGAACCGGCGCCCACACGATCCCGCGCACCCTCAGCGGCCGCCAGTTCCTCACCCCGGCACCCCGCGACACCATGGCCGACGCGCTGCGCCAGTACGCCCGCACCCACCCGGGACCGGGAGCCGCCGCGCTGCGCTCCCTCGCCCGGCAGGTCGAGGACGACGCCGACTGGCTCTCCCAGCCCCTCGTCGGCTTCACCGAACAGCTCGCCGCCCGCGGGTCCCACCCCGCGACCCTCAACCCCCACACCGAGCTGTCGCCCGACCTGCGCACCGCGCTCACCGAAGCGACCGGACGCACCCTGCCACCCGCCCCCGGTGCACTGCCGCGCCCGTTCACCGGCTGGAACGAAAGCCTCTACCAGCCGCTGCGCGCCGGACAGTTCGCCTTCGCACGGCTCGCCGTCATCGACCGCTTCGGACACGCGCTGCCCGCCATCTTCCCGGACCCCCGCGCCCTGTCCTTCGCGGCCGGGAACGAGCCGGGCGACGTCATCGGCGTCGGCGTGCCCGCGCGCCGCTTCGCGCCCGAGCTCCCCGAGGAGCTGACGCCCTCGTGGAAGGACCCGAACGACCCCGGGCAGGGCCACTGGACCATCAACCCACCCACCTGGTACCGCTTCACACAGCTCACGCCGCGCCTCACGCAGCCCGCGCGAGCCGGCTTCACCCTGCTGGACGCGAGGGACGACCTCGCAGCACTGACGACGGCGAGCGACCCGGACGCGACCCCCGTCTCCGCGTGGCTGGTCCCCGCCCATCTCGACCAGGCCCTGTACGCGTACGGACCGGACGGCGCCCCGCTCGGCGAGCTCCGCACAACCCTGCCACCCAGCGGAATCCGGCAGGTGACCTGGCACGCCCTGCCGTACTCGCAGTACCGCGCGATCGACGACCTGCGCGAGGGGTATCCGCACCTGCACGGCTTCCTCAGCGCGCTGGTCGCGCAGGACCGGGGGCCGGAGGCCCTGCGCGCCCTGCTGAGCGTCATCGACCGCACACTGTCCACGACCGCCCCGATCGGGGACGCCGCGCCTCCGCACGCCCCGAGCGTGCTCGTCGGGCGGCCGCTCGCCCTGATGCGCCTGCGGTTCGGCATCGACCTCGACGGGCCGGCCTACGCCGACCCGTCGTGGGAGAACCTGCGCGAGGCGGAGCCGCCCGCGTACCCCGGCTACCGCTGGCCGGTGCGGCTCGGCGAACGCAACGAGCTGGCGGACGGGCTCGTGGGCTACTTCCACGGCGCCCACCGCGACACGGACTACCGCGTCCTGCACACGGTCCTGAGCGAGGCCGAACTCCCCGGCGAAGCACGGGACTACTTCGACCCGATCGGCGCCGGCGCGTCACTGACGCTCCCGGCCCGGGTGCCGGGCAGTGACCCGGAGAACCGTGACGCGGCCTTCCTGACGGTGCTCGCCGATCCGCGCGGCACGGTCCACGCGACCACCGACATCCTGCCGACCGCCGGAGTCCGGCTGCCGGCCCGGCTCGTCGAGCCGCCCCTGGCCGAACTCCCGGTGTCCTTCCGGCTCGGCCCGCTGCCGGTGAGCGAGTACGTGCCGGACGCGTCGGCCGTACGGGCCACTGGGGAGCCGCCGGCGCTCGTCCTGCCGCGCCCGTCCGACCGGCACGGCACGTGGACCTGGGTACAGAACGAGTCCGCCGCCACGTGGAGCGAGGCCACCACGTACGCCTCCGACGGCGAACCCCGCCACCCGCACCCCGCCCCCACCCTGCGCTCCGGCCGCCTGACCCTCCGCCCCGGCGGCGACGCCGACCACACCGAAGGAGACCGCCGATGACCGACGAGTCCCACGCCTGCGTGCTCAGCTACGCACTCACGACCGTCCCCGCTCCGCTGACCGTCAGCCCGCCCAAGGTGGACTCCGGCAACGAGGACGAGCTGGCCTACGGATCCATCGACCTCGTCATCTCCAACAGCGGCAGCACACCGGTGCGCTGCGGCAAGATCGCCATCGTGCTGCCGGTGGGCTCCCTCGCGCAGGACCTCGCCCTCACGGGCGAGGGCATCGCCCCGTACGTCGAACCGGAATCCGGGTGGACGATCGTCGGCCCGCAGCCGGACGTCCTGGTCGCCGTGCCGACGGCGGAGACGGCGGTGTTCCCGGCGGCGGGGGAGACGCCGAGCGAGACCTCGGGGGACTCGTCGAAGGTCCGGTTCAGCGTGGAGCCGAGCGGCGGGGCGAGCGAGGTCACCGTCGACGGGCTGTACATCACCCTCAAGAACATCGCGATCAGCAACAAGACAGGCGTCGCCCGGATCGGCATCGAGGAGTGGGCGACGACGGAGGGCGAGATCCCGGCCACGCCCAACACCGGCAGGCTGGAGGTCGCGAAGTTCCCGTTCCGGAGCGGGGCGGACCCGTCGCCGGGGATCGGGCGGGCGCTGGTGGCCGTCAAGAGCGTCGGCGGCCCGCCGGCGACGCGGATCTCCGCCGGCGCGGAGGTGCGGCTGGAGTGGCACCACGTGCGGGGCGACAACCACGAGCTGTACATGGACGACCGACGCGTCGCGGATCCCTCGATCGCCGGCGGAAGCGCGTACCAGGTTCCGGCGGACACGGTGCTGCGGGACACCGCCTTCGCACTCAAGACGGTGACGCCGACGCCGGACGGCGGGTATGTGACGCGGTGGGACCACCTCACGGTGTGCGTCACGGACCAGAGGCTGGCCTCGCTGACGGTGAACGGTGCGTTGGATGCCAAGGACGTGGTGACCGCCAGGAGTTCCCTGGAGGTCACCGGGGCGGTGACGGCGCGGAGCACGCTGAATGTCACCGGGGACGCTACGGTCGAGGGGACGCTCAGGGCCACGAATGATGTGACGGTCGGAGGAACGCTGGGCGTCACGGGCCTGCTGACGGCGAACGGTCCGATTCAAGCGAACGACTCGCTTACCGTCGGCAAGACCCTGACGACACACGGTTCGATCGATGCGAAGGCCGGCGCGACAGTGGCAGGCACGCTCAACGTCACGGGCACTCTGGCCGGCGTCTCCGTGACGGTGACGCACGGTGGCTGGGTCGACTGCAGGAAGGAGAGCGGCAACTCATCGACGGCGCCCTCGGGGCAGGTCATGGTCGGCCGTAAACACGACGGTGACGAGAACGGCCAGACCTGTTACAAGTACGCCAGTCTCACCGTCAGCTGAGGCGTGTTCCGAAAGCCGGTCGGCCGCCGCCTTACGTGAGGCGGCGGCCGGCGATCAGGAGCTGTTCGACTTCACAGGCCCGGTGCTCACGGCGGTCAGAGCCTCCTGACCTGCCCGTGGCCGGCTTCGCAGTGCGAACAGGCAGAGCAGGAGCAGCGACAGGGCAGGCAGGGCGATCGCCAGAGCGAGCGCCGAAGCATCGGGAGACCCCGGGATGCCGGTCAGGGCGGTGTAACAGGCTCCCGATGCCATCTGGAGGAAGAAGAACAACCCCGAAGCGGCACCGGCGTACTCGCCCTCGTATCGCATCATCCCGGCCTGGCAGGTGGGGAACAGCGCTCCTACGCCGAGCATGCACACCGCCATCGGCAGGACGATGCTCAGAGTGCTGTGCGGCCACAGGCGCACCGTGGCCGGCATCAGCAGGGCGGCACCCGCCGCCACCGCGGCGGCGCTGCGCGCGACGAACTCCAGCGACCGCGTCCTGCCCAGCCGTTTCGCCGTGGTGCTGCCGGCCACGTAACCCGTGATCACCAGGGTGTACAGCGCTCCGTAGAGGGTGGGGGAGGCGCCCAGTTGCAGCTGGAGCAGGTCGCTGGAGTAGGTGGTGAAGGTGAAGTAGGTGCACCAGGCGAGGCTGATGGCACCGGCGAACACCGTGAAGTCGCGGTTGGCGAGGACCGTGCGGTACGCCCTGCCCAGCCCGGCGAGGCCTCCCGGCGGCCGCACGGGATCGGCGGCCGGGGCCCCTGAGGTTTCGGCGGCCGTGCCCGTGCCCGTGCCCGCCGGCAGGAACTTGGCGACCGCGCCGACGGTGACCGCTCCGAGCACGGCCATGAAGGCGAACAGCGCACGCCAGGACGTGTGTTCCACGACCAGGCCCGCCAGCGGCGGCGACGCGGCGGGGGTCACCGCGATCACGGTGGAGAGCGCGGTCAGCATGGGCAGTCGCTGCTCCTCGGGCAGCGCCCGCTGCACCCACAACCGGGAGATCACCGTGCCGGCACCGGCACCGAGCGCTTGCAGCACCCGGCCCGCTACGAAGACCTCGTACACGGGAGCCAGCAGACAGAGCACGGACGCGCCCGTGAACAGGACGAGCCCGGTCAGCTGGACGCGTCGGGAGCCGTAGCGGTCCGCCAGGTTGCCGGTGAGGATCATGCACACCGCGTACGCGGCCATGTAGCCGACCAGCGAGCTGCTGGTGCCGCCCGGCCCGACCCCGAACGACCTGCCGATGGCGGGCAGGGCGGGAACGTAGGCGGCGAGCGCCAGCTGAGGCACGAAGACCAGTGACATCAGGCAGACGGCCAGCCCCCGCGGAAGTGCGGGTGCCTGCTTCACGCGACGGCCCCCACCAGGAGGCGGTCCGGGGCCGGTACGAGCTGCCCCGCCACCTTGGCCGCCTGCCGCGCCACCAGTTCCATGGAACTCACGTGGAAGTGCTCCCCCGAAGCCAGGTCGCCGATCACGTAGAGCCGGGGGAACGCCGCTCCCGCGGAACCCCGCACCTGGTTGGTCTCCGGATCGACCCGGATGCCGCCCAGCGGGTGCGAGACGAAGGTGCCGTTGCGCACCAGCCGGGACGTCAACGAGGAGGCGGACGCGGCGGCTGTGTTGTTCGTACGTCCCACCGCGTTGACGACCGCGTCGTAGTGTTCGGTGCGCCCGTCGGCGAAGGTCGCGGTGAAGCGGCCACCCGCAGTCTGCGTGACGCTGGTGATGCCCTTCGCGAAGGCGAGCCGGCCCCCATCGTGGAGGCCGAGCAGCCGGTGCGCGTTGGTCACCGGCATCGGATTGCGCAGGCAGTTGTACGTCCGGTAGTGGTCCCGCAGGAACAGGCGCCGGCTCGCGTCCGGAAGGGACCGCCACAGCTCCGAGTAGAAGGGGGTGAGAGCACCCACGCAGCGCTGCGCGAGGCCGCCGGGCAGCGGGTTCTCCAGCCGGTGGCGCATCAGCTCGGGCGCGGACCAGGCGTCGGTGTACGGGAGGAGCGCCTCGCGGATGCTGGTTCCGCCCAGCCGGAGGGCGCTGTCGAGGAGCTCATGGATGCTGCGGAGGCTGACGCGGCCTTCAGCAAGTAACGTGCGTGCGCCTGCGATGAGTTCCGGCAGTTCTCCGGTGCCGAGGTCGGTGCGCACGTCCGGGATTCTTCCGGACCGCGAGGCGAGGGTGATCCGGCGCTCGCGCCCGGCGTCCGCCAGGACGACGGCCGCGTCGATCGCCGTCAGCCCGGCCCCCAGCACCAGTACCTCCGCGCTACGGTCCACCTGGCTCAGTGAGTTGACGAGAGGGTACGGCTGGGCGACGAATCCGGCGCTCCCGGTGAGCCCGTAGACATCGGACGGAGCGATGGCGCCGATCGCGAAGACCACCTCGTCGGCGACGAAGCGATCCCCGTCGGCGGTGGTCAGGACGTGGCTCTCGGTCCCCCCGTTCCCTCGGTTCCCTCCGGTGGCCCCGGTCTCCACGGTCAGGTCGATGACGGCCGACGGCACGAGCGTCACCTGCGACCCGAGCAGCCGCAGGTCCTCCCGCGACTGACGGAAGACGTTCTCCAGATACTGACCGAAGAGCGAGCGGGGGACGAAGTGCGAACGCGTCGTGGGCCGGGCTTCCGGGGCGCTGCCCGCGCTGTTCTCGCCGGCCTCGTTGTTATCGCTGCTTTCGCGGGCTGAGGGTTGCCGGTAGAGCCAGCGGCGGAACTGTCCCGGGTCTCCGTAGTCCACGGACATGGCGGAGTAGGGCCGGTTGAGCAAGGCGGTGTCGGCGTCCTCGGCATAGGCGATGCCGGGCCCGAAACTCTTCCCCGGTTCGAAGACGATGACATCTGCCGACGCCCCGGCCACGTCGCCCGACAGCCGTCGGGCGTATGCGGCGAGGAACGCGGTGCAGGCGGCACCGCCTCCCACGACGGCGATGGTGCGTTTCTTCAGCACGGCTACTCCGGTGTGTGGTGGACAAGGCCCGCGCTGCGGGCGGCCTCCGGCGGTCGGCTCCACCGGAGTTCCGGCATGCGTATCGAGCCGATCCCTCAACTTGCCTGCTGGGAACCGACGTCGAGTCCGGGCGGGTAAGGCTTACCTCACCAGTTCGGGACGAGGTTCCACAGTGATGGAGGCCATAATTCCCCCACCAGGATTCCCCGGCCTCGGTTCCGGTGCCCCACGGAGCCTGATCAGGCCGTCCACCAGGTGAAGGCCCGGCAAACGCGGGGCCTTCACTTGCTGTCCGGCGTGAGGTGAGGGTCAGTCCGCCAGGTCGTACCGCGGTGCGGCCTGACGTACGGTGTCCGGCTTGACCTCGCGCTGGCGCGCGGCGCGGCGTCGCACGTCGCTGTGGCCTCGCCGGCGGACCGGCTTACCCGATCGAGTGAAGCCATGCCTCACGGGTGATGATGGTGGTCAACACATCGGTACATCGATTGCAAGCCCAATCACAAGCCCAATCACAAGCCCAATCACAAGGCCAATCACAAGGCCAATCGCAAGGTCAGGAGCTCGGATGGCAAAGCTGGTCCACCAGCCACGGGAGGACGAGGAGTTCGATTTCATCCTCAGGGTGAGCCGTGCCCCGGTCCTCGCGTACTTTTCCGGGACGTGGCCGAAGGCGATCGAGGCATGCCGGGCCATGGACCTCGTGATGGGCGGGATCGCCGAGGAGTACGCGGGCCGCCTGACGGCCGTCAAGGCCGACATCACCCGCTGCCCGGCGGCGACCAAGCGGTACGGCGTCACCGGGGCCCCGTCCTTCGTCCTGCTCCGGGAGGGTGAGGTGGCGGCACGCGGTGCGGGGCCGATGACCCGGACCGAGTTCCAGGACTTCCTCGGCCCGTACGTGTGATCGATGGCCGCTCGTCCCCCAGGGAAGCGACGCGACCCCGATCGCTGTCTGCGCCGCCGTGGCCGTCGGGGGAGGTCAGCGACGCGGTACGCCGGATGTTCGCCAACGGGCCGTTGGACTCCTCCGAAGCCGACCGGGCCGGGCCCGGAGGGCGATTCAGCGGCACCCTTGCTCGCCCCCGGCGGCGCGATCCTGGCGGACGGAGGCGGCTGCCCGGGGCGGGGCATGGGCCGCTCTGCGGCGGCGGGACCAGGTCCTGCCGCGCTCGCTCCTCGACGCAGGCCCCACCAACCCTGTGGCCGGGCGGACGGCGCCCTCTAGCGGTCCGACACCGGTAGCCGAACGCGTGTCGACCGTTTGTTGAACGCCGGTTCCTAGCCTCCTCGAGTCAAACACCCCGGGCGCCCGCTGCGTCCCGGGGTCACTCGAAGGATGAGGAAACGGGACCCATGCAGGCGTCGACCAAGAAGTCACTCAACAAGTCGCTCAAGGCCTCCCACATATGGGGCGTCCTCGCCCTGGCCACGGTCGGCGTCACCGTCCTGCCGGCACCGGCGCAGGCGGCCGCGCAGGCCGGCCCTCTCGTCGGGCTCGCCGGCAAGTGCCTGGACGTCCGCGGCGGCGTCCGGGACAACGGCACCCCGGTCCAGCTCTACGGCTGCAACGGCACGGAGTCCCAGCAGTGGATGTACGTCGAGCAGCCCGGTGAGATCGGCGCCACGATGACCGCGTTCGGCAAGTGCCTGGACGTCGCCTCCAGCGGCACCGCCGACGGCACCCCCGTCCAGCTGTGGGACTGCAACGGCACCGCCGCCCAGAAGTGGGTCCGCTACCAGGGCGACGTCCTGGTCAACCCGCAGTCCAACAAGTGCCTGGACGTCCGCGGCGGCAACACCGGTGACGGCACCCCGGTGCAGATCTACGGCTGCAACTACACCGCGTCCCAGGTCTGGAAGTTCTCCGGCGGCGGCCAGAACCCGAATCCGAACCCGGACTCGAAGTCGCTGCAACGCCAGGTCTTCGACCTCGTCAACGACTACCGCGCGCAGCACGGCAAGGCCCGCCTGGAGTACGACCCCGTCGTCGAGCACGCCGCCCAGGACGCGGCCGACGAGCAGGCCCGGCGCCAGCAGCAGGGCCACTACATCGGCACGATGGACTCGCTCCACAAGTACGGCTACTCGCGCCCGTTCAGCGAGACCGCCGAGAACGCCGCGGGCGCCCGCGGCTTCTGGAAGGACGCCCCGTCGGTGGTCGACGCCTGGATCAAGGAGCCGCTGCACGAGCAGAACATCCTGAAAGACCAGCACAAGTACACCGGCGTCGGCGTGACGATCGACGCGAACGGCACGTACTGGTGGGCGCAGGACTTCGTCGGCTGACGGCTGTCCGTTATGCAGGGACGCGAACCTGGTCGACGCGCTCCGGGAGAGGAGCCGCCCAGGGCGGCCGTCTCCACGATCTGCACGTACGAGTCGCGGATGCGCAAGGTGCTGCACCGCGACTCGTCCGAGTCCGTGCTGGACTCGCTCGGCGACGGCTACCGGCTCCGGCCGCCCGACGACGCCGTCGACGCGGCGCGGCGAGCCGCCGGCCAGGCTGCCCGGCCCGTTCGCCGAACGGCACCGCGAGTGCTCGCCGCTCCGGAGGAGCGTCTCGCCCTCGCCCTGGACCTCGGCGGCTCGCTGTGCTGCCTACCTGTCCTCCGTCCGTGAGACCGCCCGGCTCATGGGCGACCTGGGCGCCTCCGCCGGGGGCGCTACGTCACGCTTCGGTAGTGGTCATTGCGAGGACCACCAGGTCGACGAGGTGGCGGCGGTGTAGCCCAGCGACTCGTACAGTGGCCGTCCGAGCCGTGAGGCAGTGAGTGTCACCGGAAGGTTCGCCATGGGCGCGAGCGAGCCGAGCATGACGGCCCGCCCGGCGCCGCGGGAGCGGTGCGCCGACGGCGTGCCGACCCAGTAGTGGCTGCCGTACCCGTCGTGGACGACGGTGACACCGGCTCCGACCGCCTCGCCGTCGAGGACGGCGAGAAAAACGTCCACGCCCGGCTGCTCGGTCAGCGTCGTGGGGAACAGCTCGCCGGGACGGTAGGGGGCGAATCTGGTCAGCTCGAAGCCCTCGATCACGATCTGCTCGGCAGCCCGCAGCTCGGGCGTCCCGTCGACTCGGACAACCTCCATCGCGGGGGCGGGGACAGGACCGGGCGGGCGCACCATGATCGGCATCTGCCAGTTGCGCATGCCCAGGTGACTCAGGTCGGTGGAACTGAACGGATCTTCAACGTCCACCGGTCCGGTCGATCGGCCGGTCAACTCGGTCAGCTCGGCGAGCTCGTCCGCGTCGGAGTCGGGCTCCTGCAACAAGACGCGTGTCCCGGCGCGCTCACCGCCGAGCACGGCGAGGAAGCTGCGTCGGCGGATCACCTCGTGGCCGCGGGAGTTGCCGATTGCGGTCCAGAACGCGGCGGAGTTGCGGGCCTGGCGTATCACCGCATCGTCGAAGGCCGCGGGGTGATCGGGATGGTCCTGCCTGCTCCGATCCTCGACACGAGCGTCGGGGGTGGTCTGCCAAGTGTTGGCCACGGATGGCTCCTGTTCAGTTTCAGTCACTGTGCGGTGATCCAGGCGAAGGGGTAGACAGGGCCCAAGTAGATGCCGACTCGGGCCCTCGTCATGTCTCCAACCTGACGACGTAATGTCGCTGATAGCCGGGCCGATCTCAACTGGGATTACTGAGCCGTTCGCCCTATGAGTTCTCGACGGCCAGTACAACAAGCGCCGTCGCCGCGGAGCTTCCAAGGGCCGTCCACTGGCGCGCGGAGGTGCTGGGGTATCGCGCGAGCTCTGTCGAGATCACCCAGGAACGCCCGGCTTGAGTGACGCCCCCGCCTACTCCGCGGCGCTGTCGGCGCTGTAGCCCCGCAGCAGTGCGCTCAGGATGCCCGTCAGCCGGGGGGCGACGTCGACGACGGCGTGAGCGAGGTCCGGGTCCGACTCGTAGAGGCGGCGCAGTTCGGTTCCCGGGGCGGCCATCTGCCACAGGGCTCCTGCCATCGCCGTGGCCGTGGCGACGACGTCACCGGCCTGCGCCGGGCTCAGCGCGGCCACGCGGCGCAGCGCCTCACCCACGGCCGCGACCTCGGCGATGGCGATCAGCTTGAAGGACCGGACGCTCTCCAGAGAGACGTTGCGCTCCAGGGTCATCGGCGTGTGGGCGAGCAGGTCGCAGAACAGGGGTCGCCCGACCAGCGACTCGGCCAGCAGGCCGGCGGCCGCGTGCAGGCGAGGCTCCCGGTCCGCGCTGTTCGCGGCATGCGCGGAGTCCTCGTCATCCGCGCCGGGCGAGATGCCGGCGAGCTGCTCGCGTACCGCCTGCGACCACTCCACCCACCCGGCGCCGGCCAGGCGGAGGAAGATCTCTTCCCGGGTCTCGAAGTAGCGGAGCATCGCCGACTTGTGCATGCCGACCTCTGCCGCGATGTCGGTCAAGGTCACCGATCGGATGCCGTTCGCCGTGGCCAGGCGGGTGGCCGCGGCGAGGATCGCGGCTTCACGGGCGCGCTTGGCCTCGGGGCTCCGGGCTCTCGTGGGCTGACTGCGGCTGGCCATGCGGACATCCTAACGCAACGAGGTTGCGCTATTAACGCAACGGTGTTTTGCTATCTGTATGGCACCCCAGACGTGGTTCATCACCGGTTCCTCCCGCGGCTTCGGCCGCTCCCTCGCGGTCGCCGCCCTGGAAGCGGGTGACCGGGTCGCCGCCACTGCGCGCAGGCCGGAACAGCTCGCCGACCTGGTCGAGCGGTTCGGCGGCCGGGTCCTCCCGGTCGCGCTCGACGTGACCGACGCCGAAGCGGCCAGGGCCGCACTCGACGCCGCCCGTGACCGCTTCGGCCGCATCGACGTGGTCGTCAACAACGCCGGCTATGCGAACGTCGCCCCGGTCGAGACGGCTCCGGAGGACGATTTCCGTCGCCAGTTCGAGACGAACTTCTGGGGCGTGTACAACGTCTCCAAGGCGGCACTGCCCCTGCTGAAGGCCCAGGGCGGCGGCATCGTCGTCCAGTTCTCCTCAATCGGCGGCCGGGTGGGCGGCAGCGCAGGCCTGGGCTCCTACCAGGCCGCCAAATTCGCCATCGACGGCCTCACTCGTGTGCTCGCCACCGAGACCGCGCCGTTCGGCATCCGCTACCTGGTCGTCGAGCCCAGCGGCTTCGCCACCGACTGGGCCGGAGCCTCCATGGGTGTCCAGGACGTCCCGCCGGAGTACCAGGCGACCGTCGGCGCCTTCAACGACCGGGCCCGCGGCAGCCGCACCGCCGGTGACCCGGACCGCGCCGCCGGCATCCTCGTACGCATGGTCAAGCGCGACCATCTCCCCACCCACCTGCCCCTGGGTGCGAACGCGGCCCGGATGGCTCTCGCCTACTCGCGGCAGCAGATCGCCGAGGCCGAAGCCTGGCAGGCCGTCTCCCTCTCCGCCGACTTCGGTGCGCAGTACCCCGTAGAGCTCCCGGCGGACACCGAGTAGACCGGCCGCATCACGCAGGGGGAACCGTCGTTGCGCCGGCACTCTCGATGACGCTTCTTGCCGGCCCCGCGTCGGCCGATGGCCCCGCTACCCGACAGGCGGCCACAAGGTTGTGGAGGCCATGGGACCCCGTGGGCTTCCACGGCTCCTTACGCAGCAGGTCAGTCGCCCGACGCCGTTGGCCGGAACGGCACTCTGGGCCGGATCTGATGCGTGGCCAAATACCGCCTTAGTGGCGGATTGGCCGGTTTTGAAGCCGTGATGTTGCGGGGGAGTTAACACGAAGGACATGATCACTGCTCGTATCGACCCGATCACTCATCCGGGAGACGAGAAGTGATACGCAGAACCGTTCTCCGCACCCTCGCCACCGCCGCCGTGACCGCGGCCCTCGCCCTGCCCCTCACCCAGGGGGCCCAGGCGGCCACCCCGGACACGACCGCCCCTGCGGCCGCCACCACCCCCGCCCCGATCAAGGCGGACGACGGCAACCCCTTCCGCTGGATGGAACTGGACGGCCTGCGGGCCGACTTCCGGTTCATGTGTCCCGCGGGCCACTGTGTGGGCTTCTGGTCCCTGGTCCTGACGGACGACGTCGCGCGGCAGAAGTTCGAGGGCGGCAAGTTCTTCGTCTACGCCCCGGCTACGCGTGAGTTCAGCTTCTTCCTCGACACGGACATCGCCGTACGCACGGTCGCCCACCCCGGCCAGGTCCGACTGGTCGACACCGAGTTCATGCGCTCCCACCCGCGCGTCGAGGTCCGCTACGGCGACCCCGACCACCCGGGCCGGGCCCGCGTCGTCGCCTCGGCGACGACCCTGATGTAGCGAGCCACCGGCCCCGCCCTGCCCGGCCGATCAGCTCACACGCCGGGCCGGCGACCGAGTCGCGTTGGCCCCCGCCCGGTGGCCACCACGGTCACGACCGGCGATGAGCGCGCCGCAGGACGGCGCGGCCAAGCCCCTGAGCGGCAGCTCGCCGCAAACCCCTCCATCGCGTCGTGCTCTCGCATGCCCTCGTTTCACGACCTTTCAACAAGGGAGTTGTTGATTTCCATGCGCAAACATCGGAGATTCCTCGCCTTCGCCACCGTGGGTGCAGTCGTATGCACCGCCGGTCTCATCCCGTCGGTCAGCCAGGCCGCCGACAGCGGCGACAAGGATGAGAAGGGGTCCTACGCCGCAACACACGGTCTGACGGCGAACGACGTCAAGAACATCAACGCGCTCAACGAAAGCGCTCTGACTCCGGGGCAACCGCCGAGCGCCGGCTCCTTCTCCCGGACCCCCGACTCCGTCGACGACAGGGAAACCCCTCCCGCCGAGCCGCTCGACAGGATGCCTGACGCGTACCGGGCCTACGGAGGCAGGGCCACCACGGTCGTCAACAACTACATACGCAAGTGGCAGCAGGAATACAGCCACCGCGACGGCAAGAAGCAGCAAATGACCGAAGAGCAGCGAGAGAAGCTGTCCTACGGTTGCGTCGGCGTCACCTGGGCCAACTCGGGCCCCTACCCGACGAACAAGCTGGCGTTCGCGTACTTCGACGAGAACAAGTACAACAACGACCTCAAGAACACCAGCCCACGACCCGACGAGACGCGGGCGGAGTTCGAGGGCCGCATCGCCAAGGACAGCTTCGACGAGGGGAAGGGCTTCAAGCGGGCGCGTGACGTGGCGTCCCTCATGAACAAGGCCCTGGAAAACGCCCACGACGAGGGGACGTACATCGACAACCTCAAGACAGAGCTCACGAACAACAATGACGCTCTGCTCCAGGAGGACACCCGCTCGAACTTCTACTCGGCGCTGCGCAACACACCGGCCTTCAAAGAGCGGGACGGAGGCAACTACGACCCGTCCAAGATGAAGGCGGTGATCTACTCGAAGCACTTCTGGAGCGGACAGAACCAGCGGGGCCTCTCTGACAAGAGGAAGTACGGCGACCCGGAAGCCTTCCGTCCCGACCAGGGTACCGGCCTGGTCGACATGTCGAAGGACAGGAGCATCCCGCGCAGCCCCGCCCGCCCTGGCGAAAGCTGGGTCAATTTCGACTACGGCTGGTTCGGGGCTCAGACCGAAGCGGATGCCGACAAGACGATATGGACCCACGGCAACCACTACCACGCGCCCAACAGCGACCTGGGCCCCATGCACGTATACGAGAGCAAGTTCCGGAACTGGTCAGCCGGGTACGCGGACTTCGACCGCGGAACCTACATGATCACGTTCATCCCCAAGAGCTGGAACACCGCTCCCGCCAAGGTGAAGCAGGGCTGGCCGTGACAGGCCGGTACTGCGGCCACTGCTGACTCCTGCCCGGTCGGTCCACGCCTCCCGGCGTGGACCGCCGGTGCCGGCACATCGCAGGCGTTCACCCCGCCGGACTCCACCTCGCAGGCGGCTTCCTTCGGTCAGCACGCTGATCCGAAGGAAGCCGCCTAGTCCTGGTCATCGGCCGTCGGCGGCCAGGTTGTGCGGTCACGCAGGTGGTTGAATTCCACCAGTTCGCGGGCGAGGACGTCGAAATGGGGGAGCGGGGCCCACAAGCTGCGCTCACCGATGACGTAGAGGCGGCGCTTGGCACGGCTCGCGGCGACGTTGAGCAGATGAGGGGTGCGGGCCGCCCACTCGCGGGCTCCGGGGCGGCCGCCGCCGAGTACGAGGATGACGACGTCGGCCTCCTTGCCTTGTGCTCGGTGGACGGTGGCGCAGCGTTCGTCGAGGAGTTCAACGGTCCAGCCCTCACGGCCGCGGCAGACCTTCTTGCACTCGGCGACGAGGGCCCGGAACGGGGCGATGACGCGTACGCGCTCGACGCCCACGCCGTGCCGGTCCAAGAGGCCGAGGACGAACTCGAAGGCACGGCGGTCGCGTTCGCCCCACGGTGCGTCGGCCGGGCGGGCGGGGTCGTCGGTGTTGAGCCAGCGGCTGGGCAGCAGCCCGTCCCGTCCCCCGTCGGGGAACGCCTGTTGCGCGGTGCCGTAGACCATGAGGCCGTCGTACGCGACCTCATTGCTGACGGTGAACATCGGTTCTTCGCAGCGGCGGTGGACTCGCAGCGGTGAACCCACCCAGACGTGCTCGTCGTCCCCGTCCGGGGCCGGCAGGTAGGTGCCGTACCGGTTGGACCGGTCGGCCACGGCCTGCGCCGAGGTGGCCGAGGGCAGCCACCGCTCGTCGACGCCGTAGGCGCGCAGCAGCCGGCGTTGCAGAGCGGTGGGCATGGTGACGACGGGCTCGAGCTGGAGAGGATCGCCGACCAGTACGGCACGGCGGGCGCGCCACAGTGCGCCCACGGCGGCCTGCGGGGTGGCCTGCCCGGCCTCGTCCACGAGCAGCCAGCCGATCGACTCCCGGCCGAGGCGCGCGAACATGCTGCCGACGGAGGAGAACGTGGTGGAGACGACGGGCACCATGAGGAACAGGGTCTGCCAGGCACGCTCGACCTCTTCGTCGGGCAGCGGCCCACTGGTTCCCGCCATCAGCTCCATCAGGACCTGGAGATTGCCGCGGACCCTCTTCGCAGCCCCGGCCACGAAGGCGCGGTGCAGGTCGAGGGCGCGCAGGAACAGGTCGCTGCGCGCGGTGGACCACGCCTCGTCGGACCAGGGGGAGCCGAGTTCCTGGTCGGCTTCGTCGAGGTGGAGCCAGTTGAGCGGCAGTGAAGGCAGAGTCCGAGCCGCGTGTTGCAGTTCGTGGTGGCGTTCGTTGAGCTCGGTCACGGCGGCCCGCAGGTCGTGGCGGGCCGCGTCAGCGGCCTGCCGGGCCCGCCGCAGTGCGGTGTCCGCCGCAGCCTGCCGGGCGCGCGTGGTCTGTTCGTGCGCGAGGGCGGTGGTGAGGCCGGCGGCGGCCTCGTCGACGGCGGTGGCGGACCGGGAGTTCCGGTCCTCGGCCAGGGATTCGGCGCGTACGGCTGCGGCGACCCGCTCCAGGGAGTCGTCGAGGGCGGCGCGCTGCTGGACGAGCAGTTGCGCGTTCTCGGCCCGGGCACGCTCTTGCTGCTCTTCGGCGGCCTGCCGGTCGGCGGAGCTCTGGAACAGGTGCCGTAGTCCGCCGCGCAGGCCCCGCCGGACGGCAGGTGGTGCGTCCTGACGGGCGGTGAGCACCGTGACGTACTCGCGGTGGTGCGCGGCCAGCTCACGAGCGGCCGACAGGTCCGCACGGGCGGCGGCAAGCTCCTGCTGGGCTCGTGGTACGCGCTCGGCGGCCGCCCGGTGTCCGGCCTCGGCCGCCGCGGTGGCACTCCGGGCTTCGCCGGTGGAGACGGTGGCCCGTTCCAGGGCGGACACCGCGGCGGTGACCTGCTGGTCTGCGCGGAACACGGCGGCTTCCAGGTCCGCGATCCGCTGCCCGGCCGACGGGGACTCGACGGCTGCCAGCGCCGAGGCCAGCCGGGCACGCTCGGCACGCAGGCGCTCGACCTCGGCCCGGGCGGTGCGGAACGCGGCGACGGCGGCGGTCCACGACGGCACGGGCTCGGCGGGGCCGGACGCCGGGTTTTGGCCCGCTGCGTTCCGGTTCGCCGCGTCCCTGCCCGCCGCGTCCCGGCTCGCCGGAGCGGCGGGGCGCCGGCCGCCGGGCGGAGTCCTCGGCGGGATCCAGTCACTCAGGACAGCCTGCATGCCGCGCAGCGGTGGCAGTCCTGCTGCGGACCGGGCCTCGGCCTCCTTCTCCGGCAGCCGGCCCCACCAGAACCGGTCGCCGAACTCCTTGCGGTTGGTCTTGTTCCCGAGCACCGCCGCGACCAGGCCCCACGCTTGGCCGCCGAGGAGGGCGGAGGCGAGGTCGGAGAAATGATCGGGGCCGCCGTGCCAGTGCTCACCGAGCGCGCCGATACCGGGCAGCTCGGCAGTGACGTTCTCGACCGCGCCGTTGTTGGAGGAGGCGACCACGATCTCGAACCCGGTCAGCCGAGGGTCGAGCCGCGACACGAATCGCGCGTGCTTGCCCTGCCGGTCCTTGCCTCGCCACGCCGGACCGGTAAATGCCTGTCCGGGCCGGTCGAACGTCGCCAGCACCGCCGCCCGCTCGACCACCAGCGCGGCGACCAGGTCGCGCAACATCGTCGTCTTGCCCGTGCCGGGCGGCCCGTTCACGGAGAACATCCCGCCTTCGGTGCCCGCGCGGTCGGCGAGCATCCGGTCGACCGCGAACTGCTGGCTCAGCGCGAGCGGGTACCGTGCCGGCGCGGGCCACCGCCCCGGCGGAACCAGCTCCGGACTCACCCCGGCCAGGACGACTCCGCGCTCCCGGCGCACATCCGTCCGCATCCCCACGGCAATGGCATCGTGCTCGGTCAGGTACGCGTCCAGTGCCGGGCCGATCCCTTTACCGAGGGCCCCGGCCACCCGGGCGAGATCGGGAGGCAACAGGCTGTTCAGGAAAGGCGCCGCGGCGGCGACCTTCGCCTGCGGGTCCCGAGGCCGGTGGACCAGCCTGCTCCGCACCCGGATCACCTGGGGTCGCAGATGGTCCTGCACCCCGCACAGGTCGGCGATCTGCGCGGTCAGGGCGACGAGATCGGCGAACGTGAGCGCGCGGGGACCAGAGCCATCCCTGGACGCCTCCGGCATGTCCGCAGGGTCGGCCGGAGCCCGCTCGGGAACACTCCTGCCATCCTCCGGATGCCCGGACTCGACTTGGTCCTCGGCAGGCCGGCGGGCCGCTGCCCAGTCGGCGGCGCGGCGCACCAGGGGTTCAGCCGCGCCCTGGAGGACGGCGCCGACGACGTCGCCGAACAGGGCCCCGACCGCGCCGACGGCGGCCTCGCCCAGGATCTCGCCGAGCAGTCGCTGCCAGCTCACACGGCCGGCCCCGGCCGCGGTTCCCGGCCTGCTGCCGGAGCCGGGCCGCTGCCCGTACGCCGCGCCGGGGGCCGAGGCGGTGGAGCCGTAGGGAATCGCGGTGGCCGTCAGCTCGTCGATCGCCGTGCCGAACGCGTCGTCGAGGTCCTCGAAGCCGTCCAGCCAGCCCGGCGCGGACGGTCCCGGATCGAAGAGGCGGCCGGTCGCCCAGGCGCAGGCGGAGATCACGGACGTGTCCTCGACCGGTCGCCCCTCATCGTCCAGGACCAGGGCGAACATCGCGCTCTGGCCCGGCAGCGTCAGCTCGGACTGCGGCACACCGGGATCCGGATCGGTCCCCGCGGGCAACACCGCGATCATCGCCTGACGGAGCAGCTCCAGATCGAAGACCCCGCAGTAGATCTCGTGCCGCCACATCCGGCCGTACGGCGCCCGGCGCGCGCCCGTCTCCGGATGGTCGGCATCCCACGGCAGGTGCGGCGGTATCCGTCCCGGCAGCGGCGTCAGGTCGACGACGTACTCGTCCCTCGGGCCGGACCGCGCGGCGGAGCGCCGCCGGGGCAACGCCGGGATGCCCGGCGGACCGAACAGCTCGATGGCGCGCCAGCACTCCAGCAATGCTTCCCGGCGGCGGTCCTGCCCCTGTCCGCTCCGCACCCCCCGGCCCCCTGTCCCACACGCGGCACCCGGCCGCTCCCCTTGCCGATCAGCAGTCCGTCGAATCTACCGGACCTCCATCAGGCCGGGTCCCGGCGAGCTGGGATACAGCTCGGCGACAAGTGCAAGTACAAGTACAAGTACAAGTACAAGTACAAGTACAAGTACGAGTACGTGTGTCGGACGCGCCGCGGTAATCGATTGCCGGGAGTGGATGGTCGCGTCCCGATGCGGATAAGGCGGAGCGGCGGCGGCTCCTAGGGTTCGGTGAATTCGGGGCTCAGGAGGCGTATATGAACACCTTTCGTGGCGTGCGGACGGCCGTGATCGTGGGCGCCGGCGTGGCCGGGCTGACGGCGGCATCGGCTTTGGCCCGTAGGGGGTGGCGGGTCGAGATGGCCGAGGCGGCCGGCCCGGAAAGGACGACGTCCGGATGGGGGCTCTGCCTGACGGGACCGTCGCTGCGCGCGCTGGACGAGCTGGGCCTTGCGGAGGTGTGTCTGGCCGAGGGCTACGGGTTGAGTGTGATCACGCATGTGGACGTGAACGGCGAGCCCGCGGGCCGGGTCCGGTTGCCGCGCCTCCTCGGCGCGGAGCGGCCGGCGATGGTCGGCATGGCGCGCCCCGTACTGCATCGGATCCTGCACGAGGCGGCCGAGCGGAGTGGTGTCGTGGTGCACCACGGGATGACGGTCGTGGCGGTGGACCAGGAGGACGAGCTGGTCCGTGTCCGGTTCTCGGACGGGACGGTCCGGCGGGTCGCGCTGTTGGTGGGTGCAGACGGGATCTGCTCGTCGGTCCGGGGCCTGCTGGGGCTTGAGACCTCGGTCGACTACCACGGGCAGATGGTGTGGCGGGCTCTGGTGCCGCGCCCGGCGTGGGCGACGGGTGTCCATCACTTCGCCGGCAAGGTCAACACGGCTGGTCTCGTTCCCCTTTCGGACAGCCAGGCGTATGTGTTCCTGACGGAGAACGGAGTGGAGGCGGGCACCCTGCCCGACGCCGAGCTCGCCCCGCGCCTCCAACAGCTGCTGGAGGTCTTCCCGGGGCGCGTGGGGGAGACCAGCTCTCTCGTGTCCGTGCAGGAGTCGGTGGTACGCCGTCCGGTGCAGACGGCGTTGCTGGAGAGCGCCTGGAACCGCGGGAACGCCGTCGTCATCGGTGATGCCGCGCATGCGCCGGCACCGCAGATGGCCAGCGGCGCGGCCCTGGCCATCGAGGACGGGCTCGTGCTGGCCGAGGAGCTCGAACGACGCGAGTCGGTCGGCGCGGGGCTCGCGTCGTTCGTCAGCCGGCGCGCACCGCGCTGCCGAACGCTCGTCCGGGCCTCGGTGGAGATCGCCGGGCTGGAACAGGCACAGCGTCACGACGAGGCGTACCGACTGGTCGATGCCTGCCACCGCCGGATGGCCGAGCCCGCGTAACCCCCAACCCCGACGCGCAGAGCGCTTCGGCGGTCTGCCGTCCGCACGACGTGCCGGTGACACCGGTGCCGACGCCCCCTGCACTATCTTGTTCGTCCTGCTGGACGCCGAGCCGTCGGCCGATGGGCCAGCAGGACATGGGAGGTGAAGCCGTGGCTGCTCCACTGGGAGACTTCCGCATCACCCGGTCCCGGAATCCTGTCGACCTGCTCAATGCCGCCACCCGGCTGTTCGGCGGCTCGATCACTACCTCCCCCCTGCACGGCTTGCACGGCCTGCGCGGCGGAGATCACGAACTGCGCGGTGCGGCCGCCCCCGATTTCGCGATCGGCTACTTCGCCTCGCCGCTCGGCGTCCGCGTCGCTTCGGCAGCGGCCGGCCGCGGTTCCTACTTCGTCAACATCGGTGTTGCCGGAGAAATCGTGGCGTCCCGGGGCACCCTGCGCACGACCCTCGACAAAACCACCGCGGGAGTCGTCAACCCCGGAGACACCCAGGAACTGCGCCCCTGCCGCCGCGGCCGGACGCGGTTCCTGGGGCTGAAGATCGATGCCGCCTTGGTCGATCAGGAGTTCGCCGCGCTGACCGGGCACCTGCCGGTGTCCACCGTGCGTTTCGACTTCCCCCTGGACCTGGCCGGGCCGAAGGGCCGGGCGGTACGGCTGCTGGTGCATTCCCTCGTGGAGCAACTGGACTCGGGAGACTTCTTGTTCCAGCGTGCGGAGCTCCAGCGCAGCCAGCTGCGGTGCATCGTCACCGCCCTGCTGCTGGCCCAGCCCCATACCCACACCGCCGAGCTGCGGGACGGCCCTCAGCCCGGTCACCCGCGCTCTTTGCGTGCGGCTCTCGCGTTCATCGAAACGAACATCGCCGAACGCATCACCCTCACTGACATTGCCGCCGCCGCAGGCTGTAGTCCGCGGACCGTCAGCTCCGCATTCCGCGCACGGCTCGGACTGTCCCCCATGTCGTACGTGCGCAACCTGAGGCTGAACCGGATCCGCGAGGACATCCTCGCCTCCACCGATCACGTCAGCACCATTGCCTACCGGTGGGGCATTTCCCACCTGGGGCGCTTCGCCGGCGAGTACCGCGACCGCTTCGATGAGCTGCCCTCCGCCACCGCAGCTCGCCGGTAGCGAGCCCGTACCGAGATGTGCGGTGCGACCCGCCTGCGCATTGACGGTACGCGCCGATCCGCGCCGGAGCGCGTCCGGGCGTACGGCGCGTGGGGAGTGAGATGCCCCGGGCTTCGCAACCGCACCACCAGGTTGAGTGCGCCTGTTCCGGTGAGGCTGGTTTTCGTCTCTGGTGGCCGGGAATCGTCGGTGCGGTGGGGATTGCCGGGACGGCGCAGGGCTTCTCAGCTACCTCACGGCTCGGCCCGCGACGCCCGTCGGCCGGTTTTCCGGCAAGGCACAAGGACCTGCCTGCTGCCCTGATCGGAGGAGTTCTTTGGCCGCTGCGAGACCTGGGAAGCGGCCTGCGGAACGCCCCTCCGTGCCCAGTGCCCTTCGCTGCCGGGGCGGAGGAACTCATGCGGGTGTTCTCGGCTGCTTCGAGCATGACTCGTCCGGCCGGCTCTCCCCGGATCTGCTGCTGGAGGTGCTGTGCGAGGCGGGCATCCTGCCCGACGACCCCAGGATCGCCGAGACCATTGCCAATCTGGACCGCGCGTGTTCCGCTCAGCCGCCGGCCGAACCGTTGCTGCTGACGGCGGAGGAGTTCTCCGCCGCCACCCGGCTCAACCGGGGCCTCATCGAGCGGGCGGCCCGCGGGGAGCTCGCGGTTCCTGACTTCCCCGCGCTCGTGGACGATCTCCAGCGCATCTACCAGGAGGTCCGCGCCGACCGGAGGGGCGCGGTCGCCGCGTACATTCCCCAGCTCGCGCGGGTGGATGCGGACCAGTTCGCGATTTCGGTATGCACGGTGGACGGGCAGCGTTTCTCGATCGGGGATGCGGGAGTGAAATTCTGCCTGCAGTCGGTGTCCAAGACCGTTAGTTACTGCATTACCTTGGAGGAGCACGGGCCTGACACCGTCCACCGCTATGTGGGACGGGAGCCGAGCGGCCAGGGCTTCAACGAGCTGACCTTCAACAAGGCGGGCCTGCCGCACAACCCGATGATAAATGCCGGGGCCATCATGAGCTGCGCGCTCATCCGGCGCGGCCTGGACGCCGCGGACCGCTTCGACTACGTGGCCGAGACCTGGAAACGCCTCGCGGGCGGGCGCAGCGTCGGTTTCAACAATTCCGTCTATCTGTCCGAGCGCAACACCGCGGACCGAAACTTCGCCCTCGGCTACTCGATGCGGGAACGCGGCGCCTTCCCGTCCGGCACGGACCTTCTGGCCACCTTGGAGTTCTACTTCCAGTGCTGCTCGATCGAGGTGGACGCGCAGCAGCTGGCCGTTGCGGCGGCTTCTCTGGCCAATGCCGGGGTGTGCCCGCTGACGGAGGATCCCGTGTTCTCCGCCCAGACGGTGCGCCACTGCCTGTCACTGATGTCCTCGTGCGGCATGTACGACTTCTCGGGCGAGTTCGCCTTCACGATCGGACTGCCCGCCAAGAGCGGGGTGTCCGGTGCCTTGATGCTGGTCGTGCCCCAGCTGATGGGCATAGCCATCTGGTCGCCCCGTCTGGATGCCCAGGGGAATTCGGTGCGGGGGATCGAGGTCTGCCGGCGCCTGGTCGACTGCTACAACATCCACACCTACGACCTGCTCACCGGCACCGGTGCCGGGACCGGCAAGCGCGACCCCCGCCTCAAGCGTCAGCAGAGTGCTATCGAAGGCATCGTGGGACTGTGCCTCGCCGCCAGCCGGGGTGACCTCAGCGAGATCCGCCGCCTCGCCGCCTGCAACGTCTCCCTCGGCGCCACCGACTACGACGGACGCACCGCCCTGCACCTGGCCGCGTCTGAGGGGCACCGTGACACCGTGGAATTTCTCCTGTCCGTGGGGGTCGACCCGAAGCCCGTGGACCGCTGGGGCGGGACGCCCTTGGACGACGCCAACCGGGCAGGTCACGGGCAGGTGGCCCGGCTGCTCGCCGACGCCGCGGGGTTGTGACCCGGGCCGGGCGCCGGGGCGGGGAGGGCTCAGGGCCAGTAGGCGTGGCGGAGGGCCACGAGGACGGGCAGCAGTTCCGTGGCCGGCGGGAGGTTCCGGCCACGTGCCGTGACGATGTCCCAGGTGCCGTTGCCGGTGCGGTGAGCCTCCCCCAGGACGACGGGGCGAGTGATGTCGGTGACGTCGTGGAAGACGACGGTGTCGCCCTGTGCACGGGCACGGTAGGAGCGGCCCATGCACCGGATGGCGATCGGCCGGGCGGTCACCTCGGCGATCTGAAATGTTCGACCGGTGCGGACCGGATCGGTACCGCTCGCGGATTCCCCTCGCAGGGCATCGCCATCAGACTCCATCGGTTACCTTCGGTGGCAGACTAATTACTATTCGTCATGATAGTGATCCGGGGTGATCTCCTGTGAGAGAGCTTCTGCGACAGATGATGGTTTCGAGGGGCACATAGCGGTGAGAGGGGCGCACAGGGAGCCCGCACCAGCGCACGGAGTGCGACCGCGACGCGCCGGGCCGGCGTGCCTGGCAGGCCACTTTGCCGCGGCCATCCCGGCCTGCCATTGCGGCCTTTCGACGACTGCCTTTCGGTGACTGCCTTTCGGTGACTGCCTTTCGACGACTGTCTTTCGGTCGCTGCCTTTTGGCCCGCACTCAGCTGTGACTCAATCGCGTATCTACAGGCCGGTCCACCGCCGGGCTTCCCGTGCCGGGGACGACGAAGCCGTACTCGTAGGCGAGGATCACGGCCTGGGTGCGGTTCCGGGCGCCCAGTTTGGCCAGGAGGTTGCTCACGTGAGTCTTGACGGTCTCCAGGCTGACGACGAGCCGGCCGGCGATGTCCGGGTTGGACAGGCCCCTCGCCATGAGGCGGAGGATCTCGGCCTCGCGGCCCGTGAGCGGGGGCACGCCGCGCGCGGGGCGTGCCGGTGGCGAGGGCCGCGCGGCGACGAGTCTGCGGACGGCGTCGGGGAAGAGGACGGAGTCGGTCGTGGCGACCAGGCGTACGGCATGGGCGATCTGCTCCGAGGGCGCCCGCTTCAGGACGAAGCCGCTCGCGCCGGCACGCAGGGCGTCGTAGACGTACTCGTCGTTCTCGAAGGTGGTGATCACCACGACCTTGGGCGGCCGGGGGAGAGCGGTCTGGAGCCGGCGGGTCGCCTCGATGCCGTCGATCCCGGGCATGCGTACGTCCATCAGTACGACGTCGGGCCGGAGCTCGGTGGCGAGGGCCAGGGCCTGGTGGCCGTCGGCGGCCTCGCCGATGACGTCGAGTCCCGGTTTGGCGGACAGCAGGGTGCGCAGGCCGGTACGGGTGAGCTCCTCGTCGTCGGCGACGAGGAGGGAGACGGTGGCGGTCGTGGTCATGGCGCCGACCGTAGCGGGATGCGGACGGCGAGCAGCCAGCAGGTGCCGGAGGCGTCGGGGCCCGCGGAGACCTCCCCGCGGAGCAGGTGCACGCGCTCGCTGATGCCGGTGACGCCCTGACCGTTGCCGCGGCGGTGGGCACGGCCGGCGAGCGGGTGACGAGCCGTGGCGAGCACCGGATCGGCGATTCGGTTGATCCAGTTGATCGGGTTGATCCGGTTGGTCACCTCCACTTCCAGCCACGCCGCCGTGGCGGCCACCCGCAGGCCGACGGGCTCGGACGGCCCGCCATGGCGCAAGGCGTTGGTGAGGCCCTCCTGGACGATCCGGTACGCCTCCCGGGATACGGTCGCCGGTACGCCCGCCATGTCACCGGTGACGTCGGAGGAGACATCCGTCCCGGTCCGGCGCACCCGGTCCACCAGAGCGTGCAGGTCGGTCAGTGAGAACGGCGGGGACGTCGGCGTCCGGCCCTCCCGTAGGAGGCCGAGGACGTGGTCGAGGTCGTCCAGGGCCGCGCGGGAAACCTCCTCCAGCCCGGTCAGGGCGCGCCGGGCCGCAGCGGGGTCGGTCTCCACGAGTTCCTTCGCCACCGCGGCCTGAATGGTGGACGCGGTCAGGGAATGGCCGATCGAATCGTGCAACTCCCGGGCGAGTCTGTTGCGTTGTGCCAGCACGCGCACTTGGCCTTCGAGCGCGGCGAGCCGCTCGGCGGGAAGCGGGCCGAGCAGCGGCGGAGCCAGCCGCCTGAAGAGGGAGCCCGCGCCCTTGGCCGCGCAAACGGCCAGGGCCGGGAGCAGGGCGGCGGCCGGCAGCGTCCACAGCCCCGGCGCACCGCCGGCCACGTCCACGGGCAGGAACACGGTGATCCTGTCTCCGCCCCTGAGCCAGGCGGTGGGGAGGGCGGCGGCCACCATGAGGAGGAGCCCGGAGACGGTGATCGACGCCCCGCCCAGCAGCCCGTGCAGGACGAGCCACGCACCTGTGCGCAGGCGGTGCGGCTGTGCGTCCGCTCCTGTGACTGAGTGGCCGGGAGCGGGCAGGGCCGTGTCCAGCAGGCTGTTGGCCAGCCGTACGGATACGGACCGGGCGACGCGGAGACGGCCGGCCGCGACGCAGAGCCCGGACCAGACGACGAGGCAGAGAGCCGCGCGTACGGGCCCCGGCCAGCCGGCCGGGGCCGCCGCGACCGCCAGGACCGCCGCCGCGAGCGCCGGCAGGCCGGCGGCGGCGCCGAGAAACGCGTGGAGCCAGCTTTTGCAGGTATCCGCGAGGAACGGCGGAGGTATGAGCGTGCGCACGCCGGGGAGTATCGCACTCGCGTCTCGCCGCGGACTTCCCCCGCAAGAGCCAGATGCGGGTTCCCCCGCTACCGGGATGTGCCGACCGCCCCGCCCGGCGAAAGTTGCCGTGCACTTGCAGACAACATGGGGAAAGCGGGGGTGCGTTCATGGCATCGAAGGCGTTGTCGCCGGAATCAGGCGGGATGAAGAAGAGCCGGATGAGAGAGAACCGGACGAGGAAGAAGGGGGTGACGGCCTTCCTCGTCATCTGCTTCGGAGCCAGTTGGGCCTACGTCTTCACGGTCCGTTTCGCCTGCGGCCTGTCGCTGGAGAATCCCCTCGTACAGCTGCCCTTCGGGTTCATGCCGGCCATTGCGGCGGCCGTGGTGCGCCGCTGGGTCACCAAGGAGGGCTTCGCGGATTCCGGCCTGCGCCTGCGGCTGCGCAGCGCGTGGCCCTATTACGCCGCTGCCTGGCTCGGCCCCTTGGCGCTGACCGCCGCCACCATGGGACTGGCGGCGGCACTGGGACTGTGGACCCCGGACCTCACCCCGCTCCGGGACTTCGCCGGCGGCATGCCCGCGTGGGCATTCGTCCTGCTGCTCATGGCCGTTCTACCGCTCTTGACACCGATCTACGGTGGCGAAGAGTTCGGCTGGACCAGCTATCTGCGCCCCCGTCTCTCTCCCGGCAGCTCCGCGAAGGCCACCGTGCTCACGGGCCTCATCTGGGCGTCGTGGCACTACCCGCTGGCTTTCGCCGGCTACATCGAATTCCCGGGCGTCCTCGTCGGCCTGCTGGCCTGGACGGTTTCCTTCCAGTTCCAGGAGGCGCTCCTGGTGCGGCTCTATGTGCGCAGCGGGAGCGTCTGGGTCGTCAGTCTTGCGCACGCCGGCAACAACATGGTCCTCTCCCTCGTCTCAGGCATCCTTCTGTCCGAGGGCGCGGGCCTGGAGACCACACCGGTCACGCTCCTGATGACCGCCCCGATGGCCGTCGTCTGCGCCGTACTGGCGCTTTGGGGGAGGAGGCGCCCCCGGCCGGCCCGCTTCGATCGGTCAGCCCCCGTCGTACGCGCGTTTCGCGAGCGCATCGGCAGCCGTGTACCCGCCGTCCACAGTGATTTCCGTGCCGGTGACGAAGCGGGCGTCGTCGGTGAGCAGGAACGCCACGACCGAGGCGATGTCGTCGGGGAACCCATTGCGCCTCAGCGGAGTCAATCCGGCTGATTCCGCGGGCGCGTCGGCATCGATATAGCAGGGCGAGACGGTGTTGACCCGGATTCCGGCCGGCCCGAGCACGTTGGCGAGGCTCTTCGTCAGGTTGGTGAGGGCGGCCTTGCTCGCCGAGTAGGCGAGTGCGTTGAATGAGCCCGTCGCCCCCGCCGTGCTGGAGATATTGACGATGGAGCTGCCGGGCGGCATGGCGGGAGCGAGCGCGATCGCGGTGGCCAGCGGGCCCCGGAGGTTGACGTCGAACACCCTGTCCCAGGATTCCAGGCTGGACTCCCAGGAGGTGAACTCGATCACCGCGGCGTTGTTCACGAGCCCGTGGAAGGGGCCGGCGGCGGCCAGCCGGGCGAGCGTGGCCGCTGATTCCTCCCGGTCGCAGTAATCGAGGTGGACCATCTCCTCGACGCCGAGGGAAAGGAGTTCCTCCGCGTCGGCCGCGCCGGTGTTGTACGTGCCGACGACGGTCACTCCGCGGCCGGCCAGTTCGAGCGCGATGCCCCGGCCGATGTCTTTCGACGCTCCGGTGACCAGAACACGCTTGTCCGCGAACATCACGCCTGTGCCTCCGATGTCCCTCGGTGCGGCTTCCGGTCATCAGTCTCGGCCGCAGTCTCGGCCGCAGCTTCAGTCTCGGCCAGGAAATGGGCCAGGCGCCGCGCCAGTGCCAGGGTCGTGAGCGAGGGGTTGGCGGCGCCCATGCGAGGAAAGGTCGCCGGCCCGCAGGCGTAGAGACCCGGGACGGCGGCGAATGCGTGGCGGTCGTCGAGTACCTCACCCAGCGGCAACGTACAACCCTCGTGGTCCTCGGTACCCAGCAGGCTCGACCACGTGAACGGCCCTTCGGACGCTTCCGCGCCGATCGACTCCGGCAGCACGAACGCGTTGGTGCGAACCGGGTGGTCGAAGTCGTCGAAAGCCAAGGGCGTGGCGGTGAGACCGAACTCGGCGGCCAGCCGGCGCCACACCTCCTCCAGCACCCGGTGCTGGCGTCCGACGACGTCCCGGTCGGCCGGGGCCAGATTCGCCGTGACCGTGGTGCGCCACGGGTACGCGCCGCCCGGCTCGCACGTCACGCGGCTCCCCGTCCCGGGCAGCTGCTCCCCGGTGAGCCGCACGTCGAAGAGAAGGACGCCGGGTTCGGGCCGTTCAACCGTGATGAACAGGTTCGACCGGACGACGTCCTCGCATGCGGCCACGTACGAACCGGATGCGATGCCCGACAGGCCATGGGATGCACTGCCGCCGCCGGCATCACCGCCACCACCGTCACCGGAATCACCGCCATCACCAGCATCACCGGCGTCGCGAACGCGCAGGAAGAAGCCCTGGACGATGTGATCGGTAAGCCCGTCCAGGCGGGGCGGGCGGCCGGGGTCGACGGCGCACAGCGCCTGGATGGCCAGTCTGCTGCTCTCGATGGTCCCGGCTGCCAGGACCACCGAGTCCGCCGAAATCCGGCGGGGCTCGGCGTTCGGGCCGGTTTCCCTGACGAGGACGCCGCGGGCCCGCCCGTCCTTGATGTCAACCGAGAGGACTTCGGTGCCGCACAGGAACCGGATGCCGCGCGGGCCGTCCAACGCGGCGCCCGTTACGGGGTCCCGCCAGTGGTCCAGAGGGGAGTAGGCGTACCAGCGGCCGTCGTCACCGAACCGGGTTTCGGCCTGCGGGGTGCGGACGAGACGGAAACCTCCGAGCTCCAGCACCGGTTGCTGCCGGTCGAGCCGGTTCGGGTCCACTCCGAGGTCCGCCGCGACCTGTTCGTAGAGCGGTCCGCCGCCCCGCCACGAGCCGCGCAGGTCTTTCACGATCGATTCCGGCCAGTCGGCCAGCGCCCAGTTCTCGACCGGCAGCGACGCGCCGTACCAGTACAGTGAGCGCCCGCCGAGGCGCTTGCGCAGACCGGCGTTGGCGGCGTAATGCGGGGCGGATTCCGGTATCCAAGGACGGTGGAAGTGCGGGTCGCCGGCGGGATCGAGGAAGGTGCGCAGCGCTTGATCGGGCTTGTGTGCGGAATGGATGTGCAACAGATCCTGCGCGGGTCCGGCTTCGATGACCAGGACGTCCTCGACACCGAGAGCGGCCAGTTGCCGGGCCACTTCGAGGCCGGCGAGCCCACCTCCGGCGATGACGACCCGGCTGTGCGGGTCACCGGTGTCACCGGTATCCGGAACCGGAGCGTGCCACTGCCGTTCGGGAAGATGCGGATCGGGAAAGTGTGGAGAGGGATCAGCTGTCGGCACGGTGGTACTCCATCGAGTTCGTCGGGTCCGTGCATGCGGCCATGTATGCGGTCCATGCATGTGGTCCATGCATGCCGTCCACGGATCGGGTCGCACTCATCCTGAGGGGGCTGTCAGCCGTCCCGGCAACGCGTCGGAGTTCAGGGCGGGTTCGGCGATCGGCCACGTCCGAGCTGCCAGGTGGCGCCGGTCCGGTTTCCCGCTCGGGGCGAGGTGGATTTCCGCGACGGCTGTGCTGCGGCCCGGAACTTGACAGAACGTCCTACCACGGGTAGCCGGCAGGTCGCAATCGGTTCGTAGTTATCCGTCGATGGCGTGGCCCTCGACCCGGCCCGCGGGTCCAAGGGCCGTGCCCGGTCACCATGACCGTAAGTATTCGCTACGGCCGTCCGATAGCCGGCCGGGGGGTTGACAGGCCGCGGCGCGGCACCGGAGGATTTCCAGCCGGTGACGAAGAAAAGATGCTTGTCCTGCGCCAAGGCCGATCTCCAGCTGCTCTCTCCCTCACTCAAGTCCCAGGGCACGTCTCCGAACGCCGGCTCGACTTTTCTTCCGCTCCCTCCATCGAGTGCGAGCACGAGCACGAGAACGGCCGAATCCGACCTGCCTTCGCGCACCGGCACCGTGCCGGTCCGGTGCCTTTCGGATTCTGTGACGTCAGATTCCATGAACGCGGATGCGGCCGTATCAGGTGGCGGAAATTCCGTCACTCCTGGAGGAGGATCGCGGCTTGGACAGTGAATCGCAAGACCGTGTGAACGCGGCTCCCTCGGTCACCGCCTTCGACCACATCAGGCTGGACGTAGCGGACATCGACGTCGCCGAACGGTTCTATGCCGACGCACTCGGGCTGTCCAGCGTCGTGCGCTACGACCTGGCCGATCGCGTCATCCTCCAGATGGCGCCGGACGGCAGGCCGGCGGGTGTCGAACTATGGCAGGAACGAGACCTCGTGCCGGACCCGCATCCGACTCACCACGTCGCTTTCCGCGTCGCCGACGTTCCGGCATTGGTGGAGCACATTCGCGCGCTCGGCTACCGGATCGTCACCGAGCCGCATCGCATCGCGCAGGAGACGGTGGCATTCGTGGCCGATCCGGACCACCACACCATCGAACTCAACGATTTCCTGGGACGCCCGACAGCAGGAGCACCGGCATGACGGCCGACACTTCGACTGCTACGGAATACCTGAACCAGCTCACTACGGCCCTGAGTGAGATCGACCTGTCCAGAGTCGCGAACTGGGGATCGCGGCTGGCTCGATTACGCGGGGAAGGCCAGCGCCTGCTGGTGGCCGGTAATGGCGGGTCCGCGGCGGAGGCCCAGCACCTGACGGCCGAGCTGGTGGGCCGGTTCCGGACGGAACGCTCTCCGATATCCGCATTAGCGCTGCACGCCGAGACGTCTTCGGTCACCGCGATCAGCAACGACTACGGCTACGAAGAGGTCTTCGCCCGGCAAGTCCGGGCCCACGCGCGCCCGGGCGACATCGTGCTGCTCATGTCCGGTTCCGGCCGCAGCCCCAACCTGTTGCGCGCCGCGGAGGCCGCGCGCGAGGCCGGCGCGGTGACCTGGGCGCTGACGGGACCGGCACCCAACCCGTTGGCAACGCTGGTGGACGAAGCGGTGACCGTAACGGCGCGGTCGTTATCCACGGTGCAGGAATGCCATCTCGTGGCGGTCCACCTGATGTGTGCCGCCGTGGATGCCGCCGTCACCCCGAGGGACGCCAGCGCCACGAAGGCCGCCGCGAGGGACACCACTGCCACGGAGGCGGCCGCCACGGAGTCCGTCGGTTCCACCCCGTCCGCCGCGCCGCCGCTTTCGTCTACTTCGTCACCGGAGCCGGCGAGGGAACGCCGGCCGGCCACGGCACGCAAGGCCCGCCCGGACCTGGTGGTGGTCGGCGACGCGTTCCTCGACCACGATCACCTCGGCCGTGTGGAGCGGGTCGCATCCGACGAGCCGGCCCTGGTCGTGTCCGGTGGCAGCACACACATGCGCCCCGGCGGTGCTGCACTGGCCGCCGTATTGACCGCGCGACAGGGCTACCCGGTCACCCTCGTCACCGCCCTCGGCAAGGACGCGGTCGGCGACCGGCTGCGCACGCTGCTGGACGAAGCGCGAGTCGAGGTGGTCGACCTCGGGCTGGACGGCTCGACCGCCGTGAAGACGCGGATCCGTGCCGCCGGGCGCACCCTGATGATGCTGGACGAGCACGACGTCTGCCCGCCGGTCGGGCGGGAGGGCGAATCGGCACTGGCTGCGGCACGGCGCGCGTTGACGGCGGCCGGCGGCATCCTGGTGTCCGACTACGGCCGAGGCGTCGCCGCGCATGCCGGCCTGCGTGCCGTACTGGCCGAGGCCGCCCGGCGGTCCCCGCTGGTCTGGGACCCGCATCCGCGCGGCGCGGCCCCGGTCGCCCATACGGCTGTCGTGACGCCGAACAGCCGCGAAGCCCGGGTGATCGCCTCCCTCGCGGGCAGCGACACGCTGTCCGATGACGTCGAGGCGGCACGCGCGGTGTGGGGCGCGTGGGGGCCGGTCCAGGTGGCGCTCACCCGGCACGAGCACGGCGCTGTCCTGCTCACCGACGCGGACATGCCGCCGCTGGTCGTGCCCACGAAGGTCGCCGCGGGACGGAAGGCCGACCCGTGCGGTGCCGGCGACTTCTTCGCCGGTCACCTCGCCGCCATGCTGGCCTGCGGCCGGCTGCCCAGCGAGGCGGTGACATCGGCGGTGGCGGCAGCGTCGGCGTACGTGGCAGCCGGTGGTCCCAGGTCCTTGGAGCACTCGCCGGAGGACCCGCCCGACGACGATTCAGCGATGACCGGGCCGGCGACTGGCCCGATGACCGGGCTCTCCAGCGGCGGGCCCGCGGCGGCCGCCCACGGAGCGGTCGAGCTCGCCGATGCGGTCCGTGCCAGAGGCGGCACCGTGGTCGCTGCCGGCGGGTGTTTCGACCTGCTGCACATCGGGCACATCCAGCTGCTCGAACAGGCGCGCAGGCTGGGTGACTGCCTGATCGTCTGCCTGAACAGCGACGACTCGTTATCCCGGCTGAAAGGCCCGTCGCGCCCCATCGTGCCGGCGGCACAACGCGCTCTCGTGCTTGAAGCGCTCGCCTCCGTGGACGCCGTTCTGGTGTTCGATGAGGACACCCCCGAAGCGGCCATCCGCGCGCTGCGGCCTTCGGTCTGGGTCAAGGGCGGCGACTACTCGGGCATGGAAATTCCCGAGAACGAGCTGGTCAGCTCCCTGGGTGGACGAACCGTGGTCGTGCCCTTCGTCGCCGGCTGGTCGACGTCGTCGCTGATCGAGTCGGCACGGACACGGTGATACACGGTGATGGCGAAACCCAAGTCTTCCGAAAGCGCGTCAGCCGGGGCGCGATAGCAAGCCGATCGCTGGAATGTCCGCAGGGATGGAGATCACGTGAGCATTGATACGGTCGTGGTGAGCAAGGACAAGCTGGACATGCTCATGCCGCTGATCGCCGAGCAGCAGTACGACTGCGGCAAAGAGGTCGACCTCGTCACCACCCGCACCTTCTTCGAGAGCATCGCCGACAATGGGGCGAGATTCCAGATGATGGCGGTCGAAGAGGGCGTCGCCGTGGGCTTCGTGATGGTCGATCCCCTCCCGAACCTTCAGTTCGCCGACAAGGTGGCGTACGTACACGACGTCTATGTGACCGAGTCCCATCGTGGTGTCCGGGGCATCGGAGCATCCGTGATCGCCGCGGTGTTCACGGAGTGCATGCGGCGCGGCTATGAGTTCGCCGAAGGCGAGACCGAGCCTGACAACCGTCCCGCGCGGGGACTCTACAAGCGCATGGCGCAGAAGCTGGGGATCGGCTGTAAGGAAGTGGCCTCGGTGCGCTACCTGATGGACCTTCGTCCCGGCATTGAGCGCGCGCACCGCGAGCCCGAGTACCTGGACCGGATCGCCACCCCCCGGCTCCTCAGCCGTCTGAGTGCCCGACCGGGAGCCGATAGCTAGACGCTGACCTGGAAGGTAGCTGGACGCTGACCTGGAAGGGCAAGCATGCGTACTGCAATGATCGTGATAAACGAAGGCGTGGGTAACGGGATCATTGTGGCGCCCCTACTGGCGGCGCTTGAGCAATGCCATCCGGAATGGCGCTACTTCATGGCGCCGAACATTGCGCTCGACACGGACTGGGTACGTTCGGCGGCCGGCATACAGGGTGCTTCCGGGATGTTCCCGGCACTGTGGCGACGGTTCCTGCTGGCTGACCGGGAGGCGCTGTGGAAGTTTATCGATCGCCATGGTGTGGAGCTGGTCGTCAACCTCAGGATGGAGTCCGCCGAAGAGGACGGAAACTACTTCGAATTCCGGGCGGAGGCGACGAAAAACGGAGTCGAGTGCTGGGATCTGCACGAATTAGGTGAGCGGCCCCGGCGGCTGCCCTTCGGTGAACAGGCCGCCGGTCTCCTGCGTGCGCACGACGTCCCCGTCGACCTGAGTCGCCCGGCCTGGCTCGCGGACCGGCGGAAACCCCGTCCGGGCGTGGTCGGTTGCTACGTCGGCGCCAGTGCCGCGGTCAAACGCTGGCCGCCGGGTGAGTGGTCGACTCTGATCACGCGGCTGGGCGACCGGGGGCTGACCGCCGAGGTCGCGGTCGGCCCGGGAGCGGACGAGCAGGCACTGGCACGCCGGCTGTCGTCATCGCCGGTCGTCTCCGACACGGTGTTCCTGCACTCCCTGGAAGCCCTCCGCGACTGGATCGCCGGGCTGGACGTGCTGGTCAGCAACGACACGCTGGCCGTACACCTGGCGGCCGCACTGGGCTGCCCGGTCGTCACGCTGTACCTGGCCACCGACGGTGCCATCTGGTCACCGGTGGCGGCCCCTGATGTCTCGCGGGCCGTGCAGAGCACCATCGCGCTGTCCTGTTCCTCCATGAAGCCGAACGGCACCTGCCGGCGCTACTACTCCGGCTGCCCGGCTCCGTGCGCGGCCGGTGTGCGCCCGGCCGATGTGCTGATCGAACTGGACCAGCTGGAGTGGAGCACGCGGCGAGCCGGGCACCAGGAGCAGGAGGTGGTCAAATGACCCGCCGGCGCGCGATAGCGGTGCTCGGTGGCCGGCCCGGCAACGCGGGAGGCGACGTCCTCCGGCTGGCGGAGAGGATCGGCGAAGAGCTCGCCAAGCGTGGCTACGGCGTGGTGAGCGGCGGCGAGGGCGGCGTGGCGGCCGCGGCGAACAAGGGCTGCCGGGCGGCCGGCGGCGACACCCTCGCGCTGCTGAAGTGGAACCGGCTGTCCGACGCCGAGGACGGGACCACCTGGGCCCTGCCCACGTCAATGGACCTGGCCCGGAGCAACATCCTCAACTGGTGCGGCGACGGCATGATCGCGTTCGAAGGCCGTTACGGCACGCTCACCGAGATCGGTCTCGCCCTGGACACGGGACGCCCGCTGCTGGTCCTGGGCAGCCACCCGTTCCTCACCGCCGAGGCGTTCGCGGCGCCCACGTGCCGCGTCGTGCCGGACCCGCGCCCGGAAGACGCCGCCGCACTGGTCGACCTGCTGGAAACGCTGATCGCGGCCGGCGAGCAGGAAGCCGTACGGCCCGGTGCCGCCGTCGTCGCGGACGACCAGACCGACGAGAGCGGCATCGGCCTGCGCCGCGCGATACCGGGAGACCTCGACCTGTTCCGCCGGGCGTTCGGCGACGCCGACGTTCAGGCGTGGCGAGCACTGGAACCGGCCGACGGGGTGCTCAGCCGGTTCCTTCACGAACGCTGCCTGATCATGCTTGAGCGCGATCGTCCGGTCGGCTTCCTGGAGTACCGCACGGAGGCCGACCCGGAGCTCGGCCACATCCACGTCGAGGCGGTGGCGGTGTCCGACGCGGCCGACCGGGGCCGGTCGATCGGGACCCGAGCGCTGAGGCTGTTCGCCGGATCGGTCTTCGCCGCCGGCCGGCACCGCGTCACCGCGGCGCCCCACCCCGGCAACGCGGCCGCCGTGCGGTGCCTGGAGAAGGCGGGATTCCAGCAGGTCGGCCTGATGAGGGCGTACGAACGCCACCATGGCACGTGGCGCGACGCGCTGCTGATGGATCTGCTCCCGAGCGACCCGGCCGCCGGAGACCCCGGCGCCCGGCAAGCACAAGAAACGACGTTTTAGACGTCTTGGACGAAAGGGGGGATCGCCATGACCGGACCAGGAATTTCCCGCTTCGGCCCGGAAGAAGAGGCCGAGGTGCTGAGCGTGCTACGTGAGCGAGAGCTGAGCCGGTACCGCTTCGACGACCACGACGGGGTCGCGCCGCTGTCGAAGGTCGCCCGGTTCGAGCAGGAGTTCCGCACCTTGACCGGTGCCCGCCACTGTCTGGGCATGAACAGCTGCACCAGTGCCTTGTTCGCCGGTCTGCTCGCCGCGGGTGTCGGTCCGGGCGACGAGGTGATCGTGCCGGGCTACACGTTCATCGCCCCGATCGCCGCAGTCGTGCACACGGGAGCCGAGCCGGTGCTCGCCGAGATCGACGAAAGCCTGCTGCTCGACCCGGCGGACGTGGCCGCGAAAATCACCGCCCGCACGAAGGCGGTGATCGCCGTGCACATGCTCGGAGCGCCGTGCGACCTCGACGCCCTGGGCGCCGTCACCCGAGAGCACGGCCTGCTGCTCGTAGAGGACTGCGCGCAGGCCGGTGGTGGCACGTACCACGGCCGGCACCTGGGCACGTTCGGCCGGTTCGGCGCGTTCAGCCTCAACGTCTTCAAGACCTTCACCGCGGGTGACGGCGGCGTGCTGCTCACCGGCGACGACGACCTGTACGAGACGGCGTTCGCCCTGCACGACCACGGCGCCGCGCCGCTGCGGATGGGCGTCACCGACGGGCCGCCGCTGTTCGGCCTGAACCTGCGGATGCACGAGCTGACCGGTGCGGTCGCGCTCGCCCAGGTGCGCAAGCTGCCGGACATCCTGCGGACGCTGCGAGCCAACCGGGACAAGCTGGCGGACGCGATCGGCGACCTGCCCGGGGTGACGCGCCGCCCCCTGCACGACCCGGACGGCGACTGCGCCACGGTGCTCGCGTACACGTTCGCGTCCGCGGCCACGGCCGGTGAGGTGGCAACCCGGCTGGGCACGATCACCTTGAACCAGTCCGGCAAACACCATTACGCCAACATGTCCCAACTGCGGCCGGATCTAACGGATCTAACGGTCCCGAGGGCATCGGAGACGCCCAGGCCGGAACGCGCCGTCCTGCACCGGTCCTATCCGCCGGGCAGCCTGCCGCGCACGGACGACCTGCTCAGCCGCAGCATCCTGCTGAGCGTCGGGGTGGTCGACTCCTACCTCGGCAGCGGTGTGGGCATCGACGTGAACGCCGACGACGACGCGATCGAGGCAGCGGCACGGCTGTTCAAGACCACGGTCGAGGACGCCACCAAGGCAGCGTTATGAGCGTGGGGAGGGATACCGCCAGGGATGCCGACGCCGAATTAGCCGAATTAGCCGGCTTAGAAGCGGCTCTGTCCACCTGCGTTGAGCAGAAGCTGTGGCGGATGGAGCGCGCCGGATGAGTACGGTGGCGTTCGCCTACGGCGTGCGGGCGGCGACGGACTTCCTGGACGCGCACCAGCTCTCGGCGCGGACGCCGTTCCAGACGCGCGGCTGGTGGCGGGCGTGGATGCGCGAGGCGGCGGACGCCGAGGGCGCGACCCCGGTGCTGATCCACATGACCCGTACCGGCCGGCCCGCCCTGGTGGCCGGTTTGCAGCTGCACCAGGACGGCAGCATGGCGGTCCTCCGCCCCTTGTCCTGGCCATGGGCCGACTACCACGAAGTCGCGGAGGTGGGCGACGCGTCGCCCACCGGCCCCGAGCCCGACATAGGCGGGCTGGCCGAGGCGATCGACCGGTGTCAGCGGGAATTCGGCGCCCGCCTGGAGCTGAGCAACCTGATAGCCGGAGGACCGCTGCTGCGCGCGGTGTCCGAGCTGGGCGCCGCGCCCCGGCCGTCGGAGACGGTCTTCCGGCTCGACCTCACCGACCCCGACGTCGTCCGGCGCGTCAGCGAACGGCGCGACATGCGGCGAAAGCGCCGCCGGATCGAGCGACTCGGCACGCTCCGGCTCACCTGCGCGGACACCCCGGCGCGGGCCGCCGCCCGTCTGCCGGCGTTCATCGCCCTGCACGTTCAGCAGTGGCGCGACCGGCCCGACGCGGTGGCGCCGTTCGACGGCGGCGTGGTCGACCGGACGTACGCGGCCGTCGCCGCCGAGCCTTCCAGCACCGTGCGATTGCACGAGCTGTGGCTGGACGAAACCCTGCTCGCCGGATGGTTCGGCTTCCGGCACGATCGCACGTACTACGCCTACCGCGCGGCCTACGACTTGAGCCACCGCCGCGACTCGCCGGGGCACCTGCTGACGGCCGCGATGGTCACCGAACTCGCCGCCCAGGGGACGGACACCTTCGATCTGACCCGCGGTGCCTACGCCTACAAACTTGAGCTGCCCAGCAGCAGCACGCTCACCATGGCGGCGAGTCTGGAGCAACCGTGCCGAGTGAACCACTGAACAGGGGAAGGGGAAGGGGAAGGAAGGGGAAGGCCTTGGTCGATGTAGAGACAGACGTAGAGACACTCGTGGTCGGTGCGGGAATGGCCGGTCTCGCGACAGCGGCGGAACTCGGCCGGCGGAGCCGCGGCTCGGTGGCCGTCTTGGAGGCCGGCCCGGACCGGGGCCGCACACACATCCAAACCGCACACTCCCCGGCCGAAGCGCTCCGGCTCTGGTTGCACCCGGACAGCGACCCCGACTTCCACCGTCCGTACCGGACAGCCGGCGGGGTCTACCGCGACCTGGCCGGACTGCGCCGCCGGGTCGGCGGTCGCTCGCTCTACTGGGGTGGCGTACTCCTCCCCATCGAGCGCTGGGCCCTCTCCGAGGAGTGGCCGGACGCGGTCGTCACCGCATTGACCGGGACGTGGGACGGCGGGCCGTCGCTGTACCAGCGGGTCGTCGACGACGTGGTCGGCTGGGGCGCCGAGCCTCCCGGAGCGGCCGGGCTGACCATCGGTGAGCTGGCGTTCGACCGCACGCCGCACGCCACCCGTACGGAACCCGGCGGCGGGTGGAGCGCGTTCAGTCCGCTGGCATGGTGGGACGGCGGCGACGACGGCTACGGCGACCCGAGGGTGCGCCGTGTGCCGATCCTCGCCGGCCATGACGTACTGGGGGTCCGTGTCGAACGCGGCAGGGCGACCGGCGTGCTGGTCCGCGGCGAGGACGGTGAGCTGCACGATCTGCGGGCGAACCGGGTGGTCCTGGCCGCCGGTACGGTCGTGAACAGCCGGCTGGCGATCCAGGCCCTGGCCGCCGCGGACGCCGACGTACCACGCGAGCTGCCTGGACTCGTGGACAAGATCTCACAAGGGTTCACGGTCGCCCTCACCGATGCCGAACGACTTCCCGACGCCGTCCGGGCGGCTGCCCGCGAGGGCCACGTCTACCACCGGACCGGCACCGTCGGCACCCGGTCCAACCAGTTCGTGCGATTCACCGAAAGCGCGGACGGCGGCACGGTCACCCTGGACAGCTGGACCATGGGCGAGCAGCGCCGCGGCCCGCACGGCCGGGTGCGGTGCGACGAAAGCGGCGCATGGCCCTGGCCGACGACCGTACACGCCCGCCTCGAAGCGGCCGACGAGGCGGTGCGCACCGCCCAGCAACACCTGCTCGGCGAATTGTGGGCCGAAATGACGCACCTGCTCGGAGTTCCGGCTGACAAGCTCAGCTTCTCGCCGCAGCACGGTTCGCCCGACCTGGCTGACCGGCTGACAGCGGTACGCAAACCGACGCCGCTCACCTACAGCTTCCCGCTCGGTTCCGAGCAGCACGAGGCCGGCACGCTGGCCCTCGGTGAAGTCCTCGACGAAGACCACCAGTTCACCGCAGTACGGGGTTTGTACGCGTGCGGCCCGTCGGTGATGCCACGCACCGGAGCGGCGAACCCGTCGATGACGACGCTCGCGCTCAGCAAACGGCTGGGAGCGATCCTCGCCGGGTGAGGCGCACCGGACGTAGAGGTCAGAGGTCAGTAAGCAGAGAGGGAGTTCCGGTGCAGGGAATGTCGATTGCGGTGTCAGGCACCGAATTCACGGACACCGACGGCGTGGACGGCCTGATTGAAATGGCCGGGTCCGCTCAGTGCGACGCGGTGGAATTCTGGCATCCCAAGAACGCCGTACGGGACGGTATCGACGCCGCACTCGGCAAGCTGGACCGTGCAGGGCTGCGGATAGCCTGCGTATCAACCCCCAGCCAGCTCTACGGCACGGGTGAAGCGGACGGCGTTTCGCTTCTCCACGAGGCGATCACGATTGCCGCACGGACCGGCTGCAAGCGGGTGAACACCTACTTCGGTCACGCGCCGGTGGTCGATGACCGGCGCGCCATCGCGGCCTACGCCGCGGCGCTCGCACCGGTCCTTGACCACGCCGCGGCCGAAGGCGTGGTGGTCGTGCTGGAGAACGAGTTCGACGCGTTCGGATGGGACCCGGCCGGATCCGACGTCAGCCGGCGGCCGGTGGCGCTGGCGGAGCTGTGCGCCAGGGTCGGCTCGCCCTGGTTCGGCTTGAACTTCGATGCCGCGAACTTCCTCTGCACGGCGGTCTCCCCGGCCCGCGACGCGCTGCCCCTGCTCCTGCCGTGGGTGCGCTATGCCCACGTGAAGGACGTGCGCCGGGCGCCGGCGGAAACCCCGCCCGACGGCTGGACCCGGTACACCGATCACGGCAGGGCCTACGACACGGCGCCGCTCGGCACCGGGGAACTCGACTGGCCGGCGATCATCGCAAGCCTGACGACCGCGGGCTACGACGGGTACCTCACGCTCGAACCGCACTGCGCGCGGTCGATCCTGCCGGCCGAGACGGCCAGGGCGGCCGACTACGTGCGCGACGTGATCAAGGTTCACGCGCCGTCCCACCAGTGACCCAGGAGCGCGTCGTGACCTCCGCTCACCCAACAGACAGGCGGACAGGCACACCATGAACCCGCACGTGCTCGTCACCGGCGCGGCCGGATTCATCGGCCGGCACACCACCGCGGCCTTCCACCGGGCCGGTTACGAGGTCACCGCACTCGACCTGCGCGCCGCCCCCGGGCACCTCGCCGGGTCAGTGCGCCGGCAGCGCACGCCGTTCGCCTCCCGCGACGTCCTGGACGAGATCGCCGCCGGCCGGTACCGGACCGTCGTCCACCAGGCCGGGATCAGCGACACCCGCGCGGTGGCGGGGCCGGAACTGGACGACACCAACACCCACGGCGTACTGCGGCTGGCCGAGGCCTGCCGCACCGGGGGCGCCCGCCTGATCTACGCCTCCTCGCACTCGGTCTACGGCACCCTGCACCACCGGGAGCCGATCCCCGAGCACGCCGACAGCGACCCCGCACGTTGCTCAGGCCCGCTGAATCCGTACGCGGCATCCAAGCTCGCCCTCGACCAGCAGATGCGCTCCCGGTACCGCACGGGCCTGGACTGGGTGGGTCTGCGCTACACCAACGTGTTCGGCCCCGATGAGACCGACAAAGGCCCCATGGCCTCGATCCTGTCCCAGCTCCTGCGCTCGGCCGCCGGTACCGGCGAAGTGCGCCTGTTCGACGACTCCCTGACCGCGGCCCGCGACTACGTCCCCGTCGAGACCGTCGCCGCCACGATCCTCCGGCTCGCCCGGCAGCAGGTGCCTGCCGCGGTCTACAACCTCGGTGCCGGCTTCGCCGTGTCCTTCGCCGAGATCACCCAGTGGTGCGCCCGCCTGCACCGCGAGACGAGAGGTGAGAAACCGCTGCGGGTGACGCTGATGCCGAACGCGGTCGCAGCCGCCTACCAGTACTACACGTGCGCGGAGATGACGGCCCTGGACACCGCGCTGCCCGGCCGGCCCACGGTCTCCCTCCAGGGCGTGGAAACCCGGGCCGCCGAACTGTTCCACGCCTTCGGCACCCGTGAAGCGGCATGAGCGATCCGGCGCGCGCCGGCGCCCGCGGGCGGCTGGCGGTGTTCCTCGACCGCGACGGCACCCTCACCGAACCCCGGCACTACCCGTCCCGCCCCGAGGACCTGGTACTCCAGGCGGGCATCGGCCCACCGCTGCGCGCCCTCCAGCACGCCGGATTCGCCCTGGTCGTGGTCACCAACCAGAGCGGGCTGGCCCGCGGCCTGGTCGACGAGGCCGCCGTTGCCCCGATGCATCAGCGGCTGCGGGAACTCCTGGCCCACCATCAGGTCCGGCTGGACGGCATCTACCTGTGCCCGCACCATCCGGGCGGTACCGTGCCGCGGTTCTCCCTCGCCTGTTCGTGCCGTAAGCCCGCCCCGGGAATGCTCCACCAGGCCGCCGGTGACCTCGGCCGTGACCTGTCCTCCTCGTGGATGGTCGGCGACTCCGCCTGCGACATCGACGCCGGCCACCGCGCCGGAACCCGCACCGCCCTCGTCGGCCCGCGGCCCCTCGCCGGTGTCGCACCGACCTTGTACCGGACCACGACGGCCCAGGCACTCACCGCGATCGTGAACGCGGGCATGAGCAAGAGCAAGAGCAAGAACCCACCGATCGTTTGATCTCTATGCTGGCGACATGATCAACATCCCCCTTTCAGCGCTGGAAGTCGCGATGGTGCAAACGGGCACCCGAGCCGTGGACACCCTGCGTGACACAGCAGCCTTCGCTCAGGCGATGGAGCGGCTGGGCTATCACCGGCTCTGGTACGCCGAGCACCACCACTCGCCCGCGATCGGCGCGTTTCCGCCGGTCGTCCTGACCGCACATGCCGCGGCTCTGACCTCGTCCATACGTCTCGGTTCGGGCGGAGTGCTGGCCCCCAACCATGCCCCCATCACGATGGCGGAGCAGTTCGGAACCCTGGCCGCCCTGCACGAGAACCGCATCGACCTGGGGATCGGCCGGGGCCCCGGGACCTTCGACGAGGCCACGGCGCGGGCACTGCGCCGGGGAGCCGGACCGGCGACGGACGAGGAGTACCGGGGCGACATCGCCGCGACCCTCTCCTTCCTGGTCGACGAGGTCGCACTCGGCCCGCTGCCGGAGCCGTGGCTGCTGGCATCCAGCACCGCGGGCGCCGCTCTGGCCGCCGAGCTGGGGTTGCCGATAGCCGTCGCGCACCACATCCGGCCGCAGAACACGCTCGCGGTCCTGGAACGCTACCGGTCGGCGTTCAGTCCGTCCCGCTGGTGCGAGGCACCCCGGGTGCTGGTGTGCGTCGAGGCGTTGTGTGCTGAGACGGAAGAGGAGGTCGCACGGCGAGGCGGACCGATGGCAGTGGTCAAGGCCGGGCTTCTCAAGGGCCGGAGCGAGACTCCGTTCCCCACGCCGGAAGAGGCGGCCGCCTACCCCTTCACGACGGAAGAGCGGCAAGCACTGGAGGCCTTCCGCGCACAGCAAGCCGTCGGGACGCCCGGGATCGTCGTGCACCGGCTCGCACAACTGGCCGATGAGACGGGAGCGGACGAACTCATGCTGACGTCACCCGTCTACGACCTCCACGACCGCATTCGCTCGTACGAACTCATCAAGCAGTACATCGAGAGCACCCCCACGCCGTAGGGGACAGCCGGGAACGACGCCGGCGTCCGCACATGGGGCAGGCGCGGCTTTCGTACGTGCGTACGTAGGATCTCGGCGTGACAGAGATCGATTACGGACGTTTCCACGAGTGGCTGGAAGAGGCACGGAGCGCGGCCGCCGCCGGCAGTACGGACGGTGGCGGCGCGCGCTGGGACCTGCTGCGGCGCTTCCAGCAGGAGTGGGGGTACGAACCTGCCGGCCACACGGAGTCCGATGCACCGGTAGACGAAGAAGCCGGCGACGACGACGTCGACAGCTCGCTCGCGATACCTGCCGCACTGGACGAGTGGTGGGCCCTGCCGTGCAACTCCTTCGCCGACCGGGGGGAGCTGTACGAGACCAATCCTGTCTGGCCTCCCACTGTCCGTCCGGATCCCACCGGCTACGGCGTCGCCGGCGCCCTGCCGCAGGTGAACCCCTTCGTCGGGCCGGACGAGGACCTGCGGGTGTGCGTCTTCATGGCGGAGAATCAGTACTGCAACGAGTGGGGCTACCCCGCGGCACGCAGCGGTCTCGCCGAACCGCCGGTCCTGGTTTCGGCGCGGGATGACGACGGACAAGAGGTGTGGCTGTTGCAGAGCCACTCGGTCTCGGAGTTCTTCCTGCACCTGGCCGTTACGCGGCTGCCCGCCCACTACGCATGGACCGTCGAGGAGGGTGTGGTGAGTCCGCAGGTCGTGGCCGGACTGCGGGAGCATCTGCGCCCGCTGGGCCTGCTGCCGTGGCGCGAGCTCGGAGCCCGTACCGAGTTCTGGGGCGGGCCGGATGTCATCGTGGCCCACAACACCGGTTACGGCGACTCCGAGCTCGTCGCGTACGGACGCACTGAGCAGGCCCTGCAACGGCTCGCCGAGAAGCTCGGGGTGGACTGGTCGGAGTGGATCTGCGCACCGGAGAGCCACGACGAGGAGGGTTGAGGCCACCGACGTGCCCGGCCGCCGCAACGCAGAGCGGGGCCGGCACTCATCCGACCGCACGCTGCTGGAGCAGGGTGCGGTCCAGGCGGCGGGACACGGTGTCGACGAGGCCGAGAGCGGTGAGCCGTTCCTCGATGTACCGCTGCACCGGCAACGCCACCCCGCACAGCAGCCGGCCGGTCAGGGGATCCCGCCAGCGCTGCTCGGGCGTGGACTCCGCACTGAAGAAGCCGGTGCAGGAGCCGTGGAAGCGGCAGCCGGTGCAGGTGTCCAGGACCCTTCGGCGGGACTGGCGCAAGGCTTCGGCGAAGCCCGGGGAACGTCGCATGCGGGGGACGGTCTCGGTGAAGATGTTGCCGTGCCGCAGGGCCGGGTCGTAAGCGTCGCCGTTGGAGTAGACGGAGCCGTCCGTGTCGACGATGAAGATGGTCTCTCCGTGTTCCTTGTCGTAGTAGCTCCGTTGTTCGCCGGAGAGCGCGTGGAGGACATGAGCCGCGTAGCCGTGGATCGGCTCGACGCGGATGAAGCTGTCCGAGCTCAGCCACCGGTCGGTCACCGTCTTGAGCGCTTCGACGATCTCGGCCGCCTCCAGTTCGTGCGCGGCCTGCTGTCCCGCATATCCCGTCCGGTAGATCGGCAGGAGCCGGAACCCCAGGTCCGTGTCCTCGAAGAAGCGGTGGATCGCCGCGACGTGGGGTGCCGTGGCACGTGACAGGACGGTGATGCACCCGAAGGGCACGCCCGCGTCTCTGAGCTGCTGCATGTGGGTCAGGATCCGTGGCTGGGCGGAGCGGCCGGCGATGTTCACGCGCTGGCCGCCCACCAGGTCCACGGAGACGCCCACCTCGTCGAAGACGTCCCGCATCAAGGTGATGTCGTCGTCGGTGAGCCGGTAGAGGTTGGTCTGGACGGAGTTGGCGTACGGGACTCCGGCCGGCTCCAGGAACTCCTGCTGAGCCTGCTTGACCTCGTGATAGAAGCTTCCCGGCATCAGCAGCGGCTCGCCGCCGTGCCAGACGAAGTCGGCCTCCCTGCCGGGCTGGTCCGCCAGCCACTCGCCGACGTGCCGGATCAGCGTGCGGACCTGCGGTACCGACATCGCGGTCCGGTCGCCGAGCGAGGGGAATTCGTAGCAGTACCGGCAGCGCAGGTTGCAGAACTTCGACACTTTGACGACGAGTTGCAGGTGCGACGGCCATGGCGTCCGCCCGGAAGGGAGGCGGGCGCTGTGATCCGCATCCCGTCGCGGCGCGGCGGCACCGGTGCTCATGCCGGTCCTTCGCCCAGCGACGACCGCAGCCGCGTGTACGCCTCGCCGACGTCCACCCGGTGGGGCGAGCACAGTCGCGCGTCGGGGGTGCCGAGAAGGTCGTCGAGGTCGTCCGCGCCGAGCAGCGCGGTCGCCTTGTCCGGGAACCTCTCGTGCCACCCTCGCCCATTGCGCACGTACTCGACCCAGACGTCGGGGTAGGGCGACTCGGGCCACATCCGTACGGGGGACCGCAGCTTGTCGACGATCGCCATACGGGATCGCCGCGTCTTCCACTGCTGGGCCTCCGCGGTGTCCGGAGCGCCCTCCGGGCGGGCGTCGTCCGCGGCCGCCGCCGCGCCGGTCGCCGGCTCCTCATCGCGTTGCAGTGCGAACAGCCGCAAGTACGCGCTGCGGGAGGCGCCCTGAAGCCCTTGCGTCCGCGTGTCCGTGCAGGTGATCTCGCTCATTCCGGCCGGCTCCGATCTCGCTCGTGGGGGCTGGATCGCCCCTGGCCTCCATGACAGACGGATCCGGCGACTCCACCAACCCCCCAACTTTGGGGAGTACACCCGGGCACCCCCATAGCCCGAGACTTCCCAGCAAGCCCTTCACCGGGCACGGGAGTCCTTCGAACGATCGGAGTGCATGCGATGATCGCGTCAGGTACAACGGCCGCAGCCGTCAGCGTGGACGTGGTGACCGTCCCGCCCGATGCCGCAGGCGTGGAGGACGGCGGCATGCTGCCACCTGCGGGATCGCTGGTGATCTACACGGGGGACGCTTCCTCTCGCACGTGGCGAGGACTGCGCGAGGCGATCCTGCGTGCGGACTGGCAACCGGTACGCGATACGCCCGGCCCGAAGCGCCCCGCGAAGATGGTGGCCGCCTCGCACTTCTTCGACGTGCGCTGCGCCGGGCACACGCTGGTGCGTGACCTGGTGCTGCCGGCCGGGACGCCGTTCAGGACGCTCACGCTCCCCTATACCGGCGGTCCGGTCGCGGATGCGGACTTCGATGTCGTCGAACACATCGACCGGGGCGCATCCGAGGTCAGGACGGAGCACCTGCTGCTGCTCCGGGCGCCCGAGCTGAGCAGGGTGGAACGAGAGCTGCTGGAGAGCGTCGGCCCGGAGCTCCGGCACATCCACATGGGACCGCCACGGCCCTGCGGCTCGTACACCACGATGGAGCAGGTCACCGCGGTGGTCGAGCGGATGGCGACGGACGCCGTCAGGGACAAGCATCGCGCGGGGGTCGTCCCCGGCGAGCGTGCCATGGCGCTGCCGGAAGCGGTGGCCGGTGAGGCCACAGGGCAGCAAGGCGATCTCGCGGCGAGCGTGGCCCGCCTGCTCGCGACGCGCCGGCGCCTGCTCTTCGGCTAGGAGCGGGCGGCGTGGGATCCGTGATCGTGGCGGTCCTGCTGGCCGCGTGGCTGGCGGTGACCGTCCTGGCGGCCCTGCCCCGCATCGGCGGGGGTGTGCGGGGCAGGGTTCCCGCCTGGTTCTCTCCGCTGGTGCCGTCCTGGGCGTTCTTCGCGCCCAGGCCGGCGACCAGGGACCAGGTGCTGATGTACCGCGACTTCCTCGCCAACGGCGCGTTCGGTCCGCTGCGGGAAGTGTGGCCGGGAGGCGGTCCCGGCGGGCGGGCGGGCAAGGCGGTGTCCGACACCGTCGGACATCTGCTGGAGACGGTGGGCAAGAGCCGGCGTGCCGGCCGGGCGGGCGGGCCGGAGGAAGCCCGGCTGCGTGACGCGCGCCTGATGATCAGTACGCCCTATCTCCTCCTGCTGGGCCGGGCGTGCGCCGCCCCGCACGACGCCGCTGCCGTCGGCCTTCAGTTCGCCGTCGCCTTCGCGAGCCTGCGTGAGGAGGAACCAGAGGTGGTCTTCGTTTCCGCGGTGCACCGGCTGGAGACCGGCGTACCCGAGGGGGTCCCGTGCTGAGCGCGGCCGGCCCCTTGCTGAGCGGAGCCGAGGCGGCCCGGGCGGTCCTCGCGCTGTCGGGCCCCGGCCTGGCGGTGGCGGCGGCACGCGACCTCCGTCAGGCCCGTGAGTTCACCGGCGGCGGTGTCCTGTCATGGGCGGTGATCGGCACGAACTGGCCCCGGCAACTGGCCCCGGTCGGCGCGCTCCTGGTGTGGGAGCGGTACCGGGTGGTCCTCGCGCTCCAGCTCACCGCGGGCGTCGTCGCTCCCTTCGCGGCGCTGACACCGGGAAGCGGCGCCGCCGTGGTGGCCTGGCTGCTGCTGGCCGCGGCGCTGCTCTCGCTGCACCGCGGCGGCTACGGCACCGACGGCGCGGACCAGATGTCCGCCCTGGCCGTCCTCTGCGCCGCGGTCACGCTGAGCGTCGGCGGCACGATCGGCCGGCTCTTCCTGCTGTTCCTGGCCTGCCAGCTGCTGCTGAGCTATCTGATCGCGGGGGCGGCCAAGCTGGTCTCGCCGGTGTGGCGCGACGGTTCCTGCCTGGCGCAGATCCTCTCCACCCACTCCTACCGCTCGCCCCGGCTCGCGTCGCTGCTGCGCTCCCGGCCACGGATGGGGCTGCTGCTGTCGTGGGGCGTCATGATGCTGGAAGTGACGTTCTGGTGTGCCGTGTTCCTGCCGAGCGGACCGATGTGGGCCTTCCTCGCCGCCGGCGCGGCGCTCCACCTCGGCATCGCGCTGACCATGGGGCTGCACACCTTCGTGTTCGCGTTCCTCAGCGCGTATCCGGCGCTCGTGTTCACCGCTACCACCTTCGCGAGGTGGTAGCCGGCATGCGTCGCCGATACGTACGCGGCCGGCGGGCACAGGAACACAGCCGGCGGGCACACGAGAACGGGGAGAACGACGGGTGCGAAGACGGGTGCGAGGACGGCGTGCCCTCATCGGATTCCGATTCCGAGCATCTGCTCTTCGGCGGCCCCCTGCGCTACGACACGGGCTGGGCCCGGCACGAAGAGGCGTACCTGGAACTGAGCCTGCGCGCGGTGATCTGCCGGCTGCCCCGGCTGCTGGCATCCGGCTTCCGCCTGGCGTGGCGCGCCGACCCCTACGCGGCACGCGCCCTCGTCGCCGCCAACGCCGGCCGGGGTCTGACCCAGGCCGTGGGGCTCCTGGCGGTGAACCGCGTCCTGGCCGTCCTGATGACCGGTGCGACGCTCGAGGACCGTCTGCGCAGCGCGCTCCCCTCCCTGTTCGTCATGGCCGTGGCCGTGTCCGCGGGTGCGCTGCTGCGGGCCGCGTCGACCTACGCGGCCGGGCGGCTGGGACCGCGGGTCGAGCGGGCGGCGACCGAGCTGTACCTCGAACGGGCCGCACAGGTGGAACTGGCCGCGATCGAGGACGACCGGTTCCGCAGACTGCTCGATTCGGCACGGTACGGCGCGGCCTCGGCCCGTCGCATGATGGACATCGGCAACCGCGTCATCAGCGCGGTGATCTCCTTCATCGCCGCCGCGGGCGTGCTCACCGTGCTGCACCCCGTCCTGCTGCCCTTGCTGGCCGCCATGACCCTGCCCGGCACCTGGAGCGCGCTCACCACCGCTCGCCGCCGCTACCGGTCCTTCCACGCCTGGAGCCGGCACACGCGCGCCGGCGGCCTGCTCGGCCACATGCTGACCGATACCGGTGCGGCGCCCGAGATCCGTGTGCACGGAGTCGGCCCGTTCCTCCTGCGGCACTTCCGCTCCTTGTCCGAATCCGCCGAAGCGGAACAGACCCGGCTGGCCCGGCTGGAAGCGCGTACCGGCCTGATCGCGGCCGGCCTGGCCGGTGCGGCGACCGCCGCCACCTATCTGGCCCTGGGCGGCCTGCTCCTCGGCGGGGCGATGGAGCTCTCCGTCGCCGGAACCGCCGTGATCGCCATCCGCACCGGCTCGTCGAGCCTTACCGCACTGGCCCTGGAGGTCAATGCCCTGCACGAACAGGCCCTGTTCGTCGGTGATCTGGACCGGCTGTGCGAAGAGGCGGCGCGGCGTACCCCGCCCCCCGGAACCCTGGCCCTGCCCGACCGGCCGGAGAGGATCCGCTTCGAGCACGTCACCTTCACCTATCCGGGCGACGGCGCCACCCCGCCGCGGACCCCGGCCCTGGATGACGTGACGCTGACCGTACCCACCGGGAAGATCGTCGCGCTGGTCGGCAGCAACGGTTCGGGCAAGACCACCCTCGCCAAGCTCCTGGCCGGCCTGTACACCCCGCAGCAGGGCCGCGTTCTGTGGGACGAAACCGATGCCGCACTGGCGGACCGGCGGCAACTGGCGGACCGGGTGGCGATGGTGGCGCAGGACTTCACCCGGTGGCCGTTCACCGCGCGGGTCAACATCACTATCGGCCGCCCCGAGGCGCCGTCCGGCGACGCGCGCATGGCGAGCGCGATCCGCCATGCCGGGGCGCAGGACATCATCGACGGCCTGCCCCGCGGTCTGGACACCCTCCTGGTCCGCGGCTTCCGCGGCGGTCACGAGCTGTCGGGCGGCCAGTGGCAGCGCCTCGGCTTCTGCCGCGCCGCCTACCGGCAGGGACAGATCCTCGTCGTCGACGAACCCACCGCCGCACTCGATGCCCGCACCGAGCTGAAGGTCTTCGACGAAATCCGGTCCCTGGCCGACGAGGGCAGCACCGTCCTCCTCATCACGCACCGCCTCGCCTCCGTCCGGCACGCCGACCTCGTCCACGTGCTCGACAAGGGGCGCCTGGTGGAATCCGGTACACCGGCCGGCCTCCTGGCGTCGGGCGGGTTGTACGCCGAGCTCTACACGCTCCAAGCGAGCCAGTACGCCTCCGGTGATCCGCCCCGCGCGAGCGCCGGCCGGCCGGTGGGCTCCGGCGCCGTCGACTGCTGAGTTCCCAGTGTCCGAATGCCCAGTGCCCGAGTGACTGAGTGTCGGCAGGAGGCTGGACCGGTCAGCGAGCCCGGGCCGATAGTCGTGGGTGTGGTGGACATAGACCGGGTCGCCCGCTGCCTGCGGGCGGCGACGGGAGAACACTTCGTACGGGACGAGCTGGCCACGCTGGTCTCCGAAGCGATCGGTCCGTGGGTCCCGCACGACGCGTTGCGCCTGTTCGGAATGAACCCGGTCACCGGGGCGGTCTCGTACGGCTTCCTGCACGGCATCAGCCCTGACCTCATTCAGGCGCAGCTGTTCGACTCCTACCTGCGGGACGACCCCTTCAGCCCGGCCGACGTCGGCCGGTTACGGACGCCCGTCGGGCTGCTCGGCGGCCACGACCGTGAGACGCCTGGACACGTGCGTGCACGGCAGACACTGGCGGCACACGGAGCCGGCTGCGAGGCACGGTTGCTGCTGCGTGATGGCCAGGGCTTCTGGGGGCTGCTCGCCCTGCTGCGGGGCGCGGGATGCCGGAACTTCGACCGTGACGACGCGGACCGGCTCGCCGGGATCGCCCCGCTCCTGGTCGACCTGTTGCGCACGTACGCCACCGGGCAGCCGTGGGGCGACGGTGAGCCACTGCCGCCGGGCGTCGTCATCGTCGGTCCCGACCATCGCGTCCGCTCCCTCACACCCGAAGCGCGCGCCTGGATGCAGGCGATCGACCCGGTACGGGGCAGGGCACCGGAGTGGATGCCCGCCGTGTCGATGCTCGAGGTCTCCCTGGCCGCGCGTCGCCACGCGGTCGACCCGGGCGCGCCGCGTCCGGTGTCGGTCAGTCCTGCCGCTTTCCTCGGGCGCCGGGTGTCCGTGCACGCCCAGCCCCTGGACGAATACGGCGAGGGTGATGTCGCGGTGGTCTTCCACGAGGCCACCGGCACCCTGGTCCTCCCGACGTTCGCGGCATGGCACGGTCTCACCGCCCGCGAACGCCAGGTCCTCCAGTTCCTGTACTCGGGCGAGGCCCCCAAGCAGATCGCCCGCGGCCTGGACCTGTCGCTGCACACGGTCAACACCTACGTCAGGGCGGTGTTCCGTAAGAGCGGAGTCAGCGGCCGCGATGAACTGCTCGCTGTACTCGACGGGCCCGGGCGGGCGGCAGGGGACCAAGCCTGACGGCAGGCCCCTGGAAGTCGCAGCGCGGCCCGGAGCGTTCCAAGCGGGCGTTCCAGGCCGCCTCCTTCCCTCCAGGTCAGAGCCCGCGATCGCGTTCCGGCGTCCCGAAGTCTCCGGCTTTTCGTGGCGGACGGGATGCATGCTCCCTCAAGCTCGGATGGTTCAAGCGCGACATCCATCGGCACGGAGACGAAGGAGTGCTTTCTTGACCACCCACCTCAAACATCGCACCGGCCCGCGCGCGGTACCGGCCCTGATGGCGGCACTGTGCGGAATCGCCGGTGCCACCGCGCTCGGTACGACCCCGGCGGCGGCAGCCGATCAGCGTCACGCGATCTACGCCATCGCGCACCGGGTCGACACCGTGGACGGCGTGGACGCCGCGCTCAACCACGGCGCCAACGGCATCGAGATCGACGTCTGCGCCTGGTGGAACCCGAACGAATGGCGTGCCTATCACGACTGTTCCTCGGCCGGTGACAACCGGCGCGGCCCCAGCTTCGACAGCATGATCGACCGCATTGTCTCCAACGCCGAGGCAGGGCGCCGGCTGAGCCTGGTCTGGCTGGACATCAAGGACCCGAACTACTGCGGAGAAGCGGAGAACCGCGGGTGCAGCGTCGCCGGGCTGCGCGACAAGGCACAGAGGCTGACGGCTGCCGGGATACAGGTGCTCTACGGCTTCTACGAGTACCACGGCGGCAGCACCCCGGACGTCGGCGGCAGGGGCTGGAAGAGCCTGGAAGGGAAGCTCGGCGGCCTGGAGGGCATCACGACGACCGGGACCCGCGATCAGGTCCTCGGTGCCTTCAACCGGTCCGGTTCCGGATTCCCGGCCGGCCGCCGGGTGATGGACTATGGTGACGGCAACATCCCCAACGGGTTCGGCAACTGCACGGAAGCCGGCCGCAACACGTGCGCGGAGCTCAAGAAGGGCGCCGGGGACCGTGCCGCCGGACGGCTCGCGGCCACGCTGTCCTGGACGACCACCTACAACGACCCCTGGTACGTCGACAAGCTGCTGGGTGACGCCCGTGTGGACGGCATCATCGCGGGCTACGGCAACTTCACCGGAGAGCACGAATACGACAACGGCTGGCAGTGCGCCAACGCCATCAACCTCGTCCGCGACTGGGTGAACCGCCACAGCGCCACCCACCGCATGGCCACCAGCGGTGACCGCCTGTTCAAGTAGCTGACAGCGAGGGCCGTTCGAATCCGGGACGGCCCGCCCGGCAGATCAGGCTGGCAGCTGTGGAGACGGGAGCGCCCGGGCGGGTGACGTAGGGGAGCGTGCGGTAGTCGGCGCGGGCCTCCGACGGGGTGAGGGTGACGACGACGTAGCCGCGGCGCTTGGCGTAGTACGCCATGTGCGGGTTGACGGCGAGGAGGCTCTCCCAGTCCTCGGGCTTCTCGACCCCGTCGCCCCCGCTGGAGACGGACGTGCCGAGGATCTCGACGCCGCGCGTACGGGAGGAGGGGTTGTCGAAGTCCTCCTTGATGTCCATGGCGAGGTGGATGTGGGAGTCACCGGAGAGCACCATGAGATTGGTGATTCGCGCGCCGCTCGCGGCGTCGAGGAGCCGCTTGCGGGCCGCCGGGTATCCGTCCCAGGCGTCCATGGACAAGGGGGAGTTCTGGGCGCTCAGCCTGCGCCGGCAGAAGGCGACCTGCTGCGGAAGGACGTTCCAGGTGGCCGAGGAGCCGCGGAACCCGTTCGAAAGCCACCGTTCCTGTGTGCCGCCGAGGAGGGTGCGGGAGGGGTCTTCGGATTCGGGGCCGGGCTGCTTCCAGCCGTCGCCGTAGGCCTGGTCCGAGCGGTACTGCCGCGTGTCCAGGATGTCGAACTGGGCGAGCCTCCCGTAGCGGAGGCGGCGGAAGAGCCGCATGTCCGGCCCCGAGGGGCGGGGGAGGCGCAGGGGCATGTTCTCCCAGTACGCACGGTAGGCCGCGGCCCGGCGCAGCAGGAACGCATCGGTCGGGTCGTTGTCCTGCGACACGTCCGCCGCGTAGTTGTTCTCCACCTCGTGGTCGTCCCAGGTGACGCACCAGGGGTGGGCGGCGTGGGCGGCCTGGAGGTCGGGGTCGGACTTGCCCAGGGCGTAGCGCAGGCGGTAGTCCGCCAGCGTGACGGTCTCGTGCGCGAAGCCGTCCGGGAGCCGGCTGCCCTCCGGGAGCTGCCGGTCCCCGGCCTTGGCGTCGATGGCGTTCTCGTAGATGTAGTCGCCCAGGAAGAAGACCACGTCGAGGTCCTCGCGGGCCAGGTGCGACAGCGCGGTGTAGTAGCCGTCGTCGTACTGCTGGCACGAGGCCACGCCCAGGCGCAGCCGCCCGGGAGAGCTTCCGGCGGCCGGTGCGGTACGGGTCCGGCCGGCGGGGCTCATCCAGGACCCGGCCCGGAAGCGGTACCAGTACGTGCGCCCTGCTTTGAGCCCCCGGGCGTCGGCGTGGACGCTGTACCCGGAGTCGGCGTGGGCGGCGGCCCGGCCCCGGCGTACGACGCGCGAGAACCGTTCGTCCTCGGCGACTTCCCAGCTCACGGGGATCACGCCCGAGGGCGGCAGGCCGCTGCCCGGCTCCCACGGGCGCGGGGCCAGCCGCGTCCACAGCACCACGGCGTCCGGGAGGGGGTCGCCCGAGGCGACGCCGAGGGTGAAGGGATCGTCGCGGAGGACACCGTCGCCGAGCTCCTCGGCTCTTGCACGGCCGGGCGTGGAGGAGAAGGCCAGCACGGTCGCGGCGGCCGTCAGCGTGAGGAACCTGCGTCTGAGGTACGAGATCGGTGCGGCGCCGGGCCGGTCATGGCCCTGAAGTCCCGTCATGACGTGGACGTCCCCCTCCAGGATCGGCGGTCACTACTGAAGAGGGGATACCCAGGAGAAAGCGCCGTCTCCCTCACAAGAGGGGCGCGCAGGTGCATCGGGTGTAACTCGTTGGCAAGGCCCGGGCTGTCATCGCCAGGTCGCCGTGGCCCGCGGCATTACCCGCGCCGCGTTAGGGCCACGGCCACCGGAACCCTGGGTGACGATCTTCCCCAGGGCTGCGCACAGGGTCTCGTAGTGCGTCTCCGGATCTACTTCACGGTCTTGCGCGGGGTGACGATGGGGAAGCGGGGGTCGGGGAACACGAGGTAGCTGAAGACGGTGTCCGCGGCCGCCTCGTCGTCGACCTGGATCGTGCCCGCGGCGACCTGATCGTCGAAGTTCTGCGTGAAGCGGTGTCCGGCCAGGGCCAGGTTGTTGAGGGCCTCGCGAGTGAGGGTGATGGTGGCGGTGGGCTTGCCCGCCAGTGCGTCCGGGCCCTCGACGTAGATCAGGACGCCGTTGCGCAGCGTGGTGGTGCACTCCTGGCGGGGTTCGTCGAGGACCCAGCGCAGGACGATGGGCGTGGTCTGCTCCTGCGCCGCCCTGGGCCCGTCGATGCTCTTCGCCATGGCCTGGAAGAACAGGTCCAGGGTCATGCTGCGCACCAGGTCGGCGGCGCCGTGGTCGGAGGCCCTCTGCGGGCCGTTCACGACCTCCTGGGCACCCGTGAGGTAGAAGTTGCGCCAGGTGCCGTTCTCGGCGCCGTAGCCGAGCTGGGTGAACGTCTGGGCCTGGAGTTGCTCGGCCTGGTCCAGGGTCTCCTCGGCGACGGCGAAATCCGGGTCGCCGGAGGCGAAGATGACGTGGTTGAGCAGCTCGGCGGCCCACCGGTACTGCGGCGGGTCGGCCGACAGCGCTTCCTGCGCCTTGCCGATGACGGCTTCCGGGCCGCCGATGGCGGACACGTACTGCACGCCCGCCTCGACCGGAGGGAGCGTCCACAGGTGGGCGGGGTTGCCGTCGAACCAGCCGATGTACCGCTGGTAGACGGCCTTGAGGTTGTGGCTGAGGGAGCCGTAGTAGCCCTGGTCGTACCAGTGCTCGGCCAGCCCGCGCGGCAGCTGCTGGAGCTTCTCGGCGATCTCGATCCCGTGTAACCCGCGTCGATCAGCCGCAGCGCCTGGTCGTTGAGGAAGGAGTACATGTCCCGCTGGTTCGACAGGAACTCGATGATGGAGTCCTTGCCCCAGCGCGGCCAGTGGTGCGAGGCGAACTCGGCCTCGGTGTACTCGCCGAAGGTCTGGACGGCCTCGGTGAGGTACTTCGACCACGCGTGCGGGTCACGCACCTGGGCACCGCGCAGGCTGAGCAGGTTGTGCATGGTGTGGGTGGCGTTCTCCGCCATGCACAGGGTCTTCAGCTCGGGGAAGTAGAAGTTCATCTCCGCCGGCGCCTCGGTGCCGGGCGTCAGCTGGAAGACGACGGGCACGCCGTCGATGGTGCGGGCGTAGAGACCCGGCCGCCACGGGATGACGTACTGCGAGGACCAGTCCTTCTGCTGGGTGGGCTGGATGGCGGGGCCGCCGACGTAGTGGCGCGGCGGGATCAGCGTCACCTCACCGGTGGAGATCGTCAGCCCCAGGCCCGCACCGACCTGCCCCATCGGGCTCTTGTCCAGTTTCGCGGCGTACATGTACTCCGCCCGGCGCGCCATGGCCGGACCCGCGAGGACGTTCTCGCTGATCGCGTGCTCCAGGAACCCGATCGGGGCGTAGACCGCCAGCTCCGCCGGCACGTCGTCGTTCTTCTCCGCGAACAGGCCGCGGGAGCCGCCGAAGTGGTCGACGTGGCTGTGGGTGTAGATGACCGCGCTGATGGGCCGCTGGTCCTCGGTGGTGTCCCGGTAGAGCTTGAGGGCGTACTGCGCCGTCTCGTAGGAGGCGAGCGGGTCGATGACGATCAGGCCGGTATCGCCGGTCACGATGGTCATGTTCGACAGGTCGTAGCCGCGCACCTGGTAGATGGCGCGGTTGCCGGCGGCCATGACCTGGAACAGGCCGGCAACGGCCGTCAACTGTCCCTGGCGCCACAGGCTCGGGTTCACCGGGTCGGGGTTGGTCTCCGGCTCGCCGTCCCGCAGGAAGTCGTAGCCCGCGAAGCTCCAGGCCACTTCCCGGCCGTTCTTGGCCGGGATGAACGGCAGGTCGCTCGGCGGCGGGGCCAGCAGGCCGCGGTTGGCGTCGGTGAAGTCGTCGGACGGCGGTATGGAATTGATCTGCCGGTTGCGGTCCTGGATGAACGCCGAAGGCTCGATGGGCCCGGTGGTGCCGGCCATGCGCTGTCTCCTTGCTTCCTTGTGGGAGTGCGGGAATCCGCCAGGAGGAGGGGTGTTTATTGCGCGCGTGACTTTCTGCCGATGTGAGATCAACGCTAGGCAGGCGCCACCGGCCTCGACAAGGAAGCGATCTCGCCACCCGTACCGACCGGCCATGAGGGCGTGCGCCGTCGGTCACCCGCAGAGCGTGGACCTGGCCTCGCCGTACGTACGGGCCGAGCACGCGGGGCGGTTCGGGGGTACGGGGGTGCGGCCGCCGGAGCAGTGGGCTCGGACGGTCGGGCGGGCCGCGGTCGCGTCACCGGGGGCGGGACTCGACCGGGTACGGCACGTACGTGCGCCGGTCGGCGTCGATGGCCAGCCGTCCGCCGGCCGGTGGGCGGGCCCGTTGCGCGCAGTCGCGGCGCTCGCAGATCCGGCAGCCCAGGCCGATGGGCGTCGCGGCCCGGGGGTCGTCCAGGGCGATCCCCTCGGCGTAGACGAGCCGGTGCGCGTGCCGCAGCTCGCAGCCGAGCGCGACGGCGAACTCGGCCCGCGGGGCGTGGTGCCCGAAACCGCCCCGGGTGATCGTGCGGGCGATCCAGAAGTACCGTTTGCCGTCCGGCATCTCGGCCACCTGGGTGAGTATCCGCCCCGGCGCGGAGAAGGCCTCGTACACCGTCCACAGCGGGCAGGTGCCGCCCAGCCGGGAGAAGTGGAAGTCGGTCGCGGACTGCCGTTTGGAGATGTTGCCGGCGCGGTCGACCCGCAGGAAGGAGAACGGCACGCCCCGCCGCCCCGTGCGTTGCAGCGTGCTCAGGCGGTGGCAGGCCGTCTCGAAGCCGACGCCGAAGCGCGCGGACAGCAGCTCGATGTCGTAGCGCACTTCCTCGGCGGTGGAGTGGAAGGCGGTGTACGGCATGAGCAGGGCGCCCGCGAAATAGTTCGCCAGGCCGATACGGGCCAGCGCCGCCGACTCCGGTGAGGTCAGCTCCGTGGTGCCGGCGGCGAGCTGGTCCAGCAGCGGGCCGTGCTCCAGCAGAGCCAGCTGGGTGGCGAGCTGGAAGGCGCGCCGGCCGTCGTTGAGCCAGGGGGAGAGGAACAGCAGCCCGGTGTCCGGGTCGTAGCGCCGCGCGTCGGCGGAGCGGCCGGGAGCGGCCTGCACGACCCGGACCCCGTGCCGCTCGGCGAGCCGTGCGGTGAGCGGGTCGGCGGCCCGGCCCGGCCGCAGGTCCAGGGCTGCCGCGATGCGCTCGGCCTCGGTGTCCAGGGGCTCGAAGTGGTTGTGGTGGGCGTAGAAGAAGTCCCGTACCTCATCGTGCGGTTCGCCCAGGGGCAGCAGAGCCCCTGGGGTGCTCCCGGAGCCCGGTGCGGCGAGGACGGCGGCCTGTTCGGCGGCGTCGCGGTAGCGGCGGTGCAGGGCGACCAGGGCGCGGGCCACCTCCGGGTGGTCGCGGGCGGCCTCCGCGACCTCCTCGGGAGCGGGCAGCGCCACGCCGCACGCCTCGTCGGCAAGCGCGGCCCGCAGGTCCGCGGCGAGCCGGTCCTCCTCGGCCTCGGAGAAGAACTCGGCGTCGACGCCGAAGACCTCGGCGATCCGCAGCAGCACGGGAGCCGTCAGCGGGCGCCGGCTCTGTTCGAGCTGGTTGGCGTAGCTGGTCGAAAGGCCGAGGGCGCGGGCCATGTCGACCTGGTTCATGCCGTGCTCGCGCCGCAGCCGGCGCAGCTTGGCGTGGGCGTAGACCTTGCGGTCGGCCGGTCGCCGGCTCATCGCGCGCACCTCTCTCGTCCGACCTCGTCCGGTCCGCGCACCTGTTTGCCTGATGGTCGCGAACGCAACAGCGCTTGCGAACATAGCATCCGCATCATTCGCAAGATCCGCAGATTCGCAACGCAGGGATGTACGGATTCCGCACGTTGGAGCCCTGGTCCGGCGTGCGTCCGCCGGGCAGTCTCGATCACACAAGCCCTTACCGGCGCCTTTTCCGGAGCCCGTACCCGTACCCGTACCGGAGCCTTCGCCGGACCGCCGACGCCCACGAGGAGTCCCGTGATCGAGCACCACGTCCGTGTCCACCCCAGCGCCGACCGGCTTCCCCGCGAGGACCAGCTCGCCTGGAAGCTCGCCGCCGTGGCTACCGCCACCGAGGAACTGGACGCCGGCAGCGTCACCATGGCCGTCAACCGGGTCATAGACAACGCGTCGGTCGCCGTCGCCTCCCTGCTGCGTCGCCCGGTCGCGGTGGCCCGCGCCCAGGCCGGTGCCCACCGTACGACCGCGCCCGGAACGCCGGTGTCCGGAGCGTCAGTCTTCGGCACCGGAGCCCGGGTCTCCCCGGAGTGGGCCGCATGGGCCAACGGCACCGCCGTACGCGAACTCGACTTCCACGACACCTACCTCGCCGCCGACTACTCCCACCCCGGCGACAACATCCCGCCCCTGCTCGCCGTCGCCCAGCACACCGGACGCACCGGCGCCGACCTGCTGCGCGGCATCGTCGCCGCGTACGAGATCCACGTCGCCCTGGTCAAGGGCATCTGCCTGCACGAGCACCGCATCGACCACGTGGCCCACCTCAGCGCCGCCACCGCCTGCGGCCTCGGCGCCCTGCTGCGGCTGCCGACTCAGACGGTCTACCAGGCGGTGCAGCAGGCCGTGCACACCACCACGGCGACGCGGCAGTCCCGCAAGGGCGAGATATCCAGCTGGAAGGCGTACGCGCCCGCTTTCGCCGGCAAGGCGGCCGTCGAGGCCGTCGACAGGGCGATGCGCGGCGAGACCTCCCCGTCCCCGGTCTACGAGGGCGAGGACGGCTTCCTCGCCCGGATGCTCGACGGCCCGGACGCTGACTACACCGTTGTGCTGCCCGGGCCCGGCGAGCCGCGGCGCGCGATCCTCGACACGTACACCAAGGAGTACTCCGCCGAGTACCAGGCGCAGGCGGTCATCGACCTGGCGCGGCGGCTGCGCGAGAAGACCGGACCGCTGGACCGGGTGCGCTCGGTGGTCCTGCACACCTCCCACCACACCCATCACGTGATCGGCTCGGGCGCGAACGACCCGCAGAAGTACGACCCCGCCGCGAGCCGCGAGACCCTCGACCACTCGGTGCCGTACATCTTCGCCGTCGCGCTCCAGGACGGCACCTGGCACCACGAGCGCTCCTACGCGCCCGAGCGCGCCCGGCGGCCCGGGACCGTCGAGCTGTGGCGGAAGATCACCACCGTCGAGGACCCGGAGTGGACCCGCCGCTACCACGACCCGGACCCCGGCCGCCGGGCCTTCGGGGGACGCGCGGTCATCACCCTGGACGACGGTTCGGTGTTCGAGGACGAACTGGCCGTCGCCGACGCCCACCCGGCCGGCGCCCGGCCCTTCGACCGCCCCGCCTACGCGGCGAAGTTCCGCACGCTGGCGGAAGGCATCGTCACTTCCGCCGGCCAGGACCGTTTCCTGGGCGCGGCCGAACGGCTCGCCGAGCTGACCGCCCCCGAGCTGGACGGGCTGTTCCCGGCTGTCGATACGGAGGCCGTCGCCACGTACGACGCGAAGCTGCCGAAGGGCCTGTTCTGATGCAGCACTCCCACACGCCGGACACCCGTATGCAGCACCCCCGCACGCCGCACCCCCGCATGCTGCACACCCGCACCACTCCCGCCGAACGCCGCCGCACCCTGCGGGAACGGCTCGCCACCGGCCGGCTGCTGGTCATGCCCGGCGCCCTCAACCCGCTCTCCGCCCGCCTCATCCAGGACACCGGCTTCGAGGCCGCCTACCTCTCCGGCGCCGTCCTCGCCGCCGACCTGGGCCTGCCCGACATCGGCCTGACCACGTCCACCGAGGTCGCCGCCCGGGCCCAGCAGACCACCAGGGTCACCGACCTGCCCGTCCTCATCGACGCCGACACCGGCTTCGGGGAGCCGATGAACGCGGCCCGCACCGTCCAGCTGATGGAGGACGCGGGCCTGGCCGGGCTGCACCTGGAAGACCAGGTCAACCCCAAGCGCTGCGGCCACCTCGACGGCAAGACGGTCGTCCCGCGCGAGGAGATGACCCGTCGCGTCCGGGCCGCGGTCGACGCCCGCCGCGACCCCGGCTTCCTCCTCATGGCCCGCACCGACGCCCGGGCCGTCGAGGGACTGGACGCGGCGAGCGACCGTGCCAAGGCCTACGTGGACGCCGGAGCCGACGCGATCTTCCCCGAAGCGCTCGCCGACGAGCGGGAGTTCGAGGCCTTCCGCAAGGCGGTTGCCGTCCCCCTGCTGGCCAACATGACCGAGTTCGGCAAGGGCCGCCTCCTGGACGCGCGGACGCTGGAGAACCTCGGCTACGACATCGCCCTCTACCCCGTCACCCTGCTGCGCCTGGCCATGGGCGCCGTCGAGGACGGCCTGCGCACGCTCGCCGCCGAGGGCACCCAGGAGTCCCTGCTGCCCCGCATGCAGACCCGCTCCCGCCTCTACGAACTCCTCGGCTACGAGGACTACGCGGCCTTCGACTCGGCCGTCTTCGACTTCACGCTCCCGCCCGGCACCTGACACACCGAAGGCAGGCACGCCATGTCCACGTCCACCACCATGTCCACCACCACGCCCGCGATCCACCGAGGCCTCGCCGGTGTCGTCGTCGACACCACCGAGATCTCCACCGTCATCCAGGAGACCAACTTCCTCACCTACCGCGGCTACCCCGTCCAGGACCTGGCGGCCCACCGCTCCTTCGAAAAGGTCGCCTACCTGCTCTGGCACGGCGAACTCCCCGACCCCGTACAGCTCGGCGAATTCCAGGCCCGCGAGCGCGCCCTGCGCCCCCTGGGCCGCACCACCTCCGAGCTGCTGGCCCGGCTGCCCGAGACCTGTCACCCGATGGACGTGCTGCGCACCGCCGTCAGCTTCTTCGGCGCCGAGGACCCGGCCGAGGACGACGGCAGTCCCGCCGCCAACCGGGCCAAGTCCCTCACCCTGCTGGCCAAGCTGCCCACCGTGGTCGCCGCCGACCAGCGCCGCCGCCGGGGCCTGGCCCCGATCCCCCCGGACCCCGGGCTCGGCTACGCCGAGAACTTCTTCCACATGTGCTTCGGCGCCGTGCCCGACCCGGACGTGGTCCGCTGCTTCGAGATCTCCCTCGTGCTGTACGCCGAGCACAGCTTCAACGCCTCTACGTTCACGGCCCGGGTCGTCACCTCCACGCTCTCCGACCTCTACAGCGCGGTCACCGCGGCGATCGGCGCCCTCAAGGGCCCGCTGCACGGCGGCGCCAACGAAGCGGTGATGCACATGCTGGAGGAGATCGGCGACCCGCGGCGCGCCGAGGAGTGGCTGGACCGGGCCCTGGCCGGCCAGCGCAAGATCATGGGCTTCGGCCACCGCGTCTACAAGCACGGCGACTCCCGCGTACCGATCATGCAGGACGCCCTGGACCGCCTCGTCGCCCGCGCCGCCGACCCCGAGGCGACCCGCCTGGCCACCCTGCACGCGGCCCTGCGCCGGGCCGTGCTCACGCGCAAGAACATCCACCCGAACCTGGACTACCCGGCCGGGCTGGCCTACCACCTGATGGGGTTCGACACCCCTGCCTTCACACCGCTCTTCGTGATGAGCCGCGTCACCGGCTGGACGGCCCACATCACCGAACAACTCGCCCACAACACGCTGATCCGACCCCTTGCTTCGTACGCGGGACCGGGGCAGCGAGCGGTGCCGGCATCGGCTGGGTAGTGTCTTAGAAGATCGTCAGGGTCGTCGGCCCGGTCGCGCCGGTAAGGCCGCTTCCCAGGCACTGGAGGACGCTCGGCTGGGGGACCGGGATGAGCTGGAGCAGCTTCCGCCCCTGGAAGCGGCCGTGGGTGACGGTGCCGGTGACGGGGGTGACCACCTGGCCGGCCACGGCCGTGCTGCTGCCGGTGATGTCGGCAGTGCTGGAGTCGCCGGTGTTCCAGGCGTAGGTCCGGCGGGCCCGGAACGCCTCAAGGAGGTTGTTGCAGCCGGTGTCGAGTGTGAACTCCTCGTGGTATTTGCCGTTCTTCACCGCGCCCGCGTCGGCGCTCGCGCCGTCACCGCTCGCACAGGAGGCGAGATGTCCGTCGACCGTGACGCGGATGCGTCGTGGCAGGAGCGTGACCCCCGGCTCGTAGCTGATGGATTCGGAGCCCAGGCACTGCAACGGCCCGGATTCCCGGGGGTGGGCGGACGCCGGCACCGGTGCGGCCGCGCCGAACAGCACGGCGGCCACCAATGCGGCCGCGCGCAGCCGCTTCCCACCGACGGTCGTGTCGGCTCTCTTCACACTGAGCAACATGGGGCAGTCCCTTCCCCGGACGTACGCTCCGGAGGCAGGCGTGTGGGAGCGCACGACCGATGCCCGGACTCGGAGGGCCGCGCGCGACCCCGGGTGTGCGCCTATCCGTACGGCCACCCTCCGCGTAGTCTCGTGCCGCCCCGGGGCCTTACCCGGGGCCCGGTGCCGGAGTGAGCTGGAGGGCGATGGGCACGCTGGAGAGCGGCGCGCTGGCCGTGCCGGGGGCGCGGCTGTACTTCGAAGTACGCGGCACAGGACCGCTCCTGCTGCTCATCCCGGGCGGCGCCTCCGACGCCGAGGTCTTCCGGGACCTGGCCGATGAGCTCGCCGCCCGCCACCGCGTCGTCACCTACGATCCGCGCGGCATCTCCCGCAGTCCCCTCGACGGGCCGCCGCCCGAGCCGTGGCTCGCCACCCAGGCCGACGACGCCGCCCGGCTGCTCGACCACCTCGCACCGGCCGACGAGCCCGTACGGGTGTTCGGCAGCTGCGCGGGAGCCCTGATCGCCCTGGAGCTCATGGTCCGCGATCCGCAGAGGATCCGGCTTGTTGTCGCCCATGAGCCGCCCGCCATGGGGATGTTGCCGGACGCGGCGCGACATGCCGCGTTCTTCGACGACGTGCACGCGACGTTCCGCCAGGACGGCGTCGCGGCCGCCCTGGACAGGCTCCAGGCCGTCTTCAGCGGCAGACCCGCCCCGGCGCTCCCCGAAGCGACCGACAACGCCCACGACGCCGACGTGACCCACAACGCCGACAACACCTACCACGCCGACAACAACGCGTTCTTCCTCTCTCACGTGATGCTGCCCTCCACCCGCTGCGTGCCCGACGTCACCGCGCTGGCCGCCGTAGCGGACCGTGTCGTCCCGGCCGGCGGCCGAGGGTCGCGCACCCACGACGTGCACCGCCCGGTGGTCGTCCTCGCCCGGCGGCTCGGCCGGACGCTGGAGGAGTTCCCCGGCGGACACGTCGGCTACGCCCAGCACCCCGCCCCTTTCGCCGAGCAACTCGCGGCACTGTTGGCCGACGCCGACGCCGACGCCGACGCCGACGCCGACACACAGCCCTCACGCGGCTGACGCGGCCATGCGCATCCTGATGGGCGCCCAGAACTGCGGCTTCGGCCCGGCTTCCGTACTCGTCGCCGTCTCCCGGCTGCTCCCCGGGCACGAGCGGGTGTTCGTAGGGGACGGTGTCGCGGCGGAGTTCGCCCGCCGCAACGCCACCGCATTCGACGGCATCCACGAGTTCACCGAACCGCACCAGAACGGATCAGCGCTCCTCGACCGGCTGCTGAAGGACAGCGACCAGGTCATCTCCGCCATGGACGCCGACCTCGTCCTGCGCTCCGTCGTGGCGCGCCGTCCGGTGGTCCTGGTGGACTGCCTGTTCGGCTTCTGGCAGCACCGGCACTCCCTGGCGCGGATCCGCGAGCTGTGCGCGACCCTTCCCCGCACCTCCCTCCCGGCAGTGCGTCGCCACCTGGCCTGCCTCTCGCCGCACGAGCACGTCCTCGCCGCCCACTTCCTGGCCGACCACAGTGTGGTCCAGAACTTCCCAGGCATCGCGCGGCGCACGGCCGAACTCGCCGAGGCCGGAGCGGGCCGCGCGATCCACCCGACCGGTCCGCTCGTCGACGGAGAAGGCCTGAGGGAGGCGCGGGAGGACACGACGGCGACCGGCGGGCCGGACTACGACCTGCTGATCAACACCGGCGGCTTCAGGAACTTCCTCCTGGACTTCGACGCCAACAACCACTACCTCCGGCTCATCGACCGCTGGCTCCCGGACCTCCTCGCCGACTGGCCGCGCTTCTCCCGCGTCCTGGTCTGCGGCGGCCCGTACGCCGGACACCGAGGCGGCACCCACGAGGCATCCGGCCGACGGGTCGACCGCCGGCTCCTGCCCCAGCGCGAGCTCCTGCGGCACGTGGCGAGAACACCGCATTCCTTCCTCGCCCCCGGCCTGTCGGCACTCCACGAGGCCACCATCCTGGGCCGGCTGCCCCTGGCGCTCCCGGAACAGCACTACGCGCACACGTTCACCATCCGGAGCCTCGCGGGCACCCTCTTCGGCCGCCTGGCCGGCCGGTTCGCGGACGTCCTGCCAGGTCACCCGCTGCCCGAGGACGACTACGCCGGCACCGAGGCCCTCGTCGCCGTCGCCGGCCGGATCCTCCGGAACGACGACCTCTACGCGCGGTTCCGCCGCACGTACAACGAACGCATCGAGCAGTACGTCTCCCTCACACCGCACCAGCGGGCCGGGGGAGCGGCGGAACTGCGCCACCTCCTCGACGGCCCTCCCGCCCCGTCGGTCATCGCCTCGATCCTCACGGCGAACGGGTGACGGGACGGGGCCACGGAGCGGCCTCGGCCGGTACGCGGTGCCTCGCCGCGTACCGGCCGAGGCCGACCGGCCGGCTCAGCCGCGCAGGAAGCCGTCCCCATGAGCGGCGATGTGGGCTTCCAGCGCGGAGAGGGCCTTCTGAGTCGCCTCTGCCGACCCGCTGCCGCGCCGCTCGGCGTAATACGCCGCACCGAGTTTCTTCAGCAGATCATTGCCGGCGCGCTGCTGCTGGACCTCGTCCACCTTCTGCTTGCCCTGGTTCAGGGCGCTCTGAGCCTGCTCCTTGGCCCGGTCGAGAAAACCTGCCATGACTGCCTCCGATCGTGTCCCGCCATCATTTCCCACATTCCCCTCACACATGCTCATGTGCACCTATGGGGGTGGCCCCGGGACACCGTGGGCGAGGGGCCCCCGCTCACGCGCCCGCGCTGATGCAGAAGGCCGGCCCGAGGGGTCGAGCAGGACGGTCCAGTGCTCGCCACCGGGATACGGCTAGCGGTGCGCGACGATCAGGTTCCAGGGGAACAAACACGGGGCGAAGCCGGTGGTGATCTGGTCGATGGTGAAGCCGGTGGCGGTGAGGAGGGCTTCGAATTCGGCCAGAGGGCGCAGGCGGCCTCCCCAGAGGGTCCGGGAGCCGAAGCTGGCGATGGCTTCGTAGCCGGCCGTTCGGCTCGCGGTCGCACCGTCCTGGGCGAACCAGTCCACGATCAGGAGTCGGCTGCCGGGGGACATGACGCGGTGCAGGTTGCCCAGGAGACGGGTGACCTCTTCGTCGGACCAGTCGACGAGGATGCTCTTGACCATGTAGAGGTCGGCTCCGGAGGGTACGGACTCCAGGAAGCTGCCCCCGGTGAACTCGATCCTCTCCAGGACGTCCGCGGAAACCTCCGCGGGCAGCGAGGACCTGGCCATGTCGACCACGTGCGGCATGTCGAAGAGGACGCCTTCGGCCTTCGGCGCCGCGGCCAGGACGCGGCTCAGGAGGGTGCCCCTGCCGCCGCCGACGTCCACGATGCGCCCGTAGGCGGTGAAGTCGTGAACGTCCACCAGCGCGTTCACGCATTCCGCGGTCGTCTCCGACATCACCTTCTCGAACGCCTCGGCCTCTTCGGGGTGTTCGCCGTAGTAGTCGTAGACGTGCTGCCCCGCGACCTCGCCGCCCGACCGGCCGGTGAGCACAACCTCGGACATCTGCTCGTACGCGCGGTTCACGCCGGGGCCCGCCGCGTACAGCACGTGCGAGGCCATCGCGGAGCCGGAGCGCAGCAGGAGGCCGCGGTCGGTCACGGCGTACTCGCCGCCCTTGCCGCGCGTCACCAGGCCGTTCGCGGCGCACGTGTCGAGGAAGGCGGCCAAGGCGTCCTGGTGTGCGTCCAGAGGCTCGGCCAGTCCGGCGGGGGTGCGGGGCCCGGAAGCCAGGTGGTCGGCTATGCGCAGCTTCACGAAGGCGCGCATCACCTGCGCTGTGAAGGCGGCGCTGTAAAGGGTGTTGAGGATGTCCATCCCCGCGGCGGGAGACGTGCTGGACGTGCTCTGCGTCATGAGGTCCCCGATTCGGTCGCGGCCCGCGTCCATGGGAAGCCGGGCATTTCGGCGCACGTTACGGGCCACGGAACAGAGGTGACAAGAGTGGTGACGAGAGTGCCGAGGCCGGCCCGGTTGGCAGGAGGGCGAGCACGGGCTAGCGTATACGTATACGCATGCACATAAGGAGCGGTCGTGCCCAACAAGACGATCTACGTAGGCGATGACGACGTCGCGCTGTTCCAGCGCGCCCAGAGCCTGACCGGCGGGAACCTCTCGGCTGCGATCACCAAGGCCCTGCGGCGCCTCGTCGAGATCGAGGAGGCGCACCTGGAGGGCTTCGAGGAGGTCGAGGTCCGCGTCGGCGGCGACGGGATCTACCACCGCAAGCGGTTCGTGGCCCGGCGCGTCGCGCAGGGCCGGCGGCGGGCGTCGGACGACCGCCGCGGCGAGTGGCTCACCGTCTACCACACCAAGAAGGGCAGGTACGCCGTGCACAGCAAGCGTCACGAGTCCGGGAACCCGACGGCCTTCGAGAGCCCGGCGCCGGACGGGCAGGACCCTCGCTACACCGTCGAGTACTGGGAGAACCCGCCGGAGCTCGACTCCTGGAACAGCTGGGACCTGGCGGAGAAGGCCGAGATGACCCTCGACGTCTACGAGACCCTCGACGAACTCAAGGGCGCGCTTCCGGAGGAGCTCTCCCGCGTGGCCGAGGCCAACGCGCGACAGCAGCCCGTCGAAGAGCTCGACATCTGACGCGTACCGGAGCTCCGGAGCGCCTGGCACACACCCGACTCGGCATCCGACGCGGCCTCGGGCTCACGCCCGAGCCGTGCGGGAGGGACAGCGATGGTCATCGAAGCGGAAAAAATGAGCCGGAAGTTCCGTCAGCGGGGCACGACGGTGGAGGCGGTGCGCGGCATCGACCTGCACGTGCGGAAGGGGGAGATCTTCGGCTTCCTGGGGCCGAACGGGGCCGGCAAGACCACCACGGTGCGCATGCTCGCCACCCTCCTCGCCCCCGATTCCGGCCAGGTCAGCGTCGCCGGATGCGCACTGCCCAAGGAGACGCGGCGTGCTCGCCACCTGATCGGGTACGTAGGCCAGGCCGGCGGAACGGACGACGGCATGCCGGTCCTCGACAATCTCGTGCTCCAGGCGAGGCTGAACGGGCTCGGACGCACAGCGGCGCACGAGCAGTCGCGGCGCACCCTGGCCGCACTGGGACTGGTGGACCTGGCCGACCGCCTTCCCCGCAGCCTCTCGGGAGGGCAACGGCGCCGCGTGGCGCTGGCGCTCGGCCTGGTCCACCAGCCGCAGGTGCTGTTCCTGGACGAGCCGACGCTCGGCCTGGATCCGGCCGCCCGCGCCGTGCTCTGGGAGCAGATCCGCGCGCTGCGCGAGGCGGGCACGACCGTCTTCCTCACGACGCATTACCTGGAGGAGGCCGATGCCCTCTGCGACCGGGTGGCGATCATCCATCAGGGCCGCATCGTCGCGTCCGGTGGCCCGGCCGAGCTCAAGCGGGGCATCAGCGGGGACGCGGTGACCCTGTCGGTCGGCGAGCGGGACGGCGAGCGCGTCATGGCCGCCCTGGAACACCTTCCGTTCGTCCGCGAGGTGCGGGAGGCGCCGGCCGGCGTGCGCGTCTACGTCGAGAACGGTGCCGACGCGATCCCCTCTCTGGTGCGCGGACTGGACGAGCTCGGGGTGACCGTGCAGTCCATCGGCCTGGAATCGGCCAGCCTCGACGACGTCTTCCTCAAGCACACGGGCTCGTCGCTGCGCATGCCGGGCGCTGCCGGCGCGGAATCCGGGGCGGAGACCTCCTCCTCGTACGTCGCCTGACCGGATCCGCATCACACGCCACGCGATCAACTCCCCGGAAGGACCCTCGTGTTACGCGACACCGGACTCGTCTTCGCCTATCAGACCCGGCGGCTGATCCGCTCGCCCGTCGTCATCGCGGTGGGCATCATGCAACCGCTGCTGTGGCTCCTGCTCTTCGGGCCGCTGGTCGACGGCCTGGCCGCTCCCGGCCTCGGCTCCGCCAAGGCCTTCGACCTCTTCGCCCCCGGACTGCTGGTCATGCTGGCCCTGTACGGCTCCCTGTACACGGGGTTCGAGCTGATCTCCGAGCTGCGGGCCGGCGTGGTCGAGCGCATGGTGGTGTCACCGATGCGGCCCGCCGCGCTCATTCTCGGCAAGGCCCTGCGCGACGTGCTCGCCCTTGGCGTCCAGGCCGTCATCCTGATGCTGATCGCCGTCGCCATGGGACTCGACGCCGACCTCGGCGGCCTGCTGATCGCGTTCGGCCTGTTCGCCGTCGTCGTGGTGATGACGGCGAGCTTCTCCTACGCGGTCGCCCTCATGCTGCGCGACGAGAACATGATGTCGCAGTCGATGGGCTTCCTCAGCCTGCCGCTGCTGCTGTTGTCGGGAGTGGTGCTGCCGCTGAGCCTGGCCCCGGGCTGGTTGCGGGGCGTGGCGCGGGTCAACCCCTTCTACCACGTCGTCGAGGCCTCCCGGTCGGTGATGGCGGGCGACTTCTCCGACACGTCCCTCTGGGTCGCCCTGGGATTCTCCCTGGCGCTGACCGCGCTGATGCTGCGCTGGGCGGTGGGATCACTGCGCCGGATCTGAGGCGGCCGCGTACAGCTCGGCCGCGTCGCGGGCACTGATGCCGGTCAGCGCACGCGGCCAGGAGGAGACGACGTCGGCGCCGAGCCCGGCCGGGTCCGCGCCGGGCGGCGGGGCCGGGGTGATGCCCCAACGCCGCAGCAGGCCGGCGGCCGCCTCGCGGACGGCCGCCGGGTCCTGGCCGGCATCCGGAAGCAGAGCGTTCACCACCCGCCGGGCCCGTGGGCCGTCCGCCCAAGGAGACCGCTCGTGCACACGGACAGCGCGTTCCAGGTAGGCGGGGAACAACCAGGCGAGCGCCGCGTTCTTGGCCGTGGCAGTGACTGTGGCGGCGGTGTCCGCGAAGTACCACAGGAGGAAGGCGAACGGCGACATGCCGACCCGTGGCCACACGTGGTGCGACGCGGCGCTCAACATAGCGAGGTACGCGCGGGGCTCCGCCGTCCCGCCCGCGCCCGGCGGCCCGGAAGGGCCCGCGGCCAGCAGGGTGTCCGCGGTGTGCCGCACCGTGGCGGCGCACTCCAGCATCCAGGCGGCCGCCGCCGTACCGATCCGATGAGGCCCCATCAGCGGTCCGGTCAGCCGCAACAGGAGCTCCAGCGCACCGGCCGCCAGCAGGGACGGGGGCAGCGTGGCCGTGAGGCATGGATCGAGCACTGCGGCAGTCGGCCTCAGGGCTGGTGAACAGACCAGTCGTGAGCGCCGGGCGCCGAGGGGGAGACGGGCCACCGTGCTGGTTTCGGAGCCCGTGCCCAGTGTCGTGGGGAAGGCGATCAGCGCGGGCGCCGGGCCGGTCGCCCGGGAGAGCAGCGCGAGGCCGGAGCGCGGTTCCCGGGCGTACCGGGGCTCGCTGCCGGACGCGAGGACGACGGCCAGCTTGGCCGTGTCCATGGCGGATCCTCCGCCGATCACCGCGACGGTACGGGGCCGCCGTTCGCCGATCTCCCGCACCGCGCGGGCCAGGCCGCCGGCATCCGCCCCCGCCGGGATCGGCAGGGACCGTGCGCCGCCCGCGTACTGCTCCACCAGTTCCGCGGCCGGGCCGGCGGCGGGGTCGTAGAGGAACAGGGCCCGCTCGTCGGCCAGCCGGGCGAGTTCCGCGCGCGCCTGTTCCGCGCCGACGTGCAGCCGCTGCGGGCCGGCGGACTGCCAGGGCAAGGAGGCGGCCGCGACGGCGTCAGCCGCGGACATATCGCTGCTGTTCGGGGAGGCTGATGTCGGCGAAGAGCTCGGAACGCTGTTTGACGGCCAGCTTTCTGAGTACGGCGGCGACATGGTTCTTGACGGTGTTGGCGCTGATGGAGAGCGTGCGGGCTATTTGGCTGTTCGTACATCGCTCGGAGAGCAGCCAGAGCACTTGCTGTTCGCGGGGCGTCAGGGATGTGGCTCCGGACCATCGCGTCGACGTCTTTTCAAGCGGGCCGATGAGCCATTCCCGCGAGCCGCACAAGGTCGATTGCACGGCGGCGGCCAGGCGGGCCGGCGACTCATTGGCGTGGACGAAGCTGTCGATGCCCGAGAGATGTGAGAGGAGGACATTGCGGGGTGAGACGCCTTTGCAGAAGGCCAGTACGGGCGGGGCGGGAGTATGGCACTTGATGTCCCGGCAGAGGGCGAGTCCCGCGTTCAGTGTCGGCTGGGTGGGGTCGATGATCACAAGGTCGATCTCGTCCTCCCGGATCAGGGCGTGCACTTCCTCCGGATCGCCGATGTCGGTGAAGTGCTCGGAAAGGAAGAGATCCGAGGCTTCCAGCAGCGCCGTGATGACGCCGAGCCTGATGACCGGAGACAGACCATGGACAACTATGTTCATTTTTCCCCCTGTTGGCCCGCTTGCGAGCTGTGCTCCTCCACCGTGCCGTGCTGCATCCCGGAGCTCTCGTCCGACCACGCTACCCACACAAGGGTGGTCCTTCCACAGGCCCGGCACGGCTCGAATTCACTGCTCCTCTGGTCCACTTCGGGCTATCTCCGACCAGCCTGACCGAGGGGCAGTTGATCCCTCCCGTGGGATGCCCGTGGCCGGGCGGGTCGGCGAGAGTCGAGCCGTCCTGAATCCGACAATGCGGAAGGGAGGCACGGAATGGAGAAGAACGGGATCGAGGGTCTGGACCTGAGCGACCTCGACGTCGAGAGCCTGGAGTTCTCGGCGGACTCCGAGGGAGGCCTGGAGTCGCTGCGCATGGGTCACGGTCTGACCGAGGTGGGGGCGTCCTGCTGTTGCTCGACGTCCTCGTGCAGCTGCTCGACCTGATCGCATCGCGCGGCCGGTCCGCTTCGGCGGGCCGGCCGTTTTCGACACCCGAAGCCTGGAAGGGAAGCATGCAGAGTCCGGTGATTTCGGAGCACGCCCACCCGCTCCCGGAGGACGGCTCGCGGCCCAAGCTGCGCAGTGACGCCCTGTGGGTGCCCCACGACGACGGCGCGTTCCTGCTGTGCAACGCCTCGTCGCTGACGATCCGGGGCAAGTCCTCCTACGAGCTGGTCAGCAGGATCGCGCCCCATCTGGACGGGACGACGGAGGTGGGCCGCTTGCTGTCCGGCCTGCCCCCCGCCGTGGCCGCGCAGGTCCGCGCACTGCTGAGGCGGCTGGCCGAGGCCGGTTTCGTACGCGACGCCGCCGTCGACCGGCCGCACGGCCTGACCGGCCGGGAACTGACGGACTACGCCGGAGAGCTTTCCTTCATCGAGTACTTCCGTGGCTCGCCCGCGGCCCGCTACGAGGCCTTCCGGGACACCCGGGTGCTGTGCGTGGGATCGGGCATGGTCTTCGACGGATTGCTGCGCGCATTGGTGCAGCTGGGCAACCGTCGTACGACTGCCGCCGTGACGGGCGGTGCTCCGGCGGTCGCCGGCGTCGAGTCGGCCCTGAAGCCGGTGCTGGCGGCGGCGCGGGAGCGGGACGCCGGCATGGGCGTACGAACGGTTCCGCTGTCAGTGCCGCTGCCCGGCCCCGGCGAAGAGGACTTCCCGGCCGATGGGCTGATGCACCTGATCGGGGCGAACGACTTCGTCCTGCACTTCGCCGACGACTTCGGCCCGGGCCTGGCGCGGGCGATCGACGAGTCCTGCGCCCGGGCCGGCGTCACGGTGCTGCACGGCGCGGTCCAGGGTGACCAGGTATGGCTGGGCCCTCTGTGCGGACCGGACGACGCGGTGCGCGGCCCCGGCCTGTGGGCGAGGACGGGAGTGGACGGCACCGGGCCGCGCAGCGTGTTCCTCACCGAGTCGACGGCCCGGATCGTCGCCGCCCAGCCGGCCTTCGCCGCGTTCAAGGTGATCACCGGGGTGCCGGCCGAGGACTTCCGTGAGCGCGTGGTCCGGGTGGACCTGGCGACCCTCATCACCGAAGAGGTGAGCCTGCACGCGCTGGACCTGCTCCCCGCCGGCGCCGAGGCCGCGGCGCCGCCGGCCGCGGGCTGGGCCTCGGCCGCACCGCCACCGGAATCCGAGAGCACCGTGCTGTCGCAGGCTTTCAGCCGGCTGGTGGACAGCAGGGACGGGCTGATCCGGGATGTGGACGAGGGGGACCTGACGCAGATTCCGCTGCACCGGTGCCGGGCGGAAGTGGCCCCGCTCGCCGGGCCCGGCCGGGCCGTCGCCGCCGAGGGGGACGGCCTCGACCTGCTGTCCGCCCGGGTCACAGCGGTCCTCGCGGCCGCGGAGTCCGCCGGCCTCCGGGCCGTCCTCGATCCCGCGGGTGGGGAGCCCGCCGTTCCCCCGGCCGCCGAAGCCTTCGACCTGGTCACCGCAGCGCCGGTGCGGCTCTCGTCGCACGATGTCAGGGCCTGGCGGGACGACGGCGCGCCGGTGGACACCGCCTCGGCGGCGGACTGGGACGACGCAGTGGCGTGCGCGCTCGGCCGGGTCGCCGCGCGTCTCCTGCGCACCGGACCGCGGGACGAGGGTACGGAGTGCGTACCGGTCGGCCCGGACGTGCCGCGGCTGTTGAGCATCCTGGCCGCTGCCGGACACCGGCCCGTGCTCCGTACGCTCTACGACGCCGAGGGCTTCGCGATCGTGCGGGCCGACTGCGGTGCCGGCCTCACCGGGGTCGGAAGCGCGACGTCCGCACCCGCCGCGGGCACCGACGCACTGTACGACGCGGTCCGGGCCCTGCACGAGAGGGTCTTCGACGAACCACTGCGTTCCCGCGCCCTCCGGCAGGAGGCCGGCGGTGCGCCGCTGCACGCCCGTACGGAGGGGGCGACGGCTGCCGCCCGCGCCGCCCGCTGGCTGGAGGCCTCACTGCCGACGGCGACCCGGCTCGTGGCCGTACCTCTGGAAGTGCACCCGGTGCTGCGACGGGTCGGCCGCGTCCACTGTGCCGCGGTCGCCGTCGTCCCGGCCGCCGACCGGGCGGTGACGTCGTGATGACCGAACCGCTGCTCATGCCGGTGGTGCACCTCCTCCCGGGGCCGCCGGGAGAGGAGGAGATCCGGCAGGCCGAAGCGGAGGTGGCCGCGGGCCGCACGGTGGTGTGCTCCTGGTGGGAGCCGGGCCGGATCGTCGTGGGCCCCGCCATGGGCACCGGCGTGCCGGGGTGCCTGCGCTGTTTCGTCACCCGGTGCGCGGCGTGCCGTCCGGAAGCGTTCCCCAGGATCCGGGAGCGGGCGGGCGAAGGCTCCGTCACCTTCGCCGACCGCCACGCCCTGCTGACGTCGATGACCGATGATCTCGTGCGGCAGTGCATGACCCGTGACGCGAAGGAGCAGCGCCCGCACCGTGCCTTCCTGACGCTCAGGCTCAAGGACTTCAGTGTGACACCGGGCCGCTTCCTGCCGGTCCCGTTGTGCCCGGTGTGCTCGGACGCACCGGACGACGCGCCCCCGGCGGAAGCAGAGTTCGACGTACCGATTCCCAAGCGCGCTCCCGGCCACTACCGTTCCGCCGACCTGGTGCAGGACGCGGAGCGGTTGCGCAAGCTGTACGTCGACGAGGACGCCGGACTCGTCCGCCGGCTGCGCCGCAGCGCGCACGGGCTGTTCCCGACGGCGACCGCCCCGACGGGGATCCAGGCGGCCGCGTCCCAGGAGATCGGCTTCGGGCGCCAGACCAGTTATCTGGCGGCCGAGGTGACCGCGCTCGCCGAGGGGCTCGAACGCGCGGGCGGCGTCCAGCCCGGCGGGCGGCGGACGGTGACGCACAGCAGCTGGGCGAGCCTGCGGGCGGACGCCGTGGACCCCCGGCGATTCGGTCTGCACGACCCGGAGCAATACCTGATCGAGGGCTTCCCGTTCCAGGAGTTCACCGAGGACCTCGAACTGTCCTGGGTCTGGGGCCGGTCCCTCGTCCGGGAACGTTCCGTCCTGATACCCGAATGCCTCGCCTACTACGAACCGCTGTACCGGCCGACGGGCCGGCCGGTCCTCGCCTACGAGATCTCCAACGGGTGCGCCCTCGGCGCGAGTCCGGCGGAGGCCGCCCTGCACGGGATCTTCGAGATCGCCGAGCGGGACGCCTTCCTGCTGACCTGGTACAGCCGCCTCAGCCCCGTCGAGGTGACGCTCGACCCGCGCCGGGACACGGAGCTCGCGCTGATGGCCGAGCGCATCGAGTGGCTCAGCGGCTATCGCGTCCGGCTGTACGACATCACCAACGACCTCGGCATCCCCGCCGTCTGGGTTCTCGCCGTGGACGAGGCCGGGCGGGCCGGGCAGCCGCGGGCGCTGTGCGCGGGCGGAGCCCATCTCGACCTGCGCCGGGCATTCCGCTCGGCCCTGCTCGAACTGGCACCGTTCACCGCGGAGTTCCCCCCGGCCTACCGGTCCCAGCGGCACCGCGTCACCGCCATGCTGGAGGACCCCGGCCAGGTCCGGCACATGGAGGACCACCGGCTCCTGTACTGCGCGCCGGAGGCCTTCGAGCGCCTGGAGTTCCTGCTGCGGCCCCGGGAGCGGATGTCCCTGGCCGAGGCCGGGCAACGGCACCTGCCCCCCGACCGCCACCTCGACCTGCGGCAGGACCTCAGCGACGCCGTGCAGCGCATCGCACATGCCGGGCTCGACGTCCTGGTGGTCGACCAGACCACGCCCGACCACCGGCTCGGGGGCTTCCGCTGCGCCAAGGTGCTGGTGCCCGGCGCCGTCCCGATGACCTTCGGGCACTGGGCGCGCCGCCTGAACGGACTCGAACGGTTGCTGCACACCCCCGTGGCCCTCGGTCAGGCCGCCGCGCCACTGACCCGGGCCGACCTCAACCCGCACCCGCATCCGTTCCCGTGAGCACCCGCCCCCTCACCGGCGCGCCTCCGGGCGGCGCCGCCGAACAGTACGCGGAGCTGACCTTCGACCGCATGCCCTCGGTGGTCCCCCGCGGATTGCCGGCCGAACCACCGCCGTGGGTCCGGGCCACCGGCGGGTACGCGTACGAGTGGATCCGGCCGCTGCCGGGTTCGGCAGCCGACCCCTTGGTGGACTGGTCGGCGGCTTCCCCCGCAGCGCCGCCCGCGCCCTCCGGGCCGGGCGGGAGCCGGCGGGAGTCCGGTGCGCCGCTGGACCTGCGGGCCCTGTCCGGACTCCTGGCGCTCGGCGCCGGCGTCACGTGCGTCGAATTCGGGCCGCAGTCGTCGTGGCCGCGGCACCGCATCGCACCCTCCGCGCGCTGTGTCTTCCCCTGCTCCGTCCGAGTCGTCGGCCGGGGGCCGGGCGGAGCGGAGCCGGACGTTGCCCACTACCACCCCGAGCACCATCAGCTGCGCGGCCGGGTCCCGTTCCGCCACCGCCGGTGGACGTCGGTCGACTGCGTGGTGACCGCCGCTCCGGGGACGACGGGTGCACACTACGGCGACTACGCCTACCGGCTGGTCTGCCAGGAGGCGGGGCTGCTGCTGGGCAGTCTGCTCCTGGCCGCACGCACCCTGGGGCTACGGGCGGATGCCGTCCCCTGGTGTCCGGACGAGATGGACCGGCTGCTGTCCCTGGACGGCCGGTGCGAGTGCTCCATGGCCATGGTCCGGCTGTCCGGCTCGGTGACCGGCGTGACTTTCCCCGGCCCGGACGTCCAGGGGCCACGGGTGCGGCGGCCCTGCGAGCCGGTCGAGGACCTGGGTGCCCTGTCGGCGGCGGCCCACCGCGAGTTCGCCCGTACGCGACCCCGTGCAGTGTCGTCCGGTGCTGCCTCCGGAACGCCGGACGCATCGGTGGGCGGACCACCGGCGGGGCCGCCGGACACGGCGGGTGCTCGTAGCCCGGACACGGCGGACGGACCACCGGCAGGACATCCCCCTGCGGCAGCGGGCCCCGTACCGGTGCGGCTGCCCTGGCGGCGGGTGGGCACGGCCCGCGACTCCGGCGATCCGGGGTTCATCCCCTCGCCGCTGCCGATCGCCGCCGACGCCCTGGAACGGCTGTGCTCGGCGGCCCTCACCACCGCGTTCCCCGTCTTGTGGCACGGCCTGCCACCTGTGGCGTTGCTCGTCGCGCGGAGGAACGTACCGGGGGCGGACCACGGCCTGTTCCGCTACGACGGGACCGCGCCGGCGCCCGCCCGGCGTCTGCTCCCGGGCACGGCCGTCACCCCGTTCCTCCGCGGCTGCCAGATGGTCGCCTCCACCAACGGGCACCAGGCCCCCGCCACGGTGTTCATCACCGTCGACCTCGACCGGTGGCTGCGCCACGACGCCGCGCGCGCCTACGCCGACCTGCACCTGCGGAGCGGGGAAGCCGCCCAGCGCCTGCTGATGGCGGCGAGCGCGGAGGGACTGATCGCCCGGATCCACAACGGCTTCCTCACCGGCCCGCTGCGCGAAGCGTGCGGCCCCGGCCGATGGATCGCCCCCTTCGCCGTGCTCGTGAGCCGTCGGCGGCCCTCGGCGCGGTACCGCTTCGTCCTGGACGGAGGACTGTGAACGAGTCGATGACGGTGAACGAGCCGGGGACGGTGAACGAGCCGAGGTCCACGGCCTTCGTGGTCAGAGTGCCCGCGTTCCCCGCCGACACCGTGGACGCGCTGCGGTCGCCTCCGGCGGCCGACGCGCTGGAACAGTGCCGCGCCGCGCGGGAAGCGGCCCGCGTCCAGGCCGAACGCTGCTCCGAAGTGCTGCACGCCGTGGTCGGCACCCTGCCGCCCGGCCGCGACCGGGGCGCCCTCTTGGAACTGCGCCGCTCCATCCACACCGGGCGTGCCCTCCGGGCCCGCCGGCTCGCGGAGAAGCTGGTGTCCCTGCTGTCGCCCGAGGCCGAGGAGGCCGTGCGCCACTGGGGGCGACTCGTAGAGAGTGCCGAACGAGCCCGGGAGCGGGCCGAGGACGTGTGGGAGGACGAACTCGGGCGCACCGGCGCCGCCGCCGTCCGCACCGCCGGTCTCGTTCCGGTCACCGCAGAGCTGATCCGGTCGGGCTCCCCGCTCGCCGGGGCCCTGAAGCAGGCCGTGACCGGCCTCGACCGGGGTACCCCGCCCGGGACTGACACCGCGCTCAGCGCCTACGCATTCGTTGCGCGCGCCTCGCTGAAGAGCACACCGCGCGGGACACTGAGCGCCTGGGCCCACGGCAACTTCCACAGCGGCTCCGACGGGTGGGCCGGGGACCCCCGGCCGCGCGCCCACCACGCGGAGCTCAACGCCTTCATCTGCCTGACGCTGCTGCGTCAGCTCGCACCCGGCGAGCGCCTGGTCGTCAACCCCAGCACCGTCGACGCGGACGGGGCGCTGTACGCGGTCACCCCCGACTGCGACGCGGTCCGCCGTGTCCGGCTCGATCCCGCACTCCGGCACCTGCTGACCGCCTGGCCGGACGAGGGCCGCAGCAGGCACGATGCCGCGCGGGCTCTGGCCGGCATCACGGGACTCGGCAGGGAGAAGGCGCCGAACGTGCTGACCCGGCTCGTCGACGCCGGGCTGCTGGTCGGCGCCGACGAGACATCCCTCCAGCATCCCGACCCGCTGCGCGCCGCCGCGCGGCGCACCGATGTGCCCGGGCCCGCGGCCACCATCCTGACCGGAGTGGCGGACGCCGCCGACGCCACGACCCGGCCGGAGAGCGTGGCGAGCACCCTGCCGGAGCTGACCGGCACCCTGCGCTCCTTGAGCGAGCCGCTCTCCTGGCCCCCCGGTGTCCTGGCCCACGGCGCGCCGGTCTACGCGGACACCGTGCTGCGGTCCGGGCGGCTCACACTGAACGAGGAGCAGTGGCAGGGACCGCGCTCCTCGCTGCGGGCCGTGGCCGGGTGGATCGGTCACGCCGATCCGTGGGCCGCCGCACGCGCCCGCGCGGAGGCCCACCTCGCCGGCGCGTTCGGCGCGCACCGTCCCGTCCCCCTGACCGTCGCCCTGCACGAACTCGTCCGCGCCGCCGGCGCCGGCGTCCCCGGCATCGACGAACTGTGGAGCGGAGAGTTCCGGCTGCCGCCGGCGGAAGATCCGGGGCTGCGTGCGCTGCGCCGGATCCTGTCGTCGACGCCCTCCGACGACGGCGTCATCCGGGTCGATCCCGTGCCGCCGGCCCCTGCCCGCCCGGACAGCCTCACCACCCGCCTGGCCTTCTACGGCCATCCGGTGCGCCTGGCCGGACGGCCGGTATTCGTCGTCAACTCGGTCGAGGACGGCTGCGGACGGGCCGACGCACACGTACGTCGCATGCTCGGCCGGCTGGGCGCGGACGGCGAGGAACTCCGCTCCTGGCCGGACGGCCGCCCGGCCCCGCTGCCCGGCTTCCACGACGTGGAGCTCGCTTCGGTCGCGGACAGCAACGTCAACCTCCGGGCCCGGGGAGCGGTTCCGGAGCTGGTGCTCTCTCAGGGAGGGGCGTCCCCGGGACCGTTCACCGCCGGGGAGCGGCTCGACGCGCGGGACTGCCACGTCGTCGCGGGGGACGGCAGGCTCATGCTGCGGCACGGGGACCGGCGCCTGCGCCTCGTGCCCCGGGGCCGCATGGCCGACTTCCACTACCCGCCGGTGCTGCGACTGCTGCTGCGCATGTTCGGGCCACCGCCCGAGCACCGAGTCCAGCCCGTCATCGCGCCCGAAGGACGGCTGACGGAGGAGGGGTGCCGGATCGTGCCACGCGTCGAGCTCGGCGACGTCGTACTGATGCGGCGCACCGTCATCACCGAGTCGGAAGAGGTCCCCCGGCGCGCCACGGGCGAGAGCCTGCTGGGCTACGCGGAACGCATCGACACATGGCGACGCCGGTGCGCCATACCCGCCTGGTCGTTCGTCCGCGCCGTCAACGGCCCCGGGGCGAACAAACACCGCAAGCCCATGCCGATCGATCTCGCCTCACCGCTCGGAGTCCTGCAGATCGAGCGGATGACCCGGCGCGACGCCACGCGACTGCTCTTCCAGGAAGTGCTCCCGGACGCGTCCCAGGCGCCGGTCGACGGGAACGGCGGCCGGTGGCCGGCCGAGGTCGTCTGGGAGGTGGATGTCTGACATGCCCACTGACACGTCCGCCGGAGCCGAAGCGGCACCGACATGGCTGTCCGTCCATGTCCACGCCCACAGCGACCTCGACCGGCACCTGGGGCACCTGGCCGGGCTGCTGCACCGCACGGCCGCCGGAACCGGCGCCCGCGCGTGGTTCTTCCTCCGCTACTGGGAGAGCGGCCCGCACGTCCGCCTGCGCGCGCTGTGCCCGTCGGCCGGGCAGTGGGAACGGGCCCGGTCGGAGCTGAGCGCGGCCGCCGAGCGGTGGGCCCGGGAGAACCCCGAACACCGCCCGCTCACCGACGCCGAGTACGCCGAGACGTCGGCATGGATCCTGCGCCGCGAGACGACGGGCGCCCCCGCCGCGCCCCTGCTGCCCTCCCGCACCGTACGGGTCGAGCCGTTCTCCGGCGCCTGGATGCCGGACGCGCCCGCGTGCACGGAGCAGCCGGAGACCCTGGCCTTCCTCACCGCCTCAAGCACCGTTGCCCTGCGGCTGCACCGGGACCACGACTGGCAGGCCAGGGCGCGGCACGCCGTCGACGTCCTGCGCGCGCTCCTGGCCGCGCCGGCGCAGCCCGTGCCGCCGCCGGCAGGCCCTGGAACGCCACCGCTCACCGACGCCTTCGCACAGTGGGCGGAACGGCTGGCCGGCACGGAGACCCCGGAGGTGCGGCGCCGCAGCAGCCTCGCCCTCGCGGCCGCCTGGCCACCGCCCTCCCGGGCCGGCGTCGCCATGGCGACGCGGTGCCTCGCCGTGCTGTCGCCCGGCTCGTCGGCGCGGCCCCTCCTGCACGCCTGGCACACCCACTGCAATCGCCTGGGGCTGAACCTGCTCGAAGAGGCAGCAGCGGCCTGGACAGCCCTGGCCCTCACCGCGGAGGTCCGTGGATGACCGAGACGTCCGGCCCCGCCGTATGGCTGGACCACCGCCTGTTCCACCGGGCCGACCCCGACGGGCTGCTCACCGCGCTGGTGGGGCCGCTGCTCCGGGACAGCGCACGGCACTGCCGGTACCAGCACTTCTTCCGCGAGTGGCAGGGCGGCCCCAACATCCGGGTATCCCTGCTGGTCGGCAAAGGGCACGCCGGCCACGTCGCGGCCCGGCTGCGCGACCGGTGCGCGGAGTATCTCGCCGGGGCGCCGGCGGACTCGCAGGACGACGGACGGGGGACTTCCCCCGAAACCCGGCGGGCTCTCCCCGCGGACCTGGCCCTGCGTGAAGGCGCCGCCGACGACCTGCCGCCGCAGCCGGACAATTCCCTGCTGGCCGTGGAGCACCCCGACCGCTCCGCCGTCCTGGGCGGCCCGGGCGCCGTCGCTCTCTTCGACCGCTTCCACCAGCTGTCCACCCGGACCGCCCTGGCCACCCTCACCGGAGTCCGGTCCGGGGCGGGCGAGCGGCCCGGTGGTCATCGTGCACGCGCCGCCGTCACCCTCATGCTCCACTTCGCCCTGCGGTTCCCCGGCCCCCTGTGGCTGGGCGGAATGTCCTACCGTTCCCACGTCGAGGGAGCGGTCATGGAATCTCCGCGCCCGGACGAACTGCGCCGCCGGCTCGCCCGGTTCGGCGACCGGTGGACACCGGCCCTGCAGCCGCTCGCCGAGCAACTGCTGAGCACCGGAGCGGGAGCGGCGGAGCACGGCGAGGAACTCCCCGGCATGGCGGACTTCCTCGACGGCGTGGAGGAGCTCGTACCCGACGCCCGGGCACTGCTCGCCGCGGACGGACTGCGCCTGCCGCTCGCCGGCCGGAACGGCGAGACGGCCTGGGACGACGCCGTGCTGCGCCGCAGCCCGTTCCACAGGAACCTTCAGCGAGACCCCCGCTGGGCCGTGGCCGCCGCCCAGGATCCCGTCCTGCGGCTGCACCGCGTGCTGATCAACTGGGGGTATCTGCACATGACGCGGCTCGGCGTCGTACCGGCCCAGCGCCTCGCCCTCTGCCACGTCGTCGCGGAACTGGTCACGCGGTACGGGGAGACCAGGGCCTATCTCGGCCCCGGCGCCCGGGATCTGGCCGCCGGCGCCCCGGGGAGCATCGCGCTGCGCTACGCGCGGGAGAACCGCACCGGTGCGCGCATCCCCCAGGACGTCGACTGGTCGCGGCTCCCGGCGGAGCGGCCGGACGGGGAGGGCCGCCGGCTGGTTCCCCTGCCGAGCGCTCCGGCGGCGGATCCGGCGGGAGCCGGCGACGAGGGCGTGGTACGGCTCGCGTCGTTCCTGCGGCGCACCGCCGGAGCCTCGCGGCTGCGCTGGGAGGCCGGAGCCCGCTGCGGCGGCGAGCGCTTTCTCGGCCCTGTGCACCGGACCGTCTCCTCGGCCGGCCAGCGCTACCCGGCCGAGCTCCACGTGCTTCCTGGTGAGCCGCTGTCACGGATGCCCGCGGGCAGGTACGAGCCCGTGCACCACGCGCTGGCCGTACCGCGTGACGGCTCGCCGGCCCCCATGGGGACCGGACGCGGCGGGCTCGTGGTCGCCGTGACCCCCTGGCGGACCCGCTTCAAGTACGGGGAGTTCGCCTACCGCCTGCACGCTCTGGACGCCGGGGTCATGATCGGCCAGGCACTGGCCGTCGCCGAGGCGGACGGCGGGCGACTGCGGGTCCGCTACTGGTTCCCGGACGCCGAACTCGACCGCCGCATCGGTGCCGACGGCTCCCGCACCCGAAGCTACGCCGTGCTCGCGACCGCCCCGGAGACCGCTCCGGAATCCGTTTCGGAGGCGGCCCCGGAGGCAGGGATCAACGAGGTTCCCCGGAACACCGCTGACCGTCTGGAGACCGCCGCGCGCGGGGAGGCGGCCCCGCCCCGGGCGCCGGTCCCGCCGCTGCTGCCGCGACTGGCCGCGGGAGTGACGTCCTGGGCCGAACTGGCCGTGGAACAGCGCCGCCCCGACGCGTGGACGGACAGGCGCACTTCCATGGGATTCATGGGTCACGGCCCCTTGGAGCGTGCCGAATTGGCCCGCCTGCTGCAACGGGCCTGCGGTCCGTACGAGTCGGACCTGCCCGGCGGCAGGCCCTTCCCCCAGACGGCGTTCGTCGCGGCGATCGGCGCGGTCGGGGGCCTGGAACCGGGGGTCTACCTCGTCGCGGACGAAGGACGCCGGATCGGCCTGCTCAGCTCGGGGGACGCACGGGCCGCCCTCCAGCGCACCCTCGACAACGGGGTGTTCGACATCGTGCGCACCCCCGTCGTCCTCACCCTCCTCACGGATTACGAGGCGGCCCTGCCGTACTACGGTGACCGCTGGTACCGCATCCAGGGCATGGAGGCCGGTCTGGCGGTACAGCGCTGCTACCTGTCGGCCGCGGCCGGCTCACTGGCCTGTCAGGCGCACTGCGGCTACGACCCGGACCGGCTGCTCGACGTCCTGGGCCTCGCCGACCAACACCTCGAACCGGTCATCCAGCTGCTGATCGGACGCTCCCGCCCGGCCGGGCTCCACCACGAGATCCCGTTGTTCTGACACGGCACCGGACGCAGCACAGGCACGAGACGCATCAGAGGCACGAGACGTATCAGGGCACGACCGAAAGGCAGTCGCCATGACGACCAGTGAAGACGCCGGCACACCCGGAACCGGCAGCACGCCGCTACAGGCCTCCCAGGACTTTCCTCAGTGCCCCGCGGACCCCGGCGTACCGTTCGACGACGCCTTCCACACCGCCCCGCACGCCGTCCTCGCCTGGTTCCGCGAACAGCGGCCGGTTGCCGAGGTGAGCCTGCCCAACGGCCTGCGGGCCTGGCTGCTCACGCGCGACGACGACGTGCGGGCGGCGCTCGGCGACCACCGCCTCGTCCACGACACCCGGCGCTTCCCCGAAGCGTGGCGGAGCCTCGACTGGAACTCGCCGGCCGGCGACATGATCTCCGCATACGGCCGGAACCTTTCCAGCGCGGACTCACCGGAACACGAGCGGTATCACACGGCCGTCGCCCGGGCCTTCACGGCCCGGCGCACCGAGGAGCTGCGGCCGCGGGTCCAGCGGACCGTGGACGCGCTGCTGGACCGGCTGCCCGCGGACGAGCCGGTGGACCTGCTCGGGCAGTTCGCCGTACCGCTGTCGGTGACGATGATGTGCGAGATCGCCGGTGTACCGGAGCCCGACCGCCCGGACTTCCTCGACTTCGTGCGCCGCACGGTGTCGATCGACGACGACAACGACGGTGCCGGGCTGCGCGCGTCGGCGATGCGGACCTTCGAACTCCTCACCGCCTACGTGAGGGAACGGAAGGGCGGTTCCGGTGGCTCCGGCGATTCCCACGGCGACCTGATGGGGGAGGTGACGGCGCAGGCGGAGCGGGAGGGCATTCCCGAGGAAGACGTGGTGACCGTCCTGTTCCACCTGTTCGTCGCGGGCTTCGACACTACCGGGGCGTTCATCGGGAACATGGTGCGCGGGCTGATCGACCGGCCCCGCCTCATGGCCTCACTGCGCGAGCATCCGGAGCGCCTGTCCGGCGCCGTCGAGGAGTTCCTGAGGTTCGACGGCTCGGCGCGGATGGGGGTGTGGCGGTTCGCGGCGGAGGACATCGAGCTGGGCGGCCGGCGGATACCGGCCGGCAGCCTGGTGATCGTCTCCTTGGCGGCGGCCAACCGGGACCCGGCCCGGTTCGCCGACGCCGACACCCTCGACCCGGACCGGGAAGACGTGGCCGGGCACCTTGCGTTCGGACGGGGCCGCCACCGGTGCACGGGGGCGGCGCTCGCCCGCGTGGAGGCCGAGACGGCCGTCGGCACGCTCGTCCGCCGCTATCCGCAACTCCGTCTCGCCACCGAGGAGCCTTTGCGGCGGCGGGTCGTGGTCACGCTCCATGGTCTTCGCCGGCTCCCTGTCGTTCTGGGCCCTGCCGCGACGGGGCCGGGTCGGACCACCTCATGAGCGAGGACCGGGGGTGAGGCGGTACGGAGCGCAGCAGGGACGACGGCGGCGTCCCGCTGTCATCGGCAAGCCGCCAGGAGGACCAGTGCCCCGCACGCTGCGACGTAGGCGGCGAGGCCGCACCAGGCTCCTCGGTGGCTGATCCGTTCCGCGAGGGTGGTGCTGCCGCCGTGGGAGGTCCAGCGCCAGGCCAGGACCGTGCCCGCCACGGCGACGAGGAGGAACGCGAGCGTGGTGAGGTGGAGCCGGTCGATGAGCGTCAGTCCGTCGGCGCTGGTGACCACGTCGCTGGCCTGTTGCATGTTGAGGACGACCACGAACAGCCCGCCGCCCAGGACGCCGAGCCTGTTGTGGATGCCCTCCAGCCGTGCCGTGGTCTCCAGCTCCTCGTGGCGGGTGGAGACGAGGAAGGTGGAGACGGCGATGAGGACGGCGAGGTAGAGGGGGATGGTCAGTTTCCAGAAGATGGTGGGATCGGAGCGTTCGAGGTCCATGCGGATGTGCACCTGGTCGTAGGTGCTGCCGTTCTTGAGACTGTGGTCGCCGTACGTGGTGGTGTAGTGCTTGGTGGCGCTGACCAGCCGGAAGCCGGTCAGCCGCCAGCCCTGAGGGCGGATCTCCGGGTTGGTCTGCGCATCGGCGTTGTTCACGGTGAACCGGAAGTGGTCCGTGTCGTCCGGCGCGGTCAGGATCACCTCGATGCGGTGGTGGTCGAAAGGGAAGTCCCGTACGTCCCACGCCTGCCGGAAGCTGGACTGCACCCGTACCTGGTCCAGTACGTGCCCGTCCTGCTCGATGATGTTCGGCTCGGAGGTGCCTGGGTCGTCGGCATTGGCGAAGGAGATCTTGGGCAGCGGGTCGGCGCGCCGGTCCGGGCAGATGGTCCAGATCCACAACCGGGCGGAGAACCTGCCCTTGGCGGGATCGATGTCGTACAGGTCGCTGACGTAGGCGCTCAGCTCGCACCTGACGGGGGCTGCGCGGCCGGCCGGGGCGGCGGCGGTTGCCGCTGCGGCCGGGCCGGCGGCCGGCAGCCAGAGGGCGCATGCGGTGCTCAGCACGAGCAGGATGACGGCCGCGATGGGGGATGACAGGGGGAAGGCGGCTTCGTGCCGCGGTTCCATGGCCATATGGGCCTAGGCTTCCCGTCTCCGGCCGGGCGGGAACGGTCGCGCGGACGCACGGGTCGTTGCGGGGGACGCGACGTTTGCTCCGGCGGACGGAAGCCGCGGCGACGGGTCAGGCGAGGGCCTTGACGGCGGCTTCGGCGGCGCGGGCGATGAGCGTGTCGTCCCGCTTCGCGTCCTGGGCGCCGCGGCTGGAGAAGACGGCGATGACGATCGGGGCGGCGGCCTTGGGAGGCCAGAGGACGGCGACGTCGTTGCGTGCGCCGTAGCCTCCCGATCCCGTCTTGTCGGCCACCTGCCAGCCGCCGGGGACGCCTGCGCGGATGAGCGTGTCGCCCGTGGTGTTCCGCTTGAGCCAGTCGGTCAGGATCGATCGCTTGTCCGGGGCGAGCGCGTCACCGAGGACGAACGCGCGCAGGCCGGCGGCCATGGCGCGGGGGGTGCTGGTGTCGCGGGGGTCACCGGGGGTGCCTTCGCTGAGGTCGGTTTCGTAGCGGTCGGCCCGCGTGACGCGGTCGCCGGTCGCGGCGAGAGCGTCCTGCAGGCCCTTGGGGCCGCCGAGTTCGTCGAAGAGGAGGTTGGCGGCGCCGTTGTCGCTGTAGCGGACGGCGGCGTCGCACAGTTCCCGCAGGGTCATGCCGCTGTCGACGTGCCGGGTGGTGACCGGCGAGTGGCCGACCGGAACGTCGTGGCTGTAACGCACCAGCCGGTCGAGCTGCTTGAGGGAGTTCCTCTTCAGCACGGCGGCGGCGAGGAAGGCCTTGCAGACGGACGCGTACGCGAAGCGCTCGTCGGGCCGGTTGGCGACGGAACGCCCGCTGCCGGTGTCGACGGCGTACACGCCCAGCCTGGCGTCGTACCTCTTCTCCAGCTCGCCGAACGCGCGCTCGGCCTCCAGGGCGCTGCCGTGCGATGCCGCGGGCGGCGGCGCGGAGGCGGGAGCGGTGGTCCGGGGAGCCGTGGTCCGGCAGCCGGTGAGGGGGAGGGCCGCGAGTCCGGTCAGGGTGGTGATGACGGAGCGTCTTGTGGGGGAGTGGTTCACGGGGTGATGGCCTTTCGGGTCGGATACGGCAGCCGGTGAGGGGTTGCTCAAGAACCGTCGGCGGCGGGTACGGCGGCCAGTACGTCGTGGACGATGGGGACGGCGGAGGCGCTGCCGCTGAGGCCGCCTTCCACGACCGCGGCGACGGCGATGCCGCCCCGGTGGGCGGCGACCCAGCCGTTGTTGGGGGCCTGCTCGGAGACTTCGGCGGTGCCGGTCTTCGCGCCGACATCACCGGGCAGGTCCGCCAGGCCCCGGGCGGTGCCGTCGGTGACCGTGGCGCGCATCATGGCGCGCAGCCGGTCGACGACGTTCTTGGGGAGGGGCGTGGTGGTGGTCGTGCCGCGGGTGTCGCGGGTGCCGGGGAGGAGGGTGGGCTGGCGGAACGTGCCGGAGGACGCCGTCGCGGCGACGGACGCCATGGTCAGCGGGTTGCCCAGCACCTTGCCCTGCCCGATCATCGCGGCGGCCTTCTCTGTCTGGTCGCCCGGCGGGGGAGCGGCACCGTCGAAGGAGGGGATGCCGATGTTCCAGTTCTGGCCTATGCCGAAGTACTTCTTGGCGACGTCGCCCGCTTCCCGGTCGCCGAGCTTGTCGCGCAGGCTGATGAAGGCCGTGTTGCACGACTCGGTGAAGTCCTCGGTGAACGTGGCGCCCCGGTGCTCGGCCAGCTCCATGTTGTGGAACTGCTTGCCGACCGTCAGGTACTTGGGGCAGTCGACGACGGTGCCGGGCTCGACGGCGTTCTTGAGCAGCAGCGCGCTTGTCGTGACGATCTTCCAGGTGGAGCCGGGCGCGTAGGTGCCGGAGACGGCACGGTTGAACCCGGAGGACGGGGAGTTCGCCACGGCGAGGATCTCGCCGGTGTCGGCGCGCAGGGCGACCAGGGCGGCGCTCTTCCCGCGGCCCTTGGAAGCGAGGGCCTTCTCGGCGGCCGCCTGCCACGCCGGGTCGATCGTGGTGCGGACGGGCCCGTCGCCGGTCCGGGCGGGTGCGGCGCCGAAGGTGGCTTCCGTGCCCTTGCTCTCTCCCGACACGCGATCGACGAGCCGGATCGTTCCCCGGGGGCCGCCCCCGGCGGCCTTGCCGAGCTGGGCGACGACGGGCGCCAGGGAGGGGTACGTGCCGCCGGACAACGGGGCGCCGCGGCGGTCGGTGACCGGGACCGTGCCGGCGTCGTCGCGTTCCAGACGGAACTTGTCGGTGCTGTTCAGCTTCGGATGGACGAGGGCGAGGGTCCAGTCCACCTTCCACGTCCCGTCCTGCTGTTTGCGCAGCGGGAGCTTCGAGGCGTAGGTCCAGGTCCCCAGGCCGGCGACGGGCATCTTCGCGGTGAAGGGCACGGTGACCGTGCCGTCCCCGGCGGCGGTCGCCGTCGCGGCGGTCAGGGCCGGCTTGCGGATCTCCAGGCCGGCGGTGAAGTTCCGCAGCGTGGTTTCGGCCTGCCCGGGGCTCGTGGTGCGGCTCCCCGCCTCCGCCATCCTGCCGGCCGCCCAGTCGGCCAGGAACGCTCGTGCCTGGGTCGCGGCCGCGGGGTCGGAGGACGCGGTGCCGGAAGCGAAGGGGCCCCACCCGGCCGCGTACGCCCCGCCGGTGGCCGCGGCGAGCGTTCCCGCCGCCGCGAAGGCCACGCGAGCCGTACGGCGTCGCCGCCGGCTGCGAGGGGCGGCGGCGGTGCGTGCGGAAGTGCCTGCGGAAGTGCCTGCGGCGGTTGGTGCAGTGGTGTGCGAAGGCTCAGAAGGTTGCATGGCCCGAGAAGAGCAGCACCCGCACCCGTCCGTCCAAGATCGATATCAATATCCGATTGATTAATCTGCGATATAGTTCCTGCTTGTGGACCTGATACGCCACCTACAGTGCTTCGTGGCTGTTGCAGAAGAGTCACATTTCGGCCGGGCCGCCCAGCGCCTCGGCATGGCCCAGCCTCCCCTCTCGCAGCGCATCCAGCGCCTGGAGCGGGAGCTGGGAGTGCGCCTGTTCGAGCGCACCAGCCGGCAGGTCACGATCACCAAGGGCGGCACCCTGCTCCTCGACGAGGCCCGCGAGATACTGGCCCGCTCCGAGGCCCTCATGGCAACGGCCCGCCGCATCCGGGAAGGCCGCAGCGGACTGCTGCGCGCCGCCCTGCCGCCCGACCTCGCCGCCGGCACCGTCGCCGCGATCCTCGCCGGCTTCCAGCGGCAGCACGGCGGAGTGGAACTGGAACTGCACGAACTGCCCACCGCCGACCAGCTCGCCGGGCTCGCCTCGCACGACCTGGACGTGGGGCTCCTCCGCCATCCCTGCGACGTCGCCGGGCTGGAGCTCGGCCCCGTCCTGCGCCACGAACTCGGCGTGCTGCTGCCCCGGCACGCCCCGGCCGCCCGGTCCGGGACGGTTCCGCTCACCGCCCTCACCGGATACGACCTGATCCTCTTCCCCCGCGCCCAGGCCCCGGCCGTACACGACGACCTGCTGACCACCTGTGCCCGGCACGGCTACACCCCCGCCGCGGTCCGCCACGGCCAGGGCCCCAGCTTCACCCGCGGCCTGATCCTCTCCTCCCGCGCCGTCGCCTTCGGCCCGCGCGACGCCCACCCCGGCCAGGACCCGGACATCACCTGGCGCCCCCTCGCCGGCGCCCCGCTGACCCTGCGCCACTCCGCCGCCTGGCCGAAGGGGCGCGGCGACGCCGCCGCCCTGGCCTTCGCCGACACCGTCACCGACGCCCTCGCCGCCACCGCCACTGCCGGCGACCTGCCCCCCAGCCCCCTGCACCTGCGCCCCGCGGCGGAGTACTGGATATGACCGAGACCCCGGCCCGTACGCGCGGCCGCATCCGCGCCGCCTTCACCGAAGCCGGCGTCACCGGCTGGCTGCACGCCGCCGACATCGACTCCGGAGCCCAGCTCGACGTCGGCGCCGACCAGCCGGTCGTCACCGCCAGCGTCCACAAGCTCTGCGTGCTCGTCGCCCTCCACCAGCAGGCGGAAGAAGGCCTGCTGGACCTCTCCGAGCAGACGGTGTGCCCGCCGCCCGGCCGCACCCCCGGCCCTACGGGGCTGGCCGCCATGCTCGACGAGGTCCGCCTCTCCCTGCGCGACGCCGCCTACCTGATGATGGCCGTCAGCGACAACACCGCCGCCGACCTCCTCCTCCGGCGCGTCGGCCTGGACGCCGTCAACCACACCACCCGGCGCCTGGGGCTCACTCGCACCCACGCCGTCCACACCTTCGGCGACTTCCTCGCCCTCCTGAAGGAGGACACCGGCCCCGGGGGCCCTCAGGCACTGACCGACCCCCGCGTCGTCGCCGGGCTCCGCGTGCTCGACCCCGCCGCCACGAACCGCAGCACCCCGCGCGACATGACCCGCCTGCTCGGCGCGATCTGGCGGGACGAAGCCTGTGCCCCCGAGTACGCCGCGTCGATGCGCCGCCTGCTGGGGCTACAGGTCTGGCCCCACCGGCTCGCCTCCGGCTTCCCCTTCGACGACGTCCACGTCGCCGGCAAGACCGGGAGCCTGCCCACCGTCCGCAACGAGGTCGGCGTCGTCGAATACCCCGACGGCGGGCGCTACGCCGTAGCGGTCTTCACCCGAGCCTCCAGCCCCGCCGCGGTCCTCCCCCCGGCCGACGCCGTCATCGGCACGACCGCCCGCATAGCAGTCGACGCCCTCCGCGCCCGCACAACCTGACACGGCGCCCCCGACGGCCGGGACCGCCCCCGCCACGGCCTTCGCCGGGGACGCAGGCAAACGCGTGCACGGCGACGCGTGGACCATCGCGCGCCTGGGTCATGCGCCGTGACGTTCAGTGGATGCCGCTCTTGCCCGGTGTCCAGTGGGTCTGTGTTTTGATCGCGTACCGCGGCCAGCCCCGCTCGGTGACGAAGTGGCGTAGCACCGCCCGGCAGGTCGCTGCCTCTCCCGCGACGTAGGCGACGCCCGGTCCCGGTGGCAGTTCCAGTCGGCGGACGGCTGTCACCAGTACCGGTGAGGCGGCGGCCGAGGCGCGGCCGCGGTGCACCCATGGCAGTGTCCGCGCGCCGTCCGGCGCCGGGAACTCGGCCTCCGCGCCCGTTGTCTCCAGTACCCCGTGGGTCACGGCCCCGGGCGGGAGTGCGTCCAGCATGGTGAGCAGCGGCACCGCTCCCGTCTCCTCGCCGACGAAGACGTGGTGGCGGGCCCGCGGGTCGAGGACGATCCGGTTGCGCGGGACGCCGGTCCGTACGCGCTCGCCCGGCGTCACGGTGCCCGCCCACGCGCAGCCCGGGCCGCCCGGGTGGTGCAGCGCGATTCGCAGGGTGAGCGAGGCGTCGGCCGGGGTGTGCCGCCACACCGAGTACGTCCGCAGCACAGGGCCCTGCACGCCGCCGGGAACCTCCACGGGGAGGTGGGCGCCCGGCTTGCTGGCGGACCGGGCGAAGGCGGGGCCGCGCAGCGTGATGTCCGTCATGCCGGGCACGGCGGACCGCACCGCGGTGACCTTCGCCTCCAGCAGCCGGTCGTCCCCGAAGCGCCTGCCGCGATACCCGCTCCGCTCCGCCTGGTACATGTGCTCCGCCCTCCGCCTCCGGCCGCCGCTTCGGCTTCCGCTTCCGGTGTCCCTCCCATTGTGCGGAACGCCAAGTGCCGCTTTCTTTCACCCCGCTGACAGGAGCGGAGGCACGGGTGATCCGGCCGGGCATCCTGTGCCGTGGTTCCCGTGATCGCTTCCCGCGCGCCCGGGCGCGCGGGCCGGCAGATGGAGAGGCAGCATGCTCGACAGGCGGACTGTGCTACGGGCCGGGGCGGTGGCGGCGGCCGCTGCCGCGGGTGCCGGTGCGACCGGCCCGGTGGCCGCAAGTCCGGCGGGTCCGGCCGCGCGGCGCACCGGCGGAGGCGTCGACTGGAGCGAGCTCGGGCGCCGCCTGTCGGGCAACCTCGTCCTGCCCTCGGACAGCGGCTACGAGCGGGCCAGGAAGCTCTACAGCGGCCAGTTCGACGGGATCCGGCCGCAGGCGGTGGCCTACTGCCGCGGCGAGGCGGACGTACGGACGACGCTCGCGTTCGCCCAGGACCACGGCCTGCCCCTCGTGCCCCGCAGCGGCGGGCACAGCTTCGGCGGATACTCCACGGGCGAGGGCATCGTCCTGGACCTCTCGCGGCTGAACACCGTGGCGCTGACGCCCCGGAACACCGTCGTCATGGGGGCCGGCACCCAGCAGGTGGACGCCCTGACGGCGCTGTCGCCGCGCGGTGTCGTCGTGGCGGGCGGCAACTGCCCGGGCGTGTGCCCCGGCGGGTTCGTGCCGGGCGGCGGGCTGGGCTGGCAGACCCGTAAGTTCGGCATGGCCTGCGACCGCCTGGTCTCGGCCCGGATCGTCCTGGCCGACGGGCGGACCGTCACCGCGTCCGCCGCCGAGAACCCGGACCTGTTCTGGGCGACGCGCGGCGGCGGAGGCGGCAACTTCGGCGTGATCACCAGCCTGGAGCTGCGGCCCACGGACGTGCCCACCCTCGTCACCTACAACCTCACCTGGCCGTGGGAGGCCGCGCAGCGCGTCGTCGAGGCGTGGCAGCACTGGATCATCGGCGGCCCCCGGGACCTGGGCGCCGCCCTGGCCGTGCAGTGGCCGGACGCCGGGAAGGGCGCCCCGGTGGTCGTCGTCACCGGCGCCTGGCTCGGCGCGGCGGACGCCCTCGACCCCGTACTGGACTCCCTGGTCGCGTCGGTGGGCCGGGCGCCCGCCACGCGGTCGGCCCGGCGGATGTCCGCGCACGACGCGATGATGGCGCAGTACGGCTGTGCCGAGCTGTCGCCGGAGCAGTGCCACACGGTCGGCTACTCGCCCGAGGCCGCCCTGCCCCGGCAGAACTTCTCCATCGACCGCAACCGGCTCTTCTCCGCGGCGATCCCGGCGCGGGGCGTCGAACAGATCCTGGAAGCCTTCGCCGCCGGCCCCCGGGCGGGGCAGTTCCGCTTCCTGAGCTTCTTCGCCCTGGGCGGCGCCGCCAACCGCCCCGACCGCTCCACCACGGCCTACGTGCACCGCGACACGGAGTTCTACCTCGGCTTCTCGATCGCCCTCAACAAGCCGGACTACAGCCACGAGGACGAGGCCGCCGGCAGGGCCTGGGCCGCGCGCGGGCTGCACACCCTCGACCCGTACTCCAACGGCGAGAGCTACCAGAACTTCATCGACCCCGAGCTGGCCGACTGGAAGACGGCCTACTACGCCGAGAACTACGGCCGGCTGACCGCGGTCAAGCGCGCCTACGACCCGCACCGCTTCTTCTCCTTCGCCCAGGCTGTCGGCTGACCGGCGCGCGCAGGCCGCCCGCAGCGCGTGCCCGTCACCCGCAGCGCCCGTCGGCCGACCGGAGCGCGCCCCCGCCTCCGTGCGCCGTGGACTTCCGTGTGATTGAGTGAAGTCCGTTTCAACGGTGAGCAGTTGAGGTGAAGGGGGCGCGCGTTGCCGTTACTGCCGGGAGAGAAGGTGGAACTGATCCGCTGGCCGGCGGAGTCCGACCGCCGGGAGCGCTGCCGCGACCGGGGAGTCATGCGGATCCTGGTGCTGGAGGCGGGTGCCGAGGCGCCCGCCAGCCCAGACCTCCGGGAGGACTGGGTGCGCGCCCCCATCAGCCCCGGGGACCTCCGGGCCCGCGCCGAGGCGCTGCGCATGCGGGCGGCCGAGGAAGCCCGGCCCGTGGTCGAGCCCAACGGCGTGCTCCGCTTCCGCCGCCGCTCCGCCCTGCTCTCGCCGACCGCCGCGCACCTGGTGGCCCGGCTGGCCGAGTCCTTCACCGAGGTCGTCGCCCGCGACGCCCTGCTCGCCCCGCGGCCCGGCCGCCCCGCGCTCAGCCGCAACGCGCTCGACCTGCACATCATGCGCATCCGCCGCCGGCTGGCGGCCCTGGACCTGCGCGTGCGCACCGTCCGCGGCCGCGGCTACGTCCTGGAGGCCGCACACCGGGCGGAGCACTGAGTCGGCCCCGTACCGACCCCGCACCGACCGCGCGCCGGCGCGCACCCGTAAGCGCCGGCGTCCCCACGAGCGAGGAGGCCCGCCGTGCCGCAGTCGCAGCCCCAGCCCGAACCCCGACCCCAGCAAAGCCCCGCCGAACGCCCCGGCCCCGTCAGTCGTGTCGACGTGCAGCTGGGGGAGCGTTCCTATTCCGTCCACGTCGGCCCCGGGGCCCGGAACCTCCTGCCGGAGGTCGTGGCGGTACTCGGCGCGCGGCGCGCCGCAATCGTCACTGCACGGCCGCCCGAGACGGTGCCCGACCCCGGCGTGCCCTCGACGGTCATCCCGGTGCGCGACGGGGAGCGGCACAAGACCCTGGCCACCGTGGAGGACCTGTGCCGGAGGTTCACCGCCTTCGGCATCACCCGCCACGACGTGGTCGTCTCCTGCGGCGGCGGGACGACCACCGACACGGCCGGGCTCGCGGCCGCGCTCCACCACCGCGGCGTGCCCGTCATCCACCTGCCCACCACGCTCCTGGCCCAGGTGGACGCGAGCGTCGGCGGCAAGACCGCCGTCAACCTGCCCGAGGGCAAGAACCTCGTCGGCGCCTACTGGCAGCCCGCCGCCGTGCTGTGCGACACCACCTACCTGGAGACGCTGCCCGCCGAGGAGTGGACCAACGGCTACGGCGAGATCGCGCGCTGCCACTTCATCGGCGCGGGCGACCTGCGCGGGCTCGCCGTCCACGAGCAGGTCACCGCGAGCCTGCGGCTGAAGGCGTCGGTCGTCTCGGCCGACGAACGCGACACCGGCCGCCGGCACATACTCAACTACGGCCACACCCTGGGCCACGCCCTGGAGACCGCCACCGGATTCGCCGTCCGCCACGGCGTCGGCGTGGCCATCGGCACGGTCTTCGCGGGCCGGCTGGCCCTGGCCCTCGGCCGCATCACGGCCGGCCGAGCGGAGGAGCACGCCCAGGTCGTACGGGACTACGGTCTGCCCGGCGCCCTGCCGGCGGACGCCGACCCGGCCGTGCTGATCACCCTGATGCGGCGCGACAAGAAAGCCGCGGGTGACGGCCTGGCCTTCGTCCTCGACGGGCCGCACGGCGCCGAACTCGTCCCCGGCGTCCCCGAGGACGTGGTCCGGCGCGTCCTCGACGGAATGCCGCGGCAGGGCGGGCCCGCGAAGCCGTAACAGGAAGGCCGTAAGGGCGAGGCCGTCCGCCCCCGCGCCGGGAGCCGGCGACGCAGGGGCGGACGGGCGGACAGGCCGCGGACGGGCGGCGGGGCCGAGGCCCCGCTCACCCTTTCCGCGTTACGGGCGCTGTGCCACCAGCAGCAGATAGCCGAACTCCCTGATGCCGACCAGGTCGCCCGGGTCGAACTGGTCCACCATCTCCTCTCCGAACTCGTCCGAGAGCTGCTTCTTCGCCGCGTTGATGCGCTCGGACAGCAGGACGAAGGTCTTCTCCAGCGTCTGGTCGCTGATGTCCAGGAACTCCTCCAGCCACAGCCCGGCCCCGCGCAGCAGGGGCGGGTACGACTCGGCGGTCACCATCGTCATCATGAAGTCGTGCAGGTAGCGCCGTACGGCGGTCTGCCCGGCGGCGGGGATGGGGGCGCGCTCGAAGAAGTCGGTGAGCACCACCCGCCCGCCCGGCCGCAGCACCCGGCCCACGTGCGCGAGTACCTGGGCGCGGTCGGGCATGTGGATGATCGACTCCAGGGCGATGACCGCGTCGAAACTGCCGTCCTCGAAGGGCAGTTCCATCGCGTCCGCCTGCCGGAACCGCGCCCGGTCGGCGACGCCCGAGGACTCCGCCAGCGCGTTGGCCCGGGCGATCTGCTCCGTGCTGACGGAGATGCCGGTGACGTCCGCGCCCGTACGGCGGGCGATGCGCACGCCGGGCGTGCCCACGCCGCAGCCCAGGTCGAGGACGCGCGACCCGGCGCCGATGTGCAGCCGGTCGGCCATCATGTCGGTGAGCCGGTCGGTCGCCTCCTCCAGCGACACCCGGCTGTCGGGGGAGTCCCAGTACCCGAAGTGCAGGTTCTCGCCCAGGGAAGCGGAACCCAGGGCGGTGAACCGGTCGTAGAGCGCGCCCACCTCGGCGGACACGGGCGACGGCATGGGCAGTTCGGTCAGGTCGGAGTGCGGCATGGAAACCCTCTCTGGAAGTCGGAAGCCGGAAGTCGGAAGTAGGAAGCCGGAAGTCGGAACCCGGCAGAGGTCAGCACAGGCGAAGGTCCTCGTACACGGCGTCGGCGATGCGGATGATGCGCTCGCGGTGCCGTTCGTGCTCCACCTTCCCGTTGAGGTGGACGGCCACGGTGAGCCCGGCGTCGGGGTCTGCGAACGCCACCGCGGTCCACAGCCCGTCGTGCCCGTAGGAGCGGGGGGAGGTGTGGGTGCCGAAGCTGGTGAACTCCTCGCCCAGGTGGCGGCATTCGAGGCGGAACCCCATGCCCCAGTCGGCGTTGCCGTACCGGTCGTACAGGCCGGTGCGGTGCCGGGCGGTCAGCGCGGCGGCGGTCGTCGGCGACATGACGCGCCCGCCGGGGGCGTTCCCGCCGCGCAGCAGCATGGTGAGGAAGCGGCCGAGGTCGCTCAGCGGCCCCCGGGTGTTCACGCCGGGGATACAGCGCGTGGTCGCGGCCTCGGTGGACCACCAGTGGGTGGGCTGGGGAGCCGACCCGGGGTTGCTCACGTGGATCAGCGGCAGCCGGTCCCCGAAGGCCGCGAAGTCCTCCGGCGTCAGGTGTACGCGCGTGTCCGCCATGCCGCACGGCCCGAGGATCTCCTCCTCGACGTACGGGCGGTACTCCCTGCCGTCGACCGCGGGAAGGATGCGGGCCAGGACGAACCAGGCCCACCACTGGCTGTAGTTGACGCCCGGAGCCCGCCGGGAATGCGGCGGGACCGCCACGCCGAGCGCCCGGCGCAGGCGCTCGCCGTCCGGTCCGGCGACCACGCCGTGCAGCGGGTCGCCGCCGGTCGGCAGCGGGCCCGTGTGCGTCAGCAGGTCCATCGAGGTGATGGACTCCTTGCCTTCCCCGCCGAACTCGGGCAGGTAGTGGGAGACGGGCAGGTACGGGTCGTACGCGCCGGCTTCCCAGAGCCGGCCGAGCGCCGCTGACAGCAGGGGCTTGGCGCAGCAGTACCACAGCGGCAGCGAACGGTGGGTCATCGGGACGCCGGGCCGGGCCTCGCCCAGCCCCGCGTCCGCGAGCGTGACCCCGTCGAGGGAGACGTGCAGCTGGGCCCCCGGCGTCGAGGTGCCCACTTCGCGCTCGATCTCGCGCACCGTCCCGGGCAGGGCCTCGCGGGCCCGCTCGACGGCCTCGGCCGCCTCCTTCGCGCCGGCCGCCCCAGTCGCCTCAGCCTCCTCCTCCACACCGGCCGTCTCCCCAGTCTCCCGGGACCCGGTCAGCCCCGCCGCGGCCCGCAGCGCCGCCACGTGCCCCGACCCGTCCCGCCGGAGCGCCGCGTCGATGAAGAACAGCAGGCTGAAGTTGCCCTCGGCGCGCACGTCACCGCGCTCGAAGACGCCGGCGCGCTCCTGCGGCGAGCCCAGCAGCAGCGCCCGGGCCGCCGCGTGCGGCAGCGTGATCCGCAGCCCCGGCGGCTCGCCCGCGGCGGCCGCGACGCCCAGGCGCCCGGCGGCCAGGTCCACCGCCACGTCCAGCGCCGGCGGTGCCCCGGGCGGCGGATCGGTGAGCTCCAGCCGGAGCGTCACGGTGTCCCGTACGCCGGCGGGCGGGCGTTCCAGCGAGCGGCCGGCGGCGAGCCAGGCCGTGGACAGGAACGGGTCGGCGGGCTTCGTACCGGGCACCGGGCTCACTCCTCTGCCCCGCCGGTCCCGGCGCCGGGACCGGCGGTCGTGTCGATGCGGGGGGCGATGTCGGTGAGGAGCCGCTCCAGGCTCGTGGTCCGCGGATAGTCGCGGAACCACAGCACGAACTCCGAAACGCCCGCCGCCAGCAGGCTCCGCGCGCGGTCCGCGATCTGATCGGGCGTCCCGTACAGGCTCCGCCGCGCCAGCAGGTCGGGGTGGTGGCTCCAGAAGTGCACTTCGTGCGGGGAACACAGCCACCTGTCGCGCTCCAGCACGGAGTCGAAGACCCGGCACTCGGCCGCCCAGGCGTGGCGCACCCCGCCCGGGTCCGCCCCGAGGGCCGTCCTGCGCCACCCGAACTCCTCGATGGCGCGAGCGATGTCATGCGTCTCGCCCGTCCACTGGACGGCGGTGCACTCCCGTACGGCGGCGTCCGCGGGCCGCCGCGCCCCGGCCCCCTCCTCCCCGGCGTCCAGGCGCAGGGCCAGGGGCAGTGGCTGCTGGTGCGGCGCCGGTACGCAGTGCGCCGCCGCCAGCCGTACGTGCTCTCCGGCGAAGGTCACCGGCCGGCCGCCCCACAGTGCGCGCAGCGCCTCGGCCGTCTCGCCGACGGCGCGGTGGCCCCCCTCGTCGCCGAAGAAGCCGCCCTCAGGGGAGCCGCCTTCGGGGAAACCGCCCTCAGGGGCACCACCCTCACCGGAAGGAGGCTCCCCGGCCGCAGGCGCGGCCCCCGTTGAGTGATGCTCCGGTCCGTACGCCGCGGCGGTGAGCCCCAGCGACAGGCGCCCGCCGCAGATGTGGTCCGCGCTCGCCGCCCGCTTGGCGAGCAGGGCCGCGTTGCGGAAGGGCGCCGCCGGGGAGAGCAGGCCCAGCTCCAGCCCCGGCACCGCGGCCGCCAGCCCGGCCAGCGCCGTCCAGCCCTCCCACACGGGTTCGGGCGCGCGCCGGGGCGTGGTGTCCGTGCGGTCCAGCAGCCACAGCGCGCCCAGCCCGTGCCGCCGGACGGTGCGGGCGGTCTCCAGCAGCAGCTGCCAGCCCTCGGCCCCGCCGGCACCGGCCAGTTCACCGGCCGCCCCCTGCGGGGCGACCACGCTCCAGCGCGGGGCGGCAGGCGCCTGGCGCAAGGCCTCGCGCCCGGGCCCCGCCGTCATCCGCGGCCCCCGCCGCACACCAGCGCGAGCAGGTGCCACGGCCGGTCGAGCAGGAAGTCGGGCTGCTCGGCGCGCAGCCGCTCCGCCGAGCCCTCGCCCCAGGTGACGCCCACCGTGGCCGTGCCGGCGGCGCGCCCGCTGCGGATGTCGATCACCGCGTCGCCGACCATGACCGCGCTTTCGGGCGGCGCGCCCAGCCGGTGCAGCGCCTCGTGGACGATGTCCGGGTGCGGTTTGGGCCGGGGCACCTCGTCGCTGCCCACGACCTCGTCGAGCAGGGGCAGCAGCCCGACCCGCTCCAGGACGGCGCGGGCCCGGGCGCCGGACTTGCCGGTGGCGATGGCGGTGCGCACGCCCCGCTCGCGCAGCGTCGCCAGCAGCTCCGGTACGTGCGGGTAGACCGTGACCCGGTCCATCAGCTCGTGGCTCGCGCGGACGAACGGCCCCTCCATCTCGCCGGGCAGTCCCATCAGCCGCATGATGTCCGGGAAGTAGCGCCCCTGGTGGGTGACGTACTCCTCGAAGGGGGGCTCGCCGTCGCCCACCACTTCGCGGTAGGCGATGGCGAACGCCTCCCGCATGACCTCGAAGCTGTCGATGAGGACGCCGTCGAGGTCGAAGACCACGGTGGCGAAGCGGCCGGGAGCGGGGGCGGCGGCCGGCGGCGGGGCGGCCGGGGAGGACGCGGGGGAGCGGGGCGGGGGAGTCAGGGGCATGGCAGGAGCTCCGTGGGTAGGGAGGCCGGGGCCCAGACCCCGGCGTGGCTGACGACTTTCGTGAAGCGGTCCGTGAGCCGGTGGAAGACGGCCCCGGGGGACGCGGTGGGCGGGTGGGCCGCCGAGTCCAGCCCGCCCCAGGCGGCCATGGCCCGCAGCAGCAGCGGATCGGCCGGCACCCAGTGGCCGTCCACCAGGAACTCTGCCCAGCAGTGCGGGGTGGAGTACGGTCTGGCCACGAGCAGCCCGAAGGCGAAGCGGACGCCGAGGCCGCGCCGTTCGCCCTCCGCCACCAGCCACGCGGACGCGCCGCCGCAGTCCGCCATGCGCGTGCGCCACAGGAACTCCGGGTCCCAGCGGACGGCCTCCGGCAGCAGGAAGAAGCCGACCGGCTCCAGGGCGCGCAGCAGCTCCAGGACGGGCGGGGGGAACGCGGGCCACTGCTGCCGCGGCCGTACGGTGAGCCGGTGCAGGCGCGCGTCCGAGGGCGGGCCCGCCACCACGCGGCGCCGCCCGCCGGCCAGCAGCACTCCGTACGGGCAGGGGCCGGCGTGGCCGGGTACGGGGCACGACGCCTTCACGTCGATCAGCAGGGGCTGAGGGTTTGGGACCGAGGCCGTGCGCAGGGCCGCCGCCCAGGAGCGGATGGCCCGCCGCTGAACCGACGCCAGCCCGAGGTGCAGGGCCGTGTTGCCCAGGTCGTAGCCGTCGAAGAGCCGGCCGGGGCCGTGGCCGGCGTGGGGCAGCCCGGCCGCCGTGAGCTCGTCCAGCAGCTCCGGCCCGATGCGGTGCAGGCGGCGCGCGCCCTGCTCGTCCACGGCGAAGCGGCGGTGTTCGTCGGGGACGAGCAGCAGCCGGTCCACGAGGGGGCGCAGCTCCCGCGCCGAGGGCGGCCGGGTCGGCACGTGAACGCTGATCTCCTCATCCTTTCTCCGGGGCGGGACACGCCTTCTCCGAGGCGGTGCGGGGCGCGACCGCAGGCCGAGCCGCGTCAGTCGAGATAGCCGAGGGCCTGGAGGCGGGCGGCCACCTGCTCCTCGTCGCCGGGCGTGTACGCCGGGCGCGGCGCGTACGGGGAGTGGTCGCGCAGCGCCGGGATCACCTCGCGGGCGAACAGTTCGAGGGACTCGGCCCGGTGCCGCTCCTCCAGCCCCCCGAAGGTGAACTCGCCCAGCACGGTGTTGAAGTGGCCCTCCGCGGCCGCGGCCCGGATCCTCTCCGTCACCGTCTGCGGCGAGCCGACGAAGACGAGGTTGTGGTCGAGGAGGAAGCCGAAGTCGCCGGACCCGGCGAGGATGTCGGGCGTGCTCAGCCTGCTGGCCGGGGCGTGCTGCTCGCCGGAGCGCCGCACGGAGCCGTACTGGAGGGTTTTGGTGAAGGTCTCGGTCATGTGCGCGGCCGCCCGCGTCTCGGCCTCGGCGTCGGTGGGCGCCACGTGGACGAGGGTCCAGTAGCCGATGTCGGGGTCGGTGGCGTGGCCGTGCTCGCGCCACCAGTCGAGGTAGTGGCGGTAGACGACGCCCATGGAGGCGCGCGGCACGATCATCGTCGAGCCCGTGTGGGCACCCACCTCGCTGAGGTAGCGCAGGGTGTTGCGGTTGGTGGTGGGCACCCACAGCGGCGGGTGGGGGCGCTGGAGCGCGGGGAAGGAGAGGGTGACGTCCCGGACCCGGTGCACGGGCCCCTCGAAGTCGACGGCGCCCTCACTGCCGAGCGCGGTGCGCAGCAGCTCGACGGCCTCCCGGGTGAGCGTGTGGCGGTTGTCGAAGTCGGCGCCGAAGGGCAGGAAGGGCTGGGGGCTGACGCCCGAGGCCAGCCCCACCTCCAGCCGGCCGCCCAGGACGTGGTCGAGGGTCGCGACCTCCTCGACCAGGTGCATCGGGTGGCGCAGCGGCGGGACCCAGCCCATCGGCCCGATCCGGATGCGCTCGGTGTGCAGGGCCGCGCCCGTGCAGAACACCGCGGGCGAGGGCATCCAGCTCTCCTGCGGCGTGCAGTGGTGCTCGACGGAGAACGCGTAGTCGAGGCCGAGCCGGTCGGCGTCGCGGATCTCGCGCCAGAGTTCGGCGTAGCGCTGCCCGGGCGTGATGCCGGGCCGGCCCCACACGTGGGTGAAGTAGGCGAACTTCATGAAACCTCCCGCAGGGTCCGGCCGGCGGCCGAGTAGATGTGGTCGATGCAGGAAGCGAGGATGGTCACTTCGGCCATCGAGCCCTCGCCGAGGCCCGAGGCCGGCCGCCCGCCGCCGGGGCCGCCGAGCCGGCGGGCGAGCTCGTCGACCTGCCGCTCGTACTCGATGCCCACGGGCTCGTCCGGCAGTGCCACGCTCTCCTCGCGGCCCAGGCGCAGCACGGTGAGGGAGGACCGCGGCAGGCGGTGCGGGCTGAAGCCGAACGTGCCGCGCAGCGTGGCCACGCCCTCGGTGCCCTCCACCGTGATGGTGGTGACGTCGAGGGCCTGGTGGGAGGCCCAGCGGGTCTCCAGCGAGATGCCTACCCCCGTGTCGGTGACCAGGAAGCCGCGGGCCGTGTCCTCGACGGGCTCCGCGGGCCGGGCCTCCGGGCCGTCCTGGAGGCCCGGCCGCCAGTCGGCCGTGGCGTCGCCGCGCTCCATCCAGTCGGCCGACATGGTGCCGGCCGCCCGCACCACGCGCGGCCAGCCCAGCAGGTGCAGGCCCACGTCCAGCAGGTGCCAGCCCAGGTCGAGCAGGGCCCCGCCGCCCGACAGCCGCCGGTCGACGAACCAGCCGGTGCGCTGCGGGATGCCGGTGGCCCGGATCCAGCTCAGGTCCAGGTTGCGGATGGTGCCCAGGGAGGGCAGGAGCTCCGCCAGCCGGCACACGTCGGTGCGGTGCCGGGCGGCGCTCCACGAATACAGCGTCAGGTCGCCGATGCTGCCCCGGGCCAGGTGGTCGAGGGCGAGCGCCTGGGCCTCGAAGAGGGTGCGGAACACCGGCTTCTCGACGAAGACCGGCACGTCGCGTTCGACGAGCGCCCTGGCCACGGGAAGGTGCAGGTGGTTGGGCAGGGCGATGACGGCCGCGTCCACGCTGTCGGGGCTCAGCTCCTCCGGCCGCCGCAGGATGCGGGTGTGCCCGCCCTCCCGCACGGCCTTCCTGGCCGCCACGGGGTCGTCGTCCACGACGGCGGCGACCCGGAACGCCGGGTGCGCCTCCAGCAGGGGAAGCCACACCTGCCGCGCGACCCACCCCGCGCCCACCACCGCCAGCCGGAGCGGTTCGCGGTCCGCGGGCCGCGCGGACCCGCCGGGTGCCTTGTCGGTGAAAGTCATCAGAAGCGCGCACCGCCGTCGACGACGAGGGTGGTGCCGTTGACGTACGAGGCCGAGGGCGACAGCAGGAACGACACGGCCGCCGCGACCTCCTCGGGCTCGCCGAGCCGGCCGGCTCCGATGAACTTGAGCACCAGGTCGCGCTCGGCCTCCGAGAAATCCATCACCTCGGCCCGGATCGCCCCGGGCGCCACGACGTTGACGGTGATGCCGTGCCCGCCGACCTCGCCCGCCACGGACGCCGCCCACGGCTGGAGGGCGCCTTTGGTCGCGGCGTAGGCGCCGTGGCCCGGCAGGCCGCTGGTGCCCGCTCTGGAGCCGAAGAGCACGATCCGCCCGTAGCGGGCGCGCATCATCGGCTTCAGGCACGCCTTGGCGAGGTTGATTGCGCCGGCCAGGTTCACTTGCAGCAGCCGTTGCAGGCTGCGCTCGTCGGTGGCCAGGGCGAGCCGGCGGGTGCGCAGGCCCGCGGCGGCCACGCAGCCGTCCACCCGGCCGAAGCGTTTGACGGCGGCGGCCACCAGGGCGTCGGCCCCCTCGGGCCGGCTCAGGTCCGACGCGACGGGTACGAGCGTGCCGCCCTCGCCCTCGGCCTGCTCCTGTAGTTTGCGCGCGGCCTCGGCGCCGGTGTGGTAGCCGGCGACGACGGTGGCCCCGAGCGCGGACAGCTCCAGCGCGCAGGCGCCGCCGATCTGCCCCGACGCGCCCGAGACCACGACCACCCGGCCGCTCAGTCCGAGCCGCTCCACGGCCCGTTCGGTGACGCTGCTCATCAGCTGGCCTCCTTGGCGATGATCAGATGACACAGGGACTCCTCCAGCGGCAGGTGCCTGCTGACGCGGGCCCCTTCCCGGGACAGGCCGGCGATCAGGTCGCCGGCCGTGGGCCACGCGGTGCCGCCGTGCGTGAGCCAGTCCAGGGCCAGTTCGCTGCCCGCCCCGGACGGGGGCAGGAAGACGTCGTCGACCAGCAGCCGGCCGCCGGGGCGCAGGCCGCCCAGCAGCTCGGCGAGCTCGCTGCCCGGGCCGGGGCCGTGGACGGCGTTGGCGACGACGCAGAGGTCGGCCGCGCCGCGGGGCGGTTCGGGGCCGGTGGTCACCCGGCCCTCCGCGACGGCCGCGGCGACGGCGGGCGCCGGCGGCCCGGAGAGCCGGCCGACGGTCAGCAAGTGGCCGCCGGCCGTGGGGTCGGCGGCCAGCAGGCGCTCCAGGTAGCGGCCCGGCCCGGCGGTCACCTCGACCATCCGGGCCCCCGCCGCCGGCTTCAGCAGCCGCAGGCCGAGCGCGGCCCGGGCCCGGGCGCTCGGGCCGTTCATGGCGCCCTGGTAGACGGTGACGAGCCGGTCCAGGCCGGCGGGTGGGGTCTGTTCGAAGGGCCGCCGCGCCACTCCGGTGCGGACGGCGGCGGCGATCTCCTCACGGCTGACGGGCCCGCGCGAGAGGTGCTCCTCCAGGCGGACGAACGCGGCCAGTTCGGCGGCCCGCACGCGCGGTTCCGTGTCCCCGGGCGCCGCGGTGGTCAGCACGCCCAGCCCGGTGGCCGCCCGCAGTACCCACTCCAGCGCGTCGGCGTCGCACCCCAGCTCCCGGGCCAGGTCCGCCGCCCCGGCGCCCTCCGCCAGCCGGTCCAGCGCGCCCAGGCCGTGCAGGGCGAAGAGGACCTCGGAGGTCTTGTAGGCACGTGCCGCCTCCGCCGCCCGCCGGGTGAGCCGGTAGCGGGGGGCGGCCCGGACCTTGCCCGCGGCGCTGGTGGGCAGGGCCGTACGGATCACGAACTCGTCGGGGACCTTGTACGCCGCCAGTTCGCGGCGGGCGTGCTCGCGCAGCGGCTCCGGCGTGAGCCCCGGCCGCACGGCCGACACCTCCGCGACGATGCCGTCCTCGCCCGGGTGGCGTCCGCGCCGCGCGGTGACCCGTACGTCGCGCACGTCCGGATGCCCCCGCAGCACCTCTTCGATCTCCAGGGGCGACACCCAGCGGCCGCCCCGGCGGATCGCCCGGTCCTTGCGGCCGATGACGCGCAGGCCGTCCGGCACGGCCACGGCGAGGTCGCCCATGGCGTGCCAGGCGCCGTCCACGCGGACTTGCAGCAGCCCGGGCGTGCCGCCGGGGACCGCCTCGCCGTCCTCGTCCGCCAGCCGGTACACGATCCCGGGCAGGGCAGCGCCGACACAGAAGGGCTCGATACGGGCCTGCCCGGCGAACACCGCACCCGTCTCGGTGGATCCGTAGTTCCGGGCGAGAGCGGTGCCGAACGCCTCCTCGAAGGCGCGGTCCAGCCGCTCGTCCACCGGCCCGGCGCCCACCATGGCCATCCGCAGCGCGGGGGCCGGGCTCCCGTCGTCCGGCCCGGGCCGGGAGCCGCCCGCGCGCAGCTTCCTGGCCGCGAGCAGCCGGGCGATGCTGGGCACGAGCGCCACCACCGTGGCTCCGCCGGCCAGTTCCGCCGCGATCCGGCCCAGGGCCGTTGGAGGGACGGGCCGCAGTGAGGCACCGGTCAGCAGCCCCCCGAAGAGCCAGCCCAGCGCGTACGCGTGGGAGAGGGGGACCGGCAGCAGCAGGGTGTCCCGCCCGGTGAGCCCCACGCCGTCGCGGTAGCGGCGGCCCTCCGCGAGGAGGCTCGCCTCGTCGCGCGCGACGATCCTGCTCTCGCCGGTCGAGCCCGAGGTGGGCAGCAGGACGGCGGGGCCGGGCCCGCAGGCTTCCCCGGGCGGGCCGGACAGCACCGGGGGCCGGTCGCCGTCGCCGTCGGGGACGGTCAGCGACCTGCCTCCGCCGGCCGCCCGCAGCAGCCGCCGGGCCTCGGCCTCGGGCGTGCCCGGCTCCAGGAGCAGCGGCCTGGCCCCGGCGGCCAGCAGGGCCAGGAAGGCGACCACCCACGCCGGGCTGTTCTCGGCGCACAGGGCCACCGCCTCGCCCTCGGCCGCCCCGGCCCCGATCTCGTCCGCGGCCTTGCGCACCCGGTCGAGCAGCGTGCCCGCGTCCGTGCCCGGCAGCAGGACCCGCCCCGGCGGCAGCCCGCGCACCGCGTCCAGGAGGGTCTCCGGCTCGCCGTCGCCCATGTCACTTCCCCCCGGTGCGGAGGTAGTCGGCCTTGGCGTCGGCGATCATCTTGCGGATGCGGGGCGGGGAGTAGGTGGGCGCGGTGCACAGCTCGTCGAGGGTGATCTCGTCCTCGAAGTACATCGAGAGCGTGTCCCAGGGAGTGAAGCAGCCGTGGCAGGCCGACAGCCGCGGCCGGGGGGCGAGCAGGGCCCGGTAGAGCCCGCTGGTGCCGGCCTTCTCCAGCGTCTCCTCCCAGCTCTCCTCCAGGGCGTTGCCCATGTCGGAGAACCAGATGTTGGGGCACGGCGTGACGACCCCGTCGCTGAAGGTGGAGACGACCAGCCGCGGCAGGTGGCACCGGAAGGTGCGGCGCCCCTCGCGGTAGAAGCTCAGCAGCCGGTCGAAGTAGGGGCGCGGCGGGAGGACGGAGGCGAACTCGTCGTAGCGGTCGGCCAGCTCCTGGACGAGGCCGTGCTGCTCGGGGCGGACCGCGAAGCGCTCCGAGTCCGGGCCGCGCACGGGGAAGGGGAAGTACACCGGGGGCCGGGAGAAGCCCGTCAGCCACTCGGCGAACGCGCAGGCCTCGGTGACGCTGCGGTCGTTGAGCACCGAGTAGATCTCCACGGGCAGCCCCGAGCCGAGGATGCGGGAGATGGCGTCGACGACCTTGCGGTGCAGGCTCTCGGTGGGCACCCGGTGGCTGTTGCCGTGGTGGAGGTGGCTGTCCAGGGAGACCTGGAGGACGACGTTGCCCCAGGAGCGGAAGCGGTCCAGGTGCTCCTGGCGCACCAGCACGCCGTTGGTCTGGATCACCAGCACCTCATGCTTGCGGGCCTCCTGCTCCAGGAAGTCCATGATGCCCCGGACCAGGAAGATCTCACCGCCCGTCACCTTGAGCAGGGGCAGCCCGAAGTGGTCCCGCAGCCGGCCGGCGACGGCGTCCAGGCGCTGCCCCAGCGGGCTGCCGGGCTCGTAGCTGTCGCGCCGCGGCGGCTCGAAGATCAGCTGGAGGGAGTGGCCCTCCTTGAGATTGCTCTGCCCCGTGAGGCAGTAGGTGCAACTGAGGTTGCAGGAGTCCTCGTTGACCACGAGGTCGTTGCCGATCAGCGGCAGTTGCTGCCGGGTTCCTGCGGCAGCCGCCGACGGAGGAGTACGAGGGGACATGAGTGCCCTTTCTTCGGTCGTGGGGGCTACGCGCGGCGCGGGTCACGGCCTCCCTCCGGCGGCCCTCCGGCCACGGGCAGCCAGTGGCGGTCGGCGAGCCGCTGCCCGTCGCCGTCGCCGTGCCCGCGGGCCCGGGCGAGCAGCGCCTCGCGCAGTGCGGGGACCGAGCCGAAGTGGGCCCGGGCCTGGCTGGTGTATCGGCCGGCGGCGGACAGCCAGCGCTCCACCGCCCCGGCCGGCAGCGGCTCGGTGCGCGGCCGCAGGCCCGCGTGGTCGCGCCCGCGCAGCCGGTAGGGGAAGTCCTCGTACCAGACGGTGCGCCCCGGCGCCAGGGCCTCCACCGCGCCCCGGACCAGCCGGTGGTCGACGTGCCCGCCCGCCGCCAGCGGCGCGTGCACCGTCACCCGCCCGGCGCACAGCGGGTCCAGCGCGGCCCGGACCTCCTCCAGCAGCCGCGCATCCGCGGGGTGCCGGGGGCCGAGGAGTCGGCGCGGGGCGGGGTAGAGGAAGCCGTCGGGTCCGGAACGCAGCGCGGCGTCGGCGAAGCCGAGCGGTACGAGGACGGCGCCGAGCTCGGTGCATGCGGCCGCGTCCTCGGCCCGCCGCACCCGGGGATCGGCGGCCTCCCGCCACGTGCCGGACGCTTCGGCCGGTCCGGAGGCGGGGCCTGCGAAGACGGTGACGACGGTCGTCCGGAGGCCCTCGGCGGCCCAGCGCGCCAGGCGGCCGCCCACGGACCAGACGGCGTCGTCCGCGTGCGGGGCGAGCACCACGTGACCGCCGGGCTCGGTTGTCATCGTGTGCCACCCCGTACCGGTGCATCAGCCACGGCGGTGACAGCGCGTACGTACTCCCCGGGCGTGCCCTCGGGTCCGAGCAGGGCCTCCAGGGCGCGCACCGAGGCATGCGGGTGAAGGGCCCGGAAGCGGTCCAGGTTCCGGTGGTGCTGCTCCCAGCGCCCGGGCCGGGCGTGGCTGAGGTGGACACCCAGGGCGTCCGGGACCAGGATCCTGCGGACGCCTGCCGCGTACAGGCGGAAGCCGAACTCCAGGTCCTCGCAGCCCCAGGTGAGCCCGAAGGCCTCGTCGAAGCCCCCTGCCCGCCGCCAGCGGTCGCGGTCGACGGCGGTGTTGGCGCCGACGAAGCCGAGCCAGGGCGCGACGTCCGGCAGGGTGCCGCCGGCCATGGCCTCGACCGTCCGCTCCAGGGCGTTGGCGACGAGCCGCCGGTGCGCGGCGGGCCCGGGCGGCCCCGGCGCCGGCGCGTGCCCCGGGCCGAGGGCTGACCGGGCCCGCCGGACGTCGTCAGGGCTTCCGCCCTCCAGACTCCTCAGCAGCCGTGCGGCGGTGGGCAGTTCGCGGGTCCGGCCGTGCGCGAAGGCGTCCGGGTCCGCCGCGCCGGCGTGGGCCGCGAGGAACTCCGGCCCCACCAGCACGTCGTCGTCCAGGAACACCAGGCGGGCCCCGCGGGCCGCGGCCGCCCCGGCGTTGCGGGCGGCGGCCCGCCCCCGCATCGGCCCCGGAATCACCCGCACCGGCAGGTCGCGGGCCAGCTCCCCGGCCACGGCGGCAGGGCCGGCCCCCGTGCCCGCCGGTCCCGGATCGTCCTGCGGAGGTCCTGGATCACCGTCCGCCGGCCCCGGATTGTCGTCGACCACGAGCACCTCGAAGGGCGGCGCCCCCGGCCCCTGCCCGGCCAGGCAGGCGAGCGTCGCGCGCAGGCGCGCCGCGGGCCCGCGGCTGGGCACGACGACGCTCAGCCGCGGATCCGTAGCGCCACTGGGCACCGGCATCGCGTCAGAGCGCGCGGACGAGGCCGGCGAAGACCTCGGCCAGCCGGTCCAGCACCGGCACGTCGGCGAGCAGCACCCGGTGGTGCAGCCACACGCAGTCGCCGCCGATCTCCTCCGCCACGGGACAGTGCGCGGCCAGTTCCTCGGTGCCGCCCGGCACCGGCCCGTGCCGGAAGCCTTCGGTGCGGTAGACGGGCGGGAAGCCGACGAAGGCGGGGACGCCCCGCTCCACCAGGCCGTCCACCAGCGCGAGCCGCCGCTGCGCGGTGATGCCGGGCAGCCGCACCATCGCCATGTAATGCGCGTGCAGGGTGCCGCGCTCGTCCCGGCCCTGGGGCACCACTCCGCCGATCGCCGCGAGCGCCTCGCGCAGGTGTGCCCAACGCTGCTCACGCACCTCCAACTGCCCCTCCAGACGGCCTAGTTGCGCGCGTAGGACACTTGCGGAGAACTCGTTCATGCGGTAGTTGGAGCCCTGGGTCAGGTGGGCGTAGAGCCGGTCGCCGGGCGGCCGGCCGCAGCAGTGCCGCAGATACGCCTCCCGGTGGGACTCCTCGTCGGGCAGCAGCAGGGCCCCGCCCTCGCCCGCGGTCATCAGCTTGCCGTTCTGGAAGCTGAAGGCGGCGATGCTGCCGAGCTCACCGACCCGCCTGCCCTGCCACTGGGCGCCGTGGGCGTGCGCGGCGTCCTGGAGGAGGGGCACACCCGTGTCCACGGACAGCTTCTCCAGCGCGTCCATGTCCGCGAACTGGCCCGCCATGTGCACCGGCATGATCGCCCTGGTCCGCGGCGTGACGAGCGCCGCCGCCGACTCGGTGTCCAGGCAGTAGGTGTCGGGCCGCACGTCGGCGGGGACCGGCACGGCGCCCAGGCGCTGCACCGCCAGGGAGGAGGAGATGAAGGTGAACGCGGGGACGACGACCTCGTCGCCGGCCCGTACGCCCATCACCTCCAGCGCGAGCTCCAGCGCGTGCGTGCCGTTCGTCGTCGCCAGCGCGTACGGCGCTCCGTGATGGCCGGCGAATTCCCGCTCGAAGTTCTCGACCTCCGATCCTCCGTTACGCCACCAGCCTTCCTGCGCGAGTGCCCGCAGCAGGCCGGTGCGCTCCTCCTCGCCGTGCTGCGGCCAGGAGGGAAAGAGCATTTCTTCACCGGAGTCCGGCATGATGAGCAGCCTTTCGGTCTCGCGCTTGTGATGTCGACGTAAGGCGCCGTTCGACGGGAGGGCGGAAGACGGTCCGGGGCCGCGAGAAGCGGCCGCCCGGCGATTTTCCGCAGCCGTGAGAAAGGGCCGGCCGAAGCGTCCGATGAGCGGCCGGTCACGGGACATGCGATCCGGCCCCCGGTCGTGGGCCGGATCACATGCCCGAACACGAGCCTCCATCGGGATAGTTGTCGGCGTCAACACCCCTGCACCGAACCTCTGCGCCGAACTCGCCGGCGATCCACGGGATTTCGCCTCCCGCTATGACCTGCGCGGACAGCCGCACAGGAGGGGCCGGGTCCGGTCGGGCGGGGTGCCGGAGGCATCTGCGGCCGGTCATTTCGCCGGTGAAGTGGCGCGAATCGCGTGCCTGGAGCCGGCGGCGCGCCTGGCGTATCGTGGGGCGGGTTCCGTCCGGATACGTGCCGTGTGAAATCTGCCGCTGACCCGCCGAATCCGATCAGCCCCGGGGAGAGGTCGCTCCCCGCACCCGCCGTCCGTACCGTGGACGCTCTGCTCAGGGGCTGTTAATGTCCTCGGGCCGTCGATGACCGGACGATTTCGCCTGCGGTCATGATGCGTTCCAGAGCTGGAGGCAATTTCGTGCCACCTTCTGCTCCTTCTCCCCGCGCCCTCGTCATCGGCATCGACGGAGGCACATTCGACGTCATCGATCCCCTCGTGGAGCGGGGCCTCCTGCCCCACATCGGCGCGCTCCTCGGGCAGAGCGCCCGGGCCGTCACCGACTGCACCTGGCCGGCCCACACGGCGCCCGGCTGGAGCACGTTCGTCAGCGCCAGCCGGCCCGGCGGCCACGGCATCTACCAGTTCTACGACACCCAGGACCCCGGCTACGGCGCCCGCGTCACCCGCTCCGCGGACCTGGGCCGCACCAGCGCCTGGGACTGGCTCGCCGCGCAGGGCCGCACCCTCGGCCTCGTCAACATCCCCATGTCCCACCCGCCCGCCGAGCTGCCGGGCTATCAGGTGACCTGGCCCCTGGAACGCACGCTGCGCCACTGCCGGCCGCCCTCCCTGCTGCGCGAACTCGCCGCTGCCAAGGCCCATTTCCAGTCGGATCTGGCGACCATGTTCCGCGGCGACCTGGCCTATCTGGAGGAGGCCGAGCGCAACGTAGCCGCGCGCGTCCGCTCGGTGCGGCACCTGATGACCACCCGGCCCACCGACGTGGTGATGGTCGTCCTCACCGAGGCGGACCGGGTCGGCCACCACTACTGGCACTTCGGCGAACCGGACCACCCCGGCCACCGGCCGGCCCCGGAGGGCAGCGGCTGGGACGCCGCCGTCCCCCGCATCTACCAGGCCGTCGACCGGGCCGTGGGGGAGCTCCTGGAGCTCGTCGACGAGGACACCAGCGTCGTGCTCGTCTCCGACCACGGCCTGGGCACCGGGCACCACGCGCTCGCGCTGCACACCCTCCTGGAGGAGGCCGGACTGCTGGCCACCGCCCCCGGGGAGCAGCCCGAGGACGGGGCGGCGAGCTGGTTCGCGGGCGCGGGGCGCCACGTGGACTTCCGGCGCACCCGCGTCTACATGCCCGTCCCCGGCAGCTACGGCCTCAACGTCAACGTACGGGGACGCCAGCTGCGCGGCAGCGTCGCACCCCGCGAACGCGAGCGGGTCATGGAGGAGACCGCCGGGCTGCTGGCGGGGCTCACCGGGCCGGACGGGCGCCGGGTGTTCCAGGCCGTCGTCCCCCGCGAGGAGGCCTACCCCGGCCCGCACTGCGGCCGCGCGCCCGACCTGCTCCTGCTGCCGGACGACGAGAGCGTGCTGCCCGTCTGCGACGTGGGCGGCGAGGTGTGGCGGCCCAGCCCCCAGACGGGCCTGCACCGTTACCGCGGCATGTGGGCGCACCGCTCCCCGCGGGTCCGCCCCGGCCGCCTGCCCGGGACCGTCGCACTGACGGACACCATGCCCACCCTGCTGGCCGACCTCGGCGCCTCCTGGCCGCCGGACGTGCACGGCACCCCCGTACAGGCCGCCCTCGCCGGCGACGTGGACATCCCGCCGGCCGACCCCCGCCTCTCGGCGGTCCGCGCGGACACCGGCCCCGGCGGTGCGGCCACGGCCGCCGCGGAGAGCCCCGCCGGCACCGAGGACGTGTACACCAGCGAGCGGCTGCGCGAAATGGGCTACCTGTGACCTCCACCGCCACCGGCCCGCGGCCGTCCCCCGGGCCCCCTGGCACCCCACCGCTCCCACGGAGCTGAGGAGAAAGGTTTCCGCGCATGGAGAAGACCGCAACGGACGAGATCAAGGACCGCCTCCGCAAGGTGCTGGTCGACTCCCTGGAGCTCCCCATGGAGCCCTCGGACGTACCCGACCAGGGACTCGTGGACAAGCTGGGCCTCGACTCGATCAACACCATCGAGTTCCTCATCTGGGTCGAGAGCGAGTTCGGCATCGAGATCGCCGACGAAGACCTGTCGATCAAGCTCATCGACAGCCTCGACCTCCTGGCCGGCTACGTCCGCGAGCGCATGGCGTGAGCACGCCCGCCGCACGCGCCCTGGTCATCGGGCTCGACGGCATGCCCCGGTCCCTGCTGACCCGGCTCGCCGCCGACGGCACCATGCCCCGCGTCGCCGGACTGCTCGCCGAGGGCCACTGCGCCGAACTCCTCGCCCCCGTACCGGAGATCAGCTCCACCTCCTGGGCCACCTTCCTCACCGGCACCAACCCCGGCCGGCACGGCATCTACGGCTTCACCGACCTCACGCCCGGCGGCGGCCGGCACATCCGCTTCCCCGGCCTGCCCGACCTCGCGGAACCCCCGCTGTGGGAGCTCGCCGCCCGGGCCGGCCGGCGCACCCTGTGCCTGAACGTCCCCGGCACCTACCCCGCCCCAGAAACCGGCGGCGCGGTCGTCTCCGGCTTCGTCGCCCCCGACCTCGAACGCGCCGTCAGCCCGCCCCGGCTGCTGCCCCTGCTGCGCGGCCTCGGATACGAACTCGACGTCGAAGTCGGTGACGCCGCCGCCGGCCCCGCCGCCTTCCTGGACCGCGCCGAGCGCGCCCTGCGCGCCCGGACCCGCGCCATGGACCACCTCCTGCGCCACGAACCGTGGGACCTCGCGGTCACCGTGCTCACCGAGACCGACCGCGTCTACCACTTCCTCTGGCGCGCCGTCACCGACCCCGCCCACCCCCTGCACGAGCGGCTCCGCGCCTTCCACCGCCTCGTCGACGACAGCGTCGGCACGCTCGTCGCCGCCCTCCCCGCGGGCACGGAGCTCTTCCTGATGAGCGACCACGGCTTCGGCCCCGCCGCACACCAGGTCTACGTCAACGCCTGGCTCAGGGAGTCCGGCTGGCTCGCCCCGCTCGACGCCTGCCCGCGCCCGGACGCCCTCGACGCCCGCAGCACCGCCTTCGCCCTCGACCCCGCCCGCATCTACCTCAACCGCAAGAGCCGCTTCCCCGGCGGCGCCCTCACCGACGCCGAGGCGGACGACGCGGCCGCCGAGATCGCCCGCGAACTGACCGCACTGCGCTGCGACGGCACCCGCGTCGGCCCCGACGCCGACGGGCCCCCGCTGCTGCGCGCCCTGCACCGCGCGGCCGACGTCTACCACGGCCCGCTCCTGCACCACGCCCCCGACCTCGTGGCCGTGCCCGCGCCCGGCATCCAGCTCCGCGGCGGCTGGGGCGGCACCGCCACCGTACGCACCGACCACCTCAGCGGCACCCATACCCGCCACGACGCGGTCCTCTACCGCCGCGGCGCGGTCCCGCCGCCCCCCGGGCGGGCCGCCGCGCCGTACGACATGACGGACGTGGCCCCCACCGTCCTCGCGTCGATCGGCATCCTCCCGGACGGCCTCGACGGCACGCCCGTGCTCGGCACGGCGGACCCGCCGCCCGGCGGCCCACCGGCCCCCCTCGACACCAGGGAGCAGTAATGAAGCAGGATCTCGGTCTGGTACCTTCGGCGCCCAAACCGGGAACGCTCGACCTGACGCTCGACCCGCGCATCACGGACCCCGCGTCGTTCCGGGTCAGCTTCCTCATCCTCCTCGACGGCGACCTCGTGATGTCGCCCGAGCACCTGGGCGTGGCCTACATGGCCGGCGTCCTGCGCCACACGGGCTTCACCGCCGAGATCCGGGAGGTGGAGCACGGCGACGGCGAGGCCGCCGCCGCGGTCGAAGCGCTCAAGGACTTCCGGCCCGACCTCGTCTGCTTCACCCTCATGAGCCTCAACCTGGGCAGCTGCCTGACGCTGTGCCGGCTCCTGCGGGAGGAGCTCCCCGGCACGGTGATCGCCTGCGGCGGTCCCGCCGGCACCTTCGCCGGCCCGGACGTGCTCCGCAACAACCCCTGGGCCGACGTCGTCGCCGTGGGCGAGGGCGAACCCACCGTCCTGGACCTCGTCCAGCGGCTCTACCTCAAGGAGCCGCTCTCCGAGGTGCGCGGCATCTGCTACCGCGACGCCGGCGGCACGCCCCGCCAGAACCCCGCCCGGCCCCTCATCCACAACCTCGAAGACCTCCCCTTCCCCGCCCGGGACCAGCTCAGCCAGCACGGGAACAAGCTGGAGTACGTCCGGGTGAGCACCAGCCGGGGCTGCGTCGCCAACTGCGCCTTCTGCTCCGCGCCGCACCTGAAGAACCGGGTGCAGGCCGGCAAGGCCTGGCGCGGACGCGGGCCGGAGCAGATCGTGGAGGAGGTCGCCGAGATCGTCGAGCGCCACCAGTTCCGCACCTTCGACTTCGTGGACTCCACGTTCGAGGACCCCGACGGCGGCCGCGTGGGCAAGAAGCGCGTGACGGCCATCGCCAACGGCATCCTCGACCGCGGCCTGGAGATCTACTACAACGTCTGCATGCGCGCCGAGAACTGGCGCGACACCGCCGACGACCACGCCGTGCTCGACCTGCTCGTCGCCTCCGGCCTGGAGAAGGTCAACGTCGGCATCGAAGCCGGCACCGCTGAGGAACTCCAGCTGTGGGAGAAGCGCGCGACGGTCGAGGACAACGTCACCATCATCAGGATGCTGCGCGAACACGGCATCTACCTGGCCATGGGCTTCATCCCCTTCCACCCGTACGCCACCGTGGACACCCTCGTCGCCAACGCCGCCTTCCTGCGCGACAACTCCGGCCACAACCTGCGGCGGATGACCGAACGCCTGGAGATCTACCCCGGCACCGCCATCGTGCGCCGCATGGAGGGCGACGGCCTGCTGAACGACACCTACCTGGACGGACTCGACCCCTACGGCTACGAGTTCAAGGACCCGAAGGTCGGACGCCTGGCCAAGCACTTCGCCCGGCTCTACAACAACGACGACTACCACCGCCACGGCGTCATCACCGAATACTCCTCCGTCTTCGCCTTCGAGACCTACAACGTCGTCCTCCAGACCTTCATCTCGCGCCTGCACCGCAGGTTCGGCCGGCTGCCCGGCGTCAACGACGTGATGGAGGCCTTCAAGGCCCGTGTGCACGAGGTCCGCCAGGAAATGGGCCGGTACAACTACGCCTTCTTCATGTCCAACCTCGAAGCCGTCATGAACGACACCCTCGATCCCGCCAAGCAGACCCGGCAGGTGGTGGACGTCGAGCAGTACTTCCACGACCGGATGCAGCTCCTGCGCGACGAGCAGCTGCGCGTCGGCAAGGCGCTCACCCGCCTCGGCGCCCGGGTCATCGAGGTCAGCTCGACGATCCCCAAAGAACGGCCCGGCGGACTGCCCCGCCAGTACACCGGGGAGGGCAGCGGAGCCACATGGTGAGAACGGGGGAGGGCACGGCGGAGCCCGCCCCGGCGCGGGTGGCCGTCTGCACCCTCAGCAGCAGGGAACTCGTCGGACCGCTGGCCCGCCTGCCCGGCGTGGCCCTGGCGGGCACCCTGATGACCGCCAACCTGGGCATCGAGGAGATCGTCCGGGCCCTGGCGCGCGACCACACCGTCCGCGGCCTGCTGGTCTGCGGCCGCGACTCGCCCCGCTTCCAGGCCGGGCAGAGCCTCGTCGCCCTCTTCCGCCGCGGCCTGCGCCCCGGCAGCGCGCGCATCCCCGGCGCCACCGGCCACCTGCCCGTCCTGCGGTCGGTGACCCGCCGGGAGGTCGAAGAAGTGCGCGCCCGCGTGGAACTCGTGGACCTGCGCGGCGAGCGCGACCCGCTGGAACTGAGCACCGCCGTCGCCGCACTGCTCTCCGCCGTACGCGACACCACCGCGGGCGATCGGCTTCCCGCGGGCGGACCCGACAGCGGTGCGGCTCCGTACGCACCACCGCTCCCGGCCTTCGGGCTCCTGCACCCGGTAGGACGGCGCAAGCCCCTGGAGAACGGCATCGACGGCTTCGTCGTGATCACCGTGGACCGGGCCCGCGGCCGCATACGGCTGCGCCACTACGGCTCCGACGTGACGCCCCGCCACGAAATGCAGGGCACCCGGGGGGAGACGATGCTCCTCGGCCTCCTGGAGGCCGGCGTGATCGAGGACCCCGCCCACGCCGGCTACCTGGGCGGCGAACTGGCCAAGGCCGAGACGGCGTTGCGGCTCGGCCTGCACTACGAACAGGACCTGCCGCTGCGCCCGCCGGGACGGCCCCCGCGCCGCGGCCGGCCGCGCACGACCGGGAAGGAGCGGACGACCGTGGCCGACGTGCCCGCGCTGGAGGAATTCCTGACCCTGGTGGCCCGGACGCTGGGCGCCCGAGGCACCGCGCTGGACCCCCACACGCCCCTCGGCGAGCAGCTGGCGGTGGACTCCGTACGGATCATCGAGCTCACCGTCGTCCTGGAGGAGGAGCTCGGTGCGGAACTCCCCGACGACGCCGACGTGGCCCGGGCCACCCCCGCGGACCTGTACAAGGCACTGATGGGCTGACGAGAGCCCCGGACGGCCGACGAGAGACCCGGACGAGCGGAGGAGGAGCATGGACAGGGTGTTGTTGCTCAACGGCCCCAACCTGGGGACCCTGGGCAAGCGGCAGCCGGAGATCTACGGGACGCGGACCCTGGCCGAGATCGAGGCCGAGGTCGCTGAGGAGATCCGCGGCCGCGGCTGGAGCCTGGTCGCCGAGCAGCGCAACGGCGAGGGAGAACTCGTCGACCTCCTGGAGCGGCACCGCGACGTCGCGGGGGCGATCGTGAACCCGGGCGCGCTGATGGTCGCGGGCTGGTCGCTGCGCGACGCGCTGGCCGACTTCGGGCCGCCGTGGCTGGAGGTCCACCTGAGCAACGTGTGGGGCCGCGAGGCCTTCCGGCACGTCTCGGTGACCGCGCCGCTGTCCTCCGGCGTCGTGATGGGCATGGGCGCGCTGGGCTACCGGATGGCCGCCCGGGCCCTGACCCTCATGGTCCCGGAAAGCTGACGGGCGGCCGTGCCGGTCCGAGCCGGGTCAGGCCGGCCACACCTGCAACTCCTCCTTGATCAGCCGTGCGCTCACCGCGTCGCACGCGGCGGGCAGCGGGCAGCCGGGCGGAAGGAACCGTACGGTGAAGGGCCCGTCCGTCAGGCCGCGCCAGCGGTGGGCGGCGGCCCGGGCCGCGTCCGCGTCCATGGGGACCAGCACCGTCACCGGGCAGGACAGCCGCCCGGCGGCGGCCGCCTCCCAGCCCTCCTCCGGCTCGCGGTCACCGGCCCACAGCAGCACGTGCGTGGGCGGCGGATCCGCGCGCACGGCGTCGGCCAGTACGGAGCCCACCCGGTCGCCGGTGGTGAACAGGGCCCGGGGCAGGGACTCGCCGGGCGAGCCCGCGAGGCCCTCCGGTCCCTGATCCACCGTCACTTCCGGTGCCAGTGCCTGCGACCAGCGCCCCGAGTCGTGCGTGGCGGCCCGGCCGGCCACGACGACCAGCCGGGCCACCGGAGCCATGAGCCTTCCCGGCATGAATCCCTCCCCTTCCGTGCACGGTTACGGCAGGCCGTCGGTCATCCCGAGCGAGAAGTAGTTCTCGTAGCCCAGCAGGCGGCGCAGCTCCGGCTCGGCGCGGGCGGCGACCTCCTCCTTGAGGCCGGTGAAGAAGTTCTGCTGCTGCCGGACGTACCCGCGGCAGTAGTAGTTGAGGATGCCGTGGCGCGGCAGGCCCGTGGTGTTGGCGCCCGTCTGGTGCCAGAGCCGGCCGTCGAAGACCATCACGCTGCCGGCCGGCGCGCACGCCGGGACGGTCGCGGCATTGCCCTCGCCCCGCTCGTAGTCCGGCTGCCGCCCCAGCAGGTGGGAGCCCGGCACCAGGCGCGTCGCGCCGTTCTCCGGGGTGAAGTCGTCCAGCATCCACATGCTGTTGGCCACCAGGGCGTACGGCGGCCAGGGCGGGCGGGCGAAGGTCTGGTCGGCGTGCAGGTGCATCGGGGCGCCGCCGGGCCCCGCGATGTTGGCATGGGTGCTGGAGAGCAGGAAACCGACGCCCAGCAGCTCCTCCATCACACGCATGACGGTGGGGTCCTGGACGTTCTCCTCGAATTCCTCGCCCTTGTTGAGCAGGCTGAAGACGCGTTGGTTGCCGCCGTCGTAGAGAAAAGCGGAACCGTCCTTGCGCTCCTGCTCGGCGACATCCAGCAGACGGCCCCTGAGTCTTTCGAACGCGCCCGGAGAAATCGGGCACTCCAAGAGGCAGTAACCGTGATCGGCGAGGTCTCGTGCGGCTGTTTCGACGTCATTCGTCAGAGTCGCGCGCATATGGCGAGGCTAGCAGCCGCCAATACCCCCGAACAACACCCCGGAACAACACCCCGGAACAACAGCACGGTAATCCCCGCGACATGATTCCCGCAGGCGCCGGAAGGGCGGTTCCCACGATGACGTACGCACCCACGCGGCCGGACGGGCGCATCAGGATCGGGGTCTGGCTGACCCCCCAGCACACCTCCGTACGGGAACTGCGCGCCGCCTGGCGCGCGGCCGACTCCCTGGGCGTGGACTCGCTGTGGCTGTGGGACCACTTCTTCCCGCTCACCGGCGACCCCGACGGCAGCCACTACGAAGCGTGGACCCTGCTGGCAGCCCTGGCCGCCGACACCCGCGCCGCCCGGGTCGGCACCCTCGTCACCAACTACGCCTACCGCAACCCTGACCTGCTCGCCGACATGGCCCGCACCGTCGACCACCTCAGCGACGGCCGCCTCATCCTGGGCATGGGCGCGGGCTGGGTCGAACGCGACCTGAAGGAGTACGGGTACCCCGCGCCCGGCGCGGGAGAGCGCGTCGCCGGTCTCGTCGACGCGGTGGCCCGGGTCGACCACAGGCTCGCCCGCCTCAACCCCGGCCCGCTGGGCGCCCTGCCCCTGCTGATCGGCGGCGACGGCCGCAAGCGCCTGCTGCGCTTCGCCGCCGAACGCGCCACCATCTGGAACACCATGGCCTGGCGCTTCGCCGAGGGCAACCGCGTCCTCGACCAGTGGTGCGCCGAAGTGGGCCGCGACCCGGCGGAGATCGAACGCAGCGCCTTCGTCACCCGGGACCAGACCGACGACGAGCTCCAGCGGCTCGTGGCCGCGGGCGCCCGCCACCTGATCTTCCAGGTCGGGCACCCCTTCCGGCTCGACGGCGTGGAGCGGGCCCTGCACTTCGCCCGCACGGAGGGACGGGCGGCTGGCATGCCCTGAAAGCACCAGGGCTCCTGGCATGTACTGAAGGCTCCAGAGCCGTCGGCGCGCCCTCAAGCTCCAGGACGTCCGCAGGCTCCAGGGCAGCAGGATGCCGGCAGGCTCTCAGGCGCTACGGCAGCAGGACGTCCGCCAGCCGGTCCACCTGCGACAGCGCGGCCGCGGTGGGGTGCATGACCACCTCGTCCACCCCTCCGTCGGCCAGCGCCGCGACGACCCGGCGGATCCGCTCCGGCGTACGGGGCGTCTTCGCCACGAACTCCTCGGCCTCCGCGCCCAGCACGGAGAAGTAGTCCCGCACGAACGCCGCCGACTCCCGCTCCACGTCCTCGCCCAGCGCGAAGCGCGCCAGCCCCACGATGCGCGGCGCGCCGGAGCGCCCGCCCTCGGACCAGGCACGGCGCACGCGCGCGGCGAACGGCAGGACCGCCTCCGGCTCCAGGCCCGGCGCGGTCCAGCCGTCGCCCCAGCGCACCACGCGCCGCACGGCCGCGGCGCTCAGCCCGGCCACCAGCACCGGCACCCCCGGACCGGCCCCGGGCCCGGCCGCTTCGCCCGCCGCGCCCCGCCCCAGCAGCTCCAACTGCTCCTCGAACGCCTCGCGGCGCCCCGCGAACGAGCGCCCGGCGGCCTCGAAGTCGTCCTCCCGTACGCCCGGCCCCAGCCCCAGGACGAGCCGCCCGGCGGACAGCGTCGCCAGCGTCGCCACCGACTTGGCCAGCACCGGCGCCGTGCGCAGCGGGCCGATCAGGACGTTGGTCAGCAGCCCGATCCGGGAGGTCGCCGCGGCCGCGGCCGCGAGCGTGAGCAGCGGGTCGTGGCCCGGGTACACCAGACGCTCCGTGACGGCCAGCGAAGCGAATCCGCGAGCCTCGGCCCTTTTCGCCCATTCCGTCAAAAGGCCGCCGTCCGCGCCCGGCACGGTATTCGGCAGCGCAATGCTGATCCTCATCGTCCTCCTGCCCCCTGTCGTATTCCTCCGGCGGCGCGTATGTTTTTCGCGGCGCTCATTTTTCTCCTCGCCCGGTCGCGAGCTGAGCACAGTGAGAGGAATCCCCGATGCCCGCTGCCCGTAAAGTGGCCGTGATAGGCCTCGACTCCGCTACTCCGCAGTACATGTTCGACCGGTTCGCCGACGACATGCCGGTGTTCACCGCGCTGCGCCGCAATTCCCTGTGGGGGCCGATGCGCAGCGTCGACCCGCCCATCACCATGCCCGCGTGGTCCTGCATGATGTCGGGCCGAACCCCCGGCGAACTCGGCGTCTACGGATTCCGGGACCGGGCCGCCCACGACTACGGCCCGCTGAAGTTCGCCACGTCCCACAGCATCAAGGCCCCGCGGATCTGGGACGAGATGACGGGGGCCGGGCGCCCCAGCGTCGTCCTCGGCGTGCCCGGCACCTACCCGCCCGCTCCCATCCGGGGCGCCATGGTCTCCTGTTTCCTCGCTCCCTCCACCCAGGCGCAGTACACGGCGCCGCCCGGCCTCGCCGACGAACTGCACAAGCTCACCGGCGGCTACGCCCTGGACGTCGAGGACTTCCGTTCCCCCGAACTCGGCCGCGTCTCGCAGCAGATCTTCGACATGAGCGAGCAGCGCTTCGAGGTCGCCCGCCACCTCGCGACCACCCAGGAGTGGGACTTCCTCTCCTTCGTGGACATGGGACCGGACCGCCTGCACCACGGCTTCTGGAAGTACTGCGACCCCGGCCACCCCCGGCACGAGCCCGGCAACCCCTACGCCGGACTCTTCCGCGACTACTACCGCGCCCTCGACCGGCACCTCGGCCGCTTCCTGGAGTGCCTGCCCGAGGACACCGCCGTGCTGGTCGTCTCCGACCACGGGGCACAGCCCATGGTGGGCGGCTTCTTCATCAACGAATGGCTGCGCAAGGAAGGCCTCCTCGTCCTGGCCGAGGAGGCCGCGGGCCCCACGCCCGTCAGCGCGGCCCGGATCGACTGGAAGCGCACCACCGCCTGGGCCGAGGGCGGCTACTACGGGCGGATCTTCCTCAACGTCGAGGGCCGGGAGCCGCACGGCACGATCCCCGCCGCGGAGTACGAGAGCACGCGCGACCTCGTCGCCGCGGCGCTGGAGGCCGTGCCGGACGACCAGGGGCGGCCGATGGGCACCCGCGCCCTGCGCCCCGGCGAGCTGTACCCGGAGGTCAACGGCATCGCCCCGGACCTCCTGGTCTACGTCGGGAACCTGCGCTGGCGGGCCCTGGCCACCCTCGGCATGGGCAAGGGCCTCTACACGACGGAGAACGACACCGGGCCGGACCACGCCAACCACGGCGACACCGGCATCTTCGCCCTCAGCGCGCCCGGCGTCGCCCCGGGCCAGGCCGTCGGCCTCTCGCTCTACGACGTGGCGCCGACCCTGAGGTCGCTCCTCGGCCTCCCGCCGCAGGGCACCCGCAGGGCCGTCGCCTGACCTCATCCTCCGTATCCGCTCTATCTGCTCAATCCGCTCTGTCCGCCTCATCCGCCGAGCAGGGCATAGGGAGTGGGCGGCCCCGCCGGCCGTCCCTCCTCCTCCCCGCCGCCCCCGTGCACGGTGTGCCGCCGCCGGTAGGAGTCCAGTTCGTTCGTCAGCCGGTCCCAGACGGCGGACGCGCCCCGCCCGGCCCGGCCCGGGAGCTCCAGGTCGACCAGGCGGTAGTCGTTGACCCACACCCGGTCCGCGCGCAGCCGCTCGGCGACGGCGCGCGCCCGCGCGGGGTCGGCGGACCAGACGCCCGCGCTGAGCCGGTAGCGGGTGCCGTTGGCGATGCGGACCGCCTCTTCGTCGTCGGCGGCCCGGATGACCGACAGCACGGGGCCGAAGATCTCCTCCTGCGCGACGGCGTCCCGCTCGCCCACCGAGGTCAGCACCGTAGGCCTGAAGTACGCGGCGGGGTCCAGCCCTTCGGGCAGCTCGCCCGCGGCCGGCGAGCCGCCGCCGCACGCCAGCTGCGCCCCCTGGGACAGGCCCAGCTCGGTGAAGCGCCGGGCCGTGCGCGCCTGGCTGCGCGAGACCAGGGGACCGAGGTCGGTGGCCTCGTCCAGCGGGTCGCCCAGCCGCAGCCGCCCCACCCGCTCGACCAGCAGCCGTACGAACTCGTCGTGGACGGCGGCGTGCACCACGGCCCGGGTGCCCGCCATGCACACCTGCCCGTTGTGCAGGAACGCCCCCCACGTCACACCCGTCACGGCCTGCGCGAGATCGGCGTCCGCCAGCACGAGGTTGGGCGACTTGCCCCCCAGGTCCAGGCGGGTGCTCGTGCCCGCCGACGCGGCCCCCTGCCGCACGGCCTCCCCGGTCTCGTCGGACCCGGTGAAGGCCACCAGATCCACCCCCGGCGCACGCACCAGGCTCTCCCCGGCCACCGCGCCCGGCCCCGTGACCACATTGACCACACCGGGCGGCAGCCCGCACTCGTGCAGCAGCCGCACCAGGCGCAGCACGGACAGCGAAGCGAACGAAGCCGGCTTGATCACACACGTGTTGCCCGCGGCGATCGCGGGCGCGATCCGCCAGGCGGCGAGCAGCAGCGGCAGGTTCCAGGGCACGATCGCGGCGACGACCCCGGCCGGCCGCCACAGCACGTACGAGCCGCCGCCCCCGGCCTCCCGCTCGGGCACGTGCTCCGCCCACCAGGCGCTCCACTCGAACGCCGCCGCCGCACCGGGCACGTCCGCGCCCCGCGCCTTGCGCAGCGTCGCGCCGTTGTCCCGCACCTCCAGCCGCGCGAACTCCGCCGCCTCGCCCGCCAGCCGCTCCGCCGCGGCGCGCAGCAGGCGCGCCCGCTCCCGCGCCGGCATCCGCGGCCAGGGCCCCTCGTCGAACGCCTCCCGGGCGGCCGCCACCGCACGGCGCACGTCCTCGGGACCGCCGCTCGGGACGTCGGCCAGATGACGCCGCGTCGCCGGCTCGAAGGTGCGCAGGACGGCACCGTCGTGAGCCGGCACGGCCAGACCGCCGATGTACATGGGAACCTGCTCGGCCACGCTCTCCATGGGCCTCACCGTCTTCTCGTGTCGTCCGTGAGGTGCACCCCGGCCGGAACACGCGCGGGCGGCGGCCGCGCCGGAGCACGGGGCCCCGGGCGGCCGCCGCGCGCCGGCTAGGCGGGAAGGGGCGGGATGTTGGGGTTGAACCGGAAGACGTTGCCCGGGTCGTGCCGCGTCTTCAGCTCCCGCAGCCGGGCGTAGTTCTCCGCCGTGAACGCGCCGCGCGCGACCTCCACCGACGTGTTGTGGCCCGCGAGGAAGTTCAGGCACACCCCGGGCGTCGTCCAGGGCCGCAGCGCGTCGACGAAGCCCTGCTGCGCCCGGTCGACGGACTCGATCGTCTCCGGCTCGATCAGCGAGGCGATGTAGGCGTTGAAGACCGCGTCCGGGAAGTGGCCCACCGCGCTGGGGACCTGCGGGGGCCGGGACATGGCGCCGCCCAGGTGGCGCAGCTCCACCCCGTGCACCGCGTTCGACCCGGGCCCGGCCAGCTTCAGGATCAGGTTGACGGCCTTCTCGTCGAGCTCCCGCAGCATGAAGGTCTTGCTGTAGCTCGCCACGGGCGACGGCGGGTCGTTGTGGATCTCCCCGGCGCGCGTGTACGGCAACGACGCCACCGTGTCCATGACGACCGTGCCGGCTGCCCGGAGTTCGGCGAAGTGCCGCTCGGCCTCCTCCGGTTCTCCGAGGTGGGCCAGCCGGATGTGGGTGACGAACTTGCCGCGCAGCGGCTCGGGCAGGCCTTCGGCGTCGGGGTACTCGGTGAAGAACACCGAGGACGCCAGGTCCTCCGGCATCCGGGGCGCCCACGCCAGATAGGTCTTCAGCACCGCCGGCGTCGACTCGGCGTCGAAGAACAGCCCGCCCCCGTACACCCGGCTCACAGGGAACAGACGCACCTCCAGGGAGGTGACGATGCCGAGGTTGCCCTTGCTGCCGCGCACGCCCCAGAACAGGTCGGGGTGCCGCTCGGGGGTGACCTCCAGCAGCCTGCCGTCAGCCGTGACGAGGTCGAAGGAGGTGATGTGGTCGGTCGCGAAGCCGTACTTGCGCGACAGCAGCCCGAGCCCCCCGCCGAGGGCGTACGAGACCGCCCCGACGAACGGCGCCGAGCCGTTCAGCGGCGCCAGCCCGTGCACGGCCGCCTCGTGAATGACCCGCTCCCAGCGGACGCCCGCCTCGAAGCGCGCGGTGCGGGCCTGCGGGTCCACCCGTACACCGGTCATCCGGCGCGTACCGATGAGGACACCGGTGGCGGGCCGGGAGATGCCGTGGCCGGTCGCCTGGACCGCCACTCCCAGGCCGCGCTCCGCGGCGAAGCGCACGGCCGCGATGACGTCGGCCGCCCCGGTGGCGCCGACGATCAGCGCCGGGCGGTGCGCGACGGACAGCTCGAAGCCGGCGAGCTCCGCGTCGAAGCCCTCCTCCCCGGGCAGCAGGACGGGACCGGCGACGTGAGCCCTGAGCTCCTCGGCATCCGGTGCGCCGAGCGCGACGGGCGCGCCCGGTGACTGGTGGCTTGCTGAATTCACCGATGAACCTTTCTGGAACGAACGGGACGAGCGTCCGTGCCGGGCGGGCCGCGGGTTGCCGGCCACTGGCCGCAGGGCCCGCCCGGCGCGGAGGTGCGGGGCGGGCCGGTCAGTGCCGCGGTCCGAGGACCACCGGCAGCGACCGGACGGCGAGGGGCAGCAGTTCGCTGCTGTGCTCGATCTCCTCGGGCGGCACGGCCGGCGCGATGCCGGGGAACGCCGCGAGCAGCCGCGCGACGCCCACGCTCAGCTCGGCCACGGCGAGATCGGCGGCGGGGCAGGCGTGCCGGCCGGCGCCGAAGGCGATGGCGCGGTCGGCGATCCGGGCGACGTCGAGGACGTCGGGGTCGGGGAAGGCCTCCGGGTCGCGGGAGGCGGCCGCCACCAGCGGCAGCACCGCCTCCCCGGCGGCGATGCGGCCGCCGGAGAGGACCACGTCCTCGGTGGCGACCCGCAGCAGCCCGTCGTGGGTGGAGGGGTAGAAGCGCAGCAGTTCCCACACGGCCACCGGGACGAGGGCCGGGTCGCCGGCCAGCCGGGTGGCGAGGCCGGGGGAGGAGAGCACGCCGAAGAGGTGGCGGGCCAGGAGGTCCCGGATGGTGACGAAGCCGGAGATGATCAGGCCGTGGAGGAGCAGCGTGCGGTCCTCGTCGGTCAGGCCCCCGGCGCCGTCCCGCGGGTCCGAGGCGAGGAGCGCGTCGGCGACGCTGTCGCCGGGCCCGGCCCTCCGGTCGGCGAGCAGATCGGCCAGGGCCTTCCCCAGCCGGTCCCGGGCGGCGGCCAGGTCCTCCTCCGCGGCCCCACGGGGCAGCAGCAGGAGCTCCACGTCGGAGGTGACGGACCGCCAGCGGTCACCGGGCAGCCCGAGCAGCTCACAGGTGACGCGGCCGGCGAAGGGCGCGGTGTACGCCGTGACCAGGTCCACGGTGCCGGACCCGGCGGGCAGCCCGCCGACGACGTCCTCGGCTATCTCCTCGATGCGCGGTACGAAGCGCGCGGCCCGCTCCGCGCCGAACGCGGCGGCCACCGGCCCGCGCAGGCGGGCGTGCTCGGGCGGGTCGAGGTCCACGATGCCGGAGCCCTGCGAGCGGCCGAACCCCCGACCGGGCAGCAGGGCGGCCCGGTGCCGGCTGAAGCGGTCGTCGGCCAGCACGGTCCGCACGTCCTCGTGGCGCAGGGCCAGGCGGATCCGCGCCCCGTCGGCGAGCCGGACCTCGGGAACGGGATCCTCGGCCAGGAGCCGGCCGAACGCGGGCGGGACCGTGCCCAGGGGGCCGGGCGGGAAGGGGAAGAGGGGCGGCACGTGGGCGGTCATGCGGTCCGGCCCCCGTCGCCCCGCGCGGCGGTGCGGTCCGGCCCGGGCCGGGCGAAGTCCCGTCCCAGGACGATGTTGTCGAGCTGGTGCTCCACGACGATGTTGCCGCAGCCGTAGTCGTCGGCGATCAGCTCCACGTCCTCGGCGGACACCAGGTGCGCCGGGTCCGACAGCAGCGCGGCGATGCCCCGGGCCGGGGCGAGGACTTCGAGGGCGAAGCCCCGGGCCACGTGCTGGCGGTGGGTGTGGGCGGCGGCGATGAGGAAGGTGTCGTCGGTGTCGCAGATCAGGTGCCACAGGGCCCGGGCCTGGAGGAAGCGGCGGGGGCGGTCGGTGAAGCGGCGGGCGGACACGAGAGCGGCGCCCTCCGCGCCCCGGCGCGTGCCGAGGGCGACCAGCCCGCGGTCCAGGTAGGGGACCTGCTCGGTGCGGTAGCTCATCAGGGGGGCGGGGTCGAAGGGCCGGGTGTCCTCCAGACCGGCCCACGCGCGGACCAGGTGCGCCACCTCGTAGCCGAGGTGCCAGGGGTTGTCGAGGCGGCCCGCGGCGAAGAACCGGGCGCTGACGTCGGCGCAGGCCTCCCGCAGCTCCGTCAGGGCTGCGGCCTCCCCGGCGCCCTCGGGGGCCGTGCCCATCAGCGTGCGCGCCCGCGCCACCCACTGGAGCTGCTCGGCGATCCGCTCCGGCCGCACGCCGTTGAAGAAGTCCGAGGCCAGCGGCTCCGGCAGCTGCTCGGCGGCCTTGACGATGTCGGCCTCGTACGGTTCGGCCTCGCTGTACGGGTCGAGGCCCAGGCGCGCGGCGATGCGGCAGAACGCGGCCTCCTCCTCGTCGGCGGAGCGGACCGCCGCCCACTCCTCCTGGAGCGGGGTGCCCGTGATCCCCTGCCCGGCCAGGCGGTCCGCGACCGCGTCCACGAAAGCGGCCAGGGAGGCGGTGAACGCCGCGCTCTCCACACAGCTGTTGCCGCGGCTCGCGAAGTGCTCGCCCGGGCGGGCGTCGGGCCCCATGTCGGGCATCCACACGATCCGGGTCTCGCGGCCCTCGGGCACGAAGAGCATGTCCGGCCAGCGGAAGCCGTCGCACGCGGCGCGCAGGATGTGGCGGCGCGAGCGGACCCACCAGGCCGCGCGGTCGTCGCCGACGCCGTATTTGTAGGCGAAGCGGAGCTGGGATATCTGGGTGCCGGGCCGGGCGTCGGCCACCAGCGACCACCAGTTGAAGGCGATCCATTCGGCCAGGGGGTAGAGGGAGCCGGTGACGTGCTCGCGGAACCTCCCGGCGGCGGGCTCCCGGATCAGGGTGACGGTCTCGGCGCCCACCGCGATCCGCAGGTCCGCCCAGGTCGCCCGGAGCTCGTCCGGGTCGCCGGCGGGGGCCTCGCGCCAATTCCACTGCAATTGGAACTCAGGAAGCATGGTCCGCCAGCCCTTCCGGCCATTCACTCGGGTGGAGTTCGTATCCGGAGTATTCGCCGGGGCGCCGGCCGGTCAGCCGGAATTCCACGACGATGTCACCGGACCGGTGCCAGACATAGCGCGGGAAGCCGTCCAGCCACGGCCCGCCGAGGTGCCCGGTGAGAATGCCGGAACGGAGCGTGCCGAGCGGGGCGGAGGCGAGGGAGCCGGGTAAGGCGGGGAGCCCGGCCGGGTCCCGGCCGAAATCCCGGGGCGCGAATGCGGCCCCTGCGGAGAGTTCTTCGCGGGTGACACGTGCGGGGAGCGGGGACAGGGCGCGGCGTGGTTCCCGCCGCCGCCCGGGCGCTCGTAAGACCATGGTGCCCACCTTCCGGAGAACGGGGGATGTCCCGGAGAACGGAGTGCTGCGCGGAACGGGGGAGGCGGCGGAGCCCGGAACGCGTCGCCGCACGCCGGGCCCCGCGGACGGGTTACGCGCCGGGCAGGGGCGCGAAGAGGTCGATCACGGTGCCGTCGGGGTCCTTGACGATGGCGTAGCGCTGGCCCCACACGGCGTCCCACGGCTTGAGGTGGCCCTCGTAGCCGGCGTCGACGAGCTCGGCGTACTTGGCGTCCACGGCCGCGGTGCCGGGGAACTCGAAGGCGATGGCGACGCGGTGGCCGCCGGTCGGGGCCTGCCACTGCGGGTCGTACGAGCGGATCGTGGCCGCCGTGTCCCAGGCGAGCCGGACGCCGCCGTCGAGCACCACCTCGACGTGCGGCGCCGCGTCGGCCTCGGCGGGAATCTCCACGCCCAGCAGGCGGTAGAACTCCAGCGACCTGGCCATGTCCTCCACGACCACCGCGAAGAGGGAAATCCTTGCTGACATGCGTTTCCTTTCCTGCACCTTCTTGCGCTTTCTTGCACTTTAAAATGGTCCTCCGGGGGACGGCCGTCTTCCGTCCGGGCCGGCCGGGCCGCGAAGTCCGAATGTGCTGGACCCGTGCAGGTTAGTGACCCATCGGCGGCCTTGGCCAATCGCTCTGTCGTCCCCGCGTGTCAACGCTTCCTATTGAGGGGCGATTTCAGGACAGCGGAACGCCGTCCCAATCCGACGGGACGTCACGCCCGAGCAGTTCGCACACGGTTGCGGGTATGTCGACGGGGGCCGCGATACGAGTGCGCTCGGCGCCGCCGGAGAAATCCGGGCCCAGCGCGGCCCAGTAGGAGTCGCGGCGGTGCCAGCCGCTCTGCCAGTCGCGGTGCACGTGGGAGGCCCACGCGGGATCCCCCAGCGGGAGGTAGCGCCAGTCCGCCGGCTCCAGGACGAGGTCCGGGGCCAGATGGACGGCCTCGCCCTCGTAGACCTCCTCCCGCCGGTGCACGGCCGCCAGGAAGGGCCTGCCCGTACGGGGGTTGAGCCGCTCCAGCAGCGCCGCCGCCACCTCCGAGCGCACCGCCTCGTAGTCCCGCTCGGCGACCAGGCCGTGCTTGTACCGTCCCCGCAGGTTGACGTTCACCCCGTGCGTGCCCTGCACCGCCTCGAAGGCCCGGCTGCGCGCCCACTCCGCGCGGCCGTCCGCGGCGTGGGAGAGGAAGCCGCAGGACTCCAGCTCGGCGTTGACCGAGTGGTAGTTGCGCAGCGGCCCGAACCCGATCTCCGAGAAGGCCAGGACGGTGGTGCGGTCGTCCGCCCGCTCCAGGACGTCCTGGATCACGCGGTCGCAGGTGCGGTACGCGGCCAGGACCGCGCTCGACTCCTCGTGCTCCGGCCCCCGTTCCAGCTCCTGCCAGTAGATGTGCGACGTCCGGTCGATGGAGGTGAGGTTGACGAGCACGACGTCGTGCTCCTCCAGCAGCGCGAGCGCCGCGCGGCCGCGCTGGACGTCCGCCTCCAGCAGGGAGGGCAGCAGCTCGTCACGGTCCTGGCCGGTCCAGAAGACCGATACGTCGTGGACCGGCCGCACGCCCTGCGCCGCCAGCGTGCGCTGAAGGCTCCGCGGGTGGCAGGCGTGGAGGGTGGCGTACATCGGATAGGTGATCAGCGAGCCGTCGAACGGCTCGGGCGGATGGGTGCCGAACAGGCCGATCGAGGCGAACCTGACGCCGGCGAACACCTCCTGCTGCCACAGCACCGGGTAACGGCGGTCCTTCGAGGTCAGCACCTGCGGGGCGTACTCGGGATCGTGACAGGTCCAGTACGAGTAGAAGCCGTGCCGCCCGGCCCGCCGCCCGGTCAGGACGCTCAGCAGGCCCGGCGGCTCGTACGGGGTGCCCTCCGCGCGCAGCGGACCGTGGACACCCTGCGCGCGCAGCCGGGCGAAGCCGGGCAGCAGACCCTTCGCGCACCATCGCCCGAGCAGCTCGGGCGCGGCTCCCTCGGTGATGACGACGACGACACGCTGGCGAAACGTCACGTGCGACTCCCTCGGTCTGCTGGGCAGTTGGCATACCGGTCATCGGAGAACGTGGGGGAGCGAGCGGGAGGAGGAGACAGGGGAGGGGATAAGGGGTGGAGACGAGGAAACGAAGGGTTACGCCGCGCGCAGCAGGCGCAGGCGATCGCGGGTCGCCTTCGGCAGACCCGACACCACACGGTCGTAAGAGTGTTCCACCATCTCCCGCACCTCCTCCACGGGAACGGTCCCGTTCAGGACAACCGTGTTCCAGTGGCGCTTGTTGACGTGATAGCCGGGCTCCACGGCCGCGTACTGCTCCCGCAGGTGCAGGGCCAGATCCGGCTCGCACTTCAGCGTGACCTGCGCGGGGCGCTCCTCGGAGGGGTCCTGGAGGATCGCGAACACCTTGCCCTCCACCTTGAACACTGCGGCCCCGGGGCCGAACGCCTCGTCGTCGAACGCCTCCGGCAGCTCCAGCGCGAAATCCGACAGTTCCTGCGGGGTCATGGGCAGTCCTTCTTCCGGTGGCGGGCGGCTGTTCCGCCCGCACGGGGCGGGTGGGGCCTGCCGCCAGCGTAAGTCCGCTCCCGGCCCGCGGTGCGCCCGGGCACGGCCGCTGATCCACGATGGCCGAAACCCGGCGGAGGGTTCCGGCCCGTACCGCACCACCGGCGGAGGCATTCTTGACGCGCCGCTCCGGCCGTTGCGAGAGTTTCCCCGGTCCCGCACTGCTGTCCGGGACCCGTTCGTCCTCCCGGAGCTGCCCGGTCGCAGCCCCGGTGTCCGCGCGCCTGAAGCGTGTCACTCCCTCACCCGAGCGGGCCGCGCCCGGCCCCGGCCGCCCCACCGCCGGTCACCCGGATCCCCCGGGGCCCGCCGGTTCACCCCGCGCCCCGGCCCCGCCGGCCCCACGGCCGCCCGGCCCCCGTTCGCCGCCCCCGGCCCCGCCGGGACCCATGCCGCCTGCCCCGAACGCCCTGTGGAGGAACCCCCGTATGACTGCGGAGCGGACGCACGACGACCAGGACCGCGCCGGCGCCGAGGCGACCGTCAACGACATCCTGCAAGGAGCCTGGAAGGCCCGCGCCATCCACGTGGCCGTAGAGCTCGGCCTGCCCGCCCTCCTGCAAGACGGCCCCCGGACCGTCGCCGACCTGGCCGCCGCGGCCGGCGCGCACGAGCCCACGCTGCGCAGGCTGCTGCGCCTGCTCGCCGCCTCAGGCATCTTCGAGGAACTCGGCCACGACGACCTCTACGGGCACAACGCCCTCTCCGAGGTGCTGCTCCCCGACCCCACCAGCCCGGTCGCCACCGACGCCCGCTTCCAGGCCGCCCCCTGGCACTGGCGGGCCTGGGAACGGCTCGCGCACAGCGTCCGCACCGGCGAGGCCTCCTTCGACGTCGCCAACGGCGTCTCCTTCTGGCAGCTCACCCAGCAGGACCCGCAGGCCCGGGAGCTGTTCAACCACGCCATGGGGTCCGTGTCCCTCGCCGAGAGCCGGCAGGTCGCCGAGGCCTACGACTTCTCCGGCGCGGACACCGTCGTGGACATCGGCGGCGGCCGCGGCAGCCTCATGGCCGCCCTCCTCGAGAGCGCCCCCGGCGCGCGCGGTGTCCTCCTCGAACGCCCCGAGGTCGCCGGCGAGGCCCGCGCCCTGCTGGAGAGCCGGGGCGTCGGCGAGCGCTGCGAGGTCCTCCCCGGCGACTTCTTCGAGACCATCCCCGCCGGCGCCGACCTCTACCTCATCAAGCACGTGCTGCACGACTGGGACGACGAGGACGTCCTGCGCATCCTCCGCCGCATCGCCGCCGCCATGGCGCCCGGCTCCCGGCTCCTGGTGATCGACAACCTGATCGACGAACGCCCCGCGGCCTCGACCCTCTTCGTCGACCTGCTCCTCCTCGTCCTCGTGGGCGGGGCCGAGCGGTCGGAGAGCGACTTCGCCACGCTGCTGGAGAAGGCCGGCCTGACCGTGGAGCGCTCGCTGCCCTGCGGCTCCGGCCCCCTGCGCATCGTGGAGATCCGCCGCGCCTGACCCGCACAGCGCGCCCGCCCGCATCCGACCACAGCTGTAAGGAGTGTCGACACTATGACGGTGCTGGGTCTGGGGGGCTCCGGACACGACTGGTCCTCCTGCGCCACCGACGGCCGGGAACTGGTCGCCGTCGACGAGGAGCGCCTGGTCGGCAGCAAGTACGGGCTCGGCGCGGACCTCCTGGCGGGCCTCAGCCGCCGCGCCTGCCTCGACGCCCTGGCCACCACGGCCGAGGACGTCGGCCACGTGGTCTGCTGCGAGCTCGTGCCCCGCCCCTTCTACCACTCGTTCCGCAAGCGCGCGACGGTCATCAACCACCACCTCGCCCACGCCTACAGCGCGTTCGGCGCCTCCGGCATGACCCGGGCCGCCGTCCTGGTCTGCGACAACTCCGGCAGCCTGGTCACCGGCCGGAAGGACGGGCCGGGCCCGCGCGAGGCCGAGACGATCAGCGGCTACACCGCCGACGAGTCCGGGATCCGCCTCGTGCACCGGGTCAGCGGGGCGCACCTCGTCGACGCGGCCTCCGAGAGCGCCTACTACCAGCCGGGCGAGACCGACAACTCCCTGGGCCACTTCTACCGCTCGGCCAGCCTCGCCCTCGGCCTGTCCTACACGGGACCGAAGACCCGCTACCCGGTCAGCGAGGACGGCAAGACCATGGGGCTCGCCCCGTACGGCGACGACCGCTTCACCGATCAGGTCGCGGAGCTCGTCACCCTGCTGCCCGGCGGCGGCGTGAGCATCTCGGCCGGCAAGGTCAACCACGTCTTCGAACGCCTCGTGGCATCGGGCGAGTTCGAAGACCGCGCGGCACTGGCCTACGCCGCCCAGGAAGTCCTCGAACGCGCCCTCGTGCACTGCGCGAACGACCTGCACCGCCGCACCGGCCTGACCGACCTGTGCATCGCCGGCGGCGTTGGCCTCAACAGCGTCGCCAACGGCCGCATCCTGCGCGAAACCCCCTTCGAACGCGTCTTCGTCGTACCTGCGGCGGGCGACAACGGCATCAGCCTGGGCTGCGCCTACTACGGCCTGCACCAGCTGGAAGGCAGGCCCCTGACCGGCCTCCCGGCGCTCCGGACGGCCTACCTCGGACCTGAATATCCCACCGCCAGGGCCGACGCCGCCCTCGCCGCCTCGGGCTTCACCGTGGAGACACCCGACGACCTGCCGGGCCGCGTGGCCGCCCTGCTCGCCGAAGGAAAGATCATCGGCTGGTTCGACGGCCGCTCCGAGTTCGGCCCCCGCGCTCTGGGACACCGCAGCATCCTCGCCGCCCCTTACCCCGCCTCGGTCCGCGACCACCTCAACGACCACGTCAAACACCGCGAATGGTTCCGCCCGTACGCCCCCGTCGTCCGCGAGGAGCGCGCCCGGGACTACTTCGACCTGGACCAGCCCTCGCCCTTCATGCTGATCGTCGCCCGCGTCACCCGGCCGGACGCCGTACCGGCGGCCGCACACGTCGACGGCACCGCCCGGCTCCAGACCCTGGGCGCCGGGCAGAACCCCAAGGTGCACGCCCTGCTGGGCAGGTTCGAGGAGCTCACCGGCTGCGGCGTGCTGCTCAACACCTCCTTCAACGTCGCCGGCCGCCCCATCGTCGAGACCCCCGAGGACGCCGTCGAAGCCTTCGCCGGCATGCGGCTCGACCACCTGGTGGTCGGCGACCGGCTGGCGACCAAGGCCTGACGGGCCGTATGCCGGAGACAGGCACTTCGGGGACAGGCATCCCCGAGACAGGGAGGAGACCCCAGCGGTGGACGTCCCGGTGCTCGTCGTCGGAGGAGGGCCGACGGGCCTGGCGACGGCGCTCTTCCTCGCCCGCCACGGCGTACGCTGCCTGCTCGTCGAACGGCACACCACCACCTCCGCGGTACCGCGCGCCACCCACGTCAGCCGGCGCTCCATGGAACTGTTCCGCGAGGCCGGCCTGGAGGAGGAGATCCGCCGGGCCGGGTTCGAAGTGGTGCGGGAAGGCGACCCCCGGGCCCGGGACCGGCCCGCCCGCTTCCTGCCCAGGGTCGTCCTCGGCGCCGCCTCCCTCGCCGGCCTGCCCCACGCCGAAGTGCTGGAGACCGGCGAGGAGGAGCTGGCCGTCCCCGGCCCCTGCGCCCCCTTCTGGTGCGGCCAGGACCGCATGGAACCCCTCCTCGCCGCGGCCGCCGCCCGCAACGGCGCCGACGTGCGCTTCGGGCACGAGCTCACCGGCCTGCGCACGGGCCCCGACGGCGCGCGGGCCGTCATCCGCGCCGGCGCCACCGGACGCTCCTACACCGTCGACGCCCGGTACGTCGTCGCCGCCGACGGCGCCCGGGGCGGCATTCCCGAACGCGTCGGCATCTCCCGCGAAGGGCACGGCACGCTCGCCCACCGCGTGAGCATCCTCTTCCGCGCCGCCCCCGGCGCCTGGGACAGGACACGCCGGTTCTTCATGTGCATGATCCGCAACCCTGGGTTCGACGGCGCCGTGATGGAACTCAACACCCCGGACCACTGGTGCGCCGCCGTGGACCACGACCCGGCGCTCGCCGAGCCGGACGGCACCTACGCGGAACGGACCTGCCGCGCACTCGTCCTGGCCGCGATCGGAGACGAACACGCCGACGCGGAGATACGCACCGTCTTCCACTGGCGAGCCCGGCACCGCATTGCGGCCCGCTACCGCGCCGGACCGGTCTTCCTCATCGGGGACGCGGCACACCTCCACCCCCCGTCGGGCGGCTACGGATCCAACGTCGGCTTCCAGGACGCGCACAACCTCGCCTGGAAGCTCGCCGCCGTCATCGGAGCGTGGGCGGGTCCCGGACTCCTCGCCACCTACGACCAGGAGCGCAGGCCCGTGGGAACCGCGACGGCACAGCAGTCCATGCTCCTCGACGGCGTCCCCCCGCAGACCCTCGGCGGCGCCACCCTCTGCGACCCCCGGACGCTGATCATGGGGTACCGCTACCGCTCCACCGCCGTCCTCGGCGCCCCGCCCGGCCCGGCGTTCCCCGGGACCTTCGCCCTGCGGGCGGACCCCGGCACCCGGCTGCCGCACCTGTGGCTGCGCACCGCCGCAGGCACCGAAGTCTCCACACTGGACCTCTGCCACGGCCGCCTCACCCTCCTCGCGGCCCACCCGGCCTGGGCACGGGCGGCCGACCGCCTCGCCGACGCGACCGGCCTTCCCGTACGCGGCCTGCACGTGGCCCCCGCCGGCGGCGACCTCGACGACCCCTCCGCGACCTTCACCGCGGTCTGCGGGACCGGGCCCGCGGGAGCCGTACTCGTACGGCCGGACGGCATGGTGGCCTGGCGCACGACGGGCGCCGTCCCGCCCGGACCGGAGCGGGCCCACGCGCTCCTCGTCTCCGTTGCGGAACGAATGCTGTCCCTGCCGGTACGGGACCGGGCACACATCGCGTACACCACGACTCGGCGAACCGGGAGCGACGGATGACCACCTCTCATTCCTCCTCGCACTCCTTCCACCCCTTCTGCACGTGCTGGCCGGGCGCCACCGTGTGGCTGACGGGCCTGCCGAGCGCGGGCAAGACCACCATCGCCCGGGCGCTGGCCGTACGGCTGCGCGGCGCGGGACGGCGGGTGGAGGTGCTGGACGGCGACGAGAACCGCGCGGTGCTCAACGCGGACCTGGGCTTCTCGCGCGAGGACCGGTACACCAACGTCCAGCGGGTCGGTCTGATCGCCGAGGTCCTGGCCCGCAACGGCATCGTCGCCCTGGTGCCGGTCATCGCCCCCTACGCCGACAGCAGGGAGGCCGTGCGCAAACGCCACGAGGCCTCCGGCACCGCCTACCTGGAGGTGCACGTCGCCACCCCGCTGGAGGTGTGCTCGGCCCGCGACGTGAAGGGCCTGTACGCCCGGCAGGCGGCGGGCGAGCTGTCCGGGCTGACGGGCGTGGACGATCCGTACGAGGTGCCGGCCGACCCGGACCTGCGGATCGCCGCGCATGAACAGAGCGTCGAGGAGTCCGCGCACGTTGTGCTCCGGCTCCTGCACGCGAAGGAACTCGCATGAACGCGCATGTCTCTGCCGATCCGTATGTCTTGTCGCATCTGGACGTGCTGGAGTCGGAGGCGGTGCACGTCTTCCGGGAGGTGGCGGGGGAGTTCGAGCGGCCGGTGCTGCTGTTCTCCGGCGGCAAGGACTCCATCGTGATGCTGCACCTGGCGCTGAAGGCGTTCGCGCCCGCGATGCCTCCGTTCGGTCTGTTGCATGTGGATACCGGCCATAACTTTCCTGAGGTGATGGCGTACCGGGACCGGGTGGTGGCCGGGCGGGGTCTGCGCTTGCATGTGGCGTCGGTGCAGGAGGCGATCGATGCGGGGCGGGTGCGGGAGCGGCCGGACGGGACGCGTAATCCTTTGCAGACCGTGCCGTTGCTGGAGGCGATCGGGGCGCATCGCTTTGATGCGGTGTTCGGTGGTGGGCGGCGGGATGAGGAGAAGGCCCGCGCCAAGGAGCGGGTGTTCTCCCTGCGGGATGAGTTCGGTGGTTGGGATCCGCGCCGGCAGCGCCCGGAGCTGTGGCAGCTGTACAACGGCCGCCACGCCCCCGGGGAGCATGTACGGGTCTTTCCGCTGTCGAATTTCACTGAGCTGGATGTGTGGCAGTACATCGCGCGGGAGAAGATCGAGCTGCCCTCGATCTACTTCGCGCATGAGCGGGAGGTCTTCGCCCGGGACGGGATGTGGCTGGCTCCCGGCGACTGGGGCGGCCCGCGTGAGGGGGAGAGCGTGGTGCGGCGGAAGGTGCGTTACCGGACGGTCGGTGACATGTCCTGCACCGGCGCCGTCGACTCCACCGCGGCCACGGTCGCCGAGGTCATTGCCGAGATCACTGCGTCCCGTCTGACCGAGCGCGGCGCGAGCAGAGCTGACGACAGGCTCTCCGAGGCCGCGATGGAAGACCGTAAGCGCGAGGGGTATTTCTAACCATGACCACGTCTGTGACTGATGATGCGGCGACGTCGCTGCTGCGGTTCGCCACCGCCGGCTCCGTCGACGACGGCAAATCCACCCTCGTCGGCCGCCTCCTGCACGACTCCAAATCCGTCCTGACCGACCAGCTCGAAGCCCTCGCACACGCTTCCCGCGACCGCGGCACCGGCGCCCCCGACCTGGCCCTGCTGACCGACGGCCTGCGCGCTGAGCGCGAGCAGGGCATCACCATCGACGTCGCCTACCGCTACTTCGCCACTCCCCGCCGCCGTTTCATCCTCGCCGACACTCCGGGCCACGTGCAGTACACCCGCAACATGGTCACCGGCGCCTCCACCGCCCAAACCGCCGTCGTCCTCGTCGACGCCCGCAACGGCGTGGTGGAGCAGACCCGCCGGCATCTCGCCGTAGCAGCGCTCCTGCGTGTCCCGTACGTCCTGCTGGCGGTCAACAAGATGGACCTCGTGGGCTACGCGGAGGCCGTCTTCGCCGCCATCGCCGCCGAGTTCACCGCCTACGCGCGCGGGCTCGGTGTCTGCGAGGTGACGGCCGTCCCAGTCTCCGCCCTCGCGGGAGACAATGTCGTCACCCCCTCCGCGCACATGGACTGGTACGGCGGCCCCACCGTCCTGGAGTACCTGGAGACGGTGCCGGTGGTCACCGACCCGGCCGCCGAACCCGCACGCTTCCCCGTCCAGTACACGATCAGGCCCCAGACCACCACCCACCCGGACTACCGCGGCTACGCCGGCCGGATCACCTCCGGCGTCCTGCGCGTCGGCGACGTCGTCACCGTCCTGCCATCAGGGCACACCAGTACCATTACCGCCATCGACACCCTCGGCCACAGCGCCGACATCGCCTGGGCGCCCCAGTCCATCACCCTCCACCTCGCCGACGACCTCGACGTCTCCCGCGGCGACCTCATCACCCCCGCCGCCAGCGCCCCGCAGATCACCCAGGACGTCGAAGCCACCGTCTGCCACCTTGCCGACCAGCCGCTCCTCCCCGGCGCCCGCGTCCTGCTCAAACACATCACCCGCACTGTCCGCGCCCTCGTCAAGGACATCCCCTCCCGCCTCACCCTCGAAGACCTCTCCCAGCACCCCAATCCCGGCCGCCTCAACGCCAACGACATCGGCCGCGTCACCCTCCGCACCGCCGAGCCCCTCGCCCTCGACCCCTACGCCACCTCCCGCCACACCGGCTCCTTCCTCCTCATCGACCCCGCCGACGGCACCACCCTGGCGGGCGGAGTGATGGACACTCGTTGAATCCCGTAGCGAAACCCGTAGCGAGTCCCGTGGAGCTGCTCCGAACGCCCTTTCCGGAAGGCCTAGTTCTGAAGGATGAGCTCATCGGTCCGGTGGTCCGATTGAGTAGCCGGCGCACACTGAGGAGGATGGCGTCCCATGTCACACTTAACTTCCGGGCTGGACTCCCCCCGGACCGGGCGACGCAGTGCAGGGCCGGCATGGGTGGCTGTACTGGCCGCGTGCGTAGGGCAGTTCGTCGTCATCCTCGACGTCTCGGTGATCAACGTCGCCCTGCCGTCCATCCGTTCGGGCCTCGGCATCGGTGAAGCGAGCTTGCAGTGGGTGGTCAACGCCTACGTCATCACCTTCGCCGGGTTCCTGCTGCTGGGCGGCCGGTTCTCCGATCTCTTCGGCCGCAAGAAGGTGTTCCTCCTCGGGCTGGGGGTGTTCACGGCGGCGAGCCTGCTGGGCGGCCTCGCCCAGTCACCGTGGATGCTCATCGTGGCCCGCGCCCTCCAGGGCATCGGGGCCGCCGTGCTGTCGCCCGCCACCCTGACCATCCTCACGACGACGTTCCCCGAGGGGAGCGGCCGGGTCCGGGCCGTCGCCGCGTGGACGGCGGTGGGCACGGGAGGCGGCGCGGCCGGCGGCCTCATCGGCGGCCTGCTCACCGACTACCTGTCCTGGCGCTGGGTCCTGCTCATCAACGTCCCGCTGGGCCTCGTCGTGATCGTGGCGTCGGCGGTGTGGCTCGCGGAGAACAGGAGCGGTGACGCCGCGGCGCGCCGGCTGGACCTGCCCGGAGCGGTGCTGGCGACGCTGGGCGTGGGAAGCCTGGCCTTCGGCATCTCGCAGAGCGAGACGCACGGCTGGAGTTCGGCCCGGTCGTTCGTGCCCCTGCTCGCCGGTGTCATCGCGCTCCTGGCCTTCATCGCCGTGGAGCGCCGGGCGCGCGAGCCGCTGACGCCCCTCGGCATCTTCCGCGTACGGACGGTGTCCGTGGCCAACGTCATCACCGTGATCAGCGGCATGGCCTTCTACGCGATGTGGTACTTCCTCTCGCTCTACATGCAGAACGTCCTGGGCTACTCGGCCGTCGAGACCGGCCTCGCCCTGCTGCCGCACACCGCCTCCATCATCCTCTCCGCACAGTTCGCGCCCCGGATCATGCGCCTGGTCGAGGGGCGCGTCCTGCTCGCGCTCGCAGGCCTGCTGACGGCAGCGGGATTCTTCTGGCAGTCCGTCATGGGGGCCGACGGCACGTTCCTGGGCACCCTGCTGGGGCCCGGCATCGCCTTCTCCTTCGGCGCGGGCCTGATGATGACGCTGCTGGCGGTCTTCGCCACCTCCGGCGTCGGCCCGTCCGAGTCGGGGCTCGTGGCGGGGCTCGCCAACACCTCGCGCACCATGGGCGGCGCGCTGGGGCTGTCCGTCCTCGCCTCGGTCGCGGCGAGCCGCACGGCCGGTGCCGGGGGCGGACCCGAGGCGCTGGCCGAAGGGTACGGGCGCGCGTTCCTCGTGTCCGGTGTGATCATCGTGGTGAGCATGCTCGCCATCGTGTTCCTGCCCAAGTCCCGGCAGACCTCCCAGGAGGTCTCGTGAGCCCTGACGCGCCGCCCGTGCCGGGCCGGCTCACCGGCGAGCAGGAGCACACCTGGCGGAACTTCGTGCACGCCACCCGGCTGGTGGAGGACTACCTGGACCGCTGCCTGCAACGGCAGGAGGGCGTGCCCCACCTCTACTACGGGCTGCTCTTCCTGCTCTCCGAGGCCCCGCGCCGGCGGATGCGCATGACCGAGCTGGCACGCCGCGCCAAGATCACCCGGCCGCGGCTGTCGCACGCCGTCGCCCGCCTGGAGAAGCTCGGCTGGGCGCGCCGCGAGGCGTGCCCGGGCGACCGGCGGGGCCAGGAGGCCGTCCTGACGGACAGCGGCCGGGAGATGGTCGCGCGGGCGACTCCCGGCCATGCCGCCGCCGTGCGCACGGCGGTCTTCGACAGCCTGACCCCGGAGCAGGCAGGCCAGCTGAACAGCATCTGCCGGACCATCGAGGCGGGGCTGGACCGCGAGGGGGCCGACCTGCCCTGGCTGCGCTGAGGGATACGGGACCGGCCGGCGTCCTGCCGGCCGGGGGAGGAGGGCGAACAGTATGAGTGACTCCGTACCGGGGCCGGCCCCGGGCGCAGACGGCCCGGAGATCTCGGGGACGACACGGCTGTTCGCGGTCATCGGGGACCCCGTGGCACAAGTGCGGGCCCCGGGACTCCTCAACCCCCTCTTCCGGCGCCTCGGCACCGACGCCGTCCTCGTCCCGGTCCACGTCCGCCCGGAGGGCCTCGCCGAGGTCCTCCAGGGGCTCCGGAGGACCGTGAACCTGGACGGACTGCTGATCACCGTCCCGCACAAGGCGGCCTGCCTGCGGTTCGCCGACGACGTCAGCCCTACCGCCGCGCTGAGCGCCTCCACCAACGCGATGCGCAAGGACGCCGACGGGCGCTGGCTCGCGGAGAACTTCGACGGGGAAGGCTTCGTCCGGGGCCTGCGCGCGGCGGGGTACGACCCGCGCGGGGCGCGCGTCGCCCAGGCGGGAGCGGGCGGCGCGGGCAGCGCCATCGCCGTGGCGCTGCTCGCCGCCGGGGCCGACGTCGCCGTCTGGGACCGGGACCCGGCCCGCGCGGACGGCCTCGCCGCCCGGCTCGCCGCACGGTGGCCCGGCCGGATCACCGCCACGAAGGGCCTCGTGGCCGCCGACATCACGGTCAACGCCACCCCGATGGGGCTGCGCCCGGACGACTCGCTGCCGTTCGACCCGGCAGGCCTCGCGCGCGGCACCGTCGTCGCCGACATCATCATGAAGCCGCGCCGCACGGCTCTCCTCCGCGCCGCCGAGGAGTCGGGCCTTCCTGTGCATTACGGCGAGCCGATGCTGACCGAACAGCTCCCTCTCTACCGCGAGTTCTTCCGGATCGGCGCCCCCGGCGACCCCACGGGCGCGTCATGAGCGTCCTGGGCATCGATCTGGGGGGCACCAAGGTGGCGATCCGGCTGGAGCCCGGTGCCGGAGCGGAGGCCGCCCAGAGCGTGTTCCGGTGGCCCGCGGGCGGCGGCCCTGTCGCCGATCTGACCGCCCTCGCCGCCGCCGTGGAGGCGCTGTGCCAGGCACGGGCGGATGATCCGGTGACCGGCGTGGGCGTCGCCGTACCCGCGACCCTGGACGCCTCCGGCCGCGTACGGGGCTGGCCGAACCGGCCCTCGTGGCAGGGCCTCGACCTCGTACGGGAGCTGACGGGCCTGTGGCCGGAGGCCGAGGTGCGCCTGGCGGACGACGGCGACCTCGCCGCGCTGGCCGAGGCCGGGGCGGCCGGATGCCCGGACCTCGTCCACCTCGGCGTCGGAACGGGCATCGGCGGCGGCATCGTGCTCGGCGGCGTCATCCGCCCCGGCACGGAGCGGGGCTCCTGCGAGGTCGGACATGTGATCGTCGACCGGGCGGGGGAGCGCTGCGACTGCGGCCGGCACGGCTGTGTGCAGTCCGTCGCCTCGGGGCGGGCGGTCCTCCGGCGCGCCGCCCGGCGTCGCGGCCACGACGTCGGGTTCGACGCACTGCGGGATGCCTGGCAGGGGGCGGAGCCGTGGGCCCTGGAGACGGTGGGGGAGAGCGCCGCCGCCCTCGCCGCCGCCGTCGTGAGCCTGTGTGAACTCGTGCGTCCCCGGCTCGTCACGATCGGCGGCGGCTTCGCCGCGGGCCTGCCGGGCTACGTGGAGGAGGTCGCCCACCGGGTCCGGCAGCTCGAACGACCGGAAGGCCCGGAGATCCACCTCCGTCCCGCCGCGCTCGGCGCACTGTCGTCCCTGGACGGCGCGGTGCTGCTGGCCCGCGGACCAGCACCGTCCGCGCGCTGCGGGTGACTTTGAACGACTACGAATACGACTACGCCTAGCCGTCGGCGGCCTCGCGGCGCCAGGTCTCTCCCAGCTCGTCGCTCAGCTTGCGCGCGTGCGGCGGGGCCTCGGGCGCGGGCCAGACCTGGATCAGATGCTCCTCGACCGGGACCGGCCCGCTCCCGCCGTCGTCCGCGCCCAGGTCCCGGCCGCGCACGCTCACCCGCATCCGGTACGTGCCGGGCCCGGACCAGGCGAGGTCGGGCAGCCCGGCCGGCCGGCCCTCCACGTTGTGCACGTGCGCGGTGCCGGTCGCGGTGTAGCTGTCCTCGACGACGTCCTCCCACGCGGTGTCGTCGGCGGCGGGAGCACCGCTCCACAGCTCCACGCGGATGCCGATGTCCCCGTGGTCCGTACCCGTGATGACCAGCGCACCGTCGGTGCCCGCGGCGAACAGGCCGGTGGCGGCCACCTCGCCGGTGCCGGGAACGCTGTCCTGCGCGTCCTCGGCCTCGGGGCTCAGGATCGCGTACTGGCCCTCGGGAACGGACAAGCGGGCCGTGGCGGCCCCGATCAGGTCCGGCACGACCCGCTCCATCCTCTGAACTGCGGCTACTCAGGGCTACTCGGTGGGGCTACTTGGTGATCTCCACCCAGAACTCATCGTAATCCAGCACCCGGTTCTGCATGATGAACTTGCCGCGGTACTTGAACCCGCCCTCGGTGCGGTTCTCGCTCAGCGGCACCGGAGCGGTGGAGTAGTCCGGGTTGACCGCCGCGCCCTCGTAGCTGCCCGCGAACGGGTACTCGTCGCAGCTCTTGGGCTTGTAGCGGTTCTTCACGGCCGTCGTGCACGCCGTGTCCCGGTTCGCCCTGGACAGGTCGCCGTTGGGCAGCCTGTGCAGCGGATATCCCTTGTTCACGGCGCCCCAGGGCTTCTTCAGTTTGTGCTGGGCGTCCTCGATGTGCTCGGCGACGCCCTTGACCGCCTTGTCGCCCTTGCTCAGCCGGTAGACGGGCTTCACCAGCGGGTGCACGCAGCCGCGGCCGATGTTGCCGATGTTCTTCGCGCTGTCGCAGCGGACCGGAGCGATGTTGCCGAGCGTGAAGTGGGCCTTCTCGGGGCTGGACGGGTGGCTGACCGTCACCTTCGTCTGCGGCGCGTGCCCCACGAGGGCGTCGCCCGGGGAGGTCACCTTGAACGTGTACGTGTTGGTGGTGGCGCCCCAGATGCCCCAGAACACCTTGGGCCCGATGACGCCGGGCGCCGAGGTGCAGCCGTTCCCCTGGGAGGCCTTGCAGTCCACTTCGGCGCTGGCCATCGTGCCGAACTTGGCGACGCCGAAGGACCTGACCATCTTCAGCACCGCCTCCTGCTCCCAGGTGGCGGACTTGTAGTTGAGCCTCGTCTTGTTCTTCGCGTCGAACAGGGCCGTGCCGATGACCTTCCCGCTCGGGATCTCCACGATCGAGACGATCAGGTACTTCTCGGCGCAGGAGGAGAAGCGGTCGGAGACCTGCTCTCCGACCCGGCACCCCGCCGCCTGGGCGCTCAGCGCGGCGTCCTGGGGTATCTCCGAGGGCAGCGCCTCCCGGATCTCGATCCTCGTCTTCTGCTGCTTCTGCTGCTCGTCCTGCCCCTGGGCTGCGGCGGCCGGCGAGGCGGCGCCGAGCGCCAGCGCCCCTGCGGCCGCGGCCGCCAGCAGTGTTCCGCGTGCTGCCAAGAGTTCCCCCTTGAGTCGGCGCACGGCCGAAAACCGGCCGCGCGATCGTGTGCACGACAACAGGCGGTGCATGCTACCCGGGGGGAACCCGGCTCACGACGGGGTTGGTGGGGATACCGCGAAAACAGGAAAGTCCACTGGCCGGAGCGTCCGTACGGGCTCAAGTGGAGGAAAGTCAGCCGGATTTGAGGTTTGCGTGGCGGGAATTGTTTCCGCAGGCCGTCGGCGCGGCCGACGTGATCGGCGTGGGCGAGGTGGGCGGTGATGTGCCCGCCGCGCACCTTGAGTATTACGCAACATCTCTACGTATTGGCTGAATATCGATGTGGGCGAGCCCTGCCGCAGAGCCGCTTCCGGCGTTGCGTTGCCCGCCGGCTACACCTCGGCGACGAGGAACTGTTCGGCCCGGGGTGGGCGCAGACCGTCGGGGCGGCCGGCGAAGTAGCGAGCGGCCAGGTCATCGGGGGATACGTGCACGGCCTTCGTGAACCCCGCCTCCAGAGCCGCTTGCCGCATCTCGTCAGGTGAGTACAGGCTGATGAACGGGGTGCCCGATGCGGCGGCGTTGCGCATCGAGAACTCCTGGACCTGCCGCTGGTCCGGGTCGAGCATGTCGAGCGGCAGCAGGAACGTCGTGGCGAACACGGAGCCGGGCGCGAGCGCGGCGACCTGGCGCAGCGTCGCGGCATTGGTTTCGCGCGTGAGGTACATGCTGACGCCGGTCGACGCGACGGCCGCCGGCTTCTGCGGATCGAACCCGGCGGCGGTCAGCCGTTCCCACCACGAGTCGCCGGCCTCGAAGTCGACGGGCACGAAGGTCAGCCAGGACGGGACGTCGTAACCGAGTGCGGCCAGGCGCTGCCGCTTCCACGCCTGCGTGGCCGGCTGGTCGACCTCGAACACACGGAGGCGGGAGCCGAGTCCGGGGCGCCGCTGGGCGAAGGAGTCCAGGCCCGCGCCGAGGATGACGTACTGTGCCGCGCCGGCGTCGGCGCGTTCGGCGACGAGGTCCTCGACGAAGCGGGCGCGGGCGACGATGGACGCGCGGACGCCGTCTACGCCCGGCATGGTCATGTCGCCGCGCTCGCGCCAGTCCTGCCCGGGGTCGGCGAGCCGCAGCCCGATCTCGTCGTCGAGTACGTGGGGCGGGGCGTCGGCTTGGACGTGCAGGGCGCGCCACAGGGCGACGCGTACGGCGGTGTGGTCGGGTTCGTACTCGCGGGAGAGGTGCTGCCCGTCATCCATGGTGCTGTCCCTCCGCGACGTCGTTTCTGTCCTTGTCGTCGAGGAGCGGGGATTCGAGAGCGACGATCCGCCCGTCGGGGTCCCGGACCAGTGCCTGCCGGACGCCCCAGTGCGTCGGCGTGAACCGCTGGGCGAAATCCGGTGCGCGGCCGGGCGCGAAGGTCTCGGCGTCGGCCACCTTGAGTACGGGGTGGGTGACGAGCTCGCGTTCGTGCTGCTCAACGATGAACACGTAGGGCCCGCCGCCCGGATGGGACCAGTGCCCGGAGCCGTGGCCGGTCTCCAGCACGTTCTCGAACCCGAGCGACTTCCAGAAAGCAGCGGTCGCACCGTAGTTGCGGGTCTCGACGAGGAACCCCTCGATGCCGTCAGTCGTCATGCACGCTCTCCTTCCTTCCCAGCGCCGGCGACGCGCTGGAGGTACTCGGTCAGCGCCGTCTCGACGATCGCGGAGAGCGACCGCTCGGTGTCGACGGCGTGGTGCTTGACCTCGCGGACGAGGTCGACGGGCAGGTAGACGTTGAACTGCTTCACCTGTCTCTCGGCAGCCATGGTTAGGATGCTAGCAATCTAGAGACGTGCCGGGGTAGTTGTTAACGGCATCTGCGGGAGACGGGCCGGGACCGGCGGCGGCGCCCCGGTTCCGGCCCCGTAGTCGCGGCCGGCCGTGCTCAGCAGGCCAGACCGGCGACGACCTCGGCGTTCGGCAACCGCGCCAGGAGCGCGCCGGGGAGGATCAGCTTGCTCCGGCGCTTGCCGCTGCCGATGAGGACGAACGGAGTGGCGGCGACGGCCTCGTCGACGAGCAGGGGCCATCCCCCCGGCAGGCCGACGGGGGTGATCCCGCCGTACTCCATGCCCGTCTCCGCCACGGCCGTGTCCATCGGAGCGAACGACGCCTTACGGGCGCCGAAGTGCTTGCGCACCGCCGAGTTGACGTCGACGCGTGTGGTCGCGAGGGCGACGCACGCCGCGTGCGTCACCACCCCGCCGCGTTTGGCGGCGATGACGACGCAGTTCGCCGAGACATCCGGCGGGACCTCGTACGCCGCGCAGAAGGCCGCGGTGTCGGCCACTTCCGGATCGGTGTCGACGACCAGCACGGACTCGGCGAGCCCGGTGCCGCCCCACTGCCCGAGCGCCGTGGCCACGGGCTCCGCGAGGAGGTCGGGCCGGCTCGCGGCGGGCCATGACGCGTCGAAACGGCCGAAGGGGACGGCCGGCGAAGAACGGATCATGAGGCCATGGTAGGCCGCGCCCCGCGGCCGCCTGCGCTACGCGGAGGCCGCCTGCTCCCGGCGCTTGCCTCGCCACCACGTGACGGCGGGCGCCGCGAGGCCGGGAAGCAGGGACAAGCCCGTGGCCCACACCGGCACGCGGAGCAGCACCGGTTCCCTGCCGATCAGGAAGAGCACCAGGAGCACGGCCGACAGGGCGCAGGAAAGCAGCATCCAGCGCCACACCGGCCAGTGGAGGACAACACGCCAGTAGGGCGTGAACGTCATCAGTGCGCCGAAGAGGCAGACCGCCGCGACCGAGCCGGGGACCAGCCCGGCCTCGGCGGTCCAGCCGATGAGGTGGCTGCCCAGCAGCAGTGCCACGGTCCCCGCGTAGGCGTGCCGCGCGAGGAGCCCGGGAGTGTTCCGCGGCGGGCGGGACGGGTGCTCCGCGGCGAGATACTGATGCCCGGCGTCGCCGGCCGGTCAGTGCTTCCCCTGCCCGAGGAGCAGGTGCCGGGGGCCGCGCAAGACGGGACTGTTGCGGTACTCCGGCGGGTCCTTCAGCAGCCTGGGGCCGTCCAGGAGGTTGATGAGGGTCGTGAGGGCGATCTGCGTCTCCAGGCGGGCGAGGGGCGCGCCGAAGCAGTTGTGGATGCCGCTGCCGAAGCCGAAGTGCTGGTTGTCGCGGCGGGCGGGGTCGAAGCGGTCGGGGTCGGGGAAGCGCAGGGGGTCGCGGCTGCCGGCGGCGAGGACGAGGATCAGCGGCACGCCCTTGGGAATGGTGACTCCGGCGACCTCGATGTCGGCCAGCGGCGTGCGCTGCGGCAGGAACTGCACGGGGGGCTCGTAGCGCAGCAGCTCCTCCACGGCACTGGGGATCAGCTCCGGCTCGGCGCGCAGCCGTTCCAGCGCTTCGGGGTTGCGCAGGAGGGTGAGCATGCCGTTGGTGATGAGGTTGACCGTGGTCTCGTGCCCGGCGATCAGCAGCAGGACGGTGGTGACCATCAGCTCCTGCTGCGTGAGCGCGCCCTCCGGGCCGTCCTCGTTGGCCAGGGCGGAGAGCATGTCGTCGGTGGGGCTGTGACGCCGCTTCTCGGCGAGCTCGCCGAGGTACTGGCCCATCGCCGACCGCGCTTCGTAGGCGGCGTGCCGGCGCGCTCCCGGGTCCTCGTCGGGAGGGAAGTCGAGCCCGGAGACGACCGTGTCCGCCCAGGTGTGGACCTGAGGGATGTCCTCGGACGGCACGCCGAGCAGGTCGCAGATGACGGTGACGGGCAGCGGGAAGGCGAAGTCGTCGACGAGGTCGAAGCTGCTTTTGCCCCGCAGCCCGTCCGCGAGCTGCCCGGAGATGCGGGCGATGTCGCCGCGCAGCGCGTCGATGCGGCCGGGGGAGTGGGGCGGGCCGAAGGGCCGCATGGCCAGACGCCTGAGGCGGTCGTGCTCGGGGTCGTCGCGCCCGATGAAGGAGGGCGGCGGCCCTTCCGGCGGCATGATGGAGGGATCGGGCTCGGCGCGGTTGCGGAGGTCCGAGCTGACGCGCGGGTCGTGCAGCAGCGCGGCGATCTCGTCGTACGTGCCCACCAGGTACTTCCCGTCCTCCTGCCGGGCGACCTTGTGCTCGCGGAGTTCGGCGTAGAGCGGGTACGGGTCGGCGCGGTTCGCGTAGTCGGTGATGCGCCTGAAGAGGGTGTCGGCGGAGGAGGCGTCGGCGGGCATGCACGGATCCCTTCGAGGAGCGGGCGGCGTCAGCCGTCGTGCCGGACCAGGGTCAGGCGGCGGTCCGGAAGGTGGCCGGTGAGGGCGACGGTCGGGCCGTGGGTGAGGACCCGCGGGTCGGGCACGTCGGAGGGGACGGGTTCGAGGTCCGCGAGGTGGTCGGCGGCGCCGGGGCCGGGCGGGAAGGGGGCGGCGCTCTCGATCAGGCGCCGGTAGTGCTCCAGCCACTTGGCCCGGTTGACGGTCACCGCCGCGGTGATCCGCCCGCGGTAGCCGTAGACCGCGACCAGGCGGCGCTCCTCCGGCGAGCCCTGGGCGATCACCACCTGGTCGGAGAAGGTGGGCACGCCCACGGACTTGATGTTGAGACCGAACTGGCCGGACCAGAACGACGGCACGGCCAGGTGGGGCCGGCGGAGCGGGCCGGGGGCGATCATGTTGTGGGCGGCGATCTCCGCTTGGGCGACGGCGTTGCCCCAGTGCTCCAGGGCGATCAGCTGGTACTCGAACAGCGGGTGCGGGAAGCGGGCCACGTCACCGGCGACGAACACGTCGTCCGTGACGATCCCGTACATGGTGAACACCCGGCACCCCGCGTCGCAGGCCACGCCCCGCGGGCCCGCCGCGAGACCGGAGTCGGCGAGCCACTCGGTGTTGCGGACCGCGCCCAGGCACACCACGGCGACGTCGGCCTCGATCCGGCTCCCGTCGGAGAACTCGGCCCCCGTGAGCCGGCCGCCCGCGCTCGTCAGCGCAGTGACGGTGACCCCGCAGCGCAAGTCGACCCCGTGCGCGCGCTGCAGCCGGGTGGCCCAGTCCCCGACCGTTCCGCCCAGCGCGCCGATCAGGGGGGCCCGGCCACGCTCCGCGACGGTCACTTCGAGGCCGCGTTCCCGGCAGGCCGAGGCCACCTCGGAGCCGGTGAAACCGGCACCGATGACCAGCACCCGGCGCGGCCCCGCGTCCAGAGCCGCGACGAGGCGGCCCGCGTCGGCGCTGGTACGGAGCGTGAAGACCCCTTCCAGCGCGGCCTCGCCCGGCACGGGCCAGGGACGGGCCCGCGTGCCGGTGGCGATCAGCAGCCGGTCGAAGGGCAGGCGCTCGCCGTCGGCGAGCACCACGCTCTTCCCGGCGGCGTCGACCCCGGAGGCGGGCACGCCCAGCCTCCACCGCGCGTCGATCGGACGCCGGGCCGGGAGCCCGCAGTCCTCGGCCCCCGCCTTCCCGAGCAGCACGAGCTTGGACAGCGGCGGCCGGTCGTAAGGCAGCTGCGGCTCGTCCCCGACCAGGGTCAGCTCGCCCTCGAACCCCTCGTCCCGGAGCGTCTCGGCGGCGCGCAGCCCGGCCAGCGACGCCCCGACGATGACGATCCGCCCGTCGCGCCGGGCGCCGCGCGCCTCACCGGGCACCGGAGTCGCCGCCCGCCTGCTCCCCGGCCGTGATGGCCTGCACCGGACAGGCAGCCACGGCCTGCCGCACGTGCTCTTCCCGGCCGTCGGGGACGGTCGGGACGTACAGCAGCGCCTCCTCGCCGTGCAGTTCGAACACCTGCGGGGCGAGGAACACGCACTGCGCGTAGCCCTGGCATCGGTTGAGATCGACCACGATCTGCATTCCGCTCCTCCCGGCACCCGTACGTCACCTCAGTCCTACGTCCTCGCGGGCGGCGGCGCGGGGTGGTGCTGCTCCATCGGGGGTACGGATCCCCGGCCGTCCCCTGCCGGGGAGGCCGCGGGGGCTCGCAAACCTCGGGAGGGTGTGAAGGCGTGGTTTTCCGCCTATCGGACGAACCTTGGGGAAGCGCGGGCGGCCGTACGGAGGGGGCGTGCAGGCTGTTCCGCGTGATGGGGTGGGAGCGGAGAACAGGGTACGCAGCGCTATTGGCCACGGCCGTCGTCCTCACGGTGACGGGCGGGGCCGCGGCGGACGACGGCGGCGCGCATGCCGTGGTGGGCAACACCTCGGTGAACGCCCTCCTGCACAACCTCCCGAGCCTGCTGCCGCCGCATCCGCCGTCGCACGCCAAGGTGAACGCACTGGGCGGCGCCGCACAGGCGGAAGTGACCGACAACGGCAGGGGATGCCTGGACGTCACTGCGCAGGTGCTCAGGGTGGAGGCGGAGGTGTGGCTGAAGTGCCGCAACACGCCGCCGGCCGCACCCGCGCCCCCGGGCCCCGGAGCCCCTGCTCCCGCCCCGCCCGCTCCCGCACCCCCGGCTGCACCACCTGCCCCCGCTCCGCCCGCGCCTGCACCACCGGCCCCCGCGCCTGCCCCGCCGGCCCCGGCGCCCCCCGCCCCGCCCGCTCCCGCGCCACCGCCGGCTCCCGCCCCGCCTGCGCCCGGCGCGCCGGCGCCCGTACCGCCCGGACCCGGGCCCGCCGCCCCTGCGCCCGGTGCTCCCGCTCCCGCCCCGCCCGCGCCGGGAGCCCCGGCTCCTGCCCCACCAGCCCCTGCCCCACCGGCTCCTGCTCCCGTGCCACCCGCTCCCGCCCCGCCTGCCCCACCCGCTCCTGCGCCGCCCGCCCCCGCGCCACCACCCCCGCCCGCGCCCGCACCCCCGGCGCCTGCACCACCCGCCCCGCCGCCGGCAGTTCCTCCGGCTCCGGCGCCGCCCCCGGCACCTCCAGCACCGGCACCTCCTCCGCCCGCGCCGCCGGCTCCCGCCCCCGCGCCCCCGGCTCAACTCCCGCCGCCCCCGGCGCCTGTCGTCAACGCGCCTCCGGCTCCCGCCCAGCCACCCGCCCCCGCCCCTGCTCCGCCGCCTTCGACGACGGCCCCGAAGCCGCCCGCCCGCCCGCAGGCGCCGGCAAACCGCCGCCCCGTCTACAGAAACGCCATCAAAGCCATCGCCCAGAAGAAGGTCGGCAGCGTGTCGCTGGTCGAGCTCACCCTGCTGCTCACCGTTCCGGCCGTGCTGGCAGCGGCCCTGCTGCGACCACGCTCGGCCTCCCGGCGAAACCGATAGTCCACCGCGTACAGTCGGATCCCATGGGCCCCATGGGACGCTACAGCTGTGACCACCTCGTCAGCTGGTACCACCGGCTGCCCGAGCGCCGTCTCGACGCCATCACCACGGTGGTGCTGCACGCCACCGAACTCCCCGGCTTCGACGAGGCGTTGCTGGAAGCCGAGAAGACGGCGCGGGAGAGCGAGAGCGGGCGCGGCGTGTGCGGGCACCTGTACATCGACCGCGACGGTACGGTGCATCAGCTCGTCCCGTTCGAGCGCGTCGCCCAGCACGTCCAGGAGCACAACACCCCGTCGATCGGCATCGAGCTGATCAACCGCGGGCGGTACCCCCGGTGGTTCGACGCCGGCCACCAGACCCCGACGGAGCCGTTCCCGCCCGCACAGGTACAGGCCCTCATCGACGTCCTGACGACCCTCCGCACCGGCTGCCCCCGCCTCACCGACCTGTACCGGCACAGCGATCTCGACACGGCCCTGGTCCCCGCCGCCGACCGCCCCGAGGTGCAGGTGCACCGCCGCATCGACCCCGGACCGCTCTTCCCCTGGGCCGAAGTCGCCGAATTCTGGGCCGGTCTCAGCCGTCGGCCCGGCCCTGACCGCGGGACCCTTCGGTAGCGCCTTCGGTAGCGCCTCCGGTGGTGTCTTCGATGGTGTCGTCGGTGTGTCAGGGCCGCGGCCCGGGGTAACCGCACGACCGTGCCGACGCAAACGACCGACATCCCCGAGGAGGACACCCATGGGGTACACGGACACGGACACCGCCGGCCGGCGGCCGGAGAGCAATGACGTCGTGGCGCTGCTGATGAATCAGCACGAGCAGATCCGGACCCTGCTCGACGACGTGCTGGAGCGCACCGGAGAGGAACGGCGGCATGCCTTCCGGCATCTCGTCCACCTGCTCGCGGTGCACGAGACGGCCGAGGAAGAGGTCGTCCACCCCTACGCCCGGCAGGCCGCCGAAGGCGGCGAGCACGTGGTGGCCGACCGGCTCAAGGAAGAGAACGCGGCCAAGCGGACCCTGAAGCGCCTGGAGCACATGGACCCCGACGGCCCCGCCTTCGTCGAAGAGTTCACCTCCCTGCGCGACGCCGTGCGCGCCCACGCGCGGGCCGAGGAGACGTACGAGTTCACCCGCCTGCTGGACGCCGGCGACCCCGCCCGGCTCCAGGCACTCGCCAAGGCCGTGCGCGCGGCGGAAGCCGTCGCGCCGACACACCCGCACCCGGGTACGGAGACCCTCACCGGAAACGCCCTGCTCGGCCCTCCGGCCGCCGTGGCGGACCGCGCCCGTGACGCGATGCGCAAGGCGATGGGCCGGACCTGAGCCGCGGGCGGCCTGGGCGGCCGGGCCGGGCGCACGCTGCGGAAGCTCGCCGAGCACGCCGCACCGCCGGCTCGCCCGGATCACCCTGCCCCGCCCGGACCGTCCCGCCCGGCTGGTCGTCGGCCTCGACCCGCCGGTCGCCTCCCGCGGTGACATCACCGCCGTACGCGAAGCCGCCCGCGCCGCTCAGTCCCCCTTCCCGGCACGGGCGGCTTCCTTCACCTCACCGGCGATCTCCTTGTCCAGCGCGGCCCTCACCAGCGCGGCCGCGAACGCCGGAGCGTCCGCCCGCCCGACCAGCCGTGCCAGCGCCCCGGGAGCGCTCGGCAAGCCGAGGAGTGCGGCTCCCTCAGCGGCTTTGCCGTCGAAACACGGATGCACCTCCGGCCACACGCCCTGCACTTCCCGCAGGAAGATGGCCACCCCCGCCGGCCCGAGCCCCGGGAGTTCCCGCAACAGCTTCCGCAACTGCCCCGGATCGCCGTCCGCCTCCTCGCGCATCCGCCGGATGTCGCCCCCGTAGCGGTCGAGGAGCAGTTGCGCGCCGTCGCCGAGCTGGGTGGCGGTGCGCTCGTCGTAGCGGCGGTAGCCGCCCTCGCCCAGCGCGTCCACACGCTGCTGCCAGGTCGCCCCGGCCATCCGCCGCGGATCCTTCATCCCGGCCGCCGCCAGACAGCGTGCGGCTTCGACCGCGACGGACGCCCGGATCCGCGCGCTGAGCAGACAGGCCAGCACGAGGAGCCGGTAGAGCGGCTGCGGGGTGTCCCGCAGCCGGATGCCCGCCTCCTCGGCGTACGTCCGCCCGTACCTCCGCAGCAGCGCGGCCACGGTCCGCTCGTTGCCGGTGCCCATGGAACGAGTGTGTCCTGACGGACCCGGCCCCGCGCGGCGCCGGCAGCCGGCTCCGCCCCTGATCACCATATTCGGCCGTTCTCGGCTGTTCTCCGCGCACGGCCGCATGGCAGGGGACAAGGGGGTAGACGTATACGCGTGTGGCGGTCTGATTGTCATAGCGCGCACCGCCGTCAACAGCGCCCGACCGGCACCGTGGCCGGTCCGTGGCCGCCTCTCCGCCCGTCCCTCTTCCCTCCGGAGGCTTCCATGGCCCGCTCCGGCACGTCCTTCGTCCGCACCTGGAGCCACTGGCGCCGCGGACGCGACCTCTCCGTCCCGGCCCGCCCCACCACCGTCGAGGACGCCGACCGGCGCTTCCTGCTCTACGGGGTGCTCCCGCTGTGGGTGGTTCCCGCGGTCGCCGACTGGTGGATGCACAAGAAGACCCGCATCGAGCACACGAGCGGCGTGAAGGAATCCGCCGTCCACGCGCTGATGATGACCGAGGCCGGCGTCCCCGTCGCGATGGGGCTCCTGGCCAGGATCAACCCGCTCGTCCTCTCCGTGATGGGAGGGGCGGCCGTCGCCCACGGCGCCACGGCCCTCTACGACGTCAGCCTGGCCACGGCGGAACGCGAAGTGCGCCCCGTGGAGCAGCACATCCACAGCTTCCTGGAAGTGCTGCCGCTGTCGGCGATGGCGTTCACCGCCTGCCTGCACGCCGACGAGGTCCGCGCGGCGCTGCGCGGCGGGCAGGGTGCCCGCGACTGGGCCCTCCTGCCCAAGGACCGGCCGCTGCCCGCGAAGTACCTCGCCGGACTCGGCGCGGTGATCTGCGCCGGGGTGATCCTCCCGTACGCCGAGGAGTTCTCCCGGTGCCTGCGCGCCCGGCGTCAGGTTGCGGCCTCATGAGGCGCCCTGCCACTGCCGCCCGCGCCACGCAGCCCCGGCCGCTGCCGCCCCTGCGCATGCTCCGCATCGGAGGACCAGGACCGGAGGACGTCGTCGTCGACGCCGCCGGGCGGGTGCTCACCGGCACCGGCGACGGCCGGATCCGGCGGATCAGCCTGCCCGGACCGCGCGGCGGCGCGCGGGTCGAGGAGATCGCCCGGACGGGCGGCAGGCCGCTCGGCCTGGAGACACTGCCCGACGGGCGGCTGCTCGTCTGTGACGCGGAACGGGGGCTGCTCCGCATCACCCCTGAGGACGGAGGCGTGAGCCGAGGCCGGACCGAGGTGCTCGTGGGCTCGGTGGCAGGCACCCCGCTGAAGTTCTGCAGCAACGTGACCGCCGCCGCGGACGGCACCCTCTACTTCACCGCCTCCAGCCTGCGCTACGGGCTGCGCGACTGGCAGGCCGACATCGTCGAGCACTCCGGCACCGGACGACTGCTGCGCCTCCGGCCGGGCGACGGCGAACCCGAGGTGCTCCTCGACGACCTCCAGTTCGCGAACGGCGTGGCCCTGTCGGCCGACGAGTCCTACGTCGCGGTGGCCGAAACCGGCGCGTACCGCCTCGTCCGCCTCTGGCTCACCGGCCCCCGGTCCGGCGCACGCGACACCCTGACCGACGACCTGCCGGGCTTCCCCGACAACCTCTCCCGCAGCGCCGACGGGACCTTCTGGACCGCCCTGGCCGCGCCCCGCACGGCACCTCTCGAATGGCTCCACCGCGCGCCCGCGGCGGTACGGCGCGGTGCGGCGGCCGCGGCGACCCGCCTGCACGTGCCCCCACGCCGTGTCGCGCGCCTCGTCGGCGTCGACGCCGGCGGCCGCATCACCCACAACCTGGGACGGCACGGCACCGGCTACCGGATGATCACCAGCGTGTACGAGCACGAAGGCACCCTCGTACTCGGCAGCCTCCTGGAGCCGGGCATCGCCCTGTGCGAACTCCCGCCCTCCCCGGCCTGAGCGGGGGAGAGGTCGTGCGGGTGGGTCCGTACGGGGTTAACCGTACGGACCCACCCGCACGATCCTGCTCAGGCGGCGTGCCTGCCCCTGCCCCTGGCGAACGGTCCGGCGGACGGCGCCCGGCCCGCCGGCGGCACCGGCTCCTGACGCGAGCCGGGCTCCTCACCAGTGAGATCGGGGACGGCTCGCAGGCGGCGGGTCTGTTCAGGGCGTTCGGCCGCGGGGCCGCTCAGCATCCGTTCCTCGTAGCGGCCCAGGGCGAGCACCACGCACAACATCAAAGGGGGCAGGAGCAGAGCGACGGCGACCACGGGGGCCCCTTTCGCAGCGGCGGTGGTTTCCCCTCTCGCGTTGCCGTACCCGCCTGCCGCAAACACCGCGGTCCGCCGAATGGGAATTCACGTGGCCATTTCCGCCCGCACCTCCTCGGCCGACGTGTCCTGAAGTTCGCCGTCCAGGCGAAGCCAGCGCGTAATAGCGATGGATTCCAGAAAGCGGATGTCGTGGCTGGCCACGATCAGTGCGCCCTCGTACGAATCCAGAGCCGTGGCCAGCTGGCGGATGCTCGCCATGTCCAGGTTGTTCGTCGGTTCGTCCAGCATCAGCAGCTGCGGGGCGGGCTCGGCGAGCATCAGGGCCGCCAGAGCGGCCCGGAAGCGCTCTCCGCCCGACAGGGTCCCGGCGCTCTGGTCGGCCCGTGCCCCCTTGAACAGGAAGCGGGCCAGCTGGGCCCTGATCCGGTTGCCGGTGGCGCCGGGCGCGAACCGCGCCACATTCTCGGCGACCGTCAGCTCCTCGTCGAGCACGTCGAGGCGCTGCGGCAGGAACCGCAGCGGCACGTGCACCACGGCCTCCCCGGACAGCGCTTCCAGCTCACCGGCGATCGTCCGCAGGAGCGTCGTCTTGCCCGCGCCGTTGCGGCCGACGAGGGCGATCCTCTCGGGGCCGCGCAGCTCGAACTCGCCTTCGACCCGCGCCCCGTACTTCAGGTGCAGCTCGCGCAGCGCGAGGACGGAGCGGCCCTGCGGCACCGCCGTGTGGGGGAGGTCGACGCGGATCTCGTCGTCGTCGCGCACGGCCTCCTCCGCTCTGTCGAGCCGCTCCTTCGCCTCGGCCAGCTTCTCCTCGTGCATGATGCGGTGCTTGCCCGCGGAGGCCTGGGCCTGGCGCTTGCGCTCGCCCATGACGATCTTGGGCTCGCGCTTGCTGTCCCACATCTTCTGGCCGTACCGCTTGCGGCGGGCGAGCTTGACCTGGGCGTCGGCCAGTTCGCGCTTCTGCTTGCGCAGGTCGGACTCGGCGGTCCGCACCAGCCGTTCGGCCGCGTCCTGTTCGGCGGCCAGAGCCTCCTCGTAGGCGGAGAAGTTGCCTCCGTACCAGGAGACCTCGCCCGCCCGCAGGTCGGCGATCTGGTCGACCCGGTCGAGGAGCTCACGGTCGTGGCTGACCACGACCATGACGCCGGACCAGGCTTCGACGGCCGCGTACAGGCGCCGGCGCGCGGACAGGTCGAGGTTGTTGGTGGGCTCGTCCAGCAGGAGCACGTCGGGGCGGCGCAGCAGCAGCGCGGCCAGGCGCAGCAGGACCGACTCCCCGCCCGACAGCTCGCCTACGGTGCGGTCCAGGCCGATGCCGCCCAGCCCCAGCCCGGCGAGCGTCGCCGTGGCGCGCTCCTCGACGTCCCAGTCGTCGCCGACCGCCGCGAAGTGCTCCTCGCGGACGTCGCCCGCCTCGATGGCGTGCAGGGCGGCGCGGGTGCCGGCGATGCCGAGGACGTCCTCGACGCGGAGCGACGTGTCGAGCGTGGTGTTCTGCGGCAGGTACCCGATCTCGCCGGCGACGCGCACTGTGCCCTCGGCGGGAGTGAGCTCCCCGGCGATCAGCTTCACCAGGGTCGACTTCCCCGAGCCGTTGAGCCCGATGAGGCCGGTTTTCCCGGGCCCGAAGGCGACCTGGAGGCCGTCGAAGACGGTCGTGCCGTCCGGCCAGGTGTAGGAGAGCGATGAGCAAGTGATGAAAGCAGGAGAAGATGACAAGAGGGCCTCGTAATCGTCGAAATCGTCGCTGGAAAAGATGTCCGGGGACAACGCCGGGGCGGGGGCGAGCACCGCAGGGCGACCAGAACCGACGAGAAGACAGGAAAGAGAATCCCTGCATCGGCGGGAGCGGGACGGCTCAATGCGTCGAGGTCGCACACGGAACGCGGGCAGCGGCGGCGTCAAGGCGCTGCTGCGTAGCGCGGTGTCTCAAGACCTCAGACGAGCAACGTCCTACTCCGATCGACGACAACAGAGGCGTTATGCAACGTAGAGGGAGGGTGGTGGCGGCGTCAACGCAATTAAGTTCCACCGCGATCCACCGCGGCCGAACGGGCCGTCGATCCGCCCGGAGCCCCGCACTGATCAGTGCCGGGCTCCGTGGGGACCGCGCGGCTGTCGCTTACGCTGCGGCAGGGGCCGGAACGCGGCGGGGACGCGCCACGAGTTCGCCGCCGCAGTTGGGACACACGTCGTGCATGGCGTCGCTGCACGGCACGCAGAACGTGCACTCGTGCGAGCAGATACGCGCGGGAGAGTCCGGCGGCAGCACGGCGCTCTCACATCGTTCGCAGCGGTCACGCATTTCCAGAGCCATGGCTTCTCTCCTCGACGGGTACGGGCATCCGCTGCCTGATCGCCGGCACCGGATGAGGTCGGAGCCATTCTTGGCAGAGGGATCTTGGCCGAAAAGCGTCGGCAGGGCCAGCTTTGCGCAGGATCGGGCCAGCAGGGACGGGACCAGGACCAGGGGCAGGCCGGGGGAGGAGGCGGCGCACCGGGGACAGGAACAAGACACGCTCGCGCTAGTGTGCGTAGGTGAGTCTTTCTGTCGTTGTGGGATTCGGGGCCGCCGGCGCGGCCACCGCTCGGCTGCTGGCCGAGAAGGGTCATGAGGTACGGGTCGTCACCAAGTCGGGCCGGAGCCCGGAACCCGGCATCGAGCACGTCGCGCTGGACGCGACGGACAGCAAACAGCTGATCGAGGCGGCGCGGGGCGCCGGCGCGATCTACAGCTGCGCCGCACCGCCCTACCACCGCTGGGCCGCCGACTGGCCGCCCCTGGCCGGCTCGCTGTTCGCGGCGGCCGAGGCGACCGGCGCCGTCCTGGTGATGCTGGGCAACCTCTACGGCTACGGCCCGGTGGACGGCCCCATGACCGAAAACCTTCCCCTCACGGCGAAGGGCACCAAGGGACGGGTGCGCGCCGCGGTCTGGGAACAGGCGCGGGCGCTGCACGAGCAGGGCCGCATCAAGGCCGTCGAGGTGCGGGCCTCGGACTTCTTCGGCCCCGGCGTGACCGACGCCGGTCACTTGGCCGCCCGGGTCATGCCACGCCTGCTGCGCGGCAAGCCCGTCTCCGCGCTCGGCGACCCGGACGCCCCGCACAGCTGGACCTACCTCCCCGACGTGGCCAGGACCCTGGCCGAGGCCGCGGGCGAGGAGCGCGCCTGGGGGAGGGCCTGGCACGTCCCGACGGCGCCCGCACTGTCCACCCGGGAGATGGTGGACCGCCTCGCCGCCCGGTCCGGAACGGGACCGGTCGCGGTGCGCAGGCTCTCCCCGGCCGTGCTGGGCATCGCGTCGGTGTTCTCCCCGCTGATCCGCGAACTGAAGGAGATCCGCTACCAGTTCGACCGCCCCTTCATAGTCGACTCGAGCGCGTACGAAGCCGAGTTCGCCGTACGAGCCACCGCCGTGGACGAGCAGGTCAAGGCGACGGTGGAGTGGTGGCGTCAGCGGTCGTAGCAGCCTTGGCCAGCTCCCGCCGGTCAAGGCCGAGCCTTCGTAGTTGATCTTCATTCGCAATCGGATGTTCATCCTCGTGACGAAGACTCCGGCCTCGAACCTGACGAAGTCCGCCTCGTGCTCTCGCGCCGGCTGCTGCGCAGGCACGCCGAACTGGCCGAGCACGTGAGGTGGAAGGGGTAGTCGGGCTTGGCGGCGTCGAAGAGATCGCGGGTCACGCGAGCACGTAGTGATCGACTACGTGCTCGCGTAGGCGCCGCGGCCGAGCCGAGGGGGCGGCCCTTCCGGGCCTCGTACGCTGAGGAGCTCGCCGACCCGCCCCGCCCGGCCCCCGCTCAGGACACAGCCGGCCCCCGCTCAGGACACCAGGGTCTGCTCTTCCAGTTCGGTCAGCTTCACCGTGGACAGGCCACTGCGCTCGGTCGTCACGTCCGTCACCTTGAACTGCGTGCCCGGCGGGAGGATGAATTCCTCCTCGTCGGTGAACGCGGAGAAGTTGCGGATGCCCACCGCGCGGGCGGGGGTCACCTCGAAGAGCATCCGCTTGCCGCGGCTGCCGAGGAACCCCCGTGCCACGCTGAGCTTGGACGTGCACGAGGACACACCCCACCAGGTCACGGTCCGGCCGAGCGGGTACTGCGCCCGCAGGTCCAGTGACACACCGCGCCACAGCGGCTCCGTACGGGCGGGAAGCCGCGACACCGCCGAGAACAGCAGCCGCAGATACGGCAGGTACGGCACGACCCTGGCCCGGTCCGGGGAGCGCAGGACGGCGTTGATCTCCCGGTAGAACGCGGATTCGCAGGTATAGAGGTGGAGGGCGGCGATCGCGTCGGCGTCCAGTTTGCCGTTGCCGGTCGCCTCGTCCGCCCGCCTCTTGCCGAATTCGTGCGACAGCTGGACATGCCGGTCGAGACCGGACAGCAGCCCGGCGACCGGTGCGGCGGCATCGCGGAAGCCCATGAGCGGGGTGTCGAACACGCCGGTGATCGCGGGGAGGGCGAGACCCTCGTCCTTTACGCCGGCGAGCCGGTCGAGGTACAGCTGGTGCAGCTCCATGGTGGAGGCGATGAAGGCGCCCATGCGTTCGGCGACGCCGCCGTCCGCCCCGCCGTCCTCCGCCGCCAGCTCGTTCCACCCCTTGCTCGGCAGCCAGTCGATCTCATCGGCGCCCAGCGACGCGAGGGCCGCGTTCACCACGCCGAAATGGTCGCCTTCGCAGAAGATGTCGCCCTGCGCAGCGGGGTTGGGGTGGTCGATGTGCCGGACCTCGACCTCGGGGTACTTCTCCTGGAGCCGGAGGACGACCTTCTTCAGGCTGCGCGCATGCGCTCCCCACCACGCGAAGACGACACCACGGTCCTCTTCGCCGGCGTTCTGCTTGGCCCTGAGGATCTCTTCGACGATCCGCTCGGCGACCGGGCGCCAGAACGCGGTGTGCAGATCGGCATCGGCCCCCCGGCCTCCGCTGCTGCTGGCGGTGAGTGCGGAGTTCAGCAGTAGTACGCCCTGCGTGAGCATCGCCTGGAACCACTCCGGCGGCTGGACGGTGTCCTGCTCCTTCAGCAACGCCCGAACGTCGGCGATCGGGGTCTTCTTGGGTATGCCGTACTTCCACATCGCCGCCGCCTTGATGATGCAGCGGATGCTGACGACCCTGCCGAACTGGCTGTCCTTCCAGCCATGGAAGGTGTTGTCGAACATGGCGATGCCGGTCGCGCTCTCCGGCCGTGGGTACGGGTTCTGACCGAAGACGACGACCTTCCACTTGTGCGGTGGGTTGGGCTTGAGTGCCTGGAAGGTCAGTTCGCGGACGGGGACGACCTCCGGGGCGCGGCCCGGGCCGATGAACCCGGCTGCGTCCGGCTGCGCCTCGATGACCGGCTTCAGCAGCGGAAGCCACGGCTCACCGCCGCCCTTGAACAGCTCGGCGAGGGACAGCGGGTCACTCGGGCCGCTCGGGCCGGGCGTGGCGGGCGTGGCGGGCGTCGCGGGGAGGTGGGCATCGCTCATGGTGGTGGGGCTCCGGGATTCCTGGGAGCCCGTCAGATGCCTGACGGACCCCACAGCTGTGCTGGACCCCACCGTTATACCGAGCGGGTCTGACAGCGGGCCCGGGCCGTAACGGCCTTGTCAGTGGGGCGCGGTAGCGTCATCGAAGATTGATGGGCCGTATCCCCGATCGGAGTGGAGCATGACCATGGACCGTGCGCAGTCGTCGCTGAAGGTGGTGCTGACCGACCTCAACGCGTCGGTGGTGGAGGCGTGGCGGGCGGCATTCGCCGACACCCCCGGGATCGAGATCCGCAAGGGCTCGATCCTCGACGAAAATGTCGACGCCTGGGTCACCCCGACCAACTCCCGGGGCCGGATGGACGGTGGTGTCGACGCGGCCATCAAGCGGTATCTCGGAGCGGGCATCCAATTGCGCGTGCAGCGGGCGATCCGCGACCAGTTCAGTGGAAGCCTTCCGGTGGGAAGCGCGGTGTGCGTTCCGTCCGGGGCGGTCAATCCGAAGTTCCTGATATCGACGCCCACGATGGAACACTCCGCGGAGAACGTGAGTGAGACCCTGAACGTGGCCCTGGCCTGTGCGGCGGCGTTCCAGGCGATCCACCGGCGCAACGAGGAGGCGCCGGGCAGCATCGAGTCGGTTGCCCTGGTCGGCATGGGCGCCCAGACCGGCCGGGTGCCGGCACGGGTGTGTGCCAACCTGATGTGGACGGGATACACGCTCTTCAACGACTACCGCTTCGACGACTACGACGACCTGCGGCACACGATCGTCGCCCAGCTCGACGACATCGAGAACGCGCCCGAAGAAAAGCGCGTACGCATCGAGCCGCCCAAGCGCACGCGTACCCGCCGCTGACGAACCGTTTGTGGACAGGAAGGGTCCGCAAACCCGAGAATCACCATCATGACGTCTCCTGAGTTCCGTACGCGCGTGACCCGGCCTTCCGAGGCCGATCGCGAGAGGGCCTTGGCCGTCCTGCGCGACGGCACGGGCGACGGCAGGCTCTCCCACGACACGTTCATGCGCCGCATGGACCTTGTCCTGAGCGCCCGCACCAGTGCCGAGATCGAGCTGGCCATGGCCGACCTCCCGGCCCGCGGGCGGTTCTCGGATTTCATCCTGCGCGTGGTGGGCGGCCTGTCATCCTTCGGGGCCGGCGTGCGCGGCGCCTGGCGGGCCGCCCGCCTCCCCGGCCTCCGCCTCCCCGAACCCGGCACGAAGCCCCTGACCGTAGGCCGGGCCCCGGTCTCCGACCTGCGCCTCGAAAACGACACGGTCTCCCGCCGCCACGCGGAACTACGCTGGCTGGACCACGGCTGGCGCCTGACGGACCTGGGCTCCCGCAACGGCACCTACGTCAACGGCCTGCGCATAGCCGGCTCAGTCCGCGTAGCCCCCGGCGACCACGTAGCCTTCGGCGACCTGGGCTTCCGCCTCTCGGTCTGACGACGGGGCCCGGCACCCCGTGGGCGTCGGGCGCGTCTTTCACCTGAACGAGCGATTCCGTTCACTCGGATGACGAATGCACACTTCCGAGTGGAGGGTGACGCCTCCGACGTCCGTGAACACCGGAGGAGGGCCCGTCATGCTACTGTCCCGCGCCCGCAGACTGATCGCCGTCGCAGCCGCCATCGCCGGGGCGCTCCCCCTGGCAGCACTCGGCACCGTCCCGGCCGCCGCCGCAAACGGTGCCATGGCCGCCACTCTGAACTGCGCCGGCTCGATCAGAGTGAACATCACTAACACCGGAGCCGTAGACGGCAAGGGCACCCTCCGCTGCGCGACGCCCACCACCTCCTACGACGGTCAGTTGACGCTCTCGGGGTCCGTGACGAGCATCAGCGGGCTGGTCTTCCAGACCAAGACGTCCGACCAGCTCAGCATCTTCAGCGGCAGCACCGGCGAGATCATCGACCTCACGGTGAACCGCAGGCTGGAGAAGCTCTCCGACACGGCATCCGGCAACGCCACCGAGCAGGGAAGCGGCTCGGTCGTCGGAGGCGGCCCCTTCGGCGGGGCACGGGAGTCCGAGTCCGGCACGGGCACGTTCGGTACGGGAATGGTGACGACCTTCCTCATCACCAACAACTACATCCTCGACCTGAACGGCTGACCCCGAAGACGCGGGCATCAGAGGGGCAACCGCCTGGGCGGGTTGGTGGCGTGGCCGTGCGGCGGCGGTTGTCCCTGTGCGCCGAGCGCGGCTCAGCCGTCCACGTTGTCAGTGCCCTCTGCAGAGGTGAGCGTGCAGGGCGGCGGTAGATGTCGCTCTATCAGCGCTCTGGGAAACCCTCTGGGACGATCAGCCCGACATCGCGCGCGACCTTGCCGCCGCCGGAGCAGACCCCTGGAAGCCTCTGGTCGCCGGCTGGTCACCGGGCCGGCTCAACCTGGCCGGACCCACACCGGACTTGTTCGTGGTGCCGGAGGGGCAGCCGGGACTCAGCGATTCGGAACGCGCGGCGGCGCAGGAGGCCAAACGGCTTCTCGCTGCCCTGGGAGACCGCTCTTGCCTAGGCCTGGGGTTGGCATGCGTGGCCGGCGTCGATGCCACGGAGGCGATACGCCGCCTGGAGGCCGAGCCGGTGGAAGGCAGCAGACTCGACGCGCTGCAAGAGGCCGTCACCGCTGGGTACTACGGGGACGAGGACATGCAGATCGTCGGCGTGACCACCGTACCGGGCGGTTGTATCGTCACCCAGCCATGGGGATACGCGCCGGATACGCCCGGTGTGCAAAAGAGGCTATCGGTGGGCACCGTCTGCTACGGCCTGTACGCGAACGCCAAGAGCGGAAACCAGGGCAGCATCGCCCGCAATGGCGTCATCGAAGACTCGGACCTCCACCCCGGCGGCGGCCTGGACCCGGAAGACACGCCCACGCCGGAGGAAGTACTGCGTTCCTACCTCTACCAGCACAACGCCGTGGCCTACGCATGCGCTTGGGCAGGGCTCCGCCCGGCCGACGCGCGCGCCGTCTTCGGCCCCCCGGACATCTGGGTCGACCTGCCGCAGCGCGACTACTGGAAGGACTGAGGCAGCGCCGTGCGTCCGGCGGCGGGCATCGCCGTCAGCATCGACGACCGGCACGGTGTGGGCCCCTGACACGCGTACGGAACCCGGCATCCTCCGCGAGATCGGCATGCACCTGCATCCGTCCCCCCCCCCGCTAAATACGTGAGGGTCTTAGGACGGACGGGGTGCGGTTTCTATGGTGCTCGGCTCGGCTAGGCAGTGTCTGATGGCTCTTGCTCGGGTGGTGGATCTGTTGCCGCTCCGGGCAGGAGCCAGGCATGGTGCGGCGGCATGAACTGACCAACGCTCAGTGGGAGCTGATCGCTTCGCTGCTGCCCGAAGCGGGTGGGCCGGGTGGGAGGTGGGCCGATCACCGCATCGTGGTCAACGGGGTTCTGTACCGGACCCGGACCGGTATCCCGTGGCGTGACCTGCCCGAACGCTACGGCCCCTGGCAGACCGTCTACGAACGCCACCGCCGCTGGCCGGCCGACGGCACCTGGGCGAAAATCCTGCACGCCC
>NZ_RBAM01000009.1 GCF_003626645.1 Streptomyces klenkii | reverse complement strand
ACAAGCACGGTGACCTACTACCCCCACTCATAGAAAAAACAAAAACCCCGCCCCATCCCCCTCATTCCGCCCCCGCACCCACTAACGCCCTTCGTAAGTGACCCACACCTCATGGGCGGCCTCACACGGAGCGGGCCCGGTCGTCACGCAGAGCGAGCGCTTTCCTGCGTGGCGTCAACCATCACGGCGGCGGGTGCGGAAGCGTGGAGCCCATGGACACCAGCGCGCACGTCCCCGGCACCGGAGCGGCCCCGTCCCGCGTGCTCGTCATCGGTGCGACGGGCTACATCGGCGGGCGGCTCGTGCCCGTGCTGCTCGGGGCCGGCTACCGGGTGCGGTGCCTGGTCCGCGAACCGCGCCGCCTGCGGGACCAGCCGTGGGCCGACCGGATCGAGACCGTCAAGGCGGACGTCACCAGCCCCGGCACCCTCCCCCCGGCGTTCGAGGGCGTGGACGTCGTCTACTACCTCGTGCACGCCCTCGGCACCGGCACGGGCTTCGAGGAGACGGACCGGCGGGCGGCGCTCGCGGTCGCCCGGACGGCGAAGGAGGCCGGCGTACGGCGGATCGTCTACCTCGGCGGGCTCGCTCCCCGCCAGGTGCCCGAGCGGGAGCTGTCGCCCCACCTGCGCTCGCGCGCCGAGGTCGGCCGCATCCTGCTCAACAGCGGCGTGCCCACGGCGCACCTGCGCGCCGCGGTCGTCATCGGCTCGGGTTCGGCGTCCTTCGAGATGCTGCGCCACCTCACCGAGCGACTGCCCGTGATGGTCACTCCACGCTGGGTGCGCACGCGCGTCCAGCCGATCGCCGTCCGCGACGTGCTGCGCTGCCTGCTGGCCGCGGCCGCGCTGCCGGACGAGCTCAACCGCGGCTTCGACATCGGCGGCCCCGAGGTCCTGTCGTACCGGCAGATGATGGAGCGCTACGCGGCCGTCGCCCGTCTTCCGCGGCGCCTGGTCCTGCCGGTGCCGGTGCTCTCGCCGGCGCTGTCCGGCCTCTGGGTCGGGCTGGTGACGCCGGTGCCCGGCAGCGTCGCCCGGCCGCTGGTGGAGTCGCTGCGCCACGAGGTGGTCTGCCGCGAGCACGACTTCGCGCGCTACGCCCCGGATCCGCCCGAGGGGCTGCTGGGCTTCGACGAGGCCGTCCGCCTGGCCCTCAAGCGCGTACGGGACGCGGACGTGGCCACCCGCTGGTCCTCCGCGTCACTGCCCGGCGCCCCGAGCGACCCTTTGCCGTCGGATCCCGAGTGGTCCGGGGGCAGCCTCTACGAGGACCGGCGCGAGGTGGCCGTGGAGGCGCCGGCCGAGGAGCTGTGGCGGGTGGTCGAGGGCATCGGGGGCGACAACGGCTGGTACTCGTTCCCGCTGGCGTGGTCGGTGCGCGGAGTCCTGGACCGGCTCGCCGGCGGCGTCGGGCTGCGCCGCGGGCGGCGGGACCCGCACTCCCTGCGCATCGGCGACTCCCTCGACTTCTGGCGCGTGGAGGAGATCGAGCGCGGCCGCCTGCTGCGGCTGCGTGCGGAGATGCGCCTGCCCGGGCGCGCCTGGCTGGAGCTGACGGTCACCCCCGACGGGCCGTCGCGCGCCGTCTACCGGCAGCGGGCCCTGTTCCGGCCGCACGGCCTGGCCGGGCACGCCTACTGGTGGAGCGTGGCGCCCTTCCACGCCGTCGTGTTCGGGGGCATGGCCCGCAACATCGCGGGGCGGGCCGCCGAGGGCACGTCCGCGCCCGGCTCGTGAGGGAACCCGGCGCCCTGCGGGGCCGGGGGGCGCGCGCCGCCTCCCGCACCACCGTTCGCCCGAGCCGTACCGCGGGTTTCGGGCGCCGGTCCGTGTCTCATAGGGGCAAAGCGGGAAGAGGAGGCCGATCCATGTCCAAGTCCATGCGTATGCCCACGCACCCACCGCGTTTCGCCGGCGCCGCCGCCGGCTGCGCCCTGGCCCTCGCGCTGAGCGCCGCGGGCGTCACCGGCCCGGCCCCGGCGGCCGCAGCCGCACCCGTGTCCGCACCCGCATCCGCATCCGCACCCCAGCCGAAGCAGTACACGGCGGCGCAGGTGTACGGCTTCCTCGTGAAGTTCTACGGGCAGCACGGTCCGAGCGCGTACGACCGCATGCACAAGGTCGATGCGGATCTGCGGAAGAGGGCCGCGGCGGCCAAGGGCAGCGACGTGCTGCTCTGCGCCCAGAACGTTCCGCGGAGCATCTCCGTCGGGAGGGTCACGGCCGAGCGGTCGGGCATGGCGTGGGCCCCGGTCACCACGCACTGGAAGGCCGGCCCGGACAAGCGCTTCACGGCGTACGTGGGCCTGAAGGGCAGCCTGCCGATGAAGCTGTACGACGTGACGTGCGACGGGTGAACCGGCGGCGGGATGCGAGGATCTCGCCGTGGATCCTACGTACATGCACACGCACGGCCTGCCCGGCCGGTCTCCCGGCGCCCCTGTCCGCGCCGGCATCCCCGAGCACGGGCGGATTCCCAAGTACTACGCGGTGAAGGCGCAGGTCGCCGAGCTCCTCGACGAACTGGGCGAGGGCGGGCAGCTGCCCACCGAGCGGGAGCTCGCCGCGCGCTTCGAGGTGGCGCGCGAGACCGTGCGCCAGGCCCTGCGCGAACTGCTGCTGGAGGGGCGGTTGCGGCGCCAGGGGCGCGGCACGGTCGTGGCGGGCCCGAAGCTGGAGCAGCCGCTCTCGCTCGCCAGCTACACCGAGGGCGTGCGCCGCCAGGGCCGGCGCCCGGGGCGCAACCTCGTCGGCCTGGACCGGCTCGCCTGCCCGGCCGCCCTCGCCCCCGACCTCGGCGTGGAACCCCTGGCGCCCGTCTGGCACCTGGAGCGGGTACTGCTCGCGGACGACGAGCGGGTGGGGCTGGAGAGCACGTACGTGGCGGTGGAGCGGGCGCCGCGCCTGGATGCGGACTTCGAGCCGGACTCCTCCTTCTACGGCTATCTGCGCGAGCGGCTCGGCATCGGTTTCGGCGACGCGGACGAGCGGCTGGAGACGGTTCTGGCCACGCCGCGCGAGGCCCTGCTGATCGGCACGCCGCCCGCGCTGCCGATGCTGCTGATCCACCGCGTCTCGCGCGACACCGGCGGCAGGCCGCTGGAGCGGGTGCGGTCGCTCTACCGGGGCGACCGCTTCTCGTTCACCGCGCACCTGCGCGGCGAGAGCTGAGCGAACACAACCCCACTCCCCCCTCCTCTAAATATCACAGAAAGGTAACGGGTCTAGTCCAAGTTTGGCGACGGGTTTCCCTCCGGTTCGCCGTTCGTCCCCTTCTCCGTCACCTGCCCCGACGAACGTTCGAGTCATGCGAGTCATCGTCATCGGAGCCGGCGTGCTGGGAAGCATGCACGCCTGGCAGGCAGTCCAACGCGGCCACGAGGTCGTCCACATCGAGCGCGAGGCGGAGGCCCGCGGGGCCTCCGTCCGCAACTTCGGCCTGATCTGGGTCAGCGGCCGTGCCGCGGGCGAGGAGCTGGCCACCGCCCTGCGGGCCCGCGAGCTGTGGGAGGAGATCGGCGCCGCCGTCCCCGGCCTCGGCTTCCGGGCCAACGGTTCGCTGACGGCCGTCACCACCGAGGCCGAGCTGGCCGTCGCCCGCGCCGCCCTGGACCGGCCCGATGCCGCCGAGCGCGGCTTCCGGCTCCTCACTCCCGGCGAGGTCCGGGCGGCCGAGCCGGCCCTGCGCGGCGAGCTCCTCGGCGCCCTGGCCTGCGACCGCGACGCCGCCGTCGAGCCGCGCACGGCCCAGCGGGCCCTGAAGGAGGCCCTCCTCCGGTCGGGCCGCTACACCTTCCTCGGCGGGCGCGAGGTCCGCGACGTCATCGGCGGGAACACCGTCCGCGACGACCGCGGCGAGCTGCACAGCGGCGACGCAGTCGTGCTGTGCACCGGCGCCTGGCTGGGCGGGCTCGCCCGCGAGCTCGCCCCGGAGCTGCCCGTGCGCCGCGTACGGCTGCAAATGATGCAGACCGCGCCGCTGGGCGAGCGGCTCGCCGCCTCCGTCGCCGACGCCGACAGCTTCCGCTACTACCCCGCCTACGGCGGCACGGCCCTCGACGCGATGGCCGCCGCCCAGGCCCAGCCGCCGACCGCCGCCGAGCACAAGACGCAGCTGCTCATGGTCCAGCGCGCCGACGGCGGGCTGACGATCGGCGACACCCACGAGTACGCCGAGCCGTTCTCCTTCGACGTCGACGAGGCCCCGTACGGCCACCTCGCCTCCGTCGCCGAGGCGCTCCTCGGCCGCCCCCTGCCGCAGATCCGCCGGCGCTGGGCCGGGGTCTACGCGCAGTGCGTGGACACCTCGCGCGTCGTGCACCGCGAGCGCGTGCGCGACGGCGTCTGGCTGGTGACCGGCCCCGGCGGGCGCGGCATGACGTGCTCGCCCGCGATCGCCGAGACCACCGCGAACGAACTGGGCTGGTGAACCGCATGACCTCCCGAGAGACCTCCCGAGAGACCTCCCGCATGCCATCCCCCACGACTCCTGGGCGGACCTCCCTCGTCGTCCTCGACATGGCCGGCACCACCGTCGCCGACGACGGCCTCGTCGAGCAGGCCTTCACCGCGGCCGTCCGGGAGCTCGGCGTCGAGCCGGGCACCGCGCGCCACGCCGAACAGCTCGCCTACGTGCGGGCCACGATGGGCGAGTCGAAGATCTCCGTCTTCCGGCACCTCTTCGCCGGCGACGAGGAGTCGGCGCAGCGCGCCAACGCCGCCTTCGAGCGGGCCTACGGGCGCCAGGTGGCCGACGGCCGCTGCGCGCCGCTGCCGGGGGCCCGCGAGGCCGTCGAGCGGCTCCGCGGCGAGGGCCGCACCGTGGTCCTCACCACCGGCTTCGCCCGCGTCACCCAGGACGCGATCCTCGCCGCCCTGGGCTGGACGGACCTGGCCGACCTCACGCTGTGCCCCGCCGACGCGGGCGGGCGCGGCCGCCCGTACCCCGACATGGTGCTCGCCGCGCTGCTGCGCACCCGCGCCGCGGACGACGTGCGGCAGGTCGCGGTCGCCGGCGACACCTCCTACGACATGCGGTCCGGCATCCGGGCGGGGGCGGGCGTGGTGGCCGGAGTCCTGACCGGGGCCCACGACGAGGCCGCGCTGCTCGCCGCGGGGGCGACCCACATCCTGGGCTCCGTGGCGGAGCTGCCCGGCCTCCTGGCACGTACGGAGGCCGCCAGGTGAGCACGGGCATCCGGTTCGACGGCGTCAGCGTCGCCTACGGCGGCAACACCGTGCTCGAATCGTTCGGCCTCACCGTCGAGCCGGGCGAGTTCATGGCGCTCCTCGGCCCCTCCGGGTCCGGCAAGACGACCGCCCTGCGCGCCGTCGCGGGCTTCGTCCGGCCCACGGCCGGGCGGGTGTTCATCGGCGACCGCGACGTCACCGACCTGCCGCCGCACCGGCGCGGCATCGGCATGGTGGTGCAGCAGTACGCGCTCTTCCCCCACATGAAGGTCGACGCGAACGTCGCCTTCGGCCTCAAGGCGCGCAAGGCGCCGCGCAGCGAGATCGCCGCGCGGGTCGCGGAGGCGCTGGAGATGACGGGCATGTCCGCGTACGCCGGGCGGTACCCGCGCGAGCTCTCCGGCGGCCAGCAGCAGCGCGTGGCCGTCGCGCGGGCGCTGGCCGTCCGGCCGGGCGTGCTCCTCCTGGACGAGCCGCTGTCCGCCCTGGACGCGCAGCTGCGCTCCGGGATGCTCGCCGAGCTGGCCCGCCTGCACCGCGAACTGCCGGACGTCAGCATGCTGTACGTCACCCACGACCAGATCGAGGCGCTCACCCTCGCCGACCGGATCGCGGTCATGGACGGCGGGCGGCTTCAGGACTGCGGCACCCCGCAGGACCTCTACCGGCGGCCGGGCACCGCGTTCACGGCCTCCTTCGTGGGCGGCGCCAACCTCCTGCCGGTGACGGTCGCCGACGGCGGCGGCGTACACCTCGGCGGAACGCGGCTGGACGTGGCGGCCGGCGGCGCCGCTGCGGGGGCGCCGGCCACGCTGTGCGTCCGCCCGCACCTGGTCGGGCTGGGCGAGGGGCCGAACGCCCTGCGCGGGACGGTCGCGGAGGTCCAGTGGCGCGGTGCGACGCACCGCCTGTGCGTCGACGTCGCCGGTCACCGGGTCACGGCCGACCTGCGCGAACTGCGCGAGACGCCGCCGCTCGGCACCGAGGTCACCGTGCACTTCGCCGCGCACGACGCGGTGCTGCTGCCGGCCGGCGCGGGCGGGGGTGAGGGCCGTGGCTAGCACCGAAGCGGTCTCCGGCGGCCCGCCCGCGGCCCTGCCCCGGGTCAGGGTGCCGGCGTGGACGCTGGTCCTGCCGCCCGTCGCCGCCCTCGGCCTCGTCTTCCTCCACCCGCTCGCGCTCGTCCTGTGGCAGTCGGTGTCGCCGGAGGGCGGCGGGCACGGCTTCTCCGCCTACGCCGACGTGTTCGCCCAGGCAGCGTTCCGCGACGCCCTGCTCAACACCGTGCTGATCGCCGCCGGTTCCACCGCGGGGTCCCTCGTCCTCGGCTTCGCCCTCGCCCTGGTCATCGCGTTCGTGCCGTTCCCCGGCGGCAAGGCGGTCGGCCGGTTCATCGACGTCTTCCTGTCCTTCCCCTCCTTCCTCATCACCCTCGCGCTGCTCTTCGTCTACGGCAGCGCCGGCATGGCCAACGGCATGTGGTCGGGGGTGACCGGCGCCGCCACCGGCCCGTTCGACTTCCTGCACACGCCCTGGGGCGTACTGCTCGCGGAGATCACGTACTTCACGCCGTTCGTCATGCGGCCGTTGCTCGGCGCCTTCTCGCAGCTGGAGACGGCCCAGCTCGACGTCGCGGCCTCGCTGGGGGCCAAGGCGCCGCGGATCGTCCGGCAGGTGATCCTGCCCGAGGCCCTGCCCGCGCTGGCGGCGGGCGGCTCCCTCGTCCTGGTGATGTGCCTCAACGAATTCGGCATCGTCCTCTTCACCGGGGCGAAGGGCGTGACGACCCTGCCCGTGCTCGTCTACGGCAAGGCGATCCTCGACGGCGACTACACCGGCGCCTGCGTCGTGGCCGTCGTCAACATCGCCCTCTCGCTGGCGCTGTACGGGCTCTACCGGATGCTCACCACCCGCATGGACGGAGTCCGCCGTGCTCGTGCATAGCCCTCGTGCCCGCCTGGCGGTCCAGGCCGCCTTCTTCGCCCTCTTCCTGCCCGTCTTCGCGCTGCCGTTCCTCGTCATCGTGGCCGCGTCCCTGGCCACCGGGTGGAGCGGGGCGTTCCCTTCGGGCGCGACCCTCGACCACTACCGGGCCGTCACCCACGGGGACGCCCTCGACGCGCTCACCACGAGCGTGCTGACCGCCGTCGCGGCCTCCGCCGCCGCCCTCGTCACCGGCACCTGGGCGGCCCTCGCGGCCAGGGGCACGCGCGCCCGCCGGGTCGTCGACCTGCTGTTCGTACTGCCGGTCGCCGTGCCGTCCGTGGTCGTCGGGCTGTCGCTCCTGGTCGCCTTCTCCAAGCCGCCGTTCCTCCTCAACGGCACCCCGGCGATCGTCGTCCTGGCGCACACCATCCTGGTGACCGCCTTCGCCTACCAGTCGGTGGCCGCGGCGCTGGACCGCCTCGACCCCGCCTGCGAGCAGGCCGCCGCGAGCCTGGGCGCGGGCCCCCTGCGGGTGCTCGTACAGGTGAAGCTGCCGCTGCTGCTGCCGTCCCTGTCCGCCGCCGCGGGGCTGTGCTTCGCCCTGTCCATGGGCGAGCTCAGCGCCACGATGATGCTCTACCCGCCGGACTGGCTGCCGCTGCCCGTCAAGGTCTTCGCCTCCACCGACCGCGGCGCGCTCTTCCCCGGTGCCGCGCTCGCCGTCGTACTCATGGTCACCACGCTCCTCGCCCTGTTCGCGGTCTCCCGGATCCGCACCAAGGCCGCCTACCGCTGACCCTCCCCCGTACGTCCCCCGCACGCTCTCGAAGGAGCGCGATCCCATGCCCCGTACCCCCGGCTCCTCCCGGTCCCCCCGCTCCCGCCGTTCCGCCCGCGCCCTGCTCCCGTCCGCCGCCGCCCTCCTCCTCGCCCTCCCGCTCACCGCGTGCGGCGGGACGTCCGGCGCCGAGCAGCAGGAGCTCACCCTCTACAGCGCCGACGGCCTCAAGGCCGAGGACGGCTCCGGCTTCTACGACAAGGTCTTCAAGGGCTTCGAGAAGGAGACCGGCATCAAGGTCCGGTACGTCGAGGGCGGCTCCGGCGAGATGGTGCAGCGCCTGGCCCGGGAGAAGTCCAACACCAAGGCGGACGTCGTCGTGACGCTGCCGCCCTTCATCCAGCAGGCCGACGGCAAGGGCCTGCTCGCCTCCTACCGCCCGCAGGGCTCGGACAAGGTCGCGGACGGCGACAAGGCCCCCTCGGGCAACTGGACCACGATCGCCCGCAACTACCTCTGCTTCATCTACAACTCCCGGGAGCTCAAGGAGGCCCCGCCCAAGACCTGGAAGGACCTCCTCGACCCGCGCTTCAAGGGCAAGCTCCAGTACTCGACGCCCGGCGTCGCGGGCGACGGCACGGCCGTCCTCGTCAAGGCCGTGCACGACTTCGGCGGCAAGGAGCCCGCCATGGCCTACCTCAAGGAGCTCCAGAAGAACAACGTCGGCCCCTCGCGCTCCACCGGCCAGCTCGCCCCGAAGGTCAACAAGGGCGAGCTCCTCGTCGCCAACGGCGACGTCCAGATGAACTTCGCCAACACCGAGACGATGCCGAACCAGGGCATCTTCTTCCCGGCGGGCGACGACGGGAAGCCCACCACGTTCGCCCTCCCCTACGCGGCCGGCCTGGTGAAGGACGCCCCGCACTCCGAGAACGCCAGGAAGTTCCTGGACTACCTCCTCAGCGAGGGCGTGCAGCGCGACGTCTCGGCCGTCGGCGGCGGCTTCTCGGCCCGTACGGACATCAAGGCGACCGACCCGAACGCCATCGCCCTCGCCCGCATCATGCAGGGCGTGGAGGTCTTCCGCCCCGACTGGACCGAGGTCGACAAGAACCTGCCCTCGTACGTGGACGCCTGGAAGTCCGCCACCGGCAGCTGACGATGGCGGACGGACCCGGCAGCTGACGGTGGCGGACGGTCCCGGCAGCAGTTGCTGACGGACGGACCCGGCCGGGGACCGCGGGCGCGCGAGCGTCAGCGGTCCCAGTCCTCGTTCCAGATCAGGGTGTTGCACTGCGCGACCTCGGCCTTAGCCTGGACCACGGCCCGCTGCTTCGACTCCAGGACCCGGCCCTGGTCGGTCTTCAGGCGGTAGAAGACGTCGAAGGTGCGGCTGGAGCCGAGCCCGTGGGGGACGAGCCAGCCGGGGGACTTCCCGTCGGCCACCGGGTACGTGTACTCGCTGCCGCCCCGCTCCCGCACCACCACCTGCGTCTTCGAGGGGACCTTCTCGTTCGCGGGGACCTTCCCGGCCGTCTCCCAGAGGACGTCCATGTACGTCCACCACACGCTGCACGGCAGGGACGCCCTCGGCACGGGCAGGACCGGCAGGGCTCCGGCGTCGAGGCGCGGCGCCGGGGGCGGGTCGGCCGTCGCGGTGCGGAAGACGTCCACGAGGACCTCGACGAGCTGTTCGGTGAGGAGGACGGCGTCGACGACCTCGCCGACGACGGGGACGACCTGGGCGGCCGCGAGCGCGGCGAGGGCCACGGCGTTGACGGCGATCGCCTCGGGGTCACCGTGCTGGATCCCGTCGGCGATGCCGAGCGCCTGGCCGAGGCCGGGGACGACGGCGCCGGTGACGGCGACCTTGTCGAGGGTGGTGGCGTCCTTGTCGGAGAACGTCTTCGCCATGCCGTAGACCCAGGTCCCGACGCCGGCGGCGGAGGCGGCCACGTGCGCGCCGCTGACCTCGCGGACCTTGGCGTGGCTGAGCTCCGCGGTGGAGTGCGCCTCGCCCCACGTCGGCCCCTTGGGGCTGCGTTTGGGAAGCTTCTCCACGTGCTCGGCGTCCTGCGCGACCTTCTTCGCCGTGGCCTTGGCCTTCTCCTCGACCTTGTCCCAGTCCACGGGCAGGCAGCGGTCGGCCGACCGCTTGACGCGTCCGGTGGGGGCGAGGCAGTTGGCCGGGGCGGCGGCGTAGATCGCGGCGTCCATGGCCGAGTTCTTCCCGCGGAACTCGACGGCCTTCTCGGCCTTGGCGCGCTCCGCCATCTTCCAGGGGACGATGAACTCGCTCTGCCCGGTGCCGTCGTCGGCGATCTTCAGGACGGTGTTCTTCTCCCCGAGGGCGTCCATCAGGGGCTTGCCCACGGGGACGCCGAACTCGTCCTTGACGAATCTCAGCTGGCGGTCGAGGAAGGCCTCACCGGTCTCGTCGGCTCTGTGGGAGAGGTGGACCGTGGCCACGTTCACCTCGTCCGGGAGGGTCACCCGGACGACTCCGCCGGCGGCCGTGCCCGCTTCATTGGTGCTGTAGCCGGCGGCGTGCCCGGTGGTCTCGGCCAGATAGAGGCCCTTCCAGTTGGGGTCGTCGTTCCCGGCGCTGCCGACCGGGCGCAGCCCTTCGAGGATCGAGTCGAGGTGGCCGGGCTTGTAGCCGTGGAAGGCCTCCAGGCCGGTCTGCGTCGCTTGCGTGATCCGGTCGCCGCCGGGGGCGGGAGCGGGGGCGGCGTGGGCCAGTTCGGCGGAGGCGGCGGCCATCATCCCGGCGAAGGCCGTGGTGGCGAAGACCCGCTGGGTCGATATGCGCATACGCATACTGCTCCTCATGTTTGACGGGGACCCCGGCTTTACGGGGGGGGGACAGGAGGGGTGATGCGGAAGTTGAGGATGATCCTGCCGTAGGGGACGAGACCGGGAACATTGGTCTCAAGTAGGGCGGTCCCCGCCGCGACCCCCGCCCGGAGAACGGCTCACCCCCGCCAACCGGAGGGGTTCAGTCCGCACTCGCGGCCGTACTCTCCGTCTTCCCGCGTACGGACCGATCCCGGCGGGCGGGAGAGGCCGGTGGGAGAGGAGAGGCAGGCGATGGAGTTCGAGGACCGTGTTCCCTTCGTGGTCCGGCTGGAGGCCGAGGACCGGCAGGCGCTCTTCCGGAGCGCGACACCCCTCGCCTTCTCCGCACGGCAGGTGCTCCTGCGCGAGCACGAGCCCACGGCCCACGTACTGATCCTGCTCTCCGGCTGGACGAAGGTGACCTCCGCGGCCGCCAACGGCTACGAGGCGCTGCTGGCCCTGCGCGGGCCCGGCGACATCGTCGGGGAAGCGGCCGTGCTCAGCGGGCGCCCCCGCGGGGCGACGGTCACGGCGCTGGGACAGGTCGAGACCCTGGCCCTCGACGCGGACCGCTTCAGCGGCCTCCTCGACGAACGGCCCGCCATCTCCCGGAAGTTACTGGCACTGACCGCGGACCGGATGCGCGACAGCGACCGCCGGCGCGTGCAGTACGCGGCCCTGAACGTCCAGGAGCGGCTGGCCCTGCTCCTGCTGGAGCTCATCCGCAGCCACGGGGAGGAGGCGGAGGACGGCGTGCAGCTAACGCCCGGGCTCACCCAGAGCGAGCTGGCCGGCTCGGTCGGCGCCTCCCGGGAAGCCGTCGCCCGGTTGCTGAAGGGGCTGCGGGAGCGGGGCATCGTCCGCACGGGGCGGCGCGGGCTGGTGGTGATGCGGCCGGACGTGCTGCGGAGGATGGCGCGCCAAGGGGACCGGTGAGGCGGAAGCGGCGACGGGGCCGGATCCGGGTTCGGTTTCGGGTCCGTTGTGTGTACGCCGTCACATCGCGAGTGTGCTGGTTTCCGTCGTCTCCGACTCCGTTTCAATGGCACCTTTCCTGTGTCAAGAGGGCCTTCACGGCCCGCGTCTCCAGCGGAAGGCGGCCATGCGCGAGCCTGTCAACCGGACCATCCTGCTCCTCGACATCGAGCGGTTCAGCCGCCGCGACGACGTGGTGCAGGCCGTGCTCCGGCGCACCCTGAACACGGTCGTCGACCGGACCCTGGTCACGGCCGGCGTCGAAGCCACCCAGCAGTACCGCGAGGACCGCGGCGACGGCCTGATCGTGCTCATCAGCGGGGACGTCGCCAAGACCGCGGTCCTGCGCGCGCTCCTCACGGTCACGCCCGCACTCCTCCACGACCACAACCGGCTCGCCTCGGGCGGCGCGCAGATGCGCCTGCGGATGGTGCTCGCCGCCGGCGAGGTCGCCCACGATCCGCAGGCGGGCACCACCGGAGGGCTCGTCGGGCACGACCTCAACCAGGCCTTCCGGCTCCTCGACTCGGACGCCCTGCGCCGGGCGCTCGCCGGGCGGGCGGACGGGGACTGCGTCCTGGCCGTCAGCACGCCCGTGTACGAAGGGGTGGTCCGCCACGGTCACCACGGCGTCCGGCCGGAGCTGTTCCGGAGGACGGAGGTGACGGTGAAGGACGGGGTGCTGCCGGCGTGGATCCAGGGGGGTGGAGAGGAAGCGGGGGTGGCCGGGGACGGGGCGGCCGGTGCCGCTTCCCCGTCGCCGGCGCCGGGAATGCCCCAGGCTCCGCCTCAGGCTCCCGCTCCCGCTCCCGCTCCCGCTCCCGCTCCCGAGCGTTCCGGTGGCGCGGTCTTCCACTTCTACGGTGCTCCGGTGGTGCACGGCTCGCTGGTCGGCGGTGACCAGCACGGCGTGAGCGGCGGACAGGTCACCGGAGACGTCATCCTCGGCGGCTCCGGCAACAAGTCCGCCCCGGCCGACCGCGGCGGGGAGTCCCGTAGCGAGGACGGGGGCCGGTCGTGATCGCGCCGTACGAAGACTCCACGACCGCCGGCGAGCCGGCGCCGGAAGCCTCCCCCGGCCCGTACCCCGACCCGGCCGGACCGGACTCCTCCGAGGCCGGCGTCGAACCCGGCGCCGAGGCGGAGCAGCACGCCTGGGACTCGCGCCGGGACCTCTACCGCCACAGCCCGGGCATCATGCTCGGCCACTCCGCGCAGCTCGGCGGCTCGCTGGTCGGCGGTGACCAGCACGGCGTGAGCGGCGGACAGGTCACCGGAGACGTCATCCTCGGCGGCAGCAAGGTCGAGTACCGGATCGGCGGGGACGAGGAGGAGCACTCCGGCGAGATCCGCGCCGCGGAAGTCGAGAAAATCGCACGGAACTTCGTCTTCCCGCCCGGCACCGGGAGCGAGCGCGAAGCCGTCGCGCAGGACGATGCGTGGGAGCCCGGCAGCCCCTTCGGCCTCGCGCTCGCCCGGCTCCGGGAGCACCGCGTCGCCGTCCTCTCCGGCCCCGCGACCACCGGGCGGCGCGCCGCGGCCCTCATGCTGCGGCGCGCCGTGGGCTCGACCGCCTACCGGGCCCTGGACCCGGCGCTCTCCCCCGGCCGTCTCGCGGGGGAGTTACGCGACGGGTGCGGGCACCTCGTCCACGACTTCCCCACCAGCGCGGAACAGCCGCTGCGCGAGCACCACTTACGTGCTCTGAGCGAGAAGCTCGGGGCGGCCGGGAGCCACCTCGTGATCGTGGTCGGGTCGCACCCCGTCGTCCACGGCGACGCCGGGCACGTCCCGTGGCGGCCGCCGGAGCCCTCGGCCCTGCTCCACGGCCACCTGCGCCACAAGGACCTGGCCGGTCACAGCATCGGAACCCTGCTGGCCCTGCCCGAAGTGCGGGCGGTCCTCAAACACCGGCGTCCCCCGGCCGAACTGGCCGTCTTCGCGGACCGCATCGCCGCGCACGCCCAGGGGCTCCTCCCCCTCACCGGCCTCGCCTCCTTCGGCCACGACGCCGCCGAGCGGCAAGTGCGGGCCTGGTTCGACAGCACGGAACAGACCCTGCACGACAAGGCGTTCCTGATCGCGCTCGCCACCTTCAACGAGGCCCCGTACCCGCTCACCGCCGAGCTCGGTGACGTCCTCTTCGGCCTGCTGCAACGCATCGAGAACCCCGGGGAGCCGGCCCGCATCCCCGTCTTCGGCACCTCCAGCGCCCAGCGCGTCGAACACGCGCAGGCCGACCGCTACCTGGAGACCGAGGAGACCGAATGGGGGCCGGTGCTCCAGACGAAGGTACAGTTCCGGGACCCGCTCACGGCCATCACGCTGCTCCGGGAGGTCTGGACCGGCCACCCGTCGGCCCGCCCCGCCCTCGTGGCGTGGCTGCGGCGCCTGGCGGACGACCCGCGCCCGGTCGTCCGCACCCGGGCCGCTTCCACCGCGGCGGCCCTGGCCCACGCCGACCTGCCGTCGGCCATGGCCCTGCTCATCCGCCCCTGGGCCTTCGAGTCACGGCTGCGCGCACGGCTGGCCGCCGCCAACGCGCTCGCCCTCGCCCACCACCTGGGCACGCCCCACGTGCCGCGCGTCCTGCGGGAGTGGTGCACGGCGGACGACCACCGGCTGCGCCGGGCGGCGGTGCGGACGTACGCCCTGGTGGGGGACGCGTTCGCCGCGGAGGCCGTCGAGGCGCTCCTGGCGGCGGTGCGTGCCATGGAGGCGCGGGGCGGGCCGGTCCGCAGGTGGCCGGGCGAGCTCGACGAACTCGCCCAGTCCGCCTCGGCCGTGCTGCTCGCGGCCGGCCAGAACGCGGGCGCGTGGGAGGCCGGGGGCGCCGCGGCCGAGCTGTGGCCCGCCCTCGTGCCGCTGACCCGCGGCGGACAGGGCCGGGACTTCGTCCTGCGCACGGTCGTCCACGCCTGCGGTCCCGTGGACGGCGCCGGCGGCCGCCCGCTCCTCCTCGACCTGTTCGGCCGTGCCGAGGCCACCGCCGGTACGGCGGGGGCGCTGCTCCGGCAGTCGCTCGCCGCCCTGTGGCGCATGGTCCTCAAGGACCCGCAGTACTCCGCGTCCGGCCTGGAGGCCATGCGCGACTGGGTCCGGGCGGCGGGCGACGATCCGGACGCCGAACGCGCCCTCGCCGAGCTGCTCCCGCTGCTGGCCGTGTCCGTCGAGGACACGAAGCGGCTCCTCTACCTGCTGGAGAACCTGCGCGGCGGGACGGACCCGGGCCCGCCCGCCGTGGCTCTGCGGCTGCGCGGGGCGCTGTCCCCGCCGCCCGCGCCGTGACCACCGGCAGATCCGCCCGCTCATTCCCCGCGCGCAACCGTCCCTAGGAGAAAGCAGCACCATGATGAGCCAGCAGCCCCAGTGGCAGCAGGACGTGAACCGCCACTCGCAGCTCGTCGACCCCGTCGTCACGATCCAGGAGCTGTCCCGCTTCAAGCCGCTCCGCACCACGCGCATCGACTACGCCCTCGTCTTCACCACGGCCCAGGGCGGCCTGGACGCCTACCTGCCGCCGCACCGCCCGAGCCGCGCCGAAGTCGCCACGCGCCGCTGGACCACCGTGTACGAAGTGGACATGGGCCTGCACGACGCGGGCGCGGTCCTCGCGCTGCCCAGCAGCAACGACGCCTTCCTCTTCGAAGTGACCCTGACGTGCAGCTGGCAGGTGCTGGACCCCGCGGCCTTCGTCGCCGGCGGGGAGCGCAACGTGCCCGCCATGGTGCAGCGGCTCGTCGACGACGCCGTACAGCCCGTCCTGCGCGCGTACGCGATGGAGGAGAGCGCGGCGGCGGAGAAGGAGGCGCAGCAGGCGCTCGCCTCCGCCGGGCCGCTGGGCGCGGGCGCCGGGCTGCACGTGCGGTGCGGCATCCGGATCCGCCGGGACGAGGCGTCCCTGGCGCACGCGCGGGAGCTGCGCGACATCGAGTTCGCGCGCCAGAAGCTCGACCCGCAGCACGCGCTGCTGATGCGGGAGGACGAACTGGCGGCGGAGCGGGCGCTCACCCAGGGGCAGCACCAGCACCGGATCGAGCTCCAGCAGCAGAACCTCGGCCACGAGCGGCAGCTGATCCGCGGACAGCAGGAGCTGGAACTCCAGAAGATCGAAGCCGAGAAGATCCACTACTACGCCCACTACCTGGAGCGCGGCGGGCCCGCCGCGCTGGCCTTCCACCTCGCCCAGCACCCCGAGGACGCGCGTCTGGTGCTGGAGAACCTCCGGGCGGACCAGACGCACGCCATGCAGAACCAACTCCAGGTCGCGCTGCAAGCGTTCGGCGGCGGACCCGGCCGGCTGGAGGAGCACCAGCTGGACGAGCTGCGCAGGCAGACGATGAACGCCGCCAAGGGCGCCCTCACCGCCGGCCTCCCGCCGTCCCCGCCCGACGGCGCGCCCGCGGTCGAAGGGCCGGTGCGTGACGAAGCGCCGGAGGGCGGCGGCGCCGACGCCACGCCTCCGCCGGACGGGGGCCCGGTCTTCGGGTACCGTCCCCCGACTCCGCCTCCCGGCCGATGACGACCGCCGAGCGGCTGCTCGCCGAGCTCCGGCAGGAAGCCGCCCGCGCCGACACCAAGGGCTCCGTCCTGGTGGCGGCGCAGGGCATGGCCGCGTCCGTGCTCGTCGGCGTGCTCGCCGTCCAGGGCTGGCAGCCGGCGTCCCTGTCGCTCCTCGGACAGGTGCTGTGGTGGGCAGGCGTGGTGTGCTTCCTCGGCTCGCTGCTCTCGCTGCTGATGTCGGTGATCCCGCGCTACCGGACGCGCGGGTGGCGGCCCGGCCTGCCGATCACCCACTTCGCCGACATCCGCGGTGCCGCCCGCCGCGGGCCGGAGGCGCTGGAGGAAGCGCTGCGGGAGACCGAGCGCGCTCCCGCGGCCGCGGTCCTCGCGGCGCTCACGGAGAACAGCCGGATCGTCGCCGGCAAGTACGGGTGGCTGCGGGTGGGCATGGGCGGGTTCACGGCGGCGATGGTGCTGCTGCCGGGCGCGCTCCTCGCCGGCTGACGTTCCCTCTTTCTCGTACGACCATTCAGGAGGCGCACAGCCATGCCCGAACAGGACGGGCCCGTCACACCAGAAGTCCCGCCACGAGCGGTGTCGTTACCCCGGCAGCAGGAGCGGCCGACGCCGCCGCCGTATCCGGGCGAGGTCACGGACACGCCCCCGGCGTACCCGGATCACGCAGGACCCCCGGCATACCCGGGCGCCGAGACGCCACCGCCGTACCCGGGCCGGGCGGAACCCCCCGCCTGCCCCGGCCAGGAAGCGCCGCCGCCTTACCCTCAGCCGGCAGGACCGCCTTCGTACCCGGGCGCGGAAGCTCCTCCGCCCCCGTATCCGGTGGAACCAGCGCCTCCGGCCTACCCGGCCGAACTGCCGCCCGCGTACCCCGGCGGCGGCGCGCCCCCGCCGCCGTACCCCGCCGAGGCGGGCCGGCCCGTTCCTCCGGCGGGCGGCGGCGCCGAGCGCGCCGGCCACGACGACCTCGCGCTGCAATCAGGCCGCAAGCACCTCAAGGCGTATCAGCGCGGAGTCGACGGCGCGGCCCTCTCTCAGCTCGTGGTGACGGTTCCCACCGCGGTGATCAGTCTCGCCCTGGTCTCGTCCGCCGCCTCGCTCCTCAACCCCGCGCTCGCCCTGCTGCTGCCCGCGGTGTGGCTGCTGTCCGGGCCGCTGGTCTTTCACCGTTCCGCCGAAGCGGCCATCGCCCGGTTCCTGCTGGGCATGCGGCGGCCCACTCCCGCGGAAGCCGAACGGCTGAGCGCGGTGTGGGAGGAGGTGACGCGCCGGGCCGGGGTGAACCAGGGCACGTACGAGCTGTGGGTGCAGGAGCGCGCCGAGCTCAACGCGACCGCCGCGGCCGGCCACATCGTCGGTGTCACGCGGCACGCGCTGGACCGGCTGCCGAACTCCCGGCTGGCGGCCGTCCTGGCCCACGAGCTGGGCCACCACGTGGGCGGGCACCCGTGGGCGGCCATGCTCGCCGACTGGTACGCGCTGCCGGCCCGCGTCGTGTGGCGGTTGATCACGACGGTCGTGCTCCTTCTCCTGGGGTCGAGGAACCTCGCGGGCATCGCCTGCGGCGGCTGTCTCTCCGTGACGTTCGTGTGGTTCGTGTACGTGCTGACGTTCACCGAGTCGATGTGGTGGATCACCCTGCCGGTCGCGATCGGCCCGTTCTTCGTCGCGTGGCTGCACCGCCGCGCCGAGTGCCGCGCGGACGACTACGCGGCCGGGCTCGGGTTCGGGGACGAGCTGATGGCAGTGCTCGCCGAGGAGCACCGGGCACAGACGAAGCCCGAGGCCGCCGCCCAGCCGGCCGTGGGGGGCGCGCACTCGCGCTTCGAGGCCCGGCTCCGGCATCTGCAACGCAGCACGGCCGGCCGCCACCGCCCCGCCGGGCAGCCGTAGGGCGCGGAAACCGGCCGGGGTGCGCGGCCGCGGCGGATGCGCCGCGGGCATACTGGGCCGCGGATGACCCGACCTGATCATGCAGAGACCAAGGAGCACGACGTGTCCGTCCACGAAGTGGAGATCGGCGCCCTCCAGGGCGGCCCCGCGAATCTCGCGCAGTACCGCGGCAAGGCCGTCCTGATCGTCAACGTCGCCTCGAAGTGCGGCCTGACCCCGCAGTACGCGGCGCTGGAGAAGCTGCACGCGGACTACGCCCCGCGCGGCTTCACCGTGCTGGGCGTGCCGTGCAACCAGTTCATGGGGCAGGAGCCCGGCACCGCCGAGGAGATCGCGTCCTTCTGCTCGGCCACGTACGGCGTGACGTTCCCCATGACCGAGAAGACCGACGTCAACGGCGCGGACCGGCACCCCCTGTACGCCGCCCTCGTCGGCACGCCGGACGCCGAGGGGCACAGCGGTGACATCCGCTGGAACTTCGAGAAGTTCCTCGTCGGCGCCGACGGGAGCGTCGTCGCCCGGTTCAGCCCGCAGACGGAGCCCGACGCCCCCGAGGTCCTGTCGGCCGTCGAGGCCGCGCTGCCCGCCTGACGGCGACCGATACAAAGGCGACCGATACAAACAGGCGAACCGCCGGCCCTTCCTTGCCCGCCGCCCCCGACCGGGCGGCGGGCAAGTCCGCGTTACGCGCTCTCCGCGCGCCGCAGCGGGTGCGGGTTGAGGCGGGTGAAGCCTTCCTGACGCTCGTAGGGGAAGTAGGGGTACGGGGCCTCCTTGGCGCTCGCCGCGTCGAGCCGTGCCACCTGATCGGCGGTCAGGTTCCAGCCGACGGCGCCGAGGTTCTGCCGCAGCTGCTCCTCGTTGCGGGCTCCGATGATGACGGAGGAGACGGTCGGGCGCTGGAGCAGCCAGTTCAGGGCGATCTGCGGGACGGTCCTGCCGGTTTCGCCGGCGATCTCGTCGAGCGCGTCGACCACGCGGTAGAGGAGTTCGTCGTCCACGGGCGGGCCGTAGTCCGCGGTGGCGTGCAGGCGGCTGCCCGCCGGGAGCGGCCGGCCGCGGCGGATCTTGCCGGTGAGCCGTCCCCAGCCGAGCGGGCTCCAGATGACGGCGCCGACGCCCTGGTCGAGCCCGAGGGGCATGAGCTCCCACTCGTAGTCGCGGCCGATGAGGGAGTAGTAGACCTGGTGGGCCGCGTAGCGCGGGCGGCCGTGCCGGTCGGCGGCGTCGAGGGACTTCATCAGCTGCCAGCCGGCGAAGTTGGAGACGCCGGTGTAGCGCAGCTTCCCGGCCCGTACGAGGTCGTCGAGGGCGGAGAGGACCTCCTCGACGGGGGTTCCCGCGTCGAAGGCGTGGAGCTGGAAGAGGTCGATGTAGTCGGTGCCGAGGCGGCGCAGGGCGTCGTCGACGGACTTGACGAGGCGCGAGCGGGAGGTTCCGGCGTCCGCCGGGCCGTCGCCCATCGGCAGCCCCGCCTTGGTGGAGAGGATCACCCGGTCGCGGCGGCCCTTGATGGCGGCGCCGAGCACCTCTTCGGAAGCGCCGGCGGAGTACACGTCGGCGGTGTCGAACATGTTGAGGCCCGCGTCGAGGCAGATGTCGATGAGGCGGCGCGCCTCGGCGGCGTCGGTGTCGCCCCAGGCGCCGAAGAGCTCGCCGCGCCCGCCGAAGGTGCCTGCGCCGAAGCTCAGCGCCGGAACCATCAGTCCTGAAGCGCCCAGTCGTCGGTATTCCATAGCGGTCCCTTCCCCTCACTATCGGGACTCACATCCCGTTAAGATGGGTTCACCGTAACAGAGGCCAGCCACTAATGGAATGGGAGTCCCGTTATGACCTCCAGCAGCGCCGACCCCGGCAGCCTGCGCCCGGGCGGTCGCACCGCACGCGTGCGGGCCGCCGTCCTCCAGGCCGCCGGAGACGCACTGGCCGAGGGCGGGCTCGCCGGCCTCGACCTCGCCGACGTGGCCCGCCGCGCGGAAGTCGGCCGGACGACCGTCTACCGCCGCTGGGGAACGCCCGCCAACCTCGTCGCCGACCTGCTCGCGGACATGGCCGAGCAGTCGCTCCCCCGCACCGAGACGGGCACGCTGCTGGGCGACCTGCGCGCCAACGCCCGCCTCGTGCAGCGCACGCTGGCCGACCCCCGGCAGGGGGCGCTGTTCAAGGCGGTGATCGCCGCGGCGACCTGCGACGACCAGGCGGCCGCGGCCCTGCGCCGCTTCTACGACACCCGGGTCACGGAATGGGAGCCCTGCGCCCGGCAGGCCGTCGAGCGGGGCGAGCTGCCGGCCGGGACCGACACCCGGGAGGTCGTCCGCGCCGTCTCCGCCCCCCTCTACTACCGCCTGCTGACCACCGGCGAGCCGCTCGACGAGGCGGCGGCGGAGCGCGCTGCCGTGGCCGCGGCGGCGGCAGCGCGGGCGGGAGCCTTCGTCAGCGAAGCCCCCGAAGCCCCCTGACGGCACGGACGGCAAGCGTCACGGCCTGCCAGGCCCACGCGACGGCGCCCGGCTGGTCGTGGCGCCCGCGCGGAGAGAGGCTGGAAGAGACGGGAAGAGACCGGGAAACCACTGGGAGAGGGTGGGCGCCGATGGCCTCCGAGGCAGTGCTCATCCCCGCCCGCGACGCGGTACTCGCCGGCGACCTCGCCGTTCCCGGCTCCGCCCGGGCGGTGGTGCTGTTCGCCCACGGCAGCGGCAGTTCGCGGCTGAGCCCGCGCAACCGGGCGGTCGCCACCGCGCTCCAGCACGCCGGACTGGCCACCTTGCTGATGGACCTCCTGACCGAGCACGAGGAGGCGGTGGACGCCCTCACGGCCGGTCACCGCTTCGACATCGCCCTGCTGAGCGGCCGCCTGACGGCGACGGTCGACTGGCTCGGCCGCCACCCGGACACGGTGGACCTGCCGGTGCACCTGTTCGGGGCGAGCACGGGCGCGGCGGCAGCGCTGACGGCGGCGGCGGAGCGGCCGGACCAGGTGCGCTCGGTGGTGTCGCGCGGCGGCCGCCCCGACCTCGCCGACGAGGCGCTCGGCCGCGTACGGGCGCCCGTCCTGCTGATCGTGGGCGGCGCGGACCATGAGGTGCTGCGGCTGAACCACGAGGCCGCGGACCGGCTGTCAGCGCCCCACGAGGTTCACGTCGTACCCGGCGCGACCCATCTGTTCGAGGAGCCGGGCGCGCTGGAGGAGGTCGCCGAGGCGGCGACCCGCTGGTTCCTCCGGCCGCCGCCCTCCGACGGGGCCTGAGTACGGGTTCCGACGGAGCCTGAGTACGGTCAGGAGCGCGGGCCGGGAACGGTGAAGCTCTGCCCATATATGAGGCTGTGAGGCTTTTGCGTGTCCGGGAGGCCCCGCCGGTCGTTCTCGTGACGAGAGCCCGCTCGCATCCCGCCCACGCACATCCCCGCCCGCTCGCATCCCCGGAGGAGACCCGATGCGCCGAGCCATTGCCACCGCCGCGCTGGCCGCAGCCGCCCTGACGCTGGGATCGGCCGCCGCCTCCCACGCCGCCGAGCGGCCGAAGCCCCCGGACCTCGGGGAGCTCGCCGCCGTCGACCCCGGCAACCTGGGCGACAGCGTCGCCGGAGTCACACAGAAGGCGACCGTGCTCGCGGGAGCGTCGGGAGCCGAGCTGGTGAAGCAGGCCGTTCCCGCGGCGGGCAAGGCGGCCGGTGCGGCGGTGAAGAACACGACGGACCCGCTTCAGCGGACCATCGGCACCGCCGCGGGAGCGGCGGGCCGCAGCGTGGGCGACACGATGTCGGCCTCGGCTCCGCAGGGCAGGTCGGCGCCCGGCCCGCACCCGGCGGGCCCGCTCCCGATCGCCGGCCTGCCGACGGGCTGACACCCCCTGCGGAACCGCCCGCACCGGAGCCTTCCGCGTGCGGGCCTCGGCCCCAGGTCCGCGCCTTCAGGCCCCAGCCCCCGGCCGCGCCTTCAGGCCTCACCCGCGGGTCGCGCACACCACGAACGCCCGCATCGACTCGCTGCCGGTACTGGTGTTCGTGCCGCGCGTGACCCATTGCGGGCCCTGCGCAAAGGAGTCGGTGAGGTAGATGCGGTGCGCGGAGGTCTCGCCGCCACCGCCGACCGGCACGTGCCCGGCCGGACAGACCGCCACGGCGGGGGCGTTCGCCCCCGGCCCGACTTCGACGGGGTCGCCGAAGACGTGCAGGAACCCCCCCGACTCCTCCGCACCGGCATCGACGGCCTGTTGCGGGCCCGCGTGGGGCGTGGAGGCGAAGCCCTGCGTCTTTTCGTGCTCGCTGTACGCACCCTGCCCACTGCGCGCACCCTGCTCGCCGTACGCACCTTGCTCGCTGTACGCACCTTGCTCACTGTGCGCGTCGGCGGTCGCCACACCACAGACAAGGGCGGCAGCAGCCGCACACGCAAGGCTGGCGATACGTTTCATCCTGACCCCCTCGAACGCCCGGAACCACTGATTCCACAATGCTACGTAGAGTGTTGCGGCGGTGACAAGACGTAGTGGCGGTCACTCCCTTCCCGGACTGCTGGAAGGGTGGACCCCATGAGCACCACGAACCACCAAGCGCAGCAGGCGACCGCGGCCGCCGCCCGGGAGCGGCTCGCCGGATACCGGCGCCGCTTCGACGCCCGCTTCGAGGCGTACTTCGACTCCCTCGCCGGCAACTTGGACACCCCGCCGCTCAGCCGCTTCACCCCCCGCTGCCTGGACCTCCTGCGAGACCTCTCCCTGCGCGGCGGCAAGCGCCTGCGCGTCGCGCTCCTGTACGAGGCGGCCCGGCTGGTGACCGACGAGGAACCGGCCGGCCTGGCGGAAGCCGCGCTGAGCATCGAACTGCTCCAGACGCACGGGCTGGTCCACGACGACATCATCGACGACGCCCCCGTGCGCCGCGGCGGCCCGTCCACGTACTACGCCTACCGCCGGGAGTTCCCCGAAGACCCCGGGACCGCGCTGGGCCTCGCCGTGCTGGCGGGAGACCTCGCCGCCTTCCTGTCGATGCGGATCCTGCTGGAGGCCGACGCGCCCGCCGCGCTCAAGCAGGCCATGCTGGAGGTGCAGTTGGGCGCCGGCGCGGAGACCGTCGCCGGCCAGATCATCGACCTGGAACGCGACTTCGAGCCCCTCCCCTCCGAGGAACTGCTGCACACCGTCACCGAGTACAAGTCCACCCGGTACTCCATCCTCGCCCCCTTGCGGCTGGGCCTGCTGGCCGCGGGAGAGGACCTGGCCGGCCACGACGAACGGCTGCGCCGGTACGCGACCCTGGCCGGCATCAGCGGGCAGATGCGCGACGACTACCTCGACCTCTTCGGCGACGAGCACACCACCGGCAAGTCCCCGGGCTCCGACATCCGGTCCGGGCGGCGCAGCTACGCCGTCCGCGCCGTGCTGGCCGCCGCGACCACCGCGGAGCGCGCGGTGCTGGAGTCCGCGCTGGGCGACCCGGACTGCACGGCCGCCACGATCGACCGCATACGCGGCATCGCCCGGGACCACGGAGCCGACGCCGGACTCCGCTCCGCCATGCGGCGCTACGCCGAGGACGCCGCCGCCGAAGCCTCCGCCTGGCGGCCGCACTGGCGCGCGGAAGCCGTGTCCTTCTTCGAGGGACTGCCCTTGTGGAACGTACAGCGCACGCAGTGACCGCGGTCAGCGTGTACGTGCTCACCCGCCGGGAATGGCTGAGCCATACGGGCGCCCCATGACTGGCAGCCCTCATCGGGCCCGAGGATGCTGGAGCGTGTCGTACGGCACGGGAGAGCGGGAGCGGGCACGTGAGGGCACCGGGCACGGAGCGCACCACGGTCGGGCGCTGGTGCCTGCGCCACCTCCAGTGGATGCCCGCCTTCCTGCTCGTCGGGGGCGCCGCCCTCGACTACAACACGCCCCCGCACTTCAGCGCCGAGGCCTTCTACACGGCCGCGCCGATGTCGGCCGCCGCGCTGCTGTCGCTGCGGGCGACGATCCTCGCCGCCCTCGGCGCCTGCGCGGCCGACACCGCGCTGCTGATCCACTTCGGCTTCCTCGGGGACTCCGGCGGGCGGAGCGAGCTGGCGACCGTCGCGACGGTCTCGGCCTTCGCCATCGTCGTCAACCGCCTCATGTACTACAGCGACGTACGGCTGCAGTCCGCGCGCAGGGTCGCCCTCGCCGTGCAGCGCGCCGTGCTGCCGCAGCCGCCGGCCTCGATCGGGCCGCTGCGGATCGCCGTGCGCTACCAGTCGGCCGTGAGGGAGGCGCAGATCGGCGGTGACCTCTACGGCGTGCAGGACACCCCGTACGGCGTACGGTGCCTGGTCGGCGACGTGCGGGGCAAGGGCATGGACGCGGTCAAGGCCGTGGACGTCGCCGTGGGGGTGTTCCGGGAGGCCGCCGACGACGAGCCCGCGATCACCGCGATCGCGGCCAGGCTGGAGCGGGCGCTGCGCCGGGAGGCGGACCGGCGGGCGGGGGTCGAACGGACCGAAGGGTTCGTCACGAGCGTGCTGGCCGGCATCCCGCACTCCGGCGACGAACTGCAACTGCTCAACCGCGGCCACCCGGCGCCCCTGCTGCTGCACGGCGGGCGGGCGCGCTACGCGGAGCCGTCCGAGCCGGCGCTCCCCCTGGCCCTGGCCGATCTGGCCGACCTGGGCGGCGTCGAGGGCCGGACCGACACGGTGCCCTTCCCGCCGGGGGCGACGCTCCTGCTGTACACCGACGGCCTCACCGAGGCACGGGACCGCGCCGGGGTCTTCTACGACCCCGGCGCCAGGCTGTCCGGGCAGGAGTTCTCCGGGCCGGACGCCCTGCTCGACGCGCTCCTCGCCGACGTCGGCCGCCACACCGGCGGCTGCATCACCGACGACCTGGTGCTGCTTGCCATCACCCGTGACGGCCCCGAGGACGAGGTCGCCTAGCAGCGCACGCACGCGCGGAGGGGTCACTCCTGCGGGCGAGCCGTGCCCGTCACCCATTAGGGTGCCCGCATGGCGCCCGTGATCCTTTTCTGCCGCGACCCGCTCCACCCCCGGCGGGCGGACCCGCACTTCGCGGAGGACGTACGGGCCGCCCGCGAGGCGGGGCTGCGGACCGCCCTCCTCGACCACGACGCGCTGCTCGCCGGGGACGCCGGTGGCGCGGTCCGCGGCGTCCCGCGCGGGGCGGGCGACGCCTGGTACCGGGGCTGGATGGTCCCCTCCGGGCGGTACGCGGAGCTGGCGGGCGCGCTCGCCGCCCGCGAGGTCACGCTGCTGACTCCGCCGGACGCCTACCGCTGCGCGCACGAACTCCCCGGCTGGTACGCGGCCTTCACCTCCGTCACACCCGCCAGCGTGTGGCTCCCCGCCGGGCCGGGCCGCGCCCCGGGCGCCCCGGAGCTCGCCGCGCTCGCGGCACCGCTCGGCGGCGGGCCCGGCATCGTCAAGGACTTCGTCAAGTCCCGCAAGCACGAGTGGCACGAGGCCTGTTACGTACCCGACCTCGCCGACGCGGACCGGCTGGCCGCGGTGGTGGCCCGCTTCGTCGAGCTCCAGGACGCCTTCCTCGCGGGCGGCGTCGTGCTCCGCGCCTTCGAGCGCTTCACCGGTGCCGGGGAGGCTCGCGTGTGGTGGGTGGACGGCCGGCCCGTCCTCGTCACGGCTCACCCCGACCACCCCGACCGGCGGCCGGAACCCGCGCTCGACGCCGTAGCGCCCCTCGTGGCGGCACTCGGCTGCCGCTTCGTGACCACCGACCTCGCCCGGCGCGAGGACGGGGAGTGGCGCGTGGTGGAGGTCGGCGACGGCCAGGTCAGCGACCTGCCCCGGGGCGCCGCTCCGGAGCCGCTGTTCCGGGCCCTGGCCTCGGCGGACACCGCGCTGTCCGCGGACACGGCGCACGAGTAGCCTTCCGCCATGCTGACTGGTGATCTTGTACGGCTCCGGGCCCTCGAACCGTCCGACGCCGGGACGATGTGGCGGTGGAACAACGACCCCGTGATCGGGCGCTGGATGTTCGGCGGCCACCCGGAGTCGCTGGCACAGATCACCGAGCGCTTCGCGAGCCTCCCCCGGAACTCGTACGCGAGCACGTTCCTCGGCGTCGAGCCGCTCGGCGAGCAGCGGCTGATCGGCTCGGTGCGGCTGCGCGACGCCGCGCCCGAGACCGGATCGGCCGAACTCGACCTCCGCATCGGCGACAAGAACTACTGGGGGCGCGGCTACGCGACCGACACCGTGCGCGTGATCTGCCGGTTCGGCTTCGACGAGCTGCGCCTGCACCGCATCTCCCTGACGGTCGTCGCGGACAACGAGTCCGCCCGCCGCGTGTACGAGAAGACCGGCTTCGTCGAGGAGGGGCGGCAGCGGGAGTGCTTCCGCCGCGACGGCAAGTGGCACGACATGATTCTCATGGGGCTGCTGGAGGGCGAGCTGCGCTGACCGCGCGGCGGCCTCGCCGGCTGCTGTGGCCGCTGTGGCTGCTCTGCCGCTGTGGCCGCGCTCGGAAAATCCCGGCGGGAGGGGACGGGCAGGAGCGAGGATGGGCCGATGGATGCCCCCCTGCGCGCTCATTCGTTCAATGCGGCCGCCGGCCAGTACGCCGCGAACCGCCCCTCCTACCCGCCCGCCCTCCTGGACGCCGTCGAGGAGCTCGCGGGCCGTCCCCTCGCCGGTGCGCGCGTCGCCGACGTCGGCGCGGGCACCGGGATCGCCACGGCCCTGCTGCGCGAGCGCGGCGCGGAGGTCGTCGCCGTCGAGCCGGGGGACGGCATGGCCGCCCGGTTCCGCCACGAGCTCCCCGGCGTGCCGGTCGTCCGGGGCGACGGCAATGCCCTGCCGCTCGCCGACGCGTCCGTCGACCTCCTCACGTACGCACAGTCCTGGCACTGGACGGACACCGCCCGCTCCGTCCCCGAAGCGCTGCGGGTGCTGCGGCCGGGCGGTGCGATCGCCGTCTGGTGGAACACGACCGCGCTCGACGTGCCGTGGCTCGCCGCCCAGCACGAGCGGATCGCACGCCACACCGGTACGGAGCCGCCGTCCAGGGAGCCCGACGACCGCCGTGCCGTCCGGGGCGCCGGCTTCGAGGGGCTGCCCTGCGTGCGCCGCCACGTGCGCTGGAGCCGGACCGTCCCGCTCGACGTCCACCTCGCCAACATCGGCAGCCACTCGGCGTTCCTCGTGCTCGGTGAGGCCGGTGCCCGGGAGTTCCTCACCGCCGAGCGCGGCCGCCTTCGTGCGCTCTTCCCCGGCGAGGAGATCGAGGAGACCTACGTGGTCGACCTGCTGGTGGCGGGGCGCCGGCTCCCTGCCGCTTCTTCCCCTGCCGCTACCTCGCCGTGAAGGTGAGGCAGTCCGCCGAGGCGCCCAGGGCGGCCACCGTGATGCCGGGAGCCTGGCACTCCAGTCCGACGTTGTGCAGGCACCCGGCCATCTTGCAGGCGCCGACCCGGCCGACGGACGAGGAGTCGCCGCCCTTCGAGGGAAAGACGAAGTAGGTGTCGCAGTGGGCGTGGGCGGAGTCGCCCACGGTGATCGCGAGGGCGTGGCAGGCGCTGTCCTGGTTGTAGGCGCACTCGTCCACCTGACACACGCTCACCTGGGGCATTTCCACGGCGCTTCTCCTCGGCATGACGTCCCGGCCGGCCACGGTCCGTTCCCCCGACGCCTTCCTCGGGCGCCGGAGGGTGACACCGGTGGCTACGGGTGTTCACCCGGAAGCCGGATCGCGCCGCTGCGCGGCAGGGGTCAGGCGCCCTGCTCCATCCCCCTCGCCTACTTCTCCTGCTGCTCCTGCTTCTCCTTGATGCGCGCGGCTTCCTTGCGGACCTCGGCCTGGGTGGCGCGCTCGCGCTGCAGCCACTCGGGCATCTCGTCCTTCAGCGCGTCGATCTGCTCGGTGGTGAGGGGGTCCGTGATGCCGCCCCGGGCGAGGCCCGCGATGGAGACGCCCAGCTTCGACGCGACCACCGGGCGGGGGTGCGGGCCGTTGCGCCGCAGGTCCTGGAGCCACGCGGGCGGGTCGGCCTGGAGCGCGTTCAGCTCATTGCGCGTGACGACCCCGTCCTGGAACTCTGCGGGGGTGGCCTGGAGGTACACACCCAGCTTCTTCGCCGCGGTCGCGGGCTTCATCGTCTGGGTGGTCTTGTGCGACGTCATGACGTCAAGGGTATTCGAGCATGTGCGCTACCTCGACCACGACCGGTAGCCTGGCGGAGTGACAGGCTCGGAAGTTTCCCCTTCGTTCCGGCTCGCCTATGTCCCGGGAGTGACGCCCGCCAAGTGGGTGCGAATCTGGAACGAGCGGCTGCCCGACATCCCTCTGCACCTCGTGGCGGTCCCCGCCGCCGAAGCGTGCGACGTGCTGCTGGGCGGCGACGCCGACGCGGGTTTCGTCCGGCTGCCGCTGCCGGCCGAGCGTACGGACCTCAGCGCGATCCCGCTGTACACCGAGACCACGGTCGTCGTGATCCCCAAGGACCACGTCGTGGCGGCGGTCGAGGAGGTCACCTCGGAGGAGCTGGCCGACGAGATCGTGCTGCACCCCCTCGACGACGTGCTCGCCTGGGAGGAGCTGCCGGGGCGGCCCGCGTTCGAGCGCCCGGCCACGACCGCGGACGCCATCGAGCTGGTGGCGGCGGGGGTGGGCGTCCTCGCCGTCCCGCAGTCGCTGGCCCGCCTGCACCACCGCAAGGACCTCACGTACCGGCCGCTCACGGACGCCCCGCAGTCACGGGTCGCCCTGTCGTGGCCCGAGGACGCGACCACCGACATGGTCGAGGACTTCATCGGGATCGTCCGCGGGCGCACGGTCAACAGCTCGCGCGGCCGCACGCAGCCCGAGGCCAAGACCCAGGCCAAGGCGTCCAAGGCCCCGGCCAAGGGTGGCCAGGCCAAGGCGCAGCCCAAGGGGAAGCATCCCGGAGGGGGCGGCGCCCAGCGCAAGGCCGCGGCCGGCAAAAGCTCGCGGGGCGGATCCGGCGCCGCGAAGCGCGGCAAGCCCCGCCGCCGCTCGTAGCAGCGCGTGGCGGAGGTCACACTCCGGGCGCGGGGGTATTGAAGGGCACCGTCCGCCACGGGCCGTCCGGGTCCGTGGTCAGGGCGCGGTGCGCGTCGAGGACCGTCGTGTACCAGGGGCCGAACTCTTCTTCGTCGAAGTGCAGGCACCGGCCGAGTATGTAGCCGGCGGAGAACTCCTCCCACGAGCCGTACGCGGCCTGGGCGGCGCCGGACGCGCGCTCGATCGCCGCGTGCGTCTCGGCCTCCGTGGCGTAGCGCGCGCCCCGGCCCCAGCGGGCCATCTTCGAAGCCCTGCCGATGTCCCAGGCCGCGACCGTACGCACGAAGCCGTCGGGCGGCAGGAGGCCGTCGGCGCGGAACCGGGCCTCGTAGCGCAGCACCTGGCCCACGAGGCCGCGCAGGTGCGCCACGAACCCGGCGAAGTCGGGGTCGCCGGCGGCGGTGCCGCTCTCCTGGGCGCGGGCGCGGGCCGTGGCCTCGACGGTGTCGCGCCACTGCCCCGGGTCGAGGCGGCCGCCGCCCTGCGCGCGGAGCAGCGCGGTCCGCGCGCCCAGGACGAAGTCCCAGTACCAGGGGCTCACGTCCTGGCCGAGGAGGCGCTCCTCGGTGCTGATCCAGTCCTCGCGGCTGTGCACGCCCCAGTCGTCGGCGATCCGCTCGGTCTCGCCGCGGTAGCCCATGCCGTGCCAGTGGAGGGTGTTCCACGCGTCGCCGTTGCGGAAGCACAGGTGCGCGCCGCAGGCCAGGCCGTGCAGCAGCGGGCCGGGGGCGGGGGCGCCGGTGCGGCGGGTCACGACGCGGTCCATCAGCTCGTCCGGGTGGAACAGCTCGTGGTGCAGGTCCAGCCACACCTCGCGTTCCTCGTCGCTGACCAGGAAGTACTGCTCGCAGGGCGTGGCCGCGTTGACGGCGAGGACGTCCACGCCGCCGGGGACGATCTGCGCGAGCGCGCCGAGCGTCGCGTACTCGTAGACGAGGAACGGGTGCGGGCGCGGCAGCAAGCCGGGCGTATAGACCTGGAGAACGGTCCGCCCGTCCGGCGTCTCGATGGTCAGCATGGGGTGCGCGTCGCCGGCGGCGGCCTGCGCCTCGTCGAGGCGCACCGGGTAGTAGACGCCCTCGATCGCGAGGGTGCGCAGGTAGGCGTAGGAGTCGTCGGACCTCGTCACCTTGTACAGATACTGCTCCACGTCGGTGGGCGCCTGCCAGCGGACGCCGTCCTCCGGCGCCTGGACGAAGGGGAACAACTCGTCGTGCGCCTCGTCCTGGGCTGCGGCGTACATGGGGCTCCTCAACGGTTCGGCTCAAGATCGCCCGAGTACGGTAACGGTGCCGATCCCAAAGCCGAGAAGAGGGGCCGCAGGCCGGGTCAGGCCGTGAAGCGGCGGGCGTAACGCTTTTGCCAGGGGGTTTCTACGGCGTGGGGGTCGTAGTGGTGGCGGACGTACTGCACGGCTCGGGCAGCGGGGACGCCGTCCAGGATCGCCAGGCAGGCCAGGGCCGTGCCGGTGCGGCCGCGGCCGCCGGCGCACGCGATCTCTACGCGTTCGGTCGCGGCCCGTTCCCACGCCTCGCCGAGGACCGTGCGGGCCTCGGCGGGGCTGCTGGGCAGCCGGAAGTCGGGCCAGCGCAGCCAGGCGGCCTCCCAGGGGACTTCGGGAGGCCGCTTTCCCAGCAGGTAGACCGCGAAGGCGGGCTCCGGGCCCGCGGGGAGGGGGTGGCGCAGGCCGCGGCCCCGGATGAGGCGGCCGGAGGGCAGGCGCAGGATCCCGGCCGTGCCGGCCGTCCACGTCTCGGTCACGCCGCCGAGGTTACGCCCAGGCGCTCAGGACGTCGGCGGCCGTGTGCTCGCCGGGCGCCGGGGCCGGGGCCGGGGCGGTGGCGGGGGTGCGGCTGAAGCGGGGGGACGGGGCGGGCTGGTGCGCGCCGGCCACGTCCACGAACGTGTCGCGCTCGCGCAGGGCCGGGTGCGCGGCGGCCTCGGCCGGGTCCAGGACGGGGACGACGCACGCCTCGTGCTCGTCGAAGACCTTGGTCCAGTGGTGGCGGGGGTGTTCCGCGAAGGCCGCCGCGAGGAGGCCGCGCAGGGCGGGCCAGTTCGCCTCGTCGGCGCGGTCGGGCAGGGCGGCCGGGTCGAGGGCGAGGCACTCCAGCAGCGTGTCGTAGAAGCGCGGTTCGATGGCGCCGACCGCGACGTACCGGCCGTCCTGGCAGGCGTAGGTGGTGTAGAAGGGGGCGTCGGTGACGGTGGACATGCCCGGGAGGTCCCGCCACTGACGGGTCATCACGTCCAGTATTGCGGCGCCGTCGACCATCGCCGCGTCGACGACCTGTCCGCGGCCGGAGCGAGCGCGCTCGTGGAGGGCGGCCAGGATGCCGAGGGCCTGGAGCATGCCGCCGCCCGCAAACGTGGACAGATAGGTGGTGGGAGGGGCCGGCGGGCCCCCGGCGGGGCGGTCGCCGTCCAGGAGTCCGGCCATGGCCAGGAAGCTGATGTCGTGGCCGGGCCGCGCGGCCCAGGGCCCGGTGCGGCCCCAGCCGGAGAGGCGGGCGTAGACGAGGCGCGGGTTGCTCTCCATGAGCGCGTCGGGGCCCAGGCCGAGCCGTTCGCACATGCCGGGGCGCAGTCCCTCCAGGAACACGTCGGCCCGGCCGGCCAGGGAGCGGACGGTGTTCAGGTCGTTCTCGTCCTTGAGGTTCACCGCGACCGAGCGGCGGCCGCGGCCGAGGGGGTCGGCGGCCTGGTGACGGCCGCCGGGGCGGTCGATGCGTACGACGTCCGCGCCGAGGTCGGCGAGCAGGGTGGCGGCGTAGGCGGTGGGGGCGCCGGCGGCGAGTTCCACGACGCGGAGGTTGTCCAGGGGGCCCATTGCGGGTTCCTCACTTCTCTTCTGAGCAATGCGTCTGTTCTGAGTGGTTCGGTTCGGGGTTCCGTATGGCCTGCCGGCCGTCTCGTTTCCTAGGTTCCGGGTGTTTTCCCTTTCTGTTTCTCCGGTCGTGAATGGAGTGTTTTTCCGTGGGAGTTGTGTACACAGCCGACGTCGTGTCGGCGGGGGACGGCCGCAACGGCAGCGTGCGGTCGTCGGACGGTGTCCTGGAGCTGGGTCTGGCCTCGCCCAAGGAGGTCGGCGGCCCGGGTGGCGCCACCAACCCGGAGCAGTTGTTCGCGGCGGGTTACGCGGCGTGCTTCCACAGCGCTCTGCGGCTGTCGGCCCGCGAGGCGAAGGTGGCCCTGGCGGAGGACACGGTGTCCGCGCGGGTCCACCTGGAGCGGGACGAGAGCGGGTACTCGATCAGCGCCGACCTCGTCGTCGCGCTGCCGGGCGTCCCGGAGGACGTCGCGCGGTCCCTGGTGGAACAGGCCCACGGCCGCTGCCCGTACTCCAAGGCCGTACGTGACAGCATCCGGGTCGGCATCTCGCTCGCGCCCTGACCGCCTCGCGCCCTGACGGCTCTTGAGGGGCTCCGCCGCTGCCGGGTCCGGTGTTCGCACCGGGCCCGGCAGCGGCGTCGTGCGCGCCTCAGGCGGGTTCCGCCGCCGCGGCGGCCTTGGCGGCCGCGGGCAGGGCGGCCAGCACCCGGTCCACGGCGCGGTCGTCGTGGGACGCCGACACGAACCACGCCTCGAACGGCGACGGGGGCAGGTACACGCCCTGGCGCAGCATCGCGTGGAAGAAGGCGCGGTAGCGGTGCGCCTCGGTGGCCTTGACCGCGTCGTAGTCGGTGACGGGCGCGGAGGCGAAGAAGACGGAGAACATGGTGCCGGAGTACTGCAACCGGTGGGCGACGCCTTCGGCGTCCAGGGCCTGCGAGACGTGGCTGCCGATGGTGGCGGAGACCGTCTCCAGGCGCTCGTAGACCTCGGCGGTGCAGTGGCGCAGCGTGGCGAGGCCGGCGGCGGTGGCCACGGGGTTCCCGGCGAGCGTGCCGGCCTGGTAGACGGGGCCGACGGGGGCGAGGTGCTCCATGACGTCGGCGCGGCCGCCGAACGCCGCGGCCGGGAAGCCGCCGCCCATGACCTTGCCGTACGTGAAGAGGTCGGCGGCGACGCCGTCGCGCCCGTACCAGCCGTCGCGGGCGGCGCGGAAGCCGGTCATGACCTCGTCGGAGATGAAGAGCGCGCCGTGGCGCCGGCAGAGGTCGGCCAGGCCCTGGTTGAAGCCGGGCAGGGGCGGGACGGCGCCCATGTTGCCGGGGGCGGCCTCGGTGATGACGCAGGCGATGTCGCCGCCCTGGTCCGCGAAGACCTTCTCGACGGCGGCGAGGTCGTTGTAGGGCAGGACGATGGTGTCGCCCGCCTGGGCGCCGGTCACGCCGGGGGTGTCGGGCAGGGCGAAGGTGGCGAGCCCGGAGCCGGCGGCGGCCAGGAGGGCGTCGACGTGGCCGTGGTAGCAGCCGGCGAACTTCACGATCTTCGTACGGCCGGTGAAGCCGCGGGCCAGGCGGATCGCGGACATCGTCGCCTCGGTGCCGGACGTCACCAGGCGCACGCGCTCGACGGGGGCGACGCGGTCGGCGATCTCCTCGGCGAGGGCGATCTCGCCCTCGGTGGCGGTGCCGAAGGAGGTGCCCTTGGCCAGGGCCCCGCGGACGGCGTCCATGACGGCGGGGTGGCGGTGGCCGAGGATCATCGGGCCCCAGGAGCAGATCAGGTCGACGTACTGGTTGCCGTCGGTGTCGGTGAGGTAGGGCCCCTGGGCGGAGGCCATGAACACGGGGGTGCCGCCGACCGAACCGAAGGCTCGTACGGGGGAGTTGACGCCGCCGGGAATGACGGTGGCCGCACGGGCGAACAGCGTCTCGGACATGGGGGTGGTCATGACACGGGCCTTTCACAAGGAGAGTTCACAGGCAAAAACAGAAGAAAGGGGAGCCGGCGGCGCCGGGGCCGCCGGCTCCGGGATCCATCAGTCGGCGGCGGGCGCGGCCACCGTGTACGCCGCGTCGAGCACCACCGCCCCCGCGCCCTCCTTCAGGACGCGCACCGGGTTGAGGTCGAGCTCGAAGCCCTCGGGCCAGTCCTGGACGGCGAGGGCGACGTGCTCCAGGAGGCGGGCGAGAGCGGCGGTGTCGGCGGCGGCCGTGCCGCGGGCGCCGTTGAGGAGGGCCGCGCCGCGCAGTTCGGCGATCATCGCTTCGGCGTCGCCGGGGGCCAGCGGCAGCAGGCGGTGGCTGACGTCGTCGAGGACCTCGGTGAAGATGCCGCCGAGGCCGACGGTCAGGACGGTGCCGAGGGCGCTCGTGCGGGCGCCGACGATCATCTCCACGCCGGCGGGGGCGAGTTCCTCGACGAGGACGTCGCCGCCGAGTGCGGCGAGCTTGCCGTACGCCTCGGGGGCCTCCTGCTCGGTGATGCCGACGAGGACTCCCCCGGCCTCGGACTTGTGCAGCAGCCCGGGGACGACGGCCTTGGCGACGGCGCGGCCGCCGAGTTCGGCCACCAGGCGTGCCGCGTCCTCGGCGCCGGTGACGATGCGGCCCTTGGGGACGGTGGCGCCGGCGGCCGCGAGGAGCGCCTTGAGCTGCGGCTCGCCGGCGTCCGCCGCGGGGGCGGGGGCGCCGGGTCCGGCGGGGGCGGACGTGGCGGTGCGCGGGCGGCTGACCTGCCAGAGGGCGGACGCGGCGCGCAGGGCGCGGGCGGGCGTGGGGTAGTCGGGCAGGCCGGCCTCGCGGAGCTGGGCGGGTGCGTCGGGGGCGAGGAAGTCGGCGCCGGTGCGGGCGACGAGGATCGGCTTGCCGCCCTTGCGGGCGGCCTTGGACAGGGCGGTGACGGCCTTCTCGACGTCGGGGCCGGCCATGACGCAGAAGCAGGCGATGATGATGTCGACGGCGGGGTCGGCGATCAGGACGTCGAGGGACTTGTCGAAGAGCGAGGGGTCGCTCAGGACGGTGGCGGTGATGTCGACGGGGTTCTCGACGGCGCCGAAGGGCGGGACGATCTCGGCGAGCGCGGCGGTGCTCTCCGGGCTGAGGGCGCTCAGTTCGAGGCCGGCGTCCTCGACGGCGTCGGCGGCGAGGATACCCGAGCCTCCCGAGGTGGTGACGACGGCGACCTTGGGGCCCTCGGGACGCAGGGGGAACTCGAAGGCCTGGGCGACGTCGAGGAGTTCGTCGATGTCGTCGACGCGGACGATGCCGAGCTGGCGCAGGGCGGCGTCCAGGACGCGGTCGTCGGTGGCGAGGGCCCCGGTGTGGGAGGCGGCGGCGCGGCCGCCGGCCTCGGTGCGGCCGGACTTCAGGAGGGCCACGGGCTTGCCGGATTCGGCGAGGGTGCGCAGCGTGGCGATGTCCGGGGTGTCCTCCAGGTAGCCGAGGAGGCCCGTGCACTCGGGTTCGGCGGACAGTTCGCGCAGCACTTCGAGGGCGGTGACGTCCGCGTCGTTGCCGGTGCTGACGACCCATCCGGGGCGCAGTCCGCGCTGGAGGGCGAGGCTGGCGGCGCCGAAGCCGAGGGCGCCGCTCTGGCTGACGAAGGCGAGGGTGCCGGGCTCGAAGGGGACGCTCTCGGCGCCGAAGAGGGGGCTGAAGGTGGCGAGGACGCGGTTGTTGAAGCTGACGGCGCCGATGCAGTTGGGGCCGATGAGGCGCAGCCCGCCGGCGCGGGCCCGGGCGACGAGGCCGGCCTGGAGGGCGGTGCCCTCCTCGCCGGTCTCGGCGAAGCCGGAGGAGGCGATGATGGCCAGGGGGACGCCGGCGGCGACGCAGTCGTCGACGGCGCCGGGGACGCGGTCGGCCGCGACCATGATCAGGGCGAGGTCGACGGGCCCTTCGACGTCGGTGAGGGAGGCGTACGCGGGGACGCCCAGGACCTCTCCGCCGCGGGGGTTGATGGGCAGGATGCGGCCCTTGTAGCCGTGGCGCAGCAGGAAGTCCATGGGCTTCCTGCCGAGGGCGCCGGGGCGTTCGGTCGCACCGATGACGGCGATGGATTCGGCGTTCCAGAGGGCGGATATTGCGCTCATGCCATGATCTCCTGGGCGGCGGCGGGGGTGGTGACGGTCGTGGTTGCGGCGGGCGAGGTGGCCGCGTCAGCGGCCGCGCGGAGGCCGGTTTCAAGGGCACCGGCTTCGGGGGCGAAGAGGGCGCGCAGGGCGTCGACGTAGACGTCGCCGTCGGGGGCGCCGGCGAGCCGCCGGGCGCGGACGGTGGGCTGGTGGAGCATCTTGTCGACGATGCGCCGGACGCTGTGGGCGACTTCCTCCTGGGCGGCGCTGTCCATGGCGTCCAGGCGGCGGCTGAGCCGGTCGAGTTCGGTGGCGGTGGCCTCGGCGGCGCTGGTGCGCAGGGCGGCGAGGATGGGGGTGGCGCGTGCGGCGCGGCGGGCCGCCTTGAAGGCGGCGACCTCGGTGTCGACGATGCGGTGGGCGGACTCGACGCTGGCGACGGAGAGTTCGTCGTCCCCGCCCTCGGCGGCGATGCGCTGGAGGTCGACCAGGACGGTGCCTTCGACTTCGGCGACGCCGGCCTCGATGTTGCGGGGCAGGGAGAGGTCGAGCAGGTACAGCTCGCGGCCGGCCCGGGCCGCCATGGCGTCGGCGACGTGCCGGCGGGTCACCAGCGGGACGGTGGAGGCGGTGCAGCTGACGACGACGTCGACCTCGGTCAGGAGCCGGGGGATGTCCTCCAGCGGGTATCCGGTGCCGCCCGCGGTCTCGGCCAGGCGCTGGGCCTTGTCGGGCGTGCGGTTGGCCATGTGGACGGTCCGCAGGCCGGAGCGGCGCAGCGCGGCGAGGACGACGCCGCCGAAGGAGCCCGCGCCGACGACGAGGGCCGTCTTGCCGTCGAGCGAGCCGACGAGGCGTTCGAAGAAGGCGAGTCCGGCGGTGGCCAGGGAGCGCCCGGCCTCGTTCAGGCCGGTCTCGTTGCGGGCGCGCTTGCCCGCGCGCAGGGCGGCCTGGACGGCCTGGTTGAGGGTCTTGCTGGCGGTGCCGGTGCGCTGGGAGCGGTCGAGGGCCTCCTTGACCTGGCCGAGGATCTGGTCCTCGCCCAGGACGACGGAGTCGAGGCCGGCGGCGACCTGGAAGAGGTGGCGCAGCGCGTCGTCGGCGGAGCGCACGTAGGCGTACGGGGCGATCTCGTCGGCGTGGACGCCGGTGTGCCCGGCGATCAGGCCGGCGACGGCGGGCGCGGGGTCGGTGCCGGGGTCGGCCTCCAGGTAGACCTCCATCCTGTTGCAGGTCGACAGGACGAGGGAGGAGCCGAGGCCCGGGGCGGCGGCCATGTCGCCGGCCAGGTCCTCCAGCGGGCGCGGGGTTTCGTAGAGGCGCTCGAGGAGGTCGAGCGGGGCGGTGGCGTGGCTGATGCCCACGGCCATCAGCCGGCTGTCTTCGGATGTGTGTCGTTCCAGGGCGGGTGTGTGTCGTTCCACGGTCGGTGCACCTTGGTGTGTGGTGTGTGGCGGGCGGGAGGCGGGGCGCCTGCCGGCCGGGCGGAGGGGGGCCGTCCCGGCCGGCAGGAGAGCGAGGTTCGCCGCGCGAGGCGCAAAGGGAGCGAGGCGCGGTGAGCGGTGAGCGGGAGCGCGGACGACGGGTCAGCGGCCCACGCGCGGGGCGAACTCGGTGGCCCAGTACGTGATGATCTGGGAGGCGCCCGCGCGGTGGATGGCGGTGAGGCTCTCCACGATGGTGCCGTCGCGGTCGATCCAGCCGCGCTCGGCGGCTGCCTCGATCATCGAGTACTCGCCGGAGACCTGGTAGGCGGAGACGGGCACGTCGACGCGGTCGGCGATGAGGCGGACGATGTCGAGGTAGGCCAGGGCGGGCTTGACCATGACCATGTCGGCGCCCTCGGCGAGGTCGAGGTCGACCTCGCGCAGCGACTCCCGGATGTTGCCGGGGTACTGCTGGTAGGTGCGCCGGTTGCCCTGGAGGGAGGACTCGACGGCGTCGCGGAAGGGCCCGTAGAAGTGGGAGGCGTACTTGGCGGAGTAGCCGAGGATCGCGACGTTGTGGTGGCCGGCCTGGTCGAGGGCGGCGCGGATGTGGCGGACCTGGCCGTCCATCATGCCGCTGGGGGCGACGATGTGGGCGCCGGCGTCGGCCTGGACGACGGCGGCCTCGGCGTAGAGCAGGACGCTGGCGTCGTTGTCGACGTCGCCGTCGGCGCCGAGGACGCCGGTGTGGCCGTGGGTGGTGTACTCGTCGAGGTTGATGTCGCCGATGACGACGGTCGCGTCGCCCACCTCGGCGGTCACGTCGCGCAGGGCGGTCTGGAGGATGCCGTCGGGGTCGACGGCTCCGCTGCCCCGCTCGTCCTTGTCCTTGGGGATGCCGAAGAGCATGACGCCGCCGACGCCCGCGGCGACCGCCTCGGCCGCGGCCTTGCGGAGGCTGTCGCGGGTGTGCTGGTAGACGCCGGGCATGGAGGGGATGGGGCGGGGCTCGGTGATGCCCTCGCGCAGGAACAGCGGCTGGATGAGGTTGTTGGCGTTGACCTGGGTCTCGGCGGTCAGGCGGCGCAGCTGGGGGGTGCGGCGCAGCCGGCGGGGCCGGTGCAGCGGGGCCGCGGCGGGGGTGCTGGCGGGGGCGGGGCCGAGGGTGGAGTGGGTGTTCATGGGGTCTTTCACGCTCCCTGGAGGGTCGAGCCGAGGAATACCTTTTCGAGGTGGTGCGCGATGTCGGAGGGCGGGCGGTGGAACCAGTAGCCGGCGGTGGAGCGGGCGAAGATGCCCGTCCGGCCGAGCTCCGTGGTGAGTTCGGCGAGCTTGACGGCCAGGCCCGCGGGGTCGACGACGGGCATGCCGGCGAGTTCGCGGACGCCGAGGTGCCAGAGGATCTCGTTGGGGATCCCCTCGGCGGGGACGATCACCTCGGCTCCGGCGGCGCGGGCGCGCTCGGCGGCTTCGGTGTAGACGGTGAGGAAGGGGTCGCAGTCGCCGTCGAGGGCGCGGTGGACGCCGTCCCAGCCGCCGGGGACGACTTCGTACGCGGCGAGGTGCGCGTCGAGGCCGTAGCGGGTGATGTTGGCGCGGATGGGCTCTTCGAGGGGCGGCATGAAGCCGAGGAGCCCGAAGCGCTGGCCGGTCATGGCGGAGAGGAAGAAGGCGCTCTCGCCGTAGCCGAGGGTGGGGATGCCGGCGAGGTGGCGGGCGTCGCGCAGGCCGGGGTCCTGGCCGGCGGCGGTGATCCAGGCGTCGTAGCCGGCGCGTTCGGCGCGCACCGCGGCGTGGGCGAAGTGCTGGGAGAACAGCACCTGGGCGGCGTGGTGGCCGACCAGGCCGAAGGGGGTGTTGTCGGGGTAGGTGTCGGCGGGCAGGGTGTGGATGTCGATGACGGTGCCGGGGGCGGCGATGGCGTCGAGGTGGTCGCGGTACCACTGGTCGAGGAGGGGGATGCGGCCCTCCACGGTGTGTTTGTGAAACCAGATGCGCATGGGGTTCCTTTGGCAGGTGACGTTCCATCAGATGAGCGGGCGTGCCCGTGAGCCGAGGGATGGGTGACCCGTGACGGGCCGGAGGCTCGGGCGGCGGCCGGCGGCGGCTCAGGCCGCCACGCGCCGGCCGCGGGGAGCGCAGTCCAGCAGCGACGCCTTGACGAGGAAGTCGGTGCGGGCGTCCGCGTCGGCGGTCATGCGGCCGATGTCGTCGAGGGCGGCGCGCAGGGCCGCGGCGTCGTCGATGCCGGCGGTGCGGGCCTCGCTGCGCGGGATGACGGCGTCCTGGACGACGGCGCGGCGGGCCGCGGCGACGGTGGTCAGGGAGCGGTCCCCGGCCTCGCCGCGGTACAGGCGGATCAGGGCGCGGCCGTAGGCGACGGCGTCGTGCAGGCCGCAGTTCATGTTCATGCCGCCCGCGGTGGAGGTCAGGTGGGCGGCGTCGCCGGCGAACAGCACGCGCCCGGCCCGGAACTGCGGCAGGACGAAGGCGGCCAGGCGGTACGTGTGGGCGTCGCGGACGCGGACGCGGGAGTCGAGGCCGGGCAGGCTGCGCGCGACCAGGGCGTGCACGGCCGCGGGGGCGGTGACGTGCTCGCGGGGGGTGGTCGCGGGGATGCGGTGGATCAGGCGCCAGTGGTCGGGCATGCCCAGCACGCTGAAGGAGGTGCGCGCGTCGCGGACGTACGTCAGCGGGGACAGGTCCGGGACCAGGGAGTCGAGCGGGGTGTCGGTGACGATGCGCAGGGCGTAGGAGGGGTAGGGGCGGGCCCGGGAGTCGAGGTGCAGCAGGTCGCGGACGGTGCTGCGGGCGCCGTCGGCGGCGATGACGTGGCGGGCGGTGAGCGGGGCGCGGGCGCCGTCGGGGCCGCGGGTCCACACGCGCAGGCCGTCGGGATCCTGGCGGAGGTCGAAGACGGTGTGGCCGAAGGCGACGTCGGCGTGCGGGTGGCGGCCGAGGGCGGCCAGGAGCAGCGGGGTCAGCCGGGACTGTTCGGCGTGGACCCGGTAGGGGTGGGCGGTGCGGCCTTCGAGGGGCGCGTAGGGCAGGCGGTGCAGGAGGTTCCGGTCGAGGTCGCGCCACTGGATCTCGGTGACGTCGCGGCCGGCCGCGCGCAGGGGTGCGGCGATGCCGAGTTCGTCGAGGAGGTCGAGGGTGGCGGGGTGGAACGTCGAGGCCCGGGAGGCGGTCGACAGGTGGCCGGCCGCTTCGAGGACGGTGACCGGCACGCCGCCGTGGGCCAGGACGAGGGCGGCGGTGAGTCCCACGGGGCCGGCGCCCACGACGACGACCCGGTGCCGGCGTGGGTTCATGCCCGGCTGCCGGCGCGGTCGGCCAGGCGCCGCAACGGCCGGGGCAGGGCGCCGTCGGGGCCGGCGGGCGTGGCGTCGGTGTGCTTGAGGGCCCACCGGGCGGCGCAGATGTTGGAGGTGAGCAGGGTGCGGTCGTTGCCGTCGCCGATGCGCTCCAGCGCCTCGAAGGTGAACATGCCGGTGCCGGTGAACAGCAGGGTGGCGTCCGGGGCGAGGTCCGCGGCACCGACCTGGCGCACGAGGTCGCCGGTGGTGACGTCGTACGGGGAGAAGCGCTCGCCCGCCCGCACGGGGACGACCCGGGTGATGTTCAGGCCGGCCTTTTGCCAGTACTGGGCGGAGAGGTCGGTCAGCCACGGCTCGTACGGGGAGACCAGCACGATGTCGGTCAGGCCGAGGTCGGCGCACGTGTCGAGGGTGGCCAGGGTGGAGGAGGCCACGGGGTAGCCGGCGCGCTGCGCGATCTCGTCGCACAGTTCGCGGTCGCCGTCGGGGTCGAGGAGGTAGTGCGAGCCGCTGCACGCGACCGCGACGGCGTCGAGGGCCAGTCCGCCGAACCCGGCGATGACGTCGGGCAGTTGCTCGTTGTAGACGTCCAGGCGCTCGCGCAGGGTGCGGCCGGGCAGGACGGGGAAGCGGGAGGTGTGCAGGTGCATGGCCGGGGCGGTGAGCCGGGCGATCTCCGGCTCGGCGGCGGCGTTCCCGGACGGGACGACGACGCCGAGGCGCGCGGTGCTGTGCATGGTCATGGAAGGAAGCCCCCAGGTGTACGGAATGGCGGCGGCGACGGCCGCGGGAAGTCCTCGGTCGCCGCGCGGGGCCGGTGCGTGTCCGGCGTGCCCTGCGGCGTAACTGGACGGTATGACGGGGGCGTTGGGTGGTGCACTACGGGATCACGCAGTCAGCTTCTCCTGCGGGCGGGCCGGGGAGAGGGCCGCGGGGAGGGTGGCACCGAGGGCGGGGGCGAGCTGGGCGCGGCGCCGGATGGAGAGTTTGCGGTAGACGCGGGTGAGGTGCTGTTCGACGGCGCGGCAGGAGACGCCCAGGCGCGCGGCGATGTCGTTGTTGGTGTGCCCGGCGAGGACGAGGTGGGTGATGCGCCGCTCGTGCGGGGTGAGGGCGGCCGCGGCGGGCGGCGGGGTGTGCGCGGCGGCGCCGGTGAAGCCGGGGCGGCCGTAGGCGATGTTCCAGTTGCGGATCCTGGACTGGGCCACGAGGGATTCGCGGACCAGGGGGTCGGGGCGCAGGGCGCGGTGGAGGGCGATCTCGTCGGGGGCGTCGACGAGGAGGATCTCGCCTCCTTCGCCGTCCCAGGGGCCGCCGCCGATGAGGGTGCCGCGGGCGGAGAGGGTGTGCAGGAAGGTCTCGTGCGCGGCCCAGAGGCGGCTGAAGCGGTGGTCCAGGGTCCTGAAGGTGCGCTCGACGACGTACGTCATGGTGGGCTCCTCGGGTGGTGCGGTGGCGTCCGGGCCGGGGTGGGCGGGTCCGGCCGGCTGCGCGGCATGGGCGGGTGAACGCGCGGGCGTCCGGTGACGGCGAAGGGGGCGGGATGGCGGGGCACGCGGTGCCCGCCGGGGCGGTGCGTGCTTCCCGAGTCCCGCCCCCTGGGGGCGAGGCCGCCGGGGAGGGGGCGGCCGTCGGTGTGGTGCCGGCGGGTTACTGGGCGCCCGCGGCCGGGGCCGGGGCCGTGCCCACCGGGGCTGCCGGCGCGGGGTCCGCGGCCGGCGCAGGGGCAGGGGCGGGGGCCGGCTTGCGGCGCAGCAGGGCGGTGGCGGCGAGGACGGCCGCGGTGCCCAGGAGAACGGTCCAGCCGAGGGGTTCGTCGAGGAAGACGGCGCCCAGGACGACGGAGACGACGGTCATGAGGTAGATGACGGTGGCGGCCGCGGCGGCGCCGTCCTTGGTGATGATGATGGTGTTGAGCAGGACGGCGAAGCCGGTGCAGACGATGCCGAGGATGATCAGGGCGATGACGGAGTCGGTGCGCCACTCGACCGGTTCGAGGCCGATGAAGGGCACGGCGACCAGCGTCATGAGGGCGGCGATGGCGAGCTGGCCGCCGGCCAGCATGAAGACGGGGATGCCGCGGCCGGCCAGGAAGCGTCCGACGTAGGCGAAGCTGCTGCCGAAGCTGACCGCGCCGAGCACGAAGCAGACGATGCTGCCGGTCGAGGCGTGCGTGCCGTCGCTCCAGGGGGCGGCGACGAGGACGACGCCGAGCAGGCCGATGAGCATGCCCCAGACGCGGGCGGCGCCCAGGCGCTTCTCGGAGCCGAGGAGGACGGCGGCGCCGAGGGTCCACACGGGGCCGGTGCCGCTGACGATGCCGGCGATGTTGCTGGAGCCGGTGCGCTCGCCTTCGGCGAACAGCAGCCAGGGGACGGCGTTGCCGAGGAAGGCGGCCACGGCCATGTGGCCGAGGACCTTCTTGTCTCGCGGGAGCTTCTGGCCCTTGGCGGCGCCGATGGTCAGCAGGACGGCGGCGCCCAGGACGAGGCGGACGAAGACCATCTCCACGGGGGAGAAGGCGTATCCGGAGATTTTGATCCACAGGAAGACGGAGCCCCACAGCAGGCTCAGGGCGGTAAGCCGCAGGACGGCACCCTTCGACATGATTCTCCTCGGCGTCGCGGTGCCCCGGGGGTCGGCCGGCCCAAGGGCGGCTTTTCGGGGCGTTTCGGTCTCATGGAGGCGAGGTCGTACCGGGCGCAACTGCACGGGGGAACGGGGGCGTTGCGGCGCCGGTACGGGCCTGGCCGGGCGGAGTCCCGGGGCTGGTGCGGCGGCCGGGCTCTTGGGTAGAGCCTCACACCGCCGCCCCCGCGGCGTCCATCGAGGGATTCTTCCGATGACCGTGAAGGCGGGCTTACGGTTCGCCGCCGTCCTGCGCGCGGGCCGTCGCGGCCGCCTGCGCCAAGGCGTCGACGACGGCCGCGACCTGGGGCAGGCTCCCGTCGCCCGCGCGCACGGCGGCGAAGACCTGGCGGCAGGGCGCGTCGTCGAAGGTCTTGACGACGACGCCGGAGCGGGCCGCGGAGCGGGCCAGGCGCGGCACGAGGCTGATGCCCATGCCGTGCCGGACCGCCGCGAACGTGGCCTCCCAGTCGCCGATGGCGTGCGTGGCGCGCGGGGTGAACCCGGCGGCGGCGCAGGCGGCCAGGGGGATCTCCTGGCACATGCCGGCGGTGGCGAAGATCCACGCCTCGTCCGCGAGGTCGGCGAGCGTCAGCGAGGCCGCCTCCTCCAGCCGGTGGCCCAGGGGCAGGGCGACGTCGAAGACCTCCTGCATGAGGGGGAACTTCTCGAACCGCGGGTCGCTGACGGGCGCGACCGGGGACTCGACGGCGATGACGACGTCGGTGCGCCCGTCGGCGAGCATCTCGAAGCTGACCGGCGGGTCGACCTCGGCGAGGGTCGTGCGCAGCTGGGGCCGGCTCTCCTTGAGGAGGGCGGCGGCGGGCAGGATCAGCGGGGTGAGGGTGGTGGCGAAGCCGGCCACCGAGACGTCGCCGGTCTCCCCTTCGCGCCAGGCGGCGACCGCCTCGTGGAGCCGGTCGGTCCAGGTGAAGATCTCCTCGGCGTGGCGCAGCACGATGCGGGCGGCGCCGGTCAGGCGCAGCCGGCGGCCGGCCGGTTCGGTCAGGCGCACGCCCAGCTCCTTGGAGAGGGCGGCCAGTTGCTGGGACACGGCGGAGGGCGTCAGGTGCAGGGCGGCCGCGGCGGCGCTGACCGTCTTGCGGCGGTCGAGCTCCGCCAGGACTCTGAGGCGGCGCAGGTCCACGTCGGGGTGGCGCGGCGCGGGGGCCGCGCCGGGGCTGGGTGTGGTCATGCTGCGGGCAACGTCAGCGCAGGCGCTGCTGTTCCGGGTCGATGACCGTACGGGCGAGGGTTTCGAGGGCGTCGAGGTCGCGGGCGTTGCGCTCGGGGGTGCGGGGCTCGCCGGGGAACGTCGGGTCGAGGACGACGGCGGGGGCGCCCAGGGCGTCCAGGAGGGCCAGGTCCTGGCGGATCTCGTCCAGGCTGCCCTCGCCGAGCAGGCGGCCGTGGCCCAGCGGGCGTGCGGTGACGCGGAGTTTGATGCGGGGCACGAGCGCGGGCACGGGCAGGTCCAGCTCCTTGGCCGTGCGTTCCAGGGCGGGCAGGCCGTAGCCCGTCAGCCACTGGGCGGTGACGGAGGTGGGGTGCCAGGCGTCGCCGAAGCGGACGGCGCGGCGCAGGGCGCCGGGGCTGTGCCCGCCGACCCACACCGGCGGGCCGGGGCGCTGCACGGGGGCCGGGCCGGTGTGCAGGTGGTCGAAGGACACGAACTCGCCGTGGTGGCTGACCACGTCGTTCGCCCAGCAGGCCTTGATGACGGCGAGGTACTCGTTGCTGCGGGCACCACGGCGGGCGTAGGGGACGCCGAGCGCGGCGAACTCGGCCGGGGCCCAGCCCGCGGCCGCGCCGAGGACGAAGCGCCCGCCGCTGAGCCGGTCGACGGCCGCGGCCATGCGGGCGGTCAGGACGGGGTGGCGGTAGGGCAGGATCGTGACGGTGGTGCCGAGCCCGATCGTGCGGGTGACGCCGGCCAGGTAGGACAGCACGGTGAAGGGGTCGTAGAAGGGCGCGGCGAACAGGCGATGGACCTCGGGGGTGGGGGCGACGTGGTCGGACACCAGGAGGTGGTGGTAGCCGAGCGCTTCGAGCCGGCCGGCCCACTCCCCCAGGGTCTCGGGGGTGGCGCCGGGGCCGTAGTTGGGGACGTTGACGCCGAACTTCACGGGGTCCTCCGGTGGTTGGTGGCCGGGACGGGGGCCGGGTGACGGGTGACGGGTTGCTGATGCGGATTACGGGTTACGGGTCCGGTGACCGGTTACGGGGCCGGACGGCTGATGACGGGCCGGGTGGCGGCACCGCCGGGCACCCGGGCGGAGGTTGCGCGCCATGGCGGCGGGCGCCGCGGCCGGCGCCGGCCAGGTGGACGGCCAGCGCGACCACGGCGCAGCCGGACGCGGCCAGTGGCAGGTCGTGCGGGGCGAGGCCCGCCGCGAGGGCCGCGCCGCCGAGCGCGGCGCCGGCCGATCCGCCGAGGTAGGTGGCCGAGCTGTTGAGGGCGAGGGCCGCGGCCCCGCGGGCGGGCCCGGCCGCGAGCAGGCGGTGCTGCTGGGGGACGACGAAGGCCCAGCCGGCCGCGCCCCACACGGCCAGCAGCGGCCACAGCCACCACGGGCCGCGGGCGAGCCCGATCGCCGCCAGGGCGAGGGCCAGGGCCGACAGCAGCAGCCCGGTGAGCAGGCCGGGGCGGGGCACGCGGTCCAGCAGGGGGCCGACAGCGAAGCTCCCCAGCACGCCGCCCAGTCCCCACACCCACAGTCCGGCGCCGCCGGGCCCCGCGCCCGCCGCGTCCAGCACCGGCAGCAGGTACGTGTAGAGGCCCAGGCTCGCGACGGTCTGGCAGAAGGTGGTCAGGACGGCGACGCTCGTCCGCCGGTCCTTCAGCTGGGCTGCGCGCTCGGCGAGCGAGGGCAGGGGCGCACTGTCCATGGGCGGCAGCAGGAGCGACGCGCCCAGGTGGGCGGCGGCGCCGATGCCGGTCACCAGCCACAGCGCGGAGCGCCACCCGGTGTGGCCGGCGAGCAGCAGGCCGACGGGGACGCCGAGGACGGTGCCGCAGCTGAGCCCGCCCAGCACCACGGCCAGGGCCCGGCCCCGGCGTTCGGGCCCGGCGAGGAGGGACGCGGCCGCGGCGGCGGTGGGCATGAAGACGCCGGCCGCGGCACCCGCCACCACGCGCGTGCCCGCCAGGCTCACCGCGTCCGGGGCGGCGGCGCCGGCGGCGTTGGCGAGGGTGAACGCGGCCAGGGAGACGAGCAGGACCCGGCGCACGCCCAGGCGGCCCAGCGCGGCCTGCGCGAGCGGGCCGAGGAGCGCGTAGGAGACGGCGAAGACGGTCACCAGCTGGCCGGCGGCCGCGGTGGAGCCGCGGAACTCGCCGGAGATCTGCGGCAGCAGCCCGGCCGTCATGTAGGCGTCGGTGCCCACCGCCAGGGCTCCCAGCGCCAGCAGGATCACGCGCAGCACGTCGGCGTCCTTTCCCTCCGGTCCGGGCCGCCCTCTTCCGGGGCGGCCGGGACCAGCGTGGCTCACCGCCCGTCGGGGCGGGCCGGTGCGCGGCGCGGAGGGTTCGGGTTCCCACATCACCGTCGCGCCGGGCCCGGGGCGCGGGCGCCGGAGCGGCCTAGTGTCGGCACCCGGACACCCGCTCTGTTCACCGCAGTTGACGGTTCACCCGGGTGAACCCCGCACCGCTGCTGCCGCTGTTGCACGACGGAAGGATGTGCCATGCAGGACCGTGACGTCATCGATTCGTGGTTCCCCGCCGACCTGCGCTCCTGCGAGGTCTGGGAGGAGCACTTCGCCCCGCGCAGGCTCCCGCCGGACGCCCACGTGACGCGTTTCGCCCCCAGCCCGACGGGCTCCGTGCACCTGGGCGGCCTGTACGTGGCGCTGCTCGCGCAGGAGGCGGCTCGGCGCAGCGGCGGCACGTACGTCGTGCGCATCGAGGACACCGACAAGCGCCGGGAAGTCGCGGGCGCCGCGGAGGAGTTCGCGCGGGTCTTCGGCTACTTCGGCCTCGACCCCGACGAGGGCTCCGGCCGGGCGGGCGCGTGGGGCCCGTACGTGCAGTCGGACCGGGAGGGCATCTACCTCAGCTACGTGCGCGAGCTGGTGCGCACGGGGCAGGCCTATCCGTGCTTCTGCTCGCCGGAGGTGCTGGCGGAGAACGCGGCCGGGCAGCAGCAGTCGCGGTCGCCGCTCGGCTACTACGGCAAGTGGGCGCGCTGCCGGGGGCTGAGCGTGGAGCGGGCGCAGGAGCGCATCGCCGCGGGCGAGGAGTTCACCGTCCGCTTCCGCTGCCCGGTGGGGCTGCCGGGCCGGGTGCGCTTCCGCGACCGGGTGCGCGGCGCCCTGACGATGCTCGACAACGGCAACGACGTGGTGATCCTCAAGTCGGCGGAGCAGGGCCGGCGGCTGCCCACGTACCACTTCGCGCACGTCGTCGACGACCACCTGATGCGGGTGACCCTGGTGATCCGCGGCGAGGAGTGGATCTCCTCGCTGCCGGTACACCACCAGTTGCACCGCGCCCTGGGCTTCATGCCTCCCCAGTACGCCCACATCGCCCCGCTGATGAAGGTCGAGGGCTCCAGCAGGCGCAAGCTCAGCAAGCGCAAGGACCCGGAGTCCGCGGCCGCGTTCTACCTGACCGCCGGCTACCCGGCGCAGGCGGTGCGGCACTACCTGCGCGGCCTGGCCAACAGCCGGCTGGCCGACTTGCCGGCGGACCGCGCCCTGGCCGAGCCCGTGCGCCTGGAGGAGGCGGGGACGGCCGGACCCATGGTGGACCTGGGCAAGCTGCGCTCGGTCAGCCGCGACTACATCGCCTCCCTCTCCCCGGACGAGGCCCTCCGGGCCCTGTCCGCCTGGGCCGGGGGGAACGACCCCGGGCTCGCGCGCGTCCTGCGGGCCCGCCCGGACCTGGCCGTGCAGGCCCTGGAGATCGGCCGGAGCGGTACGGGGACGCCGCGCAAGGACCTGGCCTGCTGGAGCGAGTTCCGCCGCGCGTACGGCTTCTTCTTCCCCGAGCTCCACACGCCGGTGGGCGCGCTGGGCGACGCCCGCCTGGGGCTGCCGGCCCGGCAGGTCGCCGAGCTGGTCACCGACCTCGCCGGCAGCTACCGGCACGCCGGGCCCGCCGAGGACTGGTACGCGCAGTGGCGCGACCTGGCTCAGCGGCACGGTTTCGCGCCGGACGTGCGGACGTACCGGGCGGATCCGCAGGCGTACCACGGGTCGGTGCGCGAGGTGGTCAACGTCCTGCGGGTGTGCGTGACGGGCACGGACCGCAGCCCCGACCTCTTCCAGGTCACCCGTGCCCTGGGCGAGGCGGAACTCCTGGGCCGGCTGCGCCCGCTGGCGGACGCGGCGGCTGCCGAGCACGCGATCGCGTAGCAGAGGGCGGAGGGCGGCGCGCGGGCAGCGTCCGGCGCCGGGCGAGCCGGAGATCCGGTCCGCCCGGCGCCGGCCGCTGCCGTCCGCCGGAAGCGTCTCAGCCGGCGGCCGCGAGCTCGCCGGCCCGGGGCAGGTCGCCCTGGATGGCGACGGCCAGCTGCGCACGGCGGCTGATGGACAGCTTCCGGTAGATCCGGGTGATGTGCTGTTCCACGGCACGGGGCGAGACGGCGAACTGCTCGGCGATCTGCCGGTTCGTCAGCCCGGTGAGCATCATGCGGGCGACGCGCCACTCGTGCGCGCTGAGCTGCGCGTCCGCACGGCGCCCCGGGTCCGCCGCGGGTTCCGGCCGCCCGGGCACGGCGCTCTGAGGCTGCTCGCCGGCTTCGACGAGGGCTTCCAGTGCCTTGATGCGCGTCTCCAGGACGAGGTGCTCCTGGACGTACGGGTCCTCTCCCAGCACCTGCTGGAGCTCGCCGCGGGTGGCGGCCTTGACGACGAGGATCTCGCCGCAGCCCTCCCGCCAGGAGCCGCCGTGCAGCAGGACGCCCAGGCGGGACATCCTGCGCCAGTAGGTGCGGTGTGCCGGAAGCGTCCGCCGCAAGCGGTCGTCGTCCCGGAACTCCCTGTCGACCAAGTACCTCACCATCGCTGCCCCCGCCTGTCGTCCGTCGTGAAGCCTGTAGTGAACTGGCGAATAAATTTATATTGGCATGCAATCTTGAACTCAAGCCCAACTTTTCGGAAGGACCGCACCTCCAACCGGCGCCGGCCGGGCACCGCAGAACCCGACCAACCGGGATGCAGCGGACGGGACATGGCGCAGTTTCGGCCAGTCCAAGGAGGGACCTACAGGCCAACATTGATCTCCAGTGCATCTTTGGACCACAATCGCCCACGCCAGTGGGGCCGTCGCTTCCTCGTCTCGCAGCCCCGCCGCTCCGCACACGTTCGGCAATGACCTTCAGCACGTGACCGAAGTGGGGTTTCACATGGACGCCTTGGCTCCCGAACGCGCCGTCGCCGTAGTGGGAATGGGATGCCGGTTCCCGCAGGCCACCGGGACCGGCGAGTTCTGGCACAACCTCCTCGCCGGGCGGGACTGCATCACGGCCGTCCCCCGCGAGCGATTCGACATCGACCCGTACCACGCCGACACGCCCGGCACCCCGGGCAAGACCGTCTCCCGCCACGGCGGCTTCCTCGGCGACCCGTTCTCCTTCGACGCCGCCTTCTTCGGCATCTCCCCCGCCGAGGCCGCCGGCCTCGACCCGCAGCACCGGCTGCTGCTGCCCGTGGTCTGGGAGGCCCTGGAGGCCGCCGGCATCACGCCCTCCTCGCTGGCCGGCAGCAGGAGCGGCGTCTTCATCGGGCAGGCCACCGCCGACTACGCCGACGGCGGCCGGCACACCCTGGGCGACGTCACCGGAAGCCACCTGCGGGCCATGGCGGCGGGCCGCATCTCGTACGCCCTCGACCTGCGCGGCCCCAGCATGACCCTCGACACGGCCTGCTCCTCGTCCCTGGTCGCCGTGCACTCCGCGCGCCAGAGCCTGCTCAGCGGCGAGACCGGGCTGGCGATCGCGGGCGGCGTGAACGTCATCCTCTCCCCGCAGGACGCCATCGCCTACTCCCAGGCCGCGATGCTCTCCCCCGGCGGCCGCTGCCGGTTCGGCGACGCGGGCGCCGACGGGTTCGTCCGCAGCGAAGGGGCCGGCGTCGTCATCCTCAAGCTCCTCGCGGACGCGCTGCGCGACGGCGACCCCGTGCTCGCGCTGCTGGCCGGCAGCGCCGTCACCAACGACGGGCGCGGCAGCGGGCTGCTCCTCAAGCCCGCCGTGTCCGGGCAGGTCGACATGCTCACCGCCGCGTGCGCGAGCGCGGGTATACGCCCCGCCGACCTCGCCTACATCGAGGCCCACGGCACCGGCACGCCCGTCGGCGACACGGTCGAACTGCGCGCCCTGGCCCAGGCCTTGGAGGATCTGCCCGCGGGCCGCCGCACCCGTACGGGCTCGGTCAAGAGCAACATCGGCCACACCGAGGCCGCGGCCGGCATCGCCGGGCTGATCAAGACGATCCTCGTCGCCCGGCACGGCGTCGTGCCCGCCTCGCTGCACCAGCACACGCCCCACCCCTTGCTCACCCGCCCGGGCTTCCCCGTCGAGGTCGTCACCCGCAACGAGCCCCTGGAGCGGGCGGAGGACGGCGTCGCGGCGCCGGGCGGGCGCACCCTGCTCGGGGTGAGCTCCTTCGGGCTGTCCGGCACCAACGCCCATGTCGTCGTCGCCCGGTACGACGCCCCCGCGGCCGTACCCGAGGCGTCCTCCGCGGTGTTCCCGCCGCGGACCGCGGCCCCCTCCGCGCGCCCGGCGGCCGTCCGGAGCGCGGAGACGCCCGCCGTGCGGCCGGTCCACCTGCTCGTCCTCAGCGCCCGTTCCCGGTCCTCGCTCATCCGGCTGGCCACCGCCTACGCCGATCACCTCGGCCCCGGCGGCGCGGGCCACGACCTGCCGCTGCGCGACATATGCGCCACCGCGGCCCTGCGCCGCGACGCCCACCCCTACCGGCTGTGGGCCACCGGCGCCGACCACGACGGGCTCGCCCGCACCCTGCGCGACCTGGCCGCCGGCACCGGCACGCCGCACGGCGCCCCGGGCCCGGGCGTCTTCGGGCCCCCGCGCCGCACCGTGCTCGTCTTCCCCGGTCAGGGCTCGCAGTGGGCGGGCATGGGCCGGTCCCTGCGGGCCTCCTCCCCCGCCTTCGCCCGCGCCCTGCGCGCCTGCGACGAGGCCGTACGGCACGAGGCGGGCTGGTCGCTCGCCGCGCTCCTCGACGCCCCGGAGGAGGACTTCCCCACCGAGGTGGACAAGGTCCAGCCCCTCCTGTGGGCCGTCGAAGTGGCGCTCGCCGCGCACTGGCACGACATGGGCCTGGCCGCCGACGTCTGCACGGGCCACAGCATGGGCGAGGTCGCCGCGGCCGTCGTCTCCGGCGCCCTCACCACCGCGCAAGGCGCCGCCGTCATCTGCCGCCGCAGCCGCCTCATGCGCACCGTGGCCGGGCAGGGCGGCCTGCTCGCGGCCGAACTGGCGGGGCCCCAGGCGCAGGAGACCGCCCGGCTGGACGGGCCGGGCGTGTGCGTGGCGGCGGAGAACGCGCCCACCACCACCGTCCTCGCGGGCGACCTGGCCGCCCTCCACCGCGTCAAGTGCCGCCTGGACGCGGCCGGGGTCTTCAGCCGCTTCGTCAAAGCCGACGTCGCCTCCCACTCCCCCCTCATGGACGGGCTCACCGGCCCGCTCCGCGAGCAGCTGGCGGACTTGGCCCCGTCGGCCGCCGGCATCCCCCTGCACTCCACCGTCCGCAGCGCACCCGTCGACGGCCGCGAGCTGGACGGCTCCTACTGGGCGGCCAACCTGCGCGAACCCGTGCGCTTCCACGACGCCGTCCAGACCCTGGCCAAGGCGGGCGACTCCGTCTTCGTCGAGGTCAGCCCGCACCCCATCCTCCAGGCCGCGATGGAGGAGACCCTCGCCGAGACCGGTGCCGACGGCGCCGTCGTCGCCTCCTCCCACCGCGGCCGGGACGAGGACGCCGAACTGGCCGCGGCGCTCGGCCGGGTCTTCGCGGCGGGCGGGCACGTCGACTGGGAGCGCTGGTTCGGCGGCCCGGCCCGGCACGTGCCGCTGCCCGCCTACCCCTGGGACGAGCAGCACCTGCGCCGGCCGGACGCCCCGGAGCCCGGTCCCCGGCCGGCCGGGGACATCACCGCCGACTTCCCCCAGGACCCCGGCACACCCGCCGTCTCCCTGCGCGGCCTGGCCCCCGTCCCTCCGGTCGTGCACCTGCGCGCCCTGCACGAGGCCGCGGCAGCGGCGGCGCAGGGCCGCGCGGCCTTCGTCATCAAGGACGCGCGCCCGGCCGCCGGGGCCGCCGCCGTCACCACCGCCGGCGGGCCGACCCTGCGCGCCCGCCTGGGCAGCGCTCTGGACGGAGCCCGCCCGGCCCTGGTCGAAGCCCTGCCGGGAGGAGCGCGCGGCGCCACGGCCGCCCTGACGTGCCTGACCGCGACGGTGCACGCCGCGGACGGGGCGGACGGCCCCGCACCCGACCTCCAAGGCGCCGTCGCCGCGGCCCTGTCGCGCTGTCACGACTACCAGCCGCCCGGGAAGTTCCTCTCCGGCTTGGAGCGGCGCGGCTACGGCGTCCCCGACGCGTACGGGGCGGCCGTGCAGCACGTGTGGCGGCGCGAGGGGGAGGCCGTGGCGTTCGTGGCCCCGCCCGGCGGCCTCGGGCAGGCCGCCTGGGAGGCGTGCCTGCTGCCACTGCTGGCCGCCGCGCCCGCCGGCCCGTCCGCGCGGCACGCCTACCACCCCGTCTCCTTCGGGCAGGTGCGCTTCGATGACGAACTGAGCCCGCACGCCTGGGTGATGGCCTCCTTCGCCCCGGCCCGGACAGGCGCCCGGGCCCACGCCGACCTGACCGTCGTCGGGGCGCACGGCCGGCGGCTGGCCGAATTCCGCGGCATCGTTCTCGAACGCCTTTCCGAGTCGCCGGCAACAGGATCACGGACCGGTTCGGCGCTGCGCCTGCCCGAATTCGCGGCCCACCTCGTGGAAGGCGCGGTGCACGCTCCCAGAACGCTGACTACCGCGCTGCGCGGAGCCCTGGCCCCGGCCCGTGGCCGCGCATTCGCGAATTCCCCCGCAATTCCCGCGCCCCTCCCGGCAAATGCCGCGTCCGGCCGCGATCCGGAACCCGGATCCGGCCATGAAGCGGAAGAGGCCGCCCGGAAGCCGGCGGAAGCGGGCCCGGAGGGCGGCCGGGCGGCGGCGGGGGAAGCGGCCGGGGCAACGGCGCTCGTCCGCGGCGCGGCCCGCCTGCTGGCCATGGCCCCCGACGGCATCGACCCCCGCCGTCCCCTGCGCGATTATGGCCTGGATTCACTCATGGCCGCCCGGCTGCGGCAGCAACTGCTCGCCGAGCACGGCCTGGTGGTGTCCGTCACCCGGCTGCTCGGCGAGGAGAGCGCCGAGCGCCTGGCCCGTGATCTGCAAGGAGCCGGCATCTCGTAACCGGAAGACGGGCGGCCTTTGTCGGCCCGGGATACGGCGGGGATACGGCACGGATAGGGCACGGATAGGGCGGGGATACGGCGCGCGGTGCCGTATCCCCGCATCCGCATCACGACTCCTCCACAGTTCATGAACTTCCAACCATTCATGGATCGTGGTACAAGTAGATCGCCAGACGGGGGCGGGGTCTTCATGCCGGGGACGCACGTACCGCGTCGGCGAGGCGACGGCATGATCATCCATTCGCGGCGGGGCGGATTCGTCAATGCGACCCGGGCAGCTGGCATGCGAGGCCGCAAGCCGGAGAAGCGATGAACCAGCAGGAGCAGCCATGGATGACATGCCCGCGATGACGGACCGCGCCGCCCCCCTCGGGCGCCGCGAGCGCAACAAGCTCAAGGTCCGCAGCCGCCTGTACGACTCGGCCCTGAAGCTCTTCACCGAGAAGGGCTACGAGGCGACCTCGGTCGACGAGATCGCCGAGGCGGCCGACGTCGCGCGCGGCACGTTCTTCAACCACTTCCAGCGCAAGGAAGACCTCATCAGCGCGTGGGGGGAGCAGCGGCGTGTCCGCCTCAGGGCCGGCCTGAGCGCCTCCGGGATCGAGCAGCAGGAGAGCCTGCGCGCCGCCCTGGAGCGCTGCATGCGCATCCTGGCCGACATCAACGAAGAGGAGCGGGACGTCACCCGCTCCATGCTCATGGCCTGGGTGAAGGCCGGCCGGCCGATGCAGGAGGCCCCGTACGCCGGCGAGATCTTCGCCGAGGTCGTCGACGCGGCCCTGGAGCGCGGCGAACTGCCCGCGGACGTCAACGCCTACCGCGTCGGCTGCCTGCTGCGCGACATCTACCTCGGGACGCTCTACCGCTGGTCCCAGGCGGAGGAGCGCGACGCCCGCCTGGAGCTCCGCACCGAACTCCACGCGGCCTGCGCCATCATCCTCGACGGGATCCTCCCCGCGGGGCGGGCGGAGCCGGCCGCGGTGCCCTGCTGACGGGTCACTCCTCTACGGGTCACTCCTCTACGGGTCTCTGCTCTACGGATCTCTGCTCTACGGATCTCCGTACAGCCCTCCTCCTGCCGGCGCGCCTAGCATCACCGCCTGCCACCGCCCGCGCCCCGTGCGGGCGCCCGCCAGCAGGAGAGGTCTGTTCCACGATGCTGCGTACCACCGCCGAATTCACCAGGACCAGCGGACCGATCGCCGCCCACGTGGCGACGGGGATCCTCACGGACTCCGCGGTCCGGGAGCTGGACGCCGCCTATCCCGGCGCCGACCGCTTCGAGAAAGTGGTCTTCTCCAGCCCGGTCAAGCGCTTCCGGCTGGGCTCCCTGCGGCTCTCCCGGGACGGCGAGCGGCTGCCGGCCGCGGAGCGCCTGCCCGCGGTCTGGTCGCGGCTGCTCGACGGCCTCGACGGGCCGGAGTTCACCGCGCGGCTGGAAGAGGTCACCGGGCTGGCCCTGGCCGGGCTGCCGCGCGACACCGGCCTGTTCACGCACGCCGAGGGCGAGTTCATCTCCCTGCACCACGACGAGCCCGAGAAGGCCCTGACCGTGGTGCTCTACTTCAACCGGGACTGGCCCGCCGACGGCGGCGGGCACTTCGAGGTCCGCGCCTCGCACCACCCCACGACCGCGCCCGTACGGTCCCTGCCGCCCGCCGCCGGCACGGTCGTCGCCTTCGACTCCTCCGTCTGGCACGCCACGTCCACGGTCACCACCGGGCGCACGCTGCGGGCGGCCGTCCTGGAATTCTGGCGCGACCGCCCGAAGCGCTGAGCCCGCGGCCCGGCGCGCCCCGGGGCGTCGCGGGGCGGGGCCGGGTCAGCCGGCGTCGGCGGCCGGCCTGCGGACCAGCAGGTAGGCCTGCGGCGTCTCGTCCGCGCCCGGCTCGTGGATCGTGCGGGCGTGCACGACCAGGCCCGCGTCGCGCAGCATCCCGGCGATGCGGTCGGGCTGCCGCCTGCGGAAGTCGAGGGCCACGTCGTGGCCGAACGGGCGCGCCACGTGCAGCGGGACGTCGCCCACCTGGAAGGCGAGCAGCAGGTGGCCGCCCGGCGCCAGGACCCGGTGGAACTCGGCGAACACCTCCGGGAGCCGCTCCTGGGGGGTGTGGATGACCGAGTACCAGGCCACCACGCCGGCGAGGGAGGCGTCCGGGAGGTCGAGGGACAGCATCGAGCCCTCGGTGAAGCTCAGGTGCGGGTGCGACTTCCTGGCCAGGGCGAGCATTCCCGGCGACAGGTCGATCCCGGAGACGGACAGCCCGAGGCGGCTCAGGTGCGCCGTGACGCGGCCCTCGCCGCATCCGATGTCGGAGACGGGCCCGCCGCCGGCGGCGTGGACGAGGTCGGCGAACGCGCCGAGCATCGCGCGGCCCAGGGGGCTGCCGTCGAGCTCGTCGCGGTAGCGGTCGGCGTAGTCGGCGGCCACGGCGTCGTAGAACGCCCGGGTCGTGGTCAGGAAGCCGGGCTCCGGCAGGTCGGATCCGGTCATCTCGGATCCGGTCGTCTCAGGTTCGGTCATCTCGCGTTCGGTCACGACCGGGCACCCTACGCGGCGCACGAATACCTCCGGGCCCCGGGTCCCGGCCCGCGCTTCAGACGACACGGACGGGGTGGCGGACCACCGCGTCGAAGAAAAAGCCCTGCTCATTGGGGACGGCACGGAAGGGCTGGGTGGTGCCGGCCGTGTCCGTGGCCCGGGCCAGAAGGCGGGCGGGCCCGGGCTCGTACGGGTGCCAGGAGGTGCTCCAGCGGACCCAGCCGCCCGGCCGCGGGGTGTCGTGCAGACGGGCCTCCCGCCAGGTGGCGCCGTCGTCCGTGCTGACCTCCACCCGGCGTATGCTCCCGCCCCCGGACCACGACCGGCCCGTCAGCCGGTGCACCCGGCCCGCGGCGAACACCGCCCCGAGGGGCAGCTCGAAGGCGCTGCGCACGGGCTGGCGCGTGAGCGGAGGGCTGCCGCCGGGCGGGTAGGCGGAGCCGAAGAGGCGGTAGAACACGGTGTTCCACGGGGAGAACAGCGGGCGGTCGGACACCTCGATGTCCCCGACCCACTTCACCGAGGCGATGCCCACCCAGGAGGGCACCACCAGGCGCGCCGGGCAGCCGTGGTCGGGCAGGAGCGGCCGGCCGTTCATCTCGTAGGCGAGCAGGACGTCGTCGAGGGCCTTCGCCACGGGCATCGGCCGGCGCACGTGCCCGTAGTCCGTGCCGTGCGCGGTGTACACCGGGTCGAGGCCGCGCGGCATCACGTCCACCGCGCGCCGCGACAGGCCCGCCGCCCGCAGGACGTCCGACAGGCGCGCGCCCCGCCAGCGCGCCGCGCCGACCGCGCCCATCGTCCAGGGAGTGCCGGTGACCGCGTCGCCCTGCTGGGCGGCGAAATAGCTGCGGCCGTTCCCCGCGCACTCCAGGCACTCGCTCCGGGTCACGGCCGGCAGGGACCGCAGGTCCTCGTACGAGAACTCCACCGCCCGGCCGCGCAGTCCGCCGCCCCACACCGTCAGGCGCCACCGTGCGGGGTCGAGGACGGGGGTCGAGGTGTGGTTGCGGACGAAGAACCGGTCGACCGGCGTGTAGTAGCCGGTGCCCCGCAGTGCCGCCCAGTTCGTCTCCGCGTTGGTGTCCCGTACGGTGAACAGCTCGGCGGGCAGGGGCTTGACGATCCCCCGTCTCCCCGCGGCCGCCGCGGTGCCCGCTCCGGTGCCGGTCCCGGCGGCGGCGAGCCCCGCCGCGGCGCCCATCAGGCGCAGCACGACCCGGCGCGAGAGCCCTTCGCCTGCCGCTTCGCCCGACAGGAACTGCCGGAGCCTGTCGCGGTCGTAGGCGCGCTCGGACATTCCCTGACCTCCCCGAAGCCCCAGGAGCAGGCCGCAGCCTCCCCCTCACGGTAGGCCACGCCGGACGGCACTGTCCCCACCACAATTCGGCCGCGGCGCGCCCCGCGGCCCGGCCGCGGGCTACGGCAGCCGGCGAGGTGCTCCTACGAGTCCTTACGAGTCCTTACGAGTCACTAGTCCTTACGAGTCTTTGCCCTCGACGACGCGCCGGGCCGCCTCGCTCTCCGCGGCGGCCGGTGACAGCTCGCTCAGCGTGTCGAGGTCGGTGTCCTCCCGGAGCTCGGTCTCCCAGGCGGCGGCCAGCTTCTCCTGCTGCGGGCGCGGCTGCTTGCGGACCTCGTCGCGGTGGGCCGGGCTCAAGGCCCCCAGGAATCGCTCGACATCGTCGGTCGGCATGGGTTCTCCCTCGTCTGCGTCGACGGCCTTCCCCTTCCCGCTGCCGGCAGCCTCCGGATCCACCGGCCCTTCCCCTTCACCTGAAAGGGGGCAGGGCGGGCGCCGGCAGGCGGAGCGGTGGCCGGGCGGCTGCCCGCCCCCTCGGCGGAGGCGGGCAGCCGCGCGACGGCAACGGCTACTCCTGCCGTACGTACAGCAGCAGACGGGCGAACAGGCCGGGCCGGCGCGGCGCGCCGCGGGGCGCGGCCGGGCCGGGGGCGGGGGGCGGCTTCTCCGCGTCCGGGTCCGCGGGGACCGCGGTGCGCGGAAGGTCCTCCGGGGCCGAAGGGTTCGGCGCGTTCGACGGGTTCGAGGGGGCCGGCGGGTTCGGGGCGGCGGCCGGGGTCTGCGCGCCTCCGGCGGAAGCGTGCTCGGGGTCGGGCTCGGGGGCGCGGTAGACCTGGGCGCGCAGATAGGCGCTCAGGACACGCGCGGGATCGAGGGGCATGACGTCTCTCTGCTTCTCGTGCCTGTGGTGTGAGGAAAGTTCCGGGCGTGCCGGACGCGACGGCCCGTCCCGTACGGGGCGGGCGGGGTTCCTCTCAGCAGCGCAGGACGTCGTTGTGCGCGTGGCCCGCGGTGGCCGCGGGGCCTTCGGGTGCCGGCGGTGTCAGCCGGCGGCCGGAGGCCAGTGGGGACCCGGATCCCCCGGAGTCCTGTGAGGAGGGCAGGCACGTGCGCCTGCCGGGAGAGACCTGGACGCGGGGCGTGCGGTTGTCCGCGACGCAGTCGTCCGCGGTGGCGAACTCCACGGACACCGGGGTCTCTTCCGGGCCGGAGCCCATGGCCAGCACCGTGCCGCTTCCTCCGGAGAAGAGCAGCAGGACGGAGACCAGCACGGCCACCGCGGCCCGCAACGCGGGCTGCGACGGCGGCGGTGCGGGGCTCCACAGGGTCATGCACCAAGCGTAATCAGTCAATTACTTTGGGCGCATTCCACCGTTCGGGTGAGGCCGCCGGAGCCGGGGCGGCATCTCCGCGCGGGAACGGGGCACCTGGCCCGTATGGTCGCACAGCCCGCGGCACGGAACCCGGGCGCGCCGTACGGTCGGAGCAGGGCTTCCCCGCGCACGGCGGCGGCCCACGGTCACGGCAACGACGGCGGAGGAGGAGCAGGTGACGGATGCCCGGGAGAGTGCGGACCACGTCAGCGTGCATCTGACGGACTGCGGCCACCAGGACGCGGGTGCCGTCTTCGGCGTCCTGGAGGCCGTCTTCCCCGAAGCGGGGCCGCCGCGCAGCGAGACCAGCCCGGGCGCGCCCGGCGCGGGCCCCATGATCTGGTGCATGACCGTCGACACCCGCACGCGGCTGGGCGAGGGCGCGGCACAGCCGGGGCGGGCTTCCCTGTCGGGCACGGTCACGGCCGACCTGTTCGGCGCCGCCGACCCGGTCCGCCAGGTCAAGGAGGAACTGGAGCGCGCCTTCGCCGCCGAGCTCCGCGGTCACGTCTCCGGTGAGCACGAAATGGAGCTGCGGCTGCGCCTGGCCACGCGAACCGGCTCGTGAGGCGCGCCACTTCACTCTTCCGTGACCTGCCCCCGCCGCCTAGAGTGACGGTGCAGCTGGTTCGCCCTGCTCGCCAGGCAGGCGCGTCGCAAGAGGGAACCCGGTGGGAATCCGGGACTGCCCCGCAGCGGTGAGCGGGAACGACCGCCGTCATACGCACTGGATCCGCAGGGGTCCGGGAAGCGACGGCCAGTAGGTGCCATGTGGCGCGCCCGCGAGTCCGAAGACCTGCCGACTGCCCGTGCGCTGCCGAGCGCACGGAGATCCCGGTGACCTCGAGGGCGGGTCGGCGCACATATCAGGCGGGCACGACGCGGCGGCGCACTTGCGACCGCATCGCGGCAGGCAGTGTCCCGCCCGGTCTGCCGTTCCTTCGCGCCTTCCGCCCGTCCCGGGGTCATGGACGCACGCACGCTCGCGAAGGAGAGTTCCGTGACCAGCAAGTCCGCAGCCGCGGCAGCACAGGCCACCGTCCACGGCTACCCCCGGCAGGGGCAGGGCCGTGAACTGAAGAAGGCGATCGAGGGGTACTGGAAGGGCCGCGTCACGGCCGGTGCCCTGCGGGACACGGCCGCTGCACTGCGCCGTACGAACTGGCAGCAGCTGGCCGGGGCCGGTGTTCACGAAGTGCCCACGGGCGACTTCTCGTTCTACGACCACGTCCTGGACACCAGTGTGATGGTCGGTGCGATCCCCGCGCGGCACCGCGCGGCCGTCGACGCCGACGCCCTGGACGGATACTTCGCCATGGCCCGTGGCACGCAGGAGGTGGCGCCGCTGGAGATGACCAAGTGGTTCGACACCAACTACCACTACCTGGTCCCCGAGCTCGGCCCCGACACGGTCTTCTTCGCGGACTCCACCAAGCAGGTCGCGGAGCTGAAGGAGGCCCTCGCGCTCGGCCTGACGGCCCGTCCGGTGCTCGTCGGCCCCGTCACGTACCTGCTGCTCGCCAAGCCCGCGCCGGGCGTCGCCCCGGGCTTCGAGCCGCTCACCCTCCTCGACCGGCTGCTGCCGGTGTACGCCGAGGTCCTCGCCGACCTGCGGGCCGCGGGCGCCGAATGGGTGCAGCTCGACGAGCCCGCCCTGGTCCAGGACCGCTCACCCGCCGAGCTGAACGCCGCCGCCCGCGCCTACCGCGACCTGGGCGGCCTCACCGACCGGCCCAAGCTGCTCGTCGCCTCCTACTTCGACCGGCTCGGCGAGGCCCTCCCGGTCCTCGCCAAGGCGCCGGTCGAGGGCCTGGCCCTGGACTTCACCGGTCCCGCCGCCGCCAACCTCGGCGACCTCGCAGCCGCCGGCGGGCTGCCCGGCAAGCGGCTCCTCGCCGGCGTCGTCAACGGCCGCAACGTGTGGATCAACGACTTCGAGAAGTCCCTGTCGGTCCTCGGCACGCTCCTCGGCCTCGCCGACCGCGTCGACGTCTCCTCGTCCTGCTCCCTGCTGCACGTGCCGCTCGACGCGGCGGCCGAGCGGGACATCGACCCGCAGATCGCCCGCTGGCTCGCCTTCGCACGCCAGAAGACCACCGAGGTGGTCACCCTGGCCCGCGGCCTGGCGCAGGGCCCCGACACCATCGCGGCCGCCCTGGCCGCCAACCGCGCCGACCTGGCCTCGCGGGCCGGCTCGGCCATCACCCGCGACCCGGCCGTCCGCTCCCGCGCCGCCGCCGTCACCGAGTCCGACGGCCGCCGCTCGCAGCCGTACGAGCAGCGGGCCGCCGCCCAGCGGGCCCACCTCGGCCTGCCCCTGCTGCCGGTCACCACGATCGGCTCCTTCCCGCAGACGACCGAGCTGCGCACCGCCCGTGCGGACCTGCGCTCCGGGCGGATCGACACCGCGGCGTACGAGGAGCGCATCAAGGCCGAGATCCGCGAGGTCCTCTCCTACCAGGAGAAGGCGGGCATCGACGTCCTCGTGCACGGCGAGCCCGAGCGCAACGACATGGTGCAGTACTTCGCCGAGCAGCTGACGGGCTATCTGGCCACGCAGCACGGCTGGGTCCAGTCGTACGGCACGCGCTACGTCCGCCCGCCGATCCTCGCCGGCGACATCTCCCGCCCGGAGCCGATGACGGTCCGCTGGACCCGCTACGCCCAGTCGGTGGCCGGCAAGCCCGTCAAGGGCATGCTGACCGGCCCGGTGACCATGCTGGCCTGGTCGTTCGTCCGCGACGACCAGCCGCTCGGCGACACCGCCCGCCAGGTGGCCCTCGCCCTGCGCGACGAGGTCACCGACCTGGAGGCCGCGGGCACGTCGGTGATCCAGGTGGACGAGCCGGCGCTGCGCGAGACGCTGCCGCTGCGCGCCGCCGACCGCGCCGAGTACCTGGCGTGGGCGACCGAGGCGTTCCGCCTCTCCACCGCGGGCGTCCGGCCGGACACCCAGATCCACACGCACATGTGCTACGCGGAGTTCGGCGACATCCTCCGGGCCATCGACGACCTCGACGCGGACGTCATCAGCCTGGAGGCGGCCCGCTCGCACATGCAGGTCGCCACCGAGCTGGCCACGGCGGGCTACCCGCGCGAGGTCGGGCCCGGCGTCTACGACATCCACTCCCCGCGCATCCCCGGCGCGGACGAGGCCGCGGCGCTGCTGCGCAAGGGCCTGGAGGCCATCCCCGCCGAGCGCCTGTGGGTCAACCCGGACTGCGGGCTGAAGACCCGCGGCTGGCCCGAGGTGCGGGCCTCGCTGGAGAACCTGGTCACGGCGGCGCGGGAGGTCCGGGCGGAGCTGCCGAGCGGCGCTTCCTGACGCTGAAGTGAAGGAGTGAAGGAGGCGGCGGGCGCCGGCACGACACGGCGTCCGCCCCCTCCTCTCCCGTTCCCCCTGCCGTGCGGTCAGCGCGCGGGCAGGATCCGGTCGAGGTGGTGGTCCAGCGTCGTCCGCACGTCGGCGAGGGTGCGCCGGCCGTGGAGCACGTCCATGCCCAGCCCGGTCACCCCGGACACCAGCAGGTCCGCCTCCCGCCCGGGGTCGACGCCGGGCGCCGCTCCCGCCTGCCGGATCAGACCGGCGACGAGCTGCTCAAGGGGCTGGGAGGCGTGCAGGAAGACCTCGGCGAGCGCAGGGTCGGTGAGGCTGCGCACGTAGTAGGCGACGAAGACGCGCAGGGCGCTGCGGCGCTGCTCGTCCAGGGGCAGGAACTCGTTCAGGACGGCTCCCAGCACCGCCCGCGGGTCAGCCGGGTCGTCCAGCGCGGCCATGCGCGCGGCGAACTACCTCTCCTCCCCCTGGTGCTACGTCGCGGTCGTGGCGGGGCTCTTCGCGTACGCCGTGCTGGCCGTCCTCGACGCCGGGCGCAAGAAGGCGCTGGCCCGGGAGAAGGCGCGGAGCGACGCCCGCAGCGCCGCGTAGCCCGCCCGCGCGGTCCGGGTGACACCCGGCGATCATGCGGTTGAGCTCCCGGCGCGCCGGTTACCCATCAGCCGCGGCCTCGCGCGAGGACGCGGGTGCGGGTGCGGGCGGCGAGCCGACAGGGAGCGTGGCGGGTGAAAGAGAAGGTCCGGGAGGCGGCCCTGACCGGCTTCGTGGCGCTGGACCGGCGGCTTCCGGCCGCCGAGGCCGCGAAGGCGCTGCTGCGCAAGGCGTTCCCCGACCACTGGTCGTTCCTGCTGGGGGAGCTCGCCCTCTACAGCTTCGCCGTCCTGGTGCTCACCGGCTCCTATCTGACGCTCTTCTTCGACCCGAGCATGACGCAGAGCGTGTACGCCGGGCCGTACGAGCCGCTGCGCGGCCTGCGGATGTCGCAGGCGTACCTGTCGACGCTCGACCTGAGCTTCGAGGTGCGGGGCGGGCTGCTCATCCGGCAGGTCCACCACTGGGCCGCGCTCGTCTTCATCGCGGCGATCGCGGTCCACATGCTCCGGGTGTTCTTCACGGGCGCCTTCCGCAGGCCCCGGGAGGCCAACTGGATCGTGGGCCTGACGCTGTTCGTCCTCGCGCTCCTCGAAGGGTTCGCCGGCTACTCGCTGCCGGACGACCTGCTCTCGGGGACGGGGATGCGGACGGCGAACACGATCGTGCTGTCGATCCCCGTGGTGGGCACGTACCTGAGTTCGTTCATCTGGCGCGGGGCGTTCCCGGGGCACGTGATCCTTCCCCGGCTGTACGTGGTGCACGTGCTGTTCGTACCCGGTGTGCTGATCGCCCTGATCACCGTGCACCTGATCCTGGTCGTCTACCTCAAGCACACGCACTGGGCGGAGCGCGGCCGGACGAACCGCAACGCCGTCGGGCAGCCCATGTTCCCGCAGTTCGCCACGAAGTCCACGGGCCTGTTCCTGATGATCTTCGGATTGCTGACCGCGCTCGGCGGGCTCGCCCAGGTCAACCCCGTCTGGGCGTACGGGCCCTACCGGGCCGACCAGGTGGCCACCGACGCCCAGCCCGACTGGTACGTGGGGTTCCTGGAGGGCGCCCTGCGCGTGATGCCCCCGTGGGAGACGGTGCTGTGGGGGCACACCTTCATGTGGAACGTGCTGATCCCGGCGGTCGTCCTGCCGGGCCTGCTGTTCACGGGCCTCTACCTCTATCCCTTCCTGGAGAAGTGGATCGCCGGGGACCGCTCGGAGCACCACCTGGCCGACCGCCCCCGCAACCAGGCCGCACGGACGGCGCTGGGCGTGGCCGGCATCGTCTTCTACGCGGTGCTGCTGGCGGCCGGCGGCAACGACGTCATCGCGTTCTCCTTCCGGGTCTCCGTCAACACCCTGACCTGGATCTTCCGCATCGCGGTGGTCCTCGGCCCGGTGCTCGCGTTCTGGGTCACCCGGCGCATCTGCCTGGCCCTCCAGGCGCACGACCGCAGGCTGCTCGCCGAGGGCCGCGAGAGCGGGAACGTCGAGCAGGACGTCCGGGGCGGGCTCGGCGAGGGCCACGAGGCGCTGTCCGCCGCGCAGGGCTACCGTCTGATGGTGCGTGAGGTGCCGGAGCCCCTGACCGCGCCCCGGCCCCGGGCGGAGCTGCCGCGCCGGCAGCGGCTGCGGCTGGCCCTGAGCTCCTGGTACTACGGCGACCGCGTCGAGGTCCCGGTGACGCCCGAGCAGCGGCGCGCCGTCGAGGAGCGGACGGCCGCGCCGATCGAGCCGGAGGAGCCGGGCACGGCCGCCGGGCGGGGCGAGCCCGCCGGGCGCGGCAGGTGACGGCCGGGGCGGGGCCGGGACCGCTGACGGCGGGGCCGGTCAGGCGTCGCGCTGCACGTACTGGAAGGCCATGCCGCCGACCCCGGCGGCCAGGACGCCGAAGCCGATGATGAACAGCCACAGCCCGAAGACGATGCCGAGGGCGCTGACGGCGGCGCCCAGGGCGGTCAGCGCCGGATAGGCGCTGCGCGGCGGGAAGAAGTCCAGCGGGCCCACGCGGTCGGCGATGACGGCCTTCTTGTCGTCCTCCGGCCGGGCACCCCGGCGGCGGTAGTTCACGGCGAAGAAGAAGGCCATCAGCGACGCCATGATGAAAGAGACCGTCAGCGCGGCGCTCCCCGCGGGTTCGCGGCCGGACAGCCAGACGTAGACGGCCCCGGTGGCGAGGAAGAAGCCGGCCACGCCGGCGAAGAGGACGGCCTCGGTCTTCATGGGGAATGCTCCTCGGGCTGCTGCGCCTACCGGGGAAGGCTTTTCTCCTCCGCCGCCTCCAGCGCTTCGGGATGGTGCAGGTCGAAGGCCGGGGAATCGGACCGCACCCGCGGCAGCGCGTGGAAGTTGTGGCGCGGCGGCGGGCAGCTCGTGGCCCATTCCAGGGAACGGCCGTAGCCCCAGGGGTCGTCGACGGTCACTTTCGGCGCGTGGCGGGCGGTGTGCCACACGTTGTACAGGAACGGCAGGGTCGAGATGCCGAGCAGGAACGCGCCGATGGACGAGACGGTGTTCATGAGGGTGAATCCGTCGGCGGCGAGGTAGTCGGCGTAGCGCCGGGGCATGCCGGACTCGCCGAGCCAGTGCTGCACCAGGAAGGTGATCTGGAATCCGGCGAAGAGCGTGAAGAAGTGGATCCTCCCGAGCCGTTCGCCGAGCATGCGGCCCGTCCATTTGGGCCACCAGAAGTAGAAGCCGCCGAACATGGCGAAGACGACGGTGCCGAAGAGCACGTAGTGCAGGTGCGCGACGATGAAGTACGTGTCGGTGACGGGGAAGTCGAGCGGCGGCGAGGCGATGAGGACGCCGCTGAGGCCGCCGAGCAGGAAGGTGACGAGGAAGCCGGTCGCCCACAGCATGGGCGTCTCGAAGGAGACGCTGCCGCGCCACATCGTGCCGATCCAGTTGAAGAACTTCACTCCGGTGGGAACGGCGATCAGGAAGGACATCAGCGAGAAGAACGGCAGCAGGACGGCGCCGGTCGCGAACATGTGGTGCGCCCAGACGGACGCCGACAGCATGGTGATGGCGATGGTGGCGCCCACCATTCCGGCGTAGCCGAAGAGCGGTTTGCGGCTGAACACCGGGATGATCTCGGTGATCACGCCGAAGAACGGCAGCGCGACGATGTAGACCTCGGGGTGGCCGAAGAACCAGAACAGGTGCTGCCACAGCAGGGCGCCGCCGTTGGCCGCGTCGAAGACGTGCGCGCCGAACTTCCGGTCCGCCTCCAGGCACAGCAGGGCGGCGGTGAGGACGGGAAAGGCGAGCAGCGCCAGAATGGAGGTGAAGAGGATGTTCCAGGTGAACACCGGCATGCGGAACATCGTCAGGCCCGGCGCGCGCAGGCAGACGATGGTGGTGATGAAGTTCACCGACCCCAGGACCGTGCTGAGACCCGCCACGACCAGGCCCATCGCCCACAGGTCGCCGCCCGCACCGGGCGAGTAGACGGCGCTGTTGAGCGGTGCGTAGGCGAACCAGCCGAAGGCCGCGGCACCGCCGGGGACGACGAAGCCGGAGACGACGATCAGGGCGCCGAAGAGGAACAGCCAGTACGTCATGGCGTTCAGCCGCGGGAACGCCACGTCCGGGGAGCCGATCTGCAAAGGCATCACGGCATTGGCGAATCCGGCGAACATCGGCGTCGCGAACAGCAGCATCATGACGGTGCCGTGCATGGTGACCAGCTGGTTGTACTGCGCGGTGCTGACGATTTGCAGGCCCGGCCGGGCCAGTTCCGCCCGCATGACCATCGCCATGAGCCCCGCGAACAGGAAGAAGCAGAAGGCGGTCACCAGATACATGTTCCCGATCACCTTGTGATCGGTGGTGGTGAGGTACGTCAGCATTCTGCTGCCCAGCCGGACCGGAGGGCCGTCGGCGGTCTCCGTCGCCCCGTCGGTTCTCTCCTGCTCCAGCTGCGGCATCGCCCCTCCGTGGGCCCGTGCCCGTTGCGGGCGGGCGCCTCGTGTGTAGCCGTGTGCGCCGGAGCGCAAACCACGACTGGGCCATTCGGACGGGCGGCCGGAAGCACAGCAGTAATGACATGCCCGCATGCGGGCAGACGAAGGAAAAGGAGGTAAACCCCATGGTTCCACTGTTGATTGTCCTGCTCCTCGCCCTGCTCCTCTTCGGGGCCGGCTTCGCGCTCAAGATCCTCTGGTGGGTCGCGATCGTCGTACTGGTCCTCTGGCTCCTCGGCTTCCTCGTCCGCTCCGGCGGGGGCCGCTGGTACCGCTGGTAGCAGCCGGGCCCGGCTTCGGCTCCGCGGCCGGCGATCCGACCGGGCCGGGGGTTGCGGCGTTCCGTCACCGGGCGCGCCCTCGTGCGGTGTAATGGCCCACAGGAGTGGCGAGACACCGGCATCCCCAGGAGCGAGCGTGGACACACCACTGCACGAAGCCGCGGCCTCGGCCGCGCGTCAGGAAGCCGCGCGGCTGACGGCCATGGACGTGCACGGCACCGTCCTGACCTGGGTCGACAACGCGGGCATCACCCGCGTCAAGGCCGTCCCCACCGCCCGGCTCGCGCACGCGGCGCAGTGGGGCGTGGGCATGTCGCCCGTCTTCGACGTGTACCTCAGCGACGACTCCGCCGTCACCAGCCGCCACATCGGCGGCCCCGACGGGGACCTGCGCCTCTTCCCCGACCTCGACCGGCTCACCGTGCTCGCCGCGCAGCCGGGCTGGGCCTGGGCCCCGGCCGACCGCAACGAACAGGACGGCACGCCGTACGCGGCCTGCCAGCGCGGATTCGCGCGGCGCATGACCGAGCGGGCCGCGCAGGCAGGCCTCGAACTGCGCATGGGATACGAGACCGAGTGGGTCGTCACCCTTGCCGGGGAAGGGGAAGGGGCGGCCGAGCAGGCCGTCGCGGGGGACGGAGCCCGCGCGGCGAACGGTGCGCCCCGGTACGCCGCCCCCGGCCCCGCCTACGGCATGACGCGCATGGTCGGGCTCTCCGACTACGTGCGCGACGTGCTCCGGGCCCTGGCCGCCCAGGACATCGACGTGCTCCAGATCCACCCGGAGTACTCCCCCGGCCAGTTCGAGGTCTCCACCGCCGCGGCCGGCCCCGTCACCGCCGCCGACCACGCCGTGCTCGTCCGCGAGACCATCCGCGCCGTGTCCGCGCGCCACGGCCTGCACGCCACGTTCGCGCCCCTCGTCGAGCCCGGGACCGTCGGCAACGGCGCCCACCTCCACCTCAGCCTCCGGCAGGACGGCGGCAACCTGTTCCGCGGCGGCGACGGGCCGTTCGGCATGACCCGGCCCGGCGAGGCGTTCCTCGCCGGCATCCTCCACGAACTCCCCGCCCTGCTGGCCGTCACCGCCCCGCACCCCGCGAGCTACCTCCGCCTCGCCCCGTCCCGGTGGGCGGGCGTCTTCCAGTGCTGGGGCCCGGAGAACCGGGAGGCGGCGCTGCGCTTCATCCCGGGCGCGGCCCTCGACGCGGACAGCGCCAACGCCGAGCTCAAGTGCGTCGACGCGACGGCCAATCCGTACCTGACCGCGGGCGCGGTCATCGCCGCGGGCCTGAACGGCATGGAGCAGAAGTACAGCCTGCCCGACCCCGTCAGCGGCGACCCGGCCGTCACCGGCGCCGCCGTGCCCCGGCTGCCCACGAGCCTGCCGGAGGCGCTCGACCGCTTCCGCGGCTCGGACGTGCTGCGGGAAGCTCTGGGGGAGCCGCTCTACGAGGCGTTCCTGGCCGTCCGCGAAGGCGAGCAGGCGCGCACGCGGGACGACTCGCCGGAGGCGCTCGTCGCCGGTCTCCGGCACCGGTACTGACATGGGGAACCCGGCGGGAACGGAGCCGTACGGCGACGGGCCGGCGGAGCCGGCGGACCTGGTCGACCACCACTGCCACGGCGTGGCCCGCGGCCCCCTCGACGAGGCCGGGTTCCTGTCCTACCTGACGGAGTCCGACGCCCCGGCCGCCGACGGCACCACCTTCTTCGACAGCCAGCTGGGCTTCGCCGTGCGCCGCTGGTGCCCGCCGCTGCTCGGGCTCCCCGCCCACTGCGCGCCCGCCGCCTACCTGGCCCGCCGCGCCGAGCTGGGCGAGGAGGAGACCGGGCGGCGGCTGCTGCGCGCCACCGGCATCACCGACTACGTCGTCGACACCGGCCTCGCCGACGGCCTCACCACGCCCGAGGAGCTCGCCGCGGCGGGCGGCGGGCGCGCCCACGAGATCGTCCGGCTGGAGACCCTCGCCGAGCGCGCCGCGGAGAAGGCCGGCAGCAGCGGGGAGTTCCTCGGCGGCCTCCAGGAGGCCGTGCACGGGGCGGCCCGTGCGGCGGTGGGCTTCAAGTCGGTGGCCGCCTACCGCCACGGCCTCGACTTCGATCCCGCGCCGCCGGGCCCCGGCGAGCTCGGCGCCGCCGTGGACCGGCTGCTGGCCGCTCGGGACGCCGGCCGCCGCCTCCACGACCCCGTCCTCCTCCGGCACCTGCTGTGGACGGCCGCCGGCACCGCGCTGCCGCTCCAGATCCACACGGGGTTCGGCGACCCCGACCTGCGCCTGCACCGCAGCGACCCGGCGCTGCTCACCGACTTCATCAAGGCCGTACGGCCGACGGGCTGCCCGCTGGTCCTCCTGCACGCCTACCCGTACCACCGCAACGCGGCCTACCTCGCCCACGTCTTCCCGCACGTCTACGCCGACGTCGGGCTGACGCTCTCCTACACCGGGGCGAGCGCCGCGGCCGTCCTCGCCGAGGTGCTCGAACTGGCCCCGTTCGGGAAGGTCATGTTCTCCACCGACGCCTACGGGCTGCCCGAGCTGTACGTGGCCGGCAGCCGCCTGTTCACGCGGGCGCTCCGGCAGTTGACGCGGACGTGGGTGGGCGAGGGGGCGTGGCCCGCCGCCGACGCGCCCCGGATCGCCGCACTGATCGGCTCCGGGAACGCGCGGCGGCTGTACGGGCTGCCGGCGGCGGAGGCTTCCGCTTAGCGGGCGAGGGGCGGGGCGGCCGCCATCAGATGGTGCCCTCAAGCAGGTTCGGCAGGCTCGGCAGGGGAATGCCGAGAAGGGTCACGTCGATCGTTCCGTCCAACGTCACCGTGGCGACGCCGCCCAGGAGGTTGACATCGGCCTCCGCATGGGCCGGTGACGCCAGCACCACCCCGCACACGCTCAGCAGGGCGGTGGCGGCGGCCGTCGTCAGGGCGGAGCGCAGACGCTTCATCCCGTACTCCTCGCTACGTGGGGAACTGTCACCCAGCTGATACCTCCCGGGCACAGCAATCACCCCCGTTCTGCCCGCACGCGCCGAAGCGCACCACCGCACGCCCCGCATGCGGACTTGCGCTCCCGGCAGGGCGTCAACGGGCCACTGTGGGCGGGGCGTTCTCCTCCGCTCCTTGCAGGCGTGCGCGGATGTGACCGGCCGCGCCTTCGCCGCCGGGGACCCGTTCCCACAGGGCGAGCAGGGCGGGGGCGAGACGGGGTGCCTGGTCGCCGCTGTGCTGCCAGCAGTAGTGCGCGCGCTTCAGCGCCGCCAGGGCTTCCCCGTCGGCGGGTCCGCTGCGGCCGAGGCGGGCGCCGGCAGCCGTCATCCACAGCTCGGCGGCCCGGGAGTGGTCGCCGGCCATGCGGGCGAGGTCCGCGCGGACTTCGACCCACAGGGCCGCCTCGGGGCTGTCGGGCCCGTAGTGGCGCAGGGCCTGCTGCTCGCCCGCGGCGGCCATCGCCGCGGCTTCGTTGTGCCGGCCGGCGTGGGCGGCGGCCAGGATGCCGGGCAGGAGGTCGTCCTGCGCGGGGACGGCAGCAGCGGCGGGTGCGGGAACGGGGTCCGGGGGCCGGACCGGGGCGGGCGCCGGCTGCCGCAAGGGAGCCGGTACGGCTTCCCTCCGCGGCTCCGGGTGCGGGTGCGGGCGGGCCGCGGCAGCGACGTTGGCCAGGACCGGGCCGGGCGTTCCCCACTGCAAGGGCACGGTGTCCGGGCCCTGTCCCGCCGCGAGCAGGGCGCGGCGGTGGATCGTGGGCACGTCGAGCACGGCGCCGGAGTGGGGGTCTCCGGTATGCAGGGCTTCGAGGAGCGCTCGCGTGTACGGGCCGGCTTCGCGCGCGGGCACCGGCGGGACGGGGTTGACGACGCCGAACAGCGGCACGCCCTGGGCGATTTCGCCGGACCCGGCCCCGCTTACGACGTGCGGCCAGGCAGCCGCGTCGGCCTCCAGGTCCGCCATCAGCAGCACCGGCCCCGCGTGCGCCTGCAAGGTGCGCAGCAGCCACGCCCAAGGCAGCCCGGTGTAGCGGACGGTGGCCGGGGTGCTGCCGGGCAGGGCCAGGTGGAGCTCGCCGCCGCGGCGGGCGGGGACCATCAGCCGCCCCGTCACCCAGACCAGGAGCGGGCCGGGCACGGCCGCGGCGTGCTGCAAATACGCCAGGGCGCTCTGCGGGCCCTCCACCGCGGGCAGTTGCACCACGTCCACGGCGTCCGCGGCGAGGAAGCGGCGGGGGTGGGCGCCCGCGACGGCGTGCGCGGTCGGATTCGGCAGGACACCTCGCCGCCGGTCAGGCGTACCGTCCAGTAACAGCACACAACCCCGGACCGTCTCGACCACTACGCACTTCCTCCCTGGCAGCACACAAAGGCACAGGCCACTGTAGAGCCCATGGGTGCGGCCGGGGGAGGAAGTCCCTCCGGCCACCCGGCCGGCAGGCCTGAGGGTCAGCCGGCGGAGCCGGCGCGGACCACCGGGAGGCGCCGCGGGCCGCGGACGAGGAGGCCGGGGCGGTAGGGAAGGCCGGCGGGGTCGGCGGCGAGGGCGAGGGCCGGTATCCGGGAGTCCGCGCCGAAGAGCATCGGAAGAGCCACCTCCGCCTCCAGGCGGGCGAGCCGGGAGCCGAGGCAGAAGTGCGGGCCGTGCCCGAAGGCCGCGTGGGGCGCCGCCCGTTCGCCGGAGGCGGCGTAGCGGCCGGGCCGGAACGCGTCCGGCTCCGGGAAGACGCCGGGGTCGCGGTTGGCCGCGGCGAGGACCACGAGGACCGAGGCGTCCGCGGGCAGGACCACGCCGTCGCCCAGGTCGACCTCCTCGGTCGTACGCCGCCACGTCGTCCCCTCCAGCGGGCTGGCGTGGCGCAGGGCCTCCTCGGCGACGGCGGCCCAGCGCGCGGGCCCGCCCTGCCGGGCCGCGGCCAGTTCCTCGGGGTGGGTGAGCAGCAGGAGGGACGCGGAGGCGATCAGGTTCATGGTCGTCTCGTAGCCGGCGAAGAGCAGCAGGAAGGCCATCGCGAGCAGTTCGCCGTCGTCCAGCCCGCCCTCGGCCTCGTCGTGGACGAGGGCGCTGAAGAGGTCGTCGCCGGGCGTCCGCCGCTTCTCCGCGATGAGCGAGGTGAAGTAGGCGTGGAGGCTGGTCCACGCCCGGTCGACGGAGCCGGCGGGGAGGGCGTCCGCGGGGGATCCGACCTGGTAGGTCCAGGTGCGCAGGTCGGCCCGGTCGGCGGTGGGCACGCCGAGCACCTCGCCGATGACGAGGACGGGCAGAGGGAAGGCGAAGGCGTCGACGAGGTCGGCGGCGCCCCAGCGGGTCAGCCGGTCCGCGACGTCCGTCACCAGCTCCGCCGTGAGCTGCTCGATGCGGGGGCGGAGGGCGTCGACCCGGCGCGGGGTGAAGGCGGCGGTGGTCAGCCGGCGCAGGCGGGTGTGGTCGGGTGCGTCGGTGTTGAGCATGTGGCGGGCGAGGCAGCCGCGGGCGCGCCGGGCCGGTGAGTCCGGCTTGGGGCGGCCCGCGGCGTGCGGGGGCACGTTGGAGAAGCGCGGGTCGGCAAGGACCTCCCGGGCCTGCCGGTAGCCGGTGACCAGCCAGGCGTCCGTGCCGTTGGCCAGCGCCACCCGCGCTGCGGGACCGGTGGTGCGCAGGCGTGCGTAGTAGGGGTAGGGGTCGCGTGCGAAGGCCGGGTCCGCGGGGTCGAGGGTGTCGAGCACCTGTTCATCCTCGTCCGTCCCGCCGGTTTCCGGACAGCGGGGCCGATACCAGTGCTGGCGAGGGGTACCTGTACGGTTCCCACAACCCCGGGGCGGCTACGGCTTGGGCGGGCACTCCTTCCAGGCGATGCGGTAGACGGTGTTGATGGCGCCGTCGGTGGAGTCCATGGCCATGAAGCTGGTGGTCTTCGTGGGGTCGGAGGTGCCTGATGCGACGCTCAGCTCGGTGTTGATGTTGAAGTTGCGCCGCTCGCCGCAGGGCGCGTAGACGTACTGCGCGACCTCATTGGTGTCGGTCGCCTGCCAGCTGTCGTCCAGCGCGCCCTTGAACTGGTGGGACTTGATGGCGGTCTGCGATTGCCCCTGGAAGTAGTACGAGGCCTTCTGCTCGCCCGTGGCGCCGGGTTCGAGGTGGGCGTATCCGCGGTAGTCGACGCTCGCAATCGCGTAGGTGAATCCGTGCGGGACATGGACGATCAGATTCAATTGGCAGTTCTTGCGGGAATCGGTCGGTTTTGTTCCTCTTCCCACCTGGGCGAGGTACTCGCTGTAGGTGACGGTGAAGGCGGTGTTGTCCAGGGAGACGGCCACCGCGGCGGTGCCCGCGGGGCAGCCCGAACCATTCACCGTCGCGACTTCGATCACGATTTTGTCGGGTGGCACGGCGATCGCCGGGGCGGCCGCGTGCGCGGGCAGCACGGGGCCGCACAACGCCACCAGGGCGGCCGTACTACAGATGAGGGGAATTCTGGATCTGGGCATGGCGCTCCTATGGAGGATCGACGGACGACCGGATCCGGGTGGGGAATCAATTCCACAGGGCAATAAAGAAGTCAACAGCACCGATAACCGGGGAAAGGAGTTCCGGACACGGCGGTGCGGTGCCGGCATCGGTACGGTGTCGGCATGACGCGCGATGCGATCGTCGTGGGTGCCGGGGTCATCGGGCTGACCACCGCGGTGGTCCTGGCGGAGGCCGGGCGGCACGTGGAGGTGCGGAGCCGGGAGCGGCCCGCGGAGACCACCTCCGCCGTGGCCGGCGGCCTGTGGTGGCCGTACCGGATCGAGCCCCGGGAGGCGGTCACCGCCTGGGCCCTGGAGTCCTTCCGGCAGCTGTCCCGCCTCGCGGACCGGCCGGACGAGACGGGCGTCCGGCTCGTCGACGGCACGTACGCGTGCACGGAGCGGGAGGAGCGGGGCGGCTGGGCCGCGGGCGTTCCCGGGCTCCGTCCGGCCGCGGGCGGCGAGCTGCCCGCGGGCTACGGGCACGGCGTCCGCGCCCGTACGCCACTGGTGGACATGCCGGCATATCTCGGATATCTGGAGCGGCGGTTCGCCGCGGCGGGCGGCACCGTCGTCCACCGGGCCGTAGGGGACCTGGCCGAGGCGGGCCGCGCCGCGCCCCTCGTCGTCAACTGCACCGGCCTCGGCGCCCGCGACCTGGTCCCCGACCCGGCGGTGCACCCCGTGCAGGGGCAGGTCGTCGTCGTGGAGAACCCGGGTGTGAGCGAGTGGCTCGCCGCCGAGAACCGCGCGACCGGAGAGATCCTCAACGTCTTCCCGCAACCGTACGGGGTGGTCCTCGGCGGGACCGCGCGCGAGCACGTCTGGGACCGCACCCCCTCGCCCGGCACGGCCAGGGCGATCATCAGCCGCTGCGCCCGCGTGGACCCCCGGCTGGCCGGGGCCCGCGTCCTGGCCCACCGGGTGGGTCTGCGCCCGGCCCGCTCCCCCGCGCGGCTGGAGGCCGGCCGGCTGCCAGGCGGCGCACGGCTGGTCCACAACTACGGCCACGGCGGGGCGGGCGTGACGGTGTCGTGGGGCTGCGCGCTCGCCGCGGCCTGGCTCGCGGACGGGGACGGCTCCGGGGAGGGCCCCGTCAGTCCTGGGCGCGCTGAGTGACCGGGGCGTCCGTGCAGTCGCCCAGGAACTCGTACCAGCGGCGGCGCAGGCACACGTAGCGGGTATCCGCTTCGACCAGCCGCAGGAACGAGGTCACCGACTCCGCCAGGCGTGCGTGGAGCCCGCTGTCGGCGAGGTCCCCGTCACTGGTGAACCCCTCGTGCGCCTTGGCGAGGCTGAACATGTCGGGGTACACGCGCGTGCCCAGGTGTTCGAGCGGGACGCGCAGGGCCCACAGCCCGCGGTTGCCGCCGACCATGGAGGGCGACGCGGAGACCAGGAGGGCGTGCTTGTCCTTGAACGGCTGGGGGCGGACGCGGGAGACCCAGTCGATGGCGTTCTTCAGCACCCCGGGCATCGAGGCGTTGTACTCCGGGGCGGAGATGACCAGCGCCTGGCACGCGGACAGCCGCTCGCGCAGCGCGAGCGCCCCGGGCGGCACGCCCTCGGCGTCCTCGGTGTCGCCGTTGTAGAGCGGCATGGCGAACTCGTTCAGGTGGGCGTGGTCGACGTCCGCGCCCGCCTCGTCCCGGACCAGGCGGGCCACCAGGGAGGCCAGCCGGGCGTTCAGCGAGTCGGCGCGCAGGGACGCGCCGAGCACGAGCACCCGCATGGGGCCGGTGGCGGTCTCGGCGGCCATGTCAGGCCGCACTGTGCTGGGTGAGGGGGCGGGAGACCGCCGGGCCGTCGCCGGTGCCCCGGCCGCTGGGCCAGCGTTCGCGCGCCCGGTCCGCCAGCCACACCCCGGCCGGCCCCAGCGCGGTGATCAGTGCCATGCCGGCCCACACGCGCATGGCGAGCGAGGAGTGGCCCAGGAACACCGACGCCACCAGGCACACCCCGAACATGCAGGCCCACCACAGATGCGTGCGGAACGTCGCGGTGCAGTCCCCGGACGCCGACGCGCCCTTCGGGGTCACCACGAAGCCCGAGCGGCGGCGCAGCAGGGCCTGGCCCATGGCCCGCGCGTACAGGGGGGCGGACACCGCCGACATGACCATCCCGGCCACGCCCGAGGAGCCCTCCGGCTCGTGCGGGCTGACGTTGTGGCGGCGGTTGACGACGTACAGGCAGATCTGGAGGACGGCCGCGTCGCCGTAGAGCATCAGCCACACCTGCGAGGGCACGTTGATCCCCGTGGCTCCGAGGCCGAGGAAGAGGACGCAGGAGACGCCGCCGAGGACCCAGGTCATGGCGGCCATGGGGTAGTAGGCGACCAGCAGGCAGTAGTTCCACAGGCGGCCCGGGGACAGGGACCACACCGCGCGCCCGAACTGCCGCAGGAGGGTCTCGAACGTCCCGCGCGACCAGCGCAGCTGCTGGGAGAAGAAGTCCGTCCAGGACGAGGGGCCCTCGCCCACGGCCAGGACGTCGGGGGTGTAGACCGAGCGCCAGCGGCGGCCCGTCGCCGGGTTCTTGCGCCGGTGGATCTCCAGGCCCGTCGCCATGTCCTCGGTGATCGAGTCGTAGAAGCCGCCGATCTGCTGGAGGACGCTCACCCGCACGCAGTTGGACGTCCCCACGAACATCGGCGAGCCGTAGCGGTTGCCCGCGCGCTGCACCAGGGCGTGGAAGAGGAACTGCTGGCTCTCGGCGGCCTTGGTCACCCGGGCCGAGTAGTTCCCGTACACCTGGGGGCCCACCACGAAGGCCACGTCCGGATCGCGGAAGTAGCCCAGCATGCGCTCCAGGAAGTTCGGCAGGGGCACGTGGTCGGTGTCCACGCACGCCACGAAGTCGTAGCCGTGGCCGTGCGCGTCCAGCCAGGCGTTGTAGTTGCCGTGCTTCGTGCGGGCCCGGTACTTCCCCGACGGCCGGTTGTAGCGCGCCACGCCCTTCCGGGAGAAGTGCCGCACGCCCAGCCGCTTGCACAGCGCCCGCGCGCCCGGGTCGTCGCCCTCGTCCAGCAGCCACACGTCCACCAGGCCGTCGTAGCCGACCCGCACCGCGCCCTCCAGCGTCGCCGACACCATGGCGAGGGGCTCCTTGCCCGGCACGAACGTCGTGCAGAAGGCCACCCGCGCGCCGGGCTGCGCGCGCACCGGCACCGGGTCCCGCGCCACGCACGAGGCGTGGGCCACCGAGACCACGTTCACCACGCGGAACACCTCGACCAGCCCGACCGACGCGAGCATCACGGCGTCCACCGATCCCAGCCACCCGTCCCGCACCACCCAGTGCCCCGGCCACAGCAGCCACACCAGTACCCCCGCCGCCATCAGGGGCGCGAGCCCCACCAGCAGCCCCACCCACACCCCCGCGAAACCCGCCCGGCCCCGCAGCCCCTGGTACGCCACCCGGTAGGCCCCCGGCGGCAGGCGCTCCTCCATGGCCCCCGTCAGCCGGCTGAAGCCCTCGTAGTCGTAGTCGCCGCCCGGTGCCGCGCTCGTCAGGGGAGCCGCTGCGCCCCGCTCCCCCGCAGGCCCCGGTACGGCGCTCCCGCCGCCTGCGCCCGCACCTTCGCCGGCTTCCTCTTCGGCGACGACGCCGCGCCCCGACACCTGCACGCCACCCACCACCGCAACCACCGCCCATTCCCCACCGCCGGAACCACCACCAAAGGGGTTATTAGTCCGCAAAACGTAACAACGCACTGGAGCGATCATCCGAAGAATGCGGCCAACACACCTCTCCGTCACCCGCACGGCTCACAGCGCCCGTACGACCACATTCCGCCCCGCAACCACCGCGATCCGGCCAAAGGCGGGCCGTGGAGCGTGCCGTTCAGTTACCGGTGCGGGCCCCTGCCGGTTGTATGAGGCGCCGGACATCACCTCACGCGCCGAAGGACTCATCACACGGTGATCACCAACCGCACTGCCCCTCGACTCGCTGCCGTCGCGGCGCTCGCCGCCGCCCTGAGCGCCGGACCGGTGCAGAGCGCCCTGGCCGACGGCAGGGCCGGATCGCACCCCGTGTCCGCAGGCAAGACGGTCGCCGCAGCCGGAGCGGCCGAGCCGGACAAGGCGAACAAGGCGGACCGGTTCCGTGACGACAAGGGCGGCTGGAAGGGCGACGGCCTGTCCCTCAACGCCGCGGACAACAAGAAGGTCGACGAGTTCCTCGCCCGCGCCCGCTCCGCCGAGCAGACGGTCAGCCCCGAGATGCAGGCGGTGGCCCGCATCAGCCACGCCACCCTCATCGGCTTCGACCACCGGCTGAAGTCGCCGGACTCGCTCAAGCGCAAGGTCGCCACGGCCATGAAGGAGACCCCCGGGCAGACCGTGGACGCCACCCTCGCCAGGATCAGCGACTCCGTCCGCTACACCCTCCAGTGGCCGGACGGCAGCTACACCAACGGAGTGACGATCGCCTCCTCGGCCCTGTCCCTGTGGGGCAACGACAGCGTCAAGTGGGCCAACACCTGGGGTCGGAAGCACGGCTACAAGGCCATCAACGCGGCCTGGCGCGACCCGCATTCCCGGCACGTCTTCGAGGTGCAGTTCCACACCCCGTCGAGCAAGTGGGCCCAGGAGGCGACCCACAAGCTGTACGAGGAGCAGCGGCTGCCCACCACCTCGCCCGAGCGGGCCCGCGAGCTCCAGGAGCAGCAGAACGCCATCTTCGAGTCCGTGCCCGTCCCCGACGGCGCGGAGGACCTCACCCTGCCCGCGGCACCCGCGCAGGGCCGGCAGGAGCCCGCGCGGACGCTGCCCGCGCCGGTCGACCAGCCTGCCGCGGCCGCGTAGGGCGCTCCGTCGTACGGGTCCGCGGCCCGGGTGCGGGTGAAGCGGCCGGGCGGACGCCCGCCCGACTGGCCGTCCCGCCGCAGCCGGGGTGCAATTTTCCGGGAGGGCCGGAATAGCTGTCGTCCCTGCTTCGCCGGGTGCCCCCGCCTCCGCCAGCGTGGGCACCGGCGCGGGCGCTCCCGCCCGCCGCCGGCAGGGGCCGGGACCGGCCCGTCGCCCCGGACCGCCGCCCGAACACGACAGGAGCCGCCATGATCTTGATCGTCGTCAAGATGACCGTCCGCCCCGAGTACACCGACAAGTGGCTCGACCTCGTCGAGGACTTCACCCAGGCCACCCGGGACGAGCCGGGCAACCTGTTCTTCGAGTGGTCCCGCAGCGTCGACAACCCGAACCAGTTCGTCCTCGTGGAGGGCTTCGCCTCCCGCGAGGCCGGTGACGCGCACGTGAACTCCACGCACTTCAAGACCGCCATGGACGAGATGGCCGAGGCCATCGCCACCACGCCGCAGATCATCAGCACCGAGGCCCCCGGCAACGGCTGGTCCGCGATGGCGGAGCTCACGCCGCGCAACATCTGAGCCGCTGAGCGGCACCTTCCGGGGGCGGAGCGGCGCGGCCGTTCCGCCCCCGGGGCGTACCCCGGCCCGGACGGCGCAGGCCGGGCCGGGCCGGGCCGGGGTCAGTCGGCCCCGGCGGGGGCCGTCGTCACCAGGTCCCGGGCGAGGGCGACGCGGGAGATCGTCACCGCCCCGTACAGCACCAGGGCGGCGCCGGCGGCCTCGGGGAGGATCCACCAGCCGCTGCGGACCCGCTCCTCGTACAGGGTGATGCCCAGCGAGAGGCTCACCAGGGCGTCGCCGAGGGTGAGCGCGGGCTGGGAGGCGGTGAGCGGGCCGGACTGCATGGCGTTCTCCAGCAGGAAGAGGGCCAGGACGCCGACGGCGGCGAACCCGTACGTCTGCCAGGAGAGGAAGAAGGCGGTGGCGCCGCCGTCCTGCCAGGCGTGCGTCGCGTCCTTCATCAGGGCGGCGGTGAGGGCGTAGCCGACGGCGGCCGTGGTGCCGAAGCACGCGGCGCGCAGGCCGCCTTCGGGGTGGCGCAGGGCCGTGGCGGTCAGCACCCCGATGAGCGCGAGGCAGCAGACGAGGGCGAGCATCCAGCGGTCCGCGGGCGGCTCTCCGGTGCCGGGGGTGGGCGCGGCGGCGGCGAGGGCCAGGCCGAGTCCGGCCGCGATGCAGACGGCTCCGCGCCAGGCGGGCGAAGTGACCTTGCGGCCCAGCATGAGCCCGCCGAGCAGGAGGGCGAAGGGCAGTTCCAGCACGAAGACGGGCTGGACGACGGCCATGGCGCCCTGCGACAGGGCGAGCGCTTGCAGGCAGGCGGCGGCCATGACGGCGACCATGCCGCCGAGCCAGGCCCTGCGGCGCAGCAGTTGGGCGAAGAGGGAGAGGCGCAGGCCGGGGGCGAGGGGGACGGTACGGGCCGCGCGGCGCTGGAGGACGACCGCCAGGGCGTTGCTGACCGCGGCGAGCAGGGCGAAGAGGATCGCGGGGAAACTCCGCACGGTGCCGTTCCTTTCGGGCCCCACGGCCGGAATCGGGTATTCCTGGGCGGTGGATCCGGAATGCTCACTGCTATCTTCCGCCGGTCGCGGGCGAAAGCGGACCAGGCGCACCGATAGGAGCCCGCGGCACCCATGGCGGAGAATCGCTGGCCGTCCGCACGGAGAAGTGAGCGGACGTTGACAAGCGGGTGCGGCCCCGCAAGGGTTGGCCGGTGCAAGCGAAAGGCACGGGAATGCAGGCGAGTTGAACTCATCCCTTCTCCGCAGCAGGAGGAAATGTGTCCAAGCGCTCGTTGTTCGCCGCCCTGGCCCTCGTGGCCGCATCCGTTTCCGGTCTCGCGGCGGCACCCGCCGCACAGGCCTCCGGCACCGCTCAGGAATCGGCCTCCGCCGCACAATCCGGCGCCGCGGAGCTCCGCGGCAGACATCCCGAACTCGACGGCGCCCGGCTCAAGGGCGTGAACAGCCCGGCCGTCTATCTGATCCTCGACGGCAAACGCCGCTGGATCCCCAATCCGGCCACGTACAACAACCTGTTCCGCAACTGGAACGGAATTCAGTCCGTCGTCGACATCGGTGCCATTGACGACGGCGGGCAGCTGTCCGACGGCGCCATTCTCGCGAAGTCGCCCAGCGGGCCCGCGGTTTACCTCGTGAGCAACGGCATCAAGCGCTGGATCACCAGCCCGGCCGCGATGGACAAGTACTACTTCGACTGGAACAAGATCGTGAACGTCTCGCCCGTCGCCCTGAACGCGATCCCCACGGGCGCCTCCATCTCCTAGCGGCATCTCCCGGCGGCGCGTTCGCTGCTCCGTTCGAGGGGTCACCGTCCGCAGTGACGGCGGCCCCTCCCCGGCGGCCCCGGCCCCTCGGCTCCCCGGGACTCCCCTGCCGGCCCTCGGATCCCGGCTGCAACCACCGGCCGGTGCTATCAGTCTTACGTCATATGGGAACACTTAGCAGGAACAAGACGGTGCGCCCGGTCACGGCACGCCGGCTCGGGGTGCTGCTGGGCACGCTCGGGCTGACGGCGCCGCTGACGCTGGCGTGGAGCGGGCCGGCCGAGGCCGCCCCCGCCTGCACGAGCCGGACCGGGCCCTACCAGAAGGAGGCCGAGAAGTTCCTGGGCAGACCGGTGGACGGGCAGCAGTCGCCCGCCGACTGCAAGGCGATCCAGGACTTCCAGACCAGCCACCGCATCACGCCGAACATCGGCTTCGCGGGGCCCGTCACCTGGGCGGCGATGCAGGACGAGATCACCCGGCGGGATCCGAACGCCGCCGGGAAGTGCCCCGTGAACAAGGGCCGGATAGCCTGCGTCGACCTCACCCGCCAGATCAGCTGGATACAGGACGGCAGGTCCGTGCGGTTCGGCCCGGTGCCGGTGCGCACGGGGCGGGACGGCTACGAGACGCGGACCGGCCCGAAGAAGATCTACTGGCGGTCGATCGACCACTGGTCGACGATCTACAAGGTGCGGATGCCCTACGCGCAGTTCTTCGACGGCGGGCAGGCCTTCCACGCCATCGACGGCAGCGTCTGGTCCCCGCCCGGCTCGCACGGCTGTGTGAACATGCGCACCGGCGACGCCAAGGCGTACTGGTCCATGCTGGGCAACGGCGACAACGTCTTCGTCTACGGCCGCAAGCCCGGCACCTGAGCGGACCCGGAGGCCCACCCCTCTCCTCCGCGGTCCGGACGGCCCCCGCTCCCCGAGCGCGGGGGCCGTCCCCACGCCGCCGAACACTCATACGAGTGAAGGGGATTTGTTTCCTCTTCACGCACCGTGGAGTCTCCGATAGACATGCGTCAGGTCCCACGGATGGGTGGTCACGCATGGGTGGTCACGAATGACACCGAAGACGAGCACGTCCGCACGTTCCCTCGACGACTTCCTCACCGCCTCGGCCGCGCTGACCGGCTTCGGCGCCTTCGACCTCCACGGCACGGGCATGGCCGGCCTCTACCACCGCACCGCGCTGGAGCAGGTGGGCGGCCCGGCCGTCGGCCGCTTCCTCGACGCCCTCGACGCCGCCGGGGGCGATCCGGACGGCATCACCGACGAGACCGCCCGGGACATCGCCCGCGCCATCGCCCACATGTGGTACCTGGGCGTGTGGCCGCAGCTCGCCGCGCCCGTCCACACCGCGCTGGGCCGCGAGCGGGCCAACACCGCCTTCACCGTATCCCCCGAGGCCTACACCGAAGGCCTGGTGTGGCGCACCTTCGACGGCCACCCGGCGGGCGCCAAGCCCCCCGGCTTCGGCACCTGGGCCGATCCGCCGCCCGGCGCCCCGGCCGTCCCCCGCGCGGGCGAGCGGACTTCCGGTCTCCCCGGCCCGCGAGAGGCCGGCCCATGAGCCCGGCCCCGCGCCACGGCCGCGCGCGGTACGACGTGATCGTCGTCGGCGCCGGCCTGTCCGGCTCCCTCGTCGCCAAGGAGCTGGGGGACAAGGGCTGGCGCGTCCTCGTCCTGGAGGCCGGCACCGGCACCCTCGGCAGCTGGCCCGGCCACCTCGGCGCCCTGGACACCTACTACGCGGCCCTGGCCAAGGTGCCCAACTCCCCCTACCGGCCCAACGCCGCGGCCCCCTCCCCCGACGTCCTCGACCTCACCGGCCTGCCCTCCGGCGGCTACCGCTCCCACGGCTACTTTCTCCAGCAGGGCCCCCTGCCCTACGGCAGCGACTATCTGCGCGCCGGCGGCGGCACCGTCCTGCACTGGCTCGGCCTCACCCCGCGCATGCACCCGGAGGACTTCCGCACCCGCCGCACCTACGGCTACGGCCGGGACTGGCCCATCGGCTACGACGACCTGGAGCCCCACTACCGCGCCGCCGAACGGGCCCTCGGCGTCGCCGGCGACGCCGCCGAGCAGGCGGACGCCATCGGGCTGCCGTTCCCCGACGGCTACGTCTATCCGATGCGCGCGATCCCCCGCAGCTACGTGGACGACGTCTTCGCCTCCCGCCTCGACGGCGCCGCCGTCCGTGAGACGCCCGGCGCCCCCGCCACCACGCTGCGCGTCGTCGGCGTCCCGCACGCCCGCAACGGCACCCCCGACCCGCGCTACGACGGCGGCCGCGGCTACCGCCCGGTGGGCGCGGCGGGCCTGCCCAACTACGGGGAGCGCTGCGTGGGAAACGCCTCCTGCGTGCCCATCTGCCCCGTACAGGCCAAGTACACGCCGCTCAAGACGCAGGCCTCGTGGGACCGCCGCCGGGTCCGCCTCCTCACCCAGGCCGTCGTCAGCCGCGTCCTGGCCGACGGGACGGGCCGCGCGCTCGGCGTCGAGTACCTGGAGTACGAGGACCCGGCGGCCCCCGCCCCCACCACCCGTACGGCCGAGGCCGACATCGTCGTCCTCGCCGCCCACGCGATCGAGAACGCCCGGCTGCTCCTGGTCTCCGGGCTCGGCAACCACAGCGACCAGGTCGGGCGGAATCTGATGGACCACCCGGTCCTGCTCGGCTGGGGGCTCCTGGACCACCCGGTCGGACCATTCCGCGGGCCCGCGTCCACCGCGGGCCTGGAGTGCTTCCGCACCGGCCCCGCCCGGCGCTCCCGGTCCCCCTTCCGCATCGAGATCAGCAACTGGGGCTGGAGCTGGCCGGAGGGCTCGCCCGGCAGCGACGTGGCCCGCCTGCTGGGCATGGGGGCGGACCCCGCGCAGCCCCGCGGCAAGGGCCTGTTCGGGCCCCGGCTGCGGGCCGCGCTGGGCCGGGAGATCGGCCGGCAGGTCTCCGTGCAGTTCCTCATGGAGCAGGAGGCCGAGGAGCGCAACCGCGTCACCGTCGACCGGCGCCGGCCCGACCGGCTCGGCATTCCGCGCCCGGTCCTCACCTACGACCTCTCCGACCGGGTCAAGAGCGGCATGGCCGCTGCGAAGGCCGTCTCCGACCAGATCTTCCGCCTGCTGGACGCCGAGGACCGCACGGCGTACGGGCCGGGCCCGCTCTCCCCCGGCTGGTTCCGCTTCGAGGGCCGGGACTTCACCTTCAACGGCGCCGGGCACGGCGGCGGCACCCACGTCATGGGCGACGCGCCCGGCACGTCCGTGGTCGACTCCTGGCAGCGCTGCTGGGACCACCCCAACCTCTACGCCGTCGGCTGCGGCAGCATGCCCTCGATGGGCACCTCCAACCCCTCGCTGACCATGGCCGCCCTCGCCCTGCGCAGCAGCGAGCGCATCCACCGCGACCTGACGGCGGCTCACCGGCCCGCCGCCGTAGGCCCGCAGGAGGGACGCCCATGAGCACCGCACCGCCGCCGGACGCCCCCGCCGGGATCGCGGCGGAGCCGGCCCGGGTCGAGGAGCCGCCGTTCCGGGTCCCGCGCGACCGCGCCGACCTGCACGTCTTCCTGCAAGCCGCACTCACGCTCGAACACCTCACCATCCCGCCCTACCTGACGGCGATGTACACGCTGCGGCCCGGCACCAACCGGCCCGCCTTCTACGCGATCCGGGCCGTCGTGCTCGAAGAGATGCTGCACATGACCCTCGTCGCCAACCTCCTCAACGCGGTCGGCGGCACGCCCCTGGTGGCCCGCTCCCGGTTCGTCACCGGCTATCCGGCCCTGCTGCCCTACAGCCGCGACAAGGTGCCGGTGGCTCTGCGCCACTTCGGCACCGACGCGCTGGACACGTTCTTGTCCATCGAGCGGCCGGAGTACGTCGCGGAGCCGCCCGGCCACCCGTCCGTGGCCGGCGACACCGGCTGGACGTCCATCGGCCAGTTCTACAACACCATCCGCGCAGGCCTGGTCCGGCTGACCGCGGAGCTGGGCGAGGCCGGGCTCTTCAACGGCGACCGGCGGCGGCAGGCCGGCCCGGAGGACTTCTACAACTCGGGGGGCGAGGTCTTCCCCGTGACCGGCCTGGCCTCCGCGCTCACGGCCCTGCGGGTCATCACCGAGCAGGGCGAGGGCGTCAGCCACAGCGTCTTCGACTCCGACGACCTGCTCTTCGGCGAGGCCCGGGAGCCCGCGCACTACTTCCGGTTCAACGAGATCCGCCGCCGGCGCGCCTACGGCCCGCACGACACCCCGGCCTCCGGCCCGACGGGCCCCGCGATCGAGGTCAGCTGGGAGGACGCCTACGCCATCGACCCCGCGGCCAAGGTCGCCGACTATCCACCCGGGAGCGCCGTGCGGCGCGCCGCCGAGCACTTCAACGAGGCCTACGCCCGGCTGCTGTGCCTGCTGGAGAGGGCCTACACCCGGGATCCGGCGGCGCTCCACGCCGCGGTGCCGGCCATGCTGCGGCTGCGCGAGCTGTCCGTGCAGCTGTACCGCAACCCGCACCCCGACCCGGCCCGGCGCGCCCGGGGCCTGCACGCCTCCGCCACGTACGAGATCACCGAGGAGCTCCTCGGCCGGGTCCGGCGGAGCCTGCGGTGAAGGTGCGGAAAGGGGCGGGGCGCTGAGCACCCCGCCCCTTTCCGCGGCACTCAGGCCGTCATGCCGCCGTCCGCCACCAGGTCGTGGCCGACGACGAAGCTCGCGGCGTCCGAGGCGAGCCACTGGACCGCGGCGACGATCTCCTCCGTCTCCGCGACCCGGCCGATCGGCACCGTGCCGGCCACCCGCGCGTTCCGGTCGGCCTCGCTCTCGCCGGGCCGGAAGGACATCGAGGTGTTGGAGGCGCCGGGGCTGACGGCGTTGATGCGGATGCCGTCCTTGATGTGGTCCAGCGCGGCCACCCGCGTCAGGGCGCTGACGCCGGCCTTGGAGGCGACGTAGGCGGCCATGCCGGGGCGGCGGCCGTGGAAGCCGATGTTGGACGAGGCGTTGACGATCACTCCGCCGCCGTGCTCGCGCATGTGGGCGATCTCGTACTTCATGCACAGCATCACGCCGGTGAGGTTGACGCCGACGAGCCGGTGCCAGGTGGCGAGGTCGGTGTCGGCCAGCGGCGCGGGCGGGGCGAAGAGGCCGGCGTTGTTGTGCGCGATGTGCAGACCGCCGTGGCGGGCGACCACCGTGGCGACCATCGCCTCGACGTCGGGCGCGCTGGTGACGTCGGCGGCGACGGCGCTGGCCTTGCCGCCCTCCTCCTCGATGAGCCGCACGGTCTCCGTGGCGGGCTCCAGCGCGACGTCGACGGCCACGACGGTGGCGCCCTGGCGTGCGAAGGCCAGGGCACTGGACCGGCCTATGCCGGAGCCCGCCCCGGTGACGAGGGCGACCTTGCCTTCGAACTGTGCGGTCATCTGGTTCTCCTCCATAAGGGGGTCACTGCTTGGGCAGGGCGATGGACTGCGAGTGGCGGAAGACGTTGCCCGGGTCGTAGGCGGCCTTCACGCGTTGCAGCCGGGGGTAGTTGTCCTTGTAGTAGAGCGTGGTCCAGGGCACCCCGGACTTGTTCTGCTGCGGGTCGGTGATGTCGCTGTCGGGGTAGTTGATGTAGCAGCCGTCGGCGGCCGGGCCGGGGACGGGATAGCCGCCGGTGGAGGCGAAGACGTCGGCATAGACCTCGCGGGTCCAGGCGAGGTTCTGCGGGTCCTGGTTCTTGTCGGGCCAGAAGCTCTGGAAGAGGCCCTTGAAGATGGAGTCGCGCTGGGCGGAGGCCGTGTCGCCCGGGCGCACCGTGTTGATCTTCCCTCCGTAGGAGAGCAGAACGACCATCGAGCTGGGATTCTGCAAGTCCGTGCGCGTCAGGTGCTTGTACAGCGCGGCGATCTGGGCGTCGTTGAAGCCCTTGCGCAGGTAGGCCGACTTGTGGATGCCGCGCAGGGTGGGGTTGGTGAGCGTGGGGTTGTTGGTGCCGAGGAAGCGAACGGAGGCCAGCCAGGGCACGCGCTGGGGGGTGAAGAAGTCGGGCATCGGGCCCTGTTCGCCGACCGCAGAGGTCAGCGGCTCGGCCTTGACGCCGAGGGCCGAGGTGATCGAGGCGACATAGGCGTTGATGAGCTTCTCCGCGTCGGGCACGGTGGCGTCCATCTGCGTGAGCAGCCCGATGCTGTTGTTCGCCCGGTGGTTGATCATCAGGAAGCTGCACAGCGAGGCGTACGGCGAGTCGGGGCTGCCGTTCTTCTCGTGCCAGGTCCCGAAGTTCTTCACCAGGGTGGCGAAGCGCGCCTTGTCCAGCTTGCTCCAGGGCAGGGAGATCGCGCTGACGTAGACGTCCTTCGGCGGGTGCATCAGCTGCTTGGCGGGGTCGCTGCCGGTCGCCTCCGGGGAGCGGAACCAGTAGCGGGTGATCACGCCGTAGTTGCCGCCGCCCCCGCCCGTGTGCGCCCACCACAGGTCGCGGTTCGGGTCCCCGGCCTCCCGGGTCGCCACCACGGCCCGCGCGGTGCCGTCGGCGTTCACGACGACGACCTCGACGGCGTAGAGGTGGTCGATGGTCAGGCCGTGCCGGCGCGAGAGCATTCCGTAGCCGCCGCCGCTGATGTGGCCCCCCACGCCTACGGAGTAGCACATGCCGCCGGGCAGGGCGACCCCCCAGCCCTTGTAGAGGGATTCGTAGACGTGCAGCAGCGTGGCTCCGGCCTCGACGACGAAGGCCTTGCGCTGTTCGTCGTAGCCGACCTGGTCCATGGCCGTCATGTCGATGACGACCCGGACGTCGGGGTTGTAGACGAAGTCGGCGTAGCAGTGGCCGCCGCCCCGTATGGATATCCGCTTTCCGGCGCGGACGGCCTCCTGGACGGTCTGGACGACCTGTTCGGTGGTGTGCACGATGCGCACGGACTCCGGGCGGCCCACCCAGCGGGTGTTGTTGCCGACGACGAGGTCGGCGTAGCGCGGGTCGTCGGGCAGGACGGTCACTGCCGCAGGTGCACCCGCGCCGGCCTCCGCCCCGGCGCCGGTGCCCGCCGCGGCGGCCCGGGTGGGCGCGAGGCCCGTCTGTGTCACGGCGGCACCCGCCACTGCGGCGGCGGTGCCGGTCAGCATGGTTCGTCTGTTCAACATGCCATGGTTCTCTCTGTGCGGTACCAGTGTTTTCGCCGGTCAGCTGCCCCAGATGATGCCGAGGCCGAGCTTCTCCGCGACCTCCTGCGTGCGCTCGACGGACCAGCGGTCGCCGACCGGTGCGGCAGCTCCCATGTGCACGGGATATCCGCCGTCCAGGAAGAACCGCTCGAATCCGCCGGGGCAGGTGAGCACGTACAGGTCGGCCGTCTCGCTCTCCACCAGATACGAATGCGGGATTCCGCGCGGCAGGAAGAGCACGCTGCCGCCTTCGAGGAGTTCGGTGCGGTCGCCCACGGTGGCCCGTACGCCACCGCTGCCGATCATGAAGATCTCGTCCTCAAGCGTGTGGATGTGGCTCGGGGAACGCTCGCCGAGCTTCGCCGCGAAATGGGTCATTCCCATGGCGCCCCTGGTCTGCTCGGCCGTGAGCTTCACGGTCACCAGGGAGCCCTTTCCCCACAGCCGTTGTGCTCCGTCGCCCGGTCTGAGGACCGCCGGCAGGACGTCGTCCTCGCCGAAGGGAAGTTCTTCCCGCCCGTGCGGCGCTGTCGTCATTTCTCCTCCAGATCCGTCGCGGTACTGGGCAGCGCCCGACCGGCCGGCTCCGAGCGTTCCCCAGCGAACCGGGGACCGGCAACGCAGCTGAGCCCAATCCGTCAAGTGTCGCTGTGCAGTGATGAGTTCACGCTGAGCGAGACCGGAATCGGATTGGGCTCTGCTTTTTTATTCGGTTGCGGCGGGGGCGGGCACGGGATGTGCCCGGCTGAACGGGAAGTGACTAGCGGGCGCTCTGAACGGCTCGTTCCCGGTAATCGCAGTACTTTTCCGCGGGGTTCTCGAAGTAACTCCAGGGGATCGATCCGACGCAGCCGTCGACGAGCCGGAATTGTTCGAGGGCCTCCGCGTGGCGCTTCTGCTTCACCAGGAAGAAGGCCAGCAGGTGCCGGGCCTCGGGGAGGCGCGGGTGGTCGGGCCGGACGGCCGGGAGGTCGGCGAGCAGGGCGTCGACCATGGCCGTGACCTCGGGGGTGCGGTAGTGCTTGCCGTTGAACGGCCGGTCGAGGTGCTCGAAGTGGGCGACGAGCCGCAGGGCGGGCAGCAGGGTGCCGGCCGGTGCGCCGGAGGCGGCCTTGTCCGCGAACTCGCGGGCCAGTTCCTCCGAGCCGCGCCACTTCGCGCACCAGTACTGGAGGGCGCTGTAGTGCGCCTCGTAGTGGAAGGGCGCGCGGCCGGCGATCTCGGCCCAGAGCTCGTGCACGTACGCGTGCGGGTAGCCGAGGCCGAGTCCTGCCCAGAGGTCGGAGACGAGCGGGGAGGGGTCTTCGGGGTTGAGCTCGACCGCCCGGGTGATGTCCTCGCGGGCCCGCAGCAGGACGCGGTGGAAGCCCTCGAACTGCTCGGCCGAGGTCCGGTCCGCGGTGCTTGCGCCCCGCAGCTCCCAGGCGAGGAAGACGGTGGACCGGGCGCGCACGGCCGCGGCGCCGGGGTCGCCGGGGCGGGCGGCCTCCCAGGCCGTGAGCCAGGCGTCCTCGTCGGCCGCAACCTGCGCGAGGGCGATGACGAGCGCGGTCCGGCGCTCCCAGTCCTTGCCGATGGCGGTCATGGCCTCGGCCGCGGGCTCCCATGCGCCGCGCTCCGCCGCCTCACGCGCACCGTCGATCTGCGGGTCGTGCAGCAGCCGCTCGGCGTCCTGCCGGTCCTGCGGGAGCAGGCCGAGGGCGGCCGCTTCCTTGGAGAGCCGGGCGGGCGAGGGGGTGGTCGCCTTCTCGCGCTCGGGCCGTGCGGCGGCGCCCTTGCGGTTCCGGTACCAGAAGTAGATCCAGACGGCTATGACGAGGAGGGGCAGCAGTCGTGCCACGGGAGTTCGGCTCGATTCGTGAGAACGGGAAGTGGAGACCGGGCGCGGAGGTCACGCGTGTGCGGCCGGCGGCAGCAGCCGGCGCAGCGGCGCGGTGTCGGGGGCGTCGGCGACGGCCGCCTCCAGGGCCTGCGGCAGCAGGGTGTCGTAGCCGTCCGGCAGGTGCAGCCGGGCGCTCTCCGCCCAGGACAGCTCCCACCAGGCCGTCCGGGCGTCCACGAGCTCCAGCAGGACGAGGCCGGCCAGGCCGTCGAGGAGCGCCGGGCGCAGGAATTCGCGCGCGGCCCGGCCGCTGACCCGCTGTGCGGCCGGCGGGTGCGGGAGGCCGGCGGCTATCTGCCACAGGCTGCCGTGGTCGGCCGCGTCGAGCAGGGCGTGCACGGTGGTGCGGCCGCCGGTGACGCGGGCGATGGCGTCCCGGAGCGGTTCCGCGTCGGCCTCGTGGCCGGCGCGGATGCCGTGGTGGACGAGCTCGGGCCAGTCGGCGCGGGGCATGTGCAGCGCTTCCTGGGTGAGGGTGGCCGCTTCGAGGTCGGCGTGGACGCGCCCGGGGTCGTCCAGCAGGGCCATGGCGGGGCCCGCGGGCCGGCCGCCGCGCCCGTCGTCGGGCATGGCCTCGATGAGGCGGATCCGCTCAGCGGTCGGGGGGTGCGCGTCGTACGGGGAGGGGTCGCCCGGCGGGAGGTCGCGGCGCAGTTCGTCGAGCTCTTCCTGGCGGGCCGGTTCGGCGAGCAGGCGGGCCAGGCCGCCGTAGAACTGGCCGTACGGGGGCAGGAGTCCGGCGGCCACGCCGACGGTGGCGTAGCCGCGGAGGTAGAAGCCGTGGGCGGCGTCGAGGACGACGGTTTCGCGCAGGGCGGTGGCGGTGGCGTCGCGGCCCGCGATCCGGACGGCGAGCCGGTCGGCCGCGAGCTCCTGGCGCCGGGCGTCCTTCTGCGTGGCACGCAGGGCGAACTTGCCGTAGGCGATGAAGAGCTTGCTCATGCGGCGGTAGCTCCACCCGGCGCCGCGGGTGTCCACCTCTTTGGCCTTGCGGCCCTTGCGCAGGGCCTTCTCGGCGGCCTTCTCCTGGCGCAGCCGCTCCTTCTCCACCTGCTGCTCGGCCCGCTCCGCGAAGGCGTTCACCGTGCGGGCGACGGCGTGCCGGCCGCGGGCGGTGAGGGCGGAGAGGCGGGTGTCGGCGTTTCCGTAGTGACCGAACTCGTGGGCGAGGACGGCGCGCAGCTGTGCCTCGTCGAGGCCGGCCATCAGGGGGACGCCGATGTAGAGCCGGCGGTGGCCGGGCAGGAGCCCGAGCAGGCGGGCGTTCTCGCTGACGGCGGCGTTGACGGTGGCGGTGAGGAGGATCTCGTCGGGCATGCGGGTGCCGGCGGCGCCGGCCACGTCGCGCACGGCGGCCCAGAGCCGCGGCTGCTGCTCCTCCGTGACGGGCATGCCTTCGTCGCCGTCGTCCTTGGGGGTGCGCAGGAGAAGCATTCCGCGGACGACGGGGAAGGCCAGGAAGGCGAGGACGACGGTGAGTTTGAGGGCGAGGGGATTCACTCCCCGCCAATAAGCGGCGACTCCGATTCCGGCGAAGACGCCGAGGATGACGAGGCACAGCAGATAGAAACCCGCGAGCACGACAAGTGCACGCAGGGCACGCAGAAAAACGCCCATGGGGCAGGGGCCCTCACACAGAAATAAGGAATGGTCAGTGCACCGGGGGGAGAATCGTCAGTATGCCGCACAAGGTTTTGAATCGGCAAAAAGTTAAAAATGCGGCAACACAAGCAGCGGCGGCGGCCCGAAGGGGGCCGCCGCCGCTGGGTGCCGGACGGGTCCGGGTCAGGTCCCGGAGCCGGGTCAGGTCCAGGTCTCCGGGTGGGGGTCGTGGAGCGCGGGGTCTTCGGGGGTCTGACGGGGGCGGAGGTCGGGCGGGGTGGCGCCGTTCGACGGGTAGAGCAGGCGGCCGAGGGGGTAGGGCTCGGCGTAGGTGGTGACCAGGCGGCGCACGGTGGCGGGGTCGGCCGTCACCGGGAAGCGGCGGCGGTCGGCGTCGGCGTCGTCCGCGCTGGGGTCGGGGTCGGTCAGGGTCGACCACATGTCCTCGGCCGCGCTGATGAGCTGGTCGAGTTCGTCGCGCACCCCCTGCCAGGCGCCTTCGCGCACCGCCTCGTCGATGCGGGAGAGGGTGCCGAGGATGCTGGCGTAGTCCTCGGCCAGCTGGTCCTCCTGGGGGGACGGGGCAAGGGTGTTGGCGACTGGCTCGGTGGTGTACACGGCACCTCCACGCAAGGGGAAACGGTCAAGGCCGGGGTGGATGCGTACGAAACCCCCGCCCGGGCATCGTCGCGCGCCGCGGGGCCGACCGCGGCTCTCCACCGTCACCGGTCGGCGATATATCACTCGCACGGGCGAGCGGGGCGGTGGCGCCGCGGGCCGGGAGGCCGCGGCGGCCGGGTCGCACGGGCGAGCCACACGGTCGCGAGCAGGCAGACCGCGGTCATGGCGCACAGCACCACCGGCACGGCTCGTACGCCCGACAGCTCGATCGCCCTGCCCAGTGCGGGGCCCGCGGCGACGCCGCCCACCATGGACGCGGCGATCACGTAGGCGGCGGCGCGGCGGGCGGTGGGAACGGTGCGGTGCAGCCAGGGCAGTCCGGTGGGGAAGACCGGCGCGATGAACAGGCCCACGCCCGCGTACGCGTACGGGGCGAGGCCCGGTACGGCGGCGGCGCCCGTGCACAGCAGCATGCCGGCGCAGCTGACGGCGACGATGACCGGCTCGGGCATGCGGACGGCAAGCGGCACCACGAGGAACCGGCCGGCCGTCAGCATCAGCCAGTAGACGGAGGTGGCGGAGGCGGCCGCGGCGGTTCCGTAGCCGACGGTTTCGAGGTGGGTGGGCTCCCAACCGCCGACGCCCGCTTCGACGCCGACGTGCACGACGTACAGCAGGACGAACGCGCCCAGGAGCAGCACCGTCCGGCCGGCTCCCGGCGGGGGTGCGGACGGCCCGGCCGGGCCTTCGGCGGCCGGGGGCGCGTCCTTGTCGCGGACCCCTTTGAGGAAGAGGAGGAGGGCCGCCGAGAGGGCTCCGCAGGCGAGGAAGGCCACGGGATAGCGGTCCGGTCCGAGGAGGCCGATGAGGGCGGGGCCGGCGACCGCGCCGATGCCGAAGTGGGCGTTGAGGACGTTGAGCATGGCGGTGCTGCGGTGCCCGAAGCCGGTGGCGAACAGCTGGTTGAGGCCGTAGTCGATGCCGCCGAAGCCGAAGCCCGCGACGAGGGCGGCGGCGAGCGCGGCCGGCCAGGCGGGGGCGAGGGCGAAGGCGATGCTGCCGAGGGCCATGAGGGCGTAGGAGGAGCCGAGGAGGACGCGGTTGCCGGCCCGGCCGTGGATGCGGTTGAAGGCCAGGACGCCCGTCACGCCGCCGACGAAGTGGGCGCTCAGCCCGAGCCCCGCCGCGGAGGGCGACAGCCCGAACTCCTCGCGCAGGGCGGGGATCGCGGGCCCGTAGAGGGACTGGAGAGCGCCGATGAGGACGAACCCCACGCAGGAGGCGGCGACGGCGGTGCGCGTGAAGAGGCCGCCGGGAGAGCTGCCCGGCGGCGCGGGGGCGCGCACTCCGGTGATCGGCTCGGTCATGGGCGCCCCGGGGACGTGTGCAGGAAGCGTTCGGCGATCTCGTGGGCGAACGCCATGACGGTGCCCTGCGGGCTGATGCCGGTGACGCCGGGCAGGACGCTCGCGTCGCACACGCGCAGCCTCCGGAAGCCGTGGGGCCGGCCGTGCTCGTCGCAGGTGCCGCCGCGCCCGGGAAGGCCCATGCGGGCGGACGCCATGCCGTGCACGGACACCAGTTCCCAGTCGCCGGGGCGGACGCGGCGGCAGAACTCCTCGGCTTCGGCGCGGGAGTGGAGCGGGCGCGCGGTGGCCACCGGCGGGATCAGCTCCCGGGCGCCCGCGGCGAACAGCACCTCGCTGGTGCGCCGGAACGCCTCACGCAGCAGGCTGTGGTCGGCGGAGGTCATGCCGTGCCGGAGGAGGAGCCCGCCGCGCGGCGCGGCCAGGATCCGGGCCTTGCCCTGCATGCGGACCTGGGTGGTGTACGACCCGAGCGTCCCGAAGGCGGCGAGCAGCCGGTCGAGGAGCTGCGGGGGGCGGCTCGCGAGTGCGGCGGCGAGCGCGCCGCGCGTGACGTTGGACGGCATCATCAGCACCCCGTCGGCGGCGAATTCGTGGACCTGTGCGGTGAAGATGGTGCCCCGGTCCGCGTGGACGGGCTCGTCGAAGCGGGCGACGGTACGGAGGTTGACGTGCAGGGACAGCTCGCGGCCGGCCGTCCGGCGGTGGATGCGGCTGCGTTGCAGGAGCGCGGGCGTCCGGAGCGGCCCGGCGGCGAGGAAGACCTCGCGGGCCCGGTGGACGACGGTGCGCCCGCCGGGCCCGGCCGCCACGACGCCGGTGGCGGCGCCGTCCTCGTGCAGGATCCGCAGGACGCGGGTGCCGGGGACGATCCGGGCGCCCAGTTCCTCGGCTTCGGGGAGGTAGCTGACGGCCATGCTCTGTTTGGCGCCCGTGGGGCAGCCGGTGGTGCAGCGGTTGCTGTGGCGGCAGCCGCGGACGGCCCGGTGGGCGGGCTGCCACTGCCAGCCGAGGTGCTCGGCCCCGGCCGCGAGCAGGCGGGAGTCGTGGTTTCCGGCCCCGTGCGGCTGGGCGGCGACGCCGAGGCGGTGGGCGATGAGGCCGAGGTGCGCGGCGAGGTCGGCGGCGCGGTACCCGGCCACGCCGGACTCGGCGGCCCAGCGGTTGAGGAGGGCGGGCGGGGGCTCCCACAGCAGCCCGCCGTTGACGACGGTGGTGCCGCCGACGCAGCGCCCTTCCCCGTAGGCGAGGGTGGGGGTGCCGAAGACGGGGATCAGGCCGCCCTGCCGGTAGAGGTGGCGCATGTTCTCGGCGGGCGTGGCGGCGGCGATGCTGCCGGTGCCGACGCGCGGGCCTTCTTCGAGCACGGTCACCTGGCGCCCGGCGGCCGCGAGTTCCCGCGCGACGACGCTGCCGCCGGCGCCGGATCCGATGACGAGGACGTCGCTGTCGGTGCCGCGGGGGTGCGGCGTGCGGATGGGGCGCGGGCTCAGCGGTCCCCTCTGCGGTCCGTTGAGTGCTTTCACCGGTCCGCTCCCCGGTGCGGCGCCGGCGGCTGCTGGCCGGGGGTGCCGTCGAGGGCGCCGAGCAGGGCGAGGGCCGTGCTCGCCCGGACGACGTCCCCGAAGCCGGGCAGGGCGGCCAGCCGCTGCATGCCGCGGCGGCCCTGGGCCGCGGAGGCGTTGCGCAGGCCGTGCCCCGAGGCGAGGAGGAAGGCCGCCGGAAGCAGGCACAGTGTGAGGGCGTAGGCGGCCCGGTAGGGCAGCGGAAGGGTGGTCAGGGTGCCGGTCACATGGGCTTCGGCGGCGGTACGGGCCTGAAGGGTGTGCAGGCAGCCGTGCTGCCGCAGCCAGTACGAGCGCAGGCCGCTCGCGCGCAGCGCGCCGCGCATCAGGCGGTCACCTTCACGCATCAGGCGGTCACCTTTTCCTTGAGGAACCCGGTCAGCAGGCGGGTCGCGCCCTTGGCGAGCACGGCGTCGAGGGCGTTCAGGAAGAGGCCGGCCTCCTCCTCGCCCGCGACCAGGGGCGGGGAGACGATGAGGGCGATGTCCCGGTTGGAGCCGAAGAAGGTCAGGATCCCGTGCTCCCGGTACAGGGCGGCGATCACGGCGGCGGTGAGCAGCTTGGGTACGGCCTGCGGGTCGCGGGCGGCCGCGGGGAGCAGGGCGCGGACGCGGTCGGGGAGCTCCGGGCCGGGGCGCAGGAAGACGCCGTGGAGGGCGCCGCGGCCCGTGGTGGAGGCCACGAGGCGGGGGTGGCGTGCGGCGATGCGGGCGAGGCCGGCGGACAGCTGCTCGCCGAGGGCGCGGGCACGACCGGGGAAGTCCTCCTCCACGGCGACCAGGACCGCTTCGAGCGCGGTGGCGGTCTCCTCGCCGAATCCGTAGTAGGTGGTGCTGTGCAGGGTGGCGTCGGCGAGGTTGTCGTAGGCCCTGCGGAAGACGGGTTCGCGGGCCACGTACCCGGAGATGGAGGACTTCCCGCCGCCGAAGGACTTCGACATGGCGAGGATGTCGGGGACGAGGCCGGGGCAGCGCATGAAGTGGAAGAGCTCGCCGGTCTTGCCCCAGCCGGTGTACACCTCGTCGAAGACCAGGACGATGTCCTGCTCGGTGCACAGCCGCCGGACCTCGCGGAGGAACGCGGGCGGGCACTCGCGCAGGGCGGAGGCGCTGAAGGGTTCGAGCACGACGGCGTAGACGTCGCTGCGGCCCGTGGAGTCGCGGTGGCGCTCCAGGGCCAGCTCGAAGGAGGCGAGGTCGCCGAAGGCGAAGGAGTCGGTCCCGGGGATCCGCGGGAACTCGAAGTGGATCTCGGGGGAGGCGGTGAGGCTGCCGGCGCCGAGGAGCTTGCCGTGGAAGGCGATGTCCGTGTGGAGGACGGTGCCGCGCCGGCCGCCGTGGTACTTGTACGCCAGTTTGACCGCGCCTTCGACGGCCTCCGCGCCGGAGTTGGGGAAGTAGCAGATGTCGAGGTCGCCCGGGAGCAGCGCGGCCAGGTTGTGGCTGAGGGCGGCGACGTAGGGCGAGAAGAAGTTCTTGTGGACCTCCATGCGGCGGCGCTGCCGGAAGCGGTCGCGGGCGGCGAGGACGCGCGGGTGGTTGTGGCCGTGGTTGAGGACGCCGATGCCGCCGGTGAAGTCGAGGATGCGGCGGCCGTCGCGGAGGGTGATCCACGCTCCTTCGGCGCTGTCGACGAGGTCGCGGCCGAAGCCGAAGGAGCCGATGAGGGAGACCTGGCTGCGGCTGACGTACTTCTCGTAGAGGTCGTGGACCTGGTCGATGCCGAGGTGTTCGGCCTGGTCCAGGGAGATGAGTTCGGGCATGGGGGTCCTCGGGGGTTCGGGGGGTCCGCGGGTTCGAGCGTGGGAGTCCGCGGGTTCAGGCGTGGGAGCGGGCGGGCGCGGCGCCTTGGTCAGGCGTGCGAGTCCTCGGGGAAGTTCCGGTTCCGGCCGCCGGGCCCGGTGCGCAGCCGGTCGGCGATGAGCCGCCCGGCGCGGCGGCCGTCCCGCACGGCGTAGTTGGTGCCGCGGTCCTCGGGGAAGACCTGTGCCATTCCGGCGAGGTAGAGGCCGCTCACGCGGCTCTGCACGGGAGGCATGATGCGGGTGTAGCCGGGGGTGATGACGGGCTGGGCGTGCTCGGCGCGCCACACGTGGTAGGCGTCGACCCAGGTGCGGTCGAAGCCGGGGAACATCCGCCGCAGGTACGGCAGGCTGTGTTCAAACACCTGCGCGTCGTCCATCCGGTACAGCTCCGCGTCGGCGGGCAGGTACTTGGAGAGGTACGCGATGTGCCGGCCGCCGTAGCGCGCGGGATCGTCCATGTTGGTGTGCTCGATCACGCCGACGTACGGGAACGCCGGGTCGTTGACGTTGAGCCAGTACGTGTCGGAGAGCGGGCGGTTGTTCTCCAGGACGAGGCAGAGGTTCGCGAGGTAGCGGATCCTGCGGAGCCGGCGCAGGAGGGGCGGCACGGAGGGGTGGGTGTCGCTCTGGTCCTCCAGCATGCCGGCGGCCAGTGCGGGGGCGACGGTCAGGAGGACCTGGCCCGCGGAGTGGAGCTCGCCGTCCGCGGTGCGGACGCCGGTGACGCGGCGGCCGTCGGTGGTGACGGACCGCACGGCGGTGTCCGTACGGATGTCGACGCCGTGGTCGGCGAGGCGCTTGCGGAGGGCGGTGAGGAGGGCGTCGCTGCCGCCGCGCAGGTAGTAGAGGGTCTCGCTGCCGGAGCGGGTGCGGCTGCCGCCGCGGAGGTGGAGCTTGGTCCACATCCAGGTGGCGCCGACCTCCGCCGCGTGGTCGCCGAACTTCCCCTCCAGCAGGGGCCGCCACACGACGTCGTAGACCCGTCGGCCGCCGAGGGAGACCAGCCACTCCTCGGCGGTGCGGTGCTCCAGGAGGCGCCAGTCGCGCACGCGCTGGGCGCGCACGGTCAGCAGGCCGAGCCGGAGCCGGTCGAGGAGGGGCAGCGGGGCGAAGCGGAGCAGGTCGAGGGGTTTGGACAGGCGGTAGACGGAGTTGGCGTAGTACATGCCGGTGCGCGTGAGGTGCGGTTCCATCAGGTCGGCGATGCCGAGCCGGGCGCAGAGCCGCAGCATCTCCTCGTCGGAGGCGAACCAGTGGTGGTAGAAGCGTTCGAGGCGGCGGTCGCCGACGGTGAAGCTGCCGGCGAGGCCGCCGATGTCGGAGTCGCGTTCGAGGAGCCGTACGGTGTGGCCGAGCTCCGCGAGCTCCAGCGCGGCGGACAGGCCGGTGAAGCCGGCGCCGACGACGATGACGTCCGGGTGCTGGTGCTGCATCACGCGACCTCCTCGACCGAGGCGAGGACGGCCCCGGGGATCGTGCTCCTCATCCGTTCGCTGATCACGTAGGCGGGCCTGCCCTGCACCTGGCGCAGGACCGCGTGGAGGTACTCCCCCAGGGCGGCGACGGCCAGCGACTCCAGGCCGAACAAGGCGAGCGGCAGGGCCCCGGCGCGGCCCCGGCGGGTGAGCACCGTGACGAGGGAGGCGGCGAGGGAGGCGGTGCCGGTCCACAGGGGAAGCCGCAGCGGGAGGACGGAGCCGCTGGTGAGGAAGGCGCTGCGGGAGAGGGCGAGCATTTTGGGAAGGGTGTATTTGGATTCGCCGGCGGCCCGCGGATCCCGCTGGTATTCGATGGTCGTTTCGGGGAATCCCGCCCAGCCGACTGCGCCGCGCAGGAAGAGCTCCCGGTCGGCCAGCCCGGTGAGCAGGTCGACGACTTCCCGGTCGAGCAGCCGGAAGTCTCCGGTGTCGAATGCCACGGGGTGGTCGGAAATCCTGCCGAGGAGCCGGTAGAAGGCGAAGGCAGATAAGTTCTTGAAGGCGGTCTCACCGTGCCGGGCGGTGCGCCGTGCGGAGACCACGTGCCATCCCCGGCGCCAGCGGGCCACCATTTCCGGGATGATTTCGGGAGGGTCTTGCAGGTCGGCGTCGATGACGACGACCGCGTCGCCGCGGGCCTCCCTGAGCCCGCCGAGGCAGGCCGCCTGGTGGCCGAAGTTCCGGCTGAAGCGGACGGCGCGCACCATCGGGGACTCGCGGGTGAAGGTCCGTATCAGGTTCCACGTGGCGTCGGTGCTGCCGTCGTCCACGTAGATGACCTCGTAGCGGACGCCTTCCACGGGGTGCAGGGCCCGGGCGATGCGGTCGTGGGTGCGGGCGAGCACCGCTTCTTCGTTGTAACAGGGCAGGACGACGCTGATCAGGTGGGTGGTCGGGGACGGTGGGCTGGTCTGGCTGGCAGGCATGGGCCTCTCCTGTGCCGGGAGCCGGTTGTCGCCGTGCGGGGTCTTGCGGGACCGTGCCGTCCCGTACGGGGCCGTACGGGATTGTCGTCGCAGGGATTGTCTCCGTGCCGCGCTTTTCTCCGTGCAGGCTTCTTCGCGCCGCCTTGCAGATTCCTTGCGGCTTCCTTGCAGCCGCCTTCATTGCCGCGCATTTTCGATACTTTCCCGCTGCACCGATCGACGGTAGCCGACGGCCGAGCGGGCGGGCAAGATCCCGGCGGCAGGGACCGGGGCCCCGCGAAATACCGGTTTCCGGACCGAATTTCCCGGGTGGCGCAGTGCCGCGTGCGGCGCCGGCGGCCGGGGCCGAGACTGGAGCCGGGCCCCGGCCGGCCGCCGCCCCCTGTCCGGGCGGAGGAAGCCCTGGACGGGATGCGACCCGGACGTCGTGAGGAAGGGGACGGCGCGTGCCCGGACACGGCGTGCCCCGCGGCCCGGAGGCTCGCGCGGCCGCTCCCACGAGGCCTGCGCAGCTGGGCCGCCGGGCCGTCCTGGCCGGGGCCGCGGGCCTCGCCCTCGGCGCGTCCGTCTGCGCGTGCGGGACGGCGCCCCCGCGCAACGCCATGGGCAGCGCGCCGCCGTCACCCGCCGGGCTCCCCCGCCCGGCGGCGTGGCGCCCCGATCCCTCCGACGTCCGGCCGGAGGTGAAGCTGCGCGCCGTACGACTGGTCGAGGCCCTGGGCAGGTGGCGCGACGGCGGCGGAGGCGTCGCGAAGGCGCGGGAGCGGGTGGCCGCGCTCGGCCTGCCGCCCGCGCTCGCCGGGCAGGCCGGGCCGCTGCTGTCCGGCGCGGACGCGGCCGTCGTCGAGGTGACCGACGCCCAGTACGGCGGGATCCTGGCCGGCTCCGCGAGCGTCCTGGTCGTCTGCCGGCAGTGGACGCGCACGGGCGGCGGGCCCGTGGTGGCGGGCGGGACGACCGTGGACGTGCGCCTGACCGCGGGCGCGCCGCGCTGGTCGGTCGGCGAGCTGCACCCGGCCGAGCCCGGGCCCGCGGCGGGCAGCCTGCCGGAGCCGGCGCGGCAAGTCCTGGGCGACGCCCGGATCCGACTGCCCGCGGCGGCCGCGGCCGACATCCGGGGCGGCGGCGTCCACGCGAGCGTGCTGCGGGCGATGCTCCGGCTCGCGGAGCGCTACCGCATGGACGTCAGCGTCGTACGGTCCGGCCATCCCCTGAACGTGTTCGGCACCGGCCGGCCCAGCGACCACCCGCCGGGCCGGGCCTTCGACGTGTGGCGGATCGACGGCCGGGCGGTGGTCGACCGGGCGACGCCGCGCGCGCTGGTCGAGGCGTTCATGCGCGACGCCGCCGCGGCCGGCTCGTACAACGTCGGGGGCCCGCTGCTGCCGGCGGGGGCGGGCGCGGGGCGGCAGTTCTTCACCGACGACACCCACCACGACCACGTGCACGTCGGCTTCACCGGCTGAACTTCACCCGTGGCGCGGCAAGAGGAGGCCCCGTGACCGTCGAGTACATCCGCTACCGCATCACCGACCCGGAGCGGCGCGCCGCCTTCGAGAAGGCGTACGCGGCCGCCGCCGAACACCTGTACGCGGCGCCGCAGTGCCTGGGCTACGAGCTCTCGCGCGGGGTGGAGGAGCCGGAGCGGTTCGTCCTGCGCATCGAGTGGACGTCGGTGCACGACCACGAGCAGGGCTTCCGCGAGGGTCCGCACTTCCGGCCGTTCCTCGCCGAGGTCCGCCCGTTCGTGGGCGACATCGAGGAGATGAAGCACTACGAGCGGCTCCTCGTCGTCGCCAAGGGCAGGGTCTGAGGACGGCGGACCGGGGGCGCCCGGAGGGTCAGCCGACGGGGGTCAGTCGACGCAGGGGACGCCGCCCATCTTGACCGGCGGTCCCTGGAAGGAGTCGGAGGAGACGGGATCCGAGCCGCCCGGCTTGGCGTCTCCCCCGCCGCCGGAGGTCTTCCCCTGTTCCTGGCGCTGCGGTCCGGCGGCCGGCGCGTCGCTCTGCTTCTCCTTCCGCCCCGTCATCGCCTGGACGAGGGACTTGACCTTGGCCGGGTCGACGAGGTTGACGGCCTCTCCCTTGCGGGTGGCGAAGCCCTCGATGGGGAGGGTGTGGAACTCGGCGTTGCCGCCGGTCAGGTTGGGGGCCTGCCGGGCGAAGTCCAGGATGTTCCACCGGTTGTCGATGACGACGTCCTTCTTGATGACGTCGAACAGCCCTTGCAGCTTCCCGAAGTCGCTCCACACGCCCTCTTCCTGGAGCTTGTGCGTGACCGACGACAGGAACGCCTGCTGGCGGTGGGTGCGGTCGAGGTCGCCGCCGGGCAGGCCGTGCCGCTGCCGGACGAACGACAGCGCCTGGCGGGCGTCGAGCTGCTGCGGCCCGGCGGGGAAGTCGGCGCCGGAGTACCGGTCGCGCACGGGGTGCTTCAGGCACACCGGGACGGGCTGGACCACCTTGGCGATGTCGTAGAAGCCCAGCAGGTTGACCTCGGCGAAGTGGTCGATGGGCACGCCGAGGAAGCTCTGGACCGTGGCCAGCGTGGCCTCGCGGCCCGCCTCGCGGCCACGGTGCTCCAGCTCGGCGCCCTTGACGCCCTCGGCCGACAGCTTCTCCTCGGCCTCGGCCTTGGCGATCCCGTACGCCTCCTTGATCTTGTGCTCGCCGCGCCCGCCGGCGATCTCGACGTAGTCGTCGCGCGGTATCGAGAAGGCCGTCACCTTGCCGCCGCCGGCCGGGATGTGCATGAGGATGAGGGTGTTGGTGTTGTAGCCGCCGATGCCGCTGGATCCGGCGTGCAGTTCGTCCTGGACGAACTCCTTCGGCAGGTCGTTGCCGTTCATGTCCTTGCGGCTGTCGAGGCCGATCAGGAGCAGGTTCACCGCGTCACCGCGCTTGGGCGGCGCGCCGTCGCGCAGGGCGTCCAGCGCGCTGGAGGTGTTCACGCCGCGGTCCAGCCAGTGGTACGCGCACCAGCCGACGCCGCTGGTGAGCATGACGAGCGCGGAGGTGAGGCAGACCGCGATGCGGGCCGCGCGCCCGGGCTTCAGGGTGGGGCCGGCGCGGCGCCCGCGGGGGCGCGGCCCGCCGGCGGGGCGGCCGCGGCCGGCGTTCTGCGGACGCGGCCGGGCGCCGGGGCGCTGGCGGTCATGGCTGCGGTCCCGGTCGCGGTCGTAGCTACGGTCCCGGTCGCGGCTACGGGCGGGCTCGCGGCTGCGGTCGCGGCGGTACGGCTCAGGCATGGCAGGCCCTCCTCCCCCGGCCGGGGCGCAGCGCGCGCCCGGCCAGGACGACGGCCGCCGTGACCTCGGCCGCCGCCATGGCGGGGAACGTGTCGAGGGCCCAGTGCACGACGGCCATCACGGTGCTGCCGCCGCTCCTGCCCGCGCCCGCGGCGAGCTGGGCGCCGACGGCCACCACGGCGATGACCAGGGGCGGGGCGGCGAGCACCCACCACGTGCGGCCGCGGGGACAGAGCACCGCGGCGAGGGCGGCGGCGGCCGCGGCGGTGAGCACGAAGATCAGGCCGAGGCCGGCTCCGGCCGCCTCGTCCACACCGGCGCCCGCCACGAGCAGTGCTGCCGGGGCGGCCGACGCCGCTCCGGCGCGCCGCGCCCGCAGCCGCGGCCTCCCCGGTGTCTCGGTCCGCCTACGGCCCATACGTGCTCCCCATCGGATCCGGCCGCCGCGCTGTCCACGCCGACCTCGCAACTTTCACAGTTGCGCAATATAGCAAGTGTTATTTCCGGGCTGCCGCACGGACCCCGCCTCCCCCGGCCACCGGAGAGCGGGACGTCCACGACCGGCGCCGCCCGGAGACGTATCGTCTCATTCGCCGGGACCGTACCAATAACAGTGGTTCAAAGGGGAGTTGGTGCGGAAAATATGAATTCCCCGGAAAAATTCCATGTGCACGACGGAATCACCGGCACGACGGAATCACCGGCACGACCGGGGCCACAGAAGCACGACCGGAACCGCAGAAGGGTGGGCCATGACACTCGTCCCCAAGCGCCGCCTCCCCCGCGCCGCCGCCGCGGCAGCGCTTCTCACCGCCGCCACCGTGTCCCTCTTCCTCTCCGTCCCCGCGGCCGCCAAGGGGGCGATGGAGATCACCGCTCCCGGGCGCCCCCTCCGCACCGGCCAGGCCCTGCACATCAGCGGGGACGGTGATGACGACGCCGCGCGGTACCTGCGCGCCTGCGTCCAGGAACGCACCCTCGGCGCGGGCACCTGGCGCACGGTGGGCTGCGGCCGGACCGTGGCCTCGGGCGACGGCGCGACCGTCGAGACGCTGGTACGGGCCCGGCGCCGCGGCGCGCTCCAGCTCCGGGGCGTCCTCTACGGCCTCGACGCGCCGGGGGACGCGCACCCGGACGTGGTGCGCAGCTCCGCCGTGCGGATGGTCCGCATCCACTAGCCCCGGAAGCCACCGGAACGAGTCCTGCCGGAAGCCTTGACGCAACTCTGGTCCAGTCCAACGATGTTCAGCGCGCAACCGGTCCCCCACCCCTCGCGCGCGTCCGGCCCCGTCCGGACCATCGGGAGCTTCCGTGAGACGACACCGCGTCCACCGAACACGTCACATACGCCGAAGCCGCACACACGGCACACGCCGCATGCGCCACGCCCTCCTGACCTCGCTTGCCTCAGCGGTCACGGCCACCGGGCTCGTCCTGGGCGGGAGCGGCACCGCCGGCGCCGCCGCGGCGCCCCTGCCGCCGCACGTCTTCGCGCCCTACTTCGAGACCTACACCCCGGGGAGCCCGGCGGACCTCTCCGCGCAGTCCGGAGCCGGGTACCTGACCATGGCGTTCCTCCAGACCGAGGCGCCGGGCTCCTGCACGCCCTACTGGAACGGCGACACCGGCAAGCCCGTCTCCGCATCCGTCTTCGGCACCGACATCGCCGCCATCCGCGCCCGCGGCGGCGACGTCATTCCCTCCTTCGGCGGATACGCCGCCGACAACGGCGGGACGGAGCTGGCGGACAGCTGCCCCGACCCCGCCCGGATCGCCGCCGCCTTCGAGAACGTCGTCACCACGTACGGCATCACCCGCATCGACCTCGACATCGAGGACAACTCCCTGACGAACACCGCTGGCATCGACCGCCGCAACAAGGCCGTCAAACTGGTGCAGGACTGGGCCGCGAGCACCGGCCGCACCGTGGAGTTCTCGTACACGCTGCCGACGACGCCCCAGGGCCCGGCCGACAGCGGGCTGGCGGTGCTGCGCAACGCCGTCACGAACGGCGCCCGCGTCGACGTCGTCAACATCATGACGTTCGACTACTACGACGGTGCCGCGCACGACATGGCCGCGGACACGATCAGCGCCGCGAACGGCCTGCACGCCCGGCTCGCGCGGCTCTATCCGGCGAAGTCGCAGGCGGAGCTGTGGGCGATGACCGGCGTCACCGAGATGCCGGGCATCGACGACTACGGCCCGGCCGAGACGTTCACCGTGCAGGACGCGGTCCGCGTCCGCGACTGGGCGGTCTCCCAGGGCATCAACACCCTCTCGTTCTGGGCGCTGCAACGGGACAACGGCGGCTGCCCCGGGACGAAGGGGTCCGATTTCTGCTCGGGAATCGAACAGGACGCGTGGGCCTTCAGCCGGACGTTCGCGCCGTTCACGAACCGAACCTGACAGTGCGTCAGGAAGGGCGCGAAGGCAGGCCGGACGCCCCTCCTCCCGCGCCGGGGGCGCGCGCCCGCCACCGCACATCCCTTCCGCACGACATTCGGAAGATCGGCCTGCACGCCGGGGACTCCGTTTCGCTTGACTGATGGGTGAGGGCTCTGTGGCCCTCGGGTGCCGAAGGGACGGCACCATCCATGCGGCGAGAGGACGTTCAGGTGCGGGTACAAGCATGCGATGGTCGGCCGCCCGGGCCCTGGCCGGCGTTGCGGGAGGACCTGTCGGAGGCCCTGCCGGCCGACTTCGTCGCCTTCTTCTCGCTCCTCCACCGGCCCTACCTCCGCTACGCCCACCTCCAGCTGGACAGCGAGCCGGACGCCGAGTGGGTCGTGGAGGAGGTCTTCTCCCAGCTGGCGCTGGCCTGGGGCGAGGTGCGGCGGCACCCGAACCCCGCCGCGTACGCCCTGGCCGCCCTCAAGGAGAAGATCACCAAGCTGCTGGCGGCCAGGCGCCGCGGCGCCACGGCACTCGTCGAGACGGCGGCGTTCGCGGCGGTCCGGGAGGCCAGCCGGGCGCGCCTAGAAGTGCTGGACGTGCTGGAGTCGCGGCTCGGGGTGTACGGGGCCATCAACCGGCTCCCCGACCGCCAGTACGACGTCGTCCTGCTGCGCTACGTGCTCGGCTATCCCGCGCACCGCGTCGCCGCGATCATGGGCATCACACCCGCCACGGTGCGCTCGCACGTCCGGGGGGCAAGGCGGCGCCTGGCCCACGATCTGGAGATCGCATGGACCCCGGAAGCCCCGGAAGGAGAAGAGGAGGCATGAACCACATGCGCCAGGGACACGGCCAGGGAAGCGACCGGCCGGCCGCCGTCGACCGGGTGCTCGCGGAAGCCGCCGTGCCGCCCGGCCCGTTCGACGGCTACAACGAGCAGGCCGCCCTCGCGCGGATCGCCGGCCGCGTCGTGTGGAACCGGGCCGATGCCATGGACCGCCGCGCCCAGAGCATCCGTCACGACCACGACCGCGCCGGCCGCGGGGTCCCCGCCGCCCCGCCTCTGGGCGCGGCCCGGCGCACCGCCCTGCACGAGCGGGCGGCCACGGAGCTGAGCTCGCTCTCGGCCCGCGTCGTCCACGACCGCTCCGCGGTCGCCGCGATGGCCCGGCTGGTCGACGACCCGGCGATCGAGCCGGGCGGCGCGCTGGCCTTCGCCTGCCTGCTGCACCTCGCCGGGCGCCACGAAGGCGCGGCGTTCTGGTGGCGGTTCGCCGCCGGCGCCGGCTCCGCGACGGCGGCCCGCTGCCTGTACCTGCACCACCTGGAGCACAGCGAGCGGCAGGCCGCGCAGTGGTGGCTGCAACAGGCGGCCGCGCTGTACGCGCAGGACGGCGACCGGATCCTCGGCACGCCGCCCACCCCCATCCGCGGCGACCGGCGGCCGAGCCGCTACGGCGTCGTCGAGTCCTCGGCCCGCTTCTTCTGGGAGGAGCACGAGGAGCGCGAGGGGGGCCCGGACCGGCCCGCCGGCCAGGGCGCGCCCGCCGCGCCCTCGCCCGACGAGCGGTGGTGGCGGGCGGTCACGGCCCGTCTCACCGACGCCGTGGGGAAACTGGAGGCGCACAGCGACGCCGACTACGGCACGGTCCCCCGGCCCGCGCCGTACCTCGCCGCGAAGCTGGAGGACTGCGCGGGGACACCGGCCTGAGCCGTACGGACCGCGGCGGCCGGCCGGCTCCGCGGCACCGGGCCGCGCCTAGCATGGGGGCATGAGCGCACGTGTGATCGAGTTCCCGGAGCAGGGCATCCCCGGCACCCTCGTCCGCTACGCGGAGGGCGGCGGGGAGCCCGTGGAGCTGGACGCGCGCGGCCCGGTGGCGCTGTCGTCCGGCTCCCGGCTCGTGTACGTGGTGGACGCGACGGGCGCGGCGGATGCGGACGGCGCCGGAGAGGCTCCCGGCGAGCTCGACAGGGACGCCCTCGCCGCCGCCCTCGCACAGTTGCCTTCCGACGCGTTCGTCGTCGCCGACCTGTCCGGGGCGACGGACGCCATGGTCCGGGCGATCGCGGGGCAGCGGGCGCTCCGGACGCTCGTGCTGGCGGGCGACTTCACCGACGAGGGGGTCGCCGCGCTCGGCGGCATGCCCGAACTGGCCGACCTCGTCCTGGAGTCCCCGCGGTTCACCGGCGCGGGGCTGGCCGCGCTCGCCGGGTCGCGGACGGCCGCCTCCCTCGACTCCCTGGTCCTCAGTGAGGCGACGGCCTTCCGGCCGGAGCACCTCCGCGCCCTCTCGGAGGCGCCGCACCTCACGTCCCTCACCTTCGAGGGCATGCCCGTGGATCACACCCTGGCCGGCGCCGTGCTCGCGCACCTCCCGCGGGTGGCCGAGGTGTCGGTGGCCGAGCGGCCCGGGCACGCGCTCGACCCGGGCGTGCTGGAGCGGCTGCTGGCCGCGGGGCTCTGTGTCAACGGGATCGCCGCGCCGCCCGAGTACGCGGCCCTCTTCGCCGGTGCGGCCGCGGAGGCCGATCAAGCCGGTCAGGAGGGTCAGGGCGACGGCGAAGACGAGAGCGAAGACGAAGACGACATGGGCGGGGACGAGCCCCCGGAGGAGCGCGGTGTCCTGCGCGAGGTCGTGGAGGAGGACGAGCTGGAGCGGCTGCTGGCCGGGCCCGTGCCCGTACTCGTCGGCCTGACGGCTCCGTGGTGCGGCCCCTGCGCCTTCCTCACGCCCGTCCTGGAGGACGTGGTCGAGGCCCGCGGAGCCGCCCTGACCGGTGTGAAGGTCGACGTCGACCGGGCCGCGTGGGCGCAGGAGCGGTTCGCCGTCCTGGGCGTCCCCACCGTGCTGCTGCTGCGGGACGGCCGCGAGGTCTTCCGCTTCAGCGGCGCCGCCACGCGCCGGCGGATCGAGGAGTGGCTCGCCACGGCCGGGGTACCGGGAGGCACCGCCCGCTAGGCGCCGGCGGTCACCGCCCGCCGACCCCGGGGGTGCGCGTGGTCTGTCCGGAAGCCGCCGGGCGCTGTAGCGTCCGGGCATGCCTGCCCGATCCGGTGTCGTCGCACCGCCGGGGTGGAGCCGCTGGCTGGTCCCGCCCGCCGCGCTGTCCATCCACCTGGCCATCGGCCAGGCCTACGCCTGGAGCGTGTTCAAGCCGCCGCTGGAGTCCTCGCTGGGCCTGTCCGGTACGGCTTCGGCGCTGCCGTTCCAGGTGGCGATCGTGATGCTCGGCCTGTCGGCCGCGTTCGGCGGCACGCTCGTGGAGCGCAAGGGCCCGCGCTGGGCGATGGCCGTGTCGGCCGTGTGCTTCTCGTCCGGCTTCCTGGTGGCCGCTCTGGGGGCGGCCACGCGCGAGTACTGGCTCGTGGTGGCGGGCTACGGCCTCATCGGCGGCACGGGGCTGGGCATCGGCTACATCTCTCCGGTGTCCACACTCATCAAGTGGTTCCCCGACCGTCCGGGCATGGCCACGGGCATCGCCATCATGGGCTTCGGCGGCGGCGCCCTCATCGCCTCGCCGTGGTCGGCGGAGCTGCTGTCGGCCTTCGGCGCGGACGCGCCGGGGATCGCCCGGACGTTCCTGGTGATGGGCGGTGCGTACGCCGTCTTCATGACGCTCGGCGTGCTGCTGGTCCGGGTGCCGCCCGAAGCCCCGCCGGGGGCGGTGCCCGCACGCGCGGCGGGAGCGCCGGCCCGCGGGTTCGTCACGACGGGGCAGGTGTCGGCGCGCAACGCCCTGCGCACACCGCAGTTCTGGTGTCTGTGGGTGGTCCTGTGCACGAATGTCACCGCGGGCATCGGCATTCTGGAAAAGGCCGCCCCGATGATCACGGACTTCTTCGCGGACTCCTCCTCCCCCGTCGGCCCGGCCGCCGCCGCGGGCTTCGTCGGTCTGCTCTCGCTCGCCAATATGCTCGGCCGGATCGTGTGGTCCTCCGTCTCCGACGCCGTGGGGCGGAAGAACATCTACCGGCTGTATCTCGGGGCGGGTGCGCTGATGTACCTCCTGCTCGCACTCGCGGGCGATTCCGCGAAGCCGTTGTTCATCGCGTGCGCGGCGGTGGTGCTGTCGTTCTACGGCGGCGGGTTCGCGACCGTGCCCGCCTATCTGAAGGACCTGTTCGGCACGTACCAGGTCGGTGCGATCCACGGCCGGCTGCTGACGGCCTGGTCCACGGCCGGGGTGCTCGGGCCGCTCATCGTCAACGCGGTCGCCGACGCCGGGAAGTCCGCGGGCCGGACGGGCCCCGGCCTCTACACCACGTCGTTCCTCGTCATGATCGGGCTGCTGGCCGTGGGCTTCGCCGCCAACGAGCTCGTACGGCCGGTGCACCCGCGCCACCACGAGCCGGCCGGCGACGGCGGGGACGAGCGGCCCGCGGCGGCCGTACCGGAGAAGGGAGCGGGCTCGTGACCCCTGTCCGCAAGGTGGTGCTCGTGGCGAGCTGGCTGTGGGTGGCAGCGCCTTTCGCGTACGGAGTGTACGAACTCACCCTACGGCTTCGGCAATTGTTCACCGGGTGAGCGGGCCGGTAATTCGGCAGGACTCCGCCGGAGCATGAGAAATCCCCCGGACGTATTGACGTCCGGGGGATTTCTCTGCGTATATTGAGGGTTTCCTTGCCCTGTTCAACGCAAGGCAAGGAGAAGCTTTATGAGGCCATCATATCCCGGCGGGAGCTGAATTGTCAATCGCGGACATGCGCAACGAGCAAGAATTCATCGATCTGCTCCACGAGCGGCTCGCGGAACTGCGTGCCGGTGCCGAGACGGCGGTGGCCGAGGCCCTGGCCCAGGCAGGCAGCACCTTCCAGGCGCGGCTGGAACGCGACGTCATGGTGGCCGAGCAGTCCGGGCTCCTCTCCGCCTTCAACGCCGGCGAGCGCGGCCTGTGCTTCGGCCGGCTCGCGTTCCGCGACGGCCGCGACCACCACATCGGCCGCATCGGCATCCGGCGCGATGCCGCCGATAACGCAGAGCGCACCCCGCTCGTCATCGACTGGCGGGCCGAGGTCGCCCGCCCGTTCTACCTCGCCACCGGGCACACCCCCATGGGGCTGCGCCGCAGGCGCCACATCACCACCGAGGGCCGCCGGGTCACCGCCCTGCACGACGAGATCCTCGACCTCACCGACACCGAGCGCACCGGGCACGAGGGCTCCGACGCGGACGCCGTGCTGCTCTCCGCGCTCGACGCGGCACGCACCGGCCGGATGCACGACATCGTGCAGACCATCCAGGCCGAGCAGGACCGCATCATCCGCGCCCCGCAGCGCGGCGTCCTCGTCGTCGAGGGCGGGCCGGGCACCGGCAAGACCGTCGTCGCCCTGCACCGCGCCGCCTATCTGCTGTACGCCCACCGCGAGCAGCTGTCCCGGCGCGCCGTCCTCATCTTGGGCCCGAACCCCGCCTTCCTCGGCTACATCGGCGAGGTGCTGCCCTCGCTCGGCGAGACGGGCGTGCTGCTCGCCACGCCCGGCGAGCTCTTCCCCGGCGTGACGGCGACCGGGACCGACACGCCGCGGGCCGCCGCGGTCAAGGGCGCCGCCGCCATGGCGGACGCCCTGGCCGCGTACGTCCGTGACCGGCAGGTCCTGCCCGGCCCCGCGCTCGTGATCGACCACGAGGACGGGGAACTGCTGCTGGACGCGGACATCGCGTCCGACGCGCGCCACCACGCCCGCGCGACGAAGCTGCCGCACAACCTCGCCCGCCCGTACTTCGCCTTCCACGTCATCGACGCGCTCACCCGGCAGCTCGCCGACCGCATAGGCGCGGACCCGTACGGCGGGCCGAACTTCCTCGGCCCGGACGACATCGCCCAGCTCGGCAAGGGCGTCGCGGCCAGCCGCGAGGTGCACGCGGCCATCGACGAGCTGTGGCCGCAGCTCACGCCCCGTCAGCTGGTGGCGGACTTCCTCGCCGAGCCCGCCCACCTGCCCGCCGCGGACGCCGGGGCGATCCGGCGCACGGGCGGCCCGTGGACCCCGGCGGACGTCCCGCTCCTCGACGAGGCCGCCGAACTGCTCGGCGAGGACGACTCGGCCGCCCGCGCCGCCGCCGAGGCCGAGCGGCAGCGGCGGATCGCGTACGCCCAGGGCGTGCTCGACCTGTCGTACGGCTCGCGCACCCAGGAGTTCGAGGACCGCGAGGACGACGATTCGGAGGTGCTGGCCGCGCACGACCTCGTCGACGCCGAGCGGCTCGCGGAGCGGCACGAGGAGGAGGACCACCGCAGCGCCGCCGAACGCGCCGCAGCGGACCGCACCTGGGCGTTCGGCCACATCATCGTGGACGAGGCGCAGGAGCTGTCCCCGATGGCGTGGCGGCTGCTGATGCGCCGGTGCCCGGCCCGCTCCATGACGCTGGTGGGCGACCCGGCGCAGACCTCCGAGCCGGGCGGCTGCGGCGCGTGGGCCCCGATCCTGGAGCCGTACGTCGGGGACCGCTGGGAACACGTGCGGCTCGGCGTCAACTACCGCACGCCCGCCGAGATCATGACGGTCGCGGCGGACGTGCTGCGCACCGCGGACCCGTCGTTCGAGCCGCCGAGGTCCATCCGCTCCACGGACGTGCGCCCCTGGGCGCAGCATGCCGAGGACCTGCCGGGCGCGGTCGCCGCGGCCGTGGCCCGGGAACTGCCGCAGGACGGCCGCCTGGCCGTGATCGCCCCGCGGGCGCACCACGCCGCCCTGTCCGCCGCGCTCCCTGACGCCTCGTACGGTCCGGCGCCGGACCTGACCCGGCCGGTCGTCCTGCTGGACCCCCGGCAGGCCAAGGGCCTGGAGTTCGACGCGGTGGTCGTGGCGGAGCCGGCGGAATTCACCGTGAGCGACCTCTACGTCGCCCTCACCCGCGCGACCCAGTCACTCGCGGTCATCCACACGGGGGCGCTGCCGGAGGGTTTGCGGGCCCTGCCGCAGGCCGTCCCGGCGGCTTCGTGAGCCGATGAGCCGAGGTCCCGATGGCCGCCCCGTGGCGGTCATCGGGGCTCTCACCCTTCGGTGTCCGCCCACTCCCGGACGACCACCTCGTCACCGACGGACAGTTTCCCCGGCCGCAGCACCGAGAACTTCGTGCCGAACACCACGCCTCCGCTCGGCGCCCGCCGGTAGCCCGCGAGCGTGCGGAGCGGTTCCGGGCCCTGCCGTGTCCCGGCCTCCTGTCCGACCAGGGTGACCGCGCAGCGCACCGCGAGCTTGGCGAAGCCCAGTTCGGCGCCTCCGATGCTGATGCGCCGTGCGCGGTCCTCGGCGTGCGGTACGGCCGCCCAGTCGCCGCCGTCTGCGTCATGGCCGGGGCCGCTGTCGACGACGATGTTCGGGCGGAAGCGGTTCATCGGCAGGGGCGGGGCGCCGCGCTCGGCCATCCGCTGGTTGAGGAGGGCGAGCGCGGACCGGGACAGCAGGTGTACGGCGCTGCTGTCGGCGTAGCCGGAGGGGCCGGAGGTCAGGCCGTCGGCGATCCGGTCGTGCTCCGGCGGCACGCGGACCAGGCGGCTGGGGGCGCCGAGGAAGTCCGAGAGCCACGTGGCGGCGTCGTCGCCCTGGTCGATGCCCTGGAAGGCGGCGCCGAAGAGGTCGACGTCGCGGCGCGGCGCCGACGTCGTGACGTCGACGTGCGCCGTGCCGTAACGGCCCGTGGCGTCGGCCGAATCGAGCGTGAGCCGGGTTCCGTCAGCGCTGACCGCGGGCCGGATCAGGGCGAGGCGGGGGTGGCGGCGCTGAGTGCGGTAGACCCCGTCCTCGCTGATGACCATGAAGCTGCGGTCGTGGGTGAGACCCGCCGGCGTGAGGAACGCGTCGCCCGCCGGCGTGCCCGCGCATCCCTTGACGGGGTAGCAGATCAGCTCTACGACGTCGGCCACGCGCCGCCTCCTTCACTCGGCGGCCAGATTAGAACACCGGTTCTGACGGGGCGAGATCATTGGTCCCGAAGTGATCCACCCCACGGCGGCGTGCGGCTGACGGCCCGGGCCCCGCACGCCGCCGCCCCCGGGGCCGTCAGACCTCCTGCGCCGGCTCCCCGTGCCACGCCCCCGTGACCGCCGCGACGACCACCGAGCCGATGACGATCAGGCGGTGGGTCAGCGCGTCGAGCTGCTGCCGCTGGGCGGGCGGGAGGTGCCAGTCCTCCCACCACGTGACCTGCTCCTGCGTGCGGGGCGTGGGCGACTCGGCCGCCCAGGCGTCGCGCAGGTGGGCGGCGAGCGGGGTCACGGCACGGGCGTGCTCGGCGTAGGCCGAGATCAGGGCCGTCATGTGACTGGTCGGCAGGTGGCTGTACCACTGGTTGCGGAGGTTCTCGGCGAGGGCCGCCACGTCCTCCAGCCACAGCACGTGCTGGGTGATCCACCCCTGCGGGTCGGCGCTGCGCGGCATGTCCGGCAGCAGGCGCGGCTCCAGCGCGTCGCGGTGGGAGAGGAACGTCCGGCCGAGGGCCAGCTCGTCGTCATGGGGCATCCAGACGCGCTCGCCCAGGGCGACCGCGGCGGCATCGACAGCATCAACAGGATGGGTCATTTGATCACTTTACGGGTCCGAACGGAGCACTCCGCACGCCCCTGCCCGGGCGTACGCGGCCGTTGGGTGGACGGGGCGGCTGGTGGGCGACGGGCGCAAGCGAGTGTATGCGCCGGGCGCACGCTCGCCCGGCGGGGCATCATGGCCGCATGACGAGCCTCGGCCTGCCCGGGTCCATTCGCGCATGTCTGTTCGATCTCGACGGGGTGCTGACCCGGACGGCGACGGTGCACGCGGCCGCCTGGAAGGAGATGTTCGACGCCTTCCTGAAGGCGCGGGACGGCGCGGGCTTCCGCCCCTTCGACGCGGTGGAGGACTACGACCGCTACGTGGACGGCATGCCCCGGGCGGACGGCGTGCGTTCGTTCCTCGCCTCGCGGGGTATCCGCCTGCCCGAGGGGGCCCCGGACGACCCGCCGGAGCGGGACACCGTCCAGGGCCTCGGCACGCGCAAGAACGCGATCGTCCTGGCGAAGATCAAGGAGATGGGCGTGGAGGCGTACGAGGGCTCGGTGCGCTACGTGCACGCGGCCCGCGCCGCCGGGCTGCGCCGGGCCGTCGTCTCCTCCAGCGCCAACTGCCACGACGTGCTCGTCGCCGCGGGCATCGACGACCTGTTCGAGGTGCGGATCGACGGCGTGGTCGCGGCCGAGCGCAAGCTGCCCGGCAAGCCGCACCCGGACACCTTCCTGGAGGCGGCCCGGGAGCTCGGTGCGGAGCCGGGGCGGGCGGCGGTCTTCGAGGACGCGCTGGCGGGCATGGAGGCGGGCCGGGCGGGCTCCTTCGGCTACGTCGTCGGCGTCGACCGCGTCGGCCAGGCCGACGCCCTGCGCAGCCACGGCGCGGACGTGGTGGTCCAGGACCTGGAGCAACTGCTGGGAGAGGCGGGCGAACACACGTGATCACCCATCCGGCCTATGCCGTCGAGCCCTGGTGCCTGCGCGAGACCGAGCTCAATCTGGAGGTGCTGCCGCAGAGCGAGTCGGTCTTCGCCCTCGCCAACGGCCACATCGGCTGGCGCGGCAATCTGGACGAGGGCGAGCCGCACGGCCTGCCGGGCGCGTACCTGAACGGGGTGTACGAGCTGCGGCCGCTGCCGTACGCCGAGGCCGGCTACGGCTATCCGGAGTCCGGGCAGACCGTCATCGACGTCACCAACGGCAAGGTGATCCGGCTGCTCGTCGACGACGAGCCCTTCGACCTGCGCTACGGGCGGCTCGTCCACCACGAGCGGGTGCTGGACTTCCGCACCGGCCTGCTGGAGCGCACCGTCGAGTGGACCTCGCCCTCGGGCCGCACGGTCCGGGTGCGCTCGACGCGGCTCGTGTCCTTCACCCAGCGGGCGGTCGCCGCCATCGCCTACGAGGTCGAGCCGCTCGACGGCGACGCGCGCATCGTCCTCCAGTCGGAGCTCGTGGCCAACGAGCAGCTGCCCAGCGCCGGCGGGGACCCGCGGGTGGCGGCCGTGCTGGAGTCGCCGCTGGTGGCGGAGGAGCACTCGGCCGAGGAGGGCGTGCTGCGCCTGGTGCACCGCACCCAGCGCAGCCGGCTGCGGATCGCGACCGCCGCCGTCCACACCGTGGACGGCCCCGAGAGCACGCGCACGTACGCGAAGAGCAATGACGACCTGAGCCGGTTCACCGTCACGTCCGTGCTGCGGCCCGGGCAGCGGCTGCGGCTGGAGAAGACCGTCGCCTACGGCTGGTCGGGCGCCCGCTCCCTGCCGGCGATGCACGACCAGGTGGACGCGGCGCTGGCGGGCGCGACCAGCACCGGCTGGGAGGGGCTGCGCGCCGAGCAGGAGCAGTTCCTGCGGGAGTTCTGGGAGCGCGCGGACGTGGAGGTCGACGGCGACGCCGAGATCCAGCAGGCCGTGCGGTTCGCGCTGTTCCACGTGCTCCAGGCGGGGGCCCGCGCGGAGTGCCGGGCCATCGCCGCCAAGGGGCTGACCGGCCCGGGCTACGACGGGCACAGCTTCTGGGACACCGAGACGTTCGTCCTGCCGGTGCTCACGTGCACCGCCCCGCTGGCGGCCGCGCAGCCGCTGCGCTGGCGCCACGCCACCCTGCCGGCCGCGCTCAACCGCGCCCAGCAGCTGGGGCTGAAGGGGGCGGCGTTCCCCTGGCGGACCCTCAACGGCGACGAGTGCTCGGCGTACTGGCCGGCCGGCACGGCCGCGTTCCACGTCAACGCGGACATCGCGGACGCCGTGGTGCGCTACCTCCACGCCACGGGCGACGTGACCTTCGAGCGGGAGGTCGGCCTGGAGCTGCTGATCCACACGGCGCGGCTGTGGCGCTCCCTGGGCCACCACGACCACCAGGGGCGGTTCCACATCGACGGGGTGACGGGCCCGGACGAGTACAGCGCCATCGCCGACGACAACGTCTACACGAACCTGATGGCCCAGCAGAACCTGCGGGCCGCGGCGGACGCCGCCGAGCGCCATCCGGACCTGGCCGGGGGCTTCGGGGTGGACGACGAGGAGACGGCCGAGTGGCGGGACGCCGCGGACCGGATGAACCTGCCGTTCAACGAGGTGCTCGGCGTCCACGAGCAGTCCAACGGCTTCACGGGCCACCAGCTGTGGGACTTCGTCGGCACCCGCCCCGACCAGTACCCGCTGATGCTGCACTTCCCCTACTTCGACATCTACCGCAAGCAGGTCATCAAGCAGGCGGACCTGGTCATGGCCATGTACCTGCGCGGGGACGCCTTCACCGAGCAGGAGAAGGCCCGCAACTTCGCCTACTACGAGCCGCTGACGGTGCGCGACTCCTCCCTGTCGGCGTGCGTCCAGGCCGTCATGGCCGCCGAGGTGGGCCAGCTGCGGCTGGCGTACGACTACCTCGGCGAGGCCGCGATGATGGACCTGTCCGACCTGGAGAGCAACACGCGCGACGGCCTGCACATCGCCTCGCTCGCGGGCACGTGGATCGCCCTCGTCGCGGGCTTCGGCGGGCTGCGCCACTTCGACGGCTCGGTCGGCTTCGCGCCGAAGCTCCCGGAGCAGCTGGGCCGGCTCGCGTTCACGGTGCAGGTGCTCCAGCGCCGGCTGCGGGTCGAGATCACCGGGCTCACGGCCACGTACGAGCTCGTGGACGGCGACACGCTGGACATCGAGCACTACGGCGAGCAGGTGACGCTGAAGCAGGGCGCGGTGGTGACCCGCAAGGTGCCGCACGTCCCCGAGCCCCCGGCGGTGGGGCAGCCCGCGGGCCGGCAGCCGGCTCACCGGAGCTGGGCGCCGGGCCACCACGAGGGCGGGGCGGCGGAGACGTGAGCGCGCGGCTGCTGCGCCGGCTCGCCCCGGACGGCTCTCCGCGAATCGGTCCGGACGTCCCTCTACCGGCCCCGCACCCGCGTTCGCACAATGACCTGCATGTCATACGACCACGTGCCCGATGACGGGACGAACCCCCTGCGCAGGCTCTCCCTCGCCGATCTGCGGCGCCGTACGAGCGCGAAGTGGCGCGCCTACCCGCCGGACGTCCTGCCGCTGTGGGTGGCCGAGATGGACGTGATGCCCGCCGCGCCGGTGGCGCGCGCGCTCACCGAAGCCGTCGCCCTCGGCGACACGGGCTACGACTCCGGGACGGGCTACGCGCAGGCGCTGGACGCCTTCGCCAGGAAGCGCTGGGGCTGGGACGGCGTGGCCGTCGAGCGCACGGCGACCGTCGCGGACGTGATGCGCGGCTCGGTCGAGATGCTGAAGCTGGTGACCGGGGCGGGCGACGCCGTCGTCGTCAACCCGCCCGTGTACCCGCCGTTCTTCGGCTTCCTGGAGCACGAGGACCGGCGCGTGGTCGAGGCCCCGCTGGGCCCCGGCGGGCGGCTCGACACCGCAGCCCTGGAAGCGGCGTTCCGGCAGGCCGCGGCGGGCGGGCGGCGGGCCGCGTACCTGCTGTGCAACCCACACAACCCGACCGGCACCGTGCACACGCGCGCGGAGCTGGCGGCGGTGGCGGAGCTGGCGAGCGCGTACGGCATACGGGTCGTGGCCGACGAGATCCACGCCCCGCTGGTGCTGCCGGGCGCGGAGTACGTGCCGTACCTGTCGGTGCCCGGCGCGGAGGACGCCTTCGCCCTGCTCTCCGCGTCGAAGGCCTGGAACCTGGCCGGGCTCAAGGCGGCCGTCGCCGTCGCCGGCCCCGGCGCCGCGGACGACCTGGCGCGGCTGCCCGAGATCGTCGGCCACGGCCCCAGCCACTTCGGGGTCCTCGCCCACACCGCGGCGCTGCGGGACGGCGGCGAGTGGCTCGACGCCGTCCTGGCGGGGCTGGACGAGAACCGGCGGCTGCTGGGCGAGCTGCTGGAGCGTCACCTGCCCGGGGTCCGCTACCTGCGCCCGGAGGGCACGTACCTGGCGTGGCTGGACTGCCGGGCGCTCGGACTGGGGGACGACCCGGCCGCGGTGTTCCTGGAGCGCGGCCGGGTCGCGCTGACCGGCGGGCTGCCGTTCCGCACCGGAGGGGCGGGGCACGTGCGGCTGAACTTCGCCACGTCGCCGGAGCTGCTCACCGAGGGGGTGCGCAGGATGGCGGCGGCCCTGCCGTAGGGCTGCCGGGGGTGGTTACGGCCTCACCGCCGGACGCTCACCGCTGGACCGTGACGTTCTCCGCCTGGGGCCCCTTGGGGCCCTGCGTGACGTCGTATTCGACCTTGTCATCCTCGTGCAGTTCCTTGAACCCCTGCGTCTGGATGGCGGAGAAGTGGACGAACACGTCCGGGCCGCCGTCGTCCTGCGTGATGAAGCCGAAGCCCTTATCCGCGTTGAACCACTTCACCGTGCCTGTTGCCATGTGCTTCCAGTCCTTCGTCCTTCTCGCGCGGCGCGACGGGATCGGCGCACCGGCCGTGACCGGCGACGGCCGGCCCGGTCCCTCACCTTTCCCCGCCGTGCGGGCGGAGATGCCCTCCGTCCTCCCCTCTTCACCCCTTCGGAGGGAAAGCCGCCGCTTCCCGTCACCCATCCTCGTTTGCCCCCATTTGGCGGCACGGCACCGCTATATTCGTCGGTGTCCGTGACCGCGAGGCGGCGGAAAGGACCACGTGATCGGCTCGTACGCGTACGCATCACTGCCGGAAGCGACCGCGCGCCATCCCATGGCCCCGGCGCGCGGCCTGTACAGCAGCGACTCCTGGCTGGAGCTGCTGCGGGAGCACGGACACCGGTACCGCTGGCTGCTGATGTGCGCGCGGGAGCGCGCGGCGGCCCTCGCCCCGGTCACCGCCGGCCCGGCCGTGCAGTCCGGGCGCTACCGCCCGGGGTTCCTCCTCGACGAGCGGCTCCCGGCCGAGAGCTGCGTCGTCGCCGGGCCGCGCACCGGCTATCTCAACGAACTCCGCTACGGACCGGAGCGGCTGCCGGCCGCCGAGGTCGCCGAGGGCCTGCTCGCCGCGGAGGACCGGGAGCCCCCGCCCGGCGCCGCCCTCCTGCCGTACTTGCCGAGCGGGCCCGCGGCCGCCTTCGAGGCCGAGGGCCACCCGGCGGGCCTGATCGCGTGGGACGCCTGGCTGGACGTGCCCGGCACCGGCTTCGACGGCTATCTCGCCGGCCTGGAGAAGACCCACCGCAGCCAGGTCAAGGACGACCTGCGGCGCTACACCATGGCGGGCGTCGCCTTCTCCACCCGCCCGCTGACCGGCCTCGACGACGAGATCAGCGATCTGCTGGTGCTGCACGAGCGCATGTACGGCACGGTCTACGACCGGCCCGGCGGGCGCTTCTCCCGCTATCTGGCCCGCTGCGCCGAGCTCCCCGGCGCGTACGTCGTACGGGCCCGGCTGGCGGGCCGCACGGTCGGCTGCCACCTGGTCTTCCACTACCGCGACGTGCTGTGGGTGCGGCTGATCGGCGTGGACGAGACCCGGCCCGGCACGCGCGGCTGCTACTTCGGCCTGATGTTCTACGAGCCGCTGCGGCTGGCGCACGAGCTGGGGGCCCGCGCCGTGCACCTCGGCATCGGCACGTCCCGGGCCAAGTCGCGGCGCGGCGCACGGCTGGAGCCGCTGTGGACGGTGGCCGTCACCGCGGGGGGCCGGGCGCGCGACCTGGCGCGCGAGGGCCTCGCGGCCCGGGCGCTGGACCTCCCGGACCCGGCGCCCGAGGCGGACGGGCCGGTGCCGGAGTCGCCGTCGGCCTGGGGAAGGCCGTCGTGGACGGTCTGAGACGAGCTGAAATGGGAGGTTCAGGATAAAATTCCTGTATGCCAGTTTTCGGGAGTCTGAAACGGGCACCCGCACCTGCGACGGGCTCGGCGGAGCAGATCGAGCCGTGCCACTGCGTATGCACCCTGGCGCACCACGGCATGCTGCACATCTGCTCGGACGAGGCCTATCCGGACCTGGCCCTGACCCTCCGGGTCCCCGCCCTGGGCAGCGTGTCGTTCCCCGTGTGCGAGGCCTGCTACGACGCGGCGTCGCCGCGCTGGCACCACCGCGCATAAACCCGTTTACACGGGCCGGAGTTGACGTACCGTTCAGGAATGACCGAACACGTTGACCTCTCCGAGTTCAGTGCCCGGCACGGCGGCCTTCCCGGGCTCCGGGGCTTCCTCGCGCGGCCTCCGGGGGACGGGCCGCGGCCGGGGGTGGTCGTCCTCTTCGAGGCGTCGGGCGCGGACGCGGTCAACAAGAGGCTCAACAAGCGGATGGCCGAGGCGGGGTACCTGGCGCTGATGCCCGACCTCTACCACGGCCGCTCCCCGTACCGCTGCCTGGTGCCGACGATGCGGTCCGCCCTCTCCGGCCGCGGCCGGGTGTACGGCGACATCGAGGCGGCCCGGCAGTGGCTGCTGGCCGACCCCGGCTGCACGGGCAAGGTCGGGGTGATCGGCTTCTGCATGGGCGGCGGCTTCGCCCTCGTACTGGCCGGGCAGGGGCGGTTCGACGCGGCGGCGGCCAACTACGGCCGGGCGCCCTCGGACGCGGACGCGGCGATGAAGGGCGCGTGCCCGGTGATCGCCAGCTACGGCGCCAAGGACCGGGCCTTCCGCGGCTACGCGGCCACGGTCAGGACGGCGCTGGAGCGCGCCGGCGTCGAGCACGACGTCAAGCTCTACCCGGATGCCGGGCACTCATTCTTCAACGAGGCCGACAACGTGCCGCCCGTGCTGCGGCCGGTCATGCGCGCCGTCATGGGCATCGGGCCCGAGCCGGCTGCCGCGGCGGACGCCTGGCAGCGGATCGAGGCGTTCTTCGGCAAGCACTTGGCCGCGGACCCGGCCTAGGGACGGGGCCGGGTGGACCGGGCCCGGCCAGGGCGCGCTCCTGGCCGGGCCGGACCTACGGCGTGGTGCTGCGGTGGTCCAGCGTGGGTCAGTGCCCGGCGCGGGCAGCCCTCTCCGGGGCCGGCGTCGTCTTGCAGGCGATGTCCGTGCCGATGGAGTTGACGCCGTCCTTCTTGGCCTGGCCGCCCTGGTACTCGTAGTACAGGTAGGTGTAGAACTCGATGCGCCGGCTCGGGCCGCACGCCGAGTCCGCGGCGACGGTGTACTTCAGGGTCACGGTGCGGCTGGCGCCGGGGAGGACCGGCACGTTGTAGTTCATCGAGCCGCTCTGCTTGCCCGTGACGTCACAGCGGGTCACGTCACCCGTGCAGGAGGCGAACGCGTACTTGAGCGCGGGGTCCTGCGAGGTGTTCCACGTCGGCTGGATCGACTGGTACACGAACTGGGTGTTCGTGGTCTGGTCGTTGGTGAACTTGAGGGTGATCGTGACCGTGTCGCCCGGCGAGGCGGACGCCTTGTCGGACGTGACCGTCATCGGCGGGGTGTCCGCGGCGGAGGCCGACGGGGCCATGCCCATCAGGGCGACGACAGAGGCGAGGGTGGCGGACAGCCCGAGGCGTCCGAACGTGTGTCTGCGCATGGCGAGGGAGACTAGACAGACACCGCGCGTCCTGACTGCACCACGGGTAGAGGATTGGCCATGGTTTGAGCGGCCGCCGGGCCCTCCTGGCCAGGTACAGGCCGGGAGGCGGCGGTTCCGCCAGTGACGTAGTTGGCCGGGAAGTACCCCCGGGGCGGGTGTGACAGGGGGGTCGGCTGGCCGACTCACGCTGCCGGAAGGCCCCGTATCGGCCAGGGGCGAATCCGTCCGCGGGGAGAGACGCCACGGCGGGGCCGGATGGTTCCCGGTGCGCGGGAAGGTTTTCTCATCCAGCACTTACGATGCTGAATCATGGAACTCCGACACCTTGAGCACTTCGTGGCGGTCGCCGAGGAGCAGCACTTCACGCACGCGGCCGAGCGGCTGCGCGTCGCCCAGTCCGGGGTGTCGGCCTCGGTCCGGGCGCTGGAGCGGGAGCTGGGCGCCGAGCTGTTCTTCCGTACGACGCGGCGGGTGGGGCTCACGGACGCCGGGCGGGCGCTGCTGGTGGAGGCGCGCCGGACGCTGGCCTGCGCCGCGGCCGCCCGGGAGGCCGTCGCCGCGGTGCAGGGGCTGATGGGCGGCACGCTGGCGGTGGGCACCGAGCAGTGCATGGGCACGGTCGACGCCGCCGCGCTGCTGGCCTCCTTCCACGCGCGCCACCCGCAGGTGGAGGTGCACATGGAGCAGGCGGGTTCCGGGCGGCTGCTGGAGCAGGTGCGGCGCGGGGAGCTCGACGTGGCGTTCGTGGTGCACGAGGGGCTGCACGAGGGCGTGCGGCTGCGGCGGGTCGCGGAGGAGCCGCTGATGCTGCTCTGCCGGGCGGACCACCCGCTGGCGGGGACCGGCGGGCCGGTGCCCGCGGCGCGGCTGGCCGGCGAGGTGTTCGTGGACCTCCACCCGGACTGGGGCGCGCGCCGGGCCGCGGACCTCGCGTTCGCCGACGCGGGCGTGGCGCGGAAGGTCGCCCTCCAGGTCAACGACGTCTACACGCTGCTCGACCTGGTCTCGCGCGGCCTGGGCGCGGCGGTCGTGCCGCGCCCGGTGACGCTCAAGGAGCAGGCGCGCGGGCTCAGCTCCGTACCGCTGGCGGGGCCCACGCGGTGGAAGGTGGCCGTGGCCGTGCCGGCGGCGGGTCAGCCGGCGGCCGCCGCCCGGGCCCTGCTGGCCATGATCGATCAACAGGATGATTGATCGTCAGGACTGCTGAATGTGATCGGGAAGGGATGTTGGACACCGCACGGATTCGCGCGCAGAGTGGAGGACGGTCCGACGCAGAGATCCGACCACCGAGAAAGGCAGCACCCCCATGGCGCAAGAAGTACGCGGTGTCATCGCCCGAGGCAAGGGCGATCCGGTACGGGTCGAGACGATCCTCGTCCCGGATCCCGGGCCGGGCGAGGCCGTCGTGAAGATCCAGGCGTGCGGGGTGTGCCACACCGATCTGCACTACCGGGAAGGCGGAATCAACGACGAGTTCCCGTTCCTCCTCGGCCACGAGGCCGCGGGTGTGGTCGAGTCGGTCGGTGACGGAGTGACCGAAGTGGCTCCGGGCGACTTCGTCATCCTCAACTGGCGCGCCGTGTGCGGGCAGTGCCGGGCATGTCTGCGCGGCCGCCCGTGGTACTGCTTCAACACGCACAACGCCAAGCAGAAGATGACGCTGACCGACGGCACGGAGCTCTCGCCCGCGCTGGGCATCGGGGCCTTCGCCGAGAAGACCCTGGTGGCCGCCGGGCAGTGCACCAAGGTCGACCCGGCCGCGTCGCCGGCCGCCGCCGGGCTGCTGGGCTGCGGCGTGATGGCCGGCCTGGGCGCCGCGATCAACACCGGCGCCGTGGGCCGGGGCGACTCCGTCGCGGTCATCGGCTGCGGCGGCGTCGGCAACGCCGCGGTCGCCGGAGCCCGGCTGGCCGGCGCCGCGAAGATCATCGCGGTGGACCTCTCCGACGCCAAGCTGGAGCAGGCCAAGGGCCTGGGCGCCACCCACACCGTCAACTCCTCCTCGGTCGACGCCGTCGAGGCGATCCGCTCGCTGACCGGCGGCTTCGGCGCCGACGTCGTCATCGACGCGGTCGGCCGCCCGGAGACCTACCGCCAGGCGTTCTACGCCCGCGACCTGGCCGGGACCGTGGTCATGGTGGGCGTGCCCACCCCGGAGATGAAGCTGGAGCTGCCGCTGCTGGACGTCTTCGGGCGCGGCGGCGCGCTGAAGTCGTCGTGGTACGGCGACTGCCTGCCCTCCCGCGACTTCCCCATGCTGATCGACCTCTACCTCCAGGGCCGCCTCGACCTCGACGCGTTCGTCAGCGAGACCATCGCGCTGGACGACGTCGAAGAGGCCTTCCACCGGATGGAGAAGGGCGAGGTGCTGCGCTCGGTGGTGCTGCTGTGACCGCCCGCATCGAACACCTCGTCACGTCGGGCCTGTTCGCGCTCGACGGCGGCGTCTGGGACGTCGAGAACAACGTGTGGCTCGTGGGCGACGATGAGGAGGTCCTCGTCATCGATGCCGCCCACGACGCGGACGCGATCGAGAAGGCCGTCGGCGGCCGCCGGCTGACCGCGATCGTCTGCACCCACGCGCACAACGACCACATCGACGCCGCACCGGAACTCGCGACGCGCACGGGCGCGCCCGTGCTCCTCCACCCGGCCGACCGCGAACTGTGGGAGCAGACCCACCCCGGCACGGCCCCCGACGGGGAGCTGGCGGACGGCCAGGTGCTGACCGTCGCGGGCACCGCGCTGACGGTGCTGCACACGCCCGGCCACTCCCCGGGCGGCGTCTGCCTGTACGCGCCGGAGCTCGGCACGGTGTTCACCGGCGACACCCTCTTCCACGGCGGACCGGGCGCGACCGGCCGGTCCTTCTCCGACTTCCCGACCATCGTCGACTCGATCCGGGAACGGCTGCTGTCGCTGCCGGCCGAGACCGTGGTGCGCACGGGGCACGGGGAGAACACGACGGTCGGCGGCGAGGCGCCCGCCCTGCCGGAGTGGATCGCGCGCGGGCACTGAGGCGGACACTGCGGGCATTGAGGCGGACCTCCCGGCGTAGGCCCCGGAGTAAGCCCCGGAGTAGGTCGGAAGCCTCATGACATCCCGCAGGACGGCCACTTATGGTCGATACCGGGCACCGGTCGTTCTCACCATCCGGGTGGGAGCGGGGCCGGTGTCCGGGAGATGCCTGTGGAGGCATTGATCGTGTCAGTCGAGCTGAATCACACCATCGTTCATTCCCGGGACAAGCGGGAGTCCGCCGAGTTCCTGGCGCACATCCTGGGCCTGGAGGTCGCACCGGAGATGGGGCCGTTCGTCCCCGTCGTCACCGGCAACGGCGTCGCACTGGACTTCGCCACCAGCGACCAGCCCGGGAACATCGTCCCGCAGCATTACGCGTTCCTGGTGCCGGAGGAGTCCTTCGACGGCATCTTCGCGCGGATCAAGGACGCCGGGCTGCCCTACTGGGCCGATCCGTACCGCACCCGCCCGGACGAGATCAACCACAACGACGGCGGGCGCGGCGTCTACTTCCCCGACCCCTCCGGCCACTACCTCGAGGTGCTCACCCGCCCGTACGGCAGCGGTTCGTAGGACCGCGTGAGCGGCAGGGGCCCCGGACCGGCGCGGTCCGGGGCCCCTGCCGTTCCCGGTCAGCGCAGGGCGTAGCCGCCGTCCGGGTAGAGCGTCGAGCCGGTCATGAACGTGTTCGTGAAGAGGAAGAGCACCGCGTCGGCGACCTCGCCCTCGGTGCCGGGCCGGCGCAGCAGCGCGTCCCGCCCGTACTGCCCGAAGCTCGCCTCGCGCACCTCGGCCGGGCGCTGCGCCCACAGGTTGCCGTCGACCGTGCCGGGCGAGACGACGTTGACGCGTACGGGCGCGAGCTCCACGGCGAGCCCGCGCCCGAGCCCCTCGATCGCCGCGTTGCAAGCCACGTAGGCGGGCGCGGCGGCCGGCGGACGGACGCTCGCCGCCCCGGACATCAGCACGACCGAGGCGTCCGCGGTCAGCTTCGGAGCCGCGTGCTTGACCGCGTGGTACTGACCCCAGAACTTCGACACGAACGGGCTCTCGGCCTCACTGTCGGTCAGCTCCCGCATGGGGCCGACCTGGTAGGAGGCGGCGGGCGTGAACAGGTGGTCGATGCGGTCGATGCCGCCGAAGAACGCGGCCAGCGACTCCTTGTCGGTGGTGTCGACCACGCCCCAGCGCGCCCGCTCTCCCAGCTCGTCCGCGGCGGCCGCCAGCTTCTCCGGGTTCCGCCCGCCGATCACGACACGCGCGCCGCCGGCGACGGCACGCCGCGCGACCTCCAGTCCGATGCCCGAACCTCCGCCGACGACAACGACGTCGCGGCCGGTGAGCGGGGTGGCGGGGGCGGGAGCGGGAGCGGGAGACGGGTGGTCAGTCATGCGGTTCGCCTTTCGGTGGTACGCGGACTCTGCCCGTCCGAACCCCGCCGTTGATCATTTCATTCCGGTGGTGGCACTCCGGTTCCCGTGGCAGCCCTTAGGGGTGGCTGCATGATGAAAACCCTTTTCGAGCGGGGCGCCTCGCGAGACCCTGCGCTCGGGCCCCCAAGCCCTCAGGGACTGTCGAACAGGGGAAACACGTGAATCCACGCAAGCGAATCTCCGTGCTCGTGACGGCGCTCGCCGCCGCCTTCGCCCTGGCCGCGCCCGGTGCCGGGGCTGCCGAACCGCGGTCCCGGGCGGAGGCGGCCCCGGTGAAGGCGGCCGTGGGCGTCGGCCCGTTCCAGGTCAGGAACGAGGGCACGGGCCGCTGCATGGGCTTCCCGGCCGGTGACGACCGCACACGGGTGTGGAACTGCACCACGGAGGCGTACCAGCTCTGGGACCTGGTCGCCGACGGCCGGGGCCGGTACCACATGGTGACCCGCAGAGACGGCCGCTGCCTCGCGGGCTACGCGCAGGGCCCGAGCGGCTGGGCGACCTGGCTGTCGACCTGCGACTCCTCCTTCTCCAACGTCGACCAGCTCTGGTACGTCGATCCGGCGACCCAGTCCGGTCCCGCGCGCATCGCGAACCTCTTCGGCCGCGTCCTCGAACCCGACCGCGGCTGGGGCGGCGCGAACGAGTCGCCGGTCGTGACCAACGACAACCAGGGCCTGCCGAACCAGAAGTGGACCCTCAAGTACATCCGGTGAGGACCGTCCGTCCAGCCGATCCCACCTGAAGCGAACGGGTGTACTGCGGCGCCGGCGCGTTAGCCGGCGCGGGGAACGGGGACCTCGTGACGGTGCCGGCGGGAGAAGCAGGGAAGGCGAGGCGCCGTGGAGCCACCGGAGACCACCTCCACCGTGACCCTGCGGGTCAATGGTGTGCAGCACAGCCTGGACCTCGATCACCGGACGACCGTGCTCGACGCGCTGCGTGAGCACCTGGGGCTGACCGGGGCCAAGAAGGGGTGCGACCACGCGCAGTGCGGGGCGTGCACGGTGCTGGTCGACGGGCGGCGCACGAACAGCTGTCTGCTGCTGGCCGTCGCGCACGACGGTGCGGAAGTGACGACCGTGGAGGGGCTGGCCGAAGGGGACGCGCTGCATCCGCTCCAGGCGGCGTTCCTGGAGCGGGACGGGTTCCAGTGCGGCTACTGCACGCCGGGCCAGCTCTGTTCCGCGCTGGGGATGATCGCCGAGGCGGGCGCGGGCGCGCCGTCCCTGGTGACACCGCCCGCCGAGGCGGCGCTCTCCCCCGCACCCGTCCCCCTCTCCCCCGAGGAGATCCGCGAGCGGATGAGTGGGAACCTGTGCCGGTGCGGCGCGTACGGGAACATCGTCGCGGCGATCGAGGACGTGACGCGGTGAGGGCGTTCGCGTACGAGCGCGCCGGCGGCGTCGACGAGGCGATCGCGGCCGTCGCGGCCTCGCCCGGCGGGATGTTCCTCGGCGGCGGTACGAACCTGGTGGACCTGATGAAGCTGGGGGTCGCCTCCCCCGGTCTGCTGGTGGACATCGGGCGGCTGCCGCTCACGGAGGTCCGGGAGACGCCGGACGGCGGGCTGCACATCGGCGCGAACGTCCGCAACAGCGACCTCGCCGCCCACCCCGCCGTGCGGTCCCGCTACCCCGCGCTGTCGCAGGCGGTGCTGGCGGGTGCCTCCGGGCAGATCCGCAACACGGCCACCACGGGCGGGAACCTCCTCCAGCGCACCCGCTGCCTGTACTTCCAGGACGTGGCCAAGCCGTGCAACAAGCGGGAGCCGGGCAGCGGCTGCCCCGCCCGCGAGGGCGTCCACCGCGACCTCGCCGTGCTCGGCCACTCGCCGATGTGCGTCGCCACGCACCCCTCCGACATGGCCGTGGCCCTCGCCGCGCTCGACGCGGTCGTGCACCTGCGCGGCCCCGGCGGCGAACGGACCGTTCCGCTCTGCGACTTCCACCGGCTGCCCGGCGACGAGCCGCAGCGCGACACGGTCATCGAGCCCGCCGAGCTCGTCGTGGCCGTCGGGCTGCCGGCACCGCCCGCGGGGCGCTCGGCGTACCGGAAGGCGCGCGACCGCGCCTCGTACGCCTTCGCGCTCGCCTCCGTCGCCGCGGTGCTCGACGTGCGCGCCGGAGTCGTGGAGGAGGTCCGGCTGGCCTTCGGGGGGCTGGCCCACAAGCCGTGGCGGGCGCGGGTGGCGGAGGAGGCGCTGCGCGGCGCCCCGGCCACCGAGGAGTCGTTCGCACGGGCCGCGGAGGCCGAGCTGGCGGCGGCCGAGCCGCTGCGCGAGAACGGCTTCAAGGTGCGGCTGGCCCGCAATCTGGCGGTACGGATGCTCGGCGATCTCGCCGCGCCGGCCGGGGAGGGAAGCGCATCGTGAGCACTCCTGGACCCGTACGCCTCGAAGGGCGCGAGAAGGTCACCGGCACGGCCCGTTACGCCGCCGAGCACATGCCGCCCGGCATGGCGTACGCGTGGCCCGTCCCCGCCGCGGTCCCGCGCGGCCGGGTCGTGGCGATCGACGCCGGGGCGGCGCTGGCCGAGCCCGGCGCCGTGGCCGTCCTGACGCACGAGAACGCGCCGCGCCTGAAGGAGACGGACGACGGCGCCCTGCTGGTGCTCCAGAACGACCGGGTGCCGCACCGCGGCTGGTACGTGGCGCTGGCGGTCGCCGAGACGCCGGAGGCCGCCCGGGCCATGGCGGCAGCGGTGCGCGTGTCGTACGCACCCGAGGAGCACGACGTCGTGCTCACGCCCGGCCACCCGCGCCTCTTCGCCCCCGACGTGGTCAACCCCGGGATCCCGGGCAGCCGGGAGCGGGGCGACTTCGACAGCGCGTACGCGAGCGCGCCCGTGCGCGTCGACGCCACGTACACGATGCGCGCCCTGCACAACCACCCCATGGAGCCGCACGCCACGACGGCCCGCTGGGAGGACGGCCGGCTCGTCGCGTACGACTCCTGCCAGGGCGCGAACGCGGTGCAGGAGGCGCTGGCCGGGCTGTTCGGCATGGACAAGGAGCGGATCACAGTCGTCGCCGAGCACGTGGGCGGCGGCTTCGGCTGCAAGGGCACGCCCCGCCCGCAGGTCGTGCTGGCCGCGATGGCCGCCCGGCACACGAGCCGGCCCGTCCGGCTCGTGCTGCCGCGGGCGCAGCTCGCGGCGATCGTCGGCCACCGGGCGCCGCTCGTGCAGCGGGTGCGGCTCGGGGCGGGCGAGGACGGTGAGATCACTGCGCTCGCGCACGAGGTCACCACGCAGACCTCCACCGTGCGCGAGTTCGTGGAGCAGGCGGCGGCCCCGTCGCGCGCCATGTACGTCTCGCCGAACAGCCGCACCACGCACCGGGTCGTCGCGCTCGACGTCCCGAGCCCGTCGTGGATGCGGGCGCCGGGAGAGGCCCCCGGGATGTTCGCGCTGGAGTGCGCGATGGACGAGCTCGCGTACGCGGCCGGGGTCGACCCGGTCGAGCTGCGGGTGCGCAACGACTCCGCGGCCGAACCGGACAGCGGGAAGCCGTACAGCAGCCGGCACCTCGTGGAGTGCCTGCGCGAGGGGGCGCGCCGCTTCGGCTGGGACACGCGCGATCCGCGGCCGCGCTCGCGCGCCGAGGGGCGGCTGCTCGTCGGCACCGGAGCGGCCTCCTCCTGCTATCCCGTCTTCCACATGCCGTCCTCCGCGGAGGTGCACGTCACCGAGGCCGGCCGCTACCGCGTCCGGATCAACGCCACCGACATCGGCACGGGCGCCCGCACCGTCGTCGCGGTGATCGCGGCCGAGGCGCTCGGCGTGGCCCTCGACCGGGTCGCCATCGAGATCGGCAGCAGCGACCTGCCCGCGGCGTGGCTCGCCGGAGGGTCCGGGGGCACCGGCTCGTGGGGGTGGGCCGTGCACAAGGCCTGCCGCGCGCTGATCGAGATGGTCGAAGGGCGCGGCGGGACGGTACCGCCCGGCGGCCTGACCGCCACGGCCGACACCACCGGCGACATCCCTTCCGATCCGCCGCACGCGATGGCGTCCTTCGGCGCGCAGTTCGCGGAGGTGACGGTCGACACGGACACCGGGGAGGTACGGGTCCGCCGGCTCCTCGGCGTCTTCGCCGCGGGCCGGATCCTCAACGCCCGTACGGCGCGCAGCCAGTTCATCGGCGGGATGACGATGGGGGTGGGCATGGCGCTGCTGGAGGGCAGCACCATGGATCCGCGGTTCGGCGACTTCGCCGAGCGGGACCTCGCCTCGTACCACGTGCCGACGCACGCGGACATCCACGGCATCGAGGCGCACTGGATCGACGAGACCGATCCCGTGCTCAACCCGATGGGGAGCAAGGGCATCGGCGAGATCGGCATCGTCGGCACGGCCGCGGCGGTCGCGAACGCGGTCCACCACGCGACGGGGGTGCGGGTGCGGGACCTGCCGATCACTCCGGAGAAGCTGCTCGGAGGCGGGACCGGGGCCGGCTAGATCGCCGGCCCGGCCGGATCACTTGTCGGCGTGCCCGCCGAGGTAGAACAGCAGCCAGATGAAGCCGGCGAAGAGGTGCGTGATGAACACGTAGACCAGCACCCGCAAGGCGATCTGGCGCTCCGCCCGCTTCTCGCCGTCCATGGGCGAACCTCTTCCTGACCCGACGCGGTGTGCGCTGCGCGCTTGCTGCGCAGGTACGCGATTCTACCCGGCGGGTAGGGCCATGGTTTTACGGAGGGCGAGCGGCAAGCGGCCCGGTCAGCTCGCGCCCTCGCAGGAATCCAGGATTAGGCGGGCCACCGCTTCCGGTTCGCGGAGCGTCGGCAGGTGGTCGCTGTCCCGCAGTCTGATCAGGCGGCAGCCGGGGATGCGGGCCGCCATTTCCTCGTTGCAGCGGATCACCTGGGGCTGGTCCTTCTCGCCGAGGGCCAGCACGCACGGCACGGCCAGTTCGCCGAGCCGGTCGAAGGCGGGTGCGTCCGGCACCTGGTAGGGCTGGTTGGTGAACCACGCGGGGATCGCCGACCGCAGATGGGCCGCGGCCTCCGCGTCGCCGCCGCGGCCCGCGGCGCCGAAAGTCCGCAGGGCGAGGGCCACCAGGCCGTCCATGTCGCCCGCCTCGGCCAGCCTCCCGGCCTCGGCCGTGAAGCCGGACGAGGCGAGCCCCTCGTAGCCCGTCACGCCCGGGACCAGCAGCGCGAGCGCCGCGACCCGCGCGGGGTCGGCCAGCGCGAGGTTCAGGGCGGCGGCCCCGCCCATGCTGGAGGCGGCCAGGGCGACCCGGCCCAGGCCGAAGTGGTCGAGGACCGCCGCCAGGTCCTCCGCCATGGAGTACTTCGCCGTGGGCGCCGGGGACCGCCCGAACCCGCGCACGTCGAAGCGGATCACCCGGTGCCGCTCCACGAGGCGCGGGAGGACCGGGTCCCAGATCCGCGAGTCCCCGACACCGGGGTGCAGCAGCACCAGCGGCAGGCCGCCCGTCCGCGAGCCGCCCCCTTCCCCTTCCGAGTCATCCGCCCAGACCTCACCGTCTCTGACCGCCACCATCTGCTCCATGCGCCAAGTCTGCGGTCCGGTCCGCTCACGGGGCCAGATCCCGGCGCGCCAAGAGGCGGAAGGCCAGGGCGATGCCCGCGGCGCCGGTGCCGGCGAGGACCGCGAACTGGCCCCAGGGGACGGAGCCGTGGGCCAGCACGTCACCCGGTGCGTAGTAGTGGAAGGGGCTGACGTAGCGCAGGGGCGCCGCCTTCGACCAGGCGAGGGCGACGAAGTTGACCGCGAAGCCGACGGCGCCGAAGGCGATGGTCGCTCCGACGACGTGCGCCCGGCTGCGGCCCGCGGCGGAGACAGCCAGCGCGGGCCCGGTCAGGCACAGCGCGAAGCCGAAGCCCAGCAGGCCGGCCGCGAAGACGCCGCCGAGCGGGACGGCGGCGTGCAGGTCCGGCGACAGTGCGACGCCCGCGGCCACGGCGAGCGTCGCGGCCGCGTTGAGCAGCAGGGAGACCAGGACGAGCGCGCCGGTCCGCTCGGCCAGCAGCCGGGCCCGGGACACCGGCCGGACCATGAGCAGCTCGACGGTGCCCGCCTCGACGTCGGAGGCGACCGCGGCGGCGGCCAGCGAGCCGATGGCGGTCAGTTGCAGGGCGATCCAGAAGGGATGGGTGAGCCCGGCGCCCAGCAGGCCGGGGTAGCTGGCGATCGACACGTCGCCGTTCGAGCCGCTGAACGCCTTGAACGCGCCCGGCGGCTTGCGTCCGCCCGCGCCGAAGATCTGTTCCGCCGACACGGTGGTGGCGATCACGACGATGAGGGCCTCGAAGACCACCATGCCGAGGGTGAGGGCGATGATCATCCGGCGGCGGCGGTGCAGGGCCAGCCGCATGAGGGGGAACCCGGCCGGAGAACGGGGACGGAGGCCGGTCATCGCGGCGGCTCCTGCGCGGGCGCGGTGCTGCGGTAGAGGTCGAGGAACGCCTCGTCCAGTCCGGCCTCCTCGACGGTGACGTCGCGCACCGGCAGGGCCAGGAGCTCGCGGAGGGCGGCGACCGTGCGGTCCGGCGGGATCATGAGGACGGCCTGGTCGCCGTGCCAGTCGGGCGACCAGTGGTCGGCTGCGCCGAGGGGCCGCCGGCCGAGGCCGTCGGCGAAGGTCAGCCGCACCTTGCGGGCCCGGGCCTCGCGCAGGGCGGCGACGGTCGCGGTGGTCACCAGGCGGCCGGCCCGGACGATCGCCACCCGCCGGCACGTCCGCTGCACCTCGGGCAGGACGTGGCTGGAGAGCAGGACGGTGCGGCCGGAGCGGCCGAGCTCGGCCAGGAGGGCGTAGAAGGTCTCCTGGACGAGCGGGTCGAGGCCTTCGGTGGGCTCGTCGAGGACGACGAGTTCGGGTTCGTGCTGGAGGGCCTGGACGAGGCCGAGCTTCTGCTTCATGCCGCGCGAGTACTCCCGGACGGTGCGGTCGAGGTCCGCCCCGGTGAGCTCCAGGCGCGCGCACAGCTCCTCCTGGCGGGGCGCGGGGGCGCCTTGCAGCGTCGCGAGCAGCCGCAGGGTCTCGCGGCCGGTCAGCTCGGGGTAGAGCCGCAGCTCCCCCGGGAGGTAGCCGAGGTACGGGGCGAGGCTCAGGTGCTCGGTGACCGGGTCGCGGCCGAGGACGCGGACGCTGCCCTCCGTGGGCCGCAGGAGGCCGACGAGGCAGCGCATGGTGGTGGTCTTGCCCGCGCCGTTGGGCCCGAGGAAGCCGAAGACCTCGCCCTCGGCGACGCTGATGCCGAGGTCTTCGACGCCGACCGTGCGGCCGTAGCGCTTGGTCAGCGAGACGATGTCGATGGCGTTGCCCGTCGGTGTCCCCAAGGCTGTCTCCCGTGCGCGTGCTCTCCTCCAGCTTGGTCCCGCCGGGACCGGGCCGCCAGGGCTCGCGGAAGCGTCCGCGGTGGGGCGAAGCTGGAGGGAGACGCGAGCAGAAGGCAGCAGAGGAGCCGGCCATGCCGCACACAGTGGAGTGGAACGTTCACGTCGACCTGGTCGAGGACGCCGAAGGCAGGACGAGGGCCCGTGCCACGCTCGACACCGGGACGACGACCGTCACGGGCCGCGGGGCGGCGGCGTGCGCGCCGGGCGACCGGGACATCCCGGAGATCGGCGACGAGTTCGCGGCCGGGCGAGCCCTACGCGATCTCGGCGAGCAGTTGCTGCACACCGCGGAGCACGACGTCGCCGCGGTGGGGGCGGCGCCCGAGCCCCGGCGGTCGCCGATGTACGGGTGGCCGTTGTAGGAGCTCCGGCCCCTCGGGCCCCGGCCCGCCCGGAAGGCGGGCGAGGACGGCGGGCGAGGACGGCGGGCGAGGACGGCGGGCGAGGACGGCGGGCCGGGCTCCGCGCCCGGCCCGCGGCCGGGGGTGCCTCACACCCCGACCGTCTCCTCCATCTCCTCCTCCGCCGCGGGCCCGGCGTCCCGGTGCTTCGCCGCGGGCCGGCGCGTGCGCGTCTCCGCGTACCAGGCGGCGGCGGTCACGGCCATGCCGACGAGCAGCCACAGCGCCAGCGTCACCACGTGCCCGCCGAGTCCGTTGCTGTCGAAGTAGACGAGGCTGCGGGTGCCCTCGACGAAGCCGGCGCCGTTCCAGAAGGAGTGCAGTCCGGCGAAGAAGCCGTTCTGGAGCTCGGGCCGGTACACGCCGCCCGCGCTGGTGAAGTTGAGCATCACGAAGAGCACCATCATGCCCAGCGTCGTCCAGCGCTTGAGGAAGGTGTGCAGCCCGACGCCGACGAGGAGGATGCCGGCCGAGTAGGCCCAGGCCATGCCCCACAGGCCGGCGAGGCCGTGGTCGAGGAGGTGGAAGACCGGCCCGGCCAGGACCGCGCCGAAGACGCTGACCACCAGCGACGTCGCCACCGCCAGCGCGGCCCGCAGCCGCATCGGCAGGGTCGCGCCCGCGGCGCCGAGCACGGCGACGGAGGCGTACGAGCCGATGCTGAGCGCGACCAGCAGGAAGAAGATGCCCTGGCCGGTCGGGTCGCCGTCGGCGGGCCGCGCGACGTCGGTCACCTCGAGCGGGGCGCCGGTGCGGGCCGCGACGGGCGTGAAGGCCTTCTGCACGGCCACGGCGGTGGTGTCGGAGCCGGCGGAGGCGACCAGCAGCTCGGGGGCGTGCCGGTCGGGCACGTAGGCGCCGAACACGTCCTGGTGGCGGAGGGCGCTGACGGCGGCGTCGCGGTCGGCGACGGTGCGGACGGCGAGCTTGTCGCCCGCCTTATCGGCGATGCCGCGCGCGAGGGCGCTCGCCTCCGGTCCGGACCCCACGACGGCGACGGGCAGTTCGTGCGGTGCGGGCTGCGAGAACGCCCCCAGGTAGGCGAGGCCCATGCCGAGGCACATCAGCAGCGGGGTCAGCAGGTGGGTCAGTACGTGGCGCAGCGCGCCGCGGGTGTCGGGTCCCATGGTGCTTCGTCGGCTCCCCGGAAAATAGTTGACTTATACAACTTCATCTTTAAGTTGTACTATACAACCAGAACCCGAAAGGACGTACCGTGCCCGACCGTGACGCCTCCCTGGAGACGATCCAGCGCGAACTGACCGCCTTCGCCCGCCGTGCCCGGGCCGCCGCGGCCCGCCTGCACCCCGAGCTGTCGCTGGTCTCGTACACCCTCCTCGCCCACCTGGAGGAGCAGGGCGGGTGCCGCGCCACGGACCTGGCGGCGCACTACCTGCTGGACAAGTCCACGGTCAGCCGGCAGATCGCGGCCCTGGAGCGGCTCGGCCTGGTCGAGCGGCTGCCCGCCCCCGAGGACCAGCGCGCCCAGGTGCTGCACCTGACCGCCCGCGGCGCCGAGACGCTCGCCCAGGTCGCCGCCAACCGCCGCGACGCCTTCCGGGAGCGCCTCGGCGACTGGGACGGCGCCGACCTCGACCGCTTCGCCGCCTACCTGCTGCGCTACAACACCTCGGCGCGGATGCCCGGCCGGCGCTGACGCCCGCCCGCAGGACCCGGAACCCGGCGCACCCCCGTACCCGCCCCACCCCGAAATCCAACACCCCCTCCCGAAACCTGGGCATTTAGTCACTCGTTGGGCTGTTTTGTCGCCCCGATGGGTGAGCCTCCCTCCCCCGACCCGCTATGCAGGCCTGGAGCGAAGGAAACGACCTGCCGGCAGGCACGGACGGGAAGACGGAAGACGGCGAACGGAAGGGTGTGGGGACCGTGCACCCACGCGGAGACGACCGCGGCCAGGGCGGCCCTTCCCCCTCCCTGGCCGCCGCCCCCGGCGAGGAGCTGCGCCGGCTGCGGCAGCAGCGGGGCATGTCGCTGGCCGGGCTGTCCCGGCTCGTGCACTACACCAAGGGCTATCTGAGCCGGGTCGAGACCGGCGAGAAGCCGATGACGCCGGAGGTGGCCCGGCGGTGCGAGGAGGTCCTCGGGGCCGGCGGCGCGCTGACCCGGCTGGTGCCGGAGCCGGACGGCGGGCGCCGCACGGCGCGCTCCGGGCTGCTGGAGGTGTGCCCCTACCGCGGCCTGGCCGCCTTCGACGCCGCCGACGCGGGCTGGTTCTTCGGCCGTGACCGGGCGACGGCCGCGCTCGTCCGGCAGCTGACCGAGCGCCTGGACGGCTCCGGGCCGGTCGCCGTGGTCGCGGCGTCGGGCACGGGCAAGACGTCGCTGCTGCGCGCGGGGCTGGTGCCCGAACTGCGCCGCGGCGTGCTGCCGGTGCCCGGGTCGAGCCGCTGGCCGGTGGTGACGATGCACCCCGGCGAGCAGCCCGTCGGGGAGCTCCTGTCCCGGCTGGCGGACGCGTCCGGGGCGGACCGCGACCACCTGCGCCGGGCGCTGGCCGGCGGCGGGGCGGAGGCCCTGGCCCGGGCCGCGCACGCCGCCCTCAACCGCCGCCCCCGGCAGGCGGGCCGGCGGCCGGGCGGCACGGGTCCGGGGGGAGCGGGCCCGGACAGTGCGGCGGCGCCGAAGCGGGCCGTGCTGGTCGTCGACCAGTTCGAGGAGGTCTTCACGCTGTGCCCGGACGCCCGGGAGCGCGCGGATTTCATCCGCGCGGTGCACGCGCTGGCGACGATCCCGGAGCACGCGGGCGGCCGGGGCGGCTCCGCTGCGCTGGTGGTCCTGGGCATGCGCGCCGACTTCTACGGCAAGTGCCTGGCGTTCCCCGAGCTGGCGGCCGCGCTGCGCACCGGTCAGCTGCCCCTGGAGCCGATGCGGGCGCAGGAGCTGCGGGAGGCCGTGGTGCGGCCGGCGCAGGCGGTGGGCCTGGAGCTGGAGCCGGGCCTGGCCGAGCTGATCCTGCGCGACCTGGGGGCGGGCGGCGACGGCCTCGGGGAGAACGGCGGGAAGGACGGCGGCCTGTACGAGCCCGGTGCGCTGCCGCTGCTCTCCCACGCCCTGCTGGCGACGTGGCAGCGGCGCCGCGGCAGGCTGCTGACCGTCGAGGGCTACCAGCAGACGGGCGGCATCGCCGGGGCGGTCGCGGCGACGGCGGAACGGGCGTACGGGCGGCTGTCCCCCGGCTGCCGGGGCGCCGCCCGGGCCGTGCTGCTCCAGCTCGTACGGGTCGACCAGGACGGGCGGTCCGCGCGCCGGAGGGTGTCGCAGGAGCGGCTGTCGCGGGACCTCGGCGGGCAGGCCGGGGCGGCGCTGGAGGTCGTGGAGGCCTTCACGCGGGCGCGGCTGCTGTCCGTCGACGCCGACCGGGTCACGCTGGCCCACGAGGCGGTGCTGCGGGCGTGGCCGCGGCTGCACGGGTGGATCGAGGCCGACGCCGCGGCGCTGCACGGCTTGCAGCAGCTGAGCGCGGCGGCCGGGCAGTGGGAGGCGGAGGGGCGCGACCCGGCGCTGCTGCCGCGGGGCAGCAGGCTGGCGGCCGCCCGCGAGGTGGCCGGGCATCCGCCGGCCCCCGTGGGCCGGGCCGAGCGGGCGTTCCTGGACGCGGCGACGGCGCTGGCGGCGGCCGAGCGGGAGGCCGAGCGCCGCCGGGCCGGCCGCCTCCGCCGGCTGCTGGTGTCGCTGGCCGTGCTGCTGGTGCTCACGCTGGCCGGCGGGGCGACGTCGGTGCACCAGAGCCTGCGGGCGGAGGCCGAACGGCACGTGGCCCACTCCCAGGAGCTGGCCTTCCGCGCCGTCGCGGGCGGCGCGCCCCGCCCCGAGGTGGCGATGCTGCTCGCGACGGGCGCGTGGCGCGACGCCCACACCGCGGCCGCGGCCAGCGCCGTGCTGAGCACGCAGGCGCTGCCGTACGCCGGGCGGCTGACCGGCCACCGCGAGCGCGCCCTCGCCGTGGCCTGGCTGCCCGGCGGGAAACGGCTGCTGTCGGCGGGCGCGGACGCGACCGTACGGGAATGGGACGCCGGTACGCACCGGCAGGCGGCGGTGACGGGGACCGGGTCCGCGGTCCGCGCGCTGGCCGCGGCACGGGTCCGCGGCACGGTCGCGTGGGGCGACGAGGCGGGCGCCGTGACGCTCCAGGACCGCGCGGGCGGTCACACCGCACCGCTCGCCCTGCCCGCGGCGAGCAGGCACAGCGGCGCCGTCCGCGGCGTGGCCCTCTCGGACCGCGGGGAGCTGCTGGCCTCGGCGGGCGAGGACGGCACGGTGCGGCTGACGCACCTGGACGGCGGCCGGCCCCGTACGGAAGTGCGGGACGCCGGCCTGGGGTTGCTGTACGCCGTGGCCGTCAGCGGCGACGGCCGGCAGGTCGCGGCCTCCGGCCGGGACGGGCGGGTGTGGCTGCTCGACGTGCCCGGCAATCGCGCGAGGGTCGTCGGCACCCGGGAGTTCGGCCGCGTTCGGGCCCTGGCCTTCTCGCCGGACGGGCGCCGGCTGGCCACCGGCGAGTGGCAGGACCGCATCGGCCTGTGGGACACCCGGACCGGCCGGCGGGAAGCGTCCCTCGAAGGCCCTTCGGACTCGGTGTTCGGCGTGGCGTTCTCGCCGGACGGCAGGCAGCTGGCCGCGGCCAGCCAGGACGACACCGCCGGCATCTGGGACATCGCCGAGCGCCGCCGCATCGCGCAGCTCGCCAGCCACATCGGCCCCGTCCACGCCATCGCCTACTCCCCCGACGGCCGCACGCTGGCGACGTCCGGCGAGGACGGCTCGGTGCGCCTGTGGACCCCGCAGGCCGCCGTCACCACCCCGCTGCCGGGCTCGGCCTGGCAGGACGGGGCCCTCAGCCCGGACCGCTCCCTCCTCGCCGTCGCGGGCCGGGACGGCACCGTGCGGCTGCTGCGCACCGCCGACCGCGGCCTGCGCACGGTGACGGCGGGACAGGAGCCGGTGCGCGCGGTGGCGTTCAGCCCCGACGGGGCACTCTTCGCGGCGGGCGACGAGCAGGGCACCACCACCGTGTGGCGCACCGCCGACCCCCGGCGGCCGGTCCACCGCTGGCGGGCCCACGACCGGGCGGTCACCTCGGTGGCCTTCCGCCCCGGGGACGCCGGGGCCCTCGCGACGGCCAGCGAGGACCACAGCGCGAAGGTGTGGCGGCTCGCCGGGGACGGCGCGCTGGCGGAGCAGTCGCTGCTGGGCCACGACGACGCCGTCTACCGCGTGCTGTTCCTCGACCGGGCGACCCTCGCCACCGGCAGCCTGGACAACACCGCCCGGATCTGGCGGCTCTCCGACGGCCGCGAGCTGCGCCGGCTGGCCGAGCACGAGGACACCGTCCTCGGCCTGGCCGCGGACCGGCACGGCATGCTGGCCACGGCCGGCCGCGACCACACCGTCAAACTCTGGGACCCCGCGAGCAGCAGGAGCCTGCGCACCCTCGCCGGGCACACCGGCCCCGTCACCTCGGTGGCCTTCAACCCGGCCGGCACCCGGCTGGTGAGCACCGGCCGCGACAACACCGTACGGATCTGGGACCCGGCCACCGGCCGGCCGCTGCTGACGCTCACCGGCCACACCGGCCGCGTCCGGTCCGCGGCCTTCCTCGGCGACGGCGGGCCGGTGGTGTCCGTGGCGGAGGACGGCACGGTGCGCTGGTGGGACCTGGACGTGCCCGGCGTCCTCGCGCGCACCTGCCGGGCGCTGGGCAGCGCCACGGGCCGGCCGCTCTGGGAGCGCCTCCTGCCGGACGTGCCGTACGCCCCCGGATGCCCCTGACACTCCGCCCTGACGCTCCCTCAGGCGGCCCCTCCCCCACTTGCGCATCACGGCCGGTGGGGGGCGGTTGCCCGCCGCCTCGTCCACCGAGGGCAACGGGCAACCCCTGTTCCGCACGGCTGCCGCGCTCCGAGACTCGAACCATGGGAAACGGGACGAACCCACCCCATGCAGTGCATTCCTCCGAGTCCGAGACAGGGAACCGCCATGGACAACCGCCGCGCCATCGCCCCGGTCACCGCCGTGCTCCTGTTCCTCACCAGCGCGCTCCTCGCCCTCACCGGCGCCACGGCCGCCCCGGCCCTCGCCGCCGCGCCCTTCGCCGCCCACTCCGGCACCCGCGCCGGCACCGGCCCCGAGCCCGACACCGACCCCGACGCCGTGGACGAGGGCGTGGACGAGGCCGTCGACGGGGCCGTGAACGAAGCCGCCGAGCGGCAGCGCATCGTCGACCGCACCACCGACGCCCTCACCACCCCCAAGCGCTTCCGCCTCAAGCCCGGCGGCCCCGTGCTCCGCAGCGTCCCGGGCCGCCCGGACCGGGACACCAACTACCTGGGCAAGGGCAACAGCAACGCCAACATGAACGAGTACAACGGCTTCGCGCGGAACCCGAACGCCCGTCAGTGGTGCGGGTTCTTCGCGGCGGCGATGTGGGGCCGGCGCGGCGTCCCGGCGGACGCGGGCAGCAGCCGGGCCTGGCGCACCGGCGTCGGCCGCCGCTGGCACCCGTACGCGGCGGGCCGCCTGCCGAAGCCCGGCGACGTACTGATGTGGGCCGGCCGGGGCACCGCCGGGCACGTCGGCGTCGTGGCCGCCGTCTCCGGCACGCGGGTCACGACCGTCGAGGGCAACACCGGCTACCACAGCGACAGCATCGCCCGGCAGCGGTACGAGTGGACGGGCGCCGGGCCGGTGCTGAAAGACCGGTCCAAGACCATCCAGGGCTTCGCCTCCCGCTTCTGAGCCCCCTTCACCCCCCCAAAAAAGCCCGCAATCCGCACACAGGAACCGAACCCGCCTCCGCAAAGGACACCGTCATGGACACCCGCCCCGCAGCTCTCACCGGTCTCCGCCGTACCGGCGCGGCGCTCCTCACCGCCCTCACGCTCGCCGGCAGCGCCGTCGCCGCCACGTGCACCACGAGCGTGACCGTCACGGCCACGGCGACGGCCACCGGTGGCACGGACGGCGCCGCCGGGGCGTGTCCGCTCGCGTCGGCCGTCCCGGTTCGCGCCGTTGCCTCCCGGCCTGTCCATGGGTGATCATGCGGTCCATGCACAGCGACCTCTTCGCCCACCAGAACATGGCCAAGCCGGCCACCGCCCCCGGCATGTCCGTCCACAACGCCAAGTCCATCGTCTACGCGGTCGACGGCGAGTGCTACGCGCGCCAGGGCTCGATGGTCGCCTACCGCGGGGACCTTCAGTTCGAGAAGCAAGGCCAGGGCGTCGGCAATTTCCTCAAGCGCGCCGTGACCGGCGAGGGCCTCGCCCTGATGACCGTGCGGGGCCGCGGGGAGGTCTGGTTCGCGCACGAGGCGGCCAACTGCTTCATCGTCGAGATAGCCGCCGGCGAGAGCCTCACCCTCAACGGCCGCAACGTGCTGTGCTTCGATCCGACGCTGTCCTACGAGATACGGACCGTGAAGGGCGCGGGCATGACGGGCGGCGGGCTCTTCAACTCCGTCTTCACCGGCCACGGGAAGCTCGGGGTGATGTGCGAGGGCAATCCCATCGTCATCCCGGTCTCCGCGCAGTCCCCGGTGTACGTGGACACCGACGCCGTCGTCGGCTGGTCCACCGCCCTGCACACCTCGCTGCACCGCTCCCAGAGCCTGGGCTCGATGCTGCGCGGCGGCTCGGGCGAGGCCGTCCAGCTCAAGCTGGAGGGCGAGGGCTTCGTGATCGTACGGCCCAGCGAGGCGAAGCCGCAGAAGCCGCAGAACGGCTGAGGCGGATGCTCGGCCGGCTGGCCTCCGCCGTGGTGCCCGCCCTCGGGCGGCTCACCGTCACGTCCGACACCGGCGCCGCTCTGGCGCCCGGAAGCATCATCGCCGCCAACCACACCTCGCTGGCCGACCCCGCGGTGGTGCTCGCCGCGCTCCACCGGCTGGGGGCGGCCCCCGTCGCCCTGGCCGCCGCCGGCCTGTGGCGGATCCCGCTGCTCGGGCGGATGCTCACCCACGAGGGCTACGTGCCCGTTCACCGCAACGACCCGCGGGCGGTGCAGGCGCTCGACGGCGCGGCGGCCGCGCTCGCGGACGGCCGGCTCGTGCTCATCTACGGGGAGGGCTCCGTTCCCCGCCGCAAGGACGCGGGCGAGGCGGCGCCCCGCCCCTTCCGCGGCGGGCTCGCCCACCTCGCCCTCGCCACCGGCGCCCCCGTCGTGCCGCTCGGCCAGGCGGGGGCCCGGCGCGTCACCTCCGGCAGCCGCCCCAAGCAGCTCGCCGGGCTGTTCACCGCGCCCGTGCGCCGGCCGGCCCTGCACGTGCACATCGGCGCACCCGTCCGGCTGACCGGCGACCGGGCGTCGGCCACCGTGCGCGCCCACGCGGCGGTGACCAGCGCCTGGCGCACCGCCGCGGAACGCATAGGAGAGCCGGTCGGCCTGGCGGCGTGAGAGCCGCACGGGCCGCGCCCGGCCGCACGGCCCTAGCGTCTGGCCTGGGGGTCGTCGCACCCCTGGCCGGAGCCGCCCTTGCCGTCCGGAGCGATCTCCGAGGCCCAGCCCTCGGGAGGCTCCTGGTACGGGCTGCAGGTCCCGCACGAGGCACACGTCCACCTGCCGTGTACCCCGAGGACGACGGACCCGCAGCCGCTACAGGTGTTGGTGGTGTAGTACGGCTCGCCGGGTGCGGCGTGTGAGCGCCATGCCTGCTCTTCCATGTCACCCAGACTGCCATGAACACTGTGAGCACGAGGACTTCCCGTCGGGACCGTTGATGGTCGACGCGCCACATTCGGGACAGTTCATGACCCCCTCTTCCTGCCTGCGGCGCCAGCCGAGCAGCAGTCAAAAGCCGGTCGCCCGGCCTGAGTTGAGCCTTGGTTGCCTTCACCATCGGCCAACCGGGGCGAAGGCACCAGACACCGCACCCGAAGTGTGATAAGCGCGATGCCGAGCGGTGGCGGCCGTCCCGTGCGGTGCCCCCGGTGCCTCCATAAGCCGGTTGACAAAGACCGGACCCTGTAGTGGATTCGCCACCGTGCACCCCCCTCAACTCAGCAGCCCCACAAGGCTCACCAAGCTCACCCGGCACATACGCTCCGTCGCTCCCGCGGACGCCGTCACGGCCGGCTTCCTCGCCGTGCTCATCGGCATCACGAGCTCCGTGGCCATCGTCATCACCGCCGCGCAGGCGGCGGGGGCCACCGGTGCCCAGATCACCTCCTGGATGTTCGCCCTGGGCATCGGCATGGGGGTCACCTGCGCCGGGCTCTCGCTGCGCTACCGGGCGCCGGTGGTCACGGCGTGGTCCACGCCGGGCGCGGCGCTGCTGGCGACCGGCCTGCACGGCGTGTCGATGGCGGAGGCCGTGGGCGCGTTCCTGCTCTCGGCGGTCCTGGTGATCGTCAGCGGCGCGACCGGCTGGTTCGAGCGCGTCATGGACCGGATTCCGGTGCCGCTGGCGTCGGCGCTCCTGGCCGGTGTCCTCGTGCAGTTCGGCACCGGTCTGTTCACGAAGATGCAGCAGGACGTCGCCGTGGTGTTCCCGATGTTCGCGGTGTACCTGGCCTGCAAGCGGTGGCTTCCGCGGTACGCGGTGATCGGCGCGCTGGCCGCGGGCGCCGCGGTGAGCGCGGTCCGGGGCGAGTGGCGGTTGCACGGGCTGCACGTGGCGCTCGCCGAACCCGTCTTCGTACGGCCCGAGTTCTCCTGGCAGGTGCTGGTCGGCGTGGGGCTGCCGCTGTTCGTGGTGACGATGGCGTCGCAGAACCTGCCGGGGGTGGCCGTGCTGCGCGGCGCCGGCTACCGCACGCCGGTCTCGCCGCTGCTGACCTGGACCGGGATCGTCAACGCGGTGCTGGCCCCGTTCGGCTGCTTCGGCCTGAACCTGGCCGCCATCACCGCCGCGATCTGCACGGGCCCGGAGGCCCACCGCGATCCGCGCAGGCGTTACCTGGCCTCGGTCTGGGCCGGTCTGTTCTACGTGACGGTGGGCCTGTTCGGCGGTGTCGTGGGCTGGCTGCTGACGGCCATGCCGGCCGCTTTGGTGATGGGCATCGCCGGGCTGGGGCTGCTGGGCACGATCGGCTCCTCGCTCCGGGCCGCCGTGGCGGACGAGCGCATGCGGGAGCCCGCAGTCGTGACGTTCCTGGCCACGGCGTCGGGCATGACCCTGGCCGGCATCGGCTCGACGTTCTGGGGGCTGCTGGCCGGGGTGCTGGCCATGTTCGTCCTGGGCGGACGGCGGCGCCGCGGGAGGACCGCGGCGCCGCAGGGCGGGGAAGGGGCGGAAGAGCCGGTGAAGGAGCCGGAAGCCGCGCCCCGCTGACGTCAGGCGGTGGGCGCCCCGGACACGCGGCGCTCGCCGCCGTTGCGCTTCTGCCAGGCGCGGTAGACGTCGGTGGCGGCGTCGCGCGGCTCGTGGCGCATGGGCAGGCGGCGCTCGCTCCAGTCCTTGGCGAACTCCGCGTAGAAGGTGTTCAGCTCGAAGTACTTGCGGTCGTCGACGTAGTGGGGCTCGTAGTCGTCGCGCCCGGTGAGGAAGACGACCTCGTCGGGGCTGCAGTAGTAGAGCGAGCCCAGGCACATCGGGCAGGGGTGGGCGAGCACGTAGATGGTGGTGCCGGTGAGGTGCTCGGTGCCGAGCCGGGTGCAGGCCTCGCGGATGGCGAGGATCTCGGCGTGCGCGGTCGGGTCGGAGGTCTGGGCGACGAGGTTGGGGCTCTCGGCGAGGATCTCGCCGTCCTTGACGATGACGGTCGCGAAGGGGCGGCCGCCCTCCTCGACGTTCTTGCGGGCGATGTCGATGGTGCGCTGGATGAAGTCCATGGGGTGCCTGCTCCTGGGTGGCGCGGTCCCCCCGCGCCCGGCGGGGTGCCGGGCGCGGGGGCCGCAGGGGAGATCGGTCGCGGAAGGCTCGGCCGGAGCGGCCGGGTCAGAAGGGCTTCGTCGGCAGGTACTTGCCGTCGAGGGTGATCACGGCGCGCTCGCCGCCCTCGGGGTCCGCGACCTTCTTCACGTCCAGCTTGAAGTTGATCGCGCTGATGATGCCGTCGCCGAACTGCTCGTGGACCAGGGCCTTGAGGGTCGTGCCGTAGACCTGGAGCATCTCGTAGAAGCGGTAGATGGTCGGGTCGGTCGGGATGCCACCGGGGATGGAGCCGCGGGTCGGTATGGCCTGGAGCAGCGTCACGGCGTCCTCGTCCAGGCCGAGCAGCGCGGCGACGGCCCGGGCGGAGTCCTCCGGGAGGGCGTGCTGGCCGAGGACGGCCGCGGTGACGAAGGCGACGGACAGGCCGGCGGCGTCGGCCACCTCCTGCCAGGTGAGGTCCTTGCGCGTCTTGGCCTCGACGGCGGCGATCGCGAGCTGCTGACGGGCCTGCGGGTCGAACTGGGCGTGGATGGTCATGGGGTGTCCTTCACTGGTGTACGGGTGATGGGTGATGGGTGTGCGCCGGGCGCGGTCAGGCGGCCAGGGGTGCCGCGAAGCGGCCGGCCGCGGCGTCGAGTTCCTCGACGGTGCCGCTGCCGATGTCGAAGACCCAGCCGTGGAGGCGGACGGCGTTCCGGGCGAGGGCGCGGGCGACGGACGGGTGCGTGGCCAGGTTCGCCAGCTGGGCCCGGACGTTGTCCCGGACGAGCGCGGCGACCTTGCCGGCCGTGTCGTGCGAGCCCTGCGCGGGGGCGGTACGGGCCCGGGCCGCGTCCGCGTGCCGCAGCCAGCCGGCCACGGCGGGCAGGGCGGTGAGGTCGTGCTCTTCGGCGAGGGCGGTCATGGCGCCGCAGGCGGAGTGCCCGCAGACGATGATGTCGCTCACGCCGAGGACGCCGACGGCGTACTCGATGCTCGCCGCCACGCCGTCGGCGCCGGGCGCGTGGGCGGGGACGAGGTTGCCCGCGGTGCGGATGACGAACAGCTCGCCCGGCTCTTGCTGGGTGATCAGTTCGGGGACGACGCGGGCGTCGGAGCAGCCGATGAACAGCGTCTTCGGCTTGTGGTGCCCCGCCAGGCGGGCGAAGAGCTCCGCCCTGGCCGGGAAGACGTCCCGCTGGAATTGCGCGACGCCCTGGGTGAGGTCATGCATGGTCGCTCCCTTCGGTGGGTGTCGGCCTCGTTGGGCTGACGAGATCCACCATGCATGACCTGCACCTATAGTGTCCAAGATATGTAATCCATGACTGCTATTGATTTCATCTATAGCTGGTCGCCGGGGGCGTCGTCACGCCGGCGGGGATGCGGTCACGGCAGCTGCTGTTCCGTCCAGACCGTCTTGCCTTCGCGCCCGTAGCGCGTGCCCCAGCGCTCGGTGATCTGGGCGACGAGGAAGAGGCCGCGGCCGCCCTCGTCGGTGCTCCGCGCCCGGCGCAGGTGGGGGGCGGTGCTGCTGGTGTCGGAGACCTCGCAGATGAGGCGGGGGCCGCGGATGAGCCGCAGGGTGACCGGCCCGCCGGCGTAGCGGTAGGCGTTGGTGACGAGTTCGCTGACGATGAGCTCGGTGGTGAAGACCAGTTCGTCGAGCTCCCAGGCGCTGAGCTGGTCGGCCATCAGCGTGCGGGCCTGCCCGGCGGCGCGCGGGTCGGCCGGCAGCGTCCAGGTGGCGACGCAGTGTTCCGGCAGCACGCGGGTGCGGGCGAGGAGGAGGGCGACGTCGTCGCCCGGCTCGGCGGGCAGGAGGGCGTCCACGACGGCTTTGGCCAGCTCGTCCAGCCGGCAGCCGGGGCGGGCGAGTTCCTGCGAGAGGCGGTCGAGGGCGGCGTCGACGTCGAGGGCGGGGATCTGGATGAGGCCGTTGGTGAAGAGGGCCAGGAGGCTGCCTTCGGGGAGGTCGAGCTCGGCCGCCTCGAAGGGCAGCCCGCCGAGGCCGAGCGGGGGCCCGGCGGGCAGGTCGGGGAAGCTCACCTTCCCGTCGGGGGTGACGACGGCGGGGGGCGGGTGGCCGGCGCGCGCGAGGGAGCAGCAGCGGGAGACCGGGTCGTAGACCGCGTAGAGGCAGCTCGCGCCGGTGACCTGGTCGAGGGGGAAGTCGCGGCTGTTGTGCTCCTGTTCGGCGGCGAGGCCGTGCACGAGGTCGTCGAGGTGGGAGAGGACCTCGTCGGGGTCGAGGTCGAGTTCGGCCAGGGTGTGGACGGCGGTGCGCAGGCGGCCCATGGTGGCCGCGGCGTCGAGGCCGTGCCCGATCACGTCGCCGACGACGAGGGCGACGCGCGCCCCGGACAGCGGGATGACGTCGAACCAGTCCCCGCCGACGCCTTCCACCGCGCCCGCGGGGATGTACTGGTGGGCGATCTCGGCGGCGGGCAGCTCGGGCAGTTCGCCGGGCAGCAGGCGCACCTGGAGGCTGAGCGCCGCGTGGTGCTGGCGGGTGTAGCGGCGGGCGTTGTCGATGCAGACGGCGGCGCGGGCGGCGAACTCCCCCGCGAGGGTGAGGTCGTCCTCCTCGAACGGCTCGGGGGAGCGGGAGCGCCAGAGGGTGACGAGCCCGAGGACGAGGCCGCGGGCGGCCAGCGGCAGCATCATGACGGAGTGGGGGCCCAGGGACCTGGCGCGCTCGGCGCGTTCCTGCGCGACGACGTCCAGGTCCTCGGGGGTGCGCAGCTCCGGTACGAGGATGGGTGTCTGCTCGGCGAGGCACCGGCCCTGGGGGGTCTCCGGGGCGAAGCGGATGAGGCCGCCGAGCGGGTGGAGGGCCTCCTCGGCGCCGGGCGTGTCGGTCCTGATGGCCGTGCGGCGGACGGGCCCGAAGCCGTCCTGCGAGGGCTCCTCGCCGCGGCTGACGGGGTCGAGGAGGTCGACGGTGGCGCAGTCGGCGAGTTCGGGGACGAGGACGTCGGCCAGCTCGTGGGCGGTGGTGGTGACGTCCAGGGTGGTGCCGATGCGGGCGCCCGCCTCGTTGAGCAGGGCCAGCCGGAGCCTGGCGCGCTCCCGTTCGGTGACGTCTTCGACCAATTGGGTGACGCCGAGGATCTCTCCGGCGGAATCCTCCATACGGAACGCGGAGACGGCGACGTAGCGGATGCGGGAGGGGTCGCTGAGCAGGCGGCACGGCTGCTCGGTGAAGATCATCGGGTGTCCGGTGTCCAGGACGTGCCGCAGGCCGCGCTCCACGGTCTCGGTGTCGGCCGCCACGATGAAGTCGCCGGTCCTGCGGCCGCGCGCCTGCTCGGTGGTGATGCCGCCGATCCGGGCGACGGCCCGGTTGACCCGCAGGATGCTGAGGTCGGGGGCGTGGACGGACAGGCCGATGGGCGCGCGCCGGAACAGCCCGTCGAGGACCGACCGGTCCGTCTCCCACTGGATCACGTCCTGGGCGGGTGCGCCGACCAGGAACCATTCGCAGTCGGGGCTGCCGCGGGTGACGCGGCGGGCCCGGACGCCCACGGTGACGCGCCGGCCGTCGCGGTGGCGGACGGGCACGACGCCGAACCAGCCGGAGGCCTTGAGGCACGCGGCCGTCGCGGCCGCGATCCGCTCCCGGTCGGCGGGGTCGACCAGCACGTCGAGCGCGGGCCGGCCGAGCACGTCCGCGCCGCGGTGGCCGAGGAGCGCCTCGGCGCGGTCGCCCCACCCGACGACGGTTCCCCGGTGGTCCAGCACGGCCGAGGCCGAGTTGCCGACCGAGAAGGGGTCCTCGGGGCTCTCGTGGAAGCGCGTCATGGGTTCGTCCGTCAACGGGGCCTCCTTCCGCCGGACGCGCCGCGGCTGCCGTCTTCTCCCTCCACAGTGATGCGTGCGGGGCGTCGGCGCTTGCCGGCCGCCGGTCCGGGAGTGGCGCGCACGGGTGGCGGGCGCTCGCCCGGACGGAGCAAGGAGGGCCGGGCCGGCCGGTGGCGAGCGGTGCCTACCGGGGGCCGGGACGGCGGTCCGCGGGGAGCGCACAGGCGGCCGTTCCGCCGGGGAGCCGGTGCCGGTTGTCCGCGATCAGGCGGTACAGGCCGTGGCCGGCCCAGCGGGCCGGCGGGAGGGTGAGCACCGCGCCCGGGACGGCCCATGCGCCGGGCGCGCTGAGCAGGAGCTTGGCGACGGCCTGGGCGCCGCCGTGGACGGTGCCGCCGGGGGCGATCCACAGCAGTTCGTGCTCGGCCCGCTCCCGGGTGACGCCCAGCTCGTCCAGGTCGGCGAACTGCCAGGCCACGACGGAACAGTTGGGCCGGACGTACTTCTCGGCGAACCGCACCGAGGTGGTGCAGAAGGCGCAGTCGCCGTCGTAGACGAGCACAGGTCGGGTTCCCATGGGCCCATCATGCCGGGGCCGGTGCGGGGGGGTGACGCCGGGGTCGCACCGGAGGCCGGCGGGTCAGCCGTCGAGCGCGATGCCGTTCTTCGCCTTCTCCATCGACTCCTCCGAGGGGTTGCCGGAGGCGTTCTCGTGCGCGATGGCCTGGTTGAGGGCGACGTACGGGCGCATGCGGGTCTCGTAGCGGGCGAACGCGGCGGCGTGCCCGCCGCCGTCCCGCTTGCCGAGCTCGCCGGCCAGTACGTAGGCGCCGACGAGCGCCAGGCTCGTGCCCTGCCCGGAGAGCGGCGAGGGGCAGTAGCCGGCGTCGCCGACCAGGGCCGTCCTGCCGCCGGTCCAGCGGTCCATGCGGATCTGGGCCATCTGGTCGAAGTAGAAGTCGGGGGCCTCGCGCATGGCCCGGAGCAGCCGCGGCGTCTCCCAGCCCACGTGTGCCAGCCGCTCGGCCATGAGGGCCTTCTGCTCCCCGGTGTCGCGGTGGTCGTAGGCGAGCGGGCCGGCCTTGAAGCCGAGGGTGATCCTGATCTCGCTGTTGTCGCGCACGGGGTAGACGCAGTAGGTCGCGGCGCCGGCGGCGGACTCGTGGTTGAGCCAGATCTCCCAGTCGTCGAGGCCGAGGAAGTTGGGCGCGCTGAAGACGGTCAGGTAGGCGCCGAGGTGGCGGACGTAGTCCTCTTCGGGGCCGAAGGCCAGCCGCCGCACCTTCGAGTGCAGGCCGTCGGCCCCCACGACGAGGTCGAACGTCCGCTCCGGGCTCCGCTCGAAGCCCACCCGTACGCCGTCCGGCCCGTCGTCGAGCGTGGTGACGGAGTCGTCGTAGACGAACTCCACGCCGGCGCCCATAGCCTGACGGTGCATCAGTGCGGTGAGATCCTCGCGCAGCAGCTCGATGTCCGGGCTGTCCAGGCGGCCGCCGCTCATGGTCATCTCGGTGGAGCGCCACGTCTCGTTGCCTTCGCCGTCGAGCATGGCCATGCCGCGCAGGCGGGTGCGGGCGGCGCGGGCCTCGTCGAGGATCCCGGACCGGTCGAGGACGCCGAGGGCGGCGCCGCGGACGTCGATCGCCTGGCCGCCGGGGCGGACGGCGGGGGCCCGCTCGACGACGGTCGCGGCGAAGCCGTTGCGGCGGAGCCAGTAGGCGAGCGTGAGCCCGGCGACGCCGGCACCGGAGACGAGGACGTTCTGCATGGGGATCACCTTCGCTGAGCGGGTCTGTGCGTGCGGCCTGAACGTGTGGCCTGTACGCCGGTCTGTACGGTGTACGCAGAACTGAATGTACGGCGTACGCGCACGCTTGCCAAGCGCCCATTTCCCAGGCTTTTAGTAGTCGTGAACTAGTACAGAGGGCCCTGGCACCCGCATCTCCCCTGCTAGCCTGTGTACTAGTACAAGAAAGAGGAGGCCGTCCCTTGACCGGAAAATCGGTCCCGCCGTATCTGCGCATCGCCGCCGAACTGCGCGAGCGCATCGCCGGCGGCGAGCTCGCGCCCGGCGACCGCGTCCCGTCCACCCGGCAGATCGCCCAGGAGTGGAACGTCGCGCTCGCCACGGCCACCAAGGTGCTGACGACCCTGCGCCAGGAGGGGCTCGTACGGGCCCGGCCGCGCGTGGGGACCGTGGTCGCGGGAGCGGAGGGGGACGACCGGGCGGCGCCGGAGTCGGAACCGAAGCCGGCCTCAGCCACAGCCTCAGCCGCTTTCGCCGAAGCGGGCGGGAGCGCAGCCGGGGCCGCCGACCACGAGCTGACCCGTGACCGCATCGTCCGCGCGGCCATCGCCGTCGCCGACTCCGAGGGGCTGTCCGCCCTGTCCATGCGCGGGATCGCCGGCCGGCTCGGCGTCGCGGCCATGTCCCCGTACCGGTACGTGAACAGCAAGGACGACCTGGTGTGCCTCATGGCGGACGCCGCGTTCGCGGAGCTGTCCTACCCCGCGGACGCCCCTGCGGACTGGCGGCGGCGCCTCGAAGCAGGGGCCCGCGCGCTGTGGGCGGTGCACCGCGCACACCCCTGGCTCGCACACCTCGGCCCCCTCACCCGCCCCATGGCCCTGCCGCACCTGATCGCCTACTCCGAGTGGATGCTCACCGCCCTCCGCGGCCTCGGCCTGGCCCCGGCGATGATGCTCGACGTGAACGTGCTGCTCTACAGCTACGTCCAGGGCACCGCGGTGCACCTGGAGCGGGAGAAGCAGGCCGCGGGGGACACCGGGCTCTCCGGCGAGCAGTGGATGGACGCCCAGGCCGCGGCGTTCGACGCCCTCACCACCTCCGGCCGCTACCCCGTCTTCGCCGAGGTGACCGGGTCGTTCGACGCCGGCAACGGCTACGACCTGCGCCTCGACGAGGTCTTCGAGCTCGGCCTGACGTCGATGCTGGACGGCCTGGCCCTGCGGATCGGGGGCGCGGACCCGGGCCGGTGACGGCCCGGCGCGGCTCCGCGGACCGCCCGGCGCCCGCGCACCCCCTACCCGTAGTACTTCAGAGCTACCCCGCAGAGGGCTCCCCCGTACGACGCCGACCACGGCGTCTCCTCCATAGCTTCCGTGCTGGAAGCGAAGCACCACTCATCTCCGGCACGGAAGGCCCGACCCCATGGCGTCCAGCACGCTCGACCCCGCGCGCCGCGGCAACGGCCTCGCGCAGCGCATCCTGCTCGCCACCCCGCCCGGCCGGGACCGGGCCGTCGACGCCCTCCGGGCCTTCGCCGTGCTCGGCGTGGTGCTCGGCCACTGGCTGGTGACGGCCCTGGTCGCGGACGGGGGCGTGGTGCACAGCACGAGCCCGCTCGCCTACGTGCCCGGGCTCGCCCCGGTGTCCTGGGTGTTCCAGACCCTGGCCGTCTTCTTCCTGGTGGGCGGGCTGGTGGGCGCCAAGGGCTACGCCTCGGCGCGGGCCCGGGGCACCACCTACGGGCAGTGGCTCGGCGCCCGGCTGAAGCGGCTGTTCCGGCCGGTCGCCGCGTTGCTGGCCGTCTGGGCCGCCGTGACGGGCGTGCTGCTCGCGTCGGGAGTGGCGCCGCGGACCGTGCGGACGCTGGTCAGCCTGGCGTACTCGCCGCTGTGGTTCCTGCTGGTGTTCGGCGCGCTGACAGCCATGACTCCCCTGGCCGCGAAGGTACGGCCCTGGTGGCCGCTCGCCGCGGTCGCGCTGGTCGACCTGGTCCGGTTCGGCCCGGGCGGTCCCGCCTGGCTGGGCTGGGCGAACGTGGCGGCGGGCTGGCTGGTCCCGTACTGCCTGGGCGCGGCCTGGGCACAGGGCCGGCTGCAGAGCCGCAGGACCGGCTGGGCACTGCTGGCCGGCGGTGCGCTCTCCGCCGCGCTGCTCGTCGTGTTCGCCGGCTATCCGGCCTCGATGGTCGGCGTGCCCGGCGCGGCGGTCTCCAACCTCAGCCCGCCGACGCTCGCGGCCGTCGCGTTCGGCCTCGCCCAGTGCGGCGCGGCGCTCCTGCTGCTCGGCCCGCTGCGGCGGGTGCTGCGGCGCCCGGCGGCCTGGGCGGCGGTGGCCGTGGTGAACCTCTTCGCCATGACGGTCTTCCTCTGGCACCAGACCTCGATGATGGCCGTGACCATGGCCGGACTGCTCACGGGCGCGCACCTGCCGGGCCTGCACACCGCCCCCGGCGGCCCCCTCTGGATCGTCGCGCGCCTCGCGTGGCTGCCGGTCTTCGGTGCGGCGCTGCTCGGGTTCTGGGCGCTGTTCCGCCGCTTCGAGCACGGGCGTCCCCGGGGCCGGGGGCGTTCGCTGGTCGTGCGGGAGCACCGGCCGGCGCCGGTCGCGGCGGCGCGCCGTCACTAGAATGGATCTTTTGAGCGCCGAAGGCGCAGAGCGTACGGGGGGCGGAAAGCACGTGGGAAGACGACTGTTGAGAGCGCTGCGGAGGGCATGGGCGGAAGGCCCGCGCTCCGTTGCCGAGGACCTCTGGTCGGTGGCCCGCGACCCGATGCCGCGCGGGCAGTACCTGGGCCGGCTGCCGCACCTCCACCTGGCCCTGCTCGCGGCGCTCCTGGGCCTGCTCAACGCCAACGAGGCCCAGCGCGGCAGGTTCGGAGCGGACACGGAGCTCGGGCTGCTGGTCATCGTGCTCCAGACGGCGGTCGTCCTCCTCGCCATGGTGCGCCCGGTGCCCGCCTGGTGGCTGTCGACGGCCCTGCTCTCCGCCTCCGCGCTGATCGGTGAGGACACGATCGACCACGGCAGGGTGTGGCCCTGGAACGTGGCCGGAATCAGCCTGCACGCCCTCGTGCTGTTCCTCCTCGCGCTGCGCGTCCGCCCGCAGAGCGCGGTCGTGGCGCTGGGCATCACCGTCCTGTCGGGCATGGCGGACACGCTCCTGGCGACGCAGGAGCACAACCAGGTCGTCAGCCGGGGCGCCATGGCCTTCGTCATCGCGGTGGTGATCGGCGCCGCGCGGCGCAGCAGCCGGACGGCCAAGGAGCGGCTGGTCGAGCAGGAGGTGCTCACCGCGGAGGAGCGGGCCCGGCGCACGCTGCTGGAGGAGCGCAACCGGATCGCCCGCGAGCTGCACGACGTCGTCGCCCACCACATGTCGGTGATCTCCATTCAGGCGCAGGTCGCCCCGCACCTCGTGGCGGATCCGACGCCGGAGCTGCGGGAGAACCTCGCGGGCATCCGTGAGAACGCCGTGGAGGCCCTGGCGGAGCTGCGGCGGGTCCTGGGCGTGCTGCGCGCGGAGGACGCCCGGGCCGACGGGGTGCGGCACGCGCCGCAGCCCACGCTCGACCGGCTTGACGAACTGGTCGGCAAGGTCCGTGCGGCCGGTCCGGACGTCGCCGTCTCGGTCACGGGGGTGCGGCGCGCGCTGCCGCCGGGCGTGGAGCTGTCCGCGTTCCGCATCGTCCAGGAGGCGCTCAGCAACGCGATGCGGCACGCGCCCGGGGCGTCGGTGGAGGTGGGGATCGGGTACGGGGCGGACAGCCTGACCGTACGGGTCGTCAACTCCGCCCCGGACGGGCCCGTTCCGCCGCCGAGGGGTGCCGGGCACGGGCTGCTGGGCATGCGCGAGCGGGCCTCGATGCTGGGCGGCGACCTGGCCGTGGGCCCCACCCCGAGCGGCGGTTACGACGTGACCGCCGTCCTTCCCGTCGACCCTGCCGAGGACACTCCGTGAAGACCGACCGCGACATCCGCGTCCTGATAGCCGACGACCAGGTGATGGTCCGCCAGGGCTTCACGGTGCTGCTCGGCGCCGAGCCCGGGATCGAGGTGGTGGGCCAGGCCGTGGACGGCCTCGACGCCGTCGCCCAGGCCGCCGCGCTGGCGCCCGACGTCGTCCTGATGGACATCCGCATGCCGGAGCTCGGCGGCATCGAGGCGACCCGCCGGATCACCGGCGCGCCGGACGCGACCGCCAAGGTCCTCGTCCTGACCACGTTCGACCTCGACGAGTACGTGTACGAGGCGCTGCGCGCGGGCGCGTCGGGGTTCCTGCTCAAGGACGCCTCGGCGGCGGACCTCGCGCAGGCGGTGCGGGTGGTGGCGGCCGGCGACGCGCTGCTCTCGCCGAGCATCACCAAGCGGCTGATCTCCGAGTTCTCCCGGATGACGAGCGCCCCGCGCGCGCCGCTCAAGGCGCGGGTGGGGAGCCTGACCGAGCGCGAGACGGAGGTGCTGTCCCTGGTCGCGCAGGGCCTGTCGAACGCGGAGATCGCCGGCCGGCTCTTCCTGGCCGAGCAGACCGTGAAGACCCACGTGAGCCGGATCCTGGTCAAGCTGGGCCTGCGCGACCGGACGCAGGCCGCGGTCTTCGCGTACGAGACGGGGCTGGTCCGGCCGGCGAGCTGCTGAGGCCGCGCGTCATCCGCGACCGGTCGTCCGCGACCGGTCCGTCATCGGCGACCGGCCGTTCATCCGCGAGGACACTGCTTCCAGGCGAAGTGGTAGAGCGTGTTGATGCTGCCGTCCGTCGAGTCCATCGCCACGAAGCTGGTGGTGCGCGTGGGGTCCGACGTGCCGGCGTCCACGCGCAGTTCCGTGTTGATGTTGAAGTAGCGGATCGCCCCGCAGGGGGCGTAGACCAGTGCGTCGATGTCGGTGGTGTCGGACGCCTGCCAGTTGTCGTGGAGCGGTCCGGTGAAGTGGTGGTTCACGTACGTGGTCTGCTGCATGCCCTGGAAGTAGTAGTTGGCCCGCTCCAGGCCGGTGGCGCCCTTCTCCAGGTGGGCGAAGCCCCGGTAGTCCGCGCTGGCGACCGCGTAGGTGAAGCCCTGCGGGACGTGGACGTTCAGGCTGAGCTGGCAGTTCTTGCGGAAGTCGGTCGGCTTCGCGCCGACGCCCACCTGCGCGGAATATGCGCTGTATGTCATAGTAAACGCCGTATTGTCCGGAGAGACCGTTACGTTCGCCGTCCCGGCGGGACAGCCCGAGCCGTTGACCGCCACGACGTCGATCACGATCCGGTCGGGCGGAGGCTCCCCGTACGGGGAGGCCGGTGACGGTGCCACCGGAGCGGCGAGCATTGCTACGGCGGCCCAGCCGATCGCCACCGGTCCCAACATGGTGGTACCTCCCCCTGCTTCGGGTTCCACGGACGGACGCGGGCCGCCGGCGGCGGCCGGTCAGCGGTCAGGGACATTCCTTCCACGAGAAGTGGTAGACCGTGCTGACGCTGCCGTCGGTCGAGTCCATGGTCATGAAGCTGGTGGTCGTCGCCGGGTCGGAGCTGCCGGAGCCCACGCGGAGCTCGGTGTTGACGTTGAGGATGCGCTGCGTGCCGCAGGGGGCGTAGACGACGTCGGCTGCGCCCGTCACGTCCGTCGTCTCCCAGTCGTCGCTGACCGGGCCCGCGAAGCGGTGGCTCACGGAGGTCGTCTGGGACATGCCCTGGAAGTAGTAGCTGGCCCGCTCCATGCCGGTGGCGCCGCTCTCCAGGTGCGCGAAGCCCCGGTAGTCCGCCTGGGCGACGGCGTACGTGAAGCCCTGCGGGACGTGGACGTTCAGGCCGAGCTGGCAGTTCTTGCGGAAGTCGGTCGGCCTGGCGCCGACGCCCACCTGGGCGAGGTACTTGCTGTAGGTCACCGTGAAGGCCGTGTTGTCGGGGGCCACGGCCACGGCGGCGGTCCCCGCGGGGCAGCCCGAGCCGTTGACCGCCACGACGTCGATGACGACCCTGTCCGGCGGAGGCACCCCCTCCGACGATGCGGACGACGGTGCGAAGGACGCGGCGGCCACCAGGGCCACTGCCGCGCCGGCGGTCAACACCGGTCTGAACATGGGATTCCCCTTCCCTTGCCGTGCACGGGGATGCGGTGCGCGCGGCCCATGCCACCACCGGGCGGGGGACATGTATAGGTCAGGTTGAGCCACCCCGGCGGTGCGCCCGGGTCGCCCCGGGAACCCGGGCAGACCCACGCGCACCACCGGGCTCGCACCTACGCGCGCTCGAAGACGTGCACGCGGCCGATCTCCCGGAAGCCGCGGCGGGCGTACCGCCGGCGCGGCCGGTCCGCCGCGGCGGCGGCGATAGCGGCCTGCGCGGGACGCGAGGGGTTACGCGGTGGCGGCGCAGGCGGGGTGTCCCCAGCCGCGCTCACTCTTGGAGATCTTCTCGCCGGCCGCGTAGGACTGCCCGCACGGGCAGCGGCCCGCGAACTTCGCCTTGATCGTCGGCGCGCCGGCCGCCCCGGAAGAGCGCGGCTTGCGGTTCTTCGGCGGCCCGGTGCGCCGGGCCGCCGAGGGCTCGCGCGGCGCCGGCACCGGCAGGCTCTCGGCCCCGTGCGCGGTGCCCGCCGCCTGCTGCTGCACCGCCGCGTCACTGGCCGCCTGGTCGGCGATCGCGTTCAGCGGATCGCCGTTCTCCTGGTGGGCCGGCACGTAGCGGAACTCGACGGAGCGGCCCGCGAGGAGCTCGTCGATGCGGATGACGAGCTCGCGGTTGGCGACCGGCGAACCGGACGAGGTCTTCCATCCGTTGCGCTTCCAGCCGGGCAGCCACTTGGTCACGGCGTTCATCGCGTACTGCGAGTCCATCCGCACCTGCATCGGAACGGCCGGGTCCGTGGCCTCCAGGAGCTGCTCCAGGGCGGTCAGCTCCGCGATGTTGTTGGTCGCCCTGCCCAGCGGGCCGGCCTCCCAGCGCTCGGGCGCGCCCGTCGCGTCGGCGACGACCCAGGCCCAGGCGGCGGGCCCCGGGTTGCCCTTCGAAGCCCCGTCACAGGCGGCGATGATCAGTTCAGACATCCCTCGATGATGCCAGGGATCCGGAGGGCGCCGTTCTGCGGTGTGCGGACACCGAATACCGGACATTCGTCCTGTGAGCCCCGCGGAGCCCCCCGTGCCGTGCCCGCCGGGCGCCCGGCCGGGCCGCCGCAGGTCACAGCGAGTGCCGTTCAGATCACAGGCATCGGCGGTTCACCGGACGGCCGACGGGAGTTGTCCATATTGAGAATGGTAATGACCGAAAATGCCCGTCATTTTTGACTGAGGGCCACGTCATGCCCAAATGTCTGCCAAATGTTGTCAATGAAGACTCATGGCGGTGGCATCTTACGGAATGGGGACTTCCGTCTACTTCTGACCGGTGCCGCCGTGAGCCAGATCGGCGCTCAGGTGACCGTGGTGGCGCTGCCGCTGGTCGCCGTGGTCGTGCTCGACGCCTCCCCCCTGGAGGCCGGCCTGCTGACGGCCGCCGAGACCGCGGCGTTCCTGCTGGTCGGCCTGCCGGCCGGGGCGTGGCTGGACCGGATGCGCCGGCTGCCGGTCCTCATCCGCGCCGACGTCGTCCGGGCCGCGGCGATGGCCACCCTGCCGCTCGCCGCCTGGGCCGGAGCGCTCACCATGGCGCAGCTCTACGCGGTCGCCCTGGTCACCGGCGTGGCCACCGTCTTCTTCGACATCGCGCACCAGAGCTACCTGCCGTCCCTGCTCCCCCGCGAGCAGCTGGTCCCGGGCAACGGCGCCCTGGAGACCGCCCGTTCGTCCGCCCAGGTGGCGGGCCCCGGGCTGGGCGGCGCCCTGGTGCAGCTCCTCGGGGCGCCCTTCGCCCTGCTCGCCGACGCGCTCGGCTACCTGCTGTCCGCCGTCTTCCTGCGCGGCATACGGGCCCGCGAGCCGGAGCCCGCCCCCGCGCCGGGCGTGCCGCTGCGCGCCCAGGTCGCGGAAGGGCTCGCCTTCGTCTTCCGGCACCCCGTCCTGCGCATGATCGCCTGCGCCACGGCGCTCGCGAACTTCTTCACCGCGATGCTCATGGCGGTCCAGACGGTGTTCCTGGTGCGCGTACTGGAGCTGCCGCCGGGCGTCATGGGCCTGATGATGTCCGCCGCGGCCGTCGGCGGCCTGGCCGGTGCGCTGTGCGCGGGAACGCTCGCACGCGCCGTCGGCCAGGCGAGAGTGATCTGGCTGTCGACGGTGGTCACCGGCCCGTTCGCGCTGCTGTGGCCGCTGTCCGGGCGGGGCGCGTCCGCCGCCTGGTTCGCCCTCGCGTCCGCGGTCGTCTTCTTCGGCGCCGTCGTCTACAACGTCGCCCAGGTCAGCTTCCGCCAACTGCTCTGCCCGGACGAGCTGCTGGGCCGCATGAACGCCACGCTGCGCTTCACGATGTGGGGCACGATGCCGCTCGGCGCGCTGGCGGGCGGGGCGGTCGCGGAGGCGGCCGGGGCCCGTACGGCGGTGTGGGTGTGCGCCGCGGGGATCCTGCTGGTGCCGGTGCCGCTCCTGGCGTCCCCGCTGCGCGGCCTGCGCGACCTGCCGGCCGCGCAGGCGGCCACGGGCTGACGGGGCGCGGTCGCCGACCGCCGGGAACCTTGTCCTCGGGCCGGCGCCTGACGTCGGCCGGGGAGCGCCGGGAACCACCGCAGTGGTCGCGCAGGCGAGGCGAAGGACGCGCCCGGCGGCGGGGCGGGGCCCGGCCGGCTCGGGGTGCATCCGCCGGCCCCGCCCCATCGAGCGGCCTCCCGCTGTACGCACGCCCCGACCGGCCGAAGGCGCCGCCCCGTACGACTCGGGCCAGGCACCAGAACTCCGCCGTCGTACGGCAACAGCAACGACAACTACCCACCCGCACGGGAGGTCATCGTGCAACCCGGCAACATCACTTCGTCCTACCTCGCCCGCTACCGGCACCTCACCGACGGCGCCGGTGCCCAGGACAGCGCCCTGCCCGTCACGGGTGCCCAGCGCCGGTTCCTGCTCGCCCGGCGGCTCGACCCCGCGGGGCGGCCCACGCTCGTGCCGCTGTTCTTCGCGTTCCCCGCGGGGTCGGTCGACCCGGACCGGCTGCGGGCGGCCGCGGGCCGTCTCGCCGCCCTGCACCCGGCGTTACGGGCGCGGCAGCTGGTGCTGCGCGGGGTGCCGCTGCAAGTGCCCGGCGCACCCGCCGGGCACGTCGAGCGCGTCCGGCCCCGCCCCGGCGAGACGGCGCGCGACGCCCTCCTGCGGACCTTGAGCGAGTGGTCCGCCGACGGGCCGCCGCTGCGGTTCTTCCTCGCCACCGAAGCAACCGACGCCACCGATGCAGCCGGCACAGCCGGCGGCGGCGACCGTGACCTCCTCGCGCTGGTCCTGGACCACGCCGCCTGCGACGAGCAGTCGCTGGGCCTGATCACCGCCGGCCTCACCGACGCCTACCGCGACGGGCTCGGCCCCCGGGACGTACCGGCGGACGCGGCGGCCGACGGCCTCGCCGCGTACCGCGACGCCGTCCACCTGCAACTCGCCGCCGAGGAGCGTGCGTCGCACCCGGACGCCCTCGCGTACTGGGCGCAGCGCCTGTCCGGCATACGCGGCAACAGCCCTGCTACGACTGACGTTTCGCCAAACTCCGGTACAGGTACGGCTCTGCGCCGGATCCCCATCGGCTCGGACGGCGGGCGGGCCACGGCCTTCCCCGTCCTCCTGGACGCCTGCGCGGCGGCCGCCCGTACGGTCCACGGCCCGGGCTCCGTGCCGGTGCTGGGCTACCCGTGGGGCGGGCGGCCGCCCGCCGCGGCCCCGGTCCTCGGCTGCTTCCTCAACACGGTCGCCCACCCGGCGGACGCCGGCGACCCGGCGGGTCGGGCCGCCGCCTGGTGGGACGACCTCGACCGCGCCGACACCCCGTTCGACGAGGTCGTCCACGCGGCGAGGCGGGCCGGGGCGCCCTGGTCCGGGCGGCTCGGCGGCCTCCTCACCTTCGAGGACCTCGGCCGCCGCCCGCCGCTGCGGCTCGGCGGCGCCACGGGGCACGAGACCCACGTCGACGGCCGCCCCGTCCAGGCCCCGTTCGCCGTCTCCGTCTCGTACGGCACCGATCTGCTCGTCCGCATGGCCTGGGACCGGTCGGCCGTACCGGACCACCGCGCGGAAGAGGCCTTCGACCGCCTGACCGGCGCGCTGGGCCCGCGGACCGCGCCCCCGGCGGTGCACCCCGCTCCCGCGGGCTGACTCCCCCGCACACCGGCCCCGTGCCGCGCCGCCCGACCGGCGCGCGGCCTGCGGGGCGCCCCCACCGGCCGCACCGGCCCACCCGGCCGCCCGGCCCGTGAACCACCGAACCAGAACCCGAAAGGCTGGCCATGTTCGGACTCTCCACATCCCAGGAGATCGTCTGGCTGCACGAGCAGATGCTGCCCGGCAGTCGCGCCTACAACTTCACCGCCACCGTGGACCTGCGGGGCACCCTCGACGAGGACGCGCTCCGCGAGGGCCTGGCGGCCGCGCTCGGCCGGCACCCCGGCCTGCGCCTCGAACTCGTCGACTCCCCCGGCGGCCTGCCCGGCCAGCGCGTGCGCGAGCAGTGCGCGCCCCGGCTGCGGACGGCCGACCTCGGCGGCGAGGCGGACCCGGAGGCGGCGTTCGCCGCGCTGCTGCGCACCGAGGCCGAGACGCCCCTCGACGTGTACGAGGCGCCGCTGCTGCGCTGGAGCCTCGTCCGGCTCGGCCCGGACCACCACCGGCTCGTTCACGTCGAGCACCACCTCGTCCACGACGGGCACTCGTTCGCGATCCTGCTGAACGACGTGTTCACCGTCTACCGGGCGCGCGTGCTCGGCGAGCGGGAGGTGCTGCCGCCCGCCGCCTCGTACACCGATCACATCGAGGCCGCCGGCAGCCCCGAGCGGGAGGCGCGGCGCGCGGCGGGCCTGGCGTACTGGCGGCGCGAGCTGGGCGACGCGGCGTTCGGCCTGCCGCTGCCCGGCCTCGCCCGGCCCGGGGCGCGGCGCCGGCACGCGGGCGGGCAGCTGCGCCAGGCTGTGGACGCGGAGCTCGCCGAGCGTCTGCGCGCCCACAGCCGCACCCAGGGCCACACGCCGTTCTCCACGCTCCTCGCGCTCTTCGCCGAGCTGCTGCGCCGTCACAGCGGGCGCGCCGACCTCGTCGTCGGCACCGCGGTCGGCAACCGCCCCGAGGGCTTCGAGTCGGCCACCGGCATGTTCGTCAACACGATCCCGCTGCGGCTGCGCCTCGACCCGGCGGCCGGTGCGGACGAGACGGTGGACGAGGTCACCGACAGCCTCATCCGCGCGCTGCCGCACCAGGACGTCCCGGTGCAGGTCCTCACCCGCGAGCTGGGCCTGCACACGTCCGGCGCGGACAACCCGCTGTTCAGCGTCATGTTCAGCGCGCACGACGCGGCGCTGCCGGAGATCGAGGTGCCGGGCCTGGAGGTGGCGCTGTTCGAGGGCTTCAACACCGGCACCACGCGCTTCGACCTCGACCTGGTGCTGCTCCCGGACGACCGGCGCACGGTCGGCCCGCGGCGCGGCCCGGCCGGCATGACGCTGGTCTGGGACTACGACCGGGACCTGTTCGACGAGGACGCCGCCCGGCTGCTGGCGAACCGTTTCCTCGGCCTCGTACGGGCTTATCTGGAGGATCCGGCGGCGCCTCTCGCGGCGCTCGGCGCACAGCAGGCTCATGGGACGGCGCAGGCACCGGAGTCCGGGGCCGCGGACGCCCCCGACGCCGTCCTCGACCCCGTCACCCGTCACGACCCCGCCCTCCCCGCTCTCGTCAGCGGCGCCCGGAAGGTCACCTACGGCGAACTCGGCCGGCTCGTCGAGGAGCTGGCCGCGCGGCTGCGCGCGGCGGGCGTCACCGCCGGTCAGCCGGTCGCGGCGGTCCTGCCGCGCGGCGTGGACACCGTCGTGACGCTGCTCGCGTGCCTGCGCACGGGCGCGGTCTACTGCCCGCTGTCGCCCAACGACCCGGCGAGCCGCCTGGAGACGCTGCTGCTCCGGCTGGCCCCGGCCCTGGTCCTGGCGGACCGCGAGAGCGCCCTGGCGCTGCCCGCGGAGGGCCTGCCCGCGCCGGTCGCGCTGCTCGGCGCCGACGGGCCCTTCCCCGCCGCGGCACCGGCCGCGCGCCTCGACGGTGCCGCGTACGTCATCCACACGTCCGGTTCGACTGGGCTGCCCAAGGCGGTGGCCGTCGGCCGCGCCGCGCTCGCCCACCACATGACGGCCGTCGCCGGGCGGTTCGGGATGCGCTCCGACGACAGGGCGCTGCTGTTCGCCCAGCCCTCGTTCGACGTGGCGCTGGAGGAGGTGCTGCCGTCGCTGCTGGCCGGCGCGTGCCTGGTGGTGCCGCAGCGGGAGGTGCCGACGGCGGCCGAGCTGATCGCCGTCCTGGCGGCCCGCCGCGTCACCGTCGCCAACCTGCCCACGAGTTACCTCCTGGCCGTACGGGAGGAGCTGTGCGAGGCCCTCCGCGACGGGATGTGGGAGCCGCGGCTGCTGGTCGCCGGCGGCGAGCGGCTGCCGGCCGCCGCCCTGCGGGACGTCCTGGCCGCGACGGACGCGAGGGTTCTCAACGCGTACGGGGTGACCGAGGCGACCATCACCTCCACGGTCCACGAGGTGATCCGCGAGGGGACCGAAAGCAGTGGTCAGGGCGGCGAGGTGCCGCTGGGGACCGCGCTGCCGGGGATCGGGGTCCACGTCCTGGACGCGGGTCTGCACCCGCTGCCCGTGGGCGCGGTCGGCGAACTCGCCGTCTCGGGCGCGGCGCTCGCCGACGGCTATCTCGGCGGCGAAGAGGCCGCGGCGGCGACCGCGGCCCGGTTCGTCGCCGTGCCCGCGCTGGGCGGGGCGCGCGTCTACCTGACCGGCGACCTCGGCTACCGGGACCGCGACGGCCTGCTGTGGTTCCTCGGCCGCCGGGACAACCAGGTCAAGCTGCGCGGCTACCGCATCGAGCCGGAGGAGATCGAGGCCGTGGCGTCCGAGGTGCTCGGCGGGCGCTCGTGCGCGGTCGTCCTCGGCCACGACGCGGCCGGCGGCCCCTGCCTGACCGGCTTCGTCGACGGCGGCGAGGAGCCGGACCAGGCCCTGCTGCACAAGGCACTGTCCGAGCGGCTGCCCGCTGCGCTCGTCCCCGCGCGCTGGCTCCGGCCGGCTGCAATGCCGGCACTGCCCGGCGGCAAGCCGGACCGCGCCGCGCTGGCCCGGCTCGCCGCCGAAGCGGTGGCGGCGGGCGACGCGGCGCCCCTCCAGCAGGAGGAGGAGAGCGCCGACCCGGCCGTCGCCCTGCTGGCCGAGGGCTGGCGGGAGGTGCTGGGGCACGACCGGTTCTCGCCGTCGTCCCACTTCTTCCAGGTCGGCGGACACTCCCTGCTCGCCGCGCACCTCGCCGCGTGGCTGGAGCCCCGGCTCGGCGCGCGCCCGCCGCTGCGCGTCCTCTTCCAGCACCCCGTCCTCGCCGACCAGGCCCGCGCCCTGACGGAGACCGCCCGATGAGCACCACGACCCCTTCATCCGTGCTGGAAGCCGAGCACCGCGAAATCGCCGCCGCCTTCACGGCGTTCGTCCACCGGGAGCTGGTGCCGCTGGCCGCCGAGCTCCCCGAGGACGGGGGCATGCCGCCGGCCGAGCTCCGCGCGTACGTCCGCCGCCGCTCGGCCAAGCTGGGCTTCTACTCCGGCGACCACCCCGAGGAGCTCGGCGGCTCCGGCATGCCGTTCAGCGCCGTGGTCATGCTGCACCACGCCGCCGGGCGCAGCGGCTGCCCGCTGGCCCCGTACGCGCTCGCCGGGTCGGACGGCCCGAGCCCGCTGCTGCGCCAGGGCACGGAGCAGCAGATCGAGCAGTACCTGAAGCCGCTCGTACGGGGCGAGGCGACGCGCTGCCTCGCGCTGACCGAGCCGAACGCCGGGTCGGACGCCTTACACCTCACCACGACCGCCCGGCGGGACGCGGACGGCGGCGACTGGGTGCTGTCGGGGCGCAAGACGTTCGTGAGCAACGCCGGGCACGCCGACTTCGTCATCGTCGTGGCCCGGGCGGTGGACGGCGACGGCAAGGACGGCGGCCCGACGGCGTTCGTCATGGGCATGGACGTGCCGCGGCTGCGCATCGGCCAGCGCTACGAGGGCATGTCCGGCGAGGAGTTGTACGAGCTCGTACTGGACGAGGTGCGACTGCCCGCCGGCGCCGTCATCGGCGGCGAGGCGGGCGTGGGCGCGGCGCTCGGCAACGGCATCGACAGCCTCTCGCGGGGCCGGCTCGTGGTGGCGGCGATGTGCAACGGCATCGCCGAGTACGCGCTGGAGCTCGGGGTCGCGTACGCGCGTGAACGGAAGGCGTTCGGGGAGCGCATCGGCGCGTACCAGCACGTGCAGGAGCACCTGGTCAGCAGCCGGGCGGAGGTGGAGGCGGCCAAGCTGCTGACGCTGGCGTGCGCGCGGCTGGTGGACGACGGCGTGGAGGCCCCGGAGAACGCGGCGCTCGCCAAGCTGACGTCGTCCGAGACCGCGGTCCGCGTCGTGGACCGGGCGCTTCAGGTGCACGGGGCGACGGGGTGGGTGCGCGGGCATCCCCTGGAATTCCTTTACCGGTACGTCCGGATGATGACGATCATCGAGGGGACCTCCGAGATCCAGAAGGTGATCGTCGCCCGGGCCATGGGGCTGGGCTGACCGCGCCCGCTGCTTCTTCCCCTTTCTCCTTCCTACGTGATCACGGAGGAACCATGACTTCTTCATCTGTTGCCGCTTCATCAGTTGCCGCGGACCTGTCCATCGCTTACGGCGGCACCGCCACCGCGGACGGCTGGGACGACGTCCTGGCCCGGTACACGCACCACGTCTCCGCGTCCCCGGACGCGCCCGCCGTCGAGGACGGCGAACTGGCCTGGACCTACGCCGAACTGGACGCCCTCGCCGGCCGGACGGCCGACGCGCTGCGCGACCGGGTGCGGCCCGGCGACCTCGTCGCCGTCTGCCTGGACCGCTCCGCCGCTCTCGTCGCCACGGCCGTCGCCGTGGCCCGGCTCGGCGCCGTCTACCTCCCGCTCGGGCCGCGCCCCGGCGAGCGGCGGCTGGCCGCGGTGGCGGACGGGCTGCGCGTCGCCTGCCTGATCGGCGCGCCGGACGCGCTGCCCGAGGCGTACGCGGGTGCCGAGCGGCTGCCGCTGCCGCTGCCCGCCGAGGGCGCCAACGCGCGCGGCGGGGCCGTCGCGGCGTTCCCCGCCGCCGCCCCGGGCGCCGGACGGCCCGCCGTTCCCGGCGGCACGTTCTACGCGGTGCTCACGTCCGGCTCGACCGGCGTGCCCAAGGCCGTCGCGGTGCCGGGCACCGCGCTCGCCGCCCGGCTGCGCTGGTACGCGGCGCGCACCGCCGCCCGCCCCGGCGACCGGCACAGCCTGCTCGTCGGCGTCTCCTTCGACCCGCACGTCCTGGAGCTGTGGGCCGCCCTGACCTCCGGCGCGGCCCTCGCCGTCCCCCCGGACGACGTGCGCTGGGATCCCGAGGTCCTCACCGCGTGGTGGCGGCGGGCGGGCGTGAGCGTGGCCATCCTGCCCACGCCCCTGGCCGAGATCGTCCTCGAACGCCCCTGGCCGGACCTTCCGGCGCTGCGTCACCTCAGCATCGGCGGCGACCGGCTGCGCCGCCGGCCCGGGCCGGACGTCACCGCCCGCGTGGACAACGCGTACGGGCCGGCCGAGGCCGCCGTCGTGGCGACCGCCCACGGTCTCACCGGCTCCGGCGGCGACGCGCCCGGCACTCCCCCGCCGATCGGCACGCCCGCCGACGGCACCGTCGTGTGCGTCACCGGCCCCGGCGGGCACGTCGTGCCGCGCGGCGAGCCGGGCGAGCTGCGGATCGGCGGCGCGGGCCTCGCGACCGGCTACCTGGACGAGGCCCTCACCGCCCGCCGCTTCGTCGCCCCGCCCCCGGAGCTGACCGGTAGCACCGGGCGCGTGTACCGCACCGGGGACCGGGTGCGGATGCGGACGGACGGCGTCCTGGAGTTCCTCGGCCGCCTGGACGGCCAGGTGAAGGTGCGCGGCGCGCGCATCGAGCCGGCCGAGACGGAGGCCGCGTTCGAGGACGACCCGCGCGTCCTGCGGGCCGTCGTCGCGGCGGAGTCCTCCGCCGGGGGCGACGTCCGGCTGATCGCGTTCGTCCGGCTCGCACCGGACGCGGGCGCCGTGCCGGCGGCGGAGCTGCTGGAGGCGGTGCGCGGCCGGCTGCCCGAGCAGGCGGTGCCGTCGGCGCTGCGCTACGTGGAGACGTTCCCGCTGGACGCCAACGGCAAGGTGGACCGGGCGGGACTGCTGGCGGCTGCGCCCGGCTCTGCGGCGGCGGGAGCGGGGGCGGGTGCGGGTGCCGCGGCGGCTTCGGGAGCAGGTACGGGCGCGGGTACGGACACGGACACGGAGCGGATCGTCGTGGAGCTGTGCCGCGGCCTCCTCGGCCGCCCCGAGACCGGCCCCGGCGACAACTTCCTCGCCTCGGGCGGCGATTCCCTGACGGCGGCCCGGCTGCTGACCGCGCTGGAGGAACGCTTCGGAGTCCGTCTCCGGGCACCCCAGCTCCTGCGCCAGCCGGACCTGCGCGGCTTGGCGGCGCTGGTGGACTCCCGGCGGGAGGACGGCGCGGCGGCGACGGCGGGCGCGCCGAAAGCGGCAAGCGCCGCTGACCACACCGCTGTTCCCGCCGCCCCCGGAGGCGTCCTGGGCCGCATCCTCGCGCACGCCGCCGCGGACCCCTCGGCCCTCGCCGTGACCGACGGCGAACTCACCCTCACCTACGGGGAACTGGCCGCCGCCGCCCGCCGGCTGGCGGGCGCCCTGCAAGCCCGCGGTGTCGGACGCGGCACGCCGGTGGGGCTGCTGCTGCCGCATTCGGTGGGCGTCGTCGTCGCGAAGGCGGCCGTCTGGTGGGCCGGCGGCCACTACGTACCGCTGGACGCCGCGTACCCGCGCACCCGTACCGAGGCGATGCTCGCCGACGCCGGCGTCTCCCTCGTCGTCGGCGAGAAGGACCTGCTCGAAGCCGCGGGCATACCGGCCGTCCGCACGCTCGCCCTGACCGCGGGCGGGCTCGCCGGATGCTGCGGACCCGACACCGCCGAGGGCGACTTACCGGAGCCGCCCGCCTACGACCCCGGCGCGACGGCGTACGTGATGTACACCTCCGGCTCGACCGGCCGCCCCAAGGGCGTGGCGATCACCCACCGCGGCATCGCGGGGCTGACCGCCGACCCGGACTTCCTGACGGTCACCCCGCGGGACCGGGTGCTGTTCCACTCGGCGCTGACCTTCGACGGCTCGCCGTTCGAGCTGTGGGTGGCCCTGGCCAACGGCGCGGCCGCGGCCGTCTCCACCGGGGGACGGCAGTCGCTGGAGAGCCTGGCGCGGGACGTGGAGCGGCTGGGTGCCACCGTGGCGTTCCTGACGACGGCGCTCTTCCACCACTTGGCGGCGCGCCGCTCGCAGGTCTTCTCCGTACTGCGCTCGGTGATCGTGGGCGGTGAGGCCCTGTCGGCGCGGCACGCGCGCGCGGTCCTGCGCGCCCACCCGTGGCTGGAACTGGTCAACGGCTACGGGCCGACCGAGACCACGTCGTTCGCCACGGCCCACCGCGTACGGGACGACGCGGACTGCGACGCCCCGCCACCGATCGGGCGCCCCTTGGCCGGGGCGACGGCGCACGTCCTGGACGAGCACGGCCAGGCGGTGCCCGCCGGCACGCGCGGTGAGCTGTGGGTCGGCGGCCCCCGCCTCGCGGCGGGCTACCTCGGCCAGGAGGCCCTGACGGCGGAGCGCTTCGTCGCGCACCCCTCGGCGGGGCGGCTGTACCGCACGGGCGACGTCGTGTCGGCGCGCCCGGACGGGACGCTGGACTTCCACGGCCGCGTGGACGACCAGGTCAAGGTCCGCGGCTTCCGGATCGAGCCGGGCGAGATCGAGCACGCCCTGCGCGACCACCCGCGCGTGGCGGACGCCGCCGTGACCGTCGTACGGGCCGGCGAGGACGACGCGCGCCTGGTCGCTTTCGTTGTGCCCGACGGCGAAGGGCAGCCCGCGGTGGCGGCCCTTCGCGACCACCTGGCCGGCCGGCTGCCGGCGCACCTGCTGCCCAACACGTGGTCCGTGGTCGGCGCGCTGCCGCTGACGGGCAACGGCAAGGTGGACCGCCGGGCCCTCGCGGCGCGGCCGGTGCCCGGTCCGCCGCGGTCCGCGGGCGCGCCCGGGCCCGTACGCCGTGAGCTGACGCCGCTTCAGCGGGCGGTCGCGGACGCCTGGGGCCGGGCGCTGGAGTGCGAGGTCGGCGACCCGGACGCCGACTTCCTGGCCCTGGGCGGGCATTCGCTGCTCGCGCTGGGCGTCGTGGACGACCTGCGCGAGGACCTCGGCGTGGAGCTGACGCCGGCCGCGTTCTTCGCGGCGCCCACGGTGGCGGGACAGGCGGCCCTCGTCGAGGAGGCGCTGGCGGAGGCGTACGGCGGGGAGACGTGCGGCGCGGAGCCGGACGCCGAGCGGATCGGGGCGGGAGAGTGAGCGGGACGATGAGCGGGACAGTGAGCGGGGCAGTGAGCGGGGCAGTGAGCAGCGGTACGGCTTCGGAGGCCGCCCGGCAGGAGGCGCTGCTACGGCTCGCCCGCCGCCGCAGCGCGGATGCCCGGGCGGCCCGCCGGCAGGAGCGTCCGGTGCCTGCCGCGGACGACGACGGCACCGCGCCGCTGTCCCACGCCCAGCACCGGATGTGGCTGATGGAGCGCCTGGGGCAGGACGGCACGGTCTACAACGTGCCGTTCGCGACCCGGGTGCGCGGCCCCTTCGACGCGGAGGCGTTCGGCCGGGCCCTCGCCGGCCTGGTGCGCCGCCACGACGTCCTGCGGACGCGCTACGGGCAGCGGGACGGCGAGCCGTACCAGGAGGTGACGGCGGCGCGGCGGATTCCGGTCCGTACGGTGGACGCCGCCGCCGGGGACGCCGCGCGCAAGGTGCTCGGCGAGGAGGCGGCCCGCGGTTTCGACCTCGCGGCCGGCCCCGTACTGCGGGCCCTGCACGTCCGGCACGCCGAGAACGATCACACGCTCATGCTGACCTTCCATCACATCGCGGTGGACGGCGGCTCCCTGGACGTGATCGCCCGCGAGCTCGGCGACCGCTACCGCGCGGAGCTGGAGGGGCGCGACGCGGAACGTGACGGGGATCGCGTCGCGGAACGCCACGCGGAACCGGAGCACGCCGCGCCGCGGTACGCGGACTTCGCCCGGCGGGAGCAGGCCGGTTCGGCCGCGCTCGACGAGGGCCTCGCCTACTGGACCGCGCGGCTCGCGGGCGCCCGCCCCGTCCCCCTGCCCCGGGACGGCGCGGAGCCCGGCGGCCGGGGCGAAGCGCGGGTGCTGTCCGTTCCGCTGGAGCCCGGCGCGGCCGAGGGGCTGCGAGCGGCGGGCCGCGCGCACCGGGCGACGCTGTTCACGGTCGTGCTGTCCGCGGCGTTCGCGGCGCTCCTGGAGGTGACCGGCGAGGACGACCTCGTCATCGGCTGCGCCAGCAGCCACCGCGACACGGCGGGCGCGCGCGACCTGGTGGGCCTGTGCGTGAACACCCTCCCGGTCCGGCCGGACCTCGCCGGGGCCGCGGACACGGGCACACTGCTCGCGCGCGTGCGGGACGCGCTCCTGGAGGCGCAGCGCCACCGCCACGTCCCGTTCGACCTCATGGTCGAACGCCTCGGCGCCACGGCCGCCCGCGACGCCGGCGGCAGCCCGTTGGTGGGCGTCACGGCGGACGTCCTGTCCCCGCCGCCCGCCCTGCGGCTGGCCGGGGCGCACTGCGAGCCCGTCGATGTCGAACTGAACGGCGCCAAGTTCGGCCTGGGCCTCTACCTGGAGGAGGGCACGGCCGGGAGCGCCCCGCGCTGCCTGGTCCGCTACGACCGCGCGGGCTTGGGCGAAGGGCCGGCGGGCCGCCTGCTGTCCGCCTTCGCGGAGGCGCTGAGGTCGCTGGCGGCGGGCGAGAGCCGCCCGCTGCGTACGGGTGGCGGTCGGGTCCCGGAGCCGGACGGGGTTCCTGCGCCCGACGGGCACCTCCCCGCCTCCACCACCGCCGTCGTGGACGTCTTCGCCGAGCTGCTCGGCGAGCGACCGGGCCCCGACGGGGACTTCTTCCTGCTCGGTGGGCACTCTCTCCTCGCTGTCCGGGTCGCCGAGCGGCTCCGGGAGCGGCTGCGGGTGCCGCTGACGGGGCTCGACGTCCTGGAACAGCGCACCCCGCGCGCCCTGGGGGCACTGCTGGACGAGCGGGAACGGACACGGACGCAGGCCCAGCGGCAGCGCCCGGCGGCCCGTACGTCCACCGGGGCCGCGCGGCCCTCCGCCGCCGGCACGGTCCTCGTCACGGGCGGGACCGGCGGCGTCGGGGCGTTCGTGTTGCAGGAGCTGGCGGCCCGCGGCCGGCAGGTCCGGGCGCTCGTACGGCCCGAGTCGGCGCACTTGGTGGCCGCCGACGGGGTGGAGGTGGCCGAGGGCGACCTGGCCGACACGGACAGCCTGCGCGCGGCGGTCACGGACGAGGTGACCGCGATCATCCACGCGGCCTGCACGTTCACCTCACCGGAGGTGGATGTCGCGGCGATGCGCGCCCTGCTGGCCGGCTGGCGTCGCGGCTCGTTCGTCTTCGTCAGCAGCGTGGACGCGTACGGGCGGCCGTCGGTGGCCGACGTCGCCGAGGACACCGCGCCGGAGGAGCCGCTCACCGCGTACGGGCGGGCGAAGCTCGACTGCGAGCGGATGCTGTGGGAGGCAGCAGCCACGGCGGGCCGGGGCGGGGCCGCCGCGGTCCGCGCCCCGATCGTGTGGGGCCCGCACCCCCGGCTGCGCGACCAGCTGCGCTGGGGGGCGACGGGCGCGCTCTACCAGGCGGCCCGCGCCGGAGAACCGGTCGTCCTGCCCGCGGCAGGCGCCGTCCCCGCCTCCGGCGACCCGTGGTGCGGCGCCCCCTGGATCCACGCCGCGGCCCTGGCCCGAACCCTGGTGACGTGCGCCGAACACCCCCCGCACGGCACGGCCAACGCCATCGGCGGCCACGTCGGCTGGGAAGAGCTCGCCACCGAACTGATCCGCCTCCTGGACAGCCCCAGCACCACCACCCCCGGCGGCCCCGCCCCCGGCCTCCTCCACCGCCACCACTACCGCGCCGAGGCCCTGGCCGAGGACCTGGTGCCCCGCCCGGGCGAGGACTGGCGCTCAGCGATCGCCGCAATGCTGGCACTCTGACCGCACGCACGCCGGAAAACCGTCGGGCCACCAGGACATCGCCCTGGTGGCCCGACGGTATTACGTGCACCCACCGTGAACAACGACGAAGCCCACCAAACGTCACGCCCCGAACCCGGGCGTGGCCTGAAAGTGCTGATGGGTGGTGGGGGCTTCGCGTAGCATCCGTTGGTCTCGCACGTATGCGAACAAACGTTGCAGCGCTCGGTTCGGCCGGGACCGCTGCTGTTCAGGGGGAAGGAACCTCGATGACGTCGTCCCGCTTCGCGCGTCGCCTCGCCGGTGCCGCGGCCGCCGCGCTCGTGATCGGTGCGGGTGCGCTCGCCACCGCGCCGGCCGCTGCCGCCAAGGCCAATCTCCTGGTGATCGGGAAGGTGGCGCTCCACGAGCCCGGCCTCCAGGTGGACGTCACGTACTCATGCGACCCGGGCATGAACCACCAGCTGGTGGCCAACGCGGCCAAGCTGAGCTCGAACGAGCACGACGAGTCCGTCGCCGCCGGGACGATCAAGGTCGACAAGCTCACCTGCGACTACGCGAGCCACGCCGCCCGGGTGGCCCTGCGCCCCGCCGTCGGCTCGCACTTCGCGAAGGGGGACCGGGTGAAGGTCACGGTCTTCTACTTCGACGACGAGGGGTTCAGCTACGCCCGCCAGGAGACCGTCGCGGGGCTGTGACGGGGGCTGTGACCGGGGCGGCAGCCGGGCAGGCGACCAGGTGCAGCCGACACGGGACAGACATACGAGTATTGGCCACGCTCCGGACGCCGAGTCACTAGCCTGTGCCCGGTGGCAGCAAGCGAGACAGATCACGACGGCCGTCCCCCGCGCAGCCCTGCCCGCCGGCGGCCGAGCCTGGACGCGGACCTCGACCGGCTCGGGGAGCAGCTGGCCGAGTTCGCCCGCGCCCAGGAGCGGATGCGGGGCTTATTGGAGGCCATACTCACGATCAGCGGGGAGCTGGAGCTCCCCGTGGTGCTCCGCCGCATCGTGACGACGGCGATGGAGCTCGTGGGCGCGCGCTACGGCGCCCTCGGGGTGCTGGACGAGGAGGGCACCAAGCTCGCCGAGTTCATCCCCGTGGGCCTGCACCGCGAGGAGGAGGAACGGCTGACCGGGGTGGCGCTCCCGCACGGCGAGGGCCTGCTCGGACTGCTCATCTCCGACCCGCGCCCGCTGCGCGTGGACAGCATCGCCGACCACCCGCAGGCGGCTCAGTTCCCGCCGGGGCACCCGCCGATGCGTTCGCTGCTCGGCGTCGCCATCACCGTACGGGGCAGGGTCTACGGGAACCTCTACCTCACCGACCGGCAGTGCGGCGGCTCCTTCGACGCCGACGACGAGTCCGTGGTGGTCGCGCTGGCCGGCGCGGCCGGTGTCGCCATCGAGAACGCCCGCCTCTACGGCCGCGTCCGCTCCGGCGCGGAGCAGTTCCAGCGGCTGCTCCTGCCGAGCCTGCCCGACCTCTCCCCCTTCGACGCCTGGGCGGTATACCAGCCCGCCGCGGACCCGGCGCTGCTGGGCGGCGACTGGTACGACGCGATGGTGCTGCCCGACGACACCCGCGTGATGATCGTCGGGGACGTGCTCGGCCACGACGTGCGGGCCGCCGCCACCATGGCCCAGATCCGCAACATGCTGCGTGCGCTCGCGTACGACTCGGACGCCCTGCCCAGCGAGCTGCTGAGCCGCCTGGACCGCACCCTGGAGGCGGTCGCCGAGCCGACGATGGCGACCGCCTGCCTGGTCCGCCTCGTGCCCCGTGGGGACGCGTGGTCCCTGGTCTGGAGCAGCGCGGGGCATCCCCCGCCCCTGGTGGTGACCGCGGACGGCGCGACGCGCTTCCTCGACGCGGAGCCCGACGTGCCGATCGGCGTCGACGCCCGGTTCGCGCGCCACGACCACCGCTACACGCTGCCCGCGGGGGCCACGGTCCTGATGTTCACCGACGGGCTGGTGGAGCACCCCGGCCACGGCCTGGACGAGGGCCTGCGCGCCATCGCCGAGGTCGCCGCGGCCCACGCGGGGGCTCCGCTCGACGTCCTCGGCCGGGCCGTGGCCGAGGCCCGCCCCAGCGACGGCCACGACGACCTGGCCCTGCTCGTCCTGCGGGCCCCGGAAACGGGGTGAGCGCTGCCGTGTAAGGGCGGCCCTCAGGAGGAGGGGGTGCGTGACCGGTCCGCCATGGCTCCCCAGAACTCGCGCAGTTCACGGGCCGTCATGAACTGCCACGGCGCCTTCCTGCGCGTCCAGGACAAGGGGTTGAAGTAGCTCCTCCAGCGATAGCGGCGCAGGAGCGCCTGCTGCTGCCGGCAGAAGACCTCCCGCACTTCGGCCCGCGGCTGCACGCCCATGGCGGGGTAGGGGCACAGCTCGAAGGGGCAGTCGCGGCAGGCGCTTTCCGAGCGGCAGGCACTTCCCGGTGTCGCGTCCCCGGCCATGCCCACGGTCCGCCCGGGCCGGAGCGTACGCCGGTACTTGGCGAGACAGGGCGGCAGATCGGTGCGGTCCGCGCGCTCCAGGCACGCCTCCAGTTCGTCCGGCTGCTGCGAGTCCCGTTCGGTGAGGTTGCGCAGCAGGAAGACGTCGCCGAGCAGCCGCTGGGCGCGCGGGTGCAGGTTGCTCCAGCCCACCGACGGCGGAATCCAGAGGCGGTGCTTGCGGTGGAGCCCGGCATCGGCGGAGGACGATCCGATCGTGTTCATGACGCCGATCTCGTCGATCCAGACGAATCGCTCGGGGTTGCCGCTCTCCAGGGCGAAGACGGCGAGGCTGGCGGCCTCCGCGACGAACGGGTGCACGCGATCGCCCTTACGGGTCCGGTCCCCCGGGTGCAGGGCACGCGGGTCCTGTTTGCTGCCCGCCAGAGCCAGCCAGCGCTTCACCGCCTTCGTCGGATCGGTCTTCCGCGCCGGTCGGCCGGTTCCGGACCAACCGGTTCCGGAATCGCCGTGGGGGGATTCTTCCGTGGGCTCCGGAAGCTCCCACAGGCACAGGGCCTGGATGAGCGTCATCTGCGAGTACCAGTAGCGGGCCTGGGCCAGCATGATCTCCGCCTGGGCGACCAGGAACTCCCGCGCTTCCTGATTGTTCTGCGGGTGCTGCCGTCTCCGGTTGGCCGCACTGATGAACCCCTGGGCCAGGGCGATCTCCAGTGAGATCGGCAGGTCCGCCCCGTGCGGGCGGCCGTGCTCCGGTTGCAGGTGGCGGAGCCAGAGCTGGAGCCTCTCCTTCGCCTGCTCCCTGTGCTTCCTGCTCACCGATCCGACCACCATGGGCACGAGCCAGGCCCGCATGACGAACTTCCGCCAGATCTCCAGCCGCTGCTCATCCCCTGCCGCGGCGGCCTCCTTGGCCTGTTTCTCGTAGGCGTCGCCCAGTACGCCGGCCCGTCTGACGAGGTTCTCGCGGGTCCAGCGCTCCGCGTTCAGCTGCTCGCGGAGTTCCTTCTCGTACTGCCGCCAGGGGTCGTCCCTGCCGCGTTCGTCGTCCCGGGGCAGAGGGAACATGGTCCGCAGGGCATCGAAGGCCTCGTCCCCGCCGGCGCCGATCTCCTGTGCGACGGCCAGCCTGATCTGATACGAGGGCTCGACGGTGGCGATGGTGAAGAACTGCTCGTAGGCCGGGCACTCGACCGCCCGCAGGACTTCCCCGAACCGGTGCACCAGGCGTTCCTTCGCCTCTTCGATCGTCCTGCGGTCGCCGGCCGTGATGTCCGTCCACCGCTCGCGAAGCGTCCCGGCGATGCGACGGTGGCGGGCGGCTCCTGCGGCCCTGTCGATGTCGAGTGCGACGGCGTACATGTCGAGGGCCTTGGTGTCCTTACGGGCGCCGGCCGCTTCGATGAGCTGCTCGACGACGGCATCCTGCGGACCGGGTTGCTGCGACCGGGAGTCCAGGCCCAGCCCTATGAGGAGTTCGCGGCCGGGGCCCGCATCCTTGCCCAGCGCGTCGGCCAGCAGCGCGCACTCCTTGACGTCGAGGTATGCGGAGCCCAGGTACGCCTGGAGGATGCTGTGCTGGAAACGGACCTTCTCTCCCCGGGTTTCGATCAGCCCCAGTTGCTCTCCCTGCGTCACGCACAGCGCTAGGAGCTCGCGCTGCCTCTGCCTGTCGATCCTGTCGCCGCTGCATCCCTCGCCGAGCCGTTCCATGAGCCGGTTCAGCAGGTCCGGTTGCCTCCTCAGATCGCCGATCCGGACCTCCAGCTGATCGTGCAGGAGTCCGATCCCGGCCAGCGCGGAGACGAGCTCGATGACCTTTTCACGGTCGCCCGGGGCCAGCGCCACTTCGCCGCGGATGCGCCCGGTGACCAGCGCCTCCCGCCATTCGTCGAGCAGGCGCCGCTGCGTCGCCGTCCGGTCGCCGTCGCGCGGGTTCAGCACCGCCCAGCACTCGGTGTCGGTCGCGGCATCTCGCGGGGGGTGCTCCGCCAGCTCACGCGCGATCCGCAGGTACAGCGGGGACTCGGCCGCGCCCGCCGCCTCGGCGACGCGGTTCATGCGGAGGCAGTCGTGGTCCGGCCGGTCCTCCCGCAGGTACTCCAGCGCCGCCTCTTCGCTCAGCGGCTCCAGGTCGACGACCGCGGCCCGGGTGTGCTCCAGCGGTGCGTGCGGGCGGGAGGCGATGATGAGGGGAAGCTTCTGCTGCTCCGCCCGCTCGATCGCCCTGCGGATGAGCACGTCCCGCTGCTTCTGCTTCCTGCCGTCGGCGAAGGTCTCCTCCAGGCCGTCGGCGAGGACGACGGCCTTGTCGTCCATGCACAGCTGGCGCCACACCCTCTCGCTGTGCCGGTCGGAGAGCACATTGCGGTCCGCCATCTCGCCGAAGCGCTTCATGGCCACTTCGCGGAAGTCGAGCCGTCCCGCGTCCATATCGACGTCCCGCAGTCTTATCGGGACGGGGACGGCCCCCTTCTCGGCGAGCATCTGGGTGAGCTGCACGAGGACCGTCGTCTTCCCGGCGCCCACGCCGCCCACGAGCAGGTACGGGCGTCTGGTGCGCTTGTCCCGCAGCGCCCGTGCGATGACCCGGCACATCTCCTGGCGCCCGACGACCTCCGCGATGGCCGGTCCGGCCGTCGGCACCATGCCGCGCGGGTCCTTCCTGGCCGCCCGGACGAGAGTCCTGCGCACGGCGCCGTAGGTCGCGTAGAAGAAGACGAGCGTGGCAAGACTGAGGCTCAGGAACGGGGTGAGGAATCCGTAGACCACGGTGCAGCCGGTGCCGGTCTCCCGGCACCACTTCTCCATGGGAGAGGCCCGGCTCGCGAGGATCGCGTAGACGCCGAAGCCGACGTAGACCAGGAGGATCAGCGTGCCGAGGTAGGGGAGGTACCGCTTGGGCGACCCCCTCGTCCACCACCGCTGGGCCGGTGCGACCTTGCTCCGGGCGGCCAGCCGGACCCGCACCGAACGGACGCGGCGCCCGACGGCATCGGCCGCGTGGGACACGAACCGCCGCGGCCGGACCAGGAGCGGAGCCCTCCGGGGTGCGACCTTGCCTTGAGGATGCTTGATCACGTAATTCATGGACGTCAACCCGTGATGGACGAAAACCCGACGTAAACCCGTGCTCGTCAGCCCGTTCCGTCGCGTCGCCCCTTCATCATGACCATCCTCATCATGACCATCCCGCCGTCACCGCCGCGTGACCGTCGCGTGATGCCCGCCGATGCGGGGCGCGGCCGGACGGAGGCCGGCCACCAGGCCGAGCAGGCCGGGTGTCGGGCTCAGGCCGAGCTCACTGCGCAGGAGTGCCTGGTAGCTCCGGAAGGCGCGGAGCGCCTCGGACTGGTTGCCTTCGGCGAGGTGGGCCTTGATCAGGGCCGCGTGGGCGCTCTCCCGGAGCGGTTCGGCGCGCACGGCCGCGCCGGCGGCCGACACCGCGTGGGCGTAACGCCGCGCCCCGGCGAAGTGGTGCGCGAGCGCTTCGAGGGCGTGCAGCCGCAGCTGCCGCCACTCCTCCGCTTCGCGGAGCGCCCAGTCGTCGCACCAGCCCGGCAGGAGGTCCTGCGAGAGACCGTCGATCTCCCCGGTGCCGAGGCTCCTCGTTTCCGTGGCGTCCAGCAGCTCCCGGGCGAGGGCGCGGAACTCGTGCAGGTCGACCGTCACGCCCCCGGCGAGGGCGAGCTCAACGGGGCCGATGTCGAGGGCCCGGCAGCAGCCCGCGCCGCGCAGCCGGGCGAGCGCCGAGCGCAGCGACGCGTGCGCCCGGGCCTCGGACGCGCCGGGCCAGAGGTTCTCCGCGACGTCACTGCGCGCGACCGGTCCGGAGCGAAGGGCTACGTAGGCCAGCAGGCGTTCGGAGCCCGCGGGAATCCGCACGCAACCGCCACCGGCTCCGGCCAGGCGGAATCCACCGAGCAGGGCCATGCGGAGGGTGGCGCCTTCATCTGATGACGGCACTTTCCCATCGTGCGGTGGGCGTCCGGGGGTGTCGAATCGAAGACCCGGGGGTGCCGAACCAAAGCCCCAGGGGGTGCCGAACCGAAATCCGGGGAGGGTGTCGAACCGAAGAAAAGCCCCCGCCGAACGCATCGGCGGGGGCTTTTCGTTGTGCGCCGCCAGGGACTCGAACCCCGGACCCGCTGATTAAGAGTCAGCTGCTCTAACCAACTGAGCTAGCGGCGCGCGACATGAATATTACATGACTTTCGCGGGTGCGCTGACCGGCCTCACGCCGCACGATGGAGGTGAGGGTCCGCCTGCCGTACGGATCGCCGTGCGGGCTGTCGTACAGGCAAGGGAGGTAGTCCCATGTCATCCACCCTCCATCCGCAATCCGAGAGATCCCGGGCCGCCGCTAGTGGCCTGACGCTCTTCGCGGCCGTGATGATGCTGGTCGTGGGGTTCATGAATCTCTTCCGGGGAATCATGGCCATCGTCCACGACAAGGTCTTCGTCACCACCCCGGACTACGTCTTCAAATTCAGCCTGGCGGGCTGGGGCTGGGTCCACCTGCTCCTCGGCATCGCGGCGCTCATGGTGGGCGTGGGGCTGTTCCGGGTGAGCCTGTGGGCCAGGGTCCTCGGCGTGGCCGTCGCGGCCCTGCTGCTGCTCGCCAGCTTCCTGTCCATCCCCTATTACCCGCTGTGGTCGATCGTCGTCATCGCGTTGTGCGCCTTCGTCATCTGGGGACTGTGCGTGGTCCAGCCCGAGGACTCCCCCGACTCGTAGCGAGTGACGTCGCCGGCAACGGGTGAGGCTGCTCGTGAAGGGTGGCGCTCATAACGGGTGAGGCCGCTCGTAACGGCCGGCGCTCGTAACGGGTGACCATGCCCGGCCGGCGTCGTTCACCGTGTGAAGACTTTCCGGGCATTCCCGGGAATTCTCCCGCAGCCGAGTCGAAGGATCAGTGATGCGCTTCTTCCGTCCCGCACTCGCCACCGTCGCCGCCACCGCCACCATCGCCGCCGCCGGATACACGCTCGCCCTGGCCTCACCCGCGGCCGCGGCCGGCACCGCAAAGGGCTGGTTCGCCTGGGTGGGGCCCAAGGGCGCGCCCTTCTTCATCGAGAACCCGCCGGACGGCCGGTGCCTCACGATGAGCCAGGAGTCCCAGGGGGCGCACAACGCCACGGCGCTCCCGGCGACGGTGTACCCGCAGAAGGAGTGCAAGGGCACGCCGCTGCGCCTCGACCCGGGCCGCCACGCGCCCCGGAACGCCTCCTTCGCGAGCGTGAAGTTCGGTTCGCACTGACGAACGGGTCCCGGCGCGCCCATCCGCTATGTTGAGCGGAAGCGGTACGAGAAGGAGGCGCACCGGTGCCATCAGGGCAGCAGGCTCGCTCGCGAGCGTCCCAGCAGGCACGCGCCCAGGCGTCGCAGCAGGCCCGCGCGCAGGCGTCCGCGATCACGCCGGGCCGCCCCGGAAAGGCCGGCGAAGAACGGCCGCCGGCGGCGGAGGCGCCCCCTGCGGACAAGGTCCGGGCCCTGTTCGGCGCACACCGGCTGTCCCCCGGGCAGCGGCGCATCGCGCAGTACATCACCGACCACCTCACCGAGGCCGCGTTCCTGTCGATCACGGACCTCGCGGAGCGGGTCGGCGTGAGCCAGCCGTCGGTGACCCGCTTCGCGTCCTCCGTGGGCTTCAGCGGATACCCGGCCCTGCGGGAGGCGCTGCAACCCATCGCGCTGAGCGCGGTCGCGGGCGTGCCCGGCGCGCGCGAGGAGGACCGCCGCAACGAACTGCAAGCGGCCGTGGACGCCGAGATCACCAACCTGGAGAGCCTGCGCCGCTCCTTCACGGACACCGACCGGGTGCTGGAGGTCGGCCGCGAGCTCGCCCGCTCCGTCCCGCTGACCATCCTCGGCCTGCGGATCTCCGTCTCGCTGGCGGAGTACTTCGCCTACGCGGCCAAGCGCATCCACCCGGATGTTCGGCTGGTCTCCCGTGGGGGCAGCGTCGCCTACGACGCCCTGTTGCAGTCCCGGGAGGCGGGCGGCACGTGGGTGCTCGCGTTCGCCATGCCGCGGCACTCCAAGGAGATGCTGGCGGCGATGCGGGCCGCGCGCCGCACGGGGCTGCGCGTCGCGCTGATCACGGACACGGGCCTGGGCCCCCTGGCCGAGGAGGCCGACGTGACGCTCACGGCCGGCACCGGGTCACGGCTCGTCTTCGACTCGTACGCGGCGCCCGGGATCCTGTCGGCGGCGCTCCTCCAGGCCATGGCCGACGCCGACCCGGAGCGCACGCAGCTGCGGCTGGAGAAGTACGAGCAGGCGGCCGAGCAGCACGACTTCTTCCTCGACGACTGATCCCGCGGCCGGCCCCGCATCCGATATCGGGACTTTCAGTTCCGGATCGGTCCCCGTAGCGAATGAAAATTTTCATACCCTTGCTTACTGGGCAGTAAATATATTTACTGCGTGTGGCACCCGGGCCTGCAGCGCTCGCGACGGCGAGTACCCGGGGCGTCAGTGGCGAACACCAGGGACGAGACCCTCCTCATCGGCCCTGCGCGTTCCGTTCGGGTGCTCCGCTCCCCTCGGACACCCCCGGCGGCCCCGGCCTACCCCTGGGCCGGGACCGCCGGCAACACTCTTCGCGGCGTACGGCATGCGTCAAACGGCATACGCCGCCGCATGAGTCGTACGAGGTCACGAGGCGTCGTACAGCCGGCTGCCGTCGCTCAGCAGCCCCGCCCGCTTCACCTGCCGGAGCACCGGAAGGACCTCCAGCCGGTGCACGGCCGTCAGCGCGCCGATGCCCTCGGTCATATACCGGTACAGGTCGCGCTGATCGCGGCAGAGCACCGTGGCGGCGAGGTTGGCCGAGCCGGTCACGGCCGCGGCGAACGGCACCTGGGGATGCCCGGCCAGCGCCCGCCCGACCGCCGCCAGCTCGCTCGGCGCGACCGTGGCGGAGATCCCCGCCTCGATCCCGAAGCCGAGGTGGACGGAGTGGACCTCGACGTCGAAGGAGAGCGCGCCGCTCCCCCGCAGGTACTCGATGCGCCGCCGGACCGTGGACTCCGACCGGCCCGCCGCCGCGGCCAGCTCCGGATAGCCCGCCCTGCCGTCCCGGGCGAGCACGGCCAGCATCGCGTGGTCGGCGTCGTCGAGCCGGACGATGTCCTCGGCTTCGCCGCCCTCCCCGTCCACCGGCGCCGGCACTGACGCCGGCGTCAGCTCCGCGATCTGCTCCGGCGTCAGCCCGTCCCGGGCGAACCAGCGGGTCCCGCCCGCGGTGTAGTCGTGCAGCATGGTCTGCGCCGTGACGCCCGTGACCTGCTGGGTGCGCGGCAGCTTGCGGAGCAGGAGCGCCTCGTGGTCCTCGCGCGTGCGCGAGCTGACGAGGCAGCCCACCTCCGTACCGCCCGAGAAGATCTTGACCCAGCCCGTGTCCGGGCGGCGGGCCAGGGCCTCGGCGATGGCCACGGCCGCTCCGGGGACGCACTGGATGCGCAGCCGGGACTCGTAGAGGCCGACGCGCTCGCCCTCGGGCAGGCCGAGCACCCGGAGCAGCCCGGCGCCGCGCAGCCGGCGGTAGCGGCGGATCACCGTCTGGTCCGTGGTGCCGAGGACGGCGGCGATCCTGCTGAACGCGGCCCGGCCGTCGACCATCAGCGCCTGCACGATCCGCCGGTCGAGAAGGTCGAACACCCGATCCTCATCGTTCATGGTTTCCATCATTTCACAGCCATCCCACACCGGATTCCGTCATCACCCCCGCCCTGGGTTCTGAGAAAGAGCCACAGGATGCGACCTTCGATCTCTTCGAACAAACCCTCTGGAGGTCAGGAAAATGCGAAAGTGGCTGCCGCTCGTCGCGGTGTGCCTGGGGACGTTCATGCTGCTCGTGGACGTGACGATCGTCGTCGTGGCACTCCCCGACATGGCCGAGAGCCTGCGCACCTCGTTCGCGGACTTGCAGTGGGTGATGGACATCTACGCGCTCGCGCTCGCCGCGCTGCTGCTGGGCGTCGGTTCCCTCGCGGACCGGATCGGCCACCGGCAGGTGTACGTGGCGGGCCTCGTGCTCTTCGCCCTCGCCTCGCTGGCCTGCGGGCTGGCCACCGGCCCGCAGGCGCTGATCGTCTTCCGCGGCGTCCAGGGCATCGGCGGCGCCGCGATGCTCGCGACGACGACGGCCCTGATCAGCGGCATCTACCACGGCAGGGACCGGGGCGTGGCGTTCGGCGCGTGGGGCGCCGTCAGCGGGGCCGCCTCCGCGGCAGGCCCGATCATGGGCGGTCTGCTGACCGAGCACCTGGACTGGCGCTGGATCTTCTTCGTGAACCTGCCCATCAGCGTGCTGGCCATCGTGATGACGCTGCGGTTCGTCGCCGCGGCGCCGCCCCGCCGGGGCCGCGGCGTGGACCTGCCCGGCCTGGCCTCGTTCACCGTGGCGGCGGGCGCCGCGACGTACGCGCTGATCAAGGGCAACGACTACGGCTGGACGTCGGCCGCCACGCTCGGGCTCTTCGGGCTCGCCGCGGTCGCGCTGATCGCGTTCCTGCTGATCGAGACGCGCCGCGAGCAGCCGCTGCTGGACCTGTCGCTGTTCCGCGGGGCGTCGTTCTCGGGGCTCATGGTGGCCGCGGTGCTGATGTCCGTCGCCGCGTTCTCGTACCTCGCCTACACCTCGCTGTGGCTCCAGTCCGTCCGCGGCATGGGGCCGGTCGCCGCGGGCCTCACGTGCCTGCCCATGAGCGCGGCGGCGTTCGTCGTCGCTTCGCTGGCCGGGCGCTTCCTGCACGACGTCTCGCCGCGCTGGACCATCGGCGGCGGGCTGCTGCTGATCGGCGCGGGCGCGTTCCTCCAGGCGACGGTGGACGCGGGCTCGACGTGGACCGCCCTCGTGCCGGGCCTCGCGGTGACCGGCATCGGCGTCGGCATCGCCACGCCCACGCTGGCGTCCGCGGCGATGGCCTCCGTCGCGCCGGAGCGCGGCGGCATGGCCAGCGGCGCCGTCAACACCGCGCGCCAGCTCGGGAACGCCCTGGGCATCGCCGTCCTGGGCGTGGTCTTCCACGCCGGGCTGGCGGGCGCGCTCCGCGACCACGGCGCGGGGGCCGTCGCCGACCCCTCCGCAACCGCCGACGCGCTGGCGGGCGGCCAGGCCGGCGCGGTCGTCGCCCACGCGGCCCCCGCGCAGCGGGACCTGCTCGGACAGCTCGTGCACGAGGCCTTCGCAACCGGGCTGCGCGAGACGTTCCTCGTCTCCGGCGCGCTGGGCATCCTGGGCGGCCTGGTGGCCCTCGCCCTGGTCCGCCGCCCCGCGAAGCCCGCGGCGCTCCGCCCGCCGCAGGCCGCTCAGCCCGCCGAACCGGCCCCGGCGGTCGCGTCCGCCCGCGGCTGATTCGGACTCCCGCGGCCTGGCGGAACGACTCATGCGGCCGCGCGGCCGGTTACCTGCCGCGCGGCCGCAAGGCGTGGGGCCTCCCCGGCGCGGACGCCGCAGCCGCCCCGGCCGCGGCAGGCCCCTTCTCTTGGGGGAGGGGCGGGGTTCACTCCTCCCCGGCTACGACCTCCTGCACGTATGCGATCACCGGTGGGCCGAAGTGCGCGTACGTCCGGCCGACCGCGGCCAGGAGTGCGGGCAGGGGCCAGTCGTCCGGGAGGAGTTCGGGGGGCAGGCCGGGCGGGGTTCGGAGGGTGTCCGTCAGGCTGCCGCCGAAGAGCTGCGCGTAGGCCGCGAGGGCCGCGGCGCTCGGCCCGGGCGGCACCGGGTGCTCGTCGATGGCGGCCACGAGGCGCGCGGTGTGCTCGCGGTAGCGGCGGTCCAGCTCGGCGAGCTCCCAGGCGCGGTGGGCGACCTGGGCGGCGTCGGCGGTGGAGAGTTCGACGCGCCCGAAGTAGACGGTTCCCTCCTCGGGGGGTCCGCCGAGTTCGGCGAGCAGGTGGTCGCGGCGGTCGGCCGGCGAGATGAGGACGCCGGGCTGCATGAGGCCGTAGCGGGCCAGGGAGGCGGCCCGGCGCAGCCGGTCGCGGTAGGCCCGGCGCGCTTCCGGGACGGTGTAGAAGACGGCGTGGAAGAAGCCGTCCCAGGGCGGGGGTTCGGGGCGGCCGTGGCGGACCTGGCGGAAGGACTCCAGGAAGGTGCCGGCGAGGTGGTAGTCGGCGCCGCGGCCGCGCGGGGACGCGGCGATGAGGCCGTCCCGGCGCATGCGGGCGATGAGGGAGCGGGCGGCGGCCGGGGTGAGGCCCACGTCCGTGAGCAGCTTCACCAGCGCGACGCCGGGCAGTTCCTCACGGCCGGCCACTCCGTAGAGGAACGGCACCAGGGTGACGTTGGCACCGCGCGAGACGTTCGCACCGTTCTGACGACCTGTTACGCTCCCGTTCACGATCGTGAGCATATGCGATACAGATCAGAAATGCATGTGGGTACCAAGAAAAATGAACGGGGCGGGAATGACGAACGCGCACGGCGCCGGTGAGAACGGCAAGAGAAGCGGCGGCGGCAAGGCGCTGATGAACTGGGGGCCGGCGATCCTGTTCGGCGTGATCCTGCCGTTCGTCACCTACGGGATGCTCACCGACCACGGCGTGAGCCAGGTCAAAGCACTGCTGCTGATCACGCTGTGGCCCGCCGTCGAGACGCTCCTGCACCTGGCGATCAGGCGCCGGGTCGACGAGTTCGGCATGATGATGCTGGCCCTGATGCTGCTCGGCGCGCTGAGCGCGGTGGCGTACAACAGCACCGAGCTGATGTTCATCAAGGAATCGGCGATCACGGGTCTGCTGGGGCTGGCTTTCCTCGGCAGCCTGGCGATGCGCCGGCCGGCCATGTTCTACCTGGGCCGCAAGTTCGGCACGGACGGCACTCCCGAGGGCGTGGCCCGCTGGAACGGCCTGTGGGAGTACCCCGGCTTCCGCCGCATGCAGTACCTGATGACGTCGGTGTGGGGCGCCGGCTTCCTGCTGGAGGCGGCGATCCGCGTGGCGCTCACGTACGTCCTGCCGACCAAGGCCATGGTGCTGGTGAACAACCTGTTCCCGCTCGTGGTGGTGGCGGCGCTGGTCGGCTGGACGACGGTGATGGGCAAGCGGGGACGGGCCCGGTCGGCCGCGGCACAGGCCGCGCGGGCGGCCGAGGGGACGGCGGAGGCCGCGCCCGTCGCGCAGAGCATGGCGTAAGCAGTACGCACCTGCGGGGCGCCCCGGGCGTCGTGGCCGCGCTCGGCCACGACGGCCGGGGCGCTCAGGCTTTGAGGACGGACGCGACCTGCGTCAGCAGTCCGACGTCGGTCAGGAATCCGAGGTGCGTCTCGCAGGGCACCAGCGTGTTGACCGCCCCCGCGAGCGGCGTGCTCGTGAAGGGGTTGATCACGCCGTCGCACGGCGAGTACCAGGTGCGGTAGTCGACGGCGCCGGGCGTCTCGTCGCCCGACGCGAGTCTCTTCAGGAAGTCGGAGCCGGGCGACATCTCCTGGCAGGAGACGGACAGCACGGTGCAGAGCCCGGCGATGTACGTGCCGTGGTGGGGCGCCGCCAGCGACGCCATGTGCTTGATGTCCGCGGCGCCGCCCAGTTCCTTCGCGTACCAGAGGGAGACCAGGCCGCCCATGGAGTGGTTGACGATGTCGACCTTGTCCGCCCCGGTGCCGGCCTTCACCTTCGCGACGAAGGCGGCGAGGCCCTGGGCGCTCGCCTTGTTCGAGGCGAAGAAGTCGTAGGAGTAGGTATAGAGGTCGCCGGGCCTGTACCCGGCCGCCAGGAACGCCGCGATCGCCGGGTCCCACGTCACGCCGCCGCTGAGATAGCCGTGCACGAACACGACCGGCGTACGGGCGGGTGCGGATGCGGATGCGGGCATGGGTGCGGCTTCGGCGGAAGCCGCCGGCCCCGCCGTCACGGTGGCGGCCACGGCCGCCGCCAGGGCCAGGGCGCTGATGGTCCTTCGCATACGGTCCTCCCGGTGTTTCCCGGTGTTCCCGGTGTGAGTGGGGTGCGCAACGGATGCGGAGAGAGCGTGCAGCGCCTGGCGGGGGATGCGCATCGGCGAAATCACCAGGGTGCTCGGAGCCTTTGCGGTGACCGGCTCTCCCAGCGGCCTACCCAACGGTTTTACTTACGGGTAACTTGCTGGCAACGCCCCGCACCGAGGAGGAGCCCTCGTGCGCGACCCCCAGCCCGGCTCCCGCCGCACCGGCACGGCGGGCGCAGTGGGCACAACAGGCACGGCGGACACGACAGGCACGGCGGGCCGGACGCGGCGCCTGCACGTCCGGTGCGCGTCCGCGCTCGCGCGGGCCGCCGAGCGCGCGGACGACGACGGTGCCCGCGCCCGGCGCCTGGCCGCGGCCGCGGACCACGCCCGGCGCGCCGGACTCCCCTGGCGTGCGGCGGCGTTGCGCGCCCTCTCCCTCCGCCGGAAGGCCCTCTCCGCCGCCGGCGGGCAGACCGAACTGACCCGCGGCCTCCGGTCCTTGCGCGCGGGCGAAGTGATCGACGCGCGGGAAGCACTGCACCTCGCCGCCGCGCTGTACCGGCACGCGGACCGCCCCGGCGACGAACTCACCGCCCTCCTGCACGCCGCGGAAGCGAGCTGGACGGCCGGTGACGGCGCGGGATACGCGGACGCGGCCTTGCGCATCGGCGGTCACGGCGCCGCGCCCGAGGCGGTGCGCGACTACTTCCGGGGCATCGCGGCCGCCCTGCGCTGCGATCACGCCCGGTCCGTCCCCGCGCTCCGGGCGGCGTCCCGCCGCGGCGCGGCCGCCGCCGACGGGCACCCGGCCACGCCCGTCCTGGCCTGCCGCGCCGCCCTGATGCTGGGCGAGGTGGCGCACGCGCGGGACCTCGCCGGCCGGGCCCTGGCCCGCGCGGCCGGAGGGCAGCGGGCGGTGCCGGAGCTCCTCGGCCTGCTCGCGCTCGTCGAGCTCGTCGCCGACAACCACGTCCGCGCCGGGGCCCTCGCCGAGCGGGGCCTCCGGGCCGCCGTCGCCGACGGCCGCCACAACACCGCGGCCCAGTTGCACGGGACGCTCGCCATGGCCGCGGCGGTACGCGGGGACGCCGCCGCCTGCCGCGACCACGCCCGGCGGGCGCTCGGCACGGCCCAGGCCCACGGCTTGATGGTCCCCGCCCTGCTGGCCACGTGGAGCCTGGGCCGGCTGGACCTCGCGCAGCAGCGGCCGCGGGCGGCCGTCGAGCTGCTGCGCCCCCTGGTCCTCGGGGAGTCCGGGGTCCACCACTTCGCGTGGCGCCTGCGGGTGATCCCCTCCTTCGTGGAGGCCATCGCCCTCGCCGTCGCCGAACTCCCGGGCCCGGCGCGGAAGCGGGCCTGCCGCCAGGCGCGGCTGATCCTGCGGACCCTGGAGGAGTGGGCGGAGGTGACCGGCGACCGGCCTTCCCGGGCCACGGCCCTGCACTGCCGGGCCGTGCTGGCGGTCACCGCGGCACCCGCCGCCGCGGACCCGTGCTTCGGCCGGGCGCTGGCGCTGGTGGAGCGCGTGGGCTCCGAGTTCGCCCAGGCCCGTACGAAGCTGGCGTACGGCATGGCGCTGCGGCGGCTGCGCCGGCCCGCGGACGCCCGCGCGCACCTGCGGGGCGCGATGCTGCTCTTCGAGGCGTGCGGGGCCGGGGTGTGGGCGGAGCGGGCCCGCGACGAGATGCGCGCCGCCGGGCAGGCCGAACCGGGCGACCGGCCCCGGCCCGCGGCCTCGCTCACCCCGCAGCAGCTGCGGGTGGCCCGGCACGTCGCGGAGGGCCGCACGAACCGCGAGGTCGCGGCCCTCCTCGCCGTCAGCCCCCGGACGGTCGACCACCACCTGCGCAACGTCTTCGCCGCGCTCGGGATCCGCTCCCGCGTCGAGCTGGTCCACGCGCTGACGGCCCATCAGCTGTGAGCGGCCGTGAGCCGCGCGCCGCGAGTCGCCGTGCCCGCTCGGCTCAGTGCGCCGGTCAGATCAGTGCGTCGGCAGGTGCCGGGCGAAGAACGCGCGCAAGTGGTGGCGGACCGCCGGTACCGAGACGGCCGGGGAGGCCGTGCCGACCATCTTCGCGCGGTCGGCCGCCGTGACCAGCCCTGCGGCCTGCAACTGCGGTACCAGGGCGGCGTAGTCGGTGAAGACCCAGTGCGCGGCGCGGTCGAGCTGCCGGCGGCAGGCGCGTCCCCGCGAGTGGGCGAGCACGGCCGGCCACGAGTGCTCCAGCCCCTTGCGGTCCTGGAAGCCGTCCGTGCCCAGCAGGAGCAGCGGCCGGTCCGTACCGTAGCGGGCGACCGGGTACAGCTCCCCTTCCCCGCCGGGCGTCTCCGGCGCTCGGTCCAGGTAGCCCTCCAGGTTGACCGCCGCGCCGATGCGCCGGTCCTGGTACATCGCCTGCGTCACGGCCGTCCCGCCGGCCGAGTGTCCGTAGGCGCCGACGCTACGCAGGTCCAGCGCCCGGCCGAGGTGTTCGGGCAGGGGGCGTCCTGCCGCGTCCGGGTTGCGCCCCGCCGCCAGGGCCGCCATCCGGTCCAGGACGAACCGGAGGTCGGCGACCCGTGTGTCGATCAGGGTGCGGAAGAGGGCCGGGGCCGTCCTCGGGTCGTAGCGCAGGACCGTCGGGCGGACGGTGTCCCGGCCGGTCATGGTGACGGGGAACTCCACTTCGCAGGCGTCGCCCGGGTGGTCGACGGTCACCACGACGTAGCCGTGGCTCGCCAGTTCCTCCGCGGCGCCGGTGCCCATGGTGCGCGGGTCGCCGCCTCCCGGGCTGTACAGCAGGACGGGCCTGCGGCGCGCGGCGTCCGCGGGGGCGCCCGTACGGGACCGGGTCGTGGTGGCCGCCCAGTCGACGCCGGACGCCGGGAGCTCCGGGTGGCTCCTGCGGCCGTCCGCGCCGAAGTCCGCGGCGGCGCCCGCGGTCATCTGCGGTGCGCGGGGGCGATCGCGTACGGTGCGGGCCGGGTAGAACACGGTGGCCATCACCTCGCGGACGGGGATCCGCGGCTCCAGGGGGTCGCGCCGCGAGCGGTCGACCAGGTAGAGGGCGGCGGCTCCGGTACGGTACGGGCCCGTGGGGGCCGGCAGGCGCAGGGTGACGCCGTCCGCGGTCGTCCGCGCCCGCGCGGCGGCGGGGCCGGCGGCGCCGCCCGCGAGAAGGGCTCCGGCGGTGGCGGCCAGGGCCGAGGTGATGACGGTCCGCCGGTCGGCAGGATGGCGCAGCATGGGTCTCCCTTTGCAGGCGTGGTGATCTCGGTGCTTGTGCTCGGGGGCACGCCCTGCATGCTGGTTCCCGGCGGGGCCGCGGTCGAAGGTTCAGGCTCTGCCCGAAACGATGGCGGGAATGTCTGCGGGGATGTCTGCGGGGGGGGGCAGTGATACGGATCCGTTTCTCGGCCGGCGACTTCGCGCGCGTCCGGTTCGCGCCGCAACCCGTGCCGCTCCAGGCCCTCAACACGGCCTTCATGATGCTGTTCCGCGGCGACGACCACCTGCTCTTCGGCCGCTGGCGGCAGCGGCTGCTCCGCTCCCTGCCGGCCGCGGTGGAGCCCCTGGGGGACCTGGTCACTCCGGCCGGGGCGCCGCTCTTCCTCGACGAGTTCGGCGACGAGGCGGGCAGCGCGTCGGAGGACGGCCCGGATGCTGTACGGGCCGCTCCCCCGGGCCTGGTCCGCGCGGAACTGGAGCGCGTGTACGCCGGGCACCCGGCGCCGCCCCCGCCGTGGATCCGCGACCTGCACCGGGGCGACGCCGGCGCCTGGCAGGTCCTCCGGCGCGCCCAGCACGCGGCCTTCGAGACGGCCGTGCGGCCCGTGTGGCCCCTCGTGCAGGACCTGCACCGGGCGGAGTTCACCCGGTACGCCCTGGCCGTCGCCGAGCACGGCGTCGGCACGGCCCTCACCACGCTCGTGCCCGGCAGCCGGCTGCGCGGGGACGTCTGGGAGCTCGCGGCACCCGTCGAGCGGGAGCTCGCGCTGCACGGCCGGGGCGTGCTGCTCCTGCCCGCGTTCCAGTGGACCGGCCACCCGCTCGTAGCCGGCCTGCCCGGCCGGCCCCTGGTCCTGAGCTACGCGGCGGGCCCGGGGCTGCCCCTCTCCCCGGAGGGGGCGGGCGACAGGGACGGTGCACTGGCCGAGGTGCTCGGGCGGACCCGCGTCGACGCCTTGACCGCACTGGCGGAGGAGCACACCACGACCGGCCTGGCGAGGCGTCTCGGCGTCAGCAACGCCACCGCCTCCGCACACGCCGCCGCGCTACGCGGCGCTGGCCTGATCACGTCGGAGCGCGCGGGAAGAGCAGTACTGCACCGCCGGACAGAACTGGGAAGCCTGCTGGTACGGGGGCGAGGCTGACCTCTGCCCGCGCGCCCCGCCCGGCCGGGCTCACCCCGCCCGGGCGCCGGGCAGCGCCCTACGGCTGCGGTGAGCGCGCGTCGTAGCGGGCGAAGTTGCGCCACTGGGCCGCGATGAGCGCGGTCGCCGCCACGCAGGCGAGGCCGCCGCCGACGACCGCCCAGGCCGGTGAGGCGAGGTCCGCGGCGGAGCCCGCGAGGAAGTCGCCCAGCCTCGGGCCGCCCGCGACGACGACGATGAAGACGCCCTGGAGGCGGCCCCGCATGTCGTCGGGCGTGGCCGCCTGGAGCATGGTGGTGCGGAAGACCGCCGAGATGCTGTCGGCGCACCCGGCGAGCCCGAGGAAGAACAGGCCGAGCCAGAGGTTGCGGCTCAGGCCGAAGACGGTGACGGCGGTGCCCCAGGCGCCGACGGAGAGCAGCACGGCGAGCCCGTGCCGGTGGATGCGGCCGAGCCAGCCGGAGAACAGCCCGCCGAGCACCGCCCCGACGGCGGGCGCGGCGACGAGCAGGCCGACGGTCTTCGTGTCGCCGCCGTACCAGAGCCCGGCGATGGCCGGGAAGAGCGCTCTGGGCTGGGCCAGGACCATGGCGGCCAGGTCGGCGAGGAAGGTGATGCGCAGGTTGGGGCGGGTGACGAGGAAGCGCAGGCCGCCCCGTACGGAGGCGCGGCCCTGCCCCGGCCGGCCGCCGTCCTTCTCGGGGCGCATGGAGGGCAGGCGCCACATCGCGTAGAGGGCGAAGGCGAAGGAGACCACGTCGACCAGGTAGGCGGCCTGGAACCCCCAGAGGCCGACGACGGCGCCGCCGAGCATGGGGCCGCCCATGAGGCCGAGATTGGTGGTCAGCGAGGTCAGGGCGTTGGCCGCGGGAAGCTGCTCCGGGGGCAGGAGCTTGGGGATCATCGCGCTGCGGGCGGGGCTGTTCATGGCGAAGCAGACGGACTGGAGGGCGACGACGGTGTAGAGCAGCCACACCTGCCGCAGGTCGAGCAGCGCGGCGGCGGCCAGCACGACGGACATCAGCGTGGCGCCGGACGCGCTGGCCAGGCCGAGGGTCCGGCGGTCGACGGTGTCGGCGACGGCCCCGCCGTACAGGCCGGCGGCTATCAGCGGGACGAGGGAGCACAGGCCGACCAGGCCCACGGAGAACGTGGAGCCGGTGATCGCGTAGACCTGCAAGGAGACCGCGAGGGCGGTCATCTGCTGGCCCACCCAGGACACGGTGTTCCCGGCCCACAGGCGGCGGAAGTCCGCGGAGCGGCGCAGGGGGGTGAGGTCGGCGAGGTAGCGGGTGCGCTGCGCGGGCCGGGCGGCGGGAGGAGCTTCGGGCACGGGAGGTCTCCGGGGATGGGCACAAGGGCGGCAGCCCACAACATCGCCAGGGAGGTCCGCGTGCGGCAACAGGATTTTTGAGCGAGTGTCAGATCCCGCCCGAATATCGCGTCCCGTCCGAGGGTCAGGTCCCGTCCGACGGCTTGGCGCGCACGTGCATGCGCTCGCCCTGCGGGCCGAACACGCTGATGACCTCCACCGGGGCGTCCCCCGTGGAGCCGAACCAGTGCGGCAGGCGGGTGTCGAACTCGGCGACCTCTCCCGGCTGGAGCACGATGTCGTGGTCGGCGAGCACCAGCCGCAGCCGGCCGCTGAGCACGTACATCCACTCGTAGCCCTCGTGGGTGCGCGGCTCGGGCGTGCTGCGGGTGGGGCCGATGACCATCTTGAAGGCCTGGAGCCCGCCCGGCTGCTGGGTCAGCGGCACGACGGTCGAGTCTCCGCGCCGGACCGGCTTCAGGCGGACCCGCGGGTCGCCGACCGGGGGCGCGCCGACCAGCTCGTCGAGGGGCACCTGGTGGGCGTGCGCGATCGGCAGCAGCAGCTCCAGGCTCGGCTTCCGCTGCCCGGACTCCAGCCGGGACAGCGTGCTGACGGAGATCCCGGTGGCTTCGGACAGCGCGGCGAGGGTGCACTGGCGCTGCCGGCGGATCCGCCTCAGCCGCGGCCCTACGGCGGCGAGCACTTCTTCCATCCCCCTATTGCAGAAACAGCAACAAGGTTTGTCAAGGAGTCCGGTCCGGCCGCACAGTCTGCGCCGGAGGGCACGAGCGCAAGCACGGGCACGACACCACAGGCGAACGCGACGCTACGGAGCTGATGAGATGGCGCACGAGACGAACGACTTCGACTGGACCGCGCTGGCGGGCATGCTGGAGCTCGAGGGCGAGGCCCACAGCCCCTACGTGCAGCAGGCCTTCGAGGAGCTGGAGCGGCTGGTTCCGGCGCCGGGGCGGATCCTGGACGTCGGCAGCGGCCCGGGGGTCGCGGCCTGCCGGCTCGCGTCGGTGTTCCCGCGGGCCGAGGTCGTCGCGGTCGACGGCTCCCCGGAGCTGCTGGCCCTGGCGGAGAAGCGGGCCGCGCGGCTCGGGGTCCGGCTGGGAACGCGGGCGGCGGAGTTCCCGGCGGGGCTCGCCGGCCTGGGGACCGCGGACCTGGTGTGGTCCGGGCAGGTGGTCCACCACGTCGGCGACCAGCAGGGCGCCCTGGACCGGCTCGCCGGGCTGCTCGCGCCCGGCGGCGTGCTGGCCGTCGTCGAGGGCGGGCTGCCGGCCCGGTGCCTGCCGCGCGACCCCGGCTTCGGACGGCCGGACCTGCACAGCCGGCTGGACGCGGCGATGGCGGACCGCTTCGCCCGGATGCGCGAGGAGCTGCCCGGGTCCGTGGCGGTGACCGAGAACTGGTCGGAGATGCTGCGGGCGGCCGGCCTGACCGAGGTGCGGAGCAGGACCTTCCTCGTGGACCGGCCGGCGCCCCTGGACGAGGGGACGCGGCAGTTCCTGCGGCAGATGCTGGAGCGGCAGCGCCGCATGGCCGCCGAGGCGCTGGACGCCGAGGACGTGGCGACGCTGGACCGGCTGCTCGATCCGGCCGATCCCGCGGGGATCGACCACCGGCCCGACCTGTTCCTGCTGGTCGCGAAGACGGTGCACTTCGGCCGCCGCCCGCGGGACTAGCCCGGGCGCCGCCGTCCCGGGCGCACCGGCCTGATGCCGGACCGCCGCCTCACTCGCCGCGTTCGCACTCCGCGAGGAAGTCCAGCACCAGCGGGCTCGCCACCGCGCGGAACTCCTCGAAGTAGGCGTGCCGCGCGCCGGGGATCACGTGCAGCCGGGCGCCCGGGATGCGGTCCGCGAGGAGCCGGGCGTTCGCGGCGGGGTTGAGGATGTCGTCGCCGCCGTGCACCACCAGCGTGGGCGCGGAGATGCCGGGCAGCGCGTCCCAGGTGTCGTGCCCGTTGCTGGCGGCCAAGTGGCGGCGCCGGGCGTACGCGGGCATGTCCGGATCGCCGAGCACGCCGGAGGGGCCGCCGTGGGCCGCGGGCCAGGCGGGGGTGTACATCAGGGCACGCAGCGCCTGCCCCGCCGCGGGCCCGGGCCGGGCCAGGGACCTGCGGACGTCGTCGCCGCGCTCGACCGCGTGCGGGCCGCCCGGCGACGTACAGCCGAGGACCAGGGCGCGGACCCTGTCCGGGTGCCGGACGGCGAGCTGCTGGGCGACGCGCCCGCCCATGGAGGTGCCGTAGACGTGGGCGCGCTCGATGCCGAGGGCGTCGAGAACCGCGATCACGTCCCGCGCGAACCCCTCGGTGCTGTACGGCTCGTCGGGCTTGTCGCTCCCGCCCGTGCCGCGGTAGTCGAGGGTGACGGTGCGGTGCGCGGCCCGGAAGTCGCCGCGAATGCCGTCCCACCAGTGGTGGTTGTTGGCCTGGCCCGCCAGCAGGACGAGCGGGGTCCCGTCCCCTTCGGCCTGATAGGCGATGCGGATCCCGTCCGCGGTCCCGGCGTACGGCATGGGCACATCCTTCCGGCAGGCTCCTGATGATGACGGGCAGTCACAGTGAGCACCAAGGGTCGATCACAGTAAGCACCACCGGCACCGGGGCCGCAGTAACGCGCGTCACGAGATCCACCGGCCAGTGCCGCCCCGCTCCTTGCCCGTGCGGGCGCGCCCCGGGAGGATCCTCCGGGACGTTCCGGACCTTCCCGGACGGCCTTCCCGATCAGGAGGCGCCATGCCTGCCCCTGTTCCGCACCCCCACCGGTGGGGACTGCGCGTGATGACGTTCAACCTGCGGTACGCCTCGGAGACCGACCCCCACCCGTGGTCGCAGCGCCGGCCCGTGATGCGGCGGCTCCTGCGCCACGAGAGGCCCCACCTGCTGGGGACCCAGGAGGGCCTGCACCGGCAGCTGCGCGACATCGCCGAGGACCTCGGCCCCCGCTACGCCTGGCTCGGGCTGGGCCGGCACGGCGGCAGCCACGACGAGTTCGGGGCCGTCTTCTACGACACGCTGCGGCTCGCGCCGGAGGAGTTCGACCACTTCTGGCTGTCCGCCACCCCGTCCCTCATCGGCTCGGCCACCTGGGGAAACACCGTCGTCCGGATGGCGAGCTGGATCCGCTTCACGGACCGGCACACCGGCAAGGGGTGCTACCTCCTCAACACCCACCTCGACCACGCCCACCAGTACGCGCGGGAGCGCAGCGCGGAGCTGATCGCCGAGCGACTGCGGGCCCTGGACCCGGCGCTCCCCCGCATCGTCACGGGCGACTTCAACGTCCCGGCCCACGGCAACCCCGTCTACGACGCGCTGCTCGCCGGCGGGGCCCTGGCCGACACGTGGGACACCGCCGCCGAGCGCGGCCCGCAGTACGCGACGTTCCACGGCTACCGGCCGCTGGTCCCGGACGGCGACCGCATCGACTGGATCCTGGCGTCCCCGTCGGTCCGTACGCTGCACGCCGGCATCAACACGTACTCCCTCGACGGCCGTTTCCCGAGCGACCACCTCCCGGTTCAGGCCCTCGTCGAGCTTTAAGCGCCACAGCACACGAGGGTCGTCGCCGAGGCGACGGCCCTCGTCTTCGTGAGCCCGGGGAGGCCCGGCCGGCGTGCGGCACCCTGCGCGCGCGGAACGGTAGCAGCGTGCGGGCGCCGGGAACGGGGGTTTGTCACCCGGTGCGAATCCTCGTCCGCCGCGCTCCCGCGGCGGTTAGCGTCCGTGGGCGTTCCGGCAGCCGAGTCGAGCGAAGAAGGTGCCATGCGACCGGTACGTCCCCTGCGATCCGTACGCCCCTTGCGGTCCGTGTCCTCCCTGCGGGCGCTGTCGCCCGCGTCCCGGCGGACCCTCGGGACCGGGCTCGTGGTCTTCTCCCTCGCCGCGACCCTGCTGGCGCTGCTGATCCCCGTGTACCTCTTCGGTGGCGCCGGGACCGCGTCGGCCAGTGCGCGCACCGCGTGGACCGACGACGGCGAGGGCACCCGGCAGACGCCGTCGGGGCCGCTGACGGCGCTGGACCGGGACTTCGTCCGGCGGGTCCGCCTGGCCGGGCTCTGGGAGAAGCCCGCGGGGAAGCTCGCCCTGGAGCGCGGCACCACGGACGCCGTGCGGATGGCCGGCGAGCACCTCGTGGACGGTCACACCGAGCTCGACCAGCGGTCCGCGGACACGGCCCGCGCCCTGGGCGTGAGCCTGCCGGAGCGGCCGAGCGCCGAACAGCAGGGCTGGCTGGACCAGTTGCAGGGCTCCCGGGGCGCGGCCTTCGACCGGATCTTCGCGAACCTCGTGCGCGCGGCCCACGGCAAGGTCTTCGGCCTGGTGGCCCTCGTGCGCGACCGCACCTCCAACGCGCTGGTACGGGCCCTGGCGACGCGCGCCAACACCGTCGTCCTCGACCACATCACCGTCCTCGAGAACACCGGACTCGTCGACTTCCCCCACCCAGGCGACAACGAAAAGAAGTGACCCCACATGATGCGACAGGCCCACAAACGCTCGAAGCTGAGGACCCGGGCGGTGGTCGCGGCCGCGGCGCTGCTGCTCGGCGGAGGCGGTACGGCGATCGTCGCCGACTACGCCTCGGCCCGCGGCGCCCGGGACGCCGGCAGAAGCACGCAGCAGAGCGCCGGGCAGACGGCGACGGCCATGACCATCTCCTGCCCCGACGTCGGTGACCGGCTGCGGGACGTCCCCGCCGCCGCGCAGCCCGACGTCTCCCGGGGGCTGTCCCAGCTCGACGCCCAGGTGGCCCGGGCCTACGGGCGGCTGACGGGGGCCGGCCACGGCGCCGGCGGCCACGGCGGGGCGAACGCGGATGCGGACGCGGGTGCGGGCACGGACACGGTGCTCGGCGACCTCCAGCAGCAGCGCACCGAGACCATAGGCCGCATCGCCGGCTCCATGCGCGCCGCGGGGAACGCCGGCTCCGCCACGGACGGGCTCACCGGGCTGAGCCGCTGCACCACCAGCGAGGTCAGCACGGCCGCGGCCGACGACTCCTCCCGGACCCTCAGCTCCCGGCTGGGCGACCGGGGCATGCCGGGCGGCCCGTCCCGCGCCGACTTCGCCGACATCAGGAACGCCCCCGCCGCGAAGCGCACCCCCGCCACCGGCCGGGCCGGGTCGACCGGCACCTTCACCACGGTTTGCGGGCGCAATGAGAATGGCCACTTCAACCCCGACAACGTCATCGTGACGCCCGGGGTGCGCAACGGCGCGCACCATATGCACGATTACGTGGGCAACAAATCCACCGACGCCTTTTCCACCGACGCGAGCCTCGCCGCCGCGGGCACGACCTGCGCCAACGGGGACAAGTCGACGCACTACTGGCCGGTGCTGCGCGTCCTGAACGGAAAGGCCGCACCGGACGCGAATGCGCCCGGCGGCGGGCACGACGGGAACATGGGGACCATCCTGCGGCCCGCGTCCGTGACCCTCCAGTTCCGGGGCAGTCCGGTGACGAAAGTGACCGCGATGCCGCGATTCCTCCGCATCATCACGGGAGATGCCAAAGCGCTCACGAACGGACTCGCCAACGCGAATGCCTCGTGGAGTTGCACCGGCTTCGAGAACCGGCAGCTGAAGGACAAATACCCGATCTGCCCGAACGGCTCGAAGGTGGTCCGTACCTTCGCCTTCCAGAACTGCTGGGACGGGCGCAGCACCGACAGCGCCAACCACCGCACCCACGTCGCGTTCGCCCGCGCGGACGGCTCGTGCCCGCGCGGCTTCCGGGCGATCCCGCAGCTGGTGCAGCGCATCGCCTACGACGTGCCGGCGGGTGTCCCGTTCGCCGTGGACAGCTTCCCCGAGCAGTTGCACAAGCCCGTCACCGACCACGGCGACTTCATCAACGTGATGCCGGACTCCCTGATGGCGAAGGCCGCGTCCTGCATCAACTCCGGCCGTACCTGCTGACGCTCCCCAGGCCCCCGGCGCGGGTGCGCCCACCCCCCACTGCACCCCGCGCCGGGAAGGCGGCGGCCCCGAACTGCCGGATTCGGGGCCGCCGTACGCCCTTCCGGCGGATCAGCCGGGTCTCCGGTCGCGGCCGGCCGACCTTCCGCCGGGCTCCCGCCGCTGCGGCTCCTCGCCGTTGCGGCGGGTCTTTTCTGCCGCGACGGCGGCGCCGGCCGGCGCGGGGCGCGTCCGCACGTGCCCGTGGCGCGGCGCCGCGCCACAGCTCACAAGCCGTTGACCCGGGCCGCCCTGCCCGCCGCTCCCATGGGGTGGACGGCGGCACCGAGGGCCCGGGCGGAGCCGTGGGCCCGCGAGCGCAGCAGCCTGGCCCTGGCCATGAGCCGCCGGCTGCGCAGGGCGAGCTCCAGCTCGAAGCGGCTGTGCGGTTCGCGCATCGCGGGCCCGAAGAGCTTCTCGATCTGACGGAGGCGGTAGCGCACGGTCTGGGGGTGCACGTTCAGCGTGCGGGCCGCCTCCGGGGCGCCACCGCTCTCCAGCCAGGCCAGGAGGGTCACTTCCAGGCGTTCGCTCTGCCGCGGGGTGAGGTCGTCCAGGGGCCGCAGCCACCGTGCCGACAGGGCCCGCGCCAGGGACTCGTCCTGAAGCACCAGCAGGTCGGACAGGTGGTCGTCGACGAAGGCGACGCGTTCGGCCGGGCCGCACACCGCCGCCCCGAGCCCCAGCAGCCGGCGCGCCCAGCGCAGCGACGCCGCGGCCTCCGCGACGGGCACGGAGTGGCCGACGGCGGCCGGGCGGCCGCCGAGCGCCGCGTCCAGGGCCGCCTCCAGCGCGGGGCGGGCGCGCGGCCCGGGGTCGGGGATCAGCAGGCACAGGTCGGCCTCGACCGTGCCGGGCAGGCCCTGGCCGAGCGCCGCCGCGAGCTGGGAGGTGAGCTGCGGGGACGGCGGGGGCACGAGGTGGGGCGCGGGCACCGGCGCGTCGCCCGTGCCGGCGCCGGCGAGGACGACGGCCCGGACGCGGCGCGGCAGCGGCCAGCCCGCCTGGGCGGCGAGTTCGGCGAGCACGTCGGCGGGGATGCACCGGTCGTCGGCAAGGGCGGCGAAGAGGGCCTGGCGCGCCCGGGTGCCGGGCATGGGGGTCACGACGCGGGCCGGTTTTCGCCGCTGCTGCGGTATGCGGGGGTGCTCCGCGTCCGGCGCGGGCCGCAGCCCGAGGGTCAGCAGCAGCGCCTGCTCGACGGCGGTCCGCGCCGCTTCCGTGCCGATGCGCCGGGAGACCGCCGAGAACGCCGGCGTACTTCGCTGGAGTTCCTCGACCACCTGGGCGGCGACCGCGGGGAGTTCCTTTCTCACCACCCGGGTCCACTCGCCGCGCGGCCGTGACCAGATGCGGTTCAGGATTTCGCACATCGTCTTACCTCCGGACTTCCGTACCGGGCGCGAGGGCCGGGGAACCGGAATGCGCGGGCCGGGTCCCTCTCGCCTGAGTGGGCATCATCAGCAGTCGGCGGCCGCCGAGGGGACAGCCGTACGGGAATTTGTCACAGCGCGATAAACCTTATGAAGATCCTGCGGAGATGGACGATGCTTCTGCACATTCGGCCGCCGGACCTCCGGTGGGCGGCCGGTCACACCGTGTGAATTCAACAAGGGCCCTCCCGGCGGACGACGCCGATGCGAGGGATTTCCGGATTTCTCAGGAACACGGGCGGTTGCCGGAAGCACCGGCGACCATCTTTCGGAGACCCGCATGAACATGTCGCGAATGCAAACCATCCCGCCGCCGTTCCGTCCGCGGTCACGACCGCCCCGGTCACGGCCGCGCAGCGGGCCCCGGGGCCGGCCCCGGGCCGCCGCCGGAGCCCGGGCCGCAAGGACCGGCAGGGCCGGCCGGACCGGACGGGCGCGGGGCCGGCCGCAGACGCGGCCCTCGGCCCGCCCGGCCCTGCCCGCCGCGATCCTGCTGCTCCTCGCCGTCGCCGCACAGGCCGGCGTGGCCGAACGGACGCAGGAGTTCCTCGACTTCGGCGCGGGAGTGCTCGCGCTCGTCTCGCTCACCTCCACGGTCCTGTGGGGTCTGGCCGCGACCGGCCGGCGGCTGCTGGGCCCGGCCCACCGCCTCCTCGCCCAGGGCGTGCACCGCGGGCTGGCCGTGGCCGGGCTCGGCTTCCTCGCCCTGCACATCTGGGTCAAGGTTGCCGAGGACCGTACCAGCCCGGCGGCCGCGGCCGTTCCGTTCACCGACAACGGGCAACCGCTCCTCATCGGCCTGGGCACGATGGCGGGTTACCTCTTCGTCGCGGTGGCCGTCAGCGGGGCGTTCCGCAGCGCGTTCAGCAGCGCGAACGGCTCGCGCCGGTGGCGGGCCCTGCACATGACGGCCTACCCGGCCTGGGGCGCGGCCCTGGTGCACGGCCTGCACGCGGGCAGGCCCGCGGCCGGCTGGGCCACGGCGGCGTACGCGCTGTGCCTGGCGGGCGTGGCCTCCGCGCTGGCGCTGCGCCTGCGGGCACGGCTGCGCGAGGAACGCGCGGAGCGCACCGGCCCCGGGAGCACGTCATGAGCCGCACCGCACCCGGGCCCGTGCCCGCACTGGCCACCGTCGGCCCGCCGCGGCTGCTGGCGGGGCTGGACGAGACGGCATGGATGGACCGCGAGGCGCACCTGGCCGTGCACGGCCCCGCCCCGAGCCCGGACACCGAGGAACTCGCCGAGATCTCCGAGGAGATCGGGCTGCGCGGCCGGGGCGGCGCGGGCTTCCTGTTCGCCCGCAAGCTGCGCGCCGTGGCCGCGGCGCAGCGCCGCAAGGGCTCTTCGGCGTCCGTCGTCGTCAACGGCAGCGAGGGCGAACCCGGCTGCCTCAAGGACACGGCGCTGCTGCTCTACGCGCCCCACATGGTCCTCGACGGCGCGTTCATGGCGGCGCAGGCCCTCGGCGCGCACCGCGTGGCCGTGGGCGTGACCCGGCCCGACGTCGAGCGGTCGGTGCGCCGCGCCCTCGCCGAACGCGGGCCCGGGCCGCAGGCCGAGGTGACGCTGCTGCCCGAGCGCTTCGTCACCGGCGAGAGCTCCGCGCTCGTCCGCGGCCTCGACGGCGGCCCGGCCCTGCCGTCCGGGCGCAGGGTCCGCACCAGCGAGAGCGGGCTCGGCGGCGCGCCCACCCTGCTCTCCAACACCGAGACGTTCGCCCAGCTCGCCGCGGCGGCGCGGCTCGGGGCCACGGGCTACGGCGCGTGCGGGCTGCCCACCGAGCCCGGCACCGTCATGCTGACCGTGGCGGGCACCCACGTCGTGGAGACGCCGACCGGCGTTCCCCTGACGTACATCCTCGACCTGTGCGGGACCGCGCCGGGCCAGGGCGTGCTGGTCGGCGGCTACCACGGCAGCTGGCTCCCGCCGGAGGCGGCCCGCGCGGCCACGGTCTCGCGCGACTCGCTCGCCGCGGCCGGCGGCGTGCTCGGGGCCGGCGCGGTGCTGCCGCTGCCCGAGACGACCTGCCCCGTGGGCGAGGTCGTGCGGATGGCCCGGTGGCTGGCCGCGCAGTCGGCCGGGCAGTGCGGGCCGTGCGCCCTCGGCCTGCCCTCCCTCGCGGACGCGCTCGCCGACGCGGCGGACGGCGGCGGGCAGCGCGCCCTGGACGCCGCGCGCGCCCGGATGTCCGCCGTGGAGCAGCGCGGCGCGTGCGGGCACCCCGACGGCAGCGCCCGCTTCGTGGCCTCGGCCCTCGCGGTCTTCGCCGACGAGTTCGCGGCCCACGCCCTCGGGCACGGCTGTGCCCGCCCGGTGCTCGGCGCCCTGCCGCTGCCCGAGGGGGACCTGCTGCACACCGCCGTCTCCGGTGCCCGTACGGACTCCTCCGCGCAGGCCCCGGCCGAACAACTGCTGGTGGACTGGACGCTGTGCCGCGGGCACGGCCTGTGCGCGGACCTGCTCCCCGGGCTGCTGCGGCTCGGCGCGGACGGCTATCCCGAGCGGGCCGTGATGCCGCTGCCCGCGCGGATGCGCGGACGGGCCCTGCGCGCGGTACGGCGCTGCCCGGCCCTCGCCCTGCGCATCGCGGCCGCCGGCTGAACGCCCGGTGCCGCTTTCCGGCACCGGATTTCCGGCCCCGGATTTCTGTCACCGGATGACAAGTTTCCGGCCCCGCTGAGCGTACGGCGGGCCGGCCCCGTATCTCCCCTGCAACGGCGGACCGCCGCCGGCACACGAGCAAAGGACGACTCATGAACAAGCTGCGTCACGCCTCCCTCGCGGGAGCGGCGATCACGGTCATGGCACTCACGGCGGCCTGCGGCGGCGGTGGTTCGTCCGCCAAGGACGACTACGGCAAGGCCCCGGCCGGGAGCTCCTCGAAGATCGGCGAGGGGTACGGGTCCGGCTCCGCGGGCTCCTACGGCTCCGGCGGCTCCTCGCAAACGCAGGCCAAGAACGCCCCGGCCAAGGAAATGACGGTGCGTGAAGCCCCGGGGATCGGCTCCGTCGTCGCGGACAGCACCGGCATGACCCTCTACCGCTTCGACAAGGACACGGCGAAGCCGCCCGCCTCGATGTGCGACGGCGACTGCGCGAAGGCCTGGCCGCCGGTGCCCGCCGGCGACGCGACCGCCGCGTCCGGGATCGGCGCGGCGGTCGGGGAGGTGGAGCGCTCCGACGGCACCAAGCAGCTCACCCTGGCGGGGTGGCCCGTCTACCGCTACGCCAAGGACACCGCGCCCGGCGACACCAAGGGGCAGGGCGTCGGGGGCACGTGGAGCGCGTTCGCTCCCGACGGCAAGAAGGCCGGCGGCGGCAAACAAGGCGAGGCGCAGGGCGAGAAACAGGGCGGGGCACAGGGCGACAAGCCGAACGCGCAGGCCCCCGGTGTCTCCGTGGCCGACAACCCCGCCCTCGGCAAGATCGTCGTCGACGGGCAGGGCCGTACGCTGTACCGGTTCAACAAGGACAGCGCCTGGCCCATGAAGTTCGCCTGCACCGGTACGTGCCTGGACACCTGGAAGCCGGCTGAGCCCGTCGACAAGAGCGCCGTGCGCGGGGTGCCCGACAAGCTGATCAGCACGGTGACGCGGCCGGACGGCACGAAGCAGCTGGCGGTCGACTGCTGGCCGGTGTACTGGTTCACGGGCGACAAGAAGCCCGGCGACACCGCGGGGCAGGGCAAGCAGGGCCTGTGGTTCGCGGTGAACGACCAGGGCAAGAAGGTCACTTCGGCGCCGCAGGGCTGACGCGAGGAGTCCCAGCGTCATTCCTTACGTATCGTCACATCCGAGTACGGACCGCGCGTTCATCCCGTCACGCGGTCCGTACGGCGGCCTCCCGGGCCAGGCCGCGCAGCGCCGAGCGCGCGGCGGGTGGGAAGGCGTCGTGGGCGAGGGCCTGTTCGGCCTGGGCGCAGCGGGACTGGATGAGCTGCTCGACGGTCGCGTGGGCGCCGGTCTCGGCGAGCAGGCGGCGGATGCGGTCGGCGCCCTGCTCGTCCAGGTCCGGGTTGCCGAGCAGGGTGTGCAGGACCCGCCGCTGGGCGCGGTCGGCGCGCTGGAGGGCCAGGGCGACGAGGGTGGTGTGCTTGCCGTCCCTGAGGTCGTCCAGGCAGGACTTGCCGGTGACGGCCGGGTCGCCGTAGACGCCGAGGAGGTCGTCGCGGAGCTGGAAGGCGTCGCCCAGCGGCAGGGCGTAGTTGCTGAGCAGGGCCCGGAAGGCCGGGCCGGCGCCGGCGAGGGCGGCGCCGATGTGCAGGGGGCGCTCCACCGTGTACTTGGCGGTCTTGGAGCGGCCGATCGCGAGCGCGCGGGCGGTGCTCGCGGTGGGCCGGCCGGTGGCCAGCAGATCGAGGCACTGGCCGTACATCACCTCCGTGCGCATCGTGTCGATCAGCGGGAGGACCTGCGCGAGGCGGCCGGAGCGCAGCCCGGCGGTGTGCAGCAGCTCGTCGGACCAGACCAGGGCGACGTCGCCGATGAGGACGGCGGCGCTGCTGCCGAGCCGGTCGGCGGCGGCGCCGCTGCGCCCGGTGCGGTGGCGGTCGGCGAAGGCCCGGTGGACGGTGGGCCGCCCGCGGCGGGTGGCCGAGTCGTCCATGAGGTCGTCGTGGATGAGGGCGAACGCGTGGAACATCTCCAGCGAGGCCGCCACCCTCAGGGTGGGGGCGGGGATGCCGTGACCGCCCGCCGCGTGCCAGCCGATAACGCACAGCAGGGGCCGCAGGCGTTTGCCGCCGGAGAAGAGGAAGCTCCGGAGGAACTCCGTGACCACGGCCGGATGGCTGTCCGCGGCGGCCGCGCGGGCCTTCCTCTCCAGGAACGCGGACAGCACGACGTCGACCCGGCCCCGGATGACGGGCAGGTCCAACGGCGTGGTCGCGAGTTCAGGAGTCGACATGAGGCGATCCCCTCCGGTGCCGCGTCCCAGCGCGAATATACCTCCGGGCGGGCCCCGTTCATCAGCAGCGCTCGGGGCGTGAAGGGTGCACCGCGCACCGGTCGCAGCTGCGCGGAGATCCCGGGGTGCGCCCCCGGGGTCGCCGGTGGCGCCCGCCGTGACGTGGTGTCAGGGACGCGCGGGCGCGGTGGGGCCGACGGCGTGGAGGCCCCCGCTCAGGTGGACCAGGCCGTCGCCGGGCTCGCCGCGCTCCGCGTGCTCGACGGCGGCCACGACCAGGTGGTGGTCGCCGGTGCGGATCACGTCGCGGCGGGAGCAGACGAGCCGCGCCGGGCAGCCCTCCAGGAGCGGCACGCCGTACAGGCCCCCGGTCCAGCGCGTGGGCGGCGCGAACCGGTCGGTCCCGCGGGCGGCGAATCGTTCCGCCAGATCGGTCTGGCCGGCGCCCAGGACGTGGATGCCGAACCAGCGCGCGTCCTTGATCCGCGCCCAGGTCGAGGAGGAGTCGGCGAGGGCGAAGGAGACCAGGGCCGGCTCGGCGCTGAGCGAGGCGAAGGAGGTGATGGTCACCCCGGCGGGCCCGGCCGGGGTGGGTGCCGTGAGGACGGCCACGCCCGACGCGTGGGCCCGGAGCACCGAGCGCAGGGTGGCCGCGTCGACGGTCACCGGACGGCCCCGGTGCGGGCGGTGTCCGGGCGGGCGGGCCCGGGGTTCCTCGTGCGACGGTTCGTGCTGCTCACAGGTGCGCTCCGATGGTTCCGGTGGTGCCGGCGAAGGGGTTCCGCCGCGGCGGGCGGAGGGCCGGCGCGGCCGCGGGCGGGGAGGCCGGCGCGGCCGCGGGCGCGGCACGTGCCCGGATCGCGATGCGCCATGCCGGAACTCACGCCCTTCCCCCGAAGGCCTGGTTTTCGATCATCCTGGCCAAGGCGGCCGATCGAGGTCAATGGAGGCCGGACGGGCCGGTGGAGTGATCCGGGACACAAGCGCCGGGGCTCCGCGAGGAGCACCGCCGCGCCTGCCGCCCGCAGCGGCGGAGCCGACGCATACTGCGGTCAAGTGTCCGGGTGGGGAACCGGTGACCAGGAGGGCCTGCCCGTCATGACGTACGCATCGCTCGGCGCCCGGACGGCCCTGCGCGGGTTCACGGCCCGCCGCAGCCTGCTCCGCGCGCTCGCCGTCACGGGCGGGCTCACGGCGGGCGCCGGGCCCGGTGTCCTCGCGGAGCCCGGCGGCGGGCGGCGCGCCGTGGCGCCGCTGCCCGGCGGGACGTCCCGTGCCGCGCCCCCGGCCGCGCCGCCCGGCGCGCGGCGGCGGGCGGAACGGCGGCGCGCGGAGCGGCCGGACCGGGCGAAGGCGCAGGAGATCCGCGCGGAGTTCGGCCATGCGTGGGAGGGGTACAAGCGGTTCGCCTGGGGGCACGACGAGGTGCTCCCGGTGTCGGGCCGCCACCGCGAGTTCTTCGCGCAGAGCCACCCGGTGGGCCTGTCGATCATCGAGGCGGTCGACACCCTCCACCTCATGGAGCTCGACGACGAGGTCGAGCGCTGCGTCGCTTGGCTCAAGGACAACCTGGACTTCGACGTGAACGCCGACTTCCAGGTGTTCGAGTCCACCATCCGGCTGGTGGGAGGCCTCCTCTCGGGCTATCTCGCCACCGGCGAGAAGGAGCTCCTCGGCCTCTGCACGGACCTCGCGGACCGGCTGCTGCCCGCCTTCACCGCGTCGCCCACCGGCATGCCCTACCGGTACGTCAACCTGCGGACGGGGCGCGTCCGCGGGGCCACGCTGCCGCTGGCCGAGATCGGCACCAACGTGCTGGAGTTCGGGGCGCTGTCCCGGCTCACCGGCGACGCCCGCTACCGGCGGGCGGCCGAAGGGGCCCTGCGCGCGGTCGTGCAGCGGCGGTCGTCGCTCGACCTGCTCGCCACCCGGATGGACGTGGAGACCGGCCGGTGGGCCGACCGCGAGAGCGTGGCCGTGAACCCGCCGGCGGACTCGTTCTACGAGTACCTGTGGGGCGCGTGGGTGATGTTCGGCGACGAGGAGTGCCGGGACTGGTTCAAGATGTTCGCGGCCGCCATGCGCCGCCACCAGGCCGAGCACGTCGACGGGCGGCTCTGGTTCAAGCACGTCGACTTCACCACCGGGGCGCTGATCAGCCGCCGGGCGTCCGCGCTGTCCGTCGCCGTGCTGCCGGTCGGCGGCGACAACGAGCTGGCCGCCGGCCACTACCGCTCCTGGACGGCCGTCCTCGACAAGTACGAGGTCGTCCCCGAGGAGATCGACTACGGCCGCGGGCTCAAGGTCCTGAGCCCGCGGAACGACCTGCGCCCCGAGTACGCCAACTGCGCCTTCCAGATGTACTGGCAGACCGGCGATCCGTACTACCGGACGACGGCGTGGCGCTACTTCCAGAACCTGAAGCGGCATCACCGCGTGCCGGGCGGCTACACGGTGCTCACCGACGTCACCCGGCGGCCGATGGCCAAGGGCGACCTCTGCCCGGCGTACGTGTTCGCCGAGAACTTCAAGTGGCTGTACCTCACCTTCGCCGACGCCCCGCGCTTCGACTACGAGCGGGGCTGGCTGAGCACGGAGGGGAAGGTCCTCGCCGGCTTCCGGAACGTGTGAGACGTATGAGACGCGTAGACGGAGTAGACGGGTAGGGCGTGTGAACGGTCAGGGCCTGAGCTGCTGCTTCACCTCGGCGGCCTGCGGCCCGGTGTCCGTGGCCGGGACCGTCCAGCGGTCGTCGCTCTTCGTGCCGTCCGTGTAGACGATCGTGCCGCCCTTGGCCTGAGCGGGCGTGAGGTCAAAGACCTTGACGCGCATCTGGGACGCCCCCGGTGCGATGCCGCCGGAGTGCCGGTACTTCGCCAGGACCACCTTCGCGGCGTTGCCGTTGCCCGCGGGGATGGACTGCCCGTCCGTGGAGACCCACCGCCAGCCGCCGCCCTTGGCGGGCGCCTCCTCGTCGGCGGGGTTGGCGCTCAGCGACTTCTCCAGCAGTGTGACCACGGCGAAGGTGCCGTGCTGCGGGGCCGTCCGGCCGGCCGCCGTCGCGTAGACGACGGTCGTCGGGGTGATCTCCAGGATGCCGACCGTGCCCGCTCCCACGGTCCGCGAGGGCTCGCCGAAGGCGAGTGCGGCGCCCTTGGGGCCGTTGGAGGCGGTGGGCCGTGCCGAGGCCGGAGACCCGGCCGGTGATGTGGCCGGCTTGCTGCCGGCGGTCCGCGACGGGCTCGCCCCGCCGCTCTTCGCGTCGTCGTCGTTGCAGGCGGTGAGCGTGAGGCAGCCGACGGCGGTGACGACGGCAGCGGCGGCGAGCAGGTTCTTGCGCATGGATCCCCCCAAGGCTTCGGCGCGCACGGGGACCGTACTGCCGCCGGAGCGGCCGTGAAGGGCCGTTGACCGAGCCGGTACCAACGGGTTGCTTCCGTGACGAACACATACTCATCGGATCAGTTGATTGGTAACGGAACCAGCAGGTATGTCGCGCTCGTCTAGCACGTCGGTTCGAAGACGAGTGGTGACGATCTGGAGGAGGCACCGGTGGCAGGAGAGTCCCCCGGCACGGCGGAGCGGCAGAAGGAGCCGGCGGAGACTCCCGAGCAGCCCGCGCCGGAAGCCCCGGATCCCACCGGGACCCCGGAGCGGCCGGAGGAAGCTCCCGCGCAGCCGGAGCGGCCGGAGCCCGTGCAGCCGGCCCGGCCCGCGGAGGCCCCGGCCCGGCCGGAAGCGCCCCCGAAGCCGCCGGCAGACGCCCCCGCGCAGCCCGCGCCCCTCGACCTGCTGGCGCAGCTGACCAACCGCACCCCTCCCCCGCCGTCCGCGTCCCGCACCGTGGCGCGGCGGCTGAAGATCTGGTCGCCGCTCGTCCTGCTGCTCGCCGTTCTCCTCGGCACCGTCCAGCTGGTCCGGCCCCTGCCGGACCCGAAGTTCGTGGTGGCGGGGAACCCGTACACCTTCACGGGTGAGGCGTTCGCGATGCCCTGGCCGGGCGAAGGGCAGGCCGCCGCCGAGGTCGTGGGCGTCGGCAGCCTGGGCACGTACGGCGAGCGGAAGCCGGTGCCGACCGCGAGCGTCGCCAAGGTCATGACGGCGTACGTGATCCTCAAGGACCACCCGCTCAAGGCCGGCGAGGAGGGCGAGCGGATCACGATCGACGCCACAGCCGCCAAGGAGGCGGGCGCCCAGGAGGAGTCGCGGGTGGAGGTGTCGGAGGGGCAGGACTACACGCAGTTCCAGATGCTCCAGATGCTGCTGATCCCGTCCGGCAACAACATCGCCCGGCAGCTCGCCCGCTGGGACGCGGGGTCCGAGGACGCGTTCGTGAAGAAGATGAACGAGGCGGCCCGGGAGCTCGGCATGGACGACACGACGTACACCGACCCCAGCGGGCTGGACGCGTCGACCGTGAGCACCGCCGTGGACCAGGTCGAGCTGGCCCGGGAGGTCATGAAGAACGACGCCCTCCGGACGATCGTCAAGATGCCCAACGCCGACGTCCCCGGCCTCCCTGACCGCATCTACAACAACAACGACGACCTGCTCGTCACCAACCCGGGCGGGCTCGGCATCAAGACCGGGTCGAGCGGCCCGGCGGGCGGCGCGCTGATGTGGGCGGCGAAGCGGACGATCGAGGGCAAGGAGCGCCTGATCGTCGGCGCGACCATGGCCCAGCGGCAGGCGGGCAGCGACGACGCCAACGCCCACCTGAAGGTGGTCAAGGAGCGCAGCTACAAGATGATCAAGGCGGTGCAGGACGCGCTGGTCCCCGCGACGGTGGTCCGTAAGGGTGATGTCGTCGGGCACGTGGACGACGGCCTCGGCGGCCGGACGCCGGTCGTCGCGACGCGGGACCTGCGGGCCGTGGGCTGGGGCGGGCTGAAGGCGCAGCTGGAGCTCACCGACGGCGGCAAGGGGATCCCGCGCGAGGCCAAGGCCGGTACGGAGGTCGGCGCGCTCGCCGTCGGGACCGGGCCGGGCCGGGCGCAGGTGCCGGTGGCCCTCCGGAAGGACATGGCGGCGCCGGGCGCGGGGGCCAAGCTGACCCGCCTCGGGTGAGGGCACGCGCGCACCGTGTGAAGTTCTGCTGTTGCCCCGCTTAAGAAAACCTCGATGGACTTCACGGTCATCACTGGGCACATTGGTGCGCGCACGTAGTAGATCCACACGCCGTAGATCCACACGCAATAGATCGCCTCACCACGCCTGGAGCCGCAGCCATGAAGGCACTCGTCAAGCACAAGGCCGAGCCCGGGCTGTGGCTCATGGACGTCCCGGAGCCGGAGTACGGCCCCGACGAGGTCATGATCAAGGTGCTGCGCACCGGCATCTGCGGCACCGACCTGCACATCCGCTCCTGGGACGGCTGGGCCCAGGGCGCGGTGAAGACCCCGCTCGTGCTCGGCCACGAGTTCGTCGGCGAGGTCGCGGCCGTCGGCGCGGACGTGCAGGACATCGCGGCCGGCGATCTGGTCAGCGGCGAGGGCCACCTGGTCTGCGGCAAGTGCCGCAACTGCCTGGCCGGCCGCCGCCACCTGTGCCGCAGCACGGTCGGCCTCGGCGTGGGCCGCGACGGCGCGTTCGCCGAGTACGTCGTGATGCCCGCCTCCAACGTGTGGGTGCACCGCACGAAGGTCGACCTCGACGTCGCCGCGATCTTCGACCCGTTCGGCAACGCCGTGCACACCGCGCTCTCCTTCCCGCTGGTCGGCGAGGACGTGCTGATCACGGGCGCGGGCCCGATCGGCATCATGGCCGTGGCCGTCGCCAAGCACGCCGGCGCCCGCAACGTCGTCATCACCGACGTCAGCGAGCCGCGCCTGGAGATCGCCCGCAAGGCCGGCGCGACCCTGGCCCTGAACGTCTCCGGCGCGTCGATCGCGGACGCGCAGCGCACGCTGGGCCTGCGCGAGGGCTTCGACATCGGCCTGGAGATGTCGGGCCGGCCCGAGGCCATGCGCGACATGATCGCGAATATGACGCACGGCGGCCGGATCGCCATGCTGGGCCTGCCGGCCCAGGAGTTCCCCGTCGACTGGGCGAAGATCGTCACCTCGATGATCACCGTCAAGGGGATCTACGGCCGGGAGATGTACGAGACCTGGTACGCGATGACGGTGCTACTGGAGGCCGGCCTGGACCTCAGCCCGGTGATCACCGGCAAGTACTCGTACAAGGACTTCGACGCGGCCTTCGACGAGGCCTCCACCGCCCGCAGCGGCAAGATCATCCTCGACTGGACCGCCTGACCCCGGCCGGCCGTCCCCTTCTTCTTCCTTCCGTTAAGGAGTCCCCCGCATGTACGCGTCCGTCCGCGACGACCTCCGCGCCACCCTCGACGAGATCCGCGAGGCCGGTCTCTTCAAGCCCGAGCGCGTGATCGGCACCCCGCAGAGCGCCTCCGTGAACGTCACCGCGGGCGGCGCCCCCGGCGACGTCCTGAACTTCTGCGCGAACAACTACCTGGGCCTCGCCGACCACCCCGAGGTCGTCGCCGCCGCCAAGGACGCCCTCGACCGCTGGGGCTACGGCATGGCGTCGGTGCGCTTCATCTGCGGCACGCAGGACGTCCACAAGGAGCTGGAGGCGCGGCTGTCGGCGTTCCTCGGCCAGGAGGACACGATCCTCTACTCCTCCTGCTTCGACGCCAACGGCGGCGTCTTCGAGACCCTCCTCGGCGCCGAGGACGCGGTGATCTCCGACGCCCTCAACCACGCGAGCATCATCGACGGCATCCGCCTGTCCAAGGCCCGCCGCTTCCGCTACGCCAACCGCGACCTGGCCGACCTGGAGAAGCAGCTCCAGGCGGCGAACGAGGGCGGCGCCCGCCGCAAGCTCATCGTCACCGACGGCGTCTTCTCCATGGACGGCTACGTCGCGCCGCTGAGCCAGATCTGCGACCTGGCCGACCGCTACGACGCGATGGTGATGGTCGACGACTCGCACGCCGTCGGCTTCGTCGGCCCCGGCGGCCGCGGCACCCCCGAGCTGCACGGCGTCATGGACCGTGTCGACATCATCACCGGCACCCTCGGCAAGGCCCTCGGCGGCGCCTCCGGCGGCTACGTCGCCGCCCGCGCCGAGATCGTCGCCCTGCTGCGCCAGCGCTCGCGCCCGTACCTCTTCTCCAACTCCCTCGCGCCGGTCATCGCCGCCGCCTCCCTGAAGGTCCTCGACCTGCTGGAGTCCGCGGGCGACCTGCGCGAGCGGCTGAGGGCCAACACCGAGCTGTTCCGCACGAAGATGACCGAGGCGGGCTTCGAGATCCTGCCCGGCGACCACGCCATCGCCCCCGTCATGATCGGCGACGCGGCGGAGGCCGGCCGGATGGCGGAGCTGCTGCTGGAGCGCGGCGTGTACGTCATCGGCTTCTCCTACCCGGTGGTGCCGATGGGCGCGGCCCGCATCCGCGTCCAGCTGTCCGCGGCGCACTCGACCGAGGACGTCGAGCGGGCGATCGCGGCGTTCATCGACGCGCGCAAGGCGCTGCGGGGCTGACCACCCCCTCGGTGACCCCGCCCGGGCCGGGCCCCGGCGGGGTTACCGCGCGTTCCTGGCAAAATGGCGGGGTGATCGACCCCCGGCGGCTGCGCGTCCTGCGGGCCGTGGCGGACCACCGTACGGTGACCGCCGCGGCCGCCGCGCTGTACCTGACCCCCTCGGCCGTCTCCCAGCAGCTCGCCGCGCTGGAGCAGGAGACCGGCCACGTCCTGCTGACCCGCAGCGGCCGGGGCGTGCGCCTGACCGCGGCGGGCGAGATCCTGCTGACCCACGCCCACGAGGTCATCGCCCAGCTGGAGCGGGCCGAGGCCGAGCTCGCCGCGTACGCGGGCGGCACGGCCGGGGAGCTCACCGTCGCGGCGTTCGCGACGGGCATCGCCGAGGTGCTCGCCCCCGTCATCGCCCTCCTCGCCGGCCGCCACCCCGGGATCCGGCTGCGGGTGCGCGACGCCGAGGGCGACGCGAGCCTGCCGATGGTGCTGGACGGGGAGGCCGACGTGGCCCTCGCCGTCGAGTACCGGGGCGCGCCGCGGGAGGACGACCGGCGGCTCGTGCGCGTACCGCTCTACGCCGAGCCGTTCGACGCCGTGCTGCACGCGTCCCACCCGCTGGCGGAGAGCCCCCGCGTGAGCCTGGACCAGCTCGCCGACTGCGACTGGATCGGCCCCTACCCGGGCAACCCGTGCCACGACGTGGTGGTCCTGGCCTGTGAGCTGGCCGGCTTCCAGCCCCGCCTCGTGCACTCCTCCGACGACTTCCGCGCCGTGGTGGCCCTGGCCGGGGCGGGGGCCGGGGTGGCGCTCGTGCCGCGCTCGGCGCTGCGCGGCATGGAGCTGAAGGACACCGTCGTCCGGCCGGTCGCGGGCCCGGCCGCGACGCGCCGCGTGTTCGCCGCGGTGCGGCGGGGGGCCGAGGACCATCCGCTGTTCCGGCCGGTCCTCGACGCGCTCACCGAAGTCGCGGGCTCGCTGTCGACGAACTGAGGGGTCTCGCGCTCTTCTTTCGCTACTTCTTGAGGGTCCACTCGCCCGTCTCGTTGGCGAAGCCGCCGTCCAGCGTGAACTGCACCTTGGCCGGCTTGGAGTTCTCGGGGACGGAGAAGACGACCCAGCCGAGGGACTTCGCGCCCTGGGCGAGGTTCACGGTGACCGGGAACTTCGGGCCCTCGGTGACGCCGCCCATGGTCTGGGTGAAGGCCTGGCCCTGCCCGTCGATGACCTTGGCCCCGCTGGAGGGGCTGTCCGAGTAGGCGACCGTACCGGTGTTGACGAGCTCGAACTGGGCGGCGACCCAGCGCTTGCCGGCGGCCGGCTGCAAGTACTTGTTGTCGCTGTGGGCCGGGTCGGCGAAGCCCTTCAGGGTGACGTCGAGCTGCTCGCCCGCCTTCTTGCCCTTGAGGGTGAGCTTGCCGCCGACGGCGTGGGCGTCGCCGCCCTTGTCCTGCCCCTTGTCCTGACCCTGGCCCTTGTCCTGGCCCTGACCCTTGTCCTGGCCTCCGCCCTGGCCCCCGGCGCCCTGGGCCGCGGGGCTCTTGTCGGCCGAGGCGCCGGCATCGGCCGCGGGGTCGGTGCCGTCGCCGTTGCAGGCGGTTGCGGTGGCCGCGAGCACGATGACGGCCGCGGCGGTGAGGAGCTGACGACGCATGATGAATCCCCCGTAATGGATGCGTTGCATGGTTTGACCTGCACATTTCCGTGCTTGACATGCACATTCTTATCTCGCCGCCGGGCGGGTTCCGGCCAATCAGGGGGCCGATGGGGTTCCTGTGACAATTGGGTGATCAAATCGTGGCATCGGAACACCGGGAGCGAACGGAGGCGCCGTGAGCCGTCACCCGCGGCGTACGCCGGTCCCGGCCGTCCTGTGGGCGCTGCTCGTCCTCCTGTTCGGCGCGGCCTCCGGTACGGGCAGCAATACCGCTGCGCCTCCTCCCGCCACTTCCGTCACCGGCTCCGCCGCGCAGATCCGTACCGCCGGGCCCGCGCCCGAAGCCCGTCCCGCGGCGGCGGACCACGCCCTCGCCGCCCACGGCCTCCACGCCTCCGCCGCCGTCCAGCACACGCGGCTGCCCGGGCTCCCCGGAACGGTGCCCGGCCCGGTGGCGGGGCCGCTCGCCGTCCCCCTGCCGCCGGGCGAGATCGCCGGCCCGCGCCGGGAGCGCGCGCCGCCCGCCACGGTCCCCTCTTCACGCACCACTCGCGGCCCTCCCTCCCCACGGAGCAACTGACGCCACGAGCGCGGCCCCTTCCGCCTGCCCGGCCCGAGCCGGGGAGGGCGGTGTGCGGCCGGCGCTCCGCCTCCGTATGCCGTGAAGTGGAGAACCCATGTCATCCCGGAAACCCCGGATACCCCGGGCGCCCCGGCCGCGCCGGTCGCGCCGCGCCCCGCTGTGGCGCGCGCTGTTCGCCCTGGCCGCCGTCGCCGCCTCGCTGTACTTCGCCCTGACCACCCCGCCCCGGCTCGGCCTTGACCTGCGCGGCGGCACCCAGATCGTGCTGGAGACCCGTAACGGGCCCGCAGCCCGCGCCGATGCCGCCGCCACCGACCGGGCCCTGGAAGTGCTGCGGCAGCGGGTCGACGCGCTCGGCGTGGCCGAGCCGTCGCTGGCCCGCTCCGGCGAGCGCCGCATCGTCGTCGAACTGCCCGGCGTCCAGGACCCCCGCAAGGCCGCCGAAGTCGTCGGGCGCACCGCGCAGCTCACCTTCCACCCCGTCCTCGCCGCGTCCGCGCCGGCCGGCGGCGAAGCGCGCACGCTGCCCGACCCCGACGCTCCGGGGCAGCGCCTGCGCCTGGGGCCGCCGGCCCTGACCGGCAAGGACGTCAAGGACGCCCGGGCCGTCCTCGACACGCAGACCGGCGGCGGCTGGACGGTCGCCCTCTCGTTCCGGGGCGGCGGGGACAAAAGCTGGGCGCGCGTCACGGGCGAGGCGGCCTGTGCCGCGCCCGGGGACGCCGCCCGGCGCGTTGCGATCGTCCTCGACGACCGCGTCGTGTCGGCGCCGGCGATGCAGCAGAGCGTGCCGTGCCGCAGCGGCATCCAGGGCGGCAGCGCGCAGATCACCGGCGGGTTCGGCGACTCCGAGGCGCGCGATCTGGCGGCGCTCGTCAAGGGCGGCGCTCTGCCCGTACCGGTCGAGGTCGTCGAACAGCGCACCGTCGGTCCGACGCTTGGCGCCGAAGCGATCCGGGCGAGCGCGGCCGCGGCGGTCATCGGCCTCGTGTGTACGGCGGTGTTCGTCGTCGCCGTCTACCGGCTGCTGGGCGTTCTGGCCACGGTGGCGCTCGCGCTCTACGGACTCATCTCGTACGCCGCGCTGGTCGCGCTCGGGGCCACGCTCACCCTCCCGGGGCTGGCCGGCTTCGTGCTCGCGATCGGCATGGCCGTGGACGCGAACGTCCTGGTCTTCGAGCGGACCCGCGAGGAGTACGGGCGCCGCCCGGCGGCCTCGTCCGATCTCCGCGGCCCGCTGCGCAAGGGCTTCGGCAAGGCGTGGAGCGCCGTCGTCGACTCGAACGTCACCACGCTGCTGGCCGCCGGGCTGCTGTTCTTCTTCGCCGCCGGCCCGGTGAAGGGCTTCGGCGTCACCCTGTCGGTGGGCGTGGTGGCCTCCATGGTCTCCGCGCTCGTCATCACGCGGGTCCTCGCCGAGTGGGCGCTGCGGCTGCGCAGCGTGCGGCGCCGGCCGCGGCTGGCGGGGGTCGCGTCGGCCGGCCGCGTCCGGGCCTTCCTCGTGCGCCGCGGGCCGCGCCTGATGCGCCGCCGGCGCACCTGGCTGGCCGTCAGCGGCGCGCTGCTGGCGCTCGCCGTCACCGGGATCGGCGTGCGCGGCCTGCACCTGGGCGTGGAGTTCACCGGCGGCCGGCTGGTGGAGTACGGCACGAGCCGCCCCGTCGACGTGGAGCGGGCACGGGCCGCGGTCGGTGACGCCGGGTTCCCGCGCGCCGTCGTGCAGAAGGCGGGCAACGGCGACGTCGTCGTCCGCTCCGGCGACCTCTCGGACCGCGACCAGCAGCGCATCAAGGCGGCCCTGGAGGCGCACGGCGGAAACGTCACCGTCGAGCGCGACGAGCGGATCGGGCCGAGCCTGGGCAGCGAGCTGCGCGACAAGGCGCTCCTCGCCCTGGGCGCCGCGGTCGCGGCCCAGCTCCTGTACCTGAGCGTACGGTTCCGGTGGACCTTCGCGACGGCGGCGGTGGCGGCGATGGTCCAGGACGTCCTGCTGGTGACCGGGCTGTTCGCGTGGCTGGGCAGGCCGGCCGACAGCGTCTTCCTGGCCGCGCTGCTCACGGTGGTCGGCTATTCCGTCAACGACACGGTGGTCGTCTTCGACCGCATCCGGGAGATGCGCCCCCGGACGGGCCGCACCGGCCGGGCCGGGCTCGTCCCGGCCGTGGACAGCGCGATCCTGCAAACGGTGCCGCGCACGCTCAACACGGGCATGGGCGTGCTGTTCGTCCTCGCCGCACTCGCGGTCCTCGGCGGCGACTCGCTCACCGACTTCTCCATCGCCCTCCTCGCCGGAGTGCTCTTCGGCATCGCCTCGACCGTCCTGACGGCGGCACCGCTCGCGGTGGTCCTCGAAGGGCGTCATCCCGGTGCGGTGACGGCGCCTCCGGCTCCGCGCACGGAGAACGGGCACCGGGGCTCGGGCGCCGTGGTCTGACGGGCTGTCGTGCGGCCGCTTCCCGGGCTCGCGGGCGGGAAGCGGCGCACGGCGGGGCGGGCGGCGGCAGCGCGGTCGCGCACGGGCCGCCGCCCGTCCTTCACGTCCGCGTGACCGTCCCGCACCCCTCGCCCCTGCCGGTGTCCAGGTCCTGGCTGCGGTCGTAGGGGTCGACGGCGGGGCCGGAGTGGGCCCGGCCGGCGGGGCGTCCCTTGTCGAAGGCGGGGTGGAGGAACCCGTCGTGGACGCCGCAGGCGGAGTTGGCGATGTCCACGTCGTAGGAGCGGACGGTCAGCCTGCCCGGCGTCACCCGGAACCGCTCGGGGTCGAGGAGGTCGGTGTCCAGGACGCGCCGCACGATGGTGCGCTCGACCGCCCGGGACCCCTGCTCGTTCTTGGTGAGCGGGTAGACGAAGGTGACGTCGGCGCGGATGCCCACGGAGCCGTCCTTGTGCTCCGCGAAGGTGATCCGGCCGCGGGTCTTCACGGTCTCCCCCACCATGCGCACCTTCTTGCCGTCGAAGCGGCTGAAGAGGGTGACCGGGTCGTGGTCCCGGTCCGGCTTGCCGAGTGCGGTGCCGGTGCGGGTGACGAGGTCTTCCTGGTACGGGTCGAGCAGGGCGAGGGCCGCCGCCGGGCGCTCGCCCCGGATGACCGCCGGGTCCAGGTTGGCGGCGACGAGGAAGTCCTTGGCCAGCTTCAGGCCCTCGGCAACCTGCTCCTGCGACATGGTTCCCGCGGCCCGCGCCTCGGGCAGGACGATGCCCGCCGCGCCGTCGGCGTACTGCTCGGCCGGCGATCCGGCGAAGGGCCGGCCGGGGGTGGCGACGCCCTCGGTGCTGCCGGGGGCGCCGCTGGGGCGCGCGGTCTCGGGGGCCATGGGCGTCGGAGTGCTGTGGGAGGCCGTCTTCGCGTCGCTCTTCCCGCCGTCCCACGCGCCCGGAATCCGGGAGAGGAGCAGCTCGGGCCGGAGCACGGCCAGGGTGGCCGCGGCGGCGGCCACGACGCCGACGGCACCGAGGACCCGCCGCTTACGGGCCGCCCGCCCGTTCATCTCCTGCCAGGCGGGGCCGGTGCGCCAGCCTTCGGGCTCCTGGGAGGAAACGTTCTTGCTGCGTCTCCCGGACGCAGGCCTCTCGACTGACACGCACGCTCTCGCTTTATCTCGCACTTACCTGCTCGGAGCGGCAACTGTAGACGTGCTCACGCCAGGCCCGTCGGGCACCCCGTGCCCCGCGGGGCACGGCACATGACGCCGCCGAAAATGGCCGGATTTAACCCCTGCCCTGTTCCCTTTTCGGCCCCGGAGGCTCTACCTGTAGCGGGGCGGTCTCCGGCCGGCCCCAGGGGCGAGAGGATTTGTACGATGACCTCCGGGATGACCTCGTTCGACAAGATCTACGACCAGCCCGACCCCCGGGCGTACTTCACGGTGCTGGGACCTCTGGAGTACCAGACACCGCATCATGCCCAGGCCGTCTTCCGGCGTATGGCCGAGACCCGCAGGGCCACGGCCGCGACCGAGCCGCTGACGGTCGTCGACATCTGCTGCTCCTACGGCATCAACGCGGCGCTCCTCAACCACGACGTCACACTGGACGAGCTGTACGCGCGCTACACCTCCCCGCGGCTCGCGCCGCTCACCACCGCCGAGCTCATCGCGGAGGACCGGGCGTACTTCGCGGCGCGGCGGCGGCCCGGGGCCGCGCGGGTCGTCGGGATCGACGTGGCCGCGCAAGCCGTCTCCTACGCCCGGGCCGTCGGGCTGCTGGACGGGGGCTTCGCCGAGAACCTCGAGACCGCCGAGCCCAGCGGCGAGCTGCTGCGGCAGACGCGGCCGGCCCGGCTCATCACCATCACCGGCGGCACCACGTTCCTCTCCGCCAGGACCCTCAAGGCGCTCACGGCGGGCACGGACGAACCGGCCTGGGTGGCCTCGTTCGTGCTCCGCACCGCCTCGTACGCCCCGATCTCCGACGCCCTGGCCGCCCACGGCCTGCACACCGAGAAATACACGGCCCGCACGTTCCCCCAGCGCCACTTCAGCGGCGCGGAGGAGCAGGCCTACGCGGTCGCGGCCGTCGAGGCCGCAGGCGAGGACCCCCGCGGCAAGGAGACCGAGGGCTACTTCCACACGACCCTGTACCTCTCCCGCCCCGCGGAAGACGCCGCGACCCAGCCCCTCGAAGAGCTCCTGGCGAACATCTGACCGGAGAGCACACCCGAGCAACGGCGGGTTCACGGCAGGGCGAGGGCGTCTTCCGGCCATGAACCCGCTACGGCCAGACACCGCCGACCGGCTCGTACGGGCGTTCCCGGTCCTTTTGGGCTTGGCCGCGTTCACGCAGGTCAACAGGTCAGCAGGTCAGCAGGTCAGCAGGTCAGCAGGTCAGCAGGTCAGCAGGTCAGGGCACAGCTATCGCGTCCAGGTGAGCGCGTGCCGAACGGGAAAAGCTGTCGAGGAGCGCTTTGCCCTTGGCGGCGGTGGCCAGCGACGGCTGACCGATGATGCCGTTGGTGGTGTAGCCCGCCATGCCCAGAGTGAGGAGGTGGGGGCGCTTCGGAGCCGAGTGGTCGTCCTCCTCTATGCCCTCGTGCACCAGGTGCGGTGCGGCGTGGAGAAGCAGGGAGACCTCGAACTCCCCGCCGTGCATGTCCTCGGCGCTGCTGCTCTCCAACTCGGCCTCGGCGCGGGCCCGGGCCCGGTCTTCACTGACGGGGAAGAGGGCGACTCGGGGGCCGGTGACGTTCAGTTCCTGGACGACGTTCGACAGGACGTAGTTGCCGCCGTGACCATTGACGATGATCAGCCCGGGATGCCCCGAGGATTCGAGCGATCGCCAGATGTCGTTGACCATGGCGTACAGCGTCCCGGCGCTGATGCTGACCGTACCGGCCATCGGGGCGTGCTCGTGGGAACAGGCCATGGTGATCGGTGGCAGGAGAAACAGGCCGTGGTCATCGGCCAACCGGCGAGCAATGAGGCAGGCGATGACGGTGTCGGTGATCAGGGGCAAGTGGTCGCCGTGCTGCTCGAAGCTCCCGATGGGTAGGACGGCGACGGCGGGACCTCGGCGGCGCACGTCGCCGGTGGTGGCTTGCGTGATCAGTTCGTCCATGACCCCAGCATCTCTCATCACTTCCGGGCCAGTCATGCCGCGAACTGGTCACGAACAGCTGCAAAGTGTTCAAGAAAGGCCGCTACAGTCGGTAGTTGCCGCTCTCCCGTCAAGGAGTCCACCACCGCCGAAAGCTCGCCGAACGTACGGGCCGACCCGGTGTGCCTGACGATCCCGAGAGACTTCGCTGCCGCTTCGGCTCCGCGCTCCAGCTCACCGGCTCGAACGTAGGCGCGGGCGAGCCGTGCGAGGTAGACGCCGCGGTCGTTGCGGTAGACCTGCGGCAACTCTGCCAAGTGCCCTTCGAACAACTCAATTGCCTGTTGAGGCTTGCCGAGACCGATCCAGCAGTTCGCGCGCTGCATCTCGATGTACGTCGGCGTGCAGTACGAGGTGTCGAGCTCGGTGGCCGGCCCGGCCTCGGCAGGTTCGGCAACGAGGGCGCGCGCTTCATCGAACCGCGTCAGGGCCGCCTTCGGGTTCCGCATCAGCGCGTACCCCTGAGCCTCCTGCTGGGCGGCAAGCGCCGCGATCCGGGGCGAAAGTCCGGGCAGGCGCTGCGCCGCCTTGGCCAGCCCGACCGCCCTGTCTGCGCTGGCGCGCGCGGTGGCCTGGTTGCTCTTGCGGAAGAGGAGGTACGACTGCATGTGATCGTCGGCGGCCTCTTGCGCCCACTCCATCGCGCGGTCGGACCACAGCGCCGCGCGCCGGAAATCACCCAGGTCCTGGTACAGCCATCCGATGAATTCGGCGACTCTTCCGCCGGTTCGCAGAAGCGCTTCCCGCGGCGCCTCGGCGCGGGCGCTCTCCAACAGTCTCGTGATGGTCTGGGCGTGCTGCACGACGGCGGGGATGGTGTGACGGGCTCCGAAGAAGTTGGAGCTCTTGTAGTGCTCGGGAAGTTGACTCTCGATGAGCGTGGCAACGAATTCGGGGTCAGTGAGATCGTCGTCCGGCCCGGTGTCGGCCGGGCAACCGAACGGGTCCACGTCGCCGGACGCCACCGGAACGGCCACCGGGGCATCGTCCGTCTCCCAGTCACGGCGGGCGAGGCCCAGCATGCCGCCCGGGATCCGCAGGCCATCGGCCACGCGCTCAATGACGCTGATGTTGGTGATCTCGCGCTTCCCCTTGATGATCTCTCCGACAGCGCTCGGCGTCATCTCCACGCACCGCGCGAGGCGCGAAGGGTAGAGGCCCGCCCGCCTCGCCAACTGGAAGATCGCGGAGAAGTCGCGGACGCGACACGCTTCGATCACCGCTTCCTCTCGCAGCAGGCGTGCCGGGAAGCCTTGGTGAGGCTCGGACTTGGGCATGAGCGGGGCTCCGGGGAGGGACGGAATCCGCGGTGGAGGCCATGCGGTCGGGTTACCGGCGATGTTACCCATCATGGGTAACCATGCCGGGCTCGTTTCTCGAACTGTCACCCGTGATGCTGCTTGGCATGAAGAGACGACAGGATGACGCGAACAGCGAAGAGGTAAGACGGCGTTGGGCTCGTCATCCTCGCTGCGTCGGCCTGGCACGCGCCGAGTTGCGCAGAGCACTTGAGGCCTGGGGCTGGCGTCGGTCGAGGACGCCGCGCTCCTGGTCCTCTCCGAGCTGTTGACCAATGCCGTGGTGCATGGGCGCGTCTCGCCGGGCCGGGAGATCGAGACCTGGTTCCGGCTGGAGGTGGGCGCTCTCCGCATCAGGGTCGATGACGCCTGCGAGAGGTGGCCTTCCGTAAGCCCCCGGAGCGACGAGGGAGGCCGCGGACTTCCTCTGGTGGCCGAGCTGTCGACCTCCTGGGGTGTGAGCAACCGGGTGGGCGTCGGCAAATCAGTGTGGGCGGTGCTGGCAGTACCGGCCGTGAAGGGAGATCACAGTGGCACGCATCAGTGCGTCACAGCTGCAGCCCGATGACATGGTGAGCATCCGCGGCGACATCCGCGAGATCAAGGCCATCCGAAGCTTGGAGACGTCGCGCGGTACGGAGTTGGTACTGGTCTTCAAGACCGGATCTGCCTTGCGCCTGCGGCCGACGGATGAAGTCCAGACGTCGCTGTACTGGCGTCAGCTGAGGCGATGACGGCGGCCCGGACGCGCCTCTCGGAACAGAGGCTGGACGAGGTGCTGAAAGACCTCCGTCTGCACCTGCCTCCGGTGACGCGGGAAGAGAGCGAAGCTGCGTTGCGACGGATCCTTGATCGCGTAGCCCGGCGACAACGGGAAGAACAAGAACCCTCATAGACGGGGCGAGGGCTGTCCCTCGGGGAGGTGCTGGCAGCGGTTGCCTGCTTCAGCCGCTGTCAGCGGTCCGACCTTGAGCGGCGTACGGAGCCAGGGGCCGGACCGCACGCGGCGGGCTACACGTGGAGAAGGCAGTAGTGACACTGACATCGGCAGGTCGAAGGGTCGCACTGCGCGTCCTTCGACGGGTGGATGAGAGCTGGTACTGGTTCTACCAATGGGCCTTGATCAAGTTCCATGTTGATCCCGGCCTGGCTGATGCCATGTACCGGGATGCTCGGTGAAGGGCCGGGGCGTGCAGGAAGGGCAGGCGCCCCCATAGACGGGGCGGGGGCTGCCCCACCTGGGAGGGTCCGGCAGCCTTCGCCCTCGCTCGGCCCGCTCGCCGGGACACAGGTCCGCATTGCCGGATTGTTCGGCGGAGGCTTGCACACCACCACGGACGACGGCTGGACTATCCAGGTCTTCAGCCCCGACTGGTCTCAACACCGGGTACTGCTCTCAGCCGATGGCGGTCTCTGCCGCGAGCCCGCCGGGGAGAAGTGGTGGCACATCTTCCACGCCTCTTGGTCGGAACTGCGCGCCGCGGGATTCTCTCCGTCCGGACGTACCCTGGCCGTCGCCACCAGCAGTGACATCACGCTCCTGACCAGGTCCGATCCCAGCTTCTGAACGGGCGCAGGGCTACGGGCGCAGGCTGCCGGCAGGCTCGTACGGGCGTTCCTGCGGGAGCCTGCGGCGTGCCTCGTCCAGGTCGCCCGCGGTGACCAGGCCGTGGATTTCGCGGGCCAGTGGCGTGACGTCCGTGATGGAGACCGTCCACTCGTCGGCGTACCGGCGGGCCGCCTCGCCCGCGAGGCCGAGCTGGAGGGAGCGGTGAGGCAGGGCCTTGAGGTGGAGGTCGCGCTCGGGGTCCCACTGCACCCGGGCCGGCGCCGCCTTCAGCTCGCTGCGCCAGGCGGCGTGGTCGGCGTGGACGTCCCGGTCGTAGTGGGAGAGACAGGCGTTGGCCAGGGCCCAGTCGAAGCCGGCGCGGTCGATCTCGATCGCGAGGACGCACTCCTGGTCAGCCTTGGTGCCCCAGCCGCAGCGGTACATCATCCAGAGGAAAGAAGGTTTGATCCACGTCATCCGGTCGCGCTTCCACGCGGCCGGGAAGCGGCCGTCCCGGGCGGCCGGCAGGCCGAGGCGGGGCGCGTACGCCTGGTAGACGGTGATGGTGGTGCCGGTGTACGCCGCCCGGATACGGCGGTGAGGTTCTTGCATGCGGGCCAGTCTCGGCGGGCGGCCGCGTGCGGCCAAGTGAATTACCTTTCGGAGGGCCGAAGCGGCGCGCCCTCGGCCCGCCGCACTCCCTTACCGCCGCACCGCCGGCGTGTCCAGCAGGTCCGTGACGAACTTGCGGAGGCGGCCGGCGCGGACCGGCCGGACGCCGTGGAGGACCTGGGCGCCGTAGGCGAGGCCGGTGCCGGGGCCGGCGGGGGTGATCCAGCGGGTGCTGGGGACCTCCTCCAGCCAGGTGGGGAGGGCCGCGTGGTCGGGCACGTGCGGCAGGCGGTGCGTCAGAGGCGTGCCGGGTGCGTAGCCCTCGGGTTCGCCGACGACGGTGCCGGACCAGACGGCCGGGCTGGCGGTGGTCTCGATGTAGAACTCGCCTCCCTCCCCGGCCTGTTGGACGACGACCCCGATCCGTCCGATGCGCCGGGGCGCCGTGGCCGGGTCGGGGATGCCGTCGATGTGCGTCGGAATGTACTGACCCTCCGTCAGTTCCGTGTAGCCCCAGTGGGCGTCGGCGGCCACCGAGGGCAGGGCCCGCTGGAGGACGTGCAGCGAGCGGGCCGTGGCGGCGCGCAGGATCTCCTGGGCGGGCGCGGGCGCCCGGAGGACTTCGGCCTGGTGCCGGGGCCGCCATCCGGTCGCCGCGAGCTCGCTGTCCATGATCTTGATCAGGTGTTCCCGCTCCGCCTCCGTCAGGAAGTCCTCGACGCTCTGCAGGGCCAGGGTCTCAGTCAGGTGGATCACCGGTTGTCCCCTCGCTCGACGTACGTACGCGGTACTCGGCCATGGGATTCATCCGGCAGTGTCCTGGCACGGCGTGCCGTCCGGCAGTCGACAACTGGCCGACTTGCGGAGGGGGGCGGGACGGGGGGCCGGCGCGTCAGAACTCCAGTGACACCTCGTGCGTGCGCAGCCAGAAGTCCAGGGCGAGGACGAGTTCGGTGCCGGTGCGGTAGCCCGGCTGCGGGTCGCCGGCGGTGGCCGCCGCCAGCGAGGGGCCGTCGAGGAGCGGGCGGACCGGGGAGTCCGGGCCCTCGGTGACGCGTTTGAGCGCGGCGCGCAGCCCGTCGAGGTAGTACGGGTCGCGCGTGGTCGGGTAGGGGGCCTTGACGCGGTCGGCGATCTCGGGCGGGAGGACGTCGCGGGTGGCGGCGCGCAGCAGGCTCTTCTCGCGGCCGTCGAAGGTCTTCATGGCCCAGGGGGTGTTGAAGACGTATTCGACGAGACGGTGGTCGCAGAAGGGGACGCGGACCTCCAGGCCGACGGCCATGCTGGCCCGGTCCTTGCGGTCGAGCATCCACTGGACGAACCGGGTGAGGTGCAGGTGGCCGATCTCGCGCATGCGCCGTTCGAGGCCGGTCTCGCCGGGCAGGCGCGGCACCTCGGCCAGCGCGTCGCGGTAGCGCTGGGCCCGGTACCCCTGGAGGTCGATCTTCTCCAGCAGGCCGCGGTCGAGGAGGGCCTCGCCGGGGCCGCTGCCGGGGCCGGAGATGCCGGTGCCGAAGGGCGGGGCGAGCCAGGGGAAGGTATCGGCGGCGACGGAGTCGGGGTGGTGGAACCAGCGGTAGCCGCCGAAGACCTCGTCGGCGGACTCGCCGGACAGGGCGACGGTGCACTGCTCCCGGACCGCCTTGAACAGCAGGTAGAGCGAGGTGTCGCCGTCGCCGAGGTCGAAGGGCAGGTCGCGGGCGCGCATGACGGCCTCGCGGGCCGCGGGGTCGAGCAGCGCGGACGGCGGGAGGGTGACGACCCGGTGGTCGGTGCCGGCGTGCCGGGCGAGGAGGTCGGCGTACGGCGAGTCGCGGGTGCCGCGCCAGTCGTCGGCCGTGAAGTTCTCGGCGTGGCGGGCGAAGTCGAGGGCGAACGACTGTACGGGCGCGCCGCCTTCGGCAGTGCGCTGCCGGGCGCCGAGCGCGGTGATGACGCTGGAGTCGAGGCCGCCGGAGAGGAGGGTGCCGAGCGGGACGTCGGCGACCATCTGCCGGGCGATGATGTCTTCGAGGAGCTCACGGATGCGGGCGACGGTGGTGTCGAGGTCGTCGGTGTGCTCGCGGGATTCCAGCGCCCAGTAACGGCGCAGGAGGGTGCCGTTCCGCCGGACGCGGAGGGTGTGCCCGGGCGGGAGTTCGTACATGCCCTTGTAGACGGCATGACCGGGCGTCTTGGTGAAGGCGACGAGCTCGGCGAGGCCTTCGGCGTCGACGGCAGGGCGCACGGCCGGGTGGGCGAGGATCGCCTTCGGCTCGGAACCGAAGAGGACGCCGCCGCCGGGGAGCGGGAAGTAGTACAGCGGCTTGATGCCCATGCGGTCGCGGACGAGCAGGAGTTCCTCGGTCCGCGGGTCCCACAGGGCGAACGCGTACATGCCGTTGAGGCGCTCGGTGAAACCCTCGCCCCACTGGAGGTAGGCGTGCAGGACGACCTCGGTGTCGCTCTGCGTGCGGAAAACGTGCCCGTGGCTTTCGAGCTCGGCCCGCAGCTCGCGGAAATTGAACACCTCGCCGCTGTAGGTGAGGGCGAGGACGGTGCGGCCGCCGTGGTCGTACGTCATGGGCTGTCTGCCGCCGTCGGGGTCGATGACGGCGAGGCGCCGGTGGCCGAGGGCGGCCGTGCCGTCCCGCCACAGGCCGTGCGCGTCCGGGCCGCGGCACGCCATGGTGTGCGTCATCGCGTCGGCGGTGGCGTCGGTGACGGGGTGTGCCGGGTCGTACGAGACCCATCCTGCTATTCCGCACATGGCGTGTCTGTCTCCTGTCGGTGTGCCTCGTGAGGTGAAAGGTCTGCCTCGTGGGGTGAGAGGTCTGCCTCATGGGCCGGGAAGCGCCGGGAAGCATGGGGTCGGGAGAGGGGTGCGGCCCTCCTCGCGGAAGAGCCGCACCCCTGCGGTGCCGTGGTGGTAGTGGCAGCGGTCAGACGTGCGCGGCGGGCACCTCCGCGGGCCGCTCGCCGTCGCCCGCGAAGCGGCGGAACGTCCAGGTCATCCACATCACGACGAGGACCATCAGCACGCTGATCGCGGTGGCCCAGGCCATGGCGTCGGCCCAGCTCGCGTCGGTGGCGTGCTTGCCGGCGACGGCGAAGAACACCGCGCCGATGACGGCGACACCGGCCGCGCTGGCGAACTGCTGGGTGGTGGTGAGGATGCCCGAGGCGATGCCGGCGTCCTGCGCCCGGACCCGCATCAGCGCGGCGCCGAACAGGGCCGGCAGCACGACGCCGTTGCCGGCGCCGATCAGGCACAGGCACACCACGATCCACGGCAGGCCGGTGTCGGGCCCGGCCGCGTACAGCCGTACGGCCAGGGCCACCAGGCCCAGGGCGATGACCCCGCTGCTGACGACGAGGGCACTCATGCCCCAGCGGCCCGTGAGCCTGCCGCCGATCATCGAGGTGGCGGTGAAGAGGATGCCCATCGGGGAGAACACGAGGCCCGCCTGGAACGGGCCGAGCCCCAGGCCCGACTGGAGCAGCAGGGTCAGCGTGAACATGAAGCTGCCGAAGTAGACCATGAACGCGACGCTCGCGATCACGCCGCCGCGGAAGGACGGGCTGCGGAACAGCGGGAAGACGAGCACCGGGTCGCCGCCGCGGCGCCGGAGGGTCTGCTCCCAGCGCAGGGTGACGGCCGCGACGGGGAGCGCCAGGGCCATGCAGATCCAGGTCCACGCCGGCCAGTCGGCGCTGTGGCCCATGGTCAGCGGTACGAGCAGCAGGGCGAGGGCGAGGGAGACGCCGAACGCCCCGACGGGGTCGAGGCCGACGCTGCGGCGCTGCGTCTGCGCGGGCAGGACGCGCAGTGCGGCGGCGGCGATGACCACGCAGAAGGGGACGTTGATGAGGAAGATGGTGCGCCAGCCGAGCCCGGCGAAGTCGGCGGCGATCAGGGCGCCGCCGAGGACCTGGCCGGCGATGGAGCCGAGGCCGGCGGCGGCGCCGTACCAGGCCATGGCCTTGGGCTTGCGCTCGTCGGGGAAGTCCGCCGTGATCACGGCGAGCACCTGCGGGACCATGATCGCGCCGGACAGGCCCTGGGCCAGGCGGGCGATGACGAGCTGCTCGGGGTTGGCGGCGATGCCGCACAGCAGCGAGGTGATGCCGAAGGCGATCGTGCCGATGACGAACAGGCGGCGGTAGCCGTACTTGTCGCCCAGCCGGCCTCCCGTGATCATGCCGGCCGCGTAGGCGAAGGCGTAGCCGCCGACGACGAGTTCGAGGGCGGCGGGCCCCGCGTGGATGCTCTCCTCCAGCGACGGCGCGGCGACGTTCACCACGAAGAAGTCGAACTGGGCGAAGAACATGGCGGACAGCAGGACGAGGAGGATAGGTCCGGTGCGTACGGTCGGTTGGGTCGAGGCCTCCGCCACGGAGGGCGGGGCGAGCTGGTCGGTCATGGGGCTCCTCGGCGCCGGGCGCGTGCGGCGGCCGGCGCGGTTCGCGGACCTGTGGTCGGGACGGGGTGGACGGAACGGAACGGAACGGAAGAGAACGGAAGGGAACGAAGGAACGAAGAGACGTATCGGTACGAGGGGGGGTGTCAGCGGTCCCTGCGCCGGCCGTGAACGGCGCAGGTGATGCGGGCGGTGCACACCCGCCGCCCCGCCTCGTCCGAGATGACGACCTCGTAGGTCGCCGTCGTACGGCCGAGGTGGAGCGCGGTGGCGACGCCCGTGACCGTGCCGGTGCGCACGGCCCGGTGGTGGGTGGCGTTGAGGTCGACGCCGACGGCGATGTGGCCCTCGCCGGCGTGCAGCACGGCGCCGATCGAGCCGAGCGACTCGGCGAGGACGGCCGAGGCGCCGCCGTGGAGCATGCGGTACAGCTGGGTGTTCCCGGCGACGGGCATGGTGGCGACGAGCCGCTGGGGGGTGGCTTCCTGGAAGGTGATGCCCATCCGGTCGGCGAGGGTGCCCTCCCCCGCCGCGTTGATCCAGGCGACGGGGTCCTCGGGGGGTGCGTCGAGGATGCCCGGGGTCCGGGGCGCGGCCGTGGTCATCGGGTGGCCACCGCCTCCGGGGCGGGCGTCGCGGCGGGTGCCGCAGCGACGGCCGCCGGATCCACCGGCCGGTAGGTGTGCAGGGACAGGTACTTCTCGCGCAGCTGCCGCTTGAGGACCTTTCCGGTGGGGCCGAGGGGGATGTCCGCGGGGGACGCCGCGATTTCCAGGAGGGCGAGCCGGGGCTGGCCGATCCGGTCGAGGACGGCGTTGGCCCGGCGCAGCAGGTCCGCGGCGTCCCCGCCGCCGCCGAACAGCCGGACGAGGGCGACGGGCACCGTACGGTCCTGGTCGTGCCCGGCGACGACCGCGCAGTCGGCGACCTCGTCCAGGCCCAGCAGGATCTCCTCCTCCATCAGGGCCGAGTAACCGTCGCCGGCGTCGGTGCGGATCCGGTCGACGGCGCGGTCGACGTGGAAGTACTCGCCGTCCTCGGTGCGGTGGACGAGGTCGCCGGAGAGCCAGTAGCCGGCGAGGGTGGAGCGGTAGGTGGTGTCGGAGTCGTTCCAGTAGCCGCGGGCGATGGAGTCGCCGCGGACGCCGAGCAGGCCGACCTCGCCGGGGTCCGCGTGGCTGCCGTCCTCGCGCAGGACGGCAACCTCGGAGAGGGGGACGCGGCGGCCGAGGTGGCGGGCGCGGGGCGGGCTGTCCGGGGTGATCTCGCGGCGCAGGGCCGCCCAGCCGAGCTCGGAGGAGCCGAGCCCGTCGTCGATGACCGAGCCGGGCACCGTGCCGCCGCCTTCGACGACGGTGTGGCCGAGCTCCATCAGGCGCCGCATGTGGGCGTCGTGGCCGCAGTCGCCGAGGTTGACCCACACCTGTACGGAGGTGAAGTCGGCCGGGTCGGGGTGGTGGTGGGTGGCGAGGTGGGCGAGGGCCTCGTTGAAGGCGAGGACGACGCCGGGCCGGTAGGTGGCGCAGCCGCGGGCGAGGCCGGGCCCGGTGGGGTCGGACCAGGCGACGGTGGGCAGGCCGCCGAGGACGGAGAGGAGGGTGAAGGCGATGGCGCTGGAGTGGGACTGGGGGTAGGCGGCCAGGACGACGGAGTCCTCGGGGCCGGGCGGGTTGACGAGCCGGTAGCGGGCGCCGGCGACGCTCTGCGCGTGGGTCCAGACGACCGGCTTGGGGTTGCCGGTGGTGCCCGAGGAGTGGCAGATGACGACGGGGTCGTCGGCGCCGTGGCGGTACTCGGCCCCGGCGGGCAGGGTGCGCTTGCCGAGGATGCCGACGTCCTGGCGGGTGCAGGTCCAGCGGACGACGGGCAGTTCGCGCTCGCGGCCGGCGAAGAGGGCCAGCCGGGGTGCGTCGGTGTAGATGCCGACGGGGGCGGTGCGGCGGATGAGGCCGAGGGCGAGCTCCGGTTTCATCCGGCCGTTGATGAGGACGGCGATCGCCCCGATGCGGGCGAGGGCGGCGAGGTGGAGGTGGTCCTCGAAGGAGTCCTCGATGTAGACGGCGACGCGGTCGCGGGGCCGCACGCCCCGGTCGTGGTACCAGGCCGCCCACGCCTCGGCGAGGTCGTCGAGCTGCCGGAGGCTGAACTCGCTCTGCTGCCAGCCGTCCGTGTTGAGCAGCGGCACGTCGGCGGCGATGAGCGGCAGGTCGGCGGCGGGGTTGACCGCGGCGGCGACGCGCCAGGCGTTGCCGCCGCCGAGGCCGGGGTGGTCCACGAGGCGCAGGCGGGCCTCCGGGGGGAGCAGGGTGTGCGAAGTGAGCGGCATCATTCACCTGGCCTCAGGGATTCGGGACGGATCGGCATACGGGTGTCCGAGTTCGCCGGAACGCGTTCGGCGGAACGAGTTCGCTGGATCGGGTTCGCTGGACGTGCTCGCTGGTCGTGCTCGCTGGAACGCGTTCGGCGGAACATGGCAGTCCGCTGTGGGGGCCCGCCGGTAGGCGACGCTAGGCGCGCCCTCCGGCGGCCCGCCAACCGGAGCGCGATAGACCGTCAAGTCACCCTGAGCCGCCGGGAGTCGCGGCGATTCCACTTGACGGACTCCCCCGCGTCCGGTTCGGGCGTCACAGGCGCGTGGCTATGTTCGGGAAAGTCCTCCGGCGCGCTCCGGAATCCGTGGAGACCGGTAGCCGTACGTTCCCGAGAAGGAGTACACAGTGCCACCTGTGCGGAAACCCGATGCCGGTGACCGGCTTCGCGAAATAGTGGCGTTCGTCCTCGACATCGACGTGGAGGACGTACGGGCCGACGCCTCGTTCCACCAGGAGCTCAAGGTCGACTCCCTGGAGAAGGTGGAGATCGCGGCGCGCATCGAGCAGACCTTCGGGATCGCGCTCGGCGACGACGAGACGGCGGCCGTGGACAGCGTCCGGGACGCACTCGACCTGCTGGCCGCGAAGAGCTGCCAGAGCTCCGAGGTCTCGGCCGGCTCCGGCGCCCCGGCGGGGGCCACGCCCCCGGTCCGGGCGGACCGCGCCCCGGCGGACCGCACCCTGGTGGACCGCCTGCTCGGCACCCGCATCGCCGCCGGTCACGGCGAGCGGACCGCGTACACGGACCCGGACGCCGGCACCGTCTCGTACGCCCGTCTCCACGAGGCCGCGCAGGACTACGCCCGGGCCCTGGCCGGGCGGGGCGTGCCGGCCGGCGGCCGCGGCCTGATCGTCGCCGAGGACTCCGTGGCCACGGCCGTGGCCGTCCTCGGGCTGTGGTGGCACGGGTGCGTGCCGGTGCCGGTGAGCCCGATGCTCGGCGACGACGACATCCGGTTCATCGCCGCCGACTGCGGAGCGGCCGTCGTCCACCTCGACACCGCTCCCGCCCAGCAGGCCGCCCTGCACGAGGCGTTCGCCGCCCTCCCCCGGATGACGGGTGATCAGGTACGGGAGGGGCTGGCGACCGGGCCCGGCCCGGCAGGCGCCCACCTGCCCGGCCCGCCCGTCCCACCCGCGCACCGCCCCGCGGGCGCCGAGTCGCTGATCCAGTACACCTCCGGCTCCACCGGCCGGCCCAAGGGCGTGCGGCACTCCGCCGCCGGGATCCACGCCATGCTCGACGGGTACGGCGCGGTGCTCGGGCTGCGGCCCGACGACGTCGTGCTGTCCACCGCCCGGATGTCGTTCGGCTACGGCTTCGGCAGTTCGGTGCTGTGCACGCTGGCGGCCGGGGCGAGCGCCGTCGTCCTGCGCGGGGCCGTGGACCCGCTGTCGGTGAGCGCGGCCCTGCGCCGGCACCGGCCGACCGTGCTGTGCTCGGTGCCGCGCCTGTACGCGGGCCTCCTCGACGCGGCGCACAGCGGCCGCCCCGACCCCGAGGCCCTGTCGTCCGTGCGCCTGTGCCTGACCGCCGGCGAGCACTGCCCGGCCGCCCTGAGCCGGCGCATCGAGGCGGCGTTCGGCGCGCACGTCATGAACTGCCTGGGGGCGACCGAGGTCATGCACGTCGCCATCGCGACGCCCGCGGACCGCTCGCTGCACGGCCTGGCCGGCCTGCCCGTCCCCGGCGTGACCGTGACCGTCCGCGACGAGCGGGGCCGCCCGGTGCCCGACGGCACCGACGGCCGGCTGCACATCGCCGGGCCGACCGTCTCCCTCGGCTACGTCGACCGCCCGGACGCCGACGCGGCCACGTTCGGCGACGGCGGCGCGTACACCGGGGACGTTGTCCGCCGGAACCCCGACGGCAGCATCGCGTACCTGTGCCGGGCCGACGACATCCTCAACCTCGGCGGCTACAAGGTCGTGCCCCGCGAGATCGAGGACGTGGTCCGCTCGATCGACGGCGTCACCGACTGCGTCGTCGTCGGCGTCCCGGACCCCGACGGCCTCCAGCGCTCGGTGGCGTTCACCGTGACCGCCGAGGGCACCGACCGGGACGCGGTCCGGCGCGCCATCCGCGCCTGCGTCCGCACCCGCCTCGCCCCGTACAAGCGGCCCGGCCGCTTCGAATTCGTGGACGCCCTGCCGGCGACGGCCACGGGCAAGCTCGCCGCCTACCGGCTGCGCGAGCGGATAGGACAGTCATGACCTGGGACATCACCGGCATGGGAGCGGTCGCGAGCATCGGCGGCACCCCGCAGGAGATCTTCGCCGCGCTCTGCGCGGGCCGCAGCGGCCTCGCCGGGCTGCGCGCCTTCGACACCGCCAAGTACCGGGCCCGGCAGGCCTACGAGATCGACGACCGCGCCCGCCCGGGCGCCGACGAGCCGGGCCGGGCGACCCGCTGGCTGCGGCAGGCCGTCGCCCAGGCCCTCACGGACGCGGGGCTCCCCCACGACCTCGCGGACGTCCCGGTCCTGGTCGGCACGACCCTCCAGGAGCAGCGCAGCGCCGAGCTGTGGTGGCGCGAGGGCACCCCGCTGGCCCCCTCGGACCTGCACTTCGGCACCGCCCTGCGGGCGGAGTTCGGCGCGACCCGCACGTACACGTTCGCCAACGCCTGCGCCGCCTCGCTCTACGCGCTGGCCATGGCCACCGACCTGATCGAGGCGGGGGCCGCGGACACCGTCGTGGTGGCCGGCACGGACGCGATCGGCGAGAGCGCGTTCGGGACGCTGGACCGGGTGCAGAACGACATCCCCGACGCGCTGCGCCCGTTCGACCGCTCCCACAAGGGCATGCTGATGGGCGAGGGCGCGGTGGCGGTGGTCGTGCAGCGCGCCCCGGCCGCACCGGAACCCGGCCGGCGCGTGCACGCGCGCGTGCGGGCCGTCGGCGTCAACTGCGACGCCCACCACCCCACGGCCCCCGATCCCGAGGGCATCACCCGCGTGGTGCGCGACGCCCACCGGCGGGCCGGGGTCGCCGCCGGGGACATCGACCTGGTCATGCTGCACGGCAGCGGCACCCCGAAGAACGACACGACCGAGGCCGGCGTGCTCGCGCAGGTCTTCGCGGCCGGCCCCGGGGACGGCCCTGGGAGCGGTGACGGCGGGCCGCTGATGACGGCCGTGAAGTCCATGACCGGGCACACGCTGGGCGGCTCGGGGCTGCTGAGCCTGGTGGTCGCCGCGCTCGCCCTCCGGCAGGGCACGGTGCCGCCGGTGCTCGGGCTCACCGACCCGGTCGGGGAGGCCGCCGGGCTGCGGCTCGTCCGGGACACGGCGGCCACGGCCGACCTCGGCCTCGCCCAGATCGACGCGTTCGGCTTCGGCGGGATCAACGCCGCGGCGATAGTGGAGGCAGTCCGATGACCAGTGCCGCGCAGACCGCGCACCGCACGTCCGGCAACCCCGAGGTCGTCATCTCCGGCGTGGGCCTCGCCGTCCCCGGCATCACCTTCCCCGACGAACTCCTCGGCGCCGTCCGCGAAGGCGGCTTCGACCCGCACACGGGCCTCACGGGCCGCGAGATGCGGCACAAGGACCGCGCCTCGCGCCTGGCCCTGCGCGCCGCCGAACCGGCCCTGCGCGACGCCGGGCTGCACGACGGCAAGGCCTTCACCGGCGACGGCGACACCACCGCGGTGGTCGTCAGCTCCAACTTCGGCATCCTCGACAGCGTTTGCGCGTTCGCCGACGTCATCGCCCGCGACACCGTGACCGGCCTGAGCCCCCTCGGCCTGCCGCAGACGTCCAGCAACGTCATCGCCGGGTCCGTGGCCATGCGCCACGGCCTGCGCGGCCCCAGCCTCACCCTGTGCAACGGGCCCGGCAGCGGGCTCGACGCCGTGTACTGGGCGCGCGGGCTCATCGCGGCGGGCCGCGCGGAGACCGCCGTCGTCATCGGCGTGGAGCCGTCGGGCGACGCCGTCACCAAGCTGCTGGGCGAGCCGGTGTTCGACGGCGCCGCCGCCCTCGTCCTGGAGGCCCGGGACCGCGGCGCCCGGCCCCGCGCGGTCATCGGCGCGGGAGCGTACGCGCGCGGCGCGGACCCGTCGGTCGCGGTGGCCGCGGCCCTGGGCGGCCGCTCCCCCGCCTCCGTGAGCCTGTGGCTGCCCGGCGAGGACGCGTGCGGCGCTCCCGGTGGCGCGCCCGCCTTCGACCTGACGGGGCGGCTCGGCCGGTGCTCCGGCGCCCTGGGCGTGCTCCAGTGCGCCGCGGCCGTCGCGTACTTCGACCGCCGGCCGGACGAGGACGCCGCCGTCCTGGCCTCCGCCGGGGGCCCGGCGGACGACGCCGCCGCGGCGCTCCTGCTGACCGCTCCCTGACCAGCACCTGAACCTGCACCCGCACCCCCACCCGCGTATCAACCAGCCCTCACATCCCCCGAACCGGAGGCACCGCCATGTCCGCTCAGCCCACGATCAACACCCTCGACGTCGAAGAGCTCCGCGCCGTGGTCGCCGACGCCCTCGAACTGCCCGTCGAGGAGGTCACCGACGACGCCCGCTTCAAGGAGGACCTCGACGTGGACTCGCTGGTCTCCCTGGAGATCGCGGTGCGCATCGAGGAGCAGTACGGCATCCGCGTCGACGACTCCGACCTCGCGGACCTGGGAACCTTCCGGCTGATCAGCGAGCTGGTACGGGACCGGGTCGCGGGCCGGTCCGCGGCATGAGCGCGGCGGCCCGTACCGTGCGCGGCGAGACGGAAGGCGGCGCCGCGCGGCGGCCGGTGGCCCTGGTCACCGGCGGCTCGCGCGGCATCGGCCGGGCGGTGGTGGCGCGGCTGGCCGAGGACGGCTACGACGTCGCCTTCTGCTACCGGTCCGACGCCGACGCCGCGGAGGCCGCCGCGAAGGCGGCCCGGGAGGCGGGCGCCCGGGTGCTCGCCCGGCAGGCGGACGTGGCGGAGGGCGGCGCGGCCCGGGAGTTCGTCACCGGTGCCGTCCGCGAGCTGGGGCCGCCCGACGCGGTGGTCACGTGCGCGGGCATCACCCGCGACCGGCCGCTGGCGCTGATGGCCGACGAGGAGTGGCGGGAGGTCATCGACACCAACCTGCACGGCACGTACCACATCTGCCGCGCGGCTGTCTTTCCGCTGATGAAGCGCCGCAAGGGGGCGATCGTGACGCTGTCCTCCGTCGCCGGCGTCCACGGCAGCGCGGCGCAGACCAACTACGCCGCCTCCAAGGCCGGCATCATCGGCTTCACGCGCTCGCTCGCCAGGGAGGGCGGCAAGTACGGCGTCCGCGCCAACGTCGTCGCCCCGGGCCTGATCACGACGGACATGACGGCGGGCCTGCCGGAGGCGGTGGCGAAGCGCCATCTGGAGCAGATCCCGCTCGGCCGGGCCGGGACCCCGGAGGAGGTGGCCGATCTGGTCGCGTACCTCGTGTCGGACCGCGCCGCGTACATCACCGGGCAGGTCGTGGAGATCAACGGAGGCCTGCCGGGATAAAGATCGTCCGGATATATCTATGGGATTCCCTTGAGCTTCCTGAGCCTCTCCTGAGCTTCCTCTGAGCTTCTTCTGAGCTTTCGCCAATAGGTGCCGCCACCAAGGAAATTGATTCCCGGCGCCCCGCCGCACGGAGGCGGAATCCATTCCGCCAATGGACTCCCCGCCACCCACGGTGACGTGTACCCTCAAGCACCTGTCGGCAACTGTGCGGAGCTCGGGGGACCCATGACGCCGTCAACACGTGGTGCGATTTTCAAACCCAAGGTGATCGTCGCGATCGATTTCGGCACGCACGGCACCGGGTTCGCCTGGGCGACCGTTTCCGCGCTCCAGGACGCGGCGGGCCACCGGGTCGTGGTCTACCAGCCGTTCACGCAATCGGGAGGCCAGACCTACCCGAAGGACCTCAGCGCCGTCCTCGTGAACCGGACCGGCGACCCGGTGAAATTCGGAGAAAAGGCGCGCAATGCCTGGGACCGCGAACTCGCCCGCGGAAACCCTCAGGGCTTCGGCTACGCCAGCAAGTTCAAGATGGCAATTCACGGGCGCGAGGGAAAGTCCGACATCCCGGAATTCCTCGGCAATCTGGCGGGCGCCCGGCGCGAAACGGTGAAGGTTCTCGTCACCGCCATGCTCACGCATGTGCGCGGGGCCGCGCTGGACCAGATCGGCCGTTATGCCGTCGGCGGCGCCGCCTATACCGCCGACGAAATCCGCTGGTGCCTCACCATTCCGGCCATGTGGACCGAGGCGGACCGGCAGTTCATGCGGGCGGCGGCCGTCTCCGCCGGGCTGCCGGGAGACGCCGAGCGGCTGCTGCTGGTGCAGGAGCCCGAGGCCGCGGCCGTCTACTGCGCGCTCAACGCGGGCACGGTGCTCGGCCCGGACCGCCCGGAGGGGCAGCTGGAGGTCGACGACCCGGGCAGCCGGTTCATGGTGGTGGACTGCGGCGGCGGCACCGTCGACATCACCAGCTACCAGATCCGCGCCGAGGGCGTCGGCCCCGGCCAGCTCAAGGAGACCCGCGTCGCCGACGGCGACCGCCTCGGCTCCGCCTACGTCAACCACGCCTTCGTGACGGAGATCCTCGCCGACCGCTTCGGCGAGCAGCAGCTCAAAGCGCTGACCGCGGCCTTCCCCAAGGAAGTCGGGCAGTTGGAGACGGAATGGGAGACCGAGAAGGTCCGGCTCGTCTCCGAGACCGCCGCCGACGGCACGCCCGTGATCACGGACACGGTGCTCATCAACATTCCCGGCAAGATCTGGGACGCCCTCGACGCGGGAACCCGGACCCGGCTCACCGTGCTCGCCTCCGGGGAGACCCACTACATCGAGATCACCGCGCACGAGGTCACCACGCTCTTCGAATCCGTGGTGCGCCCGATCCTCTCCACCATCGAGCGGCAGCGGGCCGCGGCGGCCGGCGACGGGCCGGCCGTCGGGCGGGAACAAATGCTGCTGGTGGGCGGATTCGCGCGCTCGACGTACCTCCGGGACCGCATCGCCCAGCGCTTCGGCCACGAAGTGCGCGTGATCACGCCGATGGACCCGGCGGTCGCCGTGCTCGGCGGCGCCGTGCACTTCGCCTACGACCCGTCCATCATCTGGGGCCGCCGCTCGAAATACACCTACGGATTCGGGTGCAGCATGCCGTTCCGGCACGGCATCGACCCGCAGGAGAAATTCTTCATCGACGACGACGGCAACGAGAAGTGCAACGACCGCTTCGTCATCATGGCCCGCCGCGGCGATCTCGTGCCGGCGGACCACAAGGCGGTGAGCACCGTCGCGGTGTTCCCGAAATGGACGTCGGTCCAGGTGACGATCCACGCCACGTACGCGCACGACCCCGGTTATACGGACGAGGAAGGCTGCGAGGCCATCGGAAAGGTCATCCCCGACATCTCGGGGTCGGTGGGCCTCCCCACGAGCGAGCGCTCCCTGGACGTCGCCTTCTCGTTCGGGACCACCGAGATCGAAGTGGAGGTCTGCGACCGCCGGTCGGGGGCCGCCCGCCGGGCCGAGGTCGCCTTCGACGACCTGTACGGCCGCGGCAGCACCGACCGGCCCGACACCCCGCAGGGAAGGTGAGCCAGACCATGTACAACTACGGGTGGAACGATCACGAGGCGCCCAAGGAGCCGCACACCACCGTCCCCTCCATACAGGCGGCGGGCGGCCAGTACTCGCAGGAGTGGTGGCTCGGCCAGCTGCACGACCTCCAGCAGCGGCTGGCCGCGGTGGAGTCCTGGCAGCACACCGTGGACGCGACGGCCGAGCAGCAGACCGCGAAGGCGAGAAGGGGCGGCGGCTCCTCGCAGACCGACCTGACCCGTCTGCGGGACACGGTGGTCCGGGTCTCCGACGGCGTGACCGCCATGGCCCACCGGGTGGACCACCTGGAGGACCGGTTGCGGCAGGCGGAGGTCCTGCTCGACCGGCTGCGCTCCGCGGGCGTCCGGGACGCCATCGCCACCGGCGAGGCCCCCAGCGACATGCACCGCAGACACTCGCAGATCAAGGAGCGCTACCAGCGCCTGGTCGACCAGGACCTGCGCAACCTCGCCCGCGAGCTGTGCCCCGCCGACGCCCGGCAGTGGGACCAGATGGCCGGCGGCCTGCCGGCCGCGCGGGCCCGGGCCGTCAGCGAAACCGTGCAGATGCTGTTCGCGTCCCAGCAGGGCGCTCCGGCCACGGCCGAGAACGTGCAGTCCACGCTGGCCCACCGCGGCTACGTGACGGAGGGCGTCGACCCCCGTCTCTACAAGGTCGTGGACGCGGCCAACGGCATCCTCCGCGACATGGCCGCCGTCGAACTGCCCGCGACCCTGCTGTTCGACGCCGACGTCACCACCCTCGCCGAGGGCGAGTACCAGGCCTACAACCGGCAGGACACCGGCGTCCCCGGCTTCCTCGTCGCCCCCGCCTACGCCGTCCAGGGCGAGGCCCCGGAGAACCACCTGAAGGCGTTCGTCTTCCTGGCCCCGGGCGAGGCGCCGTGAACGCCGTGACGCCGTCCCGGAACGGCTCGCTCAGCCTGGAGACCGTGGCCCGGGGCGTGCCGCTCGTCGACGACCGGCTGCTCCTGGAACTGACCAATGACCTGCACACCGCGCACGACCTCACCCGAGCCGCCGGCCGCGAGGGCTTCTTCGCCCGCCTGCTCGGCCGGGCGACCGGCCGCGACCGGATCCGCGAACGCACCACCCGGGACCGGATGCTGAGCTCCCAGCAGCTCACGCTGCGCTGGCTGACGCACCTGAGCGAGCGGATGACGGTGACCGACCTCGTGGTGGCCGAGGTCTCGGAAGAGGTGCACGACGCGAAGAAGCGCATCGAGCGCGTCGAGGCCGCCGGCCAGTGGTCGGCGGCCGCGATCGGCGAGCTCGGGGCGATCCTCGGCAGGCTGGCCAGCGACACCGGCCGCTTCCTGTCCGACCACGAGCGCCGGCTCGCGGCGCTGGAGGCCCAGCTGGCGCTGGACCGCTCGGCCCGGCGCTGGCGCAATCCCCGGCCCGACCCGGAGCTGCCCTGGCTCGTGGGAGCGGTGCTGCTGGCCCGCGAGGTGGCCTCCGGGCCGGCCGGCACGTACGCCTTCACCGGCGGCGAGACGCTCATGCAGCGGCAGCTGGTCGAACGCATGCTGCAAGATCCGCCGGTGCCCTGGTTCGAGGGCGTGAAGTCGGTGCCGGCCATGCTCACCGCCGTCGTACGGGACCTGCCCAGCGAGAACCACCGGCTGATGGTGGCCGAGCTCCTCGGCCTGGGCGTCGCCGACGAGTTATCGGACGCAGCCGGCCCGCTGACCTCCGCGCTGGCGCGGGCCACGGAGCTCGCCGTGGCGGGGGCCGATCCCGACGACGCCGCGCGGGCCGCCCTGCGGGACAGCAGCGGCAGCGGCGACCTCTTCCTCCCGTCCAGCCTGAGCGTCGAGCAGCTCGTACGGCGCATCGTGGCCGAGCAGTTCGCGGAGGCGCGGCAGCGGCGCATCCGGCTCCGCAAGCACGCGGAGCCCGAAGACGGCAGCGAGGGCGACGGCGACGACGGTGCGGGGCGTGATGCACGGTGACTGAAGCGCGAGACACGGAAGACCCTGCGGAAGACCCTGAGGACCTGAGCAGCGCGCAGGAGATCGCGCGCACCTTCGCCGGCTGGGCGGCCCGCGCCGACGGCGTGGCCGCCGGGCCCGCCACCCCCGTACCCCGGGCGCGGCCGGCTCCCGAGGAGCCGTGCCCGGCACCCGCGGCCCGCCCGGCGTTCCCCTCGCCCGGATCGCTGCGCATCGGGCTCGTGCTGGCCGGCGGAGGCGCCAAGGGGGCCTACGAACTGGGCGTCTGCGACTACCTCGCGGAGATGGGCCTGGAGATCGCGGCCATCGCCGGGACCAGCATCGGCGCCCTCAACGGCGCCGTCCTGGTCGGCGCCCCCGACCTGCGCACGGGCACCCGGCGCCTGGCCGGGTTCTGGGAGCGCTTCTCCACCCGCTCGGGCGTCACGCCCTTCGCCGACCAGGGCCTCCCGCTGGACGAGGCCGGCGCGGCGGCCGAGGGCACCGGCCGGCAGGCCCGGCTGCTCGCGCCCAGGCTGCTGGGCCTGCGCCGCCGGATCGGCCTGCTGGAGGAGCTCGTCGGCGAGGCGGTGGACGCGGCGGCGATCCGGGCCGGGCGGCCCCTGTGGGTGGCTGCCTACCCGCTCGTCCGCACGCCCGCCCTGCCGGTGCGGCTGCGGCACCTCATGGAGGTCCTGCGGTGGCTCGGCGGCGCGAAGGGCGCCATCCTGCGCCTCAACGGCCTGCCGGAGCACCAGATCCGGGAGGCCGTCCTCGCGAGCGCCGCGCTGCCGTTCATCTTCCCGTCCCGCGTGGTCGACGGCTGCGCCTACCTCGACGGCGGGCTGGGCGGGCCCGGCGACCGCACCCCGGTGCGCGCCTTCGCCGAGCAGGAGCACTGCGAGGTCGTCGTGGTCGTCCACCTGCACCCGGACGCCGTCGTGAGCTCGCACCCCGCGGGCCCCGTCACCCGGATCGACATCCGCCCCAGCGTCCCCATCATCCCGCCCGGCCCGCTGGGCCCGCTCACCGGCCTGCTGTCGTTCTCCCCGGACCGGGTCCAGGCGCTGCGCAGGCTCGGATACCGCGACGCGTGGGTACGCTTCGAGGAGCTCCGCCATCTGCTCGGTGTGCACAACTCCCTCTCCCAGGCCGAGACGCGCATGCTCGCGGCGTTCCAGCGGCTGTGCGACGCGCCCCGGCCCGCGGCTCCGTCGTGACGTTCCGTCCTGGAGGCCAACGTGCGGGATCTCCCCTGGCACCTGAGCCGGCCGATCGCGCACCGGGGCCTGCACGGCGGCCCGGACGGCCCGCCGGAGAACTCGATGGCGGCGTTCCGGCGGGCCGCCGCGCACGGCGTGCCCTTCGAGCTCGACGTGCAGCTGACCAGGGACGGCGCGCTCGTCGTCGTGCACGACGCGGCGGTCCGCCTGCCGTCCGGGCGCGAACGGCCCGTCACGTCCCTGACCCTGGGCGAACTGCGCGCGGTGGCCTCGTCGGTGCCGGGCGCCGCCCTGCCGGTCACGCTGGCGGAGGTGTTCGCGGCGGTGGCGGGGCGCGTGCCCGTCATGGTGGACGTCCGCCGCTGGGGGCTCGCCGGGGCGGGCGGCCTGGAGCGGGCCGTGACGAGCGCGGTCCGCCGCTACGACGGCCCGGTCGCCGTGCAGTCCTTCGACCCGCGCACGGTGTTCCGGCTGCGGCGCGCGCTCCCCGGGGTGCCGGTGGGACAGATCGCGGGGGCCTTGCGGTCCGCGCCGCCCGTGCTGCGCCAGGCGGGCCGGTCCATGGCCACCAACGCCGTCTGCCGTCCGGGCTTCCTCAGCTTCGAGCTGGACGCCCTGCCGTCGCGGGCCCTGCGCTTCTGGCAGCGGCGCGGGCTGCCCGTCATCGGCTGGACCGTCCATTCGCCGGAGCAGGAGCGGGCCGCGCGCGAGTCGGTGACCAACGTCTTCTTCTCCGGTTACCTGCCGTCGGCGTACGCGGCGCATCCGCCGCCGGCCCTGTGAGCAGGTGAGTGGCAAGTGAGTGATTTGCGAGTGAGTGCGAGGAAGAGTGTGCTGAGGAAACTGGGTCCGAGGTTCTCCGCGCCCCGCTGGCGGAGCTCCGAGAGGGGCTTCACCGCCGATACCGAGCGCTACGTCCTGGACGTCATAGATTTCTACGACGCCCGCGCCGCCTGGCACCGGCGCTTCTACCGGCTGAGCGGCGCGGTCGTGATCCTGGCCGGCGCGGCCCTGCCGGTCCTGACCTCGCTCGACTTCCCCGGCAAGAGCGCCGCGATCTCGGGCACGGGGTTCCTGGTGGCGGTCACCACCGCCTTGAAGAGCCTCTACCGCTGGGACGTCTCCTGGATACTGCTGCGGGAGACGGAGATCGAGCTCACCCGCGTCTATCTCCAGTGGTGCGCGGGAGGCCTCGGCCCGGACGCCACCGACGGGTCGCCCCGCTCGGCGAACGCCCTGCTCGACGCGGTGTTCAAGATCCGCCACCGGGAGTCCTCGCAGTTCTTCAAGAACCTGCCGGACCCCGGCCCTGCCGTCCAGCCGGTCAACGGCGGGGCGGGCCACCGCGCCGCGCGCTGACGCCCGGCGGGCGCGGGGTTGCGGCGCCGCGTCACCGCACCCGCGCGGGCGCTCCCGCCAGGAGCTCGCGCACCGAGGCCGCCTCGGGCACCCCCAGGCGTTCGAAGAGGGTCAGGGCCTCGCGGAGGTGGTCCTGGCCGCGGGAGGGGTCGCCCAGGCGGGCGCCGGCCCGGCCGAGGACGGCGAGGGCCAGGCCCTGGCAGTACGTCTTGCCCAGGTCGCGGGCGATGCTCAGGGACTGCTCGGCGCACGAGACCGCGTCCTCGTCGCGCCACTCGGCCAGGCGGCACTCGGCGAGGCGGGCCCAGGCCAGGCCCTCCCAGCCGCGCTGCTGCTGCTCGATGAAGGAGCCGAGGGCGTCCTGGAGCTGACCGGCCGCCAGGTCCGGGCGGCCGGTCTTGTGCAGGACGCAGCCGTGCTGGTAGAGGGTCAGCGCGATGGTCGGGCCGTTGCCGGTGGCCCGGGCGATGCGCACGGCCTCGGCGGCGTCGCGTTCGGCCTCGCGGGGCCGGTCGAGGGCGAGGCGGACGCGGGCGGTGTTGGCGAGCACCCGGGCCTCGCTGCCCTTGTCGCCCAGCGCGTCGCACAGGTGGCGGGCCTGCTCCAGCAGGGGCAGGGCGCGGGCGGGGCGGTCGGTGGCGAAGCAGAGGATGCCGAGGGCGTTGGCGGCGAGGTGGCGGCACAGGGGGTCGGCGGCGCCGTCCGCGAGGCGCAGGGCCTCGGACAGCTCGCGCTCGGCGGCCTCGTACACGTCGGTGAAGTAGTGCAGGTTGCCGAGGGCGTAGCGGGCCCGGGCCTCGACGCGCAGGTCGCCCGCCCCGTGGGCGGCGACGGCGGTCAGTTCGGACAGGCGGCGCAGTTCGTCGCGGTGCGCGGGGCCCTCGATCAGGCCCGACCACGTGAGCAGCACGTCGCCGGCGGGGCGCAGCGCGCCGGGCAGTTCGCGGACGGCCTGGGCGAGGCCGGCGGCGAGCGTGATGTGTTCGCGGCGCAGCCACTGGCGGGCCTCGTCGGCGGCGGCGAAGCCGGTGCCGGGGGCGGTGACGGGGTGGAGGTGGCGGTGCAGGGCGTGGTCGGGTTCGAGGATGCGGGAGGCGTTGCCGACGGTGGCGAGCAGGTGGTCGAGGAGGCGGGTGACGGCGGCGTCGCGGGCCTCGGGCGTCTCGGTGCGCTCGGCGCGGCGACGCGCGTAGAGCCGCAGGAGATCGTGGAAGCGGTACCGGCCGGGGGCGTACGACTCCAGCAGGCCGGCGTCGGCGAGGCCCTCGGCGAGGTCCTCGGCGGTGAACTCGTCGCAATCGAGGAGGACGGCCGCGGCGGCCAGGGGGAGGTCGGGGGCGTCGGCGAGGGCCAGCAGGCGGAAGGCCCGGGCCTGGTCGTCCGGCAGGTGGGTGTAGCCGAGCCGGAACGTGGCCTCCACGGTGAGGTCGCCGGCTTGCAGTTCGTCGAGGCGGCGGCGTTCGTCGTCGAGGCGGGCGACGAGGGAGGCGACGGTCCAGCCGGGCCGGGAGGCGAGGCGCGAGGCCACGATGCGGACGGCGAGCGGCAGGTGGCCGCACGCGGCGGCCAGGGCCTTCGCGGCGCGCGGCTCGGCGGAGACGCGCTCCTCTCCGGCGATGGCGGCCAGCAGCGAGAGGGCCTCGGCCTCGCTCGCCACGCCGACGTGGAACTGCCGGGCGCCCCCGAGGGTGACGGCACGGGAGCGGGTCGTCACGAGCACGGCGCAGCCGGCGGTGCCGGGGAGCAGCGGCCGGAGCTGGGCGGCGTCGCGGGCGTTGTCGAGGAGGAGCAGGACGCGGCGGTCGGCGAGCACGGACCGGTAGAGGGCGGCGCGCTGTTCCAGGTCGTCGGGGATGTCGGCCTCGGGGACGTCCAGCGCCTGGAGGAAGTGGGCGAGGACGCTGCCGCTGCCCGCGGGGTCGGCGCCGGTGCCGCGCAGGTCGACGTAGAGCTGGCCGTCGGGGAAGTCGGGGCGGGCCAGGTGGGCGGCGTGGACGGCGAGGGTGGTCTTGCCGACGCCGCCGATGCCGGTGAGCACGGCGATCGGCACGGCGGGGCCGGCGGCTCCGGTGAGCGCGTCGCGCACCTCGCGCAGCAGCTCCTCGCGGCCGGTGAAGTCGGGTATGCCGGCGGGCAGCTGGAAGGGGGCGCCGGCCGGGCGCCGGTCCTCGGCCGGTCCGCCTGCGGTCGCCTCGGCGGCGGGCAGGGCGAGCCCGGGGTCGCCGGCCAGGACCCGGGCGTGCAGCCGGGTCAGCTCGGGGCCGGGTTCGACGCCGAGCTCCTCGACGAGCAGCCGGCGTGCGTCGGCGTAGGCGGCGAGGGCGTCGACCTGGCGGCCGCAGCGGTAGAGGGCGAGGATCAGCTGGGCGCGCAGCCGCTCCCGCAGCGGGTGTTCGGCGGCGAGCGAGGTGAGCTCGGGGACGATCTCGGCGTGCCGGCCGAGGGCCAGGGCGCAGTCGAAGAGGCCTTCCTGGGCGGCGAGGCGCGCTTCGGCGAGCCGGTCCTGCTGGCGCTCGCAGTACGGGCCCGGGAGCCCGGCCAGCGCGGTGCCGTGCCACAGCTCCAGCGCCGCGGCGTACGTGGCGTGGGCCGTCCCGGTGTCGCCCGCGGTGCGGGCGGCGGCCGCCTCGGCGAGGAGGCGTTCGAAGACGTGGGCGTCGACGCGCCCGGGCTCGACGCGCAGGGCGTAGCCGCCGGCGACGGAGACGAGGACGGTCGCGGGGGTGCGGGCGGCGCGGCCGGGTTCGAGGAGGGTGCGCAGGCGGGAGGCGTAGGTGCGGATGGTGCCGAGGGCCTGGGGCGGTGCGTTCTCGCCCCACAGGGCGTCGATCAGCTCGTCGCTGGAGACCGTGGCGCCGCCGCGGAGCAGGAGGACGGCGAGCATGGCGCGCTGCTGGCGGGCCCCGAGATCCACGTGGTGGTCGCCCGCCTGCGCGCGGACCGGGCCGAGCAGCTGGAAATGGAGCAGGGGAGCGGACGGCTCCGTTGTCTCCCGCATGTCTCCCCCGACCGTGCCGTGCCGGATCCGTCCGGCGCCAGCGGTGACAGTACCTCAGTGTCCCTGACAAGAGCAGGGTCCGGCGAATGCGGCCGGCCCTGCCCGCGGGCGGGCGGCCCGCGCCCGGTGAGGGGTCGTTGATCGTACGTTGATGGCGCCGATACATACTTCAAGCACATGTGTTTCACGGCGCGTCACGGCGCGCCTTCTCTACAGGAGTTCGATATGACCGCTGAGGACCCCAAGCACACGGAGCAGGCCGGGGCCCCCGCCGAGCAGGCCGCCACGCCGGCCGAGCAGCCTGCCACGCCGACCGAGCAGGCCATCTCGACCGAGCTGGACCAGCCGGTCGAGCACGTGGAGGGGGGCGCCGCGCAGGGGCAGGGGGGCAGCGGCCCGATCCGCCCGACCCACACGTCCGGCGCCCAGTAACGGGGCGTGACGAGGCCGGGGTCCGCCGTACGGCGGGCCCCGGCTTTGTCTTTGCGGGCGCCGCGTCGCCCCCGGCCGTTAAGAACGGTCGCTCGCTAAGATCGCTCGCTAAGGTCGCCCGTTAAGACTGTGCAAAGGCCTCCCCCAGGGCCCGGCACGGACGGCCCACGGATGACGAATACCGGACAGGCGTACGCCTCGCCGTCCGCTCACCGCCCGGCCTCCGTCCGTACGCGTCACCCCCGTTCAGGGGGACGGCTCGCGGTGCGCGTGAGCCGCCGGGGGTCCGCCGCCGGGACCGTTCGCACGACCGAATGTCGCTCTTGAACTTCCGCTCGCCGCCTCGGGATACTCGCCCGTATCCCGTTCTTGACATGGACGCGACGATCACATCGGCCTGTCGCGCTCCGTGTCCCACCCGTGCGCGGCACGTGGGCGCATGACGTACACGCAGACGCACGACGTAACGCACGTCCTCCACACCGCCCGGGCGCCACCGCGCCGCCGGGCACTCCCCCACAGGAGGCCACGAGTGAAACGTTCCCGCATCTCCACGCGCCGTACGGCCGCCGCCGGTGCGGCGATGGCGGCCCTGACCGCCGCGGCGCTCACGCTCCCCAGCGCGCAGGCCAGCTCGCCGGCGCCCCGTCAGCTCTCCTCGCCGCAGGCCGCGGAGCTCGCCCAGCGCGTCACGGCCGGCCTGGGCGCGGACTCGGCCGGCGCGTACTACGACGCCGGCAGCGGCCGGCTCGTCGTCGGCGTCCTCGACCAGGCGGCGGCCGCGCGGGTACGGGCCGCGGGCGCCGAGCCGAGGACCGTGCGCCACTCGGCGACCGAGCTCGCCTCGGCCCGGGGGACGCTGAAGTCGGACGCCTCCATTCCGGGCACGGCCTGGGCGGTGGACCCGCGCCTCAACAAGGTCGTCGTCACCGCCGACAGCACCGTCACCGGCGCCCGCAAGGACCGCCTCGACAAGGTCGTCGCGAGCCTCGGCGACAAGGCGGTCGTGAAGAGAACGGCCGGGACGCTGCGCCCGTTCATCGCGGGCGGCGACGCGATCTGGGGCAGCGGCGTGCGCTGTTCCCTGGGCTTCAACGTCACCAAGGGAGGTCAGCCGTACTTCCTCACGGCCGGCCACTGCGGCAACGCCTCGCAGACCTGGTCCGCCACGCAGAGCGGCGCCCGGATCGGGGCGACCGAGAGCTCGACCTTCCCCGGCCACGACTACGCGCTCGTGCGCTACACCTCGTCCACCGCCCACCCCAGCGCGGTGGACCTCTACAACGGCAGCACGCAGAACATCAGCAAGGCCGGGGAAGCGACCGTCGGCGAGACGGTGCAGCGCAGCGGCAGCACGACCGGCGTCCACGACGGCCAGGTCACGGCCCTCGACGTGACCGTCAACTACGAAGAGGGCGCGGTCGACGGCATGATCGGCACCTCCGTCTGCGCCGAGCCGGGCGACAGCGGCGGCGCGCTCTTCGACGGTGACACCGCCCTCGGCCTCACCTCGGGCGGCAGCGGCGACTGCACTTCGGGCGGCGAGACGTTCTTCCAGCCCGTACCGGCGGCCCTCCAGGCCTTCGGGGCGCAGCTGCCCTGACGCACACTCCTCCGGGGATGCCCGCGGAGGGATCCCCGGAGGTCTCCGGGCCGGGGTAGGGTCGCCCCGGCCCGGTCGGGCGTGTGCGGCGCGATCGGTTTACGTGGCCGGCCGACGCGATCGGTTTACGTGGCCGGCCCGCGTGATCAGTTGACCCGGCCGTACCAGACGCTGCCGGACCAGATCTTCTCCAGGCGCACCGACGCGCCGGGCTTGGGCGAGTGCCAGATCTTGTTGCTACCCGCGTAGATACCGACGTGGTAGACGTTGCTGCCCGAGTGGAAGAAGACCAGGTCGCCCGCCTGGCGGGAGCCGGAGGAGATGTGCCGGGTCTTGTTGTACTGGTCGGCCGCGGTGCGCGGCAGGTTCTTGCCGACCTTCTTGAACGAGTAGAGCGTGAGGCCCGAGCAGTCGAACCGGTTGGGGCCGGCGGCGCCGTACTGGTAGGGGGAGCCCTGCTTGGAGGCCGCGACCTTCAGGGCGGCGGCGCCCGGGGTGGCCGCACTCGCCTCGGCCGACATGCCGGGAAGCAGCATGGACGCGGTCACGGTGGCGGCGGTGACCACGGAGGCGGCACCGGCGCGGGACATGAGCGTGGATATGCCAGGGAACGCAGACATGCCAAAACCCTTCGTCATCCGCCTACGAAAGATGACCTGTCGGGTTCGGGCTGTCGAAGTTGCCCGGCCATGCGAAATGGCTTCACCCCAAGGACCACCGCCATCGTGGTCCGCCGTGCTCGGGTCTCCCGCTCCTGCCGATCCATTCGTTTCTGCTCCGCACCCGGTACGGCGGCAGGACTCGGCGTCCGCCCGGGTCGCCCGCCTCGGTGACGGGATCTTGTTGTTCGATGCACGATCCTGCATCACGAACTGCCGGAATTCGGAGCCGAAAGGGGCTTCTGTGAACTTCTTCACTTCGCGTCGGCCCGCGGAACCGGGGTGTTACCCGGCATCACGAGCAGCGGGAAATCCCTTTTATCAAAAGGCGGTTGAAGAACTGATTCGAGTCACCGCGGCAGGGCGCGAAGGACGAGGTGAACGGGGGCGCGGCAGGGCGTCTTTGCGTCAGAAAGCCGGAGCGGCGGGCTCCGTGCGGTTCGCAGCAAGGGCCCGAGGGTAGCCCTACGGCATGCTCACCCTAGGGATCGAGGAGGAGTATCTTCTGCTCGACCCGGCCACCGCACTGCCGGTACCCCTGGCCGACGAGGTCCGGGCGGCGGTCGACCTGGATCCGGTCGTGCACGAGCGGGAGATTCAGGCGGAGCTGTTGCAGGCCCAGGTGGAAGTTGCCACTCCGGTCTGCTCCGATCTCGCCGAGGCCGGCCGGCACCTGCTGCGGCTGCGCCACGCGGTGAGCTCCGCCGCCAAGCGGTCCGGCTGCCGGATCGCCGCCTGCGGAACGGCGCCGTGCTCGGGCCCCGAGCCCGTCCCGGTCACCATCAACCCGCGCTATCTGGCGATGCGGACGCGTGCCGCCCAGCTCGTGGACGAGCAGTTCGTCCACGGCATGCACGTCCATGTCGCCATCCCCGACCGCGAGATGGGCGTCGCGGTCCTCAACCGGGTGCGGCCCTGGCTGCCCGTCCTCGTCGCTATGGCGGGCAACTCCCCGCTGTGGAACGGCCAGGACACCGGCTTCTCCAGCTGGCGGACCGTGGTCTACAGCCGCTGGCCGGTCAGCGGCCCGCCCCCGTACTTCCACGGCCTCGCGGACTACGAGGAGCGCATCAACGCGCTGATGACGGCCGGTGCGATCGCCGACCGGGGCCAGTTGTACTGGCAGGCGCGGCTCTCGGAGCGCTACCCCACGATCGAGGTGCGCTGCCTGGACGTGCAGTTGCGGGCCGACGACTCCGTCATGTTCGCCGGCATCGTCCGCGGGCTGGTCGCCACCGCCATCCGCGACGAGAAGGCCGGGCGGCCCCCGACACCCTGCCTGCCGGAGCTCCTCGCCGCCGCGAACTGGCACGCCGCGCGGCACGGCCTCGACGGGGTGCTCGTGGACCCCGCGGGCCTGCGCCGCGGCGCGGACGACGTCGTCCGCTCCCTCCTCGTGCACATAGGGCAGTCGCTGGAGGAGGCGGGCGACACCCGGCAGGTGAGCTCGCTGGTGCACCGGCTGCTGCGCCGGGGCACCCCGGCCGACCGGCAGCGCAGGGCGCTGGCCACGGACGGGCTGAAGGCGGTGATGGAGCTGATCGCGGAGCCGTAGGCCGCGGCCGGGCGGCCTCGCCGGACGCTTGCCGGCACTTCGTCAGAGGCTTGCCGGCACCCCGTCAGAAGTGCGGATCGCCCTCGATCCGCCCGCCGAGGGCCCGCCCGGTGGCCGGGAGGTACCGGACCCGCGTCGTCAGCAGGAGGGCCGCCAGGCCCAGGTAGACGTAGGTCAGCACCTCTCGGGCGTACTCGCCGGGAAGCGCGAACTGCACCGCGAACAGGACGAACAGGGCGGCCGCCTGCCACCGCGCGAAGCGCAGGTCCAGCAGGACGACGACGGCCAGGACGGTCTGTGCGGCCGTCAGGGCGACCTCGTCCACCTGACGGGTGACCAGCGGCAGGGCCGCCCCTCCCCCGCCGAGCGCATAGGCGAGGGGCAGGCAGCCGACCAGCAGCGTCCACTGGTTGACCTTGCTGGACAGCAGCGCGCCGAGCCCGTCGCCGGCCCGCGCGCGCCACGCGAAGACCACGGCGACGATCAGCTCCGGGGCCTCGGAGGCGAGCGGCGCGAGCCACTGCACCAGGACGAAGCGGTCGATGCCGAGCGAGGCGCCCGCCTCGACCAGGCCGTGCGCGAACGGCTCGGCGCACGCGAAGACGACCGCCGCGGCGCCGGCGAACAGCACGGCCGTGGTGGTGCGCCGGCCGGCCCGGGGCAGCGCGGCGAGCCGCGCCGGCACGCCGACCATCTCCTCCATCTCGCCCGAACCGCACTTCCCGATCCGGTAGAGGTAGTAGCCGTACCAGGGGATGAGCACGACCGGCACGTACCAGCTGATCTCCCGGGTGAGCGGCATGACGAAGGCGACGACCGCGGCCACGGCGAGGAAGGCCACGTCGATCCGGCGGTGCGGCTCCAGGACGACCGGTCCCGGGGCGACGCCCCGGCGGCGCCGGGACAGCGCGGCGGCGAGCGCGACGAGCGGCCAGCCGACGCCCACCAGCAGCCGGTTGGCGCCGGTCATGTTGGCCGCCGCGTACGCGGCGTAGGAGGGGTCGGAGCCGGCCGCGTAGGCGAAGTAGAGGTCGACGGCGTACTCGGGCAGCACGGCGATGAAGGCCAGGAGGGCGAGCGCGAGCGCCCCGGCCATGTCCGCGCGGGCCGTCTCCGCGGCCCACATCAGCAACAGCGCCGCACTCAGCACGCCGAGCCCGAACACGCCGACGGCCGCCCCGGGCGCCGGCTCGCCCCCGCTCAACCGCACCACAACCGCAGGAACCGCCCCCGCACAGGCAACCGCAATCCGCACCGCGCTCGCCAGGACGGAGGGCGGGGCCGCCGACTCGCGCATACCGGCTCCTGAACGTCAGTGCGCGGAGTCCGCGCGGAAGTTCTTCGGGACGAGGAATGCCGCGAGGGCCACGGCCGCCGCCACGATGATCGCCGACACCAGGGACGTGGTGCGCAGGGCGTCGTCGAAGGCCGTTCTCGCCGCGGCGAGCAGGGTGCGGCCCTCCCTCGTGCCGTAGCCGAGGGCGCGGGCCGCCTGGTCGGCGCTGCCCACCGATTCCCGGGCGGCCGGCGGGATGCCGGGGGGCATGCCGGAGCGGAAGAGGGAGGTGTGGATGCTGCCGAGGAGGGCGACGCCGAAGCCGATGCCCAGTTCGTAGGCGCTCTCGGAGACGGCGCCGGCCTGGCCGGCGCGTTCGGGGCGGACGGCGGCGACCATGACGGCCGCGGCGGCGGTGATCGCCATGCCGTCGCCGATGCCGAAGGTGACGAGGGCGACGGCGACGACGCCGTAGCCCAGCGGCTGGGGCGCGCCGGCGAGGAGGGCGAAGCCGCACGTCAGGGCGGCCAGGCCCGCTGTCAGGACGGTGCGGACGCCCGTGCGGCGCAGCAGCCACGGCGTGAGCAGCGAGGAGGCGAGCAGGGCGAGGGCCACCGGCAGGGTGCGCAGGCCGGCGGCGAGGGCGTCGTGGCCGCGGACGTACTGGAGCCACAGCGAGATCAGGTAGAGGGCCGCGCCGATGCCCATCATGGCGATGAGGGTGGCGAGGGCCGCGGCCAGGAAGGGGCGGTTCGTAAAGAGGCGGACGTCCAGCAGCGGGTCGGCGGATTGCAGCTGGCGGCGGACGAACCAGGTCAGGGCCGCGAGGCCGGCGAGCAGGGCGGCGAGGTCGGCGGGCCGGAAGCCGCCGGCCAGGTGTTTGATGCCCCAGGCGGTGAGGACCACCCCGGCCACCGAGAGCAGGGCGGCGACGAGGTCGAGGTCGTGGTGGGAGGGGCTGCGGTACTCGGGCAGCAGGAGGACGGCCGCCACGACGGTGACCAGGACGACGGGGACGTTGACCCAGAACGCCGCCGACCAGGAGAAGGCGTTCACCAGCAGCCCGCCGACCAGGGGGCCGATCGCGGCGCCCGCCCCGGCGACGGCGGCCCAGATCCCGATGGCGAGGGTGCGCTCGTGGGGGTCGGGGAAGATGGTGCGGATCAGGGACAGGGTGGACGGCATCACCATGGCCCCGCCGATGGCGAGCAGGACGCGCCCGGCGATGAGCTGGAGGACGCTCTCGGTCAGGCCTGCCGTGGCGGCGAGCACCGAGGCCGCGCCGAAGACCGTGAATCCGGTGGTGAACAGCAGTTTCCGGCCGTACCGGTCGCCGACCGCGCCCGCGGTGACGAGCAGGCCGCCGAGGACGAGCCCGTAGATGTCGATGATCCAGAGCTGTTCCAGGGCGTCGGGCCGCATCTCCTTGATGAGCGAGGGCAGGGCCACGTTGAGGATGGTGGCGTCCATGGCCACGAGCAGCAGGCTCGCGCACAGCACGGCGAGCATCCCCCAGCGCGCGGGATCGGCCCGCGCCTGCTCAGGAGGGCCTTCGGAGGAGAGACGGTCCACAGCCGGAACGTATCCGCAGGGCCGGTGGCCCGCATCCGGAAGGCCGGGCGGGTTCCGCGGGCCGGCCGGCTGGGCATTGTGCTCTACGGGCCCGGGAGTGAGAGCCGGGAGAAGGGCGGTGGATGTGAAGGATGACACCGGCCGGGAGGTCGTCGTCATCGGCGGCGGGGTCGCCGGGACCAGCCTGCTGGTGCAGCTGGTCCGCACGCTCTCCGGCCGCCGGCCCCCGCACCCCGTGCGGGCCGTCCGCGTCGTGGACCCCCGCCCGGCCGGCTGGGGACTCGCCTTCGGGGACGAGGACCCGCTGCTGCTGTGCAACTCGGCCGCCGAGCTCAATTCGCTCCTCGCCGACCGGCCCGGCGACTTCGTCGAGCACCTGCGCGCGCAGGGCTGGACGGGCTCCGCGAAGGACTGCGTCCCCCGCGCCCGCATGGCCGAGTACTGCGCGGACCGCGCGGCCCGGGCCCGGGAGCAGGCCGGGCGGGCCGGCATCGCCGTGGAGCACGTGCGGGCCTCGGCGGAGAGCGTCGGCGCGGCGGCGGACGGCCGCGGCGGCCACCGGGTGCGGCTGAGCACGGGCGAGGAGCTGTACGCCGACGACGTCGTCGTCTGCACCGGCGTCCAGCGCCCCCGCATCCCGTACGGCTTCGCGGAGTTCCGGCACCACCCGCGCTACCTCGACAGTCCCTACCCGTCGAGCCGGATCCGGGAGGGCCTGCGCCCGCGCTCCCGGGTGCTGGTCCTCGGCACCCACCAGTCGGCGGCCGACGCGGCGCTCCTGCTGTGCCGCGACGGGCACCGCGCCACCCTCACCTCGCCGTCGGGGAAGCTGCCCGCCGTGCGCGAGTCCCTCGCCGCGCCGCTGCGCGCGTACCCGCCGCTGGAGCGCGTCCCCCGCCTCGACCCGGCGGACCCGTACCTGGAGGACAGGCTGGCGCGGTGCGTCGTGGAGGCGGTGCGGCTGTACGACCGGCGCCCGCTGCGCCGGCAGGTCTCCCGCGCCTCGGATCCCGTGCGGCGGCTGCGCGAGGAGACCACCCTGGCCGAGGCGGGCGCCTGTGCCTGGCCGGACGTCATCGTGCCCATGATCGAGCAGCTCATCTCGCTCGCCCCGGCGCTGCCCGCGGGCCGGCTGGAGGAGCTGTCGGCGGAGTTCGCCTGGCTTACCGACCGGTACGCGACCGCCCTGGCCCGCGTGAACGCCCGGCGGCTGCTCGCGCACTTCGACTCGGGGGCGCTGCGCGTGGCCCGCCCCTACCCGCGGGCCGTCTCCTTCGAGGACGGCCTGTGGCGGGTGGAGCGCTCCGGGGCCGCGCCGGAGACGTACGACTACGTCGTCAACGCCACGGGCTTCGAGCGGCCGGTCCTGCACTGGGACCGGGAGCGGACCGCCCTGCACCTGGACGGGGCGCCCGCCGGGGGCACGGCGGTCGGCCGCCTGGAGGCGGACCTGCGGGTACGGAGCAGGCCGGGGGCGCCGCCGGAGCGCGTGTGGGTGGTGGGGGTGGGCACGCACGTCCACATCCCCTTCGCGAACCACTTGCGGAACGTGGTCCGCCAGGCCCGGCAGGTCGCGGACCGGCTGGCGGAGACGGCGCCCCCGGATCCGGTAGATCCGGCCTTTTCGGTCATTTCGGCCATACGGCCGATGCCGTCCGGGGACTGCCTTTCCTAGCGTGGACAAGGAGTGGACACAGAGCCGGACCGAGGAGCCGGACGAGGAGCGAGAGGTCCGCGGAGGGAAAGGACGGAGCCCATGCCCAAGGACGTGACGCGCGTCGTCGTCGGAGTGGACGGATCGGCGGGCAGCCTGGCCGCCCTCAGGCAGGCCGCGCAGGAGGCGGACCACCACGGTGCCGTGCTCTGCCCGGTGCTCGCCTGGCAGCCCCCGGGCGGAGAGGCGGCCGACGCCGTGCAGCCGGCGCCGCCCGACATCTGCGCCCACTGGGAGCGAGCGGCCCGGGACAAGCTGTCACGGGCCTGCCGCAGGGCTCTGGGCGAGGACGCGCGGCGCCTGCGGGTGCGCCCGCGGGTGCTGCGGGCGGACGCCGGGCCGGCGCTCGTGGCGTGCGCGCGCGAGGACACCGACATGCTGGTGATGGGGGCGGGCAGCCACGGCCCCGTCCACCGGCTGGTGCACGGCTCGGTCAGCCGCCACTGCCTCAGGCACGCCCGGTGCCCGGTCCTGGTCGTCCACCCCCGTGCCGGGGACGAACCGGAGGAGGACGGTGCCGGAGGCCGTCCGCGGCGGCGCCCGGCCCGGCCGCCGGCCACGATCCCGGCGGGTCTGCTCGACGTGTGGCCGGCACGTCCGTCCGGCGCGGAGCCGCCCGCGTCCGCACCGCGTCGTGGGCCACGCCGGTGAGCCACGCCTCGGTGTCGACGATGAGCAGCACGTGGGCGTCGCTGATGCCCGGCTGCCGGTCGGTGGCGCGGCGCAGCGGGCCGGACTCCTCCGCCGGATAGCGGGAGACGGTCGTGCGGGGCTCGCTCGGCGGGCCGCTGCGCAAGGAGTCCGCCGCGCGCAGCACCTCCTGCGCCACCTGCCCCGCGAGGCCGGTCAGCGCGGCGGCCGGACCCGGCGGGAGGGGCTCGCGCAGGCCGTCCTGGTGGGTCATCAGCAGCAGCTCGGCTCCGTGCACGACGGCGCGGCCGGTGGCCAGGGCGGCCTCCCAGTGCTGCTCGGGCCGCCGGCAGTGCATGCGCTCCGTCAAGTACTGGGCGAAGGACGCCTCGGCGAGGTACATCGCGCGGCGCGCGGGGCGCAGCGGGTCCCCCTGGGAGCGCTCGCGCCGGAACCGGTCGTCGCCCAGCAGCGCGGTCACGGCGCGGCAGGCCACGGCGCACTCGGCGAGGTAGTCGGCCATGTCGCGCCCCAGTTCGCCCCGGCCGCCGCGCGGCCAGGCCAGCAGGCCGGCGACGGCACCGATCGCGCCGCCGACGAGGACGTCGAGGATCCGGACCTCGGACAGGTGCCAGTCGGCGGTGGCGAGCTGGCTGAAGACGAGGACGAAGGCGAGCGTGTAGGCGGCCTGTGTCCAGCCGGGCCCGAGCGGCGGGCCCAGGGTGAAGCCGATGAGGATGACGAAGGGCATCGCGACGGCATAGACGAGGGGCCGGTCCCCGACGGCGTAGAGCATGAGGGCCGCGACGGCCGCACCCGCGACCGTGCCGGCGAAGGCCGGGCCCAGGGCCGCCCGGGTGTCGGCCGCCGAGGTGCGCATGAGGCTGAGGGTGGCGAGCAGCACCCAGAAGCCGTGCGAGAGGTCGAGGACACCGACGACCAGCCGGGCGCAGGCGAGCGCGGCGGCCAGGCGCAGGGCGTTCTGAAAGTGGACCGAGTGGGGTGTCAGGTGGACGCGCAGGCGCTGCCACCACAGCCGGTAGGCGGGCGCGGTGGCGTACGCGAAGACGTCCGTGCCGGGCCGCGCGGAGCCGCCGGTGTCCCCGGCCGGGGGGCCGTGCCCGGCGGGGGGCCCGTGGCCGAGGGCGATGCGGGCGGCCTCGCCGGCCAGCCGGGCGCCTTCTGCGGCGCCCCGGGCGACGGCGTCCTGGCGCAGCCGCTCGGTGGCCGTGCCCCGCAGGCCGGCGGCGCGGACGGCGTCGAAGGCGGCGAGGGCGGCGGGCAGCGGGTCGGGGTGGGTGCCGGCGGTGCCGGTGCGCAGCTCGCCGGCGACGGACCGCAGGGAGAGCTCGGTGTGCCGGAGCAGGGTGACGGCGTCGGGGTCGGCGGGGAGGGGGCCGGGGCAGTCGGCGAGGCGGTCGAGCTGGTCGCGCACGTGGCGGACGGCCGCGCGGGTGTGGTTGAGGGCCCGGTCGTGCGCGGAGGGCGAGGCGGGGCGTTCGGTGACGGGCGCGCGGGAGACGCGGGCGGCGGCGAGCGCCCGGTCGGCCGCCTCCCGCTCGGGCAGCGCGCCGCCGCCGGCCTCCAGGTGGTAGGCGGTGGCGCTGGTGTAGTCGGCGACGGCCGCGGTGGCCCGGGCGAGGACGGCGCGGTAGGGGACGGGGTCGGGCTCGGGCCACAGGAACCGCTCGGCCAGGACGGCCAGGAGGATGCCGGTGGTGAGGCCGGCGAGCCGGGAGCCGAGGGTGCCGGGCTCGTACGGCGGGAAGCAGGGCAGCACGTAGTAGAGCTGAAAGGCCATGGCGAGGCCGGTCAGGCGCGGGCCGCCGAAGCCGCAGAAGGAGACGGCGAAGCCGACGGCGAACATGCCGGCGGCCGCCGCCCAGGGGCTGACGGCGAGGAGGGTGCCGGCGGTGACGAGGACCCAGCCGACGGGCAGGGCGGCGAGCAGGGTGCGGGTCCGCTGCGGCGCGGGGCCGGGCACGCGGCAGAACACGGCGAGGGGAAGCGCCCCGAAGATCGCGTACAGGGCCATGACGGAGTCGCCGGTGACGTACCGGAAGAGGTAGAAGCCCGGGCAGCCGGCCGCCACCGTCCACACGGCACGGCGAGCCGCCTGCGGCACGCCCTCGTGCCGCAGGAGCCTGCGGACGGGCGTGCTCACGCCTGCGGCCACCGGGGCGCCTCCCGGCCAATTGTGAGGATCATAGTGTTTCCTCACATTAAGTGAAGTCCCGTCAGCTTCAAGGCGACACCCCGTCGCACGGCTACGGTCAGCACCGCAGCGGGTCCGCGATCACCGTCGTGGTGGGGCCGGTGTTGCGGCACAGGGAGTAGCCCTGGTCCCGCAGGTCGTCGACGATGCCCGGCACCGCGTCCGGGAAGCGGCTGAAGAGGTGCCCGAGGATCACGCCGCCGCGCTTGTCCGCGGCGGGGGCGTTGCGGACCCTCGCGCGGAGCGTGGCGACGTCGGGGAAGCGGCCGTCCCCGCCCTCCCAGTCGAGGGTGTCGACCGTCCAGGTGCACACGCGGGCGCCGCGGTCCGCGGCGATCCGCTCCTCGCGCGGGCCGTAGTCCCCGTACGGCGGCCGGAACAGCGAGCTCTTGACGCCGTCGCCGATCTCCTTGCGGGCGGCCTCCTCGGACAGGCCCGTCAAGTGCGGGTGCGACCACGTGTGGTTGCCGACCCAGTGCCCCTGGCGACGCAAGGTCCTGGCGACCTCCGGGTACTGCGAGGCGTACTCGTTGATGAGGAAGAACGCCGCGCGGATCCTCCGGCCCTTCAGGTACGCGCCCACCTCCGTGGCCCGCTCGGCGTGGTCGTACGACCAGTCGTCGAGCGTGAGCAGCACCCGCTTGGAGGTGTTGCCGCATCTGCTCCGGTCGTAGGAGTCCGCGGGGACGGGACGGCCGGGGGCGGGGCCGGAGGCGGCGGCGGGCAGGCAGCACAGCGTCAGGAGCAGTGCGGCCAGGGCCGCGACGAAGGGCGACCGTACGCGGAGGGTGCGGGGCGCGGGGGACATGTGGAGCACGGGGGACTCCTCCCGAGGGGCACGGCTGGGGGTTCAGATGATTCCGGCGCCCGCGCACAGCCGCCAGCAGTGCGCCGCCTACGGAGTCACACGGCGGGCGCCCTGCGGCTCGGGCCGGGCCGGGGAACGGGCACAATCGTGGGGTGAGCGGAAAAACCAGACACCACGCACCCCGGCCGGCCGTGACCGCCGGCTCCCCCTGCCCCTGCGGGCTGGACGCCGCCTACGGCGACTGCTGCGGCGCCCTGCACGACGGCCGGCGGACGGCCTCGACGGCCGAACGGCTGATGCGCTCGCGCTACAGCGCGTTCGCCGTCCAGGACGCCGCCTACCTGCTGCGCACCTGGCACTCCTCCACCCGGCCCGGCAGCCTGGAGTTCGACCCCGGCATGCAGTGGACCCGGCTGGAGATCCTCGGGACGACGGACGGCACGCCCTTCCACCAGGAGGGCACCGTGGAGTTCCGCGCCCACTACGCGGCCCACGGCCACGCGGACTCCCAGCACGAGAACAGCCGCTTCGTCCGCGAGGACGGCCGGTGGGTGTACGTGGCCGAGGTCTGAGCCGCGCCGCCGCGGCCGCGGCTTCGGCTGTGACCGTGGGTCAGTGGCAGGGCTCCCGCCACGCGTCCAGCCCGAGCTTCTTGCGCATGGAGCTGAGCCCCAGCCGCTGCGCCTCGCCGCAGAACTCCTTCGGCTCCAGCGCGTACTCCACGTGGAAGACCGCCTTGCCGTTCTTGACGAACGGCGTCAGCTTCTCGCACTCCTCGAACTCGGCGCACTGCTCGTTCACCGCGAAGTCGAAGTCGCCCACGAGGGCGGGGATCTGGTCGAGGTCGTTCTTCAGGCCCACGGCCATGCCGCGTTCGTGGGCGAGCCCGGCCAGCATCCGGTTGAACGCGAGCTGGTCCGCCCCGGACAGCGGGAAGCCGGTGCGGTTGCGGTAGCCCTCCGTCAGATCCGGCTCGACGGCGTCGAACCCCTTCTCGCGGCACATGTCGAAGCGGGCCGCCATGATCGGCCGGAGCTCGTCGAGGCGGCGGATGTCCAGCCACTTCTCGCCCTTCCAGCCCTTGTTCGGCGCCCCCAGCAGCCGCTTGGGGAACGCTTTCTGGTCGGCGCGGAAGTCCTCCCACGCGCCGGCGTTGACGTAGCAGATCACCTTGGCGCCGCGGTCGTGCAGCTCCTTGACCGTACGGGCGGAGTTCTCGAAGCCGTCGATGTCGTAGACGGGCACGCCGACGGACGTGTCGACCTTGCCGTCGAGCTGCCACTGCCAGCGCAGCCCGGGCCGCGGCTGCCAGTGCGGACCACCTGCGCGGCGGTCCGTCCCGGAGGAACTCGGCGCGGGGGTGCCGTCGGCGTCGTCGTCGGGCCCGTCGCCGGCCTCCGTGCCGGAGCAGCCGGCCACGGCCACGAGCAGGAGCAAGGCGACCAGGGCCGCGTAGGACTGCCGGCGGTTCATCGTGCCCTCCACAGGAGCGGCGCGTCCGGGCTGAGGCCCGGCCTTCTTGCGCCGGGCTCCGGTCCGGCGGCCCCGGGGCGGGGCTCCCCGTCGAGCCACGGCGCCGCGCGCCAAGGATTCGTGCCCTCGCCCGGCACCGCCCAGTGGACACCGGCGCCGCGGCCGTCGGCCGTACGGGCGACGTCGGCCGCCCGGCCGGGCGGGACGGCGTAGACGAGGTGGCAGAAGCGGGCCGGCGGGTGGTCGGCGGTCCACGGGGGGACCGCCGCCCGCCGGTAGGCCTCCCACGTGCCTTCGAAGGTGACGAGGAGGTCGGCGATGCGGGCGTAGCCGGGGTCGGGGTGGGTGCCGGGGTTGAGGACGGCCGTCCGCGCGCCGAGCGCCTTGGCGAGCAGGACGAGCCGGCGGTAGTGGGGCAGCGGCGCGGCGTGCGCCGGGACCTGGTCGAGAAAAACGCCGTCGACGCCGTACCAGCGGCGGTGGCGGCGGATGTCGCCGACGACCGCGCGCGGCGCGCGGCGGCCGTAGCCGGTGTCGACGTAGCCGAGGAGCGGGACGCCCGCGCAGCGCAGCCGCTCCGCGGCGGTGTGGAAGGCGGGGTCGGGCCGCTGCCCGGGCCCGTCCGCGGCGTTGAGGACGACGCTGTGGAGCCGGGGCGCGGCCTCGGCCAGGGCGGCCCACGCCGCGGGGTCGGCCGCGGGGTGGACGTAGAGCGGGACGAGCAGCCGCCCGCCCGCCGGCGGCGGCCCCGGCGGGGTCATCGGGCGCACTCCTCGGGGCGGTCCAGGACCTCGGCCCAGAGGTCGGCGACGGAGGTGGCGAGGGAACGGCTCGGCGACCAGCCCAGGGCCTTGCGGGCCAGGGAGACATCGGCCTCCTGCCAGGGCACGGCGGCGGAGCGGGACGAGCCGTCGCCGTCCTCGTCGAGCAGGCCGCGGAAGCCCGCCGCGGCGACGAGGGCCTCGGCCACGGCCCGGACGGGGCGGGCCGTGCCGCCGGCGATGTTGAGCACGGGCGGCAGCGGCCCGGGCGCGGTGACGGCGAGCGCGACGGCGGCGGCCACGTCGCGGGCGTCGACGAAGTCGCGGTGGGCGGAGAGGTCGCCGACGCGGACCCGGCCGTCCCGCCCGGCCTCGCGGAGCAGCCCGGCGAGCCGGCCGGGCAGCGAGGCGGCGGGCGCGCCGGGGCCGACGGGGTTGAACACCCGCAGGACGACGGCGTCGAGGCCGGAGCCGGTGACGGCGAGGGTGCCGGCGAGTTTGGCGGCGCCGTAGAGGCCGGCGGGGCGGGCGGGGTCGGTCTCGGTGAGGGGGCGGTCGGCCGGCCCGTACTCGGCGGCGGAGCCCAGGTGGACGAGGCGGGCCTTCGGCGCGGCCTCGGCGAGCGCCGCGCACAGGGCCGCGGGGCCCAGGGCGTTGACGCCGGTGAGGTCCACCGCGCTGCCGCCCACGGCGCCCGCGCAGTTGACCACGGCGTGCGGCGCGGCCTTGCGCAGCGCGGCGGCGAGCCGCCCGGTGTCCGGGCGGGCGAGGTCGGCGGGGAGGTCCGCTCGGGGGGACCGCCCGGCGTGGAGCACCTGCGCGCCCGGGAGGGCGCGCAGGTGCTCGGCGGCGTGCCGGCCCAGGAAGCCGGTGCCGCCCAGGACGAGAATGCGCATGCCTGCCGTTCACGCTCCCTTGATCAGCATGTCGCGGTGCAGGGAGAACTCCCGGTTGGCGCGGTCGTAGTCGTCGGGCCGGCCGATGTCGAGCCAGTACCCGTCGAACTCGTACGCGCGGGGCGGGGTCTGTGCCTCCAGCATGTCCAGCACCAGTTCGTCGAAGCCCAGCGGGAGGCCGGGGGTGTAGCGGGCGAGGGCGGTGCGCGAGACGCCGTAGACGCCCATGGAGACGCGGTAGTCCATTCTGGGTTTCTCCGCGAATCCGACGACCCTGTCGCAGTCGGTGGTCAGCACGCCGAAGTCGATGCTCACTTGGCGGGCGTAGGTCGCGATGGTCAGCGGGGCTCCGGATGCCACGTGCGTACGGTACACATCGCCGAAGTCGAGGTCGGTGAGGATGTCGCCGTTCATGGCGAGGAAGTTCTCGGGCAGCCGGTCGAGCATGGTGAGGAGGGGGCCCATGGTGCCCAGGGGGCTCTCTTCGGTGGCGTAGTCGACGCGTATGCCCCACTGGGAGCCGTCGCCGACGTAGGCGCGGATGATGTGGCCGAGGTGGCCGATGGCGAGGGTGCAGCTGGTGAAGCCCGCGCTCACGAGCTGGCGCATCACGATCTCCAGGATCGCGTGCTCCTCGCCGATGGGGACGAGCGGCTTGGGCAGGGCGGTGGTGTAGGGCCGCAGCCGGACGCCTTTGCCTCCGGCAAGAATGACGACATGCATGGGTGCTGTTCCTCTCTGCGTGGGTGACGCCCGGGACGGGCGGCGAGCGGTGCCGCCGCGTCAGACGTTGTAGATGCCGGCCTTGTACCGGCCGAGGTTCAGCGGGTCGCGGAAGAAGGCGACCGTGCGGGCGAGTCCTTCCTCCAGGGTGTGGCCGGGGGCCCAGCCGGTGGCGGTGCGCAGCCGGGTCGCGTCGCAGACCAGGCGCATGACCTCGGAGGCGGCGGGCCGGATGCGCTCCTCGTCGGCGCGGACCTCCAGCTCGGTGTCCATGATCTTGCCGATGAGGGTGACGAGGTCGCCGACGGAGATCTCCTCGCCGGTACCGGAGTTGAAGGTGCGTCCGACGACGTCGGCGGCGGGCGCGGTGCCGACGGCGAGGAAGGCGGCGACGGTGTCCTTGACGTAGCTGAAGTCACGGGTGGGGCGCAGGTCGCCGAGGGTGATGGTGCGCTCCCCGGCGGCGACCTGGCCGATGACGGTGGGGATGACGGCCCGCATGGACTGGCGCGGCCCGAAGGTGTTGAAGGGGCGCAGGGTGACGACGGGGACGTCGAAGCTGGCGTGGTAGCTGTCGGCGAGGCGGTCGCCGCCGGCCTTGGAGGCGGCGTACGGCGACTGGGTGTTGATGGGGTGGTCCTCGCTGATGGGCACGGTCTGCGCGGTGCCGTAGGTCTCGCTGGTGGAGGTGTGGACCAGGCGCGGGATGCCGAGGTGGCGCACGGCTTCGAGCACGTTGAGGGTGCCGGTGACGTTGGTCTCCACGTAGCTGTGCGGCGCGCGGTAGGAGTACGGGATGGCGATGAGGGCGGCCAGGTGGTAGACGGCCTCCGTGCCGGTGACGAGGCCCTGGACGGAGCCGGGGTCGCGGACGTCGCCGAGGACGACGTCCACGTTGTCCATCACCTCGCCGGGGACGGTCTCCAGCCACCCGTAGGAGGAGAAGGAGTTGTACTGCACCATCGCGCGGACCCGGTGGCCGGCGGCGACGAGCGCTTCCACCAGGTGCGAGCCGATGAATCCTTCCGCGCCGGTGACGGCGACGGGTGCGGGTGCGGACATGACGGTGTCTCCCTTTGCGTGAGCGGAACGCGGCGGGCGCCGCGGCGGAGCGGGGACATACGGAGGAGCGAAGGAGCGGCGGAGCAGCGGTACGGATCGGACGGTGCGTCAGCAGTGCGCGGTGATCCGGCTGAGCAGGGCGGTGGCGGCGGCGAGCAGGCCCGCTGCCGCCGCCGTACAGACGGCGAGCTGGGTGGCGACGGGTGCGGAGAGCCGCAGGGCGAGCGCGGCCGCTTCGGCGCCGGCCGCGCCGAGGCAGAGCAGGGCCGGGGTCCAGGCGACCCCGAAGGCCTGGAGGAGCAGCCCGGTCCACAGGACGGCGCCGAGGGCGAGCAGGGCGGCCGTGCGCGCGGCGGTGACCGGCGGGCCGTCGGGCCACAGGGCCCCGGTGGCGAGGCCGAGCGCCGCGAGCGCCGCGAGGTAGGCGGCGACGCACAGGGCCAGTATGCGGGCCGCGCCGAGTTTCAGCCCGGCGGTGGTGGTGGAGCGGGCGAGTGCCGCGAGGGCGGTGCCGCGGCAGCGGTAGAGCAGCCATTCCGCGACGCCCATGCTGAGGGTGAGCGCGATGACGGCGGCTCCGGCGGTGGTCGCGCCGGGGGTGCGGCGCAGGACGTCGCCGAGGGCGGCGAGGGTCGTCAGCACGCCGCAGCCCAGGCCGAACAGGCCGTACGGGACGGAGGCGAACGGTGACAGCGCGGGTTGTTGCGGTGGTTCCCCTTCCCGGCGGGCGCGCAGGATCTCGTACGCGGCCGTGCCGAGCACGCCGCCCGCGGTGGCGAGGAGCAGGCCGGTGCGGACGGCGCCGGGCGGCTGGACGGCGAGGAGCGCCGCTCCCCCGGCGGCGGTGGGCGCCAGCGTGAGGAGGAGCAGTTTCTCCCGGCCGAGGACCAGCAGCACCGTGGCCGCGGCGAGGTAGAGCGCCTGGCCCGCCGCGAAGGCGGTGACCCCGGCCAGGCCGGGCAGGGCGAGGGCCGCGGCCGTCGCCAGGAGGGCGCCGAGCGGGGCGCCCCATTGCAGGCAGCGGGCCGCCGCGGTGCGGCCGCCCGTCGCCAGCCGCAGGTAGGCGCGGTGGGCGAGGGCCTGGTTCCAGGCCCAGGCCACGAGGGCGGAGACGACGAGCCCGGCGGTGCCCTGGGGCAGGCCGTAGCCGTCGCGGCCGCCGGCCATCAGCGGTGCGGCCAGCGAGTAGCCGAAGCCGGGCAGGGTGAAGACCAGGGCCCGCAGGACGAACCGGCCCGGGCGCACCTTCCACGGGTCCGGGCGGGGCCCGGGCTCGGGATGGCTGCGGGGGACGCGTGCGTACAGCTCGGCGGCGAGCTCGAACGCGTCGGCGCGGCCGTAGCGTTCGGTGATCTGCTCGCCGGTGAGGCCGTCGGCCTCCAGGACGGCCGCGATCTCGTCGGGGTGGACGGCCGCGGCGCACACCTCGGCCAGTTCTTCGGCGAGCGCGTCGACGGGGTCGGCCGCCCAGCGGGGCCGCGGGCGGGGCCGCGCCGCCGCGGGGACGGCCGCCAGGTCGTGGGCGGGCTCGGGCTCGTCGGGCACGAGGCGCAGTAAGCCGCTCATCCCGCACCGCCCGCGGCCATGGCCATGACGGGTCTCTCGGCATCGGCGGCGGCCCAGGCGGGCCGGTCCTGTGTGCGCCGGGGGCGCTCGAAGGGTTCGGGCCGGCGGGTGCCGGCGAGGTCGTGGTAGATGTCGCGGAAGGCGTCGATGGTCTGCCGGAGGGTGAACTGCTCGATCACCCGGAGGCGGGCCCGCTCCCCCATGTCGGCGCGCAGCGCGGGGTCGTGCAGGAGTTTCAGGGCGGCGCGGGCCATGGCCTCGGGGTCGCGGGGCGGTACGACGAGGCCGGTGTCGCCGACGGCTTCGCTGACGCCGCCGACGTCCGTGGAGACGGTGGCCCGCCCGCACGACATGGCCTCGATGAGGGTGAAGGGGAATCCTTCGCTGATGCTGGAGAGCATGACCACGTTGCCGGCGGCGTAGGCGTCGCGGATGTCGTCGACGCGTCCCTCGAAGACGACGGCCTCGCCGGCGCCGAGTTCGGCGGCGAGCTTCTCGCAGGCGGTGCGGTAGCCCTCGCCGCCGCGCGGGGTGCCGCCGAAGAGCCGCAGGCGGGCGTCGGGTATCTCCTCGCGGACGAGGGCGAAGGCGCGGATCAGCGTCTCCAGGCCCTTGATGGGGTCGACGCGCCCGGCCCAGCTGAGCGTGGGCCGTTCCGGCTCGGGCCCGGCGGGCGGGAACGCCGCCGGGTCGACGCCGTTGTAGACGGTGCGGATGCGGTCCGGCGGGGTGCCGCCGTGCTCCTCCCAGCGCCGGTTGTAGCGGTTGCCGGGGGTGACCAGGGAGGCGCGGCGGTAGCTCTCCACGGCGAGGAGCCGGAACAGGCCCAGCATGAGGGCCTTGACGGGCCACCGGTAGGCCTCGGCGCGGAAGCTGAGGTAGCGCTCGCGGAGGTAGATGCCGTGCTCGGTGAGGAGGAAGGGGGTGCCGTGCCGGTGGTGGGCGAGCAGGCCGGGCAGCGTGGCGAGCCCTCCGCTGACGGCGTGGGTGACGCCCCGGGCGGGCGGGGTCGCCGCGAGCGGGCGCAGCGCGTGCTCCAGCAGGTCGGTGGCGAGCAGCGCGTCGTGCAGGGTGGGGCGGGCGGCCGCGGTGTGCAGGTGCGGGCGGTTCCAGACGCGGACGAGGGTGCGGGCCGCGGCCTCGCCGCGCAGGGCGGCCGAGAGGGCGCCGGAGGCGGCGTGGTCGGCGAGTCGGTAGAAGGTGCGGGCGAAGTGCTGTTCCTGGGCCGGGTCCAGGAGGGACAGCAGGAACTGCTCGTAGGCGGTGAGGAAGGCGCGCAGGTGCCGGCCGCGCGGTGCGCGCCCGGCGGGCGGCGGTCCCCACAGGGGGTGGCTCTCCACTCCCCGGACGTGGCGCGGCAGTTCCCAGGCGAGCGGTTCGCGGCCGGTGCCGGTCACCGCGATCACCCGGAAGTCGACGTCGGGCATGCCCTGGACGAGCTGGTCGCACCACACGCTCACTCCGCCATGGCTGTGCGGGTACGTTCCTTCGGTGAGCAGCGTCACCGAGGGAGTGTCGGATGCCGTTTCGGCAGGCGGTCCGTGCATAGAACTCGGTTCTCTCCAGTGTCGGCTGTGCATGGTGTGGTGCGGCACGGAGTGATGGCGGGCCGGGTCAGCGTCCGGCGGCGTCACCGGGGCCGTACGGAACGCGGCCGGTGACGCCCTCGGGCACCGGGAGTGCGGTGCGGGCCGGGGGCTGGACGCGGGCGGTGGCGGAGGCCGGCGCGCCGGCGGCCGGGGTGGCGGCGGGCAGGGTGAGGCCGAGGCCGGTCTGGCCGGCAGCGGGGGCGGCCCAGCCGGAGCGCAGGCCGGCGTAGGCGTCGCCGAAGGCGGCGTTGGTGTCGTTGCGCACGGTGCCGCCGGGCAGGGTGGCGGAGATCTGGGTGCCGGCGGGTGCGGAGACGGTGACGGCGCTGCCGATGCGGTAGGCGGTGACCTTGCCGGAGGCGAGCGCGGCGCTCCAGGCGGCCCGCTTGCTCATCTCCGCGCCGATGTCGCGCATGCGGAGGTTGACCAGCGGGGTGTTGTCGGCGTAGAGGCCGGAGTAGTCGCCGAGGACCTTCTCCAGGACGTTGTAGCCGATCCGCTCCTCGGAGAGGTTGGACTGGTGCATGAAGTGCGGCCGCGGGTCGTTGGACAGGACGTGGCCCATGGCGATGCGGGCCTCCAGGGGCACGATGTACGACGAGAAGCCGGTCTTGACGTCCAGCGGTGCCTTCAGGCACGTGGTCGTCGAGGAGTTCTCGCAGGTGCCGCTGCCGCCGTCGGCCTTCTTCGTGTACAGCCAGTTGTACTCGTCGGTCTGCTCGGTGGCCTTGCCGACGTTGTAGTAGACGTTCATCGGGTAGCGCGGCACGGTGAGCGCGGAGCCGACCGCGCGCTGCTGGGGCTCGCGCGAGTTGTCGCTGGCGACCCAGCCGACGCCGTACTGGGCGAGGGACGGCGCGAGTTCGGGGTTGTCCTTGGGCTGCTGGGGCGTGGTCTTCAGACCGGAGTGCTCACCGGTCACCAGCTCGTCCTTGTCGAGGGTCAGGCCCTGGCGCGCCGCCCAGTTCAGGTTGTTGCCGATCTCGCCGCTGATGGTCGCGCGGCTGACCCAGCGGACGTTGCCGAGGAGATCGGTGGCGCACTTCCAGGGGACGACGGTGGTGTTCTGCACGCAGCCCAGGAAGGCGTGGGTGTAGGTGTGGTTGATCCAGCGGAAGGACTTCTGGTCGGTGCGCAGCTGGTCGAGCAGCGGGTCGTACGTCCCGCCGTGCTCGGCCTTGTACTCCTCGCTGCCGACGCCGTTGTAGGCCAGGTCGAGCGGGAGGTTGTGGCTCTGCGACCACTGCTTGGCGTACTGGGCGTCGGCCGCCGTCATGCGGATCGGCGGGCTGTCGGGGCTGGGGTTGCCGGGGCAGTCGACGTCGCCGGGGGTGCACTTGCGCTTGGTGTCCCAGCGGTCGTCGGAGGCGAAGACGTCGTCGACGTGCACGCCGAAGTAGTTGCGGGAGGCGCCCAGGTGGATGCCCTGGGTCAGCCACTCCACGATGCCGCGCGAGACCAGCCGGAACTGGCTCTGGTACTGGTTGGCGATGAAGGTGACGACGAGTTCGCTGCGGCCGTCGTGGGTGTACTGGCCGATCAGGGAGCCGCGCCCGCTGCTCCCGGGGATGGGCGCGTCGAGGTAGCTGGTGTAGGTGGCGCCCTGCTCCTGCTGCGCGAGGGGCGCGGCGAGGTAGCCGTAGCTCTCGTTGACGGAGGTGTCGTTGTCCTCGAAGGGAACGTTTTTCTTGAGGTAGCCGAAGGGGCCCGTGGCACCGTCCACGGTCACCTGTGCGGTCTTGCCGTCGAGGGGTCCGCTGTACCCTCCCCCGTTCTGGGGGCTGTTGAGGCCGACCTTGGGGCTCGCGTACGTGTAGGCGTCGACCTGGCGTATGCCGAAGCGCTTCTCGTACGTGGCGAGGGCGGCCATCTCCGGCGAGTCCGCGCCGAACGGGTTCTCGTTGGGCAGCACGACGCCCTGGAATCTGGCGCGGGGTCTGCCGTCGGCGGTGTCGCTGAGGAAGGCCTCGTCGATGCGCTGCCGGCGGCTGTCCGTCAGGTCCACCTTGGTGTACGGCGTGCCGGCGCCGTCGAGCTCGGCGCGCAGCGCCTCCGTGGCGGGCCCGCCGTCGTCCACGACGAGGACCTGTAGGTCGATCCTCGGTGCGGGATCGGCGGCTCGGGCCGCGCCGGCCGGAGCGGCGACGGCGAGCAGAGCGGCCGCGGACAGTACCGCGGCAAGGCGGGTCGGACGACCCATAGGTTTCTCCCCCCAGGACGGCGGCGCGCACGGCGCGGCCCTCCGGTCCAAAGACGTGTGCGCGCAGCGCCGACGGCGCGGCCCGCACAGCGAATCGATCCCCAATTGATCCCCACTGGCACGGCCCCCGGCGGTCATGCCTCCCCATGCGACCGCCTGCCGGATCCCCCCACGGCCCCGGACACCGATGCCCGTGACCGAGCCGCACGGCCGGAGCCGGACCGCACGGCGTAGCGCGGGCGCGCCGGGCACACAGGTGCCGCGGCATCGAGAGGCACTTGCGTCTCTCAACAGTCTCTCGACCGCCCAGGCATATAGTGCGCCATGCCCGGAGGTCTCGCTGGCTCACTGGCCAGGAGCCGGGGTGAACTCTTCGCCCTGTGGCCGGAATTGACCGCGGCGCGATCACCCCGGGCAAGGGCTCCGGTTCCGTGCCGGGATGCCGCCCGCGCGGCGGTGACCTGTGGCAACATGGGCGCGCGCCGCGCGCTCCCCGGCGCGTGCTCCCCGGCGCCCCAGGTGTCACGGGAGCGGCGGATCGCCCCGAGATCGGCCGGATGACGGCCGTCCGACTTTTCGCCTTTGTCGCCCGATCAGCGGCTACATCCCCCCGGTCGCCCTTGCCGGTGGCCTCATGCCGGGGGACGGCCCGCAGGACCCGGACGCAACCGGAAGCAACTCCTCGCCCTCTAAGTAAGGTTGCCCTCCTTCCGCTTGATGATCTCCCCTCCGCTTTTCCCCTCCCGGACGCCTGCCCTTCTCCCTCGGGTTCTTCCCCGGGCCGGGGTGCAAGAGGCAGGGTGGGAGCATGAGGCTCTTGATACTGGGTGGCACGGAGTTCGCAGGCCGGGCCGTCGCCGAGGCGGCGCTGGCCCGCGGCTGGCAGGTGACGGTCTTCCACCGGGGCAGGCACGCCCCGCCGGAGGGGGCGGCGGTCCTGCACGGCGACCGCACCGCGCCGGACGGCCTGCGCGCGCTCGCCCGCGGCGAGTGGGACGCCGTCGTCGACACGTGGTCGTGGGCGCCGTCGGCCGTACGGGACGCGGCGCGGCTGCTCGCCGGGCGCGCCGAGCGGTACGCCTACGTCTCCAGCGGCTCGGTGTACCGCTACCCCTCGCCCGCCGGGCACGACGAGGACTGGCCCGTGGTGGACGGTTCGCCCGACGCCGGAGACGTGGACTACGCGGAGGCCAAGCGCGGCGGCGAGCTGGCCGCTCTCGATTCCTTCGGCGACCGGGCGCTGCTGGTGCGGGCCGGGCTGATCCTGGGCCCCGGCGAGAACGTGGGCCGGCTGCCGTGGTGGCTGGGGCGGATCGCCCGCGGCGGGCCGGTCCTGGCCCCCGGCCCCCGCGACCTCGGGTTGCAGTACATCGACGTGCGCGACCTCGCCGAGTGGACCCTGGACGCGCTCGGCGCGGGGCTCGGCGGGCCGTACAACCTCGTGAGCCCGCCCGGCCACACCACCATGGGCGAGCTGCTGGAGGCGTGCGTCCGGGTGACCGGATCCGGCGCCGAACTGCGCTGGACCGACCCCGGGCGGATCCTCGCCGCGGGCATCGAGCCGTGGAGCGACCTGCCGGTGTGGGTGCCGCCGGGCGAGCTCTACGACGTACTCCACATGGGGGACGCCTCCAAGGCCGTGGCGGCGGGGCTGCGCTGCCGGCCCGTCGCCGCGACCGTGGCGGACACGTGGGCGTGGTTGCAGCGGATCGGCGGCCGGGCGCCGCAGCGGCCGGACAGGCCGCCGCTCGGGCTGGACCGGGAGCGCGAGGAGGAGCTGCTGGGACGCTCTGCGAGCACGGACACCAATGTCAATATAAAGTGAAAAACTGAAATAAGGGTGACGCGACTCAACCTCGTCCGCTCGAACTCCCCTCTCTCCTGGAGACCACCTCCAAGAGGAGTGACTGCCGTGGGCCTGACGTCCCAGACGTTCCTGCTCGTCCTCGCGCTCATCGCCGCAGCGGTGTGCGTGCTCGCCCTGTGGCTGTGGCCGCGCGCGGCGCGGAAGGGACCGCTCGCGCTGGCCGGCCGCGTCGGCCTGCTCGTCCTGACGCAGGTCGCCATCCTGGCGGTCCTGCTCGTCGCCGCGAACAACGAGTTCGGCTTCTACTCCACCTGGAACGAGCTCCTGGGCCGCGCGTCGAGCAAACAGGTCCTCCAGCCGGGCACGGCCGGCGGGAAGCGGCCGCCCGCGCTCACCGTGAAGGGGCAGGAGTCCATCGGCCTCAAGGGCACCCGCGAGAAGGCCGGGCAGGTGGACCGTATCGAGATCCGCGGCCCGGTCACCGGGCTGAGCATGGACGGCTACGCCTACCTGCCGCCGGAGTACTTCCAGAAGGAGCACGAGAAGGAGAAGTTCCCGGTGGTGGTGGCGATCACCGGCCAGCCGGGGGTCTCCAAGAACCTCATCACCCAGCTCAAGATCCCGCAGGTCGCCTCCTCCGCCATCATGAAGAAGGAGATCCGGCCGACGATCTACGTACTGGTCCGGCCCTCGGTGGTCGCCGACCGCGACACCAACTGCACGGACGTCCCCGGCGGTCCGCAGGCCCTCGCCTTCTTCAACCAGGACCTGCCGCTGGCCGTGACCGACGTCTACCGCGCCGACGACGCCCCGGCCAGCTGGGGCGCCGTCGGCAACTCCACCGGCGGCTACTGCGCGTTGAAGCTCGCGATGACCAACCCCGCGCGCTACGGCGCGGCCGCCGGCCTGTCCGCCGACTACTTCGCCCGGCAGGACAGCAAGACGGGCGACCTGTACGCCGGCAGCAAGGCGTACAAGAACGAGAACGACCTGACGTGGCGCCTGGAGCACCTGCCCCCGCCACCGGTGTCGCTGCTCGTGGGCACCAGCAAGAACGAGGACAACTACGGGCCCAGCCTGAAGTTCGCGCAGAAGGCCAAGCCGCCGCTCAAGGTCGACAAGCTGGTCCGGGACGAGGGCGGGCACAACTTCCAGACGTGGCGCGAGGAGTACCCGGTCGTCCTCAAGTGGCTGGACAAGGAGCTCAAGGAGCAGGCGGCCCGCAACGGCGGTCAGTAGCGCCATGGTCCACCGCCGGTCCTTCCCTCTCGGCCCCCTCGGCCGGGTCGCCCCCGCCGAAGGCCCACCGCGCCGCCCGCCGCCAGCGGTTCGCGGGCAGGGCCGGGCGGAGGACGGCCAGCGCACCGCAGTACTTCGTGAAGACCGCCGGGCGCACCCCGCAGGCGTGCAGGAGCCGGTCGGCGTCCGTCAGGTGCCCGGCGGTCTTGGTCTCGACGAGGACGAGGTCCGCGCCGCAGGTGACCCGCCGCCCGGCGCGCAGGTCGTCGCAGACGAGCCCCGCGTCACAGGTGATGCGCTCCCCGTCGGCGACGAACGTCGCGCGCAGGTAGTCCGTGCTGAGCGAGGGCCGCAGCGTGGCGGGCGAGCCGATGCCGTAGGCGCGGTGCAGGGTCTCGGCGAGGAAGGCCCGGTAACCGGGGTCGAGCGGGGTGTCCGCGCCCACGATCGGCCTGCGGTGTTTGACCGTGTCGCCGCGCTTCCCCTTGAGCTTGACCTCGAACTGCCGCTCCCCCGTGTCCTCGTAGACCCGCTCCCGCACCTTGAAGCGGAGCCGGCGGCCCTGCCGGTGGTCGTGGAAGGAGCGCAGGCCCGGGGTGTCGTAGTAGACGGAGTGGTAGCGGAAGGCGCGGCGGCCGTCGATGGTGAGGGCGCGGAAGGGCCCGCCCGGGCGGCCCGGGTCGGTGAGTTGCTCCGCCATATAGAGAAACGTTTCTGCGGGGACGAGGTAACTGCGGTCGAAGCGGGCCATGAGCTCGGCGCGCCGGTTGACCTCCGCGAGGGAGATCGGGGCGGTGGCGTGCGCCGCACCGTGGATGGCCCGCACTGACGCGGCCTCGGGCAGTGCGGGCGGCGCCGGCTGCTGCTGCGCCGCGGCGGTCACACGGACTCCCACGCGGGCGCGCCCGTACGAATCGCCGTGGTCCCGGCCTCGGTCCCGGTTTCGTCGAGGACGGTGCGGACCGGCCTGGTTCCCGGCTCGGGCTCGCGGTAGCGGACGTCGACGACCGTCAGGTCGCGTACGTAGTCGACCTCCATGACCGTCCAGTGCAGGGGCTCGCCGAGCCGCCGGGCGAGGTCGGCCCGGAGCGCGGCGGGGTCGCCGTGCACGGTGTCGAGGGTGACGACGGTGCGGCGCGAACGGGCGAGCAGGCGGGGGTGGTCGGCGGCGTAGACGACGAGGAGCAGGACCGCGCTGAGCGCGGCGGCGAGCCCGAACGCGAGGTGCGGCAGGCCGGTGATGAGGCCGAGGACCAGCGTCGTGAAGTAGTACGCGACTTCCTCGTGCTGTACGGAGTCCGACCGCAGCCGGATGATCGACAGCACGCCGAACATCCCGAACCCGAGGGCCATGCCGCCGCTGCCGCCCAGCTCGGCGAGGGCCGCGACGACGGTGAACAGGGCGACATTCAGGGCCAGGTAGGCGGGCACGAGGTCGCGTCGCCGGTGCCGCGGGTAGTAGATCGCGAACGTCAGCAGACACACGGCCAGGAGGTCGAGCCCGAGGTGGGCGGCGAGGTGTCGAAGGGAGTCCATTGCTCACTCTCTGTGTGTCGGTAGGAACACAGACCATAGGAAACGCTGGGTGAACAATCGCTCACTTCATGGTGAACAATGCGCGTCCTTGACGGAAGTGGATCCCAAGTGTCCGGATCAGTACGACGCGTGTCGCATTCGACGCTCTTGCCCCGCGTGTCACACCGCTCTAGGAGCTGAACGTTCCAGTTCCGTCCCAGAGCTTCCGTGCGCCCTGCTCGGCGGCTTGTCGGTGTGCAGATAATAGGGGCCGCGTTCCGGCGGACGGGCCCCTGCGGCCCCCTCACCACCGGGGCGCAACGTACGTACGAGAACACCCGGAACACCGATAGGGGCGTCAATGAACGCTGAGCTGATGGACGACGAGCAGCGGGCGGGCGCGGCGGCGCCGGCCGTACGGCGGCGGTGGCAGCGGGCCCGCCGGGCGGCCGTCGTCGCGGCCCTGGCGCTGGGCGCCTCCCTGCTGGTCTCCCCCGCCCCGGCCCAGGCCGCGGAGCAGGCCCGGCCGGCCGTCGTGACGGCCGCGGCCGAGCGTCAGGCCGAGGTGAGCACGGCGGCGGGCGCCGCGCAGCCGGGCGCCGCGAACGCGCTCCAGGCCTCGCACGGCCACCGGTCCGCGAAGGACCACGTGACGACGGCGGCGAAGAAGCCGAAGAAGGAGAAGAAGGAGAAGAAGAAAAAGGGCTTCTTCAAGAAGCTCGGCATCTTCCTGATCATCGTGCTGATCCTGGTCGTGATCCTCATCATCGTGCTGATCGCCCTGGCGATCCACTTCATCCGGAAGGCCTTCAGGCGCCGCCGCCCCTGAGGCGGTCCGCCGTGAGCGGCAGGGGGTGCGGGGCGGCGCGGCCGCCCCGCACCCCCTTTCCGTTTCCGCCCTCCGATGTCAGCTGACGGTCTGGTCGCCGTCCGGTACGTCCTGGACGGTCACGACGGCGCGCGGCTGCCCGAGCCCCGCGGCGACGGCCGCGGCGATGCCGCCGGGGTCGGGCGCCTCCGGGAAGGGCACGGCCTCGCCGTCCCCGTAGCTCTCGATGGCCTTGGTGAAGTAGCTCGGGTCCCAGGCGCCGACGGCGCCCCTGACCTCGACCGCGCGCACCGCCCGGCCGCCCACCCGCTGCTTCAGCGCGGACAGGATGCGGTCGGAGCGGAGCTCGCCCGGCACCTGGAAGAGGCTGGCGTGGGCGCCCACGAGACCGCCGTTGCGCAGCCGGACGGTGACGGTGAGGCAGCTGGTGACGCTCGGGTAGAAGAGCGTGCCGCCCGGGGCGGCCTCGGCGACCTGCCCCTCCGTGATCCTGACGGCGGCCGCCTTGCTGTCCGTACCACCCGCGGCCTTGCCGGAAACGGCGGCAGCGGCAGGCACCGGAGCCGCCTCAGCAGCCGTCGCGACCGTAGCGGCCGCCAGCTGCGCGCCGATGAGGACGGCGACCGCGGCTGTCATTTTTTTCGCACTTGTTATCGCATTCACGCGATCATTCTGCTGGTACGCCGCTCACACCGCGGTCTCCGGGCCGAAGCGGCTGCGGACGGCGGTCTGGACGTCGTCCTCCTCGGCCGGATCCGCGGCGAGCCTGCGCAGCTGTTCGACGACGCGGGCGTCGGCGGTGGTGGCGTGGTGCGCGGCGAGCTCGCGCGTCGTCTCCTCGCAGTCCCACAGGCACTCCACCGCGAAGCCGGTCGCGAACGACGGGTCCGTCGCCGCCAGGGCCCGCGCCGTGCGGCCGCGCAGGTGCGAGGAGGACGTCTCCCGGTAGACGTGGCGCAGCACGGGCGCGGCGCAGGTGATCCCCAGGCGCCCGGCGCCCGGCACGAGGTCCCACAGGACCGGCGCGTCGGGACCCTCGGCCCGGACCGTGCGGCGCAGGGCACCGAGGACCAGCGTCGCGTCGTAGGGGGCGCCGCGGGAGGCGAGCATGCCGGCGGCGGCGCCGCCGAGGGCGTCGGTGCGGTGGATCCAGGCGCGGGCGCGCTCCAGGGCGGCCGTGCCGCGCATGCGCTCGAAGGCGGTGACGGCGGCCTCGGCCACGAGCCCGGCGGGGTCGGCCGCGGCGGCCTCGATGAGGTCGAGCGCCTGCGGGTCGTCGTGCTCGGCGAGGTAGCGCAGGGCGGTGGCGCGGGCGGCCTCGGGGCCGAACGCGGCGGCCTCGATGATCTCCAGCCGGTCCTCGGGGCCCGCGACGGCGTTCAGGCAGCGGGTCGCGGGGACGTGGCGGAGCTGGGCGGGGTACAGGCCGAGGCCCTCCTGGGCCCAGTCGAGGACCTCGCGCACGCTCCAGCCGGGCCGCGGGCCCGACGGGCGCAGCTGGCGCTGCCAGCGGTCGAAGGAGCCCTGCTCCTGCGCGGCGCGCACCCGGAGGGCGGTCGCGGGCGACTGCGCCTCGTCGGCCCACAGCCGCCAGGGGCGGGGCTCGAAGGCGTCGCGCACGGCCGCGGCGAGGTCGCGGTCGCCCTCCGGGCCGGCGGGGAAGCGGGCGAGGACGCTCTCGCCGAGGGCTATCAGGCCGGCGTCGTCGTCGCGCAGGGCGAGCTCGTCGAGGGCCCAGGCCCAGTTCGCGCCGGAGATCGCATACCGCCGCAGGAGCAGCAGGGCGTCCTCGCGGCCGTACGAGGCGAGGTGGCCGAGGACGGCGAGGGCGAGGCCGGTGCGCTCCTCCGCGGTGTCGAGGAGGTCGTCGGCGCAGAAGAGGTGCCGCTCCAGCTCGCCGAGCCCGGCGTCGAGGTCCAGACAAAGGCGCGCGTAGTACAGGGAGCGGTTCTCCACCTGCCAGTCGCGCCTGGGGTCGCGCAGGAGGCAGTGGTGGAGCGCCGCGAGCGCCTCCGCCCGCGGCGCCGCGAGGGCATGCAGGGTCCCGTCGCCGCGGCCTCGCTGAAGGAGGCCGAGCAGGGTGCCGCTGGGCGCTATGTCTGGATCGAACATGGGGTCAGCATCCGGTGCGGGGAGTCGGCTGGCAACGGGATTTCCGTCGTCCGGCATTCTTGCCGGTGTCCACCGGTGCTATGCGTGGTGAACAGGGGGAACTCGAGGTCGGTCGAGCGCCCCGCAGCCTACCTGGAGTGTGGGATTCCGCCGAGCCCCGTCCGTTTCGCCGCCTTTCCTCCGCTCTTTTACCCCCTCACCTCACCCTCCTGCCTCTGGCATATGCCCTGGACACCACCGGATCGGGTGTTGCCAAAGCCCTTACAGGCCCTCCCCGCCTGTGCCAGAGTCGTTACGGCTCATCCCGCGGACCCTACGGAGCCGGCTGTGCCGCTCCCCCCATCGGAGTACGACATGCCGTCCCCCCTCCACGCGGACTCCTCCGCAGCTCAGCCGCCCGAGCACGGCACGGTCGACGCCCTCATCTCCCAGACGCGGCGGCTGCGCGGCGGCCTCGACGCCGTGCGGCGCGCGGCGGCCGCCGAGGAGGCGCCGGACGACGCCCGCAGGCGCTGGCACCGCGCCCTGTGCGATCTCGCCGCCCACCACCTCGACGACCTCGGGGAGCACCTCGGCCAGCTCCGCGAGGGCCCTCCCCCGCCCGGCCTCCCCACGGGCGCGGTGCCGGCCCCGGCCGCGCCGCCCGCCCCGCAGCCCGGCACCGCGCCGGGCCGGGTCGGCAGCGCGGAGTGGAATCTCCTCACCGACGAGGCCACCTGGTCCGACGAGCTCTACCAGCTCTTCGGCCGCCGGCCCGAGGACGGCCCCCTCACCCTGGACGAGCTCCCCTCCTGGCTGCCCGAGGAGGACCGCGGCCGGCTGACCGCGATGGTCACCGGCTGCCTGGTGGACGGCAAGCCCATCGACGGCGAATTCCGCATCGTCCGCGGCGACGGCTCGCTCCGCGCGGTGCACATGATGGGCGAGCCCGTCCTGGACGGCGACGGCACCGCGACCTCCATGTGGGCCGTTTTACGCGACATCAGCGAGCTGCGCCGCAGCCGCCGCGCCGTCGACGAGACGTGCGACTCCCTGCACCGCCGGCAGCACCTCGCCCGGACCGAGCACCGGATCGCCGTCGAGCTCCAGGAAGCCGTGCTGCCGCCGTGGCGCGGCTCCCTGCGCTTCCCCCGGGGCGGCGCCGAGCAGTCCGACGGCTCCCCCGGCGCCCTCGACCTCGCCGCCCACTACCTCCCTTCCGCCAGCAGCGCCCTCATCGGCGGTGACTGGTTCGACGCCCTGGGGCTGCCCGGCGGGCAGACCCTCCTCAGCGTGGGCGGCCTCACCGGCCACGGCGTGGCCGCCACCTCCGGCATGGCCATGCTGCTCGGCGCGCTGCGCGGCATGGCCGTGACCGGCGCCGAGCCCGGCCCGCTCATGGGCTGGCTCAACCGCCTCCTCGACGCCTCCGCGCAGCCCGCCCTGGGCAGCGCCGTCTGCTGCCGCTACGACCCCGCGAGCCGCACCCTGACCTGGTCCCAGGCGGGCCACCCCGCACCGCTGCTCTTCCGCGGCGGGAAGGGCCGTGCGCTGCGGCCGCCGGAGGGCATGCTGCTCGGGGCCGTCGCGGATGCCGCCTACGGGCAGGCCGAGGAGCTCCTGGAGCCCGGCGACGTCCTTCTCCTCCACACCGACGGACTCTCGCCCCACAGCACGGGGTCGGCCGCCGGGACGGTCACCGACCGCCTGCTGGACCTCGCCCCGCGGTTCACCGCGGCGAGGAGCGCGCAGGACTGCGTACGGGCCGTGCTGGAGGAGTTCGGCAGCAAGGAGCGCGAGGACGATGCCTGCCTGCTGATCGGCCGCATCAGCGGCTAGACGGCCGACTAGACGGCCATGCCCTTCCCTCCGCTCCCTCCGCCCTTCTTGGGCTGCGCCTTGGGGGCTTTGGGCAGGGCCCGTTTGATCTCCTGCCGGAGATCCTCGATCCGGGCGTATCCGGCGTACTTCCCCGTGAGGCGGTACATCTCGCGGAGCCGGTCCCAGGTGCGGTGCGAGGAGGTCTCGCCGATGGACACCAGTGCCAGCCGGGCGTAGGTGTCGGCCTGTTCGGGGTCGTTGCTGATGAAGCAGGCCGACGCCATGGAGATGTAGTCGAAGATCATCGACCGCTGGTGGCCGCTCTTGCGCAAGGCCAGCGCCTCTCTGGCGTGCTGCTGGGCGATGGCCGCGGCCGCCGCGTCGTGCTCGGCGAGCGTGCGGTAGGCCAGGGCCTGCATGCCGTGGAGGTCGGCCTCGTCGAAGTGCTGCATCCAGCTGGGGGGCGGCACGTCCCGCTTGTCGGAGACGAACAGCTCTTCGGCCTCGCCGAGCGTGCGCCGCATGGCCTGGCCCCGGCCCATCGACGCCTGCGCCCAGGCCTCGATGGTGTAGAGCATGGCGCGGGTGCGGGGCAGGGTCTCGTCGCCGGAGCCGGACTTGGCGAGCGTCATCAGGTCGAGGGCGTCGTCGGGCCGGCCGAGGTGCACCATCTGACGGGCCGCGCGGGAGAGCGCCTCGCCGGCGCGGGGCCGGTCGCCGCCCTCGCGGGCCGCGTGGGCGGCGATGACGAAGTACTTCTGGGCGGTCGGTTCGAGCCCCACGTCGTGGGACATCCAGCCGGCGAGCACCGCGAGGTTCGCGGCGACGCCCCACAGCCTGCGCTGGAGGTGCTCGGGGTGGTGGTAGGAGAGCATCCCGCCCACCTCGTTGAGCTGGCCGACCACCGCCTTGCGCTGAAGGCCGCCGCCGCGGGCCGCGTCCCACGCGCGGAACACCTCGACCGAGCGCTCCAGGGCGTCGATCTCGGTGGAGCCCACCGGCACGGCCTCGTAGCGGTCGAGCCCGGCGGTTTCGGCGTGGACGGCGTCCCGGTGCAGCGGATCGTCGAAGCGGGGGGAGTCGGAGGCGAGGACCGGATCGGAGTGCAGCCAGTCGTGCATGGCGCTGCTGAGTGCTGAGCCTGCGGCGAGCGCGGCGCCCGCGCCCACCAAGCCGCGTCGGTTGAGCATGAGGTCCATTCCCGTGAATTCGGTGAGGACCGCGGCGGTCCGCTCGGGCGGCCAGGGGAGGCCGTCCGCGGACTGCCCCCTACCCGCGCGCCCTCGACGGCCGAACCCGAGGTCCTCGATGGTCACGACACGGCCGAGTCGCTCGGTGAAGAGGGCTGCCAGCACCTTGGGCACGGGATCGCGCGGGGACTCCCCCATGTCGATCCAACGCCGCACTCGCGAGGTGTCGGTCGCCAGCTGCGGGTGGCCCATGACGGCCGCCTGCCGGTTCACGAGCCTCGCCAGTTCGCCCTTGGACCATCCGGCCAGGCCGAACAGATCCGCGAGGCGGGTGTTGGGTTCCCTTGTCACGTCAAGCCCCCAGGTTCTCGGCTGACTTGAAGGTAGCGGCCCGTCATGGACCAAGCGAGTATTCGCCAGGGTTCGCCAGGGTCCGCCACATGGTGTGCCACCCGTGGCGGGGTGTGATGTAGGAACGCGCCACCCCGGTCACCCGGCAGCCGGCCACGGATCGCCGGCTCCCCGCGTATGCAGCGCGTATATAGCGGCATATGCAGGGAGGATCCTCCCCGTGCATTCCCCAGGGTGCACGGCCGGTCCGGGTTTCCGGGGCAGCGCGGCAACTCGTCGGCACACGAAGGGATCCGTTCCGCTCATGTATGCAGCCTCGTCCTCCGTGTCCGCCCCGCCCCGGCTCCGTCCCCAGCACGCCGGCGGCGGGCCGTACCTCGACCCCTCCCACGCCGCGGGGGCTGCCTTCGGGGGCGGACGGGCCCGGCCGGCCCCGGGGCTAGGCGGCCAGCCGCTCAGCGGGAGAATCGACTTGTCCGGCCCTCAGGGGGCGCAATTGCGCACAGCGATCACCGCGGTACAGCGCATCTGCCCGGAGTTCAACGCCGTCCAGGTCCTGCGCCGCAGCGGGCACTCCGTCCTGCTGGTCGGCTCCACCGGCCGCACCACAGCCGTGGCCAAGTGTTTACTGGATACCTCGTCGGCCTGGACCGAGCGCTTCCGGCAGGAAATAGCGACATACCGTGCGTTCGTCCGCCACCGTCCGCCGGTGCGGGTGCCGCGGCTCATCGCCGCCGACCCCGACAACTGCACGCTGGTGATCGAGCGCATGCCCGGGCGGCCCGCCGCCGTACAGCGCCACCCTTCGGAGACCCCGCCGCGGGCGGATGTCCGGGCCGCGCTGGGTGCGATCTGCCGGGTCAATCTGTGGCGCCCCCCGGCCGGCATGTTCGACATGCCGCTGGACTACGGCAAGCGCATCGCGCGCTATCACGAGCTGGGCCTGCTGACCGACCGCGACATGGGCGACCTGCAAAAGCTGCTGTACGGGCTGGCCCACGTCCAGGGCCAGTTCTGCCACGGCGACGCCCAGCTCTCCAACATCCTCCTGGCCCCCACGGGCCCGGTGCTGGTGGACTGGGACCAGGCGGGCTGGTATCTCCCGGGGTACGACCTGGCCACGCTCTGGATGGCCCTCGGCGACGCCCCGGTGGCGCGCCGGCACATCAGCCAGGTCGCCCGGCAGGCGGGCACGGTGCAGCGTGACGCCTTCCTGGTGAACCTCATGCTCATCCTGACCCGCGAGCTCCGTACGTGCGAGACGGCCGTGCAGCGCGCCATGCAGGACCCCGCCCCGGCGGCGCCCGGCGCGGCCGACTCGGGCGAGGAGCAGCGGCTGCTGCTCCGCCGGCTGCACGACGACTGCGCGCTGGCCCGGCGCGCCGTCCGGGCGGCGGTGGGCACCCGCTGACGGCCCCCGCTGAATGCCACGCCGACGGCAGCTCAGCGACCTCCTTCGCGACACGCCGCGCCCCGAGCGCGGCGTGTCGCCGTGTGCGGGGCCGGAAAGGGTGCAGCCTCGGCGTCGGAGGCGCAGCGTTCGTACGGGCAACATGCTTCGCAGCAGCATGATTGACGGATCGTCTGCCAGGGACTACCTCTGGTTACGTCCGGTCCCGCACGCCCGCTCGCGCCCCGACCATTTCCCGCGCGTGGCACGGCACGCCCCGAGGAGGCTGCATTGCGAGGATCCGTTCCCGAATCGTGGACCGCCCCCCTGAGAGCCCTCCGAAGAAGCCGGGGGGCGTTCCAGGCGGCCGGAGTACTGGCTTCGGCCGCCCTTTTGCTGCCCTTGGCGCCCGGTGCGGCGACGGCCACGGACCGCCAGGCGCGCTCCGGCGCGCTCCAGCGGGCCTTCGCCGCGGCGTCCCATGAATATCGTGTTCCGCAGAGTGTGCTGCTGGGCCTCTCCTATATGGAGTCGCGGTGGGACAGCCACGGCGGTGCCCCGAGCGTCACCGGTGGCTACGGCCCGATGCATCTGACCGATGCCGCGCATGCCGTGGCCGCGGTTCCGCACCACAGCGAGGGCCGTGAGGATCCGCGTGGCGACGGCTCCCGTCCGGTTGCCGGTCCCCGGACGGTCCGGCCGTCCGTGCTGCCGGCCGGGGAGGTCCCGGCGCGGCTGCGCACCCTGGAGCAGGCCGCCCGGGTGTCCGGTCTGTCGCGGGAGGCCCTGCGCAAGGATCCCGCTGCGAACGTGCGGGGTGGCGCGGCGCTGCTCGCCGCCGCCCAGAAGCGGCTGCGGCTGCCCTTGAGCGAGAATCCGGCCGACTGGTTCGGTGCTGTGGCGGCCTATCCGGGCGCCTCCGACACGGCGACGGCCACGGCCTTCGCGCGTGACGTCTTCGACGTGATCCGTTCGGGTCAGCGGCGTACGACCGACGTCGGCCAGCTGGTCGCCCTGGCGGCCGTCCCGCGCCTGCCCGACCGCACGGAGCAGGTGCGGCGGCTGGGCTTGCCGGAGCCTTCGGACGAGGAGACCGAGTGTCCGTCGGCGGTGGCCTGCGAGGCGATCCCGGCCCCGTACGAGAAGCTGCCGGGCGACAACAACTACGGCAATCACGATCTGGCGGACCGCCCGGATTCGCAGAAGACCGAGTTCATCGTCATCCACGACACCGAGGGGTCCTGGGAGACGACGATCAAGCTGATCAAGGACCCCGCGTACGTCTCGTGGAACTACACCGTGCGCTCCGCGGACGGCCACATCGCCCAGCACGTGCCGACGAGGGACGTGGCCTGGCACGCGGGCAACTGGTACGTGAACGCCAAGTCGGTCGGCATCGAGCACGAGGGCTTCCTCGCCCAGCCGGACGCCTGGTATACGGAGGAGATGTACCGCGCCTCGGCCCGTCTGGTGCGGTATCTGGCGGAAGAGCTGGACATCCCGCTGGACCGGCAGCACATCCTGGGCCATGACAACGTCCCGGGCACGACCCCGGCGACGATCAAGGGGATGCACACCGACCCCGGTCCGTACTGGGACTGGGCGCATTACTTCGATCTGATGGGCAAGCCGTTCCGCTCGACGGGCGGCGCGAACGCGGGGATGGTCACCGTCCTGCCCGAGTACGACGCGCACAAGCCCGCCTACACCGGCTGCACGGGGCCGGCCAAGCCGTGCGCCCCGCACGGTTCGGGTGCGGTGCGGCTGTACACGCAGCCGAGCGAGAAGGCGCCGCTGGTGAAGGACGCCGGGCTGCGGCCGGACGGCGGCGCGTCCACGATCGACGTCAACGACACGGGGGCCCGCGCCTCGACGGGCCAGCAGTTCGCGGTGGCGGGGCGCAAGGGCTCGTGGACGGCGATCTGGTACCTGGGGCAGAAGGCGTGGTTCAAGGACCCGGCGTCGCGGCCGACCGCGGTCAGCGCCTACGGCTCGGTGGTGACGCCGAAGGAGGGGCTGGCGGAGGTCCCGGTGTTCGGGCGGGCGTATCCGGAGAAGGAGGCGTATCCCGCGGAGGTGCCGGTGCAGGCGCTGGCCCCGCTGCCGTACAAGCTGTTCGCCGGGCAGGCGTACGTCATGGGGGATCGGCTCCGGAGCGAGTACCTGTGGGCGAAGACCTTCGATCCCGCGGGCCACAAGGTGATCCGGGGCAGGGAGGCGTACTACGAGATCCAGTTCGGGCACCGGGTGGCCTTCGTGAAGGCCGCTGACGTGTCCGTGCGGCCCTCGAACCGGTAGCGCGGTCGAAGAGGACGCCAGGAGCCCGGTACGGCGTGGCCGTACCGGGCTCCGGTGCGTCGTGGTGCGGGGGCCTCGTCAGGCCGTCTGGAACATCTCGGCGGGCAGCGGCTTGAGGAGCTGGTAGAGCTCGTCCGTGATGGGCCGGTCCCAGCTGGCGATGGTGACGAGGACGCCGTCGCTGCGGTCGAACTGGGTGCAGGAGATGCGGCCCTCGGAGCACTTGATGCGCCGGACGATCAGCAGGCTGTCCTCGTGCATGACCGGGATGTCCTCGGTCTCCAGCACCTGCACCGGCTCCTCGTTGCCGAGGGCGGCCAGGAGCTGCGTGACCTCGAAGGGCACCTGGCCCTCGTCGAGCTCGCGCGCCGGGGAGCCCTCGGGCAGATTGCCGATGATCATCGCCGGGCCGCGCCCGCCGAAGAGGTCGTAGCGGAGGAAGACACCCTGGCAGCTGCCGTCGGGCGCGGGCAGCAGCCCGGCCCCGAGATCGCCCGGCCAGTCCCCCGGGTCCATGGCCAGGACGTCGAAGTCCGGCCCGGTGGGCGTGGCGCTGCGGCGGCGGAGGAAGGACATGCTCACATCGTACGTGCCCGGGGCCCGGTAGTGGCGCCGGGGCGGGCTTCGGCGGCGGCCCGTACGAAGGGCTCGCGGCGGCCGGGCCAGGGCCCGCCCGGACGCGGCTTGTGGGGGCGCTGTCCGGGCGGGCCCGACGGCCGAAGAACTCCGCCGCGGCGGCACGTTACCAGGCGAATGCGGGACTTCTCCTTACGGAAACCACCGTCCTGGAGCAAATGAGTGAATTCCCGAAACTTCCGTTATGCGGCCGAGTTACTCAGATCGCTTCCCTGTCTTTGAGAGGCAGCTAATCGATCGAAAGGCACAGACGTGCTCAAGAATGTACTCACGACGGCCGCCGTGACGGCTACCGCTGTCGGCACCATTGCCAGCCCGGCGATGGCGATCGGCAACGACCAGGACGTAGCCAACGGCAACGCCTCGCACACCGGTTACGGCAACACCAAGACCGGTGGCAAGGAAAGCCCTCAGATGAGTCTGATCCAGGGCACACTCAACAAGCCGTGCCTGGGCATCGGGAAGATCGGCCTCCAGTCGGTCCTCGCCCTGCTGATCAACGTCGGCATCCAGGACGTGCCGATCCTCACTTCCCAGCAGCAGCAGCAGTGCACCGACAACTCGACGATCAGCGACGGCGACGACCCGCTGTCGCACATCCTCGACGAGATCCCGATCATCTCGGGCAACGGCTCGGGCAACAAGGGCGGCGGCCACCCCGGCTTCGGCGGCCCCGGCTTCAACCACGGCCACTGACCGACGCCGCGACCGGCGCTGCTGCTGGTCTGCGGATGGCCGGATCTCCCCCTGTCTCGGGTGCACGGGCCCCGGGGCAGGGGGATTCCCTTGTCCGGAAACCCGCAGGTCAGAGCACCTGGCGCCGGTTTCCCGGCCGGTCGTATACGATAGGCGCGTGACTATGCTCGTCAAACGCCGCCACGTGGACCTCCTCCGCGTCACGAGCATGTCCTGTCGCCGCTACGGCTGATCTTCTTCCTGCCCGGCCCCTTTCTTCGGGCCCGTGGCCTGCTTTCTTTCTTTTCCTTCCTGCCGTTCTCCCGGTCCCGCTCCGCCCTGCCCGCGTACCCCGCGGCGGCGGCGCGGGCGTCCGGCGCACCGCCGTACGCAATTCCGGGCCCTCACGCTGTGGACAACCCTCATGAGCAACGAGCTTCCCGTCCTCGACCTCTCCGCCGCCTCCGCCGGCCCCGAGGCCCGTGCCCGCTTCCGCGAGCAGCTGCACTCGGCCGCGCGCGACGTGGGCTTCTTCCACCTGACCGGCCACGGCGTCACCGAGGCCGAGACGGCCGAGCTGTGGCGCACCATGCGGGCGTTCTTCGCGCTCCCCGAGGCGGACCGGCTGTCCATCAGCAACCTCAACTCCCCCCACTTCCGCGGCTACACCCGCACCGGCGACGAGCGGACCGGCGGCAGCCAGGACTGGCGCGACCAGCTCGACATAGGCGCCGAGCGGGAGGCGCGCGCGCCGGGCGCGGACGAGCCCGGCTACTGGTGGCTGGAGGGCCCGAACCAGTGGCCCGCGGCCCTGCCCGGGCTGCGCACGGCGGCGCTGCGCTGGATCGACCGGCTGAGCGAGGTCGCCGAGCGGCTGCTGCACGAGCTGCTGGCCTCGATCGGCGCCCCCGAGGACTTCTACGACGAGGCCTTCGCCGACCGCCCCCACCTGCACCTGAAGCTGGTCCGCTACCCCGGCAGCGCCCCCGACGGGGCGGGTCAGGGCGTGGGCGCCCACAAGGACTACGGGTTCCTGACCCTCCTCCTCCAGGACGAGGTCGGCGGCCTGCAAGTGGAGGCCGCGGACGGGTCCTTCGTCGACGTGCCGCCGGTGCCGGGCGCGTTCGTGATCAACCTGGGCGAGCTGCTGGAGGTGGCCACGAACGGCTACCTGAAGGCCACCAACCACCGTGTGGTCAGCCCGGCCGGCACCCGCGAGCGGTTCTCGGTCCCGTTCTTCTACAACCCGCGCCTGGACGCCCGCATCGCGCCCGTGCCGTTCGCGCACGCGGACCGGGCGCCGGGCGTCACGCAGGACGCCCGCAACCCGCTGTTCGCCGAGTACGGCCGCAACGAGATCAAGGGCTGGCTGCGTGCGCACCCCCAGGTGGCCCGCCGCCACCACGCGGATCTGCTGACCGAGGGCGCGCTCGTGGGCTGACAGCCCGTCAGGTGAGGTCGAACTCGCCCTCGCGCGCGCCGCGTACGAACGCCCGCCAGTCCCCCGGCGTGAAGACGAGCGCGGGCCCGTCCGGATTGCGTCCGTTGCGCATCGCGATGAAGCCTTCGACAAAGGCGATCTGGACATCGCCGGTTCCCTGGCTGCTCGACAGCCAGGCGGCGTTGCCGAGGTCGAGCTCGGGCACGATGCCGCCCGCCGGTCGTTCAGTCGTGCTCTCCGCCACTGCTGAAGCTCCTCCCGGTCGTCGTCCCGCGCCCACCCTAGCGAGCGCGGCGTGCGCCGCACAGGCCGCACGGCGGCCGAGCTCCGCCGTGCGCTCCTTCACGTGGTGGGCGGCCGGCGCCCCACCACCCACATGGAGAAGAACTGCGCGCCCCCTCCGTAGGCGTGGCCGAGCGCCGTCCGGGCGCCGTCGACCTGGTGCTCCCCCGCCGTCCCCCGCACCTGGAGGGCCGCTTCGGCGAAGCGGATGAGGCCGGAGGCGCCGATGGGGTTGGTGGACAGGACACCGCCCGAGGGGTTGACGGGCAGTTCGCCGCCGGGCTCGGTGGCACCGGAGGCGGTGAGCTTCCAGCCCTCCCCCTCGGCGGCGAAGCCGAGGTTCTCCAGCCACATCGGCTCGTACCAGCTGAAGGGCACGTAGAGTTCGGCGACATCGATCTCGCGGCGCGGGTCGGTGATGCCGGCCTGACGGTAGACCTCGGCGGCGCAGTCGCGGCCCGCGCGCGGCGAGACGAAGTCCTTGCCGGCGAAGAGCGTGGGCTCGCTGCGCATGGCGCCGCCGTGCACCCAGGCGGGCGGGTGCGGGGCGCGGGCGGCTCCGGCACGGTCGGTGAGGACCACGGCGCAGGCGCCGTCGGAGGACGGGCAGGTCTCGGAGTAGCGGACGGGGTCCCACAGCATCGGCGAGGAGCGCACCTGTTCCAGGGTGATGCCGTGCTCGTGGAGGTGGGCCCAGGGGTTCCGCAGGGCGTTGCGGCGGTCCTTGTAGGCGACGAGGGCGCCCACGCCGCCGGGCGCGCCGCTGCGGCGGATGTAGGCCCGTACGTGCGGGGCGAAGAATCCTCCGGCGCCGGCCAGCAGGGGCTGCTGGAAGGGCACGGGCAGGGACAGGCCCCACATGGCGTTGGACTCGGACTGCTTCTCGAAGGCGACGGCCAGGACGGTGCGCTGGACGCGCGCGGCGACGAGGTCGGCGGCGACGAGGGCCGTGGAGCCGCCGACGGAGCCGGCGGTGTGCACCCGCAGGACGGGTTTCCCGGCGGCGCCGAGGGCATCGGCGAGGTAGAGCTCGGGCATCATCACGCCCTCGAAGAAGTCGGGGGCCTTGCCGAGGACGACGGCGTCGACGTCGGCCCAGGACAGCTGTGCGTCGTCGAGGGCCCGCAGGGCGGCTTCGCGGACGAGTCCGGCGAGGGAGACGTCCCGGCGGGCCGCGGCGTGCTTGGTCTGGCCGATGCCGACGACGGCGACGGGCTCCCTGCCCGTCCGTTGTCCGCTCACCGGGTCTCCCCTTCCGGAACGGCTTCCAGTACGGCGACGAGGTTGTGCTGGAGGCAGGGCCCGGAGGTGGCGTGGGCCAGGGCCCGGTCGGAGTCGCCGCGGTGGATGCGGGCGGCCGCTTCGCCGAGCCGGACGAGGCCGGTGACCATGACGGGGTCGGCGGCGAGCGCTCCGCCCGACGGGTTGACGGTGACGGTGCCGTCGAGGCGCAGCGCCCGCCGCAGGACGGTCTCCTGTGCGGTGCAGGGGGCGTGGAGTTCGGCGGTGTCGACGGGGGCGCGGAAGGCTCCGGCGCGTTCGGCGGCCAGGCGGGTGGAGGGCGAGTCGGTGAGGTCGCGCAGGCCCGGTGCCTGGGGTTCGATCCGGTGGTCGATGCCGCGGATCCAGGCGGGCCGCTCGCACATGCGGCGGGCGGTGTCGCCGGCGGCGAGGACGACGGCGGCCGCGCCGTCGACGGGAGCCGGGAAGTCGCCGGCGCGCAGGGGCAGTACGGCGTGGGCCTCCGCGGCGGGCGGTTCCTCCAGGTGGCCGGCGTCGATGAGCGCCCGGGCCTGGAGGGCCGCGAGGGCGCGCGGGTCGGGCCACAGGGGGGCGAGGTAGTAGGGGTCGAGCTGGCGGGTGAGGACGTCGGCCGGGTCGCCGGCGGTGGGCTTGCCGTGGGCGTAGACGAGGGCCGTGTCGGCGCGGCCGGTGAGGATCTTCACCCAGGCCTCGTACAGGGCCCAGGCCCCGTCCGTCTCCACGTGGGACTCGGCGATGGGCGGCCAGGCGCCGACGCTGTCGAGGGTGAGCGTGAAGGAGAAGGGGCGGCCCGCGAGATAGTCGCTGGACCCGGAGCAGGTGAAGTCGGCTTCGCCGGGGGCCAGTCCCGCCTGGCGCAGCGCCTCGCGCAGGACGGGCAGCAGCATCTCGGGCTCGGACGCGCCGTCGGCGCTGCCGTCGCGCTCGCTGTGCGCGAAGGCGACGACGGCCACGTCGCGGGGCGGCGTCACAGCAGCTCCTTGTAGGTGTCGTAGGCGGCGTCGGGCTCGCCGGTGGGACGGAAGTGGTCCGGGTGGCGGGCGTCGCCGGTCCATACGGGTGCGACGCGCATGCCCATGCGCACCTCGTCGTAGGGGATCCCGCCGATGCGCGCGTGGAGGGCGAGGTCGGCGCCGTCGAGGGCGATGTGGGCATAGACGTACGGGACGTCGATGCCGGCGCCTTTGGCCTTGATGTTGACGACGCAGAAGGTGGTGACGGTGCCGTGCGGGCCGACCTCCGTCTGCTCGGTCGTGGGAACGCCGCAGGTGGGGCAGACGCCCCGGGGCGGGACGTGGACCTTGCGGCAGGAGGGGCAGCGTTCGCCGGTGATCCTGTGCTCGGCGAGGGCGGCGAGGTGGCGGCTCATGGCGCGGCCGGGGGTGTAGGTGTAGTCGAGGCGGGCGGGGGTGACGATGCCGGTGACGGGGGCGTCGAAGACGCCGTCGTGCGGGGCGGCCGGACGGTGGCCGGCCTCCCGCGCGCGGTCCTCGCCTGCGCCGGCCTTCCCTGCGGCTGTCTCGTCTTCGCCGGGCTCGTCCTCGTACGGCTCGAAGCAGCCGATGTCGGTGATGGCGCCGGTGCGTTCGGGGGCCCAGCGGATGCGGACGCGCATGCCGGTCCGTACGGCGTGCGGGCCGGGGGCGTCGAGGACGTGCAGCAGGGCGGTGTCGGCGCCGTCGAGGCGGACGAGGACCCAGGCGAAGGGCGTGCGCAGGGGCTGCTTGTCCCGGGGGGCGGGGTTCCAGGCCCAGGTGGTGACGGTTCCGGTGGGGGCGACCTCGGCGAGGTCGCGGATCTCCCCGGCGGTGACGGGGTCGTACTCGACGGGCGGTACGAGGACGCGGCCGTCGGTGGTCCGCACGCCGAGCACGGTGCGCTCGCGCAGGCCCGTGAGGAAGGCGCTCTGGACGGGGCCGAGGGAGCGGGTGAAGGGGAAGGAGACGGTCAGGGGTGCGGTGAGGATCTCCGGCACGGCGGGGCTCCCTTCAGGCGCGCCGGTAGACGGCGGGGCGCTTCTCGGCGAAGGCCCGGGTGCCCTCCTTGGCGTCGGCGCTGCCGATGACGGGCATGCCCCGTTCGAGTTCGAGGGCGAGGCCCGCGGCCTCGTCCAGGCCGGCCGTGTCGTGGACGCAGGCCTTGACGGCCTCGACGGCCAGCGGCCCGTTGGCGTTGACGAGTGCGGCGGTCTCCAGGGCCCGCTCCAGGGCCGTGCCGTCCGGGACGACGTGGCCGATGAGGCCGATGCGCGCGGCTTCGGCGGCGCTGTAGGGGCGGCCGGTGAGCAGCATCTCCAGGGCGTGGGTGCGCGGGATCTGGCGGGCGAGGCGGACGGTGGAGCCGCCGACGGGGAAGAGGCCGCGGCGCACTTCGAAGAGGCCGAAGACGGCGCTCTCGCCGGCGATGCGGATGTCGGTGCCCTGGAGGATCTCGGTGCCGCCCGCGACGCAGGGGCCCTCGACGGCGGCGATGACCGGCTTGCGCGGGCGGTGGTGGCGGAGCATGGCCTTCCAGTGCAGGTCGGGGTCGGCCTTGAACCGTGCGCGGCAGGCGTCGTCCGCCGGGCCCGGCCCGTGGAGCGCCTTGAGGTCCATGCCGGAGCAGAAGGCCCCGCCGGCGCCGGTGAGCACGACGGAGCGGATCGCGTCGTCGGCGTCGGCTTCCAGCCAGCCGTCGTGGAGCCCGGCCAGCATCGGCAGTGACAGGGCGTTCTTCGCTTCCGGCCGGTTGAGGGTGAGCACCATGGTGGCGCCGACGCGTTCGGCCGTGAGGTGTTCGGTCCCGCTCATTGGGTCTTCCTCCCGTGGGTCTTCCTCCCGTCCCGGCGACGGGAACAGGGTGCAGGAGGCGGGGGCGGGGTTCAAGAGTTTTCTGACTTCCCGTCAGATTTCTTGGCCCTTCCCGGGTCCCGGCCCTTCCTCCCTGCGCCCCGCGGCGCTCTAATGGGCGCCGGCCGCCGCTCCGCCGGGCAGGAGGAAACGTGGACTACAACCTCGCGGATCTCTTCGAGTCGGTCGTGGACGCCGTGCCCCGCAGGGAGGCCCTGGTCCACGCGGACCTCCCCGGGAGCGGCACCGAGCGGCGGCTGACGTACGCGCAGCTCGACGCGGCCGCCAACCGGCTGGCGCACCACCTGCGCGGCCGGGGGATCCGGCCCGGCGACCACGTGGGGCTGCATCTCTACAACGGCGTCGAGTACGTCCAGTCCTTCTGGGCCTGCCTGAAGATCCGGGCCGTGCCCGTCAACGTCAACTACCGCTACGTCGAGGACGAACTGGCCTACCTCTACCGGGACGCCGACCTCGTGGCCCTGGTCTTCGACGCCGCCTTCACCGCCCGGGTGGCCGCGGCACTCCCCCGTACGGACGTGCTGCGCCACCTCGTGCGCGCCGGGACGCCTCCGGACGGGGCGCCCGAGCCCGCCCTCACGCCCGTCCCCTTCACCGAAGCCGAAGCGTCGGGCTCGCCCCTGCGGGGCTTCGGCCCGCGCTCGGCGGACGACCAAGTCATCATCTACACGGGCGGCACGACCGGCCTGCCCAAAGGCGTGATGTGGCGCCAGGAGGACCTGTTCTTCTCCGGGCTCGGCGGCGGGGCGCCCACGGGCGAGCCGGTCAGGCACCCGCGGGAGCTCGCCGAGCGGGTCGCCGAAAGCGGTGAGGGCCTGGTCTTCTTCCCCACCGCGCCGCTGATGCACGGCACGTCCACGCTCACCGCGCTCATCGCCTTCGACTACGGCCAGAAGGTCGTGCTGCACAGCAGGTTCGCCCCCGACGAAGTGCTGCGCACGGTCGCACGGGAGAAGGTCACCTGCGTCTCCCTGGTGGGCGACGCGATGCTGCGGCCCCTGGTGGACGCGCTGGCCGGACCGCTGCGGGGCACCGACTGCTCATCGCTGTTCAGCGTCAGCAGCTCGGGGGCGATCCTCTCCCGCACCGTGCGGGAGCAGTTCGCGGCGCTGCTGCCGCACGTGGCGCTGCTGAACAACTTCGGCTCCTCGGAGTCGGGCTTCAACGGCACCGCCGCGGACGGGGTGGGGGCGGGGGTGGATGCGGGCGGGGGGCTGCTGCTGCGCGTCAACGAGCGCACGGCCGTCGTCGATCCGGTCACGCACGAGCCCGTGGCGCCCGGCGGGGAAGGGCGCGTGGCGCAGCGCGGCCACGTGCCGCTCGGGTACTACAACGACCCGGAGCGGACCGCGGCGACGTTCTTCCGGGCGGGCGGCGAGCGGTGGGTGCTGCTCGGCGACATGGCGCGGGCCGGGGCGGACGGCGAGATCACGCTGCTGGGGCGGGGCTCGCAGTGCATCAACACCGGCGGCGAGAAGGTCTATCCGGAGGAGGTCGAGCAGGCCCTCAAGGCGCATCCGGACGTGTACGACGTGCTGGTGGCGGGTGTTCCCGACGAGCGGTGGGGGCAGCGGGTGGCCGCCGTCGTCCAGCTGCGCGAGGGGGCCGGGCCGCTGCCGCCCGGCGCGCTGGAGGCGCACTGCCGTGCGCGGCTGGCGGGCTACAAGGTGCCGCGGCGGGTGGTCTTCACGGAGCGGGTGCGGCGGTCGCCGAGCGGGAAGGCGGACTACCGGTGGGCGCGGGCGGTCGTGGAGAAAGGGGCGGTCGTGGAGGAGGGGGCGCGGGCGGAGAGTTGACGGCGCGGGGGCGGGGGGCGAGGGAGCGCACGCCGGAGAGTTATGGGTGCGCGTCGCTGTGGGGTTAGTGCCCTCTTGACGCGCGGCGCCGCCCCTGGATACTTGATCTCATGCAACTACCGAACGATCGGTTGGTTCCTGGGGATCCGGCCGAGCGGATGTCCCGCGACGAACTGGCCGCGCTCCAGTTGGAGCGGCTCCGGGCGACGCTCCGGCGCGCGTACGAGCACGTGCCCTTCTACCGGCGGGCCTTCGACGCCGCGGGCATACGTCCCGAGGACTGCCGCAGCCTCGCCGATCTCGCCCGCCTCCCGTTCACCACCAAGGCGGACCTCCGGGAGCACTACCCCTTCGGCATGTTCGCCGTCCCCGGCAGCGAGATCCGGCGCCTCCACGCCTCCAGCGGCACCACGGGCACCCCCACCGTCGTCGGCTACACCGACCGGGACCTGGACGTCTGGGCCGAGGTCGTCGCCCGCTCGATCCGCGCCGCCGGCGGGCGGCCCGGCGACCGGATCCACGTCGCCTACGGCTACGGCCTGTTCACCGGCGGCCTGGGCGCGCACTACGGCGCCGAGCGGCTCGGCTGCACGGTGATCCCCGCCTCCGGCGGCATGACCGCGCGCCAGGTCGGGCTCATCCGGGATCTGGAGCCACGGATCATCATGGTGACGCCCAGCTACATGCTCACTCTTCTCGATGAGTTCGAGCGCCAGGGCATCGATCCCCGGAGCACCTCCCTGACCACCGGGATCTTCGGCGCCGAGCCCTGGACGGAGGAGATGCGGCGGGAGATCGAGGAGCGTTTCGTCATCGACGCCGTCGACATATACGGCCTCTCGGAGGTCATCGGGCCCGGCGTCGCCCAGGAGTGCGTGGAGACCAAGGACGGCCTGCACATCTGGGAGGACCACTTCTACCCGGAGGTCGTCGACCCGGTCACGGGAGAGGTGCTGCCCGAGGGCAGCCACGGCGAGCTGGTCCTCACCTCCCTCACCAAGGAGGCCATGCCCGTCATCCGCTACCGCACCCGCGATCTGACCCGGCTGCTGCCCGGCACCGCTCGCCCTGCCTTCCGGCGGATGGAGCGGATTGCCGGGCGCAGCGACGACATGATCATCCTGCGGGGGGTGAATCTGTTTCCCGGCCAGGTCGAGGAGATCGTGCTGCGGACGTCCGGGCTCGCCCCGCACTTCCAGTTGCGGCTCACGCGCGAGGGCCGGATGGACCACCTCACCGTACGGGTGGAGGCGCGGGCGGGGGCGACGGCGGAGCGGCGGGTGGCTGCGGCCGGGGAGGTGGCGCGGGGGGTGAAGGACGGGGTGGGTGTGACGGTGGCCGTCGAGGTGGTGGACGGGGGGACGCTGGAGAGGTCGGTGGGGAAGTTGAGGCGGGTCGTGGACGAGCGGGGGTGACGCGGCGCGGGTGCGGGCCGGTGCGTTGCGGGGCGGGCCGGGCCGGGGGCTCCGGGGCAGGGTCCCTGGACCGTATATTTACGGCGCCCTTCCCCTCTGCGCGTTCGTGCCCCGCACTTGGCGCCGCAAATACACGTCAGCGTCCAGGGACCCTGCCCCTGCGCCCCCGCCCCTCCTGCACGTTCCCGCCCGCGGGTCGGCTCAAAAACCGCTGCCCCGGGGATCCGGCCCCATCGGGGTGCCCGGCGGCGCCGCACCGGGCCCGAGCTGTGGGCTCCTCCGCGGCAGCTCGCCGCAGGTGGAGGGGCTGCCGGCCCCCTCCAAATCCGCCGCCGCGGCGGCAAGCCCCCACCGGCGCGCCCGGCGGCGGCCGTTCCGGCGCCGCGGCGCCGACAAAAATGCCCGCCGCTACGGCGAGGCACCACCGTGGTGGGAGTCCGGCGGAATTCGCGATCACTGCGGTCTGAATGCGGTCGTCGGCCGCCCGCCCGAGAGGGCTGACCTCAGTTCTCTCTTCAGGACCTTGCCGGAGGCATTCCTTGGCAGGGCGTCCGTGAACAGTACGCGCTTGGGTACCTTGAAGCGCGCCAGCCGGTCCCGTGCGTACTCCACCAGTTCCTCCTCGGTCACGCGGCCGCGCGTGACGACCACGGCCGTGACCGCCTCGATCCAGCGGGCGTCGGGGAGCCCGACGACGGCCGCTTCCGCGACCGCCGGGTGACCGTAGAGCACGTCTTCCACCTCGCGGGAGGCGACCAGCACACCGCCGGAGTTGATGACGTCCTTCAGCCGGTCCACGACCGTGAAGTAGCCCTCGGCGTCCCGGACCGCCAGGTCGCCGGAGTGGAACCAGCCGTCCCGGAAGGCCTCCTCGGTCTCCTCGGGCTTGCCCCAGTAGCCCCGGCACAGCTGCGGGGAGCGGTAGACGACCTCGCCGGGGGTGCCGTCGGGCGCGTCGGCGCCCTTGTCGTCCACGACGCGCGCCTCGACGAACAGCACCGGCCGGCCGCAGGAGTCCATCCGCCCCTCGTGCTCCTCGGGCCGCAGCACGGTGGCCAGCGGCCCGATCTCGCTCTGCCCGAAGCAGTTGTAGAAGGCGAGGCGGGGCAGGCGGGAGCGGAGCCGTTCCAGGACCGGCACGGGCATGACGGACGCACCGTAGTACGCCTTGCGCAGCGCCGACAGGTCCCGGGTCGCGAAGCCGGGGTGGGCGGCCAGCGCGATCCACACGGTCGGCGGGGCGAAGAAGCTGTCGGCCCGCCCCGCCTCCACCAGTTCGAGGACGCGGTCCGGGTCCGGCGCGTCGATGAGGGTGTTCTCCGCTCCCACCGCCAGGAACGGCAGCAGGAACACGTGCATCTGCGCCGAGTGGTACAGCGGCAGGGCGTGCAGCGGCCGGTCCGTCTCCCTGAGGTCCAGGGCGGTGATCGCGCTCAGGTAGGCGTGCACGAGCGCGCCGTGCGTCATCATCGCGCCCTTGGGCTGCGCGGTGGTGCCGGAGGTGTAGAGCAGCTGTACGAGGTCACCCTGGTCCGGGCCTCCGGCGAAGAGGGTCACGCTGCCCGCGCGCCGCTGCACCGCCCGCTCCAGCAGGGAGCCCGTGGCGTCGCGCAGCGGCAGGGTGCGGACGGCAGCGGGCAGCCGGTGCGCCAGGGCCGGGTCGGTGAGCACCAGCGCGCTGCCCGACTGCTCCAGGATGTAGGCCAGTTCGCCGCCCGTGAGCTGGTGGTTGACGGGCACGTGCACCAGCCCGGCCCGGGCGCAGGCCAGGAAGCCGATCAGGTAGGCGTCGGAGTTGTGGCCGTAGGCGGCGACGCGGTCGCCGTCGCTCAGGCCGCTGCCGAGCAAGGCCGCGGCGGCGCCCGTCACGGCCTCGTCCAGCTCGCGGTAGGTCCAGGCACGCTCCCCGTACCGCAGGGCCGTCCGGTCCGGCACGCGCCGGGCCGTGCGTCGGAGGATGCCGTCCACCGTGCTGTCGTGCACTCCCGTCATGCCCGGATCCTGGTGCCGCCGCGCCCGGAAGGTCAAGGGGCGGCCGCCGCTCACACCGGGCGGTCCCGGCCCTCCCAGTAGGGCTCGCGCAGGCGGCGCTTGTAGAGCTTGCCGTTGGGGTCGCGGGGCATGGCGGCGATGAACTCGACGGCCCTGGGCCGCTTGTAGCCGGCCAGGGCCCCGGCGCAGTGCGCGAGGATGTCCGCGGCCAGCGGGGCGCCCGGCGCGTGGCCCTCGGCCGGTTCGACGACCGCGCGGACCTCCTCGCCCCAGTCGTCGTGCGGCACTCCGAAGACGGCGGCGTCGGCGACGGCCGGGTGCCCGAGCAGCACGGACTCGATCTCCGCGGGGTAGATGTTGACGCCCCCGGAGATGATCAGGTCGATCTTGCGGTCGCGGAGGAAGAGGTAGCCGTCCTCGTCCAGGTAGCCGAGGTCGCCGACGGTGAAGAAGTCGCCGATGCGGCCGGCCCGGGTCTTGTCGGCGTCCTTGTGGTACGCGAAGCCGCCGGTGGTCATCTTCATGTAGACGGTGCCGAGCCGGCCCGCCGGGAGGCGGTTGCCGTCGTCGTCGAACACGGCGAGCTCGCTGATGGGCCACGCCTTGCCGACCGTGCCGGGCTTCTTCAGCCACTCCTCGGCGGTGGCGAAGGCGCCGCCGCCCTCGCTGGCCGCGTAGTACTCCTCGATGCAGCCGCCCCACCACTCGATCATCGCCCGCTTCACGTGTTCGGGGCAGGGCGCGGCGCCGTGCACGGCGTGGCGCATGGACGACACGTCGTAGCGGGCCCGGACGTGCTCCGGCAGGGCCAGCAGCCGCTGGAACTGGGTGGGGACCATGTGTGTGTGCGTGCACCGGTGGGTCTCGATCAGGCGCAGCATCTCCTCGGGCGCCCACTTGTCCATGACCACCAGCCGGTGGCCGATGTGCAGGGCCGCGGCGGCGAACTGGAGCACGGCCGTGTGGTAGAGCGGGGAGCACACCAGGTGGGTGTTGCCGTCGAACGGCCGGATGCCGAAGATGCCGAGGAATCCGCCCAGGTGCCCCTCCTCGGGCGGCCTGCCGGTGAGCGGGCGGCGGATGCCGCGGGGCCGGCCGGTGGTGCCGGAGGTGTAGTTCATGACCCAGCCGGCGGTGCGGTCGGCCGGCGGGCTGTCCGGGTGGCCGTCGAGGAGGTCCGCGTACGGGCGGAAGCCCTCGATGTTCCCGACCGCGTAGCGCCGGGCGGCGGGCAGGGCGGCCTCGTCCGCGGCGGCCGTCGCCGCGGCGGCGAACCGCTCGTGGGCGATGAGCGCCTTGGCCTCGCAGTCGGCGACGATCCAGGCGATCTCCGGTCCCACGAGGTGGTGGTTGACCGGGACCAGGTACAGGCCCGCCTGCGTCGCGGCGAGGTGGGCGGTGAGCAGTTCGGCGCCGTTGGGAAGCACGGCGGCGAACGCGTCCCCGGCCCGCAGCCCCGCGGCGCGCAGCCCGTGGACGAGCCGGTTGGCGGCGGCGTGCAGGCGGCCGGCGGTCCAGGTGGTGCCGGCCGGGTCGACGAGGACGGGGCGGCCGGGCTCTGCGGCGGCCTGCGCCCAGAAGCCGTTGGGTGGTCGGGAGGGCATGGGACCTCCTTCGGGTCGGAGGTGGGGGGACGTGGACGGCGCGGAGGGAGTGGATGGCCTGCGTGCTCTGACGGTCAGTCCGGGCCGGGCCCCGCGTCGGCGCCGGCTTTCGGGGCGGCCCCGCGGACACGGTCCCCGGGTGGGCCCTGCCCATCCCCCGCGATGCCGTTCAGGCGGGCCACGGCGCGTTCGAAGTCTCTTGTCAGGTCGTCGAAGACGGCCTGGACGCCGCGGCGGGTGTTCATGCTGCCGACGATCTGGCCGACCGGCGTGCCCAGCAGCGGCCCGGCCTCGTACTTCTGGATGCGGGTCAGCGCCTCGGCGACGAGGAGGCCTTGCAAGGGCATGGGAAGGGTGCCGGGGCCGGCGGGGTCGTCCCAGGCCTCGGTCCAGGCCGTGCGCAGCTGGCGGGCGGGCTTGCCGGTGAGGGCGCGGGAGCGCACGGTGTCGCCGGAGCCCGCGGCGAGGAGCTTGGCCGTCAGGGCGGGCGAGCCCAGGTCGGCCTCCTCGGTGGTGAGCCAGAGGGAGCCGATCCAGACGCCCTGGGCGCCGAGGGCGAGCGCGGCGGCGATCTGCTCGCCGGAGCCGATGCCGCCGGCCGCCAGGACGGGCAGTGGCCCGACGGCGCGGACGACCTCGGGGGTGAGGACCATGGTGGCGATCTCGCCGGTGTGCCCGCCGGCCTCGTACCCCTGGGCGACGACGACGTCGATGCCGGCGTCGGCGTGCCGGGCGGCGTGCCGGGCGCTGCCGGCGAGCGCGGCGACGAGGACGCCGTGGGCGTGGGCGCGCTGCACGACGTCGGCGGGCGGCGGTCCGAGGGCGTTGGCGAGCAGGGCGAGCGGGTGGCCGAAGGCGGTGTCGAGCTGGGCGCGGGCGACCTCTTCCATCCAGCCGGTGATGCGCCAGCCCCGCCGGTCCCCGGCGGCGAGTTCGGGGACGCCGTGCCGGGCGAGGGTCTCGCGGACGAACCGGCGGTGCCCTTCGGGGATCATCGCCTCGACGTCCGCCTCGGTGACGCCCTCCACCTTCTTGGCGGGCATGACCACGTCGAGCCCGTACGGTCTGCCGCCGGTGTGCGCGTCCATCCAGTCGAGGTCCCGGGCGAGGTCGCCGGGGTCGGTGTAGCGGACGGCGCCGAGGACGCCGAGCCCTCCGGCGCGGGAGATCGCCGCGGCGACGGCGGGGAAGGGCGTGAAGCCGAAGACGGCGTGCTCGATGCCCAGCCGCCGGCTCAACTCGGTCTGCATGGGCGGCAGGATGCCGCAGGGGGCCGGGCGAGGGAAGGGGTTTTTCTGACGCGCCGTCAGATGAAGGCGTTCCGCCGGAACCACCCCGGCCCCGGCCCTCAGGGTCCGGAGCGGCTCCGCGTGGCCCGGACGCGGCTGACCGCCGCGACCTGCCGGTAGAGCTCCACGGCCTCGGTGGAGCGGCCCAGCTGTTCGAGGCAGTGCGCTTCGTCGTTGCGGCTGGTGAGGGCGTCCGGGTGGTCCGCGCCCAGGACCCGCTGCCGGGCCTGCGCGACGTCGCGGTAGACGGCGAGGGCCTCGGTCCAGCGGCCGAGCCAGCCGAGCCCGACCGCGATCTCGCGCCGGCTGACCAGCGTCTCGGGGTGGTCGCGGCCCAGCACCCGCTCGCGCACCGCGCAGACGTCGCGCGCCTCGGCCAGGGCCTCCTCCCAGCGCCCGAGGCGGCCGAGGTTGACGCCGAGGCAGTGGCGGGCGCGCAGCGTGTCCGCGTCCTCGGGCCCCTGGGCGCGGGTGCGCTCGTCGACGAGCTCGCGGAACAGCCGCAGGGCCTCCGCACTGCGCTGGAGGCGGCCGAGGCAGATGCCGGTCTCGTAGCGGGCGGCGAGCGTGTCGGGGTGGCCCGCGCCGAGCACCCGCTGCCGTGCGACGGCCACTTCGCGGTAGGTCTGCAACGCCTCGGGCCAGCGGCCCAGCTGCCCGAGGGCGTACCCCACCTCGTAGCGGCTGACGAGGGTGTCCGGGTGGGCCGGGCCCAGGACCCGGGAGCGGGTGACCGCCACCTCGCAGGCCATGCGGTACGACTCCTCCAGCCGGCCCAGGCGGCCGAGGTTGAAGGCCAGGTTGTGGCGGCAGCGCAGGGTGTCCGGGTGGTCGGGGCCCACGGTCCGCTCGCGCGCGGCGAGCACGGCGGCGTACACGTCGTGCGCCTCGAAGTGCCGGCCGAGCTGACCGAGAACGTACGCCGTCTCCTGGCGCGCGGCGAGCGTCGCGGGGTGGTCCGGCCCGAGGACGCGCTCGCGCCCGGCCGCCGCGCGGGCGTACTCGCGCAGCGCCTCGCCCGGGCGGCCCAGGGCGCTGAGGGCGAACGCGGCCTCGTAGCGGCTGGTGAGGGTGTCGGGGTGGTCGGGGCCGAGGAGCCGCTCGCGGTCGGCGGCGACGGCGGCGTGCGCCCGGCCCGCCTCCTCCCAGCGGCCCAGCCTCCCCAGGCGCAGACCCTCCTGGTGGCGGGCCACGAGCACGGCGAGGGCCTCCGGCGCGGGCGGAACGGCCGCCTCGCGGACGGTGGGCAGGCCGGCGGCGGGCACGGCCGGCCCGGACGCGGTGCGCTGCACGGGCGCCGTGAGCCCGGCCGGGCCCGCCGTCCACACGCCCGTGAGCCCCACGGCCGGGCCTGCGAGCCCCTCCGTCCAGGCGCCGGTGAGCGCCGCCGCCGGGTCCGGCGGCAGCGGCGTCCGCGGGCCCGGTCCGGTCGCCTTGGAGCCGGTGGTCATGTTCCTCGCCCAGCCGGGCAGCCGCGGCTCGGGCAGCCGGACGGACGCCCGTACGGAGGGCAGCCGGGGTGGCGTCCGGTGGACGGTCACCGGGCGGGCGAGCCGGCCCGGGGGCTCCAGCACGAGCAGGCGGGCGTGCAGCTCCGCGGCGTCGGGAGGGCGTTCTTCGGGGTCCTTGGCGAGCAGGTCGAGGACGATGCGCTCGAAGGCCTCCGGCAGCTCCGGGCGGTGGGTGCGCGGCGGTACGGGCGCGGTGTCCCGGTGGCCGACGAGCACGGCCCAGGCGTCGTCCATGTCGAACGGCGGGGCGCCGGTGGCCAGCTCGTACAGCACGCAGCCCAGGGAGTACAGGTCGCTGCGGTGGTCGACCGGGGCGCCGCCGATCTGCTCGGGCGACATGTAGTGGGGCGTGCCCATGGCGATGCCGGTGCCGGTGAGGCGGGAGGAGACCGAGGAGTAGCCGATGGAGTCACCGAGGCGGGCGATGCCGAAGTCGCAGATCTTGACGCTGCCGTCGGTCAGCCGCATCACGTTGGCGGGCTTGAGGTCGCGGTGGACGACGCCCTGGCCGTGGGTGTAGGCGAGGGCGGCGGCGACCTGCTCGGCGATCTCCAGGATGTCGGGCACGGCCAGCGGGTGCCCGCAGGTGTCCTCCAGGAGCTCGCTGAGGTTGCGGCCGTCGAGGAGCTCCATGACGAGGAAGAGCACGCCGTCGGACTCGCCGAAGTCGTGGATGACGGTGATGCCGCGGTGCTGGAGGGCGGCCGCGACGCGCGCCTCGCGCCGGAAGCGCTCGCGCAGCACCCGGAGGTAGGAGGGCTCGTGCCGCGGCCCCATGGGCTTGAGGCACTTGACGGCGACCTGCCGGCCGAGCGACTCGTCGAGCGCCCGCCACACCTCGCCCATGCCGCCCCGCCCGATGCGCTCGAGCAGGCGGTACCGCCCTTGGATCAGCCTGGTGTCCGCCATCCCGCGCCGCCGCCCCCGTCGATGCCCCGCGCCTCCCCCGGCCCGTCCAGTATGGCGGCCCGTCTGTGCAGGTTGTAGACGGAAGGACGGGTACCGGGCCCGAGTCCGGCGACGGCGCGGAGGATGAGCCCGGGATCGGCTTGCGGCATGGGGGCACCTCCCGTCGTCGTCAGGTTAGCGGCGCACGCGCGGCATCCCCAGGCCGATCCAGGAGATGATCTCCCGCTGGATCTCGTTGTTGCCGCCGCCGAAGGTGAAGATGACGGCGGCGCGGTAGGCGCGTTCCAGTTCGCCGTGGAGGGCGGCGCCGGCGGAGCCCTCCTTGAGGGGGCCCGCGGCGGCGAGGACCTCCATGAGCCAGGCGCAGGCGTCGCGGCGGGTCTCGGAGCCGTAGACCTTGGCGGCGGAGGCGTCCTGCGGGGTGAGGGCGGAGCGCTGGAGGGCGTCGACCATCTGCCAGTTGAGGAGCTTCATCGCCTCCAGGCGCAGGTGGGTGCGGGCGAGCCGGGTGCGGACCCAGCCGAGGTCGATGACGCGCCGGCCGTCGGCGAGCTTGGTGGCGGCGGCCCAGCGCCGGACGTCGCGCAGGGCGCGGATCGCGGTCGCGCCGTGGGCGGCGAGGGTGACGCGCTCGTGGTTGAGCTGGGTGGTGATCAGCCGCCAGCCCTGGTTCTCCTCGCCGACGCGGTTGCGGACGGGGACGCGCACGTCCTCGTAGTAGCCGGCGGTGGTGCTGTGGGAGGCGAGGGTGTTGATGGTGGTGCAGGAGTAGCCGGGGGCGCTGGTCGGTACGAGGAGGAGCGTGATGCCCTTGTGCGGTGGGGTGCCGTCCGTGACGGGGGTGGTGCGGACGGCCAGCCAGATCCAGTCGGCGCTGTCGCCGTTGGTGGTCCAGATCTTCTGCCCGTTGACGACGTAGTCGTCGCCGTCGCGCACGGCGCGCGTCTTGAGGGAGGCGAGGTCCGTGCCGGCGTCGGGCTCGCTGTAGCCGATGGCGAAGTCCAGCTCGCCGGAGAGGATGCGCGGCAGGAAGTACGCCTTCTGCTCGGCGGTGCCGAACTGCATGAGGGTGGGGCCGACGGTGTTGAGCGCCATCAGGGGCAGGGGGACGCCGGCCTGGGCGGCCTCGTCGAAGAAGATGAACTGCTCCATCGGGGTCCGGCCGCTGCCGCCGTACTCGGTGGGCCAGCCCACCCCGAGGCGGCCGTCGGCGCCGAGGCGGCGGATCGTGGCGCGGTAGAAGCGCTTCTGCCCGGCGGGGTCGTCGTGGCTCTCCGGGTCCCGGCCGGCGACCAGTCCGGCGAAGTAGTCGCGCAGCTCGGCGCGGAAGCGCTGCTGCTCCGGGGTGTATTCGAGGTCCACGGCCCCTCCAGGGTCTCGCCCGCGTCGACGGCGCACACCGTAGAACTTGTTCCAGAAATGTGGAAGGCGAAGAAAAACAAAACCTCGCAGGGCGTCAGCCCTGCGAGGTCCCGTCGGATGCGGCGGACGGCGCCGCGGCCGTCAGCGGCCGGCGTGCCGGCGGTGGCGCCCCCCGGCGGCCGCGCCGCCTCCGCCTCCCCCGCCACGGCGCCGGCTGTGCGGCACGGGACGGGTGTGGCCGTGGTGGCCGCCGTGCTCCGCGGCCTCCAGCTCGGCGAGCTCCTGGTCCAGGCCGAAGCGCTCCAGCAGCGGGATGCGGTAGAGCCGCGGCAGCAGCCAGGCGTGCCAGATGCCGGTGACGAAGAGGATCGCGGACGAGGCGATCAGGACGGAGCCGAGGGTGTCGGTCGGGTAGTGGGCGCCGACGTACCACCGGGAGAAGGCGACGAGCAGCACGGCGAAGGCGCCGACGACCAGCACGGTGCGCCGGTGGCGCGACTCGCGGAAGAGGAAGTACGCGGCGATGACCACGGCCACGGTGAAGGCGGTGTGGCCGCTGGGGAAGCTGTTGGAGCCGATCTCCGGGTCCAGCATGAACTCCCTCGGCGGCCGGGGCCGCGCGACGATGGCCTTCGCGATCTGGGTGCTGTTCCAGCCGACCGCGACGACGAGGAACGTGGCGACCGCCGTGACCGGCCGGCGCCGCACGAACAGCAGCCAGCCGCTCCAGACCGCGAGGATCAGGACGCCGGCGATCGGGGACGCGAGAGCGCTGACCCCCTCCATGACCACGTTCAGCCACCCGGTGCGGAAGGTGGTCTGGACCGTGCGGTCCAGCTTCAGGTCGTGCGGCTGGATGAGGTCGGTGTGCACCGCGACCAGGCCCAGCGCGATCGCGACGGCGAACAGCAGGACGGAGTTGCGCAACCAGTGGCGCACGTACGGCATGGGTGGGGCGTCCTTTGAATCGGTAGGGCGGTACCGGCACGGCAGTACACGCGAAGGTGACGATCGCATGCCGCACAGGTGACGACGGCACGGCTGTACGGCAAAGCTACACGCGCCCCGCCCGCACCCCCTCGGGGGCGCCCGCCGGGGCGGCCGGCACGGGCCGCGGGCACGGGTCGCCCACCAGGCGTGGAGCACCCTGGGTGAGCGAGTTATACCTGACGGTGAGACCCTCGCCGGACGCGGAGGCGGCGGCGATGCGGCGCCGGGGCGGCGAACAGGCCGGTGACCGGGGGCGGGATTCAGCCGATCGTGGGGCGGGCCCTCCCGGGCCGGTGCGGTCACCCTTGACGCCACGGCCTGCTCCGCGGTTCCCGCGCGCCGGATTCTGTGCGGTATCTCAAACCGGACCCCGCCCGGTGTCCGGACCCCGCTCTATCTGGAATCGGTTTGGAACCGGATGATCCGATTCCCTCTGGCTGGATCCCACTCCTCCCCCACAAGGCCCTTCAACCCCGGGCGCCTTGGCGGAGTCCTGCCCCCTGTCCGCATACCGACCGGAGCAGAGGGGCTGAACGTCATGAACATACGCACCGTCCAGAGAACGATGGCGGGGGCGCTGGCCACCGCGGCGATGACCGCGGGAGCCCTCGCCGTCCCCGCGTCCGCCGCCACGGCCGGCGACGCCGCCACCGGGCGGCACGACCGGCACGCCGCCACCCGCAGCGCCATGGAGGCCCACGTCCGGGCCGGCATACCCGGCGTCCTGGGGCAGGCACGGGACGCCGGCGGCACCTGGCAGGGGTCCGCGGGCGTCGCCGACGTCGATACGGGACGCGCTCGCCTCCCCCAGGACCGCTTCCGCATCGGCAGCGTCAGCAAGGTCTTCACCTCCGTCGTCCTCCTCCAGCTGGAGGCCGAGGGCAAGCTGCGCCTGGACGACTCCGTCGACCGGTGGCTGCCGGGCGTCGTCCGGGGCAACGGCCACGACGGCCGCAAGATCACCGTCCGGCAGCTGCTCAACCACACGAGCGGGATCTACAACTACACGGAGGACCCGGGCCTCCAGAAGCTGCTCGGCCCCGGCTTCCTCGAGCACCGCTACGACACCCACACCCCGGGCGACCTGGTGAAGACCGCGATGGGGCACGCGCCGGACTTCCGGCCGGGCGAGGGCTGGCACTACTCCAACACCAACTACATCCTCGCCGGCATGATCGTCGAGAAGGTGACGGGGCACCCGTACGCCAAGGAGATCGAGCGGCGCGTCATCCGGCCCCTCGGCCTGCGCGCCACCACCCTCCCGGGCACGTCGGCGAAGATGCCCGACCCGCACGGCACGGCGTACAGCAAGGTCCACTCCGAGGACCCGGCCACGAAGCCCGTCGACGCCACCGAGCTCAATCCCTCCTGGGGCGGGGCCGCCGGCGAGATCATCTCCACCACCGGCGACCTCAACCGCTTCTACGGGGCCCTGGTCGACGGGAAGCTGCTGCCCCGCGCCCAGCAGCGGGAGCTCCAGACCACCGTGTCCACCCGTGGCGAGATGCCCGGCGCCCGCTACGGCCTCGGGATCGCCGAGATACCGCTGTCGTGCGGCGTGACCGTGTGGTCGCACACCGGCGGCATCCACGGCTCCCTCACCATGGCCGCCTCCACGGCCGACGGCAAGCACACCGCCGCCTTCAACCTCAACGGCGACTGGACCGGCGACCTCAATGCGCTGGCCGAGGCCGAGTACTGCGGCAAGGCGCCCTCCGGGGACGCCGCCGCGCGGACGCCCGAGCGCGCGCCGCAGAAGGTGATGACGCTGCGCTGACAGCACCGCGGCCCGCGGCTGTCACCAGCCGCGGGCCGCGGATCCGCTCTGCGGGGACCGTCAGGGGCTCAGCCCTGGCAGATCCCGCGGGCGTAGTCGAAGGTCGCGGTCGCCTGCGAGTACTTCCACTGCGGGGCGAGCAGCTCGGCGTCGAGCTGACGGGCGGCCTCCGGGCTCTCCACGATGTACCCGAAGTCCTGGAGCCAGGACGGGTACAGGTTCTTCGAACCGATGTAGAAGGCCGAGTCGTCCACCGAGACCAGCTTGTGGTGCTGGGCGTACGGCTTGCCGTCCGCCCACTTCGCGCTGTCCGAGCTGCGTGCGGTCGCGAGCTGGAGGTTGCCGCACATGGCCGTCTTCGCGCCCTGCGCGCCGCCGGGGAGGAGCGAGAGGCGGTTGCGCAGGAGGTCGCTGATCTCGTTCAGCGACTTGATCTGCGAGTAGCCTCCGCTGCCGACGGCGCCCCGGTTCTCGGGGTCGCTGACGACGATGCGCACCTTCACGCCGGCGGCCAGCTTCGCCGCGAGCGCGTCGTACAGGCGGACGTCGTAGCGCGGCAGCGGCGGGCAGGTGGCGTTGAGGTCCTGCTGCGAGATCTCGACGTGGCTGCGCGCGCTGCCGACGAGGGCGCGCAGGGCGCTCTCCTCGGGGTTGACCGTGTCGTAGTCACGGTCGGCGTTGGTGTTGTCGTGCAGGCCCACGACGCACTTGGTGTCGGGCGCCGACGGCAGCTCCGGCTTGAAGGCCGAGGAGGGGTCGGAGTCCTTGATGCCGACGCCCAGTCCGCCGACGGCGATGACGGGGACGTTCCCGGTGGCCGCGGCGGGCACGGGGTTGGCGTCCTTCTCCATCGTGGGCATGCAGCCGGCGCCGGGGGACGCGGCGAACCAGACGCTCGCGATGTTGCTCTTGTTCTCGCAGGTCCAGGTCCACAGCTGGTCCAGGTACCGGCCCGCGGAGCCGGCGGCGGGGCCGGTCAGGGCGAGGTCGACGTCGGACACCGGGTGGGTGGTGTCGACGTAGTCGTCCTTCCAGCTGTTGATGCCGCCGGTGATCGCCGACTGCCCGTCCACGACCAGGAGCTTGGAGTGGTTCCAGGAGAACGCGGTCTTGGAGGTCGTCATCGACGCGACGTTGAGCGTGAGGCCGTCGGCGGCCTTGCCGAGCTTGTCGCGCAGGTCGTCGCGGTACTTCGAGGGCAGCACGTTCATGTGGTAGACCGGCGCGGCCCCCACGAGGACGCGGACCTTCGGCTTGTTGCCGTTCTCCACCGACTTCTTCAGGCCCGCGACGATCGCGTCCTGGAACGCCCCGTTGGGGAAGGGCGCGAGGGTGGATATGTCGACGGTGCGCGTGGCCTTCGAGATGTTCTCGGTCATCCTGGCCAGCAGCCGCTTCGTGCCCGTGCGCTCGGCGCAGTTGGCGTCGCCCCAGCAGCCGGGGGTCTGGAGCAGCCAGCCGGCGGGGTCACCGGCAGGGGCGTCGAGCGCGTTGCCCGCGGTGCGCTCCCACACGCGGCCTTCGAGGCCGGGCGAGACCTGACGGAGCGTCTGCTCGACGGCGTCGAGGTGCGGGGTGGCGGAGGAGTCGGCGGACGCCGGGGTCGCGGGGAGCGCGGTGACGACGAGGGCGGAGACCGCCGCGGGGCCTGCGGTGCGGAGTAAACGGCGGAGCCGGTGGCGAGCCAAGGTGCTTCCTTTTCGGGGGTGTGGTGACAACCAGGTGATCAAGAAGTGATCACCTGGTGAAGCTACCAGCTCACCGGAAGGAATGGTTCAGACCGGAAGGAACGGTTCAGGAGGAACAGCTGCTGCCACCGCCGCAGCTGGAGCTCGAACTGGAGCAGGAGGAACCGGAGGAGCAGCTGGAGTGGCCCGAGTGACCGGAGTGGTGGGAGCCGGAGGAGCAACTGGAGGCACCGGAGCAGCTGTACCCGCCGGTGGAGGACGAGGAGTACGACGACGAGGACGAGGAGGAGGACTTCGCGGACTTGGCGGACTTGGAGGTCTTCGCGGTGGTGCTCGCGCCGGGGCGCGTCCGCACCGCCAGCCTCAGCTGGTGCAGGTACGGCTGGTCCGGCTCGGGCCCGACCGTGTCGCGCACGGCGACGACGCCCGCGACGCCCTCGGGGTGTCCGGCGGACGTGCGGACGCTCCAGGGGCCTGTCTTCCCCACCTGGTCGGTGAACTGCTGACCGCGCGGGGTGAACCCGGGCTTGGGACCCGGCCCGTACGCCATGCGGAGCTTTATGCCGCCCGCGAGGAGGACGAGCGCCACGATCGACACCGGGAGGGCGGCGGGCACGCCGAGCAGCCCCAGGGCGATGACACCTCCGACGACGAGGCCGCCCACCTGTACCTCCCCGGCCCGCTTCCACTTCTCCTCCGCCGCACGGGATATCAGCAGCCCGCGCTTGACGAGCGAGCTCCGCACTGCGTCCACGGCCGGGTCGAACTGCAACTGGACGCGGAGCCGGTACAGCTTGGTGCCCCAGTCGGCGCCGCAGCGGGCCAGCAGGGCGCGCTCCACGGCGTTGGACGCGGCGGCCCGCTCCACCTTCAGCGCGCCGCTGCTGTTGACGGACACCCGTCCGTCCTCGCACATGCGGGTGATGGCGGTGTCCACCACCCGGATCGGGCCGCCCCGCAGGTACGCGACCTCCAGGAGGCCGGGTTCACCCGGTACGGCCGGCGGGCCGGTGAGCGTGCGCTTGCGCGTGACGGCCAGCCAGGCCGAGGGGGCCAGGAGGGCGAGGTACCCCACGATGGAGAGCACGACGATGCCGGTGGTCATTGGTCTGTTGCCTTTCGGGTCACGCGCGAACGCAGGGTGCGCCAGGCCGTGGCGAGGCGGGCGGACGGCGGAGGGACCGGGGCCGTGGGGCCCGTCGTACGGTCCGTCGTGCCGTGCGCGTCCCGCCATGCCGCGAGGCGCTCCCGCTGTGCGGGGTCGGTGAGGGCGCCGTCCGCCTCCAGGAGCCCGGCGGCGAAGTCGAGGGCGTCCTGGCGGTAGCCGTGCTGCATGGGGCGGCCGCGGGCGTGGTCGAGGAACAGCCGCCGGAAGTCCGCCCCGAGGATCGCGGGCAGCTCCGGCGCGACCTTCGCGACGACCTCCGCGCGCTTGCTCAGAAGCGCCCGGCTCTGGACCCGCAGCCGCTGCGGGTCGTGGCCGGCCGGCGGGGGCGCGTCCGCGACGAGCGCCGAGAGCAGGGCGTGCTGGGCCCGGGCGAGGCGCTGCCGCGCGGCGTCGGCCGTGGAGGCGGTGGGGATGGTGTGGCTGGTGGAGCCGGCGGGGTCAGACACCGGAGGCCTCCTTCTGCCGGCGGGCCGGCTGCGGAGAGCGCCGGGACCGGGCCACCGTCGCCCTGACCGCGTCCAGTTCCGCCGCGAGCTCGTCCGGCGCGGGGAAGGCGTCGTCCCGTTCCAGGAGGACGCCGGGCAGGTCGACGCGGGACGCCAGCTCGGCGAGGACGTCGAGGACGGGCCGGGTGACGGGGTGGGCGTGGGTGTCGTGCCACAGGCCGTCCCGCTCGATGCCGCCGGCCACGTGCACGTAGGCGATGGCGTCGAGCGGCAGCTCGTCCAGGGCGGCCGCCGGGTCCTGGCCCAGGTTGACGTGGTTGGTGTGAAGGTTGGCGACGTCGATGAGCAGCCGCACGCCCGTCCGCTCGACGAGCTCGGCGAGGAACCGGCCCTCCGACAACTCCTCGCCGGGCCAGGTCATGAGGGCCGCGATGTTCTCCAGGGCGAGCGGTACGGGCAGCATGTCCTGCGCGATGCGGACGTTCTCGCACAGGACGTCCAGGGCGTCGCGGGTGCGGGGCACGGGCAGCAGGTGGCCGGCCTCGATGCGCGGCGAGCCCGTCAGCGGCCCTCCGGACCGCACGAAGGCTATGTGCTCGGAGACGAGCGGCGAGCCGAGGGCCTCGGCGCGCTCGGCCAGCGCCGCGAGCCGGGCGAGGTCCGGGCGGTCCGCGCCGCCCAGGCCGAGGGAGACGCCGTGCGGGACCACCGCCGTGCCGCGCTCGCGCAGCAGCCGGAGCGGCTCGGGGAGGTGGCCGGGGCAGACGTTCTCGGCCACGACCTCCACCCAGTCGGCGCGGACCGGTCCGGCGAGGGCACCGGCGATCTCCGGCCGCCAGCCGACCCCCGTCCCCAGCCTGCCGGGCACACCGGAATCGCTCATCGCCCCGCCCCCGTCTTTCCGTACTCCCCCTGGCGTCGAACGCCCGTACCAGGGGATTTCCCAGCAGGACACTTTACAAATCCTTCCCCCGGCCCTGGATCCCCGTACATCTCGCGTATGACCCGCGCCGTCCGCACCGGACCTCAGATGTACGGAACACCGCCTCACGGTCTGATTACCCGAGGTGGCCGGGGGCCGTAGTTTCTTGATCATCGGCAGGGCGTACGGGGCTGCCTCGCACGGAGCTCCCGCCCTGCCGTCAGCGATCCCGGAAATCCCGACGTGAGGCGGACCATGTACGGCAAGGCATTTGCTCCCGAGTACCGGGGCTCCCTGGAGGACCTCTCGGTGAACGCTTCCCTCGAAGAAGTGCACGCCAAGGCCGTCGAGCAGCAGCAGCGGGCCGCGCTGGCGGGATCCGCCCTCGACGCGGCGCACGCCGGGCTGGCCGTCGCCGAGGCGAGCCGGCGGCTCGGCCGGGTGACGGAGGCCGAAAGCGCGTGGAAGGCCAGCTACCGGGCCGCGCGGGAGGCCGGCGACCAGGGGGCGATGGCGTGGGCGGTGTGGAGCGGCGGCACGCTCGCCCGGCAGCGCGGCGAGCTGGCCCTGGCCCGACGGTGGCTCACCATCGCCGCCGCCCTCGCCGAGCGGGGCGGCGACGTCGTCGCCCGCGGCTACTCCCTCGCGGGCCTGGCCGAGACGGGCCGCATCCAGGGTGACTACGAGGCCGTCGGCGCGCTGCACGAGCAGCTGCTGGCGGAGGCCCGGCGCCGCGGCGAGGCCCGGCACACGGTGTGGGCGCTGGAGGGCATCGCGCAGATGCACCGCAACTCCGGTTCGTACGACACCGCGCTCGCGATGTTCGAGGAGGCCGCGGAGATATCGGGCGGGGCCGACGACGCGCGCGGCCACGCGTGGGCGCTGCGCGGGATCGCCGACGTGCTGTCCCTGCGGGGCGGGACGGACCGGGCGCTCGCGCTGCTGTCGGAGGCGGAGGCGACGTGCCGGCGGATGAAGCTGGTGAGCGCGCTCGCCTACAACCACAAGATGCGGGGCAACGTGCTGTTCCGCGCGGGCCGTTACGCCGAGGCCGAGGAGTGCTACCGGGGCGCGCTCGCGGAGTTCGAGGAGATGGCGGAGCCGCGGGGCGCGGCGCTGGCCCGGCTGGGGCTGGTGAAGTCCCGGGCCCGGCTGGGGCACGACCGCGCCGCGACGGCCGCGGAGCTGGACGACCTGCATCGTACGCTCGGCCGGATCGGGCTGCTGCACGCCCGGGAGATGGTCGAGGCGGCGCGGGCCGAGCTGGGGGTGGCGCCGGCCGGTGCCCGGCCGGCCGCCTGACCGGCCGCGCTTCCTTCCGTACGCCTTCCCGTACGTCGTTACGTCACTGGTCCACACCACAGGAAAGAGAAGCCCCCATGCCCACGCAGACCGGTCTCCGCACCCCCGCGCCCCAGGCGACGGCCCGTGCCCGGGAGTTGGTGGAGCCGGCCCTCAGGGCCGCCGTGGCGACGCTGCACCCGCTGCCGGCCCGGATGGCGGCGTTCTCGTTCGGCTGGTGCGAGGCCGACGGCACTCCGGCCCCGTCCCCCGGCGGCAAGGGCGTCCGCCAGGCGTTCGCGCTGCTCGGCGCGGAGGCGGTCGGGGCGCCGGAGGAGGCCGCGGTGCAGGCGGCGGTGGCCGTCGAGCTGGTGCACACCTTCTCTCTCGTGCACGACGACATCATGGACGGGGACGAGCGGCGGCGGCACCGTGACGCGGCGTGGAAGGCGTTCGGCACGGGCCCCGCGGTCCTGACGGGCGACGCGCTGTTCGCGCTCGCCGTGCAGACGGTGGCGGGGGCCGGGGGCGGCCACGCGGGCCGGGCGGTGGCGCACCTCGCGGACTGCCTGGGCGAGCTGGTGCGCGGACAGGCCGACGACCTGCTGTTCGAGGACCGGCCGTGGACCGGGCCGGACGCCGTGTCCATACCGGAGTACGAGGCGATGGCCGGCCGCAAGACCGGTGCCCTGCTCGGCTGTGCGCTGTCCCTGGGCCCGGTCCTCGCGGGTGCCCCCGCGCTGCAGACGGGCGCGCTCGTGGAGGCGGGCCGGCGGCTCGGCGTGGCGTTCCAGGCCGTGGACGACCTGCTGGGGATCTGGGGCGACCCGCTCACGACGGGAAAGCCGGTGCACAGCGATCTGCTGCGGCGGAAGAAGACCCTGCCGGTGCTCGCCGCCGTCGCCCGGGGCGGCGGTGCGACCGGGCGCGAACTGACCCGGCTGCTGGGCTCGGAGACCGTGCCGGACGCCACTGCCGCGCAGCGGGCGGCGGCCCTGGTGGAGGCGGCGGGCGGCCGGGGCTTCGCCCTGGAGGAGGCGCGCCGCCATGCCGCGGCCGCGCAGGCGTGCCTGCGCGGGGCGGGGCTCGTGGAGAGCGCGACCGGTGAACTCGTCGCGCTCTCCGCGCAGCTGCTGGAGCGGCGGTTGTAGGGAGGACTGCAAGGAGGAGGACTGCAAGGGAGCTGTGGGAGCCTCCGGGCCGCGCTACTCGGCCGGTGCCGCCTCGCACGTGACGTCCCGTGCGGGCAGCTCTCCCGACAGCAAGTACTTGTTCACGATCCCGTCGGCGCAGGCGTTGCCGTCACCGTAGACGCCGTGGTCGCCGCCGGGGACCGTGACCAGGCGCGAGCCGCGCAGCGCCCGGTGGGCGCGCTGCGCGCCCTCGTAGTACGTGGCCGGGTCGTGCAGGGAGTTGAGCATCAGGACGGGCGGCATCCCCTTGCCGGTGATCTTGACGCGCGGGCCGGGGGACGTGGGCCACGCCGCGCACGTGGCGGAGAACGCGAGCTCCCGGGCGCCGATCAGGGGGTACTTCGCGGTGTCCTCGGCGCTGCGCCGGACCCAGTAGCCGGTGTCGCGCGTCCAGGGGGTGTCGGCGCAGGTGACGGAGAGGAATTCGGCGAAGAAGTTCGGGGAGAGGTACGCGCCGAAGACCTTGTCGGTGATCTGCCGCTCCGCGGCCGTGGCGGAGTCCCAGTGCTCCAGCGCGACCAGGGCCGTGGCGAGGCCGGGGAAGCCCTGCTGCGAGTCGTAGATCGCCTGGATGGTGCCGCTGTCGAAGCGGTTGGGGTCGACGGTCCTGCCCTTGGTCTTACCGCCGTCGAGGCTGAGCGGCCGGTCGTGCAGGGCGCTGCGGCGGCGCTCCCAGGTGGCCTTGGCCTCGGCGGCGGTCTTCCCGTAGTGGTAGGTGGCGTCGTTCTTGGCGAGCCAGGGCAGGAAGTCCTGTTCGAAGCGGCGCTGGAAGCTCTTGGGCTGGCCCTTCTCGAAGTCCTCCCACGTGCCGTCGAAGGCGATGTTGCTGTCCAGGACGGCGCGTTCGACGTGCTGCGGGAAGACGGAGGCGTAGTACGCACCGACCATGGTGGCGTAGGAGGCCCCGTAGTAGGAGATCTTCCGCTCGCCGAGCAGGGTGCGCAGGAGGTCCATGTCGCGCACGGTCTGCTCGGTGGTGATGTACGGGAGGAGGTCGCCGTGCCGCGCGCCGCAGGCCTCGGCGAGCTTGCGGGAGTTGGTGAGGACGCGCTGGACGGCTTCGGGCGAGCGGTCGCGGAAGTCCCCGGCGAAGAAGGCGTCGAGCTCTTCCTGGGTCTGGCACTGCACCGGGGTGCTCGCTCCGACGCCGCGCTGGTCGAAGCTGACGACGTCGTAGGCGGCGCCTATGGAGGGCGCGCTCCTGGCGAGTCCGGCCGGCCGCCTGAGGCCGGAGCCGCCCGGGCCGCCGGCGGCCATCATGAGCACGCCGCGCCGGTGGGCGGGGTCGCTCGCCTTCACGCGCGACACGGCGATCGTGAGGTCCTTGCCGGCGTCCGGGGCGTGCCAGTCGCGCGGGACGGTCATCTGCGCGCACTCCAGGCCGGGCGCGACCTCGGGGCAGGGCTTCCAGGCGAGCTTCTGGGCCGTGTAGCGCTCGGGGACGGTCACCGCGGCGGCCGTGTGCGACGGGCCGCCGGTGTGCGACGCCTCGGCCGTGTGCGACGTTCCGGCCGCCCGGGGTGCCGCGGTCGCGGAGCCCGCCGGGAGCGCGGTGGCCGCGATCACGACGGCCACTGCTGCCGGCACGAGGGATGCGGCGGAGAGGGCCCGCCGCGGCTTCCTGGACTCGAACATCGAACCTCCTGGGCGCGTTTCTTGACGGTTCGATGTTCCCGGGCGGCGGGGTCGCGGACGATCCCTCTGGTATCCGTTCCCGGGGTGGTACTGGCACCACCCCGGGACGTCACTGCTTACTTCTGTTTGCTTCTACTTCTACTTACTTCTGCTTACTTCTTCAGGAACGTGACTTCCGGATAGGCCGGGGACGGCCGGTCGAGGAGCGGGCTCGGGGTGCCGCGCAGGTACCGGTCGAGGAACGCGCCCACGTAGGCGCGGGTGAGGGCGGTCGAGCGCGGGCCGTGCAGGGTGCCGTAGCCCGCCTTGACGTCGTCCGGCGGCGTCCCCTCGGGCAGGCCGAACTGGTCGGCCAGCCACGGGGCGTCGGTGAAGGTCATGTGCCCGCCCTCGGGGACGTCGAGCCAGCGCTTCCAGCCCGTCAGCTGCTTCCAGGTCTGCTCCCAGTTCGCCTTGGGCTCGGCGAGTGCGCCGCGCTGCGCGCCCATCAGCAGCACCGGTTTGTGCACGCCGCCGGTGAGCTCGCCGAAGAAGTTGCCGTCGAGGTTGACGGCGGCGTCCACGCGCGGGTCGTCGTGGAGGACCTGCACCGCGCTCGCGCCCCCGATGGAGTGCCCGGCCACGGCGATCCGGCGGGCGTCGACGGCGAGCGGGCTGCGGGGACCGGTCAACTGGTCGAGCAGGAACCGGATGTCCTTGGACCGGTTCGGTACGACCGCGGAGAGGTCCGGCTTCCGGCAGGTCTCGCAGGTCTCGCCGGTCTCGACGCGTCCGCCGGGGAACTCCACCGGAGCCTCGTAGGTGTGGTCGACCGCGGCCACGGCATAGCCGCGCGACGCGAGCTCCTCACCGAGCCCGGTGAGCGAGGCGCGGCTCATCCCGAAGCCCGGCGAGAGGACGACCAGCGGCCGGGCCTTGCCGGCCGGCCGGGCGCCGACGGTGGCGTTGGTGCGCACACCGGCCAGCTCCTCCTTGCCGAGCCACGCCTTGGACAGCTGCTTCGACATGTAGGGGGCATTCAGGTCCCCCTGGTGCCGTGCCGGGTACCAGAGCGTGACCATGAGCTCACGGTTGCCGGCGGCGGGCTTCCAGGGGTCGGGCCGCGACGTGTCAACAAGGTGCAGCGTCTTCGTGCCGACCGGCTCCTTGCCGGTGGGCGCCGGGAGCTGTGCCGGTGCCCCGGTCGTGGCGTGTTCGGACGCCGCCGCGGCCACTGCCGGGCCCGGGGTCCGGGCGGCCGCGGCTGCGGCCGGTATCTGGGGAGCGGCGAGGGCCGTGAGGAGCGCGGCGGCCACAACGGACCGCCGCGGTGTCTTCCGCGATTTCCACATCATGATCACTACGCTATGCGGCCGCCCGCACGCCGGGCATCGGCCCCAGGTCGGAAATGATCACCGCAGGGCGGCGGCGTCCTCGCTCCGCGCCGTACGGGAGTCCTCCGCGTCGCGCCCGCGCCCGCCCCTGTGCCCCCGGTCGCGGTCCATCTCGCGCCATTCCGGGCGCAGTCCGGCCAGATTGGTGGTGAGGAAGTACAGCGCTCCGCCCGCCAGGAGCACGGGCACCAGCCCGGCGGAGGTGACGGCGAGCCCGGCGAGCAGGCCTCCCAAGGGGATGCCCGCCCAGGCCAGCGAGTCGCCGAGCGCCCGCACCCGGCCCAGGAGGCGGCGCGGCACCCGCTCAAAGGAGACGGCGCCGAGGATGGGGTTGAGGAACCCGCCGCCGAAGCCGCTGACGGCGAAGACGACGAGCACCGCCCACAGCGGCGCGTCGCAGGCGAGCACCACGAACCTCGGTGCGCCCGCGAGCAGGAAGCCGGCGAAGAACACGGGCCGGCGGGGCATCCGGTGGGCGAGCGCGGCGGCTATGAGACTGCCGCAGACCGCGGCGATGCCCGCGGCGCTGCTCGTGAGCCCGATGACGGCCGGGCCGTCCCCGGACCGCTCGGCCCACACGGGGACGAGGACGGCCGCGAAGCCCGCGTCGAGCAGGTTGGTGATGCCGACCATGACGATGACGGTGAGCAGCAGGGGCTCGCCGCGCAGGAACGTGAAGCCCTCGCCGAAGCGGCGCCAGTAGCCGGCCGGCTCGCTCGTAGGGGCGGTGCTCGTAGAGGCAGTGCTCGCGGGGCCAGCGCTCGTTGGGGAGCTCGTAGTGCCACGGTCCGGACCGTCCGGTGGCTCGTTTCCGGGCGGCACGGCGCGGCCCATCTCTCGGGGCAGGACGAGCGCGACGAGGAGCGAACCCAGGGCGAAGGAGACGGCGTTGACGACGATGCCGGCCATGGGGCCGAGGAGCGCCACGAGCGCGCCGCCGGCTGCCGGGCCGACGGTGGAGGCGAGGCGTTCGGTGACGCCGGAGAAGCCGGTCGCCCGCTCCAGCGGGACCCCGCTGCGCTCGGCCGCCTCCGGAACCATGATCTCCTTGGCCAGGTCGCCGGGCCCGCGCACCGCGCCGATCACCGCGACGAGGGTGAGCAGGAGCCACAAGGGCAGCAGGCCGAAGGCGTGGAGCAGGGGGATCAGCGCGGCGGCGACGGCGCTGAGGGAGTCGGCCGCCCACGAGACGACCCGCGGGCCGACACGGTCCACCAGGGGGCCGGTGAACATCTTCACCAGCACGTACGGGGTCATCTCGCAGAAGGCGACGAGCCCGGTCAGGGCGGCGCTTCCGGTGGTGACGAGCACGAACCACGGCAGGGCGATCGCCGAGACGCGCGTGCCGGTCAGGGCGACGGCGGTCGCGGCGAGGACACCTGCGAGGGGGCGGATGTTGCGCCCGGATACCGGGCCGGGCTGCGCCGGAACGGACCCGGTCATGCGCCGCACCCCGGCCCGCGCCCGGCGTCGGCCTGCGCGGCCTCGGAGGTGCCTTGTCCGCTCTCGGCGTCGGCCTGCGCGGCCTCGGGCGCGCCCTGTCCGGTCTCGGCGGCTTCCGCCGCGGCCGGGTCGGGCAGGAGCTGCAGGATCAGGGAGACGCGCTCGGCGCCCGCGGGAACGTCCGCTCCGGGTGCGTGCTGCCGGTACCGGTCGACGACGGCGCGCAGTTCGCTGCCGAGCTCCACGGCCTCCTGCGGGGTGAGGCTGAGGTTCCAGTCGCTCAACTCGAACGCCTCGCGCCAGGGGCGCGGGAGACCGGGGTACGCGGCGGTGGCGAGCTGGGTGAGGAGGGTCTGACCGGCAGCGACGCCCTGGAAGAAGCCGAGCACGGCCTCGGGCTCCTGCTCGGCAAGGTCCTTGTCGTCGATCCGGGTGACGTGGTGGACCGCGCGCCACCACCGCTCGCGTGCGTTGCCCCGGTCGGCGTCCTCCACGACGAAGCCCGCGGCGGCGAGCTGCCGGAGGTGGTAGCTGGTCGCCCCCGAGGCGATGCCGAGCCGCTCGGCGAGCCGGGTGGCGGTCGAGGGCCCGAACACCCGCAGCAGCCCGACGAGCTGCACCCGTACGGGGTGGGCCAGGGCACGCAGCCCCTTGGCATCGAGGATCACATCGGTCATGGGTTTCAGACTAAAACTGCCAAGGTTTCTTTGCAAAGAAACCTTGGCAGTCTCTGCGGGGGCCGCGGCGACCGGCGCGGCGCTGTCAGCGGACCGAGGCGTACGCGCCGAGGGCGATGTCCGCGAAGTTGCGCAGGGAGTCCGTGCCGGGGGCGAAGTACCCGGTGTGGCCGTGGGCACCGCCGGTGGGCACGACGCGGGCGCCGAACTCCGAGGAGGTCGGGTCGGCGCCGTGGCCGAGGCCGAAGAGGTCGACGTTGGGCACGTTGCCGATCCAGTCCGAGGAGTTGCGCGCGGCCGCCCAGACGCGGGCGTCGGTGCGCAGTTCCTTCACCGTGTCGGCCCGCATGCCGGGGCTGCCGAGCGCGACGAGGTCGGCCGCCTCGGTGCGGTCGATGGAGGACGCGGCCAGGCCGCAGACGACCGAGCCGTAGCTGTGGCAGAACACGGCGGGCGGCGGTGCCGCGGGCGAGGCCGCGGCGGCGGACAGCCCGGCGAGCAGGCGCTCCAGCCGGACCGCCCCGGCCTGCGCGAGCCGGCCGGTGGCGGCGTCCACGCCGAGTCCGACGGGCGTGGTGTAGCCGGCCCAGGCGATGACGGCCGTCGGGGTGCCGGGCGCCCTGCGCGCCATTTCGGACCGCAGCGCGTCGGCCATCCCGGTGGGGGTGCCGTACTTGTCGTGCGTGCGGTCGAAGGTGGCGAGGTCGATGTCCGAGCCGGGGACGACGACGGCGGTGTGCCGGGCCGTCGCCAGGTCGCCGAAGACCTCGGCGACCTGGCCGCGTCCCCGCGGGTCGAAGGCCAGGATCTTCCGGCCCGGCGCGAGGAGCCGCTCGCAGCGGTCGGCGTGCTTGCGGGCTTCTTCGCGTACGGCGCGGGACAGGCCGGCGTTCCCGGCCCGGGCCAGCGCCTTCTCCCGCTCGGCGGCTATCGCCCGGGCGTTGGCCTCGTACCGCAGGGTGACGGGCGCGCCGTCGAGGTTGCCGACGATCAGGGCGTGACGGGCCGCCAGGTCCTTGCGCTGGTTCTCCGTGAGCCCGGCGAAGAACGCGGCGACCGCGCGCGGCGTCGCCGTCGCGGGGTCCGGCAGCGTGCGGTGCAGGGAGTGGTCCGCCCGCCATTCCGCCGCGCCCGCGGGCGGGCCGGTGACGGCCGTCTGCTCGCTGCCGGCGGCCCAGCCCGCCGTACCGGCGACGACCGTGGTGGCCAGCGCGGCGGCGACCAGCGTGCGCTTGAAGCGGCCCATGAATGTCTCTCCCTAACCCTGTGCGGTGACAGGGAAAAAGCTAGGAAGGGCAGGTCAGGGACCACGTCACCCCTGGGAGCCAACCCTGGGGTGATACCTCAGTAGGGGGCCGGTGACAGCGAGGCCTGCCGACAACGGGGGCCACGGTAGGGCCGACAGCGGAGCCACCGTAGTGGGGCCCCGCCGGCAGCGGCGGCTGCACAGCTGATCCGCTACAGCACCGGCTGATCTGCTACAGCCAGCTGATCCGCGCGCTGGTGACGGGCCCGGTGCCGGTTCCGTCCGCCGGGCGGCCGAGTTCGCCGGCCCAGACCCGCTCCAGCAGCCCGCGGACGGTGTCCGTGATCTCGGGTACGGCCGCGCGGAGCCCGGCCGCGTCCGCCTCCGCGACGTCGCCCGGGTGGACGCCTGTCTCCTTCAGCAGGGCGGGAAGGTCGGAGAGCTTGCCGGCCAGCCAGGGCAGCGGGTCGGCGGACAGCTCCTTGACGAAGACCCGGGGGCCGGGGATCCAGCCGTCGAAGTCGGGGTGGTGGTGCGTGCGGTCGAAGGTGCCCGGGGCGGCGTCCGCGTCCTGGAGCAGGTCGACCCGCCACAGTGGGCGGCCGATCGTGATGGGCCGCGCGGCGTAGATGGACCCGGTCGGCTCGCCGCATTCGAAGAGCCGGAGCTCCAGCCGTACCCCTCGCTCGGGGGTTGCCTGCCCGGGCATCGGATCCGGGTCGATGAAGTAGAGGTCGCTCACCACGACGCCGAGCCGTTCGAAGCCGAATGCGTACAACACGTCAACTCCCTGGAGCCACTTGCGGGACATGCGCGCCTGTCCCGACGAGCCTAGGGAAGCCCGCTCCTCCGCCGCATCAGCCCGAACCGGCCACCCCCTCCCCCGTCCCCTTCCCTCTCCCTCTACTCCATCTCGAAGTCCGCCTCGTCGAAGCCCGGGGCGACCACGCACGTCACCAGGACCGGCTCGTTGCCCGCGGGCTCGGCCGACTGCCATACGCCGCCGGGGACCAGGAACTGCGGCTGCTCGCCGCGCTCGACGGCCGGCCCCACGACCACCTCCGACGCACCGTCCTCATCCGGCTTGTCGCCGGCGCCGCCGAGCCTCATCCGCAGAGGGCCGCCGCGGTGCCACAGCCACACCTCGTCCGAGCGCACGCGGTGCCAGCGGGAGACCTCGCCGGGGTGGAGGAGGAAGTAGATGCCCGTGGCGAACGCCCTGGGCCCGCCGTAACCGTCGGGGACCGCCTCACGCGACGTCCTCCACGTCTCGCGGAACCACCCTCCCTCGACGTGCGGTTGGAGACCGAGAAGTGCGACCAGTTCCGATTCCGAGGTGTCCGGAGCGCTGTCAGCCATGGGCCCATCCTGGCGCACTCGCACGACGGCCGCCCCCCTTTCAGGCGTGCGCCTGGATTCAGGCGTGTGCCCGGTTTCAGGTGCGCTTCCGCCTTCAGGCGTGCGCCCGGCTTCAGATGTGCTTCCGGTCGCCGGACCCGGCCTCGGACCAGGCGTCGGCCTTGTCGGAGGCTATGAGCATGCTCACGCCGAGGACGGCGAGCACGATGCTCGCGTAGATCTCGTAACCGTCGAGGAAGCCGAGGTGGCGCACCAGGACCCCGTAGTGGAACCAGCCGGTGATGGCATGGACGATGCCGGCCAGGCCCTGAAGCGCAAGGATGAAGCCGAGGATTTCGAGCGTCTTCTTCATGCCTGCCATGCTCGGGCCGCCACCCGGCCTTGGTCATCGCCCGGAAGGCTGCGCCGGCACCGGCCGAAGTAGCCTCTTCCGCACCCTCGGATCATCCAAAGTCTCGTCCCCTGCAACTTTGGTAGAGGCCCGTCGTCCGGGGCCCCCGCACCCTCCCCCGCGTCAGTAAATTGGCTGCTCATGGACATGACCTCAGAGGCGATGACGGAGGAGCTGCCGCGCACGGCGCGCAGCTTCCGCGACTGGGTGGTCGACATCCTCTGCATCGCGCTCGCGGCCGTGATCGGACTGCTGAACGCCGAGGCCCTGCGCAAGGCGCCGGACGTCGCGCCCGCGCTCCTCGCAGCCGATCAAATCGTGGGCGCCGCCGCCTGCGTCGCGCTGTGGACGCGCCGCCGGTGGCCGGTGCCCCTGGCCGTGACCTTGATCGTGGTCAGCACGTTCCTGCCGCCGGCCGGCGGGGCCATGCTCGTGGCGGTGTTCACGGTGGCTGTGCACCGGCCGTTCCGGACCGTGGCCGCCGTCGGTGGTCTGGCCCTGGCCAGCGAGCCGTTGCAGCCGGCCTTGCGCCCCGACCCCGACCTGCCGTTCCTTGCCGCGACGGTCACGGGCATGCTGCTCGTCCTCGCGGTCATCGGCTGGGGCATGTTCGTCCGGTCCCGGCGCCAGCTGGTCCTGTCCCTGCGCGAGCGCGCCCACCGTGCAGAGGCGGAGGCGCAGCTCCGCGCGGAGCAGGCGCAGCGCCTGGCCCGGGAGCGCATCGCCCGCGAGATGCACGACGTCCTCGCGCACCGGTTGTCGTTGCTGTGCGTGCACGCGGGCGCGCTGGAGTTCCGGCCGGACGCGCCGCCCGCGGAGGTCGCCCGGGCCGCCGGAGTGATCCGCGACAGCGCCCACCAGGCCCTGGAGGAGCTGCGCGAGGTGATCGGCGTGCTGCGCGCCCCCGGTGCGGACGGCGGCGGCGACCGCCCGCAGCCCACCCTGGCGGCGCTGGGCGAGCTGGTGGAGGAGTCCCGGCAGGCGGGCATGTCGGTGACGCTTCACCAGCAGGTGTCCGACGCCGCCCCGGTGCCGGAGGCCACGGGCCGCACGGTGTACCGGATCGTGCAGGAGGCGCTGACCAATGCCCGTAAGCACGCCGCGGGAGCCGAGGTGGGCGTCCGGGTGGAAGGCTCCCCGGAGGCAGGCCTGAAGATCGAGATCGTCAACCCGCCGGGCGGTGAACAGGGCGGGCGCGGCGGGAGGGACGGGTCCCCTGCGGGGCAGGGCAGCGTATCCGTGCCCGGGTCCGGGCAGGGTCTCATCGGGCTGGCCGAGCGCGCCGCGCTCGCGGGCGGCCGCTGCGCGCACGGCCCCACCCCTGACGGCGGCTTCCGTGTCCACGGCTGGCTACCGTGGCGGCTATGAACGCCCTGCAACGCCCGCACAGCCCCGGGCTCCCCCAGGACCCGGCGGCCCCGAGCGGGCCCGGCTCGCCGCAGACCCCGCCGGTCCGGGTCCTGCTCGTCGACGACGACCCTCTCGTGCGGGCCGGGCTGTCGTTCATGCTGGGCGGCCTGCCCGACATCCGGATCGTCGGCGAGGCCGCCGACGGCACGGAAGTGGCCGCGCTCGTCGACCGGCACGCCCCCGACGTCGTCCTGATGGACATCCGCATGCCGGCCATGGACGGCCTGGCCGCGACCGAGGAGCTGCGCAGCCGCGAGCAGGCCCCGGAGGTCATCGTCCTGACCACGTTCCACGCCGACGAGCAGGTGCTGCGGGCCCTGCGCGCCGGGGCGGCGGGCTTCGTCCTCAAGGACACCCCGCCCGCCGAGATCGTCGCGGCGGTGCGCCGGGTCGCGGCGGGCGAGCCGGTCCTCTCCCCCGCCGTAACGCAGCAGCTGATCGCCCGGGTCGCGGGGCACGAACAGCAGCAGGAGCAGGACACCCGCGGCGACCGGGCGCGGGCGCGGCTGGCCCTGCTCAACGAACGGGAGCGGGCGGTCGCCGTCGCGGTGGGGCGCGGGCAGTCCAACGCGGAGATCGCTCGCACGCTCTATCTGAGCGTGGCCACGGTCAAGACACACGTCTCGCGCGTCCTCACCAAGCTCAGCCTCAACAATCGCGTGCAGATCGCCCTGCTCGTCCATGACGCGGGCGGCCTCGACACGGAGGCCTGAGCCCCGCCCCCGGGATTCCGCCCCCGGATTCCCGGGGGCGGAATCCACCCCCCGGACCGCCTCGGAATCCCTCTCCGGACGTCGCCCCGGATCCCGCCCCCGGCCCCGTTCCGCTACCGCTGCGCAACCCTCGGTTACCCCCGCGCGCGCCCGCGGGCCGCGTTGCGTAACCGCGCACGAAACTACATGCGGCCGACGTACGGCTGTTACAAAACAGCGGGGAAACAGCAGGTTGCGTTTCATAAGATCGAACTCAAGATCCATGGGCGATTAGTTCTAATCGCCCTTTCGCTTTTCCACTGCGCGTCCCGCGCAGCAGAGTTGGGGGAATACCTGTGCCAGGGCACATACCGCGCCGACGCGTGCTCCAGGTCGCGGGCGGCGGCATCGTCCTCGGAACGGGCGCGGTGGGGGCCTGGCAGTGGCTCGCGCCCGACGCGAAGAAGGAGACCGGGCACGGGAGCACCCCGGTGCGGCCCGCGAAGGCCACGACCTCCGAGTCGTTCGTGCACGTCATCGCCCACCCCGACGACTCCCTCTACTTCATGAACCCGGAGCTGGAGCAGTCGATCCTCGGCGGCGGCCCCTCCGTCACGGTCTGCCTCACCGGCGGCGAGTCCGACGGCCGCAACGAGTTGTCGAACGCCCGCGGCTACAAGCGGCTGCCGGAGAAGCGCGGCGAATTCGTCCGCGCCCGGCTCAACGGCTTCCGCGAGGCGACGGCCCAGATGGCCACCGGCGACTGGCTCAGCCCCTGGACCGTCGAGCCGCTGTCCCTCCTGCCCGGCATCCAGGTCGAGCTCCACACGCTGCGCGCCGCCCCCCAGGTCCAGCTGATCTTCCTGGAGCTGGTCGAGGCCCGCACCCTGCGCAACCCCCGCAAGGAGAGCCTGCGCGGTCTGTGGCTCGGGGCGGCGCCCAAGCTGACGACGCTCCTGCCGGCCGGCAGCCCGGTCAAGCGCACCTTCCAGTACGGCCGCCAGCAGGTCATCGACACCCTCGTCGCGATCTTCGAGCGCTACCAGCCGACCGTGGTCCGCACCCTGGACCCGAACCCGGCGCACCTGCCCAAGCCGCCGGAGTTCCCGAACACCCCGCCCGTCCTGCGCGGCATAGCCAAGTACGACCACCAGGACCACACCACGTCGGCGTTCTTCGCCCAGGCCGCGCTCGCCGAGTACTGGGGCCGCAAGCACACCCGCCCGACGGCCGTGGACAGCTACGTCGGCTACGAGGTCGCCCACCTCCCCAGCAACCTCGACAAGGCCACCACGGACCACAAGCTCAAGTTCCTCGACACCTACGGCTGGGCCGACGGCAAGGACTGCGGCGACGACGCGGGCTGCGGCGACCGCAAGGTCGGCAACACGTCGCACACCAAGTACCGCGGCTGGTCGAGCAACTGCCGCCACCGCGCCCCCGGCACCATGCGCTGGGTGCAGCCGCTGCCCGACGGCCGCCTCGCGGCGTTCGGCCTCCTCGACGGCGCCGCGCAGTGCTGGACCGAGGCCAAGGCCGGCAGCGGCATCTGGTCCACGCCCACCTCCGTCGGCGGCTCGATGCTGGAGGGCCAGATACAGGCGCTGCGCCACCCCGACGGCACCCTCCAGCTGTTCTCCATACGCACGGTGCTGCCCGTGAAGGACCAGCCGCACCGGCGCGAGGTCGTCACCGCCCTCCAGAGCGGCAGCAACGGCGGCACCCCGGCCTTCGGCCCCTGGGAGTCGCTGGACTCGCCCGAGCAGGACCCGGCCCGCACGATGGAGATGGGCTACCCGGTCGCCGCCGCGGACAAGGACGGCACGGTGCACGTCTTCGTCCGCACCTTCGAGGGCGAGATCGCCTTCCGCAGCGGCTCCGGCGGCAAGGACTTCTCCGGCTGGGAGACGCTCCCCACGACCGGCCCGCCGGTACGGGCCGAGGACGGGCTCGACGCGGCCGTCGACAGCCAGGGCCGGATCCACCTCGTGGCCGCCGACACGAAGACCGTGCACCACTGGATGTCGCAGGGCCCCGGGTCCCCGCTGCAAATGACGGAGCCGACGAAGCTCCCCACCGCCACCGGCCCGCTGAGCCTCGCCCCGCTCTCCAACGGCGGCATACGCATGGCCATGCGCCAGCCGAACACCTCCCGCGTGCTCGTCGCCGACCGGCTCGGGGACGACAAGGGCTGGCGGGTCTCCGCCCAGTGCGAGCCGCTCGGCGGCCACGCCCGGCCCGCCGTGGCCCAGGCCGGGAACACGACCGTCCTCACGGACCACGACGGCAAGGGCCGCGTGCGGCTGTCCACCGGTTCGGGCCGGCCGGGCCCGTGGGGCAAGGACGGCATCCCGCACCGCGGGGTCCCCGGTCTCGTGCTGGACGGCAAGGGCAATCCGGTCGTCGTCGTCATGGGCCTGGACAACCGGCTCAGCAGCGCGCGGATGCACGGTACGGGCAAGGACGCGTTCACGGACTGGATCGCCCACGACGGGAAGGCGCAGACGAACGTCCAGTCGTCGTAGGACGTCCTCACGCGAGGGAGGCGGCGCCGAAGGCGGCCCGGCCCGGCAGGCGGCGGCGCGAAACGCGGGCGCTTGCGGCCCCGGGCTGTCCGGGCCCTTTGGGGTATTACTTCTGGTATGTCATATACGCCATCCGGAAGCCCTGATGCGCAGCGCAGCTTCGACGATCTGGTCGCGGAGGCCGCGGCCGTCCCCGTGGCCGGCTGGGACTTCTCCTGGCTGGAGGGCCGGGCCACTGAACAGCGCCCCTCCTGGGGCTATCAGCGGACGATGAGCGAGCGCCTCGCCCACGTGGACGCGGCCCTCGACGTCCAGACGGGCGGCGGCGAGGTCCTCGCCGGCGCGCGCCGGCTGCCCCGCACGATGGTGGCCACGGAGTCCTGGCCGCCCAACGTCGCGAAGGCGACGAAGCTGCTGCACCCCCTCGGGGCGGTCGTGGTCGCGGATCCCGACGAGCCGCCGCTGCCCTTCGCCGACGAGGCGTTCGACCTCGTGACGAGCCGCCACCCGGCGACGGTGTGGTGGGAGGAGATCGCCCGCGTGCTGCGGCCCGGCGGCGCGTACCTCGCGCAGCACGTGGGCCCGGCCAGCGCCTTCGAACTGGTCGAGTACTTCCTGGGGCCGCAGCCGGAGGAGGTCCGGCGCAGGCGCCACCCCGACGACGAGCGGCGGGAGGCGGAGGCCGCGGGGCTCGGCGTCGTCGACCTGCGCGCCGAGACGCTGCGCATGGAGTTCTCCGACGTCGGCGCGGTGATCTACTTCCTGCGGAAGGTGATCTGGATGGTGCCCGGCTTCAGCGTCGAACAGTACCGCGAGCGCCTGCGGGAACTGCACGAGCGCATCCGGGCGGACGGCCCCTTCGTCGCCCACTCGTCACGCTTCCTCATCGAGGCGCGCAAGCCCGTGTAAGCCCCGCCGGCCCGTAGTGGTGTCTTCGCGCGCCGCGGCAAGGCGGTGTTCCCGGCCGTTCCCGGGCCGTTTCCCCGGTTCCCGTTCCCTCGCGGCGCTCTCCTCGGCAAGGTGAGCGGGACACCGAGCGAGCGAGGAGAGGGCCCATGCGCGTGCGTTCGAGACTCTGGATCGTCCCCGTACTCGCCGCCCTGGTGGCGGTCGTGGCGGCGCTCCCGGCGCTGTCGCAGCCGTCCGCGGAGCCCGCGGGCACCACGTCGCTGGCGGTCGGCCCCGGCCGCGGGACGCCGTCCCGGCCGGAGGCGACCGGGGTGGTGCTGGCCGTGCACGGCGGCGCCGGGACGGCGCTGCGGCGCGAGGACACCGACGCCCGTACGGAGAAGGCCTACCGCGACGGGCTGGCCGGCGCCCTGCGCGCCGGGCAGCGGGTGCTGCGGGACGGCGGCGGCAGCGTGGCGGCGGTCGAGGCGGCCGTACGGGGCCTGGAGGACGATCCGCTGTTCAACGCGGGCCGCGGCGCGGTGTTCACCGAGGACGCGGGGCACGAGCTGGACGCGTCGGTCATGCGCGGCTCGGACCTGGCGGCCGGGGCCGTCGCCGGCGTGCGGCACGTGCGCAATCCCGTCTCCGCGGCACGGCTCGTGATGGAGCGGACCCCGCACGTGCTGCTGGCCGGCCAGGGCGCCGACGACTTCGCCGCGCGCAACGGACTGCCGCCCGTCACCCAGGACTACTTCTGGACGCAGGCGCGCTGGGACAGCCTGATGAAGGCCAAGGAGCGGAGCAGGGGCGGGCGGACACCGGCGGACGCGGGCGGAGGGGCGGTCGGCGAGGCCGCGATGGGCACGGTCGGCGCCGTGGCCGTGGACCGCGGACGGGACCTCGCCGCCGCGACGTCCACGGGCGGGACGACGAACAAGATGGCCGGCCGGGTGGGCGACTCCCCCGTCGTCGGCGCGGGCACGTACGCGAAGAACGGCACGGTCGCGGCGAGCGCGACCGGGCACGGCGAGGTGTTCCTGCGGGGCGCCGCGACCGCGACGATCTCCCACCTGATGGAGTTCGGCGGCCGGGACGTGGCCTCGGCCGCCCACGAGGTCGTGCACGAGCGGCTGACCGCCCTGGGCGGCACGGGTGGCGTGATCGCGCTCGACCCGCGGGGCGTGCTCGCCGCCCCGTACAGCAGCGAGGGCATGTTCTACGGCTACGTGACCACCGACGGCAAGGTGGTCACGAAGGTGTTCCCGGACGAGTGACCGACGACGGGCCGGCGGCTGACCAGCGACTGACCGGCGACTGACCGGCGCCCTTGGGTACTCAGTGCTCCGCCGGGTCAGCCGGCGGTGGCCGCCTCCGTGACATCGGCGACCAGCTCCACCATGTCCGGGCCGTACGCGTCCGAGTTCACGACCTTCAGCAGCAGGCAGAACGTGCCGTCGATGCCGTGGCGGCGGGCGAGTCCGGCGTGGTTCCGGGCCAGGTACCGTATGGCCGCCTGGTTGGTGACGCTGCGCTGGCCGGAGGCGAGGAAGACCGGCCGGCTGCCGCCGGGTCCCGTCAGCCGGGCGAGCAGCACGTACTCGGCCGTGCCCTTGTCCACCCGGTACGTCTCGCCGCCCACGGTGATCGCTCCTTCGTCCGGGCCGCCGTTGGCGGAGTTGACCTCGACGCCGGGCAGCAGGGAGCGCAGGTGGGCCTCGGTGCGCCGGTTCGACACGGGCCCGCCGACGCAGAACTCGGTGCGCACACCGATCCCCTGGCGGGCCGCGTCGTGCACCACGATGTCCGTGTGCGCGCCGCACTCCTTGATCAGCGCGGAGAGTTCGAGCAGGGCGAAGGCGTCGTGCCGCGCGACGCCCCAGCCGCTCGCGCCGGGGTCCTGGTTGACCACCAGCAGGCATTCCGAGCCGCTCGGGAGGCCGAAGAACGCCTGCTTTCGGCGGAGTTGCCGGCGCCACAGCAGTGTCCTCACGAACCAGCCGGCGGCAGCACTGATCCCGCTGGCGGCCAGGCCCAGCACGATGTTGCGCACGTCGTCATTCATGGGCGGGGAGCCTACGGGAAGCCCTGCGGGCGGCTCCTGCGGGTCTTGCGGCCGCGGCCTTCCGGGAACCGGCGGACGGCCGTGCGAACACGGGCACAGCGTCGGGCACTTCGCTGTCACGGCCGTGGGAGCCGCCCGCGCAACCGCTCCGTGGCACGCGCCCTGCGGACCGCCGCCGCCGGATTCCCGCGTCTCCTACGCCGCGTGGCGTCCTTCTCCGGAGGCCGGCTGCGGGACGGCGGCCGGGCGGTCGCCGGGCGTACGGTCGCCAGACGTAGGGTCGCCGGGCGTACGGTCCGGGACCGGCGCGAGCCGCGTGCCGTGGGCGGCGAGCTGCGCCCTGGCCTCGACGGCGTACATGTCGACGTACTCCTGCTCGGAAAGCTTGAGGATCGCGTACATGATCTCGTCCGTGACCGCCCGCAGGATGTGCCGCTGATCCTCCATGCCCGCGTAGCGCGAGAAGTCGAGGGGCTCGCCGAAGCGGACCGTGACGGGGACCATGCGGGGCAGCCGCCGCCCCGCGGGCTGCGCCTCGAACGTGCCGATCATCGCGCACGGCACCACGGGCACGCCGGAGCGGATCGCCATCTCCGCGACGCCGACCTTGCCCTTGTACATCCGCCCGTCGTGGGAGCGCGTGCCCTCCGGGAAGATGCCGAGGAGCTCGCCGCGGCCGAGCACGCGCACGCCTTCGTCGACGGCCGCCTGGCCGGCGGCCCGGCCGGAGCGGTCGACGGGTATCGCCCCGAGGCCGCGGAAGAAGGCCGCGGCCAGGCGGCCCTTCAGGCCCCGGCCGGTGAAGTACTCCTGCTTGGCGAGGAAGCTGATCCGGCGCCGGAGGATCACCCCCATCAGGAACTGGTCGGTGAACGACTGGTGGTTGCCCGCCACGATGGCCCCGCCGTGCTGCGGCACCCGGCCCAGGCCCTCGACCCGCGGCCGGAAGAGCCACCGCAGCAGCGGCACGAGCACCACGGCCCTGAACGCGCAATAGAACATGCCAACGCCCTTCTCCCAGAGAGGCCCCCGCGCCGGGGCACGCTACTCGCGGGTATCGATCAGGGGGAGACGGCAAATCAAGCCAGAGCGTGGCCGGTTGATCACGGACGATTACGGCCGGCTGCCGTGCAGGATGCCCCAGCGCAGCAGCCCGCGGCGTGCTGCGTCGGCCCATACGGGCAGGTTCTCGTTGAGGTGGGTGAGGTAGGCGGCGCCGATGCGGCCGCCGAGCTCCGCCGTGCGCGCCGCCGTCTCCCCGGTCAGCCGGTCGTAGTGGGTGACCAGTTGGCCGCTGTGGTCGTCGAATCCGGTGCCGGCGAGGCCCAGCTCCGCGAGCCGCTCCCGGTAGAACGCGACGGTGGCGAGGGCGTCCACGCCTAGGCGGGAGACGGCCGGGCGCAGCGCCTCCGCCGGTACGTCCTCGGCGGCCATGATGTCGGTGAAGGCCAGCGCCCCCTTGGGTTTGAGGACGCGGACGGCCTCGCTCAGCACGCGCGGACGGTCGCCGCTGTGGCAGAAGGCCTCCAGGGAGCACACGGCGTCGAAGCTGCCGTCGGGGCACGGCACGTCGTGGAAGGAGCCGGTGACGACGTCGATGAGGCCGTCCAGCCCGCGGGCGGCGTTGACCGCGCGGTGCCGTTCGTTCTGGGCGGCGCTGAGGTTGAGGGCGACGACGCGGCAGCCGAAGCGCCCGGCCAGGCGGCGGGCGGTGCCGCCGTATCCGGAACCGAGGTCGAGGACGGTGCTGTCCGGGCCGAGCCGGTGCGCGAGGCGGTCCGCGAGCCGGTCGACGGTGCGGCGGGAGGCGTCGGCGACGGCTTCGCCGGGGTGGGCGTAGATGCCGGTGTGGATGTCCTCGCCGCCCCAGACCGCGTCGTAGAAGGCGTCGACGTCACTGGAGTCGTAGTACTCGCGGGTCGCGTCCTCGCCGCTGCGCGGCGTGCTCCGGCCGGTCACAAGTGCTCCTCTCGCTGACGGAATCGGTCGTGATCAGCCTCGCCCGCCGGACGCCGTGCGGCCACAGGGCGGAACCGGCCATGATCGGGCCGCGTCCACGTCCGCGCCCTCCGGCCCGCCGCTACGCCGCCGCGGAACCCGCCAGCTTCTCCAGCACCCGGGCGCGCAGCAGTTCGTACTCCTCACGCAGGCGCTTGATCTCCGGCGGGCGCGGTATGACGACGCCGCCGGTGACGATCTCCTCGGGGCGGAACTGCTCGCGGGTGAGGTCGATCTCCACCCCCGCCCCCAGGCGGTTCCACCAGTGGAAGTCGGTCCGCACGCCGCCGACCAGGACCTCGCCCCGGACGAGCTCGCCGCCCAGCAGGTCGTTGAGGACGAGGGCGGTCACCCCGCACTGGTCGCGGGCCGGATTGCCCGGCGTCCACCGCGACCTGTACTCGGGGGTGCACGTGTCGGCGTCCCAACTGCTGCGGACGGCCCGTTCGATGTCGGTGAGAAGCCGAGGAGTGATGAGAGGAGTGATGAGAGGAGTCATGACACGCATCCTGGCACCGGGCACTGACAACGCTGCCGGACCGGCGATCGTTTGTGAGCGCGTTCTTGCCACATCCAAGGGTGACTTGAGAGCTTCTTGACCACGGTTCACCCACATCGGGGATCGCCCGCGGGCGTGAGGGGGCGGGCCCGGCGCACGGGCGCCTAGGGTGCTTGCACGTGACCCGCTGACGGACAGAATCGAGGACACGTGGACGAGGAAGAGGACCGGAGGCTGCGGGCGATCGCACCGGAGATCTCGCACACCACCATCGGGCTGATGCGCACCATCGTCGGCCTCGAACCGGCGGAGCGGGTTCCGGAGGAGGCCCTCAAGGTCGCGGACAGGGTGCTCGCCGAGCACGGTACGGACGGGCTGCGGGTGCTCGTCATGAGCGTGTCGGGGTGGATGGCGGTCGGCATCGAGAACGTCGCGCACCTCAAGGGGCAGTCGAACGAGGCCATCATCGACGACATCGAACTGACCTGCCTGGAGGCCAACCCGGAAGGGTGAGCCGACCTCGGGGTACCGCACCTCAAGGCACTGAAGGTGCCGAAGGTGCCGAGGGTGCTGGTGGAAGGGGCGATCCGACCCGTACGGGCGATCGCCCCTATCCGGCGTTCTCGGCCCGCAGCCGCACCTGCTCCTCCAGCCGCGCAAGGCTCCGGTCGAGGGCACCGAGCGCGGCCTCCTCCCCCGGGTCGTGCCGCCGGTCGGAGAACGCGAGGTGGATGGTGACCTCGCTCGCGCCCGTGTCGTAGGGGGCCACCTGGAGCCATCCCGTGTAGCCGCTGCCGCCCTCCAGCGCTCCCCACTCCAGCCGCATCCGCTCCCGGTCCGCGTGGAGCAGCGCGGGCGCGTCCAGGCCCGTGCGGTCCTCGTGGACGGCCACGGCCGGCGGGTCCTCCGGCCGGACGTGCAGCTCGTCCGGGAGCCAGCTGCTGAACCAGGAGACGACGCTCGCCTGGTCGAAGACGTGCTCGGGGAGGTCGGGCATCGTCCGGGAACGCTCGTATTCGCTCATGCCCTACCCATGACCCACCCCGGCGCTCCGCGCAACAGCAACGCGCCACCCGGCCGGGTCCACGCCCCCGAGTTGCCCCTACTGTTGGGTACGCCACGGATCGTATGAGTACGCCACGGAGCACGCCGGGGACCGCGCCGGCGCGACGACCCAGGAGGACGGCATGGACGGCTCGATCGGACACAGCTTCGTCGAGGTCAACGGAGTCAGGCTGCACGTCGCCGAGCAGGGGCGGGGGCCGCTGGTCGTCCTGCTGCACGGCTTCCCGGAGTGCTGGTACTCCTGGCGGCACCAGTTCGGGCCCCTGGCCGACGCCGGCTACCGGGTGGTCGCCCCGGACCAGCGCGGCTACGCGCGCAGTGAACAGCCCGGCGACATCGATGCCTACAGCGTCCTCCACCTCGCCGGTGACGTGATCGGCCTGATCCACGCCCTCGGCGAGGACAGTGCGGTGCTCGTCGGGCACGACTGGGGCGCGCCGGTCGCCTGGACGACGGCGCTGCTGCGGCCCGACGTCGTACGCGGCGTGGCCGGCCTGAGCGTGCCGCCGGCGCCGCGCGGCCCGGCGGCCCCGCTGCCGCACCTGCGCTCCCTGCTCGGCGACGGGTTCTACCAGCTGTACTTCCAGGAACCGGGCGTCGCCGACGCGGAGTTGGTGCGGGATCCGGCGTCGACGTTCCGCAGGTTCCTGGTGGGCGCCTCGGGCGACAGCCCGCACACCGCGGAGCCGGCCCCGTGGGTCATCCCGGCGGGCGGCACGACCCTCGACACGATGCCCGAGCCGAAGGAGCTGCCGGAGTGGCTCACCGAGGAGGACATCGCCACGTTCGTCCGCGAGTACTCCGGGCACGGCGACCGCGCCTTCACCGGCGGCCTCAACTGGTACCGCAACATCGACCGCAACTGGGAGCTCCTCGCGCCCTTCGAGGGCCGCCGCATCGAGGTGCCCGCGCTGTACGTGGCGGGCGACCGCGACCTCGTACGGTCCTTCCCGGGTGCCGCGCAGCTGCTGGCGTCGCTGGAGACGTACGTGCCGCGCCTGCACCGCAGCGTGACCCTGCCCGGCTGCGGCCACTGGACGCAGCAGGAGCGCCCCGACGAGGTCAACGCCGAGCTGCTGGGCTTCCTCGCCGCCCTATAGGCGTGACGCCCTAAAGGCGTGAGTGAGCGCGGACCTCACGCCGACGCCGTGCGCCCGTTCCTCGACAGCCGGGCACGGAACAGGAGCACGCCGCCCACGGCTGCGATCACGACGGCCGCCGCGCCGGCACCGGCGGCAATGCCCGTACGGGACGAGGACGCCGCTTCCCGCGGGGCGGCGGAGGCGCCGGCGGAGTGGCCCGGCGAGGGCGCGGACCGCGCCGCCGGAGGTGCCGTGGCGGCCGGAGCGGGGCCGGCTTCGCCCTGAGCCGCCACGTCGACCGTGCCCTCGCCGTGGCCGAGGTCCGGGAAGCCGCTGTGGACGACGACCTTCCACGTACCGGGCGGCAGGGCTTCGCGGGTGGTGTAGGCCGCCTTCCCGCCCCCGGCGGCCACCAGCTGCCACGGCCCGAGGGTGCGGCCGTCCCGGCCGGTGGCCGTCAGCGTGCCGGCGACCGGCTCGTCCACGGGGTCGTCGTCGTTGTCCCAGGCCGCGAGGGCCCGTACGTGGCCGTCCGACGGCGTGCCGCTGACGGTGAAGTGGATGGTGTCGCCGTGCGCGGCGGCGGGCCCGGGCGTGCCCAGGACCAGCAGGGCGGCGGCGCAACCGAGCGCGGGGGCCAGGGTGGTGAGGGAGCGTGGCTTCATCTCGGCGTTCCTCCAGCGGGAAGAGACGGGTTCCGGTGGTGTGAGCAGTACCGGGGAGAGGAGGGCCGGCGACCGCCGGTGGGGGGATGTCGAACAGCGGTCGCCGGCCCGGATCAGGGGACGGCCGCCGAGGGGCGGCCGCCAGGAGCAGGAGTCAGCCGTCAGGAAGCGGCCTTCGCCAGGGTCCAGTTCTGGTAGCCCTGGCCGTTCTTCTGCTGGAGTTCGAGCAGCCAGCCGCCGTAGTACCAGCGCTTGCTGATGCCAAGCACCAGGGAGGAGCCCTCAGGCTGGAGGACGTACGCCCCGCCGCCGGAGGCGTTCAACCGCCACTTCTGTGCGGCCGTGTCCCGGCACGGCCGCTGGGCGACGTACTGGCCGGCCGCGGCCTGTCCGCCGCCGCCCAGTTCGAGGCACTTGCCGCTCTGGGCCGACTTCACGCGCAGCGCGCCGCCGCCGGCGTTCTCGAAGGACCACTGCTGGTTGGCGTAGCCGTGCCGCTGGTAGGCGATGGCGACGGTGCCGTCCGCGGCCGAGCCGCCCCACAGGTCGACGGCCTGGCCGGTGAGGCCGTTGACCATCACGTACGCGGTGCCCGGGCGGGTCGGGGAGCCGCCGTCCGTGGGGAGAGTGCGGAAGGCCGCGGCGCGGCCGGGCGCGGAGGCCTTGCCGTCAGTGCCGCGCGCGGCGACGGCGACCTTGTAGGCGGTGCCCGGCGTGAGGTTGGTGAGGCGGACGACGGTGTCCTTGACGTCGGCCGTCTTCTTCCCGTCGACCAGCAGGTCGTATCCGGCTGCCGAGGGGACCTTCGGCCAGCTGACGACGGCGGAGTTCGGGGTGATCTGGCTGACCTGGGCGTCGGGTCCGGTCACCGGCGGCCGCGTCGGATCAGGGGTACGGGTCGGGCCGGGGGTGCGGGTCGGCGTGGGGCCGGGGTCGGGGTTCGTGGTGCCGCCGTCGGCCATCAGGAAGCGGTTGTTCGCGATGTTCCAGTGGGTGGCGAGGTAGCTGCCCGGCTTGGGGTTGGTGTGGAAGTAGTCGTCGTGGCCGCAGTCCAGGCGGTTGTCGTTGGCCCGGTCGGGGCAGATGGTCTGCATCTTCGGGTAGTACGGGGCGTCGGAGTAGCACATGATGTCCCACTCGTCGACGCAGTGCGCGGCCTTGCTGGTGTGCGGGGCGCTGTTGTTGACCGCGCCGAGGTTGTGGCCGAGCTCGTGGGCGGGGGTGCTGCCGCCCCAGCAACCGGAGTCCGTGCGCCCGTAGGAGGGGCCGAAGTTGCTGAGGTTGTCCTGGCCGGGGCGCTCGTCGCCGTTGAAGGTGCCGATGCCGCAGTAGACCTGGGCGTCCGCGAAGACCATGTACTTGCGGTCGCGGCGGTTGAAGCCCTTGGCGGCCAAGGCGTTGTTCATCGCCCCGAACTCCTGGAGGTCACCCGCGGAGACCTCGACGTCCAGGACGGAGACGGTGCAGTCGGCCTCGGTGACGTAGCGGACGTGGCGCTCTCCGCCGGTCTCCTCGGCGCTGGCGTTGTAGATGACGTCGGTCTCGGCCGCCCACTGCTTGAAGGAGGCCGCGTACTGGCCGAACCGGTCGCGGCCGGGGGCGTGCACGTACAGCACCTGGACGCGGTTGCCGGTGGTGCCGTCGCCGTCGCAGACGACCTTGGAGCCGGACGCCGGCGCCTGCGGGGTGCCGGGCGAGCCGGGGGCGGCGGGCGAGGCCGCGACGCCGCCCTTGCGGGCGTCGATCACGGCCGGTGCGCCGCGCAGGGCCTCGGTGGCCGAGGGGGCCTGCTCGCCGTCGCCGGTCAGGGACGCCGGCTCGGCGGTGCCTTTGGCCGCGGGCGGGGTGTCCTTGGTGATGTCGATGCCCTTGGGCGGGGCGTCCGGGCCGTGGGTGCACAGGCCGGCCCGGGAGACGCTGTAGACGCCGACGCAGCGGTCGCCCTTGGGGGCGGGCTTGAGGCCCTCGTAGACGAGGCCGCGGCGCTTGTCGGCCTTGGGCGTCGAGGTGAGCGGGGCGGGCGGCTTCTTGTGGACGGGCTCGGCGGAGGGGGCGCTCGCCGCCCCGGTCTGCGGGGCGCCGCCGCCCGTGGTCGCGGATCCGGCGCTGATGACGCCGAAGGTGATGCCGGCGGCTGCGGCCGCCGTGAGTATCACGCGGCGGCCGGTTCTGCTGCGGCGGTGGCTGTGTTTGCGTGGCAAGGGAGTTCCCTTCGGTGGGGGGTTTCCGGTGGGGGGTTATGGACGGCCGGGCGCGGCGCGGTGGCCCGCCCGGCGGAGTGGGGTGGCTGAGGGGACGGCGGCGGGTCAGCGCGCGGCGAAGACCTGGAGCCAGCGCGGGCCGTCGTAGGTGACGGTGAAGCCGATGCCGATCTCGGTGTAGGCGCAGTTGAGGACGGTCCGGCGCTGCCCGGGGTCGTTCATCCAGGCGGTCACGACCGCGGAGGCGCTGCCGTGGCCGGTGGTGGCGTTGACCCCGTACGCGCTCCAGCGGTGGCCGGGCACGGCGATGCCGCGGGCGAACGCGGACCACTGGTTCAGCGGGGTGTGCTGCGCCGTGTCCTCGGTGCGGCGCTGGGCGAAGGCGGCCAGTTCGGCGCTGCGCCGGACGGGGCCGCAGCCCGCCTTGGCACGCTCGGTGTTGACGATGCGGACGACCTCTTGCGCGAGGTCCGTTCCCGGAGCGGGCGGCGGGGTGTGCCGGGGTGACGTCTCCGCGGCGGGCTTCCGGCTCGGCTCGGAGGGCGCGCCGGTCCGGGCGGGGGGCTTCTCCGCGGCCGGGCTCTTGTCCGGGGCCGGGGCCGGGGTGGCGGCCGGGGCCTGCGGTACGGGAGCGGCGGATTCGCGTACGGGAGCCCGCCCGTCGGTCTCGGAGCGGCCGACGGGCGTGGCGTCGGTGCGCTCCGGCACGGTCGGCGTGGGGCCGCCGGCGGTGACCGGAACGATCTCGACGGGGCCGCCGGAAGACTTCGGAGCCGCGCTCTCGGGGGCGGCGCTGAAGAGCTGCGGTCCGCCGCCCAGGGCGCCGGCCACGACGAGGGCGACGACACCGGCGACGACGGCCCGGCGGGCCAGGCGCGCGCCGTCGCCGTGCGAAGAGGGGGCGGCCGGGGCGGACGCGGACGCCGGTCCGCCCTCCCCGGGTCCCGCCGCGGCGCACGCCGTCATGGCGTCGCCCATCGCGCCCCCGGTCAGCCGGCCCAGCAGGGCGGCCCCGAGGGGGACCAGCCCGAGGCCCGCCAGCAGGCCTTCCGCGGGCACCAGCGCGGACCAGTGCCCGCCGCAGTCGGAGCAGCCGCGCGCGTGCCGGGCGATGCGCTTGCGCCACAGCGGGCCCGGCGCCCCGTCCCAGCCCCCGAGGACGGCCGCGAGCTCGGGGCAGCGCGGAGCCGCGGCGAGGGCGCGGACGACGACGCGGGCGGTCTCCAGCTGCGCCTTGGTGCGCTGGACGCGGACGGCGGTGTACTGCGGTGAGCGGCCCAGGGCCGCGGCGACCTCGGCGCGGCTCAGCTCGCCCGCGGCCTCCAGCCACCACAGCGACATGACGACCTGGTCGTCGCCGTCGAGCCAGCGGGTGGCCTCGGCGGCCTGCCTGCGCTGGCCTTGCAGGCCGAGGCGGATGATCGACCACTCGACGAAGTCGGGCTCGGGGGCGGCGGCCTCGCCGACCTCCTGCGGGCCGCCCGCGGGGGCGTCCTTGCGGTCCTTGAGCTCCTTGCGCCAGTGGCTGCGTATCTGGTTCATCGTGATCGCGACGAGCCACGACCGGAAGCCCTCGGGGTCGCGCAGCCCGCGCAGGCCGCCGACCATCCGGATCATGGTCTCCTGCACGACGTCGTCGACGTCCGCGTGGCCGTTCAGGGCCCGGCCGACGATGTTGTAGACCAGTGGCAGGCAGGCGGCGACCAGCTCGCCCTGCGCGGCGCGGTCTCCGCTGCGCGCTGCTTCGACCACACCGGCCGTGCTGTCCAAGTTCACGTTCCGCGCACCCTTTCTCCGCCGCCGGGGTGGCGGCCTACGTAAGGGGAGACCTGGGCTCGCGCGGCGGATAACAGAAAAATTTCGGTGCGCCGTGAAAGATCGTCGTGAAAGGTCGCCGGGAAGGATCGGCGGGAAGCCGCCGGGGGCTCGCGGCCGTCAGCCGCCGTCGCCCGCCGCCGCCACGGCGACGAGCTCGACTTCGAAGCCGTCCTCGTTCTCCAGGTAGGCGGCGTAATGGCCGGGCCCGCCCGCGTACGGGTGCCGGTCGGGGAAGAGCAGGCGCCAGCCGTGCGCGGGTGCCTCGGCCACCAGGGCGTCGACGGCGGCGCGGCTCTCCACCGCGAAGGCGACGTGGTTGAGGCCCGGCCGGCACCGCTCGTGCCGGCCGGCGGTCAGGGCCGGGGACTGCTCGACGACGACGTAGAAGGCGCCCTGCCGCCAGCTGCGGCCGTGCTCCCAGTGCTGGTAGGGCGTGCAGCCGAGGGCGCCGAGGAGCCAGCCGAAACTCTTCTCGGCCCGTTCCAGATCCGGTACCCAAAGTTCCAGATGGTGCAGCACGCCCACGCCCCCGGTCGGCTCAGCGGATCGGTACGTCCGAGATCGTACGGGCGATCACCAGCCGCTGGATCTCGCTGGTGCCCTCAAAAATGGTGTAAATAGCGGCATCCCTGTGCATCCGCTCCACCGGGTACTCCCGCGTGTAGCCGTTCCCGCCCAGGATCTGCATCGCCTGGGCCGTGACCGCCTTCGCCGTCTCGCCCGCGAAGAGCTTGGACATCGAGCCCTCCGCCGATGTGAAGGGCTTGCCCGCCGTCGCCATCCAGGACGCGCGCCACACCAGCAGCCGGGCGGCGTCGATGCGGGTGCGCATGTCGGCGAGCTGGAAGGCGACGCCCTGGTTGTCGATGATGGGGCGGCCGAACTGGACGCGCGTCTGGGCGTAGTCGAGCGCCACCTCGTACGCGGCGCGGGCGATGCCGACGGCCTGCGCGCCGACGGTCGGGCGGGACGCCTCGAACGTGGCCATGGCGGCGTTGTGCGTACGAGATCCGCCGGTGCGGGCGCGCTCGCGGGCGCGGGCCAGGCGCTCGTCCAGCTTGTCCTTGCCGCCGAGGAGGCAGTGGCCGGGCAGGCGCACGCCGTCGAGGACGACCTCGGCGGTGTGCGAGGCACGGATGCCGTGCTTCTTGAACTTCTGGCCCTGGGAGAGCCCCGGCGTGCCCGGCGGCACGATGAAGGAGGCGTGGCCGCGCGCACCCAGCCCGGGGTCGACGACCGCGACGACGACGTGCACGTTCGCGATGCCGCCGTTCGTCGCCCAGGTCTTCGTGCCGTTGAGGACCCATTCGTCCTTGGCCTCGTCGTAGACGGCACGGGTCCGCATGGCGGAGACGTCGGAGCCCGCGTCGGGCTCGGAGGAGCAGAAGGCGGCGATCTTCACGTCGTCGGCGTCGCCGTACATCTGCGGGAGCCAGGTGCCGATCTGTTCCTCGGTGCCGTTGGTGAGGACGCCGATGGCGGCGAGGCCGGTGCCGGAGATGGCGAGGCCGAGGCCGGCGTCGCCCCAGAAGAGCTCCTCCATGGCCATGGGGACGCCGAGGCCGGTGGGGTCGAAGAACTGCTGGGCGTAGAAGTCGAGGGAGTAGAGGCCGATGCGGGCCGCTTCCTGGACGACCGGCCAGGGGAATTCCTCGCGCTCGTCCCACTCGGCGGCGGCCGGGCGCATCACCTCGGCGGCGAAGCCGTGGATCCAGTCGCGCACCCCCCGCTGGTCCTCGTTGAGCTCCATCGTGAACTCGGCCACGCGGCCTCCCACCCCTAGGCACGGCATTACTCGCGGTAACGCGAGTATGTTACCGACCGGTAGTAGTGTCAACCGTCCCGCCTCCCGGATTCGCTGGGTGGAGCGGGTGTTACGTTGCGCAGGCATCACGATTCACAGGGGCGGGGAGGCAGGTCATATGGAAACCAGTCAGCGGGAGGACCAGCAGCACGCGGCGGAGCGCCGCCGTCAGGAGCTGCTCGAGGCCGCGGACCGGGTGGTGCTGCGGGAGGGGCCGGGGGCCTCGATGAACGCGATCGCCGCCGAGGCGGGCATCACCAAGCCGATCCTCTACCGGCACTTCGGCGACAAGGGCGGCCTCTACCGCGCCCTGGCCGCCCGGCACACCGACGCGCTGCTCGTGGGGCTGCGGGCCGCGCTGGACGCCCCGGCCGACCGCCGCGACCGCGTCGAGCGGACCCTGGACAGCTACCTCGCGGCCATAGAGGCCCGGCCGCAGGTCTACCGCTTCCTGATGCACCCCGCTGACGAGGGCCAGCCCTCCGAGGGCGGCTTCGACGTGGGGCGGCACTCGGCGCCCCTGCTGCGGCGGATGGGCGAGGAGCTCGCCCAGGTGATATCCGAGCGCGTCGATCTCGGCCCGGGCAGCGACGAGCTGGCCCGCACCTGGGGCCACGGCATCGTGGGCATGATGCACGCGGCCGGCGACTGGTGGCTGCGCGAGCGCCCGTTCCCGCGCGAGCACCTCGTACGGCACCTCGCGGACCTGCTGTGGGGCCGGCTCGCCTCCTCGGGCGACCTGCCGGGCGGGCCCGGCTTCTAGAAGGGCACCACGGCCGGCTTCCGGAAAGGCACCACCGCCGGGTTCCGGAAAGGCACCACGGCCGGGCCCGCCCCGTACGCCCTACGCCGTACGGGCCGGCTCCGGCCGCGCCTCCGTGCGGCCCGCCCACGGCGCACGCCGTACGGCCCGCAGCGCACGGCGGCGGCGCAGCCCCGTCACGTGGTCGAGGTAGAGCCCGCCGTCGAGGTGGTCGCACTCGTGCTGGAGGCACCGGGCGAAGAACCCGGTGCCGGCCACGCGCACCCGCGAGCCGTCCAGGGTGAAGCCCTCGACGACGGCGTGGTCGTAGCGCGGCGTGCCCGCCTCGATGCCGGGGACGGACAGGCAGCCCTCCGGCCCGCGGACGGTGATCCCGTCGGCCTCGACGAGCCGCGGGTTGACCAGGTGGCCCAGGTGGCGGCGGTCCTCGTCGTCCGGGCAGTCGTAGACGAAGACGCGCAGCGGGACGCCGATCTGGTTGGCCGCGAGGCCCACGCCCTCCGCGGCGTACATGGTCGCGAACATGTCCTCGACGAGCCGGGCGAGGTCGTCGCCGAAGTCCGTGACGTCCTCGCAGGGGGTGCCGAGCCCCGGGTCGCCGAGCAGCCGCATGGGCCGGACGCGTCCGGAAGAGCCGGGGATGGAGCCGTTTCGCATGCGCCAACCCTACGGTCAACCTCGCGCTACGTGGACGGCCGGTTCGGGCCTGCGGCCGGATCTCGATAGGCTGATCCCCGACCGGGCCTCCTGGCTGGCGATTCGGCGCGGAGGGGGCGTTCCACCACCGGCGGACCAGGGACGGGCACGGCGCCGGAACAAGGAGGATCTAGGACGATGGCAGGCAACTCGGGGCCACTGTCGCCGCGGGCCAAGCTGGCCGTGACGGCGGGCAAGGCGGCTGCGGCGGTGTCGCGGGCCGCGGGCCGCGGCAGCGGATCGGTGATCGGCGGCAAGGTCGCGCTCAAGCTCGACCCCGACCTGCTGGCCCGGCTGGCGACCCACCTGGACGTGGTCCTGGTGTCCGCCACCAACGGCAAGACGACCACGACCCGGCTGATCGCCGAGGCGCTGCGGGCCAGCGGCCCGGTGGTGTCCAACGCACTGGGCGCGAACATGCCCGCGGGCATCACCTCGGCGCTGGCGGGCGGCTCGGACGCGCGCTACGGCGTGATCGAGGTGGACGAGAAGTACCTGGCGGGTGTCGCCCGGGACGTCTCCCCCAAGGCCATAGCGCTGCTGAACCTCTCGCGCGACCAGCTCGACCGGGCCGCGGAGACGCGCATGCTCGCCGAGAAGTGGCGTGAGGGCCTGGCCGGCACCAAGGCGGTGATCATCGCGAACGCGGACGACCCGCTGATCGTGTGGGCCGCCTCCTCCTCGCCGAACGTGGTGTGGGTGGCGGCCGGCCAGGAGTGGAAGGACGACGCCTGGTCCTGCCCGTCGTGCGGCGGCGTGATGCAGCGCCCCGGCGACGACTGGTTCTGCGGCGAGTGCGGCTTCCGCCGGCCGACCCCGAGCTGGGCGCTGTCGGGCGACTACGTCCTCGACCCGCACGGCTCGGCGTGGCCGATCCACCTCCAGCTGCCCGGCCGGGCCAACAAGGCGAACGCCACCACCTCCGCGGCCGTCGCGGCCACCTTCGGCGTCCCGCCGCAGGTCGCGCTGGAGCGGATGTACCAGGTGCAGGCGGTCGCGGGCCGGTTCGACGTGGTGCAGTTCCTCGGCCGCGACATCCGGCTGCTGCTGGCGAAGAACCCGGCCGGCTGGCTGGAGACGTTCTCGCTGATCGACGGGCCGCCGGCGCCGGTGGTCCTCGCGGTCAACGCCCGCGGCGCGGACGGCACCGACACCTCGTGGCTGTGGGACGTGGACTACCCGCGCCTGGCCGGCCACCCGATCTTCGTCATCGGCGACCGCAAGCTGGACCTGGCCGTCCGGCTGGAGGTCGCGGGCCTGGACTTCCGGGTCTGCGAGACCGTCGACGAGGCGGTGCAGGCGGCTCCGCCCGGCAGGATCGAGCTGATCGCCAACTACACGGCGTTCCAGGACGTCCGCCGCCGCGTCGGCAACTGACCCCGCCGAGACTGAGAAGGATTGTGAGCATGAGCCAGAACAGTCTGCGTGTGGTGTGGGTCTACCCCGACCTGCTCAGCACCTACGGCGACCAGGGCAACGTCCTGGTCCTGGAGCGGCGCGCGCGTCAGCGCCGGCTGGACGTCCAGCGCGTGGACATCCGGTCGGACCAGCCCATCCCGACCTCCGGGGACATCTATCTGATCGGCGGCGGCGAGGACCGCCCGCAGCGGCTCGCGGCCGAGCGGCTGCGCCGCGACGGCGGCCTGAACCGGGCCGTGGCCAACGGCGCGATCGTCTTCTCGGTCTGCGCCGGCTACCAGATCCTGGGCCACGAGTTCATCAACGACCTGGGCCAGCGCGAGCAGGGCCTCGGCCTGCTCGACGTGATCAGCACCCGTGGCGAGGGCGAGCGCTGCGTCGGCGACGTCCTCGCGGACATCGACGAGCCGCTGGGCCTGCCGCCGCTGACGGGCTTCGAGAACCACCAGGGCATCACCCACCTCGGCCCGACGGCCCGCCCGTTCGCCCGCGTGCGCTACGGCAACGGCAACGGCACGGGCGACGGCTTCGAGGGCGCGTACAACGACACCGTCTTCGGTACGTACATGCACGGCCCGGTGATGGCCCGTAACCCGCACATCTCGGACATGCTGATCAAGCTGGCGCTGGACGTCAACGCCCTGCCGCCGGTGGACGACCGCTGGTACGAGGCGCTGCGCGCCGAGCGGATCGCCGCGGCGACCCAGTCGGCGTAGCCCTGCCGCCCGCATGACGGACGGTCGCGTCCCCCGCCACCCATCGCGGTTAGGGTGGCGGGGACGCAACCGGACGACGGGGTCCGGTCTCCCGCCCTGTTGCGAAGGTTTCCCCCTGTCATGCGCATTGGTGTACTCACCTCCGGTGGCGACTGCCCCGGTCTGAACGCCGTCATCAGGTCCGTCGTGCACCGCGCGGTCGTCGACCACGGCGACGAGGTCATCGGCTTCCACGACGGCTGGAAGGGCCTCCTCGAAGGCGACCACCGCAGGCTCGACCTGGACGCGGTGGCCGGCATCCTGGCCACCGGCGGCACGATCCTCGGCTCCTCGCGCGTCCAGCCCGCACAGCTGCGGGACGGCGTCGAGCGGGCCAAGGGCCACGTGGCCGACCTCGGTCTGGACGCCGTCATCCCCATCGGGGGCGAGGGCACGCTCAAGGCCGCCCGGCTGCTGTCGGACGCCGGCCTGCCGATCGTCGGCGTGCCCAAGACCATCGACAACGACATCGCCTCGACGGACGTCACGTTCGGCTTCGACACGGCCGTCGGCGTGGCCACCGAGGCCCTGGACCGGCTGAAGACCACCGCCGAGTCGCACCAGCGCGTGCTCATCGTCGAGGTGATGGGCCGGCACACCGGCTGGATCGCCCTGCACTCGGGCATGGCCGCCGGCGCGCACGCCATCGTCGTGCCCGAGCGGCCCTTCGACATCGACGAGCTCACCGAGGTCGTCGGCCGGCGCTTCGAGGCCGGCAAGCGCTTCGCGATCGTCGTCGTCGCCGAGGGCGCCAAGCCGCGCGAGGGCTCGATGGCCTTCGAGACCGGCGCCACGGACGTCTACGGGCACGAGCGGTTCGCCGGGGTGGCCCGGCAGCTCTCCGGGGAGCTGGAGCGGCGGCTGGGCAAGGAGGCCCGCCCGGTGATCCTCGGCCACGTGCAGCGCGGCGGCACCCCGACCGCGTACGACCGCGTGCTCGCGACCCGGTTCGGCTGGCACGCCGTGGAGGCGGTGCACCGCGGGGCGTTCGGGATGATGACGGCCCTGCGGGGCACGGACATCACGCTGGTGCCGCTCGCGGAGGCCGTCGAGCGGCTCAAGACCGTGCCGCAGGAGCGGTACACCGAGGTCGAGTGCGTACTCTGAACCGCTTTGACTGACTCCGCCCCGCTCTGACCATTTCTGCCCCGCTCTCCGGCGGGGCGCCCCCGGCCGCGGACGCGGCCCGGGGCGCCTCTACTCTGGTTCCGGCGCATCGGTGCGAAATGGGAGAGAGCGGATGGATCACAGCGGGCACGGCATGATGCACATGGACATGCCGCCGTTCACGCTGGAGCGGGGTCTGCAGTTCAGTGGCGATCCATTCTTCATGATCGGCTGTCTGCTGGCGCTGGCGCTCTACGGCTGGGCGGTGGTCCGGCTGCGGCGCCGCGGGGACTCCTGGCCGGTGGGCCGGACCGTCGCGTTCGTCCTCGGTGTGCTGACCGTGTGGCTGGTGATGTGCACCAAGCTCAACGACTACGGCATGGTCATGTTTAGCGTGCACATGGTGCAGCACATGGTCATCAGCATGCTCTCGCCGATCCTGGTCCTGCTCGGCGCGCCGGTGACGCTGACGCTGCGGGCGCTGCCGACGGCCGGGCGCGGCCGCCGGGGGCCGCGCGAGTGGCTGGTCTCGCTGCTGCACAGCCGCTACATGCGGGTCATCACGCACCCGGTGTTCACGATCCCGCTGTTCATCGCGAGCCTGTACGCGCTGTACTTCACGCCGCTCTTCGACTTCCTGATGGAGTCCAGGACGGGCCACATCGCGATGATGGTGCACTTCCTCGCCGTGGGCCTGGTGTTCTTCTGGCCGATCATGGGCGTGGACCCGGGCCCGCACCGGCCGGGCTATGTGATGCGGATGCTGGAGCTGTTCGCGGGCATGCCCTTCCACGCGTTCTTCGGCATCGCGCTGATGATGGCGTCGGAGCCGATGATCGGCACGTACATGCACCCGCCGGCCTCGCTGGGCATCGACCCGCTGGAGGACCAGCAGGCGGGCGGCGGCATCGCCTGGGCGTTCAGCGAGATCCCGTCGGTCGTGGTGCTGCTGGCGCTGGCCTACCAGTGGTACCGCTCCGAGCAGCGGCAGGCCCGGCGCTCGGACCGCGCCGAGGACCGCAACGGCGACAAGGAGCTGGAGGCGTACAACGCCTACCTCGCCTCGCTGCGCTCGCGGGAGACGTGAGGCGCGGGCGTACGCGGAGGCGCGCGGGGGCGCGCACGAGATCTGGCGGCAGGGGCCGCGGCCGGGAGACGATGGACTCCAGGCCGCGGCCCTTGCGCGTGGGTGCGTTCCCGGGCCGCCGTGAGGAGGTGCGGGGATGCCAGGATCGGCGAAGACGATGGCGGCTCTGACGGTGGGAGGCCTCGTCGTGGTCACCGCGTATTCGGTGACGATAGGCAGCGACGGCTGGCTGTGGTTCGCGTGGGTGATGCTGTCGCTGCTGACGATAGGGACGCTGGTCGCCCGGGGGACGTGAGGCCGCCCGGAGCTGTCCGGCAGAAGCTACTCAGAAGCGCCTCAGAAGCGGAAGACGGGGCCGGTCGCCCCGTCGAGCGCGCAGGCGTTGGGGAAGGTCTTGTGCCAGACGACGGGGCGGCCGTTCCACTCGCCCTCGGCGGTCGCGGTCACGGGGTCGTACTGGCGGGTGCACCGGTGCTCCGCGCCGGTCACCCGGCCGGGGTCGCCTTTCGCCTTGTTCAGCGTGGTGCACGCCTCCGCGGCGTGCGGGTGGTGGCCGTCGGCGTCCGGGCAGCTGAGCTGCACCCCGCGGATCCAGGTGTTCTGCCCGCCGGAGACGGAGAGGAAGAACCGGCCGTCGGTGCCGTCGGCGCGGCCGTGCTTGCCCTGCCTGCCCGGCTTGCCGTCCGCGGCGGCCTGCGGCGCGGCGAGGAGGAGGAGCGCGGCGGAGGCCGCCGCGGCGGCCACGGCGGTACGGGGTAGGGACATCGGTGCCTCCTGGAGCGGGGTGCCCGGGTCAAGGCCATCGCGCGCGGACCGCGCCCGGCAAGCCGCCGCGCCGCGCGGTCGCCCGGGTGGCCGCGGGAGGAGTCACCCTACTGCGCCCCCGCGCACGAGGAGGACGACACGGCCGCCCGCGCCCCGGCCCGCACCGCCACCAGCCACTCCGCCCGCAACCGCTCGTAGGCCCTGCGCTCCTCACCACTGAGCATCCGGCCACGGCGCGCGGCCAGGAACGCACGGATCGCGTCGTTGATCTCCTCGGGCGACTGGGTGAGGTCCGGGTTGACGGGCATGTGCACAGGCTACGAGGGACGGCCGGCCAAAACACCGAGAACCGTCGAGCTTTGCAGAATGCTCATCAAATGGTCATCCAGCCGGAAACCCTCCCGTTGGCCCCTGAACGGCGGCAACAACGCAGGTGGCGCCCCGGTCCGGGAGGACCGGGGCGCCACGGTGCGCTGCGATGGGGCTACTTCGCCGCGGCGGCCTTCGGCGGTTCGGGGGTGGCGTGCGGGGCGCACGTCACGTCCTGGGCGTCGAGCTTGCCGTCGACGAGGTAGGCGTCGAGGCGGGCGTTGACACAGGGGTTGGCCTCGCCCGTGACGCCGTGCGAGCCGGCGTCCTTCTCCGTGATCAGGCGGGAGCCCTTGAAGCGCTTGTGCAGCTCCACGGCGCCCTCGTACGGGGTCGCCGCGTCACGCTCGCTCTGGATGATCAGGGTCTGCGGGAGACCCTTGTGCGTGGTGACCTCGATGGGGTTGCCCTGGGGGGCCTTCCACGTGGCGCACGGCAGGTTCATCCACGCGTTGGACCAGGTCATGAACGGGGCCTGGCGGTGGATGCGGGTGTTGTCGCGGTCCCACTTGGCCCAGCTGGTGGGCCACTTGGCGTCCGCGCACTCGACCGCGGTGTAGACGGCGTTGCTGTTCTCCGCGGCGATGTTGCCCGCGGTGTTGGACAGGTCGGGGCCGGCGGCCTCGACGAGCGCCTTCTCGTCACCGGCGACGTACTTGCTCCAGGTTTCGGCGACCGGGACCCACGAGGTGTCGTAGTACGCCGCGCCCTGGAAGAAGCTGATCAGCTCGGCCGGGCCGACGACCCCGCCGATGGGCTTCTTCTTGGCGGACGCCCGCAGCGTCTCCCAGTTCTTCTGGACCTTGGCCTGGGTGGTGCCGAGGTGGAAGACGTCGTCGTGCTTGGCGACCCACGTCTCCCAGTCCTTGAAGCGGGACTCGAAGGCGATGTCCTGCTCCAGGTTGGCCTGGTACCAGATGTTGTCCCGGTCCGGGTTGACGACGCTGTCGACGACCAGGCGGCGGACGTGGTCCGGGAAGAGCGTGCCGTAGACGGCGCCGAGGTAGGTGCCGTAGGAGACGCCCAGGTAGTTGAGCTTCTTCTCGCCGAGGGCGGCCCGGACGACGTCCACGTCGCGCGCGGTGTTCGCCGTCGTGAGGTACGGCAGCAGCTTGCCGCTGCGCTCGGCGCAGCCGTCGGCGTACTGGCGGGCCAGCTTGCGCTGGGCGCGCTTGTCGGCCTCGCTGTCGGGCACCGGGTCGGCCTTGGGGGCCGCGACGAACTCCTGCGGGTCGATGCAGGAGATCGGGGCGGAGTGGCCCACGCCGCGCGGGTCGAAGCCCACGAAGTCGTACGCCTTCGCCGTCTTGGCCCACAGCGGGGCCTTGGTGGTGATCCGGCGCGGGAACTTCATGCCGGAGCCGCCGGGGCCGCCGGGGTTGTAGAGGAGGGCGCCCTGGCGCTCGTCCGCGGTGCCGGTGGAGCGGGCCCGGTCCACCGCGATCTTGATGGTGGGCCCGTCGGGCTTGGCGTAGTCGACGGGAACCGTGACGTAGCCGCACTGGATGGGCTTCTCGAGGCCCCAGGCGGCAGGACAGTCCTGCCACTTGATACCCGCCTTGGCCGCGCGATCGGCGGCCACCTTCGCGCCGCGGGCCTCGGCGGCCCCGCCCGGCACGCGCTCGCTCGCGCCGGCGGCCGGGGCGGTCAGGAACCCGGCCACCAGCGCGCCGGTCACCAGGGTGCCGGCCGCGCCGAGTATTGACGTGTGTCTCACGTAGGAATCCCCCTGCTGGATACGCCGCCCGGAGCGGCGGAGATCGCCATGCTGCAAGGGGATCCTTTCGCCTCCCATCCCATAATGGACAGGTCGTACGAGTGTTCTTTACTAATCCGTAAGAATGACGAAACATGGCGCGCCACGAGTGGCATCATTCGTCACTGCTGTACCGCAATATCCGTATCGTGTTGTATACCGAAATCCACTCCCGAGCGGCCGTTTTCGAGCAGTGTCCTGAGCTCCAGGCCGTCCCGCGCGACCGCGCTCACGACGACGGCCGGCCCGGCCAGCGGGGCAACGACGGCCGTCGGCCCCAGGGCACGAGCCTCGGGCGGGCGCGCCGCGAAGGCCGGGTCCACGACGAGGAGTTGCCCGGCCGCCCGGTGGCCGCCCAGGACCGCCCCGCCGTCCCAGCCGGGCACGCCCGGCCCGTACGACAGCTCCTGGTCGTAGAGCGAGCGCCCGTCGCGGCGGACGGTCAGACGGGCCGTCAGCCGCCCCGGCGGCTCCCCCGCGCGCCCCAGGATCTGCTCCTCCCGGAACACCAGCCGGGCGGTCGGGGCGAGTTCGACGACCGTGGTCATCCGCAGCTCGCCGCCGCGGGCCGAGATCAGCGGCTCGGGGAGCCAGCGCAGCACCGCGCCGTCGCCGACCCTGATGCGGACGTCGTACGTGGCCGGCGCGCCCGTACGGCCCGGCAGGGCGATGGTCGCGGCCGTGGTGGAGAAGTGCAGCGCGGCGCCGTCCCCCACGTCGGCGGAGAGCGCGAGGGCGTCGCCGCCGAGCGGCGCGCTCATCGCGCCCACCAGGCACACGCGCGCCTCGTGCCCCGCGGAGCGCAGGCGCCGCAGCGCGAACGGGCCTCCGCCGTCCAGGACGGGCAGCGCGGTGCCGCCCCTGCCGTCGGCCGCGGCGACGACCCGGGCCGCGGCCAGCAGGCCGTGCCCCGCCGGGGCGAGGGCCGTGGTCACGGCGCCGCGGTCCAGGCGGCGAGCTGCGCGCGCACCCACGCCGTGACGGGCTCCACGCCGCCCTCGGCGACGAGGGAGGTGAACACGGCGGGGAGCTCCCCGCGCTGCGCCTTCGCGTCGCGCGCCATGCCCTCCAGGTCGACGCCGACGTACGGGGCGAGGTCGGTCTTGTTGACGACGAGCAGGTCGGCGGTGGTGATGCCGGGGCCGCCCTTGCGCGGGATGTCGTCGCCGCCCGCGACGTCGATGACGAAGATCTGCGCGTCCACCAGGCCCTTGGAGAAGGTGGCGGTGAGGTTGTCGCCGCCGGACTCGACCAGGACGAGGTCGAGCGGCCCCGCCCCCGAGGAAGAAAACACAGCCTCCAGGTCCTCTATGGCCTCCAGGTTGGCGGAGATGTCGTCCCGGATGGCGGTGTGCGGGCAGGCCCCGGTCTCCACGGCCGCGATCCGCTCCGGCGGCAGGACGGCGTTGCGCAGCAGGAACTCGGCGTCCTCGCGGGTGTAGATGTCGTTGGTGACGACGGCGACGGACAGCTCGTCGCGCAGGGCGCGGCAGAGCGCGGCGACGGTCGCCGTCTTCCCGGACCCGACGGGCCCCCCGAGCCCGATCCGCAGAGCACGGCGCGTGCCGTCGGGGCGGACGGGGGAAGCGGCGCTGTAGGTGTGACGGTGGGGGTAGAGCTCGGGGTGATCGAGGTGCATGGTCCCTCCGGGGGGTTCGGTGATGGATGGAGCTTGGGGTACGGTCCGGCACCGCCGGGCTGCCACGTTGTGGCCGGCCGCCGCGGCGGCGGATGAGACTTCGCGCCGTATCGGCGGCGCGCCGCCGAGGCGAGCGCCCTGGGCGCGGTCGGGCACCGCCGGGCTGCCACGTTGTGGCCGATCGGCGTCGCGGCGGAAGAGACCTCGTGCCGCGGCGGCGGCCGGCCATCACGGCCGCAGTCCGGGGTGCGGTTCGGCACTGCCGGGCCGCGACACGGCGGCCGGTCTCCGTCGCGGCGGAAGACCTTGCCCGCCGTGGCACCAGCAAGAAGAATCCCGCCGCCACGGCGGCAAGCCACCGCGGCGAGGGTCCGGCGGAATGGCCCTTGGGCGGAGGCGTCATGAGTACGCATCAGCTTGCGAAGAGTCGTACGGGCCAGGACGCGTGGAGTTCCGCCGTGATGTCGAGGAGCGGCGCCGAGCAGGCGGGCAGGGCGTCGGGGCCTTCCACCCCGGCCCGGCGCGCGGCGTCCGCCGCGCGTTCCGCGACCGCGTCCATGGCCGGTGCGAGCCGGGCCAGGACGGCCGTCGCGTCGAACGGGTCGAGGCTCAGCAGGCGTACGGCCGCGCTCGCCGGACCGCTGACCGACTCGTAGACGGCGGCGTAGGCGGCGTCCAGCGGGCCCAGTCCGGCGGACCGGGCCGTGAGGCCGAGGACGACCGGCTGGTGGGCGCCGCGCGGCCGGGCCGCGGCGAGGGCGTCGAGCGCGTCCGAGGGCCAGGTGGCGCGGGCGGCGCGCATCAGCTGCCGGCCGAGGCGCCGGGCGGTGGCGCGCAGGGCGGGCGCGGGGGTGCGGGCGTCCGCGGCGTCGTCGAGGGCGAGCGGGTCGAGTCCGGCGGCGGCCGCGGCGGCGAGGGCGGCCGCGGCGAGCCCGGCGGTGTGCAGCCGTCCCCGGCAGAACTCCTCCAGGGTCCGCCCGTCGGTGATCCGCCCGGCCTTGACGGCGGCTTCGGCCCCGCCGGAGTGCGCGTGGCCTCCGGCGGGGAGGCGCCCGTCGGCGAGGACGAGGAGGGCGGCGAGGCCGCCTGTCCTCCCAGCCGGCGCGGCGGATGCAGTCGTCGCGCTCATCAGAACAGGAAGTAGCGCTGGGCCATCGGCAGTTCCGCCGCCGGCCGGGGTTCGATCACTTCGCCGTCGACGGTGACCGTGAACGTGTCGGAGTCGACCTCGACCCTGGGCCTGGCGTCGTTGTTGCGCATGTCGGCCTTGGTCACGCCGCGCGTGGACCGTATGGGAACGAACCGCTTGCCCAGCCCGAGCCGTTCCGGGAGGCCGTCGTCCATGGCCCACTGGGTGACGAAGTTGAGGGAGTTGGCGGCGGGGGCCCGGCCGCGGGCGCCGAACATGGGGCGGGGCAGGACGGGTTGCGGGGTGGGGATGGAGGCGTTGGCGTCGCCCATCTGCGCGTAGGCGATCTGCCCGCCCTTGATGACGAGCTGCGGCCGTACGCCGAAGAAGGCGGGGTCCCAGAGCACGAGGTCGGCGAGCTTGCCGGGCTCGACGGAGCCGATCTCGTGGTCGAGGCCCTGCGCGACGGCCGGGTTGATGGTGTATTTGGCGACGTAGCGCCGGGCGCGGACGTTGTCGGCGGGGCCGTCGCCGGGCAGGGCGCCGCGGCGCTCCTTCATCACGTGCGCGGTCTGCCAGGTGCGCAGGACGATCTCGCCGATGCGGCCCATGGCCTGGGAGTCGGAGGAGATGATGGAGATCGCGCCGAGGTCGTGCAGGACGTCTTCGGCGGCGATGGTGCCGGGCCGGATGCGGGATTCGGCGAAGGCGAGGTCTTCGGGGACGGCCGGGTTGAGGTGGTGGCAGACCATCAGCATGTCGAGGTGTTCGTCGACGGTGTTGATGGTGTGCGGCCGGGTGGGGTTGGTGGAGCTGGGCAGGACGTTGGCCTCGGAGACGACGGTGATGATGTCGGGTGCGTGGCCGCCGCCGGCGCCTTCCGTGTGGTAGGCGTGGATGGAGCGGCCGGCGATGGCGGCGAGGGTGTCGCCGACGAAGCCGGCTTCGTTGAGGGTGTCGGTGTGGATGGCGAGCTGGGCGCCGCTCTCCTCGCACACGGCCAGGCAGGCGTCGATGGCGGCGGGCGTCGCCCCCCAGTCCTCGTGGATCTTGAAGCCGACGGCGCCGGCCCGCAGCTGGGCGCGCATCGAGTCGTAGGAGACGGTGTTGCCCTTGCCCAGCAGGCCGAGGTTGACGGGGTACCCCTCCATCGCCTCGAACATGCGGGCGAGGTGCCAGGCGCCGGGGGTGATGGTGGTGGCCTTGCTGCCCTCGGCGGGCCCGGTGCCGCCGCCGAGCAGGGTGGTGACGCCGGAGGCGAGGGCCTCGTCGGCGGCCTGCGGGCAGATGAAGTGGACGTGGGCGTCGATGGCGCCGGCGGTGAGGATCTTGCCGTTGCCGGCGATGACCTCGGTCTCGGGGCCGATGACGAGGTCGGGGTGGACGCCGTCCATGGTGTCGGGGTTGCCGGCCTTGCCGATGCCGGTGATGCGGCCGTCGCGGATCCCGACGTCGGCCTTGACGATCCCCCAGTGGTCGAGGACGAGGGCGCCGGTGATGACGGTGTCGGGGGCGCCGTCGGCGCGGGTCGCGCGGGACTGGCCCATGGACTCGCGGATGACCTTGCCGCCGCCGAAGACGGCCTCGTCGCCGGCGTGGCCGGGTCCGCCGCTGCGGTCCTCCTCGATCTCGATGACGAGGCCGGTGTCGGCGAGGCGGATGCGGTCGCCGGCGGTCGGCCCGTAGAGGTCGGCGTAGGCGACGCGACTGAGCTCACTCATCGAGCGGTCCCCCGCACTCGCCGCGCAGGCCCTCGACGATGCGCTTGCCGCCGATGGGCACGAGGTCGACCCGGACGGGGATGCCCGGCTCGAAGCGGACGGCGGTGCCCGCGGCGATGTCGAGGCGCTTGCCGCGGGCGGCGGCCCGGTCGAAGTCGAGGCCGGGGTTGGCCTCGGCGAAGTGGTAGTGCGAGCCGACCTGCACGGGGCGGTCGGCGGCGTTGAGCACGGTGAGCCGGGTGCGGTGCAGGCCCTGGTTGAGGGCCACGGGCTCGGCGGCGTGCAGGATCTCTCCGGGAATCATCGGGTCCGCCCCTTCAGCAGATGGGATCGTGGACGGTGACGAGCTTGGTGCCGTCAGGGAAGGTGGCCTCGATCTGGACGTCGGGGAGCATCTCGGGGATGCCCTCCATGACCTCGTCCCGGGTGAGCACCTTGCGGCCGGAGGACATGAGCTCGGCGACGGTGCGGCCGTCCCGGGCGCCCTCCAGGACGTGCACGGTGATGAGGGCCACCGCCTCGGGGTGGTTGAGGAGCAGGCCACGGGCCTTGCGCCGCGCGGCGACGTCGGCCGCCACGTGGAGGAGCAGGCGTTCCTGCTCGCGCGGGGAGAGTTGCATGTCCCACCTCACTGTTGTCCCGGGGGGTCCCGGCCGGCCGCACCGGGCCGCAACCCGAGTTCAACACGGTGTTGACCTGGGGTTCTTCGGTCGGTGGCCAGGGATTGCAGATTAGGGCGCAACCTTTTCCAACGCGTTAACTGACTCTTTGCGTTGTCATGGCCATAGCTATCCGGGCCGGCTGTCGCATGCATCTACTGGATCTTCTGGGCCGGATCATGACCGTCCGTCCGCACGACACGTACGGCCGGCTACGGGTACCGCACCTGCGGCCGTCGCCGCGGCGCGCCCGCGGCCCGGTTTCGCAGGCGTGTACGAAACCGGCGAACGGGAGGTGTGAACGGGCCGTGCCGACGCGGGCGGTACGGGTCCGCGGCGCAGAGCGCCGGGGGCGAAGGGATCTCCGCGCCATGTGCGCCGGAGGGGCCGGGGTCCGCGCGCGAATAAACCCGGCTCCGCCCCATGGAGGATCACGGCGTAGACGGGGCGCGGTGATCGATTTGGGGCGGACGGCCGGATTGCGCCCGGCCGGGTACGAACCGCCGCAGGCCAGCGCCTCAGCCGGCTTCCGCGGACACCATCAATTCGCCCTGTGTCCACCGGAATTGCCCAAGAGTGATCAGCCTCACATACCCCTGGATCCGCTCGGAATCCGCACGGCGGCTGCGCCAAGATCCCTGCGACGACAAGACCCCGCCACCCCGGCGGGGCGGTCCCGGCGGACGCCGAACCCTGCCGCCGACGGGATGCCGGGTCGACTTAGGTGCACGGCAGGGATGGAGGACCCAAGAGTGGTGGGACGACCAAGAGTAGTGCGGTCGGCCCTTGGGGTGAAGCCGTTGACAGCGGCCGGGCAACCTTCGCCTGCCCGAACCCGACAGGTCATCCTTCACAGGCGGCTGACGAAGGGTTAGCGCATGGGCGCGCACAAACGTCCGTCGAAGCTGTCCAGGGCCGGTGCCGCATCGGCCCTCACTCTCGCCGCCGTCGGGGCCACGGTCCTGGCACCGGGCGGCGCGGCAGAGGCGGAGGCGTCTTCCGTCTCCACCATGGCACTGCGGATCGCGGCCTCGAAGCAGGGCTCCCCGTACCAGTGGGGAGCGACCGGACCCTACCGGTTCGACTGCTCGGGCCTGACGCTCTACTCCTTCAAGCGGGCCGGCAAATCGCTGCCCCGCACCGCCGCCCAGCAGTACAACAGCACGCAGCACATCCCGCGGTCCGCACGCGAAGTCGGCGACCTGGTCTTCTTCGTCTCCGGGCGCGGCATCTACCACGTCGGGATATACGCCGGGGACGGGAGGATCTGGCACGCGCCGAAGACCGGCGCGGTCGTCCGCCTGGAGCGGATCTGGACCAACAGCGTGCGCTACGGCCGCGTCGGCTGATCCCCGCGCCGGCGGCAGGCCCGCAACCGCCCCGAACGGGCCCGAGGCCCCCCGCACGCCGTGCGGGGGGCCTGGCCGGCCGGAGGGGAGTTCAGCGCTCGGCGCTGACCGGCACGGTCCAGGGGAGGGAGATCCACACCGTCTTGCCGCCGTCGGAGGTGGGGGTGAAGAACAGCCGTCCTCCGTACTCGGCGGTGAGACAGCGGATGATCACCATGCCGCGGCCGTTGTCCTGCTGGACCGCGGCGGGCAGCCGCCGGGGGAAGCGGGGGTGGCTGTCGGTGACCCCGATGCGCAGCTGCTGGTCGCGGTCGAGGCGGACGTCCACGGTGAAGGTGGGCGACTGACCCCGGGTGTGCTGCACGGCGTTGGTGGCGAGCTCCGAGACGATCAGGCGCACGGTCTCGGCGGTGTCCGTCCCGCCCGGCAGTCCCCAGTCGGCCAGCACCTCCGCGACGTAGCGCCGCGCCGTGGAGACCGAGCCGGGGGCGCTCGGCAGGGTGACGGTGGCTTCTTGGCGGTCTGCCATGGCGGTGGCCCTTTCAGCCGAGGTCCCGCCGAAGGCCGGACCCCGTGCACCGCCGGTGCACTGCCACGGAAATCAGGGAGCATGCCGTACGTCAGTGGGGGTCGTGAGCGGCCTCGGGCGGCTCTGGGCGACAGCCTGCCACTGATAACGCCTGGGATGGGAGCGATCCCCCAAGATATGCATATATCTGTCGCTCAAAGCGGTGAACTCTGCGACGAGCGACCGTATTCCCCCGGCACACTGGGCTATTGACACTGACGTATGACAGTGACAGTGACCTAGGGGAGGGCCGATGCGCTACGGACCGGCGGTACGCCGCCGCAAGCTGGGGGCGGAGCTGCGCCGCCAGCGCGAACTGGCCGGGCTGACGAGCCTGGAGGCCGCGCGCGCGGTGGGCTGGCACCAGTCGAAGGTCAGCCGGATCGAGACGGGCGCCAGTGGCGTGAAACCGGCGGACGTGGCGCGGCTCCTGGACGCCTACGGGGTCACCGACCCCGAACTGCGCGCGCTGCTGGGGGCGTTGTGCGGGGCGGGGTCGCCCGTGCCGGGCGAGGGGGCGGGGGCCCGGCGCGGCTGGTGGTACGCCTACCGCGACCGGCTGCCACCGGCCTATCTGGACTTCATCAGCCTGGAGTCGGAGGCATCGCGGTTAAGCACGCTGGAGACCACCGTGGTGCCCGGCCTGCTCCAGACGCCCGCCTACGCCCGGGCCGTGACCCGCGCGGCGCTGGGCGACCCCGCCCCGGAGCAGGTCGAGGAGCTGGTACGGGTGCGCATGGCGCGGCAGGCGGTGCTGCGGGGCGAGCAGCCGCTGGAAGTGTGCGCCGTGCTGGACGAGGCGGTATTGCGCCATGAGGTGGGCGGGCCGGAGGTCATGGCCGGACAGCTGCGGCACCTGGTGGAGACGGGGTCGCTGGGGCACGTGCGGCTGCACGTCCTGCCGTTCTCCAGCGGCGGCCATATCGGCATCACCGGGCCTTTTGTTATCTTCTCATTTCCGCGCATTGCTGATCTGGACGTGGTGGTTCTCGACCACTTGACGAGTAGCCTCTACCTGGAGCGGAAAGAAGACCTCCGGGCGTACGGCGCGGCCTTCACGACGCTGCGCGAACACGCGCTCTCGCACGAGAACTCACTGGAATTCATCGCCGGGATCAACGACGGCGCGTAAGGAGGCACCATGTCCGCAATGCCTCGGTACGTACTTGCCGCCCCTTCGCTTCTCCGCGGCGCTTCGTGGCGGCGCAGCAGCTACAGCACCGGTTACAACAACTGCGTCGAGACGGCCGGACCGCTCCCCGGCCGGCTCCTCGCCGTGCGCGACTCCAAGCGGGCGAGCGGTCCCGCGCTCCTCTTCCGCTCCGCCGCGTGGACGTGCTTCGTCGAAGGACTGCGCAACGGCGGGCCCGGCCCGCTGTGAACCGGTAAGGCCCCTTTTCCCGTTTTCCTGCGTCCTTTCAGCTCTTCCCGTTCTCCCGCGTTCTCTCAGGCGGCCGGCGCGGTCCGTACGATCGCGTCGGCCGCTGCCGTCACCTGCGCGTCCGAGAGGTCCGCCCGGGCGGTCAGCCGCAGCCGCGAGATGCCGTCCGGCACGGACGGCGGCCGGAAGCAGCCGACCGCGAACCCGGCCTCCCGGCAGTCCGCCGCCCACCGCACCGCTGCCTCCGGCGAGGGCGCGCGGACGGACACCACCGCCGCGTCGGGCCGTACCGCCTCGAAGCCCGCCGCCACGAACCTGCCGTGCAGGCCGGCGGCGATCTCGCGGACCCGGGCCGCGCGCTGCGGCTCGCGGCGCAGCACGGCGAGGGCCGCCAGTGCGGCGCCGGCCGCCGCCGGGGCGAGGCCGGTGTCGAAGATGAACGTCCGGGCGTTGCTCACGAGGTGCCGGATCACGCGCGCGGGGCCGAGCACCGCGCCGCCCTGGCTGCCGAGCGACTTCGACAGGGTGACCGTGGCGACGACGTCGGGGGCGCCCGCGAGGCCCGCCGCGTGCACCGCGCCGCGGCCGCCCTCGCCGAGGACGCCGAGTCCGTGCGCGTCGTCCACGAGCAGCGCGGCGCCGTGCTCGCGGCACGCCGCGGCGAGCGCGGTCAGCGGGGCGGCGTCGCCGTCGACGGAGAAGACGGAGTCGGTGACGGCCAGGGCGCGGCCGGCGTGCGCGGCGAGGGCCTTGCGGACGGCGTCGGGGTCGGCGTGCGGCACGATCGCCTTCTCGGCGCGGGCGAGCCGGCAGCCGTCGATCAGCGAGGCGTGGTTGCCCTCGTCGGAGACGAGCAGGGCGCCGTCGACGCCGCCGGCGGGCCCGGCGAGGGCGGTGACGGCGGCGAGGTTGGCCGTGTAGCCGGAGGAGAACACGAGCGCCGCCTCGAAGCCGCAGAACGCGGCGAGCTCCGCCTCCAGCCGGGCGTGCAGGGCGGTGCTCCCGGTGACCAGGCGGGAGCCGGTCGCGCCCGCGCCCCACTCCCGGGCGGCCGCGGCGGCGGCCTCGGTGACCTCCGGGTGGCGGGTGAGGCCGAGGTAGTCGTTGCCCGCCAGGTCCACCAGCGGCGCGTCGGCGGACCGCGGCCGCAGGGTCCGTACGAGGCCGGCCGCCAGACGCCGCTCGTGGTGCGCGTCGATCCACCCGAAGGCGTCGTCCTGGGGCATGAGGCCGTCCTTCGCGTTCGCGTATTAAGGGGGCTGGGGGCCGGTTCTCCGCGGAGCGCTCCGTAGAGCGTTCTGCCGGACGTTCCGCAGAGCGATCCGTAGAGAGATCTACGGAGCGATCTGTGGAGCCCGGATAGAACCTCTCTAGAACGTAGCGGCCGTCACTCCTGGTCAGGGTGTGGCAATACACACACATCAAACCGCCCGTGTTGTGTAATCCCTACCTTGGCCAAGGGCGCCCCGTGAGCGAGGATCACCGCCATGGACCTGCTGAACACGCTGGTGGACAAGGGGCTGCGGCGCGAGCTGCCGAGCCGTGAAGAGGCGCTCGCCGTGCTGGCGACCTCCGACGACGACCTGCTCGACGTGGTGGCCGCGGCCGGCAAGGTGCGCCGCAAGTGGTTCGGGCGCCGGGTGAAGCTCAACTACCTCGTCAACCTGAAGTCGGGGCTGTGCCCCGAGGACTGCTCATACTGCTCGCAGCGGCTCGGCTCCAAGGCCGAGATCCTCAAGTACACCTGGCTCAAGCCGGAGGACGCCTCCAAGGCCGCCGCGGCCGGCGTCGCGGGCGGCGCGAAGCGGGTCTGCCTGGTCGCGAGCGGCCGCGGGCCCACGGACCGGGACATCGACCGCGTCTCGAAGACCATCGAGGCGATCAAGGAGCAGAACGAGGACGTCGAGGTGTGCGCGTGCCTCGGGCTGCTCTCCGCGGGCCAGGCCGAGCGGCTGCGCGAGGCGGGCGCCGACGCGTACAACCACAACCTCAACACCTCCGAAGCCACCTACGGCGGCATCACCACCACCCACACCTACGCCGACCGCGTCGACACCGTGCAGCAGGCCCAGGCGGCGGGCATGTCCGCCTGCTCCGGGCTGATCGCGGGCATGGGCGAGAGCGACGAGGACCTCGTCGACGTCGTCTTCTCGCTGCGCGACCTGGACCCGGACTCGGTGCCGGTCAACTTCCTCATCCCGTTCGAGGGCACGCCGCTCGCCAAGGAGTGGAACCTCACCCCGCAGCGGGCGCTGCGCATCCTCGCCATGGTGCGGTTCGTCTGCCCGGACGTGGAGGTCCGGCTGGCGGGCGGGCGCGAGGTGCACCTGCGGTCGATGCAGCCGCTCGCCCTGCACCTGGTCAACTCGATCTTCCTCGGCGACTACCTGACCAGCGAGGGCCAGGAGGGCAAGGCCGACCTGGACATGATCGCGGACGCCGGGTTCGAGGTCGAGGGGGCCGGCACGACGACGCTGCCGGCGCACCGGGCGGACGTCGCCGGGGCGGGCTGCGGCGGGGGGTCGTGCGGGCCTTGCGGGGACGACTCGGCCGTTCCGGCTGCGGCTGAGGCTCCTGTGGCCGCGGTTGCCGAGGCCGAGGCTCCCGTGGCCGAGGCCGTCGGCGCCGGCCAGGACGCGCGGACGGACCTGGTCGCCGTGCGGCGCCGGGGCGCGGGCACGGACCTGCCGCCCAATGCCTGAGCCGCTCACCCCCGGCGAGCTCCTCGCCCTCGACCGGCAGCACGTGTGGCACCCCTACGGTCCGATGCCGGGCCGCCAGGAGCCGCTGCTCGTCGCGTCCGCGTCGGGGGTGCGGCTGCGGCTCGCCGAACCCGTCGAGGGTGTGGGCGAGCTGATCGACGGCATGTCCTCGTGGTGGTCCGCCGTCCACGGCTACAACCACCCCGTCCTCAACGAGGCCGCGCAGGCGCAGCTGGGGCGGATGAGCCATGTGATGTTCGGCGGGCTCACCCACGAGCCCGCCGTGCGGCTCGCCGCGCGGCTCGTGGAGATCACCCCCGAGGGGCTGGAACACGTCTTCCTCGCCGACTCCGGCTCGGTGTCGGTCGAAGTGGCCGTCAAGATGTGCTTGCAGTACTGGCGCTCGGCCGGGCGGCCGGAGAAGCGGCGGCTGATGACGTGGCGCGGCGGCTACCACGGGGACACGTGGCAGCCGATGGCCGTGTGCGACCCCGACGGCGGCATGCACGAGCTGTGGTCCGGGGCGCTCCCGAAGCACGTCTTCGCGGACGCGCCGCCGGCTCTGTCCGCGGGCCCGGAGGCCGTCGCGGCGTACGCGGCGCACCTGCGCGAGACGCTCGCCGCCCATGCCCACGAGCTCGCGGCGGTCATCGTCGAGCCGGTGGTGCAGGGTGCGGGCGGGATGCGCTTCCACGATCCCGCGCTGCTGCGGGTCCTGCGGGACGCGTGCGACGAGCATGACGTGCTCCTCGTCTTCGACGAGATCGCCACGGGGTTCGGCCGTACGGGCCGGCTGTTCGCGGCCGACCACGCCGGGGTCACGCCCGACGTGATGTGCCTCGGCAAGGCGCTCACCGGCGGCTATCTGACGATGGCGGCGACGCTGTGCACGACGCGGGTCGCCGACGGCATCTCGCGGGGCGAGGTGCCGGTGCTGGCGCACGGGCCGACGTTCATGGGCAACCCGCTCGCCGCGGCCGTCGCCAACGCCTCGATCGACCTCCTCCTGGGCCAGGACTGGCAGACGGAGGTCAAGCGCATCGAGACGGGCCTGCGGGACGGCCTCGCCGAGGCGGCCGAGCTGCCGGGCGTACGGGACGTCCGCGTCCTCGGCGCGATCGGCGTCGTCCAGCTCGACCACGAGGTCGACGTCGCGGCGGCAACGCGGGCCGTGGTCCGCGAGGGCGTCTGGCTGCGCCCGTTCCGCGACCTGCTGTACGTGATGCCGCCGTACGTGACGACGGACGAGGACGTGGCCCGGGTGTGCGCGGCGGTCCGCGCGGCGGCCCGCATCGCGTGACGCGGGCCGCACGGGGGCGCCGGGCTCCCCGGCCGCCCGGGTCACCGGGCAGGCCCATCCGGCACCGCCGGACAGCACCACGGTGGCTGATCAGCGCCGCGGCGGGGGAATGCGGCGCTGCTGCGCGTCCTTTCTCCGCCGCAGCGGCGCTCGGCCGAGACGGCGCAGCCCGGCGCTGCCGGACAGCCCTCGGCCGGGGACCAGGAATATGAGACAGAAGGCTGAGGACATTCATGACCGTACTCGTCGTCACCGGCACCGGCACCGAGGTCGGGAAGACCATCGTTACCGCAGCCCTCGCGGCGGCGGCGCGGGCCGCCGGCCGCTCCGTCGCCGTGCTCAAGCCCGCGCAGACGGGGGTCGCGCCGGGCGAGCCCGGTGATGTCGCCGAGGTGCGGCGGCTCGCGGGGGACGCGGTGACCGGCGAGGAGCTCGCGCGGTTCCCCGAGCCGCTCGCGCCGGGCACGGCCGCGGCCCGGGCCGGCCTCGCCCCCGTCCGCCCGCCGGAGATCGCGAAGGCGGCCGCGCGGCTCGCGGAGAGCCACGACCTGGTGCTCGTCGAGGGCGCCGGCGGGCTCCTCGTCCGCCTGGACGAGGAGGGCGCGACCCTCGCGGACGTGGCGCACCTGCTGGCGGCCCCCGTCCTGCTCGTCGCGCAGGCCGGCCTCGGCACGCTCAACACGACCGCCCTCACCGCGGAGGCGCTGCGTGCCCGGGGCCTGCGCTGCGAGGGCGTGGTGATCGGCAGCTGGCCGGCCGCCCCGGACCTGGCGATGCGCTGCAACCTCGCCGACCTGCCGGAGTCGGCCGGCGCCCCGCTGCTGGGCGCGGTCCCGGAGGGCGCGGGGTCCCTCCCGCCGGAGGGCTTCCGCACGGCGGCCCCCGCCTGGCTGGCGCCGGAGCTGTCCGGCACCTGGGACGCCGCAGGCTTCACCGCGGCCCACCGCTGACCCCACTCGCCCCGGCCACCCCACACACACCGCCCGCCCCAACTGCCGCGGCGGCAGCGGAGCTTGCGGCGCGCCGACGGTGCGAGCCGGTCCGGCCGGGGAACAATCGCGGTAGCCGTCGTCCCCGGAAAGGGGTGTGTGCCATGCCGCCGCTTCGGAGCACCAGGTTGCCGCACGACGCCGTGCACCATCCGGTCTTCGCCCGCTTCTACGCCAAGGTGAGCCCGATCATCGACGAGCGGGGCGGCGTGGGCGCGCACCGCCGCGAACTGCTGGCCGGCCTGTCGGGCCGGGTGATCGAGATCGGCGCGGGGAACGGCCTGAACTTCCCGTACTACCCGCCGACGGTCTCCGAGGTGGTGGCGATCGAGCCGGAGCGCGGCCTGCGCAGGATCGCGGTGGAGGCGGCGGTGCGGTCGGGCGTCCCGGTGGACGTGGTGCCGGGCGCGGCCGAGGCGCTTCCGGTGAAGAGCGAGGCGTTCGACGCGGCGGTGACGTCGCTGGTGCTGTGTTCCGTGCGGGACGTGCGGCGCGCGCTGGCGGAGCTGCGGCGGGTGCTCAGGCCGGGCGGTGAGCTGCGGTTCTTCGAGCACGGGCGGGCGGAGGGCCTGGCGCTGGCGGTCACGCAGCACGCGCTGGACCGGACGGTCTGGCCCGTGCTGTTCGGCGGGTGCCACACGGCGCGGGATCCGCTGGCGTCGATCGAGGCGGCGGGGTTCGAGCTCGGTGCGTACAGCCGGCTGCGGGTTCCGCAGACGCGGGTGCCGACACCGGCCTCCCCCTGCGTCCTGGGCGTGGCCAGACGGCCGCCCGTGGCTGATCCGGCGGATTCGGCCAACCCGGCTGATCAGGTCGATTCCGTCGATTCGGCGGACGGTCACGCGTGAGCCCTCTCACACCGCGGCGGCACGGCGGCGAAAGCACAGGAAAAACGGAGGCTACCTCCGCTACCTTTGGATCATGAACCCCTGCGCCCACCCCTTCCGCTTCGCCGTCAACATGCTCTCCCCCGGCTCCGCCGCCGAATGGCGCGAGAAGTGCCGCCGCGCCGAGGCCCTCGGGTACGACGTGATCCTCGTGCCCGACCACCTCGGGATGCCCGCGCCGTTCCCGTCCCTCGTCGCCGCCGCCGAGGCCACCGAGCGCCCGCGCCTGGGCACCATGGTGCTCAACGCGGGCCTGTGGAACCCGGCGATGCTGGCCCGCGAGGCGGCCACCACCGACCAACTCACCGGCGGCCGTCTGGAGCTGGGCCTGGGCGCGGGCTACGTGAAGGCCGAGCACGACCGCGCGGGCCTGCCCTTCGGCTCGCCGCGCGAGCGCGTGGACCACCTGGAGCACACGGTCCGCGAGCTGGAGCGGCTCCTCGGCGACCCGGAGCACGCGCCGCGGCCGGCGCAGGGCCCCCGCCCGCCGCTGCTCCTCGGCGGCAACGGCGACCGGATGCTGCGGCTCGCCGCGCGGTACGCGGACATCGCCGCGTTCTCGGGGGCGACGACGGACGACAGCGGCGCCATCCGGCCCGTCTCCCCCGCGGTCCTGGACGAGCGGGTGGCCCGCTACCAGGGCTTCGCCGCGGACCGGCCCGAGCCCGCCGAGCTGAACATCCTCGTGCAGCGGGTCGTCGTGGGCGACCGCCGCGCCGCCGCCCGCGAGCTGCTCGCGCAGGCCCCCGGCCTGACCGAGGACGAGCTGCTGGCGCACCCGGTGCTGCTGGCCGGCTCGGTCAAGGACATCGCGGACCAGGTGCGGGCCCACCGCGAACGGTTCGGCTTCACCTACTTCACGGTCCTGGAGCCCTCGATGGAGGCGTTCGCCCCCGTGATCGAGGAGCTCGGCCGGGCCGCCTGACAGACACCGGCGGGGCGCCGGAGAGGGGCCGGGGAGGGGCTGGGGAAGGCTGGAGAGGGGCCGAATAAACGCCGGAGCCCCTTTTGCCCGTCCTTTACCATGGGTGGACAGCTTCCCGTACAACATGAAAGGTGTGAGCGTCCGCCCATGGGCGAGCCTCCCAGTAGTCCCCGCAGTCGACATCGCGCGGTCCCCGTCCCTTCGTCCGATCATGGGACGGAGGTGAACCGATGACCGAGGTAGTCCTGCTGGTGGTCGCCCTGCTGCTGACCCTGGCCTGCGCCGTCTTCGTCGCGGCGGAGTTCTCGCTCACCACCGTCGAGCGCGCCGACCTCGAACGCGCCGCCGAGAACGGCGAGCGCGGCGCGGCGGGCGCGATCCAGGCCGTGCGCAGCCTCACCTTCCAGCTCTCCGGCGCCCAGCTCGGCATCACCGTCACCGGCCTGATCATCGGCATGATCTCCAAGCCGTCCATCGCGGCGCTGCTCACGGGCCCGATGGAGGCGATCGGCCTCGGCGCCGGCGCGGCCTCCACGACGGCCCTGGTGCTGGCCACGGTGCTGTCGACCGTCGTGCTGATGGTCGTCGGCGAGCTCGTCCCGAAGAACTGGGCGATCTCCCGGCCGCTGCCGGTCGCCAAGCGGGTCGCGGGCCCGCAGCGCGCGTTCTCCGCGGCCTTCCGCCCGCTGATCCGGCACCTGAACAACACCGCGAACCGCACCCTGCACCGGATGGGCCTGGAGCCCGCCGAGGAGCTGGCCTCCGCGCGCGGCCCGCAGGAGCTGGCCGCGCTCGCCCGCCACTCCGCCAAGGAAGGCACCCTGGAGGCGGACACCGCCGAGCTCTTCGTGCGGACCCTGAGCCTCGCCGACCTGACGGCGGAGAACGTGATGACGCCCCGCGTCCAGGTCATCGCCCTGGACGCCCAGGCCACCGCGGAGGACGTCGCGAACGCCACCCGCGCGACCGGCCTGTCCCGCTTCCCCGTCTACCGCAACAACCTCGACACCGTCATCGGCGTCGCCCACATCAAGGACGTCCTGGCCATACCCGCCGACCGCCGCCCCCGCCACCCCGTCACCTCGATCCTGCGCGAGCCGCTGCTCGTGCCGGAGTCGCTGACCGTGGACCGGCTCCTGGACCGGCTGTCGGGCAAGCGCACCATGGCCGTCGTCATCGACGAATACGGCGGCACCGCCGGCGTCGTCACCCTGGAGGACATCGTGGAGGAGGTCGTCGGCGAGGTACGCGACGAGCACGACCCCCACGAGGTGCCCGACCTCGCGCCCGCCGGCACGGACGCCGCGGGGCGCCCGCTGTACGACGCGGACGGCGCGGCCCGCACCGACCAGCTGGAGATCATCGGGCTGCACGCGCCGGACGGGCCGTACGAGACCCTGGCCGGCCTCGTGGCCACCGAGCTCGGCCGGATCCCCGGCCGGGGCGACACCGTGGAGGTCGCGGGATGGCGCGTCGACGTCGTCGACGCGACCGGTCACCGCGCGGCCCGAGTCCGCCTGACCGGACCGCCCGCGGACGCCGCCGGCGGGACTGGCACTGGTACTCGTACTGGTACTGGTACTGGCACCGGGGAGGTGGACCGATGACCTTCATCCAGCTCCTGATCGGCCTGGCGACACTCGTCGTCAACGCCTTCTTCGTGGGCGCGGAATTCGCCCTCATCTCGGTGCGCCGCAGCCAGATCGAGCCGTACGCCGACCGGGGCGACCGGCGCGCCCGCAGCGTCATGTGGGGCCTGCGCCACATCTCGGCGCTGATGGCCGCGGCCCAGCTCGGCATCACGCTGTGCACCCTGGTCCTGGGTGTCGTCGCCGAGCCCGCGATCGCCCACCTGCTGGAGCCCGTCTCCGACGTGCTCGGCGTGCCGCAGGGCCTGGTCCACCCCATCTCGTTCGTCATCGCGCTGGCCGTGGCGACGTACTTGCACATGCTGTTCGGCGAGATGGTGCCGAAGAACATCGCGCTGGCCGAGCCGGTGCGCAGCGCCCTGCTGCTCGGCCCGCCGCTGGTCACCCTGGCGCGGGCACTGCGCCCGTTCGTCTTCGCCATCAACTCCTTCGCGAACGTGCTGCTGAAGCTGCTGCGGGTGGAGCCGAAGGACGAGGTGGCGGCGACGTACTCGGACGACCAGCTCGCCCGGATCGTCGCCGACTCCAGCGCGGCCGGCCTGCTGGACTCACGGGCCACGGACCGGCTGCGCGACGCCCTGGAGCTGGGCAAGCGCCCGGTGAAGAACGTGGTCACGCCCGTCGAGCGGGTCGTCTCGGCGCCGCTGGGCATCACTCCCGAGGGGCTGGAGCGGCTGTCGGCCGAGTCCGGGTTCTCGCGGTTCCCGGTGGTGGACGCGGCGGGCCGCATCCTGGGCTACCTGCACGTGAAGGACGCCCTGGACGCCCGGCCGCGGGACTTCCCCTTCCCGCTCCAGCGGATGCGCCGCATCGCGACGGTCCCGGCGACGACACCGCTGGACGACGTCATCACAACGATGCGCGGCACGGGCACTCACCTCGCCGGAGTGATGGGCGAGGACGGCAAACTGGCCGGCCTCGTCACACTGGAGGACCTCCTACGCGAACTGGTGGGCCGCCCGGCCCAGTAACACGCACCGCCGGCGCCCTCGGCCGCCCCGGCCCGGGCGGACGCTGTTGACGCACTCGGCCCGGTCTTGCGGCGAGCTCGCGCTCACTGCAAGACCGGGCCGGTGCTCGTGCACGGGCCAGATGGGCCCCGTCCTCGGCTGCGGTCCGGACAGGTCCGACTCCTTGTTCCTTTGGCTGTTCCTTCGGCTGTGGTGCCGCAGCAGGCGTCGGGCGCGCTCGCCGTACAGATGTGAAGTGCACTGATAGGGCAGTGGAGTTCGGCGTCGGGATTCCGGACGGGTGGAAGGCGTGCTCCGTGGCCCGGATCCCGGTACGAGGGCAGAAGGCGCCAACACGGCCCGGCCGCGACGGCCTTCAGCGAGACCATCGCGCGGGGCCGCACAGACCCCGACAGCACTGCACGGCTTCCTACGGACCCGGCAGTACGAACCCGGCAGTTTCGTTTGGATCAGTCAGTCGTTGGGCTGGCTGTGCCGTTGACTGACGCGCAGTGGGCGCGGATCGAGCCGTTGTTCCTGGACCGGGCTTCGCACGGAGCCGGTAATGACTCTCCGATGGGAGAACCGCCACCGTGCAAGTGACGTTTTCCGGAGAGCACATGATGCGCCACCTCACTGTTCCCGCAGACATCCGCGATGGGTTCCCCACCGGTGACCTCTCGGGGTTCCGGTCGCCTGTCACCCGCATACTGCTCGCCAGCGACGGCTTGACCACCGTCCTGCTCCAGGCGCTCACACAATCAGCCCTCACACCGCAGGTGGACGGCATCGAGACGACGCAGGGGCAGCAGGTGGAGGCGACCGCGCGCGAGCTGCTGCGTCTGGCGACGGGCGATGTGTGCCTGGTGCGCCGCACCCGGTTGGTCAGCCGTACCGGTGAGGTGGTGTCGGCGAACATCGTGACGGCGCAGGCCGGACAGGACGCACGGATCGATGCGGCGATGCAGGACCGTACGCGCCCCATCGGGTTCGCGTTCGCCGCGGCGGGCTTGCCGATGAACCGCCATGTCAGCCGGATCGGCCTGACAAGCTGGCCGCAGGCCCCGGACACGCCTTGTGCCTTCAAGGCCTACACCCTGAACGCCGGCGACAGGCCGTGGGCGTACATCCGCGAACTGTTCAGTCCCCGGATCGTTCCACCCGGGATGCGGGCCGAGCCCGGGATGCGGACCGAGGCGGCGGCAGCTGGGGAGCGTGCTTGAGATGTTCCGTGATGCCCTGATCGACGCCCTCACCGCGGGCGGCGCCCGCGTCGCCGTCCTCGACGAGACCGCGGCCTGTTCCTACGCCGAGTTGGACGCCTGGTCCTCCTCGCTGGCTGACTCGCTGCGCCCGCTGGTGCGGACCCCGGAGGACTGCGCCGCGCTCCTCCTGCCCAACGGTGGTTCCTGGCTCGCCGCGTACCTCGCTGCCCACAAGGCGGGCACGGCGGTGGCACCGATGAACGCCGTGCTCACCGAGCACGAGATCGTCCGCGTGCTGGAGCACGTCCGCCCCCGTGCGCTGCTGACCAGCCCGGAACGGTCGGATGACATCAAGGCACTGTGCGCCGGGCGACGGCTGCCTGTGGACGTCATCGTGGTGATGCCGGGGCCGGGAAGGCATGTCGTGCGCGGTCCACGCGGAGCGGCAGGGACCGCGAAGACGCGGGCGGACACCGGGCGCGTCGCGGACGCCCCTTGCATGATCATGCATACATCGGGATCGACGGGCGTCTGCCGTCCCGTGATCCAGACGGAACAGGCGCTTCACCTCGCGACCGGCTTCTGGCGCGGCCGGCACCGCAACTCCGATGACGTGGTGGCCGTTCCCATCCCCCTCGCGCACACGTACGGCCATCTCGCGGCGATCTCCACGCTGCTGGCCGGGGCGACGCTGCTGACCTCCTCCCGCGCCTTCGAGCCGGCCTGGTGGCTGGAGCAGCTGGTCGCTCGCGACGTCACCGTCATCGAGGCGGTGCCGACCGTCTACCGCAGGCTGCTGGAGGCCGCCGGTCAGCGATGGCGGCCGGCCGCTTTGCGGCGCTGCCTGAGTGCGGGGCAGCAGACGCCCGCCGACCTGCGCCGCGACTGGCACCGGCGCACCGGCGTGGAGTTGCTGCAGAGCTGGGGGATGACCGAACTCGCCGGCGCGGGGCTGGGCCCCACCGCTGATTCCTGCCGGGACAGCGCCGGCATCCCGGTGCCGGGCCTGGAAGTCCGCGTCATCGACCCCCAGGCCCCCGGACGCCCCGTGCCGGCCGGTACGGTCGGCGAACTGTGGGTGCGGGGCTCCCAGGTCACCCCCGGCTACCGTACGGGCTCCGGACAGCTGGCCCCCGTCACCGACGACGACGGCTGGCTGCGCACCGGCGATCTGGTGGTCCGCGACGGGCACGAGTGCGTCCGCATCGTCGGACGGTCCAAGGACACCATCATGACCGGCGGGTACAGTGTGCAGCCCGCCGAGATCGAGGACGTACTGCGCACTCATCCCGGGGTCGAGGACGCCGCCGTGATCGCCCGTCCCGACCGCCGGCGCGGCGAAGTCCCCCACGCCGTGATCGTTCCCCGGCACCACAGCCGACCGGACGCCGAGGAACTGCTCAGCCACTGCCGCGGCCTGCTCGCCCGGTACAAGGTGCCCCGCTCCATCGACTTCGCCGAGCGGCTGCCCCTTTCGGTCACCGGCAAACTCGACCGTGGCGCACTGCGCGGCCGCTACGGCGCGCCCGAGCAGGAGGACACGCCTCATGTTGTCGGATGACGGGACCCATGAGTCTGTCGCCGGTGATCCGCCTGTTGCCGTGATCACTGGTGCTACCGGCGGACTCGGTGCGGCCATCGCCACCGCCTGTGCCGAACGGGGATTCCGGCTGGCTCTCGTCGCGCGGACCCGCTCAGCGCTTGAGCACCTGGCTGCGGCGCTGCCCTCACAGCCAGGCGGTGCGGTCATGACGGTGTGCGCCGATGTCAGCGACACGGCGGCCGCTGCCATCGCCATGCAGAAGATCTATGCAGACTTCGGCCGCATTGATGTCCTCGTCGACAACGCCGGCGTGGAGGGCCCGATCGGCCTCACCTGGGAGATCCCCGTCGAACAGTGGTGGGAGGCGGTACGCGTCAACACGCTGAGCACCGTCGCCACAGTGCACGCCGTGATTCCGCTGATGGCTCGTCATGGCGGTGGCCGCGTCATCAGCATCAGCAGCGCTGCGGGACGGCACCGCTGGCCCACCTTGTCCTCCTACTCCGTCGCCAAGGCCGCCGGCATCACGTTCATCGAGAACATCGCCAGCGAAGCCCGTCCCTACGGAGTCCTGGCCTTCAGTCTGCATCCCGGGATCGTGGCGACCGGACTCACCACGAGCGCACTGGGCGAGACCGACTCCACCGACCCCTGGCGCCGACGCCGCGCCCTCTGGCTCCGCGAGCAGATCGAAGCAGGGCGGGCCGTTCCACTCCCCCGAGCGGTCACCGCCGTCCTCGAACTGGCCACGGGCCCGGCGGCGGACCTGTCCGGCCGCTACCTGACGGTCGAAGACGTCGCCTTGTCGCGGTAGCCGGCTTCAGGGGGTGCCGCGGCAGAGAAACGGGGCTGCCCCGGGCGATGGCCCGGGGCAGCCCTGTTCACGCAAGCAGGTCAAAGTCCTTCGGCATCCGCTCCATCAGGCTCGAGGCCATCTCGATCTCCTGCGGGTGCACCTTCACCGAGGCGGGCGGTGCGAGGCCTTCCGGGTCGCGGACCTCGTCCGGCCGGAGCATCGTGTGGACGGCCATCAGGTCCCCGTGGACGCGGAGCAGGGAAAGGAATTCGCGGGCGCGCCGACGGTGACGCGGTCGGTCTGCCCCAGCGTGTCGCGCAGGAGGAAGCGGCGGGCGATCGGCAGCCGGAGAGCGCCCCGGGCCGTGAGAGCGGCGACCCGGGCGACGGTCGCGGCCGCGCGGGTGCCGGACATCATGGTGATGCCGTGCCGCTTGGCCGGCGGCGGGCTGGCCAGCGTCACGATCCGGCCCTTGTTCCCGGTCACGGCGATCGAGACGGTGATCGCCTCCTCCCCCTCGCAAAGAACGGGAACTCGATGTGCGGAACAGGCGACCCACCGAGGGATTGGACCGCGTGCCACGGCCGACGGTGTGCGAGGGCCGCTTCGCTTCCGGCCGACCGTTTCGGCAGACGCAATTTCTTCGCATTAGGCTGTTCCCATGAGTGCCCGAGCGACCACACGCCCCGGCGGGCGCAGCGCCCGCGTCCAGCAGTCCGTACACCAGGCGGTCCGTGATCTTGAGGCGGAGGTGGGGCGGGGAGCGCTGACCGTGCCGCTGATCGCGGCCCGTGCGGGGGTCACGCCGTCCACCGTCTACCGCCGCTGGGGGGACCTGCGGGAATTGTTGTCCGACGTGGCCGTCGAGCGGCTGCGCCCGGATGCCCCGCCGGCCGACCACGGCGGCCTGCGAGCCGACCTGGAGGCGTGGACCGTGCAATTCGCCGAAGAAATGTCCTCGGCGCCGGGTCGCACGTACATCCGCGACGCCCTGCTGGGCGACCCGGGGCAGGGCAGCGCGGTGCGCTGCTCCGACTACGCCGCCGAGCAGTTGAAGGCCATCGGCGTGCGCGCAGCCGGGCGCGGGGAGGCCGTGCCGGACTTGGAGACGCTGCTGGACGTCGTGGTCGCCCCGCTGATGTACCGGATCCTGTTCCGCCCCTCGGAGCTGTCCCAGGCGTACGTCGGCCGCTTGGTGGCGGCGGCGCTCGGTCGCGCCGGGTCCCCTTCAGGCACATAAAAGCTAAGGGTTTGCGTTTAGGGTTCCGTCGATCTAGAGTGCTTAAAGCAAAGCAATCGCCTTAAGGGTCCGCGCCATGCCACAGCCGCACACGACCCGACCGGGCCTGTCCTTTCCACAGCACGTCATCCCGCCCGCACCGCCCAGCGCCGCCGAAAGGGCCCTGCCGATGAACCCCGCCACCCCCCGTCAGGCCACCCCCGCCACCAGCACGGGATGGCGCCTCGGCGATATCGTCGTGCGCCGCGTCGACGAGATCGAACTGCCTCGGCAGACCGGACCGTGGCTGCTGCCGGACGCCACCAGGGAGGTGCTGGACGAGGCGTCGTGGCTGCGCCCCGATTTCGCCGACTCCGAGGTCCCGCGGCTGGCGAGCCACAGCTTCGCGGTGGAGGCCGGCGGACTGCGGATCGTCGTGGACACCGGCATCGGCAACGGCAAGCCCCGCGCCAACCCGGCCTGGAACGGTCTCGACACCGACTTCCTGGAGCGGCTGGCGGCGGCCGGCTTCCCGCCCGAGTCCGTGGACCTGGTGATCACCACGCACCTGCACACCGACCACGTCGGCTGGAACACCCGCCTCGTCGGCGAGGACTGGGTCCCCGCCTTCCCCAACGCCCGCTACGTCACCAGCCGCACCGAATGGGACCACTGGGCCGCCACCGACCTGGATGAGGCCCGCACCCAGATGTTCCGCGACTCCGTCCGTCCCGTCCGCGACGCCGGACAGTACGACCTCGTGGACGTGCCCGAGCAGGGGCACGAGGTGGCGCCGGGTGTCCTCCTGATCCCCGCCCCGGGCCACACCCCCGGGCAGGTCGCCGTCGAACTGCGCGGCAGCGACCGGCGGGCGCTGATCACCGGCGACAGCATCCACCACCCCGTGCAGCTGTCCCACCCCCACGTGCACAGCTGCGTCGACATTGACCCCTCCCAGGCGATCCGCACCCGCGCCCGGCTGCTCGACGGCGTGGCGGACACCGACGCGCTGCTCCTGGGCACGCACTTCCCGCGGCCCACGGCCGGCACCGTCCGCCGGGAGCACGGCCGCTACCGGCTGCTCGCCGAGCACGGCGGCGAGATCCCGGCCACCGCTGCCTGACCACGCGGCCGGTGTCCGGCGCCCGGCGGTGTTCGGTGGCCCACGCGCGAGCCACTGAACAGCCGCGCCACTGAACAGCCGCACCACCGAGCAGTCGTGTCACCGAGCAGTCGTGTCACCTGTAGGAGCGCCTGACGCCAATCCTTAGCCTTTAGCGCCTTCGGGTACTCCGCCGCTCCACTCCCGACCGAGGAAGAGAAGGTCCATGACCGCCGTCGAACTCACACCGCCGGAGGCCGCCCGCTGGGCCGCCCGCGCCGGGCTTGTGCTGCCCGCCGAACGCCACGCCACGGTGGCCGCCGTCGCCTCCCACATCCACGGCGTCGTCGCGGTCCTGCGCGAGCTGGACTTCGCGGACGTCCCGCCCGCCGCCGCCTACCGCGCCGGACAGGAGCCGCACGATGCAGCCGTATGAGCTGTCCCTCGCCGCCGCCGCGGACGCGATCCGTGCCCGGCAACTCTCCCCCGTCGAACTGGTCGACTCCGTCCTCGGTCGCATCGAGAAAGTGGAACCGCACCTCGGCGCCTACGTCACGGTCACCGCGGAGCAGGCACGCCGGGCGGCGAGCGAGGCCGAACACGAAGCGGCGCACGGCCGGTACCGGGGACCCCTGCACGGCATCCCGATGGGACTCAAGGACCTGATCGACGTCGGCGGGATGGCCACCACGGCCAGCTCCCGGGTACGCGCCGGCCACCGCGCGACGGCGGACAGCACGGTCGCCGCGCGTCTGAGCGCGGCCGGCGCGGTCCTGCTCGGCAAGACCCACACCCACGAATTCGCCTTCGGCCTGACCACTCCGCAGACCCGCAACGCCTGGGACCACGGCCGGGTCGCCGGCGGTTCCAGCGGCGGCTCCGCGGTCGCCGTCGCGTCGGGCACCGCGACCTTCGCCCTGGGCACCGACACCGGCGGGTCGATCCGGGTGCCCGCCGCTCTCAACGGGGTGGTCGGCCTCAAACCGACCTACGGTCTCGTCCCCCGGCACGGCGTCACCTCCCTGTCCTGGTCGCTGGACCACGTCGGTCCGATCACCCGCACCGTCGAGGACGCCGCCCTGATCCTGACCGCGCTGGCCGGACACGACCCGCGAGACCCCGCCTCGCTGCCCGTGCCCGCCACGGACTACCGGCCCGGTGCCGGCACGGACCTGACGGGGCTGCGCATCGGCCTGCCGCGCACCTACTACTTCGACAACGTCGACCCTCGTGTGGAGACCGCCGTCCGGCACGCCATCGGGCAGCTGGAAACCCTGGGCGCACGGCTCGTCGAGGTGGACATCCCGATGACCCGCTACATCCAGGCCACCCAGTGGGGCCTGATGGTGCCGGAGGCCGGGGCCTACCACGAGAGCAGCCTGCGCACGGTCCCCGAGCTGTACCAGGAGGACGTCCGCATCCTCCTGGAGGCAAGCGAGTTGATGAGCGCCGGGGACTACGTACGCGCGCAACGCGCCCGTACGCTCATGCGCGCCGAGTGGGCCCGCATGCTGGAGGAGGTCGACGTGATCGCCGCCCCGAGCGTCCCGATGACCGCTGTCGGCGCCGACGAGGAGACGGTCACCTGGCCCGACGGCACGGTCGAGGGCGTCTCCGACGCCTACGTGCGCCTCTCCGCCCCTGCCAACATCACCGGGGTGCCGGCCCTGACCGTTCCGGTCGGCCACGACTCGGTCGGCATGCCGATCGGCATGCAGCTGCTCGGCCGTCCCCTCGACGAGCCCACCCTCCTGCGGGTCGGCTACGCCTACGAGCAGACACAGCCGGCCCGGGGACTCGCCACGGCGGCCTGAGCGTGGCGCACGGGCGTGCCCTGGCCGGTCACGTGGATCCTTGGCCGGAGCAAGCTGAGCTGCGTTCGGTGATGTGCCGGTTGGCGAGGCTCTCCACCAGGCCGTGCCGGGCGGCGCCGTCCACCACGTATGGCACGAGCTGCCGGCTGAGTGCCTGTGCCCGTCCCGTCCAGCCCGACGGGCGGAACACGACTGTGACCGAGGTTGCGTAGGATCCGAAGATCAGAATCCGGCCGGCCGGTATTGACGCCGAACCGACTTCGCTCTCCCAGCGGGCGGTGCTTGAGGGCTGGGTGCGTCGGCGTTCGACCGCGCAGGCCCTGGCACTGCGGTCGCGGATCGTTCTTGAGTGCGCCGAGGGGCACTCGATCATGGAGGTGTCGCGTCGCCTGCGGAACGCTCCGGACACAGTCCGCACCTGGCGGCGACGCTTCCTTGACCGGGGCCTGGACGGCCTGAGTGATGAGCCGGGGCCAGGTGTTCCGCGCAAGATCAGTGATGCGGATGTCGAGCGGGTCATCGTCAAGACACTGGAAGAGCGGCCGGCGAACGCGACCCACTGGTCGACCCGGTCGATGGCAGCGGCCACGGGGATGTCGCGGTCGGCGATCTCACGGATATGGCGGGCGTTCGCCCTGGCCCCGCACCGGTCGCAGACCTTCAAGCTGTCCACCGACCCGTTGTTCATCGACAAGGTCCGTGATGTCGTTGGGCTGTATCCCGACCCGCCTGAGCGGGCTTTGGTGCTGTGTGTGGACGAGAAGTCTCAGATCCAGGCCCTGGACCGTTCCCAGCCGGTACTGCCGATGATGCCCGGAGTGCCCGAACGCCGCAGCCACGACTACGTCCGCGCGGGCACCACCACCCTCTTCGCCGCTCTGGTACCGCGACCGGCAAGGTCATCGGCTCAATCCACCGCCGGCACCGGGCTGCCGAGTTCAAGAAGTTCCTGGTCAAGCTCGACCAACAGGTCCCTCCTGGTCTTGAGGTGCACCTGATCCTTGACAAAGTCGCCGCCTACTGCCGAAGGATCTCCGACTCAGGTCACTAGGGGGTTTTCCCCCTTTGCGGCCCGGGGGGTCGCCCCGTGTCCCGGCGGAGCGGCCGACGGGCATGATCCATCCATGACTTCACGGCGAACAAGTATCCGGATGATGGCTGGTGCGGCGGTCCTCGGCAGTGTGTCCGCCCTGGTGGCTCCGGTCTCGGCGGCGGCCGACTCCCGCAGTGAGCGGGTACAAGGCGGTGCCGTCGTCTCCGTCGAGCAAGCGGCCGACCTTACGGCGGAGGAAGTGGCCGGGGAGCTCCGGGGAAAGATCGACTCGTCCCAGGTCCGCTACGGCGTGACCGCCTATCGGGTCACCTACCGCACCACTGACAGCGCGGGCGCCCCCACGACCGCGAGCCAGCTCGTCGTCCTGCCCAAGAACGGCACGCGCCACCTGTCCACCGTCTCCTGGCTGCACGGCACCACCGTCTATCGCAAGGACGTCGCCTCGGAGGATCCGAAGTCGAACGACCGGCTCGTCGCCCTGCTGTTCGCCTCGACCGGGCGTGCCGTTTCGGCGCCCGACTACGTGGGCCTCGGCGCGGGCGAAGGCTTCCACCCCTACGGTGACCCTCGGGCCACCGTCGCGGCCTCGGTGGACGGCTTGCGCGCGGCCCGGACCTTCGCCCACCGCAACGGCCGGGAGCTGAAGCGGAAGGTTCAGGTCAGTGGGTTCTCGCAGGGCGGCCCCGCGACCATGCTGGTAGGCCGGGCACTTCAGCAGGAGGGCGCCGACCGCTACTTCCGGCTGGGGGCACTCGCCCCGGTCAGCGGCCCCTACCACCTCTCGGCCTTCGAGGCTGCCGCGGCCGACGACAAGATTGCCAAATCCGGCATCTACCTCGCCTACTTCGTCACCGCCTGGAACAAGATGTACGGCCTTTACACGTCACCCGGCGATGTCTTCCGCTCCCCCTACGACAGCAAGGTCGAGGGTCTCTTCGACGGCTATCACACCACCGGGCAGATCGTCAGCGAACTCCCGGCGGCCTCCAAGGACCTGTTCACCGAGGACTTCCTGAACAAGATCCGCAAGCCCGACGGTGTCCTGAAGGACAAGCTGCGCCCGATGGACAACACGTGCGACTGGCGGCCGAACGTACCGGTGGAGATCTTCCACGGCCGGGGCGACAGGGACGTCGACTTCAGTCACGCGACCTACTGTGCCGACCAGTTGACGAGGAACGGCGCCGCACACCGGCTGACCGACGTCGGCGACTACGACCACAACGGATCGGTGTGGCAAGCCCTGCCCCGGATCGTCAGGTTCTTCGACGAGTCGGCGAAGACCAACTGAAGACCCGGCGACGGTGTAGTTGGCCTGGGTGAGCCGTGAGGCAGGCCGCCGGCTTTCACCTGGGAGGGGTGGCTGCGGTTGCTCCCGAGGGAGGGGCGGAGTCAGGCGTCCCAGCTCTTCCACGGCCCGAACCGCTCCGGCAGGTCGCGCCACTGCACTCCGGTCCGCGCCCGGTACAGGATCCCGTCGATCACCTGACTACGGTCACGCCATCGTCCACACCGGCCGTTGCTCACCGGCAGGAGCGGCCGCAGCCGTTCCCGCTCCGTATCCGGCAGATTGCCGCGTTCCTCCCGCCCCATGCCCAGGACAACGGTCCGACCAGGCGGCAGTCACGTGATCGACGAGTAACTCTTGGCTCAGGGGCCGACGTATTCGTACACGCCCCCGTGAGGGTGCCGCAGCACCGCTCGGTAACCGTTGGGGGTGGGTTGCGCCGGCATCACCGCGGTGGCACCAGCTGCAATCCCTTCCTCGACGGCAACGGCCAGATCTGCGACCGCCGGAGTGGCACTCACTCCGGTCAGAATGACGGCATGGGCGGAGACAGCTGTGGACGCCCGGTCCTAACGCAGGGCCGCGGCAACCAGCCCTTCGAGGGCCTCTCGCGGTACTTCGCCGCCGCTCACCAGCCGGTCGAAGATCAGTCCGTCGACACAGGTCAGCAAAGTGTGAGAGCGATTCTCGACGTCCGTCACCCCGTGCGCGGTGAGGAACAGCCGGACGGCCTCGCGGCCGGCGTTCTCGCGGGGTACGAGGATCTCGTACAGCTCACGGTCGCGCACGCTTTCGACGGCGCAGGCGTAGCGGGCGAGCGAGCGGCGGCGGCCCTCGCCGGTGAGTCGCTGCCGGGCGAGCAGCGCCAGGCCGTCCACGAGTTCCTCGACGGTGCGCAGGGGTGGAAGCGCTTCGGCCATCGTTTGCAGTTCCGCCTGGTCGAGTTGGACCAGGCGCGTGACGAGGCCGGTGAGCAACGCGGCTCGGGTGCGGAAGTAGGCCGACGTGGTGCCGGGCGGCATGGCCGCTTTGCGGTCGACTGCGCGGTGGGTCAGGCCGCGCATTCCTTCGTCGGCGAGTACGTCGAGAGCCGTGTCCGCGAGGAGGGTGCGCCGTTCCGAAGCCATGGGCTCCTTTCTACACCTGTAGGGCCTCGGATAGGATTCTTTCTACAGGCGTAGAAGGATGGGGGCTTGGGCATGGGCAACACGGCAGTGGTGGTCGGAGGGGGCATCGGCGGGCTGGCCGCCGCGATCGGTCTGCGGCGCATCGGATGGGACGTAACGGTCGTCGAGCGCACGTCCATGCTCGGGGATGCGGGGGCGGGCATCTCACTGGCCGCCAACGGCCTGCGGGCACTGGACGAACTCGGCGTCGGCGAGGCGGTACGGGATGCTTCGCGAGGCCAGTACAGCGGCGGCACTCGCACGCCACGGGGCGGATGGCTGGCCCGGATGGACGGCACGGCGCTGGAGAAGGCGGTGGGCACGCCGATCATGGGTATCCCCCGCTCCACCTTGCACCGGCTGCTCCGCGGCTCCCTGCCGACCGAGTCACTCCTGATCGGTTCCGAGGCGGGCTCGGTCGAGCAGGTCGGCCCCGGGAGGATTCGAGTCGACTGCGGCGACACGGTTCTGGAAGCCGATCTGGTGGTGGCGGCCGATGGCATCGGCAGCAAAGTGCGCAGCCATCTTTTCCCCGCCCACCCCGGCCCGGCCTACAGCGGCTCGACAGTACTGCGCGCCATCACCGAACAGGCGGTCGACCTGCGTACCGACTTCGAGCTGACCTGGGGGCACGGGGCCGAGTTCGGGCACATCGCCTTCCACGACGGCCGGGCCGAGTGGCACGCCGTCCTCAACCTCCCCGCCGGGACGCGGTTCGCCGACCCGCTGGCCGAACTGCGCAGGCGATTCCACTCCTGGCACGGTTCGATTCCCGCCCTGCTCGACGCGACCCGGGCTACCGCCGTGCTGCACCACGACGTCAACGAACTCCGCGTACCGCTCCCCTCGTACGCGGTCGGCCGGACCGCTCTGCTCGGCGACGCGGCACACGCGATGACCCCCAATCTCGGACAGGGCGCGTGCCAGGCGCTGGAGGACGCGGTCACCCTGGCCGCGGCACTCGCCACCGAGCCCAGCGTCGAGGCCGCGCTCGCCCGCTACGATGCCGAGCGCCGACCGCGGACCCAGGCCGTCGCGCGGGCCGCCCGGCAGGCCGGGCGGATGGGCCAGCAGCTCTCCCACCCCCTGGCCGTCGCCCTGCGGAACACGGCGATGCGGCTGACACCTTCCCGCGCCACCACGCGCATGATCCTGCGGCACCACGCCTGGGTCCCGCCACGGCTGACCTGATCCGACTCACCTCTGGCCACATGCCGGGTGGCAGGATCTTGCCGACAGTTCCGCACGAGGAGACACCGTGACCGTGGACGACCGCTCGAAGCATGACCACTCCGACTAGGAAGCGGTCGTGCTCGCGGCTCGCGAGCGGGCGCGCTCACGGCAGGCACTCATGGTCGAGCGCTTCGGCCTGTCCGGAGACGTGCAATACGACTGGTCGATGAACGACGCGCGGATCACGGGGTCGCGCGACGGCAAGGTCTTTCTCACAGGCCGACTCACCATGATCGGCAGCGTCAGCGTTGCCCAGCAGACCTGGCTGTGGTCCTGGGCGAACGAGTCACTCCCGCACGCCGCCCTGGGCGACATGGAGAAGGTGCGGCAGTTCGGCGAGGAGAACGACTACCCCGCCCTTCCTTGGCCAGGCTTCACGTACGACCCCGAACTCGTCGCCGAGGCTCGGATGGTCGCGGCCTCCGTGCTCGACGCCGACGGACTGTGGGCGGAGTTGATGGACGACGTGCAACTCCACTTCATGATCCATGACTTGGCGCTCACTGCCGAGTGACAGCGACAGCGACGGTTGCACGGATCCCCAGGCCGCGCCGGACGATCGGTTGTGCGGTGCCGCCGTTTCTCGTCAGCGGATGTCGTGGTCGGGGTGCGTCTGGTCGTACGCGTGCCGGGCTTCGGCGATGACGCCTCGGTGCGTGAGTGACCAGTCGGCGAGCGCCTTGACCAGGTGGGTCAGGCCGGCTCCGGTCTCGGTGAGGCGGTAGTCGACCTGGGCCGGGACGGTCGGGTACACGGTGCGCAGTACGAGGCCGTCGCGTTCGAGTCTGCGGACGGTGAGGGTGAGCATGCGCTGGGAGATGCCGTCGATGGCGCGCTGCAGTTCGCGGAACCGGCGGGGCCCGCCCGCGAGCTCGACGATCACGAGCACCGACCATTTGTCGCCGATGCGGTCAAGGACGTCGCGGATCCCGCAGTCGGGATGGTCTTCGCGGCCACAGGGGTCGAGGTCGGCGGGGGCGGTTACTCCGGTGTGCGTGGCTGACATCAAAGTGCCTTCTTGTGGCCGGCGGGCGTGCGATCGAGGATCAAGCATAGTTACTGATGAGAACCACGACGGAAGACTGCGATTGACATGATCTTGGTGACGGGAGCAAACGGGAACCTCGGCGCGGCCATGCTCGCGGCGCTACGCGCCGGCGGCGCCACCGCCGCGGGCGGCAGCCGCACGCCGGGCGAGGGGACGCGGCACCTCGACTTTGACGATCACGCGAGCCTCGATCTCACCGGGGTGTCGACCTTGGTGCTGATTTCTGCCGGTTACGCCGAGGACGACCAGGTCGTCGGCCGGCACAAGGCGGTCCTGGACGCCGCCGTCCGTGACGGCGTGCGCCACGTCGTGTACACGAGCCTGACCACAGCCGGCGACCATCTCGGTTTCGCGCTTGCGCACCGTGCCACCGAGCGCCTTGTGCGGGTGAGCGGCCTGCCGTGGACGATCCTGCGCAACGGCCTGTACGCCGAGCTCTTCGGCGGCCTGCTGATGTGGGCCGGTAATGGTGTGGAGTCCGCCTTCGGGGACGGCGCCCTGGCGGCGGTCGCGCGGGAGGATCTCGCCGACGCCGCGGCGATCATTGCGGCGAATCCGACGCGGCACAGCGGGCGCGTCTATGACCTCGTCGGCACGCCGATCACCGCAGAGCAGGTGGCTGACGAACTCGGCGTCTCGCACCGCACCATCGGCCTGGACGAGTACCGGCGCAGGCTCCTCGATGAGACGCCGGGGCTCCTGCCGTTCCAGCCCCCCATGCTCGCTTCGATCGCCACGGGCATCCGGCACCGCTTCCTGGACGGCACCACTCCCGACCTCGCGGATCTTCTTGGCCGCCCGGCCCGCGACCCGCTGGCTTCGGCCGTTGCCGCCGCATCCGCCACACGGCCGGAGACCGGTCTCTACTGTAGGGCCTGTTTCAGAAGTGGATCAAGGTCGTGCGATGATCACGGTTCACGGCCCGGGGAGATCTGACGGACGCCCAGTGGGCAGTGCTGGAACCCCTGCTGCCGCAAGGCATCAAGGCCGGCCGGCCACCGGTGCACACCAAACGCCAGCCGATCAACGGGATGCGATTCCGGACCCGCACGGGCATACCGTGGCGGGATCTACCCGAGCGGTACGGGCCGTGGGAGACGGTGTGCGGGCTGTTCCGCCGCTGGCAGCGCGACGGCACGTGGCACCGGATCTTCGAACAGCTCCAGGCCCGGGCTGATGCGAAGGGCCTGATCACCTGGGACATCTCGGTGGACTCAACGATCGCCCGCGCGCAAAAGGGGGACCTGCAGGTCGAGCCGCCCGGCGGCGTGTTCGCCGAGCCCAACGGCCACGGTCTCGGACGCTCACGCGGTGGACTGACCACCAAGATCCATCTGGCGGCCGAGCAGGCGCAGAAGCTGATGTCGCTCGTGATCACGGCCGGACAGCGGGGCGACTCCCCGCAGTTCCAGGTCGTCCTGGGCCGCATCCGTGTGCCGCGTCTCGGCCCGGGTCGGCCGCGCACCCGGCCGGACAAGGTCCGCACCGACAGGGCGTACGGCTCCCGCGCGAACCGCGCCTACCTGCGTAGACGAGGTATCGGCTGCACGATCCCGGAGAAAGCGCGACCAGATCGCCAACCGCAAGAAGCGTGGTTCCCGCGGAGGTCGGCCGCCGAAGTGTGCCAAGGCCGACTACCGCGAGCGCCACGCGGTGGAGTGCGGGATCAACCGCCTCAAGCGCCACCGCGCGGTAGCTACGAGATACGACAAGCTCGCCGTCCGCTACGAAGCAACCGTGCTGATCGCAGCCATCGACGAGTGGCTGTGAGCAGCACGATCACCGCATGGCTACTCAGTCTTCGGCCACTCCCATCCGAGCTGGAGGAAGAGGCCGAGGCGGTCACTCACGGCACGGATCTCGATGATCCTGCCCTCGGTCAGGGTGAAGATCCAGATCGCCTCGTTGTCAAAGCTCCGGCCAGTCGGCTCGGGCATGCGTGGGTGGGTTCCACCGTGGACTCCACGCTGAGTGACGCGGGCGACCACCTGGTCGCCCTCGCCGATCAATTCGTCCACACGGACTGTGAGCGGCTCGAACGCGACCAGCTGCTGACGAAGACCCTCGAACGCGGCTCCCGGCTCGTCGACCTCCCCATGGATGATCTTGTTGTGGTCCACGACATTGTGTGCCATGAACCGGGGAAGGTCCCCGAGCCGACGGTCGCTGACCGCTTCGAAGAAGCCCAGAACGACCTTCTTGTTGTGATCCACCACTGACCACACCCCCGCCTAATCGATTGTCAGTCACCGGATCCTAATCCCCTTGATCCACGGGCCCGTCAGCACGTTCGTGGCCAGCACTTTCGAAACAGGCCCTAAAGCGTGTTCCGCAACCCGGTGAGCGGGCATCTGTCCGGTATGGCTGGGGTTTTGCGGGCCGAGCGGGTGTGGGTGGAGACGTTCACCGGGCTGCGGGCCGGGCAGTTCGAGCGGCTGTTGCGGG
>NZ_RBAM01000008.1 GCF_003626645.1 Streptomyces klenkii | reverse complement strand
AAGCCTTTCAGCGCCGATGGTACTGCATGGGGGACCGTGTGGGAGAGTAGGACGCCGCCGAACAATTTTTAGAGAAAGCCCTGGTGGGAACCTTAGAGTTCCTGCCAGGGCTTTTTCGCGTTTTCCGGCACCCTTAATAATCCCCACAACCCTCACGCCAGTCTCCCCAGCTCCTCCCTCCGTACTTCTCCCACCAGCCTTTCTCCCCTCCTCCACCGCCCCACTTCCTCCACTGCCCACCTACCCAGCCGCCGCCCCTCACTTCCCTGGGCTCCGGCAATGTGCGGCGTCACCATCACATTCGGCAGCTGGAACAGCAGCCGGCCCCGTTCCAGCGGCTCCGGGTCCGTCACATCGAGCCATGCGCTCAACCGCCCCGACGCGCACTCCCGCTCCAGCGCCTCCGTGTCGACGATCGACCCTCGCGCCGTGTTGATGACCGTCCCCCCGTCCGGAATGAGGGCCAGGTGCTCTCCGTCCAGCAGCCGGTGCGTTTCCGGGGTTTCCGGGGCGTGGACCGTCACGATGTCCGCCGCCCGGCACAGGTCCGCCAGGTGTTCCACCCGCTCCACCCGCTCCACGCCCGTCGCGCCCAGCCTCTCGGTGTCCTCCGTCCCCACGTACGGGTCGTAGAGCAGCACCCGGTATCCGGCCGCCGAGGCCCGTAGCCCGGCTATCACCCTTCGGCCGATCCGTGAGGCGCCGATGACACCGACCGTGCGGCCGTCCGCTCCTCGCCTCTCCGTGAAAGCCGGCCAGCGGCCGTCCGCGTACGCCGCGGCCATCGGCAAGGCGTCCTTCGCCGCGAGCGCGATCACCGCCAAGGTGAAGTCGGCGACCGGGCCCGCGTTGGCTTCTGCCGCCGACGAGACCACGATCCCGCGCGCCCAGACCTCCTCCGTCACCAGCCACTTGATCGACCCGGCCGCGTGGACGACGGCTTTCAGCCGTGGCGCGCGGTCGAGTACGGCTTTCGTCAGCGGCGGGCACCCCCACCCCGTGACGAGGACCTCCACATCCTCCAGCTCCGGATTCTCCAGGCCTTCCGGGGTGACGTTCACGCTCACCGCACGGCCCGTCAACTCCCTCAGCCGCTCCCGCAGATCACTGGGCATCACCACCCCCAGTTCCTCCGCGCCCATGACCACCGCAACACCGTCCGCGCGCGCTTCCGTCATGGGCAGCCCCCTGCCCTCCCGGCCGAGAGCGAAAACACATTGCACATGCCAACCATCCAGGGCGACGATCAAGAGATGGAGCACATCATCAGGCCCGTACGTGCGGACGATTGGGAAAAGTCCAAGGAGCTGCGGCTGGTGGCGCTTTCGGATCCGGCGGCGCCCATCGCTTTCCTCGACACCTACGAGAAGGCCTCCGCGCAGCCCGACAGCTATTGGCAGGAGAGGGCCCGGGGGAGCTCCGAGGCGCTCAGTGTCATCACCTTTGTTGCTGAGGCGCCCGACGGGACGTGGGACGGCTCCCTCACCGTTCTGGTCGAGCTTCCGGACGCCGATGAGGACACCGTCTTCGGCGGTGCCCCGTCCGTACCGCAGACGCACATCGTCGGTGTCTTCGTTCGCCCCGAGGCTCGCGGGAACGGCCTCATCCAGGCGCTGTTCTCCGCGGCCGTCGCATGGTCCTGGGAGCTGTCCGAGCCCGCCGTCGAGCGCATACGCCTCTTCGTCCACGAGGACAACGGCCGTGCTCTCTCCGTCTACCGCAAGGCCGGCTTCGTGCCGTCCGGGCTCACCGTGGCCATGCCTGACGATCCGCTGGCGAAGGAGTACGAGCTCGAACTCGTCCGCCCCGCCGGCTGAACTCCCCCGACTCTCCCGATTCTTCTGATTCTCCGCTCATACTCCACTCATGTTCCGCCGGATCCGGTTCCGTAGCCCCTGGGCCGTCGACGCGCTGATCGCCGCCGCGGTCCAGGCCGCCGTGACCATCCCCTTCGTGGTGCCCCGCGCGGCCGATGTGCCGCCGGCGACCTGGGCGTTCTACGCGATGACCACGCTGTCCGTGCTGCCGCTCCTGTGGCGCAGCCGGGCGCCGCTGACGTGCCTCCTGGCGATCACCCTGGCCGGGTTCGCCTATCTGCCGATGGACGGGCCCGGTCAGCCGATGCCGTACAGCCCGCTGGTGGCGATCTTCACGGTGGCCGCGCAGGGCGGTGCCCGGCAGCGGTGGGTGACGATCGTCGCCGGGCTGCCGCTCGTCGCGGTCGCGGTCGCCCTCCGGACCAACACCGCCCGTGAGTACCTCTTCGCGTTCTTCCTCTTCACGATGGTGTACGTGCTGGGCGTGCTGGCGCGGACCCGGCAGGCGTACACGCAGGCCGTCGAGGCGCGCGCCGACGCCCTTGAGCGGGCGCGGGAGCAGGAGGCCGAGCGGGCCGCTGAGCGGGAACGCGCCCGGATCGCGCGGGAGATGCATGACGTCCTCTCACACGCCGTCAGCCTGATGATCGTTCAGGCGGAGGCCGGGCCTCTCGTCGTACGGTCGGATCCCGACCGGGCGGAGGCGGCCTTCGACGCGATCGCCGGGGCCGGGCGCGACGCGATGGTGCAGCTGCGGCGGATGCTCGGCGTGCTCAAGGAGGGGGAGCCGGGAGAGAGCCCGGAGGCCAGCGGGAACACGGGCCCGCGGCGCACGCCGCAGCCCACCCTCGCCGGGCTCCACGACCTGGTCGAGCAGGTGCGGCGGGCCGGGATTCCCGTGGCCCTGCTGACGGAGGGCGAGCCGCGGCGGCTCGCCGCCGACGCCCAGGTCACTGTCTACCGCGTCGTCCAGGAGGCGTTGACGAACGTCCTCAAGCACTCCGACGCGCGCGCCGTGACCGTGCGGCTCGCCTGGGGACGGGCCGGTGGGGACCGGCTCTCCGTCACCGTTGCCGATGACGGCTCCGGCGTCCGCAAGCCCGGCGGCGAAGGCAGCGGCAGGGGCCTGATCGGCATCCGCGAGCGGGCCGCCGCCCACGGCGGGACGGCGACCGCCGGGGCCGGGCCGGACGGTCGCGGCTACCGCGTTTGCCTGGAGCTGCCCCTCGTGGTCTCCTCGCCGTCCGGGACAGCGGATGCAGCAGAGACAGTGGAGACGGGGGAGAGATGACGATCCGTGTGGTGGTGGCCGACGACCAGGAGCTGGTGCGGAGCGGCTTCGCGATGATCCTGTCCGCCCAGCCGGACATCGAGGTCGTGGCGGAGGCCGGCGACGGTGCCGAGGCGGTGGCGGCCGTCCGGCTCCACGCTCCCGACGTCGTCCTGCTCGACATCCGCATGCCCCGCATGGACGGCATCGAGGCGGCCCGGGCGATCTGCGCGGAGAGCGGCTGCAAGGCCGTCATGCTCACCACCTTCGACCAGGACGACTACGTCTACGAGGCGCTGCACGCGGGCGCGAGCGGGTTCCTGCTGAAGGACGTGCGCCGGGACGACCTCGTACACGCAGTGCGCGTCGTCGTCGCCGGGGACTCCCTGCTCGCGCCGTCCGTGGCCCGCCGCCTGGTCGCCGACTTCACCAGCCGCGGGCAGGCGGCGCCAACCGCCGCGCCGGCCCTGGGGGCGCTCACCGCCCGCGAGCGCGAGACGCTCGTGCTGCTCGGGCGCGGCCTGTCGAACGCGGAGATCGCGGTCGAGCTGGTGGTCAGCGAGCACACCGTGAAGACCCACGTCAGCAACGTGCTGTCGAAGCTGGGGCTGCGCGACCGGATCCAGGCCGTCATCTGCGCTTACGAGACGGGGCTCATCGCCCCCGGCGGCTGACCACCGCGCCGGCCTCCCCGTAAAGACCCCCCGGTAAAGCACTCCCCGTAAAGACCCTCCCTCGCGCGAGGGAGGCCGACGGCAGCCGATACCCCTCGCGTCGGCGATTCGCCGGCCCGCGCGGATCGTGAGGATTGACTCGTCGGGAACAGCCGGCATCCGTCACCACCAGGGGGAACCACCGTGCGCCGCAACAGAATCGCCGTCCTCGTCGCCACGGCCACCGCCACCGCCATCGCTCTGGGCGCGACCGCCGTACCCGCCATAGCCGTATCCGCGATAACCGTGCCCTCCTCCCACACTTCCGTCCGTACTTCCGCGCCGCACGCCGGCAAAGCCGCCGCCCTTCAGAAGGCCATCGACGGCCTGCCGGACAGCGCCGCCACCGCCGCCCAGGTCCGCTACAAGGACATGGACAAGGGCCTGCGCTGGAGCGGCGCTTCGGGGGAGTCCGACGTGCGGACGCACACGCCGGTCAAGGGCGACGAGCGGTTCCGCGCGGGCAGCATCACCAAGACGTTCACGGCGGCCGTCGCGCTGCAACTCGTCCACGAGAAGAAGCTCGACCTCGACGGTACGGTGCAGCACTACCTGCCGGGCCTGCTGCCCGCGCACTATCCCGACGTCAAGGTCGGGCAGCTGCTCAACTACACCAGCGGCCTGCCGGGCGGGGACACCCGCGGCACCCCGAAGACCCCCGACTGGGACAAGGGCCGCTACACCACCTGGGACCACCGCGCCCTCGTCCAGGCCGGCTTCGGCAAGCCCATGGAGTTCACGCCCGGTACGCAGCAGCACTACTCCAACATCGGCTACAACGTGCTGGGGCTGCTGATCGAGAAGGTCACCGGACGGACGTACGAGCAGGAGCTGCGGGACCGGGTGATCAACCGGGCCGGCCTGAAGGACACCTACAGCCCCGGAACGAGCTTCGGCATCAAGGGCCGTCACACGCACGGCTACGAGGCGCTCAAGAACGCCGACGGCACCACCCGGCTCGTCGACACGACCGAGTGGGACCAGTCCGAGACGTGGGCCTCCGGCGACCTCATCACCACGACGGCCGACCTGGACCGCTTCGTCTCCGCCCTCTTCGCCGGCCGCGTCGTGCCGCAGCAGGAGCTGAAGCTGATGTTCACCGTGCCGCGGGTCCCGCAGTACGAGAACGGGAAGCCCGCCGTCTACGGCAGCGGTCTGGCGCGCTTCCAGCTCACCAAGGACGGCCCCGTCTACTGGGGCAAGACCGGCAGCCGCTACGGCTACCTGAACGGCTTCGCCGCCACGCAGGACGGGAAGGAGTCGCTGATCTACTCCGTCAATTCCACCGACGCGAAGGGCGAGGACGCCTCGCCGGACTCGCGCGTCGGCCGGATCATCGCGGCGGGTGTCGGGACGCCTTCCGCGTAGAGCCGCCCTCGTACGACCACCGCGTCGGTCCGGCGGACGGCCCGCACATCGCGCAGCGGGTCCGCGCCCGGGGCCAGGACGACGAGATCGGCCGCCCTGCCCGGCGCGACCGTGCCGATGCGGTGCGCGAGGCCCAGCGCCCGCGCGGGCTCGACCGTGGCCGCGCGGAGCGCCGCCGCGGCGCCGAGGCCCGCGCCGTCGGCCAGCTGCTCCAGCTCCTCGTGGAGGTCCCCGCCCGGCGCGCTGCCGGCGAGGAGCGGCACTCCGCGGCGGTGCAGCTCCGCGACCAGGTGCAGGCGGTGCGCGCGGATCCCGCGGAGCTGCGCGGCATCCGGCCCCTGGGGATCGCTGCGGGCCGTCAGGGCAGGGGTGATCCGGGTGCCGTTGGCGGCCAGGCGGTCGAGGAGGCGGTCCGCGCGGTCGGGGTAGTAGGAGTGGACGGCCGTCCACTCCAGGCGGTGGATCTGCCGGAGCCAGTCACCGTACGGGTCGGCCCCGGCGGCGACACGGACGCGCGCGAGGCCGCGCCGGATCTCCTCCTCCCGCGTGGAGGCGGCCAGCAGGAGCGCGTGGAGGTGTTCGACGGTCCGCTGGCCGGCGTCCGACGCCTCCGCGAGCGGTACGGCGTCGGGGCAGTGGCCCGCGTACGGAAGCTGCCGCCTGCCGGCTTCCTCGGCCACTGCGAGGTACGCCTCGCGCGACAGCCGCGGGTGCACGCGGACGAACGCCGCACCGGCCTCCCCGGCCCTGCGCACCGCCCGGCGGGCCGCCGCCGCGTCCCGTACGGACACGGACTCCGGCCATAGGGAAGGCACGCCGTCAAGGGGCGCACTGCCGGACCCGGCGAAAGTCGTCACTCCCCTCCGTACGGGCGGGGCGTCACCGTTATTGCTGTCACCGTCGCCGCTATCGCCGTCCGTACGGGAGTCGATGAGGCCCGGAAGGACGTACCTGCCCCGGAGGTCCATCACGTGGGCGTCCGGCGGCGCGGCGATCTCGGCCGAGCGGCCCACCGTCGTGATGCGCCCGGCGCGGATCACGACCGTCATGCCGGGCCGCGGCGGCTCCACGCCGGGGGCGGCGATCAGCGTCGCGTGGGTCAGGGCGAGGGGGCGGGCGGATGCGCCGGCGGCGCCCGCGGCCGCGACGGCCCGCCCTGCCGCCGCGGCGCCGCCGAGGGCGAACGCGCCGCCGAGCGCTGCCGCGCCACCCAGGACGTGGCGCCTGCCGGGCTCTGCCATCCCGTCCACCTCTCCGGGCCGCCGCGGGTCCTGCCGCAACGTCTGCCCGGCCTGATGCCTGTCTGGACCTGATGCCCACCCGGACCCGGTGCCTACCTGACGCGACGCCTACCCCACGAGCGTTACCCCACGAGCGTGCGGTGCGGCCACCGCGCGCGGGCCTGTTCCTCCGAGCGCATGAGCGCGAACGTCGGCAGGCCGAGCGCCACGCCGTCCGCAAGGAGGTCCGGGAGGGCGGGCACGGGCGCGACGGCCGCGACATCGTCCAGCACCAGGGTCAGTGGTGGGTCGAGCCGACCGGCAGATGACCTTCCGGCCATGCCCCGGCCGCGCTCGACCACGCTTGCGACGAGTGCGGTCAGCAGGGGCATCGCACCCGGCCGGGTGCGGGGATCCTCAATCGCCTCACCCATCACGTACAGGGTTCCCCCCTCGGCGACAAATGATTCCCATGCCAGGGCATCGGATCGGTGTGGATTGCAGGCGTCGCGGACGTGAACGGACGACAGTGCGCCCAGCGCACGCGCTGTCAGCTCCTGCGCCGCCTCACGGCGTTCGGGATGCCCCGTGAGCGCCGACTCCAGCTCCCCGGCCGCGCCGCCCGCCGCCTTGAGGTGCGTCCGCAGGATCCGCACCGGCTCGTGCGCCGCCGCGCCCTGCGCCCAGCGGAGCACCTGGCGGAACGGCCGGCCGTCCACGGCGGCGGCGTGCAGCCAGCAGCGCAGCAGCGTCTCCGCGGCGTCCGCGGTGGCCGAGTCGAGGGCGCTGTGCGGGCGTACGGGCGCGAGCAGGGCGGCCGCGCGGGCGGTCGCGGTCTCCCGGGTCGTGCAGCCCCGCAGAGGGGACCAGCGGAGCCGGTCGGGGGTGTCGAGGAGGTGGCTCGGGTCGAAGACGTGCACGGGGCCGAGCTTGGCGCGGGCGTCCTTCGTGGCCGCCCACAGCGCGGCGTCGCTCGTCGTGACGAGCACGGGGCCCGCCGCCTCCAGGACGGCGCGGACGGCGGTGTCGCCGCGGCCGGCACCGTAGCGGACGCCGGGGGCGGTGGCCCCTGCGGGGCGGCGGGCGGCGAGGGCCTCCGTAGACGGCGGGGCGGGCGTACGCGGCCCGGGCACAGGCGGGATGCCTGTGGGGCCGCCCGGCCCCGTCCCGGACCCCGGTACCGGAGTTCCGCCGGAGATGCCGGCTGCGTGAGCAGCCCTGTCGTCGGTGCTGTCCGACTGTGTGGAGCCTGGGACGGCATCCAACGCCCTGGTGTGGTCACTGCTCCCGAGGGCGGTCTGGCTGGTGACCGGGCTTGTCTCCACGGCGGTGCGGGCGTCTGCCGGCCGTGCCTCGGCCGCGGTCCTGCCTGTCACGTAGGACGTGTCCGCGCCGCTCCCGCTACCGGAGGCCGCACCCGCGAGGGAATCCGCGGCGGCCCGCCGCCGTGCCCGTACCGCCTTCCAGCGCGCGACCGTGCCGACCACGAACACGCCCAGGACGATCAGCGCCAGCAGCTCGCCGATGAGGAGGCCCCAGAACAGGCCGTAGCCCGAGAGGCTCTCCGCCGGGGTGTCCGGCCAGGCGGCCGGCAGGTCGCGCGGCTGCATCACCAGGTGCCGCAGCGCCATGGGCGTACGGGTGAGGCTGACCCCCTCCGGCCAGCCGCCGTGGGCGAACAGGGCGGCCAGGCCCGTCGTCCCCCACACCAGCAGCGTCATGCCCAGCAGCAGCCCGATGACCGCCATCAGCAGCCCGTCCGGGATACCGCGCTCCGGCCGCCGGTCGCTCATCCGCCGTCCCCCCGTCCCCGTCCCGTCCCCGGCCCTGCTTCAGGCCACCGTCGATTCCGATTCCGCTTCCGGCTCCGGAGACCCGTCCGCCTCTAAGGCCGCGGCCGCCCGCTCCGCCGCCGCGGCCTCCGCCGCGAGCTCGCGCGCGAAGTCGCCGTCCTCGGTCATGGCCCGGTCGGTGTAGACCAGCGGCCGTTCGATGTCGGTGATGAGGTGCTTGACGACCTGGACGTTGCCGTTGACGTCCCAGACGGCGATGCCCGGCGTCAGCGTCGGGATGATCTCGACGGCCCAGCGGGGCAGGCCGAGCACCCGGCCCGTGGAGCGGGCCTCGTCGGCCTTCTGGGCGTAGATGGTGCGCGTGGAGGCCATCTTGAGAATCGCCGCGGCCTCGCGCGCCGCCGCGCCGTCGACGACGTCGGACAGGTGGTGGACGACCGCCACGAACGACAGGCCGAGCCGTCGGCCGAACTTCAGCAGCCGCTGGAAGAGCTGCGCCACGAAGGGCGAGTTGATGATGTGCCAGGCCTCCTCGACCAGGAAGATCCGTTTCTTCCGGTCGGGCCGGATCCACGTGTGCTCCAGCCAGACGCCGACGATCGCCATCAGGATGGGCATGGCGATGGAGTTGCGGTCGATGTGGGAGAGGTCGAAGACGATCAGGGGGGCGTCGAGGTCGATGCCGGCCGTCGTCGGCCCGTCGAACATGCCGCGCAGGTCACCGTCCACGAGCCGGTCCAGGACCAGCGCGACGTCGAGGCCCCAGGCCCGGACGTCGTCTATGTCGACGTTCATCGTCTCCGCGGACTCGGCCTCCGGGTGCCGCAGCTGCTCCACGATGTCGGTGAGCACCGGCTGCCGGTCGAGGATCGTCTCGTTGACGTTGGCGTGGGCCACTTTGAGGGCGAAGCCGGCCCGTTCGTCGAGGCCGCGGCCGGTGGCGACCTCGATGATGGTGCGGAGGAGGGCGAGCTGGCCGGTCGTGGTGATCGCCGGGTCGAGCGGGTTGAGCCGGATGCCGCCGTGCAGGGCGGCGGCGGGATCGAGCCGGATGGGGGTTATCCCCAGCTGCTGGGCGATCAGGTTCCACTCGCCGACGCCGTCCTCGCCCTGGGCGTCCAGGACGACGACCTGCCGGTCGCGGAACCGCAGCTGGCGCAGCACGTACGTCTTCTCCAGCGCCGATTTGCCGTTGCCGGACTCGCCGAGGACGAGCCAGTGCGGGGCGGGCAGCTGCTGCCCGTAGAGCTGGAAGGGGTCGTAGATGTAGCCCTTGCCGGAGTACACCTCACGCCCGATGACCACGCCGGAGTCGCCGAGGCCGGGGGCGGCGGTCGGCAGGTAGACGGCCTGGGCCTGGCCGGTGGAGGTCCGTACGGGCAGGCGCGTGGTCTCCACCTTCCCGAAGAGGAAGCTGGTGAACGCGTCGGTCAGTGAGGCGAGCGGGTCGAGCACGGCATGCCCCTATCGTCGGATGCCGGTTGCGAACGGCAGGGTGTTGACGAAGGCCCGGTGGTGCTCGCGGTCGCACCACTCCAGCTTGAGGTAGCTCTTGCCGGCCGAGGCTCTTATGGTCCGCTTGTCGCGCGCGAGCGCTTCCGGCGAGCGCGACGACACCGTGATGTACCCGACGAGGTTGACCCCGGCCGCGCCGCTGGCGAGGTCCTCGCCGCGCTGGTCGACCCGGGAGTGGTGGGCGACGTCGCGCGGGTCGACGACGCGGTTCATCTTGGCGGCGCGGGAGGCGTCCGCGTCGTCGTTGGTCTTCTCCGTCAGCATGCGCTCGATGGCCACCTCCGTCGGCTCCAGGTCCATGCAGACCGCGACCGTGCGGATCACGTCCGGGGTGTGGACGAGGAGCGGCGCGAGGAAGTTGACGCCCACCGGCGTCATGGGCCATTCCTTCACCCACGCGGTGGAGTGACACCAGGGTGCGCGGGTTGACGACTCGCGGGTCTTCGCCTGGAGGTAGGTGGGCTCCATGGCGTCCAGCTCGGCCGGCCAGGCGTTGCGCCGGGTCATGGCCTGGATGTGGTCGATGGGGTGGTCCGGGTCGTACATGGAGTGGATCAGGGAGGACAGCCGGCCCTGGCCGAGCGGCTGGCGGACCCGGATGTCGGCCTCGGCGAGCCGCGCGCAGATGTCGGTCAGCTCGCGCGCCATGACGACCGCGAGGCCGCCGTCGCGGTCCAGCCTGCGCTTGGCGCCGTCGTGGCGGGAGGCGCGCGCGATGGCGTTGGCCTCGGCGGCCAGCTCGCGCGTGTAGTGCATGCAGGCGACGAGGTAGGCGCGGTGCTGCTCGGAGGAGGTCGACACCATCGACTGGAGCTGCTCGTAGGAGTCCTTGAGCCACTTCGGGGAGCCGGTGTCGCCGCGCCGCTCGACGTCCTTGGCGTGGGCGTCGGGGTCGGCGGGGAGCGTGCGGGCGAGCATCTGGATGCGCGTGACATAGCCGTCGCCGTTGGCGACGTGCTTGAGGAGGGTGCCGAACCGGTCGACCAGCGCCTCCTGGTCCTCGGAGTCGCGCAGGCCCACGCCGGGGCCCTCGATCTCGATGGCGGCGGTGACCGTGCGGCGGTCGGCGTGCAGCAGGACGGCGATCTCGTCGGGGCCGAAGGGCGCCGCGAGCCAGTTGATCCGCCCGATGCCCGGGGGCGGGCCCACCTCGATCTCGCGGCCGTCGAGGCGGGTGCCGGCCTCGGCGGCGGTGGAGCGGTAGGTGGTGCCGCGGCGCAGAGTGCGCTTGTACGTACGGGTGATCTCGAACCACTTGTAGAAGGTGCGGCCCTTGTACGGGACGTACACGGCGGCCAGCGCCAGCATCGGGAACCCGGTGAGCGTGACGATCCGCAGCGGCAGGACGGGCACGAGCAGGCCGCACATCATGCCGAGGAACGCCCCGGCGATGACCAGCGCGATCTCCCCGGTCTCCCGGTTCTTGCCGACGACCGCGTTGGGGCGCGCGCGGCCGATCAGATACGTACGGCGGGCCGCGACCGGCTGGGACTGGGCCTGGATCGTCAACTCCGCTCACCTCCTGTGTTGCTGCGGTTCTGGGCGCGCGGCGCGGGACGGGTGGCGGAATTGCCGCTTCCGTTGCCCCTGTTGTCGCCGGTGCGGGCGGGGGGCCGGGTGCTGTGGGCGGCGACTCCGCCCGCCACGGCGTCGGCGGGCCGGTGCTGCTGGCCGCCCCCCGAGCCGCCGGAGCCGCGGGCGCTGTGGGCGGTGATGCCCTGCTTGACCAGGGCGGCGGGGGAGGAGATCACGGCGGCGGCCTGACGCGACGCCGCGTCGCTGCTGGCGCTGCGGGTGCTGACGATCTCGTCGCCGAAGCCGGGCACGAAGCGGTAGATCATCGCGCTGGCGAAGATGGCCAGGATGATGATCGCCAGCCCGGAGACGACGGCCGAGAAGGAGTCCGGCCCCTTGCCGGAGGACAGCGCTCCGGCGAGGCCCAGCACGACCACGATGATCGGCTTGACCAGGATGACGGCGATCATGATGCCCGCCCAGCGGCGGACGTGCTTCCACATGTTCTTGTCGACCAGGCCCGCGTAGACGGCGGTGCCGAGGAGCGCTCCGGCGTACAGGAGGGCGGCGCGGATCACCAGCTCCAGCCAGAGGACGCCCGCGGCCAGCACGGAGACCAGGGACACGACGATCAGCATGATCGGGCCGCCGCCGATGCCGGTGCCCTTCTTGAGGGCGTCCGCGAAACCGCCGAAGAAGGCGTCGTTGTTGGCGTTGGTGCCGGTCGCGATCGCCTGCGTGACGGCGTCGGTGGCCGAGACGAGGGTGTAGAGCACGAGCGGGGTGAAGGCGGAGGCCAGCACGGTCAGCCAGAGGAAGCCGACGGCTTCGGTGAACGCCTCGGTGAACGGCACGCCGCGGACGGCGCGCTTGGCGACGGCCAGCAGCCAGAGGACGAGCGTGAGCACGGTGGAGGCGGCGAACACCACGGCGTACTGGCGCAGGAAGGCGGCGTTGGTGAAGTCCACGTTGCCGGTGGCCTCGACGGCGCCGGACAGCTTGTGGACGATCCAGGACGCGGCCTCGCCACAGCCTTTCGCGAGGGAGGCGAGGGGGTCGAGGGCGGTTTGGGGGTCGGGGGGCGAGGTCGTGTCCTTCTTGCCCGTGCAGATGTCCTTGGCCTGGCCCACGATGAGATCGCAGGCACTCTTGTCGCCGCCCTGGCCGGGGCTCGACGAGGGCGCCGGCGAGCCGGACGGCGGGGTGGAGGGGGTCGGCGGCGTCGGGGCCGCGAGGGCCCGCGAGGCCAGTGCGGTCACAGCTACCTGAGCGGACACCAGGGCCGCGGTCAGGGAGAAGGCACGGCGGCGGCTACCTGGCATAAGTGAACCCTCCGTACCCCTTGACCGCATTGGTGATGTCGTCGGCGCTCGAAGCGCGGAGGTCGCCGCTGACCGGCGCGGGCCCCTGCTTCTGCTCGGACGAGGCGAGCTTCCAGTCGTCGTTCGTCCAGCGGAGCTTCTGGGTCATGGTGAACCAGGTCTGGGCGACCGGCTTGGTCGAGCCTTCGCCCGCGAGGCCCATCAGGCCGGTGCACCACACCTCAACGGTGGCCTCGGACTCGCTGAAGGCCGTGGCCTTCGTGCCGACGGGGATGGTGCGCGAGACGAACGTCTGTCCCTTGGGGGCGGAGCCGTCGTCGCTGAGGCCGAGGTTTCTGAAGAAGCCTGCGGTGTAGGCATTGTCGAGCTTGGCCTGGAGGTCACGCGCCGTGTCGGGCGTGTGGATCGCGTCCACGATCGCATGCCGCGACGCCTTCTCGAACATCCCGTCGCCGCCCAGTGCCACGGCGAAGTTCGCGCCCGCGGACTCCGCCCCCTGCTGCGTGCGGGCAAAACCGGAAGCGATCGCCCCGGTCTTCCCTCCCACCGGCTTCACCCCCGAAGGGGCCGTCGCTTCCGCGCTGACCTTGTCCCCGCTCTTCTCCGAGTCGCCCGAGTCGGATCCGCCGCCTCTGTTGGCGAAGGCGATGGCCGCGATGAGCAGCACGACGACGCCCACGACCGTGATCAGGTTCCGGCTGGACATGCCCGCGCGGCCCCGGCCGGGGCGGCCGCGGCGGGGTCCGTACGCGTCGCCCTCGCCTTCTGGCAGCCGGGTGCGGGTCAGGCCGTGGTCCTCGTCGTAGCCGTCCTCGCCGAGACTCATAGCGCGCACGTCCCCTCATACGTCGTCGCCGAAGTGGCACCCGCATATGACGGTAGCGGCGTGAGGGGATTCCCGGGGGAGGAGTACGAGGGGGTGTGAGGGGGCATCAGGTGGCAGCCTCGGGTGCGGGGGTCGCTCAGACGGCCATGCCGTAGACGATGGTGAACAGGGTGCCGAGCGAACCGATGATGAAGACGCCCGTCAGCCCTGCGACGATCAGGCCCTTGCCCTGCTCGGCGCTGAAGGTGTCGCGCAGGGCCGTGGCGCCGATCCGCTGCTTCGCCGCGCCCCAGATCGCGATGGCGAGGCACAGGAGGATCGCCACGGCCATGATGACCTCGATCATCACGCGAGCCTCGTTGCCCAGGCTACCGAACGGCCCCCAGTTGGGGGCGATTCCGCCAATAATGGTGTTGATGTCGCCCTTGCCGGCCGCCAAAAACATGTGCAACTCACCGCCCCTTATGGGTTGTTGTCAACACCCTCACCGCTGGGCAAAGGTCAGGACCTATCTTCGCCGAAGATCGCGCCTCAGCATGTCGACTTGACGGCATTTCTTGGCGGAACTCGTACGCATGCTCCCCGGAGGGCCCTGACCTGCGACGCAGGGTGATGTCAGTGGGTGCTTCTAAGGTGACTCTGTGTATCACGGGCATGGACGCCGGGCAACGTCCGGCGGATCGGGGGGTCACGGGGATGTACGGGCGAGAGTCTGTTCGGTCGGTACGCTGTCCCGAGCGCGCTCCGGGCGCCGATCGCGCCCCTGGGCCGTCGGGCCGGCCCGCGCGCCACGGGGGCATCGAGATCAAGGGTGGTACGGGTGCTGGTTGCCGATCGCTACCGGCTGGCGGAGCTGCTCGGCCGCGGCGGCATGGGCGAAGTCTGGCAGGCGCAGGACGAGGTGCTGGGCCGTCAGGTCGCGGTGAAGCTGCTGCTGGGCGACGACGGCGACGAATCCGCCGCCTCCCGCTTCCGGCTGGAGGCGCAGACCGCCGCGCGGCTGAATCATCCTCAGGTGGTCGCCGTCTACGACTTCGGGTCCTGGGACGGGCGCTTCTATCTGGTGATGGAGCTGGTCAGGGGCCCGAGCCTGGCCCAGGAGCTGTCCGCGCGCGGGCCGCTCGCCCCGCGCCGGGTGGCCAGGATCGCCGCGCAGTCCGCGGCCGGCCTCGCCGCGGCGCACCGCCAGGGCGTCGTCCACCGGGACATCAAGCCCGGCAATCTGATGCTCGACGCCGACGACACCCTGAAGATCGGCGACTTCGGCATCGCCCGGTTCGTGGACGAGACGTCCGCCGCGCTGACCCGCGTCGGCCAGATCGTCGGCACGAGTACGTACCTCGCCCCGGAGCGGGCCCTGGGCAAGGTCGCCGGCCCCGCCTCGGACGTCTACGCGCTCGGCTGCGTGCTCTATCAGCTCCTGGCCGGGCAGCCGCCCTTCTGGGCGGACAGCCCGACCGCCCTGCTCTACCTGCACGTGGACACGCCGCCGGTGCCGCCCCGTCAGCACCGGGCGGATCTGCCGCCCGCCTTCGAGGCCTTCCTGCTGCGGATGCTCGCGAAGAAGCCGGAGGACCGGCCGACCGCGCAGGAGGCGGCCGACTGGTTCGCCGGGCCGTCGTGGGAGGAGCCGCTCCGGCCCGTCCGGACGCCCCTGCCGGAGCCGGTGCACGCGCCTGCGCCTGCCGTGCCGGCGGGTGTGCCCGGCCGGCCGCCGGTGCCGCCGTCCGTGCGGCCCGCCGCGGCCGTTCCCGGAGCCCTTGGGGCTCCTGGCATTCCTGGGGCACCCGGTGTCCCTGGGGCGCCTGTTGTCCCGCCGGGCATCCCGGCGCCGGCTCCGGCTCAGGCCCCGGGGGCCGCGCCGTCGCAGGGGCACCGCAGATCCTCCGGCGGCAGCAGGAGCTCCCGCGGCTCCCAGGGTGCGGGCGGGCTCAAGGGCCCGGGCTCCGGTGGCGGCGGCAAGGGCATACGCAGTCCCAAGGTGCTGCTCAGCGCCGTGGCCGGTGCCGTGGCGTTCCTGGTGGCAGCGGTGATCGGGGCGTCCGTCTTCGGCGGCTCCGGCAGCGAGACGGGCTCGCAGCGGCCCGAGGCGCCGCCGACGGAGTCCGCGGACCGCGCGCCGGGCGGGAACCCAGCGTCGCCGAAGGCCGTGCCCGCCGACGCGGCCCCGTCGTCCTCGCCCGGCGCCCACAAGAAGCCCAAGAGCAAGAAGAAGTCCAAGGAGAAGGACGAGGACGACGACTGATCCTGCGGATCCCGCTGATCCCGCAGATCACGCTGATCCCGTGCCGGCCGGGCGCCGGACGGGCTCACGGCCCGGGGACGTCCTCCACGAAGTGGTCGAACTCCCCGGCCCTGACGCCCAGGACGAAGGCGTCCCACTTGGCCGCCGTGGTCACCACGACGGTCTCGGGCTCGGTGTTCGTCCGGATGTGCACGTCGCCGTTCCCGGCGAAGGCGATCTCCAGGTATTCCGTCTCGTCGCCCTCGGTCATGGGTATCCAGTCGAGCTCCGCCACGGCCCCTCCTCCTCGCACGCGCCGGTCCGCCCGCCGGTCCGCCCGCCGCTCGCGCTCACCGTAACGCGTGGCGGCGACGGGGCGGCACTGCACGCCTGTTGACGGATCGATACAAATTGCGGATACGCAGCGGGTCGTTGGGGGAGGATTGCGGGGTGCGGAAGCTCTGGGTGGGCATGACGGCGGGCATCGCGATGGGCCTGTGCTTCATCGGGCTGCTCGTGATCGGCGTGTACACCGCCGCGTCGAATCTGCTCGGGGGCGCCGGAGGAGGCTCCGTAGGGCTGGCCAAGGGCGCCGTGCCGGATCAGTACCAGACGCTGGTGCAGAAGTGGGGCAATCTGTGCCCCGCCCTCAATCCGGCGATCCTCGCCGCGCAGATCTATTCGGAGAGCGGCTGGAACCCCAAGGCCGTGAGCCCGGCCGACGCGCGCGGGATAGCCCAGTTCATCCCCGGCACGTGGGACGCCCACGCGATCGACGCCAACGGCGACGGCAGGAAGGACATATGGGATCCGCAGGACGCGATCCCTTCCGCGGCCGTCTACGACTGCGAGCTCTCCAAGTACGTCAAGGACGTCCCCGGCGACCTGTCGGACAACATGCTCGCGTCGTACAACGCGGGTTCGTACGCGGTCATCCAGCACCGCGGCATCCCGCCGTACCGCGAGACGCAGGGGTACGTCCACTCGATCCGCACGCTGGAGAAGAGCTTCGCCCGGCCCATCGGCAGGGTCGCGCCCTCCCGGCAGGCCGCCGGGGCGATCTACTACGCCCAGGAGAAGCTCGGCACGCCCTACCTGTGGGGCGGCGACGGCACCACCGAGGACAACGGCCGCTTCGACTGCTCGGGCCTCACCAAGGCCGCGTACGAATCGGTGGGCATCACCCTGCCCCGCGTGGCCAACGACCAGTGGAACGCGGGCCCGCACCCCAAGCGGGACGAGCTGCTCCCGGGCGACCTCGTGTTCTTCGCCAACGACCTGAAGGACCCGCGCTCCATCCACCACGTGGGCATCTACGTGGGCGGCGGGCAGATGATCAACGCCCCCTACACGGGAGCCGTGATCCGCTTTGACAAGATCGACATGCCGGATTACATCGGGGCCACACGCGTCACCCAGGATGGCGCGAAAGCGCTGCCCGCAGGCAGCGCCGCATGAACGCTCCGGAACGAACTGCGACGATGGGTCACCCTTCCATAACGTCCTGGTGATCATTGGGAGAAGAGTGGAACGCCCCGCCGGAGTGGCGCGTTCCATTGAGAGTGGGAAAGCAGCGCCACTGAGCGGGGGCTACAGCGACGCACGGACCACGGGGGTCGGCAGCTGGACGTAGCGACAGGCGACAGATAAGGGGCCACGGCACATGGCTGGACTCGCGACGGGGTATCCCATGCCGCAGGCCAGGGGCGGGAACCCCGACACCAGCACGCTGTATGACATCAACGGCCTCGCCAAGGACGCCCCCGGCTGGCTCGATCACGCCATGGAGTTCATCGGCGAGTACGGGATCGTGCTCGGCCTCGCCGTCCTCATGGTCCTCGCCTGGTGGAGCCTGCGCCGGCGGCAGGACGCCCCGGCCGCGGTCGCCGCGCTGCTCTGGGCGCCGCTGGCCGCCGGCCTCGCCCTGCTCGTCAACATCCCGATCCGCGGCTTCGTCAAGCGGCCCCGGCCCTTCGTGGACCACACCGGCCTGGAAGTGCTGGTCAAGGGCAAGACCGACTACTCCTTCGTCAGCGACCACGCGACGCTGACGATGGCCATCGGCGTGGCCCTCTTCGTCGCCAACCGCAAGTACGGGCTGATCGGAATCGGCCTCGCCTTCCTGGAAGGCTTCTGCCGCGTCTATATGGGCGTGCACTATCCGACGGACGTGGTCGGCGGCCTCGCCCTGGGCACGGCGGTCGCCCTGCTGCTGGCGCCGCTGGCCATGATGGCGCTGACCCCGCTCACGCGGGCGGTCGCGCGCACGCGGTTCGCTTGGCTCGTCCGGTCGGCCGGGCCGGTCGCGGCCGCGCCACCGCCGCTCGTCGCGGCCGAGGCCGCCGAGGCGGGGCGGGAGACGCCCCGGCACCGGGACAACGACCTCGCGGCGTAGGCCCTTCCGGCGGATCGGGGGTGCGCACGTGCCGGTGCGGGGTTCGCGGATTCCGCCGGACCCTCGCCGTCGTGGCGGAGCGCCGTGGCGGCGGGCTGGAGAGGCCGGGCCTATCGACCGGTGACCGATGCGCCGCTGCTGAGAGGCCGGGTCTCCCGACCGGCGGCCGATGCGCCGCACGGCAGGCTGCAAGCGATCCGCCGCCGCGGTGCGCAACCACCGCGGCGAGGGTCCGGCGGAATGCGCAGGTACCGGCACCGACACGTACCGCCAACGGCGGCGCCGCCGGCGCCGCGCCGCGCTACAGCGCCTGAGGGAAGTCGAAGACGCGGTCCGGGTCGTACTGGCGCTTGAGCTTGGTGAGGCGGCCCTCCGCGTCGCCGTAGTACGCCTTGCGCCAGTCCTTCAGGCCCGCGTCCGCGTAGTTCTGGTACGCGGCCCCCGAGGCGTGCCGCAGCATCGCCGCGTGGATGTCGTCCAGCCAGGACGTCTGCGCGCTGCCGGAGCCGCCCGCCGCCCAGTGGGCCAGGTACTGGGCGAGGAACCGCGAGCGGCGGTGGACGAACGCCGTGGCCAGCGGCTGGACGCGGTTGACCGCGCCGCCCAGGGCCGTCAGCTGGACCGAGACGCCGCCGCTGCCGCCCCCACGGGCGAAACGTTCCACCTGATCGGTCAGGGCCCGCAGGCCCGCCGCGTTCAGCGACCGGTCGTAGAAGTCCGAGCGGGCGCCGTACGTCTCCCGCTCCAGCGTGCCGGAGGTCTCGCGGCCGGGCGTGCGGCCCGGCAGGTGGCACTGTGTCTGCGACTTGTCGGAGCAGCCCGCGTAGGCGCGGACCATGTCGAGGTGGGCGCGGCGGCGCAGCCGTACGCCGTTGGACGTGCCGCCGGCCTTGCCCACCAGCTCGTCCAGGGCGTTCTCCAGGTCGCCGTACGTGCCGAGGGAGTACGCGGAGACGGAGATGCGCGGCGTGCCGCCTGCCGTGGCCGACAGGTCGCAGGAGGACCAGATCTCGTCGGGCCGGGTGGGCCCCCACTCCTGCCAGGCGCGGATCACGTCGGCGGCCCGGGACCAGGGCCAGGAGACGTAGCCGGTGACGCCGTCCGCGGCCTTGCGGGTGCGGAAGCGGAGCTCGGTGACGACGCCGAAGTTGCCGTTGCCCGCGCCGCGCAGGGCCCAGAAGAGGTCGGCGTTGCGGTCCGGGTCGCAGTCGAGGAGCTTGCCGTCGGCGGTGACGAGCGTGGCGCCGGTGAGGCTGTCGCAGGTCAGGCCGTAGGCGCGGGAGGTCACGCCGTGTCCGCCGCCGAGGGCGAGGCCGGATATGCCGACCGTGGGGCAGGAGCCGGAGGGGAGGGTGACGCCGTGTCCGGCCAGCCCCGTCTGGACGTCGATGAGCTTGGCGCCCGCGCCGATCACCGCGCTGCCGGAGTCCGGGGTGCGGACGGTCCGCAGCCGGGAGACGTCGATCACGAGCCGGTCGGTGCCGCTGGACCAACCGGCATAGCTGTGGCCGCCGTTGCGTATGGATATCCGCGTGCTGTAGCGGCGGGCGAAGGCGAGGCACTCACGGATGTCCTGGGCGCCGGTCACATAGGCGATGCCGGCGGGGCGCAGGCCGTCGAAGCGGGTGTTGTAGAGCTGCCGGGCGGCCGTGTAGTCGGCGTCGCCGGGGCGGACGAGGCCGCCCGCGAGGCCCTTGGCGAGGGCGTTCCAGTCGGCCTTGGCCGCGTCCGGGCGCCGGGTGGCGGGGACGGCGCGGGCCGAGGTGATCATTTGCGTGGGCCGCTCCAGGCCGCTGCTGTCGCCGCACGAGGCCGCCCAGGCGCCGGCGGTGGCCAGCCCGGCGCCCGCGGCGAGCAGCCGGCGCCTCCCCAGGGGGCCGCGGGGCGCGCCGTCCGTACGCGCACCGCCCCGTCCGCCCGCGCCCTTCGTCCCGTTCGTTCCGCTTGTGCCTGTGTCAACGGCCATGCCCGCCCCGTCACCCGATGTGCTGCTGGATTCCCCCTGTTGTGGAGACAGATGACGCGGGGGCGGCGGCGGTTCCGCGGGGGACGGGCGGGCGGGAAGGCCGGCCGGTCACCCCGTGGTGTCGGCCGAGGCCTCGTGGCCCGCGGCGTCGTCGCGGGCCAGGGAGCGGGCGCGGCGGGCGGGGCCGCGCCAGCCGCAGGTGCAGCGGGCCGAGCAGAAGGAACCCCGCTCGCTGGTGCTGGTGAAGTGGGCCGCGGACGGCTGCGCGGATGCTGGCTCGGACACGTGACCACGCTACCGGGCCGTGACGGCCGCGCCCACGGCGTCGTTGGCAGTAACGGGTTCCACAGCGGGTCGGTGGCAGGGGGCTGGCAGGGCATGGTGACGCGGAGAGAAGGCCGCGGAGAAGGACGCGGAGAAGGCGGAGGACGGGGCCGCGGCAGGGCCGCGGCGCTCGCCGGTGTGACGGCCGGCGGCATCGTCCTCGGCCTCCTGGTGTCCGGCTGTGCGCTCCGCGGCCCTGCCGCCGGCGAGGCCCCCGAGCTCCGCGACAGCATGAAGAGCCTGAGCGGCCAGGCCCGGCAGGCGGGCGACGAGGCCGACCCGGGGCGGGCGCGGGCCGCGGTGCGCGAGGCGGCGCGGACGCTGACCAGGGCGGGCCGGGCGCGGGTGCGGACGTCCATGGAGACCGTCAGCGGCGGCACGCGGCTGACCATCCACGGCGCGGGCGGGTACGACTTCGCGCGGCCCGCCGGGCACCTGACCGTGCTCGTGCCGGAGGATGCGGCCGGTGACGCCGAGCACCGGCCGATCACGGAGCTCTTCTCCCCGGGCGCGCTCTTCATGAAGAACCGGGGCGCGGGCGTGCCGCCCGACAAGTGGGTGCAGCTCGCGACGGCCTCGCTCGCCGACGGGAACCTCCTCACCAACGGCGCCACCGATCCGCTGGCCGCGGCCGAACTGCTCGGCGGGGCCCGTGAGGTGACGTACATGAGGGACGAGCGGGTCGGCGGGGTGCGCGTGCGGCACTACTGGGGCACGATCGACCTCGGCCGGGCGGTGCGCGCCGCGCCCGCGCGGGACCGGGGGCCGCTCGCCACGGCGGCCAAAGGTTTCTCCAGCGGGACGGTGGCCTTCGACGCCTATCTGGACGACGAGGGCAGGCCGCGCCGGCTGCGGCACCGCTTCAGCGTGGCGAGCACGGGGCCGTCGGCCCCGCGGGCCCCGATGACGGTGACCTCCACGGTCGAGCTGTACGACTTCGGCGCCGATGTGGACGTGGACCTACCCGACGCCGCCGATATCTATGCGGGGACGGTCGCTTCGCCGCGGAATTGACGCGGCAGGGCGTAGTTGGCCATGGAAATGGTCCTTCTGTGCCATGCGCGCCATGTGTACCGATCACTAGGCTGGTTAGCCGAGGAACGAAAGACCGGGAAAGAGCAGGAAAGACGAGGAAGACCCGGACGAGACCCGCACGAGGCCAGGACGGCCGAGGCGGAAGTCCGGGCCGGAACCGAGACCGAGACCCAGACCCGAGGCGAAAGACCCGAGGAGGTGAATCACGTGGTTTCGCGACGCGGTTCGTCGGGCGGGCCGGATCCCGTGGCCCTCATCGAGATCGATCTCTACGGTGATTTGATGATCGCCGCGTCCAGTGCGGATGAGGATCGGCTGAGCGCCGATCGAATCGACGAGGTTTTGCGTGTCGTCCCCGCGGGCGGGAAGCGCGAGGACTGACGGTTCGGGTGCGTCCGGCACCGCCGGCATTCCGGCGGCGCCGGACCGGCCCGTACGGTACTGACCGGGCCGCTCAGGTCCGCAGCAGGCGCGCGATCGCCGCGCTCGCCTCCGCCACCTTCGCATCGATCTCGTCCCCGCCCTTGACCGCGGCCTGGGCGACGCAGTGCCGCAGGTGCTCTTGCAGCAGTTGCAGGGCGAAGGACTGCAGTGCCTTTGTGCTCGCCGACACCTGCGTGAGTATGTCGATGCAGTAGACGTCCTCCTCGACCATGCGCTGGAGGCCGCGGATCTGGCCCTCGATCCGGCGCAGGCGCTTGAGGTGCTGGTCCTTCTGCTTGCTGTAGCCGTGCGGACCGGCCGGGGTGGCCGCCTCGCCGTGGCAGGCCGCGGCCGCGCCGCCGCCGACCGCCGCCGCATCGTCGCCGCTGGTCAGCGGGGCTTCCGTGGTCGTCATGGCGTCCGTCCTCCTGCTGTCCGGCTGCTGTCCCGGGGGCTCTGTGGCGCGCATGTGCGGTGCGTACCCGCCTACATACCCTCAGGGGGTATATGGTACAGAATTTTGCCCGCGGCGGCGGTACCTGGCTTCATGAGCACTCTGCCCGATGGGCGACACTGAGGGAATGCCAGTTAGCTGTGGCTGGATGATGCGCCTAGCATCAACGAGACCGAATCCGTTGCACCCCGAGGATCCCACGTGCGCTTTCGTCTGACCCCCAGGGAGACGAGCTTCTACGACATGTTCGCCGCCTCCGCGGACAACATCGTCACGGGCTCCAAGCTCCTGATGGAACTGCTCGGAGCGGACGCGTCCGCACGGGCCGAGATCGCCGACCGGATGCGGGCAGCGGAGCACGCGGGTGACGATGCCACGCACGCGATCTTCCACCAGCTGAACTCGTCCTTCATCACGCCGTTCGACCGCGAGGACATCTACTCCCTCGCCGGCTCGCTCGACGACATCATGGACTTCATGGAGGAGGCCGTCGACCTGGTCGTCCTCTACCAGGTCGAGGAGCTTCCGAAGGGCGTCGAGCAGCAGATCGAGGTCCTCGCGCGGGCCGCCGAGCTGACCGCCGAGGCCATGCCGAACCTCCGCACCATGACGAATCTCACGGAGTACTGGATCGAGGTGAACCGTCTGGAGAACCAGGCGGACCAGATCCACCGCAAGCTCCTGGCCCAGCTCTTCAACGGCAAGTACGACGCCATCGAGGTGCTGAAGCTCAAGCAGATCGTGGACGTGCTGGAAGAGGCTGCCGACGCGTTCGAGCACGTCGCCAACACCGTCGAGACCATCGCGGTCAAGGAGTCCTGACCCCCGGTGGACACCTTTGCTCTCGTCGTGACCATCGGGGTCGCGCTCGGCTTCACCTATACCAACGGCTTTCACGACTCCGCGAACGCCATCGCGACCTCGGTGTCCACGCGGGCGCTGACCCCCCGCGCGGCCCTCGCGATGGCGGCCGTGATGAACCTCGCCGGTGCCTTCCTGGGCAGCGGCGTGGCCAAGACGGTCAGTGAAGGCCTGATCGAAACGCCGACGGGCGACAAGGGGATGGGCATCCTCTTCGCGGCCTTGATCGGCGCGATCGCCTGGAACCTGGTCACCTGGTACTTCGGCCTCCCGTCGTCCTCCTCGCACGCCCTGTTCGGCGGCATGGTGGGCGCGGCGCTCGCGGGCGGCACGGCCGTCATCTGGTCGGGCGTGGTCGAGAAGATCGTCATCCCGATGTTCCTCTCGCCCTTCGTCGGCCTGATCCTCGGCTATCTGGTGATGGTCGCGATCATGTGGATGTTCCGCCGGGCCAACCCGCACAAGGCCAAGCGCGGCTTCCGGATCGCCCAGACGGTCTCGGCCGCGGGCATGGCGCTCGGCCACGGCCTCCAGGACGCCCAGAAGACCATGGGCATCGTGATGATGGCCCTGGTCATCGGCGACGTGCAGACCAAGGGCGACGCCATCCCCGTCTGGGTCAAGCTCGCCTGCGCGATCATGCTCTCGCTCGGTACGTACGCGGGCGGCTGGCGCATCATGCGCACGCTCGGCCGGAAGATCATCGAGCTGGACCCGCCGCAGGGCTTCGCCGCGGAGACCACGGGTGCGTCGGTCATGTTCACCACGGCGTTCATGTTCCACGCGCCGATCTCCACGACGCACGTGATCACTTCGGCGATCATGGGCGTCGGCGCGACCAAGCGGGTGAACGCGGTCCGCTGGGGCGTCGCGAAGAACATCATTCTCGGCTGGTTCATCACGATGCCTGCCGCTGCGCTCGTCGCTGCGCTCAGCTATTGGGTGGTCAGCCTGGCGTTCGGCTAGCGGCCGGCCGCTGAACGAACGAAGTGGGCCCGCCCCCTGGTACGAACAGGGGGCGGGCCCTTCGCCTTGCGGCGGCACCGCCATGCAGCGCCGTAAGGCGGTCTTGCGCCCGGCGCCGACCGGTTTACGGGGCGCCGCGCCGTTGTCAGGTGCGGCCGCGGGCCGCTCCGGGCCCGGTCCGGGACGTAAAGCGAAGCAGTCCCGGACCAGGCCCTGCGAGTCCCACGGCCTCCCGTAGTCCTTATCCGAACCGGCCCGAGATGTAGTCCTCCGTGGCCTGGACCGACGGGTTCGAGAAGATCCTCGACGTCTCGTCGATCTCGATCAGCTTGCCCGGCTGGCCGACGCCCGCCAGGTTGAAGAACGCCGTGCGGTCCGAGACGCGCGCCGCCTGCTGCATGTTGTGCGTCACGATCACGATCGTGAAGCGCTCCTTGAGCTCCCCGATCAGGTCCTCGATCGCGAGCGTCGAGATCGGGTCGAGCGCCGAGCACGGCTCGTCCATCAGCAGGACCTGCGGCTCGACCGCGATCGCCCGGGCGATGCAGAGCCGCTGCTGCTGGCCGCCGGAGAGGCCCGCTCCCGGCTTGTTCAGCCGGTCCTTGACCTCCTTCCAGAGGTTCGCGCCCTGGAGGGACTTCTCCACCACGTCGTCCAGCTCGGACTTGCGGATGCGGCCCCCGTTGAGGCGGATGCCCGCGGCCACGTTCTCGTAGATGGACATCGTCGGGAAGGGGTTCGGCCGCTGGAAGACCATGCCGACCATGCGGCGCACGGAGACCGGGTCGACGCCGGGGCCGTAGAGGTTCTCGTCGTCCAGCATCACCTTGCCCTCGACGCGGCCGCCGGGGGTGACCTCGTGCATGCGGTTCAGCGTGCGCAGGAAGGTGGACTTGCCGCAGCCGGAGGGGCCGATGAAGGCCGTCACGGAGCGGGGCTCGACGGTCATCGAGATGTCGTCGATGGCCTTGTGGGTGCCGTAGAAGGCGGAGAGGCCGCTGACGTCGATTCGCTTGGCCATGGGGATCACTACTTCTTTCGGGAATTCCGACCGCGTCAGCGGCTCGTCTTGGGGGCCTTCCAGCGGGCGATGCCCCGGGCCACCAGATTCAGGATCATGACGAAGGCGATGAGGACGAGCGCCGCCGCCCAGGCGCGGGCGTAGCTGGCGTCGTTTCCGGCCGCCCACTGCTCGTAGATGTAGTACGGCAGGGAGGACTGGGCGCCTTCGAAGGGGTTGTTGTTGATCACCTGGGAGCCGAAGACCAGCAGGACGATCGGGGCGGACTCGCCGGCGATGCGGGCGATGGCCAGCGTGACGCCGGTGGCGATGCCGCCGATGGCCGTGGGGAGGACGACCTTGAGGATCGTGCGCCACTTCGGCACGCCCAGGGCGAGGGAGGCCTCGCGCAGCTCGTTGGGGACGAGCTTGAGCATCTCCTCGGTGGAGCGGACGACGACCGGCATCATCAGGATCGCCAGGGCCATGGAGCCCGCGAAGCCGGAGTAGCCGAAGTCGAGCATCAGGATCCAGAAGCTCAGGATGAACAGACCCGCGACGATCGACGGGATGCCCGTCATGACGTCCACGAAGAACGTGACCGCCTTCGCCAGCCGGCCCCGGCCGTACTCGACCAGGTAGACGGCCGTCAGCAGGCCCACCGGGGCCGCGATGGCGGTGGCGATGCCGACCTGCTCCAGGGTGCCGATGATCGCGTGGTAGACGCCGCCGCCGGGCTGGATGGTGAGGACACCGGCCATGGAGTGGGAGAGGAAGCCGCCGTCGAGGACCTTCACGCCGCGGGCGACGGTCTCCCAGATCAGGGAGACCAGCGGGACGACGGCGATCAGGAAGCAGACCCAGACCAGGCTGGTGGCCAGCCGGTCCGTGGCCTGGCGGCGGCCTTCGACGCGGGCCGCGAGGGCGTACATCACGGTGACGAACAGGCCGGCGGCGATCAGGCCCCACTGGATGCGGCTGCCGAGGGCGGCGCCGATGCCGATCCCGCAGGCCGCGGCGATCGCACCGGCGGCGACGGCGGCCGGGGTCCAGCGCGGCAGGCGCGGCTGGCGCAGGGAGACGGGCCGCGGCTGCGGGGCGCTGCCGGCAGCCAGCGGCTGGTCTATGGTCACGTCGCTCATTCCGAGTACTCCTTGCGGCGCGCGATGATCAGTCGCGCCGCGCCGTTGACCAGCAGGGTCAGGACGAAGAGGACGAGGCCGGAGGCGATCAGGGCGTCCTTGCCGATCTCACCGGACTCCTTGAAGCTGCTGGCGATGTTCTGCGCGAACGTGCCGCCGCCCGGGTCCAGCAGGCTCGTGCCGATGACGAAGCTGGGGGAGAGGACGGTGGCGACGGCCATCGTCTCGCCGAGGGCGCGGCCGAGGCCGAGCATCGAGGCGCTGATGACACCGGAGCGGCCGAAGGGTAGGACGGCCATCCGGATGACTTCCCAGCGGGTGGCGCCGAGCGCGAGCGCGGCCTCCTCGTGCATCTTCGGGGCCTGGAGGAAGACCTCGCGGCTGACGCTGGTGACGATCGGCAGGATCATGATCGCCAGCAGGATGCCGATGGTGAAGAGCGAGCGGGCGGCGCCGTCGTTGTACGCGAAGATGCCGGTCCAGCCGAGGTAGTCGTTCATCCAGCTGTAGAGGCCGCCGAGGTGCGGCACCAGGAAGAGGGCGCCCCACAGGCCGTAGACGATGGACGGGACGGCGGCGAGCAGGTCGATCACGTACGCGAGCGGGGCGGCGAGCCGGCGCGGGGCGTAGTGCGAGATGAAGAGCGCGACGCCGATCGCCACGGGCACGGCGATGATCATCGCGATCAGCGAGCTGACGATCGTGCCGAAGGCCAGGACGGCGATGCCGAAGACCGGCGGGGTGGCGTTGGCGCTCCACTCGAAGGTCGTGAAGAAGTTGCCTTCGTTGTGGGAGAGGGCGTTGGCGGCCCGGACGGCGAGGAAGGCCGCGATCGCGGCCATGATCACCAGAAGCAGGATGCCGGAGCCGCGGGAGAGGGCGAGGAAGATCCGGTCACCCGGGCGGGTGGCGCTCTTCGCGGCCGTCTTTCCGGCGGCGGGCGCCGGTGGGCTGCTGTCGGCGGTGGAGCTGGTTATGTCCATGGGGATTTCTCCGGTCTGCGGGGCCGCTGCCCGGTGTGCGGGGCGGCTCCCGGCGCGGCGGTGCACCGGACGGTGTGACCGGGCTCCGGTGTCGGAGCCCGGTCACACACGGGTCAGGAGAGGCTCGCGACGGTCTCGCGGACCTTCGTGGCGATCTCGGAGGGCAGCGGGGCGTAGCCGAGGTCCTTCAGGACCGACTGGCCGTCCTCACTGGCGATGTAGGTGAGGAAGGACTTGACCGCGGGGAGGGTCTCGGCCTTGTTGCCCTTGTCACCGGCGATCTCGTACGTGACCAGGGTGATCGGGTAGGCGCCCTCGGCCTTGGTGGTGTAGTTCAGCTTGAGGGCCAGGTCCTTGCCGGTGCCGGCGATCTTCGCCTCGGCGATGGCCTTGGAGGCGTTCTCGGAGGTGGCCTCGACCGGGGCGGAGGCGCCGGTGTTGAGCTTCACCGTCTTGATCGAGCTGGCCGTGGCGTAGGAGAGCTCGAAGTACGAGATGGCGCCCTGGGTCTGCTTGACCTGCGAGGAGACGCCGGCGGAGCCGTCGGCGGACTGGCCGTTCTTGGCCTTCCAGGCCTTCGCGGGCTCGTACGGCCAGGACTTGTCGGCCGCGGCCTTGAGGTACTTGGTGAAGTTGTCCGTGGTGCCCGACTCGTCGGAGCGGTGGAACGCCTGGATCTTGAGGTCCGGGAGCTTGGCGTCCTTGTTGAGCTTGGCGATCGCCTCGTCGTTCCACTTCTCGATCTTGCCGTCGAAGATCTTGGCGAGGGTGTCGGCGTCGAGGACGAGGTTGTCCACGCCCGGGACGTTGTAGCCGATCGCGATCGGGCCGCCGACCATCGGGAGGTTGATGCCCTGGCCGCCCTTGACGACCTCCTTGGACTTGGCCACCTCCTCCGGCTTCAGCGCCGAGTCGGAGCCCGCGAAGGCGGTCTTGCCCTGGAGGAACTCCTGGATGCCCGCGCCCGAGCCGGTGGGCTTGTAGTTGATCTGGATGTCCTTGCAGGCCGCCATGAAGTTCTTGACCCACAGGTCCATGGCGTTCTTCTGCGCGGACGAGCCCGAGGCCAGCAGCTGGCCCTTGCCCTCGCACTTGATGTTCCCCGCGGCCTTGGTGGAGCCGCCGCCGGTGGAACCGCCACCGCTGTTGTCGTCCGAGCCGCACGCCGTGAGGACCAGGGCGCCGGAGACGGCGATGGCGCCGAGAGCGACGGCGCGGAGCCGGTTCTTGCGCTGAAGCTTCACTTTCGGGTGTTCCTTCCGGGAGCCGCCGCTGGGGCGGCGTGCGAGAGGTGACCGGTGCGGACGCTTCTGCCCGCACCCTCTATCGGCGAAATTAGGCAGATCAGGTGAAGCGGTCGATGGGGGAGAGTGAACGGAGAGTGAACCTCACCCATCAGGGTGGTGTCTCTCGAAAGGATCTTGAAATCGGGGGAAGGGGCGGTGTGGCCGGTCTTGTGCGGTCCGTCCTGCGCATGCGCGTCGCACTTCCCGCAGTGTGACGCAGATCTCTGTCGGATTACGGGGTGGCGTGGCAGCATCCCTTGCTCGCGTGACGGCATGTCAGACGTGGGGGCAATGACCGCGGAGGTGGTCTGTGGGGCGGAACGGCCGGAGCTACGGCTGGAATGCGGACGCTGAGAACCCTGGCAGCATGGCGGGCGGCAGGGGTGAGGGCTGCGGAGGCAGACGCGTGATCTCGGTGACCGCATTGATATGCGTCCTGGCCGTGGCCGGGGTGGTGGCCACCATGCCCGGCACCGCGTATGCGGAACCCAAGCCACCGCGCACGCTGGAGGACGTCCACCAGGAGGTGGAGAGCCTCTACCGGCAGGCCGAGGCCGCCACGGACGCCTACAACGCAGCGAGCGAGGCCCAGCGCCGCCAGGAGAAGTCGATCGCCGAGATCGCCAAGTCCGCGGCCGAGGAGCAGGAGCGGATGAACCGCCTCAAGAACCAGGCCGGCTCCCTGGCCCGCGCCCAGTACCGCGACGGCAGCCTGCCGCCCCAGGTCCGGCTCCTCCTCTCCGGCTCCCCCGAGAGCTTCTTCGACGGCGCGGCCCTCACCCACAAGGGACAGGCCGCCACGCGCGGGCTGATCACCCAGGTCGCCGCCGCGCAGAAGGCCCTCGACGGCTACGCCAAGGCCGCCGGCGAGCGCTGGAAGACCCTCGACGGCGAGCGCCGCAAGAAGGAGGGCGCGAAGAAGGAGATCGAGGCCAAGCTCGCGGCCGCCAAGGAGCTGGAGTCGAAGCTGGAGGAGAAGGAGCGGGAGCGGCTGCGCCTGCTGGAGGAGGAGCGGGCCCGCCAGGCCCAGCAGAAGTGGCTCGCCTCGGACGCGGTGAAGGGCGCCGGCCTCAAGGGCTCGGGCGCGGCCACCGCCGAGGGCAGGCGGGCCGTCGACTTCGCGACCGCCCAGATCGGCAAGAACTACGTGTGGGGCGCTGAGGGACCGGACACGTACGACTGCTCCGGGCTGACGCGGGGGGCCTGGGCGGCCGCGGGCCGGGCGATACCGCGGACCTCGCAGGACCAGTGGCGGCTGCTGCCCAAGGTGGACCTCAAGGACATGCGGCCGGGCGACCTGATCATCTACTTCGGCGACGCGAGTCACGTCGGGATGTACGTGGGCGACGGCGCGATCGTGCACGCACCGCGGCCGGGGCGCCAGGTGACGATCGCGGGGGCGGGCTCGATGCCGGTCCTGGGCGTCGTGCGCCCGGCCTAGACCGGGGCCGTCGGTTGCGGTGATCGCGCCATTCCGCCGGACCCTCGCCGCGGTGCCTTCTCACCGTTGCGGCGGGCACCTTTTCGCCGGGACGGCGGGCCGCGAAGAATGCCGCCGCCGCAACGGCGAGACGCCACCGCCGCGAGAGTCCGGCGGAATCCGCGGCAACCGGACCGGTGCGTGCTTCATGATCCGCCGGAATGGCGAGACGTGTGACGCGGGTCGCACACAAGGACCCCCGTCGGGGTGATGTTTGTCATCGCGTGTTTCTCCCCTCACGCGCCAAATGCCGCTCCGGTTAGGGCATATGACAGCGGCGAGTGGCTCCGCTCCATTCCGTTCGACCATGCCCTGACGCTAGGGTCGCGTTCGGCACCCCGCCGGTCGCGGGGGCCGTGCCTCAGGGGGCGGAGGCACCCCCAGCGGTAGCTGGGGGAGGAAGGAAACCGAAGACATGTCCGTACCCGCGCCGAGGTCCGCGGAGCCGGTGACCACGTCGCCCGACACCGGACTGACCCTCCTGGTGATCGAGGGCGACCCCGCCGGGCCCCTCTCGATGCCGGACATCACTGAAATGTCCGGTGCCGTGGGCAGCCCGGTCCGCATCCGCACCGCCCGCAACCTCACCGAGGCCGAGCGGCTCCTCACCGACGACGTCCACTGCATCCTCCTCGACCTGGCGGACGCCGGAGCCGCCGGCACCGGCCCGGCCGCCGGCCGGCCCGACGAACTGGACACCCTGCGCCAGGTGCTGCGCCTCGCCCCGCACCACGCCGTCCTCGCCCTGACCGCCGAGGCGGACACCGAGCGCGCGGCCGAAGCCGTACGCGTCGGCGCCCAGGACTACCTCTCGCGCGACGAGCTCGACGGGCGCGTCCTCAGCCGGGCCATCCGCTACGCCGTCGAGCGCAAGCGCGCCGACCTCACCCAGCGGCAGCTCACCGAGTCCCGGCTGCGCGCCCAGGAGAACGCCCGCCTGGAGCGCGGCCTGCTGCCCACCCCGCTGCTCGCCGGCTCCGGCCTGCGCTTCGCCGCCCGCTACCGGCCCGGCCGCAGCCGCGCCCTGCTCGGCGGCGACTTCTACGACATGGTCCGCACGCCCGACGGCACCGTGCACGCCATGATCGGCGACGTCAGCGGCCACGGCCCCGACGAGGCCGCCCTCGGCGTCGAACTCCGCATCGCCTGGCGGGCGCTGACCTTCGCCGGGCTCTGCGGCGACGAACTGCTCGCCACCCTCCAGCAGGTCCTGGAGCACGAGCGCGCCGACGACGAGACCTTCGCGACGCTGTGCGCGGTCGACATATCGGCGGACGGGCGCCGCGCGGGCCTCAGCCTCGCCGGCCACCCCGCCCCGCTGCTCGTGCGCCCCGGGCGGGCGCCGCGGCTGCTGCCCCAGGAGGACGGCGGCCCCGCGCTCGGCCTGCTCCGGCGCGCCCGCTGGCCGCGCCGCCAGGTCGAACTCGGCGGCCTGTGGAGCCTGCTGATGTACACGGACGGGCTGATCGAGGGCCGGGTCGGGGCCGGCGCGCGGCGCCTGGGCCAGGACGGCATGGTCGAGCTGATCAGCCGCGGGCTCGCCGAGGGACTGCACGGCGAGGAGCTCCTGGACGCGACGGTCGCCGAGGTGCAGGCCCTCAACGGCGGGGAACTGACGGACGACTTGGCGGTGCTGCTGCTCGACCGCGGCAGCCGGTGGGCGGAACGGCCGGCGGACGGCCGGGCGGCGCACAGGGAGCGCGAGGTGCGGGCGGTCCGGTCCGTACGGACGTAGCGGAAGCGGCCGCTCCCGCCTCAGCGGCCGCCGTTGTACGGGCCGTAGGGGCCGTCGGAGCTGGAGCCGCGGCCCCGGCGGCGCGGGCCGCGGCCGCCACCGACCTGCTTGAGCGCCGGGCGGACGTCCACGACGTAGACGATCGTGGCGACCAGGCCGAGGACCGGCAGGAAGCTCATGATCCCCATGAACAGGTTCACGGCGACGGCGACGCCGAGGATGATCAGCCAGAACGGCTTGGACTGCTTGTCCGCGGCGCGGTAGGCGTCCTCGCGGTGCACGGCGGCGTTGACGAACGCGACCAGGCTGAAGACGAGCAGGCCGATGGAGATCCAGTACATGACCTGGCCGAAGGCTTGCACCAGCACGTCGCCCACCTCACCCTTCTCGTCGCCTGTCTCGTCCGGGCCCTGACCGCCACCGTACCCGCAGAACGGCCCGGGCACGCGAAATGTGCCCGGGCCGTCCGCTCACGGTCGTGACCTGCGGACCTGCGCTTACTCGCCGGCCTTGGCCTCGGGCTTCTTCGCCGCGGCCGTCTTGCGGGCGGCGGGCTTGCGGGCGGCGGCGGGCTTGTCGTCGCCGTCGCCGGCGGCCTCGGAGGCGTCGGCGACGGCCTTGTCCTCAGCCGCCTTGTCCTCGGCAGCCTTCGGCTCCGGCTCGATGGCCACGGCGATGTCCTGGAACTCGTCGGCGGCCTCGCCGCGCCACTGCTTCACGGCCACCCGGCCGCGCTCGGTCAGCTTCTCGAACTGCTCACCGGCCACCGCCGCGTACCCGACGGCCTGGCCGACGCCCTTGAGGGCGAGGTCCTGCACGGTCTGGCCCAGGTTCTTCACGTCGCTGTCGAGCGAGCCGACGACCTCGCTGAACTTCGTGGTCAGGGTGGCCTGGGCCTCCTTGGCCTGCTGCTTCGCCCGCTCGCCCACGACCTTGGGGTCGGTCTTCTTCAGCTTCTCGAAGCGCTCGGGCGCCTCGGTGATGAACTGCCCGATCTTCTCCGCGGTGAGGTCCGCGGCACCCGCGGCGGCGTAGGCCGTGTCGGTCGCCGCGTTGCGGATGTCCTGCGTGGTGATGGCCATGGCGATGCTTCTCCCGGGTCAGCTGGAGTGTTTGCTGGCGTCGTCCGTCGAGAGCCCGTTCTCCTTGCGGAAGGACTCGTAGATCTGTAGCAGCACCTGCTTCTGCTGCTCGTTGATCGAGGGGTCGGCGAGGATCACACTGCGGACCTCCGCCTCGTCCCGGTCCCGCTCGTCGAGGATCCCGGCCTGCACGTACAAGGTCTCGGCGGAGATCCGCAGCGCCTTCGCGAGCTGCTGGAGGATCTCGGCGCTCGGCTTGCGCAGGCCGCGCTCGATCTGGCTGAGATACGGGTTGGACACTCCCGCGGCATCGGCGAGCTGCCGCAAGGTGAGCTGCGCATTGCGCCGCTGCTCGCGCAGATACTCGCCGAGATTGCCGACGTTGAGTGATGCCATGCCCCGATGCTGCCCCATGCTGCTAACTTTTGCAAGCACCCTGCTTGCAAAAGTGTTCACGCGCGCCGCGTGCGGTTGGCGGCAGTGGTTACGCGCGGGGTTCGATGCCGAGTTCCGCGAGCAGGCCGCGGATGCGGTTCTCGATCTCGTCGCGGATCGGGCGTACGGCGTCGACGCCTTGGCCGGCGGGGTCTTCCAGCGTCCAGTCGAGGTAGCGCTTGCCGGGGAAGTACGGGCACGCGTCCCCGCAGCCCATGGTGATGACCACGTCCGAGGACCGCACCGCCTCCGCTGTGAGGGCCTTCGGCGTCTCGGCCGAGATGTCGATGCCGACCTCTCGCATGGCCTCCACGACGGCCGGGTTGACCGTCTCGGCCGGGGCGGATCCGGCGGAGCGGACCTCGACGCGGCCGGCGCTGAGGTGGGTGAGGAAGGCGGCGCCCATCTGGGAGCGTCCGGCGTTGTGGACGCACACGAACAGCACCGACGGCTTGGACTCAGGCACGGGTGGAACCTTCCGGGGCGGCGGCCGGCAGGCCGGTGGCGGCCTCGGGCAGGGGCTCGTCGGCAGGCCGGGTCAGGATCCCGGCGAGGCGGTCGGTCATCTCCGGCAGCAGCCGGTAGTACACCCAGGTCCCGCGCCGCTCGGAAGCGATCAGCCCGGCTTCGCGCAGGAGCTTGAGATGGTGGGAGATCGTCGGCTGCGACAGGTCGAACGCCGGGGTCAGGTCGCAGACGCACACCTCGCCGCCCGCCCGGGTGGCGATCATCGACAGCAGCCGCAGCCGCACCGGGTCGCCCAGGGCCTTGAAGACCTTCGCCAGCTCGACGGCCTGATCCTCGGGCAGCGGCGCGGTCAGCAGGCCGGGGCAGCAGCCGTCGGAGCCTTCCTGGCCGAGCACCACGAACTCTTGATTCGACATACTTCTATGTTGACGTTCTTCGATTCAAGGTGCAAGCCTGCATCGAAGTCGATCGATGCAGGCTGTTCGAGGGGGAGGAGATGTCAGTTGTGGGGCGGGTAGTCCGGGAGGGAGATGGCGTCGGCTGCTTCGGCGAGGGTGGACGGGGGGACCGTCCTGCCGTCGGCCCTGTTCTGGGCGAGTTGCTGGTTCTTGCGGACGTAGGCCCGCATCGCCCGTTCGTAGTGGGTGAAGGCCGCGCGGTGGTCGCCGCGGCTGTTCGCGAGTTCGCCGGCGAGGACGTAGGCGCCGACGAGGGCGAGGCTGGTGCCCTGGCCGGACTGCGGCGAAGCGCAGTAACCCGCGTCGCCGACGAGGGCGACCCGCCCGTTCGACCAGCGGCCGAGGCGGGCCTGGCTCATCGAGTCGAAGTAGAAGTCCGGGGCCTCCCGCATGCGCGCCAGCAGCCGGGGCGTTTCCCAGCCGATGTCGGCGAAGCGCTCGGCGAGGATGTTCTTCTGCCGGTCGTGATCCCGGTGGTTGAAGTCGAGTTCGGCGGACCGGAACACCAGCATCGCCCGGGCCTCGGTGTTCTGCCGCGCGCTGTAGACGCCGACCAGCGCGTCGCCGGCGGAGTGGTACATCTGCCAGTGGTCGAGGCCGAGGAAGTTCTCCACGCTGAAGACCGCGAGATAACTGCCGAGGAAATGGACGAACTCCCGCTCCGGGCCGAAGGCCAGCCGCCGCACGCCGGAGTGCAGCCCGTCCGAGCCGATCACCAGGTCGAAGCGGCGCGGAGGGCCGTCCCGGAAGGTGACGTCGACGGCGGTGTCGTCCTGCGTGAGGGAGGTGATGACGTCACCGAAGAGGTACTCGGTGCCGGTGCGGCCCGCTTCGAACAGCAACGTCGTTAAGTCGTCGCGCATGATTTCCACGTCGTCGTTGTCGATCAGTCCGCCGGTCAGAGTGGCCTCGGTGGTCCTGCTCAGCTCCTCGCCCCGGCCGTCCACGAACGACATTCCGCGCATGTTCGTCGTCGCTGCCCGGATTTCGTCGAGCAGTTCCATGCGTTTCACGACGTCGAGCGCGGCGCCGCGGATGTCGAGGGCCTGCCCGCCCTTGCGCAGGCCGGGCGCCCGTTCCACGACCGTCGGCCGGAATCCGGCGCGCTGCAACCAGTACGCCAGGGCCAGCCCCGTCACGCTCGCTCCGGAGATCAGAACACTCTTGTTTCGCACGGCCTTCTCCCAGCGCTGCCGATGTGCATCTCAGTAACTGCCTTGCACCTGTGGTGCGTTCACCTCAAGGCTTGTCACGGGATGCCGCGGCGGCAATGCAAAGATCGGCACGTAATAGTTCCGGTCCGAGCAAAAGGCCCGGTGGGCGATCAGCGCCCGTCCGCCAAGGGGGTCGTGGCCCAGCCGTTTTCCAGCAGGGCGAACAGCTCGCGCACGGTCCGGGCCGGGTCCTCGCTCGTGCGGGCCACGCCGGGGGCTTCCAGGGCGAAGCGGGCCAGGCCGGCGACGGCGGGGTCGTCCGCGGCGAGCCCGGTGGCGTCGGCGAGGGCGGCGGCCAGCGACTCCTCGTGGCGCGACCACATGCGCCGGGCGTACTCCCGCAGCGCGGGAGTGGATTCGACGAGGGTGAACATGGGGTCGTCGGCCGGCACGGCGGTGCGGGTGGACGCCATGTGGTCGCGCAGGGCGTGCAGCACGGACTGCCCGGGCGCCCGGTCGCGAACGGCGCTGACCAGGGCGCTCTCGATGTCCGCGTCCAGGTCGAAGATGAGGGCTTCCTTGCTGGGGAAGTGCTTGAAGAGCGTGCTCAGCGAGACGTCGGCCGCCTCCGCCACCTCGCGCACCCCGACGTTGTCGAAGCCGCGCTCGGTGAACAGGCGCAGGGCGGCGTCCGCCAGGGCCTGCCGGGTCTGAGCCTTCTTGCGCTCGCGGCGTCCAGTCGTCGTCTCGGGCATGCCCCCACCCTACCTCCCTGGCGGGATCCGATCGCTAAGGCGATCGGATCAAAAGTCGGAGCGATTGTACTTTTGGAGCGGCTGTGTTTCTGTGGAGCGGTACGTCCGACCCGTCTTCCTCCGCAGAACGGAGCGTGACCCTCATGTCCACGACCCTGCCCACGACCCCTCGCATCGCGATCAGCGGCGCAGGCCCCGGCGGCCTCGTCTGCGCACGCGTCCTCCAGCAGCACGGCGTGCCGGTCACGGTCTTCGAGCGGGAAGCAGGCGCCGGCTCCCGCTCGCAGGGCGGCACCCTCGACATCCACGAAGACACCGGCCAGGCGGCCCTGCGCGAGGCCGGACTGTTCGACCGGTTCCTCGCGCTGTCCCGGCCCGAAAGCCAGGAGTGGCGCATGTACGACCGCCGCGCGACCCTGATCCGCCACGACCGGGCCGGCGAGGGGGACCTGAGCAGGCCCGAGATCGACCGCGGCCAGCTGCGTACGCTCCTGCTGGACTCGCTCGCCCCCGGAACGGTCCGCTGGGGCCGCTCCGTGGAGGCGGTCACGCCACTGCCTCAAGGCACCGTCCGGCTGCACCTTCAAGGCGGCGCCGACGAGGAGTTCGACCTGGTCATCGGCGCCGACGGCGCCTGGTCACGGGTGCGCCCCGCGCTCTCCGGCGCCCTGCCCGTCTACTCCGGCGTCGCGATGGTGGAAGCCCACTTCGACGACGTCGACCGCCGTCACCCCGGCATCGCGCACCTGGTCGGCCGCGGCACCATGTCCGCCAAGGCGGGCCGCCACAGCCTGTTCTTGCAGCGCAACAGCAACGGACACGTCCGCGCTTACGTGATGTTCCGCGGCCCCGAGGACTGGCACGCCGGCCTCGACCTCGCGGACACCGAGGCGGTGCGCGCCCGGCTCCTCGCCCAGTACCAGGGCTGGGACGAGAGCCTGCTGGACATCCTGCGCGCCAACGAGGGCGAGTTCATCAACCGGCCCATGTTCGTCCTGCCCGTGCCCCACTCGTGGCGGCGCGTCCCCGGCGTCACGCTGCTCGGCGACGCCGCCCATCTGATGCCGCCCGTCGGCGTCGGCGCCAACCTCGCCCTGCTCGACGGCGCCGAACTCGCCCGGGCCGTCATCGGCCACGCCACCGTCGACGAAGCCCTCGACGCCTACGAAAGCGTCATGCTGCCCCGCGGCATCGAGAACGCGACGACCGCCCAGCAGATGCTCGCCGCCCTCATGCCCGACACCGACTCCGACGAAGCCGCCTTTCCCGACGCCCTCTGGCCGGACAACGGCCCTATTGACGCTGATGCGGACGCGCAGCCCGCTCACGCGGACTGAGCCTGCTCCTCCGCCTCCGCGTCCAGGAGGGCGAGCCGCTCCTTCCCCCAGACGTTCAGCGGCGTCAGGGCCCGGTTCAGGGCGCGGCCCCGCTCGGTCAGCGAGTACTCCACCTTCGGCGGCACCTGGTCGTAGACCTCGCGGTGGACGATGCCGTCGGCCTCCAGCTCGCGGAGCTGCTGCGCCAGGACCTTCTCGCTGATGCCCGGCAGCAGCCGCTTCGTCTCGCCGAAGCGGCGCGCGCCGGAGTCCAGCGCCCACAGGACGAGCACTTTCCACTTGCCGTCGATGACGTCGAGAGCGGCGTCGATCCCGCAGTGGTACGGACGCTGCTTCATCCAACCCCCCTGTTGCTTCTGCTGTGCCGGCCGTTCCGTCCGTCCGGCCGGCCGCGCTTCAGGCTAAGCGGCGCGCAAGGGCCGTAATTCCCGGATCAGTTCCTGAACCGGTTCCCGAATCAGCCCCATCCGGGGGTATCTCGCGGGCGCGCACCGGGAGGAGGGTGATGGAGCGCGCCCGCTCGGCACGACATGCCTGCCACCGGCCCCAACGGGGGTAGGGCCGGAGGCAGGAGTTCGTGTGTACGGCGCCGGTCAGGCGCCGTACGGGCGGGCGGCGCGCGCCTCCCGCAGGGACAGGGCCCACCAGCTCAGCTGGTCCAGCATGACCTTCGCCGCGCCGGCGGCCTGCTCGCCGGCCTCCGGGTCCAGGTGCCGGCCGTCGGCGTCGAACTTGCCCCAGGGGCTGTGGAAGCTGACCTGCTCGCGGATGGGCGCGGCGTGCAGCTCGGTGAAGACCGGGCGCAGGTGCTCGACCGCGCGCAGGCCGCCGGCCAGGCCGCCGTACGAGACGAAGGCGACGGGCTTGGCGCGCCACTGCGTGTAGTGCCAGTCGATGAGGTTCTTCAGGGACGCCGGGTAGCTGTGGTTGTACTCGGGCGTCAGTACGACGAACGCGTCGGCCCGCTCCAGACGGGGCGTCACCTCGGCGAGCGCCGCGGCTTCTTCGGCGGTCGGCTCCTTGGTGATCCGCACCGGCAGCGGGTGGAGGGCCAGGTCGATGAGGTCGATCTCCATGCCGCCGTGGCGGGCGGCCTGCTCGGTGAACCACTTGGCGACGGTGGGGCCGAAGCGCCCGTCGCGGGTGGAACCGACGATGACGGCGAGGCGGTAGGTGCTCTCGGACACGATGGGGACCTTCTGGGAGTCGTGGGCGGTGATGGTGCTGCGCTGGTGGGTGGGCCCGTGAGCCGTTCCGTTGAGGGAAGTCTGGAACCTCAATACAGCTTGAGGTCAAGGGCCGTTGGGTGAATCGCGGGGATTATCTGGAAGGTCCCTTTTTGAATGTCATGTTCCGCGCCTGCCGTTGACCTCAGAAGATGTCGGCGCACCAGGGCCGCCGCCCCGTGCGCAGCAGCGCGTCCGCCCGGTCCGCCGCGCCGGGCCGCTCCTCCGCCGCGCGCCCGAGGGCCGCGAGCCGCACGGCGGATTCGCCGCCCAGGAAGAGGCTGCCCAGCGCGGCGGCGGACAGCGACAGATCGGCCGGCCGCGCCGTACGGGTGCAGGAGGCGCCGTCGGGGCCGGCCTCCAGCAGGAAGCGGCCGGCGGCGGGCCCGGCCGTGCCGGTGGCGTCGGCGGTGTCGGTGACGTCGAGGACGAGCGAGCCGGCCACGGGGTACGTACGGGAGCGCAGCAGCGCCGGTACGTCCAGGGGGCGCAGCCACATCAGGTCGGCGTCCGTGACCACGCGCGCGGCCCGCGGGTCCGGGAGCAGGTCCGGCAGGAGGTCGTCCGGCGCGCGGTAGCTGGTGCGGACGCGGGTGATCCAGTCCACGGACAGCAGGAACAGCCAGAGGGCGCGCTCGGCGGCGGGGGAGACCGCGACGAGGTCGAGCACGGTCGCCGTCTGGTGCGGCAGCTTGGCCTCCCACCTGTCGTCGGCGGTGAAGACGAGCAACCCGTCGATGCGGCCGGCGCCGTCCGCCGGCCGGTAGACCACGGCGAACGGCTCGGTCCAGGGGGCGTCGTCCATCGGGAGCGCGCCGGTGTTCCGCCGCCACCACACGTCCGTGCGGTCGACGAGGCCGTGCCGGGCGGCCCGTACCCGCTCGTACAGCGCGGGCCCGTGTTCCCGCAGGTCGGCTATGTCCACGAAGTCGACGCGCCCGCCGTCGCCCGGGCCGGCGTGGCGCGGGTCCAGCCCCGCGCGGGGCACGTCCACCTCCCACTCCGTGACGCGGGTGGCCGGGCCGAAGCCGAAGCGGCCGTAGATCGGGTACTCGGCGGCGATCAGCGTCGCCGCCGCGTCGCCGCGCTCCGCGGCCTCCCGCAGATCGCGGTCGATCATGCGGCTGAGCAGGCCGCGGCGGCGGTGCGTGGCCGAGACGCTCACGTTGCTGACGGCGTTCGCGGTCACCGACGCCCCGCCGGGGACGCTGAGCCGCTGCGTGAAGCTGCGGTACGTGGCCACGCAGCGGCCGTCGTCGAACGCGCCCTGGGCGCGCGGGAAATCCATCAGCTCGCGGCGGAACGCGAGCTCCGCCCCGCTCACGGCGGGCGGCTGGAGGTAGCCGGTGCGGCGGGCCCGGACCCAGCCGGGGAGGTCGTCTTCGGTGATCGTGCGGACGTCGAGGCTCATGGCCGCGACGCTAGGCGCGCCGCCGCCGCGTCCGCACGCGGATTTCCGCAGGCCGCCGGGCCGGCCGCGGCCTTATGCGCAATGCGCAGCCCTACGCGCCGCCTTACGCGAGGAGGTCGTCCACCTGTGCTTCCCCCTCGCGGTACCGGCGGGCGATCTCGCCGCTGCAATCGTCCGCCGTCCGCTGGAGCTGCTGGCGCCGCACCGACACCTGCCGCTCGTACGAGGCCAGGCGGTCCATGGCCGCGTGCAGCTCGCCGTCCGTCCGGGCGCCCAGGTCCGACAGCTCCACCTCCGACAGCATGTCCTCGGCCAGCCGCCGGTACTCCTCGCTGTGCGGCGTGCCCACGGTCACGTGGCGGGCGGACGAGCGGTGGTCCGAGGGGGCGTCCGCGAGGATCTCCGACAGCCGGTCCACGACGAGGCGGGCCATGACCGGGGAGCCCGGTGAGGAGCGGCGCGCCAGCTCGGCCCGGAGGATGTCGATCCGGCCCTGGAGCAGCCGCCGCACGTAGCTGAGGTCCGCCTCGTCGCGCCGGGCGTCCCGGCGCAGGGCGCGCAGCTCCACCAGGCCCAGCTCGCCGAGGCCGCGGCCGGGGACGTCCGCCTGCCGGCCGGAGCGCTGGCTCGGCGGCCGGGGCTGGAGGCTGTCGGCTGCCTTGAGCATGGGGCCGTCCTCAATGGGTGTGGTCATGCGCGTCTTCCGTTTCCCCTCGGGCGGTGTGCGGCCGCATCACATGTGCCCGCACAAGGCACCGCCTGCACGCATCGTGCCACTGGGTGAGGCCCGGGCGCAGGGTCTCCGCACCCGAACGGCCCTGGATGGACGCAAGGCATCATGGTCCGTATGCGTGCAGTGGTGCAGAGGGTGGACGGGGCGCGGGTCGTCGTGGACGGCGAGACCGTCGGAGAGATCATCGGACAGGGGCTGTGCGTCCTCGTCGGGGTGACGCACGACGACACCCCGGCGAAGGCGGAGCAGCTCGCGCGGAAGCTGTGGTCCGTACGGATCCTCGAGGACGAGAAGTCGTGTTCGGACGTGGGGGCGCCGCTGCTGGTGATCTCGCAGTTCACTCTCTACGGTGACGCCCGGAAGGGGCGGCGGCCCACGTGGAACGCGGCTGCCCCCGGCGGGGTCGCCGAGCCCTTGGTGGACGCCGTCGTCGCCCATCTCCGGGAGCTGGGGGCGCAGGTGGAGACGGGCCGCTTCGGCGCGGACATGAAAGTGTCGCTGACGAACAACGGCCCGTTCACGGTGATCGTGGAGGTGTGACGGCCTCCCGGGGGGCAGGCCTGGGCAAGCCCCCCGGTCCCTCCTCGCTTACGGTTCGACCACTACCTCCTGCGTCGCGGCCGTCTTCTCGCCCACCAGCAGGGGCGCGTCGACCGCGACGTTCCGCTTGACCAGGGCCAGGGCGATCGGGCCCAGTTCGTAGTGGCGGGCCGAGGTCGTCACGAAGCCCAGCTGGCGGCCCTCGGGGCCGTCGGATGCCAGCCGCACGGCGGCCCCGTGCGGGGGCAGGGACACCTCGCTGCCGTCGAGGTGCAGGAAGACCAGCCGCCGCGGCGGCTTCCCCAGGTTGTGGACGCGGGCCACGGTCTCCTGGCCGCGGTAGCAGCCCTTCTGGAGGTGGACGGCCGGGCCGATGAGGCCGAGCTCGTGCGGGATCGTCCGGTGGTCGGTCTCCAGGCCGAGCCGGGGGCGGTGCGCCTCCACCCGGAGCGCCTCGTGGGCGAGGACGCCCGCGGCGGGGCCGTGCGCCGCCGCGAACGGCTCCAGCAGCGCGCGCGGCAGGAACAGCTCCCGTCCGTGCGCCGTCTCGCGCGCCAGGGCGCCCTCGGGTGCTTCCGCGATCGAACCCGCGGGCAGGTACACCACGGCGTAGTCGTCCGTACGGTCGGCGACCTCGACCTGGTAGAAGAACTTCATGCTCTCCAGGTAGGCGATGAGGGCGTCCTGGGTGCCGGGCTCGACGTGGGCCCAGACGGTCTCCCCGTCGTCCACGAGGGAGAGCGCGTGCTCGATGTGCCCGTTGGCGGAGAGGATCAGCGCTTCCGTGGCCCGCCCCGGCGGCAGGTCACTGACGTGCTGGGTGAGCAGGAGGTGCAGCCAGCTCAGCCGGTCGGGCCCGGTGACGGTGACGACCCCGCGGTGCGAGAGGTCGACGAAACCGGACCCTCCGGCGAGCGCGCGCTGTTCGCGGAAGAGATCGCCGTAGTGGGCGGCGACCCCTTCGTCAGGGGCCTCGGCGGCGACGGCGCCGGGCAGCGACAGCAGCGGGCTGGCTTTCGATTCACGCGGCATGCGGCCAAGCCTACGGCGCGGCCGGCGGCTCCTTCGAGGCGCGCCCGGCAGCGCACTCCCGGCACCGGCCGAAGATCGCGAAGTGCTTCATGTCGGTCTCGAAGCCGAACTCCGCGCGGAGCCGGTCCGTGAACTCCGCGGCCACGGACAGATCGGCCTCGACGACGCCCGTGCAGTCCCGGCAGACGAGGTGTATGTGGTGGTGCCGGTCGGCGAGGTGGTAGGTCGGGGCGCCGTGCCCGAGGTGGGCGTGGCTGACCAGGCCCAGCTCCTCCAGCAGCTCCAGGGTCCGGTAGACCGTGGAGATGTTGACCCCGCCGGCGGTGCGCCGGACCTCGGTGAGGATGTCGTCCGGGGTCGCGTGCTCCAGCCGGTCGACCGCCTCCAGGACGAGCTGGCGCTGCGGCGTCAGCCGGTACCCGCGCCTACGGAGGTTGCTCTGCCAGTCGGTGTCCACCACCCCACCAGTCTAGGCAGCGTCACTGCTCCCGTACCCCCTTGAGATAGCGGGCGAGCGCGGCGATGGCGGCCGGGTTGCGGGGGCTCTCGACGAGGTCGACGTAGTCGAGGACGAAGATCCGGTCGTTCTTGACGGCCGAGACGCCCGCGAGCGGCGGGTACGACTTCAGGAACTCCTTCTTCTGCTCGGCCGTCACGTCGCCGTAGTTGTTGATGACGATGACGTCGGGGTTGCGTTCGACGACGGTCTCCCAGCCGACCGAGGGCCAGGTGTCCTTGAGGTCCTTCATCACGTGGTCGCCGCCGGCCTTGGTGATGATGTCGTGCGGGCCGGCGAAGGCGCCGGAGGTGGTCGCCTTGTCGCGGCCGTCGTCGTAGAGGAAGACCGTGGGCCGCTTGCCGTCCGCGGGCACGCCGGCCTGCGCCTCGGCGACCTGCTTCTTGAAGCCCGCGACGAGCTTCGCCGCCCGGTCCTCCACGCCGAAGACCTTCCCGAGCGTGGTGAGGTCGGTGTAGAGGGCCTCCAGGGGCGGCATCACGCCGCGCGCCTTGCCCGCGCCGCCGTTGCGGCAGGACTCGGTGAGGACGTACGAGCCGACGCCGAGCTTCTTCAGGGCGTCGGGCGTGAAGCCCCGGCCCTCGGAGAAGCCGTAGTTCCAGCCGGCGAAGACCAGGTCGGCCTTCGCGTCCAGCACCATCTCCTTGGTGATCTCCTTCTTGGACAGCCAGGGCACCTTCTTGTAGCCGTCCTTCCACGGCACGGACTCGCGGTCGGCGCGGTAATCGGGGGCCACGTACCCGGCCATGCGGTCCTCCAGGCCGAGCGCGAACATGATCTCGGCGATGTTCACGTCGTTGGTGACGACGCGCTGCGGCGCCTTGTCGTACGTCGTCTTCACCCCGCAGTTCTCGACGGTCACGGGGTAGTGGCCGGAGGCCTTCTCGCCCGTCTTCGCCGTGTCGCCGTCCTCGGCGACCTTCGCCCCGCAGCCGGTGGCCAGGGCGAGGACGGCCGCAAGGGCGAGCGAGGTGCGGGCGGTACGGGAGGTGCGGGAGGTGCGGCGTGTCATGCGGGCGTGTCCTTACGGGGTCGGCAGGCGGTCGAACAGCAGGCGCGTCGCGCCGGTCTCCGGGTGCGGCACGCGGTGCGCCCGTACGCCGAACACGCCGGCGAGCAGCTCGGCGGTCAGCACCTCGTCCGGCGGCCCGGACGCGACGATGCGCCCGCCGCGGATGACGTACAGCTCGTCGCAGTGCGCCGCGGCCAGGTCGATGTCGTGCAGGGCGGCCAGGACCGTCAGGCCCGCGTCCCGCACCAGCGCCAGCACCTCCAGCTGCTGGGCGATGTCCAGGTGGTTGGTGGGCTCGTCCAGGACCAGCACCCGCGGCTCCTGGGCCAGCGCGCGGGCGATCAGCACGCGCTGCTTCTCGCCGCCGGACAGCGTGGGGAAACTGCGCCCGGCCAGGTGCCCCGCGCCGACGCGCTCCAGCGCCGCCGCGCACACCGCGGTGTCGCGGGCCGTGACCCGGCCGCCGGAGCGCTGGTGCGGCAGCCGGCCCATGGCGACGACCTCGCCCGCCGTGAAGTCGAACTCGCTCGCCGACTCCTGCGGCAGCGCCGCCAGCCTGCGCGCGCCCTCCCGGACGCCCAGGGCGTGGAGGTCGTCGCCGTCGAGGCGGATGGCGCCGGCGGCGGGCCGCAGCGCCCGGTAGGCACAGCGCAGCAGCGTGGACTTGCCGCTGCCGTTGGGGCCTATGAGGCCCACGAAGCGGCCGCTGCCGGCGCGCAGGGTGATGTCCGAGACCAGGCGGGCGCCCGCGATCTCGACCGACAGGTCCTCGATGTCCACCTGCATCAGGCGCCTCCGGAGGAGTAGGTGTCCCTCTGCATCAGGCGCCTCCGAAGGAGTAGCGGCGGCGCCGCATCAGCAGGACGAAGCAGGGCACGCCGATGAGGGCGGTCAGGACGCCGACGGGCAGTTCGACGGGCGCGAGCAGCAGCCGGGAGGCGATGTCGACCCACACCAGCAGCACGGCGCCCAGCAGCGGGGCGACGGCCAGCACGCGGCGGTGGTCGGCGCCGACGAGCATGCGGGTGACGTGCGGGACCATCAGGCCGACGAAGCCGATCGCGCCGCTGACGGCGACGACGGCGCCGGTCACGGCCGCCGCCAGGACGAACAGCCCGCGGCGCATCCGGTCGGGGTCCACGCCCAGCGCGGCCGCCGTCTCGTCGCCCATGGCCAGCGCGTTGAGGCTGCGCGCCCACCACAGCAGGGCGCCGATGCCGGCCAGCACGACCGCGGCGGCCACCGGCAGGGACGCCCACGTGGCGCCGCCCAGGCTGCCGAGCAGCCACATCATGGCCGAGCGGGCGGCCTCCCCGCGCTCCGCCATGAAGATCATCAAGGTGGTGACGGCGGAGAACCCGTAGTACATCGCCGAGCCCGTCAGGACCAGCCGCAGCGGCGTCAGGCCCTGCGGGGTGCGGGCCGCGAGATAGACGAGCACCATCGCGGCGAGCGCCGAGACGAACGCCGCCCCGGACAGCGCCCAGACCCCCAGCGAGGCCAGCGCGCCGAACAGCAGGACGGCGTTCGCGCCGATCGCGGCGCCCGAGGAGATGCCCAGTACGAACGGGTCGGCGAGGGCGTTGCGGACCATGGCCTGCACGGCCACGCCGACAGCGGAGAGCCCCGCGCCGACGACGGCGGCCAGCAGGGCGCGCGGGAAGCGCAGCTCCCAGACGATGGTGTACGAGGAGACCTCGTCCGGCGTGATCGTGCCGCCGGTGAGCCCAGCCCGCAGATGGCGCAGCGTCTCGGCCCACGTGACGCCCGCGGCGCCCAGGCCCGTGCCGCACAGGACGGAGATCAGGAGCGCGGCCGTCAGGGCGGCCAGCAGGGGCGGCAGCGGCAGCCGCCGTGGCGCGGCCGTGGCGGGTCCCGGCGGCGCGCCGGGCGCGGGGCCGGAACCCTCCGGGCGGAGGACCGGGAGATCTGTCGACACGGGCTGCGCCTTCGCCTCGGGCCGCGTCCGTACGTACGGAGGAGCGGCCCGGGGCGGGTGCGGTGCGGTCGGTGCCCGGGTGGTCCCCTCGCAGTCCACGGCGAGTTGTACGGGGATCGTGCGCGCCGTGGGCGATCGGGCTTACGGAAAAGGCCCCGGAGGGCCTTTCCGCCTACCGTTGCGGGTCAGCGCCGGAATTCGACCGGACTTTCCCCACGGGGCGCGGTGCTGCTGGGCGGGCGGCTCAGCCGGTGTAGGGCGTGCCGTCCGGGTTGTAGAAGGCGACGCCGTCGGGAGCGTCCTCGGGCAGGCTCGCGGCCCACTCCTGGAGGCTCTTCTGGTCGGCGATCTTCTTCAGGTGCGCCGACATGTAGGGGCGCAGAGGCACCTCGGGGGTGGCCTTCTCGCCGACCCACATCAGGTCGCCCTTGACGTAGCCGTACAGGCGCTTGCCGCCGCTGTACGGGCCGGAGGCCTCGGTGCGCGCGACGGCGTCCGTGGCCAGGTCGATCTGCGGCTTCTGGTCGGCCAGCTCGCCGTACCAGACCTCCGCGACGCCCGCGTCGCGGACCATGACGATCTCGACCTTGCGGTCCTTGCCGATCCGCCAGTAGCCGGTCTCGGTCTCCAGCGGGCGCACCATCTTGCCCTCGCCGTCGAGCACCCAGCTGTGCGACGTGTACTCCAGGAAGTCACGGCCGTCATGGCTGAAGACGACCTCCTGCCCGAAGTTGCACTTCTCGGCGCCCGGGAAGTCGGCGACGCCGGCGCCCTCCCACTTACCGAGGAGGAAGGCGAGGGGCACGAGGTCCGGGTGGAGGTCGGACGGAATCTCGATCATGGGCTCAGACGATCTGTGCGAGGACGGGTAACTGGGCGGGTCAGCGCTGGCCCTGGTACAGCTTCTTCCAGGTCAGCCCGGCGAAGGCGAGAACGCCGACGGCGACCAGGACGAGCAGGGTGGTGAAGACTGCCTCAAGCACGAGCGCGCTCCTCGTCGGGAGTGAGGGTGTACGGACCGGTCACGGATGTACGGACCGGTCACGAGTCTAGTCGTCCCTGGTTTCGGCGGCGCGGGCGCCCGTCCGGCGGATCATGATGAGCGTGCCGGTCCCGCCGGCCGGACATTCCGCCGGACTCTCGCCGCTGTGGCCTCTCGCCGTGGCGGCGGGCTTTTCTTTCCGCCGCCACGGCGAGTAGCCCACGACATACCGGACCGGCGGTGCCGCATCCTTCCTCGGCCCGGTGAAGATCCGCCCGGCAGGGCTACAGTGCCTGGCATGGCCAAGAAACTCGTGATCAAGGTGACGGCGGGCGCGGACGCGCCCGAGCGGTGCTCGCAGGCGTTCACGGTGGCGGCCGTCGCCGTCGCGAGCGGGGTCGAGGTCTCGCTGTGGCTGACCGGTGAGTCGTCGTGGTTCGCGCTGCCCGGGCGGGCGGCGGAGTTCGAGCTGCCGCACGCGGCGCCCCTGCCGGACCTCATCGAGGGCATCAAGGCCGGCGGCGGGACGATCACGGTGTGCACGCAGTGCGCCGCGCGCCGCGACATCGAGGAGAAGGACCTGATCGAGGGCGCGCGCATCGCCGGCGCGCAGGTCTTCGTCCAGGAGGCGATGGCGGACGGCGTGCAGGCGCTCGTCTACTGATCCGGTCTCGTCCGCTGATCCGGGCGCCCGGCTACGGGTCGCGGCCCCACGGGTCGCGCTGCCCGGGGCGGCGCTTGCCGTCGAGCTCGTCCCACCACTCGTCCGACTTCTGATCGCCCGAGGGATCGTCCCACCAGCGGTCCTCGGGCCCCCGCCGGTTGGCGACGATGGCGGCGACGGGCGGGATGACCATGGCGAAGAGGCACATCCCCACCGCGGCGGGCACGGACCACAGGCGCACGACCGCCCACGCCAGGACGAACATCCCGATGCAGACGCCCATCATGGCGAAGTACAGATGACGCCGCCGCGCGTACATGTGTCCACGGTACGGCGGCGGCACGGAGGGCCGCACCCCCCACGGTGTCCAACCCGGGGTGCGGCCCTCCGGCCGTCGGGAAAACCGTTCTCAGACGGCGATAGCGACCTCGGTCAGGCCGCCGTGCTGCGCCACGACCTTGCGGTCCGCGGTCGCGCCGGGCACCAGCGCGCGCAGCGTCCACGTGCCCTCCGCCGCATAGAAGCGGAACTGCCCGGTCGCGGACGTGGGCACCTCGGCGGTGAACTCGCCGGTCGCGTCCAGCAGGCGCACGTAACCGGTGACGGGCTCGCCGTCGCGGGTCACCGAGCCCTGGATCGTGGTCTCACCGGGCTTGATCGTCGAGGCGTCGGGGCCGCCGGCCTTTGCTCCACACATGGGTGATCCTTAACTGGTAGCGGTCGTGACGTCAGTTGGCGCCGAGCTGGATCGGCACGCCGACCAGGGAGCCGTACTCGGTCCAGGAGCCGTCGTAGTTCCTGACGTTCTGCCGGCCGAGCAGCTCGTGCAGCACGAACCAGGTGTGCGCGGAGCGCTCGCCGATCCGGCAGTAGGCGATGGTGTCCTTCGCCAGGTCCACGCCCGCGCCCTCGTAGAGCGCCGTCAGCTCCTCGTCGGACTTGAAGGTGCCGTCGTCGTTGGCCGACTTCGACCAGGGGATGTTGCGCGCGGTCGGCACGTGGCCGGGGCGCTGCGACTGCTCCTGCGGGAGGTGCGCCGGGGCGAGCAGCTTGCCGCTGAACTCGTCGGGGGAGCGGACGTCGACGAGGTTGAGCTCGCCGATCGCCTTCACGACGTCGTCGCGGAAGGCGCGGATGGAGGTGTCCTGCGGCTGGGCGTGGTACTCGGTGCGGGCGCGCTGCGGGACCTCGGCGACCAGGTCGCGGGAGTCGAGCTCCCACTTCTTGCGGCCGCCGTCGAGGAGCTTCACGTCCTGGTGGCCGTAGAGCTTGAAGTACCAGTAGGCGTACGCGGCGAACCAGTTGTTGTTGCCGCCGTAGAGGACGACGGTGTCGTCGTTCGCGATGCCCTTCGCGGAGAGCAGCTCCTCGAAGCCGGCCTGGTCCACGAAGTCGCGGCGGACGGGGTCCTGGAGGTCCGTCTTCCAGTCGATGCGGACGGCGGACTTGATGTGGTTCTTGTCGTACGCGGACGTGTCCTCGTCGACCTCGACGATGACGGTCTTCGGGTCGGCGGCGTCGATGCGGGCCTGTACCCAGTCGGCGTCCACCAGGACGTCACTGCGGCTCATGTGTTCTCCTCCGGGGCAGTTGCGGATCGCGCAAGCGCTTGCTGGGCGCGCGGCGAGGGGAGCGCGCGGCGCTGCGCAGCGGGTGGGATGGGAGACGAGACGGGGAAGGACTTCCGGAAGGGGAGGGGAAGCTTCCCGTCAGACATGACGACAGAGCATGGCGGCGACGCGGCACAGGTCGACTGCCCGCCGCTTCGTGAGGTCCGCCTGTCGCTTCATGCCCACGATCGTAGGGACGGCGGGTGGGCGTGTCACCGGCGTGTTGGATAGTGAGACGAGATCTTCCGGATGCTGGGACGAGGGACGGCCTAGGGAGCGCCGGAGGGGCGGCCGTGCGCCGCTCCCGGGCGTCCGTGCCGCTCGGAGGTCTGCCCTCCGGACGGCGACGTCTCGCAGCGTGGACGGGGCCGGACGGGGAGCGGGCCGGTCAGCCCGCCAGGTTGACGTCCGAGCCGGTCAGCGTGATGTCGACACCGTCCTGCGTCGCCACGACCTTGTCCAGCTTCAGGCCCTTCGGCAGGCCGCTGATGCGCCGGTCGAAGTCCGTCTTCTGGCGGATCGCCCGCTCCAGGCCGGGGAAGGCCTTGGCCTCGTCGGGGATCTGGTCCGCCCGCACCCGGACGGTGTCGCCGCCCACGAGCGTGACCGTGGAGATGACGCTGCGCTCGATGGGCATCCCCGCGAGCTGCACCGTGCCGGTCACCTTGACCTGGCTCTTGCCGGCGGCGCCCTGGCCGCCGAAGCCGACCTTCACCGTCGGGTCGTTGGTGGCCTTGCTCAGGTCCTCGTACGAGAGGTGCGCCGTGCCCGTCGCCCGGCTCGCGACGGCCGAGCTGAAGCTGCTGTCGATCTTCACGTCCTGGAGCTTGGCGTCGAAGCCCGACACCCGGATCGACTGCCCGCCGGAGCTCGCGGTCGCGCCGTCCAGCTTGACCTCGACCTCGTCCAGGCGCGAGTCGGCGATCTGCGTGAGGAAGGGGAACCCCTTGATGGAGACCTCGGGCGTGCCCGTCAGCCCCTGACTGCTGCGGATCTTCTCGGCCGCCTGGTCCTCGGCGAAGTACACCGCCAGGCGGTCGGCGCCCACGAAGAGGGCCCCCAATATCACCGCGATGATCAGGGTGATGCGTATCGCGCGCATTCGGTTTCTCCAGCTCCCCCGGGTCCCGGTCAGGCCCCTGCACTGACCTTGCAATGCCATGGAGCCTAACCGGACGGCCCGGAAGGGAGGGAAGAACGAGCGGCGGGGGGTCAGCCCAGGACGCGGCCCAGGACGTAGACCGCGGGGGCCGCGGCCGCGAGCGGCAGGGCCACGCCCGCCGTCATGTGCACGAATCGCGACGGGTAGTCGTAGCTGGCGACGCGCAGGCCGATCAGGGCGCAGGCGCCCGCGGCGAGGCCCAGCAGGGCGGCGGAGGTGCCCAGGTCCGTCAGGCCGCCGGTCGCGAGGCCCGCGCCCGCGGCCGCGAGCAGCGCCACGACGGGCGCGGCCAGGGACGGCAGCGGCAGGGCGCGCGCCAGGGCGGTCACGGCCACGGCGCTCGCGCCGACCACGACGGCGTCGGAGGACGCGGCCAGGTGCCCGGCCGCGAGGACCGCGAGGGCGGAGGAGGCGGCGGCCGCCGTCAGGCCGTACAGCCGCTCGTCCGGCGAGGCGTGGCTGCGCAGCTGGAGGACGAGGACCAGCAGGAGCCACACGCCGAGGGTGCCGATGACGACGGTCGGCGCCTGCGAACGGTCGGTGGCCAGCATGCCGATGTCGGCGGCCACGCCGCCGAGGAACGCGAGCGCGATGCCCTGCCGGGCGGGCCACATGCCGTTGAGCCGGAACCAGCCCGCGGCCGTCACCGCTTGCAGCAGCACCAGCGGCACCGCCAGCGCGAACTGGCCGAGCGGCGCCGTGAGCGCGAGCAGCGCGGCGAGCGCCGTCGTCACCAGGGCGGGCTTGAGGCCCGGCGAGACGATCTGCGCCCGGCCCTCGGCCTTCGCCTTCTCGGCGGCCGTCATCGGCCGCGCGCCGCAGCTGCCGGCGTCGTCGCCACCCGGCTCGGCGAGGAGCGCGGGCTCGTGCACCGGAGCGGGTACGACCGCGCCCGCCGCGCGCGGCACGACACCGGCCGCGGCCGGGCGCTCCTCGGGCAGCGGGGTGCCGGCGGACCAGGACGCGCCGTAGGAGCGGTCCTCCGCGGGCGGGGCCGGGGGCTGCTGCCACGTGCCCGTGTCCCACGTCGGCGTCTGCCAGGTCTGCGTGACCGGCTCGTCGTGCGCGGAGAAGCCCTGGCCGCCGTTGGTCGTCGGCCACTGGTACTGCTGCGGCTGAGACGGCTGGTGCGGTTGCTGGTGGGACTGCTGGTGCTGGTGCTGGTGCTGGTGCTGCTGCGCCTGCGGCTGCTGCTGGGCGTACGGGTCGTAGGCGTTGTACGAGTCGCCGTACGACCCGTGGTCCTGACCCTGGGCCTGCTGCGCCTGCTGGTGCGGGTGCTGCTGCTGGTACGAGCCGTACGCCCCGTCCTGCTGCCCGTACGACTGAGCGTCGTAGCGCTGCGTCCGGGCGTCGTACGCGTCATACGAGTCGTACGGGTCCTGCGGGTCGTACGTATGGTGCGGCTGATTGCTCATGCTGCCGGGGTCACCCTCCTGCGAAGGGCGGGAGCACCTCTACGGTGCCGCCCTCGGCCAGTTGGACCGTTGCGTGGTCGCGGGTGCCTACCGGGGCGTCGTCCACGAGGAACGAGCAGCGTGCCAGCACCCGGGCGAAGTCGGGGCGCTCCGCGTGCCGCCGGCGGGCCGCGTCCAGCGCCTCCGCGAGCGTCCGCGCAGCGTACGGCTCCTCGGCCGTGCCGGCCGCGGCCTTCGCCGCGGCCCAGTACCGGATGGTGCCCACCGGTCCCGGCTGCCCCGGCAGGGCCGGTTTGACCGGGTGTGCCGGTTGTGTCGTCGCCACGGCGACCCCTTTCCTTCTTCTGCCGCCTCCCATGATGACGGGTGCCGCGCGAGGGGAACGCCGCCCGTGCAAATACGGAGGCCGCACGGCGAGGCGCTCGCTTAGGCTGCCCGGTGTGCTGGTCCGACTATCACGGGCGTATCTGAGGCCCTACTCCACATCGATCGCGCTGATCGTGCTCCTGCAGCTCGTCCAGACGCTTGCCACGCTCTACCTACCCTCACTCAACGCCGACATCATCGACAACGGTGTCGTGAAGGGTGACACCGGCTACATCCTGTCCCTCGGCGGCGGGATGCTGGCGGTCACCCTCGTCCAGATCGTCTGCGCGATCGGTGCGACGTACTTCGGCGCCCGGACCGCGATGGCGGTCGGGCGCGATCTGCGTGCCGCCGTCTTCGACCGCGTGCAGTCCTTCTCCGCGCGCGAGATGGGGCACTTCGGCGCCCCCTCCCTGATCACCCGCACCACCAACGACGTGCAGCAGATCCAGCTGCTCGTCCTGATGGCGTTCACGCTGATGGTGTCCGCGCCGATCATGTGCGTGGGCGGCATCCTGATGGCGCTCGACCAGGACGTGCCGCTGTCCGCCCTGCTGCTGGTCATCGTGCCGGTCCTCGGCGTGATCGTCTCGCTGATCATCTGGCGGATGCGACCGGTTTTCCGCGGCGTGCAGGACCGGATCGACACCGTCAACCGGGTGCTGCGCGAGCAGATCACCGGCATCCGCGTCATCCGCGCCTTCGTCCGCGACGACCACGAGCGGGAACGTTTCGACGGCGCGAACGCCGAGCTGATGGACGTCTCGCTCCGGGCCGGCCGGCTGATGTCGCTGATGTTCCCGTCCGTGATGCTGGTCGTGAACATCTCCTCCGTCGCCGTGCTGTGGTTCGGCGGTCACCGCATCGAGAGCGGCGACATGGAGATCGGTGCGCTGACGGCCTTCCTCAGCTACCTGATGCAGATCCTGATGGCCGTCATGATGGCCACCTTCATGTTCATGATGGTGCCGCGCGCCGAGGTCTGCGCCGAGCGCGTCCAGGAGGTCCTGGCCACCGACTCCAGCGTGGTGCCGCCGGTCAGCCCGGTCACCGAGCTGCGTAGTGGCGGGCACCTGGAGCTCAGCGGCGTCGAGTTCCGCTACCCGGGCGCGGAGGAGCCGGTCCTCAAGGACGTCTCCCTCGTCGCCCGGCCCGGCGAGATCACGGCCGTCATCGGCTCCACCGGCAGCGGCAAGTCCACGCTGCTGGGGCTGGTCCCGCGGCTGTTCGACGCGACCGCCGGAACGGTCACCGTGGGCGGTGTCGACGTGCGCGAGCTCGACCCGGCCCGCTCCGCCGAGGCCATCGGCCTCGTCCCGCAGAAGCCCTACCTGTTCTCCGGGACCGTCGCCTCCAACCTCCGCTACGGGCGCCCCGAAGCGACCGACGAGGAGCTGTGGGAGGCGCTGGAGACGGCGCAGGCCCGCGACTTCGTCGCGAGCATGGAGGGCGGCCTGGAGGCGCCGATCGCGCAGGGCGGCACCAACGTCTCCGGCGGGCAGCGGCAGCGGCTCGCCATCGCCCGCGCCCTGGTCCGCAAGCCGGACATCTATCTCTTCGACGACTCCTTCTCCGCCCTCGACTACGCCACCGACGCCCGGCTGCGGGCCGCGCTGGCCCGCGAGACGGGGAACGCCACGGTCGTCATCGTCGCCCAGCGCGTCTCCACGATCCGGGACGCCGACCGGATCGTCGTCCTGGACGAGGGCCGCGTCGTCGGCACCGGCACCCACGGCGAGCTGATGGCCGGCAACGAGACCTACCGGGAGATCGTGCTCTCCCAGCTCACCGAGGAGGAGGCGGCGTGACGACCCCGGAGAAACCGGCATCCCCGGGCGGGGGCGGCAAGCCCGGCGCACCGGCCCCCGGCGGCCCCGCCCGCCGCGGGCCCGCCCCCGCCACCGGCGTCGCCCGCTTCATGGGCGGCCAGCCCACCGAGCGGTCCATGGACTTCGCCGGGTCCGCCAAGCGGCTGCTGGGCACCCTCAGACCCGAGCGGGCCCTGATCACCGTGGCGCTCGTCATGTGCGTCGCGAGCGTCGCCCTGTCCGTCATCGGCCCGAAGATCCTCGGCCGGGCCACCGACCTGATCTTCGCGGGCGTCGTCGGGAAGAAGTTCCCCGACGGCATCACCAAGGCCGAGGCCGTCGAGCGGATGCGGCAGCAGGGCAACGGCACCGTCGCCGACCTGCTCGGCTCGGTCGGCTTCACCCCCGGCCGCGGCATCGACTTCGACGCCGTGAGCGAGGTGCTGCTGTGGGTCCTGGCGATCTACGTCGCGGCGTCCCTGTTCGGGCTCGTCCAGGCGCGGATCGCCACCACCGTCGTGCAGCGCGCCGTCTTCCGGCTGCGCCGGGACGTCGAGGAGAAGCTCGGCCGGCTGCCGCTCAGCTACTTCGACCGGCAGCCGCGCGGCGAGGTGCTCTCCCGCGCCACGAACGACATCGACAACGTCGCCCAGACGCTCCAGCAGACCATGAGCCAGATCGTCACCTCGCTGCTGACGATCACGGGTGTGCTGGCCGTGATGTTCTGGATCTCCTGGCTGCTCGCCCTGGTCGCGCTGGTCACCGTGCCGGTGTCCGTCGTCGTCGCCACGAAGATCGGCAAGCGGGCGCAGCCGCAGTTCGTCGCCCAGTGGAAGACGACCGGCAAGCTCAACGCCCACATCGAGGAGATGTACACCGGGCACGCGCTGGTGAAGGTCTTCGGCCGCGAGAAGGAGTCCGCGGAGATCTTCCGCAAGGAGAACGAGGACCTCTTCCAGGCCGGCTTCAAGGCCCAGTTCATCTCGGGCGTCATCCAGCCCGCGATGATGTTCATAGGGAACCTCAACTACGTGCTCGTCGCCGTCGTCGGCGGCCTGCGGGTCGCCTCCGGCGCGCTGTCCATCGGTGACGTGCAGGCCTTCGTGCAGTACTCGCGCCAGTTCAGCCAGCCCCTCACGCAGGTGGCCTCCATGGCCAACCTCGTGCAGTCCGGCGTCGCCTCCGCCGAGCGCGTCTTCGAGCTGCTCGACGCCGACGAGCAGTCGGCGGACCCTGCGGACGCCCCGAAGCCGGGCCGCGTGCACGGCGAGGTGTCCTTCGAGAAGGTCTCCTTCCGCTACGAGCCGGACAAGCCGCTCATCGAGGACCTCTCGCTGACCGTGCGGCCCGGCCAGACCGTGGCCATCGTCGGCCCGACCGGCGCCGGCAAGACCACGCTGGTCAACCTGCTCATGCGGTTCTACGAGGTGGGCGGCGGCCGCATCACCCTCGACGGGACCGACATCGCCGCCATGTCGCGCGAGGAGCTGCGCTCCCACATCGGCATGGTGCTCCAGGACACCTGGCTCTTCGGCGGCACGATCGCGGACAACATCGCCTACGGGGCGCCCGCCGGCACCTCGCAGGACAAGATCGTGGAGGCGGCCAGGGCCACGCACGTCGACCGCTTCGTGCGGACGCTGCCCGACGGCTACGACACCGTCATCGACGACGAGGGCGCAGGCGTCAGCGTCGGCGAGAAGCAGCTCATCACCATCGCCCGGGCGTTCCTGGCCGAGCCGGAGATCCTCGTCCTGGACGAGGCGACGAGCTCCGTCGACACCCGCACGGAGGTCCTCATCCAGCAGGCGATGGGCCGGCTGCGCACGGGGCGCACGAGCTTCGTGATCGCGCACCGGCTGTCCACGATCCGCGACGCGGACGTCATCCTCGTGATGGAGTCGGGCCGCATCGTGGAACAGGGCACGCACGACAGCCTGCTCGCCTCCGGCGGGGCGTACGCGCGCCTCTACGAGGCGCAGTTCGCGGAGCCGGCCGTAGAAGCGTAGTGCCGGTCCGGCGGATTGCGGGGCGCGCCGGTTTCGGTGGCGCCGCGTTCCGCCGGGCCCTCGCCGCCGCGGTGGTTGCGCGCCGCGGCGGCGGTTCCGAGAGGCCGGGCCTCTCACGTCTTTCCCGCCGCGGCGGGTGGTCGTGAGGGGCCCGGCCTCTCAGCTCTTCTCCGCCGCCGCGGCGCTCAGCCGCCCCGCGGCTGGCCGGCGGTGCCGGGCCGTGCCGCGGCGGCGGTCTTGAGGGGGGAGCCCCTCAATCTCCTGCCGCCGCAACGGCGGCGCAACCACGACGCGGGAGACCGGCGGTGCCGGACGGCGCTCAGTCGCGGGTGCACACCCAGTGGGCGATGCGCTCCAGAAGCTCGCCGCGCGCAGCGTTCTCCGCATGGCCGAACCCCCGTTCGATCCACAGCTCCGTGGACCGTGGATCCCCCGCGCCCGCCAGGGCGTACGGGTGGTCGAGCGGGAAGTACGCGTCCCGGTCGCCGTGCACGATCAGCAGCGGCCGCGGCGCGATCATCGGGACGGCGTCGACGGGCGAGAGCGGGACCGGGTCCCAGTCCTCCGCCTGGACCCGCGTCCCCAGCCCGTAGCGCGCGATCAGCCGCCCCGCGGGACGCGAGATCGCCCAGTGCAGACGCCGCATGGGTGCGGTACCGCGGTAATACCACCGTGCGGGCGCACTGACGGCCACGACCGTGTCGGAATGTGCGTCCGTGCGCCCTCCGTGCTCCCCGCCCCCGGCGGCCCGCTCGCGGCCGTAGAGCGCGGCGTGCCGCAGGGCCACCGATCCGCCCATGGAGAAGCCGACCGTGGCCACCCGCTCGTGCCCCAGCGAGCGCGCCCACCGCACGGCCGCGGCCAGGTCGAGCACCTCGCGGTCGCCGACCGAGGAGCGGCCGCCCGAGCCGCCGTGCCCCCGGAAGGAGAACGTGATCACGGCCGCACGCTGGGCGAACACCCGCGCGGCCCGGCGCAGGCCGGGCCGGTCGAGGGCGCCCGTGAAGCCGTGCGCGAGCACCACCGCGGGGGTGCCGGGAGGGGGGATCCGCGAGCCCGCCCGGGGCTCGTAGGCCGCTTCGACGCGGACGCCGTCGGCTGTCAAGAGCGCGACACGATGACCACTCGAAGTGACCGACGGAACACAAGGTCGTGCAAAATCGTCCGGACCTCGGAAAGTCATGTGGGCTATTCTGCTGGGCAGAGAGGATCCGGGCAGAGTAGCCCCCGGGTCCTTTTGTGCATTCATGAGCTGAACACGTGCTGAACTTGTGCCCCTCGAAAGGCGCCGGAACGCACGCAACCGTACGAAGCAGTGCCGCACTCTCCCCCAGAGCAAGGCCTGGGTGGTAGCCCTTCGCAGGGACCGAGGAGGAACCGACGTCATGGGCGAGCGAAGCGCGCGGGTCCGCAAGGACCGTACGACCAGTGAGGCGGGTGGCAGCCGATGAGTTCCCTGCTGCTCCTGACCAATGCCCTCCAGCCCTCCACGGAGGTCCTGCCGGCGCTCGGCCTGCTCCTCCACAGCGTGCGGGTGGCCCCCGCCGAGGGCCCGGCCCTCGTGGACACCCCCGGGGCCGACGTCATACTGATCGACGGCCGCCGTGACCTTCCCCACGTGCGCAGCCTGTGCCAGCTGCTGCGCTCCACCGGTCCGGGCTGCCCGCTGATCCTCGTCGTCACCGAGGGCGGCCTCGCGGCCGTCACCGCCGACTGGGGCGTGGACGACGTCCTGCTCGACACCGCGGGCCCCGCCGAGGTCGAGGCGCGGCTGCGGCTGGCGATGGGCCGCCAGCAGATCACCACGGACGACAGCCCCATGGAGATCCGCACGGGCGACCTCTCCGTGGACGAGGCCACGTACAGCGCGAAGCTCAAGGGCCGGGTGCTGGACCTCACGTTCAAGGAGTTCGAGCTGCTGAAGTACCTCGCCCAGCACCCGGGGCGGGTCTTCACCCGGGCCCAGCTGCTCCAGGAGGTCTGGGGCTACGACTACTTCGGCGGTACGCGCACGGTCGACGTGCACGTGCGGCGGCTGCGGGCGAAGCTGGGGCCCGAGCACGAGTCGCTCATCGGCACCGTCCGGAATGTCGGTTATCGATTTGTTGTACCGGAGAAGATCGACAATCCCGGGGAGGGAAAGGCCAAGAATTCCGCCCAGGCGCAGCGGGCGAAGGAGCCGGAGGCCGCGGAGAGCGGGGCCGCTCGCCCGGCCGAGCGGTGAGTGGACCCGCGTAGACTGCCGCGCGTGGCCAAGGTGACGCGGGACGATGTGGCGAGACTGGCGGGGACGTCGACCGCGGTGGTCAGCTACGTCATCAACAACGGGCCGAGGCCGGTGGCCCCGGCCACGCGCGAGCGCGTGCTGGCCGCGATCAAGGAACTGGGGTACCGGCCGGACCGGGTCGCCCAGGCGATGGCCTCCCGCCGGACGGACCTCATAGGCCTGATCGTCCCGGACGCCCGCCAGCCCTTCTTCGCCGAGATGGCCCACGCCGTCGAACAGGCCGCGGCCGAGCGCGGGAAGATGGTCCTCGTCGGCAACTCCGACTACCTGGACGAGCGCGAGGTGCACTATCTGCGCGCGTTCCTGGGCATGCGGGTCTCCGGCCTGATCCTCATCAGCCAGGGCCCGAGCGAGCACGCGGCCGCGGAGATCGACGCCTGGGACGCCCGGGTGGTCCTCATGCACCGCCGGCCCGACGCGATCGACGACGTCGCCGTCGTCACGGACGACATCGGCGGCGCCCAGCTCGCCACCCGCCACCTGCTGGAGCACGGCCACCCGTACGTCGCCTGCCTCGGCGGCACCGAGCGCACCCCCACCATCGGCGACCCCGTCACCGACCACGTCGAGGGCTGGCGCCGGGCCATGCGCGAGGCGGGGAAGTCCATCGAGGGCCGCCTCTTCCCGGCCCCCTACAACCGCTACGAGGCCTACAAGATCGCCTTGGAGCTGCTCGCCGGCCCCGACCGCCCCCCGGCCCTGCTCTGCGCCACGGACGACCAGGCCATCGGCGTGCTCCGGGCGGCCCGCGAGCTGCGCATCGACGTTCCGGGCGAGCTGGCGGTCGCCGGCTTCGACGACGTCAAGGAAGCGGCCCTGACCGACCCGCCGCTGACCACGGTCGCCTCCGACCGGCAGGCCATGGCCCGCTCCGCCGTGGACCTCGTCCTGGACGACTCGCTCCGGGTGACGGGCACGCGCCGCGAGCGGCTCAAGCAGTTCCCGTCGGCCCTGGTGGTCCGGCGCTCCTGCGGCTGCGGCGGCTGACTCCTCAAGGCGGCTGGACCCTCAAGCTGACCCCTCAGGTGACCCCTCAAGAGGGGCGGACGGCTGTCCCCGCGAGGCCGTGGCGGACGGCGTAGACGGCGAGCTGGGTGCGGTTCGCGGCGCCCGTCTTGGTGCGCAGGCGGCGCAGGTACGTGTCGACCGTGTGCGGGCTGAGGCGGAGCTGGCGGGCGATGGAGGAGATGGTGTCGCCGCTGCTCAGCAGGTGGAGCACCTGCTGCTCGCGGCCGGTCAGGGCGGGGGCGCCGGCGTTCATCCGGTTCTCCTTCGGGCTGGTCGGTGACGTGGGTGGCTGCGGGTCAGAGGGCGGGGCGCGCCGGGGAGCCGCCGCCCCAGGACGTGTCGGTCGGACCGCCGCACCGCGAGGAGGAGCAGCGCTGGGTCGTCGGCAGTGTGAGGACCGGCGGGTGCTCGCCCTCCGTCGCCGTGGCCGTAGCCGTCGTCACGCGCTCGCCCGCCGGGGCGGAGGCGGGGCCGGAGCCGGAGTCGAAGCCGGGGGCCGCGAAGGCGAGCAGCGAGGTGACGGCGGCAGCGGCGAGCAGGATGCGCTTCACGGCGATCTCCCAGGTGCGCAAGGGCGGTTGACCCTTGCAGGTCAGTGCGGTTTCGGTAACAGGAAAGAGCCTGTCCGGTCCGTATCCTTGCCGCAACGGATCACATACCTCACCAAGTTGCATGGCAGCATGAAGCAGGGGGACCAAATGGGGGGAACGGGGGAAATGGGGCAAGAGGCTGCAGGCGAGGCGGAAGTGGCGCTGTACGGGTGGGTGCTGGACCACCAGCGCGCCGACGCCGCGGCCGCCGCCGCGGACCTGGGGCTGAGCCCGGAGCGGGCCGGGGCGGCCCTGGACCGGCTGCGCGAGGCCGGGCTCGTCCAGCCCGCCCCCGGCGACCCGGGCCAGGAGCGCGCCGTGGCGCCCGAGGCGGCCACGGCCCCCCGGATCGCCGCGCTGGAGGCGGACATCCGCGAGCAGCAGCTGCGCATCGCCCGGATCCGGGCCGAGGCGGAGGGCTTCGCGCCGGCGTACCGGCACCGCACCGGCGGCGCCGGCGGCCTGGAGCTCATACCGACCCTGCCCGAGGTCCGCACCCTGCTCACGCGGATGTCCGGCGAGTGCCGCGAAGAGGTGCTGACCAGCCAGCCGGGCGGCGGCTCCCGCGTGCCCGAGGCGATGGAGGAGGCCCTGCTGCGCGACCGGGCGCTGCTGGAGCGGGGCGTCTCGCTGCGCACGCTCTACCACCACACGGCGCGGTTCCACGGCCCCAGCCAGGCGTACGTGGCCGCCGCCTCCGCCCTGGGCGGCCGCTACCGCACCAGCCACGAGCTCTTCGGGCGCGTCATCGTCTTCGACCGGGAGACCGCGTTCCTGCCGACCGCCGACGGCTCCTGGGGCGCGGTCGTCGTGCGCGAGGCCAACACCGTCGCCTACCTCTGCCAGTTGTTCGAGCAGACGTGGGAGGCCGCCACCCCGTTCTCCAACGCCGCCGACGACGGGCTCGCCAAGGTCTCCGGCGAGCTCGACCGCACCATCCTGCGCCTGCTGGCCGCGGGCCTGAAGGACGAGGCGATCGCCCGCCGGCTGGGCATGGCGCTGCGCACCACGCGCCGCCACATCGCCGACATCATGGACCAGCTCTCCGCCGAGAGCCGCTTCCAGGCCGGGGTCGCCGCGGCCAGGCAGGGGCTGCTGGAGGAGCTGGAGGACCGGACCGAGGCCTGAGGGCCCGTCGCGGGCCCCGCGCTGTGGCGCAAAGCCGTGACTTTCCCCTTCCTCCGGTGCCTCGGCAGTGTTCTCGGCGCCGCCGCGGCACCCGCCGCGCGCCCCGCCGAGGGAGGAACACCATGACAGGCTCGCTGACCTGCGTCTCCGGTGCGGAAGCCGGCACCCGCCCGCTGTCCGAACTGGCCCTCTTCGTACGGACGCACCGGGGGAGGGGCCCCGGCCTGCTGTGGCCGGAACACGCCGGCCCGGACGACTGGGACCGCCCGCCCGGCGCCCTGGCCGTGCTGCTGGCGCTGCACCTCGGGTGCCCGGTCGGCGAGCTGCCGGGCTTGCCCGTAGAGCCGTCCGCGGGGATGTCCGCCGCACCGTACGACCTCCTGGTCCTCCAGCAGGCCGGGAGCAGCGGGTGGCGGCTCCGCCCGCCGGACCGGCCGGCCGCGGAGGCCGCCGGACCGGAGCTCCGGCTGCGCGCCGGGGAAGTCCTCTACGTGCCCGCCGGGTACGCGGCGGGCGTGCGGCCGGGCCGGGGAGCGCGGGACGTACGGCTGGCCCTGGGGCCGTACGCCGATGCCTGATCGGGCGTCATGTCGGACGTCGTGTCGGGCGTCGTCTCCGGCGTCATAAAGGCGCGTTTTCCCGGTCCCGGGCGTCCGTGACCGGGATCCCGGCACCGCGATCCCGGCACCGTGAATCCGTGACTGTCGCGGCCCCGCCGCCCGGCCCAGGATGGAGCGCAGCGAGACGGCCGGCCCCCGCGCCGCAGGCCTCGCGCCATCCCATCCCGTAGGCACAGCCCGACAGTTGGAGACCCGTCATGGACCAGAACACCGCAGCCCCCGCCGCCCGCCCGCGCACCACCCTGACCCGCAAGGCGGTGCTGTCCGTCGCCGTCGCCGCCGCCGTCGGCGGCGCGATCTTCGCCCCCAACGCCATCGCCTCGTCCTCCTCCGCCCCCGAGACCAAGGTCGAGGCCTCCTGCGGCGGCTGCCCGCTCGACGTGATCTGACGGACCGGATCACGACCGGAGCACAGGAGAAGGCGAGAGGGAGCGGAAACATGGATCGGCTGGAGCGCTGTGTCGCGGACGTGCAGTCCTTCCTGCACACCCACTGGCAGCAGGGGCCCGCGCTGCTGCGCCCGGCCGATCCGCCCACGGAGGTCCTGAGCGCCGCCGACATCGACGGCCTCATCGACGGGGGGCTGCTGCGCGTCCCGTACGCGGCGCTGTACTCCGCCGCGGGCCCGATACCGGAGGAGCGCTACTGCCCGCCCCGGCTCGTCGCGGGCCGGATTCTCGACGGCTGCCTGGACCCCGTACGGGTCCGCTCCCTCATCCGCGAGGAGAACGCCACCCTCCAGCTGCGGTACGTCAACCACTGGCACGCCCCGGTGCGCGCTCTCACCGCCGGCATCGGGGAACGGCTCGGCCGGCTGGCCGAGGCGTTCGTCTTCCAGTCCCACGCCGGGCACCCCAGCGCGGTCCACCGCGACGACGGGGACGTCCTCGTCATCCAGCTGAGCGGCACCAAGCGGTGGCAGGTGTACGGCGGTCCCGCCGACCCCCACTGGCAGCCGGTGCCCGACGCCGACCCCGGCCCGGTCCTGCTCGACACCGACGTCCGGCCCGGCGAAGTCCTCTACGTGCCCGACGGCTTCGCCCACGCGGCCTGTGCGACCGGCCCCGAGCCGTCGCTGCACCTCACCGTCGTCCTCCGCGAGGCCCGCGTCCGCCACCTGCGCGACGAACTCGGCGCCCGGCTCGCCGCGGACCTCGCCCTGCCCGCCCGGCCCCTCGACGACGACCAGCTCACCACGGCCGCGGCCGCCCTCCTCGACCACTTCCGGGCGCGACTGGCCGGCACCACCCCCGAGTCCCTCGTGGGCGCCGCCCGCCGCGCTGCCCACAGCAGCCGGCCCACGGCCTGAACGGCTTGAACAGCCTGAACCACCCCGATCCGACGGAGAGCGAAGCCCCGCTGTGACTGCGACCGCGACTGAGCCCATGACCACGACCACGACTGCGCCCACGGCCGTGAACTGGCTCGAACGATGCGTGGCGGACACCCCGCACTTCCTCGCCGCCCACTGGCGCACCGCACCCGCGGTCCTGCGCCCGCACGATCCGCCCGTCGACGTCTTCCCCCTCGCCGAGCTGGACCGCCTCCTCGACCACGGGCTGCTCAAGGCGCCCTACATCAACCTCGTCCAGGAGCACGGCCAGCTGCCCGCCCACCGGTTCTGCGCCCCCCGGGTCGTCCTCGGCGAAGTGGTCGAGGACTACGCCGACGCCGGGGCGGTGCGCGCCCTCATCCGCGACGAGCGGGCCACGCTCCTCCTGCGGTACGTCGACCAGTGGCACGCGGGCGTGCGCGCCCTCGCCACCGGCGTCGGCGACCTGCTGGGCCGCCAGGTCGAGGCGTTCTACTTCCTCACCCCCGGCGGCACGCAGGGCCGCCCCGTGCACCGCGACGACGCCGACGTCCTGGCCGTCCAGATCAGCGGCGCCAAGCGCTGGCGGGTGTACGGCGGCCCCGCCGACGGCAACTGGGAGCCGCGCCGCGAGGACGGCGACCCCGGCCCCCTCCTCCTCGACACCGTGCTGCGCCCCGGCGAGGTCCTCTACGTGCCCAGGGGCTTCGCCCACCACGCGAGCGCCGTCGGCGACGCCCCCTCCGCCCACCTGTCCCTGACCGTCCGCGAGGCCGGCACGGCCCACCTCTACGCCCTCCTCCAGGCACTCCTCGCCGAGGGCCCCGACCTGGCGGACCGCCCCCTCGACGAGCCGGCCCTCACCGACGCGGCCGGCACCCTTCTGGCCCACTACCGCGACGTCCTGGCCACGATCACTCCGGAGGGCCTCGTCGAGCAGGCCCGCGCGGCGATGCGGGGGGCTCCGGCGGACTCCGGTTCTTCTACCGGGTGACCCTTATACCGAGTGAACAGACTTCTCGGCCCGTTTTCAGTGGTCGCTCAGACAGTTCTCATGTACGGGCCGCAGAGTCATCGGCATGACGGACGACACTCGCCCCTACGGCGCCCAGGAACCCCAGCCGCAGCAGCCCTACGCGTACCCCCGGCCTCCCGCGTACCCGCCGCAGCAGCCGGTCACCACGGCCAGCGGTGTGACCGTCTGGCCCGGGGACGGCGCGGGTGGCGGCAACGGCGGCAACGGCGGTAACGGAGGCGGTGGCGCGGGGTACGCCGGGTTCGCGGATCCGCAGCCGCCGCTGCCTCAGGGCCCGGTGCCCGATCACCGTGGCGGGCGCCGCGCCCGTAAGCCCGTCGCGCTGCTCGCCGCCGTGGCGATCGTCGCCGCCGTTGTCGGCGGCGGGTCGGCGGCCCTGGTGGGCGAGCTGACCAGCCGCGCCGACAACACCAGCCACTCCACGCCCGTCCAGAACGCGTCCTCCAAGAGCGCGGGCGGCGTCGCCGCCGTCGCCAAGGCCGTCAGCCCCAGCATCGTGGAGATCAAGGCGACGACCACCAGCGGTCAGTCCACCGGCTCCGGCGTCGTCATCACCGGCGACGGCGAGATCATCACCAACAACCACGTCATCGCGGGCGCCGACACCGTCCAGGTCTCCTTCAGCGACGGCAGCAAGAAGACCGCCAAGGTCGTCGGCACCGACCCCGACAAGGACCTCGCCCTGATCAAGGTGCAGGGCGCCAGCGGGCTCAAGGCGGCCTCCCTGGGCAGCTCCGGCAGCGTCAAGGTCGGCGACGAGGTCGTCGCCATCGGCTCCCCGGAGGGCCTCACCGGCACCGTCACCAGCGGCATCATCTCCGCCCTCAACCGCGACGTGACCGTCTCCAAGGAGGAGGGGCGCGGCGGGCAGCAGCGCGAGCGCGGCCTCCCGCAGTGGCCCTTCGAGTTCGGCGGCAACCAGTACAACGGCGACACCGGCTCCTCCAAGACGACCTACAAGGCCATCCAGACCGACGCCTCCCTCAACCCCGGCAACTCCGGCGGCGCCCTCATCAACATGAACGGCGAGATCATCGGCATCAACTCCGCCATGTACGCGCCCGGTTCCGGCGGCGGGTCGGGCGACTCCGCGGGCAGCGTCGGCCTCGGCTTCGCCATCCCGGTCGACACCGTCAAGGCCGACCTCGCCAAGCTCCGGGCCGGCGGCGCGGGTGGCGGCAACAGCTGAGCGCGCGGCCGTGCGAGGCTGAGACGCCGCGCGCGGCGCGGCTGAGAGCCCCTGACCGCAGCCCGACCGCATTCGTGAGGTACCGCCGATGAGCCCCGCCGACCACGGCGACCAGCCCGCCCGCATCCTGATCGTGGACGACGAGCCCGCCGTACGCGAGGCCCTGCGCCGCAGCCTCGCCTTCGAGGGCTACGCCACCGAGCTGGCCGTCGACGGGCTCGACGCCGTCACGAAGGTCGCCTCGTACGACCCGGAGCTGATCGTGCTCGACGTCCTCATGCCGCGCATGGACGGCCTCACCGCCGCCCGCCGCCTGCGCGCCTCCGGCGTCACCGTCCCCATCCTCATGCTCACCGCCCGCGACACCGTCGGCGACCGCGTCACCGGCCTGGACGCCGGCGCCGACGACTACCTCGTCAAACCCTTCGAGCTCGACGAGCTGCTCGCCCGCATCCGCGCCCTGCTGCGCCGCAGCGCCTACGCCACCGCCGCGCCCGCCGCCTCCGCCGTCCTCTCCTTCGCCGACCTGCGGATGAACCTCGACACGCGCGAGGTCACGCGCGGCGAGCGGGCCGTCGAGCTGACCCGTACCGAGTTCACGCTCCTCGAACTCTTCCTCGCCCACCCGCGGCAGGTCCTCACCCGCGAGCAGATCCTCAAGGCCGTGTGGGGGTTCGAGTTCGAGCCCTCCTCCAATTCCCTTGACGTGTATGTGATGTACCTGCGGCGCAAGACCGAGGCCGGAGGAGAGCCCCGGCTCGTGCACACCGTCCGCGGCGTGGGCTACGTCCTGCGGGCGGACGGCGCCGAATGATCGCCAGATTCCAGCGGCTGCCGCTCCGCTCCCGGCTGGCGCTGCTGACCGCGGCCGCCGTCGCCGTCGCCGTCGCTGCCGCCGCGGCCGCTTGCTGGTTGCTCACCCGGCAGGAGCTGGAGCATCAGCGGGACACGACGCTGACCAGTGTGCGTGCGGACGACGCCACCGTGAAGGCGCTGCTGCGGAACTGCGGGTCCGTTCCTAGCGGGCCGTCCACCTTGTTCCGGCCCTACACCGTGCAGATCATCACGGGTGAAGGGTTTGTTTGCAGCACCATTGGTAAATCGCCTATCAAGGTGACTGCTGAGGATCTGCTTGTCGCCCAGCGGCAGCAGGAGCAGGCCCTGCACGACGCCCAGGCCCAGGACGGCACGGAGATGCGGGTCGCCACCTCGCCCGGGCCCGTGCCCGGCACTGCCGTCTCCATCGCCCAGCCCCTCCGCGAGATCGACCGGCCGCTCAACGCCCTGGCCGCCGTCCTCGCCGTCACCGCCGGCGTCGGCGTCCTCCTCGCCGCCACCGCCGGCGCGTGGATCGCCCGCGCCGGGCTGCGGCCCGTCGACCGGCTCACCGGCGCCGTCGAACACATCGCCCGCACGGAGGACCTGGCGGTCCGCATCCCCGTCGAGGGCGAGGACGAGATCGCCCGCCTCTCGCGCTCCTTCAACGCCATGACCGCCGCCCTCGCCTCCTCCCGCGACCGGCAGCAGCAGCTCATCGCCGACGCCGGGCACGAGCTGCGCACCCCGCTCACGTCGTTGCGCACCAACATTGATTTGCTCGTGCGGAGTGAGGAGACCGGGCGGCAGATCCCGGCTGATGACCGTAGGGAGCTGCTCGTCAGTGTGCGGGCCCAGATGGCCGAACTGGCTGCTCTCATCGGTGATCTCCAGGAGCTGTCCCGGCCCGACGCCGGGCCCGGCACTGAGCCTGTGCAGGTCGTCGCCCTGCATGAGGCCGCGGAGCGGGCCGTCGAGCGGGCGCGGCTGCGGGGGGCCGGGTTGTCGTTCCGGGTGAGCTTGGAGAGCTGGTACGTGCGGGCCGAGCCGGCCGCGTTGGAGCGGGCGCTGGTCAATTTGCTCGATAACGCGGTGAAGTTCAGTCCGGCGGGTGGGGGTGTGGAGGTTGCTCTGTCTGCCTCTACCGGTGAGCTCACTGTGCGCGATCACGGGCCCGGTATCGCTCCGGACGAGCTTCCGCACGTTTTTGATCGCTTCTGGCGGTCGCCGTCCGCGCGCGCTATGCCGGGGAGCGGGCTGGGGCTGTCGATCGTGGCCCGTACGGTGCGGCAGGCCGGGGGTGAGGTGACATTGCGGGCTGCGCCTGGCGGGGGGACGGTGGCTTCCGTGCGGCTGCCGGGTGCGCCTGTGGCTCCGCCGGCTCTGTAGGGCCGTGGGCTCGTGGGTCGGGGGCGGGGCGGGGCCGGCCCTTCCGGGGCTGCATGATTTACGGCAACCGTCGATGTCAGCGGCGCCCCGAGCGGCGCCGCAAATCACGCTTTACGCCCCTCCCAGGGCCGGCCCCGCCCCGCCCCCTCCCGTTCGTCCTCCGGCTGCTGCGGGTGGTGCGCTTAGGCTGCTGCTCGGCCTGAGGTCGTTACCTTTGCTATTGCCTCCACCGCTTCCGGGATCTGCTCCGTCGTTACGTTCAGGTGCGTCACCACGCGGACCGTCGTCGGGCCGAAGACGCTCACCCGTATGCCGTGGTCCTTGATCGTGCGCTCCGCGAACTCCGCCGCCGTCAGGCCCGTTGCCGAGACGTCGAACAGGACGATGTTCGTCTCCACGTGCTCGGGGTGGATCTCCAGGCCCTCGATCTTCGCGAGCTCCGTCGCGAGGAGGCGGGCGTTCGCGTGGTCCTCCGCCAGCCGGTCCACGTGGTGCCGCAGCGCGTAGACGCCCGCCGAGGCGATGACGCCCGCCTGGCGCATGGCGCCGCCCCAGCGCTGCTTCAGCCGCCACGCGCTGTCGATGAACTCCTTTGTGCCGGCCAGGATTCCGCCCACCGGCGCCCCCAGGCCCTTGCTCAGGTCGATGAAGACCGAGTCGAAGTGGTCGGCGTAGGTGCGGGCCGGTATGCCGCTTGCTACTGATGCGTTGAGCAGGCGTGCTCCGTCCATGTGGGTCCACATGCCGCGCTCGCGGGCGATGCTCGTGATCTCCTCGATGCGCTCCAGCGGCCACACCGTGCCGCCGCCCGCGTTGGACGTCTGCTCGATCACGACGCCAGTCGTCGCGGGCGCGTAGCGGCTGGCCGTGCGGATCGCCGCGCGGAACTGCTCGGCCGTGAACACCCCGCGCTCGCCCTCCAGCGCCCGGACGTTGATCCCGCTCAGCGCGGCCGGCCCGCCCACCTCGTAGTTGATGATGTGCGCCGTCGCGTCGGCCAGGATCTCGTCACCGGGCCGCGAGTGGACGGCCAGCGCGATCTCGTTGCACATGGTGCCCGAGGGCAGGAAGACAGCGGCTTCCTTGCCGAGCAGTTCGGCTGCCATGGCGGTCAGTTCGTTGACGCTGGGGTCCTCGCCCTTCTGCTCGTCACCGATCGGGGCCTCCGCCATGAAGGTGCGCATGGCGGCGGTGGGCAGCGTGATCGTGTCGCTGTAGAGGTCGATGCGGGGGCGCTGGGGAGTGCTCACGTGCATGCTCATTTCGTCAGGTGAAACGTTGATTACAGTGAGTGATCGAGTCCGGGTGTGCTGGACTCGGTTGCCGACCGGCGCTGCGGTGCGTCACCGCAGCGCCGGGGTTCCGGCGGTCCGGGGTCGCCGGTCCGCCGGGTGTGTCAGGGGCCGCTCGGGGCTACGCCTCGTCGCCGAACACCGGCCGCAGGTAACCCGCCGCCGACGCTGCCCGGATGCCCGCCTCGTCCGCGGTCGCGCCCGTGCACCACAGCGTTCCGTACTCGCTCCGCTGGTCCTTCGCGTCCGGCAGGACGTCGCCGGCCCGCGCCGTGATCCGGATGTCGCGCAGGCCCGGCACCCGGTCGGCCAGTTCGCGGCCCGCGACGTCCTCGAAGCGGCCGCCGCGCTTGGCGTAGAGGGCCTGTTCCGCGGCCGCGCCCACCGGCGCGGGGGCGTTCACGGGCTCGCCCAGGTACGAGGCGATGACGCCGTCGAACACGTTCCAGTCGAGCGCGGCCGAGACCATCGTGGAGACGTTGCGGCCGGCGAAGCGCGGGTTGAACTCCACGACCTTCGGGCCCTCGGCCGTGAGCGTGAACTCGATGTGCGCCGGCCCGTTCTCGTACGCCATGAGGCGCGCCAGGTCCGCGCAGATCCGCTCGATCTGCTCGTGCGCCTCCGGGGAGAGGTCCACCGGGAAGCGGATGGCGAGCTCCATGAAGTACGGCAGCTCGCTCATGATGCGGTCGCTGATGCCGAGGACGTGCGGGACGCCGCCCGAGTACAGCACCTCGGCGCTGACCACCGGGCCGATGAGGAACTCCTCGACGAGCGGCACGCCGTCCTGCCCGTCGGACTCGTCGCGCACCTCCGGGAAGTGCCAGCGCAGCTCGTCGGCGTCCGCGGCGGAGACGACGCCGTAACTGCCCGTGCCGATCGAGGGCTTGAGGACGACGGGGTAGCCGGTGGCCTCGGCGGCCGCGAGGGCGCTGTCGACGTCCGGGGCCGCGGTGCTGCGCGGCGCCGGGACCGACACGGCGGCGCAGGCCCGCCGGAAGGCGTGCTTGTCCTGCGTCAGCCGCACCGAGGCCGTGGGCAGGAAGGGGATGCCCAGCTTCTCCGCCGCGGTGGCGGCCGGCAGCAGGTACTGCTCGTTGGGGGCTATCAGCGTGAACTCGCCGCCGCCCAGCAGCTCCTGGAAGAGCTCGGTCAGCTCCTCCGTGTCGCGCGTCTCGCGGACGTGCACCTCGACCGGGCCCCCGTCCAGGAGGTGGCGGAGCGGGTCGTTCGCGTACCGGCCCTTGTCGCGGGTGATGAAGGTGACGCGGTCCGCCCGGCGGACGGCTGCCTCGACGAGGCGCAGGCCGGTGCCGCTGGTGAGGGCTTCGACGATGACGATGTGTTCGGCGTGGTCAGCTCGATCGGCCATGGTGCCGGCTCATTTCTTGACGGGGTCGGCGCGATCGGCTCGACCTGCTTCATCGGTGCGAACGGTCTTGGCTGTGGGCTGGGGGAGGGGTGCGGTGCGGCTCGGGGCCAGGATTACTGCCACTGCCGTGAGCAGCGTGAGCGCCGCGGCGACTATGAACGGCGCTCCGCCCGTCCACGCGCTGTCCGAGCCGCCCGCCACCGCGGTGCCCAGCGCCCCGCCCGCGGACTCGGCCACGCCCCACACCAGCCCCGCGAAGCCGAAGGCGGCGAAGCTGTTCCCCTCGGCCTTGCGGGCCATGATGCTGTCCGCCGCGGGCGACCACACGAGCTCCGAGAACGTGAACACCGCCGCGCCCACGAAGACGACCGGCCAGGCCGGCCCCCGCCCGGGCACGAACAGCACGAGCCCGGCCGCCAGCAGCACCATGCCGAGTGCGATGACGGCCCGGTCGCCGCGCCTGCCCGCGAGGCTCTGCATGCGCCGGGCGACCACGCCCTGGAACAGCACGATCAGAACGGCGTTGACGAGGAACAGCATGCTGATGACACCCGGCGAGACGGACGTCCCCACGTACATCGGCAGCACGTTGGCGAACTGCGCGTACGCCAGCCACAGCGTCGCCGTCACGCACGACCACAGCAGCACCTGGCGGCTCGGCAGCCCGAAGCGCGCCGCGCCCTTCTCCGGGGGCGTGGCCGTCACGTCGCCCGGCGCGCGGGCGGCCAGCACGGCCGCCACCGCGAACACCCCGGCCGGGATCAGCGGGAACGCGCGGCCGGTGGCGGACATCAGCCAGCCCCCGGCCACGGGGCCGAGCGCAGCCCCGCCGTTGATGGCCGCGTTCAGCCGGCCGAACGCCGCCAAGCGGGTCGTCTCGTCACAGCCGTTGGCGATGAGCGCCTTGGTGCCGACGTTGGCGCACGAGACGGCGGTGCCGTTCACGGCCAGGACGGCCAGCCAGGTCACGGCGTCGTCGAGGCGCAGCGCGGCGGGCACGAGCATGACCGCGCCCGCCACCGCGTAGCCGCCCACGAGGACGGCCCGGAGCCGGAAGCGCACGACGACGAACTGCATGTAGACCGCGCCGGCCCGCATGCTCAGCAGGTGCACGCCGACGGCGGCCGCCGCGAGCCCCACGGGGATCCCCAGCGTGCCGTGCAGCCAGATCGCGAGGAACGGCGAGATCACGTAGTACGCGGCACTGCCGAGCGCCCGGGACGCCAGGGCGGACTTCATCGCGGCATTCATGGCGGACTGCATGACCGTACGGTTCCTCGGGTCGGCGGTGGGCCGCCGCGCTCCCCTCCTCGGCCCGGCAGCCGTTGCACACACAAGCACATACCGTACGGTCTGTTCAATGGATCAGGGTGTGACCTGTCCCTCTGTCATGTTTTTGCAAGGAAGATTGATTTTTATGCCTTCACTTTTACGGGTGTGGTGCGTGAAGTTCCGATGAACGCGTGATTGCGTGGCCTTGACCGTCAATACCGGTGCGGTCACCATCATTTCCGGCAGTTCCCGGATCCTTCGCCCCTGTGGGGGCAAGCGGGCCATCTAGCGTGGTCGGCATGTCATGCGCTCCGCGAAACCGGGACGACCACGCGACGGCAGCGGCCTCCCGCCCCCGGCCGTACGACACCGTGATCCCCACCCCGAGCGGCGGCAGGTGCGTGAGCCGCAGCGACGCGGGTGCCTCGGAGCCCCGGTAGCCCCGGGTCAGCAGTTTCGCCACCAATTCCGCGGCTTCGTCGGCCAGTTCCGTAAGGGCGTACGCCTCCAGGACGGTGCGGACGGTGGACTGCGCGACGGTGGCGGACCGCGGGTCGTCGGGCAGGTCGAGCGTGTACGACCAAGGGGTCTGCGGCGATACCGTGGCCATGCTGGCTCCTCTGACGAGCGAGGCCGGGCGAGCAGGGTGAATGGCGCGGCTCACCACCGTACGCCGTCCGGCCAAAGGTATTTAGCGGTGCCGGCAGAACTACTTCAGTAAGCACCCATGTGGGTGACGCGCGGGAGAGGCGAGAGGTGCCGGTGAGGAACAGCCCGACGGCGCGTCAGCTCCGGCTCGGTGCCGAGCTGCGCAAGCTGCGCGAGCGCGCGGGGCTCACATCGACCGAGGCCGGACGGCTCCTCGGCACCAACCAGGCCCAGATCAGCAACATCGAGGCGAGCCGCTACGGAGTGAGCGCCGAACGCCTGCGCGCCCTCGCGCGCAACTACTCGTGCTCCGACGAGGCCCTCGTCACCGCCCTCATCGACATGGCCGGCGAGCGCAAGCGCGGCTGGTGGGAGGAGTACCGCGAGATCCTCCCCGCCGGGCTGCTGGACCTCGCCGAGCTGGAGCACCACGCCGTGGCGCTGCGCGCCTCGTACGTCGCCCACCTGCCCGGGCTGCTCCAGACCGCCGAGCACTGCCGCGAGATCTTCCGGCAGGTGGTGCCGCCCCTGTGCCCGCCGGAGGTCGAGCACCGCGTCTCGCACCGCATCAAGCGCCAGGCCGTCCTCTACCGCGAACGCCCCACCCCGTACACGGCGATCGTCCACGAGGCCGCGCTGCGGATGCGCTTCGGCGGGCCCGCGGTCGCGCGGGCGCAGCTGCGGCACATCCTCGGCATGAGCGAGCGCGAGCACATCAAGGTCCTGGTGATCCCCTTCGACGCGGGCGCGTTCCCCGGCTCCGGGCAGTCGACGCTGTTCGCGGTCGGCCCCGTGCCGCAGCTGGACACCGTGCACGTCGACCGCGAGCACGGCTCGGAACTGGTGGACGCGGCCGCCCAATTGGACCGCTACCGCATGGTGCTCGACCGCATGGAGTCCGTGGCCCTCGGCGAGGAGAGGTCCCGGGACGTGATCCTGGGCATCGTCCGCGGCCTGGAGGGAAGGTGACCCGACGGCAGGTGAACGGGTGAATCGTGCTCCGGGCGGGGCGTCCGGGGGTATGGGTCTGCTACCGAGGTGATCGAGGAGGCGGCGGCGATGGGCAATGAGCTGGGAAGTCTGCTGGGCGGGCTGCTCGGCGGCGGGGAGGCCGGCAAGGGCGGCAATCTGCTGGCCGCGCTGCTCACCTCGCTCGGCGGAGCCGGCACGCACGGCGCGGGCAGCAATCCGCTCGGCGCGCTGATCGACACCCTCAAGGAGGGCGGCCTGGAGCAGAAGGCCGACTCGTGGGTCGGCAAGGGGGCGAACCAGGAGGTCAGCGGGCCGGAGGTCGCGCAGGCCCTGCCGTACCAGGCGCTCGACCACGTGGCGCAGCAGGCGGGCGTGACCCCGGAGGAGGCGGCGGATCAGCTCGCGCAGACGCTGCCGCAAGCGGTGGACAAGCTGACTCCGTCCGGCGAGGTGCCCGAGGGCTCCCTGGAGGACCTGATCCGGCAGCAGTCGTGACGCGGAAGTCGTGAGGCGGCGGGCGGCCCCGGTGTGCTCCGGGGCCGCCCGCTCCCCGAGGGTTACTTGATGACCGTGATGCGGTCGGCCGCCGGCGGGGCCAGCGGGGTGGCCTTCGACGAGTGGGCCGTCAGGTATGCGTTGAAGACGTCCAGGTCGGACGCGCCGACGCGCTTGTTCGTGCCCTCCTTGAAGGCGGGGAAGCCGTCGCCGCCGCCCATCAGGAACTCGTTGCCGGCGACGCGGTAGGTCTTCGCCGGGTCGATGGCGGTGCCGTTCAGCTTGACCGACGAGGCCGGGACGCGCTCGGCGCCCTTCTTCGTCAGGTCCAGGGTGTAGGTCAGGCCCCTGCTGATCTGGAGGATCTTCGGCTGGGCCTCGTTCGGGCCGCTGACCTGCTGCTGGAGCGCGGCGATGACCTGCGCGCCGGTCAGGTCCTTCGACTGCATCATGTTGGTGAACGGCTGGACCGTGAACGACTCGCCGTACGTCACGACGCCGTCGCCCTCACCGGCCGACGCCTTGAAGGCCAGGTCGGAGCGGATGCCGCCGGGGTTCATGAAGGCGATCTGCGCGCCGCCCTTGTCGGCCGGGGCGAGGGCCTCCAGCTGGGCGTCGGCGATGACGTCGCCGAGCGGCTTCTCGTACGCCTCGGAACCGCGGCCGTTGATGTCACCGGTGATGTAGCCGACGGGCTTGTCGGCGACCGGCGCCGCGAGCTTCTTCCAGTGGTCGATGAGCGCGGTCATGTCCGCGGCCTTGGGCTGATTGCGGTCCACGACGTGGTTCGCGGTGCGCGGGTTGTTCGCGGCGGGCTTGCCGTACGCGCTCTTCTTGACCGGGGTGCGGACGATGTCCTTGGTGCGCCGGTCGTAGGTGAGCGTGGTGTCGGTGTACAGACGGCCGAAGGAGGCGGCCGAGGTCACCGTGCGCGGGGCGCCGGACGGGTCCGGGATGGTGCAGGCGTAGGCCTGGTGGGTGTGGCCGGTGACGAAGGCGTCGACCTTCGGCGTCACCTTCTTGGCGATCTCCACGATCGGGCCCGAGATGCCGGCGCCCGCCCCCGGGGTGTCGCAGTCGAAGTTGTACGCGCCGGAGGCGGGCATGCCGCCCTCGTGGACCAGCGTGATGATCGACTTCACGCCCTGGCGGTCGAGCTCCTTGGCGTACTTGTTGATCGTCTCGACCTCGTCGGCGAACTTCAGGCCCTTGACGCCCTCGGCGGTGACGACGTCCGGCGTGCCCTCCAGGGTGAGGCCGATGATGCCGATCTTCACGCCCTTGTGCTGCCAGACCGTGTACGGCTTGAGGATCGGCTTGCCGGTCTTCTCGTCCAGGACGTTCGCGGCGAGGTAGGGGAAGCGGGCGCCCTTGAAGGTCTTGCCCTGCTCGGCGCAGCCGTCCTTCGGGTGGCAGCCGCCGCGCTGCATCCGCGTCAGCTCGGCGCGGCCCTCGTCGAACTCGTGGTTGCCCACGGAGGTCGCGTCGAGGCCGATCTTGTTCATCGCCTCGATGGTCGGCTCGTCGTGGAAGAGGCCGGTCATCAGCGGGCTGGCGCCGATGAGGTCGCCGGCCGCCGCGGTGATCGAGTACTCGTGGCCCTTGCGGGCGGTGCGCAGCGAGTTGGCGAGGTACTCCACGCCGCCGGCGGGTATCGCCTTCGTCGTGCCGTCGGGCTGCGCCTCGGTGACGGTGCCCGACGAGCCCTGCGGCGGTTCGAGATTGCCGTGCAGGTCGTTGAAGGAGAGCAGCTGGACGTCGACCGTACGGCCGTGCGTGCGGGCGTCGGCCGGGACGGCGGTGGCCAGGACCCCGGCGGTGGCGGCGAGCGCGGCGGCGGTCGCGGTCAGCCGTCTCGCCAGGCGCTTGCGTGGCGGCGTCGCGTGCATGTGTTCCCCTTTATGCAGGTTTGCGTACGAGAGGTGGACGGAATGGTCAGCCGCAGCGTAGATCAACCCGCGTAGAACGTCAGGACCGTTGGCTGTGCGGGTTCGGCGTCACCCGCGTCGTAGGCTCGCACCATGAGCGACGTCACGAACAACGCGAACGGGCAGCGGTCCATCGAGGTGCTGGACGAACTCGCACCCGAGGCCGCGCAGGCCGTGCTGCGGCTGATCGCCGAGGCGGCGGAGGCCGACGGGCAGCCGGCCGTCTCCGAGCAGGGCCGGCTGCAGCTGAAGGGGCGCCGGCCGGGCGTCCGGCACGTGCTGCTGCGCACGAACGACGGGCTGCTCGTGGGCTACGGCCAGCTGGAGGACAGCGACCCCGTCGAGGCGCCCGCGGGCGAGCTCGTCGTCCACCCCTCGCAGCGGGGCCGCGGGCACGGGCGGGCGCTCGGCACGGCACTGCTCCACGAGTCGGGCAAGCGGCTGCGGGTGTGGGCGCACGGCGGGCACCCGGCGGCGCGGCACCTCGCACAGGTGCTGGGCATGAGCCTCTTCCGCGAGCTGCGCCAGATGCGCCGCCCCCTGCACGACCTCGTCCTCCCCGATCCGGTGCTCCCCCCGGGCGTGACCGTGCGCACCTTCCGCCCCGGCGAGGACGACGCCGAGTGGCTCGCCGTGAACGCGGCGGCCTTCGCCCACCACCCGGAACAGGGCTCGCTCGTCCAGCGGGACCTCGACGACCGCAAGGCCGCGGACTGGTTCGACCCCAAGGGCTTCTTCCTCGCCGAGAAGGACGGCCGCGTCATCGGCTTCCACTGGACGAAGGTCCACGCCGACGAGGGCCTCGGCGAGGTCTACGTCCTGGGCGTGGCCCCCGGCGCCCAGGGCGGCGGCCTCGGCAAGTCCCTCACTACCCTCGGCCTCCGCCACCTGGCGGCCCAGGGCCTCCCGGCGGCGATGCTGTACGTGGACGCCGACAACGCGGCGGCGGTGGCGGTCTACGAGGGCCTGGGCTTCCAGATCCACGAGACGGACCTGATGTACCGCACGGAGAGCTAGGAGGGGCGGGCGGAGCCTCGGCGGGAAGGGCGCGTCCATGACGGCGCCCGGCCACCGAGGCGAGCCGTCATTCGTACCAATTGAGCGGGACCACCGGACTGATCGGCCGTGCTGCGGGCCGCGGGGAGCGGTCGTCCCGGGCCTTCGCGCTCAACACCTCCGCGTCCGACGCGGGTCGCACGACCGCCGGGGCGGCTTCCCACTCGCGCCCGCCGAGAGGCGGGCGGAGTTGCAGCCGTGGTCCTTCGTGGCCCATCACCTCACCGACCTTGCCCCAGCGGATGTCGATCACGAATGAACCTGTCTGGGGTACTTGATCGGCGGAGCGGCCGGACGGGGTGAGACCTTCGGTGTCTGGATTTCTCATGCGGATAGAACATCGCTCGGAGAGGCCGCGGACCAGGTCGCATCGACGGCCGCTTGGGCGGACACATTGCAGGACATTTCCAGGTGCCGCTCCAACTGGTGGACTACTTTGAGCAGCACAGCGTTGGGGGGCGGTCATGGCGGACACGCCAGGAAACCCGTTGTTCGTACGGGCACGCATTGCTCAGGGGCTGCACACACAGGAGGAATTCACCGAAGCGTTCGAGGGTGCGGCGCGTGAACTGGGGTTCAAGCTGACGGTCTCGGTGCGGCAGGTCCGTCGCTGGGAATCCGGGAAACCGGGCTGGCCGCACCCTTCTGCGCGCACGGTCCTTCAGGCACTTCTCCGGAGCCCCGTCGAAGAGCTGGGTTTCGCTCGGCCGGTTCGGAACGTCGGGGAAGCCGTCGCGGCGACCACGCCGCACGATGGTCCCGTGAAGAGACGCGACTTCGTCACCTACTCGCTTGCCGCGGTCGGTGCGGTGAGCGTTCCTGTTTCGCCTGACGAGATCCTGACCCAGGACATGGCCGATCCGCTGGACCGGTTGCGCTCCGTTCTCACGGGTGGTGGCGCGGAGTGCAGGAAAGAGCCGAGTCACCCCAAAGCTCTGGCGCAAGCGTCCGCTTCAGCGAAGCGGCAGATCCAGAAGTGCCACTACTCCAGCGTGGCCAGAGGTCTGCCGGACTTACTCGTCGAACTGGAGCCACGGCACGGATCAGCCGAAGAACGGCGGCAGCTTGATCGCGTCGCCGTCGAGGCGTACCACGTGGCTTCCTCTCTCCTGTTGAAAAACGATGACGCGCCGTCCGCCTGGATCGCTGCCGAGCGGTCCATGGCAGCGGCTCGCCGGACGGCGGACGCGGCGGCCATCGCTTCGGCTTCACGCATTCTGGCCCACGCCGTGACGGCAGTGGGCCATCACCGGCAAGGAGTCGGTGTCGCTGTCCGGGGCGCGGACGAGGTCTCCGGCAGCGTGTCCCGGTCCAGTCCGGGCATGGTCGCAGTCTTCGGCGCCCTGTTGCTGCGAGGGGCGTGGGCGGCCTCGGCGGCCGGCGACAGGGACATGGCCGAAGCGCTCTTGAACGAAGCCGGGCGGGCTGCCGAACTACTGGAAGATTCGAACCTCCAGGGGACCGCGTTCGGACCGAACAACGTTCTTCTGCACAGGGTCTCCATCGCCCTCACCCTCGGGGATGCCGGCAGGGCACTCACGGAGGCACGGAAGGTGAGCGTTCCCACGCTGGCTGTCGCGGAGCGGCGTGCGGTCTTCTGGACAGATGTTGCTCGTGCCCTGCACTCCTGCGGGAGAACCGAGAAGGCCACGGCTGCCCTGCTGGCAGCTGAGGGAGAGGCTCCGGAAGAGGTACGGTCCCGGCCTGTGGTCCGGGAACTGATCGGGGAACTGCTGATGCGGGATCGAGGCGGCCGTGTGCCCGTGCTGCGTTCCCTGGCGTCGAGAGCACAGGTGACCGTATGAGCCCCGGCCGGGTGCTGTATCTGATCGTTTGCGCGGCGGGCCCCGCCGGGGACGCCGTACGGGCGGTGGTCGCCGCGAAGGACCGCGGCTGGGACGTGTGCGTGATCGCCACTCCGGCCGCTGCCGAAGGCGACTTCATCGATCGGCCCGCCCTGGAGTCCGCGTCGGGGCGGCCCGTGCGGAGCACGTGGCGCCGGTCCGGCGAGGAGAAGCGCAACCCTCCGGCGGATGCCGTCGTCGTGGCGCCGATGACCATGAACACGGCCAACAAATGGGCCGCCGGGATCGCCGACACGTACGCCCTCGGCCTGGTGGCCGAGGCCGTAGGGCTCGGGCTGCCCGTGGTCGCCCTGCCCTTCTGGTCGACGGCCCTGGACTCCCATCCCGCCACGCGGCGCGCTGTGGAGACCTTGCGCGGCGCCGGTGTCCGGGTGTTGTACGGAGCAGGCGCATGGGTGCCCCACGCCCCCGGTACGGGGGAGGAACGGCGCGCGTCGTATCCGTGGGACCTTGCGCTGGACGCCGTGGAGAGGCTGTTACCTCGGGGCTGATCGGGCCGGCTCAGCCGCCCACCGGCGGCGTCGGCGGCGCGCAGCCTACGGGACTGCCGAGCTCGTCGATCCGGTCTAGGGAGGCGATTCACCCGGTGGGGGCGGAAGTTGGCCCGCCGTGGCGTGTTCGTGTGCGTTTGCGGCTAGCGTGCGCGCATCGGGTTGCCTCGTTCAGAAAGCGAGGCGGCCCCCGGCGGTGCTAGCAACACCGAGCCGAGGGCCTACACCCACAAGGAGAGCTCAAGCAAAGGCTCCTCACTGATGCTCAAGCATGCTATCCCTCCCGCGTCCTTCTTCACGCAAGTTCCCAACGAGATCCTCCGCCACCCCCGGCTGTCCTCCGACGCCGTCCGGCTTCTGACCTGGCAGTTATCTCTGCCGGACGGTGCGAACGAGCCGCTGTCGAAGACCGCGGAGCGCGCGGGGATCAAGAAGATTGCCTTCCTTCGGGCGAAGCGCCAGCTCCTGGGCGAGGGCTACCTCCACGAGTGGCGGCTCCAGGGTGAGGGTGGACGGTGGTCGACGACTCAGCTGGTGTCGAGCGTGCCGCTGTCCGCGGAGGAGGCGCTGGCCGTGCGGGGCGGCGGGCCGCCGACGGGCGGGATTCCGGCCGCCGGTGAGCCGACCGGCCGGTCCGTCGGCCGTTACCCCAAAGACAACAACGGTGAGAACAGCTGCCACCCTCCCTCCCCGGCGGCCGGGGAGACGGCCGAGCAGGCGGCCGGGCAGGCGGCGGACCCCCCTCCCGAGTGGACCGGGCCCCCCGCGCCTCTGATCGAGCGCGGGGCCCGGGCGCTGGCAGCCGTCGCCCGCGCCGAGCGGCGGCTGCGACTGTCGGCGCCGGACGTGGCGCGGCTGGCGCCGCTGGCGGGGGAGTGGTTGCAGCGGGGCGTCCCGATGGCGGAATTCCGTGAGGCGCTGACCGCCCGTCTCCCCCGGGTGGTGCATCATCCGGCGGGCCTGGTCCGGGGCCGGCTGGTCCGTAAGATGCCCCCGGCTCCGGCGTTCGCCGCGCAGCGGGCCTCGATGCCGCAAGTGGGCGGGGCGCCGCCGCCACGGGTGGCGGGGATGCGGGAGTGCGGAGGCGATCATGTTCAGCCGCGGCTGTTCCGGCCCGTAGCGGACGAGGTCCTGTGCCGGGAGTGCTGCTGTGACGCGCCCGCCGTGCCCGGTGCCGTGGCGGCCGCGCTGCGGGGAGCGGGCGCCGTCCGGGCGGCCCTGCGCGGGGGCGGCGGGGCGGTCCCCGTTTGACAGGTCACACCCCCGTCCCGCACCCTTTCACTAGTCAAGTAGTGAAAGGGGCCCGCGTGGTCGAGTTCCGCATCGACCGGCGCAGCGGGGTCGCCACGTACCTCCAGATCGTCCAGCAGGTCAAACAGGCGCTCCGGCTGGGGCTGCTCGCGCCCGGGGACAAGCTGCCCACGGCCAAGGAGGTCGTCGCGGCCACGGCGATCAACCCCAACACCGTCCTGAAGGCCTACCGCGAGCTCGACCGCGAGGGGCTCGTCGAGGCGCGGCCGGGGCTCGGGACGTTCGTGCGGCGCTCGCTGGCCCGGCCGCAGGCCGCCGCCGGTTCCCCGCTGCGGGCCGAGCTGGCCGACTGGATGCACCGCGCCCGCGAGGCCGGCCTCGACCGTGAGGACGTCGCCGCGCTGCTCGCCTCCGTGCTGGAGGACGGGTTCGACGGGCCCGCGGGGGCGGCGGGGGCCGCCGGAACAGCAACGTAGAACGTAGGCAGGACGTAGGGGGAGCGGATCGGATGACCGGCCTGACGTACCAACCCGAGCGGACCGCCCTGGAGGCCGTCGGCCTCGGCGTGCGCCACCGGCGCCGCTGGGCGTTGCAGGACTGCTCCTTCCGGCTGCCCGCGGGCCGGGTCTGCGCGCTCGTCGGGCCCAACGGCGCGGGCAAGTCCACGCTGCTGTCGCTCGCCGCGGGGCTGACCCGCCCCACCAAGGGCTCGCTCACCGTCTTCGGCGGCCGCCCGGGCGCCGCGGACGTGCGTCCGCGTGTCGCCTACCTCTCCCAGGACAAGCCGCTCTACCCGCAGTTCACGATCGCCGACACCCTCCGCATGGGCCGCGAGCTCAACCCCGGCCGCTGGGACCAGGCCGCCGCCGAGGCCACGGTCGCCGACGGCGGGCTGTCGTCCGGCGCCCGCATCGGCGACCTCTCCGGCGGCCAGCGCACCCGCGTGGCCCTGGCCCTCGCCTTCGGCAAGCGCCCCGACGTCCTGCTGCTGGACGAGCCGATGGCCGACCTCGACCCGCTCGTGCGGCACGAGATGACGGCGGCCCTCATGACCCAGGCCGCCGGGAACGCCACCACCGTCGTGATCGCCTCCCACGTCCTCGCCGAGCTCGACGGCGTCTGCGACTACCTGCTGCTGATAGCCGACGGCCGGGTCCGGCTCGCGGGCGAGGTCGAGGACCTGCTCGCCGCGCACACCGTCCTCGTGGGCCGCCACGAAGGCCCGGACCTGCCGCGGGAGTTCGCCGTGCACACCGTCGTCGAGGCCCGCGCCACGGGGCGGCAGCTGACCGCCCTCGTCCGGCCCGACGGCCCGGTCGCCGGGCAGTGGCGGGCCTCCGAGCCCTCCCTGGAGGAGCTCCTCCTCGCCCACCTGCGCACCCCGGGCGCGCCCCCGCTCCTCGCCCCCAGCGCCGAACCGCGCCGCTTCAAGGCGGCAGCGTGAGCACCACGGCGGAGACCGCCGCCGAGACCGCCGCCGAAGCCACAGCCACAGCCACGACCATCGACCGCGCCGCCCGCCCGCCCCGCTCCCTCGGCGTCGCCTGGGTCGTCTGGCGGCAGCACCGCACCACCGCCTGGATCGCCCTCGCCGTCCTCGCCGCGCTCTGCGCCGAACTCCTCTGGCTGCGCGGCGCGATGACCGCGTACCTCGCGGAGCACGGCCTGAACGTCCCCTGCACCCAGGGCGGTGACGCGTGTGCGGCGCACCAGGCCGCCGCCGAGGGCTTCCTGTCCCGCTACAGCGGCCTGCTCACCTACAACGGCCACGTCCTGGAGTTCCTGCCCCTCCTCGCCGGCATGATCGTGGCCGGGCCCGTGATCGCACGGGAGCTGGAGAGCGGTACGTACAAGGTGGTGTGGACCCAGTCCGTTTCGCCCCTGCGCTGGTTCGCCGCGAAGCTCGCCCTGCCGGTCCTCGCCCTCCTCGCGGGCGCCTCGGTGCTGGCCGCCGTGTACAGCTGGACCTGGTCGTCCGCGCGGCTCCTGGAGCGCGACTGGATCGTGCACGGCCCGCGCTGGTACGAGACGTTCGACGCGCTCGGGCCCGCGCCCGTCGCCGGCGTGCTGGCCGGCTGCGCGCTCGGCGCCCTCGCGGGCCTGCTGGTGCGCCGCACACTGCCGGCCATGGCGGCCACGGCCGCCGCGTGCCTCCTGCTGTACTGGCCGCTGACCGCCGTCCGCCCGTACCTGACGGACCCGGTCACGGAGACCGTCCCGGTGTCGGCCGGCTATCCGCCCGCCGTCCAGGCCGGGGACTCCTGGCGCTACGAGCGCGGGATGACCACCCCGTCGGGCGGGCGCATGCCCGACGCGGGCTGCGCCGTGAACTTCTCGATCCAGCGCTGCGTCACCGACCACGGAGCCACCGGCTGGTACGTCGACTACCATCCGGCATCACACTTCCGGCGCCTGCAATGGACCCAGGCGGGCATCGTGACGGGCGCGGCGGCCCTGCTGGCGGCAGGAGCCGTCCGGCGAGTCCGGCGACTCAGCCCCTGACCTGCGGGTTCCACCGGCCGGGCGGCAAGCCCGGGTCCGCCGCCCGGAGGGCCCCCGGTCGGTTGCCCGCACGACATGTGGGCTTCACCTGCGATTCAACCGCGGTTGCGAGCCTTGCGGAATGCAGCCCGCTGTGCCACCCGCACCCGCTCGAAGGCTCCGCGCCGCCCCCGACGCGCCCGCCGTCGACGCGCCCGGCCCGCCCCCGGCGCGGCACCATGGGAACATGACCCAGTCGTCCAGCGCACAGGCAAACGGCCGGCCGGACCGGCCGCACGGCGAGCGCCTCGCCGAGGCGTACGGGAACCCGCAGCCCTCGGTCGGCTCCATCGCCGCGCACCGGCCCTACGCCGTCGCCGGCCCCGCCGCTTCCCCGGGCCTGGAGCCCGACCTGGACGCCGACCTCGGCCCGTACCCGTACGGTCACGACGCGTACGACGACGACGGCTACGGTCACGACGGATACGGGCACGACGGCTACGGCCCCCGCCCGGCCCGCGAGGCCGGCCGGGACGCCGGCGACGACCCCTACGGCGACGGGCCGCTCCCGCAAGGCCGCTTCCTGGACCGCGAGCGCAGCTGGCTGGCGTTCAACGAGCGCGTCCTGGAGCTGGCGGAGGACCCGGACACCCCCCTGCTGGAACGCGCCAACTTCCTCGCGATCTTCGCGAGCAACCTGGACGAGTTCTTCATGGTGCGCGTCGCCGGCCTCAAGCGCCGCATCGCCACCGGCGTGGCCACCCGCTCCGCCTCCGGGCTCCAGCCCCGCGAGGTGCTGGAGCTGATCTGGACCCGCTCCCGCGAGCTCATGGCCCGGCACGCCGCCTGCTACCAGCAGGACGTCGCCCCCGCCCTCGCCGAGGAGGGCATCCACCTCATCCGCTGGAACGAGCTGACCGACAAGGAGCAGGGCCGCCTCTTCACCCTCTTCCGGCAGCAGATCTTCCCCGTGCTGACGCCGCTCGCCGTCGACCCCGCGCACCCCTTCCCGTACATCTCGGGCCTCTCCCTCAACCTGGCCGTCGTCGTCCGCAACCCCGTCAGCGGGCACGACCACTTCGCCCGGGTCAAGGTGCCGCCGATCCTCTCCCGCTTCCTGGAGGCCTCCCCGCAGCGCTACGTCCCCCTGGAGGACGTCATCGCCGCGCACCTGGAGGAGCTCTTCCCCGGCATGGAGGTGCTCGCGCACCACATGTTCCGCGTGACGCGCAACGAGGACCTGGAGGTCGAGGAGGACGACGCGGAGAACCTGCTCCAGGCCCTGGAGAAGGAGCTCATGCGCCGCCGCTTCGGCCCGCCCGTACGGCTGGAGGTCGAGGAGACCATCGACCCGTACGTGCTCGACCTCCTCGTCCGCGAGCTGAAGATCTCCGACGCCGAGGTCTACCCGCTGCCCGGCCCGCTCGACCTCACCGCGCTCTTCCGCATCGCCGCACTGGACCGGCCCGAGCTCAAGTACCCCAAGTTCGTGGCCGGCACCCACCGCGACCTCGCCGAGGTCGAATCGGCCTCCGCGCCCGACATCTTCGCCGCCCTGCGCGAGCGCGACGTGCTCCTGCACCACCCCTACGACTCGTTCTCCACCTCCGTGCAGGCGTTCCTGGAGCAGGCCGCCGCCGACCCCGACGTCCTCGCCATCAAGCAGACGCTGTACCGCACTTCGGGCGACTCGCCCATCGTCGACGCCCTGATAGACGCGGCCGAGTCGGGCAAGCAGGTGCTCGTCCTCGTCGAGATCAAGGCGCGCTTCGACGAGCAGGCCAACATCAAGTGGGCGCGCAAGCTGGAGGAGGCGGGCTGCCACGTCGTCTACGGCCTGGTGGGCCTGAAGACGCACTGCAAGCTGTCCCTGGTCGTGCGGCAGGAGGGCGACACCCTGCGCCGCTACTCGCACGTCGGCACCGGCAACTACCACCCCAAGACGGCACGGCTCTACGAGGACCTCGGGCTGCTCACCGCCGACCCGCAGGTCGGCGCGGACCTCTCCGACCTCTTCAACCGCCTCTCCGGCTACTCGCGCCGCGAGACCTACCGGCGGCTGCTCGTCGCCCCCAGATCGCTGCGGGACGGGCTCGTCGCCCTGATAGCCAAGGAGGTCGCGCACCACCGCGCCGGGCGGCCCGCGTCCATCCGCATCAAGGTCAACTCGATGGTCGACGAGGCCGTCATCGACGCCCTCTACCGCGCCGCCCGCGCCGGCGTGCCGGTCGACGTGTGGGTGCGCGGCATCTGCGCCCTGCGGCCCGGCGTGCCGGGCCTGTCGGAGAACATCCGCGTCCGCAGCGTCCTCGGCCGCTTCCTGGAGCACTCGCGGGTCTTCGCCTTCGGCAACGGCGGCGAGCCCGAAGTGTGGCTCGGCAGCGCCGACATGATGCACCGCAACCTCGACCGCCGCATCGAGGCGCTCGTCCGCGTCACCGACCCCGCGCACCGGGCCTCGCTCAGCCGGCTGCTGGAGACCGGCATGTCCGACTCCACCGCCTCCTGGCACCTCGGCCCCGACGGCGGCTGGACGCGGCACGCCACCGACGGCGACGGGCAGCCGCTGCGGAACGTCCAGGAGATGCTCATAGACGCCCGGAGGCGCCGGCGTGGCTCAGCAACCCCATGAACCCACGCCCACCGATACGCAATCAGACACGGATACGGGCGCGCTCGCCGCGCTTGAGGACACCGCCGCCGGGGGGCGCGACACGATGACGACGAAGTACCCGGCCGTGCGCACCGCCGCAGGCCCCGCTCCCGCGAGCCTCGCCGGCCCCGCGGGCTCCGCCGGCACGGCGGCCGCGGGCGACGTCCTGGCCGGCTATCTGCACACCCAGGCGGTGGAGTTCCTGCGCAGCCTGCGCCTCCACGGCGAGAGCGGCGCCGACGCCGACGAGGCGGGGGAGGCGGCCCGGCTGCTGCGCCGCTCCGCCCGGCGCATCGCCGGCGCCCTCTACGTCTACCGCCCGCTGACGGACACCGACTGGACGGACCAGATCCGTACGGAGCTGGTGTGGCTGTCGGAGCTGCTGGGGCGGGAGCATGCCTACGCGGCGCGGCTCGCCCGGCTGCGGGGGGCGCTGCACCGGCTGTCCGGCACGGAGGGCGGCGGCGCGGCGGGCTGCGGCCTGACGGTCGGCGCCGCCCGGGCCGGCGCCCTGCTGGAACGGCAGCTCACCCTCGCCCGGACGCGCGCCCACTCCGCCGCCCTGCAAGCGCTCGGCACCTCGCGCTTCCACGCGGTGGCCGACGCCGCGGCCCTGCTCGCCTCCGAGGCGCCCCTCGACCCCGGCGCGCGCGCCGTCCCCGCCCACGACGCCCTGCCCCGGCTCGCCGAGCAGACCCAGCGGCGGCTCACCGAGGCCGTCGACGCGCTCCCGCTGTCCACCGCCGGCCACCCGTACAACGCCGAAGCCCTCGCCCATGGCCTCGCCGCCTCCCCGGCCCCCGACGGGCCGCCCGCCGAGGGACGGCAGGACGCGCCCTGGCACCAGGTCCGGCGGCTCGTACGGCTGCGGCGGTACGCCCAGGAAGTCCTCGACGAACACCTCCGGACCGAGGCCGACCCCGCCCTGTCCGTCCGCCTCCTCGGCGCCGGCCAGGCCCTCGACCGGCACCGCGACGCCGCCGAGGCCGCCGCGGCCGCCGCCGCGGCCGCCCGCACCCCGCGCATCGCCCCGGCCACCGCCTACGCCCTCGGCATCCTCCACGCCGACCAGCGCCACGAGGTCGAGGCCTCACGCTTCGCCTTCGGCCGGATCTGGCAGCGGGTCACGGTGGCGGCGCCGTCATGACGGGGGAGACGACGACGCTGCGGGCCGCCGGCTGCGTGCTGTGGCGGCGGGGGCACGGCGGAGGCCTGGAGATCGCGCTGGTCCATAGGCCGAAATATGGCGATTGGTCGCATCCGAAAGGCAAGCTCAAGCGCGGTGAGGACGCGCTGGGGGGCGCCCTGCGCGAGGTCCGCGAGGAGACCGGCATGGAGTGCGAGCCGGGTGCGGCGCTGCCCACGGCCTTCTACGTGGCGGCCGGCCGCCCGAAGGAGGTCCGCTACTGGGCCGCGCGGGCGACGGAAGGCACGTTCGTACCGAGCCGCGAGGTGGACCGCGTGGAGTGGCTGCCGCCGGGGGAGGCGAGGGAACGGCTGACGGAGGAGCGGGACAAGGAGCTCGTGGACGCGTTGCTGGCGGTGCTGTCCGGCACCGGAGCCGCCGGCTGACCGGCCCGCAAAAATTTTTGCCGCCGCAACGGCGCGAAACCCCCACGGCGAGGGTCCGGCGGAATTTGCCGCCGCATCAGCCCGTACGAGTGGGCCCCGCTAGCCGCGAGGTGCCAGGGCCTCCCACGCCACCGTGACCTCTCCCTGGCGCCACCGGCGCGGCCCGTCCACCACGGGCCAGTCCGCCCGCAGCGCGGCCACCGTACGGATCCACCGCTGCCGGGCGCTCAGCGCGGCGTAGGGCGCCGCGGCGGCCCACGCCCGGTCGAAGTCGCGCAGGAACGCGTGCACCGGCTCGCCGGGAACATTGCGGTGGATGAGCGCCTTAGGGAGGCGTTCGGCCAGGTCGGACGGGGTGTGCAGGGAGCCGAGCCGGGCCGCGAAGGTGACCGTGCGCGGCCCCTCGGGGCCGATCGCGACCCACACGTGCCGCCGCCCTATCTCGTCGCACGTGCCCTCCACGAGCAGCCCGTCCGGCGCGAGCCGCGCCCGGAGCCGGTCCCAGACGGCGGCGACCGCGGCCTCGTCGTACTGCCGCAGGACGTTCGCCGCCCGTATCAGCGCGGGCCGCCGCCCGCCGTCGAGCGGTATCTCGAAGCCGCCGTGCCGGAAGGACAGGCCGTCCCGGGCGTACGGCCGGGCGCCCTCGACGCGCGCGGGCTCGATCTCTATGCCGACGACCGACGCGTCCGCCCGCACCGTGCGCAGCCGCCCGAGCAGCTCGACCGCGGTCCAGGGCGCGGCGCCGTAGCCCAGGTCGACGGCGACCGGGTCGGCGCTGCGGCGCAGCCCGGGCCCGTGGGCGTCGGCTATCCAGCGGTCCATGCGGCGCAGCCGGTTCGGATTGGTCGTACCCCGGGTCACCGCGCCGACGGGGCGGCTGGGGGGAGCGGAGGTGCGTACGGCCATGCCTTCGAGAGTAGGCGCTGGTCAGGGCGGCCGGACACCGGCCGGACGAGGGCTGGGTCACTCTTTGGCAAAGCGGAAATGCGACTCCGCCCCGTGGCGTTGCACCGTTGATAACGGTGACGCACGCCCCCACCCCTCACGCTGACGGAGGACACGCACGGTGAGCCAGTACGCATCCAGGCTCGGCGCCCGCCGCGGCCGCGCGCTCGGCACCCTCGCGGGCACCCCGCTGCGCCGCCTCGGCGCCCCCCGCAAGCCCCGCCGCATCGCGATGCTCAGCGTTCACACCTCGCCGCTCCACCAGCCCGGCACCGGCGACGCCGGCGGGATGAACGTGTACATCGTGGAGCTGGCCAAGCGGCTCGCCGCGATCAACATCGAGGTCGAGATCTTCACCCGCGCCACCACCGGCGCCCTCCCGCCCGCCGTCGAGCTGGCGCCCGGCGTCCTCGTCCGGCACATCGACGCCGGCCCGTACGAGGGGCTGGCCAAGGAGGAGCTGCCGGCGCAGCTGTGCGCCTTCACGCACGGCGTGATGCAGGCGTGGGCCGGCCACCGGCCCGGCCACTACGACCTCGTCCACTCCCACTACTGGCTCTCCGGGCACGTCGGCTGGCTCGCCGCCGAGCGCTGGGGCGTCCCCCTCGTCCACGCCATGCACACCATGGCCAAGGTCAAGAACGCCGCCCTGGCCGCGGGCGACACGCCCGAGCCCGACACGCGCGTCATCGGCGAGACCCAGATCGTGCGCGCCGCCGACCGGCTCATCGCCAACACCGAGGGCGAGGCGCGGGAGCTGATCCACCACTACGACGCCGACCCCGGCAAGGTCGCCGTCGTCCACCCCGGCGTCAACCTCGACCGCTTCACCCCGGGCGGCGCGCCCGGCGACGGCCCGGGCAGCGGCCGCGCCGCCGCCCGCGAGCGGCTCGGCCTGCCCGCCGACGCCCTCGTCCCGCTCTTCGCCGGCCGCATCCAGCCGCTCAAGGCCCCCGACGTCCTGCTGCGCGCGGTCGCCGTCCTCCTCGACGAGCGGCCCGAGCTGCGCGGCCGCATCGTCGTGCCCGTCGTCGGCGGCCCCAGCGGCAGCGGCCTCGCCAAGCCCGAGGGGCTCCAGAAGCTCGCCGCGCGCCTCGGCATCGCCGACGTCGTCCGCTTCCGCCCGCCGGTCGGCCAGGAGCAGCTCGCCGACTGGTACCGGGCCGCGTCCGTCCTGGTCATGCCCTCCCACAGCGAGTCCTTCGGGCTCGTCGCCGCCGAGGCCCAGGCCTGCGCCACGCCCGTCCTCGCGGCGGCCGTCGGCGGCCTGCCCGTGGCCGTGCGGGACGGCGAGAGCGGTTTCCTCGTCGACGGCCACGACCCCGCCGACTACGCCGCCGTGCTGCGCCGCTTCGCCGACGAGCCGGGCCTGGCCGGGCGGATGGGCGAGGCCGCGGCCCGCCACGCGCGCCGCTTCGGCTGGGACACGGCCGCGGCCGCCACGGCCGAGGTGTACACCGAGGCGATGGCGGAGCGGCGGCGTCGCCTACGCTCATCGCATGTCTGACGCTAAATCCGTCATCGAGCAGACGTTCCACGAGGCCGGGCTCGAATGGGAGAACCCGGCCGACGGCACGTACGTGGTGAAGCTGCCCGGCACGCGCAAGCTCTCCACGACCGTCTCCCTGGTCGTCGGCAAGCACTCGCTCTCGGTCAACGCCTTCGTCGTGCGCCGCCCCGACGAGAACCACGAGGCGGTGCACCGCTGGCTGCTGGAGCGCAACACCCGGCTGTACGGGCTGGCTTACGCGCTCGACCAACTGGGTGACATCTACCTCGTCGGCCGGCTGCCGCTGGCCGCGGTCACCCCGGACGAGCTCGACCGGATCCTCGGGACGGTGCTGGAGAACGCCGACGGCAGCTTCAACACGCTGCTGGAGATGGGGTTCGCGAGCGCCATCCGCAAGGAGTACGCGTGGCGGACGGCGCGGGGGGAGTCGACGCGGAACCTGGAGGCGTTCGCGCGCCTGACGGCGGATCAGGCCGACGAGGGCGGGGCCGGACCCGCGGGTTCATGACGGCGCGCCGACTCCACTGACCGCGCGGCCCGAGAGCCGGGCCGGCGGCATGGTGGCGCCATCCGGGCGGTCCGGGCAAGATCCCTCCGCCGCAACGGCGGAACACCACAACGGCGCAGCCCGGCGGTGCCGAACCGCGCCGTCCGTCCGCCGAGGGCCTCCGCCGTCCGTCCGCCGAGGGCCTCCGCCGTCCGTCCGCCGAAGGCCTCCGTCGGCGACCCCGCCGAGGGCTTACGCCGGCGACCCCGCCGGGTCCGCGGCTGCGGGAACCGGATCGGGCTCCTCGGAGGACCCGTCCCGGGGCCCCTCGGTCGCGGGACCCGCCGCCCCCGGAACCCGCCGCATGAGCACCCAGTACCCGACCGCCGTGATTGTCCCCACCACCGCGCAGCCGGCCCAGAGCGCGTCCGCGCCGAACCGGTCGATGACCGTGCCGCCCGCGATGGGCGCGACCAGCGACGCCGCCGACCACGACAGGGTGTACATGCCCTGGTAGCGGCCGCGGCCGTGGACCGGCGAGAGCCGGGCGACCAGGCCCATCTGGATGGGCGAGTTGATGATCTCCGCGAGCGTCCACACGCAGACGGTCAGCATGTACACCGCGAGCGAGCCGGCGAAGGCGGTGAGCCCGAAGCCGTAGCCGCCGAGGAGCGCCGCGAGGACGAGCAGCAGCCGCTGGTCCCGGTGCTCGATGAAGCGGGTGACGGGGATCTGGACGGCGACGATCAGGACGCCGTTGACGGCGATGGCCATGCCGAAGTCCTTCGTGGAGAACCCGCCGTCCGCCATCGCCACCGGCAGGGCGACCTGGGACTGGAGGAACACCACGGCGATGAGGAAGGACAGGCCGACCACGGCCATGAAGCGCCCGTCGCGCATCACGGTGCCCATGCTGACGGCGGGCTCGCCGCCCTTGCCCGAGCCCGGGCCCGCGGCCGCGCCGCCCACGGCGTCCGGCCGCGACTCGGGCAGCTTCACGAACACCAGCACCGCGCAGAGCATCGTCATCGCGGCCTCGCCGAGGAAGCCGATCAGATAGCTGTACTCGGCGACGAAGCCCGCGGCGACCGACGAGATCGCGAAGCCGAGGTTGATCGCCCAGTAGTTCAGGGCGAAGGCCCGCACCCGGTCCTCGGGGGCGACGATGTCCGCCATCATCGCCTGCACCGCGGGGCGCGAGGCGTTGCTGGCCATGCCGACGACGAACGCGACGACCGCGATGGCCACCGGGTCGGTCATGAAGCCCAGCACGGCCACCGACACGGCGGTCGAGGCCTGGGCGATCAGCAGGGTGGGCCGGCGGCCCAGCCGGTCGGTCATCACGCCGGCGCCGATCGACGACACGACGCTGCCGAGGCCGAGCAGCGCGCCGACGAACCCCGCGAAGGAGGCGGAGTGCCCCTGGTCGGCGGTGAGGAACATGGCCAGGAAGATGGAGACGAAGGCGCCCAGCCGGTTGACGAGCGTGGAGGCCCACAGCCACCAGAAGGCCCGGGGCAAACCCGAGACGCTCTCCTTCGCGGCTCGTCTGACGCGCGCGACGGACATTCCGGATCCCCCCATGTGTAAGTGTCGAACCTGCTAAGCGCAAGTTACACACACCTGAGGTGAACCTGCCATCCGATTGCCGCACGCCGTCAATCGGCGGCCTCCCGGGCAGCGCGCACGGCGCCACCTGCGCGGTCGATTACGCTCATGGGCATGGCCGACGCACCGTACAAGCTGATCCTCCTCCGCCACGGCGAGAGCGAGTGGAACGCCAAGAACCTGTTCACCGGCTGGGTGGACGTCAACCTGAACGAGAAGGGTGAGAAGGAGGCGGTCCGGGGCGGCGAGCTGCTCAAGGACGCCGGTCTGCTCCCCGACGTGGTCCACACCTCCCTCCAGAAGCGCGCGATCCGCACCGCGCAGCTCGCCCTGGAGTCCGCCGACCGCCACTGGATTCCGGTTCACCGCTCCTGGCGGCTGAACGAGCGCCACTACGGCGCCCTCCAGGGCAAGGACAAGGCCCAGACCCTGGCCGAGTTCGGCGAGGAGCAGTTCATGCTCTGGCGCCGCTCCTACGACACCCCGCCGCCCGCCCTCGAGGACGGCTCGGAGTTCTCCCAGAGCGAGGACCCGCGCTACGCCTCCATCCCGCCGGAGCTGCGCCCGCGCACCGAGTGCCTCAAGGACGTCGTCGTCCGCATGCTGCCGTACTGGTACGACGGCATCGTCCCGGACCTCCTCGCCGGCCGCACGGTCCTCGTCGCCGCCCACGGCAACTCGCTGCGCGCCCTGGTCAAGCACCTGGACGGGATCTCCGACGCGGACATCGCGGGCCTGAACATCCCCACCGGCATCCCGCTCGCCTACGAGCTCGACGCCGACTTCCGCCCGGTCACCCCCGGCGGCACGTACCTCGACCCGGAGGCCGCCAAGGCCGCCATCGAGGCCGTGAAGAACCAGGGCAAGAAGAAGTGACCCCGGCCCCCTGACGGGGGGTCATGGGGCTACGGGCCCCCTGCCGGCGGGTGAAACCGCTGGTGGGGGGCCTCCTGCTGTGGCGAACGGGTTGCCTGGTCACCGAATGGAGCAAGACGGATACGGTGCGGATGCGGCGGGCGGGTCTACAGGTGAGCCTCGGAGCAAGGAGGTAACACCATGCATTCATTCCGCTCCGCCATATGCGGTGCAGCCACTGTCGTCGCCGTCGTCGCGGCTCCCGTCGTCCCGGCTTACGCCTTCGGGGGCAGCATCGCCCCGAACGTGGGCGAGGCCGCAGGTGCTCCCGCTACGGGGCGCTGCGACGACGACCACGGCCGCCACGACCACGACGACCACCACCACGGCGGCTGCGGCCGTCATGACCACGACGGCTGGGGTGACCGCGACGACCACGGCCGCGGCGACCACGACGGCTGGGGTGACCGCGACGACGACTGGGGTGACCACGGGCGTGGCGACCACGGGCGCGACGACCACGGCCGCGGCGATCACGACCACGGGCGAGGTGACCACGACCACGGCCGGGGTGACCACGACCACGGGCGTGGCGACCACGACCACGGCCGCGGCGATCACGACCATGGGCGTGGCGACCACGACCACGGCCGGGGTGACCACGACCACGGGCGTGGCGACCACGACCACGGGCGAGGTGACCACGACCACGGCCGCGGCGACCACGACCACGGCCGGGGTGACGACCACGGGCGTGACGACCACGGCCGGGGCGACCACGACCACGGCCGTCCGCACCACTCCTCCCACGCGGGCGGTGGCGCCACCGCGCTCGCGGCCTCCACGGAGTCGGCCGACGCCCCGGTGCTCATCCTGGCCGGTACCGCGACCGCCGGTCTCGTCGGCGGCCTGATCTGGTACCGCCGCCGCACCGCCGGCGCCGTCAAGCACTGACGGGGAGCGAACGGGCGTCATGTCAGAAGCGCGTGCAGGTGGCCGTAAACGCAACCGCCTGTTGACGAGGGTGGCCTGGGCAGCCTTGCTGCTGGCCCTGTGCCTGACCGGCAACGGCAGTGCCGACGAGCCGGAGACCCGGGCCTCGGGCCGCGGCGGCACCACCGCGGCCAAGAGCCACCCCCACGCGCATGGTCTGCCCCCGGCACGCGATCCGTTGCCGGGGGCCGGCCCCCAGACTCTGGAGATCAAGGTCCTGGGGCTCAAGGCCCCGATCGAGAGCCACGGCCTCGACAAGCTCGGCGGCGTGGAGCTGCCGCCGTACGAGCGGGCCGACGCCGTCTCCTGGTACAAGGACGGCCCCTCGCCGGGCAGCGAGGGCCCCGCCGTCATCGTCGGCCACGTCGACACCCAGAAGGCGCCGGCCGTCTTCGCCGGGCTCAGCGTCCTCAAGCGCGGCGCGAAGATCCACGTGACCCGTACGGACGGGATCGTCGCCGAGTTCACCGTCGAGAACATCGCCGTCGTCCCCAACGAGCCCTTCGACGCCGACAAGCTCTACGGCCCCGCCGACACCGACGAGGCGCAACTGCGCCTGATCACCTGCGGCGGCGACTACGACCGCAAGAAGCACCTCTACAACGCCAACGTCGTCGTCAGCTCGTACCTGACCGGCGCGGCACCGGCACCGCAGCCGCAGCAGAAGCCGCAGCAGGAGACCCCGCAGCCGCAGCCCCAGGAGCAGCCGCCGCAGCCGCCGCAGCAACAGCAGCCACCGCCTCAGCAGCCCCAGGCCCCCGCCCAGAAGCCGGGCCCGGCCGCCCCGGCGCCTCCCGGACCCGAAACCGGCGAAGGCGGCGAAACCGGCGAGAGCGAGACGGATCCCGAGATCGAGTGAGCCCGCAAGCGAGAGGACCCCCGGCCGGAGCACCGGCCGGGGGTCCTTCCCGTGAGTGACATGCGAGATGAGAAGGAGCTAGCTACAGCTGCCGCCGCACTGGCATGAGCCGCCGTTCTGGCAGCCGCAGGAGCAGCCGGGGCCGCACTGGCAGCCGTTGGCCGGTGCGGAAGGAGTCTGGGTCATGTGCGGGTACCTCCTCGAAGGGTGGTTGCCTGCCCCAAGTCAAAGACCGTCCGATCCGTCCGTCAATGCCCTTCGCGTACGTATGTACGGGCGCACGGAGGGCGCGTGGAAGCACTCACGAGGCGCCGCACTCCCTCGCTCGCACGCCCCGGCTCAGGCGTCGCCGTCCCCGCCCGACCGGCCCTCCGACTGCGTCAGCTCGTCCGCGTGCTCGCCCGTGACCAGGTAGACCACGCGCTTCGCGACCGACACCGCGTGGTCCGCGAACCGCTCGTAGTAGCGGCCCAGCAGCGTCACGTCGACCGCCGTCTCGATGCCGTGCTTCCAGCGGTCGTCCATCAGGTGCTGGAAGAGCGTGCGGTGCAGCAGGTCCATCGCGTCGTCGTCCTGCTCCAGCTGGAGCGCCAGGTCGACGTCCTTGGTGATGATCACCTCGCCGGCCTTGGCCATCAGCCGCTGCGCCAGCTGCCCCATCTCCAGGATCGTCGCGTGCAGGTCGCGCGGCACCGCCGTGTCCGGGAAGCGCAGCCGCGCCAGCTTGGCGACGTGCTGGGCCAGGTCGCCCGAGCGCTCCAGGTCGGCGCTCATGCGCAGCGAGGTGACCACGATCCGCAGATCGGTGGCGACCGGCTGCTGCCGCGCGAGCAGGGCGACGGCGCGCTCCTCCAGATCCCGCTGGAGGTCGTCCACCTTCGCGTCCGCGGCGATCACCGACTCCGCGAGCTTGAGGTCCGCGTCCAGGATCGCCGTCGTGGCGCGCCCGATCGCCGACCCGACGAGCCGGGCCATCTCCACCAGGCCCTCGCCGATCGAATCCAGCTCCTCGTGGTACGCGTCCCGCATTGCCTGACCTTCTCTCTGCCGAGTGAAACAGTGGGCCGAGCCGTATGACCGCCCACGGTCCCACGGTCCGGCCGAAACGCGACGGCCACGGCGCTCCGGAGTGAACCAGTACCGACGCCAAGGTGAACTCTCGGCAACGTGTGTTCGAGACGGTACCCATTTGGCTGTGGACGGTCCGTACGACCCGCATAACCTGGACTCATGAACGTGGACGCGGCCCTCGCCGCAGCGGCAGCGCTCGCCGGGCTGTGCACCGGCGTGATCGCCATGCTCGCGTTCCGCTGGAGCGAGCGCGACCAGGCCCGCCCGACCCGCAGCTCCCTGCACACCGACGCCGTGCTCCCGCCCGGCGTCGACACCGTGCTCTCGGTGCTGCGCTCGTCGGCCGTGGTCCTGGACGAGGCCGATGCCGTGGTCAAGGCCAGCTCCGCCGCGTACGCCCTCGGGCTCGTGCGCGGCGGGAAGCTGGCCGTCGAGCCCATGTTGCAGATGGCCCGCGACACCCGGCGGGACGGCGAAATACGCCAGGTCGAGCTCGACCTGCCCCGGCGCGGCACCGGCCGCGGCGAGGCCCTCGCGGTCTCCGCCCGCGTCGCCCCGCTCGGCTCCCGGCTCGTCCTGCTGCTGGTGGAGGACCTCACCGAGGCCCGCCGCATCGAGGCCGTCCGCCGCGACTTCGTCGCCAACGTCAGCCACGAGCTCAAGACGCCGGTCGGCGCCCTCTCCCTGCTCTCCGAGGCCGTCATGGACGCGGCCGAGGACCCCGAGGCGGTCCACCGCTTCGCGGGCCGCATGCAGATCGAGGCCACCCGGCTCACCAACCTCGTCCAGGAGCTCATCGACCTCTCCCGGGTGCAGAACGACGACCCGCTGGAGGACGCCGAGCCCGTCCGCGTCGACGAACTCGTCGCCGAGGCCATCGACCGCTGCCGCCACCAGGCCTCCACCAAGCAGATCACCATGGCCGCCGGCGGCACCGCCGACCTGCACGTCTGGGGCAACCGCGGCCAGCTCGCCGCCGCCCTCGGCAACCTCGTCGAGAACGCCGTCAACTACAGTCCGGCCCGTACGCGCGTCGGCATCGCCGCACGCCACATCGCGGCGCCCGGCGGCGCCCTGATCGAGATCGCCGTCACCGACCAGGGCATCGGCATCTCGGAGAAGGACCGCGAGCGGGTCTTCGAGCGGTTCTACCGCGTCGACCCGGCGCGCTCGCGCGCCACCGGCGGGACCGGCCTCGGTCTCGCCATCGTCAAGCACGTCGCGGCCTCGCACGGCGGCGAGGTCACGGTCTGGAGCGCCGAGGGCCAAGGCTCGACGTTCACCCTCCGACTTCCCGAGGCGGGCGCGGTCCGAGACCGCGACCGCAGCCCCCACCACCCCGTTGTCGAACACCTTCCCGCCCCGGAGGTCCTTCCGTGACCCGAGTACTCGTCGTCGAGGACGAAGAGTCCTTCAGCGACGCGTTGTCCTACATGCTGCGCAAGGAGGGATTCGAGGTCGCCGTCGCGGCCACGGGGCCCGACGGGCTGGACGAGTTCGAGCGCAACGGCGCCGACCTGGTCCTGCTCGACCTGATGCTGCCGGGCCTGCCCGGCACCGAGGTCTGCCGGCAGCTGCGCGGCCGCTCCAACGTCCCGGTCATCATGGTGACCGCCAAGGACAGCGAGATCGACAAGGTCGTCGGCCTGGAAATAGGAGCCGACGACTACGTCACCAAGCCGTTCTCCTCGCGGGAGCTCGTCGCCCGCATCAGAGCGGTGCTGCGCCGCCGCGGCGAGCCGGAGGAGGTCACCCCCGCCGCGCTGGAGGCCGGCCCGGTCCGGATGGACGTCGACCGGCACGTCGTCACGGTCTCCGGCGCCAAGGTCGACCTCCCGCTGAAGGAGTTCGACCTCCTGGAGATGCTGCTGCGCAACGCGGGCCGCGTGCTCACGCGCATGCAGCTCATCGACCGGGTCTGGGGCGCGGACTACGTCGGCGACACCAAGACCCTGGACGTCCACGTCAAGCGCCTCCGCGCCAAGATCGAACCGGACCCGGGCGCGCCCCGCTACCTGGTGACGGTGCGCGGCCTCGGCTACAAGTTCGAGCCGTAGGCCGACTCCGGCGGATCGCGGCGGATCGCGGCGTACGCGCCGGTGCCGGCGGTGTCGTGCCGGGGCGGTGCCGTGCCGAGCTTCACCCGTACGAGCGAAGGGCCCGGAAGCATCACGCTTCCGGGCCCTTCGTCATACGCTCTGCTCGATCAGTGACCGGCGTGCTGCTGGGCGCCCTGGGACGCCTCGCCCGCGCCCGGGCTCGCGTTGCCGCTCGGCTTCCCCGCGGGAGCGGAGGGCGTGCCCGCCGGCGCGGACGGCTCACCGGACGGCTTGCCGCCGCCGGGCTTGCCCGCGGCCGGCGTCGGTGCGGCCTCGCTGGGCCCCCAGTCCTTGAAGTAGCTCGTGGCCGGGACGACGAACGCCCCGATCCGCACCTCGCCCGTGGTGCTGAAGTCGAACGCCAGGCTCTGCTGCTCGCCGTCCTTGATGGCCTCGCGGCCGTCCGGCAGGACCGCCGAGGCGTTGCCCTTGCCGCCCAGCAGCACCGAGCCGCCGGCCGGCACGACGACGTCGCCGGAGCCCTTGGCCGCGGTGAGCTTGACCTTGGCGCCGTTCTTGCCGGGCAGGCTGATCGCGCGGAGCGTCTGGTCCTTGCGCCCGTTGTTGAAGACCTGGCCGGTGATCACGGCGGGGCCCTTCGCGGTGAGGTCCGGCTGCGTGATCACGTTGACGTTCTGGAGCTTGATGTCGCCGACCGAGGTGGCGGCGTTGTCCGGCTTCACCTCGAGCGTCTGCGCGCTGTTACCCGCCGCGCAGGCGGAGAGCGAGGCGATCGAGAGCACGAGGGCGGTAGCGGCGAGAGTGCCGCGTCGAAGGCTGCTGCTCACGGCGGCGGCATCTCCTTGGACGAGGTGAGAGGTGTAAGAGTTGTGTCAGCGCGCTTAGGTTACCGACCCCCTCGGAGGCGGCTGCACCCGACCCGCCCCCATGGTCAACTTCGGCCCGGTCCGGCCCACGGCCGAATATCGACGCTGTGCGCGCCGCGCGGATGTCCGCGGGCGCCGGTGCGCATTATCGGTACGGAATGCGCGGGCGCGCGGAACGCCTTCCTGAATTGATCAAGTTCGCGGTGATCAATTCCGGATTCCGGTCGGTGAACGCGGCCCGCGCCCCGAACGGAGTAGCGGAAGTCAGCCGAGCGGACCCCGGCAAAACGGGACGTTCGACCGCTCGCGAGCGGCTCTCCACGCGTGTAACGTGCCCGTTTCGCCCTGCCCGGAGAACCGCTCCCACCTGCGAATACCCGCTTCCGGAACCCCTCCGCAGCACGTCCCGGTTGCTGTTGTCAAGCCCCGAGATATGCCCTGACCTGCGAAAACGCCATTCAGAACGGGGAGTTCCCGTGTTAGACTGGATAGCCACGGAAGGGGTACCTGTCACATGACGTTCAAGGTTGGCGACACCGTGGTCTATCCCCATCACGGGGCCGCGCTGATCGAGGCCATCGAAACTCGCCAGATCAAAGGCGTGGACAAGACCTACTTGGTGCTGAAGGTCGCCCAGGGTGACCTGACGGTTCGGGTGCCGGCGGACAATGCGGAGTTCGTCGGTGTGCGCGATGTGGTCGGCCAGGATGGGCTGGACCGGGTCTTCGAGGTGCTGCGCGCACCGTATGCGGAAGAGCCGACGAACTGGTCCCGTCGCTACAAGGCAAATCTCGAGAAGCTCGCGTCGGGCGACGTGATCAAGGTTGCCGAGGTCGTGCGCGACCTGTGGCGCCGCGAGCGCGAGCGCGGCCTGTCCGCCGGTGAGAAGCGCATGCTGGCCAAGGCGCGCCAGATCCTGGTGAGCGAGCTCGCCCTCGCGGAGAACACCAACGAGGACAAGGCCGAGGCCCTGCTCGACGAGGTCCTCGCGTCCTGAGGCCTTGAGTTGAGTCAACGGCCGGCATGCCGATGCCCTCGCGTCCCCGACGACGCACAGGTACCGGACGTGAAGACCGTGCGCGACGTGAAGCTCGTGCGTGACGTGAAAACCGTACGTACGGGATGCACCGGACGTAAAGAAGTGCCGCGGTGCCCGCGCGGTGACGCAAGTCATCCGCCGGGCGCTGCGGCATCTCTGGATGCGGGCACGCGCACCCACCGTGCTGTGCGCGCACTCACCGTGCTGCTGGAGTGCCGGGCCCGGGCAGCCGGCCCGCCCAGCTGTCACGGAAGGGGCTGGTCGGGGCTTGTTGCCCGGCACTCCCCAGGCCATACCCAATTCGGCCGAGGAAGCAAACCTGAACGCGAACGCAATGTCTGATCGAGCCCCTGCCGTCACTCCTTCGCGCACTGCCGCCGTGATCCCCGCCGCGGGCCGCGGGGTCAGGCTCGGCCCGGGCGCCCCCAAGGCCCTGCGCGCCCTGGGCGGCACCCCCATGCTCGTCCACGCCGTCCGGGCGATGGCCGCCTCCCGCGCCGTCTCCCTCGTCGTCGTGGTCGCCCCGCCGGACGGCGCCGCCGAGGTCCGCGCCCTCCTCGACGACCACCCCCTCAGCGGCCACGACCGCGCCGAGGTGCTCGTCGTCCCCGGCGGCGGGACCCGCCAGGAGTCCGTCCGCCTCGGCCTCGCGGCCCTCCCGGCCGACGTCACCACCGTCCTCGTGCACGACGCCGCCCGCCCCCTGGTGCCCGTCGACACCGTCGACGCCGTGATCACCGCGGTGCGCGAGGGCGCGCCCGCCGTCGTCCCGGCGCTGCCGCTCGCCGACACCGTCAAGCAGGTCGAGCCGCGCACGGGCGCCGCCGAGGGCGAGCCCGAGCTCGTCACCGGCACCCCCGAGCGGGCGCTCCTGCGGGCCGTGCAGACCCCCCAGGGCTTCGACCGGCGCACGCTGGACGCCGCCCACGAGAAGTTCGCCGACTCGGCGGGCGAGGGCGCCACCGACGACGCCGGCATGGTCGAGCGCCTCGGCGCCCCCGTCGTCCTCGTGCCCGGCCACGAAGAGGCCTTCAAGGTCACCCGGCCGCTCGACCTCGTCCTCGCCGAGGCCGTACTCGCCCGAAGGAGGGCCAACGATGGCTTCTAGCCCGCTCCCCGCCCTGCCCCAGGTGGGCATCGGCACCGACACGCACGCCTTCGAGGAAGGCCGCGAGCTGTGGTGCGGCGGCCTGCTGTGGCCCGGGGAGACCGGCCTCGCCGGCCACTCCGACGCCGACGTCGTCGCCCACGCCGCCTGCAACGCCCTCTTCTCCGCCGCCGGCCTCGGCGACCTCGGCGCCCACTTCGGCACCGGCCGCCCCGAGTGGGCCGGCGCCTCCGGCGTCACGCTGCTCACCGAGGCCGCCCGGATCGTGCGCGAGGCCGGCTTCGTCATCGGCAACGTCGCCGTCCAGGTCGTCGGCGTCCGCCCGCGGATCGGCAAGCGCCGCGAGGAGTCCCAGAAGGTCCTCTCGGAGGCCGTGGGAGCCCCGGTGACGGTCTCCGGCGCCACGACGGACGGCCTGGGCTTCCCGGGCCGCGAGGAGGGCCTCACGGCCGTGGCGACGGCGCTCGTCGCTCGCGCGGCGGGCTACTAGGCCGCCGAGGCCTGCGGCCGGGCGTTCCGCCGGACCCTCGCCGTGGCGGCCGAGCACCGCTGCGGCGGGGCCTTCTTGCCCGGGCGGGCGCATTTCTCCGGCGTCGTGATGCCGGGGTACCGGGGGCGCCGGGTCTAGATCGACCCCACGACCTTCCGGGGCGTGACCCGTACGACCACCCGCTCCGCGTCGTCCTTCGCCGCCGGGTTGAAGTCCGCGTAGTCCTTGCCCGTGTACTTCCGCGAGAGCTCGTCGATCAGCTCCTGGCCGCCCTCGGTGGTGAGCGTGGCCGAGCCGCGCACCTCGGCGTAGGTGTACGGCGCGTTGTGCGGATTGATCATCACCGTGACGCGCGGGTCGCGGCGCAGGTTCTTCTCCTTGCGCCGCCCGACCGTCGTGGAGATCAGCAGATCGTCGCCGTCGCGCGTGAGCCAGGTGACCGTGAGCTGAGGGCTGCCGTCCGGCTGGACCGTGGCGACGGTCGCGAAGACGGGGGCGTCGTCGAGGAGCTTCTTCAGGTCGTCGGAGAGCGTGGCGGCCACGGCGGATCCTTCCCGGGGAGCGTGCGCGTACGCGATCGGGCTCACCGTATGCCGCCGGCGCGGGAAAGGGGCGCGTACAAGCCGGGACAAGCCGGAACGCGCCCGTACGGCTCAGACCGGCCCGGCAGGCGTGGGCCCCGGCCCGTACGTGCACACAGCCCGGCCCGTACGGCTCAGGCCCGCGCCCCTGAGGTTCAGGCCCCGTCCGGCCGGCCCACCGGCACCCGGTCGCCCGCCGGCTGCTCGTACGTGCCCGTCTCGTACGCCCGCAGCCGCTGCGCCACCGCGCCCTCGCGGACCTCCTCGCGCCCCCCGTGCTGCTCGGGGACCGGCGAGGCCCCCTGCGGGGCTCCCTGCGCAGCCGCCTGCGACGCCCCCGGCGAAGCCGGCGCCGCACGCCGCGGGGTGTGCTGCCGCACCTCCTCCATGCTGGAGCGCAGCACGTTGCGCAGCTTGGTGCTCAGCGGCCGCTCCACGAGCTTGTGCATCAGCCACGCCGCGCAGAGCATCACCACGATCAGGCCGGCGACCAGAGCGGGCCGGGGCACGCGGTCGCGCAGGCCGTAGATGACCGTCATGCCGATGTACTGGTGGATCAGGTACAGCGGGTAGGTGAGCGCGCCCGCCGTCGACAGCCAGCGCCACTGCATCCGGTTGAACACGCCGCACGCGATCAGCGCCATCAGCACGAACGCGACGAAGACGATCAGCTTGGCGGGCCAGTCGGGGATGTGGTGCGTGGTGTTGTCCCGGACGCGGCGCCCGATCTGGTGCTCGGCGAGCAGCAGCGACATCGCGACGATGCCCCAGAGCAGGGCGTTCGGGCGGTAGCGGTACATCAGGTAGAAGGCGATGCCCGCCACGAAGTACGGCTGGAAGAGCGGCATCGCCCACTGGTCGAGGAGCTTGATGTCCGCCTGGACCGAGGCCAGCGCGACGATCGTCCACAGGACGCAGAAGAGCACGCACTTGCGGTACGTCACGCCCGTAGCCACGACGACCGCGAACATTACGTAGAACTTCAGCTCGATGAAGAGCGTCCAGTAGACGCCGTCGACGTCCCAGACCCCGAGCCCCGACTGGAGCATGGTCAGGTTCGTGAGGATGCCGTCGAAGCCGCCGTTGACCTGCCGCACCTGCGGCCACAGCGAGACGACCGCGGCCGTCAGGAGGATCGCCACCCAGTAGGCGGGGTAGACCCGCGACACCCGGGAGATGAAGAAGTCCCCGAGCGAGCGGCCCCACGTGCTCATGCAGATGACGAAGCCGCTGATGAGGAAGAAGATCTCGACGCCGGTCCAGCCGTACTGGGCGAACTTCCACGCATTGGGGAAGATGTGCTCGGGGTCCTGGCCCCAGCCGCCGCGCAGCGCCACGTAGTGGAAGAAGACGACCATGAGGGCCGCGACGATCCGGAGCCCGTCCAGGACGTAAAGCCTGGGCGCGGCCGGTTTCCGTCCGGCTGCAGCCAGGCCGCCATCGAGATCTCCTCGGCTGGCGAAACGCATGTGGTCCTCTCCATCGGCTCAGGTCGGCTCATCCTACGAGGGCCGTCCGCGGGCATGCTGACACAAGGACCCCCCGGCCCGCCGTGACAGTTATCTCCTGTCTCTGCCGTAATTCCAACCCCCGGCCTGGAACGGCTCCGGGGTGATCTTGTGACGATCTTGTGGTGAGCCCGGAGAGGCGGCTTGCGGTGCCCCCGCAGCGGCGGCTTGCAGGGCGTCCGGAGCGGCGGCTCGCGGCGCGCCCGGCGAGGCGGCCCGGATCTCCGCCGCCGCCCGCCGCAGCCCGCGCCGCAGGGCCCCCGCCAGCGGCCGCTCCACCAGCCGGTGCACCAGCCACGCCGTCGCCAGCATCCCCGCCACCAGCGCGGGCAGCAGGACGGCGGGGGACACGGCGCCGGCCGTCCGCCGGATCACCAGCCAGCCCACCCGCTCGTGGATCAGATAGAGGGGATAGGTGAGCGCGCCGGCCGCGGTCAGCCACCGGTGCGCCAGGCGCCGCGTCCAGCCGAGCGCGACCGCCGCCATGGCGGCGAAGAACAGGGCCAGCAGCACCGCCGTCGGCCAGTGCGGCACCCGGTGGCCCATGTGGCCCTCCGCCCGCCCCTGGGCCGCCACCAGGCAGTGCTGCGCGACGAGGAAGCACCCGGTGACCAGCAGCCACAGCACGAGGTTCGGGCGGTGGCGGTACATGAGGTAGAAGGCGATGCCCGCGATGAAGTACCAGCAGTCCTCCGGCAGCAGCACCTGGTCGAGCAGCGGCTCGTCCACCGCGGCCGCGACGGCCGCCGCGAAGCCCCAGATCACGCAGAAGCCGACCGCCCGTGCGTACGTGAGCCCCCTCCCGGCGACGACCAGCGCGAAGAGCAGGTAGAAGCGCAGCTCGACCCACAGCGTCCAGTACACGCCGTCGACGGCATTCACCCCGAGGGGCGACTGGAGCATGGTCAGGTTGACGGCGACGTCCCGCGAACGGAGGGTTTCGTCCGCCATCGGCCACAGACAGACGACGAGGGCGACGGCCAGGACGGAGAACCAGTACGCGGGGAAGAGCCGGGTGACGCGCGACACGGCGAACTCGCCGGGCCCCCGGCCCCAGCAGCTCATGCAGATCACGAAGCCGCTGATCATGAAGAACAGCTGCACCCCGAGCCACCCGTACGACGCCGGCACGTGGGCCGCGGGGAAGACCTCCGCCGGCGGGCCCGCCCACGCCCCGCTGCCGAACGCCACGTAGTGGTACGCCACCACCATCAGCGCCGCGCACAGCCGCAGCCCGTCCAGTGCGGCCAGCCGGACGGGGCCGCGGCTTCCCTCGTGCTGTACGGGCAGGGTGGGGTGCAACGCCCCTCCAGGCGGTGAAGGTGAGGCCGTGCCCGGGAAGCTATCACGCAGATCTGTACTTTTGCCGTATTAGGCCGTATTAGGAAGATAGGTGGCAAGTGGGGGTAATTTCTCTCGAAACCCTGCGGAACCCCTCGTTCCCGTCCTTCCACGCCCCCGATTGCCGGGGGCACTGCCGAACGCCCACTACTCTGGTTGCGTGACCATTCGCCTGTACGACACCAGCGCCCGGCAGATCCGCGACTTCTCCCCGCTCACTCCGGGCTGCGTCTCGATCTACCTGTGTGGCGCGACCGTGCAGGCCGCTCCGCACATCGGCCACATCCGCTCCGGCCTGAACTTCGACATCCTCCGCCGCTGGTTCACCTACCGCGGCTACGACGTCACCTTCGTCCGCAATGTCACGGACATCGACGACAAGATCATCAACAAGGCCGCGGACCAGGGCCGCCCCTGGTGGTCCATCGGCTACGAGAACGAGCGCGCCTTCAACAGCGGCTACGACGTCCTCGGCTGCCTGCCGCCCACCGTCGAGCCCCGCGCCACCGGCCACGTCACCGAGATGGTCGAGATGATGCGCGGCCTCATCGAGCGCGGCCACGCCTACGACGCCGACGGCAACGTCTACTTCGACGTGCGCTCCTTCCCCGGCTACCTCCAGCTCTCCAACCAGGAGCTGGACAATCTCCTCCAGCCCTCCGGCGAGGGCGAGACCGGCAAGCGCGACCCCCGCGACTTCGCCATGTGGAAGGCCGCCAAGCCCGGCGAGCCCTCCTGGGAGACCCCCTGGGGCCGCGGCCGTCCCGGCTGGCACCTGGAGTGCTCCGCCATGGCCCACAAGTACCTGGGCACCGCCTTCGACATCCACGGCGGCGGCCTCGACCTGATCTTCCCCCACCACGAGAACGAGATCGCCCAGGCCAAGGCCTTCGGCGACGACTTCGCGCAGTACTGGGTGCACAACGCCTGGGTCACCATGAGCGGCGAGAAGATGTCGAAGTCGCTGGGCAACTCCGTCCTCGTCTCCGAGATGGTCAAGCACTGGCGCCCCATCGTCCTGCGCTACTACCTCGGCACCCCGCACTACCGCTCGATGATCGAGTACAGCGAGGAGGCCCTGCGCGAGGCCGAGGCCGCGTTCGCGCGGATCGAGGGCTTCATGCAGCGCGTCTGCGAGATGGCCGGCAAGACCGTCGAGCCCGCCGCCGAGGTGCCGCCCGCCTTCGCCGAGGCCATGGACGACGACCTGGGCGTCCCCCAGGCGCTCGCGATCGTGCACACCACCGTCCGCCAGGGCAACTCCGCCCTGACCGCGGACGACAAGGAGTCCGCCGTCGCCCGCCTCGCGGAGGTCCGCGCCATGCTCGGCGTCCTCGGCCTCGACCCGCTCGACGAGCAGTGGGCCGACGCCTCCGCCGGCCGCGGCGACGACCTCCACGGCGTCGTGGACTCCCTCGTCCGCCTCGTCCTCGACCAGCGCCAGGCCGCCCGCGCCCGCAAGGACTGGGCCGCCGCCGACGCCATCCGCGATCAGCTCCAGCACGCCGGCCTCGCCATCGAGGACACCCCGTCCGGACCGCGCTGGTCGCTGTCCTGAGGGACACTTTTCGTACGTACGTAGTAGGCAACCGCCGGACCGAGTCCGGCGCCGCCGTCCGAAGCCCGCAAGGGCCCGCCGGGGCCGATCGGTCCCAGGGCGGCAGAGTAGAAGAAGTCAGGTGACCCCATGGCCGGCAACAGCCAGCGCAGGAACCGCCGCACGTCCAACAAGAAGGGCGCGACGGTCGGCAGCGGCGGCCAGCGGCGCCGGGGCCTGGAGGGCAAGGGCCCGACCCCGCCCGCCTCCGCCCGCAAGGGACACAAGAAGAACCGTGTCGCCAACGCCCAGGCCAAGCAGGCGGCGGCCCGCCGCCCCGCCCCCCGCCGCGGCGGCCCCAAGGGCCCCAACGAGCTCGTCGTCGGCCGCAACTCCGTCGTCGAGGCGCTGCGCGAGGGCGTGCCCGCCAAGACCCTCTACGTCCAGCAGTACCTGGACAACGACGAGCGCGTGCGCGAGGCCCTCCAGCTCGCCACCGACAAGGGCCTCAACCTCATGGAGGCCCCGCGTCCCGAGCTCGACCGGATGACCAACGGCCTCAACCACCAGGGCCTCGTCCTGTCGGTCCCGCCCTACGAGTACGCCCACCCCGAGGACCTCAGCGCCGCCGCCTACGACAACGGCGAGGACCCGCTGATCGTCGCCCTCGACGGCATCACCGACCCGCGCAACCTCGGCGCCGTCGTCCGCTCCGTCTCCGCCTTCGGCGGCCACGGCGTGGTCGTCCCCGAGCGCCGCGCGGCCGGCATGACCGCCAGCGCCTGGAAGACCTCCGCCGGCACCGCCGCCCGGACGCCCGTCGCCCGCGCCACCAACATGACGCGGATGCTGGAGTCGTACCAGAAGGAGGGCCTGGTCGTCGTCGGCCTCGCCGCCGACGGCGACGTCGAGCTGCACGAGCTCGAAGCCCTCGGAGGCCCGGTCGTCATCGTCGTCGGCAGCGAGGGCAAGGGCCTGTCCCGCCTCGTCGGCGAGACCTGCGACTTCCGCGTGCGCATCCCGATGCCGGGCGGCGCGGAGTCGCTCAACGCGGGTGTCGCCGCGGGCGTCGTGCTCTACGAGGCCGCTCGCCGCCGCGCCTGACAAGTCTCCTTATGTGCTGAACGGGCCGGTCCACCGGCCCGTTCAGCGCGCAAGAGCCGGTGCCGGCGGCTCCGCCCGGCACGTGAACGGATCTTGTACCGGGCAGCGTTGACGCGTCCCCGGCAGTTCGAACCGGTCAAGGCAGTGTCCTAATCAGAAGTCACTCGGTTAGATGAGTGTGGACACCAGAACACCCCGCACACCCACGGGGGGAAGCTCTTCCGGGTACGACGACCAGCCCGCGCTGAGTACGGTGAAGGTTCCGTCCGACCCGGCGCAGATCGCCGTCAACCACGTGAGTTTCCGCGTGCAGCTCGCCCGGCCCCCGCGCGTCGCCCGCCAGTACGCAGGCATCGCCGACACGGCGCAGCTGCCCACCGTCAAGAGCGCGCCCAAACGGCGCGCTCCCGTGGTGTGGAGCGGGCGGGCCGCACCCGGCGACGCGGCGCCCACCGAACTCCTCCAGGCCGTGCGGGACTCAGCCGTCACCGACGCGGGCTCCACCCAGGTGCTGCCCCGCATCCGCGTCGACGACCAGCCCCCCTCCGTCGTCGGCCCCCGCAGCCACGGCGAGCGCACCGGCCCCGGCGAGCTCGTCGACGCCGCCGGCCCCGCCGCCCCCGGGGCGCAGCTCCTGCACGGCGTCCGCCCCGCCGGCAGCGCGTACGATGAAGACCGCTACCGCTACCCGCAGTTCGGCGGCCCGGACGACCCCGGCGGCTATGACGCGGAGTACGACGAAGAGGGCGCCGAGGGCACGGACGGCGAGGAGAGCGCCACCAAGCGCGACTCCGTCCGGCACGCCTACTACCCCGGCCGCCGGATGAACCTCGGCGTCGTCCTGCTGCCGCTGCGGATCTTCCTCGGCCTCATCTCCGTCTACGCCGGCATGGGCAAGCTCTGCGACCCCGTCTACTTCGACGGCGGCAAGCGCGGCTCCATGGTCGCCTGGCTCACGGCCCTCCACCCCTGGCCCGCCGCCGAGCCCCTGCGCGACCTCGCTCTCAGCCACCCCGTGGGCGCCGGCCTCACCGTCGCCTTCCTCCAGGTCGTCGTCGGCGTGCTGACCATCGTCGGCCTCTGGCAGCGCCTCGCCGCCTGCTTCGGCGTGCTGCTGTCCGCCGTCCTGATCGTCACCGTCAGCTGGCGCAGCACCCCCGTCTACGACGCCCCCGACATCATCTACCTGGCCGCCTGGAGCCCCCTGGTGATCGCCGGGGCGCCCTTCTACTCCATCGACGGGCGGCTCGCCGGCGAGGCCTGGCGCCGCCTCGGCCCGCGCGCCGAGCTGTGGGACCTGCGGCGGCGCGTCCTGCGCCGCGGCACGATCATGGCCACGGTCATCATCGGCCTCACCCTGCTGGTCGGCTCCACCCTCGGCGGCGCCGTCCGCTCCTCCCAGACCGTCAGGGTCCCCGGCCCCAGCGACCCCCCGGTCAACAACCTCCCGGGCTCGCCGGACCCGCAGAGCCCCGGCGCCGCCCGCACCCCGCGCGGCTCCCACGGCCCGTCGGCCGCCGGCACCCCCACGCCCACGGCCCCCGGCACCCACTCGGCGACCCCGTCCGCGACCGCCCCGGCCGCGCCCGGCGCCGCCCGCACCCCCACCGGCGCCGCAGCGGGCGGCACCGGCCGGCCCGGCGCCAGCCAGGGCGTCCGCCCCGCCCCGCAGACCCCGCGGCACCCCGCCCCGCCGGCCGCACCGCGCAGCCCCTCGGGCGGCTCGTCGGCCTCCAGCGGCGCGGGCAGCACGTCGGGCAGCACGGGAGGCACGTCCTCCGGCGGCGGCTCGTCCAGCGGCGGCACGGGAGCGCTCGGAGGCCTCCTGGGCTGAGCAGGCTCCCGCAAGGAACGGCCCCGCACCCTTTCCGGGTGCGGGGCCGTTCTGTCGCCGCTGCGGCGGAAGAAGGCGTCCGTCAGAGCCCGCCGGACTACGCGCCGGCGAGCTCCTTGGCCGCCTCGGTCAGATCCTTGGCGGTGTCGATGGCCCGCCAGTACGCGCCGTGCGGCAGCGGATAGCCCGCGAGGCGCCGCTCGCGCGCCAGCCGGGGGAACGTGGTGCGCTCGTGGTCCCCGCGCTCCGGCAGCAGGTCCGTGAAGGCGGCGGAGAAGACGTAGACGCCCGCGTTGATCAGATACGGGGAGGGCGGGGACTCGATGAAGTCCAGCACGTGCCCGAACTCGTCGGTCTCGACGGCCCCCCAGGGGATCCGGGGCCGGGCCAGGGCCAGGGTGGCCGCCGCGTCACGCTCGTGGTGGAAGGCGGCCATCTCGCGCAGCGAGAAGCGGGTCCAGATGTCGCCGTTGGTGGCGTACCAGGGCCGGTCGGGGTGGGGCAGGGAGGCCGCCGCGAACTTCAGGCCGCCGCCGCGGCCGAGCGGCTCCTTCTCGACGACGGTCGTCACCCGCAGCGGGAGATCGGCCGACACGAGCCAGTCCTGGAGGACCTCCGCCAGATGGCCGCACGAGACCACGGCGTCGGTGACGCCCTCGGCGGCCAGCCAGGCCAGCTGATGGCCGATGATCGGGGTCCCGGTGCCGGGGATCTCGACCATCGGCTTGGGTCGGTCGTCGGTGTACGGGCGCAGCCGCGACCCCTGGCCGCCGGCCAGGATCACGGCTTGGGTGGGGTACGGGTGCGCGTGCGTGCCGGTCATGCCCCGCACGATATGCGGTGCTGTCCGCGGGCGGACCGGCGGTGTCGCGGCAGCCGTGCCCCCCGGCGGCGGTCAGCGGGCCTGGACGCCGGAGGCGTACGAGGTGTCGCAGACGGGCCGGGCGAAGCTCTGGGCCTGCTTGGGGCCGTACTTGGCGACCGCCGCGCGGCCGAGGCTGCGGGCGATCTCGACGCAGTGCCGGGCCAGCGAGGGGCGGCCGTTGGTGGCCTGCTGGAGGTGGGTGAGGGCGACGCCCGGGTTCTTCTCCTGCATCTCGGTCAGCAGCTTGTCGCGCAGCACCTCGTGCGGGGCGAGGCCGCGGGCCTGGGTGGAGGCGGTGTTGGAGGAGGCGGTGAGCACCTGCGAATCGGCAGGCGCGGCCCACGGGACGCGGGTCACCGCGAGGGTTCCCGAAAGGACGAGAACGACGGGGAGTACGAAGGCAAGGGTTCTGCCGATGTGGCGGGCGGCCTGGTTCATGCCGCAGATGGTAGCGAGGGGTAATGACGCCGCGACATCTAGTCACCCGGTCGAGGGATGCGTCAGGGGGTGCGGCGCGTCGCCGAGTTGACGCACGGGACTCGAAAAGGGCGGTCTGCCGGGGAAAACGGCGACCGGTGCTGCTTCGACCCGAAAAACACCCCGCCCCCGGCCTTTTGGCGGCACGGGGGCGGAGGTTTCGCGCGGGCGGCGGGCCCGGCGGCGGGTCGGGCAGGGCGTCAGTCGCTCAGCCGCTCGCCGGAGGAGGTGGAGAAGACGTGCAGCTCACCCGGGCGCGGGACGACGTGCAGGATGGAGCCCTTCTCGGGCACGTTGCGGCCGTTCACGCGGACGACGAGGTCCTTGCGCTCGCCGCCGACCTCGGCCGTGCCGTACACGTATCCGTCGGCGCCGAGCTCCTCCACGACATTGACGGTGACGGCGAGGCCGGCCGGGGCGTCCTTCGACTCCTTGCCGAGCGACCTGGCGGTCTCGCCGTTCTGTTCGACCACGTCGAAGTGCTCGGGGCGGACACCCACCGTGACCGTGCGGTCACCCTTGCCGGTGCCGGCGAGCGCCTCGCGCGACACCGGGACGACGCTGTTGCCGAACTTCACGCCGCCGTCGGTCACCGGCACCTCCACCAGGTTCATGGCGGGCGAGCCGATGAACCCGGCGACGAACAGGTTCGCCGGCCGGTCGTACATGTTCCGCGGCGTGTCGATCTGCTGGAGCAGCCCGTCCTTGAGGACGGCGACGCGGTCGCCCATGGTCATGGCCTCGACCTGGTCGTGGGTGACGTAGACCGTGGTGATGCCGAGCCGGCGCTGGAGCCCGGCGATCTGCGTGCGCGTCTGCACGCGCAGCTTCGCGTCGAGGTTCGACAGCGGCTCGTCCATCAGGAACACCTGCGGCTCGCGCACGATCGCGCGCCCCATGGCGACGCGCTGGCGCTGACCGCCCGAGAGCGCCTTCGGCTTGCGCCCCAGGTACTCGGTGAGGTCGAGGATCTTCGCCGCGTCCTCCACCTTCTGGCGGATCTCCGACTTGTTCACGCCCGCGATCTTCAGGGCGAAGCCCATGTTGTCGGCGACGGTCATGTGCGGGTAGAGCGCGTAGTTCTGGAACACCATGGCGATGTCCCGGTCCTTGGGCGGCAGATGGGTGACGTCCCGGTCCCCGATCCGGATCGCCCCGCCGTTGACGTCCTCCAGCCCCGCGAGCATCCGCAGCGAGGTCGACTTCCCGCACCCGGACGGGCCGACCAGGACGAGGAACTCACCGTCCTCGATGGCGATGTCGAGCTGGTCGACGGCGGGCTTGTCGGCCCCGGGGTAGATCCGGGTGGCTTTGTCGTACGTGACCGTGGCCATGGTGATGAGTCCCTTCACCGGCAGGAACGTGCCGGACGATCCGAGTAGAGGGAGTGGTCCAGTCCAATTGGACCGGGTTGCTGGTGACGCTACCTGCGGGGCGGTCGGTTGTCAGCAGCCGGAGGCTGTGAAAATTCATGGCCTGGGCATGGCCCGAGTTTGGTTAGACTGCAACGGACAGGCCGACTTAGCTCAGCTGGTAGAGCACCGCTCTTGTAAAGCGAAGGTCGTCGGTTCGAACCCGACAGTCGGCTCGTAGAACGAAACCGCAGGTCCCTCCCGGGACCTGCGGTTTCGTCGTGTCAGGGGCCGGTGCGGCCCGGCCGCCTCAGCTGTGGACCTCCTCGTCCGCCGCGCGGTGGCGGCCCGGGGACTGGGCGGGGAAGGCGGTCGCCGCGGGGTCGGGGCGCGGGGCGTCCTGGTGGCCGGGCCACCAGGCCTTGTGGCCCAGGAGGGACGTGACCGTCGGGACGAGGAGCATGGCCATCACGAAGGCCGTCAGCAGTATGCCGAAGGCGACGGCGAAGCCCATCTGCTGGAGCATCGAGTTGTCCGCCAGCAGGAGGACGCCGAAGGTGCCGGCGAGGATGACCGCGGCGGAGGCGATCGTGGGGGCCGAGCGGGCGACGGCGGTGCGGACGGCCTCGCGGGCCGGCACGCCGCGCCGGACCTCCTCGCGCAGACGGGCGACCATGAGGATGTTGTAGTCGGTGCCGATGGCGACGACGAAGAGGTAGACGATGACCGGCAGCATGAACAGCAGGCCGTTCTTGTGCTGGAGGTCCTGGAAGAGCCAGACGGTCGAGCCGAGCGTGGCGCTGAAGCCGAGGGCGACGGCGACCATCAGGTAGAGCGGGGCGACGAGGCTGCGGAGCAGCAGGCCCAGGATGACCATGATGGCGAGGCCGGCGATGGGGAAGACGAGCTTGTAGTCGTGGTTGACGGCCTTCTCGACGTCGGCGAGGACGGCGGAGGTGCCGCCGACGTAGGCCTTGGTGCCGTCGGGCGCGGCCTTGTGGGCGCTGTCGCGGAGCGCGCCGCCCGCGAGGTCGATGGCCTTGTCCTCGGTGGGGCGGTACTTGAGGACGACGCTGTACTGGGCGACGGTGCCGTCGGGGCTGATGACCGGGTCGGTCACGGCGCCGACGCCGTCGGTCCCGGCGAGCTCCTTCTTGTACGTGCCGAGGGCGCCCTTGTCGAGGGCGGTGCCGCCGCGGGACTCGACGTAGACCATGGCGGGGTCGGACTGCCCGGCGGAGAAGCCGCGCTGGAGGTCCTTCATGGCCTGGACGGACTCCAGCTTCTGGGGCAGCTGGCTGTCGGTGTCGAACTCGGCCTTGAAGCTGAGGGCGCCGACGGCGAGGGCGGCCAGGACGGCGGCGGAGAGCGCGGCGATGGCGGCGGGGCGGCGGGCGACGAGCGAGCCGAGGCCGTCCGCGACGCGGTTGCGGGGGCGCTTCTTCCAGGCCTTGGAGGGCCAGAAGGCCTTGGTGCCGAGGAGGGAGAAGACGGCCGGCACGAGGGTGAGGGCGGCCACGAGGGTGACGCCGACGGCGATGGCGAGCGAGGGGCCCATCGCGCGCATCATGCCCATGGTGGAGAGCAGGAGGGCGAGGAAGGCGACGATGACGGCGCCGGCGGCGGAGGCGATGGTCTCGCCGACGCGGGCGACGGCGTTGGTGAGGGCCTCCTTGGGCTCCTGCCCGGCGCGCAGCTCCTCGCGGTAGCGGAAGAGGAGGAAGAGGATGTAGTCGGTGCCGACGCCGAAGAGGACGACGATGAGGATGGCGGAGATGGAGGTGTCGGCCTTGAGCCCGCCGAGGTGGGCGGCGGTGCCGATGAGGCCGAGGGCGACGGCGAAGACGAGGGCGATGATGAGGACGGGCATCAGCGCTATCAGCGGGCTGCGGAAGATGACCAGCAGCAGGATGACGATCAGGAGCAGGGTGGCCGACATGATCATCGAGTCGGTGTCGCCGGAGGACTCCTGGGCGTCCAGGTTGGTGGCGGCCTGGCCGGTGAAGCCGGCCTTCAGGTGCGTGCCGTCCAGGAGGCCCTTGGCGTCCTGACGGAGGTCCTTGACGGCGTCGGGCAGGGTGCCGTCCTGGGAGTTCCGGTCGGTCGCGACGACGTTGGCGAGGGCGATCTCGCCGTTGGGGGAGACGGCCTGCGGGCTCGTCACGACGTGCGCGACGCCCTTGTGGTGCTTGTCGTCCAGCCCGCGGGTGACCTTGACGACGTCGGCGCGGTCGGCGTCGGTGAGCTTGCCGCCGTCGGAGCGCTGGAAGACGACGATGGCGGAGGGCTGTTCGGTCTTGGGGAAGGCCTTTTCCTGGAGTTTGCCCGCCTGCACGGATTCGTAATGTGAAGGAAGGAATTCCGTTTCATCGGTCGTGGACTTCAGCCCCGGGGCGAGCAGGCTGAGGGCCACTGCGGCGAGGATCCAGCCGGCAATGGTGAGCCATGGTCGGTGGACGGCGAACCGCCCGACTCGTCGGAACATGCTTGGTGCTCCTAGCTAGGTGATTCCCGCGTCGCTTCCGGTGGGCGGACGGCAGGCAGGCATGAACACGCTAGACACCCCGGAATTGGCTCCACAACGGAATCGCCGGGAAATCGGCCCTGGGTCGGGGTCGCTCTCATCCGGCCGGATGAGGGAGTATCACCCGTGAGGTAGAGAAACGCGGCGCCGGGCGCCTTCGTGCGGATTACGCTGCCCCCATGAGCGATGCCGCCGCCCCCGCCCCGACCCCGCCCGGTGGATCCGCGGGCGGGCCGGCCTACGCCGACCGCCTGAGGCGCGCCGCCGTCGAGGCCGCCGACTCCGGACTGGCCGGTCTGATCGTCACACCGGGCCCCGACTTGGACTGGCTCACGGGCTACCGACCGCCGCCCACCGAGCGGTTGACCGCCCTGCTGATCACACCGGGCGAGCGGCCGCGGCTGCTCGTCCCCGCCCTGGAGCGCCCCGACGCCGAACGCGCCCCGTCGGCCTCGTCGTTGTCGGTCACCGGCTGGACCGACGGCCAGGACCCGTACGCGGCGCTGGCCCCGCTGCTCGGGCCGAAGGACCGCTACGGCGTCTCGGACAACGCCTGGGCGCAGCACCTGCTGGGCCTGCAACGCGCCTGCCCGGGCGTGTCGTACGGGGCGTTCACCGAGGTCATGCCGATGCTGCGGGCGGTGAAGGACGCCTACGAGGTGGAGCGGCTCGCGGCGGCGGGCGCGGCGGCGGACGCCGCGTACGAGGAGGTGACGGGGCTGCGGTTCGAGGGGCGGCAGGAGCGGGAGGTGGCGGCCGACCTGGCCCGGCTGCTGCTCGAACACGGGCACAGCCAGGTCGACTTCACGATCGTCGGCTCGGGCCCGAACGCCGCCAATCCGCACCACGACGCGGGGGAGCGGGTCATCGAGCTGGGCGACATGGTCGTCATGGACTTCGGCGGCCTGAAGGACGGCTACGGCTCGGACACGACGCGCACGGTGCACGTGGGGCAGCCGACGGCCGAGGAGCGCAAGGTGCACGACGTGGTGCGCGAGGCGCAGCAGGCGGCGTTCGAGGCGGTGCGGCCGGGTGTGGCGTGCCAGGAGGTCGACCGGGTGGCGCGACAGGTCATCCGTTCGGCGGGCTTCGGTGAGTACTTCATTCACCGTACGGGGCACGGCATCGGGGTGACGACGCACGAGCCGCCGTATCTGGTGGAGGGCGAGCATCTCCCGCTGGTGCAGGGGATGTGTTTCTCCATCGAACCGGGGATTTATCTTCCGGGACGTTTCGGTGTACGGATCGAGGACATTGTCGTCTGCACGGAGTCGGGCGGGCGGCGCTTGAACAATACGGCCCACGGGATGCGGGTGGTGGCCTAGCGGCCACCGATTCCGCCCCGGCGGCTTACGGCCGCAGGCATGTGCTTACGGCCGTAGGTGCGCGCTTACAGCTGTAGATACATGATGTGCAGGCCGGTGTAGCTGCCGTCGGGGAGCCGGTATGCCTCGGGCAGGGTGCCGACGATGCGGAATCCGAGGGATTTCCAGAGGGCGACGGCGCGGGTGTTGGTCTCGACGACGGCGTTGAACTGGATGGCGCGGTAGCCCTGCTCCCGGGCCCAGGCGATGACGTGCTCGCCGAGGGCCCGGCCGATGCCGCGTCCGGCGGCGTCGGGGGAGACCATGAAGCTCGCGCTGGCGATGTGGGAGGCCGGGCCCATGTGGTTGGGGTTCATCTTGGCGGTGGCGAGGACGGTGCCCTCGTCGTCGACGGCGACGACCGTACGGCCGGGGGCGTCGAGCATCCACATCGCGCGGCCGGTGTCCTCGTCGAGGTCGCGCGGGAAGGTGTAGGTGAGGCCCGCGGCGGCGGTGTCGCGGACGAGGGGCCAGACGGCGGGCCAGTCGGTGTCCCGGGCGTCCCTGATCTCGATCTTCATGGGGCTCAGGATGGGGGCGGGGGCGGGGCGCGGCCAGCGATTTTCACGTGGTGTGTTCCGCTCCCGCAGGGGCGGCGTCCCCGAGCGGGCTCGGCTGCTTGGGCGGGCGGGTCGTGACCAGGAGGCCGCCGGCGAGGCCGGCGAGGAGCATGATGCCCGCGCCCCAGCCGATCGCGACGTGGAAGCCGTGGACGACGCCGGTCTTGACGACGGTGTCGCGGACGGCGGGCGTCAGGGCGCCGCCGGCCGCCGCGGCGTCCGCGGCGGCGGTCTTGAGGTGTGCGGCGATGTAGCCGGCGCTGGTGGACGTGGCGATGGTGTTGAGGAGGGCGGTGCCGATGGAGCCGCCCACCTGCTGCGCGGTGTTGACCGTGGCGGAAGTGACGCCGGCGTCGTGCGGGGCGACGCCGGAGGTGGCGGTGGCCATGACGGGCATGAAGATCAGGCCCAGGCCGAGGCCGACGAGGAGCTCGGCGGGCAGGACGTGGCTCACGTAGGCGGGCTCGACGGGCAGGAACGTGAGCAGGAACAGCCCGCCGGCGGCGAGGAGGGCCCCGGGCACCATCAGCGCCCGCGGGGGCACGCGGTTCAGCAGGCGGGCGGAGATCTGGGTGGAGCCGGCGACGATGGCCGCGGTCACGGGGAGGAACGCGAGGCCGGTTTTCACGGGGGAGTAGCCGAGGATGACCTGGAGGTAGTAGGTCATGAACAGGAACATGCCGAACATGGCGATGACGGCCAGGCCCATCATCAGGAACGCCCCGCCGCGGTTGCGGTCGCGGACGATCTGCAAGGGCAGCAGCGGGCTCGGCGCGCGGCCCTGCCACCACGCGAAGACGCCCAGCAGCGCCACGCCGCCGCACAGCAGGCCGAGGACGAGGGGGTCGCTCCAGCCGCGCGGTTCGGCCTCGCTGCACGCGTAGACGATGGAGACGAGGCCGCCGCAGCCCAGGACGACGCCACGGATGTCCAGGCGGGGGCGTTCGCCGCGCCGCCGGTCGTCGTGGAGGAAGGCCCCGGCGCCGAGCAGGGTGGCCAGGGCGATGGGCACGTTGACGTAGAGGCACCAGCGCCAGTCGAGGTACTCGGTGAGCAGGCCGCCCGCAATCAGCCCGATCGCGGCGCCGCCGCCCGCGATGGCGCCGTAGATGCCGAAGGCCTTCGCGCGTTCCTTGCCGACCGTGAAGGTGGTGGTCAGCAGGGACAGCGCGGAGGGGGCCAGGAGCGCGGCGAAGGCTCCTTGCAGGGCGCGGGCCATGAACAGCAGGCCGGAGGTGTGCGCGGCGCCGCCGAGGGCGGAGGCCGCGGCGAAGCCGACGAGGCCGGTCATGAAGGTGCGCTTGCGGCCGGCCAGGTCGGCGATCCTGCCGCCGAGGAGCAGCAGGCCGCCGAAGGCCAGGGTGTAGGCGGTGATGACCCACTGCCGGTTGCCGTCCGACATGTGGAGGGCGCGCTGTGCGGACGGCAGGGCGATGTTCACGATGGTGGCGTCCAGGACGACCATCAGCTGGGCGACCGCGATGACCACCAGCGCCCACCAGCGGCGGGGGTCGGGCGCGGTGCCGGGTATGGAGGGGGGTATCGGGCCTGTGTCGGAGGAACTCGTGGAACCCGTTGAATCCATGGGACCTGCTCTCACGGCCGTACGTGCGGAGATCCGCAGTCCAGCGTAGGCCGGTCGGGTGAGGGGCGCCTGCTGAACGCGGGGCTCCTTTTGCAGGTTTTACGGGGCTTCCGTTACGGGCCTGATTGGCAGGGTTTCCATTACGGGCTTCCTTCAGGACTTCGTTGGCAGGGCTTCCCTTACGGGACGAGCACCACCTTGCCCACCGTCCGGCGGGTCTCGAGGGCCCGGTGCGCGGCGGCGGCCTCGGCGAGCGGGAAGCGGGTGACGAGCGGGGTGACGCGGCCCGCGGCGGCGTCGGCGAGGGCCGTGGCCTCCAGGCGGCGCAGCCCCTCGGGGCCGCCGATGCGCTCCAGCATGGCGGGGCCGAGGACGTTGCGGGAGGTGATGCCCCGCTCGGCGAGCTCCGCCTCGCTGAGGGCGAACGACGGTCCGTTGCTGTTCAGGCCGTCGGCGGACCAGCCGAAGACCAGGTGGCTGCCGCCGGGGCCGAGCAGGCCGACCGCGGCGCGGGCGGCCTCGCCGCCGACCCCGTCGAAGACGACGGTGGCGGCCCGTCCGCCGAGGGCCGCGCGGGCGGCGTCCGGCCAGGCGGGGTCGTTGTAGTCGAGCGCGATGTCGGCGCCCAGGGCGCGCACGCGCTCCGCCTTGGCGGGTCCGCCGGCGAGGCCGACGACGGTGGCGCCCGCGTGCTTGGCGTACTGCACGAGGAGGGCGCCGATGCCTCCCGCGGCGGAGGTCACCACGACGACGTCCTCGCTGCTCAGCTCGGTGAAGGCGAGGATCCCGAGCGTGGTGCGGCCGGTGCCGATCATGGCGATGGCCTCGGCTTCGCCGAGCCCGGCGGGCAGCTCGTGCACCTTCTCGGCGGAGGTCACGGCGAGCTCGGCGTAGCCGCCGGGGACCATGCCGAGGTGGGCGACGACGCGCCGGCCGAGCCGGCTCGCGTCGACGCCGTCGCCGAGGGCGTCGACCGTGCCGGCGACCTCGCGGCCGGGGATGGTCGGCAGCTCGGGGGCGGTGTGGGCGGCGCTGTTGTAGCCGGAGCGCAGGGCGGTGTCGAGGAGGTGCACACCGGCGGCGGCGACGGCGATGCGGACCTGGCCGGGGCCGGGCTCGGGGTCCTCGACCCGCTCGTGGACGAGGTTCTCGGCGGGGCCGAAGGCGTGCAGTCGTACGGCGTGCATGGCGGTCTCCAGGGCGTTTCGCGTGTCGTGCCGGTGTGCCTTTGAGTCTTCAACCTCAGCCATGGTTGAGGTCAAGCGCCGTTGTCAGTGCCCTGTGCCACCGTGGACGGCATGACGACGCACGGCAGGAAGCGGAAGGGCGCGGCGCGCCCGCAGCCGAAGCTCCCGGGGGTGCGGCTGCCCGAGCTGCGGCCGCACGACGGCGGGGAGCTGGAGCCCGAGGGCGACTACGACGGCCTCGCGTTCACGGACGCCGACTTCGCGGGGCAGTCCGGCGGGGGCGCCCACTTCCTGGACTGCGGGCTCTACGGCTGCGGGCTGGACGAGACGAGGCTGGTCTCGGCCCGGTTCACGGACTGCGTGCTGGACGGGGTCCGCGGCGTGGGCACCGACCTGTCGCGGGCGGCCCTGCGGGACGTGGAGATCCGGGACGCCCGGCTCGGCGGGGTCCAGCTGTACGACGCGGTGCTGGAGCGGGTCCTCGTCCGCGGCGGCAAGATCGACTATCTGAATCTGCGCGGGGCGGAGCTGAAGGACGTCACCTTCGAGAGCGTCGTCCTCTCCGAGGCCGACTTCGGCGGCGCCCGGCTGGAGCGCGTCGTCTTCCGCGACTGCGCGCTGCGCCGCGCCGATTTCTCGGGGGCCCGGATGGCGGACGTGGATCTGCGGGAGGCGACGGAGCTCGACGTCGCACGGGGCATCGAGCGCCTGTCGGGCGCGGTGATCAGCCCGTTCCAACTCCTGGACCTGGCCCCGGCGTTCGCGGCGCAGATAGGCGTACGGGTGGAGCCGGTGGCGGAGTGATCCCGCCGCCGGTCACACGCGCGGGAAGCGGGCCTGGAGGTCCCAGACGGCGGGGTTGTCGGCGAGGCCCTCGTGCATGTCGCACAGGTCGGCGATCAGGTCGTGCAGGAAGTCGCGGGCCTCGCGGCGCAGCGCGCGGTGGTCGAAGGTGAGCGCGGGCTCGTCGGCCGGCATCCAGTCCGCGGAGACCTCCACCCAGCCGAAACGCCGCTCGAAGAGCATGCAGTCCGTGGACTCGGTGAAGTCGAGCTCGGCGAACTGCCGGTTCGCCGAGCGGTTGCCCCGCGGGTCGCGGTCGATCTGCTCCATGACGTCGCACAGCGCCCACGCGAAGTCGAGCACCGGCACCCATCCCCAGGCTGTGGACAGCTCGCGGTCGCTCTTCACGTCGGCGATGTAGACGTCCCCGCAGAACAGGTCGTGCCGCAGGGCCCGCACGTCAGCGGTGCGGTAGTCCGTCTGCGGAGGGTCGGGGAAGCGGCGCGAGAGCGAGTAGCCGAGGTCGATCACGCCTCGATGGTGTCACGGCGGCGGGCCGTACGCGTAAACGTGTACGAGCGGGGCGGGTGACCCCGTACGCCCCCGTACGAGCGGGGCGGGGGAACGCGGACGAGTCCGGGGCGCCCCGCGTCGGCGGCGGGGCATCCCGGACTCATGTGCGATTGATCGTTACTGCTTGATCGTTTTGATCGTTACTTCACGTTGATCGCGGTCCAGGCGTTGGCGACCGCCTTGTACTCCGCGCTGGTGGAGCCGTAGAGGTCCGCGGTGGCCTTCAGGGTGCCGGTGCGGGCCGCCTTGTAGTTGGTGGTGGAGGTGAAGTACGTGGTCAGGGCCTTGTACCAGATCTTGGTGGCCTTGTCCCGGCCGATCCCGGCGACCTTGACGTTGTTGGCGGTCGGGCTGTCGTACGACACGCCGTTGATCGTCTTCGCGCCGCTGCCCTCGGACAGCAGGTAGAAGAAGTGGTTGGCCGGGCCCGAGGAGTAGTGGACGTCCAGGCGGCCGAGCGAGGAGGACCAGGAGTCCTTGGACTTGCCGTCCTTGCTGGGCTTGTCCATGTAGCGCAGCGGGGTGCCGTCGCCGTTGATGTTGATCTGCTCACCGATGAGGTAGTCGCCCTTGTCGGTGGAGTTGTTGGCGTAGAACTCGGCGGCGGTGCCGAAGATGTCCGAGGTGGCCTCGTTGAGGCCGCCGGACTCGCCGCTGTAGTTCAGGCCGGCCGTGGCGGAGGTGACGCCGTGGCTCATCTCGTGGGCGGCCACGTCGAGGGCGGTGAGCGGGTTCTTGTTGCCCTCACCGTCGCCGTAGGTCATGCAGAAGCACTCGTCGTCCCAGAAGGCGTTGACGTAGCTGTCGCCGTAGTGGACGCGGGAGTACGCGGCGACGCCGTCGTTCTTGATGCCGGTGCGGCCGAGCACGTTCTTGTAGAAGTCCCAGGTCACGGCCGCGCCGTAGTGGGCGTCGACGGCGGCCTTCTGGTCGCCCTCGCCCCAGGTGTCGGTGGGGTTGGTGAAGAGGGTGCCGGTGCCGTCCGTGCCCTGGGAGAGGTTGTACGTCTTGTGGCCGCCGCGCTCGCCGTCCGTCAGCTCGTAGCCGCTGCCGCCCTTGGTGGTGGAGAGCGGGACGGTGCCGCTGTAGGTGCTGGTGCCCTGGCCGGTCTCGATGGCCTCGCGCTGGAACAGCTTCTTGCCGGTGTTGGCGTCGGTGATCACGTGCAGCTTGCTGGGCGTGCCGTCCTTCTGGACGCCCGTGACCACGGTCTCGTAGGCGAGGACGGGCTTGCCCTCGGCCGCCCAGACGACCTTGCGCGGCGCGCGCTCGGCGCCGGCCTTGGCGGTCTTCTCGTCCGCGGCGGCGCTGAGCGCGCTCTTCTTCGCGGCGGCGGGGGCCTGGGCGGGGGTGGTGCTGGGCACGGATATCTCGGCGTCGGTCGCCTTGTCGACGCTCTTCGAGCCGCTCTTCGCCTCGTGCACGACGAGGTCGCCGCCGAGCACCGGCAGACCGTCGAAGGTGCGCTCGTAGCGGGTGTGGACCGTGCCGTTCGCGTCCTTGATCACGTCACGGACGACGAGCTTCTCCTTGCCGCCGAGACCGAGCTTCGCGGCGGTGGAGGGGGCCGCGGACTGCGCGTCCTTGATTGCGGCGACCCGCTGCCCTGCGGAGACGGCGAGGGGCGAAGCCTCGCTCGCCTTGTCGGGGGTGGCGCTCGCGGAGCCGGTCTGCACGGCCACGACGACCATGGCGGCGGAGGCGACGAGCGCGGCGGCGCGCAGGGTGTTCTTGCGGGAGGTGGAGGTGACGCTTCTCAACTCTGTCTCCTATGTGCGGGCCGTGAACTCACGTCCCTTTGAGGGGGGTTAGGGCAGCACGGGTTACGGCTGCCCGGTGGTGCAGGAGTGGTGCAGGAGTGGATTGAGGAGAGAGTGCCATCCCCTGACCGACATTGACAGGGGCGCAACAAGGATTTGATCTGCCGTTCTCCGAAACGCGGTTGATTGATTCCGCTATGCGGTGAACTGACCGGGGCTGGTCCGGACTTGAAATCCGTCGCATCTCAGTTCGAGGACAGCAGTTGTATGCGATTCGATGAGATTGCATACAAGCGGAGCGGAGTGGACCGCTACGGGCCGCCGACAGGCTAGGGCCGGCGACATCAAGACGGCATCAAGACGCGTGAAGTCAGGCCAACCGGCCCGGAAGGCTTGGAATGCCAGGCCAACGGGCCCGGACGGCCCGGGTCATCAGGGCAGCAGGCGCTGCTCCTTCGCTACGGCGACGGCGCCCGCCCGCGTGTCGACGCCCAACTTGTCGTAGATCCGCCCCAGATGGGTCTTCACCGTCGCCTCGCTGATGAACAGAGCGCGAGCAATCTCCCGGTTGCCCAGCCCGCGGGCGAGTTGACCGAGGATGTCCCGCTCGCGGTCCGTCAGCGCGGGCCGCCCGGCGCCGCGCACCCGCGCCATGACGCGGCTCGCGACGGGCGGAGAGAGCGTCGTACGCCCCTCGGCGGCCGCGCGGATGGCCGAGAACAGCTCCTCCGGACGCTCGGCCTTCAGCAAATACCCCGTCGCGCCGGCGTCGATGGCGCGGGTGACGTCGGCGTCCGTGTCGTACGTGGTGAGGACGAGGACGTACGGACCGCCGCGTTCCGCTCCTACGGCCTTGCTGGATGCGGCAGTTCCGGATGTGGACGTTCCGGGTGCGGTCGAACGGGATGCGGCTGTTCCGGGTGCGGTCGTACGGGATGAGGTCGTTCCGGCTGCGGTCGTACGGGATGCGGTCGCTCCGGATTCGGCCGGCCGGTTCGCCGCCTCCGCGACGATGCGGCGCGTCGCCTCGACCCCGTCCATTCCCGGCCCCAGTTGAAGGTCCATCAGGACGACGTCGGGCCGCAGCCGGGCCGCCAGCACGACCGCCTCCTCGCCGCCGCCCGCCTCGCCCACGACCTCGATGCCGGGCGCGCTGGCCAGCAGCGCCAGCAACCCGGCCCGGACGACGGCGTGGTCGTCGCACAGGAGGATGCGGATGGGACGGCGGGGTTCGGGACGGCGGGGGTCAGGACCGGTCACTGGGGCTCCAGGGGAATGCAGACGGAGACGACGGTGCCCTCGCCGGGCGCCGACTCGATGGTCAGGGTGCCGCCGAGCTGCCGCACGCGCGCCCGCATCGCGGGCAGGCCGTGGCCGCGCCCGCGGGCGGCGGAGGGCGGCGCGCCCGGCGCGAAGCCGCGCCCGTCGTCGGCGACGTCGAGGACGACCTGGTCGCCGAGGTAGCTCAGGGTGAGGGCGGCCGTCGCCGCGCCGGCGTGCTCGCGGACGTTCGCCAGGGCGCCCTGGGCGATCCGCAGCAGCGCGGCCCGCACCCCGTCCGGCAGCGCGACCGGGCTCCCGTCGAGGTGGAAGAGCACCGGGGCTCCCGTCCCCTCGGCCGTCTCCGAGGCGGCCAGCGCCCGCAGCGCGTCCTCCAGCCGCGCACCGCCGTCGAACTGCGGGGCGGCCAGGTCGTTGACGAACCGGCGGGTCTCGGCCAGGCCGCGGGCGGCGATGTCGGCGGCGGTACGGGTGTGGCGCCGGGCGGCCTCCGGGTCCGCGTCCCACGTCCGGTCCGCGGCCTGCAACAGCATGCGCTGGCTGGACAGCCCCTGGGCCAGCGTGTCGTGGATCTCCATCGACAGCCGCTGCCGCTCCGCCAGCGCCCCCTCGCGGCGCTCGGTCGCGGCCAGTTCGCGGCGCGTACGGACCAGGTCGTCGATCAGGGCGCGCTGCCGCTCCGTCTGCCGCTGCGTGTGGAGGAAGACGGCGGTGGCGACCGCGGCCACGGCCGGCGGGGCGAGCACGAGGGTGGGGTCGAAGCCGTGCGACAGCCGGAGCTGGGCCACCACGACCAGGACCGTGAGGAACGCGACCAGGAGGACGGCGGCGCGGGTGGGGAGCGTGCGCAGCCCCGTGTAGAGCAGCGGCACCGAGCACCACGCGAAGCTCGGCGCGAGCACGACGAGGACGACCCACGTCGCGACGACGGCGGTCAGCCACAGGAGCTGCGGCCGGGGGCGGGCGAGGACCGGGCTCAGGCGGACGAAGGCCGGGCTCAGGCGGGCGAGGGCCGGGCTCAGGACGTAGAGCAGGGCGAGCAGCACGGTGAGGACGGTGATCCACGGGGTGCGGGGCTCGCCCGGGTGCCGGATGAGGAAGCGGGCGAAGGAGGCGGAGAGGAGCAGGAAGAAGGCGGCGTGCATGACGAGGGCGAGGCGGCGGGCGCCGGGGTCGTCATCGTCGGGAATGGTCACCTCCTGTTCCTAACCCGCGCAGGGGGCCTCCGCATCAGCCGATCGGTTGACCCGGGGGACAGCCGGGACGCCGATCCGCGGGCGCCCGCGGCCGCGAACGATGGAGGCACAAGCAATCACTGGCCTGTACCTGCATGAGGAGCCGAAATGAAGTCTGCGACGCCCGCGATGCCTGCGAAGTCCGCGCTGCGGAAGCTCTCCGTCCGGAGCCGCGTGCTCGTGGGCGCGGCCGGGGCCGCCGTCGTCGCGGCCGGCACGTTCGGGGCGGTCTCCGCGACGGCCTCGCCCGCGGCGCAGCGCCAGGCTCCGGTGACCGTGGCCGGCACCGGGGTGACCGAGTCCGCGCACCTGTCGGTGGACGCGGCGACGCGCGCCGCCCAGGCCGCGCTGGCCGCCGCGAAGAAGGAGGGCCAGAAGGTGTCCGTCGCGGTGGTCGACCGCAACGGCAACACGCTGGTGACCCTGCGCGGCGACGGCGCGGGCCCGCAGTCGTACGAGTCGGCCGTACGGAAGGGCTTCACGGCCGTCTCCTGGAACGCTCCCACCTCGGAGCTCGTCAAGCGCCTCCAGAGCGTCCCGAACCTCAAGGACATCCCCGGCACCCTGTTCCTGCCGGGCGGCACGCCGGTCCAGGTCAAGGGCGCGCCGGTGGCCGGCATCGGCGTGGCCGGGGCCCCGAGCGGCGACCTGGACGAGAAGTTCGCGCAGGCGGGCGCGGCGGCCCTGGGCTAGCCTGCGGCAACGGACAGGGCAGGGACGGGGAGGGGCGCACATGCGGATCGTCACGGTGCCGGAGGCGGAGACTCCGCCGGAGCTGCGGGCGGCCGCCGAGGCCCTGCGCGAGCAGGCGTGGCCCGGCGGCGGCCCTCACGACCCGGCCCTGCGGCCCGTCGCGATGCTGCTCGTGGCGCCGGACGGCGGCGTACGGGCGGCGCTGGACATCCTGTCCAAGGAGATCGTTCACGGTGGCCGGACGTACCGGGCGTCCGGCCTCAGCGCGGTCGTCACGGACACGGCACACCGCGGCAAGGGATACGGGCGGCGGCTGGTGGCCGCCGCCCGTGAGGTGATCGCCGCGAGCGGCACGGACGTGGGGCTGTTCACCTGCGACCGCCCGCTCCAGCCCTTCTACGAGAGCGCGGGCTGGCGGCTCCTGCCCGGCACCGCGCTGATCGGCGGCACGCCCCGGAACCCGTTCCCCAGCGACCAGCCGGGCTTCGACAAGGTCACCATGGGCGCCTTCTTCACGGCGCGGGCGCGCGCGGATGCGGACGCGGGCGCCTTCGAGCAGAGCCGCATCGGGCTCTACCCGGGCGAGACGGACCGCTTGTGGTGATGCGCCTCCGGCGATGAGCGTCCGGCAATGAGCCTTTGAACGAGCCTTTGGCGATCAGCTCGGCGGCCGGTCCTCGGGCGGCTGCTGCTTGCCCAACTGCTCGTTGATCTTCTGCTGGGCGGTGTCGACCTGGCTCTGGTACTTGTTCTGCGTCTTGGCGTCGAACGCGTCGCCCGCCTTTTCGACACCCTGCCGAGCTTGGTCCTCATGGCCCTTGAGCAGGCCCTTGAGCTTGTCGAGCATGGACATGGCCGTCCTCCTCACGGAACGCTGACGCAACCAGCATCTCCGCATTCGGCGCGGCCCGCATCCGCGGCCGTAGCCCTGGGCTTCACCCTGGGCCAGCACCCGGACTTCACCCCGTGCTGGTGTATCCGCAGCTCCAGCACTTGTACACACCATTGCCCATCTGCTGCATCATGTTCTGGCAGTTCGGGCAGGCCAGGGCCAGGTGTTTCAGGGGGCCGCGGCGCCCAGCCCCCCGGGACACGCGGGGCAGACGCCGCGCACGATCACCGGGGACGTCGCGTCGCCGGGATTCTCCGCCACGACGACGACCCGCAGGGGCCGCAGGCACCCCGGGCAGAGCTCGGGCTCGCGGTCCCGGTCCCTGATCGCCGCCGCAAGAATGCGTTCGAGTGAGTCGCCGTCGTCCATGGTGCGTGAGTCCTGTCTCCACGGGTCCCCTCCTTGGGTACACCTACCCGCCCCGAAGAAGCCCAACTCCGCTGCTCAGCAGGTGGTTACGGAGTGTGCGCAACCGGTCGGTCGTGTGGTATGGCGAGCAATGCTCCCCTTGGTTCTACCCAGCTTCACCGGGCTCCCCGCCTGGCGTTCGGGGCGTGGCGCGGCGGAGGGGCCGGGGGAGAACCGGGACGTCCCCCGCGGCCCCGGGCGGCGGACCGTACGCGAATGCCGCTCCGCTCCGCCCCTAGCCATCCGATCCCGTACGCGCCATCCTCGGCAGGCACCGTCGTTCTTCGTGGTTCTTCGTGCTTCTCCGACCAGGAGGTTCGTCCATGGAAACGAGTCCGTTCCGAAGACTCGGCGCTCTGGTGGCGGCGGGGCTGACGGCGCTGGCCCTCGCCGTTGCCACTACGAGCACGCCTGCCGGCGCGGTAGGGAACACCACCGATGTGCTGTGGCACAACACGACCAGCGGTGAAGTGGGAACCTGGCTCCTCGACAGCAAGGGCAACGTCCTCGCGAATCCGCCGCTGTCGTGGCGGTGCGGCCCGGACTGCAACCGCGACTGGAAGCTTTCCGGGACCGGGGATTTCAACGGCGACGGCAAGACCGACCTCCTGTGGCACAACAAGACCACGGGTGAGGTGGGTACGTGGTTGCTCGACGGCAACCGCAATGTGACCGGGAATCCGGCGCTGTCGTGGCGATGTGGCCCGGAGTGCAACCGGGACTGGAAGCTTTCCGGGACCGGGGATTTCAACGGTGACGGTAAGACGGATCTGCTGTGGCACAACACGACGACCGGTGAGGTCGGTACGTGGCTGCTGGACGGCCGGTTCAACGTGACCGGGAATCCGGCGCTGTCCTGGCGGTGCGGTCCGGAGTGCAACCGGGATTGGAAGCTTTCCGGGACCGGGGATTTCAACGGTGACGGTAAGACGGATCTGCTGTGGCACAACACGACGACCGGTGAGGTCGGTACGTGGCTCCTCGACGGCCGGTTCAACGTGACCGCGAATCCGCCGCTGTCGTGGCGGTGCGGCCCCGACTGCAACCGCGACTGGAAGCTTTCCGGGACCGGGGACTTCAACGCCGATGGCAAGACCGACCTCCTGTGGCACAACACCACCACTGGTGAGGTCGGTACGTGGCTGCTGGACGGCCGGTTCAACGTGACCGCGAATCCGCCGCTGTCGTGGCGGTGCGGCCCCGACTGCAACCGCGACTGGAAGCTCGCCGGAACCGGCCGCTTCGGCTGACGCGCACCTGCGCCCGCACCAGCGCCCGCACCCGTACCGGGTCACTCAGACATGCAGGCAGGGGCCGCCCCGCACACCGCGGGACGGCCCCTCGCCGTGACGGGACGACCGTCAGACGTTGACGCCGAAGTCCTGGGCGATGCCCTGGAGGCCCGAGGCGTAGCCCTGGCCGACCGCGCGGAACTTCCAGTCCGCGCCGTTGCGGTACAGCTCGCCGAAGACCATGGCGGTCTCGGTGGCGGCGTCCTCGCTCAGGTCGTAGCGGGCGAGCTCCGCGCCGCCGGCCTGGTTGACGATGCGGATGTACGCGTTGCGGACCTGGCCGAAGTTCTGGCTGCGGGCCACCGCGTCGTAGATGGAGACCGGGAAGACGATCTTGTCGACGTCGGCCGGGAGGCCGGCCAGGTTGACGTTGATCTGCTCGTCGTCGCCCTCGCCGGCGCCCGTGACGTTGTCACCGGTGTGGACGATGGTCTGGTCCGGCGTCGACTTGTTGTTGAAGAAGACGAAGTGGGCGTCGGAGTAGACCTTGCCCGTGGGGTTCACGGCGATCGCGCTCGCGTCGAGGTCGAAGTCCGTGCCGGTGGTGGTGCGGACGTCCCAGCCGAGGCCGACCGTGACGGCCGTCAGGCCCGGGGCCTCCTTGGTGAGGGAGACGTTGCCGCCCTTGGACAGGCTTACAGCCATGGGAATTGTCCCTTTCTGGTCAGGTCTGCGTCGGATTGCAGCGCACCGCGGCACGCGGGTCACCGTCACCCTTGTTAACGCCGACCGAGGGGCCCGGGGTTCCATCCGGCTTTACCTTCTTTGCACGTTCCTGACGCGCGCCCCCGATACCCGCCCCGGCGCCCGCCCCCGGCACCCGCCCCGTCCATGGCGCAAAACGGCGTGACGTGTCCCCGCCGACGCGGGATCATGGGGGCATGTCCGGCCCCTACGTCATCCGCGGCTCGGTCTCCCTGCCGGAGGCCGAGCTCCAGTGGCGTTTCTCGCGTTCCTCCGGCCCCGGCGGCCAGCACGTCAACACCAGCGACAGCCAGGTCGAGCTGCGGTTCGACCTCGCGCGCACCGAAGCGCTGCCGGAGGTGTGGAAGGAGCGCGCCCTGGCACGGCTCGCGGGCCGGCTCGTCGGCGGCGTCGTGACCGTACGGGCCTCCGAGCACCGCTCGCAGTGGCGCAACCGCGAGACCGCCGCCGTACGCCTCGCGTCGCTGCTCGCCGAGGCGACGGCGCCGCCGCCGAAGCCGCGCCGCGCCACGAAGATCCCGCGCGGCATCAACGAGCGCCGGCTGCGGCAGAAGAAGCAGCGCGCCGAGACCAAGCGCGGGCGCACCGGCAGGGATTGGGGGTAGAACCCTCCCGGCTGCGGGGCCCCGGGGTCACCCCAGCTGCCGGTACTTCCCCTTGAAGTACATCAGCGGCCCGCTCTCCGTGCTCGGCGCCGTCGCCGTCAGCACCCTGCCGATCACCAGCGTGTGGTCCCCGGCGGTCACCCGCTGCTCCGTCCGGCACTCCAGCGCCGACAGCGCGCCCCGCACGACGGGCGCCCCGGTGGCCGTCCCGGGCGCGTGGGGGATGTCCTCGAAGAGGAGCCGGTCGCTGATCCTTCCCTTCATCGCGAAGCGCCCGGCGACGTGCCGCTGGCTTTCGGAGAGAACGGACACCGCCCACAGCGGCTGCCGCTCCAGAAGGTCGTCCATACGGGAATCGTTGCGAACGCTCACCATGACGAGCGGCGGGTCGAGCGATACGGAGAGGAAAGCGGTCGCCGTCATTCCGACGTCCTCGCCGCGCGGACCGTGCTCCGGGTCGTGCGCGGTCACCAGCACCACGCCCGCGGCGAGGCGGGCGAGGGCGGCACGGAACTCGTCGGCGCTCACCCCTTCAGGATGGGGTATGGCGGTCTCGTAGGGCTGAGTCGTCTGCAACACGCTGTGCACGCTAGCCCGGCCGCGGCACCCTCGCATCGGGCTGCAGGACCAGTCGGGTCCTAGGTCGAAAGGGTGCCGGAACCGTTCCGGAAGTTGTTCGTATGCGTTCAAGATGGCGTCCGGATCAGTCTCCGTACGGTTCCGGATTTGCGTTCACGAAGCATAAGGACTTCTTGCCCCGCCAGTAGCGGGACCTCATCACGCATTGTGACATGAGTCACAGAGGGCCGTAATTGTTGACCCTGTGTACCGAGTGGTCAGCTCGCTGTGATTCAGTGGCCGTGGTAAACGGACGACAAGAAGCCTGGAGTTGCTGTCGAGGTCTCGGGGGAGAGCGAAGATGGAGACCGAGTCGGAGCCGTATGTCCGCCTGGCCACCTTGCGCGGGCTGCATCAGGTGGTGGCCGATCTGAACACGGCGCGAAGTCTCGCGGACACCTTGCAGACCGTCGCGGACGGCATCGTCACCGGGCTGGGGTACGAGCTCTCCGCCGTCAATCTCGTACGGCCCGACGGTGACCTCGTCGTGGCCGCCGTCGCCGGCAGCGCCGGCGCCGAAGCGCTGATGGCCGGGCGGGTCGGCTCGCGCGTCTCGTGGGAGCGGCGGCTCGCCATGGCCGACCAGTGGGGCTCGCTGCGCTTCATCCCGTACACGGAGGGCTGGGTCCTCGACAACGACGACGTGCCCCAGTGGCACACCGCCGGCCCGGCGCCCCGCTTCCCGGACGAGTGGCACCCCATGGACCGCCTCTTCGCGCCCATGTACACGGCGGGGACGGCGGGCGGCGAGCTCCTCGGAGTGATCTCCGTCGACAAGCCGCGCAACGGCCGCCGGCCCGGCGCCTGGGGCCGCGAGGCGCTCCAGATGTACGCCTTCCAGGCCGCCATCGCGATCAGCAACGCCCGCCTGCGGGCCAACATGCAGCGCGCCCTCGTCCGCCTGGAGCGCGAGCAGCAGGCCCTGCGGGCCAGTGAGGAAAGCTTCCGCCAGGCCTTCGAGTACGCGCCCAGCGGCATGGCCATCGCCGAGATGGGCGGCGACCAGCACGGCCGCCTGCACCGCACGAACGACGCCCTGTGCCGCCTCCTCGGCCGCTCCGCGTCCCAGATGCGCCGCTATTCGTTCTCCGACCTCGTCCACCCCGAGGACATCGGCACCCTCCTGCGCACCTCCGCCGAGGGCGGCCGGGCCGAGCTGCGGCTCGCGCGCCGCGACGGCACCTACGTGTGGGTGTCGCTGCGCAATTCGGTGGTGGCCGACGCCGCCGACGGGCCGCGCTTCCTGCTCACCCACGTCGAGGACATCGAGGAGCGCAAGCGGCACGAGCTCCAGCTGGCCCACCGCGCCAGCCACGACTCGCTCACCGGCCTGCCCAACAGCGCCGAGCTGCGCGCCCGGCTCAGCAGCCGGCTGTGCGGCCGGGCCCCGGGCAGCGAGCCGCACGCGGCGGCCGTGGCGGCCCCGTACGGCTGTCTCGACGGCTTCGCGGAGGTGGAGGGCGTCGAGGGACCGGCGGGCCCCGTCCCGTACGGGCAGGAGGGCTCCTACGCCCACGGCTTCGGCTCCGAGGGCGGCCCGGACCACGCGCCGGACTGCGGGCCCGACTACGCCCCGGACGAGTTCGGCTGCGGCACGCACGACCACGCCTATCCGGGTCATGTCCACGCCATAGCCCCGCCGGAGGACGGCCCCGACGACGGGACCAAGGGCCTGGCCGTCCTCTTCTGCGACCTCGACGGCTTCAAGGCGATCAACGACCGCTTCGGCCACCACACCGGTGACGCCGTCCTCATAGAGGTCGCCCGCCGCCTCAGCAACGGCGTCCGCGAGGGCGACACGGTCGCCCGCCTCGGCGGTGACGAATTCGTCGTCCTCGCCGACGGCCTCACCCAGGCCGACGCCGAGGACCTCGCCGTCCGGCTGCGCAGCGCGATCCTCCCGCCGATCAGGGTTGACGGGCGTGCGGTCCGGGTAGGCGCGAGTTTCGGCATTGGCTGGGCGGGCTGCGGAATGTCCGCCGACGAGGTGCTGCACTCCGCCGACCAGCGGATGTACGTCGAAAAGCGGTCGCGCGCCAAGGCAGGTAGGCGGGCGGGCTGAGGCCGCCCACGGCGAGGTGTCGCCGCGTCGCGGTAGTCTTCGCCGAACGCGGCACCGCCGCCTACCGTGAAATCGAACGCAAAGATTTGGCCAGTGGGCGATGGGCCCATGGGTTGGGAGTGACAGGGGATGACGGCCGGTAATAACGGCACGGGTACGCCGGAGAGCGAAGACCCGTTCGCGCACCTGTACCGCTCGGAGGGCGGCGGGTCCAACGAGAGTGCTCCGACCGCGCCGCAGCCGGGAGTTCCCCGCACTTCGTACAACCAGGTACGGACGGTCGGCTCACGCCAGTACGGCCCGCGCCAGCCGCAGCCGCCGCACGCGTCGCAGCCCGCTCCGCACTACGCGGCCCCGGAGACCCTCCCGGGCGGCGCCCCCCGCCAGCCGGCCCCCACGGGCCACGGCGGCGCCTCCCGCCCCAAGCGGACCGGCCTGCTGGTCGCGGCGATAGCCGTGGTCGCGGTGGTGGCGGGCGGCATCACCGCGGCGATGCTGACGAACGGCGGCACGTCGGACGACGACGGGAGCAGCCAGGCGGCGACCGGCGGTGAGCAGAAGGACCCCAAGGACAAGGACGAGGACAAGAAGCCGTCCAAGGAGCCGGAGAAGAAGAACCAGCCGAGCAATCCGTCGGCGGCCGGCAACCTGAAGCGGGACGCGTCCACTCTGAAGCTGGTGGGCGGCGCGACCACGGACACGGTGGTCAAGGGCACCAAGTCCGAAAACGGGGCCTACGCGGTCGTCACCAACCAGACGGGCTCCGGCGTCGAGTGGGAGGTCGAGGTTCCGTCGACCGGCTCCTACCGGCTGTACGTCCACTACGGCGTGCCCGGCCAGGACGCCAACCTCGCGGTCGACGTCAACGGCAAGACCAACAGCCTGCCGATGCGCATGAAGATCTGGGGCGACACGAAGCCGGGCGACTGGCCCCCCAACTGGCAGCAGAGCTGGACCCGCGTCGACCTGAACCAGGGCAAGAACACCATCAAGATGTACTGCGGCAGCGGCAGCGGCTGCGATTCGCACCTCGACCAGCTGTGGCTCACCAACGGCGGCTGACGGTCCGGAGGAAACCCGCCACCGTTTCCGTCATGGCGGCCCGCGCAGGGGTCAGGTACTTGCGCGGGTCCGTGGTGGAGGGGTGGGCCTCCAGGAAGGCTCTTACCGCTCCTGTGAAGGCCTTGTTCAGGGCCGTGCCCACGTTGATCTTCGTCATTCCCGCCGCGACCGCGCAGCGGAGTTCCGCGTCCGGGACGCCTGACGAGCCGTGGAGGACCAGGGGGACGGGGACCGCGTCGCGCAGTGACGTGATCAGCGCGTGGTCCAGGGCCGCCGTGCGGTCCGTCATCGCGTGGGTGCTGCCCACGGCCACCGCCAGGGCGTCGACGCCCGTGTCCGCCACGTAGGCGGCGGCTTCCGCGGGGTCCGTCCGTACGCCCGGCGTGTGCGCGTCGCCCGCCTTTCCGCCCACGCGGCCCAGTTCCGCCTCCACCCAGATGTCGCGTTCGCTGCCCCAACGGACCGCCTCCGCCGTCGCTTTGACGTTGTCTCCGTAAGGGAGTTTCGAGGCGTCGAACATGACCGACGTGAAGCCGTGGGCGTGGGCCTGCCGCAGGAGGTCTTCGCTTTCCACGTGGTCCAGGTGGAGGGAGAGCCGGGCGGACGACACCGCCGCCACCGCGGACGCCGCGGCGGCGATCGGGCCCACGCGGCCGCCGTGGAATTTCACCGCGTTCTCGGAGACCTGGAGGATCGCGGGGCGGTCCGCGGATTCCGCGCCCGCGGCGATGGCTTCCGCGTGTTCCACGGTGATGACGTTGAAGGCGCAAACGGCCGTGTTCGCGGCCCGGGCTTCCGTGACGAGGTCGGCGGTGCGTACGAGGGGCATGTGCCTTGCCTTTCCGCTCGCTGAAAACTCCCTGATATCCCTGACGTTCCTGATAACCCCGAGAGCCCTGAAGCGGCGTCAGGCCGCCGTGACCTTCACCCGCGGCAGCACGTCCTCATACGTCTCGGCGTCGAACTCGCCCGCCGTAGGGGCCTTTACCGTGGCGGCGGCCAGGGCCACCGCCCGGGTCAGGCGGTCCGGCCAGGGCAGGCCGTCCAGCCAGGCCGACAGGAGGCCGGCCGCGGCCGAGTCCCCCGCGCCCGTGGGGTTGCCGGTGAGGCGGCGCGGCGGGGCCGCGCGCCAGGTGCCGTCGGGGGTGACGGCGAGGACGCCCTCCGGGCCGAGGGTCGCCGCGATGGCGTGGGCGCCGCGGCGGCGGGCGTCGAGGGCCGCCCGGAGGGGCTCCGTGGAGCCGGTGAGGGCGGCGAGTTCGGTGGTGTTGGGGGTGACCAGGTCGGGGCGGGCGGCGATGCCGCGCCGCAGCGGTTCGCCGCTGGTGTCCAGCAGGACGGGGACGCCGGCGGCGTGCGCCTGCCGTACGAGATGGGCGTACGCCCCCACCGGCACGCCCGGCGGAAGGCTGCCGCACAGAGCGACGGCGCGGGCCTCGCGCAGGAGGCGCGCGTAGGTGTCCGTGAAGGCGCCCCACTCCTCCGCGGTGACGTCGGGGCCGGCCTCGTTGAGCTGGGTGGTGTCGCCGGTGGAGGCGTCCACGACGGCGACCGTGCGGCGGGTGGTGCCGATGATGGGGACGAGGTGGTCGGTGATGCGCCCGCCGGCGCCGGGGGCGGTCTCCGCGAGGAGCCGGCGCAGGGTCTCGCCCGTCGTGCCGCCGGCGAAGCCCGTGACCACGGTGGTGTGGCCGAGGGCGGCCAGGACGCGGGCGACGTTGACGCCCTTGCCGCCGGCCCGTTCGGCGGCGGTCGCGACGTGGTGCGACGCGTGCGGCTTCAGCCGCGGAACGCGATAGGTCAGATCGAGCGCTGCGTTGAGCGTCACCGTGAGGATCACCGGCGTTTCCCTCCCTTGACCGAAGAAATCGAAGAACCGTGACCGTCGACCGCGAGCGATCATGCCAAAACAGCGGCGGCAGGCCCAGACCTCGGGACTGCCGCCGCTGTTCCGGCCGGCGTGCGACCGCGCGTCAAGAGCGGGAGGAATCAGTGCACGTGGGGACTGACCACCCATTCGCCCTTGCGCATGACGCCCACCAGGTCGTACGAGGCGTCGAGAATGACCAGATCCGCATCCTTGCCGGGCTCCAGGGAGCCGGCCCGGTCGGCCACGCCCAGCAGGCGCGCGGGGGTCGCGGACAGGGCGCGTACGGCGTCGCCCACCGGCAGGCCGTCGACCGTCACCGCGCGCTTGAACGCCGTGTCCAGCGTCAGCGTCGAGCCGGCGATCGAACCCGCCGTCGGGCCGTCGGCGATGCGGGCCACGCCGTCCTTGACCTCGACGCTCATCGGGCCGAGCGGGTACATGCCGTCGCTCATGCCCGCCGCGCCCATGGCGTCGGTGATGAACGCGACGCGGTCCGCGCCGGCCCGGGCGAAGGCCAGCTCCAGGACGGCGGGGTGCAGGTGCGTGCCGTCGTTGATCAGCTCTACGGTGACCCGCTCGTCCTCCAGCAGGGCCGCGATCGGGCCGGGCGCGCGGTGCAGCAGCGACGGCATCGCGTTGAAGAGGTGGGTGGCGACCGTCGCGCCCGCCTCGATGGCGTCCAGGGTCGCCTCGTACGAGGAGTCCGTGTGGCCCACGGCGGCGATCACGCCGAGGTCGGCGAGGAGGCGGACCGAGTCCAGGCCGCCCGCCAGCTCCGGGGCCAGCGTCATCATGCGGGCCGCGCCGCGCGCCGCGTCGACGAGCTTGCGGACGTCCGCCGGGTGCGGGTCGCGCAGCAGCTCCGGCTGGTGGGCGCCGCAGCGGTGCGGGGAGATGAACGGGCCCTCGAAGTGGATGCCCGCCAGGTCGCCCTGCTCGGTCAGCTCGGACAGCACGGCCGCCTGCCGGGCGAGGTCGTCCAAGTCGCCGGTGACGGTGGAGGCGACCATGGTCGTGGTGCCGTGCGCGCGGTGCGTACGGATGGCCGTGAGGGCCTCCTCGGGGTCGCCCGCGGAGAAGGACGCGCCGCCGCCGCCGTGGACGTGCATGTCCACGAACCCGGGGACGATCCAGTGGCCGCCCTTGCCGGAGAGGTCGAGCGTCGCCTGCTCGGCGGACTCGTTCGCGGCGCCGCTCTCGATCGCGGCGATCCGCCGGCCCTCGACCGTCACCCGCCCGTCCTCGACCACGCCGGTCGGCAGCACCACGCGGGCGCCGGCGAGAACCGTTCGTTCGACCATCAGGCGGAAACCTCCGTGAGGTGGGTGGTGAGCAGGTCCCAGGCGAGCAGGCCCGCGCCCAGGCAGCCGGCGGCGTCCCCGAGGGCGGCCGGGATGATGCGGGGGAGCCGCTGGAACGTCATGCGGTCCGCGACGGCCGCGCGCAGCGGTACGAAGAGGGTGTCGCCGGCCTCGGCGAGGCCCCCGCCGATGATCAGCGTGCGGGGGTCGAGCAGGGTGTGGGCGATGACGAGGCCGTCGGCGAGGGCGTCGACGGCCTCCTGCCAGACGGCGCGGGCGCGGGGGTCGCCCGCCTCCACGGCGCGGGCGCAGTCCGCGGCGTCGGCGTCCGGGGAGCCGGAGGCCTCCGCCCAGGCGCGGCTGACCGCGGCGGCGGAGGCGACCGTCTCCAGGCAGCCGCGGCCGCCGCAGCCGCACGGCCGGCCGGCGGGGCCGGGGCGGACGGCGATGTGGCCGATCTCGCCCGCGCAGCCGTGGGCGCCGGCCTCGATGCGGCCGTCGATGCCGATGGCTCCGGCGATGCCGGTGCCGAGGGCGACGAACAGGAAGCGGTCCGCGCCCTCGCCGGCGCCGAGGCGGCCCTCGGCGAGGCCGCCCGTGCGGACGTCGTGGCCGAGGGCCACGGGCGTGCCTCCCAGGCGGCGGCTCAGCAGATCGCGCAGGGGGACGTCGCGCCAGCCGAGGTTGGCGGCGTAGACGGCGGTGCCGGCCGCGGCGTCCACGATGCCGGGCACGGCGAGGCCCGCGGCCGCCGCGGGCTCGCCGTAGGCGGCCTCGCCGGTGGCCGCGAGCTCGGCGGCGAAGTCCAGGATCCCGGCGACCACGGCCTCCGGCCCCTGCTCCCGCCCTGTGGGCCGGCGTGCTTCGTGCAACAGCTCGTGGTCCGGGCCGATCAGGGCGGCCTTGATGGCGGTACCGCCGACGTCGAGCGCGATGACGTGTCTCACGGGGACAGTGTCGCGCGTCCGCGGTCGAAAGGTCTAGTCCACTCACCCGTGGGTGGGTGTTTCCCCGCCGCGGGCCGTCCTCTCAAGATGTCGCGGGCCATCCCTTCACGATGCCGCGGGTCACCCCTTCAGATGTCGCGGGTCACCCCTTCAAGATCACGCTCCGCGTCAGGCCCCTCGGGGTGTCCGGGTTCAGGCCGCGGCCCTCCGCCACCGCCACCGCCAGGCGCTGCGCGCGGATCAGGTCCGCCAGCGGGTCCAGGCGGCCGCCGTCCGACACCAGCACCCCGCCCGTGCGGGAGACGTCCGCCTCCAAGTCCGCCGGCGCCGCGCCCAGGATCCACGCCACCCGGCCCGGGCCCGTGATCGCCACCGGGCCGTGGCGGTACTCCATGGCCGGGTACGCCTCCGTCCACGCCCCCGCCGCCTCGCGCATCTTCAGCGCCGCCTCCTGCGCGAGCCCGTACGCCCAGCCCCCGCCCAGGAACGTCCACTGCTCCGCGGACAGCACCGCCCGCGGCAGCGGCTCGATCAGCGCCGTCTCCGCGTCCGCCGCCGCCTCCGCGACCCCCTTCACGCCCTCCGGCAGCCCGCCCGTGAGCTCCAGGCCCGCCCGCAGGAACGCCAGCGCCGTCGTCGCGAACCGCGTCTGGACGACCGACTCCTCGTCCGCCCAGTCCAGCACCGCCGCCTCATCGGCCGCCCCCACCACCGGCGACGCCGCGTCCCCGGTCAGCGCGAGGACCTCCCACCGCTCGCGGACCTCCGCTATCAGGCCGAGCACCTCCGTCGTCGTCCCCGACCGCGTGATCACCACCAGCCGGTCGTACGTCCGCGACAGCGGGAACTCCGACGCCGGGAAGGCGTCCGTCTCCCCCTGCCCCGACCCCTCCCGCAGCGCCGCGTACGCCTGCGCCATGAACCACGACGTGCCGCACCCGGTCACGGCCACCCGCTCCCCGGGCCTCGGCATGCCGGCCGCGCCCGCCGCGGCCCGCGCCGCCCGCCGCCAGCAGTCCGGCTGCGCGGTGATCTCCAGGGAGGTGAGCGAGGGCGAGGTGAGAGAGGGCTCGGACATGCGCTTTCGTCTCCTTACACCGGCGATCTCTATGTGATTCCCGTGCATAGCAGCCCCCGTCGGCCGCGGGAAGAGCGATACCGAAGCGAAACCGGAAGCGGCTGGAACGTATGGTGGCCCGCGGGGGAAACTCACGGTCTCCAACACAAACCCCGAAGGTGGGAAGCAGTAGTGCAGCGGCGGCGGTTCTTGGGTCTGACGGCGGCAGGTGCCGCCACGGCGGCGTTGGCGCCCGCACTGACGGCGTGCGGCAGCGACGGCGGTTCGGGCAGCAAGACGCTGCGCGTCGTTGCGGCCGACTACGGTGACAAGGCGGCGAACAGCTCCCAGAAGTACTGGGACTCCCTCGCCCGCGCCTTCGAGGCCAAGAACAAGGGCGTCAAGGTCGAGGCCACGGTCCTCAGCTGGACCGAGGTCGACAAGAAGGTCGCCGAGATGGTCGCGTCCGGCAAGGCCCCGGACATCGCGCAGATCGGCGCGTACGCCGACTTCGCCGCCTCCGGCAAGCTCTACAGCGCCGACCAGCTGCTGACCATCCCCACCCAGGCCGACATCATCGCCTCGATCGCCCGCGCGGGCGAGGTGGCCCGCGTGCAGTACGGCCTGCCGTTCGTCTCCAGCACCCGCATGCTCTTCTACAACAAGACCCACTTCGCCAAGGCCGGCATAACCAAGGCCCCGGAGAGCTGGGACGAGCTCCAGGCCGCCGCCAAGAAGCTCCAGGCCGCCGGGGTCAAGATCCCGTACGGGCTGCCGCTCGGCCCCGAGGAGGCGCCCGCCGAGACCCTGCTGTGGATGCTCAGCGGCGGCGGCGGTTACACCGACCACGACGGCACGTACACGATCAACTCCGAGGACAACGTCGCGACCTTCAACTGGCTGCGCGACGAGCTCGTCGGCAAGGGCCTCACCGGCTCCGGAGACCCCGCCCGCACCAACCGCCAGGACGTCTTCGACGCCTTCTGCAACGGCCAGGTCGGCATGCTCAACGGCCATCCGACGCTGATGAAGCAGGCCGAGGCCAAGGGCATCAAGTACGGGCTGGCCCCGCTGCCGGGCAAGGCCGGCAAGGCTAAGTCCACCATGGGCGTCGCCGACTGGATCATGGCGTTCAAGGCGGGCGGCCACCGCGAGGAGGCCGGCCTCTTCCTCGACTTCGTCTACAGCACGAAGAACGTCCTGAACCTCACCGGCCAGTACGACCTGCTGCCCGTGACCAGCAGCGCCTCCGAGAAGATGCAGGCCGACAGCAACAAGGCGCACCTGAAGCCGTTCCTGGAGCAGCTCGACAACGCCGTCTACTACCCCGTCGACAAGACGTCGTGGGCGAAGGTCAGCAAGGCCCTCAAGGAGAAGATCGGCTCGGTCGTCGCCAAGAGCGGCGACCCCGCGAGCGTCCTCGGCGAGATCCAGCGCGAGGCCGACGCCACGGAGCTGGCCGGCGCCGGCAAGTAGGCTGGCCGGCGTGAGCGACGAACAGCACGGCGAGCGGGAGCTCTCCGAGCGGGACCCCTCCGGGCGGGTTCGCTCCGAGCAGGGCCCCTCCGAGCAGGATCTTTCCGAGCTCGACCTGGCCGTGCTCGCCCTGGAGCGCCGGGCCTTCTCCGGGCCCGGTGCCAAGGAGCGGGCCGTGCGGGAGCGGCTCGGGATGACCCCGACGCGCTACTACCAGCTGCTCAACGCCCTCCTGGACGACCCGCGGGCCCTCGCCCACGACCCCGTCACCGTCAACCGGCTGCGACGCATCCGCGACGCCCGGCGCGAACGCCGGTAGCGGACGGGCCCCGCCCAGTAGGGTCGGACCCATGGGCAGCCACCCCCTCCCCGTTCCCGTCACCCCCGCCGGCCGCGACGGGCTCGCCGCCCTGCTGGCCGGGCCGCAACGCGCCGTCGTCGCCCTCGACTTCGACGGGACGCTCGCCGAGATCGTCCCCGACCCCGAGCAGGCCCGCGCGCACCCCGGAGCCGTGCCCGCGCTGGCCCGGCTCGCGCCGCGGCTCGGGTCCGTCGCCGTGATCACCGGCCGCCCGGCCGCCGTCGCCGTCCACCACGGCGGCTTCGCCGGGGCCGTGGGCCTGGAGCACCTCGTGGTCCTCGGCCAGTACGGCGCCGAGCGCTGGGACGCCGCGAGCGGCACCGTGGCCGCCGACACCCCGCCCCCCGGCGTCGAAGCCGCCCGCGCGGAGCTGCCGGGGATCCTGGCCGGCTCGGGCGCCGGCCGCGGCACCTGGATCGAGGACAAGGGCCGCGCCTTCGCCGTGCACACCCGGCGGGCCCCCCACCCGCAGGACGCCTTCGAGGCCCTGCGCGAGCCGCTGCGCGCCCTCGCCGACCGGCACGGCCTGATCGTCGAGCCCGGCCGGCTGGTGCTGGAGCTGCGCCCGCCGGGCGTCGACAAGGGCGCCGCCCTCACCTCGTACGTACGCGAGAGCGGCGCGCGCTCGATCCTCTACGCGGGTGACGACCTCGGCGACCTCGCCGCCTTCGCCGCCGTGGAGAAACTGCGCTCCGAGGGGCTGCCGGGGCTGCTGGTGTGCAGCGGAAGCGCCGAGGTCGCCGAACTCGCCGACCGGGCCGACATCGTGGTCGACGGCCCGGCAGGCGTCGTGGAACTCCTGAGCGCCCTCGCCGAGCGCCTCGACGGCTCCTGATCCGTAATCCGTAATCCGCGGCTTCCCGGCGCGGGAGCCGCGAAGCTACAGAGCCCGCAGCTGGTCCGTGAACCACCGCGCCGGCGGCAGCGCCGTCGCCGCCGCGGCCAGCCGCTTCGTGCGCTCCGCCCGCTCCCCGGGGTCCATCAGCAGCGCGAAGTGCAGCGCGCGGGCCGTGGCCTCCACGTCGTACGGATTCACCAGGATCGCCTCGTCGCCCAGCTCGGCCGCCGCGCCCGCCTCCCGCGACAGCACCAGCGCGCACCCGTGGTCGGAGACCACCGGGACCTCCTTGGCCACCAGGTTCATCCCGTCGCGGATCGGGTTCACGAGGGCCACGTCCGCGAGCCGGTACGCGGCCAGGGAACGCGCGAAGTCGTCCTTGACGTGCAGGGCGACCGGCTCCCAGCCCTCCGTGCCGAACGCGGAGTTGATCTCGCGGGCGACCCGCTCCACCTCGGCCGTGTAGTCGCGGTAGACGGCGAGGTCCTGCCGCGACGGGTAGGCGAACGCGATGTGCACGACCCTGCCCCGCCACTGCGGGTGCTCCTCCAGCAGCCGCCGGTACGCGTGCAGCCCCCGCACGATGTTCTTCGACAGCTCCGTGCGGTCCACGCGCACGATCGTCCTGCGGTCCGGCCCGCCGATCTGCGACCTCAGCGCCGCCATGCGCTCCTCGACGTCCGCCCGGTGCGCCCGCTCGCGCAGGAAGTCCCCGTCGGCGCCGAGACCGTGCACGCCCAGCCGCGTCACCCGCCCCTCGCACCGCACCTCGGCCGCCCGCCCCTCGCCGTCGCGGACGACCTCCGCGCCCAGGACGTCCGCGCAGCACGCGGCGAACGCCTCGGCCCAGCGCGAGGTCAGGAACGCGGCCCGGTCGCCGCCGAGCACGCCGCGCAGCAGCTGCCCGGCCACGTCGTCCGGCAGCATCCGGAAGTAGTCCGGCGGGGCCCACGGGGTGTGCGAGAAGTGGCCGATGCGCAGGTCGGGGCGGCGCGCCCGGAGCAGGCCCGGGACGAGCGCCAGGTGGTAGTCCTGCACGAGCACCGCGGCGCCCTGCGCGGCCTCCTCGGCGACGGCGTCGGCGAAGGCCGCGTTGTACGCCTCGTAGGCCGCCCACTGCTCCCGGAACGCCTTGTCGAAGACGGGCTCCAGAGGCGTCTGGTAGAGCATGTGGTGCACGAACCACAGCACGGAATTGGCGATGCCGTTGTACGCGGCGGCGAACGTGCCGGGCGGGATGTCCAGCATCCGCACGCGGTGCCCGCCGGTGTCTTCCGGGTCGAGTCTCCGGCCGGCCGCGCGGGCCGCCTCGCGGTCGCCCTCGCCGAGCGCCGCGCACACCCACACCGCTTTGGCCTCGCGCTCTATCGAGCTGAGCCCGGAGACGAGGCCTCCGCCGCCCCGCCCGGCCACGAGGCCGCCGTCCGCGCCGCGCCGGTACGAGACCGGGCCGCGGTTGGAGGCGACCACGATCGGTGCGGCGGCGCCGTTGTCGTCGTCGATCGATGCGGTGGGCACGTGCTCAGCGACCATGTGGCCAGCCTTGCCCTCGGGTGAACCGCTCAAACGTACGCTTACGCGGCGTGCCGCTTCGCGTACTCGGGTATTCCGGCCATCGGCGGACGCTCCTCGGTGTCCACCGCGTACGTCCGCGGAACGAAGCCCTCCGCGGTCCGCTCGAACTGCGTGAGCGCAGGTCGCACCAGGTGCCCGCGGGCCAGCCGGAGCTGCGCGGTGCGGTAGATCGCGGCGGCCATCCGGCCGAGCGCCTGCCCGTCCTGGTGGCGGTGCTTGCGCACGCCCACGTCCACCTGGGCCAGCGCGTCCAGCCCCACCGTGTGCAGCGCGTCCACCAGAAGGCCCAGTTCCACGCCGTAGCCGACGGGGAACGGCAGCCGTTCGAGGAGCGACCGGCGGGCCGCGTACTCGCCGCCCAGCGGCTGGACGAAGCCGGCCAGCTGCGGCCAGTGCAGGTTCAGCAGGGGGCGGGCGACGAGCTCGGTGACCCGGCCGCCCTGGCCCGCGGCCCGTGCGGCACCGGGGACGCCGAACTCCGGGCCCAGCGGGCGGTCGTACATCGCCTTGACGAACTGCACGCCCGGGTCGGTCAGCAGCGGGCCGACGATCCCGGACACGAAATCCGCCGAGAACTCGCGCAGGTCGGCGTCGACGAAGGCCACGACGTCGCCCGTCGTCGCGAGCAGCGAGCGCCAGAGGACCTCGCCCTTGCCGGGCACGGCGGGCAGGCCGGGCAGCAGCTCGTCGCGGTGCACCACGCGCGCCCCGGCCGCCGCGGCCACCTCGGCCGTACGGTCCGTGGAGCCCGAGTCGACGACCACCAGCTCGTCCACCAGCGGCACCGCGTCCGTCATCAGCTCGCGGCGGATCACCGCCACGATCTCGCCCACCGTCGGCTCTTCGTTCAGCGCGGGCAGGACGACGCTCACCGTCGTGCCGGACTCCCGTTTGGTGGCCAGAAGCACGTCGAGCGGACGATCAGCAGCCGACCAGGACCGCTCGGCCAGCCAGCGCTCCACCTCTTCCAGCACGTGTACGACTCCTCGTTGTGATGCGCTGCCGCGATGCGCTGTGACGCATCTCGCCTTACGGACGGCCCTCTCAACGGGCCATCGCTTCCGTTACAGTCTTGAACAACGCGGACCGCCGTCCTATGTCGGGGTCACCGCGTGCCACAAACGCCTGGGCCCCGCCCAGCGCCATACCGCTCATCCAGAGGGGCAGAGGGACACGGCCCGTTGAAGCCCCGGCAACCCTCCAGCCGGTCTCCGTCGACATCGTTCGATGCGAGGCTCCCGGCGGGGAAGGTGCCAATTCCGTCTCGTGGCGACGTACGCCGCGAGGAAGATGAGGAGAAAGGGCCTCGCCTCCATGGCTGTGCAGTCTGTTGAACCCTCTACCACTTCTGTGGACCTCGGACCCGCCGCGGCGCTCTCCTGCCGCGAGTGCGGAGAGCGCTTCCCCCTCAGCCCCATTTTCGCCTGCGCCCTGTGCTTCGGCCCCCTCGAAATCGCCTACGAGCTGCCCGCCGGCGACCCCGAGGCACTGCGGCGGCGGATCGAGGCCGGCCCCGCAAACATCTGGCGCTACGCCCCGCTGCTGCCCGTCCCCGCCGACGTGGCGGACAAGCCCGGCCTCAACCCCGGCTTCACCAAGCTCGTCAAGGCGGACAACCTCGCCCGCGAGCTGGGCGTGACCGGCGGCCTGTACGTCAAGGACGACTCCGGCAACCCGACGCACTCTTTCAAGGACCGGGTGGTCGCGATCGCGGTCGAGGCCGCCCGCGCCTTCGGCTTCACGACCCTGTCGTGCTCCTCCACCGGCAACCTCGCCGGAGCGGTCGGGGCCGCGGCCGCCCGCGCCGGATTCCGGTCCTGCGTGTTCATCCCGCACGACCTGGAGGCCGGGAAGGTCGTCATGGCCGCGGTCTACGGCGGCGACCTCGTCGGCATCGAAGGCACGTACGACGACGTCAACCGCTTCTGCAGCGAGCTCATCGGCGATCCGCTGGGGGAGGGCTGGGGCTTCGTCAACGTCAACCTCCGGCCGTACTACGGCGAGGGCTCCAAGACCCTCGCCTACGAGATCTGCGAGCAGCTCGGGTGGCGGCTGCCGGACCAGATCGTGGTGCCGATCGCCTCCGGCTCCCAGCTCACGAAGATCGACAAGGGGCTGAAGGAGCTCGTCGCGCTCGGGCTGGTCGAGGACCGGCCGTACCGGATCTTCGGCGCGCAGGCGGAAGGGTGCTCGCCGGTCTCGCGCGCCTTCAAGGACGGGCACGACGTCGTACGGCCCGTGAAGCCGGACACGATCGCCAAGTCACTGGCCATCGGCAACCCGGCGGACGGGCCGTACGTGCTGGACATCGCGCGGCGGACGGGCGGGGCGGTGGAGGACGTCACCGACGAGCAGATCGTGGACGCGATCCGGCTGCTCGCCCGGACCGAGGGGATCTTCGCCGAGACGGCGGGCGGGGTGACCGTGGGAGTCACCAAGAAGCTCATCGAGGACGGGGTGCTCGATCCGTCCCTGACCACGGTCGTGCTGAACACCGGGGACGGGCTGAAGACGCTCGACGCCGTCGCGGCGGGTCCGACGGCGACGATCCGGCCGTCGCTGGAGGCGTTCCGCGCCGCGGGCCTTGCCGCCGGCTGACGCCTGCGGGCCCTTGCGCCCACCCTCCTCCGGCCGCGCGGGTAACGCCTGCCGCCTGCCCACAACTTGTTTCGCATTGTTTCGAAGGAGCTTCCCCATGAGCGTCACCGTCCGCATCCCCACCATCCTGCGCACCTACACCGGCGGGAAGGCCGAGGTCTCCGCCGAGGGCGCGACCCTCTCCGAGGTGATCCAGTCCCTCGAGGCCGACCACACCGGCGTCGCCGCCCGCGTGCTCGACGACAGCGGCAAGCTGCGCCGGTTCGTGAACGTGTACGTCAACGACGACGACGTCCGCTTCGAGCAGGGCCTCCAGACCCCCACCCCCGCCGGCTCCGCCGTCTCCGTCATCCCTGCCGTCGCCGGCGGCTGAGGTTTCACAGGGTTCTTCCGTTATTGCCGCATGACGCCCCCGGAATCGCCCCGTCCGTAAAACGGACGGGGCGATTCCGGCTGTTGAGCGCGATACAGTTGAGGCGATCCCCGCCCGGCGTCAGTGCCGAACGCATATGAGAACCCGTCAAGTTGTGCGCGAAGTGTGTGCACGAAATGCCGGGTTGGTTGTGTTTTTCCCGGCCCGACTTGCCCTGAAATACCCGGAGTTCAGCCGTTTCTCTCGATCGGCCATGCCCGGAATTCTCGTCCGAGTGACCTGTTGCAGACGGCATCCGTGCAGATACATTCAGCCGCGGTCGACGCGTTCCGGCGCACACCCACTGGGCTGCCAGGGGTGAGGTCTGACCCGGGTCCGCGAAGTGCGGTCCTGCGCAAGGGCCAGTAATAGGGGAGTTAGGCATGGCTCAGGGCACCGTCAAGTGGTTCAACGCGGAGAAGGGCTACGGCTTCATCGCGGTCGACGGTGGTGCGGATGTATTCGTCCACTACAGCGCGATTCAGATGGACGGTTACCGCACCCTCGAGGAGGGTCAGCGGGTCGAGTTCGAGATCTCGCAGGGCCAGAAGGGGCCGCAGGCGGACATGGTGAAGCTGTCGCAGGTCTGACGCGGCGCATCGACCACCGGCTCGCTCGGTTTGCGGAGGGGTCCGCACCTCATTGAGGTGCGGACCCCTCGCGCGTGTGCGGGTACCTCTGTGTGGGTACGGCTCTCTTTTGCTCTTCCGGGTCCCTCGTGTCCCCTCCAGGGTGAACCGCTTGCACTCGGGGTGGTCGAGTGCTAATCATTGGGCTTAGCACTCTCCGGGTGAGAGTGACAGATTTGGACCGTCGGTGAGGTCGGCGGACAGGGCGGGGCAAGGAACCGCCAGGTCCGCAGGCCGTCCGTCGCGGGCGCCAGCGCGGTCCGGAGAAATCCACCCCGTCCTGGGAGGACCACTTCACATGGCCAAGATCATCGCGTTCGACGAGGAGGCACGGCGCGGTCTCGAGCGCGGGATGAACCAGCTCGCCGACGCCGTCAAGGTCACCCTCGGCCCCAAGGGCCGCAACGTCGTCCTCGAGAAGAAGTGGGGCGCCCCCACGATCACCAACGATGGTGTGTCCATCGCCAAGGAGATCGAGCTCGAGGACCCGTACGAGAAGATCGGCGCCGAGCTGGTCAAGGAGGTCGCGAAGAAGACGGACGACGTCGCCGGTGACGGCACGACGACCGCGACCGTCCTGGCCCAGGCGCTGGTCCGCGAGGGTCTGCGCAACGTCGCCGCGGGTGCCAACCCGATGGCGCTGAAGCGCGGCATCGAGAAGGCCGTCGAGGCCGTCTCCGGTGCGCTGCTCGAGCAGGCCAAGGACGTGGAGACCAAGGAGCAGATCGCCTCCACCGCCTCCATCTCCGCCGCTGACACCCAGATCGGCGAGCTCATCGCCGAGGCGATGGACAAGGTCGGCAAGGAAGGCGTCATCACCGTCGAGGAGTCCCAGACCTTCGGTCTGGAGCTGGAGCTCACCGAGGGTATGCGCTTCGACAAGGGCTACATCTCGGCGTACTTCGCCACCGACATGGAGCGTATGGAGGCGTCCCTGGACGACCCGTACATCCTGATCGTCAACTCGAAGATCTCCTCGGTCAAGGACCTGCTCCCGCTGCTGGAGAAGGTCATGCAGTCGGGCAAGCCGCTGCTGATCATCGCCGAGGACGTCGAGGGCGAGGCCCTGTCGACCCTGGTCGTCAACAAGATCCGCGGCACCTTCAAGTCCGTCGCCGTCAAGGCCCCGGGCTTCGGCGACCGCCGCAAGGCCATGCTGGGCGACATCGCCATCCTCACCGGTGGCACGGTCATCTCCGAGGAGGTCGGCCTCAAGCTGGAGAGCGCCGGTCTCGACCTGCTCGGCCGCGCCCGCAAGGTCGTCATCACCAAGGACGAGACGACCATCGTCGACGGTGCCGGTGACAGCGACCAGGTCCAGGGCCGCGTCAACCAGATCCGCGCCGAGATCGAGAACAGCGACTCGGACTACGACCGCGAGAAGCTCCAGGAGCGCCTCGCGAAGCTGGCCGGCGGCGTGGCCGTCATCAAGGCCGGTGCCGCGACCGAGGTCGAGCTCAAGGAGCGCAAGCACCGCATCGAGGACGCCGTTCGCAACGCGAAGGCGGCCGTCGAGGAGGGCATCGTCGCCGGTGGTGGCGTGGCTCTGCTCCAGGCTTCCTCGGTCTTCGAGAAGCTCGAGCTCGAGGGCGACGAGGCCACCGGTGCCGCCGCCGTCAAGCTGGCCCTGGAGGCCCCGCTCAAGCAGATCGCCGTCAACGGTGGTCTCGAGGGTGGCGTCGTCGTGGAGAAGGTCCGCAACCTCACCGTGGGTCACGGCCTCAACGCCGCCACAGGCGAGTACGTCGACATGATCGCCGAGGGCATCATCGACCCGGCGAAGGTCACGCGCTCCGCCCTGCAGAACGCCGCGTCCATCGCCGCGCTCTTCCTCACCACCGAGGCCGTCATCGCCGACAAGCCGGAGAAGGCCGCCGCGGCCGCTCCGGGCGGCATGCCGGGCGGTGACATGGACTTCTGATCCGCCACGGATCACTTGTCCTGACGCTGTACGCACCCGAGGGCGGTGCCCCCTGCGAGGGGGGTGCCGCCCTCGGGCGTATGCGTGGGCTCTGCGCCTGTTGCCGCGTTGAGCTCCCGCAGTGACTCGCGGCTCAGGCCGAACGCGTACGTCAGTACGAACCCCGCCGCGTAGCCCACCAGCAGCCCCGCCCCGTAGACGGCCGCCGCCCGGCCCAGGCCGTGGCTGCCCTGGAGCAGGGGGAAGAGGGCCCAGCCCGACGGGCCGATCGCGGTCGAGCCGACCCTGTCGCCCAGCTGTGCCAGCAGCCCCACGAAGCCCCCGCCGAACGCCCCGCCCACGCACGCCGTGACGAACGGGCGGCCCAGGGGGAGCGAGACCCCGTAGATCAGGGGCTCGCCGATGCCCAGGAGACCGGCCGGCAGGGCGGAGCGGATCGTCCTGCGCACCGAGCCGTTGCGCGGCAGCCGCGCGTAGACCGCGAGGGCCGCGCCCACCTGGCCCGCGCCCGCCATCGCGAGGATCGGCAGGAGGACCGTGTGGCCCTGCTGCTGGATGAGGGTGGTGTGGATGGGGATGAGGGCCTGGTGCAGGCCCAGCATCACCAGGGGCAGGAACAGCCCGCCCAGGACGAAGCCCGCCGCCGCGCCGCCGCCGGTCAGCAGCCGGTCGGCGAAGTGCCCGATGGCCGCGGCGACCACCCCGGCCGCATACATCAGCCCGTACAGCGTCACCAGCCCGGCCACCAGGACCGTCACCGTGGGGGTGACCAGGACGTCGAGGGCCTCCGGCACCCGGCGCCGGCACCGGCGTTCGACGTGCGCGGCGAGCAGCGCCGCGGCCAGCGCGCCGAGGACCCCGCCCTGGCCGGGGACGAGCCGCTCGCCGAACGCGGTCACCCGGTCCACGCCGGGGAAGACGATGACCGCCGCGACGGCGCCGCCGAGGACGGGCGTGCCGCCGAACTCCTTGGCTGTGTTGTAGCCGACGAAGACCGCGATCAGGGACATGAAGCCCGACGCGCACGCGGCCAGGGCCGTGGCGAGCGCGGGCAGCCGGTGCAGGTTGGTGAGCAGGCCGGCCAGGCCCGCCACGATGCCGCAGCCGATCAGGGCCGGGATCAGCGGGACGAAGACCTGCGCGATGCGGCGCAGGAACAGCTTCACCGGGGTCGCGTTGCGGGCCTTGCGCTCCGCCCGGATCGCCGCGCCGCGCGAGGCGAGGGCCGCGGCGGTGACGGGTTCTGCGGGTTCTGCGGGTTCTGCGGGTTCTACGGATCCCGCTTCCAGGGACTCCAAGGGCTCCAGGGGTCTCGTGGGTTCCAAGGGCTCCAGGGATTCCAGTGCTTCCGCGGATTCCCCGCCCTCCGCGTACCGCGCGAGTTCCGGCGCGACCTTGGCCACCCTGCCCGGACCGAGCACGACCTGGAGGGCCGTGCCGTCCTCGACCACGCCCAGGACCCCCGGCAGCGCCCGCAACTCCTCGCGCCGGACGGCCGACGCGTCCCGGACGGTGACCCGCAGGCGCGTCATGCAGTTCGTGACGGACGTGAGGTTCGCCGGGCCGCCGAGGAGGGGGAGGAGGAGCGCGGCGAGGGAGGCCGGGGGCACGGCGCGGCTATCCCCGCGCCGTGCGGAGCGCCGTCCGCAAGTGACCGCCCGCCTCGTCCAGGAGACGGGCGGCCGCGGGTCCGCCGACGCCGCCCAGGATCACGAGGATCGCGTTCTTCACCTCGCCGCCGGTCTCCGTCAGGGCCTCTTCGATCTCCCGCTCGGAGGCTCCCGTGGCCAGGGCGACGATGTGCCGGGAGCGGGCGCGCAGCTTCTCGTTGGAGGCCCGCACGTCGACCATCAGGTTCCCGTACGTCTTGCCGAGCCGGATCATGGTGATCGTCGAGAGCATGTTGAGGACGAGCTTCTGGGCGGTGCCCGCCTTCAGCCGGGTGGAGCCCGTGAGGAGTTCGGGACCGACGACGACCTCGATGGGGTGCTCGGCGGCCCGGCCGAGCTCCGAACCGGCGTTGCAGGCCAGCCCGATCGTCAGCGCCCCGGCCGCGCGGGCGTGTTCGACGGCCCCGATCGCGTACGGGGTGCGGCCGGAGGCGGAGATGCCGACGACCGTGTCGGCCGGGCCGACGCCGAGCGCGGCGAGGTCGCCCGCGGCCAGCTCCTTGCTGTCCTCGGCCCCTTCGACGGCCGTGACGAGCGCCGCGGCGCCGCCCGCGATCACGCCCGTGACCTGCGAAGGGTCGGTGTTGAAGGTCGGCGGGCACTCGCTCGCGTCGAGCACTCCGAGGCGGCCGGCGGTGCCCGCGCCCGCGTAGACGAGGCGCCCGCCGCGGGCCATCCGGGCGGCGGTCGCGTCGACGGCCGCGGCGATCTCGGGCAGCCGGGCGGCGACGGCGGCGGGGACGTGCGCGTCCTCGCCGTTCATGATCCGGGCGATGTCGAGGGTGGGCAGCCGGTCGATCTCCGCGAGGTCGGGGCGGAATGCCTCGGTGGTGAGCGCGGCGAGCTCGGCGCGGAGCTCGGACGGCTCGTGCGCGGGCGCGCCTACGTGTGTGGACGGGCCCGCTTGCGTGGACGGGCTCGCGTGTGCGGATGAGTCGGAGGCGGATGAGCTGGATGAGCCGGATGCGGAGGGCGGGCCGGGCGGCGAAGTGCCGGGCGGCACCGGCGAGTCGGGCGGCACAGGCGACGAAGCAGAAAAAACCATGGGCGGACGGCTCTTTCCAGGCGTGGCCGGGCAGGCCGGGCGGACCGGCGGACCGGCGGGTCAGCGCGGGGGGCGCGGGGCGTGGCGGTGGGCGAGTGCTTCGTACGACGCGGACAGGGCCGGCGCGGCGGTCTCGTACGTCTGCTGGGCGACGCCGATGAACAGGCAGTCCACCACGAGGAGCTGGCTGGTGCGGCTCGACATGGCCGCGGGGCGCAGCTCGCTCTCGCGTGCGGAGGACGTGGTGAGGACGTGGTCCGCGTACTGGGTGATCTCGCCGTCCGGGCGGCCGGTGATCGCGAGCGTCGTCGCGCCGTGCTCGAAGGCGACCCGCAGCGGCTCGATGACGTCGGTGGTCCGGCCCGAGTGGGTGATGGCGACCGCGACGTCGCCCGCGCGCAGCTGGACGGCGTTGGTGACGGCGAGGTGGGGGTCGGCGGGCGCGTGGGCGATCAGGCCGATGCGGAGCAGCTTCTGGACGAGGTCCTGGCCGACCAGGTGGGAGGCGCCGATGCCGTAGACGTCGATGCGCCGGGCGCCGGCGAGCGCGGCGACGGCGGCCTCCAGCTGGGCGGTGTCGAGGGCGGCGGCCGTGTCCGCCAGGCACTGGGCCTCTTCCTGGGCGAGCTTGGCGACGACGGCGGGCAGGGGGTCGTCGACCGCGATGTCGGCGGTGACGGCGGGGGCGTGGCCGGCCGCCTGTTCGGCGGCGAGTGCGGCGAGGGCGAGCCGCAGGTCGCGGTAGCCGGGATAGCCGAGGAGGCGGGCGGTGCGCACGACGGTGGCCTCGCTGGTGCCCGTGCGCTCCGCCAGGCCGGTGACGGTGAGCGCGGCGGAGCCCGCGGGGTCCCCGGCGACGGCTTCGGCGACGCGCTGCATCGAGCGGGTCATGGAGGGCGCGAGGGTGCGGACCTTGGCGGCGAGGGCGCCGGGGGCGGGCACGGTGCGGGCGGCGGCGGGGGCCTCGGCCGGTGCGGGGACCGGCCGCTCGCCGCCGGCAGCTCCGGCGGCTCGGGCAGCTCCGGCGGTCCCGACGGCTTCTGGAGTAGCTTCGGTAGTTTCTTTCAATTTGCTGCTCACCTTTTGAAAGGTATTTTCAGGGTGGTGAACCGTCAACCGCCCACGTCCGGGACAATGGACCGTATGGAGCTCGAACAAGCGCTGCACACGGCGCGTGCCCTGATCCTCGCCGACCTCGTCGCGGGTGACGTGGCGGAGGCCGACGTCGTCTCGCTCGTCGAGGACGCGGTGGCGCAGCGGCGGTGGTGGGTCGAGCAGTGGCCGGAGGGCGCCGGCTTCGTGGTCGGGCTCATAGCCCAGGACGTCCAGGACGCCCTGCTGGAGCGGCACGGGCGCTGGCCGCTGTGCCCGGTGTGCAGCCAGGACGGTGACCTGCACGCCCTGGAGGTCGAGCCGGAGCTGGGCCCCGACCCGCACTGGGCGTGCACTAAGCAGACGGTCCTGGTCGCCCCGGTCGGCTCGCTGTCCGACGCGCTGCGGTGAGGCGCCGCCGATGACGTTGTACATCGACCCGCCCGTCTGGCCCGGGCACGGCCGCATGTGGTCCCACCTGATCAGCGACGTGTCCTTCGACGAACTGCACGCCTTCGCGGCGCGGCTCGGCGCGCCCGCCCGCGCGTTCGACCGCGATCACTACGACGTGCCGTCGACGTCCTACGGGGAGGCCGTGCGGCTCGGCGCGGTGGAGGCGAGCAGCAAGGAGCTGGTGCGGCTGCTGGTGGTCGCGGGGCTGCGGCGGCCGAAGCACGAGCGGCCGTAAGCCGTAAGGCTGACGGGCTCGCGTGCCCGCTCGCCTCGCGTGCCCGCTCAGCTCGTAAGGCCGCTCAGCCCGTAAGGCCGCTCAGCCCGTGAGCAGGCCCAGCTCCGTCGTGACGTTGCGGCGCGCGACCGCCTCCCAGCGGTCGTAGCCCAGAGGGGTGCGGAAGAGCCGCGGCAGGTCCAGGAGCTGCCGCAGGACCGCCGCGCGCCCCTCGCGGAAGGCCGCGTCCGGCACGAAGCCGTACTCCTCGCGGACGGCGGCGGCGTAGGTGGCGTACTCCTCGGGGGTGCCCGCCAGCACGGCCAGGTCCGCGTCGGACAGCACCTCGCCGTCGCGGTCGCCGGCCGCCGGGTTGTGGCCGACCGTGAGCCGTACGAGCCGGGCGACCTCGGCCGTGCGGGCGGCGCCGATGCCCAGCTCGGGCAGGGCGCGCTCGGCGAGGTGCGCGCTGCGCTCCTCGTTCTCGGAGCGGTCCGGGCGGTAGACGGCGTCGTGGAACCAGGCGGCGAGGCGTACGGCGTCGATGTCGGCGGCGTGCGCGGCGAGCTCGTCGACCCGGTCGAGGACCGCCGCGAGGTGGTCGGTCGTGTGGTAGCGGCGCTGCGGCTCCGCCCAGCGGCGCAGCAGGTCGTCGGCGTACGGGCCCGGGTCCGGGGCGTCCTTCGGGGCGGCGGCGCCGCGGGCGCGCTCGACGGTCTCCTGCCAGCGGGCGCGCAGGGCGGGGCCGGACGGGTGCTCGCTCGGGACTGTCATAGGCCAATTGTGGAACACCGCTTTTGGCGCGGGGCGCGGGTGTGGCAGGCTGTGCAATATGTCTAGACCAATTCTTGAGGTGATCGCGCTCGACCCGCGGGACGCGAGGGCGGCGCAGGACGGCGGCGCGGACCGCCTCGAACTGGTCACCGACATGGCCGCGGACGGCCTCACCCCGCCGCTGGAGACCTTCACCGCCGTACGGGACGCCGTCGAGATCCCCGTACGGGTCATGCTGCGTGCCGCCGACGGCTTCTCCGCGGGCGACGCGGTCGCCCTGTCCGCGCTGTGCGACACCGCCCGGGCCCTGGTCGCGGAAGGCGCCTCGGAGTTCGTCCTCGGCTTCCTCACCGACGACGGCCGGGCCGACCTCACGGCCGTCTCCGCCCTCGCCGAGGCGATCGGCCCGCGGGCGCGCTGGACCTTCCACCGCGCGATCGACCGCGCGGCGGACCGGGACGCCCTCCGCAAGCAGCTCGCGGACCTGCCCGGCCTGGACACCTACCTGACGGCCGGCTCGGCGGCCGGCGTCGACGACGGCCTGGCGACGCTCCTCGCCGAGGCGGCCCGCTCCGACGAGCCCGGCTACGAGCCGCGGATCATGGTCGGCGGCGGCCTCCAGCTCAAGCACCTCCCGGTGCTCCGCGGAGCCGGCATCTCCGCCTTCCACATCGGCGGCGCGGCCCGCCCGGACGGCTGGACCGGCCCGGTGGACGCGGGCGCGGTCCGGACGTGGCGGTCGGCGCTGGACGCGTAGCGCCGTAGCGTCAGCGGCGCAGCGGCACCGCACGGCCCCAGAAGGAAGCGGCGGACCGGTTCACCCGGCCGCGCTCTTGACGGGGTCCGGGGCCGGGGTTCCGGTGCGGGCCTTGCCGGTCGCCGCCGCAGGACGCGTCGTCCCCGCCGCCAGGACCAGCGCCGCCACCCCCAGCGCCGACGCCGCCAGCGGGAACCACCGCTCGCCCAGGAGGGCGATCGCCAGGCTGCCCACGGTGCCGCCCGCGGCCATGCCCAGGTAGAGGGCGCTGCTGTTGAGGGAGAGCAGCAAGGGGGCGTTGCCGGGGTTCAGGGAGGCCAGGCGGTGGGGCTGGGCGACCGAGATGGACCAGCCGGCGAGCGGGACCAGCAGGGCGTAGCCGAACGTACCCGGCATCGTCCGGCCCAGCCACGGCAGGGCCGCGAAGCACGCGATCGCGATCGTGCTGCCCACCAGCAGGACCTTCCGCACGCCCCAGCGGTCCACGGCGCGGCCGCCCAGCCAGCTGCCCGCGACCGAGGCGACGCCGGTCGCCAGCAGGACGGCGCTGAGCCGGTCCGCGTCCCCGCCCGTCGCCGGGCGGACGGCCGTGCCCAGGTAGATGTAGACGGACTGGAAGGCCACGAAGAACGTGAAGGTCGTCGCGACGGCGCCCAGTACCCGCCGGTCGCGCAGCGGTGCCATCCGTTCCCGCAGGCCCACCGACGGGGCGGGTGCGGGCAGTTCGCGGAGGAAGGCGGCCAGGCCCAGCAGGGCCACCGCGCCGAGGACGGTGACGAGCCACATCGTCAGCCGCCAGTCCGCCCGGCCCACGTAGGTGCCGAGCGGCACGCCGAGGGCCGTGGCCACGGTCATCCCGCCGAGGACGGTCGCGATGGCCCGGCCGCGCCGCTCCGGCGGGGCGAGGGCGGTGGCCGCGGCGCTGGCGCCCGGGGTGTAGAGCGCGGCTCCGGCGGCGGCGAGGACGCGGGTCGCGAGCAGGGTGGGGTAGTCGGGGGCGAGGGCGCTCAGGGCGTTCGCGACCGTGAACACGGTGAGCGCGACGAGCAGCAGGCGGCGGCGCGGCCAGCGCGCGGTCACGGCGGCCAGGACGGGCGCGAGCAGGGCGTACGAGAGCGCGAAGACCGTCACCAGCTGCCCGGCCGCCGGTACGGAGACGCCGAGGTCGCCGGAGATCCGGCCCAGGATGCCGGCCATGACCATGGTGTCGGTGCCCATGGCGAACGCGCCGAGGGCTAGCAGGAGGAGTCGCAGGCGCACGGGGGCCTTCCCATCGGAGGGGCCGGCAGGTGGACTGGCGGTCCCGGATCGTTGGATACTCGTCAAACAATCATTGATGGGTGGATGATTGTCAAACAGTTGTCGGGGGGCCGAGGAGGGAAGAGCGCATGACGGACGAACGCATGAGGGGTCAGGACGAGTGGCTCCCGCAGCCCGCCACCGAGGACATTGAGCTCGTGAAGGTGCTGCACGCGCTCGGCGACCCGGTGCGCCTGCGGCTCCTGTCGCTCTACCTGGAGGGCGGGGAGGTCAGCTGCACCCTGGAGGGGGTCGGCCTCGACCACCTGCACAAGTCCACGCTGTCGCACCACATGAAGGTCCTGCGCGCGGCGGGCGTGACCGCGACGCGCGTGGCCGGCCGCAACCGCTTCGTACGGCTGCGGCGGCAGGACCTCGACGGGCGCTTCCCCGGGCTGCTGGACGCCCTGCTCAAGGGGCTGGAGGCGCAGTAACGCCCCCGAGCGGGGGCCGGGGCTGTCCCGGCTATCCCCGCTGTACCAGCTATACCGGCTATCCCCGCTACCCCAACTGCCCCGGCAGCGCCTCCGCGTGAAGCACCGTCAGCCCGGACACCGCTCGCGTCAGCGCCACGTACAGCCGCCGCAGCCCCGTCCGCTCGTCCGGCTCCCCGGCGACGACCGCCGCCGGCTCGTCCAGCACCACGTAGTCGTACTCCAGGCCCTTCGCCAGGGACGCCGGCACCAGCGTCAGGCGGGCCTCCGCCGTCGTCTCCTCGCCCGGCGCCAGGTGCGGCAGGCCCGCCTCCGCCAGCAGCGCGCCCAGCGCGGCGATCCGCGCGTCCGCCGCGATCAGGCCGGTCGACCCCTCGCGCTCCAGCGACTCCCGGCACGCCGCCACGACCGCCGCGTCCAGCTCCCCGGCGGCCACCGGGCGCACCGAGAAGTCGCCGGCCGCCTCGCGGACCGACGTGGCCTCGGCCAGGCCCGGCGCGATGGCGGGCAGCAGGCGGGACGCGTAGGCGATCACCTCGCGCGGCACGCGGAAGCCCTGCGTGAGCTCCTCGACGGCCGCCTCCGGCTTCCCGAGGTGCGTGAGCGCCTCCTCCCAGCTGGACGTCGCCCACGGCGTCGTGCCCTGCGCGAGGTCGCCGAGGATCGTCGCCGAACCGGTCGTGCAGCGGCGGCCCACCGCGCGGTACTGCATGGGGGACAGGTCCTGCGCCTCGTCCAGGACGACGTGGCCGAGCGACGGCGTGCGCGCCACCAGATCCGCCGCCTCGTCGATCAGCACCGCGTCGGCCGCCGACCACTTCGCCGACTTCACGCCGCGCGCCGGCTTCGCCCACAGGATCTCCGCCTGCTCCTCAGCCGACAGCACCCCCTCCGCGTGCTCCGCCAGGAACTCCGCGTCGGACAGCAGCCGCAGCACCAGCTTCGCCGGATCGACCGCGGGCCAGACCTCCTTGACGGCCGCCTTCACGGCGGCGTTGCGCGCCACCGCGTCCTGCACGCGGTCGTCCGGCGCCTCACCGGCCCGCTCCATGAGCACCAGCACGGCGTGCGCGATCCGCTGCGGCAGGGCCTCGCGCGCGGCGCCGTACCGGATGTCGCGGTCCAGGAGCTCGCGGACGATCTCCTCGATCTCGTACGCCGGAACCCGCCAGCGCCGCGAGCCGCGCACCACGACCACGGACTCCCGGGGCATCGCCACCCCCGACCGCACGGCGCGCCGCAGCACCTCCGCCATGCGGGCGTCGCCCTTGATGCGGGCGGCCGCGGAGGAGTCCGTCCCGCGCACCTCCACGTGCGCGACCAGGTCGTCGACCGTCGCCTGCGCCACGTTCAACTCGCCCAGCGCCGGCAGCACTTGCTCGATGTAGTGCAGGAACGACCGGTTCGGGCCGATGACGAGCGTGCCCGTACGGGCGAGCCGCTCGCGGTGCGCGTAGAGGAGGTAGGCCACGCGGTGCAGGCCGACGGCCGTCTTCCCCGTGCCCGGCGCCCCCTGGACGCACACCGTGCCGCCGATCCCGGCGCGCACGATCTCGTCCTGCTCGGGCTGGATCGTGGCCACGATGTCCCGCATGGGGCCCACGCGCGGGCGCTCGATCTCCGCCTGGAGCAGCTTGCTGGCCTGATCGGCGGCGGCCGTGTCCGTCAGGTCCTCGTCCTCGTACGCGGTGAGGTCGCCGCCCGTGTAGCCGAAGCGGCGGCGCATCCGCACGTCCAACGGCTCCTTCTTGGACGCGCGGTAGAACGGCTGCGAGACCGGCGCGCGCCAGTCGATCACCATCGGGTCGCCGTCGGCGTCATGGACGTGCCGGCGCCCGATGTAGAAGCGCTCGCCCTCCGCGCCCTCGGCTTGCTCGGCGCCGGGCGCATGCGCGTAGTCCAGGCGTCCGAAGAAGAGGGGCGTGTGCGCGAGGTCGGCCAGCGCCGTGATGCGGTCCTCGATCTGCCGTTCCAGGACGGCGGCGTTGACCCAGTTCGCCGTCACGTCCTTGATGTCGAGGGCCTCGACATCGGCGCGCATCGCCCGCAGGGCGGCACGGGAGGAGGAGAGGTGGGCGCGCTCCCGCTCCAGGGGGTCGTTCGCGTTCGATACGTGTGGCGCGGGCACGGCGGAGCCTCCAGGCGTACATACGGCGGACGATCGGAAAGCCGCCGGTTTCCGTCCGGTCGGCGGCCCTCCCCGAAGTGGGTCCGGGAGGCGGCGGGAAGGGGGAAGTGTAGTGAGCCGACCGGGGGCGCGCGAATGATTTTCCCGCGCGCCCGGGGAGGTTCTCAGGGTCGGCGTCCACCTCCCGTAGGGGACGCCATGATCCTCGGGTCGTACGCGCGGGCCTGCGCTTTTACACCGGCAGGCCGATGTCCGGGGCGGTCCAGGAAACCATCATGGAGACATGACCTCAGCAACCGTGAACCCGGGCTCCGCCCCCGCCGGATCCCCTCTCGCCCACGCCCTCCGCGCGATCAAGGCCTTCGCCGGCGCGGCCGTCAGCGTCGTCGTCCTCGGCCAGTACGCGGACACGCGCAAGGCCTGAGTCAGTCCTCGACCAGAAGGATGTCCGCGTCGTCGAAGATCCTCAGGACAACGAGCAGCAGGCGCCCTCGCGACACCATGTACTCGGCGACGATCTGCGACGTGAGACGGATTTCCCTGTCCTGCTCACCCGCACCGACAGGCCGGGAAAGCTCGGTGTAGGGGTCGCGCGCGAGGATCTCGACCGCCTTCTCGAACGAGGCCCGGAGCACGGGGTCCAGCCGATCGCGGTCACGCGCCGCCGGTTCGGTGTACAGCACCTCGTAGATGTCCCGGTGAGACATGTCGCCCTCTCCATGCCACGGCCCTCGCCGCAGCGCGATCCTTTCGCCGACCTACCGAGCGCGAACCGCTCGCGAAGCCGTACGCCTCAGGAGCCGTCCTCCGCGAGCAGCGCGTCCGCGTCCACGATCCGGTACGCGTAGCCCTGCTCGGCCAGGAACCGCTGGCGGTGGGCCGCGAAGTCCTGGTCGATGGTGTCGCGGGCGACCACCGAATAGAAGCGCGCCTCGTGCCCGTCCGCCTTCGGACGCAGCACCCGGCCGAGCCGCTGCGCCTCCTCCTGCCGCGAGCCGAACGTGCCCGAGACCTGGATGGCGACCGTCGCCTCCGGCAGGTCGATCGAGAAGTTCGCGACCTTCGAGACCACCAGCACCGACAGCTCGCCCTGCCGGAACGCGTCGAAGAGCTTCTCGCGCTGGGCGTTGCTGGTCTCGCCCTTGATCACGGGGGCGTCGAGGTGCTCGCCCAGCTCGTCGAGCTGGTCGATGTACTGCCCGATGACCAGCGTCTGCTCGCCCTTGTGCTTGGCCACCAGCGCCTCCGTGACGCGCCGCTTCGTGGCGGTCGTCGCGCAGAAGCGGTACTTCTCCTCCGCCTCGGCCGTCGCGTAGGCGAGCCGCTCGGAGTCGCTGAGATTCACGCGCACCTCCACGCAGTCCGCGGGCGCGATGTAGCCCTGCGCCTCGATCTCCTTCCACGGCGCGTCGAAGCGCTTCGGGCCGATGAGCGAGAAGACGTCCGACTCGCGCCCGTCCTCGCGCACGAGCGTCGCCGTCAGGCCGAGCCGCCGCCGCGCCTGGAGATCGGCCGTGAACTTGAAGACCGGCGCCGGCAGCAGGTGCACCTCGTCGTAGACGACCAGGCCCCAGTCCCGCGAGTCGAACAGCTCCAGGTGCGGGTAGATGCCCTTCCGCTTGGTCGTGAGGACCTGGTACGTGGCGATGGTGACCGGCCGGATCTCCTTCTTCGTACCGCTGTACTCGCCGATCTCCTCCTCGGTCAGCGACGTGCGCTTGACCAGCTCGTGCTTCCACTGGCGGGCGGAGACCGTGTTGGTCACGAGGATCAGCGTCGTCGCCTTCGCCTTGGCCATCGCGCCCGCGCCCACGAGCGTCTTGCCCGCGCCGCACGGCAGCACGACCACGCCCGAGCCGCCGTGCCAGAAGCCGTCGACGGCCTGCTGCTGGTACGGGCGCAGCGCCCAGCCGTCCTCGTCCAGCTCGATGGGGTGGGCCTCGCCGTCGACGTACCCCGCGAGGTCCTCCGCCGGCCAGCCCAGCTTGAGCAGCGTCTGCTTGATCTGGCCGCGCTCGGAGGGGTGCACGGCGACCGTGTCCGGGTCGATCCGGGCGCCGACCAGCGGCTGGATCTTCTTCGACCGGAGGATCTCCTCCAGGACGGGGCGGTCCGTGGACTCCAGGACCAGCCCGTGCGTGGGGTGCTTGAGCAGCCGCAGCCGCCCGTAGCGGTCCATCGTCTCGGCGATGTCGACGAGGAGGGCGTGCGGGACGGGGTAGCGGGAGTACGTGACGAGGGCGTCGACGACCTGCTCGGCGTCATGGCCGGCGGCCCGGGCGTTCCACAGCCCCAGCGGGGTGACCCGGTAGGTGTGGATGTGCTCGGGCGCCCGCTCCAGCTCGGCGAAGGGGGCGATGGCGCGGCGGCACGCGTCCGCCTGCTCGTGGTCGACTTCCAGGAGCAGGGTCTTGTCGCTCTGGACGATCAAGCAGGACACTCGTACCTCCACTACCGGGCCCGGCTGGCCCTTCGCGCCAAACTCCTGAGTCTACTTGCACGGGCGCGGGGGTGGGGGGAATCGGGCGATCGGCCGGGGCTTCGGGCTGGTCAGGGCCTCTAACTGGCCAGGGCTTTTGCCCGGGCAGGGCCTTTACCTGGCCAGGGCCTTTACCCGGTCACGCGTGCTCGTCCGCCAGTTCCGCCACGCCCGTGATGCGGTGCAGCGGGTACGTGCGGACCTCGTCCGCCGTGTGGTCGTAGCCCGTCACGAAGCCGCCCTCGACCCGTACCGGAGCGATCACGCGCTGGCTCGCCGCGCCCTCCGCGTTCACGTAGCCGATCCACACCGCGGACCCGGTGAGGACCGCGGCCTGCATCGTGGCCAGGGTGTCCGCGGACGTCGTACGGGGCAGGCCGCCGTCGGCCGGGGCGGGGGCGGCGACCGGCTTGCGCTCGGCCGTCGAGGCCATGTCGCCGGCCCGGATCGCCCGCACGGCGGCGCCGAGCAGCGTCGCGTCGGGGACCGGCGGGCCCTCCGGGACGGGGGCGGGGGCCGTGCGCGGCGGGGTGCGGCGGGCGTCGGCGCGCGTGACGACGACGTCGCCCTCCGCGGACTCCGCCGCCGGGGCGTACCCCATGGCCCGCAGGCCCTCCAGGAGCTCGTCCGGCGCGGCCTGCGCGGCCAGGACCGTGGGTGCGAGGCGGCGCAGCCGCAGCGGGGCGGAGCGGCGGTCGGCGAGGATCTCGGCGAGCACCGCGTCGTCGTCGCAGCGCAGGTACGAGGAGGCCGCGCCGACGCGCAGGTGGCCGTGGCGGCGGGCCACGTCGTCGATCAGGTAGGCCAGCGGCTGGGGCACGGGCGTACGGGAGTGCTCTGTGAGGAACGCCTTGAGGTCGGCCGCGGTCCGCCCGGCGTCCAGCGCGCGGCGCACGGAGGCGGGCGTGAAGCGGTAGACCGTGGCTCCGCCCTTGGACTCGACGTCCGCGAGGACCGACAGCACCTGCGCGAGGGGGCGCTTGAGCGGGCCCGGGGCGACGGCCGTCAGGTCGGCCTGGAGCAGGATGTGGTCGAGCGGCTCGGGCAGGAGCGGGGCGAGGGCGGCGGCCGCGCGGACGGCGAGGGCGCCGGCTTCGGCGTCGGTGAGCGGTTCGGCGGATTCCGTGCCGCCGTCGCCGCCGTCGCCCAGGAGGGCGCGGCCCGGTGCCGAGAGCGCGCCGCGGTTGGTGACGCCGAGCAGCTCGGCCTCGGTGACGGTCCAGCGGGCCAGGCGGGTGCGCAGGTCCTCCGTGCCGGGCTCGGCGGGCGTGCGCGGCGGGCGCTCCCAGTGCAGGCGGGCCAGCAGGGTCTCCGGGGACACCGACGTGCCCGGCGGGAGCGTGGCCAGGAGCGCGAGGACGCGGTGGCGGACCTCGGGGGCCGGGGAGCGGTCCAGGTCCGGGCCGAGGGCGTTGAGGGGGCGGGCCTTGGCGTCCCGGCCGCCGGCCAGGCCCGGGGTGCGGGTCGCGGCGAGCCAGGCCGTGGCCAGGCGGGCCCAGCGGTGCTCGGCGGGCAGGTGCAGCCAGTCGTCGTAGGCGGGGGTGGGGGCGTAGCGCTCGTCGACCTCGCCGTCGGAGGCGAGCAGCCCGGCCGCGTACGCCAGCTCGGTCCAGAAGGCGGCCGTGGTCTCCGTGGTGTCCAGGAGGCCGGCGGTGCGCTTCAGGTCGCGCACGCTCAGGCCGCCGGCGCGCAGCACGAGCGGCCCGTCGGACTGCCAGGCCGTGAGCAGCTCCTCCACCGCGCCCAGCGCGGTGAAGGCCTGGCCGGCGGCGGTCGCGTCGACCGTGCGGGCGGAATGCGGGGTGGCCGGGGCGAGCTCGGGCGCGGTCGGCTCGGGCGCGCGGTGGGCGCGGCCCGCGCGCAGGTGCAGGGCCGCCTCCCGGGGCAGCACGACGCTGCCGGGCGCGGCGGGCAGCAGCAGGCCGCGGTCCAGGAGCCAGCGCAGGTGCGGGGCGGGGTCGGCGGTGACCGTGCCGTAGGGCGGCCCCCACAGCAGCATGCCGAGGACGGCGGTGGCCTCCGCGGGCGCCCCGGCCAGCAGCGCCGCCATGCGCGTGCGGTCCTCGAAGAGGGCGGTGAGCGCGGCGACGGCCGACACCGGGTCGTGCGTGCCCGGCAGGCCCGCCGCGGCGATGATCTGCTGGACGCGGCCCGGCGACATGCCGGCCGTCGCCTCCGCCACGGTCGGGCCGAGGCCGGTGGGCGACGGGTGCGCGGGGCTCGGCGCGAGCAGCTCGCGGGCGGTGCGCACCAGGCGCATCCGGTCCTCGCCGCCCCACACCAGGGCCTGGTCGCGCAGCGTGGCGACGGCGCCGGGCAGGGCGCCGGCGATGCGGGGGTCGTCGGCGGCGTCGCCGCACATCAGGGCGGCGAGCGTGCCGTACGGGCAGGGGTCGGGGGCGACGGCGAGGGCCTCGGCCGTCTGGAGGACGAAGCGGTCCAGGCGCTCCAGGGCGCGCACGACGGAGGCGCGGGTGCCGGCGCGGGTGGCCAGCTGGGTGAGGTCGCCCGGCACGGGGTGCAGCAGGTCGGGGCGCGCGCGCAGCAGCCGGGCGAGGGCGCCGTCGGGCCGCGCGCGCAGCTCCTCGGCCAGCGTCCGCGGCCCGCCGCGCGCGGCGCCGCCGCTACTGCCTGTCTCCCGCGGTGTGGTCATTCTGTTTACGGTACCGGGTTGCGGGGCGCTGGCCAGGGGGTTGCGTCGGTGTGCGCGGGTGCGGCGGGGGGTGCCGGTGGCGGTGCCGGGTGGGTGCCGGGTCCGTTCGGGTGCGGGCCGGTTCGGGTGCCGGTGGTGGGGGCTCCGGGGTGGGGGTCCGGGGCCGTATATTTACGGGCCCGTTGCCGCGGCTGCCATGGGTGCCCCGGTATTGGGCCCACAAATACACGTCAGCGCCCCGGACCCCCACCCCTGCGCCCCCACCACCTCCCGCCGTACCTTCCCGCGGGCCGCCCGGGGGCAGCCTTTCACCCGTGTGTCGTGCGTTGCCTGTGGTGGAGAGCGGCGGAGGCGAGGGCGCAGGTGAGCGCGAGTAGCAACAGGACGGCAACGGTTGGGTTGACGTAGCCGGGGATGACGATGGAGTAGTCGTGGCCGTTCGATGCCTCGCACACGACACGCAGCGGGATGAAGTCGCCTCTGCGGCCGACCAGGGTCGGTGTTCCCGCGGGGCGCTGGAGCTCGCACTTCTCGGCCAGTTCCTGGTCTTCGAGGAAGAGGAGGTGGAGGCATCCCCACAAGTAGACGGCGATCGCGGCAGCGGCCGCCAGCAGGGACAGGTCCCGCCAAAGGCGGAAGGGCGTGTACTCCCGGCGGACCGGCCGGGTGAGCCGCGAGCACAGGTACCCGATGAGGCTCAGCAGGGTCGCCGCGCCGATCATCAGGATGACGAGCAGGCCTGCGAAATTGTGCCCTTGCCAGGGGTTCGATGCCGCGATCATGATCTGTCAGGGCTTGAGAATGACGCAGCGAAGCCGCCCGATAGCTAAGCCCGTCATGGCCCCCCGATGCTCATGCGTGGGTGCATCAACTGGTTTGAAGTGTGGGTCAGTTGATGCTTAATGGCGTGGACGGTAGCTCTGGAGCGGCAGTGCCGCAAGTGCATTCATTGGCCACGAATGCGCCAAATCTCGCCAGAGGGGCACAGAGGCCTTCCAAAATCGCTCACCTCCCGCCGTTAAGCCCCGTAGTCCGGATGCTCCTCGACCGCCTGCGCGAAGCCCTTCCGAAGCCGTACGGGACCTAGGCTGGTCCTGGGATCGGCCGCCCTCTGAAGAACTCTGTTCCGGGTGATCGCCGCCGGCGCATCCTGCACGGTCGATACTCATCAGAGTCTGAGAGCCGGATGGGGTGCGTGCAAGCCATCGGATCAGGGTTGTTGGAACGGCTGGCCGAGTGGGGAACCCAAGGTGTACTGCCAACACCTTCAGCCCACTTGTACGCCGTGCAGCCCGGCCTGGCGGTTGATGACCGCGCCCCCAGCCGTCCTGACCCGCGTCAGGGACGAGGTTCAGGCTGGCGGCTGCACGCGGAGCGGCACGTCGCTCGCCCTTTCAGCACCGGCCCGTGGCCAGCAGGTGTGAACTGGCGGCGAGCAGATCCGGGTACGGTTCTGCGGCGCGGGCGGCGGCGAGTGCTGCGCGGAAGAGGGGGGAGTTGAGGGAAACAGGCTCTCCCGTGTGCTGCTCGGCCGCCTTGAGCAGTGACCACGTGGGCCCTTCGATCGCGTAGACGCGAACGTCACGCAGGCCGGCGGCACGCATTTCGTCCGCCAGTTCCTGCCCGGTATGGAAATAGGCCGCCGTGAATCCCTTGCGGCCCGGCTCGTGTACACCCGTGGCGAGGATGTCGGTCACGGCATCACGAACACTCTCGCGGTCCAGCCACGTGGTGGCGGTGTGCTCGAAGAGCGACGCGTACCGGTTGATGGCCGCTGCCAGGATCAGCCCACCCGGTACGGTGACCCGCCGTGCTTCGGCCAGAGCCTGGTCACGGTCGGCGCGTTCGAGCAGGTGGTAGAGCGGCCCGAGGAGGAGCGTGGCGTCGTAGGAGCCGTCGCCGGCGGTGAGGCTCCGCGCGTCCCCGACCTCCGCAGCGATTCCGGCCTCGGCGGCCTGTGCCACATGTTTGACCACCGGGTCCACGAGGTGGACCCGGTACCCGTCGGCAGCGAGCCACCGCGCGTGGGCTCCGGGCCCGCCGCCCACGTCGAGAATCGCGGCCGGGCCGGGAGGGAGGTGGCGTCGGAGCAGCTCTTGAGTGCGGGCCATCTCCAGCATGCCGTCCGCTGTTGCCGTCAGCCGGGTGGCCTCGTCGAAGGTATCCGTGTAGAAGTCGATGATCTCCGGGTCCACTTGGGGGATCGTCATGACAGCGATGCTCTACCGTGACCGGTCAACATGTCCAGTGAAGCGGGAGTGCCCAGCCGTGCCGATGCTGAAGTACGAACAGATCGCCGATTCCTTGCGACGCCGCATCACCGAAGGTGAGTTCGCGCCGGGCGACCTTCTGCCGTCAGGCCGGGATCTTTGCGAGCAGTGGGGTGTGTCCCGGGCGACGGTGAACAAGGCGCTCGATGTGCTGCGGGCCGACGGAGTGGTCGTCGCCCGGCAGGGCTTGGGATTCCGAGTCACCGATACGCCGTTGTCCCGGCCCGCCGGGGGACGGAGGGGCGGCGCCGCGCGAGTGGTGGGTGGCCGTCCTTTCCGGCGGCTGGGCCCGCCGGTCACGGAAGCCCCACCCGCTCATGTTGCCGAGGCTCTGGAACTGCAGCCCGGGGAATCTGCCCTGCGTCGCGACCGGCTGGTACTGCTCGCCGACGGGGCGCCGCTGTCGCTGGTGAGTGCGTGGTTCCCGGCGGATGTGGCCGACCGGTGCCCGAAGTTGTCCCACGCGAAGCCCATCGCGGAGGGGACCACTCACTATGTGGCTCGTCAGACCGGACGTTCGCCTGCACGGGGGACGGACATCACCACGGTGAGGCTGGCGACTGCTGCGGAGGCCGAGGCGCTCGATCGGCAGCTGCCTATGGCAGTGGCAATTGATCTGCACGTTGCCCGGGATGCCGATGATGCACCTCTGGTGTGTGAGGTGGGAGTGACGCCGTCAGACCTGTGGGAGCGGACCGAGAACTACGAGATGGGCACGGTGAATTGACGTCGGCTTGACTGGACCGGTTAACCGGTCCAGTGTGGGGATGTGGCGCCAGTCACATCTCCTGAAGGAGCCTGCCATGCCTCCATTTCCTCGCACGGCCCACACCGGCGGCGAGACGACGCTCACCCCCTCCAAACCGTCCCCTATCTCCATCGGCCAAGCCATTCGCGAGGCCACCGACATGGAGACGTGGCTGCCCGCGCCGCCGCGGCTGAGTGAGGTCACTGACCGGCTGCTCGGCTACATCCGGGAGACCGCGGCGGCGGTGGAGGCGGCGGCCGGGGACCGGCCCGTGGACTGCGTGGTCCGCCGGGCCGCTCTCGCCGCGGTGCAGGAGGCCCGGCGGCGGGCTGAGGACGGGCCCGGGAACGGGTACACGTCCGCGATCGCCTTCGCGCGGGGCCTGGGCAAGGCCGCCGGGAACTTGCTGCACCAGGAGCGCCGGCTGGAGCGGGAAGGCGGACGGTGAGGCGGCTCGCGGCGCGCGTGCGCACCTGGTGGTGCCTGTACGGGCAGTTCTCCCACCCCGTACGCGTTCTTTGGCCGAGCCGCCGCCGGGCCCACGAAGCCACCGAAACCGAAGCCGCCCGCACCGAAGAGCTGCTGCGACTCCTCGAACTGCGCATCAGGGTAGTGGCCGTTCCCCACACCAGCGGCTCGTCCGCAGGTGGACGCCCGCCGGGCTGCGTTTGCCCGTAGCCGAAGAAGCCGCACCCGGCTCGCGGGAAGGGTACGGCGGGAGGTGGTGGGGGCGCAGGGGTGGGGGTCCGGGGCGCTGACGTGTATTTGTGGGCCCAATACCGGGGCACCCCCAACATCCGCGGCAACGGGCCCGTAAATATACGGCCCCGGACCCCCACCCCGGAGCCCCCGGCCCCCGGCACCCGAACCGGCCCGCACCCGAACGGACCCGGCACCCACCCGGCACCGCCACCCGCACCCGCACCCCGGCGGACCGGCAAAAAAGATCCCGGCCGGCCGTCACACTCGTCCGCCGCGATCCGTCAAAGCAGTGAACGACAACAGCAACGACAACACACTCGATCACTGCGGAGGAAACCATGCGTTCTCGGATGTCCGACCCCCAGGAGTTCATCCCCGAGATTGCGGAGATCGCCGGCGCTCTCTTCAAGGCCGTCGGCAACCAGTCCGTGCCGCGCGTCACGATGAGCCTGATGCACCTGCGCGCGGGCCAGATCGTGGCCAACACCTACCTCACCGTGCTGCACTCGTCGCTCCTGCGGAAGGCGGAGGTGTCGGAGGAGCGCATCACGGCAGTGTCTTCTTGGAGGGATGCGCCGTACTTCTCGGACGCGGAGCGGGCCGCGCTGGCCCTGGTGGAGGCGGTGCTCCAGCCCAACCCGGACGGGGAGCGAGTCTCGGACGAGCTGTTCGCCGAGGTGGCGAAGCACTACGACGAGAAGGCGTTCGCCACGCTGATGATGGCGATCAGCCAGGTCAACTTCTTCATCCCGATCGCGCTCATAGGCAAGCCCCTGCCCGTCAGGACGCTCGCCGAGGAACAGTGGACCGCTCGCTAGCCGGACCGGCGGACCGGGCGGGCCGGGCCGACCGCGCGGTCCGGCTCAGCCGGCGTCGTCGAACAGAGGACGCCGGCCCGCGCGGCGCCGTACGAATCCGCGGCGGCCGGCCAGCAGGGTGATGCCGGTCCATCCGGCAACGCCGGCGAGGAGGGAGGCGAGCCGGCCGCCCGGATCGACGTCGGAGGCCGCCTCCAGCGGGATGTCGCCGTCCGGGTCGCTGACGACCACGAGACGGTCGCCCACCTTCCACTGCGGGTGGTCCCCGCTGTAGTCCAGGGTCTCCTTGAGCTTGCCCGAGGGGCCGACGAGGGTGAAGCGGTGGTTCGAACCGCCGTCGGACTCGGCGCTGTCGGCGGTGATCCGGACGGTCTCGCGGACACCCCGGTGGTCGAGCGCGGCCTCGCGGGCGTACTGGACCGAGCCTATGAGGACGAGCAGCGACGGCAGTACGGAGAGGGCGGCGAGCCACCACGCGCGGTGGAGGAAGCGGAGGACGATGGCGAGCACGAGGCAGCCGATGAAGCCGGTGACGATGGAGATCACCTCGGTGCCCGGCGTGAGGTACGAGATCCCGGTGTTGGCCGCGGCGATGACCCAGCCGAGCACCAGCACGGCGAGAGTGAACAGGAAGTACCCGCCCCGGTCCACGGTTCCGCCCTGCGGCTTCTTCATATCCACTTCAGTCATCGGGGCAGCTTAGGCGGACCAAGGCCCCGTCCCGCACGCGTGCACGGCCGGGAACTCGGCCGTGGGCTGGAAGGTTGTCTCTACGACTTGTGTGAACAGCCGACCGGCCGCGCCCTGTTGGGCGCCGAGGGGAGTGCTCGATGACCAAGTGGTTGATCATCGCCGAGGTGATGGTGCTGACCGAGGGAGAAGCGCCGTACCAGCGGATCGAGACCGAGGTCCTTCGGACCGTGGGCGGGAACAGGACCCGGGAGCAGGCGCTCGTGGAACTGCGCAAGGAGGCCAAGAAGTACCGTCCAGCCGCCCTCAAGAACACGGCCTGCGTGGTGGGGCGGGAGAGCGACGGGTCTTTCTTGATTCTGCCGAAGAAGAGCGGCAAGGGACACGTCCGGTGCACGGTCCGCCTCATCGAGGAGGCCTAGCCGCCGGCTGAGGAAGGCGGGCGCGCGGCGGGCGGGCACGGCAGCACCTGCCCCGGCCCTACCCCGCGCCCACCCCGGACCGGCGCCCACCCCGCCCCGGCACCCACCTCGCACCCACCACCCCTCACCCGCTAGTCGAACCAGCGGGCCCGGGCCAGTTCGTCCGTGCGGCTCGGGTCCTCCAGCAGGGCCGCCGCTTCGAAGCGGCGGGACCACGCGCCTGCGGCCCAGGCGAGGCCCGCGGCCACCCCCTCCAGCGTCGCCGCGTGCAGGACGCCGTCGGGGCCGAGACGCCAGTCGAGTTCCACACCGTCGACGAGGAGTTCTTCGTGTTCCACGTATGCGGAGGGGGCGCCGGGAAGCAGGGCCCGTACGCCTTCCGGGACCTCGCGGAGTTCGCCCTCGCCCGCTGGGGCGGCCGCCTCCAGCGTCTCGCTCAGGCGGCGCACCTGGAGCAGTTCGGCCAGGTCCGCGGCGCGCGCGGGCGGCACGGGCAGGAGGGCGTGGCCCACCGCGAGGGGAAGCAGGTCGGGGGCGTCCGCCACGACCGCGTCCGCCGCGTCCACGACCCGCACCTCGCCGTCCACGACGGCGCGGAGCTCGTCCGGCAGGGTGACCTGGTCGGGGTCGAGGCGGGCCAGGAGGCCGTAGAGGGCGTGCAGCTGGGCCGCGCCGACGCCGGCGCCGGGGCCGGCCAGGCGGGCCAGCAGCTCCGCGGCGCCGCCGGGCTCGTCGAGCAGGGCGGCGGCGGAGGTCCGTACGCCCAGGGCGCGCAGCACCTGCTCGTCCGCCAGGTCGCCCGCGTCCGCCGCCTCGTACAGACCGCGCAGCAGCGGGTCGCCGCCCGCCACGCGCAGGCCCGCCGGGCGGCGGCCGCCGAGGACGGGGTGGCCGCGCAGCCACCAGGCGGTGTACGGGCGGACGGACTCGGTCGTGCCGTCGGGCAGCAGGACGCGCACGGGCGCGGTGAGGGCGTCGCGCAGCGGCGGCTCGGAGAGGAGGGCGAGGGCCTCCGGCCACGCGTCGTCGTCGACGAGATCGAGGTCGCGGACGGCGACGAGCTCCGTCGCGACGGGCGGCACGGGCGTCTGCGGCAGCTGGTCGAGGATGTCCTCGCACCAGACGTCGACGGCGTCGAGCAGGCCGGCGTCGTCGGGCTCGGGGAAGTCGCCGTCGCGCGGTTCGAGCTCGTCCGGGTCGAGGACGACGTCCGTGGCGCGGACGAGCGCGAAGCCGGCCAGGACGCCCACGGCGGTCAGCGGCTGCTCGCCCCAGCGCTCGGCGAGGGCGGCGTCGCAGGCGGCGAGCTCGCCCGGCCGGATGATGCGTTCGAAGGCGCTGCCGGGCAGGACGAGTTCGCCCGCGGGCGCGAGCTCGCCGTCCTCGTCGGGCAGGGCGAGCGCGGCGAGCCACGGCTCGTCGCCGGGGGCGAGCCCCGCGTCGCGCACGAGGCCGAGGACGAGCTCGGCGAGGCCGTCCGCGTCCAGCGCGTCCTCGTCCCAGATCTCGTCGGCGTCCAGGGACGCCGCCACCGCGGCCCGCACCTGCGGGGTGGTCAGGACCGCGCGCGGCGAGGACGGCGTGGCGCCCAGCTTCTCCAGCAGCGGGTGCGCGGCGTCGGGGTGGGCGACCTTCAGGCCCAGGCGGGAGAGCCGCTCCGAGTCCGTGCCGTCCGGCGGCGGGAGCAGCACCTGCCGCGGGCCGATGGCCGTACGGCCGTCCGCGAGCGGCACGGGCAGGCCGCTGAGCCGGTCCGGGTCGACGCCGGCGAGGCTGTCGTAGAGCCGCTGCCACCAGGACGGGGCGCGCTCGACGCCCGCGAGGCGGTCGACGACCTCCCCGAGCGGCGCCCGCGCGACGCCCAGGGAGCGCAGCTCGGGGCGGCGCTCCAGCCCGGCGGGCAGCAGGTTCGGGAACAGCTCGCCGAGCACGGCGACGGTCTCCGCGCCCGCGCCCTCCACGACCTCGGCGTCGGCGGGCCGCAGTGCGTACGGCTCGGGGCCGCTGCGGGCGAACGGGTCGTCCCACGTGTCGGCGGCCTCCGGGGCGCCGGCCGGGGCGGGGGACGGCTCCGGCGTGTGCCGGGCCGCGTCCGGCCCCTCCGTCCACGGAATGCCCTCCACGCCGCCGCCCCGCGGCGCGGCCGGCTCCTGGGCGGGGCCCCCGGCGGCGCTCGGCAGGAACGCGACGTGCGGCAGCCGGTCCAGGATCTGCCGGCGCAGCTCCGCGTCCAGGGCGCCCTGCGCGAGCGGCGACGGTACGAGGTCGAGCGTTCCGGGGCCCACCGGGTGCCAGCCGCGCAGCAGCTGCGCGTAGGCCTCGGCGGCGCGGCCGGTGACGAAGTCCGTGAGCGGGCCGGGCGCGGCGTGACGGCGTGTCGGCTCCAGCGGGAACGTGGCGATGAGCAGGGCCGGGACGCCCAGCGGCTCGTCCGTCGGCGTCGGCGCGTGCACGACGGGCGCGGTGGAGGGCCGTACGGGCGCGCCGTCCTCGCCCACCGGCACAGCCCACGTCACGGACCAGTGCGGGCGCAGGCGCTCCTCCACGGGGCGGTCCGCGAGCAGCGCGGCGTCCAGGGGGCCCGCCTCCTGGGCGATGCGCCAGCGGGCCTCAAAGCCGCGCTCCGAGTCGTCCACCAGGACGTACGGGCCCTCCTGGCGGCGCGTCAGGGTCCGTACGACGCCGTCCGTCTCGACGACGACCTCGGACAGGCCCGGCAGGGTCAGCAGCAGCGCGTCGTCCACGCCCGCCAGCAGACGGGCGGTCAGGTCCTCGGCGGCACCGTCGCGCAGCGGCAGGACGACGACGGTGTCGTAGCCGGACGGGGCGGAGCCCTCGGCGGGGAGCGGAAGCCTCAGGAGCGGCACGTGGCCCTCGCGGCGGGCCATCTCCTCGGCGAGGCCGGGAGCCTGGACCGCCTCGCGCGCCGCCAGCGCCCGCGCCTCCGCGAGGGACCAGCGGACGCCGCCGGAGCGGCCGACGACCGCCGGCTCGTCACTGACGGCCAGGACGGCGGAGAAGCCCACGCCGAACCGCCCGACGCTGCCCTTCTCCCCGCTGCGCTTGGCCGACGCCCGGAGCGTGGCCAGGGACTCGACGCCCACCGCGTCCAGGGGCGCGCCGGTGTTCGCCGCGGCGAGCACGGCCGGGCGGCCGTTGCGGCCTGCGTGCAGGGTCAGCCGGAGACGGCCGGGCACGCCCGCCCGGGCGGCCGCGTCGGCGGCGTTCTGGGCGAGCTCGACGACGAGGCGGTCGCGGTAGCCGCCCAGCGCGAGGTCCTCCTCGGCGTTGGCGTCCTCCCGGAAGCGGGCCGGCGACGCCGCCCAGGCGTCCAGCACGCCACGCCGCAGGCGGCCCGTCCCGAACGGATCCGCCCCTTCGGCTGCGCCCCGCACCATTGCCGTGCCGCTCACGTGTCGTCTCCTGCCGCCGGTGGGTGTTCCTGGGCAGAACGTACCGCGGGGTGGCCGCGGGCCACGTGTGCGGGCCCGGGCGGTCGCGCCCGGGGACGCCCGTCCTCGAACGCCGGACAGGCTGGAAATGAGGCGGGCGCATCGTGCTTGCGGCCCCTGGCTCCCAGAGGGCGATGTCCTGATGGGCAAGCCCAGCCGAAATCAGCCCGTCCGGCGATAGAGGACAAGCGCCGCCAGGCGCAAAGCAGCAACGCGCGCCCGGGACGGCCCGCACCCGGAGGCGCCGCAGGGGCAGCAGCCTGCCTACGAGTGGCCGAGCTCCTCGTCGCCCTCGGGCCCGGTCTCCCCTTCGCCCGCCGCCGGGTGAAGCGGCAGCGGATCGACGAGCGTCTCGTCGATCACCGGCGGCGCGGGCCGCGGAGGCTTCGGCATGACCGCCGCCTCGGAGTGCCCCCCGCAGCCGTACGACAGGGACACGACGTGCCCGTCCGCCGGCCCGAACTCGTTCGCGCAGACGCCGAACGCCTGGCCGAGGGAGCCGCCGATCGGCACGAGGAAACCGCAGCTGACGCACGAGGCCGGCGCGGCCTGCGCCATGGGGGTCTTGCCGCCGTGGCTCTCGTCCCAGCGGTCGGCGGCGGTGTGCAGCCCGTAGCGGGAGAGGACGCGGGCGCGCCGCATCCCGAGCTCCTCGGCGACCGCCGCCATCGTGCCGCGCGCCGGGACGGCCGGCTGGGCGGCGGGGGAGCCGGCGACGACGTCGGCGTCCTCGGCGTCGGCGAGGCGGTCCATCTCCTCGGAGACGGCGGAGTTCGGCGGCGGAACGTCCTCACCGCTCCAGCCGGGCACGAGGCGCAGGTCCTCGGCGTCGGTGGGCAGCAGGTCGCCGGGGCCCATGTCGCCGGGGCGCAGCCGCTCGCTCCAGGGCACCCACTCGGGGGCGAGGAGGGCGTCCGGCCCGGGCAGCAGCACCGTCTCGTCGAGGGTGACGACCTTGGCGCGGGAGGCGCGGGCGACGGTGACGGCCCAGCGCCAGCCGCGGTAGCCGGGGTCCTGGCACAGGAAGTAGTGCGTGACGACGCGGTCCTCGTCGGCGACGGCCTGGACATGCTCGCCGACCGTCCCGGGCAGGGCGGCCTCCTCGGCCGCCGCACGGGCCATGTCGACCGCCTCGGCGCACAGGCGGTCCGGGGTCCGGCTTCGCATCGCAGCACTCACAAGAATCGATTCTCTCTTCCACGCCGTCTCACGAGTGCGCCAGCCGATCGGCCGGGTCGGCGGACGGAGCGGACCGCAGGGCCGCGTCGACGTCCGCGCCCGAACGGTTTCGGGCACACCTAGTCCCTCCCATTCTGCGGGATCGAGACTCGGAGCGCGGCCAGGAACGACCGCCGGTGGCGCGCTACGCACGCTACCCCGCTCAGCGCCGCCGGGGATAGCCGGGCCGCGGCGAGCCCTCCTCCGGCCCGTGCGCCGACCCGGCCGGGAGCGGCCGCCCGCGGCGGTGAAAGTGCCCTGCGCCGTGCGAGTTGGGGCAGTATGGCGTGGTGGGAGCCATCCGGTCGGTCGAGGGCGGGCCGCTGCGCCGCACGGCCCGGGGCGCCGGCCGCGTGCTGCGCGCCCCGTTCACGGCTGCCGCGCGGGGCGTGCGCAGGGCGACGCACGCGCACGGCGCGGGGGAGTCGGGCCTGGGCAAGCTGATCGAGCTGCACGCCGTGAATTCCGCGGGCGACATGCTGATCACCGTCGCACTGGCGTCCACGGTGTTCTTCTCGGTCCCCACGGACCAGGCGCGCGGCCGCGTGGCGCTCTACCTGGCGGTCACGATGGCCCCCTTCACCCTTCTGGCCCCGGTGATCGGGCCGCTCCTCGACCGGCTGCCGCACGGCCGCCGGGCGGCGATGGCGGGCGCGATGCTGACGCGGGCGCTGCTGGCGCTGACGATGTCGGGCGCGGTGGCGACCGGCGGCCTGGAGCTGTATCCGGCGGCGCTCGGCGTCCTGGTGGCCTCGAAGGCGTACGGGGTGGTGCGCTCGGCGGTCGTGCCGCGGCTGCTCCCACCGCGGATCTCACTGGTGAAGGCCAATTCCCGGGTGACGCTCGGCGGGCTGCTGGCCACGGGAGTGGCGGCCCCGCTGGGCGCGGGGCTGCACACGATCGGGCCGGAATTCCCGCTCTACGGGGCTTTTGTCGTGTTCATCCTCGGCACGGTGCTGTCGTTCTCACTCCCGCACAAGGTCGACTCGGCGAAGGGCGAGGCCCGCGCCCGGCTGGTGTCCGGAGAGCCCTCCGCGTACCGCCGGACCCCGGCCCCCGGCGGGAAAACCGGCGCAAAGAGGTGGAAAGCCGGGAAAAAGAGCAGCAAGAAGAACGGCAAGAAGAACGGCAACAAAAAGAACAAGCCCCCCGGCCTGCGCACCGTCGGCAGCTCCGTCCTGCACGCGCTCCAGGCCAACAGCGCCCTGCGCATGCTCTCCGGCTTCCTCACCTTCTTCCTCGCCTTCCTCCTGCGCGTCCACCCCCTCGGCGGCCTGAGCCCGGCCTTCTCGCTGGGCGTCGTCGCAGTCGCGGCGGGCGGCGGCAACGCCCTCGGCACGGCGATCGGCGCGCTGCTGCGCTCGCGCGGCCCGGAGAAGACGATCGCGCTCGTCCTGACGGCGTCGCTGGGCACGGCCGTCGTCGCGGCCCTGTTCTACGGGCCCTTCTTCGTCGTGGTCGTCGCGGCCGTCGCGGGCATCTCCCAGGCGCTGGGCAAGCAGTCCCTGGACTCCCTCATCCAGCGGGACGTGCCGGAGGCGGTCCGGACGTCCGCGTTCGCCCGTTCCGAGACGCTGTTGCAGATGAGCTGGGTCGTCGGCGGCGCGATCGGCATCCTGCTGCCGCTCAACGGCACCCTCGGCATGGCGGTCGCCGCCGCGGTCCTCGCCCTGGGGGTCGCCACAGCCGTACGGGGCCTGCTGGCCGCGGCACGGCGTGGCTCACCGCACCCCCGCGTGGCCTGACCTGGACGGCCCGATAGCCTGCCCGCATGACCGCTGCGATTTTCCGGGGCAAGCGCCGCCGTGCCGCTGCCGCTGTCGGCGCCGTGGCCTTCGGGCTCGTCGCCCTGTCCGCCTGCGACAAGCCGACGCCCCTGGCGACGGTGACCGTCGGCTCGACCACCGTGACCACCGAGGCCGCCTGCTTCGACGAGGGCAAGAAGCTCGACCAGGGCGCCCTCAACAAGTGCATGGCCGACAAGTCCGTCAAGACCGTGAAGGTCCAGCCGGGCGACAAGGTCCGCGTTGGCGTCGACCCCAAGATGGCCGACAAGGGCTGGCTCGTGGCGGTCAACGCCCAGCAGCAGACCAACCAGCTCAAGCAGACCTACACGACCCTCAACGGCGAGCAGCTCTTCGTCAACCGCATGGAGCAGCGGTTCGAGAAGGACGTGATCCTGTCGGTCATCACCGAGGACGGCGTGTGGAACGTCAAGCTCGAACTGGACAAGGGCTGAGCGCACGAGCGCTGACGGACCGGCGGCCGGCAGGCCGGGGCCCGGCGGGCCCCGGGGCGACGGACCGGCGGTCCCGCTGATGCGCGTCCTCGTCGTCACCGCCGTCGCGGCGGAACGCGACGCGGTCGTCCGCGGCGCGGCGGCCGCCGGCACCGGCCCCGCCGAAGAGGCGCCCGGCCGCGTCGCCGAGCTCGCCCTGCCCGGCTACGTGCTGCACCGGCCCGCCCCGGCCGGCCCGCAGCCGCTCGTCATCGACGTGCTGGCCGCCGGCGTGGGCCCGGCCGCCGCTGCCGCGGGCACGGCGACGGCCCTCGCCGCCGCGGCGCTCTCCGGCAGCCCCTACGACCTGGCGGTCTCCGCCGGCATCGGCGGCGGCTTCACGGCCACGGCTACAGCCACCGCCGCAGCCCCCGGCCGCACCGCGCCCGTGGGCTCCGTCGTCGTGTCCGACGCGATCGTGGCCGCGGACCTGGGCGCCGAGACGCCCACCGGCTTCGTACCCGTAACAGAGCTCGGCTTCGGGACGGTGGAGCACCGGCCCCCCGCGGCGCTGGTGCGCGCCGTCGCCGAGGCGGCCGGGGCGCAGCGCGGCGACGTGCTCACGGTGTCGACCGTGACCGGCAGCGCCGAGCGGGCCGCGGCCCTCGTGGCCGCGCGGCCCGGCGCGCTCGCCGAGGCCATGGAGGGCTTCGGGGTGGCCGAGGCGGCGGCCGCGCACGGCGTGCCCGTCCTGGAGATCCGGGCGGTCTCCAACCCCGTCGGCCCGCGCGACCGTGCCGCGTGGCGCATCGGCGATGCCCTGGAGGCCCTCGCCGGCGCCTCCGCCGCCCTGCGGGAGGCGCTGCGGGCGGCTCCCGCCGAGACCTGGAGCAGCTCATGAGCGAGCCCGAGCCCCTGAAGATCGCCTACTCGCCCTGCCCGAACGACACGTTCGTCTTCGACGCCTGGGCCCACGGCCGGGTCCCCGGCGCGCCCGCGCTGGACGTCACGTTCGCCGACATCGACGTCACCAACGGCATGGCCGAGCGCGGCGAGTTCGACGTCCTGAAGGTCTCCTACGCGGTCCTGCCGTGGGTCCTGGACGAGTACGCCCTGCTGCCGTGCGGCGGCGCCCTGGGCCGCGGCTGCGGCCCGCTGGTGCTCACGCGGGACGCGGGGCAGGGCCCGGAGTCCCTCGCGGGGAAGACGGTGGCGGTGCCGAGCGAGCGCTCGACGGCGTACCTGCTCTTCCGGCTGTGGGCGGCCGCGGAGGTGCCGGGCGGGGTCGGCGAGGTGGTCGTCCTGCCGTTCCACGAGATCATGCCGGCCGTGCGGGACGGCAAGGTGGACGCGGGCCTGGTGATCCATGAGGCGCGCTTCACGTACGGGAATTACGGGCTGGAGTGCCTGGCCGACATGGGCGAGCACTGGGAGAGCACCACGGGCCTGCCGATCCCGCTGGGCGCCATCATCGCCAAGCGCTCACTGGGCGCCGAGCGACTGCGCGAACTGGCGGAGGCGGCGCGGACGTCCGTACGCATGGCGTGGGACGACCCGGAGGCCTCGCGCCCGTATGTGCTGGAGCATGCGCAGGAGATGGACCCGAAGGTCGCCGACCAGCACATCGGGCTCTACGTCAACGAATTCACGGCCGGCCTCGGGGAGGACGGCTACGCGGCGGTCCGCGGGCTGCTGACCCGGGCCGCGGCCGAGGGGCTCGTACCGCCCCTCGGGCCGGACGCGCTGGCGTTCGCCTGAGCGGCTGTCACGCGGAGCGTTGTCCATCGGACTTCCCGGGCCGCAGCCCGGGAAGTCCGATGGAAGGCCGTGCCGCCGGTACTGCCCGGCGACGGTCGCCGCGGAAAAATGCCCGCCGCAACGGCGGGAGACCCCCACGGGGCGGGAGTCCGGCGGAATCCGCACCCGGCCGGAGCCGACGCGTACAAGGATGTGCCGGACGGCTAGACGTCCAGCTGGTCGGCGACGGCGCGCAGCATGCCGGCGATCTTGCCGCCGTGGGCCTTGTCCGGGTAACGGCCGCGCTCCAGCTGCTGGGTGACGTTCTCCAGCAGGGTGGTGAGGTCCTGGACGATCGACGCCAGCTCATCGGGCTTGCGGCGCTGGGCCGCAGCCACCGACGGCGTGGGGTCGAGCAGCATCACCGACAGGGCCTGGTCGCCCCGCTGGCCGGCCACGACGCCGAATTCCACCCGCTGGCCGGGCTTGAGAGCGTCGACCCCGTCCGGGAGCACCGAGGAGTGCACGAAGACGTCTCCGCCGTCGTCGCGGGAGAGAAAGCCGAAGCCCTTCTCGCTGTTGAACCACTTGACCTTGCCGGTAGGCACGTCTGTCCTCGTCCTCGTATCTCGTCGGAAATGGGGAATTGAAGGGGGAGACCGTCGAAACCGCCGAAACCATCGGCAATCGATGACGACCGATCGACGGAAAAACAGCTCTTGATAGCACTACAGCGGGTCGCAAGACCCGCTACCCCCCAAGGCTAATGGTCCCGGGCCCGGTGACAAGATGTCCCCGGCCCCACCCCACGCCCAGGCATCTACCCTGGTCGGGTGAGTAGCGAAACGCCCCGGGCCGGGGATCTGCTGGTACGCATCGGCGCCATCGTCTTCCTCGTCGGCGCGGTGGCCACCCTGGCGACGGTCGCCCCGCTGTTCCTGGGCGCCGACCCGCTGCCTCCCGCAGCGTACTTCGTCTGCATGCTGATGGGGGTGGGATTCCTCATCGCGGGCGGCGGGGTGCTGCGGTCGATCGCCGACCAGCGGCGTCAGGCCCGCGCCTCCGCGACGGGCTCGCCCGCGGCCAGGTAGCCGCGCAGCCACCGCGGAAAGTCCGTCAGGCCGGCGAGGACGACGTCCGCGCCCGCCGCCCGCAGCTCGTCCGCCGGGCAGGGCCCCGTCGTCACGCCGACCGACAGCGCCCCCGCCGCGCGCGCACCGCGCACGTCGCCGACGTGGTCGCCCACGTACACGTCCGCGCCGTGCTCGCGCAGCGCCACGGCCTTGCCCTCCGCCCACAGCGAGCCGACGAGCACGTCCGGCTCGATGCGCAGGTGATCGAGGTGGAGGCGGGCGTTCCGGGCGTTCTTGGCGGTGACGACGACCGCCCGCCCGCCCAGCTCGCGCACCGCGGTCACGGCCTCCCGGGCGCCCGGCAGGGCGGGGGAGGGGGCGATGCCGTGCTCCGGATAGGCGGCCACGTAGAAGGCGGCGGCCTCGGCGACGCGGTCCGCGGGGAACCAGTGCGCCAGCTCCTGCTCCAGCGGCGGCCCGATCCGGCTCAGGACGAGGTCGATGTCGATGGCCGCGCCCGTGGCGGCGACGAGCGTCTCGTACGCGGCCCGGATGCCCGGGCGGGAGTCGACCAGGGTGAGGTCGAGATCGAAGCCGACCGTGAAGCGGGGCGTGCGCGCGGTGGGACTCATGGGCCCATTGTGCAGGGGGCGCCTCCCGGCCCTTCCTGGTGCCGGATCCCGCAGTCGCTGCCCGGCACCGGTTCCAGGCACCGGCAGGCCCCCCGGGCCGCCCCGGTCTCCCCGGCGGGCCCGACGTACGCTTAGCCTGCCCTAACCACCCCATTCCGGCCTTTCGGCCGTCCGACCCCCGTGGAAGCGATGTCAGCCGCCGTCCCGCTCAGCACCCCCAGATCCTCCCTGGTCAGGCGCCGCATCGGCTGGACGGTGGCCGCGGTCGCCGCCCTGCTGGTCGCGGTGCTCCTCAGCCTTGCCGTGGGCGCCCGCCCGGTCGCTCCCGGCCACGTCCTCGACGCCCTGCTGCACGGCGGCGACGGCAAGGACGCCGCCGTCGTCCGCGAGATGCGGCTGCCGCGCACGCTCGTCGGCCTGATGGTCGGCGCGGGCCTCGCCCTCGCCGGTACGGCCCTGCAAGGCATCACCCGCAACCCCATTGCCGACCCCGGCATCCTCGGCATCAGCCACGGCGCGGCCGTCGGCGTCGTCCTCGCGATCATGCTCGCCGGGGTGGAGAGCCTCACCGGCTACGTGTGGTGGGCGTTCGGCGGCGCGGCGCTCGCCTCCGTCGCCGTCTACGCGATCGCCTCGCGCGGCCGCGGCGGCGCCTCGCCCGTCAAACTCGCGCTGGCCGGCGCCGCGATCAACGCCCTGCTCGTCTCGCTGACCACCGCCGTGCTGACCACCCAGGCGTCCGTCCTGGACAAGTTCCGCTTCTGGCAGGTCGGCTCGCTCTCCGCGAGCGACACCGGGCTGGCCGGCCGGATCTGGCCGTTCCTGCTGGTGGGTGCGGTACTGGTGCTGTCCGTGGCCCGTGGCCTGGACGCCCTCGCCCTCGGCGAGGACGTCGCGAAGGGCCTCGGCCAGAACGTCGCCGCCGTCCGCATCACGGGCGGGCTCGGCGCCACCGTCCTGACCGGCGCCGGCGTGGCCGCCGCCGGCCCCATCGCCTTCGTCGGCCTCGCCGTGCCGCACATCGCCCGCGCGCTCGTCGGCGGCGACCACCGCTGGCTGCTGCCCATGTCCGCCCTCCTCGGCCCCGTCGTCCTGCTGGCCGCCGACACCGCGGGCCGGGTCTTCTTCCCGCCGGGCGAGGTCCCGGCCGGCGTCATGACGGCCCTGATCGGCGTGCCCTTCCTCGTCGCCCTCGTCCGCCGGAAGCGGGTGGCCGCCGTATGAGCACCGCAGCAGCACGCGGCCCCGCCGCCGCCCCCTCCGCGCGCCCCGCCGGCTACGCCCTCGTACGGGCCGGGCGCGGCTCCTTCCTCGTCCACCGGCGCGGCACCGCGGTCGCCGCCGGCCTCGCCCTCCTGCTCGCCGCCGCCTGCCTCGCCTACCTGTGCATCGGCAAGACCTACGCCGAGCCCGGCGAGGTGCTCAAGGTCCTCCTCGGCGAGCCCTCGCGCGAAGAGGTCACCGTCGGCACGCTGCGGCTGCCGCGCATGACCGTGGGCCTGCTCGTCGGCCTCGCGTTCGGCGCCGGCGGCGCGCTCATCCAGACCGTCGCCCGCAACCCGCTGGCCAGCCCCGACGTCATCGGCATCACCCAGGGCGCGAGTGCCCTCGCCGTCGGCGCGATGACCTTCGGCGTCACCTCGTACGCCGCCCTGCCCTACGTGTCCGTCGCCGGCGGCCTCCTCGCCGCCGCCCTCGTCTACGTCTTCGCGTGGCGCGGCGGCCTGCACGCCACCCGCTTCGTCCTCATCGGCATCGGCTTCGCCGTCGCCCTGCGCTCCGTCACCCACCTGTTCATGACCAAGGGCGACTACCTCGTCGCCCAGCGCGCGCAGGTGTGGATGACCGGCTCGCTGAACGGGCCCGGCTGGGACGAGGCCGCCCCGCTGGCCTGGGCGCTGCTCGCGCTCGCGCCCTTCCTCTTTTGGGCCGCCCGCGCGCAGCGCACGGTCACCATGGACGACGACACGGCGACCGCGCTGGGCGTGCGGCTGAACCGGGTGCGGGGCGGGCTCGTCCTCCTCGGCGTCGTCCTCGCGTCCATCGCCACGGGCGCGGCCGGCCCCGTCGACTTCGTGGCGCTGCTCGCCCCGCAACTGGCCCGCCGCATGACGCGCACCGCGCAGATCCCGCTGCTGTCCTCGGCGCTGACCGGCGCGGTCATCGTGGTCGTCGCGGACCTGCTGGGCCGCAAGCTGCTGGAACCGACCCAGCTGCCCGTCGGCGTGCTGACCGCGGCGGTCGGCGCCCCGTACCTGATCCGGCTCATCATCAAGGGCCACAGCACCCGGAACTCCGGAGGAACAGCGTGACGGAGAGCGTGACGGAGGGCCTGAAGGAGGGCCTGAAGGGCAGCCGGCTGGCCGCCCGCGACCTGACCCTCGCCTACGAGGACCGCACGGTCGTCGACGGCCTCGACCTGGCCGTCCCCGACGGCGAGGTCACCATCGTCATCGGCCCCAACGCGTGCGGGAAGTCGACCCTGCTGCGGGCGCTCGGCCGGCTGCTGAAGCCCGCCCGCGGCACCGTGCTGCTCGACGGCGAGGACCTCGCCCGGATACCCACCCGGGCCATCGCCCAGTCCCTCGGCCTGCTCCCGCAGACGCCCGTCGCACCCGAGGCCATCACCGTCGCGGACCTCGTCGCCCGCGGCCGCCAGCCGCACCAGCGCTGGTGGCAGCAGTGGTCGGAGGCGGACGAGCGGGCCGTGGCCGACGCCATGGCCCGTACGGACACGACCGCGCTGGCCGAGCGGTCCGTCGACGAACTCTCCGGCGGCCAGCGGCAGCGCGTCTGGATCGCCATGGCCCTCGCCCAGGAGACGGACCTGCTCCTCCTCGACGAGCCCACGACGTACCTCGACATCTCCCACCAGGTGGAGGTCCTCGACCTGGTGCGGCGGCTCAACCGCGAGCGGGGCCGCACGGTCGTCGCGGTCCTCCACGACCTCAACCAGGCGGCGCGCTACGCCGACCACCTCGTCGCGATGAAGGCGGGCCGCATCGTCGCCCAGGGCCGGCCGGCGGACATCGTGACGGCGGACCTGGTGCGGGAGGTCTTCGGCCTGCACGCGGTGGTCGTACCGGACCCGGTGACGGCCGGTCCGCTGGTGATCCCGGGAAAGCCGTGGGAGGGGGAGGAGCGGGCGTACGTTCCGGAGCCGGGGGCTGCGGAACGGGCCTGAGCGGAACGGGCTCGGGGACTACCCCGGGCGGCGTGAGCGCCACACGACGAACGCCGCGGAGGCGACGGCCGCGCACCGCAGGACCCAGGGCCACGTGTCCGACATGGCCGCGCCCAGCGCGCCGTCCGGCACGGGATCGCCCCAGCGCCCCTCCGTACGGCCCCACAGCCACACGATCCCGGCGGCCGCGACGAGGCCGGGCACGCCCATGACGGCCCACTTGGACTCGGTCTGCGAGAGCTTGCGGGTGAGGTAGGCGAGGCACCAGCCGGCCGCGAGGACGATCCAGTTGCTGAGCACGGCGCCCACGACCAGGATCAGGGCGACGAGCAGGAGCAGCGGCGGTACGGGGGCGCCGTCGGCGCGCCGGAAGAGGCTCGGGCGGCGCGGGCCGCCCTCGTCGTCCTCCTCGTCCCAGGTGCCCTCCGAGCCGTGCTCGCCCTGCCGGGCGGCGGCGGGGCCTTCGGGCTCGTCGCGGCCGTCGCGTTCGTCGCCGGGCCGCGGGGGCGGTTTCAGTATGTCGGGGATCTCGATGCCGCCGGTGAAGCCATGGATCGTGCCCTGGGCCGCACCGGCGCCCGCGCCCGCGAACGGGGAGGACAGCGGGGCGGAACCGGCCTCGACGCTCCACCAGTCCTGCGCGTCACCGGCCCCGGCTCCGGGGGTCGCCCCTGCGGTCACCTCGGCGGCGGGCCGCTCGGGCGCGGTGTACGAGGGCGGGCCGGCGGGGCGGGAAGGGACGGAGGGGGCGGCGCGTACGGGCTCCCCCTCGCGCCGGGGCGACGGGACGCGCCTGCCGGTGTCGGCGAACCCGCCGGCCGCGGCGGCCCCCGCTGAGGATCCCGCCGAGGCCCCTGCCGAGGCTCCCGCACCGGCGACCGCCTCGTCCGGCGTGCCGAGGCCGGTGAGGATGCGCTGGACGGCGGCGGGCGAATCGGCGCCCTCGGAGGCTCTGCGGCGCTCGATCTCCGTCCGCAGCCGGGAGACCAGCCGCATGCGATCGGCGGAGGTGAGCTCCGCCTGCCGCTGGGCGATGTCACCGACCCGGCTCAGATAGTCGTACACAAGCTGATCGCTCTCGATCCCCACCGAAACCCCTAAGACCGCCCGAGACCACCGGCCGCTTTCCCCCCGAAGGTACCGGTTCCGCACGGCCGTGACAGGGGGAACGGGGGCGGCGCGGGGAGCGCACGGGGTCCCGGAACACGCCTCGCGCCGCCCCTCGGGGCCTCAGCGCACGGCCACCACATCGAGGGCGATCCGCAGCCGACGGCCCGTCATTCCCTTGGCGTTGGTGACTCCGAAGGCGTAGCGGTCGACGACGGTCATGGCCCGTACGCTCAGTCGCGGGCCGTCCGCGATGACCTCCTCCAGGGTGAGGGCGGCCGGCCGGGTGACGCCACGCACCGTCAGCTCGCCGAGCAGCGTCACTTCTCCCTCCGCTCCCTCCGCGCGCTGGACTTCGGCGCCGTGGAAACGGATCTCGGGGTGGAGCGCCGAGTCGAGATAATCGGCTGAACGGACGTGCCGGTCACGCTGGGCGTGCCCGCTGGAGAAACTGTCGACGGGGATCACGGCCTCGACGGTGGAGGCGGATTCGGGCTCCGCGACGGCGATGCTGCCGTGCGCGACGGAGAAGGTCCCCTTGATGGGGAACAGCCCGAAGAACGCCCGCATCCGGAACCGGATCCTCGAAGCGTCGGGGTCGATGCGGTAGACGCCCGGTAACGGCCCGTTCTTCATGGAGCAGTCCCCTCCCGATTCCGGCGGTGCCGGTGCAAAGGTCCCTCGCGGGTACGGTATCGGGCTTCCTGCCGTACGGCAGCGTGATCTGCGCGATCGCGCAACGCGGGCGCTGCTGGTGTGTGATGGGGGTGGGGGTGGGGGTGGGGGTGGTTGGGGGCTGGGGCTGGGGCTGGGGGTGGCTGGTGGGGGGTTGATGCCCTCTCGGCGCGGAAACCCACCGGCGGGGCCGGGCTGTGCGGCGTAGAAGTGCGCGGGGTGTGCAGTCGGTGCACCTTACGGACCCCACCGGGCAGTTCGCGCCTCACGGGCCTCGGTGGCCTTCCCGGACCGCAAGTCGCGCCCGACAAGCGCAAGCCCCCCACCTTCCCCCTGCTGCCAGCTTGTTCTAACCCGCACTAACTCACGGATCCGAGCCCGCCACCCAGCCAGCTCTCACCTGCACCCCCAGACACAACACACCGCCCCCAGCGACAACCCATACAGGCCGTCACCAGGGGCGGTGCGGTGCGAGACGGACGCGACGCGGTCGGCGCTCGCTACTTCACGCCCAGCATCTGCTCGATCGGGTCGAGGAAGAAGTACACGAGGAAGCAGAGGCCGACCACGTTCAGGAGCCAGGGGATTTCGCGGGCTCGGCGGTCGGCGATGCGGAGGAGGATGAAGGCGAGTACGCCGATGCCGATGCCGTTGGTGATCGAGTACGTGAACGGCATCGCGATGATCGTCAGGAACGCCGGCACCGCGATGGTGAAGTCGCTCCAGTCGATCTCCCTGACGTTCGCCGCCATGATCAGGAAGCCCACGACCAGCAGGGCGGGCGTGGCCGCCTGGGAGGGGACGACCGTGGCGAGCGGGGTGAAGACCAGGGTGAGGAGGAAGAGGCCGCCGGTCATCAGGTTGGCGAGGCCCGTACGGGCGCCCTCGCCGACGCCGGCCGTGGATTCCACGAAGCAGGTGTTGGCGGAGGCGGAGCCGAGACCGCCGCCGGCGACCGCGATGCCGTCGACCATGAGGATCTTGCCCATGTTGGGCAGCTGGCCGTTCTCGTCGGTGAGCCCGGCCTCCTCGCCGACGCCGATGATCGTGCCCATCGCGTCGAAGAAGCCCGACAGCAGCACGGTGAAGACGAACAGGCAGCCGGTCAGCAGGCCGACCTCGCGGAAGCCGCCGAAGAGGCTGATGTGGCCGATGAGGCCGAAGTCGGGGGCGCCCACGATCTTGTCCGGCACCTGGGGGACGGACAGGCCCCAGCCCGTGCCCGGGATCTTGGCGAGGGAGTTGATGACGATCGCCACGAACGTCATGACGACGATGCCGATGAGGATCGCGCCGCGCGTCTTGCGGACGACCAGGATGAACGTCAGCGCGAGGCCGGCGACGAAGACGAGTACGGGCCAGCCGTGCAGCTGGCCGCCCTGGCCGAGGCCCATGGGGACGGTGGTGTGCGCGCCGTCCGGGTTGCGGGTGACGAAGCCGGAGTCGACGAGGCCGATCAGCGAGATGAAGAGGCCGATGCCGATCGCGATGGCGCGCCGCAGCCCGCCCGGGATGGCGTCCATGACGCGCTGCCGCAGACCGGAGGCGACCAGCAGCATCAGCACGAGGCCGGCCAGCACCACCATGCCCATCGCGTCGGGCCAGCTCATCTTGGGGGCGAGCTGGAGCGAGACGACGGCGTTGATGCCGAGGCCGGCGGCGCACGCGATGGGCACGTTGCCGATGACGCCCATGAGGACGGTGCTGAGGCCGGCCATCAGGGCGGTGGCCGTGACGAGCTGGCCGTTGTCCAGCTGGTGGCCGAACTTGTCCTGGCCGGCGCCGAGGATGATCGGGTTCAGCACGACGATGTAGGCCATCGCGAAGAACGTGGCCAGGCCGCCGCGGAGCTCCCGGGAGACGGACGAGCCCCGCTCGCTGATCCGGAAGTACCGGTCGAGGGCGCCCTTGGGCTGGGAGGGCGGCGGGGGCTGCTGGGCGTCGACCGGGGAAGTGGCCGAGGTGGGCATACGAGACCTCAGTCGGATGGGCCTGCGGGGGCAGGCGGCGGGGGACACGCGGGTGGATCACGAACGCGGAACACGAACGCAAACCACGAACTTGGATCATGAACCGGCCGTGAGCTGTATGATCAAACAAAACCAGCCGGTCATTATCCGTTCGATTCAGTATGAATAAACAAGCGCGGGATTGCTATCTCCGCGCGTAGACCCTTATGTGCCAAGGGCTCCACCCACCGCCCCCGCGCTGACCACCGCCTCGCGCCGGGCCGCGGACCCCCACGCACTACGCTTGCGTCCATGACGAAGTGGACACCCAGGCACGAAGCGCCGGAGCCCCTGGAGGGCAACGTCGTCGCCACGATCACCGGCGGCACGGTCATCTGGTTCGTCCTCTTCCTCGTCCAGTTGCCCTTCTACGGCTGGTTCGACGACCACGGTCACCTGTGGTGGCTGTGGACCTGCCTGGCCGGCGGCGGGCTGGGCCTGATCGGCGTCTGGTACGTGCGCAAGCGCGATGCGGCGATCCGCCGCGCGGCGGCGACCGCTCCGCGCGGGACGGCGGACGCGACCCGCTAGGCCCGCCGTTCGGAAGGCACGGCGCCCGGCGTCCCCGTACCGTCGGACTCATGAGCGATCCGGCGCAGACCGCGACCGAGGAGCACCTGCCCGCGCCGCACCCGGGCCTCAGCACGCCCGAGGTCGCCGAGCGCGTGGCCCGGGGCGACGTCAACGACGTGCCCGTCCGTTCCTCGCGCTCCACCGCGGACATCGTGCGGGCCAACGTCTTCACCCGCTTCAACGCCATCATCGGCGTCCTCTTCCTGATCATCCTCGTCGTGGGCCCCATCCAGGACGGGCTCTTCGGCTTCGTGATCGTCGCCAACACGGCGATCGGCATCATCCAGGAGCTGCGGGCCAAGAAGACCCTCGACTCGCTCGCCGTCATCGGCGAAGCCAGGCCGATCGTCCGCCGCGACGGCGCGCCCTGCCCGATTCCCACCTCCGGGATCGTCCTCGACGACGTGATCGAGCTCGGGCCGGGTGACAAGTGCGTCGTGGACGGGCGCGTCCTGGAGGCCGACGGGCTGGAGATCGACGAGTCGCTGCTGACCGGCGAGGCCGACCCCGTACTGAAGCGGCCCGGGGACCCCGTCATGTCCGGCTCGTTCGTCGTGGCCGGCGGCGGCGCCTTCGCCGCGACCAAGGTCGGGCGGGAGGCGTACGCGGTTCAGCTCGCCGAGGAGGCCTCCCGGTTCACGCTCGTCCACTCGGAGCTGCGTACGGGCATCAGCCAGATCCTCAAGTACGTGACGTGGATGATGGCCCCGACCGCGGTCGGCCTCATCGTCAGCCAGCTCTTCATCCAGGACCACGACTGGCGGGAGGCCGTCCGGAGGATGGTCGCGGGGATCGTGCCCATGGTCCCCGAGGGCCTGGTGCTGCTCACGTCCGTGGCCTTCGCGATCGGCGTGATCCGGCTGGGGCGCAAGCAGTGCCTGGTGCAGGAGCTGCCCGCGATCGAGGGCCTGGCGCGCGTCGACGTCGTCTGCCTGGACAAGACGGGCACGCTCACCGAGGGCGGCATGGACGTCAGCGAGCTGCGGCTGCTGGACGGCGAGGGGAGCGGCGAGAAGGACCGCGAGAAGAGCGAGGCCTACGTCCGCCAAGTGCTCGGCGCGCTCGGCAAGGCCGACCCCCGCCCCAACGCCAGCCTCCAGGCGATCATCGACGCTTACCCGGCCCCGGACGGCCCGGATGGATCAGATGGACCGGACGGGGCGGACAGGGCGGCCGGGAAAGCACGCGCCACGGGGCCGCAATGGCAGTGCACCGACTCCCTCCCCTTCTCCTCCGCCCGCAAGTACAGCGGCGCCGCCCTGCGCTCCCCCGACGGCGAAAGCGCCACCTGGCTGCTCGGCGCCCCCGACGTGCTCCTGCCCGCGGGCGACCCCGCCCTCGCGCACGTCGAAGACCTCAACGCCAAAGGGCTACGGGTGCTGCTGCTCGCGCGCGCCACGCGCGGCCTGGACGACCCGGGCGTCACCGACGGCGTACGGCCCACCGGGCTGGTCGTCCTGGAGCAGCGGCTGCGCCCGGACGCCGGCGCCACCTTGCGCTACTTCGCCGAGCAGGACGTCTCCGCGAAGGTCATCTCGGGCGACAACGCCGTCTCCGTCGGCGCCGTCGCCGCCAAGCTCGGGCTGACCGGCGCCGAGGGGCCGGTCGACGCGCGGCGGCTGCCGGCCGAGCGGGAGGCGATGGGGCGCGCGCTGGACGAGGGCGCGGTCTTCGGGCGGGTCACCCCGCAGCAGAAGCGGGACATGGTCGGGGCGCTCCAGCACCGCGGGCACACCGTCGCCATGACCGGCGACGGCGTCAACGACGTCCTGGCGCTGAAGGACGCCGACATCGGCGTCTCGATGGGCTCGGGCTCCGAGGCGACCCGGGCCGTCGCCCAGATCGTGCTGCTGAACAACAGCTTCGCGACGCTGCCGTCGGTGGTGGCGGAGGGCCGCCGCGTCATCGGCAACATCACGCGCGTGGCGACGCTGTTCCTGACCAAGACCGTCTACTCGGTGCTGCTCGCGATCCTCGTGGTCTGCTCCCAGGTGCCGTACCCCTTCCTGCCGCGCCACCTGACGCTGCTCTCGACGCTCACCATCGGCATCCCGGCCTTCTTCCTCGCCCTCGCGCCGAACAAGGAGCGAGCGAAACCGCACTTCGTCCGCAGGGTCATGCGGTACGCGATCCCCGCCGGGGCCATCGCGGGCGTCGCCACCTTCGCCGCGTACTTGCTGGCCCGGCACTACTACACAGGCCCCGGCGCCCTGGACGCGGAGACCAGCGCGGCGACGCTGACGCTGTTCCTGATCTCGCTGTGGGTCCTGGCGATCATCGCGCGCCCGTACACGTGGTGGCGGATCGGCCTGGTCCTGGCGATGGCCGCGGGCTTTCTCGTCGTGCTCGCCACGCCCTGGCTCCAGCACTTCTTCGCGCTGAAGCTGGTGGGCCGGACCATGCCGTGGGCCGCCGTCGCCATCGCGGCGGTGGCGGCCGCGGTGCTGGAACTGGCGTGGCGCTGGGTGGACCGGCGCTTCCCGGCGTAGCGCCTCCCGGCGCAGGGCGTTGCGGCTCTACGGCTACGGCTCTACGGATGGATCTATGCGTCTATGCGTCTATGCGTCTACGGATCTACGCGCTGGCCTGCTCGTCCTCCAGCATTTCCCGTATCTGCTCGCGCAGCGCGGGGCTGTCCTTGTGCTTGTGCACGGAAACGGCGTGCTCGCTGGCGGCGCGGATGACCTCATCCTCCTCGCCGGTGATGGTCAGCGAGCAGTCCGTCTCGCTGGGGAACCTGCGGCAGTCGGCGACTTTCCTGGTCATGACGGCCTCCCGGGGGTTCGTTCGCTGGGCCGCACTCCCAGCGTAGGCCGGGGCTTCGCCCCGCGTCCTCACCCCGCCGCGGGGGCGGCCGTCTCGGCGTCGACCATCTTCTCCATCGGGTCCGCGGCCAGCCCGCCGCCTATCACCATCGCGGCGACGATCGCCACGCCCAGGATCACGTTCCCCAGCCACACCATCGTGTCGACCGGCAAGGTGTACGCGCCCACGACCCGCGCGACGCACTCGGCCAGCAGTGCGCAGCCCCACACCAGGGAGAACGTCCGCTCAGTGCGCCGGAAGCGGGCGTCGCGGGCCGCCAGCCTGTCCCACGCGGCCAGCCGCGCGGGGTCGCCCTTGACCACCCACGGCTTGAGCCCGTTCGTCATCATCGGCCGCCGCCCGGCGAGCGCGGACACCAGCACCACCAGACCGACGACGCTGCTCACGGCGCTGTCCTTGGCCAGCATCAGCCGGGCGTCCCCGCTGACGCCGCTGAGCACCAGCCCTACGACGTTGACGACGAGGATCAGCGCGGCGAGCCCGTTGACCCGCCGGTCCTTGGCCAGGCCCCAGACGGTCCGCGCGGCGGGCAGCGCGCTGCTCCAGGCCAGGGCCGCGACCGTGCCCATGCCGAAGCCCTTGCTGAGCGCGTAGTACGCGGCCATCGGCAGGACGGCGTCTATGAGGAGCGGCGCGAAGCTGTCCCGGATCGCCTGCTTGCGCGGGACGGCGGCGGTGGCGGTGGCGGTGATGCCAGTGCTGTCGGGGGTGCCAGTAGCGTCGGTGGCCGGCTGCGCGGCGGTGGCCGTGTCGCTCATGATCGATGTCCCCCCGAGGCGTCCCGTAGCCGTGCGGCTTGTGGTGCTTCTACTCTCGCGGCCGCCCCGGGTCTCCGGCAGTGCCGTCAATAATCGACCTGGCATGACTTTTGTCAGCAGTGGCCAACGCTTGCCCGTCATCAGTGCACAAGGGCCGGCAGTGCCCCGCGGCCGTCCGCGGCGCCCGCCGATTCGCCTTCGCCTTCGCCTTAATGATTTCGCCGTAATGATCTGATGATCGTAGGGTTTGCCCCCGCGCATGGGGCGCGTGGGTCGTGAAGCGGCCTGCTTCCGGCGGTGTGCTCCGTGCCACCGGGCGCCCCGGCGTATCCACTTTATTTAGTTCGGGTAATGAGTTAAGCTAAGGACATGTCGGACCGGGACCCCCAAGTTGATACCGCCGCAGTGAACTCCCTGCGTTCCGGTGTCATGCGCCTGTCGCGTCGGCTCAAGCACCAGCGGGTCGACGAATCGCTCAGCCCCACGGAAATGTCGGTGCTGGGCACGCTCGCCGGCTGTGGCCGCGCCACCCCCGGTGAGCTCGCCCGCAAGGAGCACGTGCAGCCCCCGTCGATGACCCGCATCGTCGCCCTGCTCGAAGCCAAGGGCCTGGTCCGGCTGGAGCCGCACCCCGAGGACCGCCGCCAGAAGGTGGTCACCCAGACCGAGCGGGCCGAGGCCATGCTCGAAGAGAGCCGCCGCAAGCGGAACGTCTGGCTCACCGAGCTCGTGGGGCGGCTCGACGAGGAGGAGTGGGCGACGCTGCGCGCCGCCGCACCCGTCCTCGAGAAACTCGCGCACCTGTAAAGACGCGCCAGGAGGAGGCGAACCCACTTTGAGTACGGGACCCGGAGCAGACTCCGCACCCGCACCGAACAGCCACGACGACGCCGTACGCAGCGCCGCCCTGCACCACAAGCCCGCACCGGCCACGAGTCCGGAGCCCGGGTCCAAGGGCGGCACCTTCAGTTCCCTCAGAATCCGCAACTACCGCCTCTTCGCCACCGGCCAGGTCGTCTCCAACACCGGCACCTGGATGCAGCGCATCGCCCAGGACTGGCTGGTCCTCAGCCTCACCGGCTCCTCCGCCGCCGTCGGCATCACCACGGCCCTGCAGTTCCTGCCCATGCTGCTGTTCGGGCTCTACGGCGGCGTGATCGCCGACCGCTGCCCCAAGCGCCGGCTGCTCGTCCTCACCCAGGCCGCGATGGGGCTCACCGGCCTCGCGCTCGCCGTTCTCACCCTCTCCGGCCACGTACAGGTCTGGCACGTCTACCTCACCGCGTTCGTCCTCGGCCTCGTCACCGTGGTCGACAACCCCGCCCGCCAGGCCTTCGTCGTCGAGATGGTCGGCCCCGCCGACCTGCGCAACGCCGTCAGCCTCAACTCCGCCAACTTCCAGTCCGCGCGCCTGATCGGGCCCGCCGTCGCCGGTGTGCTGATCACCGCCGTGGGCAGCGGCTGGGCGTTCCTCCTCAACGGCCTGTCCTTCGTCGCGCCCATCGCCGGGCTGCTGCTGATGCGCACCGCCGAGCTCCACAAGGTCGACCGCGCGCCGCGCGGCAAGGGCCAGTTGCGCGAGGGCCTGCGCTACGTGGCCGGGCGGCCCGACCTCGTCTGGCCGATCGTCCTCGTCGGCTTCATCGGCACCTTCGGCTTCAACTTCCCCATCTGGCTCACGGCCTTCGTCAACGACGTCTTCCACGCCGGCGCCGGCACGTACGGCCTGCTCAACACGCTGATGGCCGGCGGCTCCCTGGTGGGGGCCCTGCTCGCCGCGCGCCGGGGCAGCTCGCGGCTGCGGCTTCTCGTCGGCGCGGCCCTGCTCTTCGGCCTCCTGGAGATCACGGCGGCGCTCGCGCCCTCGTACTGGGTGTTCGCGGCGCTGCTCGTGCCGATCGGGATGTTCGGCCTCACCATCAACGTGACGGCCAACACCAGCATCCAGCTCGCCACGGATCCCGCGATGAGGGGGCGCGTCATGAGCCTGTTCATGATGGTGTTCGTCGGCGGCACGCCGGTCGGCGCCCCGCTGGTCGGCTGGGTCACCGACGCCTACGGGGCGCGCGTCGGCTTCCTCGCCGGCGGCGCGGTCGCCACGCTCGCGGCGGTCGGCGTGGGCCTGGTCCTGGCCCGGGTCGGCGGCCTCCGCCTGAAGATCGACCTACGGCGCGGCCGCACGCATGTGGCGTTCGTACCGCGCGAGCGGCCGGAGACGCAGCCCGCAGAGGGTTTGGCGGCTGTGGCGTAACCGCGCATCCGCCGTCCGGCGGGGGGCGTGTTTTCCGGGCGCCCCCGGCGTGCCTGCCCGGGCCCGGGGGCTGCCGGGCCGGGGCTGCCGGAGGGGCGCTCTTCCGCGCCGCGGGCGGCCTCGGCACCGCCGGGCTGCGCCGTCACGGCTTGCCGCCGTCGCGGCGGGGTTCTTTTGCCGCAGCGGCGCCTTCTTTGCCCCCGCGGCAGGGCTGTGTGGAGAGGCGCGGCCTCTCGGCGCGGTCTTGCCGTGGGCAAGAAGATCCCGCCGCAGCGGCGACAAGCCACGACGCGCCGGCTCGGCGGTGCCGAGGGCACCTGAGCCTCGGCCCCGCACCGCCGGCCGCCAGGCCGCCCCCGGCGCCCGCCTCGCCAAGGCGTCGTAAAGCCATCGCCAAAGGGGAGACTGGGGCTATGCGACTCTTCGCCGCTGTCGTGCCGCCGGAGGCGCCCGTCGCCGAGCTGGCCGGGGCCACGGCGCCCCTGCACTCGCTGCCGGGCTCGGACCGGCTGCGCTGGACCGAGCCGGCCGGCTGGCACTTCACGCTGGCCTTCCTCGGCGAGGTCGACCCCGCCCTGCTCCCGGAGCTCACCGAGCGCCTCGGCCGCGCCGCCCACCGGCACCCGCCGCACGAACTGCGGTTCGCCGGGGGCGGGCGGTTCGGGGACCGGATCCTGTGGGTCGGCGCGGACGGCGAGCGGACGATCCTGCGCGACCTCGCCCGCTCCGCCGCCGCCGGAGCGCGCCGCGCGGGCGTGGCCGTCGACACCACGCACGACTTCCGCGCGCACCTCACCCTCGCCCGCGCCACGGGCCCCGTACACCTCCACCCGTACGCCGAGAGCCTCGCCGGCTTCAGCGGCACGCCCTGGACCGTGCAGCGCCTGGAACTCATGCGCAGCCGCCTCCCGGGCGGCGGCGTCCCCGGCGAGCGCCCGCGCTACGAGACGGTGGCGGCGTGGGAGCTGGGCGGCTGACCCGTTGCACCGACCGGACCGGACCGGCCCGAGGACGGAGCACCCCCACCCCTCCGGTTACGCTCGATGCGTGGACCCGAAGACCAGAAACCGCATCATGACCGCCGCGCTCGCCGCGATCCTCGTCGTCGTCGCCGTGGTGGCAGCGGTGAAGTAGAACGGGCGAAGCAACGCCGGCAACGCCGGCAGCGCCGTCGGCCGGGTCACCCTTGCCTTGAGTGCGCTCGAAGGCGTTGGCTAGGGCGTCATGGAGTACACGCAGCTCGGACGTACAGGCCTCAAGGTCAGCCGGCTAGTCCTCGGCACCATGAACTTCGGTCCGCAGACCGACGAAGCCGGCAGCCACGCCATCATGGACGCCGCGCTCGACGCGGGCGTCAACTTCTTCGACACCGCCAACGTCTACGGCTGGGGTGACGACAAGGGCCGGACCGAGGAGATCATCGGGACCTGGTTCGCCAAGGGCGGCGGCCGCCGCGAGAAGGTCGTCATCGCCACCAAGGTCTTCGGCAACATGGGCCCGGACGGCGCGGACTGGCCGAACCACGACCGCCTGTCCGCCGTGAACATCCGGCGCGCCGTCGACGCGAGCCTCAAGCGGCTGCGGACCGACCACATCGACCTCTACCAGTTCCACCACGTGGACCGGGCGACGCCGTGGGACGAGATCTGGCAGGCGATCGACGTCCTCGTCCAGCAGGGCAAGATCGTCTACGCGGGCTCGTCCAACCACGCCGGCTGGCACATCGCCCAGGCCAACGAGGCCGCCCGGCGGCGCGGTTCGCTCGGGCTCGTCAGCGAGCAGTGCCTGTACAACCTGGCCGAGCGGCGCGCCGAGATGGAGGTCATCCCGGCCGCCGAGGGCTACGGCCTCGGCGTCATCCCCTGGTCGCCGCTGCACGGCGGGCTGCTCGGCGGCGTCATCCGCAAGGCGAAGGAGGGCGGCAGCGCCCGCGCGGCGTCCGGCCGGTCGGCGGACGCCCTCGCGAACACCAAGGTCCGCGAACAGGTGCAGGCCTACGAGGACCTGCTCGACAAGCACGGTCTGCAACCGGGCGAAGTGGCCCTCGCCTGGCTGCTCACCCGGCCCGGAGTGACCGGCCCGATCGTCGGCCCGCGCACGAACGAGCAGCTCGCCTCGGCCCTGCGCGCCGTGGAGCTGGAGCTCTCCGCCGAGCTGCTCGCCCAGCTCGACGAGATCTTCCCGGGCCCGGGGCCGTCACCGGAGGCGTTCGCCTGGTGAGGCGGTGAGGCGGTGAGGCGGTGAGGCGGTGAGGCGGTGAGGCAGTGAGGCGGTGAGGCCCTCAGCGCGTGGCGAGAGGCCTTGAGCGCGGCACGTCACGAGCGCCTCTGCCCGTACGGGTAGAGGCGCATCGCGCCCCAGCGGCGAGCGCCTACGCCCCCGCCCCGTACGCCCCGCCCACGTCCCACGCCTGATGCATCGCATCCGCGAAGGCACCGGCGAGGCGGTGTTCGCCGGCCGCGTTGGGGTGCGTCCCGTCGTACGTGTCGCGGTCGATGTCCCAGCCCTCGGGGCTGGAGGCGAGGAGCAGCGGCGAGCCGGGGGTGGAGAGGTCGGCGACGGTCTTGCCGAGGAGTTCGTTGAAGCGCTCGCACTCGGCGGCGAACGGCGGGTCGTTGGCGGCGCGGACGTTCCGGATGACGGGCAGCAGCACGGCCCGTACGCGCGGGTTGGCGTCGCGCGCCTCGGCGACGAAGCGGCGTACGTTCCCGGCCGTCTGCTCGGCGTTGGTGTAGAAGCCCAGGTCGATGAGGCCGAGCGAGACGAGCAGGGTGTCGGCGCGGCCGGCCCGGACCGCGTCCCCGATGAGCGGGGCCATGTGCTGCCAGCCCTCGCCCCAGCCGGCGAGGTGCGCGCGGGCGCGCTCGGGGAACTCGGGTGCGCCGTAGGCGTACGAGACGGGCGCGTCGGCGGCCGGGTCGTACAGCTCGCTGCGCGGGCCGACGATCTTGTACGGGCCGCCGTACGTCGCGTTGAGGTGCTGCCACATGCGGTAGCGCCATGTGAGGTCACCGGCGCTACCGATGGTCATCGAGTCGCCGACGAACATGATCCGCATGTGCACATCATCGCGGATGGCGGGGCGGGTACGGCGCACGAGGGTGGCGTACGGGGCGGGCGCGGCGCCGCGCATTCCTCGTTCCGTCTTCCCCTCGGAGCGTGAACGAAGCATTTCGCCGGGCCCGGCCGAGGTCAGGTCGCGGAATTCGAAAATACGGAAATGCGTACCGGAAGGACGGGTTCATAAAAGCGGCGGCGCCGTCCCGCCGGCATTCCGGCGGGGCGGCGTCATCACCTCAATGCCTCATTCCGGTTTCGGCCGCGGACCGGCCGGCGCTGCCCGTCAGGGGCTGTCCGTGTGGCCGTAGCTGGAGACCCGGCCGTGGCCGGAGCAGTCGCCTCTGAAGATCCAGTAGCCCTGGCCCACCCAGGCGCCGTACAGCACCGTGCCGTCGGAACAGCGCGTCCATGACTGGGACGCGCCGTAGTCGACGCGGCAGTTGGCCGTCCACACCGTTCCGTTGTTCCGGTAGCTGTCGCAGGACGAGACGTGCGGTGCCGGTGCGGCCGAGGCGGCCGTGGCCCCCACCAGGCTGGTGCCGGCCGCCATGATCGAACCCACGGCGGCATAGGCCAAGCGGCGCTTGATGCGCGTCATTGCTTTCCCTCCCTGGAACTGGTTGCCGTTCGGTCGGAAACCTATACGGGCCGGCCGCGTACGGTAGTGCGGGAATTCGCCAATGCGTTCTTTTCTCTGGGCAGTTTTCGGCCGTGGGAATGGCGAATATCCAGCGCATTCGCCGGCTCGTCCGGGTCGCGGTGCAGATGGGGGAGGCGCGCGGGAAAGGGGGAGTGTCGAGTTCCGGGCGGGTGACGTGGTGCGGCGATGCTCACTCCTGAGGGCCCCGCCCGGATGGCAGGCTTGGCTCCATGCGCCCACGCCCGTACCCCGCCGCCGCACGCGCCGCCCTCGCAGCCACCGCGCTGACCGTGCTGTCCGCGCTGGTCACCCCGGCCGTGCTGCTGCCCGCCGGCCCGGCCCTGGCCGACGACGGCGCCGCCGCGCGGCCGGCCGCCGGCGCCTCCCCTTCCGCCTCCTCCGCCTCGTCCGGCGCTTCCGCCCAGGCCTTCACCATCGAGGACCCCCGGATCAAGGAGTCCAGCGGCCTGGCGGCCAGCCGCACCCATCCCGGCGTGTACTGGACGCACAACGACAGCGGCGACGGCGCGTACGTCTACGCCGTCGACGGCCGCACCGGCCGTACGGTCGCCACCGTCACCCTCGCCGGCATCGAGCCGCGCGACGTCGAGGCCATCTCCATCGGCCCGGACGGCGACATCTACCTCGGCGACATCGGCGACAACTTCGGCGGCCGCTGGCCGGAGGTGTGGATCTACCGCTTCCCCGAGCCGAAGACCCTCAAGGACGCCACCCTCACCCCCACCCGCTACACCGTCCGCTACGACGACGGCCCGCGCGACGCCGAGTCGCTGATGGTGCATCCGAAGACCGGGCGCGTGTACATCGTCAGCAAGAAGCGCTCCGGCAAGGGCGCCCTGTACGAGGCGCCGGAGCGGCTCTCCGCGTCCGGCGTCAACGTCTTCCGGCGGACCGCCGACATCGACCTGTGGGCCACGGACGGCGCGTTCTCCCCCGACGGCACCCGGCTCGTCGTCCGCGGCTACTTCGACGCCCGCGAGTACCGCTGGCAGGACGGCCGCCCCCGGGAGATCGGCCGCCCGGACGTACCGCTCCAGCGCCAGGGCGAGTCGGTCACCTTCACCGCGGACGGCCGCACCCTCATGTACGGCTCGGAGGGCAAGGGCAGCACGGTGCAGCCGGTCGCCCTGGACGGCGACCTGCTGCCGGACTCGGCACCCAAGCGCCCGGACGACGCGAAGAACGGCGACGGCGCCACGGACCGCCGGTCCGGCAGCAACAGCGGCGCCGACAACCGCAACCTCCTCGTAGGCGCAGGCGCCCTAGCGGTGGTGGCAGGCCTGGCAGTAGGCCTACGCCGCCTGCTACGGCGCCGCTGAGGCTTCACCGGCGGGACCCCTGACGCCGAGCACGCCCGGGCGGGCCGGGGGTTACGCGGCGTTACGCGACGGACGGCCCCGCGGATCACCGCGGGGCCGTCCGTCGCGTCACTTCGTCAGAGCTGTTCGATCACGTAGTCGACGCAGGCCGTCAGGGCCTCGACGTCCGACGGGTCGATTGCCGGGAACATCGCGATGCGCAGCTGGTTGCGGCCCAGCTTGCGGTACGGCTCGGTGTCGACGATGCCGTTGGCGCGGAGGACCTTGGCGACGGCCGCCGCGTCCACGTCGTCCGTGAAGTCGATCGTGCCGATGACGGCCGACCGCTTGGCCGGGTCCGTCACGAAGGGCGTCGCGTGCTTGGAGGCCTCGGCCCAGCCGTAGAGGGTGCGGGCGGAGGTCGCGGTGCGGCGGACCGCCCAGTCCAGGCCGCCCTGGCCGTTGAGCCACTCCAGCTGCTGGTTCAGCAGGAAGAGGGTGGAGAGGGCCGGGGTGTTGTACGTCTGGTTCTTGAGGGAGTTGTCGATCGCGGTCGGCAGGGAGAAGAACTCGGGGACGTGCCGCCCGGAGGCGTGGATGCGGGCCGCGCGCTCCAGGGCCGCGGGGGAGAAGGCCGCGAGCCACAGGCCGCCGTCGGAGGCGAAGGACTTCTGCGGGGCGAAGTAGTAGACGTCGGTCTCGGCGATGTCGACGGGCAGGCCGCCGGCGCCGGACGTGGCGTCGACCAGGACGAGCGCGCCCTCGTCGGCGCCCTCGACGCGCAGGATGGGCGCCGCGACGCCGGTGGAGGTCTCGTTGTGGGTGAGGGCGTAGACGTCGGCGCCCGCCTCCGCCTTCGGCTCCGGGTGGGTGCCGGGCTCGGAGGAGATGACGGTCGGCTCGGCCAGCCACGGCGCGAGCTTCGCGGCCTTCGCGAACTTGGAGGAGAACTCGCCGAAGGACAGGTGCTGCGACTTGTTCTCGATCAGGCCGTGCGTCGCGACGTCCCAGAAGGCCGTCGAGCCGCCGTTGCCGAGGATCACCTCGTAGCCGTCGGGCAGGGAGAAGAGTTCGCGCACGCCGTCGCGCACCGAGCCGACCAGGTTCTTGACCGGGGCCTGGCGGTGGGACGTGCCGAGCAGAGAGGTTCCGGTGGCAGCCAGGGCGGCGAGCGCCTCCGTACGCACCTTGGACGGGCCCGCGCCGAAGCGACCATCGGCGGGCTTGATGTCAGCGGGGATCTGGATATCAGCCACGGACGCAGCCTAGTCCGTGCGGAGTTTTTGATCAGTAAAACGTCCGTTCGGTGAGACGGGGGAGGGGGGAGGGCGTGCAGTATGGGCCTTATGGCTGATCTTGTGGAGAGTGAGGCTGAAGGCGGCGCGGGCGGCGCGGACCGCGAGGAACTGGCCGCCGCCCTGCGGAAGGCCGTGCGCGGCGACGTCCGCTTCGGGGCCGCCGACCGGGCCCTCGTCACCATGGACGCCTCGAACTACCGGCGCGTGCCCCTGGGCGTGGTCGCCCCGCGCGACGCCGACGACGTGGCGGCCGCGCTCGCCGTCTGCCGCGCGCACGGGGCGCCGGTCGTCGCCCGCGGCGGCGGCACGTCGGTTGCCGGGCAGGCCACGGGCGAGGGCGTGGTGCTCGACTTCACCCGCCACATGCACGCGATCGTGGCGATCGACCCGCAGGCCCGTACGGCCGTCGTCCAGCCGGGCGTCGTCCTCGACGCGCTGCGGGACGCGGCGGGCGCGCACGGCTTGACGTTCGGCCCCGACCCGTCCACGCACGCCCGCTGCACGCTCGGCGGCATGATCGGCAACAACGCGTGCGGCGCGCACTCCGTGGCCTGGGGGACGACCGCCGACAACGTGCACGCGCTGGACGTCCTCACCTACGCGGGCGAGCGGGCCCGGCTGACCCGGGGGTGGGCGGGGCTGCCGGAGCGGCTCGCCGAAGGGCTCCGGGGCCTGGTCGGCGGCGAGTTGGCGGTGCTGCGCACCCGCTTCCCCGACCTTCCGCGCCGCATCTCCGGGTACGCGCTGGACGCCCTGCTTCCGGAGCGCGGCACCGACGTGGCCCGCGCCTTCACCGGCAGCGAAGGCACGCTCGGGGTGCTGACGGAGGCCACCGTACGGCTCGTGGAGGCGCCGCGGGCGCGCGCCCTGGCCGTGCTGGCGTACGCGGACGAGAGCGCCGCCGCGGACGCCGCCCACCTGCTCCTGCCGCACGGGCCCCTGACGGTCGAGGGCATGGCCGCCGACCTGGTGGGCGGCGCGGCCGCGGCCGGCCTGCCGGAGGGAGCGGCCTGGCTGTTCGCCGAGACGGGCGGGGCCACGGAGGCCGAAGCGCGGGCGCGGGCGGAGCAGCTCGTACGGGCCGCCGCCCCCGGGACCACGGGCGCCGTCGTGGTCACGGACGCGGCCGGGCAGCGCGCCCTGTGGCGCGTACGGGACGACGCCGCCGGCACCGCCACCCGCATGCCCGACGGCACCGAGGCTTGGCCCGGCTGGGAGGACTGCGCCGTTCCGCCCGCCCGCCTCGGCGCCTATCTGCGCGACTTCCGCGCCCTCCTGCGCCGCCACGGCCTGCGCGGCGCGCCCTACGGGCATTTCGGCGACGGCTGCATCCACGTCCGCATCGACTTCGACCTGCTCCGCGCGGACGGGGTGCGGCGCTTCCGCGACTTCTCCGGCGAGGCCGCGGAGCTGGTGGTCGCCCACGGGGGCTCCCTGTCCGGCGAGCACGGCGACGGGCAGGCGCGGGCCGAACTCCTGCCGAAGATGTACGGGGCGGAGGCCGTCCGGCTCTTCGAGCGCTTCAAAGACCTCTGGGACCCCGACGGCGGCCTCAATCCGGGCATGCTCGTACGGCCGTACGCGCTGGACGAGAACCTCCGCTTCGACGTGCTCCCGCGGCGGCCCCTGCCGGTCGTCTTCGGCTACGCGGACGACGGCGGCGACTTCGCGGGCGCGGTGCGGCGGTGCGTGGGCGTGGCCAAGTGCCGCGAGACGGCGGCGGGTGGTGCGGGCGGTGCGGGTGTCATGTGCCCGTCGTACCGCGTCACGCGCGAGGAGCAGCACTCCACGCGCGGCCGCGCCCGGCTCCTGCACGAGATGCTCGCCGGCGAGGTCGTCACGGACGGCTGGCGGTCGGAGGAGGTCCGCGAGGCGCTCGACCTGTGCCTGGCCTGCAAGGGTTGCCGCAGCGACTGCCCGGTCGGCGTCGACATGGCCACGTACAAGGCGGAGTTCCTCCACCACCACTACGCGGGCCGGCTACGGCCCGCCTCGCATTACGCGATGGGGTGGCTGCCGGTGTGGCTGAGGGGGGTTGCCGCGGCTCGGGGGGCGCGTGTGGTGAACCGGCTGTCCGGCGCCGGGCCGGTGGCGGCGGTGGCGAAACGGCTCGGGGGGATCGCTCCGGAGCGGGCCGTTCCGCGGATCGCGGAGGAGACGTTTCTGCGGTGGTGGTGGGGGGAGCGGGGCGGCGCGGGAGCGGGGGGCGGTTCGGGAGGCGGTGCAGACCTTGTCTTGAGCGGCCGTACCGGGCCCGTCTCGACCGGCGGTACCGGCCCCATCCCGACCAGCGGTACCGGCCCCGTCCCGACCGCCGGCACCGACCTCGTCCTCTGGCCCGACACCTTCACCAACCACCTCTCCCCGGACACCGGCCGCGCCGCCGTGACCGTCCTGGAGTGCGCCGGGCTCCGCATCGCCGTCCCGCCGAAGGCGCCCTGCTGCGGCCTGACATGGATCTCCACCGGCCAGCTCCACCGCGCCCGCCGCACCCTGCGCCGCACCCTCGCCCTGATGGCCCCCGCCCTCGACGCCGGCCTCCCCGTCACCGTCCTGGAGCCCAGCTGCGCGGCCTCCCTCCGCACCGACCTTCCCGAACTGCTCCCGGACGATCCGCGCGCCCATCAACTCGCCTCGCAGGTACGCACCTTCGCTCAGACCCTCGAAGAGCTCGCCCCGCACTGGCAGCCGCCCCGCCTGGACCGCCCCGTGGCCGGGCAGACCCACTGCCACCAGCACGCCGTCCTCGGCGACGCCGCCGAGCGCCGCCTCCGCGAGCGCGCCGGCCTGGTGGGTGAGCTGAGCGGCGGCTGCTGCGGCCTGGCGGGCAACTTCGGCTTCGAGAAAGAGCATTACGAGGTCTCCGTGGCCTGTGCGGAGGAGCAGCTGCTGCCCTCGCTCCAGGAGGCCGCCCGGCGCGGCGACGGCGCGGCGGTCCTCGCCGACGGGTTCTCCTGCCGCACGCAGATCGCCCAGCTCGCGGGCGACGGCCCGCGCGCCGTCCACCTCGCCGAACTCCTCGCGGAGGCTATCCGTGCGGAGGCGCTCCGCGCCGCCGGCGGCCTGTCCGCGTAACTGGCCGAAAATAAAGGCAAGCACGCTTGATTGTTTTTGCTCGCGCTGCCACGCTCTCTCCGTCCTGACACGATCTCCTGAGGGAGCGGCCCGCAGTGACAGACCCCGCATGTCCCTTACGGACGAGCCCTTTAGGGGCGAGCTCCTTACGGACGAGTCCCTTGCGGATCGGCAACGCCTCCGGCTTCTACGGCGACCGCTTCGACGCCCTCCGCGAGATGCTGACCGGCGGCCCCCTCGACGTCCTCACCGGTGACTACCTCGCCGAGCTCACCCTGCTCATCCTCGGCCGCGACCGCCTCAAGGACCCCTCCCGCGGCTACGCGAAGACGTTCCTCGGCCAGCTGGAGGAGGGCCTCGGCCTCGCCGCCGACCGCGGCGTGAAGATCGTCACCAATGCGGGCGGCCTCAACCCCGGCGGCCTCGCGGAGGCGATCCGCGGCCTCGCCCGCCGCGTCGGCGCCGACGTCCGCGTCGCCCACGTCGAGGGCGACGACCTGCTGCACGAGCCCGGCCGCGACTGGGGCCGGGACGTCCTCACGGCCAACGCCTACCTCGGCGGCGCCGGCATCGCCGCCTGCCTGCGCGCGGGCGCGGACATCGTCGTCACCGGCCGCGTCACCGACGCCGCCCTCGTCACCGGCCCCGCCGCCGCGCACTTCGGCTGGCTCGCCGAGGACCTGGACCGGCTCGCCGGCGCCGTCGTCGCCGGGCACGTCCTGGAGTGCGGCGCGCAGGCGACCGGCGGCAACTACTCCTTCTTCACGGAGCACTTCACCGAGCACGACGTGCGCCGGCCCGGCTTCCCGATCGCCGAGATCCACCCCGACGGCTCGGCCGTCATCACCAAGCACCCCGGCACGGGCGGCGCCGTCACTGTCGGCACGGTCACGGCCCAGCTCCTCTACGAGACGGGCGGCCCGCGCTACCTGGGGCCCGACGTGACCGCCCGGCTCGACACCGTCCGGCTCACCGACGACGGACCCGACCGCGTACGGATCAGCGGCGTCCGCGGGGAGGCCCCGCCCTCCACGCTCAAGGTGGGGCTCACGCGCGTGGGCGGCTGGCGCAACGAGGTCGTGTTCGTGCTCACGGGCCTCGACATCGAGGCCAAGGCCCGCCTCGTACGGGCACAGATGGAGGACGCCCTCGCGAAGCGCCGGCCGGCCGAGGTCCGGTGGACCCTGGCCCGTACGGATCACGCCGACGCGGACGTGCAGGAGGAGGCCAGCGCGTTCCTCCGCCTGACCGTGCGCGACCCCGACCCGGAGGCCGTCGGCCGCGCCGTCAGCGGGGCCGCCGTCGAGCTGGCCCTGGCCGGCTACCCCGGCTTCCACGTCACCGCGCCGCCCGGCCCCGGCTCCCCGTACGGCGTGTTCGAGGCCGCGGCCGTCGACGCGTACGCCGTCCGGCACATGGCCGTGCTGCCGGACGGGACGCGGCTGCGGGTGCCTCCGGCTCCCTTGGCCGCCGCCGCAGATCCGGCCTCGGGATCCGGATCGGGGTCGGGGCCGGTCTCGGGATCGGTCTCGGGGTCGGCCTCGGGTCCGGCGTCGGCCTGTGTCCCCGTCGAGGCTCCCGCGCTGCCCGTGCCGCTGCCGCCCGGGCCCGTTCGCCGTGCCCCCCTCGGGCTCGTCGCGGGAGCCCGCAGCGGCGACAAGGGCGGCTCGGCGAACGTGGGCGTGTGGGTCCGGTCGGACGAGGCGTGGCGGTGGCTCGCCCACGAGCTCACCGGCTCCCGCTTCCGCCAGCTCCTGCCCGAAGTCGCCAGGCTGCCCGTCGAGCGGCATGCCTACCCCGGGCTGCGCGCCCTCAACTTCACCGTCGACGGGCTGCTCGGCGCCGGCGTCGCCTCCCAGGCCCGCTTCGACCCGCAGGCCAAGGCGCTGGGGGAGTGGCTTCGCTCCCGCCACGTGGACATACCGGAGGTGCTGCTGTGACAGTGCTGTCGTCTTCCCTCGACGTGGCGGGCCCCGACTACGCCGCCGCCCGCGCCGCGATGCTGGAGCGGCTCGACGCGGTCGGCGCGGAGCACGCCCGGGCGCTCGCGGGGGGTGGGGATAAGTACGTCACCCGGCACCGCGCGCGCGGCAAACTGCTCGCCCGCGAGCGCGTGGAACTCCTCCTCGACCCCGACACGCCGTTCCTTGAGCTGTCACCCCTCGCGGGCTGGGGCAGCGACTACACGGTGGGCGCGTCGATCGTCACGGGCGTGGGTGTGGTGGAGGGCGTCGAGTGCGTCATCACCGCGAACGACCCCACCGTGCGGGGCGGCGCCAGCAACCCCTGGACGTTGAAGAAGGCCCTGCGGGCGAACGAGATCGCGTTCGCCAACCGGCTGCCGGTCATCTCGCTCGTGGAGTCAGGCGGCGCCGACCTGCCCAGCCAGAAAGAGATCTTCATCCCGGGCGGCGGGCTGTTCCGGGACCTGACCCGGCTGTCGGCCGCCGGCGTGCCGACGGTGGCCGTCGTGTTCGGCAATTCGACGGCCGGCGGCGCGTACGTACCCGGCATGTCCGACCACGTGATCATGGTGAAGGAGCAGGCGAAGGTCTTCCTCGGTGGGCCGCCGCTGGTCAAGATGGCCACGGGGGAGGAGAGCGACGACGAGTCGCTGGGCGGGGCGGAGATGCACGCGGGCGTTTCCGGCCTGGCGGACCACTTCGCCGTTGATGAGCTCGATGCGCTGCGGCTCGCCCGGCGGGTCGTCGGGCGGCTCAACTGGCGTAAGGCCACCCCTGATCCCGATCCTGATCTCGATCCCGCGGGGTTCGTTTCGCCGCCCTTGTACGACGAGGACGAGTTGCTCGGTGTCGTGCCCGGGGATCTCAAGGTGCCCTTCGATCCTCGCGAGGTCATTGCGCGCGTTGTCGACGGCTCCGATTTCGACGAGGTCAAGGCCCGGTACGGCAGGAGTCTGGTCGTCGGGTGGGCCCGTCTTCACGGGTACCCCGTGGGCATCCTCGCCAATGCGCAAGGCGTTCTCTTCAGCGAGGAGTCGCAGAAGGCCGCGCAGTTCATCCAGCTCGCCAATCAGCGTGACGTGCCCCTTGTTTTCCTGCACAACACGACCGGATACATGGTCGGGCGGGAGTACGAGCAGGGCGGCATCATCAAGCACGGCGCGATGATGATCAATGCGGTGGCGAACTCCCGTGTTCCGCACCTGTCGGTGTTCATGGGCGCGTCCTACGGCGCCGGGCACTACGGCATGTGCGGGCGCGCCTTCGATCCGCGGTTCCTGTTCGCCTGGCCGAGCGCGAAGTCCGCCGTCATGGGGCCGCAGCAGCTTGCCGGGGTGCTGTCGATCGTGGCCCGGCAGTCCGCGGTGGCGCGGGGGCGTCCGTACGACGACGAAGCCGACGCGGCGCTGCGGGAGATGGTCGAGCGGCAGATCGAGGCGGAATCGCTCGCCATGTTCCTCTCCGGGCGGCTCTACGACGACGGTGTCATCGATCCGCGCGACACGCGGACGGTGCTGGGGATGTGTCTTTCCGCCATTCACTCCGCGCCGGTTGAGGGTGTGCGGGGTGGGTTCGGTGTTTTCCGGATGTGACGGGCTTCTCGGTGCGACGGGCTTCTGAGAGTTACGGGCTTCTGGGTGTGACGGTCGTTCGGGTGTGACGGTCTTCGGGGGTGGGTTGATGATCGGGTCGGTGCTTGTCGCCAACCGGGGTGAGATTGCTTGCCGCGTGTTCCGTACGTGCCGGGAGCTGGGGATCGCTTCTGCGGCCGTCTATTCGGATGCCGATGCCGGCGCGCTGCACGTACGGCAAGCGGATGTTGCCGTGCGGCTGCCCGGTGCGGCCGCCGCGGACACGTACTTGCGCGGGGACGCCGTGGTGCGGGCCGCGCTCGCCGCGGGCGCGGACGCCGTCCACCCGGGGTACGGGTTCCTCTCCGAGAGCGCGGCGTTCGCGCGGGCCGTCGGCGAGGCGGGGCTGGTGTGGATCGGGCCGCCGCCCGCGGTGATCGAGGCCATGGCCTCGAAGACGCGCGCCAAGCGGATCATGTCGGAGGCGGGGGTTCCGGTGCTGGTGGCGGGGGAGCCGCCGCTTCTCGTGAAGGCCGCCGCGGGGGGTGGGGGGCGGGGGATGCGGGTCGTCCGTGACCTCGCCCTGCTCGACGCCGAGGTCGCCTCCGCGCGGGCCGAGGCCATGGCCGCCTTCGGGGACGACGAGGTCTTCGTCGAGCCGTACGTGGAGGGCGGGCGGCACGTGGAGGTGCAGATCCTCGCCGATGCGCACGGCACGGTGTGGGCGCTCGGGACGCGGGACTGCTCGTTGCAGCGGCGGCACCAGAAGGTGATCGAGGAGGCGCCCGCGCCCGGCCTCGGCCCGGAGCTTGCGGAGGAGCTGACCCGGGCCGCGGTGGCCGCGGCGCGGGCGATCGGGTACGTGGGGGCGGGGACGGTGGAGTTCCTTGTGACGCCGGAGGGGCGGCCCTTCTTCCTGGAGGTGAACACGAGGCTCCAGGTGGAGCATCCGGTGACGGAGGCGGTGTACGGGCTGGATCTCGTTGCGCTCCAGATCCGGGTGGCGGAGGGGGCGGCGCTGGGCGCGGGGCCGCCCATGGCGTCCGGCCACGCCGTGGAGGCCCGGCTGTACGCGGAGGATCCGGGGGCGGGATGGCGGCCGCAGGTGGGGGTGGTGCGGGAGCTGTCGGTGGGGGTGCGGTGCCGGGGGCTCCGGGGCGGGGGTCCGGGGCCGTATATTTACGGGCCCGAACCCCTGACGTATGCGGCGCCCCCTCCCGCATCGGGCCCGCAAATACACGTCAGCGCCCCGGACCCCCACCCCTGCGCCCCCGTCACCTCGCGCATCAGCCGGCCGACCGCCGCTCACCACGCACGTCAGCACGTGCTCCCTCAACGGGCGGGCGGGTGGGCGGAAACCCGCGCCGAAGGCGCGGGATACGTCCGTGTGGATACGGGGTTCGGGCCTGGTGACACCGTCACCTCTCACTACGACCCCCTCCTCGCAAAGGTGATCGCCTGGGCCCCCACCCGGCCGGAGGCCATCCGCCTGCTGGCCCGCACGCTGGAGCGTGCCCGCATTCACGGGCCGGTGACCAACTGCGATCTCCTCGTACGGTCGCTTCGGCATGAGGAGTTCGCCGCTGGGCGCATGAATACAGCCTTTTATGGCAGTTACTTGGCTGAGTTGACTGCGCCGCGCCGTGAGAGCTCCGCAATCGCGGCCCTCGCCGCCGCGATTGCGGACGCCCAGGGGCGCTCGCGTTTCGGCGGCTGGCGCAACCTTCCCTCTCAGCCGCAGGAGAAGCGCTACCGCTCCGTACCGGACGGCGAGGCGTACACCGTGCGGTACCGCCTCACCCGGCACGGCCTGGAGGTCGAAGGCGGGGTCCGCCTTCTGGAGGCGTCCCGCGATCACGTGGTGCTGGAGGTGGGTGGGCTTCGTGTCCGGTACGACGTGTCCGCCTATGACGACCGCATTCATGTGGATGCTCCGTCCGGCTCGTACGCCTTCATCCCCCTGCCCCGCTTCCCCGACCCCACGGCCGCGCCCGCCGCACCCGGCTCCCTCCTGGCCCCCATGCCCGGCACCGTCGTCCGCCTCGCGGACGGGGTTGCCGAGGGTTGCCCGGTCAAGGCCGGACAGGCCCTGCTGTGGCTGGAGGCCATGAAGATGGAGCACCGCGTCGTCTCGCCGGCCACCGGCACGCTCACCGCCCTGCACGCCGTCCCCGGCCACCGGGTCGAGGTCGGGTCCCTGCTCGCCGTCGTCACCGAGGAGCCGACGCCATGAGCCTCATCGAATCCCAGGAACACCGCGACCTGCGCACCGCCGTCGCCGCGCTCGGCAAGCGCTACGGGCGCGCCTACGTCACCGAAGCCGTCCGCGACGGCCGGCACCCCGACGAGCTCTGGGCCGAAGCCGGCAAGCTCGGCTATCTGGGCGTGAACCTCCCCGAGGAGTACGGGGGCGGCGGCCGCGGCATGACCGAGCTCGCCATCGTCCTGGAAGAGCTCGGCGCCGCGGGCTGCCCCCTGCTGATGATGGTCGTCTCACCCGCCATCTGCGGCACCGTGATCGCCCGCTTCGGCACCGACGCACAGAAACAGCGGTGGCTGCCGGGACTGGCTGCCGGAACGCTCCGGATGGCCTTCGGCATCACCGAGCCCGAAGCCGGCTCCAATTCCCACCGCATTACGACCACTGCCCGGCGCGAGGGCGACGGGTGGGTGCTCAACGGCCGCAAGGTCTTCATCTCGGGGGTCGACGTCGCGGACGCGACGTTGATCGTGGGGCGGACGGAGGACAGGGCCACCGGGAAGCTCAAGCCCTGTTTGTTCATCGTGGAGAGGGAGGCGCCTGGTTTTCTGAAGAGTCCCATTCCCATGGAACTCGCCGCCCCTGAGAAGCAGTTCGAGCTTGTCTTTGAGAATGTGCGGCTGGCCGGCGACGCCCTCGTCGGCGACGAAGACGCCGGGCTCCTCCAGCTCTTCGCCGGTCTCAACCCCGAGCGCATCATGACCGCCGCCTTCGCCCTCGGCATGGCCCGCTACGCCCTCGCCCGCGCTGTCGACTACGCCCGTACCCGCACCGTCTGGCGCGAGCCCATCGGCGCCCACCAGGCCGTCGCGCACCCCCTGGCCCAGTCCCACATCGAGATCGAGCTCGCCCGGCTGATGATGCTCAAGGCGGCTCATCTCTACGATGCGGGCGACGACATGGGGGCGGGAGAAGCGGCCAACATGGCCAAGTACGCCGCCGCCGACGCCGCCGTCCGCACCGTCGACCAAGCCGTGCACACCCTCGGCGGCAACGGCCTCGCGAGTGAGTACGGGCTGGCCTCCCTGCTCACCGCGGTGCGCGTGACGCGGATCGCCCCGGTCAGCCGGGAGATGATCCTCAACTACGTGTCGCACACGACGCTGGGCCTCCCCAAGTCGTACTGAGAAAGGTGGCTTCCTGTGACGTTCGTCCGCCGCTCCTCCGAGCACGGCATCACCACCCTGACCCTGGACTCCCCGCACAATCGCAACGCCCTGTCGGCACGGTTGGTCTCCGAGCTGGTGGAAGGGCTGGTGGAGGCCGGGGAGGACGCGGGGGTGCGCGCCGTGCTGCTGGCCCATACCGGCAACACCTTCTGCTCCGGCGCCGACTTGACCGAGGCGGGCGCCGACGGGCCGCAGGCCCTCGTACGGCTTATGCGCACCGTCGTCGAGCTGCCGAAGCCGGTGGTCGCCTGGGTGAACGGTCACGCGCGCGCCGGCGGCCTGGGGCTGCTGGGCGCCTGTGACATCTCCGTGGCGGGGGAGGGCGCCACGTTCGCCTTCACCGAGGCCCGGATCGGGCTCGCGCCCGCGGTGATATCCCTGCCGCTGCTGCCGCGCCTCGACGCCCGTGCGGTCGCCCGCTACTACCTGACCGGCGAGCGGTTCGGGGCGGCCGAAGCCGTACGGATCGGGCTCGTCACCGCGGGGGAGGACGCGCTGGGGGCCATCGTGGACGGGCTGCGGCGCGGCTCGCCGCAGGGGCTCGCCGAGTCGAAGGCCCTGGCCACGGCTGATGTGCGGCGCGCCTTCGAGCGTGACGCGGAGGCGCTCACCGCCCTGTCCGCCCGCCTCTTCACCTCTCCCGAGGCCCGCGAGGGCATGACCGCCTTTCTGGAGCGCAGGGAGCCGGTATGGGCCCGCTGAGCCTCCCCAAGCAGGACCGCAGCCGCGCCACGCGGCAGCGGCTCCTGGAGGCGGCGGTCGCCTGCCTCGCCGAGCGCGGCTGGGGCGGGTCGACGGTTTCCGTCGTCGCCGAGCGCGCCGGCGTCTCGCGCGGGGCCGCCCAGCACCACTTCCGCACCCGCGAGGAGCTCTTCACCGCCGCCGTCGAGTACGTCGCCGAACAGCGGTCCGCGGCCGTACGGGGCCTGCTGCCCCAGGTGCAGCTGATCACCGGCCCGGCCCGTACGCACATGGCCGTCGGCCAGCTCGTGGACCTGTGCACGGGACCGCTGTTCCGCGCCGCCCTGCACCTGTGGGTCGCCGCCTCCGACGACGACGCGCTGCGCACCCCGGTCACCGAACTGGAGGCGCGCGTCGGCCGCGAGGTCCACCGCATGGCCGTGGAGCTCCTCGGCGCCGACGAACGCCGCCCCGGCGTCCGCGAAACCGTCCAGGGCTTCCTCGACATGTGCCGGGGCCTGGGCCTCGCCCACCTCCTGACGGACGACACCGCCCGCCGTGAGCGGGTGGTCCGGCACTGGACGGCGGTCCTCAGCAACCTGCTGTGAGGGCGGGCGGTTGCGCCGTCCGCGCAACCGCCCCCGCGGTCAGGCCGCCGACGCCGTCTTCCCCGTGATGTCCGCGAAGCCCTCGATCTCGCGCGGGTCGCGCGTACCCGGGCCCACGTAGCGCGCGGACGGGCGGACCAGGCGGCCCGTGCGCTTCTGCTCCAGGATGTGCGCGCTCCAGCCCGCCGTGCGGGCGCAGGTGAACATCGACGTGAACATGTGCGCCGGGACCTCGGCGAAGTCCAGCACGATGGCCGCCCAGAACTCGACGTTCGTGGCGAGGACACGGTCCGGGCGGCGGTTGTGGAGCTCCTCCAGGGCCGCCTTCTCCAGGGCCTCGGCGACCTCGTAGCGCGGCGCGGCCAGCTCCCGGGCCGTGCGGCGCAGGACGCGGGCGCGCGGGTCCTCGGCGCGGTAGACGCGGTGGCCGAAGCCCATGAGGCGCTCGCCGTTGTCCAGGGCGCGCTTGACGTACGCCACGGCGTCGCCCGTGCGCTCGATCTCCTCGATCATGCCGAGGACGCGGGACGGCGCGCCGCCGTGCAGCGGGCCGGACATGGCGCCGACCGCGCCGGACAGCGCCGCGGCCACGTCCGCGCCGGTGGAGGCGATGACGCGGGCCGTGAACGTGGAGGCGTTCATGCCGTGCTCGGCGGCGGACGTCCAGTAGGCGTCGACGGCCTTGACGTGCTTGGGGTCGGGCTCGCCGCGCCAGCGCTTCATGAAGCGCTCGACGACGGTCTCCGCCTTGTCGATCTCGCGCTGCGGCACCATCGGCAGGCCCTGCCCGCGCGCCGACTGGGCGACGTAGGAGAGGGCCATGACGGCGGCGCGGGCGAGGTTGTCGCGGGCGGTGGCCTCGTCGATGTCGAGGAGGGGCTTGAGGCCCCACACGGGGGCCAGCATCGCGAGCGCGGACTGGACGTCGACGCGGATGTCACCCGAGTGGACGGGGATCGGGAACGGCTCGGCGGGCGGCAGGCCGGGGTTGAACGAGCCGTCGACCAGCAGGCCCCAGACGTTGCCGAAGGACACCTGGCCGACCAGGTCCTCGATGTCGACGCCTCGGTAGCGCAGAGCGCCGCCTTCCTTGTCGGGTTCGGCGATCTCCGTCTCGAACGCGACGACTCCTTCGAGTCCGGGTACGAAGTCGGACATCAGGCGGCTCCTCGTGACGTGTGCGACAGCTGGGGCGCGAGGCCCGGTCGGGCGCGGCTGCTGCCTGTCCCTGGTGCGGTCCGCGGTCCGTGCGTCGCTGCGTACGGCCTTGCGGGTCCCTCATCGGTCAACCGGGTCATGCCCCGTGCGACGGGTCTTCACCCGGTTCCGCGCCCGGACCCCTGACGGGCGGGCTCGTTCCGGATTCCGGCCGGAAACGATAGCCGGTGATGTGCGGGTACCACAGCTTCCCGCCCTGCGATTTTGGGGGGTTCGCCACATGCGGCGAAAGGTGATGTCCGGCACAGTGGGGGTTTTGCGCGCGGGAGGATTACGGAGGGCCGGCCGGGGGCAAGCTCATCTGCTGCCGGGTGAAGCCCCTGCTGACAGGATGGGCCCGTGACCCATGCCGACGAGTTCCCCGCCCCCGAGTTCCACGGCGGTGCGCTGGACGCCGCAGCCATGCGCGAGCAGTACCGCTCCGAGGGCCTCTCGGAAGCGGAGCTCGCCCCCGATCCGTACGAGCAGTTCGCGATCTGGTTCGCCGAGGTGTTCGCCGCGGGGCTGCGGGAGCCCAACGCCATGGTCGTCTCCACGGCCGATCCCGACGGCCGGCCCAGCTCGCGGACCGTGCTGCTCAAGGGTTACGACCACCGCGGATTCGTCTTCTACACCAACTACGGCTCCCGCAAGGCCGCCGACCTCGCGCGCAACCCGTACGTCTCGCTGCTCTTCCCCTGGCACCCGATCGGCCGTCAGGTCATCGTCGCCGGCACGGCCGAGCGCGTGGACCCGGCGGAGACGGCCGTCTACTTCCACTCGCGGCCGCGCGGCTCGCAGCTGGGCGCGTGGGCGAGCGCCCAGTCGGCCGTCGTGGCCTCGCGCGAGGAGATCGACGCCGCGTACGAGCGGCTGCTCGCCCGTTATCCGGAAGGGGAGCCGGTGCCCGTGCCGACGGGCTGGGGCGGCTATCGCGTGACCGCGGAGAGCGTGGAGTTCTGGCAGGGGCGCGAGAACAGGCTGCACGACCGGCTGCGGTATGTGAGCGAGGGTGACGGCGAGGGCTGGCGGGTGGAGCGGCTCAGCCCGTAAGGCCTGTACGGCCCGTAAGGCTCGTAAGGCTCGTAAGACCCGTATGGATCGTGACGCCCGTAAAGCGATAAAGCGATAAAGCAGACGATCCGTGGGCCGGTTACCGCCGCGCCCTGGGGCGCCGCGGTGCCGAGCGGACGACTCGGCGGCCCACGGATCGGGTGACTGCTCGGGATTGGCCGGCGCATCCCCCGGCTGCAGTCCGGGAGGCTCCGGCGTTGCGCTTGGCGCGACGACGGGCGCTAGCCCGCAGTCACCTCACGCGTCCGGACTGAAATCATGTCCCGAACCACCTCCCTTCTCGTGTGCGCACCACCCTAGGAAGCACGCCGGTGAGCGACAACCGAATTTCCGGTGGGCAACGATTTCCCCGAAGGCGGTGTGGTGCCCGTCACGGTCGAGTTGAATGACCCGTCGTGCAGGACATGCAGACGCGTCCAGCTGGGGGTACCTCGTGACCGCACCACACAAGTCAGGGCCTGCCCGCCCGGCGATCCCGGCACCCGGTGCCGGGGAAGCCGCGGGCGGCGCCGCCGAACGCGCTTCCGAGCGAGCCTCCGACAGCGACGACTCCGGCCTGCTCGCTGCGCTCCTCGACGGCATGGACACCGCGCTGTGCGCCTTCGACGCCGACGGCACGGTCACCCACTGGAACCGCGAGGCCGAACGGATACTGGGCTGGACCGCTGCGGAGGCCGTCGGCCGGCAGGGCCTGGCCGGCTGGGCGGTGCGGGCCGCGGACGCCGCCGAGGTCGCGGCCCGGCTGGCCGAGGCGATGGCGTCCCCCGGGCGGCACGTCCACGAATTCGCGCTGCTCACCAAGGACGGCGGGCGGGTGCTGGTCCGCACCCAGCTGTCGGCGGTGCCGGGCGCGGGCGAGCGGCCCGCCGGGGTGTACTGCGCGTTCAGCGAGGTGCACACCCAGATCGACCTGGAGCGCTCCATCGCGCTCAGCGAGGCCCTCTTCGGGGACGCGTCGTGGGGCGTCGTGCTCGTCGACGCCGACCTGCGGCCCGCCCTCGCCAACGCCCACGCGGCGCGGGCCCTGCGCACGGGCCGCACCGCGCTCCTCGGCCGCCCGCTCGGCGAGCTGCTGGAGCAGGGCGTGGAGGAGGTCGAGGGCGCCCTCCAGCACGTCCTCGCGGCCGGCGCCCCGCCCGCCCCCACCGACCTGTGGGTGACCCTCCGCGACCAGGGCGGCGCCCCGCCCGAGCGGCGCTGCTGGCGCAGCGGCTTCGTGCGGCTGGCCTCGCCGCTCGCCGAGGAGCCGGTGCCGCTGGGCGTGGCCTGGCTGTTCCTGGACGTCACCGCAGCCCGCCTCACCGAGCAGGACAGCGCCCGGCTGCGCTTCCGCGCCAGCCAGCTGCACCGGGCCGGGCGGGCCGTCGCCGAGTGCGAGGACCCCATGGAAGCGGCCTCCCTCTACCTGGACTTCGCCCTCGCCGGCTTCGCCGACCACGCCCTGATCGACCTGCTCCCCGAGCCGCAGGCGAACCCCGATTCCCCGGTCCGGCTGATCAGAGCCACCACCACGCCCGCCGGCACGCCGGGCCCCTGCCCGGCGACGGGCCGCGGCGGCCTCCCCGTGCCGTACCCGGAGGGGCATCCCGCCGTGCAGGCCGTCGAGCGCTGCGGCTCGGTCCGCGCGGCCTCCGACTGCACCGAGACGTGGGCCACCGTCCGCAAGTGGCCCGAGGGCACGGTCCACGCCCTCGCCACGGCCCTGCGCAGCCGCGGCCGCACGCTGGGCACGGTCACCTTCCTCCGCGGCCCGTCCCGCCGCCCCTTCGACCGCTCGGACGCGACGTACGCGGAAGACATCGCGTGCCGGGTGGCGGCGTCGATCGACTTGGCGGGCCCGACGCCGTAGGGCTGCGGGCCGCCCCCCGTCCTGCGGAGTGTTACCGGTGACGGAAGAAGATCCGGTCCCCGTACTCCTCCAGCAGCCGCCCGTTCCAGTCGTGTCCGCCGTCGACGTTCCCCGAGCGCAGCATCGGCGGGTCGATGCCGCGGGCGGCGAGTTCGCCCGCGGCGGCGGCGACGACCGCCTGCATCAGGGCGCTGGTGACGACCGTCGACGCGGGGCCGAAGGGGGCCGCGATGTTGTCCGCCGTGAGCTCCGCGTCGCCGATGTCGACCTTGCTGTCGATGACGAGGTCGCAGTGGTCCTTGAGGAAGGTGCCGGAGGCGTGGCGGGACTTGGTGTGCTCGGCGTAGGCGAGGGAGGTGACGCCGATGACGCGGACGCCCAGCGCGCGGGCGTTCATGGCCATTTCGACGGGCAGGGAGTTGCGGCCGGAGAGGGAGATGACGACCAGGACGTCGCCGGCCTGGACGGGGCTGGTGTCGAGGACCGCGCCGGCCAGGCCGTCGACGCGCTCCAGGGCGCTGCCGAGGGTGGCCGGCATGACGTCGAGGCCGACGACTCCGGGGACGGCGAGGAGGTTGATCAGGGCGAGGCCGCCCGCGCGGTAGACGACGTCCTGGGCGGGGAGCGCGGAGTGGCCCGCGCCGAAGACGAAGAGCCGGCCGCCGTCGGCCACGGTGTCGGCGAGCAGGGCCGCCGCGGCCGTGATGTGCTCCGCCTCCTCGTCGCGCACCCGCTGGAGCAGCCCGATCGCGGCGTCGAAGAACTGCCCGGCCAGCTTGTTCTCGCTCATCGCTGCGGGGCTCCTTAGATCGAGATCCGGTGGCGCGTACGGTCTGGGCGTACGCTCGTGGCGCGGATCACGTTGCGGTCTGGACCACGGACCTGTCAATACGGCGGGCGGGCCGGGGCCGTACCCGCCACCGTTGTCGGTGCCATGCGTCAGAATTGGGTCCAGGGGCCACGCGCACGACTTATCGAGGGGCACGCATGTCCGGACTGATCGACACCACGGAGATGTATCTCCGCACCATTCTCGAGCTGGAGGAGGAGGGTGTGGTCCCCATGCGTGCCCGGATCGCCGAGCGGCTCGACCAGAGCGGCCCGACGGTCAGCCAGACCGTGGCACGCATGGAGCGCGACGGCCTGGTGTCCGTCGCGGGCGACCGGCACCTGGAGCTCACGGAGGAGGGCCGCCGGCTGGCCACGCGCGTCATGCGCAAGCACCGCCTCGCCGAGTGCCTGCTGGTCGACGTGATCGGCCTGGAGTGGGAGCAGGTCCACGCCGAGGCCTGCCGCTGGGAGCACGTGATGAGCGAGGCCGTGGAGCGCCGCGTGCTGGAGCTCCTGCGCCACCCCACCGAGTCGCCGTACGGCAATCCCATCCCGGGCCTGGAGGAGCTGGGCGAGAAGGCCGAGCCGGACCCGCTGCTCAATGAGGACATGGTCAGCCTGATGGACCTGGACGCCGGGTCCGACGGCAAGACCGTGGTCGTACGCCGGATCGGTGAGCCCATCCAGACGGACGCCCAGCTGATGTATTCGCTGCGGCGCGCGGGCGTGCAGCCCGGCGCGGTGGTCAGCGTGACGGATTCGGCCGGCGGCGTGATCGTCGGCAGCAGCGGCGAGGCCACGGAGCTGGAGCCGGACATCGCGGCGCACGTCTTCGTCGCCAAGCGCTGAGCTTTCGTCGTCAAGGCTTTCGCCGTCAAGAGCCGAGGCTTCGTCGCCGAGCGCTGAGCCGCCGCCTCGCGTCTCACTTGCGCCCCGCCGGCCCGGGCTGCCCCGCGCAGCCCGCCGCGGGGCGTCTTGCTGCGCCAACTCCCTTGAATCTGGCTGGAGTCCGCGGAACGGGCACGGAGCCGCTCCGGCCGTGCCACGCTGTCGCTGGCGCGCATATGCGCGGCACGCCGCTGTCTCGGGGAGGGGGGCTGCGATGAGGCCGGCGGGGCGTGACGAGGGCCCCGGCGCCCTTCCGGGCAGCCGGGGCCCTGCCTCCCCATTTACCCCCGTGGCGACCCGGAGCCCCGAGCTCCCAGGGTCCGCCCCGCGGACCTTCTTCCCCGAGCAGTCCGCGCCCAGGTCGATTAATCCCCTGGGTGCCGCCGGTCAACCCTTCCCTGAGGTCACTCGAACGAGGGGTGTTGTGCGCGTTGAGCCTGTATTCGAATCTGAGTTCGATATCGTGATCGTGGAGCTGCTCGGGGAAGAGTAGGAGGTGCCAGGGCTCATGGTTCGGCGCATCGACGTGAGTGGGAGCGGCGGGGTACGGCTCGCGGCCTGGGAGTTCGCCGATCCGCCCAAGCACCCCTGCGGGGCGGGGGGAGCCGGGGAGGCCGCGAGGAGCGGCCCCGGCGCGGTCCTGATGCTCCACGGCCTGATGGGCCGCGCCGCGCACTGGGCGGAGACCGCCCGCTGGCTGTCCGGCAGGCACCGCGCGGTCGCCCTCGACCAGCGGGGCCACGGCCGCAGCGAGCGCCCGGCGGAGGGCCCGTACACCCGCGACGCCTACATCGCCGATGCCGTGGCCGCGATCGAGTCCCTGGAGCTCGCCCCCGCCGTCCTGATCGGCCACGCCATGGGCGCGCTCACCGCCTGGCAGCTCGCCGCCCGCCGCCCCGACCTGGTCCGCGCCCTGGTCATCTGCGACATGCGGGCGTCCGCGCTGGGCGCCGCCACCCAGCGCGAGTGGGGCGAGTGGTTCCGCTCCTGGCCGGTCCCCTTCGCCACGCTCGCGGACGTCCGCAAGTGGTTCGCCGAGGGCGACCCCACCCTGGAGCGCCCCCGGCCCGCCCGCGGCGACTACTACGCCGAGATCATGGCCGAGCGCGCCGACGGCTGGCGCCCGGCCTTCTCCCGCCGCCAGATGCTCCAGGCCCGCGAGACCTACGCCCACGACGCGCACTGGGAGGAGCTCGCCCTCGTCGAGTGCCCGGCCCTCGTCGTCCGCGGCCCCGACAGCGAGCTCGGCCGCGCCGAGGCCCAGGAGATGGTCCGCGTCCTGCCCCGCGGCGCGTACGCCGAGATCTCCGACGCGGGCCACCTCGTCCACTACGAGCAGCCCGAGGGCTGGCGCCGCGCCGTGGAGTCGTTCCTGGAGTCGGTCCTGCCGGCGTAGGCGGGGGCGCTGCACATTAATTCAACAAGCGTTGACATATCTCGGGTGCGGGTGTGCACTGGCAGTAAGGCCAGATGCCCGCACGAGTCATGAGCCACGAGCCACGAGTCATCCGAGGTGCCGTCATGTCGTCCTCGCTCCCTCCCCAGGCCGCCCCCGCCCCTGCCGGCGTCCTCGTCGTCGGCGCCGGTCCCACCGGGCTGCTGCTCGCAGGGGATCTCGCCGCCGCCGGCGTGCGGGTGACGCTGGTGGAGAAACGGGCACAGGAGTCGAACCTCACCCGGGCGTTCGCCGTGCACGCGCGCACGCTGGAGACCTTCGACGCCCGCGGCATCGCCGAGGCCCTGATCGCCACCGGGTCCTTCACCCCGGGCGTGCGCTTCTTCGGCCGCGGGGGCATCGACATGACCCGGCTGCCCACCCGCTTCCCCGGCGTCCTGCTCACGCCGCAGTACGAGACGGAGCGGGTGCTGGAGGAGCGGGCCCTGAAGGCCGGGGCCGTGCTGCGGCGCGGGGCGGAGGTCACCGGGCTGCGCCAGGACGCGGACGGCGTCGACGTCGAGATCCGCACCGCCGACGGCGCGGCCGAGACCCTGCGCGCCGCCTACGCCGTCGGCGCCGACGGTGTGCGCAGCGCCGTCCGCAAGGCGCTCGGCCTGCCCTTCCCCGGGAAGTCCGTGCTCCGGTCCGTCATGCTCGCCGACGTGCGCCTCGACACCGCGCCCCCGGGGCTGCCGGCCTTCCGGGGCGTCAAGGAAGGCTTCGCCTTCCTCGTGCCCTTCGGCGACGGCTACTACCGCGCCATCGCCTGGGTGCACGGCTCGGACCTGCCGTCCACCGCCCCCGTCGACTTCGAGGAGCTCAAGGCCGTCACCCGGGCCGCCTTCGGCACCGACTTCGGCATGCACGACCCGCGCTGGACCTCGCGCTTCCACAGCGACGAGCGGCAGGTGCCGCGCTACCGCGAGGGCCGCGTCTTCCTCGCCGGCGACGCCGCCCACGTCCACTCGCCCGCCGGAGGCCTCGGCATGAACACGGGCCTCCAGGACGCCGCCAACCTCTCCTGGAAGCTCGCCGCCGTCCTCAAGGGCACGGCGCCCGAGTCCCTGCTCGACAGCTACCACGACGAGCGCCACCCCGTCGGCAAGCTGGTGCTGCGCGTGAGCGGCGCCATCGTGCGGGGCGTCCTGCTCACCTCGCCCGTCACCCGCCGCCTGCGCGACACCGCCGCCCTGGCCGCCGTGTCCCTCCCGTTCGCCGCGAACCGCGGCGCCCTCGTGGTCTCCGGCATCGGCATCAGCTATCCCGCCCCGCCCGGATCCCACCCGCTCACCGGGCGCCGCGCGCCCGACCTGCCGCTCGCGGAGCGCGCGGGCGAGCCCACTCGCCTGTACGAGGCGCTGCGCGCCGGGACACACGTGCGCGTGCTGCCGCGCGAGGCGGGCGCACCGCCCCGGCAGGAGACGGGCGTCACCACGGTCACCCGCGCCGACGCCCGTCGCACGGCCCTTCTCGTACGGCCCGACGGGTACGTGGCCGAGGCGCGCGAGCTCGGCTGACCTCCCCGGCCGACCCGGGCCCCTACGGCGCCCGCCGCAGCGCACGTCACCTGCGGCGGGCGTCCGCCGCATCCCGTCCGCACGCGTAGGCGAGCGCGCTCACCAGCTCGTCCGCGTCCGGCAGCCAGCGGTTGGCGACCGTGGGCTGGCGCGCCCACTGCACCGAACCGCGCGTCCCCACGCGGGTGGGCGGCGCGACCACGTAGTCGCCCTCGCCGCGCGCGATCAGATCCAGCGACGTCGGGTGCCAGCCCAGCTTCCGGGCGGCGTCCCCCACCTTCAGCGCCCCGCCGGGCAGCACGAAGAACAGCATCCGGCGGAACGGGGTGCACGTGATCGGCCCCAGCTGGACGTTCATCCGCTCCATCCGGGCCAGCGCCAGGCAGCCCGCCGTCTCCGGGACGTCCAGCGCGTCGAACGTGCGGCCCGTCGGAAGCAGGACCGAAGCGGCGGGCTGCTGCTCCCACATGCGGCGGATGGCGACCGCGCTGCCGGTGGCCTGCGTGGCCCAGTCCGGGCGGTCCGGGTGCGCACCGGGGGAGGGGCAGCCGAGATCACCGCACGAGCAGTACTCCCGCCCCTCCTCCACCTTCAGCCACGTGCCGCCGAATACGTCCCAGTGCCGCTCCTCCGCGTACCTGACAGCGGCGTCCAGCAGTTGCTCGCTGCGCTGTTGGGGGAGGTGCGGGGCTCCTACTGCGATGGTCTCTTCCACGCCCATCACAACTCCCCCTGTCACGAGGGGTTACGGCTCAGGCTCACGCTTGTGGGCGGTGCCAGGGCATGCACGTGGGGCGCACGGATGCATGTACGGGGGCGCAGACGCGGGTTGACCGCCGAGGCTGGGTAGCCACCTGTCCGGCGACGGGGCGAGACAGTCATTGTCTGGCCATTGCCGCCTTTGCTGTCATTACCGTTAAGTCCGCATTCTCCGGACATTCAGGGGGCAAAGATCACAGGGGAAGACGCAGTCAGCGCAGCAGTCAGTGTCAGCTGTCACAGCTTCTCCGCATTCCGCGGCGGACCGCGCCGCGAACGCTTAGCAGTCCCAGGGGGTACAGCATGGCCGCACGGCCACTCGTGGCGCGGCAGCCGAACGAACGGCTGCAGGCGCTCATTCAGGAAGCCGCCTGCTCCAACGCCGGCCTCGCCCGGCGCGTCAATATGTGCGGTGCCGAGCACGGGCTCGACCTGCGCTACGACAAAACGTCCGTAGCCCGCTGGCTGCGCGGCCAGCAGCCGCGCGGGCGGGCCCCGGCCATCATCGCCGAGGCGCTCGGCCGCAAGCTCGGGCGCACCGTCACCATCGACGAGATCGGCATGGCGAACGGCAAGAACCTCGCCTCCGGCGTCGGCCTCCAGTTCTCGCCCACCGTGCTCGGCGCGATCGAGCAGGTGTGTGAGCTGTGGCGCAGCGACGTCGGGCGCCGGGACTTCCTCAGCGGGACGTCCGTCGCCTCGTCCGCGCTCGTCGAACCGAGCCGCGACTGGCTCATCACCGGGGCCGATCCGCAGGTCGCGCGGAACGCGGGGGCGCGGGTGGGGGCCTCCGACGTGGATGCCGTGCGGGCTACTACTGAGGCGCTCGTTGAGCTCGATCACCGGTACGGCAGTGGGCATGTTCGGCCCGTTGTCGTCCACTACCTCAACAGCGTCGTCTCCGGGCTGCTCGCCGGGTCCTACCGGGAGTCCGTGGGGCGCGAATTGTTCGCCGCCGTCGCACGGTTGACCGAACTCGCCGGGTACATGGCCGTCGACACCGGGCAGCCCGGGCTCGCCCAGCGGTACTACATCCAGGCACTGCGTCTCGCCCAGGCTGCGGGGGACCGTGGGTACGGGGGGTATGTGCTGGCCGCCAGCATGAGTCACCTGGCCGCCTCGCTGGGAAACCCGCGGGAGATCGCGCAGTTGGCGAAGGCGGCGCAGGAAGGAGCCCGGGGGCACGTCACGCCGCGGGCCGAAGCGATGTTCTACGCGGCGGAGGCGCGGGGGCATGCGCTGCTCGGTGACGCTCGTTCCTGCCAGGTCGTCGCGGCCAAGGCCATGGCCAAGCTGGAGGAGGCCGGTGAGCCGTCCGCGGACTCCGGTGACCCCGCTTGGATCCGGCACTTCGACCAGGCTTACCTGGCGGACGAACTGGCGCACTGCCACCGCGACCTCGGCCAGGCCGAGCAGGCCCGCCGGCACGCGGAGGACGCCATCGCCGGGCACGCGGAGAGCCGGGTGCGCAGGCGCGCCATCGGCATGCTGCTGCTGGCCACGGCGCAGGTCCAGCAGCGGGACGTCGACGAGGCGTGCGCGACGGGGGTCCGGGCGCTGGATCTGCTGGGGACGCTGAGGTCCAACCGGGGGGCGGAGTACCTGGAGGACTTCCAGCAGCGGCTGGCTCCTTACCGGGAGGAGCCGGTTGTGCGGGAGTTCGGGGCGCGGTTGGAGGTGCAGGCGGCGTAGGGGCGGCGTCGGGGGTTTCGGGCGCGTTGTCCGGTGCCGGGCGGCGGGGGCTCCGGGGTGTTCCGGAATCGGATATTTACGGGCGGGAACCGTCAGTCGCAGACGTACCCGGAACCTCGCCCACAAATATCCGGCAGCATTCCGGAACACCCCTGCGCCCCCGCCGCCCTCCCGCCGGATCTCGGCCGCATGGCCCTGCCGTGCGGTGACCCGGTAGCGTGGCCGCGCTATCGATAAGTTGCCGTACAGCTTGAGGAGTCCCGGTGACGCAGAGCGGACAGGGCAACGCGCCTCAGCCGGCCGCCGGCCGGCCCTGGGGCGAGCCGTGGGGTCCCGACGCACAGCGCGCGCCCCTGCCGCCCGAGATGCCGCCGGGCGGCCCCGCGAGCCCCGGCGACTCCGAAGCCACGCAGTATCTGCCACCGGTCGCCTCCGGTCCGCTGCCCGGTGCCGGGCGGGGGGACGCCTCCGCCTCCGCCGCCTCCGGAGCTTCTGCGGATCCTGCTACGCAGTATCTGCCGCCCGTTAGCGGTGATGCTTCTGCTGCCGCTACGCAGTACCTGCCGCCTGTCAGCAGTGACGATTCTGCTGCCGCTACGCAGTATTTGCCGCCGGTCAGTGGTGATGCTTCCGCTGCTGCCGCTACGCAGTATTTGCCGCCTGTGGGTGGGGGTGTGTCCCCTGGGGGTGCTTCCGCTGCTGCCACGCAATACCTGCCGCCTGTGGGTGGGGGTGCGGCCTCCGGGGATGCTTCCGCTGCTGCTACGCAGTATCTGCCGCCTGTGGGTGGTGGGGCTGTTTCTGGGGGTGCTTCCGCTGCTGCCACGCAGCATCTGCCGCCCGTGAGCGGTGACGATTCCGCCGCTGCCACTCAGTACCTTCCCCCCGTCGCCGGAGGCGGGCCCGTCGGCGGCGCCCCCGTGCCGCCGCACCCCTATCAGCCGCCGCTCGGCGGTGCCCCCGCGCAGGGGGAGCGGCCTCCGCCCTCCGAGTTCGACGGGCTGTTCCGTGCCTCTGCGGCCTCCGCCGCGGCCTCCGGGGCCGCCGGGCCCGGGCACGTACCCCCGCCGCGTGCCCCGCACGTGGCGGCCCCGCACGTGGCGCCCCCGCAGCCCGCTCCTGTCTCCCCGCCGCCTCGGCGGAAGCTGCCCACCGCGGCCATCGTCGGCATCGTCGTCGCCGGCTGTGCCGTCGCCGGGCTCGCCGCCGGTGCGCTGCTCAGTGGGGGCGGGGGAGACGAGAAGAAGGACACCCCGCAGAACGCCGCCGTCAGCTCCGAGACGCCCGGCGACGCGCCCAAGGGTGACGACGGCGGCAAGAAGGAGCCGTCGGCGTCGGCCGACCCCGCGGATCCGGCGGTCGCCCAGGCCAAGGCCCTGGACGCCCTGCTGAAGGACAGCAACAACAGCCGCGACGCCGTGATCAAGGCCGTCGACTCGACCCGTAGCTGCAAGGACCTGGACAAGTCCGCGTCCGACCTGCGCGACGCCGCCAAGCAGCGCGACGGCCTCGTCACCCGGCTCCAGAAGACCGCGATCGACAAGCTCCCCAACAGCGCCGAGCTGTCGGCGCAGCTGACCAAGGCGTGGCAGTCGTCCTCCTCCGCGGACAGCCACTACGCCGCGTGGGCGGGCGAGGTCGGCGGCAAGCACGGCTGCGTCAAGGGCCACGCGCGCCCCTCGGGTGAGAGCGCCGCGGGCGACCGTGCCAGCGGCGACGCCACGGCCGCCAAGAAGGCGGCCGCGGACCTGTGGAACCCGATCGCGAAGAAGTACGGGCTTTCGCAGCACTCGTGGGCCCAGCTCTGAGGGTGACTCCCGGGGTCTCGGGGCCGATGTCAGTGGGGGAACGTACGATCGATTGCTATGCAGGGTTCGGAGAAGTCTTCCCGCCGCGGCCGCCGCTCGACCACCATGGACGGCATGCCGCTCAATGACATGCCGTGGTGGCGCTGGCGTGCGCAGGTGCGCTCGGCGCTGCACATGCTCTCGGACCCGGTCTTCCAGCGCGAGCGCTGGCTCGCCGGCGACGAGGGCTTCGGGGATGTGACGGACGCCGTCTACCGGCTCGTCGAGGACACCTGGCTGGACAACTGGTCGGCCGAGAAATACATCGGGACGATCTTCCGCGACTCGGGCGAGGCCGCGCTCGTCGACCTCGCCGTGCTGCGCGTCCTGCGGATCATGCACCAGGTCGGGCCGGACGCCCCGGTCTCGGCGTATCTGGAGCACCACGGCTGGCCGGAGGCCGTCCTTGCCGCCCGGGAGGCGCACGTGCGGCTCGCGCTGAACGATGGGGACGAGCCGGAGGCACCGCCGCGCCCGCTGGAGGTGCTGGAGCGGCTGACGCAGGTGCGCTGAGCCGTGGCGCTTCGCGGCGCGGTTCAGGGGGCCCTGCGGGTGTGCGAGGCTATTGGGCTATGAACGCCTCCCAGCCCCCTGCCGCCGAAGGGGCCCCAGCGCAGCCCGAGCAGTACGTCCTCACCCTCTCCTGCCCCGACAAGCAGGGCATCGTCCACGCGGTGTCCAGCTACCTCTTCATGACCGGGTGCAACATCGAGGACAGCCAGCAGTTCGGCGACCGCGACACCGGGCTCTTCTTCATGCGCGTCCACTTCGGCGCGGAGGCGCCCGTCACCCTGGAGAAGCTGCGCGCCAGCTTCGCCGCCATCGGCGACTCCTTCCAGATGGACTGGCAGATCCACCGGGGCGACGAGAAGATGCGCATCGTCCTGATGGTGTCCAAGTTCGGGCACTGCCTGAACGACCTGCTCTTCCGCTCGCGGATCGGCGCCCTGCCGGTGGAGATCGCCGCCGTGGTCTCCAACCACACCGACTTCGCCGAGCTCGTCGGCTCCTACGGGGTCCCCTTCCACCACATTCCGGTCACGAAGGACACCAAGGCGGAGGCGGAGGCGAAGCTCCTGGAGCTCGTCCAGGCCGAGAACGTCGAGCTCGTCGTCCTCGCCCGCTACATGCAGGTCCTCTCGGACGACCTCTGCAAGGTCCTCTCCGGGAAGATCATCAACATCCACCACTCCTTCCTCCCGAGCTTCAAGGGCGCCAGGCCGTACCACCAGGCGCACGCGCGCGGCGTGAAGCTGATCGGTGCGACCGCGCACTACGTGACCGCGGACCTCGACGAGGGCCCGATCATCGAGCAGGAGGTCGAGCGCGTCGGTCACGAGGTGACCCCGGAGCAGCTGGTCGCCATCGGCCGCGACGTCGAGTGCCAGGCGCTCGCGCGTGCGGTCAAGTGGCACAGCGAGCACCGCGTGCTCCTCAACGGCCGGCGGACGGTCGTCTTCGCCTAGGTCGTGGGTCCTTCTTTGTGAACGGCTGTGGCCCGCCCGCATCCTCGATGCGGGCGGGCCACAGCCGCTTTTACATGCGCGACAGTGACGCTGTTGCGTACAGCGCGTCCAGGATCGCCTCGCGGTCGCCCGACTGGCCCGCCGCCGCGTCCTCCGGATGGACGTGGCCCGCGGCCAGCCGGCAGAACTCCGTCGCGTCCAGGGCCACATGGGCGACCTCGGTCTCCGGCGGCGCCGTGGCCGCCGGGGAGTCCAGGGGGATGTGCCAGTGGCCGCCCCCGCTGCCTTCCACCTCCAGGTGGAGGGAGCGGCCGGGCGCGCCCGCCAGGGCCAGGGCACGGGCCGGCGGGGCGAGGCCCGCGCGGCGGCGGGCGGCGATCGCGGCCGGGAGCATGCGGGCCGCGAGGCCGACCAGCTCGTGCAGGTGGCCGGGTGACGGCGGGCGGTAGGGGTAGTCCACGGCGCCGGCGATGTCCTCCGCGTGGATCCAGCACTCGAAGGCCCGGTCGAGGAACGCGTCGCGCACGGGGAGCGTGGACGGGCCGTATGAGACGGCCAGGCCGGCCGCCTCGTCGTCGGCGAACGACGCGCTTCGTATCAGCGCGCGGCCCTGCTCCCGCCACTCGGCCCGCACCGCACCCGGCGGCGTCGCGGACCGTGCCGCCCACAGTGCTTCCGTGCGCTCGGCGGGGGATCCCGTGCCGTCCCCCAGCGGGTCCGGCAGGCCCAGCGCGCTCGCGACGAGGCCGTCGACGGCCGTGAGGTGGCCGATGACCGCGGCCACCGTGGTGTCCCGCCCGGCGGGCCGCTCGCCGTCGAACCAGCGCAGCCGTACCGGCGCCTGCCACTCCGCCTCGCCGATGTCGTGCAGGAGGGCGTCGAGGCGGGCGGTCTCCGCGTCGTAGGGAGCGGCCCACGCGGGCACCGGGACGCGGGCCGGGCGGCGGCCCAGGCAGGAGGCGAGCACGCGGGAGCGCAGCCGCGGGTCGAGGCCCAGATTGTCCTCCGGGTGGAGCAGGGCGACGGCCTCGCGCAGCCGTACGGCTTCGTCCGCGCAGGTGGCGCAGTCGGTCAGATGGGCCTCGACGGCCGCGGTCTCCTCGGGGGAGCAGGCGGCCAGCGCCCACGCGCCGAGGAGGGACTTGAGGACCTTGTGCGACGTCGGGACCGTTTCAGGGGGAGGGGCTGGGGCTGGGAGAGGGGCCGCTTCCGGCCAGCGCGGGCCGTCCTCCGCCGCCGTCCGCGGCAGCGGTATCCGCGGCCGCCCCGGCGGACCGGAAGCGCCGTTTCCGCCGTGCGGGCCCGCGCCGCCCCGGCCGAGCTCCTCGCTCACAGTGCCCCTCCGTGCGCCGGCGGCGCGACCACGCGCGGTCCGCGGTGCGCCGTGGAGAGCAGCTGGAGCCCGAGGCGCAGGCGGCGCCGCGCCTCGTCCTCCGTGACGCCGAGCTGGGCCGCGGCCCTGCGGTAGTCGAGGCGGCGCAGGTAGGCGAGGTCGAGCGCGGCGCGCAGCGGGGCCGGCATGGACGTGACGATGTAGTCGGCGCGGGCGGCGGCGGACGCCGCCCGCACCTTCTCCTCGATCTCCTCGGGCGTGGCCGCCCCCTCGCTCTGGGACTGCCGCAGCCGCTCGACCGCCTGACGGTGGGTGAGCCCGGCGATCCAGGAGCGCAGCGAGCCCTCCTTGGGGTCGAAGTCGCCGGGGTGCTCCCAGATGTGGCCGAAAACCTCGCGCGTGACGCGGTCGGCGGCGGCCTCGTCCTCCAGGACGCGATGGGCGAGGGTGTGCACGAGGGAGGCGAAGCGGTCGTAGAGCTCGCCGAGGGCGGCCGCCTCGCCGTGCGCGAGCCGCTGCTGCATCTTCCGGTCCCACCGGGGTGGTGCTCCGTCGGTCGCCATGGCTGCCCCTCCGCTCCGCCGCCGGTCCGTCGATCGCCGAAAGTGTGTTTGTCAGTGTGCCCGTAAAGGCGTCCGCAAGCGTGTCCGTCGCACTCATGCACGGCGCCGTGCCGCACCGCGCTTGTGCCCACGGTCACATACTCCTCGAATGTAGTGGCCGGGTCCGACAGTCCGACCGCGTTTGCGGGGAACATCGTGAAGATCGCCCCGCGGAGCGGCTCCGGATGGTATTGCCACGGTCACGTTCCGCACATCTGGCCGATCGTTACGGATCGTACGTGCGCGAATGTGCCGATGTGTTATGCGGGTGTGACCGGAACTTTGGGGATTAACGGTTCGAGCTGGGCATAGGCTCGTTGGGGGCCGGTTGGGCCCCTCGGTGTTTCACGAGGGACAGACAGGGGAGACGCCGGGCAGCCACGGCTGCGGAAAGGTCCGTTCCGGGGAGCGAGAGACCGAGCGAAGGGGCTTCGAGCGCGTGACGTTGAAGGTGAAGGACGCCGAGCGCGGGGACTGGGCCGTCCTCCGCGTCTCCGGCGAGATGGACCTGGTGACGTCGCCGGTGGTCCGGCAACGCGTGCACGACGCGGTCGCCGACGGACGGCGCAGCCTCGTGCTGGACCTGGCCGAGGTGCGCTTCTGCGACTCCAGCGGCGTCGGCGTGCTCATCGCCGCCCGCCGCCTGATGCGCTCCTGTCAGGGGCGCCTGAGACTCATCCTGCCCCCGCAGGGCGGCGCGGCGGACGGCTCTCACGTCAACAGGGTGCTCGGCGCACTCGGGGTGCGCCGTCTGTTCGAGATCTACCCGGACCTGGCCACGGCCACCCACGAGGGGCACGACGGCACCGGCGACGCCCTCGGCACCCTGCCGGCGCAGTCCGCCTGACTCGTCACCTGGGTCATCTCATCCGACTCATCTGACTCGCCGTTCGAGTCGTCTCCCGGGTCGTCACTCGACTCATCGCCCGGCTCACCATCCACTCAGTGCTCGCGCGGGAACCCGGCCCGTACGACGAAGCCGCCCTCCCGCGTCGCGTGCGCCTCAAGAGTTCCGCCCAGGCTCTGCGCCCGCTCGCGCAGTCCCACCAGTCCGTGCCCGCCGCCGGGCAGCCCCGGTGCCGGTACGGCCGCGTCCGGCGGTCCGTTGCGGATCTCCACCAGCAGCCTCTCCGCGGCGTCCTCCGCCAGCCGCACCCGTACCCGCGCACCGGGCGCGTGCTTGCGGGCATTGGTCAGCGCTTCCTGCACCGTGCGGAACGCCGCGCGCTCGACGGCCTCGGAGCGTACGGCCTCCGGATCGCACACGTTCTCGTACGTCACGTCGAGCGCGCTCAGCTCGATCAGCCGGGGCAGGTCCGCGAGGCGCGGCTGCGGGGTGAGCTCCTCGGTGTCGGCCCCGGCGGCGCGCAGGATGCCGACCATGTGCCGCAGCTCCTCCAGCGTGCGCACCGACAGCTCGCGGATCCTGCGGGCGCCTTCGCGCGCCTGCTCGTCGCCCGTGCTGATCTGCACGGCGCCCGCTTGCAGGCTGATCAGGCTGACCTGGTGGGCGACGACGTCGTGCATCTCACGGGCGAGCCGGGCGCGCTCGGTGGCCAGGACCTGGTCGGCGAGGAGCCGGTCCTCGCGCGCCCGGCTGCGCGTCAGCTCGTCCAGCCGGGCGCCGAGCTCGCGCCGGGTGCGGGTGAGCAGGCCGAGGGCGATGGGCGTGGCCGCGGTGACGCACGCGTCGACGAACTGGAGGGCCACGTCGCGCCGGTCGGCGAAGGAGAGCCCGGAGATCGGGTACGGCAGGAAGTGCGCGGCGGCGAGCAGCGCGGCCGCCCCCACGAGCAGCCGCCGGTCGGTGCGCAGGGTCGCCACCGTGTACAGGGCGATCATCGGGGCGAACCAGATGTAGCCGATGTAGATGCCGGCCAGCGTCACCGCGAAGACGGTGAGCGGGAAGCGCCGCCGCCACAGCAGCGCGACCGCGGAGGCGAGCGACACCCCGGATTGCAGGCCGGGCGCCGACCCGTTGACCAGCAGGGCGTCCAGGGCCGCTATCAGCGCGGGGACGGCGATCGGGAGGGCGGTGCGGACGCGCGGGGGCAGCCGGTGCAGGTACGCGGCGGCCGTCACCGGGATCCGCCCGCGCCGGCCGCGCCGCTCGTGCCGCCCGTACCGGCCCCCTGACCGTGGCCCTGGCCTTCGCCCGGCGGCCGCTGCTTGCCCTGCGCCGTGACGAGCCCCGCCCGGTCGGCGATGATCGCGGCCTGTACGCGGTTCAGCCCGCCGAGCTTGCCGAGGACCGCGCGGACGTGGTCCTTGACCGTGCTGGGCGCGAGCCCCATCCGCTCGGCGATCTGCGGGTTGGCCAGCCCCGCGCCGAGGTGCGCGAGCACCTCCCGCTCGCGCGGGGTGAGCGCCGAGATCGCCTCGGCGGCCGTCGTCTCCGCCTCGGAGGCGAGGTAGCCGCCGATCACCGCGCGGGTCACGCCGGGGTCGAGCACGCTGCCGCCCGCGGCGAGGGTCCGCACGGCCTGCACGAGCTGCTCGGGGTCGGTGTCCTTGAGCAGGAAGCCGGTCGCGCCGCCGCGCAGGGCCGCCGCCAGGTACTCGTTGGCGTCGAACGTCGTGAGCATGGCGACCGCGGGCGGGCGCGGGGCGCCGCGCAGCGCGCGCAGGACGGTCAGCCCGTCGACGTCCGGCATCCGGATGTCCAGCAGGACGACGTCGGGGGCGCAGTCGCGCACGGTCGCCACGGCCTCGCCGCCGCCGCAGTCGGCGACCACCTCGATGTCCGGGGCCGTGCCCAGGATCATCCGCAGCCCGGACCGGACGAGTTGCTCGTCGTCCACCACCGCAACACGGATCACCTGCCGATACCTCTTCCACGCCTACTGCTGTCGCACCTACTGATGCCACGCCTGCTGCTGCCGCTGCTCTGTGCGCTCACGACCGGCTAGACCCTGTTCAGGGGGGTCCGGTTCCGGTCACGCACCCCCAGCCTGCCGTACCGGTCGGACAACCATGGCCAAAAACGGAGCGTGGCGCTCCGCCCGACCGCCCTTCGGACGGCTCCCCCCGATCGGCGGAGGTACCCCCTCCGATCGGCGGGGGCGAGCCGGGACCCGCGGCGGATTCCGTACGGGGCGGGCGGACGGCAGAGTGCTGTCCGTACTGCAACATGCCGGGACTGACCTACCGGCAGTGAGGTGTTGCGGCACACGGCCGCGGACCGCCGCATCCCCCACAAGCGGCGGCCCGTGGCCGGGGGAGAGCCCTGTTTGCGAGGGGATGCCCTTCTCCGGATCTCCGGAAGGGGATGCCTTTGTTCACAGGGGCCGGAGCCGTGCGGCGCCGTCGTTACAGCGGCGGCGCCGCCGGTGCCGGTCCCAGCGTGGTCGTCCCGGGGGCGGCCCGGTGGCCGAGGCCCGTGCGGTACGCGTCCAGCGCCGCCTCGACGCGGCCCGTCCGCCGCAGCAGGTCCCCCAGCAGCCGGCACAGGTCCGCCAGGTCTCCCGCGGCCCCCGTCCGCTCCAGCAGCGACAGTGCCGCGCAGTAGTGCTCCTCCGCCGTCTCGGTCAGCCCCCGCTCCTCCGCGATCAGCCCCAGCAGCCGGTGCGCGCCGCCCGCGTGGACCGCGCCGCGCTCGGCGCCGAGCGCCGACTCCGCGGCCGTCGGCGCCAGCAGCGGGCTCAGCAGCCCCTCCGCCTCGGCGGTCTTGCCGCGCCGCCGCAGCACGTCGGCCAGCTCCACCTCGACCTGCACGGTGAACAGCGGCGCCCGCTTCGACGCCAGCATGTCGCGCGCCGTCCGCAGCTCGCTCTCGGCGCCCTCCAGGTCGCCGTTCTGCGCGCGGACGTAGCCGCGCATCCAGTGGCAGTGCGCGAGCTCGGTGCGGATGTGCAGCTGCTGGTAGAGCTCCTGGGCCTTGGCGAGGGAGGCGTCGGCCTCCTTGATGCGGCCCTCGGCGATCAGCGTGCGGGCCACGCCGCGGTGCATGCCGGCGACGAGCGCCGGGTCGTCCACCTGGGGCGCCAGCGCCAGGGCCAGCTCGGCGGCGTGCGCGGCGCGGGCGTGCGCCCCCATGTCCATATACGGGGCGATGGACGCCGTGTAGAGGAGCAGCAGCGCGTCGGGGTCGTGCAGGCCGGAGGCGTTCAGCTCGTCCAGCGCGGTCTCCAGCAGGTAGCAGGCGTAGCGCAGTTCGCCCGCCAGGAGGTGGGCGGTGGCGCGGCCGCGCAGCGCGGGGACGCGGCGCGGCAGCGGCTCGCCGGCCAGCAGGGCCTCGGCGGCGGCGTAGTGGTCGCGGGCCTCGGTCAGCTCGCCCGTCTCCAGGGCGCAGTCGCCGAGGCCGAGGTGGGCGGCGGCCTGCTCGGCGGTGAGCTCCGCGCCCGCCGCCTCGTCGCGCAGCGCCGCGTAGCGCACGGCGGCGTCCTCGGCGGCGCCGGTGGCCAGCGTGCGGCGGGCGTCGGTGAGCCGCATCCGCAGCCGCGTCGCCAGGTGGGCGGGGCGGCCGGTGGCGAGTTCATCGACGGTGGTGCCGAGGCGGTCGGCGAGGTGGCGCAGGGCGGTCTCGGAGGGGCGGACCCGGCCGGCCTCCAGAGTGGAGATGTAGGCGGCGGTGTAGGCGGGCTCGGCGAGCTGGCGCTGGGTGAGGCCCTTGGCCGTCCGCAGCCGCAGCACGCGCCGGCCGATCTCGGCGGGCCCGTCAGCCCGTATGCCGTGGGTGCTGTTCTCGGCCACTGCTGCCCCTCGGTAGGTTACGCCGTGCATTTTCAGGTGTGCCGTGCAGTTCGGGTGCGCCGTGCGCTTCAGGTGAGCGGCGCGGTTCGGATGCGCGGTGCGGTTCGGATGCGCTGTGCGTTTCGGGTGTGCGGTGCATTTCAGGTACGCATTTCAGGTACTACGTGACGACGTGAGGATGGAAACATGCCGGATGCCCGCGCCGGGCAGGATCTCGCAGGGGGCGCACAGAGGCGCGGAGGGGCGCTCGGCGCCGCACCCGCCGGTGCGGCGGTACGGGCCGGTGCGGCGGCACCGTCGGTGACCGGCCGGCACCGCCAGCCCGGCCTGGTCCTCACCGACCACCACTTCGACGTGCCGCTCGACCACGACGACCCCGCCGGCGAGCACATACGGGTCTACGCGCGCGAGGTCGTCGCGACGAGCCGCGAGCACGACGAACTGCCCTGGCTCGTCTACCTCCAGGGCGGACCGGGCTTCCCCGCCGGCCGCCCCGTGGGCCGCGAGAGCTGGCTCGACCGCGCCCTGGAGGACTACCGCGTCCTCCTCCTCGACCAGCGCGGCACCGGCCGCTCCACCCCCGCCACCCGGCAGACCCTCCCGCTCCGCGGCACCCCCGCCCAGCAGGCCGACTACCTCGCGCACTTCCGCGCCGACGCCATCGTCCGCGACTGCGAGCACATCCGCCGCCGGCTCACCGGCGACCGGCCGTGGACCGTGCTCGGGCAGAGCTTCGGCGGCTTCTGCGCGGTCACCTACCTCTCCCTCGCCCCCGAGGGCCTCGCCGAAGTGCTGATCACCGGCGGCCTCCCGGGCCTCGACGCCGACGCGGACGCCGTCTACCGCGCCGCCTACCCGCGCATGGAGCGCAAGACCCTCGCCCACTACGACCGCTACCCCGGCGACGAGACCGCCGCCCGCCGCATCGCCGCTCACCTCGCCGAGCACGAGGAGGTCCTCGCCGACGGCACCCACCTGACCGTCCGGGCCTTCCAGCAGCTCGGCATCCTCCTCGGCACCGGCGACGGCTCGCACCGCCTGCACTACCTCTTGGAGGACGCCTTCGCGGACACGCCCGACGGGCCGCGGCTCTCCGACGCGTTCGGCGAACAGGTCGCGGCGATCCTCTCCCGCGCCCACTGCCCGCTCTACGCGTTGCTCCACGAAGCCATTTATGCCCAGGACGGGGAGGCGACGCACTGGGCGGCCGAGCGCGTACGGGCGGAGTTCCCCCAGTTCGACCGGCACGGCGCGGGTGGCGACAGCGGGTCCGGTGCCGATGGCGGCAATGAACCCGGTGCCGGCGGCGACCGCTTCCTCTTCACGGGCGAGACCGTCCACCCCTGGATGCTGCACACCCACCCCGCCCTGCGCCCGCTGCGCCGCACCGCCGAACTCCTCGCCGAACGCAAGGGCTGGACACCGCTCTACGACGCGGCCCGCCTCGCCCGCAACACCGTGCCGGTCGCGGCGGCCGTCTACCACGACGACCTCTACGTCGACACCGCGCACTCGCTGCGCACGGCGCGCGCGATCCGCGGGCTGCGGACGTGGGTCACGGACGAGTACGAGCACGACGGCGTACGGGCGGGAGGCCGGACCGTACTGGACCGGCTGCTGAGGCTCGTACGGGATGAGGCGTGACGTTCGTGACGAGCCCTTTGGCGGTCACGAGTCCAAGCCTTCTCTGATCCCGTCCATTGCCGGGTGACTCCCGGGCCCCTACGTTGAGCCGCGCATTAAAGCGACTTAATCCGCCACTTGATGCCCTGACCGGTGGCGGCGGAGCCCGGGAGGACCCCTGATGAGACGACTTATGAGACGACGAATATCCCTCGCGGCCGGCGGGCTGGCCCTCGCGGCGGCCCTGGCCGCCACGGCCACGGCGCCCGCCGCGGCCGCGAGCCCCGACCTCGACCCCGGCCGTCCTCAACGCACGCAGGACGTCGAGTACTTCACCGGCCCCGACGGCCACCCCCGTCACACCACCATCGCCGCGTCGCCCGCCCTGCCCCGCCCGCTGCTTCCCTCCGCGAAGGGCGACGGCGACGTCACTCCCGTCGTCACCAACGGCCCGGTCGGCTCCAAGCTCGACGTCGTCTTCATCGGTGACGGCTACACCGCCGGCCGGCAGGGCGACTTCCACGCCGCCGTGCGCACCAAGTGGGCGAAGATGTCGGCCGTCGAGCCGTACGCGTCCTACAAGAACCTCTTCAACGTGTGGGCGGTCGACGCGGTCTCGCGCGAGTCCGGCGTCACCAATGACCCCGCCAAGGGCGTCACGAAGGACACCGCCCTGCGCTCGTACTTCTTCTGCGACGACATCGAGCGGCTGCTGTGCGTCGACACCGCGCGCGTCGAGTCGTACGCGGCGAAGGCGCCCGCCGCCGACCTCGTCGTCGTCCTCTCCAACTCCACGAAATACGGCGGCGCGGGCTACAACGACGTCGTCTCGCGGCCCGGTTACGACGGCGTTGCCACGGCGTCGTCGGACCACCCGAAGTCCGACCAGGTCGCCGTCCACGAGACCGGGCACTCGCTCGGCAAGCTCGCCGACGAGTACCAGTACGACGACTACGGCACGTACACCGGCGCCGAGCCGCACGAGGTCAACATCAGCACGCTGGACGCCGGGCAGCAGTCGCAGCAGCGGCAGAAGTGGTACCGCTGGATCGGCCGGACCTCGCCGGACGGCGGCACCGTCGGCTCGTACGAGGGCGGGGGCTACTACCCCAAGGGCCTCTACCGCCCCACCGACAACTCGATCATGCGCACGCTGGGCCGGGAGTTCAACCTTCCGGGGCGCGAGGCGATGATCGCGGGCTTCTACCGCCACGCGAGCGTGCTGAGCAGCGACAGCGGCCCGTACGGGACGGTCTCGCGCCGTGAGCGCGTCACCGTCCGGCTCGCCGCGCCCACGGTCACCGTGCGCTGGTACGTGGACGGGCTGGAGGTCGTGGCCGCCCGCGGCCGGACCGAGGTCGTCCCGCGCGCGCTCGGCGTGCCGGCGGACGCCCGCCCGCACGCGCTGACGGCGCGGGCGGTGGACCGCACGGACGCCGTCCTCGACCCGGAGCTGCGGGGGCGGCTGAAGGGGTCGCTGGTGTGGAAGGTGACGCGTTGAGCGTGCCGTAAGGGGCGCGGGGCGGTGTCAATCTGCGGCTCCGCCGCGTGGGCGCCACCAGCCGCAGACGGCCCGCCGCCGGCGTCAGGCCGCCTCCAGGAACGGCGCGTCCCCGTACGCACGCACGAGGCGGCCGTAGCCGCGGTCGAGCGCGGCCGTGGCCGCCTCGAACACGCTCCCTGCCGGCTCCCCCGCGGCCAGCGCAGCGTGCAGCGCGTCGAAGCCCAGCTCCCGCACCGCGCCGGCCAGGGACGCGAACGTCTCCAGCTCGTCCCGTACGCCCGCGTCCGCGGCGCGCTCTCCCGCCCGCTCCAGCAGGACCGACAGGAGCTGGTCGCGGCGCTCGCGGGCCAGGGGGAGGTAACTGCGGCGCAGGGAGGGGCTGTCCAGCAGGATGCGGGAGAACGTGCGCGCCTGGGGGAGGGAGTCCGCGGCCAGGATCGTGCCGAAGGCTTCGGTGCAGGCGCTGCGCAGCCGCTCGACGAGCTCCGCCCCGGTCGCCGCGCCGCGCACGGCTTCGGCGATGCCCGGCTCGAACTCCAGCCGGCGGCCGAAGAAGATGTCCTCTTTCGACGCGTAGTGCGTGAAGACGGTGGCCGGGGCGACGTCCGCCGCGGCGGCGATCCGGGTGAGCGTCACGGCGTCGAAGCCCTCGTCCGCGAAGAGGCGGAACGCGGCTTCGGCGATGGCGTGGCGGGTCCGCTCGCGCTTGCGGCCGCGCAGTCCGGAGGCGGGTGCGGCGGGGGCGGCCGCGGTGGCCGTCGAGCTCGTGGTCATGCATCCCAGGATAGCCGTGCGGCAAGTAGAAATAGAGATGCTACATTTTTGGAGCACCTCTACTTTTGAGGTCCACCCGCTGTTGGTCCACCCACTGCCGGAGGACGTCACTGCCATGCGAGCTGCCGACCCCTCGTCACCCCAGCCCCGCCCCGTCATACGCGGGGCCGGCCGGTCCCGGACCGGCCGGCCACCGTCCGCACGCGCCACGACCGCGATCCTCGTGATCGCCTGCACGGCCCAGTTCATGGTCATCCTCGACGTGTCGGTCATGAACGTGGCCCTCCCGGCCATGCGCGCCGAGCTCCGGCTGGGCCCGGCCGGCCAGCAGTGGATCGTCAACGCCTACACCCTCGCCTTCGCCGGCCTGCTGCTCCTCGGCGGACGCGCGGCCGACCTCGTCGGCACCAGGCGCGCCTTCCTCGCCGGCGTCACCGCGTTCACGCTCGCCTCCCTCGCGGGCGGCTTCGCCTCCCGGGGCTCCCTGCTGATCGCCGCCCGCGCGGTCCAGGGCGCCGGCGGCGCGGTCCTCGCGCCCGCCACCCTCACGCTGATCATGCGCACCTTCACCGAACCCGCCGCCCGTACGCGGGCCATGGGCGCCTGGAGCGCGGTCATGGCGGCGGGAGGCGCGGTGGGCGGCGTCGTCGGCGGCGTGCTCACGCAGTACGCCGGGTGGCGGTGGGTGCTGTTCGTCAACGTGCCCATCGGGGCGGGGCTGCTGGCCGCGGCGATGCTCTGCGTACCGGCTGCGGAGGCGGCCGGGGGCGCGGCGAGGAAGCCGGCCGGGGAGGCCGGGGCCGCGGGTGGGCTGCGCCGTCTCGACATCCCGGGCGCCGTGTCGGTGACCGCGGGCCTGACCGCCCTCGTGTACGGCACCGTCGCCAGCGAGACGCACGGGTGGAGCGCGTGGGCGGTGTGGGGCTCACTGGTGGCGGGGGTGCTGCTGCTCGCGGCCTTCGTGGCCGTCGAGCGGCGGGCCGCCCACCCGCTCGTCCCGCTCGCGACCCTGCGGCGGCGCACCGTCGCCACCGCCAACCTGCTGGTGCTGTGCATGGGCGCGGCCGCGTTCTCGATGTGGTTCATGCTCTCCCTGTACTTCCAGCAGGTCCTCGGAGAGAGCGCCCTCGTCGCCGGGCTGTGCTTCCTGCCCGGCTCGGCCGCCATCGTCGCCGGCGCACAGATCTCCACCCGCCTCATCGCCCGCACCGGCCCCCGCCCGCTCATCCTCACGGGGATGACGATCAGCACGGCGGGATTCCTGTGGCTGTCGCGGATCGGCGCCCACGGGGACGGGGACTACGTGAGGGACGTCCTCGGCCCGTTCGTCCTGGCCACCCTCGGCGCGGGCCTGTCCCTGATGCCCGTCACCGCCGCCGCCACCAGCGGCACGGCACCGCACGAGGCGGGACTGGCCTCCGGCCTGGTCAACACGTCCCGCCAGATGGGCGGCGCACTGGGCCTGGCCATGCTCGGCACGGTGGCCGCGCACGCGGGCGGGGGAGCGGCGGGATACGGCAGGGCGCTGCTGGTGGGAGCGGCGTGCACGGCGGCCGCGGGGGCGGGGGCGCTGGCGCTGCCGCGGCTGAGGGAACGCGGTCGCCAAGAGACCAACCGGCGGGAAAACAACCGGCGAGAGACCAACCGGTTTCCAAGGAAAAGGAAAGGCTGAACGTGTCCAACGAACTGAACCACTTCATCGTCCACGTCAAGGACCGCCGGGAGACGGGCGCATTCCTGGCCTGGCTGATGGCCGCGCCCGCCCCGCTGGAATGGGGCCGCTTCACCCAGGTCACCAGCGCGAACGGGGTCGGCATCGACTTCCTCGACGACCTGGTGGCCCCGGCCGGAATCAACCGCAGCCACATCGCCTTCCTCGTCACGGACGAGGAGTTCGACGCGATACTCGGCCGGATCGCGGAGCGGGAGGTGCCGTTCTGGGCCGATCCGCTGCTGAAGGTGGAGGGCGAGGTCAACGACGAGTACGGCGGGCGCGGGGTGTACCTCCTCGACCCGGGCGGCACGTGCGCCATCGAATTCATGACGACGCCGTACGGGGACAAGCCGTCGGTACGGTCGGGGGTGGTGACGGCCGGGTAGGGGTCCGGCCGTCGCACCGATCGGAACGGAACGGAACTGACCGGACCGGGCACAGGATGTCGGGTCCGGGAGCACGCCGCCTTCCTAATGTGAACGACGTAAAGGGAAGGAGTTCCGCAGTGCTGGACCGGCTGAACGAGGCGCTGGAACACATCGAGTCGTGTCTCGACGAGTCGCAACTCGACCGCCACGGCGACCGGCAGATCGACGTGGCCGTGCTGGCGCGGATCGCGATGACGTCGGAGTACCACTTCCGCCGGATGTTCTCCGCGCTGGCGGGGATGCCGCTGTCGGAGTACATCCGGCGCAGGCGGCTCACCGTGGCGGGTGCCGAAGTCCTCGCCGGAGAGCGGACGCTGCTGGAGATCGCGGTGCGTTACGGCTACGGCTCGGGTGAGGCGTTTGCGCGTGCGTTCCGTGCTGTGCACGGCGTGGGCCCGGGCGAGGCCCGGCGGGGCGGTGCCTCTCTGCGGTCCCAGCAGCGGATCTCCTTCCGTCTCGTTGTTGAGGGAAGGAGCAGTATGCGATACCGGGTTGTGGAAAAGGCGGAGTTCCGTGTGGCCGGAAAGAAGGTCCGTGCTCCCCTGGTCCATGAAGGGGTGAACCCGGCGCTCGCCGATTTCATCCGGAGCATCGATCAGGAGACGATCGGGCGCATTTCCGCGCTGTCCGATCAGGAGCCGGCGGGGATCGTAGCGGTGAGCGACGACCTCGACCCGAGCCGGGCCGAGGGAACCGAATTCGACTACTACCACGGCGTGGTGACCGGTTCCGCCTCCGTACCGGAGGATTTCGACGCGCTCACGGTGCCGGCGGGTGCGTGGGCGGTCTTCGAGAGCTCCGGCCCGTTCCCGCAGGCGCTCCAGCACCTGTGGCGGGACGTCTTCACCCAGTGGTTCCCGTCCAACCCGTACCGGAGCCGGCCGGGGCCGGAGATCCTGCGCGTCCGCGTCTCCCAGGAGACGGCGGACGCGGAGGCTCAGGCGGACGCGGAGCTGTGGATTCCCGTGGCGAGGGCGACGGCCTGAGCCGCGGCTACTTCTGGTCGTCGCGGAACTTCGACGTCGACCAGAAGTAGCCGAGCGCGGCCAGGCCGACGGACCAGGCGACGGCGAGCCATCCGTTGTTGCCGATCCCGCTGCCGAGCAGCAGGCCGCGCAGGGTCTCGATGGCGGGCGTGAACGGCTGGTACTGGGCGATCGGCTGGAACCAGCCCGGCATCGCGTCGATCGGGGTGAACGCGCTGGAGATGAGCGGCAGGAGGATCAGCGGCATGGCGCTGTTGCTCGCCGCCTCGGCGTTCGGGCTGGCCATGCCCATGCCGACCGCGATCCAGGTGAGCGCCAGGGCGAAGAGCACGAGCAGCCCGAACGCCGCCAGCCACTCCAGGACGGTGGCGTCCGTGGACCGGAAGCCGATGGCGACGGCGACGGCGCCGACGAGGACCACGCCGGCGATCGACTGGAGGACGCTGCCGATGACGTGCCCGATGAGTACGGAGCTGCGGTGGATCGCCATCGTGCGGAACCGGGCGATGATGCCCTCGGACATGTCGGTGGCGACGGACACCGCGGCCCCGATGACGGTGCTGCCGATGGTCATGAGGAGGATGCCGGGGACGACGTAGGCGACGTACTGGGAGCGGCCGGCGCCGCCCATGCCCGCGCTCATCACGTCGCCGAAGACGTAGACGAAGAGCAGGAGCAGCATCACCGGGGTGAGCAGCAGGTTCAGGGTGAGGGACGGGTAGCGCCGGGCGTGCAGGAGGTTGCGGCGCAGCATCGTGGAGGAGTCGCGCACGGCGAGGGAGAGGGAGCTCATCGGACGGTCTCCTTGGGCTGGTGGTCGGGGGCGGTGTCGCTGCCGGTCAGGGCGAAGAAGACGTCGTCGAGGTCGGGGGTGTGCACGGTCAGCTCGTCGGCTTCGATGCCGGCGGAGTCCAGCCGGGCGAGGAGGGAGCGCAGTTCGCGCTGGCTGCCGTCGCCGGGGATCCGGAGGGTGAGGGACTCGTCGTCCCGGGCGGCTTCGCGCAGGGCGGAGGCGGCGCTCCGGTACGCGGCCGGGTCGGTGAAGCGGAGCCGTACGTGGCCGCCGGGGACGAGCCGCTTGAGCTCCTCGGCCGTGCCTTCGGCGGCGATCTTGCCATCGTTCAGGACGGCGATGCGGTCGGCGAGTTCGTCGGCCTCCTCCAGGTACTGGGTGGTGAGGAAGACGGTGACGCCGCCCGTGACGAGCTCGCGGATGATCTGCCACATGTTGTGGCGGGAGCGCGGGTCGAGGCCGGTGGTCGGCTCGTCGAGGAAGATGATCCGCGGGTCGCCGACCAGCGTCATCGCGATGTCGAGGCGGCGCTTCATGCCGCCGGAGTAGGTGGAGGCGGGTTTCTTCGCGGCTTCGGTGAGGCCGAAGCGCTCCAGCAGCCCGGCGGCGACCCGCCGCCCCTCGCGCCTGGAGAGGTGGTGCAGGTCCGCCATGAGGAGCATGTTCTCCTCGCCGGTGATCAGGCCGTCGACGGCGGAGAACTGCCCGGTGACGCCGATCGCGGCGCGGACCGCCTGCGGGGCGGTGGCGAGGTCGTGTCCGGCGACGCGGAGGTCGCCGGCGTCGGCGCCGATGAGGGTGGAGAGGATCTTCACGGCAGTGGTCTTGCCGGCGCCGTTCGGGCCGAGCAGGGAGAAGACCGTTCCTTCCGGGACGGCCAGGTCGACGCCGTCGAGGACGGTCTTGTCGCCGTAGGACTTGCGCAACCCGTGCGCCGCGATGGCCAGGTTGGTCATGAGGGGTGCTCTCTTCCGGAGGAGGCTGCGGGGCGGGTGGGGGCGGGGGTGCGGATCAGAGGCTGCGGGCCGGATGCGGATCAGAGGCTGTGGGCGGTGATGTCGCCGTGGGAGGTGGTGGCGCGGATGCTGAGTGCGGCGGTGCCGTCGCTCTTGAGGGCGTTGCTGATGCGGCCGTAGGCGGTGCCGGCGTCCAGGGCGGCGGAGACGCCGCGGGCGGCGCCGACCGAGATGTCGCCGGACTGGGTGCTCAGGGTGACGGTGCCGCCCATGGCCTCGCTGATCCGGATGTCGCCCCGCTGGGTGCTGATCTCCGCGGGGCCGCCCAGGCGGCCGACGGAGACGTCGCCGTCGTGGGCGGCGAGGCGGGCGCTCGCGGCCTCGTCGAGCTTGACCGAGCGGTAGCCCCCCGTGAAGACGACGTCGCCGAGCCGCCCGACGCCGCGGAGTTCGGCGGCGCCGGCCTTCCCCTCGACGCGGGAGCCGGCGGGCAACTGGACGGTGACCTCGACGGACCCGGAGTGTCCGAGGATCCGGTTCTTCGCCTCGGGGGCCTCGATCCGCAGGACGCCGTCGGCGTAGGAGACCTCGATCTCCTCCGCGGCCTTCGCGTCGCGGTTCTTGGCGGCGTTGGCGGGCCGGACGTCGACGGTGGTGTCGGTGCGGTCGGAGGCGATGAGCTGGATGAGACCGGCGGGGATGTCGAGGATGGCGGAGATCGGGGCGGTGGTGTCGAACTTCTGCACGGCGGTGTTCCTTCGCGTGGTGTCTTCGTCGTTTCTGACGATGGAAAAGCTACGTTGCGTTCGAAGATCTGGCAACGGGCTCGTTGCGAAGAATTGTTGTTTATGCAGGTCAGAGTGGGGATTTCGTTGCAACGACTCTGAATCTAACGCAACGTCCGACGCCTGTGCGTTGCAATGGCCTGAAGGTGAACGCTATGCTGGAGGTGCCACGGGCGGACGACCAGGGGTCACGGACCAAGAAGGAGAGTGCGATGCCGGGAGGCAGGCTCACCCAGCAGGAACGCCAGCAGATCGCGCTGGGGCTGGCCGACGACCTCGCCTACGCGGAGATCGCCAGACGTCTGGAGCGCCCGACCTCGACCATCACGCGCGAGGTCATGCGCAACGGCGGCCCCACCGCCTACCGTGCCGACCTGGCCCACCGCGCCACCGAACGCCGCGCCCACCGGCGCAGGCAGGCCGCGCCCCGGGGGGCGGAGGCGCCTCCGCACGTCCAGGGGCGCGACGCCGAGGCGGTGCGCGAGTACGAGGAGGCGTTCACGACCCTCCTCATGCAGCAGGGCCTGCCCAAGATGATGGCCCGGGTGCTGGTCTGCCTCTACACCTCGGACGCGGGCAGCCTCACCGCGTCCGAACTCGTCCAGCGCCTCCAGGTCAGCCCCGCGTCGATCTCCAAGGCGACCACGCTCCTCGAAAGCATGGACCTCATCCGCCGCGAACGCGACGAACGCCGCCGCGACCGCTACGTCGCCGACGGCGACGTCTGGTACCAGGGGATGGTCGCCGCCGCCCGGTCCCACGCCCAGCTCGCCGAGACCGCGCGGCAGGGCGTCACCCTCCTCGGCCCCGGCACCCAGGCTGCCGTCCGCCTCGAAAACATCGCCCGCTTCGTCGACTTCGTCGGCGAGAGCATGCTCCGCGCCGCGGACCAGGCCCGCGAGGTCCTCCACACCAAACCCGAACCGCGGTCAGCCGATGGACAGCCGTCGTGAGCCGGTACGGTGCGCACCTGAGCCGGTACGGTGCAGTCCGGAGCCTGCCGCGCCTTGGAGGACGATCATGAGTGAGCAGCCGAACGGCCCCTACGCGCCGCTGATCCCGATGCCGGAGCTGACGCCTGATGCCCTGCGGGCCGCGGTCACCAAGATCGCTCCCAGCCGTATCCCTGCTCTGACGCAGCACCTGTTCGAGGCCACCACCAACGCTCAGAAGACCAGCAGCCTGGCTCCGCTACGGGCGTTCGTCCACTCCTGGGCCGTGTTCGTCGCCATCCAACGCCATCCCGAGCGTGCCGCCAGACTCAGTGAACTGGAGCGGACCGTGGACGCAGGCGAAGCCGACCCCCACGACGCGCTCGCCGAGATCCTTGCCATCCGCGAGGCGGCCGAGAGGGAAGCCGGCCTGTGAACGAGCGGACAGCATCACCTGGTGCGAGTAGTCCGTTGCGGGACCTGCTTCGCGACGGGCTTAGATCGGGTTGATCTTCCACATCTGGTTGTTTCCGCCCCAGCAGGTCCAGTTGTGGACATTGGCGCCGTTCACATTGCCGGGGCGGGTGTCTACGTCCAGGCACTTGTTGTTGTGCCGCGCAACCACGTAGTAGTAGCCGTCACCGATGGAGTCCAGTCGCCACTGCTGGTTCCTGCCTCCCCAGCAGCGGTACTGGTGCACGTTGCCCCCGTAGTCGCCGTTGGCCGCGCGGGTGTCGACGTCGAGGCACAGATCGCTGTGCTTAGCGACGATGTAGTAGTAGCCGTCACCGGCCGGCATGAATCTCCAACTCTGGCTCGCGACGCCCTCGCAAGCCCACTGGTGGACATTCGCCTCGTCCCGGACGCTGCCGTTCGCGACATCGAGGCAACGGCCGCTGTAGCGGGACACGAAGGTGTTGAAGTCGGCGAACTGCTGCCCCTCCGCCACGGGTCTCTCACGGGAGGGCGCAGCGTTGGTGACTCCCGTAGACCCCAGCGTGGCGGTCAGTGCTGCGACAGCGACGACGAGCCAACTGCGACCGCGCATGGTCTTCACCCTTCTCCGGCGGACGATGGCCGTCACACTGGCCGGTGGAAGCGGTGCCCAGCAGCGCCAAAACCAGCCGAAGTAAGGCCACGGTCGCTGAGGCGTGCGGACTGCTGCGCTCTCAGCACACTTGTACGCCGTGCCGTCCCGCCCCGCCGGTTGATTTCCGGGCCGAGAGGGCGCCACCGCGCCACCCCCGTCCCCCACCCCCGTCACCCCACCCCCAGCTCCCTCTCCAGCGGCGTGCGGAAGCGGGGCGTGACCCGTACGGGGCCCAGCCACGCCGACAACCTCTCGGCCTCGGCGGCGATCGCCGCCCCCGCCTCGGCGCCCGCGTCCGCCAGCAGCCGCCACACGATCTCGCCGTTCGCACGCTGCGCCCAGCCGCCGATGATGCGGCCGTTCCACCACACCGTGGGGCCGACGTTGCCGGCGCGGTCGTAGAGCGCGGGGACGTGGTCGGGGGAGAGGTACCAGTCGCGGCCGCGCCAGCCCATCGCGGTCGGGTCCAGGCCGGGCAGGAGCGCGGCCCACGGAGCGAGGGCCGAGGCGGGGTCGTCGTCCAGGTCGTCGCCGGCCAGGACGTAGCCGGTCTCCCCGCGCGCCAGCTCCACCTCACCCGCACCGACGTCCGCCACCGCCCGCCGCGTGTCGCCGAGCGTCCAGCCCGTCCACCACTTCAGGTCCGCCTCCGTGGCCGGCCCGTACGCGGCGAGCCAGCGCCGCGCGAGTTCGGCCTTCGCCTCGCGCACGTCCATCTCGGGGATCTGCGGCACCGGCGCCCACGGGTAGAGGCTGCTGGTCCACGAACCCCGCGGCCGGGCGCGCCGCAGGTGCCCGTCCGCGGCCAGCATCCGCAGCACCCGGCTGCCGACGCTCTGCCGGGCCTCGTACGGCTTGCCCGGCGACATCAGCAGCGTCTCGCGCAGGGCGGGCACGTCCTTGCTGAGTTCCGCGGTGGTGGCCTCGCCGCGCGCGGCCAGCGCGTCCAGCACCTCCCGCTCGGTGCGGGCGAGCCGCTGCTCGTCCCAGGGCGCGTGCCCCTCGGTGTTCTCGCGCAGGTGCTTGAGGAGCGTCGCCCGCTCGCGCAGCGCGATCGCGCGGGCGGTCGAGGAGCTCACGTACGGGGCGAGGTCCGTGGTGACGGCGAAGAGCGTGCGCCGCATGGACAGCAGCTTGACCAGGGACACGTCCTCGTACAGCGCCCGGTCCACGTCGCCCGCGGAGGGCTCGGCCAGCCGTGCGCAGGCGGAGAGGTAGACGGTCGCCGCGTCCGTGGCGTGCAGCCCGACCAGGGCATCCGCGACCTCCTCGGTCGAACCGGCCCGGTGCGCCGGGTCGAGCAGGTGGCGCCGGGCGAGGCGGGCGCGCCGCTGGTCGTCGGAGATGCGGGCGGCGGCGGCACGGGGGCGGCGGTTCATGGGGGCGAGCGTAGAGGGGATAGAGGACGGAATCCGTCCTCCCGGCCGTGTTCTCACTCCTCGCTCCGTTCCTCTCCTCCCGACTCGTGTCCGGGACATCCCCGAGGCGGGATCGGGGCAGCGTAGGGGCCGGGCCAGGGCGATACCGGATGTAAGGATGATCTTGGTTTGGAAGATTTACGGGCATGGAGCAACTCAAGAGGAAGCCCGCCGGCCGCAACGCCTGGCTGGTGATGGCACTGGCCGCCGCACTCGCCGCGGGAACGGCCACGGCCGCCGGTGCCGCCGCGCCGCCGAGGCCGGACAAGAAGGCACTGGAGCAGTCGATCGCCGGCTTCCCGAACGCGGACGTGAACGGGGCCCTGGTCCGCGTCGCCGGCCCCGGCGGCCACTGGTGGGGCACGTCCGGCGCGGCGGACAAGGTCACCGGCGCCTCCGTCCGCTCGGGCTCCTCCTTCCGCATCGGCAGCATCACCAAGCTCTTCACCGGCACGGTGATGCTCCAGCTCGCCGCCGAGCACCGCGTCGACCTGGATGCCCCCGCCCGGCGCTACGTGCCGGGCCTGCTCCCCGACGCCTTCCAGGACGTGCGGGTGAGCCAGCTCCTCAACCACACCAGCGGGCTGCCGGGCCCCTCGGCGCTGACCTACGGGGACGGCTCCAACAAGTGGTTCGCCGAGAACCGCTTCCGGTCGTGGAGCCCCACGGAGATCGTCAAGGCGGCGGTGGACGGGAAGGCGCCGGCCTTCCCGGCGGGCACGACCCAGCAGTACAACGGCATCAACTCGTACGTGGCCGGGCTGATCATCGAGCGCGTCAGCGGCAACGCGTACGCGGACGAGGTCCGCAACCGCATCACCCGCCCCCTGGGGCTGCGCCACACCTACGTTCCGGCCGCCACCGACGTCACCCTCCCGGAGCCGCACGCGCACGGCTACCGCACGGTGGACGGTGCCCTCGTCGACGTGACCGAGCAGAGCCCGTACTCCTGGGCGGAAGCCGGCATGATCTCCACCGCGGCCGACCTGGACCGCTTCCTCACGGAGCTCATCCGCGGCCGGCTCCTCCCGCCCTCCCAGCAACGGCACATCTTCGACCTCCCGGCCGTCCCCAACGCCCCCGGCAACCACCACTGCGCCAGCCTCACCGACCCCGCCGCCGGCCGGGGCACGGCCTGCTTCAGCCGCATCGGCCTCATGCGCACCGAACTGCCCGACGGCACGGTCGTCTGGGGCAAGACGGGATCACTGCCGGGCTACGTCAACGGGGTCTTCGCGAAACGCGATCTCTCGCGGCGGGTGGTGTATTCGCTCAATTACAACAACCCGCCGGGCGCGAGCGAGCTCCCGTACGTCCTGGGGATAGCGAAGGCGGCCTTCGCGACCCCGGAGAAATGAGAAAGGGCCGGACGCTCCGGCGTCCGGCCCTTCCCTGCAAGTGTGCGCTCGGCAGGATTCGAACCTGCAACCTCTTGATCCGTAGTCAAGTGCTCTATCCGTTAAGCTACGAGCGCTCGGCGTCCGGGGATGATGATCACCCGTCGGCGTTGCGGGAACAATATTACCCGACGGGGAGGCGTGCTTTTTACCGCCACGCTGCGTGACGGCTCTGTGGCGGATCCCGGGCCGCCCGGCCGCCCCGGCGCCTTGATCGCCTCGGTCCTGATCGACATCTCCGTCAGGGCGTTCGCCGTAGCGTTCCTACGCCGGTTCATGGCGTCGCGGCGGGGGCGGTCCTACGGCTGACGTAGAGCAGTAACTAAGCGCCAGAAAAGGCGGATTGAGCTGATCGCCGGGTGTAGTGTCGGCGTCAGCGCTTCGAGCGCGCCCCCCTTCCAGAGGACCCTTTCGTCGGGGCACTCGCGGGGTGTCCCGGTTCGGGCTCCCTCCGGTGCGGCTGCCGGATATCGGCCGCAGGGAAGAAGGGGGGCGCCTGTGGGGCGTCACCGCAAGAAGCCTCTGCACGAACGGTTCGCAGCTGTGATCCGGGAGCTGTGGAGGTGGTGCACCGGACAATGACCGGTGAAAGCCGCTGGACGGTGACCGCCAGTCCTCCGAGTACCTGAGGACTGACGGTCGGGAACCGTCTACCTGCGGTTGGCCCTCGTCCACGGATTCCGGCCGTGGCGGGGGCCGCTTACTTTGAGCGCGGAAGGGGGGCGCCGCCCCTACGGTATCGGCCGAGCCGGCCGCGCGCGACCGTTTCGGCCGTCGTCGCCCCGCGCCCTGAGACTGCCGCGCCTCAGGGCGCGGGTGAAGGAACGATACGGCTCGGCGGCGACGCGGAGGGTCGGCCCTCCGGGCCGCGTTGAGTCGCGTATGAGCACGGGGTCGTGTGTACGTATGCCCTCGGGGAGGGCGATCTCCACGCAGGTCTCACCGGATCCGGAGCTGTAGCTGCTCTTCCTGAACCTCACCGTGTCTCCTTGGCGATTCTGGCGATGAAGTCGCGAGAGGCGTCGGGATCCAGAGCCTGGGCCAGCAGACGATCGAACGCGACGTCGTAACGTGCGACCTGGCCGTCCTCCTCAAGGTAGTGGGACGTCGTGAGCGGCTCCACGGCTACGACGGGAGAACCGACCTCGAAGTGGAAGACCGTGTAGGCGCCGTCCAGTCCTGTGTGCGTGCCCGCCTTGAACGGAATCACCTGCAATTCAAACTTCGGGTCCCGGGAGAGGGCGAGCAGATGCTCAAGTTGCCCGCGAAGAACGGATGCCCCGCCCACTTCCCGCCGGAGGCATGCTTCGTCCAGTACGCACCGCAGCGTGAGCGAGGGTGAGGTCAAGATCTCCTGGCGTTTCATGCGCAGCTCGGTGAGCGCTCGTAGCTCGCGGGCTGTCTTCCATACGCTGCCGCCACCGATAACTGCGTAGGCGTAGTCGGGTGTCTGTAGCACTCCCGGCATGATGAGCGCCGCGTAGAGGTCGATACGGGTGGCGATTTGCTCCATGTCCAGGAAGTCGGCCAAGCGCTCCGGGATGACATCCTTGTACTGCGCGTAGATGTTCTTTTGGCGGCTGTCGTTGACGAGCTTCGCGATCTCCCTCGCCTCTGCGATGCGGGCCGCGTCGGTGACCCGGTAGGCGATGAAGAACTTCTCAGGGTCGGTGTTCTGTCTGCCGTTTTCGATCTTGCTTAGGGTTGGGCTGGACACGCCCAGCACCTTGGCGCCCTCGGCGAGGTTGAAGCCGGCCCTCACCCTCAGTGTCTTCAGTGCCGCGCCAAGCCTCCGGCGGAACAGGGTGGGCGTGATGTCGGACAAGTGATCACCTCCTTGTGGATCGACTCTAGCGACACCAACTGCACTGGTATGTGCGAGCGTTCACTCATTCGAGTAAATTGCAGGCGAAACTTTCAGCGCTCCCCGCGCCGAACGGGAAGATGTGGCTGCTACCAACGGCACTCGGGGAGGAGCGAGGCGATGACGTACAGGATCGGCGCGTTCGTGGTGGACACGCGTGAGGGACGGATCGCGCAGGTGGTCGGGGAGCGGGGGAGCCGTCTGACGTTGCGGCGGCCCGGGGGTGGGGTGGAGTGGGAGGCGCCGTTCGCCTCGTTGAGGCTGGCGACGCGGGAGGACCGGGAGGCCGCCGGGCTGTGGCCGAACGGTTCGCAGCCGGCGTACGGGTGCGAGGAGTGCGAGCAGTTGGAGGCCGCGTATCACGAGGCCGCCGCGGGGGACGATCACGCCAAGACGGGGGAGGCCCTCGTCGTTCAGCGCCGCCACTGGCGCAGGGCGCACGTGGCAGGTGGATGGCCGTGCTGAGATGCACTCACCGCGGAGGATGGGCGGCCCGGACCCGGGGCGAGGCCCGCTGCCGCGACTGCGGAACCGTCCGTTTCACGGACTACGGAGCCCTCAGGCCGCCGGGCCTCCCGGACGCGGTCACCCCGCCCCGCCGTACGGCGTGGTCATGGCTGCAACCGGCGCGTCAGTGACCGCGCTTGTGCCGGACGGCGGCGAGCACGGCCAAGGCGGCGGCTACGGAGAAGAGGACGCTCCAGGGGGCCAGGTCGGCCGCTGCCAGGGCCGCGAGAACCGGCACCGTGAGGAGCGTCGGGTAGGCAGGGATCAGGGCGGTGCGCAGGCGGGTCATCGGGTGGTTCCTTTTCGGGCGTGGTCCAGGTAGGTGGCCAGGTCGCCCCAGCCCTCGGTCGTGGCGGGCGGCTCGCCGGACATGGCGTGCGGGTCGTCGCGCCAGGCATCCCGTACGGCCGCCGATGTGGCGGTGTCGCCGCCGGAGAACAAGGCGCTCAGTTCGTCCATGCGGGCCGCCAGCCGCCGCACCCGGGGGTCCGTGGGAGGAACCCCGGCCGTACGGAGCCGGTCGGCCCGGCGGTACAGCTCGGGCCACTCGACCTCCAGGAGGTAGTGCGCGGCGGGGCCCACCGCGCCGGCGCTGTCCTGGAGGATCCGGAGCTGGTCGGCGTCGAGGCGGTCCCGGAGGGCGTGCGCGCGGTCCGGGGCGGTGGCGCCGGTGGCGCGCAGGGCGTCGAGCAGCGCACTGGAAGTGGGCGCACGACCGGCCGACAACTCGGCGTCCATGCGCCGGAGGCGCTCCCGCAGGGACGTGAGCGCGGTGAGGGCGGCCTCCACACCGGCCAGGTGATCCCGTACGAGGCGGGCCGGATCGACACCGACACCGACGCCGTCGCCGACGCCGCTGTCACTGTCCAGGCAGGTGGCGATCGTCTCCAGGCCGAGCCCGAGGCTCCGCAGGGCGAGCACCTGGTAGAGGCGGATGAGGTCGTCCTCGGTGTACTCCCGGTGCCCGCCGGGCGTGCGCCGGGAGGGGCTGAGCAGGCCGATGGTGTCCCAGTGGTGCAGCGTGCGCACGGTGAGGCCGCACGTCTCGGCGAGGGCGCCCACTTTCCAGGTGGCGGAAGCGTTGCCGGAAGCGTTCATGAGGCAACCATGCCTCCTCACGCGACGTGAGGTTCAAGCCGCCCCCGGGCCCTCGTACGGGCCGGGCCCCGGCCGCCCGGACGCTGTCCTTCGGCACCCCCGCGCAGTAGGGTGCGCCCGCTCTCTGCTTTCGCACGGACCGACGTACGTTCCCGCACGTTCCTGCACGTCCTGCGTAGGAAGGCAGTCGCATGAGGAACATGAGGAAGAGATACAGACGCATCGGCCGGCTGGTCGCGTCCCTCGCCGTCGTGGCGATGGCCGCCGCAGCCCCCGGAGTCGCCGCCGCCGACCCCGCGCCGGCGGATACCGGGGCCAGGGCCGGGGTCAAGACGTCCGCCGCCGCCTTCGGGTCGTCGATCGCCGCCGCCCGGAACGCCGACGGGCGGCTGGAGTTCTTCGGGACCAACAGCGGGGACGCCGTGTTCCGCCGCGCCCAGAACGCCATCGGCGGCCCGTGGTCGCCCTGGGCGCAGTTCGACGGCGCGCTGCGGGCCGTCGCCGCGGAGACGAACGCGGACGGCCGCGTCGAGCTGTTCGGGGTGAACGGCGGCGGGGCGATCTTCCACCGTTGGCAGACGTCTCCCGGCGGTTCGTGGTCGGGCTGGGAGCAGTTCGACGGCGCACTGACGTCCATCGCCGCCGCCCGCAACGCGGACGGCCGCCTGGAAATCTTCGGCACCAACGCCGCCGGCAACATCTTCCACCGCTGGCAGACCGCCCTCGGCGGCGCCTGGTCCGGCTGGGTGCAGTTCGACGGAGGCCTGACGCAGGTCGCCGCGGAGACGAACGCGGACGGCCGTATCGAGCTGTTCGGGGTGAACGGCGGCGGGGCGATCTTCCACCGTTGGCAGACGTCTCCCGGCGGTTCGTGGTCGGGCTGGGAGCAGTTCGACGGCGCACTGACGTCGATCGCCGTGGCGCGTAACGCCGACGGCCGGCTGGAGATCTTCGGCACCAACAGCGGCGACGCGATCTTCCACCGTTTCCAGACCGTCATCGGCGGCAACTGGTCGCCCTGGGCGCAGTTCGACGGCGGGCTGAGTCAGGTCGCCGCGGAGACGAACGCCGACGGCCGCATCGAGCTGTTCGGCGTGAACAGCGGCGGATACGTCTATCACCGCTGGCAGACCGGCATCGGCGGACCCTGGTCGAACTGGGCGCAGTTCGACGGACTGCTGAGAGGCTGACGGGACCGACGTCCCCGGCCCGCCCTCCCCGTCCAGCTGGCCGGAACCGGCCCCCGCGGGCAGCCGTGGGGCGGGGAGGTGTGGGGCAAGATGGGCCTATGGGGACCTTCGCTGCGCACGATGGTCTGATCGCCGGCCGGTACCGCCTGTCCGGGCGGATAGGGCGCGGCGGCATGGGCACCGTATGGCGTGCCACCGACGAGCTGCTGGAGCGCCAAGTCGCCGTCAAAGAGCTGCACATGGACGGCGGCGAGGGCGACGACGGCACCTGTCCCGCAGGCCTCTCCGACTGCGACCGCACGCTCCGTGAGGCGCGTGCGGCCGCGCTCATCAGTCATCCGAACGTCGTCGCGCTCCACGACATCGTCGTGCAGGACGGGCGCCCCTGGATCGTGATGGAGCTCGTGGACGGGCGCGCCCTGTCCGAACTGCTGGCCGCGGAGGGGCCCGTGGGCCCGCGCGAGACCGCGCGGATCGCGATCGCCCTGCTCTCCGCCCTGCGCGCCGCGCACGCCCGCGGCGTCCTGCACCGCGACATCAAGCCACCGAACGTCCTCCTGGAGACGGCGACCGGCCGCGTCGTCCTGACCGACTTCGGCGTCGCCCAGGTCCGCGGCGCGACGACGATCAGCGAGACGGGCGCGTTCGTCGGGTCGCCGGAGTACACGGCGCCGGAGCGCATGTCGGGCGGATCCGCCGGGCCCGCGTCCGACCTGTGGTCCCTGGGGGTGCTGATGTGCGCGGCGCTCAGCGGGGTGACCCCCTTCCACCGCGACTCGCTGGGCGGCATCCTGCACGCCGTCGTCCACGACGAGATACGCCCGCCCGCCGCCGCGGCGCCCCTCCTGCCCGTCGTGCAAGGGCTGCTGGAGCGCGATCCCGCGCGGCGGATGGGCGCCGACGAAGCGGAACGGCTGCTACGGGGCTACCTGGCGTCCGGAAGGATCGGCGGGTCCGGCCCGGGGCCGGGCCCCGCCCCGTACCCGCCGGGCGGATCCCCGTACAACCCCCGCGGCCGCACCGTCCTCATGGCCGCCGTCGCCGTCGTCACCCTCGCCGGGGTCGGGGCCGGCCTCGCCGTGCTGCTGGCCGAGCGCGGCGAGGCCGGCGCGGGCGGCCGTCCCGCGCAGGTGTCCAGCGGCCCCCTCGGCCGCTCGCCCGGCCCGCCCGTCACCCGCGAGCCCCCGGCCAGCGCCCCCGTACGGGCCCCGGAGGGTTATCACGCGGTGCAGGATCCGGCCGGGTTCGCGCTCGCCGTGCCGGACGGCTTCACCCGCTCCTTCGAGCCCCCGCGCGTCTTCTACTACGCGCCGGACCGGCAGACCCGCCTCGCCGTCGTCATCCAGGACCCGCAGCCCGGCGGCGCCGCGGCCGCCCTGCGCGCCTCCGCCGCCGCGGCCCCCCAGCGCTATCCCGGCTACCGTGCCGCCACCGTCCGCGAGACCACCCGCAAGGGATACCCGGCCGCCTCCTGGGAGTTCACCTGGGACGGCCCCGAAGTCGGGGCGGGCGGGGCGGGCGGTGCGCTGCGGACGTACGACACCTGCTGGGACGAGGGCGGCAAGATGTACGAGGTGTGGGTCGCGGGCCCGGAGGCGAAGGCGGCGCGGACGAAACGGCACTTCGACGTCGTCCTGGAGACGTTCGTACGGATCCGGCCGGTATCCAGCCCTTAGTTCGGTTGGTTCGCTTGATTCCGTAAGCCCGTATGGGGATGGTTCGCTCCGTCAAGGTGCGCCTGTCAGCGCCCCCTTGGTAATGATGGGGCCATGATGAACGACGGGGGACAGCCGAACCGGCCCGGCAGCGCCGGCGGGCCCACCAGATCAGGCGAGCCCACCAGCTACGACCTTCAGCCGCCGAACCGGGCGGTTGCTGCGGCTCCCGCGCCGGCGCCGAGCCCGTACGCCGCCCCCGCCGATCCCGGCGCCGGCCGCCGCATCGGCAACCGCTACCGGCTGATCTCCCGCCTCGGCCACGGCGGCATGGGCACCGTCTGGAAGGCCCACGACGAGGTCGTCGACCGCGACGTCGCCGTCAAGGAGCCGCGCGTACCGGACCACCTCCCCGCGTCCGTACGGGAGAACGTCCACCAGCGCATGCAGCGCGAGGCCCGCGCCGCGGCCCGCGTCTCCCACCCCTCGGTCGTCGCCGTCCACGACGTCGTCGTCGAGGACGGGCGCCCCTGGATCGTCATGGAGCTCGTGCGCGGCCACTCGCTGGGCGACCGGCTGGGCGACGGCACCCTGGACCCGCGCGAGGCCGCCCGCATCGGCCTGGCCGTCCTCGACGCGCTCGGCGCCGCCCACGAGGCCGGCGTGCTGCACCGCGACGTCAAGCCGGACAACGTGCTCCTCGGCCACGGCGACCGCGTCGTCCTCACCGACTTCGGCATCGCCCGGATCGAGGGCGAGCAGGGCCTCACGGAGACGGGCGCGTTCGTCGGCTCGCCCGAGTACGTCGCGCCCGAGCGCGTCCTGGGGCAGCACCCCGGACCCGAGTCCGACCTGTGGTCGCTGGGCGTCGTGCTGTACGCGGCGGTCGAGGGCGTCTCCCCGTTCCGCCGCTCCAACACCCAGGCCACCATGCAGGCCATCCTGTCGACGGAGCCGCAGGCGCCGTCGCGCGGCGCGGGCCTGCTCGGCGGGCTCGTCATGCGGATGCTCAGCAAGGACCCGGCGGCCCGCCCCGGCGCGGACGAGATCCGCCGCACGCTGGAGGCGGTCGCCCGCCCCGTACCGGCGCAGCAGTCCGCGTTCAGCGCGTCGCGCGTGCAGGCCGCCGGCAGCACCGGCAGCAAGTGGGTCCCGCCCGTCCTGCACGGCAACCGCAAGGCGCAATGGGGGCTCGGCGGGGGAGTGGTGGCCGTGGCGACGGCCGCGACGCTGCTGATCGTCAACCCGTTCGCCGTCGGGCCGGCCGTTCCGCTGCACTGGAAGGTGCGGGACGAACCGGAGATCGTCCGGGCGTCGATGGCGGTGCCGGAGGACTACGTGAAGAAGATCGACGTCGACAAGGGGTGGGTGTTCTTCACGGACCCGAGCGGGGTCTTCTCCGTCTCCCTGGACCGGGACACCCTCGAACAGCGCAAGAAGAACGTCCTGGACCGGGAGCCGAAGGACATCGGCACGGCCGACGCCGAGGCCAAGCGGCTCGCCGACTCCTACACGGTCGACCCTTCGTACAAGCTCAAGGACGCCAAGGCGTCCGTATCCGGGTCCGCCGCCGTCCAGGGCATGAAGGCGGCGGAGGTGCTCACCGCCTACCGGCCCGGTTCCGACGAGGACGGTCCCAGGAGCGCCATCCGCAGCAAGATCATCGTGAACGAGGCCAAGACCCAGCTCTGGTTGCTGGAAGTCCGGATGCCCGAGAAGGGCCGGTTGCGCAAGGACGGCGACAAGCTCTTCGCCGACGTCCTCAAGTACTTGAAGATCCAGGATCAGTAATTACCCACGGGTATTCAAGCGGTACGGGTCCGTCATACGCTCCCCGTATGACGGACTCGGCACACACCGCACCCGTAGCAGAACCGGCGCCCGCGGCGGCGGCGCACCCGCCCGCCGGAGGCAACCCCGTAGCCCCGCCCGGCAGTCGCACCCCCGCCGACGTCGTCACTCCCGCCCTCGTCGCCCGCCTCACCCGCCCCGTCATAGGCTCCGGCACCACCGCCGGCTGCACGCCCCTCACCGGACTCCAGCTCGCCGAACTGCCGCAGTCCTCCCCGGACGACGTGGCCACCGCCTTCGCGCGCGCCCGCGAGGCGCAGCAGCAGTGGGCGGCCGTGCCCGTGGCCGAGCGCGCCGCCGTCCTGCTGCGCTTCCACGACCTGCTCCTCGGGCGGCAGCCGGAGGTCCTCGACCTCATCCAGGCGGAGACCGGCAAGGCCCGCCTGCACGCCCACGAGGAAGTGCAGGCCGTGGCCGTCGGCGCCCGCCACTACGGGCGCAGGGGGCCCGCCTATCTGCGGCCGAAGGGCCACGCGGGCGTCCTCCCCGGCCTCACCAAGGTCACCGAACTGCGCCACCCGCGCGGCGTCGTCGGCCAGATCGCCCCCTGGAACTACCCGCTGGAACTGTCCGTGGGGGACGCCCTGCCCGCCTTCGTGGCCGGCAACGCCGTCGTGATGAAGCCCGACACCGGGACGGCCCTGACCGCCCTGTGGGCGCGCGAGCTGCTGGTCGAGGCGGGGCTGCCGGAGGAGGTCTGGCAGGTCGTGATCGGCGACGGCCCGGTCGTCGGCCCGGCGCTCGTCGCGCACGCCGACTACGTCTCCTTCACCGGCTCCACGCGCACCGGCCGCGAGGTCGCCCAGGGCGCCGCGGCCCGCCTGATCGGCTCCTCGCTCGAACTCGGCGGCAAGAACGCCATGCTCGTCCTCCACGACGCCGACGTCGAGAAGGCCGCCGCGGGCGCCGTCCGCGGCTGCTTCTCCTCCGCGGGCCAGCTGTGCATCTCCATCGAGCGGCTGTACGTGCACGAGTCCGTCGCCGACGCGTTCCTGGAGCGCTTCACCGCCCGCGCGAAGGCCCTGCGGCTCGGCACGGGCCTGGCCTACGGCGCCGACATGGGCTCCCTCGCCTCGCAGCGCCAGCTGGACGCGGTGATCCGGCACGTCGAGGACGCCGTCGCGCAGGGCGCCGCCGTCCTCGCGGGCGGCCGCCCGCGGCCCGACATCGGCCCGTTCTTCTACGAGCCGACGGTCCTCGACGGCGTCAAGCCGTCCATGGCCGTGTGCGCCGAGGAGACCTTCGGGCCCGTCGTCTCCGTCTACCGCTTCCGGGACGAGAACGAAGCCGTCGCCCTCGCCAACGCCACCCCGTACGGGCTCAACGCCAGCGTGTGGACCGCCGACGGGCGCCGCGGCCGTGCCGTCGCGGCGCGGCTGCGCACCGGCACCGTCAACGTCAACGAGGCCTACGCGGCCGCGTACGGCAGCGCGCGGGCCCCCATGGGCGGCATGGGCGAGTCGGGGCTGGGACGCCGCCACGGCTCCGAGGGCATCCTCAAGTACACCGAGGCCCAGACGGTCGCCCACCAGCGCGTCGTACCGCTCGCCCCGGCCTTCGGACTGGACGACGCCAAGTACGCGGAGGTCATGACCCGGGGCCTGCGGCTGCTGAAGACGCTGCGGCTGCGCTGACCGCCCCTCCCGCGCGGCTTAAGCGTTCACGTTCACGTACGACACGGAGGAACGGAGAGGCAGTGTTCGACTACGACGTGATCGTCGTCGGCTCGGGCTTCGGCGGCGCGGTCTCCGCGCTGCGCCTGACCGAGAAGGGCTACCGCGTGGGCGTCCTGGAGGCGGGCCGCCGCTTCACCCGCGAGAGCCTGCCCAGGAACTCGTGGGACCTGCGCAACTACCTGTGGGCGCCCGCGCTCGGCCTCTACGGCATCCAGCGCATCCACCTCCTCGGCAACGTCATGGTCCTCGCGGGCGCCGGTGTCGGCGGCGGCTCCCTCAACTACGCCAACACCCTCTACGTGCCGCCGAAGGCCTTCTTCCAGGACCGGCAGTGGTCCGGCATCACCGACTGGGAGGCGGAGCTGCGGCCGTACTACGACCAGGCGAGCCGCATGCTCGGCGTCCGCCTCAACCCCACGACCACGCCCTCCGACGTCCATCTGAAGGCGGCGGCCGAGCGCCTGGGCGTGGGGGAGACCTTCCGCAAGGCGCCGGTCGGGGTGTTCTTCGGGGACGGCGAGGACGCGGGCGGCACGCACCGGGCGGCGCCCGGCGAGGAGGCCGCCGACCCGTACTTCGGCGGCGCCGGGCCCACCCGCCGGGCCTGCACCGAGTGCGGCGAGTGCATGACCGGCTGCCGGCACGGTGCGAAGAACACCCTCAACGAGAACTACCTGTACCTGGCCGAGCGGGCGGGCGCCGTCGTCCACCCCATGACGACGGTCGTCGCGGTGACCGAGCACCGGGAGGGCGGCTACCGCGTCGTCACCGTGCCGACCGACAAGCGGCGCGGCTCCGGGGCCGCCCGGCCGCGGGTCCTGCGCGCGGAGCGGGTCGTGATCGCCGCCGGCACGTACGGCACCCAGACGCTGCTGCACACGATGAAGGACAAGGGCCTGCTGCCCCGCATCCCGGCCGGGCTGGGCCGGCTGACCCGGACGAACTCCGAGGCCCTGGTGGGCGCGCAGACCGACGACCGCCGCTACGGCACCGCGCACGGCGGGGCCCGGCCGGACTTCACGCGGGGCGTCGCCATCACCTCCTCCGCCCACCTGGACGACCACACGCACATCGAGCCCGTCCGCTACGGCAAGGGGTCGAACGCGATGGGCGTGCTGTCCGTCCTCCAGGTGCCGGTGGGGACGCGGTCGCCGCGGGCCGTCGCGTGGGCGGCGCGCTGCGTACGGCACCCGGTGCAGCTGCTGCGGTCGCTCTCCAACCGGCGCTGGTCCGAGCGGACGATCATCGGGCTCGTGATGCAGTCGCTCGACAACTCCCTGACCACGTACCGCCGCAGCCGCGGCCCCGGCAAGGGCCTGCTGACCGCACGGCAGGGCCACGGGGCGCCCAACCCGAAGCAGATCCCCGCGGCGGCGATGGCCGCGGACATCATCGCCGAGGAGATCAACGGCTTCCCCGGCAGCAATGTGGGCGAGCTGATGGGCACCCCGCTCACCGCGCACTTCCTCGGCGGCTGCCCGATCGGCGCGGACGCCTCGCAGGGCGTCCTCGACCCGTACCACCGGCTGTACGGGCACCCCGGGATCTCGGTCGTGGACGGCGCGGCCGTCTCCGCGAACCTCGGCGTCAATCCGTCGCTCACCATCACGGCCCAGGCGGAGCGGGCCATGTCCTTCTGGCCGAACAAGGGCGAGCCCGACCCGCGGCCGGAGCAGGGGCAGGCGTACGAACGGGTCGAGGCGGTCGCGCCCGTGCGCCCGGCGGTGCCGGAAGGAGCATACGGGGAGCTGAAGTTGAAGGCGGCGCCGGAGGTGCCGTCGGTGCAGCCGACGCCGGAGGGGCGGCCGTTGCTGCGGCTGCTGCCGGTGCTTCCGCCGGAGGGGCGGCCGAACGGGCGTGATTGCGGGTCTTCTTGAGGACCTGGAGGGTCTAGGGGGCCTAAGGGCCCGGCTTACGGCGAAGGGCCCCGGGCCGCCTCCGCGGGGGCGTGCGGGCGGCCTCGGGGCCCTTGACTGCCGGCACCGGGGTCAGGGCAGGGTCGGTGCCGCGGAGCGGCGCCGGGGGGAGCGCCGCGGGTCATGGGTCGTGCGCGGGTGGTGCGGGGCGTACGGGCCTCACTGGTTCGACCAATGGCGGTGCGGGACCAGGAGGTTGGTGCTCTCCTGGCATCGTGCGGGATGGGCCGGACTCGGCGCAACCGTTTCGACCGGATACGGTCGGTTCCAGGCGTCCCCGGAACCGACCGTCCTTGGTGGCAACCGGGCTGCTGTCCCCTGCTGACCGGTCGCCGTGCACCGGAGTGAGGTCCCACGACGCGCGCACTCGCACGTCTCACACTCCGGTGGATCCGCCCTGTCGGTGCCGGGCGCCCAGGTGAACAGGGGCGGAAGCCACGCGTGGATTTCAGGTGGGCCGCTCCTGGATGGCGCGGGCACCCGGCTCAACGATGCGGGCCGCGGTGCGGTCACGCGCCGTCCGGGTGATGTGACGGCCCGGTCCTCCGAACCCGCATGCGGCAGCTGCACACATGCGGGTCCTCGACCGGGCCCTCGTCGGGAGCGGGCGGTCGTCAGACGCGGCCGCGGCACAGCTCCAGCAGCGTCATGGCGAGCGTGGTGCCGGGCTTGCCGAGCTGGTCGCTGTAGTGGCCGATGATCTCCATCTCGCGGGAGAGGTTCACCCGGCGCCCCCCGGAGGCGATGCGCTCCTGCTGGATCACGGCCGAGACGGCCATCCGTTCCTGGATGAGCCCGATGATCCTGCCGTCGAGATCGTCGATCCGCTGCCGGGCACCGGTGATCACGCCTGCGGCCGCTTCGGTGCGGGCGCCGGTCTCGGCGGGGGCGGTGCGGGTGCTCAGGGTGCTGCTGCTCACAGTGGTGGGGGCGGCGCTCATGTCTGATCCTCCAAAAAGGGGCGGTGGCCCCCCGGAGCGGCACGGCCCGGGAAAAGCGACAGGCGCCCCGGGCCTTGTCGGCCCGGGGCGCCTGTGGAAGTCGCTTGTCAGTTGCTCAAGCAGCACGACCATGGCAGCCGGACGGGCCGGATGCCATAGGTAAAGACGAAGGTCTGGTGCTTGCGCATGGGGGACAGTATGGCCCGCGGGCGGCCCCGGGGCCAATGCGGGTCCGGTCCGCTCCGGGTCTGTTCCAGGTCTGCTTCCGCTCCGCTTTCGGATGGTGAGACAAAAGCAAGCACCCGCGCCCCGGTAGAATCGACAAATACAGACCCTCCTCCACCGCCGGAAGGCCGCTCCCGTGTCAGCAGCACCCACCGCCGCCCACGACAACACCGCGGAGCCGGTGCTCGTTGTCGACTTCGGCGCGCAGTACGCCCAGCTCATCGCCCGCCGAGTCCGTGAGGCGCGGGTCTACAGCGAGATCGTGCCCAGCACGATGCCCGTGGCCGAGATGCTCGCCAAGAACCCGAAGGCGATCATCCTCTCCGGCGGCCCCTCGTCCGTGTACGAGGAAGGTGCGCCCCGCCTCGACGACGCCCGTGGCCTCTTCGAGGCCGGTGTCCCGGTCTTCGGCATGTGCTACGGCTTCCAGCTGATGGCCACCACGCTCGGCGGCACCGTCGACAACACCGGCGCGCGCGAGTACGGCCGTACGCCGCTGCACGTCTCCAAGACCGGCTCGACCCTCTTCGAGGGCACGCCGGCGGAGCAGTCGGTGTGGATGTCGCACGGCGACGCCTGCTCGGCCGCCCCCGAGGGCTTCACGGTCACCGCGTCCACGGACGTCGTGCCGGTCGCCGCCTTCGAGAACGACGAGAAGAAGCTCTACGGCGTCCAGTACCACCCCGAGGTCATGCACTCCACGCACGGCCAGCTGGTCCTGGAGCACTTCCTGTACCGCGGCGCGGGCATCGAGCCGACCTGGACCACGGGCAACGTGATCGAGGAGCAGGTCGCCGCGATCCGCGAGCAGGTCGGCAGCAAGCGCGCCATCTGCGGCCTGTCCGGCGGCGTGGACTCCGCGGTCGCCGCGGCCCTCGTCCAGAAGGCCATCGGCTCCCAGCTGACCTGTGTGTACGTCGACCACGGCCTGATGCGCAAGGGCGAGACCGAGCAGGTCGAGAAGGACTTCGTCGCCGCGACGGGCGTCCAGCTCAAGGTCGTCGACGCGCAGGAGCGCTTCCTGAACGCCCTCGCGGGCGTCTCCGACCCGGAGGCCAAGCGCAAGATCATCGGCCGGGAGTTCATCCGCGTCTTCGAGCAGGCCCAGGCCGAGATCGTGGCCGAGGCCGGCGCGGGCGGCGAGGACGTCGCCTTCCTGGTCCAGGGCACGCTCTACCCCGACGTGGTCGAGTCCGGCGGCGGCACCGGCACCGCCAACATCAAGTCCCACCACAACGTGGGCGGCCTCCCCGAGGACCTGGAGTTCGAGCTCGTCGAGCCGCTCCGCCAGCTCTTCAAGGACGAGGTCCGCATGGTCGGCCAGCAGCTCGGCCTGCCCGACGAGATCGTCCAGCGCCAGCCTTTCCCGGGCCCGGGCCTCGGCATCCGCATCGTCGGCGAGGTCACCAAGGAGCGCCTGGACCTGCTGCGCGAGGCCGACGCCGTCGCCCGCGAGGAGCTCACCGCCGCCGGCCTGGACCGCGAGATCTGGCAGTGCCCGGTCGTGCTCCTGGCCGACGTCCGCTCGGTCGGCGTCCAGGGCGACGGCCGCACGTACGGCCACCCGATCGTGCTGCGCCCCGTCTCGTCCGAGGACGCCATGACGGCCGACTGGACGCGCATGCCGTACGAGGTGCTGGCCCGCATCTCGACGCGCATCACGAACGAGGTCGCCGATGTGAACCGCGTGGTGCTGGACGTGACCAGCAAGCCGCCGGGCACCATCGAGTGGGAGTAGTCCTCCCGTAGACCCACGCAGGTCGAACGCCGGTGCCGCCGCTCATTCGTTTGGGCGGCGGCACCGGCGTTTGGTGTGGGTACGCTGGCCGTACGGCCGAGAATCCCGTCCATGGGAGGAACCATGACCGCTGAGCCCGCGCACCACTGGCCGGTGCCGCCGCAGGACGGTTACACCGTGGACGACCTGCTGACGCTGCCCGACCTCCCGCCGCACACGGAGTTGATTGACGGGAGCCTGGTTTTCGTGAGTCCGCAGCGCTATTTCCACAGCCTTGTCATCGACCTGTTGGTGAACGGTCTGCGCCGCACGGCGCCGCCCGAGCTGAGGGTGGTGCGGGAGATGACCGTAGTGATCGACAAGCGCAACGGACCGGAGCCGGACGTTTCCGTCGTGGGCGCTGCGTCGGTGGGCGGCTGGGAGCAGACCTACTTTCCGGCCGAGGCCGTACTGCTCGCTGTCGAGGTGGTCTCCCCGGACTCCGAGGCCCGTGACCGGATGACCAAGCCGTTCAAGTACGCCTGCGCTGGTATCCCGCACTTCTGGCGAGTCGATATGACGACCGCCGATCACCAGCCGATCGTCCACGTCTTCAAACTCGACAATGAGACGCGCTCCTACGCGCCGACCGGGACGCACCGGGGCGCCCTCAAGCTCACCGTTCCCTTCGACATCGACATCGATCTCACTGAGATCCGCCTCTAGCCGACGGCGGAGCCCTGGCGCGACCAGGCTCCGCCAAATTAGTGGCGCGATGGCGAGACGAGACGTATCGTTTCAATCCTGAGGTGCGCGTCCCGCGTACGAACCCCAGGAGGGATCCCGCCATGCCCCGGACCGAAACCCGTACCCGTACCGTCACCGTCGCCCCCGGCGTCCACCTGTGGAGCGACGAGCGCGGCGCCGCCGACGCCCCGGCCCTGTTGCTGATCATGGGCGCGCAGGCCTCCGGCCTCGGCTGGACCGAGGAGCTCACCGACGCCCTCGCCGCCCGCCACCGCGTGATCCGTTACGACCACCGCGACGCCGGCCGCTCCACCTGGTCGTTCGACGAGCAGCCCTACCGCATCACCGACCTCGCGGACGACGCCCTCGCCGTCCTGGACGCCCACGGCGTCGAGCGGGCCCACATCGTCGGGCTGTCGCTCGGCGGCATGCTGGCGCAGCTGCTGCTCGCCGACCACCCGGACCGCATCCTCAGCGCCACCCTCATGGGGACCTGCGCGCTGAGCGGGAAGCCGCTCGTCGAGGCCGACGGCACGGAGACCGCCGTCGCCGACCTGCCTCCCATCGACCCGCGCGTCCTGGAGATGTGGGCCCGGCCCGTCGAGGATCACGGCCTGGAGGCCGAGCTGGACCGGCGCGTGGAGCACTGGCGGGTGCTCAGCGGCGAGGAACTGCCGTTCCACGCGCACGAGATGCGCGAGCGCGAGCGGCGGATCATCGAGCACGCGGGGCGCTACGACGTCTCCACCGCCCACGGCCGCGCCGACTACTCCGGCATGGACCGTACGGAGGAGCTGGCGCACAACACCGCCCCCGTGCTGGTGACCGACGCCTCCGCCGAGCCCGTCTTCCCGCCGCCCCACCCCCGCCACATCGCCCAAGTGATCGGCAACGCCCGCACGGTGGCGATGCCGGGCATGGGGCACGCCCTGCCGCGGGAGTGCCTGGGGCCGCTCGCCGAGGCGATCCTGGAGCACACGGCGGCTGCGGAGGGCCTGTTCTCCGCGGGTACCCGGCGGTAGCTTCCGTTCCGTACCGAACGGAGCAGAGGAGTGCCGATCGTGTCGCAAACGCCGTCCGGGCAGGAGCCCGCAGAGCTCGCAGAGCCCGCAGTCACAGCCCCAGCCGTGCCCGCCCCCGTACCCGTACCCACTGATCAACTGCACTTCGCGATGCCGCCCAAGCACGACACCCCCGAGGAGGAGCGGCGTCACCGCAAGGAGCGGCTCGCGGCGGCGCTGCGGCTGTTCGGCCGGTTCGGCTTCGAGGAGGGCGTCGCGGGGCACATCACCGCGCGCGACCCGGAGTTCACGGATCACTTCTGGGTCAACCCGTTCGGGATGTCGTTCAAGCACATCACCGTGAGCGATCTGATCCTCGTGAACCACAAGGGGCAGGTCGTCGAGGGCCGCTACCACGTCAACCAGGCGGCGTTCGCGATCCATTCGCAGATCCACCGCGCGCGGCCGGACGTCGTGGCCGCCGCGCACAGCCACTCCACGTACGGGCGCGCGCTGTCCGCGCTGGGGGAGCTGCTGGAGCCGATCACGCAGGACGTGTGCGCCTTCTACGAGGACCACGCCCTCTTCGACGACTACACGGGCGTCGTGGTGGACGAGGAGGAGGGGCGCCGGATCGCCACGGCGCTCGGGCCGCACAAGGCGGTCGTCCTGCGCAACCACGGGCTGCTGACCGTGGGGGACACGGTGGACGCGGCGGCGTGGTGGTTCATCACCATGGAGCGCTCCTGCCAGGTGCAGCTCGCGGCGAAGGCCGCCGGGAAGCCCGTCCTGATCGACCAGGCCGGCGCCCGGCACACACGGGGCCAGCTCGGCAACGACCTGGCGGCGTGGATCAACTACCAGCCGCTGTACCAGCAGATCACGCGGAGTGAGCCGGAGTTGCTGGGCTGAGGGGTGGGGGCCCGGGCCCACCCACTCATGGCCCCCGGCCCCCGGGGACCCACCCCCGCCGTTCGGCGGGGGTGGATCGTTCTTCCGGGGGTTTTTGCTGTTCCTTTACCTTGTTTACGATGGTCGGGAGCCGAGGCGGCCGCGCCTCGGCTCTGTCGTGTCGTGAACCGGTAGGAGAACCATGCGCCCCACCCGTGCCGCCGGGCTGACCGCCGCCCTCGCGCTGACCGGCCTGGCCGTCACGGCGTGCGGCGGCGGAGCCGAGGCCGAGCAGCGGCCCGCGACGTCCTCCGCGCCGTCCTCGCCCGCCCCGTCGAGCCCCGCGCCCGTCACGGAGAAGCCCGCCCCCGAGGCCGCGCTGCTCAAGGGCGCCGCCAAGGTCGTCCGGCCCGAGATCGCCCCCGCCAACGGTGAGAAGGTCGGCGTCGGCCAGCCCATCGCGATCGTCTTCAAGCAGCAGAAGGTCTCCCCGAAGCTGCGCGCCGGCATCGAGGGCCGGCTGAAGGTCTCCACCTCGCCGAAGGTCCCCGGTGCCTGGCACTGGAACGAGACCAAGGGCGACACCCGCGTGCACTTCCGGCCCGAGAAGTTCTGGCCCGCGGGCACCGAAGTGACCCTCGACGCCCGCCTGGCCGGCGTGCAGCTCGCCGAGGGCACGGCGGCCGCCGGCGACCGCACGGTCTCCTTCACCATCGGCGACTCGATGGTGAACACCGTCGACCTCAAGGCCCGCAAGCTGACCGTCGTGCGCAACGGCGAGACGCTGCGCACCATTCCGGTCAGCGGCGGCGACGAGAGCAAGGGCTTCGGCACCCGGGAGGGGATCAAGACGATCCTCGCCAAGGAGGGCAAGGTCGTCATGGACTCGCTCTCCATCGGCATCCCGCGCAACCACCCCGACGGCTTCTTCGGGTCGTACGAATACAGCATGCGCGAGACGGTCAGCGGCGAGTACGTGCACGCCGCGCCGGACAACGCCGAGTCGTTCGGCAAGGAGAACGTCAGCCACGGCTGCATCGGCATGTCGACGGCCGACGCGAAGTGGCTGTACGGGCTGAGCCTCAAGGGCGACGTCGTGCAGGTCACCGGCAGCACCAAGCCGAAGCCGATGGACCGTTTCGGCAACGGCTACGGCGACTGGAACCTCAGCTGGGAGGAGTGGCTGGAGGGCAGCGCGCTGGGGATCCGCACCGGCGCCTGACGCCCGCCCCTGACGCCCGCCTGAGGCCCGCCTGACACCCGTCTGATGCCCGCCTGGCCCCGGTGCCGGGGCTTGTCCGCGGGAAGGTTATCCACAGGGGTGAACGGATTCCGCCTTCCGTCCGTATGGTTCGGAGCACGACTGGTCCGGAGTACGGCCAGGACGCACAGGTCGGACAAGGCGGAATGGGGAGGCGGCGGACGCCATGGCATTCATCGGGCGCGGAAAGCAGGGGGAGAGCGCGCGGTACGCACTGCTGCCGCTGCGCGTCTTCCTCGGCGTCACGTTCATCTACGCGGGCCTCGACAAGCTGACGGACTCCGGCTTCCTGGCGGACACCGGGCCGGGCTCGATCGGCGAGCTGATGCGCACGGTCCGCGGCACGTCCGCCGTGCCGGACCTGGTCGACCTGGCCCTGAAGGACCCCGAGGGCTTCGGATACGCGATGGGCCTCGGCGAGTTCGCGGTGGGCATAGGCACCCTCTTCGGCATATTCGCGCGCGTCGCCGCGGCGGGCGGCGCGCTCATCTCCCTCAGCCTCTGGCTGACCGTCAGCTGGCAGACCACGCCGTACTACTACGGCAACGACCTGATCTACCTGATGGCGTGGCTGCCGCTGGTGGTGGCGGGCGCGCCGGTCTGGTCGGTGGACGCGGGCCCGCTCCGGGCACCGGCTCGTAAGCCGGCCGGCAGGCGGACGCGCAAGCCGTCGGTCAAGGCGGCTGCCCGGTCGGGCGGCAAGGCGCCGGCCAAGGCGTCCGCCAAGGCACCCCGCCGCACCAAGAAGTAGGCCCGCCGCGGAGGCTGCCGGCGGCGGACGCCACCCGCCGTGGACGCTACCGGCGGCGGGCGCTACCCGCCGCGGACGCTAGCGCCGGCGCCGTACCGCGAAGGCCACGAACGACACCACGCCCGCGAGGCAGAACCCCGCCACCAGCACGGGCAGCAGCGCGTACGAAGGGAAGTGCAGATCTCCGTGGGCCGCTCCCAGGTACGCGCCCGCGCACACCAGCAGGACGAGCCCGATCACCAGCTTCCCCGGCTCGAAGTCATGACGACGCACGGTCCACCTCCACCTGGCCGATGCCGACCTTGAGCCGGATCTCAAGAGTGCCGCGGGAGGGCTTCCCGGACCGCGGCTCCAGCGTCACGCGTTCCTTCTGCTCCGGGCGGACGTCGACGTCGTCGCGCGCCTCGCCGGGGAGGCGGATGTCGCCCACGCCGACGTCCATGGTGATCCGGGCCGTGACGTCGTCCGGGACGATCAGCTTGAGCTGTCCCGCGCCCACCTCCGCGCGGGTGGTGACCGTGCCGCCCCGCTGCCACGGCAGGCCGGTGAGGTCGAGCTCGCCCACGCCGCTGCCCACGCGGTACTCGTCGCGGACGGCGGCCACGGTCTCCGGTCGCCAGGTGGAGTGCGTCCACCGGGTGGAGACCGACTTCGGCAGGCCCGCCGCGCCCGCCAGCAGGAGGGCGGTGAGGACGGCCGCGACGACCGTGCCGCCGCCGGTGCGGCCGTAGCGGGAGCTGACGGTCATGCCGAGGCCGAAGACGGCCAGGGCGCAGGCCAGGCCGACCTCCAGGCAGGTGCCGAGCGGATGGTGGCGCCAGGTGAGGCCGGTGCCGAGCGCGCAGGCGACGACGGCGGCCAGGAACGTCCAGCCGCCGAGCGGCGTGCCCCCGAGCGGGGTGGAGGCGCGCGCGGGACGGAGCCGGAACGGGGCCCGCTCCGCCTCGGCCGGCGGGCCGTCGTCCGGGCCCCACAGATAGCCGGTGCCGGCGCCTATCGGGCCCGTCGTGCCGTCCTTGATGATCGGGTCGCGCCACCAGGAGGGACCGCCCGGCGCGGGCGGCGCCTTGGTCTCGGGCGGGGGCGCCGCCGTCTTCTGCGCCTTGTGCACCTTCTGCGCCGCGGACACGGCCGCCTCGCCGCCGGGCTCGTGGCGGTGGTGCGACCAGTAGGACGCGCCGGCCATCGCGGCCGTCAGCATCAGCGCGAAGGACATCACCGCGCTGTTGTTGAGCATCGACAGGAACAGGCCGCAGCCCACCAGCGCGCACAGCACCGCCGTCAGAGCCGGGCCCTCGACGCGGCCCGAGAGCATCCGCCGGGCCTCGTTCTCCTCCTCGCCCTCCAGGGGGATCAGCAGCCACGCGAAGCCGTAGAGGATCAGGCCCAGGCCGCCGGAGACCGCCAGCACACCGAGCACCACCCGGAAGATCACGGGGTCGACGTCGAAGAAGCGGCCGAGCCCGCCGCACACGCCGGAGACCACCTTCTGCTCACGGCTGCGCCGCAGCGGCGGCCGGGCGTCCTGCGGATCACCGTGAACCGGACCCGCCTGATGCGCGTCCTGGGGGGTGGGTGTGTCGGTCATAAAGAACATGGTGTCAACCGGAACGGGCTTGCGGCACACCCCGCAACCCTGGCCGTTCCCTGAGATCGCCCCTGAGAAGGTGCCGTATATCGTGGCGCGACAGTGCACAGCAGGGGAACCGGAGGAGTTCGGGGTGGATGGGTCAGTGCCCGGGCAGGCGGCGTCCGGCCCATGGCCGGACCAGGGCCGGCTGGTCGCCGGGCGGTACCGCCTCGCCGACCGGATAGGCCGCGGCGGCATGGGCACGGTCTGGCGTGCCCAGGACGAGCTGCTCGACCGCCAGGTCGCGCTCAAGCAGCTGCACGTCTCGCCGTACCTGGACGACGACGAGCTCGCCACCCTCTACGAGCGCACCCGCCGCGAGGCCCGCAGCGCCGCCCGGATCACCCACCCCAATGTGGTCGTCGTGCACGACGTCGTCGACGACCAGGGCCTGCCGTGCATCGTCATGGAGTACGTGCCCTCCAGGACGCTCGGCGACGTCCTCAAGCACGGCACCATCACCCCGGAGGAAGCCGCCCGCATCGGCCGCGGCATGATCGCGGCGCTCCGCGCGGCCCACGCGGCCGGGGTGCTCCACCGCGACGTGAAGCCCGGCAACGTGCTGCTCGGCGACGACGGCCGGGTCGTCCTCACCGACTTCGGCATCGCCCAGTCCACCGGCACCTCCACGCTCACCAAGACCGGCGAGATGGTCGGCTCGATCGACTACATCGCGCCCGAGCGCGTCAAGGGCGCCAAGCCCGGGCCCGCCTCCGACCTGTGGGCGCTCGGCGCGACGCTGTACCAGGCCCTGGAGGGCCGCCCGCCGTTCCGCAAGGACACCGCCGTCGAGACGGCGTACGCGATCGCCATGGACCCCCTGGAGCCGCCGCGCAACGCGGGCGAGCTCACCCGGCTCATCGAGACCCTGCTCGCCAAGGACCCGGCCGTGCGGCCCCCGGCCGACCTGGCCGAGCAGATCCTGCGCGAGCCCGCGGCCGAGGCGGACACGGCGCACATATCCGCCGCCGCGACGCGGTCCGCCGCCCCCGGCGCCGCGCCCTGGGACGACCGGCCGGACCGCGGCACCGCGACGGCGACCGCCGCCACGGCCCGCACAGCCCGTACAGCCCCCACCGCTGCCGCCGCGCCCGCCGCTCCCGTGGCTCCTGCCGCGCCCGCCGCTCCTGCTGCTCCTGCTGCTTCCACCGAGATGACGGCGCCGACGAAGGCCGCGGTACGCGCCCCCGCGCCCCCGGCCCCTGCCGCCCCCGCCAAGGCCGCAAGCCGCAGCCGCCGCCCCGTCCTGTGGAGCGCCCTGGCCCTCGTCACCGTTGCGGGCGTCGCGGCCGGCGCGTTCTTCCTGACCCAGGGACAGGCGGACGACGACAGCTCCACCCAGGCCGCACCCAGCCACGACGCCTCCTCCACCCGCCCGAGCGAGAAGGCCGGTCCGAGCACGGCCCCGAAGCCGCCGCCGCCCGGCTACCACCTGGTGACGGAGAAGGAGGCCGGCATCGCCTTCCCCGTGCCGGACGGCTGGAAGCGCGGGAACCTCAAGGACAGCGACGAGATCCTTTACCTCGACCCGAGCGGACTGGTGGGCCTGCGGGTCTCCGTCCTCGACCTCGCGAGCAACGACCCCCTCCAGCGCTGGAAGGACGACGAGGCCAAGTCCGTCAAGGAGGGCAAGCTGCCCGGCTACCACCAGCGGCGCATGCAGAGCACGGAGTACCGCGGGATGCCCGCGGCGATCTGGGAGTTCTCCTGGAAGGGCCGGGCGCGCGAGTACCGGGCCGCCGACCTCGGGTTCGGCCGGCCGGGCGAGAAGGAGTACGCGATCTACCTCTCGGCGCCCTCGGCCGAGTGGGACAAGCACAGCCCCGTCTTCGACGCGGTCCGCGACGGCTTCCGGACCACCGCCCACTAGGGGACCCGTCAGGGGCGAACCCTGATGCCCCGGCCCCCGCGGGCATGTGACGATCAGTACATGACCGCGCCGTCCCGTCCGCAGCACCCCGACGCCCCGCCGCTGCGCAAGCTCTACCGCAGCGCCGAGGGCCGCATGTTCGGCGGTGTCGCGCGCGGTCTCGCCGGTCATCTGGGCCTGCCGGTGTCCTGGGTGCGCCTGGTCTTCGTCGCGCTGCTGCTGGCCCAGGGCATGGGCGCCGTGCTCTACGCGGTGTTCTGGTTCGTGGTGCCGCTCGGCGTGGGCGGCGTCGAGGCTCCGCGCCCGCTGCCCGCCGAGACGGCCCCCGACGGCCGCCGGCGCCTCCTGGCCCGCAAGCCGGACCGCGGGCAGGTCGTCGCCCTCGCCGCCCTGGTCATCGGCGCCGCGATCTTCGTGGACAACCTCCACCTCGGCCGCGCCAACGCCTACATCTGGCCGCTGGTGCTGGTCGGCGCCGGCGTCGCCCTCGTCTGGCGCCAGGCCGACAACGCCCGCCGGGCGCACTGGATGCAGGTCGGCCGCAGCAAGCGGGTCCTGCCGCTCGCGCGCGTCGCGGCCGGCGTCGCCCTCGCCGCCGCCGGCGTCACGGGCATCGTCGTCCTCCAGGGCTCCGCCGAGCACCTCGGCACGGTCCTCCAGGCCTCCCTGGCCGTGCTGGTCGGCATAGCGCTGCTGGCGGGCCCCTCCCTCGTCCGCATGACCCAGGACCTGTCCGCCGAGCGCACGATGCGCATCCGCGCCCAGGAGCGCGCCGAGGTCGCGGCCCACGTCCACGACTCCGTCCTGCACACCCTCACCCTGATCCAGCGCAACGCCGAGGACCCCCGCGAGGTGGCCCGCCTGGCCCGTGCCCAGGAGCGCGAGCTGCGCGCCTGGCTCTACCGCCCGGAGGGCCGCGGGAAGGACGAGGCCGAGCAGCCCGACACCCTGGCCGAGGCCGTCAAGGCCACCGCCGCCGAGGTCGAGGACTACCACGGCGTGCCCATAGAGGTGGTCGTCGTCGGCGACTGCCCGCTCGACGAGCGCCTCGCCGCCCAGCTGCAAGCCGCCCGTGAGGCCATGGTCAACGCCGCCAAGTACGGTGGCGAGGGCGGCGCCGTCCAGGTGTACGCCGAGGTCGAGGAGCGTACGGTCTTCCTCTCCGTGCGCGACCGCGGTCCCGGCTTCGACCTGGACGCGGTGCCGGACGACCGCATGGGCGTCCGCGAGTCCATCATCGGCCGGATGCAGCGCAACGGCGGCACGGCCCGGCTGCGGTCCGTGCCCGGTGGGGGAACCGAAGTGGAGCTGGAAATGGAGAGGGCGGAGAACGCGTCATGACGACCGAAGAGACGGTGCAGCGCCACGCACGGGTCGTGCTGGTGGACGACCACCGCATGTTCCGTACGGGCGTGCAGGCCGAGATCGGGGCCACCGACCGGACGGGCGTCGAGGTCGTCGGCGAGGCCGCCGACGTCGACCAGGCGGTCACCGTCATCACCGCCACCCGCCCCGAGGTCGTCCTGCTCGACGTCCACCTGCCCGGCGGCGGCGGGGTCGAGGTGCTGCGCCGCTGCGCCTCCCTGATGGCCGACGCCGAGCGCCCGGTGCGCTTCCTCGCGCTGTCCGTCTCGGACGCCGCCGAGGACGTCATCGGCGTCATCCGCGGCGGTGCCCGCGGCTACGTCACCAAGACCATCACCGGCACGGATCTCGTCGACGCCGTCTTCCGGGTCAAGGACGGCGACGCCGTCTTCTCCCCGCGGCTGGCCGGCTTCGTCCTCGACGCCTTCGCCTCCACCGACGCCCCGCCCGTCGACGAGGACCTCGACCGGCTCACCCAGCGCGAGCGCGAGGTGCTGCGCCTGATCGCCCGCGGCTACGCGTACAAGGAGATCGCCAAGCAGCTCTTCATCTCGGTGAAGACCGTCGAGTCGCACGTCTCGGCGGTGCTGCGCAAGCTCCAGCTCTCCAACCGCCACGAGCTCACCCGCTGGGCGACCGCCCGCCGCCTGGTCTGAGCCCCGGGCCGGGCCGTACCCCGGGTGCGTCCCGGGCACCCGGCCCGGTCTGAACCCCGGCTTCCGGATTGTCCCCGGCGGCCGGGCCCGAATTCGGATAAGTGTGCGCCGTACGGGGGAGGGCGAGGAACCTCCCCGGCCCACCGGCCCTCTTGAACGGACGAGAGGCTCTCACGCACGCAGGGCCCCGGCCCCGCGCGGGGCCCGAGATCCGAAACGAGAGCCCGATGAGCCTGACGGGGACGCCCTTCCTCCTCACCACGGTCGCGCTGGTCGTGGTGGCCCTCGTGCTGCCCCTGGCGCTGTGGGGCAGGATCGGCGGCCCCAAGCTCGTACGGCAGGCGGCGCGGCTGCTCATGCTGCTGTTCGCGCAGGTCACCGCCATCGCCATGGTGTTTGTGATCGTCAACAACGCCAACGGCCTCTTCGACAACTGGGACGACCTCCTCGGCACCGGCGACCACGTCCGGGCCGCGGCCGACCTCGGCCCCGACGGCACCGGCGGCAAGAACGTCGAGGAGGCGCCCAAGCACCCGCAGGAGTTCAAGCCCGCCTCCGACAAGCGGATGGGCCCCGGGGTGCAGGAGACCCAGCTCAAGGGCCGCATATCGGGCGTCGAGGGCGAGGTGTACGTCTGGCTGCCGCCGCAGTACGACGACCCCGCGTACAAGGACAAGAAGTTCCCCGTGGTCGAGGTCCTCCCGGGCTTCCCGGGCTCGGCGAAGGCCTGGTTCGGCACGCTGGAGGTCAACACCCAGCTGGCGCCGATGATGAAGAAGGGCGAGGTCGAGCCCTTCATCATCGTCGCGCCCCGCACCACCCTGCTCGGCGACACCGACACCGGCTGTGCCAACATCCCCGGCAAGGTCAACGCCGACACCTGGCTGAGCGTCGACGTCCGCAAGATGGTCACGGACACCTTCCGCGCGCAGGAGAAGCCCGACGGCTGGGCCGTCGCGGGCTACTCGGCGGGCGCGCACTGCGCCACCAAGCTGGCCGTCGCCCACCCCGACCGCTACCGCGCGGGCGTGAGCCTCTCCGGCTACAACGACCCCATCGGCGAGCCCTCCTCGCTGACGGCGAAGTCGCCCGAGCTGCGCACCGAGAACAACCCGCTGAAGATGCTGGAGAGCGCCAAGACGCCGCCGCACGTGGCGCTGTTCGTCTCCGGCGCGGAGGCCGACGGCTACCAGGGCGGCATGGCGCTCAAGCAGGCGGCCAAGCCGCCGACGACCGTGCAGGTGACGAAGGTCCCCGCGGGCGCGGGCGGCCACGGCACGGCCGTGTGGAAGCGGCAGGTACCCGACGTCTTCAAGTGGCTGTCACACCAGATCAAGCCGTAGCCCCGGCCCGTGACGGGGCTGATCACACAGGCCGGTCACACAGGCCGGGCGGCCCCGGCGAACGGCATTTCATCGACCGGCGCGACCCGTACCGGCGCGCCCGGGTGCGGGGCGTGGATCATCTTCCCGCCGCCGACGTAGAGCCCGACGTGGCTGATGCCGGAGTAGAAGAACACCAGGTCACCGGGGGCGAGCGCGCTCCGGGAGACCCGCCGGCCCGCGTTGATCTGGGTGTACGTGGTGCGCGGCAGGGAGACGCCGGCCGCCTGCCAGGCGGCCTGGGTCAGGCCCGAGCAGTCGAAGGCGGCGGGGCCGGTCGCCCCCCACACGTAGGGCCTGCCGAGCGCGGCGTACGCGAACGCCACCGCCCGCGCGGCCCGCTCCGTGGGGGCCTGGAAGCCGTCCCGGAGCTCCGAACGGTCGGCGCGGGCGGCGGTGGCGGGCCCCGCGGCGTCCCCGCGCTCCACGGCGGCCCGTTCCTCCTCCGGCAGCTCCGCCAGCACGCGCCGCGCCTGCGCGAGCTTGCCCTCGACGGCGTGCTTGTGGCGGGCGAGGCCGGCCTGCTCGTGCTTGAGCTCCGCGAGGCGGGCGTCGGCGGCCGTACGGACCTGCTGCACCTCCCGCACCTCCCGCTCGTACCGCTTGACGGCGACGGCCTGCCTGCTGCCCGCCTGGTGGGCCAGCGAGGCCCGCTCCAGGTACTGCCCGGGGGAGGAGGACAGGATCAGCTGCACGCTCGCCGGCATGCCGCCCTCGCGGTACTGGGCGGTGGCGTAGGAGCCCAGGGCGTTGCGGGCGGCGTTGAGCCGCTCGGTCCTGCGGGCGGCCTGATCGCGCAGCCCGTCCAGGTCGGCCTCGGCCTTGTCGGCCTTCTCTTTGGCGCCGTTGTAGCGCTCGGTGGCCTCCTCGGCCTCGCGGTAGTACTGGTCGACCCGGGCTCTGAGCTGGGCCGTGGAGGGCGGGGGAGCGGCCTGCGCGGTGCCGTCGAGGAGCGTGGCGGTGGCGGCGCCCGCGAGGGCGAGACCGGCCGCGGTCCGTACGGTGCTGCTGGTGAGCGGGTGCTGCTTTGGCTTGCGGTGCGCTGCTGCCACGCCGGCCGTCACTTCCTTCCAGACCTGCTGTTCCTGCTCCGCCCGCGGGACCGGATGGCCGCCGCCGGACGGTGCACGGCGGCGGCCCGCCACGAGGGGGGAGCGTGCGGGCCGCCGCCGTCTGCGCCAGGACGCTATTCCGCAAGGTCACGCTCCAGAACGCCGATGACCGGTAGTGGATGAAATCGATCGCGCCGCACTGAGCGGTGATCATGTCGGCCCCGCCCCCGCGGAGGGATGGAGGCTGCGCGTGACCGAAGTGGCGATTGCGCCCCACCTGGCTGCCGGTGGGTGATATGGCCCCGGCTAGGGTCTGGCCCCATGGACGTACTCATTCACGCCGTCGTCGGCCTGCACATCGTCGGCATCGGCGCGCTGCTCGGCGGCTTCATGACCCAGATGAAGGCCATGGGCAAGGGCGAGGCGCGCATGGTGCCCGCCATGCTGCACGGCGCGCTGACCATGCTGGTCACCGGCGTGGCCCTGGCGGGCCTCCACCAGTCCCAGGACGACACCCTCAACATGGTCAAGCTCGGCACCAAGCTCGCGCTGCTGGTGGTGATCCTCGGCCTCGTCTACGTCAAGCGCGACGACGAGAAGGTCCCGGCCCCGGTCTTCGGCGCCGTGGGCGCGCTCACCGCGGCGAACATCTTCATCGCGGTGATGTGGGTGTGACCAGCGGCGCCCGCCCGCCCCGGCTGTGGGGGTGACCACTGTCGCCGTGAATGCGGGGCCGGGTGTCAGTGGGGCCGCCTAGACTCGGGAGGCGATGAGCAGCCTCTTTGACGACAGCTTCCTGGCGGACCTCGGCCCCGCGGACGAAGAGCCCCCGCCCCCGGAGGACACGGCCCCGGAGCCGGTGCCGCACGACCTCTTCCAGGGCGCGTTCGACGTGCCCGTCCCCCGCGAGGCCTTCTACCGCGACGGCGCCCACCGGCCCGTCGTGGACCCGGCCGCGCTGCTGGAGGGCATGAACGACCAGCAGCGCGCCGCCGTGGTGCACACAGGCTCCCCGCTGCTCATCGTCGCCGGCGCCGGCTCCGGCAAGACGCGCGTGCTCACCCACCGCATCGCCCACCTGCTCGGCGCCCGGCACGTGCACCCCGGCCAGATCCTCGCGATCACCTTCACCAACAAGGCCGCGGGCGAGATGAAGGAGCGCGTCGAGCAGCTCGTCGGCCCGCGCGCCAACGCCATGTGGGTGATGACCTTCCACAGTGCGTGCGTGCGGATCCTGCGCCGCGAGAGCAAGAAGCTCGGCTTCACCTCCTCCTTCTCGATCTACGACGCGGCCGACTCCAAGCGGCTCATGGCGCTCGTCTGCCGGGACCTCGACCTCGACCCGAAGAAGTTCCCGCCGAAGTCGTTCAGCGCGAAGATCTCCAACCTCAAGAACGAGCTGATCGACGAGGAGGCCTTCGCCGCGCAGGCCGCCGACGGGTTCGAGAAGACGCTCGCCGAGGCGTACGCGATGTACCAGTCGCGGCTGCGCGAGGCCAACGCCCTCGACTTCGACGACATCATCATGACCACGGTGCACCTGCTCCAGGCCTTCCCGGACGTGGCCGAGCACTACCGCCGCCGCTTCCGGCACGTCCTGGTCGACGAGTACCAGGACACCAACCACGCGCAGTACACCCTCGTGCGCGAGCTCGTCGGCACCGCGGAGTCGGCGCCCGAGGAGGGCCCGGCCGAGCTGTGCGTCGTCGGCGACGCCGACCAGTCGATCTACGCCTTCCGCGGCGCCACGATCCGCAACATCCTCCAGTTCGAGGAGGACTACCCCGACGCCACGACGATCCTCCTGGAGCAGAACTACCGCTCCACGCAGACGATCCTCAACGCCGCCAACGCGGTCATCGAGCGCAACGAGAGCCGCCGCCCGAAGAACCTGTGGACCGAGGCCGGCGCCGGCCCCGCCATCACCGGCTACGTCGCCGACACCGAGCACGACGAGGCCCAGTTCGTCGCCGACGAGATCGACCGCCTCACCGACGCCGGCGACGCCAAGGCCGGCGACGTCGCCGTCTTCTACCGCACCAACGCCCAGTCCCGCGTCTTCGAAGAGATCCTCATCCGCGTCGGCCTGCCCTACAAGGTCGTCGGCGGCGTGCGCTTCTACGAGCGCAAGGAGGTCCGCGACGTCCTGGCGTACCTGCGTGTCCTCGCCAACCCCGAGGACACCGTCCCGCTGCGCCGCATCCTCAACGTGCCCAAGCGCGGCATCGGCGAGCGCGCCGAAGCCATGATCGACGCCCTGTCGCTGCGCGAGAAGATCAGCTTCTCGCAGGCGCTGCGCCGCGTCGACGAGGCCTACGGCATGGCCGCCCGCTCGGCCAACGCCGTCAAGCGCTTCAACGTCCTGATGGAGGAGCTCCGCACGATCGCCGAGTCCGGCGCCGGCCCCGCCACGGTGCTCGAAGCGGTCCTGGAGCGCACCGGCTACCTCGCCGAGCTGCAATCCTCCACCGACCCCCAGGACGAGACCCGCGTGGAGAACCTCCAGGAGCTCGCGGCCGTGGCCCTGGAGTTCGAGCAGGAGCGCGCCTCCGACGAGGGCGCCGAGAACCCCGGCACGCTGGCCGAGTTCCTGGAGAAGGTCGCCCTCGTCGCCGACTCCGACCAGATCCCCGACGAGGACGCGGAAGGCGGCGGCGTCATCACGCTGATGACCCTGCACACGGCGAAGGGCCTGGAGTTCCCCGTCGTCTTCGTCACCGGCATGGAGGACGGCGTCTTCCCGCACATGCGCGCCCTCGGCCAGACCAAGGAGCTGGAGGAGGAGCGGCGCCTCGCCTACGTGGGCATCACCCGCGCCCGCGAGCGGCTGTACCTGACGCGCGCGAGCATGCGCAGCGCCTGGGGCCAGCCCGCGTACAACCCGCCGTCGCGGTTCCTGGAGGAGATCCCGGACCAGTACGTGCAGTGGCGGCGCACCGGCCCCTCGAAGCCGTCGGCGTCGATGAGCTCGATCGGCTCGGGGAGCTCGGGCGGCGGCGGTCTGGGCTCCGGGATCACCTCGGGCTTCACGACGCGCAAGGCCGGCCCGTCCGGCTTCGCCACGCGCCGCGCGAAGGACCGGCCGGTGGTGGCCCTGGCCGTGGGCGACCGCGTCACGCACGACTCGTTCGGGCTCGGCACCGTCGTCGGCGTCAAGGGCAGCGGCGACAACGCCGAGGCCACGGTCGACTTCGGCGAGGAGAAGCCGAAGCGGCTGCTCCTGCGCTACGCACCGGTCGAGAAGCTGTAGCCCCGTCCCGGCGGGAGCAGCCCCGCCCCCGCGGGCGGGGCCGCTCACGCCGGGCCGTGCCGGGCTACGTCGGGTCGAAGCCGTGCGCCCGCAGCCACGGCAGGGGGTCCACGGCCGAGCCGCCGGGACGCACCTCGAAGTGCAGGTGCGGGCCGGTGGAGTTGCCGGAGTTGCCGGAGTAGGCGATGACGTCACCGGCCTTGACCTGGCCGGACCGGAGCTTGGTACTGCTCAGGTGGCAGTACCAGGTCTCGACGCCGTCGGGCGAGGTCACTATGGCCATGTTCCCGTAGGCCACGTTGTACTGCGTGCGGACCGTGCCGTCCGTGGCCGCCATGACGGGCGTGCCGTAGGAGACGGGGAAGTCGATGCCGGTGTGCACCGACATCCAGTTGACGCCGGCCTGGCCGTAATAGGCGCTCAGGCCGTGCTGCGCTACGGGGAGGGAGTACTTCGGCCGCTCGGCCTCCTTGCGGGCCGCTTCCTCCGCTTTACGTTTCTTCTCCGCTTCCTGGCGCGCCTTGAGGTCGATGCGCTCCTGCGTGCGGTTGGCGCGGGTCGCGAAGTCGTCGGCGCCGTGGCTGAGGCTCGCGAGCTGGGTGTCCAGCTTGCTGTTGGCCATGGCCGGGGCGGGGGCGCTGTCCGGGGCGGAGGCGGCCTGGGGCTTGCTGTCGCTCTGCCCGCCGGAGACGGTCGCGGCGGCGATCCCGGCGACTCCTATGACGGCGGCCGAGGGCACGGCGATGGTCAGCAGGGCCTTGCGGCGGGGGCGGTATCCCGTACGGGACGGGCCGCCCTTGCGGCGGCCGGCCCGGGAGTGGGCGTCGCGGCCGCGGGCCTCGCCGCCATGGGTCTCGCGGCCGTGGGCGGCGCGGGCCTCGCCGGGGGTGTCGTCGCCCGGGGCCGGGACGTCGCCGTCGCGGGCCGGGGGGACGAACAGCATGGCTTGCGTCTCGGCGTTCGCGACGGCACCGGCGGGGGAGAGGCCTCCCTCGGGGGCGGCCTGCGGGCCCGCGGCATCGGCCGCGGCCGCATCCATCGCGGCTTCCATCGCCTCGATGCCGGAGAGGTCGGTCATGAGGGTCGGGGCGTGCTGCGGCTCTCCGCCGGCCTCGGGGCCCTGGCCCGCCCGGCCGGTGTCCATGGCGGCGTACGCGCTGGTGTCCCAGATCTGGGTCTGCCCGGCGCCGGTGTCCCACTGGTTCTGACCGCCCGAGGTGTCCCACTGCCCGGAGGTGTCCCACTGGCCTGACGCGGCGGCCTGCCCGGCGCCGGTGTCCCAGGAGGAGAACTGCCCGGTGCCACTGGTGTCCCAGCTCTGGCCCTGCGGGTGCGCCTGGGCTTGTGCCTGCGCTTGTGCCTGCGCGGGGAAGTCGGTCTGCCCGGTCACCTCCCAGTGCCCGGAGGTGTCGTAGGCACCGTTCGCGCCCCAGGCGCTCGGCGTCATGGCGCTTGTGTCCCACTGGCCTGTGGGGGGAGTCGCGATGGCGCCGGAGGTGTCCCACTGGCCGGTGGCGTCGGCCTGCCCGGTGTCCACGGCGGTGTACGCGCTGAAGTCCCAGATCTGGGTCTGGCCGGTGGCGCCCCACTGACTGGTGGTGCTGCTCCCCCAGGCCCCGTCCGGGGACTGCCCGTCCCAGCCCGTGGTCTCCCACTGGCCGCTGTCATAGCCGTCGTACCCGGTGTAGTTGTGCGGTGCGCTCTGCTGACCGTACGACGCGTAGTGCCCGTAGGAGCCGTCCTGAGCGGGGACGGACGGGCCGGGGCCCGCCGCCGGGTGACGGTCGTTCACCACCACGTCTCTTTCGCCGAGGGAGGAGAATTAGCGGCGACTGTACCCGGCGGTACGGTACGGCGACAATCTTCGTCACGTTTCGGGCGGCAAGGGTCCGGGCATTTGGCCGCCTTTTGGCGGACTGAACCCCCGAAAACCGATTTGACGTTCGACTTGCGTTCGGTTTTCAGGCGACTGACGCCGCTCCCGAAGCATCCTCAGCCGTTTCTTCCGTGGTCAGGGCCTGTCGTATGCCGGCCGCGACCTCCCAGTGCACGGGCAGTGCCAGGTGTCCCACGCCTGTCACGCGCACATTGCGCGCGCTCAGATCCGGGTGGTCGACGCGCGCGCATTCCACGGGCACCATCAATTGGTCCAGGTCGCTCCAGAAACTGATGAAATGCGTTGCGCAATCCGGTGCGGGGCCTGCGAGTTCGGCGACGACGTCCGATCCCGGGCGCATCTGGCGCACCAGCGGATGCGCGGGCAGCAGCGACGCCGCGCGCGTGCCCGCGTGCGGGGTGCCGAGCGTGACCAGGACCCGGACGCGCACATCCCCGCCCATCCGCTGGACGTAGTACCGCGCGATCAGGCCGCCGAGGCTGTGCCCGACCACGTCGACCCGCTGCTGCCCGGTGCGGGCGCAGATGTCCTCCACGTGCCGGCCCAGCAGGCGGGCCGCGGTGCGGATGTCGCAGGTCAGGGGCGAGTAGTTGAGGGATTCGACCTGCTTCCAGCCGTGCCGGCGCAGGGATCTGCGCAACAGCACGAACACCGAACGGTTGTCGATGAAGCCGTGCAGCAACAGAACAGGCAGATGACCTTCTTGTTCTGTTTCGACGGATTCGTGCAGTGCGGGCGTGTCGGGCGTGTCGCCGGCGGCCGGAAGCGCGGGGAGCGCCCGGCGCGGCGGCGGCCGCTCCTGCACCACCCCGGTCGGGTACAGCAGCAGATGACCGGTGAGTATCGCCAGCTCCAGCACCGAGGACCGGACGAGCGCGGTCGACGGGCGCAGCAGTGCGGCGAGGATGGTGATGAACGGCAGGGTTCTGGTCCTCATGGCCGGCCTCCCGAACGGCACCCGGGAAGCGCGGCTGTCGTCCCCCCGTGTGCGCCCACGGGCAGCTGCGCGCGGCCGGCCGCACCGCTGTGCCGTGCGGCTGTCGGCACAGTGGTGCGGCGGCCTCACCCGCGGCTCCCCTCGCGACCGCCCGAAGACTCGCCGCCCCGGCGACGCGGGTGGCTGGGCGACCCGTAAGACGCGGAGGCGCGCGGACGGTGCGTAGCGACGTGTTGTCCCACGTGTGATTTCCCCCTCGCTCCGCACCGCGAAACGGCCGGGTGCGGGATGCTGGAGATAACGTTCGTTCACATCCCTGGGCGCCGGTTACCGGCGGTCGTACATGGAGGCAGTGATGGGAGTGACCGGTCCGATCCGCGTAGTGGTGGCCAAGCCGGGGCTGGACGGCCATGACCGCGGCGCCAAGGTCATCGCGCGGGCGCTGCGCGACGCGGGCATGGAGGTCATCTACACGGGCCTCCACCAGACGCCCGAGCAGATCGTGGACACCGCGATCCAGGAGGACGCCGACGCGATCGGCCTGTCCATCCTCTCCGGCGCCCACAACACCCTCTTCGCCAAGGTCCTGGAGCTGCTGCGCGAGCGCGACGCGGAGGACATCAAGGTCTTCGGCGGCGGGATCATCCCCGAGGCGGACATCGCGCCGCTGAAGGAGCAGGGCGTCGCCGCGATCTTCACTCCCGGGGCCACGACGGCCTCGATCGTGGAGTGGGTCAACGCGAACGTCCGCCAGTCGGCGGGGGCCTGACGGCACCGCGGCCACTCCTTCCCTTACGGCTCCGGCCTCGCGTCCGGGCGTCCCGTGTCAGGCGGGGCGCCCGGCCGGGCCGGCCAGCTCGGCCAGCATGGTGGCGCGCAGGCGCAGCGTGCCCACGAGGCGCTGGAACGCCTCGCCCCAGTACGCGCTCGCGCCGGACGTGGCCGGGCCGCCGCCCGGCTCCTGTACCTGCTGCTCCTGTGGCTGCGCGGTGAGAATCTCCAGCCGGTCGGCCTGCGCCGGATCCAGGCAGCGTTCGGCCAGGCCCATCACCCCGCTGAAGCTCCACGGATAGCTGCCGGCGTCGCGGGCCGTGTCCAGGGCGTCCACGATCGCCCGGCCCAGAGGCTCCGCCCACGGCACCGCGCACACGCCCAGCAGCCGGAACGCGTCCGACAGGCCGTGCGCCGACACGAACTCCGCGACCCACTCCGCCCGCTCGTCCGCCGGCAGCGCCGACAGCAGCTTCGCCGGGTCCCGCCACGACGTGCCCTCCGCCGCGGGCGGCTCCGACGCCGGGCCGAGCAGCGCCCGCGCCCACTCCGCGTCCCGCTGCCGGATCGCGGCCCGGCACCAGGCGGCGTGCAGCTCCGGCTGCCAGCCGTCGGTGACCGGCAGCGCCACGATCCCTGCCGGGCCGCGCCCGCCGAACCGCTCGCGCCACGCCGCCAGCGGGGCCGCCTCCACGATCTGGCTCAGCCACCACGAGCGCTCGCCGCGCCTCGACGGCGGCTTCACGACGACGCCGTCGCGCTGCATCCCCTTGTCGCACTCGTGCGGCGCCTCCACCGCGATCCTCGGGCCCTCGCCGGCGCCCGTGCGGTCCAAGGACACGCAGCTGCGGGCCCGGTCCGCCATCCGGGCCGCGAGCGCCGAGCCCGGCAGCGCGGACAGCAGCTCCGCCGCGGTCGCCCGGACGTTGCGGCTGCGGTCGGACAGGGTGTCCTCCAGGAACGGCTCGTCCGCCGCGGACAGCTGCTCGCGCAGCACGTCCAGGAACATCAGGCGGTCCTCGGCCCGCTCCGTCGCCCACGAGCCGGCGAGCAGCTCGCGGGCCGCCGCCGGGTCGCGCCGCCGCGTGGCCGTGAGGAACGCGGCTCGCTCGGCGAACAGCCCCTCCTCCCACACGGCCGGGTCCGTGGTGCCCGCGACCGACGGGCCTCGCAGCGCGTACTTCCACTGCGGGTTGAGCCCGGCCAGCCAGCGGGCTCCCGGGCCGCCGAGCGCGAGCGCCTCCTGCCGTAGGTCCGTACGGGCCCTGGCCGCCTCCAGGAGGGCGGGCAGCAGGGCCTTCGGCGCCTGGTAGCCGTGCCGGTTGGCGGCGGCCAGCCACTGCGGCAGCAGCTCCGTGAGATCCGGGGCGGCGCCGCGGCGCCCGCCTCCGGCCAGCAGCAGGGCGAGGCGCCGGCGGGCCGCGGGGGGCAGGGGCGGCCGTACGTCCTCGGGCGCAGGCTCCGGCCGGGCCCGCGCCACGGCCGCGACGGCCCCGGCGCGCCGCCGCACGGTCTCCACCGCGGCGGCGTCCAGCAACGCCGCCGCCACGTCCTGCCCGTCCCGGGCCCGCACGGGCGGCACGCGCCGCCCGGTCCCGAGCAGAGCGGACCCGACGAGCGAGTCCCAGGTGTGGTCCATGCGCTTGCCTTTCGTGTGCGGATCGGGAAGAGACCCGGGCTCAGCCCCGCAGCCCCCCGCAGGGGTTTCGGGAAGGGGTGGGTCAGGGGGAAATCCCTCCGCCGCGGCGGTGATCAGCCACGGCGCTGGTGTCCGGCGGTGCCGTACGGCCTGAGCCGGGTCCGGCACCGCCGGGTTGGCCGGGGGTGGTTGCTCGCCGTTGCGGCGGGGGTGAATGGCCTGGCCGGGTGCCCTTTGCGGCTCGGGGCCGGGCCCCCTTGCGTCCGCCGCAGCGGTGATCAGCCACGGCGGCGGTGCCGGATGGCGGGTCGTTAGAGAGGCACCGGTTCCGGGGCCCACGTGGATAGTGGCCGCACGCCGTCGTGGCCGTATTCCGCGAAGACGGTTATCGGGGTGCCGGCCGATATGGCGGTCAGCTGCCACAGGGCGTGGCCGTCCCGGTGCCTCGGGTCGACCTCAAGGGCGGACTCGCCCTCCGCGTCCGCAAGTTGCCAGCCTCCGGCCTCCGAGGGCGGGGGCGGCGGGACCGGGATCACGCCTTCCAGGACGACCGGCCACGTCTCCAGCCAGGGGTCGTCGCGCAGGGCCTCCCCGTACGCGGAGAGGGCCGCCTCCACTCCGCCCCCCGGCGGCGGGCCGGGGCTCTCCACGGGCGGCGCATGGCGCGTGCCGAGGGCCGCGCGCAGCGGGCGGGCCGCGGGGTAGTAGACGAGGTCGGCGTCGATGGACAGGCCCACGGGCAGCGACAGTTCGGGCGCTCGCCCGGCCGCCCCGTAAGAGAGGAGCACGGCCATCCGGCCCGAGCCGCGCCCGTGGAGCCAGATGCGGCGCGTGGTCAGCCGGCCGTCGTCGCTGTCCCGCTGCGCCAGGACCAGCCAGTGGTCGCGGACCAGCGGCCCGGACGCGAGCAGCGCCGCGGCGTCCGTGGTCAGGCCCACCCGCGAACGCACCGTCGCGGCCAGCGGACCGGGCAGCTCGCCCAGGCGCAGCCAGCCCTGGTTGAGGGTGTGCAGCAGAGCGCACTCTTCCAGCAGCCGCCCCGCACGGTCCGCCCCGGCCCCCCGCAGCGACGCCAACTCCCGTACGCGCGAGGCCAGCCCGGGCGCCTGGGCGTCGACCATGCGGGCCGCCGTCTCGTCCCACTGCCCGTACCCCGCGCCTTCCGCGGCCGCGAGCCCGCCGCGCAGAAGATCCGTGAGCCGCTGCTCCAACTCCGTGACGCCCGCAGCGATCCGCGCGGCCCGGCGCTCCCCTCGCCGCCGGGCCGCCTCCTCGTCCGCGGGCGCCGCGGGCGCCGTCGGCGCGGCGGCGCCCGGCCCCGCCGCGGCCCTCTCGGCCCGCTGCTGCCGCCGGTCCAGCCACTGCTCCGCCCAGCCGGGCGGAGCGTCCCGCGCGACCGGCACCGCGGCCTCGCAGGAAGCCCACAACAGCAGCAGCCCCAGCGCGTGCTTGCACGGGAACTTGCGGCTCGGGCACGAGCAGTTGAAGCCCGGCCCGCCCTCCCCGGACAGATCCACCACCGTGCGGTACGGCGTGCTGCCGCTGCCGGAACACTCCCCCCAGACCGCGCCCCCGCCCTCCTCCGGGCGGGTCCCCGCGCCCGACCACGGACCGGGCGCCGCGAGCTTGCTTCCTGCCTTGCGTGATGCAGCGTCAGGCGCCAGTGCCAGCACCGTCTCCGCCGCCCATCGTCCCCCCTGCGGATTCATGCCCCACACGCTAGGACCACCCACTGACAATCGCCCTGACCTGCGGATTCGATACGTCAAGGCCCGTTGTCAGTGGGGTGGTGCAGGGTGGTTCACGCATCCCGGAACCGCACACCGAGGGGGACTTGTGACCGTGCCCGGAACCGAATCAGCACCCGCATCCGCGCCCGTATCCGAATCCGTAGCCGCGCCCGAAGCCCTGCGGCCGCACGCGGAGCACGCCTTCGCCGGCGAGCTGAAGGCCCTCGCCGCCGCCGACGACCGGCCCCGCCCCGAGCGCTGGCGCCTCTCGCCTTGGGCCGTCGCCACCTACCTGCTCGGCGGCACCCTCCCCGACGGCACCGTGATCACGCCCAAGTACGTGGGCCCGCGCCGCGTCGTCGAAGTCGCCGTCACCACCCTCGCCACCGATCGCGCCCTGCTCCTGCTCGGCGTCCCCGGCACCGCCAAGACCTGGGTCTCCGAGCACCTGGCCGCCGCCGTCAGCGGCGACTCCACGCTCCTCGTCCAGGGCACGGCCGGCACCCCGGAGGAGGCCATCCGCTACGGCTGGGACTACGCCCGGCTCCTCGCCCACGGCCCCGGCCGCGAGGCGCTCGTGCCCGGCCCCGTCATGCGGGCCATGGCCCAGGGCCTGACCGCCCGCGTCGAGGAGCTCACCCGCATCCCCGCGGACGTCCAGGACACCCTGATCACCATCCTCTCCGAGAAGACCTTGCCCATCCCCGAGCTCGGCGAGGAAGTGCAGGCCGTCCGCGGCTTCAACCTGATTGCCACCGCCAACGACCGGGACCGCGGCGTCAACGACCTCTCCAGCGCCCTGCGCCGCCGCTTCAACACCGTCGTCCTGCCCCTGCCCGCCACGCCCGAGGACGAGGTCGGCATCGTCTCCCGGCGCGTCGACCAGATCGGCCGCTCCCTCGACCTGCCGTCCGTGCCCGACGGCACCGACGAGATCCGGCGCGTCGTCACCGTCTTCCGCGAGCTGCGCAACGGCGTCACCACCGACGGCCGCACGAAGCTCAAGTCGCCCTCGGGCACGCTCTCCACGGCCGAGGCGATCTCCGTCGTCACCGGCGGCCTCGCCCTCGCCGCCCACTTCGGCGACGGCGTGCTGCGCGCGGGCGACGTGGCCGCGGGGATCCTCGGCGCGGTCGTCCGCGACCCGGCCGCGGACCGGCTCGTCTGGCAGGAGTACCTGGAGACCGTCGTCCGCGAGCGCGACGGCTGGAAGGACTTCTACCGCGCCTGCCGCGAGGCCTCCGCGTGAGCCGCCCCGGCGCCGGCCCCGGCACCGGTCCCTTCCTGCTGGGCATCCGCCACCACGGCCCCGGCTCCGCGCGGGCCGTACGGGCCGCACTGGAGCAGTGCCGGCCCGCGGCCGTGCTCGTCGAAGGCCCGCCCGAGGCCGACGCGATCGTCCACCTCGCGGACGAGGAGGGCATGCGGCCGCCCGTCGCCCTGCTCGCCCACGCGGCGGACGACCCGGGCCGCGCCGCGTTCTGGCCGCTCGCCGAGTTCTCCCCGGAGTGGGTGGCGATCCGCTGGGCCCTCGCGCGGGGAGTGCCCGTACGGTTCATCGACCTGCCCGCGGCGCACACGCTCGCGCTGAACGGGGACGACGGGGAACGCCCCACCCCGGACCCCGCCGACGGCGCCTCCCGCACCGACCCCCTCGCCGTGCTCGCCGCGGCAGCCGGTTACGACGACCCCGAGCTGTGGTGGGAGGACGCCGTCGAGCACCGCCGCGGCGCGGACGGCGGTGACGCGCTCGCACCCTTCGCCGCGCTCGCCGACGCCATGAGCGAACTGCGGACCGCCTTCGGCGAGGGCGACGGCTCCGACGGCGCGCGGGACCTCGTCCGCGAAGCCCACATGCGGCTCAGGATCCGCGACGCCCGGCGGCGGTTCGGCGACGGCATCGCCGTCGTCTGCGGCGCCTGGCACGTCCCCGCCCTCGCCGTGAAGCGGACCGTCACCGCCGACCGGCAGGCCCTCAAAGGCCTGCCCAAGGTCAAAGCGGAGCTCAGCTGGGTCCCCTGGACCCACCGGCGGCTCTCCCGCCGCAGCGGCTACGGCGCCGGCATCGACTCGCCCGGCTGGTACGGCCACCTCTTCCACGCCCCCGACCGCCCGCTCGAACGCTGGCTGACCAAGGTCGCCCGGCTGCTCCGGGACGAGGACTTCCCCGTCTCCTCCGCCCACGTCATCGAGGCCGTCCGGCTCGCCGGCACCCTCGCCGCCCTGCGCGGCCGCCCGCTCGCCGGGCTCACCGAGACCACCGACGCCGTCAGGGCCGTGATGTGCGACGGCTCCGACGTGCCGCTCGCGCTCGTACGGGACCGGCTCGTCGTCGGCAACGTCCTCGGCGAAGTTCCCGACTCGGCCCCCGCCACCCCCCTCCAGCGCGACCTCGCCGGCCTCCAGCGCAGCCTGCGCCTCAAGCCCGAAGCGGACGCCCGCGACCGGGAGCTCGACCTGCGCAAGGACACCGACGCCGCGCGAAGCCGCCTGCTCCACCGGCTGCGGCTCCTCGGCGTCGACTGGGGCGAGCCCGTCCGCCCCCGCGGGGGGACCGGCACCTTCCGCGAGACCTGGCGGCTGAGCTGGGAGCCCGAGCTGGCGGTCCGGGTCGCCGAGGCCTCCGCCTGGGGCACGACCGTGCGCGCCGCCGCCACCGCCAGGGCCGAGTCCCTCGCCGCGGGCGCCGCCACTCTGGCCGACGTCACGGCCCTCGCCGAGCACTGCCTGCTCGCCGGCCTGCCCGGCGCGCTGCCCACCGTGATGCGCGCCCTGGCCGACCGCGCCGCGCTCGACACGGACGTCGCCCACCTCGCCAAGGCCCTCCCCGCCCTCGTCCGCTCCGTGCGCTACGGCGACGTCCGCCGCACGGGCGTCGCTGCGCTCAGCGAAGTGGCCGAGGGCCTCGCCGAGCGCGTGTTCGTAGGCCTCCCCGCCGCGTGCGCGGGCCTGGACGCCGACGCCGCGGCGACCATGCGGGGCCTGGTGGATGAAGTCCATCAGGCGGTGGCGCTGCTGGCCCCGGAGCCCGCCCCCGACGAGGACGAGGCGGCCGGCACCGGCCTCCGGCACCGGTGGGCCGCCGTGCTCGGGGTGCTCGCCGGGCGGGACGGGCTGCCCGGCGGGATCCGCGGGCGGGCCGTGCGGCTGCTGCTCGACGACGGGCTGCTTCCCGGCGGGCACGCCGCCCGGCTCATGGGGCTCGCCCTCTCCGCCGGTACGGAGCCGGCCGAGGCCGCCGCCTGGATCGAGGGGTTCCTCGGCAGCGGCGGGCCCGGCGGCATGCTCCTCGTCCACGACGAACGCCTGCTCGCCCTTGTCGACGACTGGCTTACCGGCGTGCCGGCCGGGGCCTTCGCCGGTGTCCTGCCCCTGCTGCGCCGCACTTTCTCGTCGTTCGACCAGGGAACGCGCCGCGCCGTGGGGCAGCAGATCCGCCGGGGCGGGCCGGGGACGGGAGGAACGCCGCCCCGCGGGAGCGGGGCAGGGGCACGCCTCGACGAGGAACGCGCGGCGGCGGTGCTGCCGACGATGCGCCTGCTGCTCGGCATGACACAGCAATCGGCATGCCACAGACAGAGGGGAGCACAACGATGACTACGGATACGGATACGGATATGGGTACGGATACGACCGCCCGTACCCACACCGACCCCACCGCGACCGACCCCGCCGCGACCGACCCCGCCGCCGAGCGTCTCCGCCGCTGGCGGCTCGTCCTCGGCGCGGATCCCGCCGAGCGCGCCGGCGGCGGGCTCGCCGCCCTCAGCGGCGCCGACAGCGCCATGGACCGCGCCCTCGAAGCGCTCTACGGCGGCCAGGGAGACCCCGCCGCCCAGGGCTCCGGCCCGCGCGAGGCCGGCCTCGGCGGCTCCGCGCCCCGCGTCGCCCGCTGGCTGGGGGACATCCGTACGTACTTCCCGGCGTCCGTCGTTCAGGTGATGCAGCGCGACGCCATCGACCGGCTCGGGCTGTCGGCCCTGCTCCTGGAGCCCGAGATGCTGGAGGCCGTCGAGGCCGACGTCCACCTCGTCGGCACGCTGCTCTCCCTCCACAAGGCGATGCCCGAGACGACGAAGGAGACCGCCCGGGCCGTGGTCCGCAAGGTCGTCGAGGACCTGGAGAAGCGCTTGGCCGCGCGCACCCGCGCCACCCTCACCGGCGCCCTCGACCGCTCGGCCCGCATCAGCCGCCCCCGCCACCGCGACATCGACTGGGACCGCACTATCCGGGCGAACCTCAAGAACTACCTGCCCGAGTACCGCACGGTCGTCCCCGAGCGCCTCGTCGGCTACGGCCGGGCCGCGCGGTCGGTGAAGAAGGACGTGATCCTCTGCATCGACCAGTCCGGCTCCATGGCCGCCTCCGTCGTCTACGCCTCCGTCTTCGGCGCCGTCCTCGCCTCGATGCGCACCCTCGACACCCGCCTCGTCGTCTTCGACACCTCCGTCGTGGACCTCACGGACCAGCTGTCCGACCCGGTCGACGTGCTCTTCGGCACCCGGCTCGGCGGCGGCACCGACATCAACCGGGCGCTCGCCTACTGCCAGTCCCGCATCACCCGCCCGGCGGAAACCGTCGTGGTCCTCATCAGTGATCTCTACGAGGGCGGGATCCGGGACGGGATGCTCAAACGGGTGGCGGCCATGAAGGCGGCCGGTGTGCAGTTCGTGACGCTGCTCGCGCTCTCCGACGAGGGTGCCCCGGCCTACGACCGCGAGCACGCGGCGGCCTTGGCGGCCCTCGGCGCTCCCGCCTTCGCCTGCACCCCGGACCTCTTCCCGGAGGTGATGGCCGCGGCCCTGGAGAAGCGCCCGCTGCCCGTGCCCGACACGGCCGCCGGGATACCCGCCGCGCACGCTCCGTAGGCCGGATGCGTACGGATTCCGTCGCGATCTGTGAGCGTAATCACGGTCGTAGTGTGACCTGTGATTTAGGGCCGCCCCTCCGGCGGGGATAACCTGCGAGACGGACATGCCGCGTCAACGGTGAACGTGTGCCGCCCTCGTAAAAGATCGCGTCGTCACGCTGCCCTGCGGCACGCCCGCGCAGAAGACAACGAACCGCGATATCCATGGAAAAGGGACGGACGCGCGTGGACCTGTTCGAGTACCAGGCGAGGGACCTCTTCGCCAAGCACGGTGTACCGGTGCTGGCCGGTGAAGTCATTGACACGCCTGAGGACGCCCGCGCGGCGACCGAGCGGCTGGGCGGCAAGTCTGTCGTCAAGGCCCAGGTCAAGGTCGGTGGCCGCGGCAAGGCCGGCGGCGTGAAGCTGGCCGCCACCCCGGACGAGGCCGTCGCCCGCGCGACGGACATTCTCGGCATGGACATCAAGGGCCACACGGTCCACAAGGTCATGATCGCCGAGACCGCTCCGGAGATCCTCGAGGAGTACTACGTCTCGTACCTCCTCGACCGGACCAACCGCACCTTCCTCGCCATGGCGTCCGTCGCCGGTGGCATGGACATCGAGGAGGTCGCCGCGACGACCCCCGAGAAGCTCGCGAAGGTCCCGGTCAACGCCATCGAGGGCGTCAGCATCGAGAAGGCCCGCGAGATCGTCGCCCTGGCGAAGTTCCCGGCCGAGGTCGCCGAGAAGGTCGCCGAGGTCATGGTGACCCTGTGGAAGACCTTCGTCGCCGAGGACGCCCTCCTCGTCGAGGTCAACCCGCTGGCCAAGGTCGCGAGCGGCGACGTCATCGCCCTCGACGGCAAGGTGTCCCTGGACGCCAACGCCGAGTTCCGCCAGCCGGAGCACGAGGCGCTGGAGGACAAGGACGCGGCCAACCCGCTGGAGGCCGCCGCCAAGGCCAAGGGCCTGAACTACGTCAAGCTCGACGGCCAGGTCGGCATCATCGGCAACGGCGCGGGTCTGGTCATGTCGACCCTCGACGTCGTCGCGTACGCCGGTGAGAACCACGGCGGCGTCAAGCCCGCCAACTTCCTCGACATCGGTGGCGGCGCCTCCGCCGAGGTCATGGCGAACGGTCTCGAGATCATTCTCGGCGACCCGGACGTCAAGTCCGTCTTCGTCAACGTCTTCGGTGGCATCACCGCGTGCGACGAGGTCGCCAAGGGCATCGTCCAGGCCCTGGAGCTCCTCAAGAGCAAGGGCGAGGACGTCTCCAAGCCGCTGGTCGTGCGCCTCGACGGCAACAACGCGGAGCTGGGTCGCAAGATCCTGTCCGACGCCAACCACCCGCTGGTCCAGCGCGTGGACACCATGGACGGCGCGGCCGACAAGGCCGCCGAGCTGGCTGCGGCTAAGTAAGGGACGAGGACTCCACAACCATGGCTATCTTCCTCACCAAGGACAGCAAGGTCATCGTCCAGGGGATGACCGGCGCCACGGGCATGAAGCACACCAAGCTCATGCTGGCCGACGGCACCAACATCGTCGGTGGCGTGAACCCGCGCAAGGCCGGCACCGAGGTCGACTTCGACGGCACCTCCGTGCCCGTCTTCGGCTCGGTCGCCGAGGCGATGGAGAAGACCGGTGCCGACGTCACCGTCGTCTTCGTCCCGCCGGCGTTCGCCAAGGCCGCCGTCGTCGAGGCGATCGACGCCGAGATCCCGCTGGCCGTCGTGATCACCGAGGGCATCGCCGTCCACGACTCCGCCGCCTTCTGGGCGTACGCGGGCTCGAAGGGCAACAAGACCCGCATCATCGGCCCGAACTGCCCCGGTCTCATCACCCCGGGCCAGTCCAACGCCGGCATCATCCCGGGCGACATCACCAAGCCCGGCCGCATCGGTCTCGTGTCCAAGTCCGGCACGCTGACCTACCAGATGATGTACGAGCTCCGTGACATCGGCTTCTCCTCCGCCGTCGGCATCGGTGGCGACCCGGTCATCGGCACCACGCACATCGACGCGCTCGCCGCGTTCGAGGCCGACCCGGAGACCGAGCTGATCGTGATGATCGGCGAGATCGGCGGCGACGCCGAGGAGCGTGCCGCGGACTTCATCAAGGCCAACGTCACCAAGCCGGTCGTCGGCTACGTGGCGGGCTTCACCGCGCCCGAGGGCAAGACCATGGGCCACGCCGGCGCCATCGTCTCCGGTTCGTCCGGCACCGCCCAGGCGAAGAAGGAGGCCCTGGAGGCCGCCGGTGTGAAGGTCGGCAAGACCCCGTCCGAGACGGCCCGCCTCGCGCGCGCCGCGCTGGGCGCCTGAGCCTGACGGTTCCTGACGGCTTCGCAGCACGGGCCCGCACCCCGCGAGGGGCGCGGGCCCGTGCGCGTTCCGGGGCGGGCGTCCGGCCCGGCCCGGGGCCTGCCCGGCGCCGCGCCGCCCGGCCATTGAGGTCAATCTCCGTCAAATAGGTTTATCCGGGTATCAAAAGCGACACGACGGTCATTTACCCGCTACCCGAACGAAAGCCGTGTTCTTGGCAGCATGACCATGTGACCCGAGATGCCGAGCACAGCCCGCCGTTGCCCGCGCCCGGCCGGCCCGCCGTAAGCGCGCCGCCACCTGCGGGAACGGTGTTCGTCGGCGGGGCGATCGCCGCGGGCCTGGGGCTCGGGGCGCTGGCCGTGGTCGTCCTGCTGCTGTGGATCACCTCGCCGTACCCGGACGGCGGCGCGGGCGAGGCCCTGCGCTCCGCCGCCGGCCTGTGGCTGCTCGCGCACGGCGCCGACCTCGTCCGCACGGACACCCTCACCGGGGCGCCCGCCCCGATCGGCCTCACGCCGATGCTGCTGACCGTCCTGCCCTGCTGGCTGCTCTACCGCGCCGCGCGGCACGCCCTGGAAGGGCCGGACGAGGCCGCGGACGAAGAGGACGGGACTCCGTACCCGGACGTCATGCTGCTGGACATCGAGGAGCCGGCCGCCGCCCCCCGGCCCGCCCTCCCCGGGCCCGCCCCGCGCAGGGCCGCCCTGACCCTCCTCGGCGGCTACCTGCTCGTCGCCGTGTGCGCCGCCGTCTACGCCTCCTCCGGCCCCGTGCACGTCGAGCCGCTGAGCGCCCTGCTGCACGTGCCGGTCGTCGCGGGCGTGTCCGTGGCCGCCGGGACGTGGGCCGCCCTGGGCTTCCCCTACGGGACCCCGCCGCCGTTCGTGCGCCGCGCGCTCGCCACCGTCCCCGCACGGCTGCGGGGCTGGTTCACCCGGGACCGGGTCGCGGCGGCCGCCGGTGCCGCGGCGGCCGGCACCGTCGTCCTGCTCAGCGGCGCCGCCGTCCTCCTCGCGGGCTCCCTCGCCGTCCACGCCGGCGCCGCCCGCGAGTCCCTCCTCCAGATCACGGCGGCCTGGTCGGGCCGCGCCGCGGTGCTGCTGCTGTGCCTCGCGCTGCTGCCCAACGCCGTGGTCTGGGCGGCGGCCTACGGGCTCGGGCCGGGCTTCGCCGTCGGCACGGCCGGCGCGGTCGCGCCCCTCGGGATCACGGCCTACCCGCTGCTGCCGTCCTTCCCGCTCTTCGCGATCCTCCCCACGCCGGGCCCCGCCGAGCCGCTGCCCCTGGCGGCCTCGGCCGCGGTGAGCCTCGCGGCCGGGACGACCATCGCCTACGCCGCCGTGCCGCGGCGCTCCGCGGACCTCGCGCGGAGCGGGGCCGGCGAGACCGCGGGCATCGCCGCCCTCGGCTCCGTCTTCTGCGCCCTGGCCGTCACCCTGCTGGCCTACGCGGCGGGCGGCTCGCTGGGCGCGTCCGTCCTCGCCACGTTCGGGCCCTCGTGCCGGCTCGTCGGCGCGGCCGCGCTCGCCTGGACGGCGGCCGTGAGCGTGCCGGGGGCGCTGGTGCTGCGGTGGCTGCGGCGGCGGGTCGCGCTGGGCGGCATGCCCGTCGAGCGGCCCGTGGAGGCCGCCGCCGCCGTCCCCGCCCGCCCGGTGGGGGCCGTCGCCCTGGCGGGCGCGGCCGCGATGTCCTCGGGGTCTTCGGGGCCCGCACGCCCCGCGGCGTCGTCCGTACGGATTCCCGCGGGCGCCCACCGGCGGGTGCGTCCGGAACGGCACGAGCGGCGCGGCCGCGGGCGCTGGTGGACCGGGGCGCGGGCCGCGCGGGCGGTCGGGGCGTGGCTGGGCTTCGGGCCGCCCCGCGCCGTCCGGGGAGCCTGCGCCGACACGCCGACGCTGTCGTTCGCCACCCGCACCCCGGTGGAGGCGCTTCCCGTACGGCCCGCGCCCGCGCCCTTCCCGGCGGCGCCGGCCGCGGCGTGCGGGCCGGAGGCCCGGGGGGAGCGGCGGGGCTGGTTCGGCCGCCGCGCCCGGCCGAAGGGGGCGCGGCCCAAGGCGGCCCGGGCGGGAACGGTCGTGCCGGCCTGGCACGACTCGCGGGCGCGGCAGGTGCGCTGGGCGGCGCTACGGGAGTCCGGGGGCGGTCTCGTCCCGGACTTCGAACCGCGCGACGCCGCGAACCGCGACCGCCGCTGAGGTCAGTCCCGGTTCCCCAGCAGCGGCCTGAGCTGCTTCGGGAGGTGCCGCTCGCACGCCTGCTGCGAGCTCTGCGTCAGGGCGTCGTCGACGCACGTGTAGTAGTCGCTGTAGACGACCCGGAAGGCGAAGGACGCCGCCACGATGGCCAGCGCCAGCCCGCCCGTCACCAGGCCGCTCACCGCCGCCGTCGTCTGCGGCTTGAACGCGCCGGGCGCCGGCGTCGGCGGGCCCGCCGGGATGTCGACGTCGGTGCGCTGGGGCCGCGGCTTGGCGCGCAGGGCGCTGACGCCCCAGTAGACCGAGAGGGCGCCGAGCAGCAGCGCCACGTACGGGATGCTGAACAGGGCGAAGAAGAAGCCCCACATGCCCGCGAGGAGGGCGTAGCGGGCGCGCCGCTGGGCGGGGTCCGTGGGGTCCCAGCGCAGGCCGCCGCCTCCGCCCGGGCCGCCGGGCCCGCCCGCGGGGCCGCCCGGGCCGCCGCCGAAGCCGCCGCCGTCGTGGCGGCCGGGCTGCCGGCTGCTCCACTGGCTGCCCCACGCCGGGGGCTGCTGTCCTTCGGGGCCCCCGGAGCCTTCCGGGCCGCCGTTGCCGTCGCTGCCGCCCTCGCCCTCGCCGTTCTCCCGGCCCTGCGGCCGCTGCGGCTCGCGCGGCTGCCACGGCCGGTCGGGCTGTCCCTCGGGCGGCGGCGCGAAGGGGTTGTCCCGCTGCTCGTCCGGGGACGGGGAGGGGCGGTGAGCCGCGTCACGGCGTCGGTCCGGCATGTGGAGTGTGTCTTCCCCTTGTGTCGTCTACCGCACTCCGAACGTACGGCGTCGCGCCCGGATTCCGTGCATGTGGCACCCGCGCTTTCCGGGCACTGCTTCCAGACGCTACCTTCCACGGCCGCCCCCGTCCCGCGGGGGCCGTTCGGTGTGCCGGTATCGTTGCTGGCGGTCGGCGGGTTCGTAGAGTCCCCCGTATTCCGCGGCACCCTCGTCTCGTACGACCATACAAACCGTACGGCCCTGTCCACCGTACGGCCATCAGTACGGCTATCCAGTACGGCCAACAGACCGCTCCGCCCGCGAGAAAGGGCCCCACCGTGGCCTCCCCGCCTCCCGCGCCCCCCGCCCGCCTCGTCGTCCTCGTCTCCGGCTCCGGCACCAACCTCCAGGCCCTCCTCGACGCGATCGCCGCCGACCCCGAGGGCTACGGCGCGCGGGTCGTGGCCGTGGGCGCCGACCGGGACGGCATCGCCGGCCTGGAGCGGGCCGAGCGCGCCGGGATCCCCACCTTCGTCTGCCGCGTTCAGGACCACCCGGTGCGCGAGGCCTGGGACCGCGCGCTGGCCGAGGCCACGGCGGCGTACGAGCCGGACCTCGTCGTCTCGGCCGGTTTCATGAAGATCGTGGGGAAGGAATTCCTCGCGCGCTACGGCGGGCGCATCGTCAACACCCACCCCGCCCTGCTGCCCAGCTTTCCCGGCGCCCACGGCGTGCGCGACGCGCTCGCGTACGGCGTGAAGGTGACCGGCTGCACCGTCCACTTCGTCGACGACGGCGTCGACACCGGCCCGATCATCGCCCAGGGCGTGGTCGAGGTTGTGGAAGAGGACACAGAGGAAGGCGAATCCGCGCTGCACGAGCGCATCAAGGAAGTCGAGCGCGAGCTGCTCGTCGATGTCGTGGGGCGTCTGGCCCGTAACGGCTACCGCATAGAGGGACGAAAGGTAAGGATTCCGTGACCGCCGAAGGTATGAAGCGGCCCATCCGCCGGGCGCTGGTCAGCGTCTACGACAAGACCGGGCTGGAGGAGCTGGCCCGTGGTCTGCACGAGGCCGGTGTCGAGCTCGTCTCCACCGGCTCCACGGCCGCCCGGATCACCGCGGCCGGCGTCCCCGTCACCAAGGTCGAGGAGCTCACCGGCTTCCCCGAGTGCCTGGACGGCCGCGTGAAGACGCTGCACCCGCGCGTCCACGCCGGCATCCTGGCCGACCAGCGCCTCGACGCGCACCGCGAGCAGCTCGCCGAGCTGGGCGTCGAGCCCTTCGAGCTGGTCGTCGTCAACCTCTACCCGTTCCGGGAGACCGTCGCCTCCGGCGCCTCGCCCGACGAGTGCGTCGAGCAGATCGACATCGGCGGCCCCTCGATGGTCCGCGCCGCCGCCAAGAACCACCCCTCCGTGGCCGTCGTCGTCAGCCCCGGCCGCTACCAGGACGTCCTCAAGGCCGTCGCCGACGGCGGCTTCGACCTCACCGCCCGCAAGCGCCTGGCCGCGGAGGCCTTCCGGCACACGGCCGCGTACGACGTGGCCGTCGCCGGCTGGTTCGCCGATGACTACGCGGCGGAGGACGAGAGCGGCTTCCCCGCCTTCTTCGGCGCCACCTTCACCCGCGCGAACGTGCTGCGCTACGGCGAGAACCCGCACCAGCCCGCCGCCCTCTACACCGACGCCTCCGGCAAGGGCCTCGCGCACGCCGAGCAGCTGCACGGCAAGGAGATGTCCTACAACAACTACGTCGACACCGAGGCCGCGCGCCGGGCGGCGTACGACCACGCCGACCCCTGCGTCGCCATCATCAAGCACGCCAACCCGTGCGGCATCGCCACCGGTTCGGACGTCGCCGAGGCCCACCGCAAGGCGCACGAGTGCGACCCGCTGTCCGCGTTCGGCGGCGTGATCGCCGTCAACCGCCCGGTGACGGTCGCCATGGCCGAGCAGGTCGCCGAGATCTTCACCGAGGTCATCGTCGCCCCGGCCTACGAGGACGGCGCCGTCGAGGTGCTGGCCCGCAAGAAGAACATCCGCGTGCTGCGCTGCGCCGACGCGCCGTGCGCGGTCACCGAGGGGCGGCCCGTCGAGGGCGGCCTGCTGCTCCAGACCAAGGACCGCCTCCAGGCCGAGGGCGACGACCCGGCGAGCTGGACGCTCGCCACGGGCGAGGCGCTCCCCGCCGCCGAGCTCGCCGAGCTGGCCTTCGCCTGGCGCGCCTGCCGCGCCGTGAAGTCCAACGCCATCCTGCTCGCCAAGGACGGCGCGACCGTCGGCGTCGGCATGGGCCAGGTCAACCGCGTCGACTCCGCGAAGCTCGCGGTGCAGCGCGCGGGCGAGGAGCGGGCGCGCGGCTCGTACGCCGCCTCCGACGCGTTCTTCCCCTTCCCGGACGGGCTGGAGGTGCTCACGGCCGCCGGCGTCAAGGCCGTGGTGCAGCCGGGCGGTTCGGTCCGTGACGAGCAGGTCGTGGAGGCCGCGAAGGCGGCGGGCGTGACCATGTACTTCACGGGCACGCGGCACTTCTTCCACTAGGAATCGTCCACTAGGACTCTTCCCCAGGAACGGCAGGAGGCCCGTACCCGCAGTGCGCGGGTACGGGCCTCCGGGGCCGCCGGCTCAGAAGCGCGGACGGCGGAACCACTCGTTCGAGGCCTGCTTGGCCGCGAAGACGATCACCAGGATCGACAGGATCAGACCGAGGATGCCGATCCCGTAGAAGATGATGCAGACCAGGCCGCTGATGATGCCGAACGCCGCGTAGACGATCGAGCCGACGCGGACGCCATTGCCGCCCTTGGCGTAGCGCACCGCGAGAATGATGCCGAGGATCGCAAAGATCACGGCCAGCGCGGCCAGGAACGCGAAAACGCCCTTTCCGGCGTCGAAGACCGTGTCGGCATCCACGGTGTCGCCCTGAGCGGTGGTCACCGAACCGCCGCCGTGGGTCTTCTTCGCGTCACTGATCGCCGCGACCGCGGCGACGCACAGGCCCGCCACGATCACGTGCACCGCGGCGATCGCGTACAGCATGATGCGGGCCGCCTTGGTGACGCCCGGCATCACCTGCGGGCCCTGCGGCGCGCCGGCGTAGCCGCCCTGGCCCTGCGGGTAGGCGGCGTAGGGCTGGCCGGGCTGGGCGCCCTGGGGCTGCTGCGGATAGCCGTAACCGGGCGCCTGCTGGGGCGCGCCGTACGGGTTGTTCTGATCGCCGAAGCTCATGGCTGGCTATTTCCTCCGTTGCTGTCGTGCGGGGACGGCGCGGGCATTCGGAGGAGAGTTGTGTCGGCGGCTCGCCCCCGTTTTTCGCCCACGGCACGCGGATCATCGTTATCGGGGCTGTGACATTTGTCCAGCCGATACCCGTATCGGCGGGACCGCAGGGGCTCCCGGTAATAACCGGTGCGAATTCGTCACCAACTGCGGGCCGCCCTGATTGGAACCATGGCCGCCCCATCCGGGAGGATGGTGTCATGACCGCCCAGATTCTCGATGGCAAGGCCACGGCAGCAGCGATCAAGTCCGAACTCACGGCGCGCGTGGAGGCGCTGAAGGCCCGCGGCGTCCAGCCCGGTCTCGGCACCCTCCTCGTCGGCGACGACCCCGGCAGCAAGTGGTACGTGGCCGGCAAGCACCGCGACTGTGCCGAGGTCGGCATCGCGTCCATCCAGCGCGAACTGCCGGACACGGCCACGCAGGAGGAGATCGAGGCGGTCGTCCGCGAGCTCAACGACAACCCCGAGTGCACCGGTTACATCGTCCAACTCCCCCTTCCCAAGGGTATTGACACCAACCGCGTCCTGGAGCTCATGGACCCGGCCAAGGACGCCGACGGCCTGCACCCCATGAGCCTCGGCCGCCTCGTGCTGAACGAGCCCGGCCCGCTGCCCTGCACCCCCAACGGCATCATCGAGCTGCTGCGCCGCCATGACGTGGAGCTCAACGGCGCGCACGTCGTCGTCGTCGGCCGCGGCATCACCGTCGGCCGCTCGATCGGCCTGCTGCTGACCCGCCGGACCGAGAACGCCACGGTCACCCTCTGCCACACCGGCACCCGTGACCTCTCCGCGCAGCTGCGCCAGGCCGACATCGTCGTCGCCGCGGCGGGCGTGGGCCACCTGATCAAGCCGGAGGACATCAAGCCCGGCGCGGCCGTGCTGGACGTCGGCGTCAGCCGCGACGGCGACGGCAAGATCATGGGCGATGTGGACCCGGCGGTCGCCAAGGTCGCCGGCTGGGTCTCCCCGAACCCGGGCGGCGTCGGCCCGATGACCCGGGCCCTGCTGCTGGTCAACGTGGTGGAGGCCGCGGAGCGTGCCGCCGGCGGCGGGCATGCGGGCTGAGTCTGCCGGGTCGGCCGGGCCGGGCGGACCCGCCGGGTCCAACGGCGCGGCGGGATCTGACGGAGCAGCCGGGTCCGGCGGTGCGGCGGGGTCCAACGGCGCGGCCGCACCGGCCGGGACCGGTGGGCCGGCCGGGGTGAACGGGACCGCCGGGGCCGGTGAGCCCCGGCAGGAGCCGGGCGCCGGCCGTGGCCGGCGGTTCCAGCTCACGCGGGACACCGCCCGCCCCGAGGGCGGCGGGCGCGCCGCCCCCGGGGACGCGCCGGCGCCGGCGCGCCAGTGGCCGCTGCTCGCGGTCATGGGCGTGACCGGGCTCGGGCTGCTGATCGTCGCCTTCGACGCGTTCCGGGTCGGGACGCTGCTCATCGGGCTGGCGATGATCGGCGGCGCGGTGCTGCGCTGGGCGCTGCCGTCCGTGGGCATGCTGGCCGTGCGGTCACGGTTCACGGACATGATCACGTACGGCGGGCTGGGTGCGGCGATCCTGCTGCTGTCCCTGATGGCGCAGCCGCACCCGTGGCTGAAGGTGCCGTTCCTGGAGGACGTCCTCCACTTCACGGTCTAGCCCCGGACCCCGAAGACACGGTCACGCGGTCGCACGGTCCAGACGTGACCGCGTTTGCCCGATTTCGAGTAGCTTGATGACGAGGTGATCCCTTTCCTGCCCCACGGGCGGGGAAGGGCCGGCGCTGCCCGCGAGAGGGACGGTCCCCGTCATGGCCAAGATCAAGGTAGTCGGCCCGGTCGTCGAGCTCGACGGCGACGAGATGACCCGGATCATCTGGCGGTCCATCAAGGACCGGCTGATCCTGCCTCACCTCGACATCGACCTGAAGTACTTCGACCTGGGCATCGAGAACCGCGACGCCACGGGCGACCAGGTGACCGCCGACGCCGCGCACGCCATCCTGGAGCACGGCGTCGGCGTGAAGTGCGCGACGATCACGCCGGACGAGGCGCGGGTCGAGGAGTTCGGCCTCAAGGCGATGTACCCCTCGCCCAACGGCACCATCCGCAACATCCTCGGCGGTGTGATCTTCCGCGAGCCGATCATCATGGCGAACGTGCCGCGGCTCGTCCCCGGCTGGACGAAGCCCATCGTCGTCGGCCGCCACGCCTTCGGCGACCAGTACCGCGCGACCGACCTGAAGGTCCCCGGCGCGGGCACGCTCACCATGACCTTCACCCCGGCGGACGGCTCGGACCCCGTCGAGCTGAAGGTCTTCGACTTCCCGGGCCCCGGGGTCGCCCTGTCGATGTACAACCTGGACGCGTCGATCCGCGACTTCGCGCGCGCCTCGTTCCGCTACGGCCTGGACCGCGGCTACCCGGTCTACATGTCCACCAAGAACACGATCCTGAAGAAGTACGACGGCCGGTTCAAGGACCTCTTCCAGGAGGTCTTCGACGCCGAGTTCCGGGCGGAGTTCGAGCGGGCCGGGCTGACGTACGAGCACCGGCTCATCGACGACATGGTCGCGTCCGCGCTGAAGTGGCCCGGCGGCTACGTGTGGGCCTGCAAGAACTACGACGGCGACGTCCAGTCCGACGCCGTCGCGCAGGGCTTCGGCTCGCTCGGCCTGATGACCTCGGTCCTGATGACGCCCGACGGCCGCACGCTGGAGGCCGAGGCCGCGCACGGCACCGTCACCCGCCACTATCGCCGCCACCAGCAGGGCAAGGCGACCTCCACCAATCCGATCGCCTCCGTCTTCGCCTGGACCCGGGCCCTGGCCCACCGCGGCAGGCTGGACGGTACGCCCGATGTCACCACGTTTGCGCAGTCTCTGGAGCGGGTGTGCATCGAGACGGTGGAGGGCGGGCAGATGACTAAGGACCTGGCGTTGCTCGTCGGGGCGGAGAGTCCCTGGCTGACCACCGAGGAGTTCCTCGCGGCCCTCGACGCGAACCTGCGGCGGAAGCCGGCGCCGGCGGCCGTGTGAGCGGCCGCGGTGACCGGTCCTCCACCCCCGTGGGAGGACCGGCCACCGCCCGGTTAAGAGGATCTTGAACCGATGTTCCGGTTTCAAGATCTTCAAGCCCGCTGTGGCGGGGAGGTGACGGATCCGCGACGATTTCGCCGTCCCGTATCAGTTGTGCAGCAGATGTGACAAGGGCGCGGGGCGTGGCCCCTGATTAACCCAAATGCCACGATGCGCCCCGCCCATGGGAACTGCCATGCTGGATTGCGGCATCCCCCTGGGTAGCCAGCACCGGTGGCTGCGGATGGGGCGCCGCGCCACAGCACGTCACGGCAGGGGTCACGGAACGGGACGACGAACCCGTACGTATCGGGGGACAGGGGAGTGCAATGCCTCGTTGGAGGGCGCTACCGGAGGAACTGGACCCGGAAGTGCGCGAATTCACCGAACAACTGCGCAGACTCGTGGAGCGCAGCGGGCTGAGCGTCGGCGCCGTCGCGGACCGCACCGGATACAGCAAGACGTCGTGGGAGCGCTATCTCGGCGGGCGGCTGCTGCCGCCGCTGGGGGCCGCGGAGGCGCTCGCCGAGGCGACCGGGACCGACGTGGTCCACCTGAGCACGATGTGGGAGCTGGCCGATCGGGCGTGGAGCCGGAGCGAGCTGCGGCACGACTCGACGCTGGAGTCGGCGCGGATCGCCCGGGCGCGGGCCGCGCTGGGCGAGTTCGGGCCGCCGGAGAGTATGACGCAGGCCGCGGGCCCGGGGCCGGTGCAGGGCGCGGTGCAGGCCTCCCGGGCCGACGGGCAGCCGGGGGCGGTCATCTCGGAGCCGCTGTGCCACGAGGCGGCGCGGCGGGCGACGGAGGAGGAGAGCGCTTCGGGGGCGGCGGGCGCTGCGGGCGCTTCGGGTGCTGCGGGGCCCGGCGGCTCCCCGGCCCCTTCCGGCGCCTCCGGCCCCCCTGGCCCTTCCGGCTCTTCCGGCCGCCCCTCCGACTCGTCCGGCTCTTCCGGCCCGGCCCAGGGGCCGCAGGCCGTCCCGCGGTCGGCTCAGCCGCCCGACTACCGGGCGAACGCCATCCCGGCCGACGGCCCCCCGGCGCGCCGCCGGGCGGCCCTCTTCGTCACCGGCGTCGTGGGCGCCCTGCTCGTCGTCGCGGCGGCGGTCCTGCTGCTGGGCGTGGGGGACGGCACGGACTCCGGGTCCGGCCCGGTGGCGCCGCCCGCCTCTCCCTCCGCCGTCCTGCCCGCCGGGGTGAAGTGCACGGGCGCGGAGTGCGGCGGCAAGGACCCCGAGGCCATGGGGTGCGGCGGCGGCAGGGCGACGACCGCCGGCTCCGCGACCGTCGGCACGTCGTACGTCGAGGTCCGCTACAGCCAGGTGTGCGGCGCGGCCTGGGCGCGGATAACGCAAGCCGTCCCGGGCGACGCCGTCCGGATAGACGCGGCCGCGGACGGCGGCGCGCCCGCCCGTACGGAGTCCGGCAAGGTCGTGCGCGACGCCGACGGCTACACGCCGATGGTCGCGGTCTCCGAACCGGGCAAGGCGAAGGCTTGCGCGACGCTGACCACGGGCGCCAAGGGCTGCACGACGCCCCGGGGGACGCCCGCGGCGGGGTAGGGCGGGGTCCCGCCCGCGGCCCCGGAGCGGGTCCGGCCACGGCACGGTGAGGCGTCCCACACCGGGCCGGGGGTTCGGAGCGTGCCGGGTCGGATAGCCTGACGCCGGATCTCTTGATACCGAGAGAGATCCGAACATCATGGGCAGGGACACCCACCCCAGTTCGCAGCAGGAGATCGCCATGACCCGCACTCCCGTCAATGTCACCGTCACCGGTGCAGCCGGCCAGATCGGCTACGCGCTGCTCTTCCGCATCGCCTCCGGTCAGCTCCTCGGCGCGGACGTGCCGGTCAAGCTGCGCCTGCTGGAGATCCCGCAGGGCCTGAAGGCCGCCGAGGGCACCGCCATGGAGCTCGACGACTGCGCCTTCCCGCTGCTGCGCGGCATCGACATCACCGACGACCCGAACGTCGCCTTCGCGGGCGCGAACGTCGCGCTGCTGGTCGGCGCCCGCCCGCGCACCAAGGGCATGGAGCGCGGTGACCTGCTGGAGGCCAACGGCGGCATCTTCAAGCCGCAGGGCAAGGCCATCAACGACCACGCCGCGGACGACATCAAGGTCCTCGTCGTCGGCAACCCGGCCAACACCAACGCCCTCATCGCCCAGGCCGCCGCGCCGGACGTCCCGGCCGAGCGCTTCACCGCGATGACCCGCCTGGACCACAACCGCGCGATCTCGCAGCTGGCGAAGAAGACCGGCGTCGCCGTCTCCGACATCAAGCGCCTGACGATCTGGGGCAACCACTCGGCCACCCAGTACCCGGACGTCTTCCACGCCGACGTCGCCGGCAAGAACGCCGCCGAGGTCGTGAACGACGAGGCCTGGCTCGCCGACACCTTCATCCCGACCGTCGCCAAGCGCGGCGCGGCCATCATCGAGGCCCGTGGCGCGTCCTCGGCCGCCTCCGCTGCCAACGCCGCGATCGACCACGTCCACACCTGGGTCAACGGCACCGCCGACGGCGACTGGACCTCCATGGGCATCCCGTCGGACGGCTCCTACGGCGTCCCCGAGGGCATCATCTCGTCCTTCCCCGTCACCACGAAGGACGGCAAGTACGAGATCGTCCAGGGCCTGGAGATCAACGAGTTCTCCCGCGCCCGCATCGACGCCTCGGTCCAGGAGCTGGTGGAGGAGCGCGACGCCGTCCGCGCCCTCGGCCTCATCTGACCGGTCCGGCCCGCAAGGCCTTCCACGGGAGTGCCCCGGCAGCAACAGCTGCCGGGGCACTCCCGTTTTTCGCGCACAGACGTTCCGCGGTACGCCCGTACGGGGTCGTTTTTCGGCCCGCCATTCGGGTGCAAGGAGGGGTTCGCGAGAAGCGGATTGGCTTATTGTGAGTTCTCCGACAAGCCGTCAACTCCTGCCTCTTCGCAGGTGAGTTCGACGATCGGAGAGTTCGTGACGTTATCCACAGGATCCGCAAGAACTGATCAGGCCAAGTCGTCCGCGCCGGTGACAACGGCCGGTACCGGTGCCACCAGGCCGGACGCGCGGAGCGAAGCCACCCGGCTGCTGTGCGCGGGGGCCTACCTCGACCTCGGCTTCCGCCGGCGCGTCATCGAGGAGCTGGTGGAGCACGAGGAGCGGCCGATCGCGCCGTCGCTGGGGATCGACGTCGTGCCGGTGCTCACCCACGCGCTGCGGGCGCGTACGCAGGACGTGCTCACGGCGGTGCTGCTGGCCTGCTTATGGGCCGCGTTCTTCGCCTCCGGGTTCGTGAGCGACTCGGACAGCCTCCCGGACGTGCCGCTTCCGTGGGCCGGCATCTACGCCATGGTGTGCGTGGCGCACTGGATCGGGCAGGCCGCCGCCGGGCACGGGAGCGCCGTCTACGCCGTCGACAAGTCGACCCTGCGCCGGGCCCTCAAGGGACGGGTCTCGCTGCGCGCCCTGCGGGCGGTCGGCCCGCCCCTGCTCCAGATCGGCTACTGGATCGCCGTCATCGTCGCCCTGCTGAACGGCGTGGGCAGCTGGACGGCCGTCCTCTTCCCGCTGCTGCTGGTGCTGCCCGTGTGGATGCACCGCTCGCGGGTCGCCACCGTCATGCGGCTGGAGCTCGGGCGGGAGGCGTTCGCCCGCCACCCCCGCGCGGTGCCGCGCTCGCGCCACCACCGCCGCATCGCGGCGACGATCGACCGCGAGCAGTACGCGGGACTGACCATCTACGACCCCTCCCGCCCGTTCATCGGCATGGGCCGCCCGTACGAGCCGTGGTCGTTCGTCCTGGAGCTCAAGCCCCGCAGCGGCGGGAACGGCGGCAAGGACCTCAGCAAGGGCGGCGGCAGCGGCGACGGGCGCCCCGCGTTCACCGCCCGCGCCGTCGTGGACCTGATCCGGCCCCGCCTGGAGGCGCTGCGCGACTCCGCCGCCGCGACCAGCCGCGACCGGCTCAAGGACCTGGAGATCGAGGAGTTCGTCTACCTCCCGGTGGGCCCGCACCGGCCCGAGGTCCGCTACGACGAGCTCGTCGTCCGGCAGCACCTGAGCGAGGCCGTGGACGAGGGCGGCGAGGCGCGCCGCTACTTCCTGCGGGTCCGCGTGGGCGCGTGGGACGAGCAGGTCGTCGTGTCCGTGCTGGTCAGGGTGCACACCCAGGGCGGCATGCTGGTGCTGGAGGTCGTGCCGCACGTGCTCATGCCGGTCAAGCCGGAGTTCCGCGCGGTCGACGTGATCGCCTCCCGGGGCGAGGACGACATCCTGCGCGACGGCGCCCGCGCCCTGCTGACCGCGCCGGCCGCCGGGTTCGCGTCCGCCGTCTCGGCGGTCCGCACGGCCGTCGCCGGCTTCCGCACGTGGCTGGCCGACCCGCGCCGCGCGGTCCCGGACGGGCCCGCCGGTTCGGTGCGGGAGATCGCCGGGGTGCACTCCATCTCGCTGTTCCAGGAGATGGACATCAGCCGCTACGTGAAGACGGTCCAGGACCGGATCGCGAGCGGCGTACGGGACGCCCTGCGCTCCCAGGGCTACGAGACCGATCAGTTCGAGCAGCAGATCGTGCAGGTCAGTGAGGGTGGCGTCTTCATCGGCTCGATGAGCGGCGGCGCCGTGGCCGCGGGCAGCGGCGCGCAGGCCAGGAACACCACGAAGGACGGGGGATCATGACGGATCGCAAGGATCACGGGGACCACAAGGGCGGCGGGAACGGCACCGGCGGCGGCATCGCCATCGGGCGGATGACCGGCGGCGCCGTCGCCGCGGGGGAGCGGGCCCAGGCCGAACACCGCGGCACGGGGCGGCAGAACCCCGGCCAGAACGCCGGCCAGAACGCTGGTCAGGACGCCGGAGGGAGCGGCAGCGCGAACGAACGCTTAAGCGACAACGCGCCCGTGAGCGTGCCCGCGGACGTGCCCCGCGCCGGCGGCATCGCCGTGGGCGAGCTCTCCGGGGGCGCGGTCGCCGCGGGCCGGGAGGCGCGGGCCGTCGACTCCCGCGACGCGCTGGCCGTGCCGCCCGAGCTGCTGGAGGCCGTCACGGCCCTGCGCGCGCAACTGCCCCTGCTCGTACGGTCCGAGGGCGACGGCGTCGACGCGGTCGGCGACGAGCTCGCGGGCCTGGAGGCGGAGGCGCGCCGCACGGGCCGTACGCAGCGCGGCCGCCTGGTGCGGCTGCGGGCCCTGCTGACCAGCGGAGCCACGGCCGTCGGCGGTCTGGCCTCGGCGGCCGCGGTCGCCGATGCGGCCGGCCGGCTGCTGGCGTGAGGGGGCGGGGCGCATGAGCCGCTGGGACGCGGATCTCCAGCAATGGGTGGCGGACGACCCGCCGGGGCGCGGGCCGCGCGCGGACGACGAACCGTACGACGGCGAGGAGACCGAGGTCCGTCTGCTGCCGGGCCCGCCGGACGGCCTGCCCGAAGGGCCGTCGCACGCGGCGATCCTGGCCGGCGCGCTGGCGGGCGTGGTCCTCGCGGGCGGCCTGGGCGTCGGCGCCTGGGCCATGCTGCGGGACGACGGTACGGACACGGGCGGGCGCGGGGGCCCTTCACCGGGGCCGAGCGTGAGCGGACTGCCGACGCCCGGGCCGTCGTACAGCTATGACGGATCGTCGACGTCCGGCACGACGACGGGCGTGACGGGCAGCACGGGCAGCACGGGCAGCACGGGCACTACGGGTTCCACAGGGACGACCACCGGCGGCTTCAGCGGTGGTTTCCCGGGCGGTTACAGCACGAGCCCCCCGGTCACCCCCTTCCTGGGCAGCGCAGCGTCCGCCCCCGCCGGCTTCGAGCGCACGCGGGACGCGGCCGGCTTCCGCGCCGACGTGCCGTCGGGCTGGGAGCGCAGCGAGGAGGGCGCCAGCGTCTTCTACAAGCAGGCGGACGGCAGCAGCCTGATCCAGGTGTTCACGCTCACCGGACCGGAACCGACGCCGTACGCGTCCCTGGAGGAGACTGAGCGGGCGGTGGCCCGCAACAAGGGCTACCGCAAGCTGTGGCTGACGCAGGAGAACGCCCCCTCGGCGGGTGCCGCCGAGCTGGCGTACACCTACGTCCGGCCGGACGGGAGCGTGCGGCGCGTTGTCGACCGTGCGTTCACCGGCCCCGACCGCCGGCAGTACGCCCTGCTGGTCGCCGGGCCGGACGACGAGTGGACGCGTCACCAGGAGATCTTCCGGGTGCTGCTGGGCTCGTTCTGCCCTTCCGGCTACTGCGCGAGCAGCGACGCTCAGTGACCCGTGTCACTCTTTGTAAAGAATGAGGCATAGCTTTTCGCCTTTTGGTTAGGCGCGTCCCGTTGCCGCCCGAGCGCCCTGCCCGGCGGCAGCGGGACCGTCCAGGAACCGGAAGGCAGAGAAGAACATGTCGTCAGCCGAGACCATCCACATCGACGGGGTGTGGCGTGCCGCCGCGTCCGGCGCCCAGCGGGAGGTGCTCGACCCCGCGGACGCCAAGACCCTCGCCGTGGTCTCCGAGGGCGGCGCCGACGACACGGACGCCGCCGTCGCCGCGGCCCGCCGCGCCTTCGACGGCGGTCAGGGCGCCTGGCCGCGCACGCCCGTGGCCGAGCGGGCGGCGCTGCTGCGCCGCGTCGCGGACCTCCTCCAGCGCGACCGCGAGGAGATCGCGCTGACCGAGAGCCGGGACACCGGCAAGACCCTCGAAGAGGGCCGCATCGACGTCGACTGCGTCACCGACGCCTTCCGCTACTTCGCCGACCTCGTCATCGGCGAGGGCGCCGGCCGCGTCGTCGACGCGGGCTCGGACACCCTGCACAGCATCGTCGTCCACGAGCCGGTCGGCGTCTGCGCGCTGATCACCCCCTGGAACTACCCGCTGCTCCAGGCCAGCTGGAAGGTCGCCCCCGCGCTGGCCGCGGGCAACACCTTCGTCATCAAGCCCAGCGAGGTCACCCCGCTGTCCACCGTGCTGATGATGAAGCTCCTGGCGGAGGCCGGCCTCCCGGACGGCGTGGGCAACCTCGTCACCGGCGCGGGCGACCCCGTGGGCGCCCGCCTGTCCGAGCACCCCGACGTCGACCTGGTCTCCTTCACCGGCGGCCTCACCTCGGGCGTCAAGGTGGCCCAGGCCGCCGCACCCACCGTGAAGAAGGTGGCCCTCGAACTCGGCGGCAAGAACCCCAACGTGGTCTTCGCCGACGCCTGCGCGACCGACGAGGACTTCGACACCGCCGTCGACCAGGCCCTCAACGCCGCGTTCATCCACAGCGGCCAGGTCTGCTCGGCCGGCTCCCGCCTCATCATCGAGGAGTCCGTCCGCGAGCGCTTCGTCACCGAACTCGCCCGCCGCGCCGGGAAGATCCGCCTCGGCCGGGGCACCGAGGAAGGCGTCGAGTGCGGCCCGCTGGTCTCCGCGCAGCAGCTCGACAAGACCGAGGCGTACGTCGCCTCCGCCCTCGCCGAGGGCGCGGAGCTGCGCTGCGGCGGCGCCCAGCCCGAGCCGAACGAGGTCCGCCCGGAGGGCGGTTACTTCTACGCGCCGACCGTCCTCGACCGCTGCCACCGTGCCATGAAGGTCGTCCGCGAGGAGACCTTCGGGCCGATCCTCACCGTCGAGACCTTCCGCACCGAGGACGAGGCCGTCGCCCTGGCCAACGACACCGAGTACGGCCTCGCCGGCGCCGTGTGGACCAAGGACGCGGGCCGCGCCCGCCGCGTCGCCGGCCGGCTGCGCCACGGCACGGTGTGGATCAACGACTTCCACCCCTACCTGCCGCAGGCGGAGTGGGGCGGCTTCGGCAAGTCCGGCACCGGCCGCGAGCTCGGCCCCGCCGGCCTGGCCGAATACCGCGAGGCGAAGCACATCTACCAGAACCTCGCGCCCGAGCCGGTGCGCTGGTTCGCCGGCTGAGCCGGACCCTTCCGCAAGCGAACCGCACCCATTCCGTAAGCGAAGAACCTTCCTGCCCCGAGGAGCACCCCCATGCCCCCTGTCGAAGCCCAGAAGATCACCGCTGACTACGTCGTCGTCGGCGGCGGCACCGCCGGCTCGGTCATCGCCTCCCGCCTCGCCGAGGACCCCGCGACCTCCGTCGTCGTCATCGAGGGCGGCCCGTCCGACATCGACCGCGAGGACGTGCTGACGCTGCGCAAGTGGCTCGGCCTGCTGGGCGGCGAGCTCGACTACGAGTACACGACCACCGAGCAGCCCCGCGGCAACTCGCACATCCTGCACAGCCGGGCCAAGGTGCTGGGCGGCTGCTCCTCCCACAACACCCTGATCTCCTTCAAGCCGCTGCCCTCCGACTGGGACGAGTGGGAGGCCGCGGGCGCCGCCGGCTGGGGCGCGAAGGCCATGGACCCCTACTTCGGCAAGCTCCGCAACAACATCGTGCGGGTCGCGAAGAAGGACCAGAACGCCATCGCCGCCGACTGGATCGAGGCCGTCAAGAGCGCGCTCGGCGTCCCCGAGGTCGTGGGCTTCAACGACCGGCCCTTCGACGAGGGCGTCGGCTTCTTCGACCTCTCCTACCACCCGGAGAACAACAAGCGCTCCTCCGCCTCCGTCGCCTACCTCCACCCCCACATGGAGGCCGGCGACCGCCCCAACCTCCGCCTCATGCTGGAGACCTGGGCGCACAAGCTGGAGCTGGAGGGCACCCGCGCCAAGGGCGTCCACGTCCGCACCAAGGACGGCGAGGAGATCTACGTCGAGGCCGGCCGCGAGGTGCTGGTGTGCGCGGGCGCCGTCGACACGCCCCGGCTGCTGATGCACTCCGGCATCGGCCCGGAGAAGGACCTCGAAGCGCTCGGCATACCCTGCGTGCTCGACCTGCCGGGCGTCGGCGAGAACCTCATCGACCACCCCGAGTCGGTCATCGTCTGGGAGACGAACGGACCCCTCCCGGGCAACTCCGCGATGGACTCCGACGCGGGCCTGTTCATCAAGCGCGACCCGGAGCACCAGGGCCCCGACCTGATGTTCCACTTCTACCAGATCCCGTTCACGGACAACCCCGAGCGGCTGGGCTACGAGCGCCCCGAGCACGGCGTGTCCATGACCCCCAACATCCCCAAGTCCCGCGCCCGCGGCCGCCTCTACCTCACCTCGGCCGACCCCGAGGCCAAGCCCGCCCTCGACTTCCGCTACTTCGAGGACGAGAGCGACTACGACGGCCGCACCCTCGTCGACGGCATCAAGCTCGCCCGCGAGGTCGCGAAGGCGGAGCCGTTCAAGAAGTGGCTCAAGCGCGAGGTCTTCCCCGGGCCGGACGTCACCGAGGACGCCGAGATCAGCGAGCTCGTCCGCAAGGCCGCGCACACCGTCTACCACCCCGCGGGCACCTGCCGCATGGGTGCCGCCGACGACGCACTCGCCGTCGTCGACCCCGAGCTGCGCATCCGCGGCCTGGAGAACATCCGCATCGCGGACGCTTCCGTCTTCCCGACGATGCCCGCGGTGAACCCGATGATCGGAGTCCTGATGGTGGGGGAGAAGTGCGCGGAGATGCTTGTGGCAGGCCCCGGCACCGGGGGTGACTCCCGATGAACGGCAATAGCGCCGGCACCGGCGATACCACCGAGCCCATGACCGAGCAGGCGCAGCCGGCCGAGGCGGACGCAGCTACCGCACCCGCCGTCTTCAGCGTCCGCAACCTGTGGAAGGTCTTCGGGCCGAAGGCCGACCGCGTCCCCGGCAGCGAACTCGCCGCGCTCTCCCCCGAGGAGCTGCGCGAGCAGGCCGGCTGCACCGTCGCCGTCCGCGACGTCTCCTTCGACGTCCGCCAGGGCGAGGTCTTCGTCGTCATGGGCCTGTCCGGCTCCGGCAAGTCCACGCTCGTCCGCTGCCTGACCAGGCTCATCGAGCCGACCTCCGGCACCATCGCCATCGACGGCGAGGACGTGTGCGGCATGGACAAGGGCGCCCTGCGCGACCTGCGCCGCCACCGCGCGGCCATGGTCTTCCAGCACTTCGGGCTGCTCCCGCACCGCTCCGTCCTCGACAACGTCGCCTACGGCCTGGAGATCCAGGGCGTCGGCAAGGCCGAGCGCCGCGCCAAGGCCGCCGAAATGGTGGAGAAGGTCGGCCTCGCAGGACTTGAGGACCGCCGCCCCGGCCAGCTCTCCGGCGGCCAGCAGCAGCGCGTGGGCCTCGCCCGCGCCCTCGCCGCCGACCCCGAAGTCCTCCTGTTCGACGAGCCGTTCAGCGCCCTCGACCCGCTCATCCGCCGCGACATGCAGGAAGAGGTCGTCCGCCTGCACCGCGACGAGGGCCGCACCATGGTCTTCATCACCCACGACCTGTCCGAGGCCCTGCGCCTCGGCGACCGGATCGCCCTCATGCGCGGCGGCCGCGTCGTGCAGTGCGGCACCCCCGAGGAGATCGTCGGCTCCCCGGCCGACGACTACGTGCGCGACTTCGTCCGCGACGTCCCGCGCGAACAGGTCCTCACCGTGCGGCGCGCCATGCGCCCCGCCGCCGCGGACGAGTCCGAGACGGGCGAGACCCTCGCCCCCACGACGACCGTCGCCGAAGCGATCGAAACCGTGGCCCGTACGGGCACCCCGGCCCGAATCGTCGAGGGCGGCCGCTGCGTCGGCGTCGTCGACCACCGCAGCCTGCTCGACGTGGTGGCGGGACTGGACGCCGGCACGGCACCGGACGCCGGCGAGAGGACGGCGGCATGACCGTACACACAGCATCGCCGCAGGTGAAGAGGGCACCGCAGGGCCGCGACGCCTCGGCGCCGCACCCCGCGGTCCTCCTCCTGCGCACCCTGTGGGCGCGGCCCGCCGCCCGCAAGCTGCTCGTCCTCGCCGTCGCCGCGGCCGTCCTGGGACCCGTGGCGGCAGCCACCCACGGCAGCGGCACCTGGCCCTCCGCGTTCACCGTCGACCTGACCAAGCCCCTCACCGGGGCCAGCGACTGGATCATCGACAACCGCGACAGCCACTGGGCCTTCCTCTACTTCTTCGGGCACATCAGCGGCGCGATCATCGGCGCCGTGCATGCCGTCTACACCGTCCTCCTGGCCCTCGGCTGGGCCGGCGTGACGGCAGCGGCGGCGCTGATCGCCTGGCGGGTCGCGGGCGTACGGGTCGCCGTCACCGCCCTCGCCTCGTTCGCCGCCTGCGGCCTGCTCGGCATGTGGGTGCCCACGATGCGCACCCTCGCGCTGATGATCGTCGCGGTGGCGGTGTCCGTCGCCGTCGGCGCGCTCCTCGGCCTCGCCGCGGGCCTGTCGGACCGCACGTTCCGCGCGCTGCGGCCCGTACTGGACACCATGCAGGCGCTGCCCGCGTTCGCGTACCTGCTGCCCGTCGTCCTCGTCTTCGGCATCGGCGTGGCCCCCGCGGTCCTCGCGACCGTCGTCTACGCCGCCCCGCCCATGGCCCGCCTCACGGCGCTCGGCCTGCGCGCCACCGACAAGGGCGTCATGGAGGCGGTGGACTCGCTCGGCGCGACCGGGCGGCAGCGCCTGCTGACCGCCCGGCTGCCGCTCGCCCGCCGCGAGCTGCTCCTGGGCGTCAACCAGACCATCATGATGGCCCTCTCCATGGCCGTCATCGCCTCCGTCATCGGCGCGGACGGCCTGGGAGACCGCGTCTACCAGGCCCTGTCCACGGTGGACGTGGGCAGCGCCCTGGCAGCGGGCATCCCGATCGTCCTGCTCGCGATCGTGTTCGACAGGATCACGGCCGGCTCGTCCACCCCCAGGCCCGCACGCAAGTTGTGGGCAACCGTTCCGCAGGGCGGAACGGCCCGCACCCGAACGGCAGCCACGTGGGCCGTGGCCGTTCTGGCCGTCCTGGGCCTGGCCCGGCTGTCCAGCCAGTCCTGGCCCGACACCTGGACCGTCGCCATCGCCGGCCCGGTGAACACCGCCAAGGACTGGATCGTCGACCACCTCTACACAGGACTCCCCGGCATAGGCGGCACCGCCGACCTCGCCGCGCACTACACCACCTGGATCCTGAACCCCCTCCGCGACGGCCTCCAGGCCCTCCCCTGGTGGGGCGCCCTCCTCATCGTGGCCGCCCTCGCCTGGCTGATCGGCACGTGGCGCACCGCCCTGACGGCGGTCCTCTCGCTCGCCGCGATCGGCGTGCTGGGCCGCTGGGAGCTGTCCATGGACACGCTCTCGCAGGTCATCGCCGCCGTCGCCGTCACCCTCGCCCTCGGCTTCGCGATCGCCGTGCCCGCCGCGCGCAGCCCGCGCGTGGAGCGGCTGCTGCGCCCGGTCCTGGACGTCTTCCAGACCATGCCGCAGTTCGTGTACCTGATCCCCGTCGTGGCCCTGTTCGGCATCGGCCGGGCCCCGGCCGCCGCGGCCGCCGTCGTGTACGCGCTGCCCGCCGTCGTCCGCATCGCGAGCGAGGGCCTGCGCCGGGTGAACCCGGGCGCGATGGAGTCGGCCCGCTCGCTGGGCGCGACCAGCGGCCAGCAACTGCGCCAGGTGCAGTTCCCGCTGGCCCGCCCGCAGCTGCTGCTCGCGGTCAACCAGGCCGTGGTGCTGGTGCTGTCCGTCGTCATCATCGGCGGCCTCGTGGGCGGCGGCGCGCTGGGCTACGAGGTCGTGTTCGGCCTCGCGCAGGGCGACCTGGCGACCGGTCTCACCGCGGGCGTGGCCATCGCCTGCCTGGGGCTGATGCTCGACCGGGTCACCCAGCCGACGAAGGGAGCGCGTGATGGCGCGTAGGACGAGGACCATGGCGGCCGCGGCCGCGCTCTGCACCCTGGCCGCCGCCGCGACCACCGCCTGCGGCGCGGCCGACATGACCAAGCAGGCCTCCCCGTACGCCGCCGCGGCGGGCACGAAGACCGTCACGCTGTCCGTGCAGTCCTGGGTGGGCGCACGGGCCAACACGGCCGTCGCCAAGTACTTGCTGGAGCACGAGCTCGGCTACCGCGTCGACACCGTGCAGGTGGACGAGGTCCCCGCGTGGGACGCGCTCAGCCAGGGCCGCGTCGACGCGATCATGGAGGACTGGGGCCACCCCGAGCAGGAGAAGCGGTACGTCGAGGACAAGAAGACCATCGCCCCCGGCGGCGACCTCGGCGTCACCGGCCACATCGGCTGGTGGGTGCCCAAGTACTTCGCGGACGCCCACCCCGACGTCCTCGACTGGCGGAACCTCAACAAGTACGCGTCGCAGCTGCGCGGCCCGGAGAGCGGCGGCAAGGGCCAGCTCCTGGACGGCTCGCCGTCGTACGTCACGAACGACAAGGCGCTCGTCTCGAACCTCGGCCTGGACTACAAGGTCGTCTTCGCGGGCTCCGAGGCGGCGCAGATCACTCAGATCCAGCAGTCCGCCAAGGACAAGAAGCCGTTCCTGACGTACTGGTACGAGCCGCAGTGGCTGTTCAACGAGGTGCCGATGGTGGAGGTGAAGCTGCCCCCGTACACGCAGGAGTGCGCGGACAAGGGCGCGAAGGACCCGTCGACGGTCAACTGCGCCTACCCCACCACGCCGCTGAAGAAGTACCTCAACGCGGACTTCACGCGGAAGGGCGGCAAGGCGGCCCGGTTCCTGAAGAACTTCCACTGGTCGAAGGCGGACCAGAACGCCGTCGCGCAGATGATCGCCGAGGACAAGCTGAGCGCGGACGAAGCGGCGAAGCGGTGGGTGAAGGAGAACCCGGAGGTGTGGAAGAAGTGGTTGCAGTGAGACACGGACACTGAGGCCACTGAGGCCACTGAGCGTGGCTCACCGGCCGAACGAGCGGCACCGGTTCTCCCGTGACCGGTGCCGCTCGTGCGTTCCGTTGCGGACCGCGTACGGGCCGGACCGTGCACGCACCGGACCGCGTACGGGTCGGACCGCCTACGCGTCAGACCGCGTACGCGCCCGGGCCCAGGCCCGTCGTCACGCCGATCCGGTTCCACGCGTTGATGGTGGTGATCATGGCGATGAGCTGGGCGAGCTCCTGCTGCGGGAAGTGCTTCGCGGCACGCTCGTACACCTCGTCGGACACGCCGCCGGGCAGCAGGGTGACCGCCTCGGTCAGGGCGAGCGCCGCCTGCTCCTTCTCGGTGTAGAGGCCGGGGGCCTCGTGCCAGGCGTTGAGGAGGTAGATGCGCTCCTCGGACTCGCCGAGCTTGCGGGCGTCCTTGGTGTGCATGTCGAGGCAGAAGGCGCAGCGGTTGAGCTGCGAGGCGCGGATCTTGACCAGCTCGATGAGGGAGGTCTCCAGGCCCTTCCGGGCCGCCCGCTCCAGGCTCAGCATCGCCTTCCCGACCTCGGGGGCGATCTCGTGGAGCAGCATGCGGGGGGCGTGGTGGTGGCCGGTGACCTGTGCGTTCGTGTTCGTCATGGGGACGACACTAGGACGCGGGCAGCCCACAGGTATGGTCCATTCCCATGGAGAAATCATGGGCCACTTCGAAGGGTGCTGCTGAGGCCGCTCCGGGGGTTGCGCCGGGGGTCGCACCGCAGGCCGGCGTCGGTGCGGGCGCGGACTTCCACCTGGACCTGAGCGGGCCCGGCGGCGTACGGGCGTCCCTGATCAGCGCCCTGCGCGAGGCCGTCCGCAGCGGGCGGCTGGCCCCCGGCAGCCGGCTGCCCTCCTCCCGTACGCTCGCGGCCGACCTCGGCCTGGCCCGGAACACCGTCGCCGACGCGTACGGCGAGCTCGTCGCCGAGGGCTGGCTGACCGCCCGGCAGGGTTCGGGCACCAGGGTGGCCCGGCGGGCGGCGGCGCGCCCGCCCGAGCGCCGGACGCCGCCCGTGCGGACGCCGCGGCGGCCCACCTACAACCTGCGCCCCGGGTCCGCCGACGTCTCCGCCTTCCCGCGCGCCGCGTGGCTCGCCGCGGCCCGCCGGGCGATGGCGGCCGCCCCGCACGACGCGTTCGGGCACGTCGACGAGCGGGGCCGGATCGAGCTGCGGACCGCCCTCGCGGGCTACCTGGCGCGGGCGCGCGGCGTGCACGCGGACCCGGAACGGATCGTGGTGTGCGCGGGGTTCACGCAGGGCCTGGGGCTGGTGAGCCGGGTGCTGCGGCAGCGCGGGACGCGGGAGATGGGGGTGGAGGAGTACGGGCTGTGGTTCCACCGGGAGGCGCTGGAGCGGGCGGGGCTGCGGTGCCTGCCGATGCCGCTGGACGGGGAGGGCGCCGGCATCGGCGTGCTGGAGGGCGGCAAGGCCGGTGCGCGGTCGGTGCTCATCACCCCGGCGCACCAGTTCCCGACCGGCGTGCCCCTGCACCCCGACCGGCGCGCCGCGGTCGTCGACTGGGCGGCCCGCACCGGCGGGACGATCCTGGAGGACGACTACGACGGCGAGTTCCGTTACGACCGGCAGCCCGTGGGCGCGTTGCAGGGCCTCGCCCCCGAGCGCATCGTCTACTTCGGCACGGCCAGCAAGTCCCTCGCGCCGGGGCTGCGGCTCGCGTGGATGGTGCTGCCGGAGCACCTCGCCGGCGAGGTGCTGGCCCACAAGCAGGCGGGGGAGTGGAGCTCGGGGGCCCTGGAACAGCTGACGCTCGCGGAGTTCCTCAAGTCCGGGGCCTACGACCGGCACGTGCGCGCGATGCGGCTGCGGTACCGGCGGCGGCGCGACCGGCTCGTCGAGGTCCTCGCCGAGCGCGCCCCGCACATTAAGGTCACCGGCATCGCGGCGGGCCTCCACGCCGTCCTCGAACTCCCGCCGGGCACCGAGCACCCGACCTTGCAGGCCGCGGCCTGGGAGGGCCTGGCCCTGGAGGGCCTCTCGCGCCTGCGCTCCACCCCGCCCGCGACCGGCGACCCCACCCCCGACGGCCTCATCGTGGGCTACGGCACCCCGCCGGACCACGCGTTCCCGGGCGCGCTGGAGGCACTGCTGAGGGTGCTGCCCCCGGCGGAATGAGCGGGGCGGCGGTCAGGCGGACCGGAGCGCGGCCCCGGCGAGGGCCTCGTCCTCGCGCCGGCGGGCGTCCATCGCCTTAGTCACCCCGAGCAGCGCTTCCTTGCGGCGGCGGAGCTCGGCCATCTGCTCGTCCAGCCGGGCGAGCTCGTCGCCCATGACCTGAACGCTGTGCTCGCAGGTCAGGAGGCCCGGGCCGCCCTGGGCGCAGGGCAGCAGGGTGCGGATGGTCTCCGTGGTCATGCCGGCGGCGAGGAACTCGCGGATGCGGCCCACGCGCTCGGCCGCGCCGGGGTGATACCGGCGGTAGCCGTTGGCGTCGCGCTCGGAGCGGAGGAGGCCCTGCTCCTCGTAGTAGCGCAGGAGCCTCGGGCTCACTCCGGTACGGCGCGACAGCTCTCCGATGCGCATGGGCGGTTCTCCCCCGTCAGGACTTGACCTTGACACTGATGTCATACGGCAACCTCGTGGCCATGACACAGATTCCCGCATTCACCACCACCGTCCACGGCTCCGGCCCCGGCCTGCTCCTCGCGCACGGCGCGGGCGGCAGCATCCAGGGCAACTACGCCCCGGTCATTCCGGCCCTCGCCGAGCGCCACACCGTCGTGGCCCCCGACTACCCCGGCTCCGGCGCGACCCCGCTCCCGGCCGGCCCGCTGACCCTGGACGGCCTCGTGGACGGGGTCGTGGCCGCGGCGGACGAGGCGGGCCTCGACACCTTCACCCTCCTCGGCTACTCGCTGGGCACCCTGGTCTCCGTGCGCACGGCGGCCCGCTACCCGGACCGGGTGCGCGGCCTGGTGCTCACGGCGGGCCTGGCCGCGGCGGACAACCGGACGCGGTCCTCCCTGGCGATCTGGCAGCGGCTGCTCGCGGCGGGCGACACCGAGGGGTTCGCCCACTTCGTCGCGCTGAGCGGCTTCGGCGAGGAGTTCTTCAACGCCGTGCCCGCGCGGGAGGTGCCGGCCTTCCTGAGCATGCTCGCCGGGGGCATCCCGGCCGGGACCGCCCAGCAGGCCGCGGTGGTGGCCGCCGCCGACACCACGCCCCACCTCGCCGGCATCTCCGTCCCCACCCTGGTGATAGCCACCCTTCAGGACACCCTCGTCTCGCCCGCCAACTCCCGTTACCTGGCCCGGCACATCCCCGGCGCGGAGTACGCCGAGCTGGACACCGGCCACGTCCCCATGGCCGAGAAGCCGCACGAGTGGGAGAAGCTGATCACGGACTTCCTCGCCCGAAAGGAACTCTGACGATCACTTGACCGAATCGCCGGACGTACGCGCGTTCCTGTGTTTGAGTGTGGCGCATCACTGGGCGGAGGGGGCACGGGGATGCGCGGGGTGCGGGCGGTGGCGGCCTTGGTGGCCGCCGTGGTGCTGGGCAGCGGGACGGCGGGGTGCGAGCTGATGTCCCCCGGCGACGACGACCAGGGGCCGATCAGCATCGGCACCACGGACACCGTCACCACGCTCGACCCCGCCGGGGCCTACGACGCCGGCTCCTGGGCCCTGTTCAGCAACGTGTACCAGTCGTTATTGACCTACACCCCCGGCACGGGCGTCCCCGTGCCGGACGCGGCGAGCCGCTGCGGCTTCCACGGCGGGGACCTGCGGACGTATCAGTGCGAGCTCCGTGAGGGGCTGAAGTTCGGCAACGGCCGCGAAGTGACCGTCAAGGACGTGCAGTTCTCCTTCGAGCGCATCAGACGGATCAAGTCCCCCCAGGGGCCGCAGTCGTTGCTCGACACCCTGCAATCGGTCACCACCGCCGATCGGACGATCACCTTCCAATTACGGGTCCCCGACGCCACGTTCCCGTTCAAGATAGCCACCGGCGCGGGCGCCATCGTCGACAGCACGCGCTACCCCGCCGACCGGCTCCGCTCCGGCACCGAGGCCGACGGCTCCGGCCCGTACCGCCTGGAGAGCTACCGGCCGCGGGCCGTCGCCGAGCTGCGACCCAGCAAGACCTACGAGGGGGCCGTCAAGCACAAGGGCGGCGCCGTCACCGTCCGCTACTACCGCGATTCGGCGGCGATGAGCCGGGCCTGGAAGCAGCGGTCCATCGACGTCGCCGGGCGCCTGATGCCGCCGGACGACATCGCCGGGCACTCCCTGTCGGACAGCGGCGTGAAGCTCATGGAGAGCACCGGCTCCGAGACCCGCTCCCTCTTCTTCAACCTGCGCGGCGGCTCCCCGTTCGAACAGCAGCCGGTCCGCCGGGCCGTCGCCGCCGTCATCGACCGCGAGGCCCTCGCGCGCGACGTCCACCGCCGCACCGTCGAGCCCCTGTACTCCCTGATCCCCCAGGGCCTCACGGGCCACTCCACGGCCTTCTTCGACCTCAACCCCCGGCCCGACCCCGAGGCCGCCCGCGCCCTCCTGCTCCGGGCCGGCATCTCCACCCCGGTCCGCTTCACCATCGCCTTCTCGCAGGGCGCCGCCACCGTGGAGGAGGCGGCCCTGCTGAAGAAGCAGCTGGAGGGCACCGGGCTGTTCGAGGTGCGCACGCAGTACGTGGAGTGGACGGAGTTCCAGAAGGGCTACGCCGCCGGGGCCTACGACGCGTACTGCGTCGGCTGGCTCGCCGACTTCCCCGACCCGGACAACTTCACCGGCCCGCTCGTCGGCCGGACCTCCAGCTTCCGCTCCGGCTACGACAACCCCGGGGTCGAGAAGCTCATCCAGGCCACGCAGAGCAGCTACCAGCGCAGCCGCGTCACGAAGGACTTCCGGGCCATCCAGGAGATCATCGCCCGGGACGTGCCCGTGGTGCCCCTGTGGCAGAAGAAGGACTACGTGCTGAGCGCGTCGTCCATCTCCGGGACCCAGTACCTCTCGGACGGCACCGGCCAGTGGCGCCTCTGGGAGCTCGGCCGCATCTGACGCGGGCCGGACGCGCCCCCGGGGCCGCCTATGACGTGCGCCGCAGCGCCCGCACGCCGCGCAACCCGATCAGCCCCACAGCCGTCCCCAAGAGAAACGAGGTGACCGCGAGCAGCAGATGCACCCAGAAGTACGCGGTCGGGTCACCCGCGTCGTCAAAGGCGAGACCGCTGCCGTCCTTCCACAGATTCTTCGCGAAGGTGATCCAGATGACCCAGCTCCACACGCCGAAGGCGAGCAGGAACCAGGAGACGGGACGGGAGAGGACGGCGGGGGCGGGCGACGCGGCGGGAGCGGCGGCCGCGGCGGGCGCGTCAGGCGTAGTGCTCGGCATGGGTTTCAGTATGCGTTCGGGTCAGCGCAATAGTCCTATCGGGTCCCCGGCCGTCATCCGAGCCAGTGAGGCGGCGACTGGAACCCCCAGGTGGCGGGGTAGTTTCACGGACGTGCCGACGACGACATCACACCCCACGCGGGCCGCCGCGACGCGCCGCCGCCGCGGGGCCGCCGCGCTCGCGGCCACCGCCTCGCTGCTCGTCCCGCTGGCGACCGCCGCCCCCGCCCTGGCCGATCCCACGCCGTCCCCGAGCGCGAGCCGCCCCAGCGTGAGCCCGAGCCCGTCCGGTGCGCGGGCGAACCCGGGCCCCTCGGCGAACGGCGGGGCCGCCCAGGAGGACGACGGCAAGGGCATCGGCCGGCGCGCGCCCCGGACGCCGCCCTCCCGGATGTCCACCGTGGGCGGGGAGCTGCTGGGCCGCCCCGGCCCGCAGGTCCAGCGCGGCCCGGGCGCGCCGGAGCTGCCCACTGGGCTCAGCGGCCGCTCGTGGCTCGTGGCGGACGCCGAGTCGGGCGAGATCCTCGCCGCGAACAACGCGCACTGGGAGCTGCCGCCCGCCTCGACGCTGAAGATGCTCTTCGCGGACACGGTCCTGCCGAAGCTGCCCCGGACTAAGACGCACACGGTCGTCCCCTCCGACCTGGAGGGCATGGGCGCGGGCAGCAGCGCCGTGGGCGTCAAGGAAGGGTCGTCGTACAGCGTCCGCGACCTGTGGCTCGGCGTGTTCCTGCGCTCGGGCAACGACGCGGTGCGGGTGCTGGCGACCATGAACGGCGGCATCCCGAAGACCGTCAAGGACATGCAGGCGCACGCCGAGGAGCTCCAGGCGCTCGACACCCACGTCGTCACCCCCGACGGCTACGACGCCGACCAGCAGGTCTCCAGCGCGTACGACCTGACCCTGTTCGCCCGCTCGGGCTTGCAGAAGGCGGACTTCCGGGAGTACTGCTCGACGGTGTCGGCGCAGTTCCCCGGCGAGGAGCAGCCCGGCAAGAAGCGCGAGAGCTTCGCGATCGTGAACACCAACCGGCTGCTGACGGGCGAGGGCATGGAGCGCGGCCCGTACAAGGGGATGGCGGGCGTCAAGAACGGCTCCACCACGAACGCGGGCAACACCTTCACGGGCGTCGCCCAGCACGACGGCCGCAAGCTGCTGGTGACGGTGATGAACCCGGACATCCAGGAGCCGCACGAGGTCTACAAGGAGACCGAGCGGCTGCTGGACTGGGGCTTCGAGGCCGCCGGGCGCGTCAAGCCGGTCGGCATGCTGGTTCCCCCGAAGGGGGCCGCCGGCAACGGCAAGGGCGGCGACGGCCAGGCCGGCGGCGACCACGCCCAGGCCTCGGTGGCCGGCTCGGGCTCCGGCGGCATGTGGACGGCGGTGGGCATCGCGGGCGGCGCTCTGGTGGCGCTGGGCGCGGGCGCGTTCGTCGTCCACCGCCGCTGGCCGCGGCCGAAGGCGTAGCGGTACGTACGGGTTCCGGCGGTCCCGTATTCCGCCGGGCCCGCGCCGCGGGGGTTACTCGCCGCGGCGGCGGAGCAATGTCCTGTGGGCTCGGCCCGTAGCGGTGGGCCGTCGCGCCGGCGGGCGCGTTCGCTCCGCCGCGGCGGCAGCCGCCCTTCTTCCGCCGCTGCGGCGAGAAACCACGGCGGCGGCCGTCGGCGGTGCCGAGCCGGCCTCAGCCCGTACGCCCGGCCTTCGCCGACGGCGTGGCCGTCCACGCCGCGCAGAACAGGATCAGCTTGGCCATGAAGTTGATCCACAGCAGGAGCGCGATCGGCGTGCCGAACGCGCCGTACATGCTCTTCGCCGCCACGCCCCGCAGATAGCCGCCGAGCAGCAGCTTCAGCACCTCCAGGCCGATCGCCCCGATCAGCGCCCCGACGACGAGTCGCCGCACCGGCGGCTGCACGTCGGGCAGCCGCGAGAGGACGTAGAGCATCAGCAGGAAGTCGGCGAGGACGGCGATGCAGAAGCCGGCCGCGCTCAGCAGCCCGCCGACGCCGTCCAGCCCGGCATGGCCGACCACCCAGTCCACGGCCGCCGACGCGAACACCGAGCAGGCCAGCGAGAGCAGGGCGACGCCGCCGAGGCCGAGCAGCAGCGCCCCGTCCTTGAGCCGCAGGAGGACGGGGTTGCCGGGGCTCTCCTCCTTCTCCCAGACCGCGCGCAGGCACTCCCGCAGCGAGCCGATCCAGCCGATGCCCGTGAAGAGGAGCAGCGCTCCGGCGACGACGCCGACCGTGCCCGCGTTGTCGACGAGGCTGCTGAGGTCGAGCTGACCGGAGATGCCGGGGACCTGCTCGGCGAGGCGCCGCTCCAGCTCCCGCATGCGCTCCTCGCTGAGGACGGCCGCGCCGACGGCGGCGCCCACGGTGAGCAGGGGGAACAGGGCCACGAAGCTGGTGAACGTGATCGCGGCGGCGAGCCGGGTCCACTTCACCCGGTCCAGGGTCTCGTACGAGCGCCATGCGTGGGTGCGCATCAGGCGGGAGATCAGGGGCCCGATGCCGGGCAGCCGCGTCAGCCATTCCATGGCGTACGTCTACCACCCTGACGTGGGGATACGCCCACGTCAGGGCGGCGCTAGCGGGAAGGGGCGGGCGGTCGGACGCCCGTCTGGTGGGGGACGGCCGGCGCCGTCCCCTCCCCCTCCCCGAACGGATACTCGCGCTCCAGCCGCCACACGCCGTCCGGGCCCTGCTCGTAGAGGGCGAAGGCGTCGATCGTCCAGGCGGCCTCGAACCCGGCCAGCTCCTCGTAGGCCCGGTCCATGGCCTCCTCGGCGATGCCGTGGGCGACGGTGACGTGCGGGTGGTAGGGGAACTGGAGCTCGCGGGCGACGGGCCCGGCCTCGTCGCGGATGCGCTTCTGCAACCAGGCGCAGGAGGCGGAGCCCTCGACCACGTTCACATAGACGACGGGGGAGAGCGGCCGGAAGGTGCCGGTGCCGGAGAGGCGCATGGGGAAGGGGCGGCACTCGGCGGCGACGCGGGCGAGGTGATCCTCGATCGCGGGCAGCGAGGACGCGTCCGCCTCGGTGGGCGGCAGGAGGGTGACGTGCGTGGGGATGCCGTGCGCGTGCGGGTCCCCGAAGCCCTCGCGGCGCTTCTGGAGGAAGCTGCCGTAGGGCTCCGGGACCGCGATCGACACGCCGAGCGTCACGGTCCCCATTGCGTTCTCCCTCCTGTGCGCCTGTATGTCCCCGTGGCCAGTGTGACGGCTGTGCCGCACCCCGTGCCAGAGCTCCTGGTCTCTCCGTGCCCCGGCCGAGCCCTCAGTGCCCTCAGTGCTTGGCGGGCAGGAAGCCCACCTTGTCGTACGCCTGGGCGAGCGTCTCCGCCGCGACCGCGCGGGCCTTCTCGGCGCCCTTGGCGAGGACGGAGTCCAGCGTCTCCGGGTCGTCGAGGTACTCCTGCGTGCGGGCGCGGAACGGAGTCACCCACTCCACCATGACCTCGGCGAGGTCCGTCTTCAGCGCACCGTAGCCCTTGCCCTCGTACTTCTGCTCCAGTTCGGCCATTCCCGTGCCGGTGAGCGTGGCGTAGATGGTGAGCAGATTGCTGACGCCGGGCTTGTTCTCGGGGTCGAAGCGGATCACCGTGTCGGTGTCGGTGACGGCGCTCTTGATCTTCTTGGCGGAGACCTTGGGCTCGTCGAGGAGGTTGATCAGGCCCTTGGGGTTCGCCGCCGACTTGCTCATCTTGGCCGACGGGTCCTGGAGGTCGTAGATCTTCGCGGTCTCGCGGACGATGTGCGCGGCCGGAAGGGTGAAGGTGTCGCCGAAGCGGCCGTTGAAGCGCTCGGCCAGGTCGCGCGTGAGCTCGACGTGCTGGCGCTGGTCCTCGCCCACCGGGACGGCGTTCGCCTGGTAGAGGAGGATGTCGGCGACCTGGAGGATCGGGTAGGTGAACAGGCCGACCGTGGTGGCCCCGGAGCCCTGCTTGGCGGACTTGTCCTTGAACTGCGTCATCCGGGAGGCCTCGCCGAAGCCGGTGAGGCAGTTCATCACCCACGCGAGCTGGGCGTGCTCGGGGACGTGGCTCTGGATGAAGAGGGTGCAGCGCTCGGGGTCGAGGCCGGCGGCGAGCAGCTGGGCCGCGGCGAGGCGGGTGTTGGCCCGCAGCTCCTTCGGGTCCTGCGGCACGGTGATCGCGTGCAGGTCGACCACCATGTAGAAGGCGTCGTGGGTCTCCTGAAGAGCCACGTACTGGCGGACGGCACCGAGGTAGTTCCCCAGGTGGAACGAGCCTGCGGTGGGCTGGATGCCGGAGAGTGCGCGCGGTCGATCGAGGGCCATGCGCACATTCTCTCAGGTGCGGTGCCCGACTCCGTCCGACGGTGGGGCCGTCAGTAGTAGAAAGGTGGAACAGGGGGCACAGCAATGCCCGCACACGCATGCTCGTACACGAACGGAGCACACGGTGACATCCACGGAACGCAGCATCGCCGCCGCCGAGGCCCATAGCGCGCACAACTACCACCCGTTGCCGGTCGTCGTGGCGTACGCGGAGGGCGCCTGGATGACGGACGTCGAGGGGCGGCGCTATCTCGACATGCTCGCCGGGTACTCGGCGCTCAACTTCGGGCACGGCAACCGGCGGCTGATCAACGCCGCGAAGGCGCAGCTCGATCGGGTGACGCTGACCTCGCGCGCCTTCCACCACGACCGCTTCGCCGAGTTCTGCACCGAGCTGGCCGCGCTGTGCGGCAAGGAGATGGTGCTGCCCATGAACACGGGTGCGGAGGCGGTCGAGACGGCCGTGAAGACCGCCCGCAAGTGGGGTTACCGGGTCAAGGGCGTGCCGGACGGGCGGGCGAAGATCGTGGTGGCCGCCGGCAACTTCCACGGCCGCACCACCACGATCGTCAGCTTCTCGACGGACGAGGAGGCGCGGGCGGACTTCGGGCCGTACACGCCGGGCTTCGAGATCGTCCCGTACGGCGATCTGGCCGCGCTGGAGGCGGCCCTGGACGACGACACGGTCGCCGTGCTGCTGGAGCCGATCCAGGGCGAGGCGGGGGTGCTCGTGCCGCCGGCCGGCTATCTGCCGGGCGTGCGGCGGCTGACCGCCGAGCGCGGGGTGCTCTTCATCGCGGACGAGATCCAGTCCGGGCTCGGCCGCACGGGCAGAACGTTCGCGTGCGACCACGAGGACGTCGTCCCCGACATGTACGTGCTGGGCAAGGCGCTGGGCGGCGGCGTGGTGCCGGTGTCGGCCGTGGTGGCGGACCGCGACGTCCTCGGCGTGTACCGGCCGGGCGAGCACGGCTCGACGTTCGGCGGGAACCCGCTGGCCTGCGCGGTGGCGCTGGAGGTCGTGGCGATGCTGAAGTCCGGCGAGTTCCAGCAGCGCGCCACGGAGCTGGGCGAGCACCTCCACCAGGAGCTGAACCTGCTGGTGGGCACCGGCGCGGTCGAGGCGGTGCGCGGGCGCGGCCTGTGGGCGGGCGTCGACATCACCCCGTCCCACGGCACGGGCCGGCAGATCTCGGAGCGCCTGATGGAACGCCGCGTCCTGGTCAAGGACACGCACGGCTCGACGATCCGGATCGCTCCGCCGCTGGTCATCAGCAAGGAGGACCTGGACTGGGGGCTGGACCAGCTGCGGGCGGTGCTGGGCTCCTGACGGAGTGGTGCGGAGGAAGGGAGGGCTCGGCGTGCAGTGCACGCCGAGCCCTCCCTTCACATCCGGAGTTGATCTTCTGTACCTACTAGTATGTACACTCATCTTATGAGTACCCCGGAACGCCTCATCGAGAGCACGCGTGAACTCCTGTGGGAGCGCGGCTACGTCGGCACCAGCCCCAAGGCCATCCAGCAGCGGGCCGGGGCCGGCCAGGGCAGCATGTACCACCACTTCAGCGGGAAGCCGGACCTCGCGCTGACGGCCATCCGGCGGACCGCCGAGGAGATGCGGGCCAAGGCGGAGCAGCAGTTCGGCGGGCCGGGCACGGCCGTGGAGCGGATCACGGCCTACCTGCGGCGCGAGCGGGACGTCCTCAAGGGGTGCCCCGTCGGGCGGCTGACCCAGGACCCCGACGTCATGGCCGATCCCGCGCTGCGGGCGCCCGTGGACGAGACGTTCGTATGGCTGCGGGGGCGGCTGACCGAGGTGCTCGCGGAGGGCGTCGCCCGCGGCGAACTGGCCGCCGCCCTCGACCCGGCGGCCACGGCCGCGACCGTCGTCGCCGTCCTCCAGGGCGGCTACGTCCTGGCCCGCGCGGCCGACTCGACGGCACCGTTCGAACAGGCCGTCGACGGGGTGCTCGGACTCCTCACCGCGCAGTCCGCCTGATCCGTCACCCTCCTGGAGCGCACCCATGCTGATCCACCGCGACCCGCCCGCCGCCTACACCGCCGCTCCCGAGTGGGTCACCGGGACCGTCCACGTCACGCCGATCGCCGCCGCGGGGGACACCTCGCGACTGCGCATCGACGACGTCCGTTTCGAGCCCGGCAGCCGCACCCACTGGCACCGCCACCCCGAGGGCCAGGTCCTCCACATCACCGAAGGCACCGGGCTGATGCAGCGCCGGGGCGGACCGGTCGAGGTCGTGCGGGCCGGCGACCGGGTCGTCATCGCACCCGGCGAGTGGCACTGGCACGGCGCCGGGCCCACCACTTCGATGACCCACCTGGCCGTCCTGACGGCCGCTGAGGACGGCGCCGAAGCCGAGCGCGGCGAGCCCGTCGTCCTCTGACAGCCGTTTTTCCGACCAGCGAAAGGCGCAACGCCCCGTGTACGCCAAGCAGTACGAGATCACCCTACCCGCCGACTACGACATGGGGGTCATCCGCGAGCGGGTCGCCACCCGCGGCCACGTCCTCGACGACCGTGCCGGTATGGCCTTCAAGGCGTATGTGATCCGCGAGAAGGGCGTGGACGGCTCGCCCGTCAACCAGTACGCGCCGTTCTACGTGTGGGACGACACCGCCGCGATGAGTCACTTCCTCGTCGGCGGGGGCGGGTTCGAGGGGATCGTCCGGGACTTCGGGCGGCCCGTCGTGCGGCACTGGACCGGGATCGCCCGCGAGGACGGGCCCGCGCGCGGGACGGGCGCGGCGCCGCGGGCGGCGTCCCGGCGCCTGACGCCGCTGCCCGCCGAGGGCCTGGCCGAGGCGGTCGCGGCGGAGACCGCGGCGCTGCGCGAACTCGCCGCGCGCGACGGCGTGCACACGGCCGCCCTCGCCGTCGACCCGCACCACTGGCAGCTGCTGCGCTTCGTGCTGTGGGCGGAGGCCGTACCGCCCGGTGAGGACGTCACCGAGCGGTACGAGGTGCTGCACCTCTCCGCGCCCGGGCTCCGCTGACGGCCCGGTCGCCGACAGCCCGGGCGCGCACGGCTCAGCCGTTGATCACGTGGGGGACGAAGCGCGCGTACTCGTCCGTGATCAGGCCCGACGACTCCCGGATGCCCAGCCCCGCCGGCTCGCCGTCGACCACCCACGCGCCGAGGACCGTGCGATTGCCGTCGAAGTCCGGGAGGGGGCACAACTGCTGGTAGCAGCACGGCTCGTCGCGCAGGACGGGGGCCGCCCCCGGCTCGTGCAGGGTGATGCCCGCGCCCTCCCGGCCCAGCAGCGGCTTCGCCGCGTAGCCGCCGGTGCGCGCCAGCTCGCGGGGGCCGTCGGTGTGGGCGGGGAGCAGGTTGGGGTGGCCGGGGTGGAGCTCCCACAGGATCGCCAGGAGCGCCTTGTTGGACAGCAGCATCTTCCACGCCGGCTCGATCCACAGCGTGGACCCCGTACCGCCGCCGTTGTCGAGCGTGTCCAGCGCGTGCGGGCCGAAGCGGTCGTCCGTCAGCCATTCCCACGGGTAGAGCTTGAAGCAGGAGCGGACGAAGGAGTACCGCTCGTCGACGAAGCGGCCCGAGAGGGCGTCCCAGCCGATGTTCTCCATGGAGATGGCGCGGGTCGCGAGGCCGGCCTGCTCGGCGGTCTCGCGCAGGTAGGCGACCGTCATCAGGTCCTCGCCGAGCTCGTCGGCGGAGGAGTGCGCGAAGTGCAGCGGCGCGCCGGGCGGCAGCAGCGGGGCCTGGCGCCGCCAGGCGTCGACGAGGCGCTCGTGGAGCGAGTTCCACTGGTCGAGGCCGGGGAAGCGGTCCTCCATCCAGAACCACTGGGCGCTCGCCGCCTCCACCAGGGAGGTGGGCGTGTCGGCGTTGTACTCCAGCAGCTTGGCCGGGCCGCCGCCGTCGTAGCACAGGTCGAAGCGGCCGTAGAGGGAGGGCAGTTCGCCGCGGCGGTGCCAGGACTCGGAGATCAGGGCGGTCAGCCGCGGGTCGGTGAGGCCGAGCTCGGCGAAGCGGTCGCGCGCCACGATGTGCGCGGCGGCCTCCAGGCACATCTCGTGCAGCTCGGCGACGGTCTCCTCCAGGGCCTCGACCTCGGGGAGCGTGAAGGAGTAGTACGCGCTCTCGTCCCAGTACGGGCGCAGGGAGCCGTCGGGGAGGCGGGTCAGGGGGTAGATGACCCCCTGCTCCTCGACGGTGGCCTGCCAGCCGGGGCGGGGCTCGGTGCGGTGGCGGCGCATGCGGTCAGCCGCCGCCGGAGCCGGAGTTCGAGCAGCCGAAGCCGCCGCGGTCGACGGCCTGGCTCTTGCTGAACGTGCCGCTCTTGGCGAAGCCGTCGGAGCGGTTGGAGCCGTAGTACCAGCGGCCGGAGGAGGTACTGGTGGACGAGCCGCCGCCGCTCTTGTTCGAGCAGGCCTTGGGGTCGAGGAGGCGGTAGCCGCCGCGGCCCGCGTCGTAGCTGTACGGGTCGACGCAGCGCTTGTCCGGCTCGGAGCCGCAGGAGGTGAGGGCGGCGGCGAGCGCGCCCATGCTGCCGAGGACGACCGTGGAGGAGCGCAGCCGGCGCCGCGTCTTGCGGGCCTTCCGGGGCGTTCCCGATATGTCTTCTATTTCTGGCGTTACTTCTGCCGTTGTTTCTGCCATGCAGATGACCCCCGTCATGTACTGCTCATGTCGTGCAGGCCCCTCACCCTAAAGGGCGCATCCGGCCGCCCGACGGCGGGGAGGCCCCCGCGCGGCCCCGGGCGGCCTACAGTCGGATGGTGCTTCTCGGGATGCTGTGCGCGCTGGGTTCGGCGGTGTGTTTCGGCACCGCGTCCGTCCTTCAGGCCGTCGCCGCCCGGGCGTCCGCGCCCGGCAGCGGCTCGGGCGTGGACCCCGTCCTGCTGCTGCGGGTGCTGCGGCAGTGGCGCTATCTGGCGGGGCTCGCCCTGGACGCCGCGGGCTTCCTGCTGGAGCTCGTCGCGCTGCGCTCCCTGCCCATCTACGCCGTGGGCGCGGCCCTCGCCGCGAGCCTCGCGGTGACGGCGGTCGTGGCCTCGCGGGTGCTGCGGGTGAGGCTCAGCGGCATCGAGTGGGGCGCGGTGGCCGTGGTGTGCGGGGGCCTGGCGATGCTGGGGCTGGCCTCGGGCGCGGAGGGCGGCGGCACGGGCTCCGCGGCCCTGCGCACCGGCACGCTGGCCGTGGCGGCCGGCGTCCTGGCCCTGGGCGGGGCGGCCGGGCGGCTGCCGGGCCGGGCCCGGGCGGCCGCGCTCGGGCTGGGCGCGGGCCTCGGCTTCGGCGTGGTGGAGGTCGCCGTCCGGCTGATCGACGACCTCTCCCTCGGCGCTCTGCTCCGCAACCCGGCCGCGTACGCCCTGCTGCTCGGCGGCGGCGCGGCCTTCCTGCTGCTGACGTCGGCCTTGCAGCGCGGCTCGGTGACGGCCGCCACGGCCGGCATGGTCATCGGCGAGACCCTCGGCCCGGCCGTCGTCGGCATCGTCTGGCTGGGCGACCGCACCCGCCCGGGCCTGCTCCCCCTCGCCGCCGCGGGCTTCGCCCTCGCGGTCGCCGGCGCGCTGGCCCTGGCCCGCTTCGGGGAGGGCGGCGAGGGCGTTACGGCCGAGGCATGAGGCCGGGACCCGCCAAGGCGCGAGCGCGCTCCGCACGCCGGGCACGGCGAAGGCCCTGTCTTCCCCCAAGGGGAAGACAGGGCCCACGTCATGCGAACCGGACCGGGGGTCAGAAGCGGCGCGTGATCAGCGCTCGCTTGACCTCCTGGATCGCCTTCGTGACCTCGATGCCACGCGGGCAGGCGTCCGTGCAGTTGAACGTCGTGCGGCAGCGCCACACGCCGTCCTTGTCGTTGAGGATCTCCAGCCGCTGCTCGCCGGCCTCGTCGCGCGAGTCGAAGATGAAGCGGTGGGCGTTGACGATCGCCGCCGGGCCGAAGTACTGGCCGTCGTTCCAGAACACCGGGCACGAGGACGTGCACGCGGCGCACAGGATGCACTTGGTGGTGTCGTCGAAGCGCTCGCGGTCCTCGGCGGACTGCCGGCGCTCGCGCGTCGGCTCGTTGCCCTTGGTGATCAGGAAGGGCATCACGTCGCGGTAGGCCTGGAAGAACGGCTCCATGTCGACCACGAGGTCCTTCAGGACCGTGAGGCCCTTGATGGGCTCGACCGTGATCGGCTTGGCGGGGTTGATGTCCTTGATCAGGGTCTTGCACGCGAGGCGGTTCTTGCCGTTGATCCGCATGGCGTCGGAGCCGCAGATGCCGTGCGCGCAGGAGCGGCGGAACGTCAGCGTGCCGTCGACATCCCACTTGATCTTGTGCAGGGCGTCGAGGACGCGCTCCTTCGGGTCGATCTCGACCTCGAAGTCCTGCCAGTGGGCCTCGTCCGAGATCTCCGGGTTGAACCGGCGGATACGGAAGGTGACCGTGATGTAGGGCGAGGCCGCGGATTCGGCCTCGACCTTGTCGAGAGTCGCGGTGCTCATCAGTACTTACGCTCCATCGGCTGGTAGCGGGTCTGGACGACCGGCTTGTAGTCGAGGCGGACCGAGTCCTTGCCGTCCGCGTCGACCTCGCGGTACGCCATGGTGTGGCGCATGAAGTTGACGTCGTCGCGGTTGGGGAAGTCCTCGCGGTAGTGACCGCCGCGGGACTCCTTGCGCGCCAGCGCGGACACGGCCATCACCTCGGCCAGGTCGAGCAGGTTGCCCAGCTCGATGGCCTCCAGCAGGTCGGTGTTGAAGCGCTTGCCCTTGTCCTGGACGGACACGTTCTTGTAGCGCTCGCGCAGCTCGGCGATCTTCTCGACGGCCGTCTTGATGGTCTGCTCGGTGCGGAAGACCATGACGTTGGCGTCCATGGTCTCCTGGAGCTCCTTGCGCAGCTCGGCGACCCGCTCCTTGCCGGTGGAGTTGCGCAGCTGCTCGACCCGCTCGGCGACGAACTCCGCCGGGTTCTCCGGCAGCTCGACGAAGTCGGCCTTCACGGAGTACTCCGCGGCGGCGATGCCCGCGCGGCGGCCGAAGACGTTGATGTCGAGCAGCGAGTTGGTGCCCAGGCGGTTGGCGCCGTGCACGGACACGCAGGCGACCTCGCCGGCGGCGTAGAGACCGGGGACGACGGTGTCGTTGTCGGCCAGCACCTCGCCCTCGACGTTGGTCGGGATGCCGCCCATGGCGTAGTGCGCGGTGGGCTGGATCGGGATCGGGTCCGTGTAGGGCTCGATGCCGAGGTAGGTGCGCGCGAACTCGGTGATGTCCGGCAGCTTGGCGTCCAGCTGCTCCGGCGGCAGGTGGGTGAGGTCGAGGTAGACGTGGTCGCCCTCGGGACCGCAGCCGCGGCCCTCGCGGATCTCCGTGTAGATGGAGCGCGAGACGACGTCGCGCGAGGCGAGGTCCTTCATGACCGGCGCGTACTTCTCCATGAAGCGCTCGCCGTCCTTGTTGCGGAGGATGCCGCCCTCACCGCGGGCGCCCTCCGTCAGCAGGATGCCCATGCGCCAGATGCCCGTCGGGTGGAACTGGAAGAACTCCATGTCCTCCAGAGGCAGGCCGCGGCGGAAGCAGGCCGCCTGGCCGTCGCCCGTGAGCGTGTGGGCGTTCGACGTCACCTTGAAGAACTTGCCGGTGCCGCCGGAGGCGTAGATGACCGCCTTCGCCTGGAAGATGTGGATCTCGCCGGTGGCCAGCTCGTACGCGACGACGCCGGCGGACTTCTTGACGCCGTCGACCTCGGTGATCAGCTGGTCCAGGACGTAGAACTCGTTGAAGAACTCCACGCCCTCCTTGACGCAGTTCTGGTACAGCGTCTGGAGGATCATGTGGCCGGTGCGGTCCGCGGCGTAGCACGCGCGGCGGACCGGGGCCTCGCCGTGGTTGCGGCTGTGACCGCCGAAGCGGCGCTGGTCGATGGTGCCGTCCGGGGTGCGGTTGAACGGCAGGCCCATCTTCTCGAGGTCGAGGACCGCGTCGATGGCCTCCTTCGCCAGGATCTCGGCGGCGTCCTGGTCGACCAGGTAGTCACCGCCCTTGATCGTGTCGAAGGTGTGCCACTCCCAGTTGTCCTCCTCGACGTTCGCGAGGGCGGCGGCCATGCCGCCCTGGGCGGCGCCGGTGTGGGAGCGGGTCGGGTAGAGCTTGGTGAGCACCGCGGTGCGGCTGCGCTTGGTCGACTCGATGGCCGCGCGCATGCCGGCGCCGCCGGCGCCGACGATGACGGTGTCGTACTTGTGGATCTTCATGGTGTCGTCAGCCCCGGGCTCTAGCGGATGTTCGGGTCGAAGGTGAAGATCACCAGCGTGCCCAGCAGGACGGTGAACACCGTGGCCGCGTACAGCAGGTTCTTCAGCCAGAAACGGGTCGTCGCGCGCTCCGCGTAGTCGTTGATGACCGTGCGGAGGCCGTTGGCGCCGTGGAGCATCGCGAGCCAGAGCATGACCAGGTCCCAGGCCTGCCAGAACGGCGAGGCCCAGCGGCCGGCCACGAAGGCGAAGCCGATCTTGCTGACGCCGCCGTCGAGGACGAGCTGGATCAGCAGGTGGCCGAGGACCAGGACGACCAGGACGATGCCGGACAGCCGCATGAACAGCCAGCCGTACAGCTCGAAGTTGGTGCGGGTCGTCTTCGGGGTCTTCTTGGTGCGCTTGCGCGGCGCCTCGATGACCGGGGCCGGGTTGTCGACGTCGTAGAGGGAGACGTCGTGCGCGGCGGCGGTGGCGGGGGTGGTTTCAGCAGACATTTCGCGACTCAGCTCCCGAACAGCGTGCGCAGTGTGTGCTGGAGCACGGGGTAGAAGGCGCCGCCCATCAGCACGACCCAGATTGCGACGACCCACCACAGCATCTGCTTCTGGCGCCGCGGTCCCTTGGACCAGAAGTCCACCGCGATGATGCGGAGGCCGTTGAGCGCGTGGAAGAGGATGGCGGCGACGAGGCCGTACTCCATCACATTCACGACGGGTGTCTTGTACGTCGCGACGACGTCGTCGTACGCCTCGGGGGAGACGCGGACGAGAGCGGTGTCCAGGACGTGCACGAACAGGAAGAAGAAAATGAGGACGCCGGTGACTCGATGAGCCACCCAGGACCACATGCCTTCCCGGCCGCGGTACAGCGTTCCAGCCGGCACGGAAAACCCTCCGGGAGCGGGGATCAGGGCCTGCCGGCTTCTCTGTCGGTCGGGCCCGGCCGGGTACGGTCCACCGGCCCTGGCCATCGTAGCGACGCCTTGTCGGTTCGGCGTCCCGGGGTCCGCAGGTGTGATCAAACAGGCATGTGCGGGCGGGTCAAGGGCCGGAAGGGGTGATTCCGGGGGGTCGGGCGACACTCGTTTGACCTGCGATGTTCGACTGAATGGGTGTTATGTCCCGCAGGGTCGGACGGTTCGCGGCCGGATCGGCGGGGTGTCCGGCGCCAGCCGGGCGAGCCGGCCGCGGGCGAGCCGGGCGAGCTCGGCGGCGGTGACGGCGGCCTCGTCGGCCGGGGCGGCGGCCAGGCGGGTGCGCAGCGCGGCCAGGGACCGGTCCAGGGCCTCGCCGGGGCGGCAGCCGTCCAGGCACAGCACGAAAACGTGGCCGAACCGGTGCTCGTAGGCGGCGTGGGCCCGGCGCAGCGCGCGGCGGGCCGCCTCCGTCGCGGGGGAGGGCGGGGCCGGGACGGTGGCGCGGTGGGGGCTCGTGAACAGGTGCTGGGGGACCGTCTCGTCGGCGAGCGCCTCCGCCAGATCGGCGGGGGAGAGGTCGCGGGCGGCGTGCTCCGCCGTGCTCAGCAGGGTGCGCAGGTCGGGGTAGGGCCGCAGGTCGGCGAGGCGGCGGGCCCAGCGGCGGCTCCCGCAGCAGGCGAGGAGCGCGGCTTCGGCGGCGCCCGGGGCGGCGGAGTTGAGCCGGTCGAGGCCGTGGCGGTCCAGGCCGTGGTGATCCGGGCCGTGGTGATCCGAACCGTGACGATCCGGGCCGTGGCGGTCGAGGTAGGACAGCGCGATCCCCCCATCTCCGGCGAGCGACCCCCCCGTCTGCCGGCGAGGAGTCGAACCGGGCCGCCACCGTAGCGACGCCTATCGGACACCGGCCGACCGGTGCAGGAATTTCATTCGGACGGGGGCGGTTTGCGGCGCGCTGTGGACGTCGGCGGCCTCTTTGCGGACAAAAGCATCTATTTTTGGGGCAAGGTCACATAACGAGAGGCTTGCTCCATGGGACTGCGCCTCAGGACGAAACGGGCTTCGGCCGTCCGCGGGACCGTCTGCGCCGGCGTCCTCCTCGTCACCATGACGCTGATGGGCTGCCCCCGCGAGGGCGGCGGCGAGCGGCCGGGCCAGGACGACTCGCGCTCCCCGGGAGCCTCCTCCGCCTCGCCCTCGGCGCCCAGCTCGCCCGGCCGGCAGTCCGCCGCGCAGGCCCCCGTCCCCGCCGGCGTCCCCCGCGCGATCCCCGCCGTCCGCTCCGCCGAGGCCGCCCCCGGCCCCGGCTGGCGGCCCGTCGACGGCGCCCGCGTGATCGCCCCCGGCCCGCTCGCCGACGAGGGCCGCCGGCTGGCCGGCGAGCTGCACTTGCAGTACGCGGCGGCGGGCCCCGCCCGCTCCGGCGACGTCGAGCTCGCCCAGCGCCCCGGCAGCTCCGGCAGCGGCCCGCTCGCCGCCGAGGGGTACGAGCTGACCGCCCGCGACGGCAAGGTGCTGGTCGCCTCGGCCGGCGAGCCCGGCGTGTTCTACGGCACGCGCACCCTCCTGCAAGCCGTGCGCTCCGGCGGCGGGCTCCCCGAAGGCGTCGTCCGCGACGCCCCCGACCGCGCCCAGCGCGGCCTCCACCTCGACATCGCCCGCAAGCACTTCACCGCCGGCTGGATCGAGGCCCGGCTGCGCGAGCTGTCCGCCCTCAAGCTCAACCAGCTCGCCCTGCACTTCTCCGACGACCAGGGCTTCCGCATCGAGAGCGACTCCCACCCCGAGATCGTCTCCAAGCAGCACCTGACCAAGGCCGAGGTCCGCCGCATCGTGGCCCTCGCCGAGTCCCTGCACGTCACCGTCATCCCCGAGCTCGACTCGCCCGGCCACCTCGGCGCGGTCATCGCCGCCCACCCCACGCTGCAACTGCGCGACGCCTCGGGCACCGCCGCCCGCGGCGCCATCGACATCGCCAACGCCGACTCCGCCCGCATCGTCGACGACCTGCTGCGCGAGTACGCCCCCCTCTTCCCCGGCCCGTACTTCCACCTCGGTGCCGACGAGTACCGCGCCCTGATGGCCAAGAACCCCGAGGCCTCCTACCCGCGCCTGGCCGCCCGCGCCAAGGAGAAGTACGGGGCCCGCGCCCGCGTCCAGGACCTGGCCACCGGCTGGCTCAACGACCGCGCCGCGTTCGTGCGCACCCTCGGCAAGAAGGCCAAGGCCTGGAACGACGGCTTCTTCCCCGGCGGCGTCGTCACCGCGAAGAAGGACATCGAGGTCGAGTACTGGACGGGCAAGGAGATCGGCGCCCGCGCCCCGCAGGACTACCTGAACGAGGGGCGCACGCTCGTCAACCTCAACGACGAATACCTCTACTACGTCCTCGGCGAGCCCAACCAGTTCACCTACCCGACCGGCCAGCGGATCTACGAACAGTGGTCGCCGGCCGTGCTGCGCGGCACGGCGCCGGTGCCCGCGCCCGCCGGGCCGGACCGGGTGGCGGGCGGCCGGCTCGCCGTCTGGTGCGATCACGCGGCCGCGCAGACGCCGCAACAGGTCGCGGCAGGCATCCGCCTGCCCCTGGCGGCCACCGCCCAGCGCCTGTGGGACGCGCGGCGCCCGACGCTGCCGTGGCGGGACTTCGCGTCCCTGGACGCGCGCGTCCGTTAGCCGTACGTACGGGTCCGGGTAGCGTCCGATTCCGCCGGACCCTCGCCGTGGTGGTTGCTCGCCGCGGCGGCGGATTCAAGGATGCGGCAGCATCCTTGACCTGCCGGGCTGCCGGGCTGCCGGGGCCGGTGAAGGGTGGCACCCGCCACCCTTCAAACCGCCGCCGCGGCGAGCAACCACAGCGGCGGTATCCGGCGGTGCCGAAGCCACCTGAACCCGTACAACCCCGGCCAAGGGTAGGGCGGCAACGCCCGCCGCGTGCGGCCGTCCCTCCGGAGGGCCTAACCTCCGGGGGGAAGGCACGCGCATCCGAACGAGGGCCCGATGAAGATCGAATTCCTGCTGCACAACGCGTACGGCATCGGCGGCACCATCCGCTCGACCGTCAACCTCGCCGCCGCCCTCGCGGACCGGCACGAGGTCCGGATCATCAGCGTCAACCGGCCCGTGGACGAACCCGAGCTGGCCATCGACCCGCGCGTGCGCCTGACGCCCCTGGTCGACCTGCGCGAGGGCACCGACGGCGACGAGTACGAGGCGCCGCTCAACCAGCAGCCCAGCGCGATCTTCCGGGACGAGCGCATCGACAACGGCCGCATGGCCTCGACGGCCCTCACCGACGAGCGCGTCCGCGACCACCTCGCCGCCACCGACGCCGACGTCGTCATCGCCACCCGCCCCAAGCTCATCGGCTACCTCGCCACGTACGGCTCCGACCGCTACCTGCGCCTGGGCCAGGAGCACCTCACGCACGAGGCCCACGTCCCCGAGCTGCACGCGGTGATGGACCCGGCGATCTCCGCCCTCGACGCCTTCGCCACCGTCTCCGAGGCCGACGCCGGGCACTACCGGGAGGCCCTCCCCGGCGCCCGCGCGCGCATCCTCTCCATCCCCAACGCCGTCCCCGCCCCCGCCGCGGAGCCCTCCGACGGCACCTCCCGCCTGATCGTCTCCGCGGGCCGCCTCGTCGCCGTCAAGCGCTACGACCGGCTGATCGCCGCCTTCGCCAAGGTCGCCGCCGAGCGCCCCGAGTGGCACCTGCGCATCTACGGCCGCGGCCCCGCCAAGGCCAAGCTGCGCAAGCAGATCGAGGAGCTCGGCCTGTACGAGCGGATCACGCTCATGGGCGCCCGCTCGCCCATCGAGACCGAGTGGTCCAAGGGCGCCGTCGCCGCCGTCGCCTCCGACGCCGAGTCCTTCGGCATGACGATCGTCGAGGCCATGCACGCGGGCCTGCCGGTCGTCGCGACGGACTGCCCGTACGGCCCGCGCGAGATTCTCACCGACGGCACCGACGGCGTGCTCGTGCCTCTCGACGACTCCGATGCCGTCGACGCCTACGCCGACGCCCTCCTGAAGGTCACCGGGGACGCCGGCCTGCGCACCCGCCTCGGCGCCGCCGCCCGCGAGACCGCCGGCCGCTACGAGCCCGCCCGCATCGCCGCCCGCTACGAGGAGCTGTTCGAGGAACTGCGCCCGGGCTCCACCACCGTCGCCGAGAAGAAGAAGGGCCTGTTCGGCGGCCTCTTCGGCGGCGGCCGCAAGAAGCAGCCGGCCGCGGCCGCCCCCGCGCCCGGCGCCGTCGCCCACCCGGGCGCGCGCTGCGCCGTCGCCGCCGACGGCTCCCTCGTCGTCCGCCTGCGCGCCGACGAGCTCACCGCTGCCGACACGCACCTGCTGCTGCGCCACCGCGGCACCAAGGGCAAGGAGGCCGTGCGCGTGCCGCTGCCCGCCCGCCGCGAGCCCGGCACCTGGGTCGAGGCCCGCCTCGACCGCGCCGCGCACACCCTCCCCGAAGGCCGCTGGGACACCTACGCCGAGCGCTCCGGCGACAAGTCGCGCCGCCGCCTGACCGCCGCGCTCATCGAGCAGAAGGGTCTGCTCGGCCTGGACCTCGCGCAGACCGCCGCCGGTGTCGCCGCCGCCGTCCCGTACGAGACGAGCGACGGCTTCCTCGCCGTCCGCACCTGGCTGCGCCCCCAGCACGCCGAGGCCGGCGAGGTGGCCGTCGGCGACGACGGCATCCGCGTCGCCGTCCGGGCGTACGGCACCGAGCTCGGCGAGGGCGGCGAGCTGATCGCGCGGCTGCGCCACGGCGACGGCTCGGCCGGTGACGTCCGCGCACCGCTGGAGGGCGGCTCCGGGACCCTGCCCTACGAGCCGATGCAGCAGCGGCAGAAGCCGGACGAGGAGCAGGACCTGTGGGACCTGTGGGTGCGTCCGAAGGCGGGCGCGGCGCTCGTGCGCGTCGGCCGGCTCGCGGGCGACTTCGCCGACCGCAAGGGCGTCGACACCTTCCCGGGCGCCGTCCGCGGCGAGGTGCGGCTGCGCCCGTACTTCACGGTCACGAACGACCTGACGATCACGGTGAAGGACGTGGCGAAGGATGTGACGGGGGAGGACGCGTAGAGGACGCGCGGAGGCGGTCCGGCGGATATGCGCCGGACCGCGGCGCGTTGGTCACGCGGTTGGTCACGGCAGCGGGCGGAGCTCGGTAGAAGCCCAGGTCAGCGACCCCGCCGGAACGGAGGACGGCCGGGGCCGCCACCCCCCACAGGAGAGGCCCCGACCGCCGTCCGGTGCGGACCCTGGTGGGGCCCACACCTCCTACAGCGCCGCAAGCCCTCAATTCGTCACACTGTCACACCGGCCGGTGCGCGGTCCCCGCGCCGCGGCCCCGGTGACCCTTTCTGGACGAAGCCGGGTCACTGCCCGTAACGTGCGGGTCCGCGCCGCTGCCGGTGCGCATCTCTCGCTTGTTGGTCCCAGCGGCCGGGCCAAACCGGACGAACCGGAAGCCGGCCGCTCCCAGGGGGTTCTCACCTATGTATCCGTGCGGTAACTGCCGCGCCGCCGCCGTCGGCCCGGACGGCCGCTGCGCCGCCTGCGGTGCCTACCAGCAGCAGGCCGCCGGCATGGCGCCCGGCATGGCGCCCGGCATGGCACCCGGCCCCGCGCCCGCCTACCCGTACGCCCCCGCGATGCCCGCCGCCCCGATGCCCGTCGGCGGCGTCGACCTGCGCCGCGGTCTGCGGATCGCGCTGATGACCGCGCTCGGCGTGAGCACGGCGGTGCTGCTGTTCGTCTTCTGGACCGACACCCAGACGCGCGCGGCCATCCAGGACATGCTCGACAACGGCGTGACCTCCACCACGGAGCAGGACATCCAGGACACGGACGCCGCGGCCACGATCGCCGCGGTGCTGAACTTCCTCACCCTGGCCGCCTCGGCCGCGCTGTGGGCCGTCTGGTTCCGCCGGGCCCGCATCAACGCCGAGTTCTTCGCCCCCGGCAGCCACCGCTTCGGCATCGGCTGGGCGGCGGGCGCGTGGTTCACCCCGGTCGTCAACTTCTGGTTCCCCAAGCAGATCGTCAACGACATCTACAAGGCGAGCGTCCCGCCGGGCGCCCGCGCCCCCAAGGGCCTGCTCAACGCCTGGTGGACGCTGTGGATCGCCTCCGGCGTCTGCGCCATGGTCTCCTCCGTGCTCGGCGCAAGCGCCGGCGCGCGGATCGCGGCCAAGGGCTACGACGGCTCCTCCTGGCGCGAGGACGTCGAAGCGCTGAAGAACTCCGCGAACGTCTCCGCCTTCGGCACGCTGCTGATGATCGCCGCCGGCGTCCTGGCCCTCCTCGTCGTCCGCCAGCTCGGCGGCCTCCAGGAGCGGCGCGCGACGGCGGGCCCGGCCGTCGCCCCCGGCATGCCGGGCATGCCGGGCGCCCCGGTGCACGCCGGTGCGCCGTACGGCGCACCCGGGTACGCCCCCGGGCAGCAGCAGCCCGGCGGCCCCGCGGCCGGCTGGCCCCACCCGCCGCAGAATCCTTACGGCAGCGGGCCGGCGGGCTACTGAGCCACGGAATCTCCGAGTGGTGCAGGATGAGGGCGTGCAGGGGGACGACGCCGAGCTGACGGCCGCGGTGAACGCGGCCCAGGGTGGGGACGAGACGGCATTCCGTACGGTCTACCGCTCCGTGCAGCCCCGCCTGCTCGGGTACGTGCGGACGCTCGTCGGCGAGGCCGACGCGGAGGACGTGGCCTCGGAGGCGTGGTTGCAGATAGCCCGCGACCTCGGCCGGTTCAGCGGCGACGCGGACCGCTTCCGGGGCTGGGCCGCGCGCATCGCGCGCAACCGCGCCCTGGACCACATACGCATGCGCGGCCGGCGCCCGGCCATCGGCGGCGACGAGAGCGAGCTCGCCGGCCGCGCCGCCGACGCGGACACCGCGGGGGAGGCCCTGGAGGCCCTCGGCACCGGCAACACCCTCGCGCTGATAGCGCAGCTCCCGCAGGACCAGGCCGAGGCCGTCGTGCTGCGCGTCGTCGTCGGCCTCGACGCGAAGAGCGCGGCCGGGGTGCTCGGCAAACGCCCGGGCGCGGTGCGCACCGCCGCGCACCGCGGGCTGCGCCGGCTGGCCGAAATGGTCACGGCGGGAACCGGCGGGGCCGACGCGGCGACCGGGACCGTGGGGGCGAACGGATCGGTGCCGGCGGGGAAGCGGGTCACCGACACCGTCCCCCAGCAGCGGCGGTCACTCCCCGGGGACCACCCCGGAGCGAACGCTTCTGCCGGTGTGACGCAAATGCGTGCTCGGACGCAGAAGGACATGTGATGGCGGACGACCACCGGTACGACTGGCTGGAAGACTGGCTGGACGACGACGCCGTGGAGCGCTTGCTGAACGGCTCGCCCGCCGCCGGCCCGGCGCGAGGCAGCGCAGCTGCCGACCAGGATGAGATGACGGGCAACCCGGCCGACGGCCGCGCCCGTACGAACGAGAAGGCGGACGAGGGCGCGGGCAAGGACGCGGACGGGGCTGTACGTGACGGCTCGGCTGTACGTGACGGCTCGGCCGCGCGTGACTCGTCGGACGGCGACGGCCCGTCCGTAGGCGACGGCTCCGTCGCCGGCCCCGGCGCCTCGCCGGACGGCGCCCCCGTACCGGCCGAGGCCGATCGGCTCGTCGCCGCGCTCCGGGAGCTCGTGCCGCCGCCCGCCGCGGAAGGCGTGCCGCTGCCCGGGGAGGAGGCCGCGCTGGCCGCGTTCCGGGAGGCGAGGGCCGTCGTGGCCGGTCCCTCCGCCGCGGCCGAACCTTCCGTCCAACTCGGCGCTCCCGCCGCCCCCGCTTCCGCCCCGTCCCTCGCCCGCCGCTTCTTCCCCCGCTGGCAGCCCGTCAAGGCCGCGCTGGCCATGGCCCTCGCGGGCTGTGCGATCGGCGGGGTCGCGGTGGCCGCCGGCGCGGGCGTGCTGCCCGCGCCCTTCGGCCGGGCGAGCGGGCCGCCCGCGGCCGCGCCCAGCGTGTCGGCCTTCGGCGACGACCCCGCCGCCGGCGTCTCCCCGGACGGCCGCCGCTCGCCCGGCGCGTCCCCGTCCCGCGGCCGGGACGGCAGCCCGAGCGGCTCGGGCACCCCGGACGGCTCCGGCAGCTCCGCGCCCGGCGCGGGCAGGAGCCGGGGCCCCGGCGACAAGAACGAGCCCGGCGACTCCCCGTCCGCCTCGCCGCGCCCCGGCAAGAGCAAGGGCGGCGACAAGGACGACAACGGCCGCAACGACGGCGCCAAGCCCGGCACGGCCTGGGCCGTCCGCATGTGCCGCGACTACCTGGACGCCCAGCAGCACCACGGCAAGGCCGTCGACGAGGACGACGTCCGCACCCTGGAGCGGTCCGCCGGCATCGCCGACGCCGTCGACCTGCGTGCCTTCTGCGAGCGCCTGGTCAAGGCGGACGACGCCGGCAAGGGATCGGGATCCGGTGGGCTCACCGGCGGCCGGACCGGCACCGGCAAGGGCGGCGCCGGCGACGGCCCGGACGGTGTGTTCCGCCTTGTGCCGCCCGTCCGGAGCAGTACGGGTTTCGGTGCTCCGGCCCCGGGTGTGACGTTTTCCGACGCCGCGGCGCTGTAGTAAATGAAGCCGACTGGTCATCGGCTGCGCATGAGCCGGAGTTCCCCCCATACCGTCGGCTCCTGCGCATCGGCGCGGGCGGGGCTCTTCCCCCGGCTCTGCCCGCGCCCCCCTCTTTTCCGCCCGCCCCGCCGCTAGAGTCCGGTTGAGGAACCTCAGAATCCGAGGAGCCTCGTAAGCCGAGGTTGTTCTGCATCGCGGAGAGCGGGAGGCGTCGCATCCCATGACCCGGTCGACCGAATCAGGCCTGCCCGTCCAGCCCGTCTACGGCCCCGGCGCCCTCGCCGGCTGGGACCCGGCCGAGCGGCTCGGCGAGCCCGGCGCGTACCCCTTCACGCGGGGCGTGTACCCCACGATGTACACGGGCCGGCCCTGGACGATGCGCCAGTACGCCGGCTTCGGCACCGCCGCCGAGTCCAACGCCCGCTACCGGCAGCTCATCGCCCACGGCACCACCGGCCTGTCCGTCGCCTTCGACCTGCCCACGCAGATGGGCCACGACTCCGACGCGGAGATCGCGAGCGGCGAGGTCGGCAAGGTGGGCGTCGCGGTCGACTCCGTCGAGGACATGCGGGTGCTCTTCGGCGGCATCCCGCTCGGCGAGGTCTCCACGTCGATGACCATCAACGCCCCCGCTGCGCTCCTGCTGCTGATGTACCAGCTCGTCGGCGAGGAGCAGGGCGCCCCCGCGGACCGCCTCACCGGCACGATCCAGAACGACGTCCTCAAGGAGTACATCGCCCGCGGCACGTACATCTTCCCGCCGAAGCCGTCGCTGCGGCTGGTCGCCGACACCTTCGCGTACTGCGGCGCCGAGCTCCCCAAATGGAACATGATCTCGATCTCGGGCTATCACATGGCCGAGGCCGGCGCCTCGCCCGCGCAGGAGATCGCCTTCACCCTCGCCAACGGCATCGAGTACGTCCGCACGGCGGTCGCCGCCGGGATGGACGTCGACGCGTTCGCCCCGCGCCTGTCCTTCTTCTTCGTCTCGCGCACGACGCTGCTGGAAGAGGTCGCCAAGTTCCGGGCCGCCCGGCGGATCTGGGCGCGCGTGATGAAGGAGGAGTTCGGCGCCCGCGACCCCAAGTCGCAGATGCTGCGCTTCCACACCCAGACGGCCGGCGTCCAGCTCACCGCGCAGCAGCCGGAGGTCAACCTGGTGCGCGTCGCCGTCCAGGGCCTCGCCGCCGTCCTCGGCGGCACCCAGTCCCTGCACACCAACTCCTTCGACGAGGCCATCGCCCTGCCGACGGACAAGGCGGCCCGGCTGGCGCTGCGCACGCAGCAGGTCCTCGCGTACGAGACGGACGTGACGGCCACGGTCGACCCCTTCGCCGGCTCGTACGCGGTCGAGTCCCTCACCGACGCGGTCGAGGAGGCGGCCGTGGACCTCATGGGCCGGGTGGCGGACCGCGGCGGCGCCGTCGCCGCGATCGAACAGGGCTTCCAGAAGGCCGAGATCGAGCGCAACGCGTACCGCATCGCCCAGGAGACCGACAGCGGCGAGCGCGTCGTCGTCGGCGTCAACCGCTTCCGGCTCGACGAGGAGGAGCCGTACGAACCGCTGCGCGTCGACCCGGCCATCGAGGCCCGGCAGCGGGAGCGGCTCGCGCGGCTGCGGGAGGAGCGGGACGGGCGGGCGGTGGAGACGGCGCTGGCCGCCCTGCGGACGGCCGCCGCCGGCACGGACAACGTCCTGTACCCCCTGAAGGACGCCCTGCGGGCGCGGGCCACGGTGGGGGAGGCGTGCAACGCGCTGCGGGAGGTGTGGGGGACGTACGTCCCGGCGGACGCCTTCTGAGCGCGGTTCCGTCCGTGTTCTTCGCGTGCTCTTCCTGTGCTCTCCGTGAGCGACACTGGAGGGTATGTCCGCTCCACGCCGCGCCTGCCCCGTATGCACTCGCGAGATCGCCGTCGTCGGTGGCCGCTATGCCCGCCACGACCCGCCGGGCCGCCGCCCCGCCTTCTCGTACGAGCTGGTCTCCTGCCCGGGCTCGCGCCGCTCGGCGCCGCTGCTGGCGACGGAACCGAGGCTGTTCGACCCGGAGGAGCCGCCGATGGACGGCCAGCAGCAGCTGTTCTGAGGGGGAGCCGTCGGGCCTTCTAGCAGGCCATGTCGTCGGCCGGCCGCTTCCCGCTGACGAGGAACTCGCTGACGGCGCGGTCGCTGCAAGCGTTGCCGCTGTTGAGCCACACGCCGTGGCCGCCGGCGTCCACGGTGACGAGGCGGGCGCGGTCGCCGAGGGCCTCGCGCATCTTCAGGGCTCCGACGTAGGGCGTGGCCGGGTCGCGCAGGTTCTGCACCATCAGGATGTTGGACGGGCCCCGGGACGTGATGCGGGTGGGCTTCTCCGCGGGCTCGTCCTTCCAGAACGCGCACGGAGTGATGGTGGCCGGCATGCCCGCGGTGAGGGGATGGCGGGCGCGGTCCGCGGCGACGGCCCGCTCGTACGAGGCGACGTCGCGCGGCCATGCCACGTCGTTGCAGGCGATGCCGGCGAAGACGGCGACGTCGCGCTGGGAGAGCAGCTCGGTGAGGGGTTCGGCGACGGTGAGCGGGTCGGTTCCGCTGCTGTTCCGGACGGCCTGCATCAGCGTGGCGAGGTCCGGGTACCTCTCGCTGCCGTAGAGGCTCAGCTGCATCACCTGCCGCAGCAGGTTGCCGGTGAGGGGGCGACCGGTGTCCTTGAACGTGCGGGGCTTGCGGTCGAGCTCCGCGGCCATGGCGAGGAACATCGGGCGGACGTCCTCGGCGCGCTCGGCGAGCCGGTCCTTGCCGCGGGCCGGGTCGGCGGCCCAGCGGGCGAAGTCGGGGAAGGCGTCGTCGGCACCCTGCGCCATGTTGGCCAGCCAGCCGCGCAGTGCGCGGGAGGGGTCGGGGTCGCCGCTGCTGTCGAGGACCCAGCGGTCGGTGCGCTCGGGGAACATCTGCGCGTAGACGGCGCCGGCGTAGGTCCCGTAGGACGTGCCGACGGCGGACAGCTTCTTCTCGCCCAGGGCCTTGCGCAAACTGTCGATGTCACGGGCTTCGTTGCGGGTGGTCAGGCTGCGGAGGACGTCGCCGCCGTTGCGGGCACAGGCTTCGGCAACACGCCGGGCCCGGGCGACGCCGTCGGATATGTCCCCATGGGGGTCGGGCCAGGCCCGGAACTCCACCATCCGCCGGTCGTCCTCGGATACCCCGCAGTCGGCGGCGGTACTGCCCCCCACCCCCCGCGGATCGAAACTGACGACGTCGTAGGCCCCCTTGGTGGCCTTCCGCACCTTCTCCCCCTTCCGCGCAAGCCCCTCGACCCCCGATCCCCCCGGCCCCCCGGGAATCAGCAACAACGTCCCCCGCCGCGCCTGCGGCCGCTCGGACCGAAGCCGGGAAACCGCAATGTCGACGGTGGGCCCGGAGGGCTTCCGGTAGTCGAGCGGAACGGGAAGCGTGGCGCACTCGGCCCCGGGGGCACTGCCCTCGGCGGTACAGGGATGCCACTTGAGCGAGGAAACGGGGGAGTCGGCGGGCGCGGCGGCGTACGCGGGAGCGCTCACCACACCGGCACAGGCGGCAACGGACAGGGCCACGATCATGGCTGCACGGCTACGTGATCTCATGAACACCAGGCTGTCCGAACCCGAACCACCTGCCCATGAGGCCAACTCCCCACGGGGAGGTGGGGGTAGCCATACCCGTAGGGGTTGGCGGGGCCTCCACCCTTATTTCCAGGGGATGTTCAGCCAGGGGCTGGCGGGATCGGTCGTGAGGAGGCGGTGAGCGTCGACCATTTCCTGGTACCAGCTGCCGAATTCCTCCTCGTCGAAGTGGAGGCACCGCCCAAGGATGTAGCCGGCGGAGAAGTCCTCCCATGAGCGGTACGCGGACTGCGCGGCGCGGCCGGCGCGGAGAACCGCCTGCTCGGCATCCTCCAGGGTGCAGAAACGCGCCCCGAGCCCCCAGCGGGCCATGCCGGAGGCCCGCCCGTAGTCCCAGGCCTCCGTCGTACGGATGTAGGAGCCCTCGGGCAGCAGTCCGTCCGCGCGGAAGCGGGCCTCGTAGCGGGCGATGCGCCCGATCATCCGCCGCACGCCCGCGACCTGGGACTCCGCCTCGGCCGCCGACACCGGCTGCCCCCGGGTGACCCCCTCGGGCGTGATCCGAGCCGCCCCGGCCTCCTCTATCCCGCGCCGCAGCACGCGCTCGGCGCTCTCGCGCCAGTGCTCGATGGCGACGGAACCGGCGAAGTCCCGTGCGAGCGCGTGCCGGACGCTCAGCACGAACTGCCACACGTCACTGACCATGTCCGCGTTCAGCAGCCGCTCCTGGGTGCGGTACCAGGTCTCCCGACTCGTGACGCCCCACCACTTTTCGAGCCGGTACTTCTCGTGGTGGTAGCCCGAGCCGTGGTAGCCCATGGAGTTCCACAACTCCCCGTTCTTCACGAACAGCAGCGCGGCGCAGGCCAGCCCGTGAGCGACCGGCCCGTGCAGAGGCCCGCCCACGTGGAGAGCGCGCAGCTTGCCGTGCGTGTGGGACTGCCCGCAGGCGCTGTCGGCGGCGCGAGCGTTGCGGGCGCGCTCGTGGTGCTGCCGCCAGACGGCGCGGTGTGCGGGCGTCGTCGGCAGGAACGCCTCGCAGGGGCTGCCGGGGTTGACCGCCAGGAACGGCGGATCAGCGTCCTCCCAGGCACGTCCGTACCAATCCAAAGAACGGGCGACGAACACCGGGTCGGGGACCGGCGCCGGCAGCATCCCCTCGGTGAACACCGCCAGGCACTGCGTGTTCGTCTGCGGATTCCAGTACGGAGTGAAGAACACGGAGTCGGGAGCCGAGTCGGCTTGCCGCCGCGAGACGGCCAGGAACAGATCGGTGCCGGCCAGCACGTCGAAGAAGGCGGGCCAGTCGCCCCGCATCTTCGCTTCGTAGAGCCGGCGCTCGATGTCACTCGGCGCGGTCCATGACGGAGCCACGGCCGACGGCGGCGTGCCGACGGACCCCTCTCCTGTGTTCATCATGCCCATGGTCGAAAACTCTATCGACTGGGGGGTGGGGGCTGACGGGTGTGCTCACACTTGATACGGGTAGAGCTCGATGCTCGGTGTTGTGAACCGAATGGCGGAGCCTTCTTCCGGACTCTCTGCGGTGCCGAGCTCCACGAGGACGATATCTGAGCCGATCCTGAGTGAAAGGACAGAATCCTCGCCGACAATCTCAACCTTTCCCGAGACCATCACTCGATGGCCTTCGATGAGCCTGTCTGTGCCGATGCTTTCGAAAGGTGCCCCTGCTGCCTCCCAAGCGTGAATCGCTTCCGGCAGGTCGAGTTCGACGTCGTGGCTGCCGAGGTGAGGCGCTTGTGTCCCCTTCCAGATTCCCCGGGCGGTTCCGACCGGAGAGATGAACTCCACCTCTCCGATATCGGCATTCACGATCTGCGAGATCTCGATCCTCATTATTTCAATCCTAGGGGTACTCGAACCATGGTGTTTCCCACCACCCACTCATTAGTTGGGGCTCTATAGTCCCATGTCTCCATGTGGAAGTGAAATTTCGTGGGCTTGCTATTCATTTCATGGTCACCCAGCCGAATGCTTCGTCGTCCATCGGCGGAGACGAGGCGGTTCGGGTCCACTTGACCGGTGCGGGGGTGAATATTCGAATACGGGCCTTCGCCGAGGAAGTCGCGCCAGGCATCTGTAACCTGGTGCGGCTTCAGTGGCTTGGGCGCTGCCACCTCCGGACTGTTGATCACCTTCTCCCCTGGAGGGCAAGGGGAAAGTCCGTAGGGGTCGGTCCACGTGTGGGGATTGTGGACGTACGTCGCCGGGTTGGGGGCCGGGGTCAGGCCCAGGGGGTCCGGGGAGGTGTAGCGGGCCGATTCCGGGTCGTAGTGGCGGTGGTAGTTGTAGTGCAAGCCCGTTTCGGGGTCGAAGTATTGGCCCGGGAAGCGGAGTGGGGTGTAGGTCGTGCTGTCGCGTGACCATGCCGTCGTGCCCCAGAGCGTGGAGCGCGTGCGCCACGCCGTGCGGCCCGTTTCGTCTACCAGTTCCGTCGGCGTGCCGACCAGGTCCGTCACTATGGCGAAGAACCGGCGGTCCATCTCCCGCTGGGGCGCCTCCGCCGCCGATATGCGTTCTGTTTGGGCTATCGGGTGGAGGCCGTTGTGGTCCCAGGTCAGGGTTATCGGGTTCGGTAGCGACGTCGACCACGACGTCTGTTCCGTCAGTGTTGTGCCGTCCCACGTGAAGTCCACGCGTTCCGCCACCCCGCCCGACTCCGTCAGGCGTTCCTTGGCTATGCGGCGGCCCATTGGGTCGTACGTGTAGCGCCACCGCGTGCCGTCCGGGGTGACCACCGCTGTCAGGCGGTCCTCCGCGTCCCACTCGTAGCGCCACGTGTCCGGCTTTCGAGAAAGGCGGGTCTTCTGCCGTACGACGACCCGGCCCTGCGCGTCGTGCTCGTAGCGGATTCCGCCCGCGCGGGTTATTCGCGTGCCCGTGTACGTGCGCGCGCCCCGCGCCTCCGCGCCCGGGTGATTCGCGGGCCACGTCGCCTCGGTCTGGTTGCCCGCCTCGTCGTAGACGTATCGTTCCTGCCAGCCCGACGCGCTGACCGCCGTCACCCGGCCCGCCGCGTCCAGGTCGAACGCGCGGGAGCCGTGCGTCACGTCCGTGATGCCGGTGAGGTGGCCGTCGCGGCGGTAGGTGTAGGCGCGGTGCTGGAGGAGTTCCTCCCCGGCGCCCTCCAGCCCCTGGGATACCAGGCGCCCCACGGCATCCCACGCCGACGACAGGGTCAGGCCCTGCCCGAAGCGGCGTGCCACCTCCCTGCCCACCGCGTCGTGTTCGACGTCGAAGACCTGCCCGGACGCCGTCAGCGTCGTACGCCGCCCCGCCGCGTCGTACGCCCACGTGCTCACCGCCCCGCCCGGCGTCACCCGCCGCGTGCGCCGCCCCAGGGCGTCGTACGCGAAGGTCAGCGTCCGGCCGTTCGTCGTCTCGGACTTGACGCGGCCGAGGCGGTCCCGGCTGTAGACCACCGAAGCGCCGGGGCCGGACGCCTCCACCAGGCGGCCCGCCGCGTCGTGCACGTACGTCGTCTCCGCGCCCGCCGCGTCCTTGCGGACCACGCGCCCCAGCACGTCGTGCTCGTACGCGATCGTCTCGCCGAGCCCGTTCGTACGGGACACGAGCCGGCCCGCGGCGTCGTGCGCGTACGTCAGCGTCCGGCCGTCGAAGTCGGTCTCGGCGGCCGGGCGGCCGACCGGATCGTACGTGTAGTCCCAGGTCAGGCCCTGCGGGTTGGTGACGCGGGTGAGCTGGAGGCGGGTGTTGTGCGTGAACTCGTGCCGTACGCCGTCCGGGCCCGTCCGCGCCGTCAGGAGGTCGAAGGGCCCGTACTCGTAGCGCGTGACGCCGCCGAGGGCGTCCGTGTACGTCGTGCAGTTGCCCTCGCCGTCGTACGACCACTGTTCCTCGGCGCCGTCCGCGGCGATGCGCCGTGCGAGCCGGCCCTCCACCGTCCACGTCAGACGGGTCGTGGAACCGAGCGGATCGATGACGGTCGTCACACGGCCGAAGGAGTCCCGGCGGTAGCTGGTGACGGCGCCGAGCGGGTCGGTGATCTCGACCGGGAGACCCGCCCCGTTGCAGGTGATGCGCGTGATGCCGCCCAGGGCGTCCGTCACCGTCGCCGGGTGCCCCAGGGCGTCGTGGCCGTAGAGGGTTTCCGCGCCGGAAGGGTCGACCGCCGACGTCCGGTTGCCCGACTCGTCGTATCCGTAACGCCAGGACGCCCCGTCCGGGCCCACCGTCGTCTCCGGCAGACCCAGGTCGTTGTACGTGGCCGACAGCCGGCGCCCGTCGGGGCGGAACACCTCCGTCAGGCGCCCCGCGGCGTCGTACCGGAACTCCGTCCTCGCGCCCAGCGGATCCGTGCGCGAGAGGAGCCGGTCGTGGCGGTCCCACGTCGACAGCGTCGTGGCCCCGTCCGGATCTGTCCGGGCGGTGATCTGTGAGCGCCTGTTGATGGTGAAGGCGGTGGTGTGCCCCAGCGAATTGGTCACCTTGGTGACGCGCAGGCCGGTGTCCGGGTCCGGCTCCCCGTAGGCGAGTGAGGAGCGCATGTGCCCCTCGGTCCCCGACTGGAAGACGCAGCGGTCCTCGTCGTCGTACGTGTACGCGTAGCGCGTGCCGTTCCGGTCCGTCCACGAGGTCATCCGGCCGCGCTCGTCGTAGCCGAAACGCAGCGGCTGCCCCGAGGAGTTGAAGACCTCCGTAAGACGCCCGGCCTCGTCGTAGCCGTAGCGGATCAGTTCCGTCTCGTCCGCCAGGTGCAGGGCGGTGATGCGTCCCGCCTCCGTGTCCGTGGTGACGCGGAGGCGATAGCCGCCGGAGTGGGCGAGCGCGGTCGGCGTGCCGTCGGCGTCGTACTCGTACGTGATCCAGTGGCCGTTGCGGTCGGTCAGCTGGTGCAGGAGGGCCTCACGGCCGTCTTCCTGAGGAGCGAAGTGCCGTGTCAGGCCCGTGCCCGGTTCGGTGACGGCGTACGTGCCGTCCCGCTCGATCGCCAGCGGCCACCGCGGCCCCTTCGCCGGCAGCGTGGGCACGCCCGGCACCGGGTGCGGGTACTCCAGCAGCCGCCCGTGCTCGTCGACGAAGATCACGCCTTCGTCGTCGATCTCCAGGCGCTGGTCCACGGTGCTCGCCCACGACGGGCCGAACCATCGGCCACAGCTGTAGCCGGACTTCAGGTGACGGGAGAAGACGAGAGGGAGTGCGCCGGGGAGGGTGACGTCCGTCTGCGGCAGGAACATGCGGCCCGTCGCGATGTCCACGGGGTCCGTCTCGCAGACCTCCACCTTGCCGGGGTCGGTGTTCGGCTCGTGCGGATGCTGCTTGGTCCCTTGGCGGGCCGCACCCTCGGCGCCCTCCTCCCCGGCCTTCGATCCGGCCTTTGACCCGGCCTTCGCCCCGGCCCGCGCAGCCGACTGCGCGCCGATCTCCGCCCCCTCGCGCGCCGCCCCCGCCCCGAACCGCGCCCCCGCTCCCGCCGCCCCGCCGCTGGGCAGGGAGAGGAGGAAGTTGCCGAGGAGGCGTCCTCCGGCCTCGGACGGATCAGAGCCCCAGCCGGGGCCGAGCAGCGCGCCCGGAATGCGCTCCGGGTGGGACGCGAGGGAGACGAGACCGGCCGCGGTGTTGCTGACGCCGTTGAGGTACTCCGCGGGGTGGGTGACGTTGTACGGGTCCAGCGGGTTCATGCTGCGGCCGAACTTCACCAGGTCCGTACCGGCCCGGAAGACACCGCCGCCGAAGTGGAGCAGCTCGACCTGCGCGCCCTGGGCGAAGTCCTGGGCGTCGCCCTTCATGCGGGTGTGGAAGGCCGGCTCCTTCGGCGCCGCCTCCACCGCCTTGTCGATCTTCGCCTTGGCCTCGCCCGCAGCCGTGTTGCGCTGCTTGCGGGCCTCGTTCAGGATGCGGTGGGCCTCCTTGACGTCGGCGGCACCGGGGTCGTGGAACTCTCCCGGCCGCTCGCCCGGGTCCTTGCCCTCCTTCACCTTCGCGTTGTACGCGTCGACCTTGTCGTTGTAGGCGTCGGCGGCCTTCTTCGTGGCCTTCGTGCCCTGCTTGTAGAGGCGGATCGCCTCCAGCGCCTGCTTCTGCGCCCAGCGGACGGTGTGCGCGTACGACGAGAGCGCCTTCGCGGCGTTGTCGCAGGCGTCGGCGGCCTGCGCCCACTTCTTCGGCTCCGGCGCGAAGTGAGTGTCGAAGCCCTTCGCGCCCTCGCCCTTCCACTCCCCGGAGCGGACCCTCTGGAGGCCGGAGTGAGCGGTGTTGAAGGCCTTGTGGAAGGCGTGGAGGTGCTTGGCGGCGGCCTCGATGCCCCAGGGTTCGCCGTGGATCAGGGCGAGCGGGTTCTCGGTCCGGCCGAGCTGCTCCTCCTTGATCTCGGCGCCGAGATCCGAGGCCGTCCGGTCACCCAGGTACTTGACGGCGAGCGCCTCGTCGTGCGCGCCGATCTTGTCGAGGGCCTTGGCGGCCTTGCCGGCGCCCCACTCGACGGCTTCGCCGGCCTTCTTCTCGACCTTGTGGACGCCCTTCTCGGCGAGCTCGCCGATGGCGTCGACCGGGTCCCAGAGCCCCATCAGCCACCCGCCCCGGGCTCGCCACCGGACTGCGGGGTCCGGCCGCCGTCCAGCTTGTCGGCCAGCTTGTTCGCCGCGTCCGTGCCCTGCCGGCCGAGCGGCCCCTTGCCGAAGCCGTTGGCCGCGCCGGTGGAGGCGTCGCGGAGGGTGTTCGCCCAGACCTGGCTGCTGTTCTCGCCGGCCTTGCGGAAGGACTCGGCGCTGTAGTCCGGGTTGCGGAAGTCGTTGATGGGGTTGTCGGCGAGGATCTCGCGCATGGACTTCTTCTCGACGTCCTCTTCGAGGAGGTGCGGGTTGCCCATGGCGGCGTTCACGCCCACCTTGAACGAGTCCCGGATGTACACGTCCTGCTCGTGGTAGTAGCCCGCGGCGAGGCCGACCCGTTCGGCGAACTGGCTGCCGTCCTGGACCAGGGCACGGACACCCCAGTCCCACCGGTTGCAGAACGTCTTGAAGGCCCCGGCCAGCCCCTCGTGGCCCAGTTCCACGCCACTGAGCGCGAGCTCGTCGAAGCCGCGGCCCACGGCCGCCTCGCCGGGCGTGCCGAGGGACTTCAGCTCGCCTATGGCCTCGTTGATGCCCTTGGCGATGTTGCCGAGGGCGGCGGCGTCCGCCGCGAGGTTGGGGTCGGTCACGCGGTCCCGCCTTCGACGTTGAGGACGTCAGCGGCGAGGACGTCAGCGTCGATCGCGTACGCGTCCGGCACGATCCCGACGACCGGCGGGAACAGCACGGGCTCCGGGCTGCCGACATCGAGCGCGACGCCCGCCGGTACGCCGACCGCCGGCACGACCACGTCCAGCAGCCGCGCGCCCAGCACGGTGCGGTACGTCCAGTCGGACGTCCCGTCCGCCCCCTGCGCCAGCGCGAACCGCCCGAGCGACGCCTCGTCCGTGAACGCGTGGATCCACCGGATTCCGCCGTACTCGGCGGACCACAGCCTGTCCTGACGGTCCGACGGCACCAGCACCGCCGTCCGCCGGAACCGGCCGACCAGCGCGGCCGGCCGCCCCTCCTCCGCGTACAGTGCGCGGATTTCGTCCGTCAATGCGGTCGATGACGTCAACTCTCGCCTCCCCAAGCCAGAGGGAGGGTACAAAATGAGGCCAGAGGTGCACTCACGGTATTCGGAGCGAAGGGCTTCGAACCACGGGGGAGGGACCCGATGGAAGACACCACGGACTTAATTCACCTGACGGGCAGTGGGCTGACCGCGCAGGTGCGGGCCCTGGCCGCGGGCGACGTCTCGTCCCGCGCGCTCGTCGAACGCTCGCTGGCCCGTATCGCCGAGACCCGGCCCACGCTCAACGCCTTCCGCCGCGTACGGGCCGAGGCCGCCCTCGCCGAGGCCGACGCGGCGGACCGGCGGCTCGCGGCGGGCGAGGCCGGACCGCGGCTGCCCCTCCTCGGGGTCCCGGTGGCGGTCAAGGACGACATCGACGTCGCCGGCGAGCCCACCGCCTTCGGCTGCGCAGGCGATTTCCCGCCGAAATCCGCCGACAGCGAGGCCGTACGGCGCCTCCGCGCCGCCGGCGCCGTCATCGTCGGCAAGACGAACACGCCGGAGCTCGGCCAGTGGCCCGTCACGGAAGGCCCCGCCTTCGGCGCGACCCGCAACCCCTGGAGCACGGAGCACACGCCCGGCGGCTCCTCGGGCGGCGCCGCCGCAGCCGTCGCCGCGGGCCTCGTACCGGCCGCCCTCGGCTCGGACGGCGCCGGTTCGTTACGGATCCCCGCCGCCTGGACGCACCTGGTCGGCATCAAACCGCAACGCGGACGCATCTCCACCTGGCCCGAACCGGAATCCTTCCGCGGCATCACCTGCCACGGCCCCCTCGCCCGTACCGTCGCCGACGCCGCGCTCCTGCTCCACGCCGCGAGCGGCAGCCACGCCGGTGACCTCCACCGGCCGCGCCCCGTGGACGTCCTCAGCGCCGCCCACCGCGACCCCGGACGGCTGCGCATCGCGCTCTCCCTGCGCCCCGCCTTCGCCGCCGCCCGCCAGCGGCTCGACCCCGAGGCCCGGGCCGCCACCGTCCGCATCGCCGAACGGCTGGCGGCCCTCGGGCACGAAGTCGTCGAGGAAGAGCCGCGCTACGGGCTGATCGGGCTCACCTTCGTACCGCGCTCCATGTCCGGCGTACGGGAGTGGGCCGGGCGCGTACCCGACCCCGCCCTGCTGGACGCCCGCACAAAGGTCAACGCCCGCGGCGGGCTGCTCCTCGGCGGGGGCATCCTGCGCGTGGCCCGCGCCGCGGAGGAGCCGCTGCGGCGGCGCGTGGGGGAGATCTTCGACCGCTTCGACGTCGTCCTGACCCCGACCACAGCCGTCCCGCCCCTCCGGATCGGAGACCTGACCGGCCTCTCCAGCAGCCGCACGGACGCGACGATGATCTCCGCCTGCCCGTACTCCTGGCCCTGGAACGTCCTCGGCTGGCCGGGCATGAGCGTCCCGGCCGGCTTCACGACCACCGGCCTTCCCTTGGGCGCACAGTTCCTCGGCCCGGCGGGCAGCGAGCCGCGGCTCATCTCACTCGCGGCCCAACTGGAGGCGGCCGAGCGGTGGTTCGAGCGGTGGCCGGGGGGTGTCGGCCCGTCCGCTTCGGGTGAGGGAACACCAGACGGCCTTGGTGGCGCCACAGGTGAAGCCGTGGGGCTCTGAGTAGTGCCCCCAGTTGTCGGCGAGTGAACGGAGAAGGGTCAGGCCACGGCCGTTGACGGCGTAGGGGTGGGGGTGAGGATCCGGGTGCGGCGACAGTGGGAGATCGTCGGTGTCACATGCGGTCAGCCTGAGCACGTCCCACTGCGACCAGGAGATGCAGAGCTCGGCGTCGTCTACGGTATGCACGATCGCGTTGGTCAGCAGCTCCGACGCCAACAGTTCGGCACGGGGGAGCAGTTCGCCCAGGCCGTGGGCGGTGAGAACAGCCCGGACGGTGCCGCGCGCGATCGGCACGGCGCGGGCGTCGTTCGGCACGCGCAACCGATATTCGAACGGCTCGATCTCGGGAGCGGGCAGGTAGTCAAGCTTCGGTGCAGGCAGGAGCATGTCGCCTCCGGCGGGGTGGGGTGAAGTGGCCTTGCGCCCGGTGTCATTGCCGTGGACCGCCGTTGCGTGGGGGCAGGGCGGTGCGGTGCGCTTCCGGGTGGGCGGTGAGCTCACGGTGTGAGCTGCGCGACATTCAACGTAGGGTGCTAGGTAGCACCGTGCAAGCGACTCGGTGGAGTTCGCCCATAGGGGTGTGCCATGGCATCGTGACGATCGTTGATGCCGCAGAGCAGGGAGAGTTGGCGCATGCCCAGGAACAACCCGACGGCCCGGCAAGTCCGCTTGGGTGCGGAGCTGCGCCGGATGCGGGAGCGCGCAGGCATGAAAGCCAGCGAGGCTGCGCGCCTGCTGGGGGTGAGTCCCATGCAGATGAGTCACATGGAGACGGCGCGCCTCGGCGTCGGTAAAGAACGCTTGCGCGTACTCGCATCGCAGTACGGCTGTGATGACACGGCATACGTAGACGCGTTGGCGGCAATGACGGGACGTCGTGGCCCCGAGTGGTGGGAAGGGTACCGGGACGTGATGGTGCCCGAGGCCCTGGACCTTGCCGCGCTGGAGTGGTATGCGACAAGCATCCAGGGACTGCAAACCGTGCATGTTCCCGGGCTGTTGCAGACAAGTGCGTACACACGTGCCCTGTTCAGTTACCTGAGCCCTTACGCCATGCCGTCAGACCTCGATGCCGAAGTGGAATTCCGCCGTCACCGTCGTGTGGTTCTGGAGCGCAGCGATCCGAAGCCGTACTCGGCAATCATCCATGAGGCAGCACTGCGCGTGCTGGTCGGTGGCCGGGAGGTCATCAGGGAACAGCTGGGTGCCCTCTTGGAGTGGTCCGAGTGCTCTGGTGTAACCATCCGCGTTGTTCCGTTTTCCGCTGAGGGTTTCGCGGGAATGGGCTACTCGATGCTCTATGCAACCGGCCCCGTGCCGCAGTTGGACACTGTTCAAGTCGATCACGTACATGGCAGCGTCCTCCTGGACACCAAGGAGCAACTTGCCCAGTACAGGGACCGCTGGCGAACGGTCGAGCGTGCGGCCCTGACGGTCAGCGAAGCGCGGGACCTGATTCATCGCCTTGCGCGCGAACTCTGAGGGGTCAGGCATGGGCCAAGCGAAGTGGCAGAAGTCCTCTTTCTCTGGCAACGGTCCAGGTAATGACTGCGTCGAGGTAGCAGGGCTGTTGAACGTCGTGATGATTCGCGAAAGCGATGAACCCAGTAGATCGATAGCGGCTTCACCGGAAGCGTTCGCCGTGCTTATACGTAGGCTCAAGACGGGAGAGAGTCGTGGGTGAGGTCTGGCAGAAGTCCACGTACTCGGGGAACGGGGACGGCAACGACTGCGTGGAGGTCGCCGTGATCGGTGACGCGGTCGTGCTTCGCGAGAGTGACGCGCCCCGCACCGTGGTGCGGACTACCCCGCCCGCCCTCGGCGCACTGATACGCACGCTCAAGGCGTGACGTAGCGGGGGACCAAGGACGGAGGACCCTTGGCCTATCCCTCTGTCCCCTTGTCGTAGGGCCATCGGAGATGGCGGTCAGGGCTCTGGACCGACGCGGAGTCCCGTCTCCGCCTCATACGGTCGTGGCCAGGTGACAAACGAGGATCAACCGCCCAAGGACAGCGCAGCCCCGGCTGTTGACGTGCGTCGCCCGCTGCGTGCACGTTCTTCGTCGGAGTTTTTCCCCATGCCTGTGATGACGGCGGCCCTTGTGCTGCTCTCGTTCGTGACGCCCCTGGCCACGGACATGTATTTGCCAGCCTTCCCACAGATGACGGGGGACCTGGGCGCTGATGCCTCCGGTGTCCAGCTCACGCTCACCACGTTCCTGATCGGCATGGGCATCGGCCAGCTGATCCTCGGGCCGCTTTCGGACCGGTTCGGGCGGCGCATGCCGATCCTGGTGGGCTCGGCCGCCTGCGTCGTCACCACCGCTCTGTGCGCGCTCACACCCTCGCTCGGCCTGCTGGTCGCCCTGCGCTTCCTGCAAGGCTTCACCGGCGCCGCCGGCGTCGTGATCGGCCGCGCCGTGATCTCCGACTACGCCGTCGGCGAGAAGGCGGCCAAGTTGCTGGGCGTGATGATGTCGCTGCTCGGCGTCGCCCCGGCGATCGCCCCGGTCCTGGGCGGCGTCGTGATCGAGGCCGCCGGCTGGCGTGCGGTGTTCTGGGTCTTGGCCGCCATCACCCTGCTCGCCCTGGTCGCCGCGGCCTTTGCCGTACCCGAGACGCTGCCGCGCGAGCGGCGGCAGACCGGCGGTGTCCGGGCGACGGTCCGGTCAGTACGCGATGTCCTGACCAATCGCCCCTACATGGGGTACACGCTCTGCTTCGGCATGGCCTTGGCCGTGCTCTTCTGCTACCTGGGCGGAGCGTCCTTCCTCTTCCAGAACCTGCTCGGGCTGAGCGTCGGCCAGACGTCCGCCGTGTTCGCCTCCGTCGGCGCCGTCAGTGTCGTTTCCGGCCTCGTCATCACCCGGCTTGTGGGCCGCTTCACCCCCAAGGGGCTGCTGCGCACCGGCCTTTGGGTGATGCTCGCCGGCTCGGTCGCCCTGTGCGCCGTTGCCCTGGCCGACCAGCTGGCCCTGCCGCTGGTGCTGACCCTTCTGTACCTCGCCTTCGTCGGCATCAGCCTGGTCACCATCAACGCGGCCGCCCTCGCCTTTGAGCGCGTCCCGCATGCCGCCGGAACCGGCTCCGCCCTCCTGGGCACCGTACAAAGCATCCTGAGCGCCATCGCCGCCCCGCTCGTGGGCCTCGGGGGCACGCACACCGCGGTTCCCATGTTCGCCGGCATGACCGTTTCCGCCGTCCTCGCCTTCCTCGTGCTGAGCCTGACGAAGAACGCACCCTCGAAGGGGGAGCCGGAGCCGGCCGTGGCTGGGATCCGTGGGCCGGGTGCGGGTTAGAACAGGCTGGCAGCGGGGGGAGGGGTGGGGGGCTTGCCCATGTCGGGTGTCCGTCGCCCGGTGGGCGGTTGGCCGCCGTACTCGTGCCGTCGCGGATGGCACGTGCGTGAGGAGACCTTGCGCATAGGTCTGGGCTGATGGGGAGCGGGCTGCTGCCGCGATGCGGTTTCTCCCGTTGTGGGCGTTCCACTCACTTGTTCGCCGTCGTGGCTGAGCGGCCGGGTGCGGGTGGTGGGGGTTGATGCCCTCTCGGCGCGGAAATCCACCAGCGGGGCCGAGCTGCGCGGCGTAGAAGCGCGCGGGGAATGCAGTCTGTGCGCCTCACGGACCCCACCCGGGAGGCCGCGCCTCAGGGGCCTCGGTGGTCTTCCCGGGCCGGAAGTCACCCGGCCTTGCGGCCGTACGCGGCGTACAAGTGGGCTGAGAGCGTCAGCCGCCCACCTCGCCAGCCCCTCCCGGCCGTCCGCGCCTCACTGGCCCCAGCCCCGCCCTACCTCCCCGCCCCCCGCGTCATCAGCAGCAGCGCCCCGATTGCCACGATCGGCACGATCATGATCAGGGCTAGGCCCACCGGGTTGCGGTGGTTGTAGACCCAGCGGGTGCCGTAGCGCTGGCGGATGAAGAGGGGGTGGTCGTCACCCGCGGGGGCGCGGTCACGGTCACCGGCGTGGTCGTTCTCGTGGCGCATGGAATCAGGCTACGGACGGTCGTTCGAGATGGCGATCATTTTGTCGCACCTCTGTCGTTTTGTGGCGCGCCCGCGACACTCCCGTCACGACCCCACCGCATCCCCGTTACGGCGCGAGGATGTCCAGTTCCGCCATCGCGCCCGCCGTGATCTCGCGGGTGAGGGCCTCCGCCCGTTCGGCGTCGCGTTCCCGTACGGCTTCGGCGACGCGTACGTGGAGGGTGACGGCGGCCGGGTCCGGGTCGGTGAACATGACCTGGTGTTCCGTGCGGCCGGTGAGGACCTCGGCGACGACGTCGCCCAGGCGGGCGAACATCTCGTTGCCGGAGGCGCGCAGGATCACCCGGTGGAAGGCCACGTCGTGGACCAGGTAGGCGCCGAGCTGCTGGCCGCGTGAGGTGGCGACCATGCCGAGGGCGTGCCGCGTGAGCTCCTCGCACTGCTCGGGCGTGGCGTGGCGGGCGGCGAGCCCGGCCGCGACCGGCTCGACGGCCGAGCGGAGGACGGTGAGCGAGCGCAGCTGGCGCGGCCGGTCGGTGCCGGCCAGGCGCCAGCGGATGACCTGCGGGTCGTAGACGTTCCACTCCTCGGTGGGGCGGACGGTGACGCCGACCCGGCGCCGGGAAGTGACCAGGTGCATGGATTCCAGGACGCGTATCGCCTCCCGGATGACCGTGCGGGAGACGTCGAAGCGCTCTTCCAGCTCGTCGGTGCGCAGCACGCTGCCCGGCGGGTACGTGCCCGAGGTGATCGCGGGCCCGAGGGACTCCAGCACGCGCGCGTGCAGCCCCTGCCCCTGGTTTTCCATGGGGCAAGCCTACGATCCTCCGCCGCGGCAAATTAAGTATGACGTTTGAGTCACAAGGGCTTGAATATGTCGTACGTAATGCGTTTCAGTGGCCGCACCCCACCGTCAACGGAGACAGCGAGGCCCTGATGAGCAGCCGTCCGGCATACCCCCGCGTCGTCGTCGTGATGGGCGTCGCCGGCACCGGCAAGACCACCGTCGGCCCGCTCGTCGCCGAGGCCCTCGGGGTCCCCTACGCCGAGGGCGACGACTTCCACCCGGCCGCCAACATCGCCAAGATGTCCGCCGGGACCCCCCTCGACGACGCCGACCGGGCCCCCTGGCTCGATGCCATCGGTGCCTGGGCCGCGGGCCGGGCCGGCCGCGGCGGAGTCGTCAGCTGCTCCGCGCTCAAGCGGGCCTACCGGGACCGGCTGCGCGCCGCCGCGCCCGGCGGCCCCGGCGGCCCGGATCTCGTGTTCCTCCACCTCACCGGCGACCACGACCTGATCGCCGGCCGCATGGCGGCCCGCAAGGGCCACTTCATGACCTCCAGGCTGCTGGACTCCCAGTTCGCGACCCTCGAACCCCTGGGCGCGGACGAAGCGGGCGTCGACGTCGACGTCGCGCCCGGGCCGGAGGCCATCGCCGAGCGGGCCGTCCTGGCCCTGCGGCAGCTCCAGCCCTGAGGCAGCTCTGTTCAGCCCCTCTCCCTCCTCCACACCTTCTTCCGTAGCTCCTCCACACCTCCTCCTCCAAGGAAGCCCCGTGAGCACTCTCAGCGTCGAGATGCTGGCCGCGGCCCCCGCCGGACCGATCACGTCGGCGGGTCACGCACAGCTGGGGATCGCCGTCCTCGTCGGCATCGCCGTCATCGTTCTTCTCATCACCCGCCTCAAGCTGCACGCCTTCCTCTCCCTGACCATCGGTTCGCTGGTGCTCGGGGCCGCGGCGGGCGCGCCGATGGACAAGGCCATCGCGAGCTTCACCGCCGGGCTCGGGTCGACGGTCTCGGGCGTCGGCGTCCTCATCGCGCTCGGCGCGATCCTGGGCAAGCTCCTCGCCGACTCGGGCGGCGCCGACCAGATCGTCGACACGATCCTGGCGAAGGCAGGGCCGCGCTCGATGCCGTGGGCGATGGTGCTGATCGCGGGCGTCATCGGCCTGCCGCTGTTCTTCGAGGTCGGGATCGTGCTGCTGATCCCGGTGGTGCTGCTGGTCGCCAAGCGGGGCAACCACTCCCTGATGCGGATCGGCATCCCGGCGCTCGCCGGGCTGTCCGTCATGCACGGCCTCGTGCCCCCGCACCCCGGCCCGCTGGCCGCCATCGACGCCATCGGCGCGAACCTCGGCGTGACCCTCGCCCTCGGCGTGCTGATCGCCGTGCCCACCGCCGTGGTCGCCGGGCCGCTGTTCTCGCGGGTGGCCGCCCGCTGGGTGGACATCGCCCCGCCCGAGAAGCTGATACCCCAGCGGCCCTCCGCCGAGCTGGAGCGCCGCCCGAGCTTCGGCGTCACCGTCACTACGGTCATGCTGCCGGTCGTCCTCATGCTGGCCAAGGCGCTCGTCGACATCGTCGTGGACGACCCCAAGAACCACCTCCAGCGCGTCACGGACGTCGTCGGCTCGCCGCTGATCGCCCTCCTCGCCGCCGTCCTCGTCGGGCTGTTCACCCTCGGCCGGGCCGCCGGCTTCGGCCGCGACCGGCTCGCCGGGACCGTCGAGAAGTCCCTCGCCCCCATCGCCGGCATCCTGCTGATCGTCGGCGCGGGCGGCGGCTTCAAGCAGACCCTGATCGACGTGGGCGTCGGCCGGATGATCCTCGACTTCTCCAAGGACTGGTCGGTCTCGGCCCTGCTGCTGGCCTGGCTCATCGCCGTCGGCATCCGGCTCGCCACGGGCTCGGCCACGGTCGCCACGATCTCGGCCGCCGGCCTGGTCGCCCCGCTCGCCGAGGGCATGAGCACGACCCACACCGCGCTGCTCGTCCTCGCCGTCGGCGCCGGCTCGCTGTTCTTCAGCCACGTCAACGACGCCGGCTTCTGGATGGTGAAGGAGTACTTCGGCATGGACGTCGGCCAGACGATCAAGACCTGGTCGCTGATGGAGACCGTGATCTCCGTCGTCTCCCTCGCCCTCGTCCTGCTGCTGTCACTGGTCCTCTGACCGCCTCCTCCCCTCCCCTCCCCTCCCCTCTCCTCCCTTCGGCCTCCGCCCGGTCGGCCCCTGGCCGGTCGGAGGCCGGCCCGTCGGTCTCCGGCCCGCCGGCCCTCCTCCCTACGTCCCCTCCGTTGCTCCTCTCGGCCCTGGCCGCTCTGCGTTGCTCCCACTCCAATGGGCATATCAGACATTAGGGTTCGCGTATGCGTATTGGTAGACCTATCGCCCCCGCGGCTCTGCTGCTGGGCACCGCCCTGCTGGCAGCCGGCTGCGCGGGCACGCCCTCCCCGAAACACGCGGACGCGAAGAGCACCCCGAACGGCGGCGCCACCGCCACCGCGGCCCCCGACGCGGCGACGGGCCCGCTCAACGCCTCCGACTTGCAGGGACGCTGGTGGACCTGGGCGTCCTCCAGCCCCAGCGGCTCCAACCCCGTCGAGGACCGGGACGGCAGCATGTGCGCCCAGGGCCAGAAGGACGCCGGCGTCTGGTTCCTGGCCGGCACCTTCGGGGAGCGTGCCAAGCGCACCTGCGCCGTCCCCGCGAACCGGCGCGTGGCCTTCCCGCTCGTGAACCTGATGAGCGATCAGGCCGGCTGCTCCGAGTTCATGGCCCCCGCCAAGGGCACCGCCACCCTCGACGGCAAGCCCCTGCGCGTCGCGCGCTACGACGCCACCCCCGTACGGGTCACGGCCGAGGAGGGCAACCCGCTCACCGACGGCGGTGGCACCTTCCGCACCCACGCCTGCGGGCTGTGGGTCCAGATGGAGCCGCTGAAACCCGGCAACCACACCCTGGAGATCCGCGGCTCCTCCGGCCGGTTCACCGTCTCCGTCGACTACACCCTCAAGGTCCCGGCGGCCGGGGCGGCCACCAACCACGACGCGGTCTGAGCCCCCGGCCGAGCCGCCCAGGCTGCCCAGGCCGCCCGAGCCGACCTCGCGGGCTCAGGCCGCCGCACCTCAGCCCCGTATCGCCGACACCTGCGCCAGATACGCCCGTACGTCCGCCGCATCGTCCGTGGCCAGTCCGACATAGCCGTCCGGGCGGATCAGGAACAGCCCCGTGCCGTACGCCGCCTTGGCGTGCCCGCCGGCGTCGGCCAGGTCGGGCGCGGGCCCGCCCACCCGGTACGTACGCACCCAGTCCACGTCCGCCACCGCAGCCGCGGCCGCCCCGCCCACGGCGTCCGAACCGGTGAGGTCCAGCAGGGTGAAGTGCGGGCCCCGGAAGGCGTCGAAGAGGCTGAAGGCCGCGCCCGAGGCGTCGGTGCAGGGCGCGTCGGGCGCCCGGTCGCCCGCCCGCAGCCCGTCCTCCGGGAGATCCCTGCGCAGCTCGCGGGCCAGCGGGCCGTTGCGGTAGGTGAGGGCGAGCTGGTGGGTCTCCTTGCCGCGCCGCGACATGCCCCGGTCGAAGCCGACGGAGCGGTCCTGCCCGTGGACGCGCGTGCTCAGGCTCAGCACGTCGGCGGCCACCCGCGTCCGCTCGGCGTCGTACGTGTCGAGCAGGGCGTCCGGCGCGCCGTGCCGCAGGACGGCGCCCAGCTTCCAGCCGAGGTTGTAGGCGTCCTGAAGGCTGGTGTTGAGGCCCTGCCCGCCGGCGGGGGAGTGGATGTGCGCGGCGTCCCCGGCGAGGAAGACCCGGCGGGTGCGGAAGCGCTCGGCCATGCCGGCCTTGGGCCGGAAGGACGAGGCCCAGATGATCTCCTCCGGCACGAGGCCCGTGAGCCCCGTGCGCTCGGTGATGAGCCGGGTCAGCGCTTCGGGCGTCGCGTCGCGCTCCGGGTGCGGCTCGTAGGAGGTGTCCGTCCAGAAGGCCATGATCTGGATGGTGTCCTTCGCGCACTCCAGCGGGCGCAGGCCGAAGAGCCCGTCCGGCGTCGTGGGCCACACGTGCCAGTGGTCGCGGTCGACCCCCGCGCGCTCGAAGCCGGACATCCGCACGTCCGCGATCAGCGCCGCGCGCGCGTCGACGATCTCGACCTCGAAGGGCACGCCGAGCGCCTTCCGCACGGCGCTGCGCCCGCCGTCCGCGGCGACGAGATAGCCCGCCCGCACCGTCTCCACTGTGCCGTCGGCGTGCCGCAGCTCGGCCGTGACGCCGTGCTCGTCCTGCGTGAACCCCGCCAGCCCGGTGCTGAAGTCCACCCGGCCGCCCAGCTCCTCAAGGCGCTCGTACAGCACCTCCACCGTGCGCCACTGGGGGCACATCAGCGGGTCGGGGTAGGGCACGCCGGGGGAGGGATCGCCGGACTCGACGAGATCCCACACGCGCCCGCGCTCGGTGCCCTCCCAGGTCTGCATGGGCGGGACGGGGCGGCCCGAGGCGAAGAGGGCCGGCAGGGCCCCCAGGTCGTCCATGACCTCCAGGCTGCGCGGCTGGATGCCCGTGCCGCGCGAGCCGGGGAAGCCGCGCCCCTCCTGCTCGACGAGCCGGTGGCGGATGCCGCGCCGGGTCAGGTCGATGGCGAGGACGAGGCCGGTGGGGCCGGCTCCGGCGATCAGTACTTCCACGTCCGCCTCTACGGCGGCCGGTGCTGAGACGTCCAGTGCTGCGGCAGCGGTCGGTGCTGCCGTGTGCGCAGTGTTCACGAGATCCCCCTTAACGCTGTTAAGTTCGCGGTGACCCCAGAGTGAACTGAACGCCGTTAAGCTGTCAAGGTGGCAACTCGCATCGACCGCGCCCAAGTGGCCGAAACCGCACTCCGCCTGCTCAACGAGGTGGGCCTCGAAGGCCTGACCCTGCGCAGGATCGCCAAGGAGCTGGACGTCCAGGCCCCGGCGCTCTACTGGCATTTCAAGAACAAGCAGGAACTGCTCGACGAAGTGGCCACGGAGATGTTCCGGCGTATGGCCGAATCGTTCTCGGACGTGGACAGCAGCACCTGGCAGGCCTACCTGACCGGCTCGGCCCGCGTGGTGCGCAGCTTCCTGCTCGGCTACCGCGACGGCGCGAAGGTCTTCAGCGGTACGCGGATGACCGGCACCGACTACGCCGGCCCGGTCGAGGAGCTGATGAAGAAGGTCGTGGCGGGGGGCTTCACGCCGAGCGCGGCCGCCCGCGCCTGGTTCACCGTCAACACCTACACGATGGGGTACGTGATCGAGGAGCAGTCCGTGCGCCCGGTGCCGGGCGGCGAGCGCGACCCCGCGTACGAGCTGGAGGAGCGTGCCCGGAGGCTGGTGGGCTACCCCCTCGCCATAACCGCCGGGACGGAGTTCTTCGGTGACCTCGACGCCGGCTTCGAGGCCGGCCTGCACGCCGTCGTCGCCGGCATCGAGGCCACGCTGCTACCGCCGGGCCGCGCCGGGGTCGAGTGACCTGCGCAGCGCGGGCGTCAGCCGCCGCTCCACGCAGCGGTGCAGAAGCCAGGCCAGGCCCAGCATCAGGGCGAGGGTCAGGCCGAGCGTCGCGTACGAGGGGATGCCGAGGCCGCGGTGCAGGGCGCCGATCACGACCCACCCCAGGTGCTCGTGCACGAGGTAGAAGGGGTACGTGAGGGCGCCCGCGACCGTCAGCCAGCGCCAGTTCATCCAGTTGAGCTTGCCCAGGGCGACGGCCGCGACCGCCGCGTACCCGAGCGCCACGACGGCCACGATCACGTACGGGGAGCGGTACGAGAAGTAGTGCGGGTTCGGCGCGTGCCACAGGCCCGCCACCGCGTAGTGCTGCCCGACGAGGAAGCTCATGGCCACGATGCCCCAGTGCAGGAGGTCGTTGCCGAAGCGGTGGACCAGGTACAGGCCGATGCCGCCGATGAAGTACGACGAGTACTCCGGCATCACGACGACCCGCAGGAACTCCACGTGCGAGGCCGTCGTCACCACGGTCGCCAGCGTCCACACCGCGCAGAACAGCACCACGCGGCGCCGGGTCGCGCCCGGCAGCACCACGAACAGAGCGAAGAGCGCGTAGAACCGCAGCTCCGCCCAGAGCGTCCAGCACACCCCGAGCACGCGCTGGGCGCCCACCGGCTGTTGCAGCATCGTCAGGTTCACGAGGGTGTCGCTGAACGACACCGTCTTGTACGTCACCCACGGCAGCGCGAACGCCACGGTGACCAGCAGGATCGCCGCCCAGTAGGCCGGGTAGAGGCGCGCCGCGCGGGAGGCGAAGAACGAGCGCAGGGGGCGGCCCCAGCCGCTCATGCAGATCACGAAGCCGCTGATGACGAAGAAGATCTCGACGCCCAGGCAGCCGTAGGCGAACGCGTTCGAGAGGGTGGGGAATTCGTGCCGCGGCGACGTGCCCCACGCGCGGCTCACGTCGCCGTCGCGCCCGCCGTAGTGGTAGAGCGCCACCATCAGGGCGGCTATGAGGCGCAGGGCGTCCAGCGCGCGGAGGCGGCTGCCGCCGTGGGGGCGCTGTAAGGGGGCCGGTTGCTCCTCGGCCGCGGAGGTCTTGCCGCGCGGACGGGGCAGGGCGGGGGCGGTCATGTCGTCACCGTCGTCTTTGCGGCCTTGGCCGACTTGGCCGTCCTGGCCTTGCTCAGGCGCCGCTGGAAGGACCGTGCGCGCCGGGCGACCCGCCGTACGGTCCGGCTCCTCGGGAGGAACGACAGCTGGGACGGGAGCGCCCCGGGGAGGGCGAGGGCGGTGAGGCGGCGGCGCTTGAAGTAGCGGCGGGTGCGGGAGGTCAGGTGGGTGCGGAGGTAGTCTTCTGCGGCTTCGCGCAGGTGCGGGTAGATCTGGGGCTGCATCGCGAAGCCGACTGCGGCCAGGAGGCCGTTCAGATCCAGCTGTTCACCGTTGACAGGTGCAGCTCCGTGGGGGGTGTTGTGCCCATCCGGCCCGCCCTGCGCGCCTGCCTCCAACGGAGGCAGCAGCGCGTCCACCAACGTCACCGGCACCCTATTGCTGTTCTGGTACGGGCTCAGCCGCTCCAAGAGGAGGTCCGTGCCCGTGCACGCCGTCTCCAGGCCGTAGAACGTCCCCGCCGTCACCAGCGCCGTCGAGAAGCAGCCGGCCACCAGAGCCGGCCGCAGCCGCTGGTAGACCACCTCCGCCAGGACGGGCGTGTCCAGGACCGTCAGACCGACGCCGAGCCGGTCCGCCTCCTCCTCCAGCATCCGCGACCAGCGGGCCGGCGCGGCCGGGTGCGGCTTGAAGACGATCTCGCGGTGGCCGCGCCCGGCCGCCCCGCGCAGCATCCGCACGTGCAGCCGCTCCTCCTCCTCGGGGGAGAGGATGTCGAGCGCCGACAAGTACTGGCCGAGCAGGAGCGCCGCGCCCTCGGGCGCGTCCAGGGCCGGCGCGGCCTCGGCGAGTTCGGCCAGGACCGTGGTGAAGACCTCCGTGGGGACGATCTCCTGCGCGACGCCGAACTCCGTGAGCAGCAGCGGCCGCAGCCCGGGTACGAGGTCCAGGTGGAGCAGCCGGCCGGCGCGCGTGCCGATCAGCGGGTCGAGCTTGTTGCGGGTGGGGCCGTAGCTCATGAGCCCGTCGGCGTAGACGTCGAGCGGGGCGTCGGCGAAGCACTGGGCGATCGCGCCCGCCGGGCTGACCTGGATGGACTCGACGACGAGCGACACGTCGTCGTCGCCCAGGCCCCAGAGGAGCCTCAGGTGCCGCTCCCACAGGGGTGCGTCGTCGGGCCGGGGCGACCAGCCGGACGGGTGGAAGGGGCGGATCGCCTCGTTCCACGACAGGACGCCGTCGAAGCGGGCGCGCAGCCGCCCGAAGCCGGGCGCCTCGTCGAGGGCCGGGGTGGTCTCCGGTACGGCGGCGGTGTTGGCGACGAGCAGCAGCCGGCGGTCGGCCGGGGCGAAGCAGCCGGCGTCCAGGGCGGCGGCGAGCGTCGCGGCGCCGTACAGCGTGGACGCGAGGAAGATCTGCGTGCGGCGGGGAGCGGGGGGCTGGGCGGCGGACATCAGGCGGCCGCCCCGGAGACGCCGGAAGCGCCCGAAGGCCCGGCACCTGAAGGCCCGGCCGGCCGCCGCCGCAGCCTGCGCAGGAGAACCGCGCGGTCGTAGTCCATGGAATTCACGGCGTCCTTGACGAGTTCCGGTGGCAGCCGGCGCAGTGCGCCCGCGCTCTTCGCGCGCAATGCGCGGGCCACCTGTGGTTCAAAACGTTCGATATTCGAAAGGTGGTGGGCAATGATTGCGCAATACGTTCGAACGGATTTAGGGAGGAATTCCTTCGCGTCCTTGTCGCGGGCCGTCTCCTCGATGACCTGATCGAATGCCCGCAGGAAATCGAGCTGCCGTACGTCCCCGATCTGGGTGAGCGACGTCGCCACCCCGCGCCGGTAGAAGACGCCCAGCAGCCCGGACACCGCGAAAGTGCGCGCCTCGCGGTGCAGCCGCCAGATCCAGGGCCGGTCCTCCGCCGTCCGCAGGCCGTCCGTGAAATGCAGCAGACCCTCGTCCAGCAGCCGCCGGTGGTAGATCCCCGCCCACGCGTACGGGTAGTCGACGGACGTCGAGCGGTCCGCCGGCAGGATCGCGCTGCGCGGGTCCAGGACCACCCCGCGGCGGCCGTGCGGCGCGCGCTGCACGGTGCGGGTGCGGCCCGTGCACTGCACGTGGTCCGTGCGCACGAAGTCCACGGCCAGCTCCTCGATATACGAGACGAGCCGGTCGTAGTAGCCGGGGGCCAGCCAGTCGTCCCCGTCCAGGAAGGTCAGGTACTCGCCGCGCGCCGCGTCGAGCCCGGTGTTGCGGGCGGTGGCGAGGCCGCCGTTGTGCTCGTGGCGGAGGACCACGGCCCCCGGCAGCTCGCGCCCGGCGCGCTCCAGCAGCGCCGGCGTGCCGTCGGTCGAACGGTCGTCCACGAGAATGAATTCGAAATCCTCACGGGCGTTCGCCCGCAGACTTCTCAGCACGTCGGGCGCAAAGGTCTGCACATTGAAGAACGGGACGATCACGGAGAGCTTGACCACGCCGGCGACATTAGGCGGCCCCCCGGCATTCGTCTTGTCCACGGGCGGGCGCGGAGGTGAACGAAGCGCGGCGGAATGATGAACCCGCCCCTCCGCCGGGCCGATTCGCCGATCGTCGGTGTGCTGTTTACCGGCTGTTGCCCTCACGTTGGGCAACGAAACGGAATGGATTTCTATCGTCGGCGACGTGCCATCACGTACGCCATCCCGTACCGGACCGCCGCTGCGGATCGCGGTCCTCGCCGACTCCGACACCCGGTGGAAATGGGGCGCGCTCACCGCGCACCGGCTCGCCCCCGGCGCCCGGCTCGACGGCCGCCTCCTGCGGGGCCGCGCGACGCCCACCGCCCGCCAGCTCGGCGAGGTCGGCGTGCGCGCGGCGGAGATCGGCGAGGTCACCGGAACCGAGTTCGTGCGCACCGCCGGGCGCGACCGGTACGACGTCGTGGTCCTCGCCTGCGTCGGCGGCGCCGTCCAGGCCATGCTGCACGGGCTCGCCGCCGCGTGGGAGGGCGCGCCCTCCCGGCCCGTCGTGGTGACCGGCTACGTGGGCGTCGTCTACGAGAAGCTCGCCGACGGGCTGCTGCTGCGGCACGGCGCGGACGTCGTCCTCGCCAACTCCCCGGACGACGCGGGCCGTTTCCGCGCCGTCTACGAGGGAGCCGGCGCCGAAACGGGCTGCGTCACCGAGTGGGCGCTGCCGTTCCTCGGCGAGCGCCGCACCGGTCCGCCGGACGATCAAGTCCGGCCCTACACGGTCGTGTTCGCCGCGCAGCCCTCCGTGCCCGAGAGCCGCGCCGACCGCGGCCACCTGCTCCGCCGCGCCGTCGCGCACGCCCGGAAGCATCCGGAGCGCGAGGTGCTCATCAAACTGCGCAGCAAGCCCGGCGAGCACACCACGCACATCGAGGAACTCCCGTACCAGAAGCTGGCCGCACGGCTGCCCGGCGGGCTGCCGGCCAACTGCCGCCTCGTCTACGGGCACATGGGCGAGGTCCTCGACCGCACGGACCTCCTCGTCACCGTCAGTTCCACCGCGGCCCTGGAGTCCCTCCACCGCGGCATCCCCACGGCCGTGCTCACCGACCTCGGCATCCGCGAGGCCCTCGGCAACCACCACTTCCTCGGCTCCGGCTGCCTCGCCTCCTGGGACCAGCTCGACGCCGGGCACGTGCCCGAAGCCGACCCGGAGTGGGCCGCCCGCCACGGCGTGCCCGCGGACGGCTCCGGCGAGGCCGTCTTCGCCGCGGCGCGGCAGCGCGTCGCCGAGCTCGCCGCCCTGCCCTCCCTTCCACCTCTGGCCCCCTACTACACCCCTGCCACCGCACCCGGCTACCTCCCCGCCGTCCTCGCCCGCCACGGCCTCGACCACCGGGGCCGTCCCCTTCCCGGCCGGGCGGGGACGGCCCGCGAGGAGAGCGCCCTGCGCCGCGCGGGGCGCGCCGCGCTCCGCGACGCGGCGCGCGGGGCCTACCGGCACGGCGTGCAGCGGGTCGCGCCGCTCATCCGGCGCGTGGGGGAGCTGTGACCGAGCCGTCCGAACCGCAAGGAGCCCCCATGCAAGCCGCCCCGGCTGAACCGGCCGCCGCCCGGGCCGAAACGGCCGTCCTGGCCGAACCGGCCGCCTCCCCGGCCGAACCGGCCGTCCTGGCCGTCATTCCCGCTCGCGGCGGGTCGAAGGGCGTGCCCGCGAAGAACCTCGCACCCATCGGCGGCGTGCCCCTCGTGGCCCGCGCCGTCCGCGAGTGCCGCGCCGCCCGCCTCGTCACCGACGTCGTCGTCTCCACCGACGACCCCGGCATCGCCGCCACCGCGCGCGGCGCCGGAGCCGTCGTCGTCCAGCGCCCCGCCGCCCTCTCGGGGGACACCGCCACCAGCGAGGCCGCCGTGCTGCACGCGATGGACGCGTACGAGGCGATGCACGGCACCGAAGTGGGCACGGTCCTGCTGGTGCAGTGCACGAGCCCCTTCCTGACCAGCGGTGACGTCGACGGCGTCGCCGAGGCCGTGGTCGCGGGCGGCGCCGACAGCGCCCTGACGGTCGCCCCCTTCCACGGCTTCGTATGGCGCGCGGAAGGGGAGGAAGACCACGGCGCCCAAGAGGCCGGCGGCGCCCACGGCGTCAACCACGAGAAATCCCACCGCCCCCGCCGCCAGGACCGCCCCCAGGACCTCCTGGAGACCGGCGCCGCCTACGCCATGCGCGCCGACGGCTTCCGCGCCGCCCGGCACCGCTTCTTCGGCCGCACCGAACTCGTCCGCACCGAGGCCGCCCGCGTCCTGGAGGTCGACGACCCCCACGACCTCGCCCGCGCCCGCGCCCTCGCGCCCCTCCTCGACGGCCCCGGCAGCGCCGCCCTCCCCGCCCGCGCCGACGTCGACGCCGTCGTCATGGACTTCGACGGCACCCAGACCGACGACCGGGTCCTCATCGACGCCGACGGCCGCGAACTCGTCGCCGTCCACCGCGGCGACGGCCTCGGCGTCGCCGCCCTGCGCCGCGCCGGGCTCGCCCTGCTGATCCTCTCCACCGAGGAGAACGCCGTCGTCGCCGCGCGCGGCCGCAAGCTGCGCGTGCCCGTCCTGCACGGCATCGACCGCAAGGACCGCGCGCTCAAGCAGTGGTGCGAGGAGCAGGGCATCGCCCCCGACCGCGTGCTCTACGTCGGCAACGACGTCAACGACCTGGCCTGCCTCGGGCTCGTCGGCTGGCCCGTGGCCGTCGCGGACGCCCACGACGCCGTCCGCGGCGCCGCCCGGGCCGTGACCACCGCGCCCGGCGGCAGCGGTGCCCTCCGCGAGATCGCCTCCTGGCTCCTGGGTCCCGCCCTGACCACCTGAGCCCCTACGGCCACCCCGGGCCCCTCCCCGCACACCACAACCCTCCGTCCCCGTACCGCGAAGGAACCGCCCCCTATGAACTCCGTCCACGCCGCCCCGTACGCCCCGGTCCGCGCCCTCGGCCGCAAGCTCGCCGGCCCGGGCCACCCCGTCTACGTCACCGGCGAGATCGGGATCAACCACAACGGCGACCTCGGCAACGCCTTCGCCCTCATCGACGCCGCCGCCGACGCCGGCTGCGACGCCGTCAAGTTCCAGAAGCGCACCCCCGAGATCTGCACGCCCCGCGACCAGTGGGACATCGAGCGCGACACGCCCTGGGGCCGGATGCGCTACATCGACTACCGCCACCGGGTGGAATTCGGCGAGGACGAGTACCGCGCCATCGACGCCCACTGCCGCGAGCGCGGCATCGACTGGTTCGCCTCGCCGTGGGACACCGAGGCCGTCGCCTTCCTGGAGAAGTTCGACGTCCCCGCCCACAAGGTGGCCTCCGCCTCCCTGACCGACGACGAGCTCCTGCGCGCCCTGCGCGCCACCGGCCGCACGGTCATCCTCTCCACCGGCATGTCCACCCCGAAGCAGATCCGGCACGCCGTCGAGGTGCTCGGCAGCGAGAACATCCTGCTCTGCCACGCCACCTCCACGTACCCGGCCAAGGCCGCCGAGCTCAACCTCCGCGTGATCCACACCCTGCGCGCCGAGTACCCCAACGTGCCCATCGGCTACTCCGGCCACGAGACCGGCCTCCAGACCACCCTCGCCGCCGTCGCCCTCGGCGCCGCCTTCGTCGAGCGCCACATCACCCTCGACCGCGCCATGTGGGGCTCCGACCAGGCTGCCTCCGTCGAGCCCGGCGGCCTCCAGCGGCTCGTGCGCGACATCCGCGTCGTCGAGGAGTCCCTCGGCGACGGCGTGAAGCGCGTCTACGACAGCGAGCTCGGCCCGATGCGCAAGCTCCGCCGGGTCGCGGGCGTCGTCGCCGACGCCGGCGACCGCGAACCGGTCACGGCCTGACGGGCTGCCACGTGACCCCGAGCGCCGCCGACGAGGGCGGCTCCCCACCGGGCCCACGGGCCCGCCCGCCGCGGCCGGCCCCGGACGCCGCCGAGGGCGCCCTTGCGCCGGGCCTGCGGGCCCGACGGGCATTTCGCTCCCGCCGCGACGGCGAACAACCACGCGCCACGCCACCGGCGGTGCCGAAACCACCAGAGGCCGTTCCGGCACCGCCGGACACCGCCGCGGGGGCCGAGCGCCGTCGCGGCGGGAGTGAGGAGCGGCAGCCCGCCCCGCCGGAATCGCCGGCTTCCCCGGCCTCGCCGGAGCCCGTCCGCGACCCGGACCCCGGCCCCGGCGGCACCCTCGCGTTCGTCGAGAGTCCCGTCCAGCTCCTCAACGTCCTCGAATGGGCGTACGCGACGGCGGCGGACGGGCAGCAGGCCCGGGCGCCGCGCGCCGCCGACCGGCCGGGCTCCGGGCTGCCCGGTTCGCCCCTGGCGCGCGGTGTTCCCCGGCAGCCCGGGCCGCGCGACGAGGGCGCCGGTGCCGGGCCGGGGCCGTCACCCGTACGGCCCCGCCCCACCGGCCTTGTCGTCGTCGTGCTCGCGCCGCACGACCCGATGTCGCGCGGCCAGCTCCGCCGGATGGCCGAGCTGGCCCGCGACCAGGGGCACGAGGTGCGCTGGGAGGAGGCGCGGGGCGGCCCCACGGCGCCCGTGGCCACCGTCGGCGGTCTCGCGGGCCCGCTCCGCCGGGCGCGGCGGATCGTGATCGGGGACCCGTTCTCGCGCTACGTCCAGCTGCTGCTGACGATCACCCGGGCCCGGGAGCTGGTGGTCGTCGACGACGGCACGGCCACCATGGAGTTCATCGCCCAACTCGCGCGGGGCGAAAGCCTCGTACGGTGGCACCGGCGCGGCAGTCGAGGGGCGCGCGATCTGCTCTTCGCGCCGGTCTCTGCTTCAGCGCGCCGGATGCTGACGCCCAACGATCGCCGGAGCGTGGAGGTGTTCACTTCCTTCACTTCCCTCCCGGTCGAACCGCCACCCGGCGTACAGGTCAGGGCCAACGACTTCGCCTGGACGCGCTCCGCCTTCGGCCCGCCCCGGCTCTCCCGCGGCACGGACCTGGTGGGAACGTCCCTGGTCGAGACCGGGGTGGTGGACCCCGAGCACTATCTCGGGGCCGTCGAGGAGCTGGCCCGCGCCCACGGCGCCACGCGCTACTTCGCCCACCGCCGCGAGAGCGCGGAGAAGCTGCGCCGCATAGCGGACCGCACCGGGCTGGAAGTCGTGCGGCCCGAACTGCCGCTGGAGATCGTCGCCCGCCGGGGGCCCGTCGGCCGCACCGTCCTCAGCTTCCCGTCGACCGTGGTGCACACGCTGCCGCTGGCCCTGGCGGGCACCGGGATCACGGTCGCGGTCTGCGACATCGACCCCGTATGGCTTACGGAGAACGCCTCGCCGCGGGCGAAGGGCTTCCTGTCCGAGGTGACGGACACGGCCCGGGATGTGCGGCGACTTCCGGCCAGCCCGCTGACCGCTCCCTGAGCCGTAAAGACTGGTCATACCCCTCAGATGCGCCATCCATGCGGCTGAACTTTTCTTGATCGGGGGGCAGTTGCCCGGGCGGGGGCTCTACTCTTCCCTGCGTGAACCATCTGATGCCTTGCGACGCCGGGACTGCCACTTCTCAGGGGACGGGCGAGGGGGTGCTCGCCGGTGTGCTCCCCCCGGGGCTGCGCGACGAACTCATCGCGTTCCGGCGGGATTTGCACATGCACCCCGAGCTGGGCAACCGGGAGTTCCGCACCACGGCGGCGGTCAAGGCGAGACTCCAGCGGGCCGGGCTCTCCCCGCGGACGCTGTCCACGGGCACGGGGCTGTTCTGCGACATCGGCCGGGAGCCGGGCGTGCCCGCCCGGCCCATGCTGGCGATCCGCGCCGATCTCGACGCGCTGCCCATCCCGGACACCAAGACGGTCCCGTACCGCTCGACGGTCCCCAGGATGGCGCACGCCTGCGGGCACGACGTCCACACCACCACGGTCCTCGGCGCGGGCCTGGTCCTGGCCGACCTCGCCGAGCAGGGCCGGCTGCCGGGCCCCGTCCGGCTGATCTTCCAGCCCGCCGAGGAGGTGCTGCCGGGCGGCGCGCTCGACGCCATCGAGTGCGGGGCCCTCAAGGGCGTCGGCAAGATCATCGCGGTGCACTGCGACCCGAAGGTCGAGGTCGGCCGCATCGGCCTGCGCGTCGGCCCCATCACCTCCGCGTGCGACCGGCTGGAGGTCACCCTGGGCGGCCCCGGCGGCCACACGGCCCGCCCGCACTTCACCACCGATCTGGTGACCGCCGCCGCCCGCATCGCCATCGACGTGCCCGCGGTGCTGGCCCGCCGGGTCGACGCCCGTTCGGGCCTCTCCCTCACCTGGGGCCGGATGGAGACGGGCCACGCGCCCAACGTCATCCCGCAGCACGCCGAGCTCTCCGGCACCGTCCGCTGCCTCGACCTGCACGCCTGGCGGGACGCCCCCGACCTGGTGCACGCCGCGATCGACGAGGTGGCGGCCCTCCACCGGGCCAAGTCCGAGATCAATTACGTCCGCGGGGTGCCCCCGGTGGTCAACGACGCCGAGGTCACGGACCTGCTGCGGCGCGCGATGGCCGCCCGCCGCGGACCCGACTCCGTGGAGGACACCGAGCAGAGCCTGGGCGGCGAGGACTTCTCCTGGTATCTGGAGCACGTGCCGGGGGCCATGGCCCGGCTGGGAGTCCGGCCCGTGGGGGATACGACCCGCCGCGACCTGCATTGTGGTGATTTCGACGTGGATGAGGGTTCCATCACCGCCGGGGTCGAACTCTTCACCGCCGCCGCATTGCTGGACGGCCAGCTGGTTTAGCTGTAGCAAGCACCGGATTTCGGTGCGCATTGTCTGCACATTGACGTGCATATTGCCGCTGCCGTTGAAGCCGTTTGCTGCCGGGCCGGGCGCAGATCAAGCGTCGCAGGTCACGTTGTACGTAAAACCTGGCCGATTGGGGCCAGATCACGTTGTACGTAAAACCTATCCCTGGGCCGGATGGTGGATCCCAGGCGGGACTGGGCCGGATGTGTCTAACAAGGACGCAAACGGGTCAATAGTGGTTCGCGTCGATCCGATAACGGCTTTGAAGTACCCCTTTTCACTCCATCTACGCGCGTTACGATTCCGGCGACCAGCGCCAATGGAGGCGCTTCGAGTGAAGGGGCCTCTCGTGCGCCGGGTATCCACCATCGCTGTCGCGGGCATCAGCACCGCGGCTCTCGCATTCACCCTCACCGCCTGTGGTGAGTCCTCCACCGACTCCGGTGGCAGCGGCGGAGGCAAGGGCGTCGGTCTTGCGTTCGACGTCGGCGGCCGTGACGACCACTCCTTCAACGAGTCCGCGGCTCGTGGCCTGGACAAGGCCGAGAAGGAACTGGGCATCAAGAGCAAGATGATGACCGCCAAGAACGGCGAGACCGAGGCCGAGCGCGAGCAGCGCCTCAGCTCCCTGGCGGACAAGGGCTACAACCCGGTCATCGGCGTGGGCTTCAACTACGCGAAGTCGATCGAGAAGGTCGCCAAGGACTTCCCGAAGACCAACTTCGCGATCGTCGACTCCGTCGTCCAGGGCCCCAACATCAACAGCATCACCTTCGGTGAGCACGAGGGCTCCTACCTCGCCGGTGCCGCCGCCGCGCTGAAGTCCAAGACCGGCAAGGTCGGCTTCATCGGTGGCGTGGACAACGAGCTGATCAAGAAGTTCCAGGCGGGCTTCGAGCAGGGCGCGAAGGAGACCAACCCGAAGGTCGAGGTCACCTCCGAGTACCTCGGCAGCACCGACAAGGGCTTCAACGACCCGGCGGCCGCCAAGGACAAGGCCAAGGGCATGCTCGACCGTGACATCGACGTGATCTACACGGCGGCCGGCCTCTCCGGCAACGGCTCCATCGAGGCCGTCGCGGGCAAGAAGGACGCCTGGGCCATCGGTGTCGACTCCGACCAGTACCAGCAGCCGGGCCTGGAGAAGTACAAGGACCACATCCTCACCTCGGTCGTGAAGAACGTGGACGTGGCGGTCTTCGACATGATCAAGAGCGTCAAGGACGGCAAGCCGCTCACCGGCCCGCACCAGTACCTGCTCAAGGACGGCGGCGTCTCGCTGGCCACCTCGGGCGGCTTCATCGACGACATCAAGGCCAAGATCGAGGAAGCGAAGAAGAACATCGTGGACGGCAAGGTCGTGGTGAAGTCCACGGTCAAGTCCTGACCACCTGCCGGTTCCGACCGGCGCCTCCCGGCCGGTCCGCCTGACCGGCCGGACCCGCAAGGCCCCGGGCCCGGCGAGAGAGAGGACCTCTCCGCCGGGCCCGTAGACACGCCCCCGGCCCCCGGCCGGGGGCACTGCGGCCAACGCTACGCGCGTAGCGTCCCGTTGACGCGTGTAGCGTCGCCCCCGCCCCACGGAGCTTCAGCCGGTCCCCGCCCGGACGGCTCCGCTTCTTCCTCCCGCTCCCTTCCCCGAGGAGAGTGCGCCATCAAAGCGTCCACCAGTACCGAAGCCGAAGGTACGCAGGCCCCCGCAGTAGAACTCGAGGGCATCACCAAGCGGTTCCCCGGTGTCGTGGCCAACCACGACATCCACCTCACGGTCCGCCGCGGCACCGTCCACGCCCTCTGCGGCGAGAACGGCGCCGGCAAGTCGACCCTGATGAAGATCCTCTACGGCATGCAGAAGCCGGACGAGGGCACCATCACGCTCGACGGCGAGCAGGTCACCCTGAACAGCCCGGGCGACGCCATCGCGCGCGGCATCGGCATGGTGCACCAGCACTTCATGCTCGCCGACAACCTCACCGTCCTGGAGAACGTCGTCCTGGGCGCCGAGAAGCTGCACGGCATCGGCGGCAAGGCCCGCGCGAAGATCAAGGAGATCTCCGACGCGTACGGCCTGGCCGTCCGGCCCGACGCCCTCGTGGAGGACCTCGGCGTCGCCGACCGCCAGCGCGTGGAGATCCTCAAGGTCCTCTACCGCGGCGCCCGCACCCTGATCCTCGACGAGCCGACCGCCGTGCTGGTCCCGCAGGAGGTCGACGCGCTCTTCGACAACCTGCGCGAGCTCAAGTCCGAGGGCCTCACGGTCATCTTCATCTCGCACAAGCTCGGCGAGGTGCTGTCCGTCGCCGACGACATCACCGTCATCCGGCGCGGCACCACCGTCGGCACCGCGGTCCCCAGCGAGACCACCCCCAAGCAGCTCGCCGAGCTGATGGTCGGCAGCGAGCTGCCCTCGCCGGAGACCCGCGAGTCGACCGTCACCGACGTCGAGATGCTGAAGGTGGACGGCCTGCACCTGTCGGCGACCGACCCCGACGGCGTCGTCCGCGCGGTCCTCGACGGCATCTCCCTGACCATCCACAAGGGCGAGGTCCTCGGCATCGCCGGCGTGGAGGGCAACGGCCAGGCGGAGCTCGTCGAGGCCATCATGGGCATGCGCGACCCCGACGGCGGCACCATCGTCCTCGACGGCACCGACATCAGCCACGCGCCGACCCGCAAGCGGCGTGAGGGCGGCATCGGCTACGTCCCCGAGGACCGCCACCGGCACGGCCTGCTGCTGGAAGCCCCGCTGTGGGAGAACCGCATCCTCGGCCACGTCACCGAGAAGCCCAACAGCAAGCGCGGCATCCTCGACAACAAGGCCGCCCGCACCGACACCGAGCGCATCGTGCGCGAGTACGACGTGCGCACGCCCGGCATCGAGGTCACCGCGGCCTCCCTGTCCGGCGGCAACCAGCAGAAGCTGATCGTCGGCCGCGAGATGAGCCACGCGCCCAAGCTCCTCATCGCCGCGCACCCCACCCGGGGCGTGGACGTCGGCGCGCAGGCGCAGATCTGGGACCAGATCCGCGAGGCGCGCCACGAGGGCCTGGCGGTGCTGCTGATCTCCGCCGACCTGGACGAGCTGATCGGGCTCTCCGACACCCTGCGGGTGATGTTCCGCGGCCGCCTGGTCGCCGACGCCGACCCCGCCACGATCACCCCGGAGGAGTTGGGCTCGGCCATGACCGGCGCCGCAACCGGCCACCTCGAGCACACCGAGGACGGCGAAGAGACCACGGCGGACGGCGTGGACGCCACCGCTGCCGGCGAGGCCGGCGGCACGACCGCCGCCGGTGCAGAGAACGCTACCGACGAGGCCGCGGGGGAGGGTGACGAGAAGTGAAGAAGTTCGACAAGAACAAGGTAATTCTGGGCATCGCCGCCCCGCTCCTGGCCATCGTGGCCGCCCTGGTGATCACCTCGATCATCATCGCCGCCACCGGTAAGGACCCGTTCCACGCCTACGAGGTGATGGTCGACTTCGGCTCCAAGGCCGACAGCCAGGTCTGGATCATCAACAAGGCCACCCCGTACTACCTGTCCGCGCTGGCCGTCGCCATCGGCTTCCGGATGAACCTGTTCAACATCGGCGTCGACGGCCAGTACCGCATCGCGGCCTTCTTCGCCGCCGCCGTCGGCGGCGCGCTCACGCTGCCCGGCATCATCCAGATCCCGGTCATCATCATCGTCGCGATGCTGGTGGGCGCCCTCTGGGCGGGCATCGCCGGTCTGCTGAAGACCACCCGCGGCGTCAGCGAGGTGATCAGCACGATCATGCTGAACGCCATCGGCGCCTCGGTCATCGCCTACTTCCTGAAGGACGGCCGGCTCGCGGTGAAGGAGGGCAACCTCGTTCACACGCCCTACCTGCCCGACTCGGCGCACTTCTTCGAGATCCCGACCACGCCCAAGCCGATCTACGGCTTCGTGATCATCGCGGTGCTGGCCGGCATCGCCTACTGGTTCGTGCTCGGCCGCACCCGCTTCGGCTTCGACCTGCGCACCGTGGGCCAGTCCGAGTCCGCCGCCCAGGCCTCCGGCGTGAGCGTCAAGCGCATGGTGATCACCGCCATGCTGCTCTCCGGCGCCATGGCCGGCCTCGTCGGCATGCCGACCCTGCTCGGCGTCTCGTACAACTACGGCACCGACTTCCCCGCCGGCATCGGCTTCACCGGCATCGCCATCGCCCTCCTGGGCCGCAACCACCCCATCGGCATGGTGGCCGGCGCCCTGCTCTGGGGCTTCCTGGACCGCACCGGCACCCAGCTGGAGTTCGAGGGCTACGCCCAGGAGATCGTCGGAGTCATCCAGGGCGTCATCGTCCTGTGCGTCGTCATCGCCTATGAGCTCGTGCGCCGGTACGGCCTCAAGATGCAGCAGCGCAAGGTCGGCGAGGAGCTCGCCGCCCAGGCCCGTAAGAGCGACAAGGCGGAGGTTTCCGCGTGAGTACGACCTTCACCGCCGCCCTCGCCGGGCGGCTGAGCGGCAAGAACAAGGACGGCAAGGGGCGGAAGCTCTCCTACCCCGTCGTCCTGCTGATCATCGCGGGAGCCCTGCTCCTACTCTCCGCCCTGCGGATGATCACGGACGCCAATGACCTGACCTCCTCGGGCCAGTACAGCTCCGCCCTCGCCGCCGCCGTGCCGATCGGCCTCGCCGGCCTCGGCGGGCTGTGGGCCGAGCGCGCGGGCGTCGTCAACATCGGCCTCGAAGGCATGATGATGCTCGGCACCTTCTGCGCCGGCTGGATGGGCTGGCAGCACGGCCCGTGGATCGCGGCGCTCGCCGGCGTCATCGGCGGCGCGGTCGGCGGCCTCGTGCACGCCATCGCCACGGTCACCTTCGGCGTCGACCAGATCATCTCCGGTGTGGCCATGAACATCCTGGCCCTCGGCGTCACGCAGTACTTCGCCAAGCTGCTCTTCGGGGCGGAGGGCAGCGCGGCCCAGCAGGCCGGCGGCAACGACAAACAGTCGCCCGTCATGGAGAACATGCCCGACTTCTCCATCCCGGGCCTGTCCGGCTGGCTCGGCGACATCGAGAAGCACCACTGGTTCCTCGTCTCCGACCTCGCCGGCATCGTCCGCGGCCTGGTCACCGACGTCTCCTGGCTGACGATCGTCGCCGCGCTGCTCTTCGTCGGCACCTTCTACGTGCTGTGGCGCTCCGCCTTCGGCCTGCGCCTGCGCTCGTGCGGTGAGAGCCCGGTGGCCGCCGAGTCCCTCGGCGTCAACGTCTACACGTACAAGTACGCGGCCGTGGTCGTCTCCGGCGCCCTCGCGGGCCTCGGCGGCGCGTTCCTCGCCATCGGCACGCACATGTACTCCGACGGCCAGACCGCCGGCCGCGGCTACATCGGTCTCGCGACCATGATCTCCGGCAACTGGCGGCCGGGCGGCGTGGCCATGAGCGCCGGCCTGTTCGGCTTCATGGACAGCCTCCAACTGCGCTCCGGCGGCCCGACCGTCCACGCGCTGCTGCTGCTCCTGGCCGTGCTGCTGATCGGCTTCGCCGCGTGGCGGCTGAAGGCCGGCAAGATGCGGGCCGCGATCATCGCCGGTGTCATCGGCGCCCTGCTGGTCGTCTGGTACGTCACGACCGACACCGTGCCGCTGGAGCTCGTCGTCGCGACTCCGTACGTGGCGACGCTGCTCGTCCTGTCGGTGTCCTCGCAACGCCTGAGAATGCCCAAGGCGAACGGCAAGCCGTACCGGAAGGGCCAAGGAAAGTGACCTCTCCCAACTGGGAGGAGCTGCGCGGGCTGGCCCGGGACGCGATGTCCCGGGCCTACGCCCCGTACTCCGGCTTCCCCGTCGGCTCGGCGGCCCTCGTGGACGACGGCCGCACCGTGTCCGGCTGCAACGTGGAGAACGCGGCCTACGGCGTCGCCCTGTGCGCCGAGTGCGGCCTCGTCTCGGAGCTGGTCGCCACGGGCGGCGGCCGGCTCGTGGCCTTCACCTGCTGCGACCGGCACGGCAACGTGCTCATGCCCTGCGGGCGCTGCCGCCAGCTCCTGTGGGAGCACGGCGGCCCCGGGCTGGCCGTCGACACGGCGTCCGGCATCCGCCCGCTGGCGGAGCTCCTGCCGGATGCGTTTGGGCCCGCTGACCTGAATCGATAAAGATGTCCCTAAGCGCCGGACGGGCTGCTGATGCAGCCCGTCCGGGTCACTTTCCGGCCCCGGAAAGACCTGAGGACTACGAACTTAAGGAAAATGTGCTGATGGACGCCATTTCCGTGATCCGCGCCAAGCGCGACCGCGGTCGACTGACCGACGAGCAGATCGACTGGGTCATCGACGCGTACACGCGCGGTGAGGTCGCCGACGAGCAGATGTCCGCGCTCGCGATGGCCATCCTGCTCAACGGCATGGACCGCGCGGAGATCGCCCGCTGGACCGCCGCGATGATCAAGTCCGGCGAGCGCATGGACTTCTCCTCGCTGCCGGTGCCGACCTCCGACAAGCACTCCACGGGCGGCGTCGGCGACAAGATCACGCTGCCGCTGGCGCCCCTCGTCGCGGCGTGCGGCGCGGCCGTCCCGCAGCTGTCCGGCCGCGGCCTCGGCCACACCGGCGGCACGCTGGACAAGCTGGAGTCCATCCCCGGCTGGCGCGCGCTGCTCTCCAACGACGAGATGATGGACGTCCTGCGCAACGTCGGCTCCGTCATCTGCGCCGCGGGCGACGGCCTCGCCCCGGCCGACAAGAAGCTCTACGCGCTGCGTGACGTCACCGGCACGGTCGAGGCGATCCCGCTGATCGCCTCCTCCATCATGTCCAAGAAGATCGCCGAGGGTACGGGCTCGCTCGTCCTGGACGTGAAGGTCGGCTCCGGCGCCTTCATGAAGAACATCGAGGACGCGCGCGAGCTGGCGTCCACGATGGTCGGCCTCGGCACCGACCACGGCGTCAAGACCGTGGCCCTGCTGACGGACATGTCCACCCCGCTCGGCCTCACCGCGGGCAACGCCCTCGAGGTCCGCGAGTCCGTCGAGGTCCTCGCCGGCGGCGGCCCGGCCGACGTCGTCGAGCTGACCATCGCCCTGGCCCGCGAGATGCTCGACGCGGCCGGCATCAAGGACGCCGACCCGGCCAAGGCGCTGCGCGACGGCAGCGCCATGGACCACTGGCGCCGCATGATCCAGGCCCAGGGCGGCGACCCGGACGCGGTGCTTCCGGTCGCCCGCGAGCAGCACGTCGTCAAGGCCACGGCCTCCGGCGTCCTCACCAAGCTGGACGCGTACGCCGTCGGCGTCTCCGCCTGGCGCCTGGGCGCGGGCCGCGCGCGCAAGGAGGACCCGGTGCAGTTCGGCGCGGGCATCGAGATGCACGCCAAGCCGGGCGAGAAGGTCACCGAGGGCCAGCCCCTGATGACCCTCCACACGGACACCCCGGAGAAGTTCGACTACGCGCTCGCCGCGCTGGACGGCGGCGTGGAGATCGCCCCCGAGGGCACGGACTTCACGGCGAACCCGATCGTCCTGGACCGCATCGCGTAAGCGCTAGCCGTCACTACTCGTACGGGTGAACGGGACCGGTGGACCTCCGCCGGTCCCGTTCGGCATGCTGGGCTCGGTGATGTTCCGACAAAAGGAGACCGCCATGAGTGCACTCCCTCTCGACTGCTCGCCGGGTTCCAGCCCCGAGTGGGAGGAGCTCGTCCGTATCTGGCAGGAGACGGACGCGCCCGAGGGCTGCAAGGTGGAGATCATTGAGGGGATCATCACCGTGTCGCCAGCGCCCGCCATCGATCACAACGACATCGCGGACATCATCCAGCGTCGTCTGTATCAAGTGATCCCGGAAGACTGGGGCATCTACCAGACACTGGGGACGTCCGTACCGTCACGCAGCGGTCTCTTCATCCCGGATATCGCGGTCGTGCCCAAGGCGGTCCTGCGCGTGGAGTCCGACAATTTCGTTCCGGCGGCCGGCGCCGAGCTGATCGTCGAGATCACGTCGAAGACCAATGCGAACCACGACCGGATCAAGAAGGCCGCCGGTTATGCCCGCGCGATGGTGCCGCTCTATCTGCTGGTTGACCGATGGGCCCCTGGAGGCCCGACGATCACGCTGTACGGCGAGCCGAAGGACGACGTCTACCGTGTGCTGCACGCGGGCAAGTTCGGCGAGGACATTCACTTGCCGGAGCCGTTCGGCATGACGCTCGTGACGGAGGCGTTCCCTGTCAGCTGAGAGCTTCTGATAACGCCGAAGGGGCCGTTCCCCCGCCAGGACAGGTGGCGGGGAAACGGCCCCTTCGGGCTGTGCGGGCCCGGGCTACGCCCGGACGGCCGCCGCGCGGCGGCGCTCCACGAGCGCCCGCCGCGTCGCGTACAGCGTGATCGACGCCGCGCCCACCATCGCCAGCAGGCCCAGCACCACCGTGCCGTCCCAGCCCGCCGCGCCGAAGGCGAGCGCGCCGAGCGTGCCGCCGACCGACGAACCCAGGTAGTACGCCGTCTGGTAGAGGGCCGAGGCCTGGGCCCGGCCCGTCTTCGCGGCGCGGCTGACCGAGGACGACGCCACCGCGTGGCCGGCGAAGAAGCCCGCCGTGATGAGCACCAGCCCCGCCAGGACCGCGAGCAGCGACGACGTCACCGTCAGCAGCAGGCCCAGCGTCGTCGTGCCGACCGCCAGGTACAGCGCCCCGCGCCGCCCCATCCGGCCGACGAGCTTGCCGGCCGCGGCCGACGACGCCGTGCCGACCAGGTAGATCAGGAAGATCGAGCCCACGACGCCCTGCGGCAGGGAGAACGGCGCCTCCGCCAGCCGGTAGCCGATCACGGTGTACACCGCGCCGAAGACCGTCATGAACAGCGCGCCGATCGCGTACAGGCGCCGCAGCAGCGGGTCCGAGAGGTGACCGCCCACCGTACGGGCCAGCTGCCTCGGCGACACCGCCGCCGCCTTGAAGTGCCGCGCCCGCGGGATCAGCAGCCGGAACACCAGCGCGCACACCACCGCCAGCGCGCCCACCGCGGCCAGGCCGGCCCGCCAGCCCCACGCCTGGGCCACCCAGCCCGCGAGGATGCGGCCCGTCATGCCGCCGATGCTGTTGCCCGCCACGAACAGGCCGATCGCGCCGACCAGCGCCCTCGGCCGGACCTCCTCCGCGAGGTAGGCCATCGCCGACGCCGGCACCCCGGCCAGCGCCGCGCCCTGCACCGCGCGCAGCGCCACCAGCCAGCCCAGGCTCGGCGCGAGCGGCACGAGCAGGGCCACCAGCGCGGCCACACACAGGGAGGCGGTCATCATCGTGCGGCGCCCGAAGCGCTCGGAGAGGGCGCTGAGCGGCACGACCGCGAGGGCGAGCCCGCCCGTCGCGGCGGACACCGTCCAGCTGGCCTGATCGGCCGTCACTCCGAGGCCGCCCGAGATGGCGGGCAGCAGCGCCTGCGTGGAGTAGAGGAGGGCGAACGTGGCGACGCCCGCGGCGAACAGGGCGAAGCTCATCCGGCGGTAGCCGGGGCCGCCCGGCTCCAGCCGGGTGTCCTCGTCGGAGGAGTGGGAGAAGTGAAGGGACGACAGAGCAGAGGCACCCGAACGCACGATGACGCTGGATGCCCCGGTATCGGCAGGAGGCATGCCAAAACCGTAGGCAGCCCACAGCTGATGCGTCCAATGCACAGAATGGCGATAATCGATCCTGTGTTGCATGAACGCAGGTCACGGCCGCCCTTGTCACCGCCCGGCAATGAAAAAGACATCCCCGTAACAGCGGATGTCGAGGCCGACTCCTGGGCCGCCACCCTCACTCCGCGGCTCGCGCAGTTCGTCGCCGTCGCCCGCCACGAGCACGTCACGCGCGCCGCGCAGCAGATCGGCGTGCCGCAGTCCACGCTCAGCCGCTCGATGGCCCGCCTCGAAGCCGACCTGGGCGTCGCCCTGTTCGCCCGCCACGGCCGCACGGTCTCCCTGACCGCGGCCGGCCGCACCTTCCTCGCCACCGTCGACCGCGCCCTGTCCGAGGTCGACCGCGCCGCCGAGTCCGTACGGGCCGACGCCGACCCCGCCGCCGGCAAGGTCGCCTTCGGCTTCCTCCACACCCTCGGCACCGAGACCGTACCCGGGCTCATCCGCGCCTTCCGCGCCGACCATCCGCGCGTACGGTTCCAGCTCGTGCAGAACTACGGCGAGTCCATGCTGCAACGGCTGCGCGACGGCGAGCTCGACCTGTGCCTCACCTCGCCCGTCCCGGACGCCCCGGACCTCGTCTCCCGCCGCCTCGACGAGCAGAGGCTGCGGCTCGTCGTCCCCGACGACCACCCCCTCGCCTCCCGCAAGCGGATCCGCCTCGCCGAGGCCGCGTCCGAGCTCTTCGTCACCCTCGAACCCGGTTACGGGCTGCGGCGCATCACCGACGCGGTCTGCGCGGAGGCGGGGTTCACGCCGAAGATCGCCTTCGAGGGGGAGGAGGCGGAGACGCTGCGCGGCCTGGTGGCCGCGGGCCTCGGAGTGGCCCTCCTGCCCCCGCCGGCCGTCCCGCGGCCCGGCGTCGCCGAACTGACGGTCACCGCGCCGCGCGCCTTCCGTGAGATCGGCGTGGCCTGGCTGGACGGCCACCCCGACACGCCCCCGGTGGCGGCGTTCAAACGCTTCCTCCTGTCGAGGAGGGGCCAGTTGCTGCCGCGCTGAGGGGTACGGGGTACGCCGCAGCCACGGCTCAGTACCCCAGCCCCGCCCCGAAGCCGGAGGCGAGCGGCATGCGGAGCCCCAGCGGCGGCGGCGCCGCCAGCGCGTCCGCCACCGGCCTCGCGAAGTGGTGGCCGAAGAGCGCGCCGCGGACGAAGTCGGCCGCCAGGGCCTGTACTTCCGCGCGGTGCTGCCGCAGGCCGTGCCCGTCGGAGTGGACCTCGAAGCGGCACACGTCGCGGTTGACCTTCTTCGCCCGCTGGGCGAGGCGCAACGACAGGTCCGGGTCCGTGTGCTCGTCGTTGGTGCCGTGCACGAGAAGCACCCGCCGCCCGGTCAACTGCCGCACCGGTTCCGGCTCGGGGAGGACCGCCGGGTCCGGCAGCCAGGGCGCTATGGCCAGCACAGAGGTCACCGCCTGGTGCCCCGCGGCGAGGAGCGCGGCGCGCCCGCCCATGTCCGTGCCGACGAGGCACACCGGCACGTCGCCGTAGCGCCGCCCCACCTCGTCCGCCGCCCACTCCGCATCCCGCACCGGGTCCGCCGCGGAACCGTTCCACCCGCGCCGCCGGTAGTGGACGACGTGCGTGACCAGCCCGTCCGCCGCGGCCGCCGCGGCCAGCCGGCGGGCCAGCGGCCGCTGCGCCGCGAGGACGAGCGGCGAGGGCCGCCCGGTGCCCGCGGCCCGTCCGCCCGGCAGCAGCAGCGCCACGCCGTGCACCGTGCGCCCGGCGCCGAGCGGCTTCCCCAGCCGCGCCGTGGGCCGCGCCGTATCCCTCTTGTCCCGCGGGGTGTTCGGCCGTCCGTGCGTTCCTTCCGGTTCCCGCTGAGGCAACGCTTGCTGAGCCATGGCAGAACGATGGCAGAAGGACCGGTGGTGTCCACCCCGCCGACGGGTCACCGTTCCGTATCGTTCGCCGACATCTACGCGCGTAGGGGCTAGAGTGCCGAAATGACGACCGAGACCATCCAACCGAACCCCGAACAGATCCGTCGCGCCCCCAAGGTCCTCCTGCACGACCACCTGGACGGCGGGCTGCGCCCCGGCACGATCGTCGACCTGGCCCGCGAGGCGGGCTACACCGGTCTGCCCGAGACCGACGCGGACAAGCTGGGCGTCTGGTTCCGCGAGGCGGCCGACTCCGGCTCCCTGGAGCGCTACCTGGAGACCTTCGCGCACACCTGCGCCGTGATGCAGACCCGCGAAGCGCTCGTCCGGGTGGCCGCGGAGTGCGCCGAGGACCTCGCGGAGGACGGCGTCGTCTACGCCGAAGTGCGCTACGCACCGGAGCAGCACCTGGAGGCCGGTCTCACCCTCGAAGAGGTCGTGGAGGCCGTCAACGAGGGCTTCCGCGAGGGCGAGCGCCGCGCCAAGGCGGCCGGCCACCGCATCCGGGTGGGCGCGCTGCTCACCGCCATGCGGCACGCCGCCCGCGCCCTGGAGATCGCCGAACTCGCCAACCGCTACCGCGACTCCGGCGTCGTCGGCTTCGACATCGCGGGCGCCGAGGCGGGCTTCCCTCCCACCCGCCACCTGGACGCGTTCGAGTACCTCAAGCGCGAGAACAACCACTTCACCATCCACGCGGGCGAGGCCTTCGGCCTGCCGTCGATCTGGCAGGCGCTCCAGTGGTGCGGCGCGGACCGGCTCGGCCACGGCGTGCGCATCATCGACGACATCGAGGTCGGCGAGGACGGGAAGGCGAAGCTCGGACGGCTCGCGTCCTACGTCCGGGACAAGCGCATTCCGCTGGAGATGTGCCCCACCTCGAATCTCCAGACCGGCGCGGCCAGCTCGTACGAGGAGCACCCGATCGGTCTGCTCCGGAAACTGCATTTCCGGGCGACGGTCAATACCGATAATCGCCTTATGGGCGGCACCAGCATGAGCGGTGAATTCGAGCACCTGGTGAAGGCCTTCGGCTACACGCTGGACGACATCCAGTGGTTCACCGTCAACGCGATGAAGTCCGCGTTCATCCCATTCGACGAACGTCTGGCGATGATCAATGACGTGATCAAGCCGGGTTACGCCGAGATCAAGGCCGAGTGGCTCTTCCAGTAGGAGCGGGCGGGCCTTTCTGACCAGCGGCGATTTCACCGGCCGCAACGGACGGTGAATCCGCGGGGAATAGCGTACGACGGCCGGGACGTTAATCGTCCCGGCCGTGTCAATCATTGCGGCGGCCGGGAAGTCGTGGCTAGGTTGCAGTGCCGCTCGAAGAATCCCCCGTCGCGAGGACAGAATTCAGATGAAGCTCGGAAACTTCAGGACTCTCGGTGCCGTCGCCCTCGGTGTTGCCTTCGCCGCCGCGGCGGCGGGGAGCGCTCAGGCGGCGGGCGCCGCGGGTGCCGTCGAATCGCTCACGACCACCGCCCGGACCACGACGGCGGGGCTGCCCATCCAGCAGGTCGCCCAGGTCGCCCCCGCGGGCGGCCCGGTGATCTCCGCGGCGGACCGCGCCATCCAGAGCGGCATGCTGACGGCCCCGGCCCAGGCCGTGGACAAGGCCGTCGCGCCGCAGCTCCCCACCCACGAGCTCGCCCCGAAGGGCGCGACCAGGGCCGTCCCGGCCCCGGCCGAGAGCGTCCCGGCCGAGGGCGTCCCGGCCAAGACCCTGCCTGCCGACAACAAGGGGAACACGGGCCTGCTGGCGCCCCTGTCCGGCCTGCCGCTCGGCAGCCTGCCGATCTCGGGCATCGGCGGCTGACCCCGCGGACCGCTCGTACGGCGGCGGGCCGTTCCCCTGACCCGGGGAACGGCCCGCCGTCCGTGTGTGGGCGCTCTACCAGGACTGCGCGGCCGTGCCGCGGCCCTGGTGCGTGCCCTCCGAGGGCAGCAGGATCCACAGCGCGATGTAGAGCAGGAACTGCGGGCCGGGCAGCAGGCACGAGAGCAGGAAGATCACCCGCATCGTCGTGCGGGACGTCCCGAAGCGCTCGGCCAGACCGGCGCACACCCCGGCGATCATCCTGTGGTTGCGGGGACGGACCAGCTTGGCGGACATGACGGCGACTCCTCGTCTTACGGGGACCCGATACGGCGCGGGAACGTTTTTCCCGTCTCTCCCGTCGGCTTCCCGATGACTCAAAGCTACGTCCGCGGACCCTGCCGGAGCGTCGGTCTACGGGGCGATCCCGACCCTGGGGATCGTCGGGGTGACACCCTGAGGGGCCTCCTCCCGGCGTATGGGCTCCGGCCGCCGCCCCTCACCCCTGCGACGGAGACGGGCCCTCGCCGCAGGGACTACGGCGAGGTGCACGGCCGCCACCCCCGTCACGTTCAGCAGGAGCGCGTCCACGTCCAGCACCTGGCCCACGACGCCGCTCTGCACCACCTGGAGCGCCAGCGACACCATCGCGCTGGTGAAGACCGTGCGCGTCAGCGAACCCAGCGGCGACGCCGTGAGCCGGCCCCGCGCCCAGGGCAGCAGCACGCCCAGCGGGGCCAGCGGCAGCACCCCGGCCCCTATGGCCCGCGCCGCCTCCCAGGGGCTCAGGGCGAGGTCGGCCCGGATCGTGGCCAGCGGCTCCAGGTGCGCGGCGGACACCCAGGGCACGGTCAGCGGGCGCAGGGCGAGCCAGCCGACCGCCAGCAGATGGACGACGAGGAGCACGCAGCCCGCGAGGCGGTAGCGGTATCGGAGGGCGGGCGTACCGCCGTAACCATGACCCTGCACGCCCCACATGACGCGGTGCGCCGGTCGCACGGTTCCGGCCTGCGGGAGCCTCCGGCGGTTCCCGTGGCGCGCGCCGGGTTCCGGTTGCCGCATATGCCACCGGACTTGTGCCGTATGCCGCCGGACGCCCGCCGCGGCGCTGTGACCACCGTCGCAGCGCGACGGCCCTTACGAGACGGGCGTTCCCGTGATGTCCGCGCTGTCGGGATGCACCCGGAGCTCGTCGGTGCAGACGTAGCTCCTGGGCCGCTCCTCGGCCGGCCCGCCCAGGATCACCGCCCGCTTGCCGTCGGCCGCGGCGGTCCCCGCGTACGTGCACACGAGCTGCGCCAGCCCGACCTGCGGCAGCTCACCGGGGTCCCGGCCCAGCCGCAGCGTCCCGGCCGGGTCGCCGGGCCGCGGCCCGGACACGGTCAGCCGCTGCGGCACGGCCGTGGACATGCCCGCCTCGGCCTCCTCGTTCGAGGGCGCCTTGCGGAGCTCGTCGAGCAGCAGGCGGGCGACGGCCACGCCGTCCTCGGAGGTGTCGGGCCCGGGCACCGCGCGGGTGACGGGCACCAGCTGCGAGGTGCACTCCAGCTGCACGGTCACGGTGGCGGCGCCCGAAGGGAGCGTGCGCCCGGGCTTGACGACGCACGACGAGCGCGACGGCGCCCCGCCCGCGTCCACCGGCACGGCCGTGCCGCGGATGCCGCAGGCCGTGGCCGTGCCGAGCAGGGCGAGGGCCAGAGCGGTGCCGCGCAGGGCCGTTCTCAGCCGCGAGGTCTTTGCCAGTGCGGGGGGAGCGCTTCTCACTTGCCGCCCTCCCCGTCCCCGGCCGGCTGCTCCGCCAGGTCCGAGGCGTCCCGCGGCAGGGTCAGCGTGAAGACGGCGCCGCCCTCGGGGGAGTTGGCGGCGGTGATCTCGCCGCCGTGGATGTGGGCGTTCTCCAGGGCGATGGACAGGCCGAGGCCGCTGCCCTCGGAGCGCGGCCGGGACGCGCTCGCCTTGTAGAAGCGGTCGAAGACGTGCGGCAGGACGTCCTCGGGGATGCCCGGGCCGTGGTCGCGCACGTCGATGCGCAGCGCGTCGTCCTCCGTGCGGACCGAGACGCGCACGGGCGAGCCGCCGTGCTTGAGGGCGTTGCCGATGAGGTTGGCGAGGATGACGTCGAGGCGCCGCGGGTCGAGCCGGACCACGATGCCGCGCTCGGCGTCCAGCTCGACGGCGTCCAGCCAGGCGCGGGCGTCGATGCAGGCGGTGACCTGGTCGGCGACGTCCACGTCGTCCAGCACCAGCCGGGCCGTGCCCGCGTCGAAGCGGGTGACCTCCATCAGATTCTCCACCAGGTCGTTCAGCCGGCGGGTCTCGCTCACGACGAGCTGCACCGCCGGGGCGATCATCGGATCGAGGTTGTCCGCCTCGTCCTCCAGCACCTCGGTCACGGCCGTGATGGCCGTGAGCGGGGTCCGCAGCTCGTGCGACATGTCGGCGACGAAGCGGCGGCTGGCGGCCTCCCGGGCGCTGAGCTCCTCGACGCGCTTCTGGAGCGACTCCGCGGTCTTGTTGAAGGTGCGCGACAGGTCGGCCAGCTCGTCCGTGCCGGAGACGCGCAGCCGGGTGTCCAGCTTGCCCTCGCCGAGCCGCCGGGCCGCGTCTCCGAGCCGCTGCACGGGCCGCAGCACGGTGGACGCGGCGGCCTGCGCGAGCAGCGCGGAGCCGATGAGCGCCAGGCCGGTGGCGATGCCCAGCGACCAGGCCAGCGAATTGAGGTCGGCTCGCTCGTTCTCCAGGGACTTCAGCAGATAGCCGGTGGGGCCGCCGCCGATCACCTTCGCGCCGCCCACCAGGTACGGCTTGCCCTCCAGCGTGATCCGCTGCCAGTACAGGTGGTACGCGTAGCGGTTGGAGTCGTCCACGCGCCGCTCGCGGTTCACGGCCGCCTGGAGCGACTTCGGCACGACCTTCAGCGAGAACAGGTCGCGGTCCGAGGGCGCGGCGCACGCCTTGCCGCCCTCGCCGCTGCCGATCAGCAGCACCTCGTACTTCTGCGACGTGGCCGCCATCCGGTCGGCCGCCGCCTGGAGCTCCTGGCAGGTCGGCCCGAGGGGCAGCGTGCCGGTGTTGTCCTGGAGGGACTTGCGGAAGTCGTCGAGGGCCGCGTCCTGGGTGCGGGTGAGCACCGCGTCGCGGTTGAGCCAGTACGCGATCGCCGATGCGGAGACGGCTGCGGCCAGGGCGACCAGGGCGAAGACGAGCATCAGCCGCAGCCGCAGGCTTATCCAGCGCAGGCTCAGCTTCATCACATTGCGGGCGGCTGCCCAGCGGCGCACGCGTGCGGTCACTGCGGAGCGTCCAGGCGGTAGCCGACGCCGCGCACGGTGCGGATCAGGGTCGGGGACGACGGCACGTCCTCGACCTTGGCGCGCAGCCGCTGCACACAGGCGTCGACCAGCCGGGAATCGCCCAGGTAGTCGTGCTCCCAGACCAGGCGCAGCAGCTGCTGGCGCGAGAGCGCCTGCCCCGGCCGGCGGCTGAGCTCCAGCAGCAGCCGCAGCTCGGTCGGCGTGAGCTGGAGCTCCTCGCCGTTCTTGGTCACGGTCATCGCGGACCGGTCGATGACCAGCGAGCCGAAGGCGGCCGAGTCGTTGGTCTCGCGCTCGCCGCGGCGCAGCACCGCGCGGATCCGGGCGTCCAGCACCCGGCCCTGCACGGGCTTGACCACGTAGTCGTCCGCGCCGGACTCCAGGCCCACCACGACGTCGATGTCGTCGCTGCGCGCGGTGAGCAGGATGATCGGCAGCTGGTCGGTGCGGCGGATGCGCCGGCACACCTCGAAGCCGTCGATACCGGGCAGCATCACGTCCAGCACGATCAGATCCGGCCGCTGCTCGCGGAGCAGCTTCAGGCCGTCCTCGCCCGTCGCCGCGGTCACCACACGGTGGCCCTGACGGGACAGGGAGAACTCGAGAGCGGTCCGGATGGCGTCGTCGTCCTCGATCAGCAACAGGGAAGGCACGGTGGTCATTCTGGCCTACGACAGCCCGGTAGTTCGACCGGCGCCCTCCGCGCGGGGTCCCGCCGGGGTCTTCCGTGCCCCGCCGGGCTGTTGCAGGGCTGTGACAGTCGGCGGACAACGCGATGAAACTGGCCCGGCAGGCTTCTGTTCATCGGGCAGCAAGGCCCGGTACGGAAATCGGACCGAGGCTGGCTCCACCGACGGGGGGCGCGAGATGAACACACTGCACAGCACCACGACCAGCGCAGTCATTCGCACGCGCCTGCACGACGCCGGGCGGGGCCCGGAGAAGTCCGGTGCCGTGGGCGGGCGGGGGTGCGCCCGCGGCACCGGACGCGTCCGGCCGCCGTACATGGTGGCGATCGACGCGGTCACGTACGGGCAGGCCAAGGGAGCTGCGGGGGCGGCTCCGGAGGCCCTGGGGGAGAAGACGGGGGACGTCACGGCGGCGTCCCGGACGCAGGCCGAGTCCGCCGAAGCGGCGTTCACCGCCTACGTCCAGGAGCGCCGCGCCTCCCTGTACGCGACCGCCTACCACCTGACCGGCGACCGGCACGAGGCGGAGGACCTGCTCCAGAGCGCGCTGTTCTCCACCTACCGCGCCTGGGACCGGATCACGGACAAGGCGGCCGTCGGCGGCTACCTGCGCCGCACGATGACCAACCTGCACATCAGCGCCTGGCGCCGGCGCAAGCTGAACGAGTACCCGACCGAGGAACTGCCGGAGATGCCCGGCGAGAGCGACGCGATGCGCGGCACCGAGCTGCGCGCCGTCCTCTGGCAGGCGCTGGCCCGGCTGCCCGAGCTCCAGCGCACGATGCTCGTCCTGCGCTACTACGAGGGCCGCACGGACCCGGAGATCGCCGAGATCCTGGACATCAGCGTCGGCACGGTCAAGAGCAGCATCTGGCGCTCGCTGCGCCGCCTGCGCGACGACGAGGTCATCGGCTCCGGCCGGGACCAGCTGGAGTCCTTCGGCGAACTGGTCGCCTGAGGCCGCCGGACGAACGGACGACGATGGGCCCTGAACGGGGGGCGCTCGGGGGAGCGCGGACAGGGCCATGGGGGGCGGAAGCGGGTCGGACAGCCGGGGGGCCTGTCCTGACCCGCTTCTGCGCGTCCGCGTGCTTCTTCCGCGCGTCTTCCGCGACGGGGCCGAGCGCCCCGGCGCGCTTCCGTGCGCCACCGCCCGCTTCCGGAGTCCCGGTCAGGCGGCGCGCACGGTGATGACGAGGCGGTGGCTTCGTACTCGTACGGTCAGATCCGTACGCTCTCGCGGCGGCCCGCCGCGGCCGCGGCTATCCGGCCCATGGCCGTCTCCTTGCCGCACGCGTACGCGCCCAGCGCCGTCTGCCGGGCCACGATGCCGCGCTCGGCGCGCATCAGCCGCAGGCCGCGCCGGACCAGGTACGGCATGGGCTTGCGGGCCTCGCGCAGGTCGCGCGCCAGGCGGCGGCGGAAGGTGGTCGCGGGGCGGCCGCGCAGGCACAGGGCGTCGGCCAGCACGCCCAGGTCGCGGCAGCGGTCGATGATGTCGGCGGCGAAGATGCCCTCCGCTATGAACAGCGGCGTCCGCCCGATGTCCAGGACGCTCGTGCCCGTGATCGAGCTGGAGGCTATCGAGTACAGCGGCACCTCCGTGCGCGAGGCACGGCACAGCGCCTCGATGGCCGCGACGGCGGCGTCGGCGTTCCACGAGAGCGGGGAGTCCCAGTCCGGGCCCGAGCCGTCCGCGAGGAGCGGCAGCGTCGGGTCCACGGCCTCCTTGTAGAAGTCGTCCAGGTTGAGGACGGGCAGCCCGGTACGGGCGGCGAGGGACGACTTTCCGGAACCGGACGGACCGGTCAGCAGGATGACGCGCGCGGGGCTCAAGTGGGGAGTCACGGGACACCAGTGTGAGGCATTGCTCCGCATGGGGGATCCCCCCGGGTCGCATGGTGCGCTCAGTGTCACCGCTCGCATACTCTGCGTTGTCGTCCGCTCGCTTCTTCTCTTCCGTTCGCGTCTTTCGTTCGCGTCTTCCGTTTCGCTCCTCACGACCCCGGCAGGTGGCCATGGCCTCGCACGCACGACACGCACACTCCGCCAGCAAGGCGTCGAGAGCGCTCCGGCGCCGGATGCTGCTGCGCGTGGGGCTGACGGTATCGGCGGGTGCGGCCTTCGCGGCGGGCGGCGCGGCCTCCGCGAGCGCCGACACCGGCATGGGCACCGGCGTGGCCCGTGCCCAGTTCGGCGACACCAACATCCCCGCCGCCATCGAGGGGGCCGACAAGGGCCTGGAGGCGGGAGCGGAGGGGATCTTCGACACGGTCAAGACCCTGCGGACCAACCCGCTGGCCGGCACGCCTGTCGACCCGTTCGACAACACGGTGGGGACGAAGGTGGGTTCCATGCAGCCGCTCACCACCAAGCCCGCCACGCAGCCGATCTCCAAGGGCGGCAGCCTGACGGACCTGCCGGTGGCGGGGAACCTGACGTCGCTGCTGCCGACCGGGCGGCCCGCGGTGCCGCCCAAGGGGCACTGAGCCCGGACGTGCCGGAGGCCGGAGCGGATCACCATCCGCTCCGGCCTCCGGCATGTCTACAGCAGGGTCGGCCTCAGTACGAGGTCAGTACGACGAACCGCCCGCGCCCAGCGACCCCGTGGGGTGCCAGACCGTGCGCGTCTCCAGGAACGCCGTCATGCGGTCCGTGCCGGGCGCCGCGGCCCAGTCCACAGCCTGTGGACGCAGCACGCGCTTCAGGTTGTCCGCCGCGGCGATCTCCAGCTCCTTCGCCAGCCCGGCGTCCGCGCCCGCGAGGTCGATCGCGTTGACGTCCTGGTGCGCGGCCAGCGACGGAGCGATCTCCGCCGTACGGCCCGACAGGACGTTCACGACGCCGCCCGGGACGTCGGAGGTGGCCAGCACCTCGCCCAGCGACAGGGCGGGCAGCGGGGCCTTCTCCGAGGCCACCACGACCACGGTGTTGCCGGTGGCGATCGCCGGGGCGATCACCGACACCAGGCCGAGGAACGACGACTCCTGCGGGGCGAGCACGGCGACGACGCCGGTCGGCTCGGTGGAGGAGACGTTGAAGAACGGGCCCGCCACCGGGTTCGTCCCACCGGTGATCTGGCCGATCTTGTCGGTCCAGCCCGCGTACCAGACCCAGCGGTCGATCGCGGCGTCCACCTGGGCCACGGCCTTCGCCTTCGTCAGGCCCTCGGCCTCGGCGACCTCCGCCACGAACTGGTCGCGGCGGCCCTCCAGCATCTCGGCGACGCGGTAGAGGACCTGGCCGCGGTTGTACGCGGTGGCGCCGGACCAGCCGCCGACGGCCTTGCGGGCCGCGACGACCGCGTCACGGGCGTCCTTGCGCGAGGACAGCGGGGCGTTGGCCAGCCAGTTGCCCTTGGAGTCGGTCACCTCGTACACCCGCCCGCTCTCGGACCGGGGGAACTTGCCCCCGACGAACAGCTTGTAGGTCTTGAAGACACTGAGCCGATCAGACATCGAGGTACGCCTCCAGGCCGTGGCGGCCGCCCTCGCGGCCGAATCCCGACTCCTTGAAGCCGCCGAACGGCGACGTCGGGTCGAACTTGTTGAACGTGTTGGCCCAGATGACACCCGCGCGCAGCTTGCTCGCGACGGCCAGCATGCGCGAGCCCTTCTCCGTCCAGATGCCGGCGGAGAGGCCGTACTGCGAGTTGTTCGCCTTGGCGACCGCCTCGCCCGGGGTGCGGAACGACAGCACCGACAGGACCGGGCCGAAGATCTCCTCGCGGGCGATCCGGTGGGCCTGGGTGACGCCCGTGAACAGCGTCGGGCGGAACCAGAAGCCGTTCTCCGGCAGGTCGCACGCCGGGGCCCAGCGCTCGGCGCCCTCGGCCTCGCCGCTGTCGGCCAGCTCGGTGATCCGGGCCAGCTGCTCGGCGGAGTTGATCGCACCGATGTCGGTGTTCTTGTCCAGCGGGTCGCCGAGGCGCAGCGTGGACAGGCGGCGCTTGAGGGCGTCCAGCAGCTCGTCCTGGATCGACTCCTGGACCAGCAGGCGCGAGCCCGCGCAGCAGACCTGGCCCTGGTTGAAGAAGATGCCGTTGACGATGCCCTCGACGGCCTGGTCGATCGGCGCGTCGTCGAAGACGATGTTGGCGCCCTTGCCGCCCAGCTCCAGCGTGAGCTTCTTGTCCGTGCCCGCGACCGTACGGGCGATGGCCTTGCCGACCGCCGTGGAGCCGGTGAACGCGACCTTGTTGACGCCCTCGTGCGCGACGAGCGCGGCGCCCGTGGTGCCGTCGCCGGTGACGATGTTGACGACGCCCTTGGGCAGGCCCGCCTGGCGGCAGATGTCCGCGAAGAACAGCGCCGACAGCGGGGTCGTCTCGGCCGGCTTCAGGACGACCGTGTTGCCCGTGGCGAGCGCCGGGGCGATCTTCCATGCCAGCATCAGCAGCGGGAAGTTCCACGGGATGACCTGGCCCGCGACGCCCAGCGGGCGGGGGTTCGCGCCGTAGCCCGCGTGGTCGAGCTTGTCGGCCCAGCCCGCGTAGTAGAAGAAGTGCGCGGCGACCAGCGGGAGGTCCGCGTCGCGGGTCTCCTTGATCGGCTTGCCGTTGTCCAGGGTCTCCAGGACGGCGAGCTCGCGGCTGCGCTCCTGGATGATCCGGGCGATCCGGAACAGGTACTTGGCGCGCTCGGCGCCCGGCAGCGCCGACCACTTCTCGAAGGCCTTGCGGGCGGCCTTCACCGCGCGGTCCACGTCCTCGGCGGAGCCCTGGGCGACCTCGGAGAGCACCTCCTCGGTGGAGGGGCTGATCGTCTTGAAGACCTTGCCGCCGGTCGCCTCGGCGAACTCGCCGTCGATGAACAGGCCGTAGGACGGGGCGATGTCGACGACCGCGCGCGACTCGGGTGCGGGTGCGTAGGCGAATGCCTTGGGGGATGCCATGTCTGCCATGTCGGTCAGTCCACCGTCACGTAGTCGGGACCGGAGTAACGCCCGGTGCTCAGCTTCTGCCGCTGCATCAGCAGGTCGTTGAGGAGGCTGGAGGCGCCGAAGCGGAACCAGGTGTTGTCCAGCCAGTCCTCGCCCACGGTCTCGTTGACCAGGACCAGGAACTTGATCGCGTCCTTGGTGGTGCGGATGCCGCCGGCCGGCTTCACGCCGACCTGGACGCCGGTCAGCGCGCGGAAGTCCCGCACGGCCTCCAGCATCAGCAGGGTGTTCGCCGGAGTGGCGTTGACCGCGACCTTGCCGGTCGAGGTCTTGATGAAGTCGGCGCCCGCGAGCATGCCGATCCAGGACGCGCGGCGGATGTTGTCGTACGTCGACAGCTCGCCCGTCTCGAAGATCACCTTGAGGCGGGCCTTGTCGCCGCACTCGGCCTTGACGGCGCGGATCTCTTCCAGGACGTCCATGTAGCGGCCCGCGAGGAAGGCGCCGCGGTCGATGACCATGTCGATCTCGTCGGCACCGGCCTCGATCGCATCGCGCGTGTCCGCGAGCTTGACCGGCAGCGCGGCGCGGCCGGCCGGGAACGCGGTGGCGACGGAGGCGACCTTCACGTCCGTGCCGGCGAGGACGGCCTTGGCCGTCGCCACCATGTCGGGGTAGACGCAGACGGCGGCGGTGCGCGGCGTCGTCCGGTCGGTCGGGTCGGGGTTGGCGGCCTTGGCGGCCAGGGCCCGGACCTTGCCCGGGGTGTCGGCACCCTCGAGCGTCGTGAGGTCGATCATCGAGATCGCCAGGTCGATGGCGTACGCCTTCGCCGTGGTCTTGATCGAGCGGGTGCCGAGCGAGGCGGCGCGGGCCTCCAGCCCGACCGCGTCGACCCCCGGGAGTCCGTGCAGGAAGCGGCGCAGCGCACTGTCGGAGGCGGTGGCGTCCGCCAGCTCCTTCAGCCGCCCCGCGGCGTCGTTGCCGTGTGCGGGAACTGTGGTGGGCATGGTCACCAGATGAGCATATCTACGCGCGTAGCGTGTGTACACCCCTCCCTGTGTGAACCGGTTCTCCTGCGGGATGCTGCGGGGTGCTGCGGGGTGCTGCGGGGTGCTGCGGGGTGCTGCGGGGTGCTGCGGGGTGCTGCGGGGTGCTGCGGGGTGCTGCGTGTGCTCCTTCTGCCGCGACGGCCCTCGGGCCCGTCTCGGCCGGGGACCTACTCCGGCACCCCCGCGGGAGGCGTACGGCACAATCTGCCCCATGACGAGCCCTAGCCCCGAACAGGAATACGCCGACAGGCGCTACCGCTCGCCCGCCGGCATCGCCGGCGGCGTGCTGCTCCTCGCCCTCGCCGGCTGGCTGGGCGGCGACGCCGTGGCCCGCGGCGAGGGCAGTACGCCCTGGCTGGCCCTGGCCGGCCTGCTGTGCGTCGCACCGCTGATCATCGCCTTCACCCTGCGGCCGGCCGTCTTCGCCGGGGCCTCGCGGCTGCTGGTGCGGAACCCGTTCCGGACGATCACGCTGCCGTGGGCGTCGGTGGACGCCGTACGGGCCGGGTATTCGAGCGAGGTGCTGGCCGGGGGCTCCACGTACCAGCTGTGGGCCGTCCCGGTGTCCCTGCGGAAGCGGAAGAAGGCCGCGCGGGGCGGCGGGGAGGCGGCTCCCGCCGACCAGACCGTCGCGGAGCTCCAGGAGCTCGCCGAGCGGGGCGCTTCGCGGGAGGACGCGAAGGGGGATGTGGGGGTGCGGTGGGCGTACGAGGTGCTGGCGCCCGCCGGGGTGGGGTTGGTGTTGTTCGTTGTGTTGTTGGTTGTCGGCTGACGGTCGACTTGCATCCTTTGCCGGACGGGCTGAATTTCTTCAGCCCGTCCGACGTGTGTGGGGCATAGCCCCGGATCAGATGCCCGCTGCCCGCGACAGGTCCGCCTTGATCGCGGTCAGGACCTCCGTCGCCTTGGCGCGCGCGCCCGAGAGCGCCGCCGCGTCCGCCACGGGGATCACTACCTCCAGGTAGCACTTGATCTTCGGCTCCGTGCCGCTCGGGCGGACGATCACCCGCGCCGCGGAGACCGTCCCGGAGGCGTCACCGGCGAGGTGGTAGCGCAGCCCGTCCGTCGGCGGCAGGGACTCCGTGCCCTTGGCCAGGTCCTCCGCCGACGTCACGTGCAGGCCCGCCAGGACCGCCGGCGGCTGCTCGCGCAGCCTCCGCATCGCGTCCGCGATCAGCGACAGGTCCTGGACGCGCACCGACAGCTGGTCCGTGGCGTGCAGGCCGTGCTCGACCGCCAGGTCGTCCAGGAGGTCGCTGAGCGTGCGGCCGGACTCCTTGAGCTCCGCCGCCAGCTCGGCGACCAGCAGGGCCGCGGTGATGCCGTCCTTGTCGCGGACGCCCTCGGGGTCGACGCAGTAGCCGAGCGCCTCCTCGTAGGCGTAGCGCAGGCCGTCGACGCGGGCCAGCCACTTGAAGCCGGTCAGGGTCTCCGTGTACGGCGTGCCGGTGCTCGCGGCGGCGATGCGGGAGAGCAGCGAGGACGAGACGATCGTCGTCGTGAACGTGCCGCGGGCGTTCTTGTGCACCAGGTGCGTGGCGAGCAGCGCGCCGACCTCGTCGCCGCGGAGCATGCGCCAGCCCTCGGCGCTGTCCGGGTCGGGGACGGCGACGGCGCAGCGGTCCGCGTCCGGGTCGTTCGCGATGATGATGTCCGGCTGCGCCTCGCGGGCCGTGGCGAACGCCAGGTCCATGGCGCCCGGCTCCTCCGGGTTGGGGAACACCACGGTCGGGAAGTCCGGGTCCGGCTCGGCCTGGGCGGCGACCACCGTCGGGGCGGGGAAGCCGGCGCGCTCGAAGGCGGCCGCCAGGACGTCGCGGCCGACGCCGTGCATGGGCGTGTAGACGACGCGGACGTCGCGGGCGGAGCCGCCGGTCAGGACGGCGTCCGTGCGCTCCAGGTAGGCGCCGACGACGTCCTCGTAGCGGAGGGTCTCCCAGCCGGCGGAGGGGCGCGGGACGTCGTCCAGGCTCTTGATCGCGGCGATCTCGGCGGCGATCTCGGCGTCGGCCGGCGGCACGATCTGGGAACCGTCGCCCAGGTAGACCTTGTAGCCGTTGTCACGGGGCGGGTTGTGGCTCGCCGTGACCTCGATGCCGGCGACGGCGCCGAGGTGGCGGATCGCGAAGGCGAGGACGGGGGTGGGGAGCGGCTTGGGCAGGACGGCGGCCTTCAGGCCGGCGCCGACCATGACGGCGGCGGTGTCCTGGGCGAAGTCGGCGCTCTTGTAACGGGCGTCGTAGCCGATGACGACCGTGCCGCCGGCGTGGCCCTGGTTCTTCAGGTACGCGGCGAGGCCGGCGGCGGCGCGGATGACGACCGAGCGGTTCATGCGCATGGGGCCGGCGCCGAGTTCGCCGCGGAGGCCGGCGGTGCCGAACTGGAGGGTGCCGGCGAAGCGGGCGGCGAGTTCGGCGGTGTCCCCGTCGTCGATGAGCCGGGCGAGCTCCTCGCGGGTGTCGGGGTCGGGGTCCTCGGCGAGCCAGGTCCTGGCCTGCGCGATGAGGGCGTCTCGCTCTCGCTCCACGGTGTCTCCTCCGGAGGGGTGGGTGGGTTATGGGGTCTGTGGTCTGTTGTCTGGGGGCTGTGGTCGGTGGGTCGGGGGCGGGGCGGGGTGGGCCGGGCCTTCCGGGGCTGCATGATTTACGGGCCCTCTGGCCCAAGCTTTGGGTGCCCGGAACCCGGGCCCACAAATCACGCTTTACGCCCCTTGCCAGGCCCGGCCCACCCCGCCCCACCCCCTCCGGCCGGCCGCCTACCTCAGCGGGTCGGGATAGCCCTTTGCCCGTCGGGTGCGGGCACGTACTACCTCACCGGGCGGGTGGGTGGGCGTGTCGCGTGCCGCAGGCGCGCGGGGGTCGCGTGGCGCGGGCCGGGCTCGTACGTCGGCTCCCCCCTGGAAGGGCAACGGCGCCGCACCCCGCGAGGGGACACGGCGCCGTAGGACCGGCAAGGTCAGAGCTTCGGGAGGACCTGGGCCAGGAGCTGGCCCATGCGGGACGCGGAGTCGCGCCCGGCCTGGAGAACCTCTTCGTGGTTGAGGGGCTCGCCCGTCATGCCCGCGGCGAGGTTCGTCACGAGGGAGATGCCGAGGACCTCGGCGCCCGCCTCGCGGGCCGCGATGGCCTCCAGCGTGGTGGACATGCCGACGAGGTCGCCGCCGAGGGTGCGGACCATGCGGATCTCGGCCGGCGTCTCGTAGTGCGGGCCGGGGAGCTGGACGTAGACGCCCTCCTCCAGGGTCTCGTCCACCTCCTTGCACAGGGCGCGCAGACGGCGGGAGTACAGGTCGGTGAGGTCGACGAAGTTGGCGCCGACGATCGGCGAGGTCGCCGTCATGTTGATGTGGTCGCTGATCAGCACGGGCTGGCCGGGGCGCATGCCGTCGCGGAGGCCGCCGCAGCCGTTGGTGAGGACGACGGTCTTGCAGCCGGCGGCGACGGACGTGCGGACGCCGTGGACGACGGCGGCGACGCCGCGGCCCTCGTAGTAGTGCGTGCGGCCGAGGAAGACCAGGGCGCGCTTCTCGTTGATCTTGTACGAGCGGACCGTGCCGGCGTGGCCCGCCACGGCTGCCGCGGTGAAGCCGGGGAGCTCGGTGACCGGGAACTCGGCCTCGGGGGCGCCGAGCGCTTCGGTCGCGGGGAGCCAGCCGCTGCCCATGACCAGGGCGACGTCGTGGGTCTCGGCGCCGGTGAGCTCGCGCAGACGGGCGGCGGCGGCGTCCGCCGCGGCGTACGGGTCGGCCTGGATGTCGGGAGTAACTGATGCGTTCACGCGGACGAGGGTAGCCGCTTATCGCCTACGCGCGTAGATGTCACTGGTCACGGTGTTCCGATTGTTGCTTTGTGGGTTGTGACGAGATGCAATCGTCACAACCCGGGCGCGCCTGGTCAGCAGGGGCGCTTGCGGAGCTCCATGACGTAGTCGTGGGGCGCGCCGGCGGATTCCGCCGCGTCGGCGATCTCGCCGAGGTAGCGGGCGGAGGGCAGGCCGCCCTCGTAGCCGTTCAGGACGTAGATCCACGCGGGCTCCTCGCCGTCCAGAGTGTGCACGCGGACCCGCATCCGGCGGTAGATGTCGAGGCCGACACCCTCCCAACGGTCCATCGAGTCCTCGTCCATCGGAGCGATGTCGTAGAGCGCGACGAAGACCTGGGAGCGGGGTGCCTCGACCACGGTCGCGAGCGCGCCCTCCCAGCCCAGCTGCTCGCCGCCGAAGGTCAGCCGCCAGTCGGCGAGCCAGCCCGTGCCGCGCAGGGGCGAGTGGGGTGCGCGGCGGGACATCAGCCGCGCGTCGAGGTTGCCGGCGTACGCGGCGTAGAGCGACATGGTTTCGAGGGTACGGGAGTGAGGCGCGACGGCATTTGGGATGGCAGTCTCGAAGGGAGGTTCGTCCGGAACCTCCTGCCGGTTCTCGCACGGATTGCCGTACGGCCTACGGGCGTGGATCCGCGGGGGAGGCCCCGGGAGAAGTCGCTTCGACGGGTACGGGACAATGGAGTACGTGACTCGGATCGTGATCATCGGTGGCGGACCCGGCGGCTATGAGGCGGCGCTCGTCGCCGCGCAGCTCGGCGCGGAGGTGACCGTCGTCGATTGCGACGGTCTGGGCGGGGCGTCGGTGCTCACCGACTGCGTGCCCTCTAAGACGCTCATTGCGACGGCCGAGGTGATGACGACCTTCGACTCCTCGTACGAGGAGCTCGGGATCATCGTCGCCGACGACACGCCGCACATCGAGCAGGCGGCGCGGGTCGTCGGCGTGGACCTGGGGAAGGTCAACCGCCGTGTGAAGCGGCTGGCGCTCGCGCAGTCGCACGACATCACGGCGTCCGTGACCCGTGCGGGCGGGCGCGTGCTGCGCGGCCGGGGCCGGCTGGAGCCGAACCAGGCGCCGGACGGGTCGCGCCGCGTGATCGTGACGGCCGCCGACGGCACCGAGGAGACGCTGGTCGCCGACGCGGTGCTGATCGCCACGGGCGCGCACCCGCGGGAGATCCCCGACGCGCTGCCGGACGGCGAGCGCATCCTGAACTGGACCCAGGTGTACGACCTGGACGAGCTCCCCGAGGAGCTCATCGTGGTGGGCTCCGGTGTGACCGGTGCCGAGTTCGCCGGCGCCTATCAGGCGCTGGGGTCCAAGGTGACGCTGGTGTCGTCGCGGGACCGCGTGCTGCCGGGTGAGGACCCGGATGCGGCTGCTGTCCTGGAGGACGTCTTCCGGCGGCGCGGCATGAACGTCATGGCGCGGTCGCGGGCCCAGTCCGCGAAGCGTGTGGATGACCGGGTCGAGGTCACGCTGGCCGACGGCCGGGTCATCACGGGCACGCACTGTCTGATGGCGGTCGGCTCCATTCCGAACACCGAGGGGATCGGGCTGGAGGAGGCCGGGGTCCGGCTCAAGGACTCCGGGCACGTCTGGACCGACCGGGTGTCGCGGACCAGCGCCCCGGGCGTCTACGCCGCCGGTGACTGCACGGGCGTCCTCGCGCTCGCGTCGGTCGCGGCGATGCAGGGACGCATCGCCATGTACCACTTCCTGGGTGACGCGGTGGCGCCGCTCAACCTGAAGTCGGTTTCGGCGAACGTCTTCACGGATCCCGAAATCGCGACGGTCGGGTACACGCAGGCCGACGTCGACAGCGGCAAGATCGACGCGCGGGTCGTCAAGCTTCCGCTGCTGCGGAACCCGCGCGCGAAGATGCAGGGCATCCGGGACGGCTTCGTGAAGATGTTCTGCCGCCCGGGCACGGGCATCGTGGTGGGCGGCGTCGTGGTCGCCCCGCGGGCCAGTGAGCTCATCCACCCGATCGCCATCGCCGTGGACAACAACCTCACGGTCGAGCAGATCGCGAACGCGTTCACCGTCTACCCGTCGCTTTCCGGGTCGCTGGCGGAGGTCGCGCGGCAGCTGCACACGCGGAAGACGCAGCGAGAGGCGTAAACGCTCCGCGGGGCTTTGGGTATTGATTGTTGCGCTGAGTGGTCGTGGAGGCTTTGGCCTTGATACCAGGCCTCCTATACCACTTTGAGCGTTCCGGAGCGGACAACTTCCGTTAATTGCTGCAACCTGCTGAAAACGGATGGTCGTTGGCGTTACTGTCGGTTTCGTGTTCGCTGCAGAACGTCGCCAACTGATCCTCGAAATGGTGCGGGCCAACGGAGCGGTTTCGCTCCGTGAGCTCGCCCGCGTCGTCCAGACCTCCGAAGTGACCGTACGGCGGGACGTGCGGGCGCTGGAGGCCGAAGGACTCCTCGACCGCCGGCACGGCGGTGCGGTGCTGCCGGGCGGCTTCACCCGGGAGTCCGGCTTCCCGCAGAAATCCCATCTAGCGACCGCCGAGAAGACGGCCATCGCCGATCTCGCGGCGAGCTTCGTCGAAGAGGGCGAGGCCGTCGTCGTCGGCGCCGGCACGACCACGCAGGAGCTGGCCCGCCGGCTCGCGCGGGTGCCCGGTCTGACCGTCGTCACCAACTCCCTGCTCGTCGCCCAGGCGCTCGCCCATGCCAACAGGGTCGAGGTCGTCATGACCGGCGGCACGCTGAGAGGGTCCAACTACGCGCTGGTGGGCAGCGGGGCGGAGCAGTCCCTGCACGGCCTGCGGGTCACCCGGGCGTTCCTGTCCGGGAGCGGGCTGACCGCGGAGCGGGGCCTCTCCACGTCCAACATGCTCTCGGCGAGCGTGGACCGGGCGCTGGTGCAGGCGGCGGCGGAGGTGGTCGTGCTCGCGGACCACACGAAGCTGGGCACGGACACGATGTTCCAGACGGTGCCGACCGATGTGATCACGCGGCTGGTGACGGACGAGCCGCCGTCGCACGACGACCGCGCGGCGACGGAGCTGCAAGCGCTCGCGGACCAGGGCGTGCACATCTCGGTCGCCGGGCCCGGCGCGGGGGCCCATGCGGGGGCGGTGCCGGGGCCCGAGCAGGTGCCGCAGCAGCAGCGGCGGCGGGATGTGCCGCCGCTGCCGGGGCAGCGGCGGACGCACCACCCGCACCCGCCGGGCGCCCAGCCCCAGGGGGGCGGTGGCGCCCCTTCCGGCCCCCAGCTCCGCAGCGCGGGGTCGCTGGGCGCCGAGCCCCCGACGGCGAGGGTGGCCGACTTGGCCCCGAGGCGCCGCTGAGGGGGCTTCCGGGAGCTTCCGGGGAGCTACGAAGGGTCCGGGCAGGGGACCGCCTGGAGGCCGCGGAGGGTGAGTTTCAGGAGGCGGTCCGGGAGTTCCGGGTCGTCGGGGGACTGCTCCGCGGCCAGGGAGATCGCGTTCGTCAGCTGCATGACGTCGGTGATGCCGACGTCGGGGCGGACCGCGCCCACCCCCTGTGCCCGGGCGAGGAGCACGCTGCCCGCCTCCCGCAGCGGCAGGCTGCACCGGGACATCGCCGAGGCCTCGTCCGACTGAGCGGCCAGCAGGGCCCGCGAGAGGCCGCGGTACGTGCTGGCGTGCGTCACGCACGCCCGGAGCCACTCGACGAGGGCCCGGCACGGCTCGGGGGAGGCGAGGAGCTCGCGGGAGCGGGCGAGGAGGCCGTCGACCTCGACCTGGAAGACGGCGCTCATGAGCGCCGTGCGGTTGGGGAAGTGGCGGTAGAGCGTCCCGATGCCGACGCCGGCCCGGCGGGCGATGTCCTCCAGGGAGGCGTCCGTGCCGTGCTCGGTGAACGCGGTCCGCGCCTCCACGAGCAGCCGCTCGTAGTTGCGCCGCGCGTCTGCACGCATGGGGCGTGGTGACGCCTGTGTGATCTCCGTGGCCATGGCTGCCGAGTCCTCCCTCTCACTCCCCGCTTGCCAAGGATGCCACTGGCCTTGCCGGCCGGAGGAGGTCATCCGATCGGGCGACTGTTGTACACAGTGGCGGGTGCGTACCGTTTGGGTATGGACACCTACTCCCTTGTCGAGGCCAGGAACCAGCTCGGGCAGCTCGTGGGCCGTGTGCGGCACGGCCGCGAGCACATCCTGATCAGCGAGTACGGCAAGCCGGCAGCAGTGCTGATGCCCATAGAGGAGTTGGAGGAGCTCCAGAGGCTTCGCGACGAGGCGGATCTGGCGCTGGCGCAGTCGATCCGGGAAGACCCCGAATCCCGGTGGATCCCGCAGGACGAGGTTCTGGCCGCCCTGGAGACGGACGAGGCTGCGGATCGGAAGGCTTGCTGAGTGTCCTGGACCGTGGTGTGGGAGGAGCGAGCGCTGGCCGAGCTCCGTCGTTTACGTCTGGTCGATCCCACGGGCGCGCGGGCATGTGTCGTGGCGACCAGGGCCTTGGGCGATGAGCCGAAGCCCGAAGCGGCCTCTGCCCTCGGCGGATCCGGCTACTACCGGCTCTCCGCCGGATGCTGGCGAGTGCTGTACCAGGTGGAGGACGACACGGTGTACGTCATGAACGTCGGTCGCGCCATCTGAAACCGTCGAAATGCCTGTGGGCCCCGCCGAACGTTCGGCGAGGCCCACAGGCATTTCGACGGCTGTTGCGTCAGTCCTTGATTTCGCAGATGACGGCGCCGGAGGAGACCGAGGCGCCGACTTCGGCGGTGATGCCCTTGATGGTGCCCGCGCGGTGGGCGTTGAGGGGCTGTTCCATCTTCATCGCCTCAAGGACCACGATCAGTTCGCCCGCGGCGACTTCCTGGCCCTCCTCGACCGCGACCTTCACGATCGTGCCCTGCATCGGCGAGGTCAGCGCGTCACCCGAGGCGGCCGAGCCGGCCTTCTTCGCCGCCCGCCGCTTGGGCTTCGCACCCCCCGCAGCCGCCGTCCGCGCCAGCGTCATCCCCAGCGACGAGGGCAGGGAGACCTCCAGGCGCTTGCCGCCGACCTCGACCACGACGGTCTCGCGGCCCGCAGCCTCCTCGTCCTCCTCACCCCCCGTACCGGCGCCTGTGAACGGCTCGATGGTGTTGACGAACTCCGTCTCGATCCAGCGCGTGTGGACGTGGAAGGGGTCGGCAGTGAAGGCGGGGTCGGTGACCACGGCACGGTGGAAGGGGATCGCGGTGGCCATGCCCTCGACGGTGAACTCGCCCAGCGCACGCGCCGCACGCTGCAACGCCTGCTCACGCGTCGCACCCGTCACGATCAGCTTCGCCAGGAGCGAGTCCCACGCCGGGCCGATCACGCTGCCGGACTCCACACCCGCGTCCAGGCGCACGCCCGGACCGGTCGGGGCTTCGAAGCGGGTGACGGTGCCGGGGGCGGGCAGGAAGTTACGGCCCGGGTCCTCACCATTGATGCGGAACTCGAAGGAGTGCCCGCGCAGCGGCGGGTCGTCGTAGCCGAGTTCCTCGCCGTCGGCGATGCGGAACATCTCGCGGACGAGGTCGATGCCGGTGACTTCCTCGGTCACGGGGTGTTCGACCTGGAGGCGGGTGTTGACCTCCAGGAAGGAGATCGTCCCGTCCTGCCCGACCAGGA
>NZ_RBAM01000007.1 GCF_003626645.1 Streptomyces klenkii | reverse complement strand
CCGTCGCGGCCGAGCTCAACAGCCGCCCACGCAAAACGCTCGGCTGGGAAACCCCAGCCGAGCGTCTCGCTAAGCTTCTGGCCACAGCCAGTTGATCACTGTGTTGCTACGACCCCTCGAATTCGCCGGATGCGCCGGGGGCCCTTTTACGTGGGGTCACTCAGGCGGCGGAAGGGTCCCGGCCCTGAACCATGGCAGAACAGGCCCACCGGAGCCCTCAGGTGCGGCGGGCGGAGGCCGAAGCCGATCAACAACAACCATCCCCACCCGGAAGATCCCGACGGCCACCACGCACCCCAGCAGCCCCCAGAACAGAACGACGCCCCAAGGCCGCCCGACGTCCCAGGGCTCGGTAACGACAACCTTCTCCCCGTACTTCAGCGAAACCTCGTAGGGCCCATGAGCGCCCGCACCGAGCTCCACATCAAAAACAACGCGAGCCCGCTGCCCGGCCGGAACAGTCCCATGCCACTTCCGCTCCTCCCACACAGGGGCAAGAACGCCCCGCGCGGTACCCACACGAAAGACGGGATCCTTGACGGCACCGGAGCCGAGGTTGCCGACGGTCACGACGAGCCGCCGCTCGGGCGGCGCCCCGAACCACGTGAGCAGCCCGCTGGAGCCCTCCAGCCGCGCCGCGAGGACGCCCAGCCGGGCGCTGGAGGGCACGGGGGCGACGGGATGCCCGGCCACGACGAGCGGAACATCAGCGCCTTGGGCATCGCCCATGACAGTGGCGACGTGCACCACACAGGGACAGGGCCGAGGCGGCTCGGCAACAACAAGCTCCCTACGGAACCGCCCATCACTCCCCGTAGTGACAGTCCGCCCCTCAGCATTAGCGCAATCGTTGGTACCCCCCACCATGTTCTGCCCGCAAACAAGCAGAGTGAGCAGCGCCCCGGCCCGCCACCCCTCCCCAGTAACAACAACCGCACTGCCTTTCCCGGCCTCGGACCGATCCAAAAAAAGCGTGGGGGACCCACCGTCAGCCGAAGCAACACCGGCGGACGAGAAGAGAACGAGGACGGCCAGCAGAAGGGCGACGAGGGAGGCGCCGGGGCCGCAGGGGCAGGGTCCTGGACGCCTACGTGTATTTGTGGCGCCAAGTGCGGGGCAAGAACACGCAGAGGGGAAGGGCGCCGTAAATATACGGTCCAGGACCCTGCCCCGGAGGCCCCGGCGCCGGCCCACCACGCGCCGCCGCACCCGCACGCGCCGCACCAGCACCACCGCACCGACCAAAGCGAGCACACCCCCGCCCAGCACCGGCACCACCCACCGCCACGGCGTGTACGACGCCGCCCCGCTGGCCCGCACCCCGCCCTCCGCCGCGGCAGTGACGCGCACCGTCACCGAGTCCAGCCGCGGCGCGTCCGCCCACCGCTCCACCCGCTGCACGGCCCGCCCGGGCGCCAAGGCGGCCGGAGCGTCACGGACCGTACGGCGCAAAAGGGTCCCGAAGACACCGTCGGCACGGATATCGAGACGAGGCGCCAGAACGGTGTTGCCGCGGTTGACGACCGCGTACCGGATGACCGCCCCGTGCCCGTCCGCCGCGCCGCTCACCCGTACGTTCTCGACGGCGAGCGCGGGCAGCGCGGGCGCCCCGCTCACCCGTAACGCGAGGGGCACCCGTACCTCCCGCCCCTCGCCCTTGACGACCACGGCGCCGGAGAGATCACCGGCCCCTGAGCGGTCGCGGTCGCCGGGGACGGTCACGGAAAGCGGAACGTCGGCGCGCGTACGGGCGGGCACCCGTACCTGCCGTTCGGCGAGGGAGATCCAGGGCGCGGACGCCCGGAGTTCGAGGGAGCGCGCGCGGTCGGTGGGGTTGACGAGGGACAGCTTGTCGGAGAGCACGGCGCCCGCCGCGCCCTCCAGGTAGAACGACGTCCTGTCGTCCGGTCCGGGCGCGTCCGTACCGGCGGGGGCGGGCGCGGCCGACCAGACCGCGGGCGGGCCGTCGGCGACGGCGGAGGCGGCCGGGGCGCCGAACGCGCTCGCACACGCGCAAAGGATCACTGAGGACAGGGCCGTCAGCAGACGGCGCCGCAAGACGACTCCATCAGCGAACGCCGGCGCGGCGACGCCGCGTCAGCCAGAGCGTGCCGGCGATGCCGGTGAGGAGGACGGTGCCGCCGAGGGTGCCGAGGGCGATGGCGGAGTCGGCGGGCCCGGTCTGCGGAAGCTGACCGCCGCTGGACCCACCCGTAGCGGAAGAGCCACCGGTGGAGGACGAGCCACCCGTAGAGGCACCGCCACTGGAGGCCCCTCCGGACCCAGACCCCCCAGAACCGGAACCCCCGGAACCGGAACCACCGGACCCGGAACCACCGGACCCGGACCCGGACCCACCGGACCCGGACCCACCGGACCCGGAACCCCCGGAACCGGACCCACCATCCCCCTTGATCTCCAGCGTCAACGACGGCTTCGGATTGTTCGTGGGCGTGCAGGTCGTGGTCGTCCCCAGCGCCGAAATGGTCAGCGTGGAGGCGGTGAACGTGACGCTGCCGCTCTTCTTCGGGGTGTACGTCCCGGACAGATCGCTGATCTTGATCGGCGTGTTGGCGGGTATCGGCTCGGCGTTGGCCGGCCCGGAGACGGCCACCGTGCCGCTGTCCGCACCGCCCACCTTGATGACGGCGCTCGGCTTCATCGCGCCCTTGCCGAGCTCGATGGGGCTGGAGGAGACGCCCTTCTCGAAGGACATGGTCAGCTTGTACGAGCTTCCGTCCGCGACGCTCTTGATGTCGATGGGCGAGACGGCGCTCTTGTCGCCGATGGGGGTCTTGCAGGCGTAGGCGACGTCGACGGTGACGGCGTGCGCGGCCGGGGCGCCGAGCAGGACGGCCCCGCCGGCGAGGGTCACGGCGGCTGCGAGTGCGCGGCGCGGTGTTCGGGGTGGGATGTGGGACACCTCTGGTTCCCCTCTCGTCCGGTGCCGTAGCCGGAAAGAACTACTGACGGCACATCAGATCGGGCGCAGACAGTACGCCGGGGACCTTGAGGAAGGAAGAGAGAGAAGAAAGAAGCCAAGTAAGGAAGCGAAGGAAGCGTCGGAAGAGGAGCACGAGACAGAGGGGAACGGGACGGAGGAGAAGGCGGCGGCGACGGCCTACCCCGGCGCGGCCAGCTCCGCCCACACCGTCTTCCCGGCCCCGCCCTCGTTCCGCACGACCCCCCAGTCCAGGCAGAGCCGCTGCACGATGAACATCCCGTGGCCGCCGGGCCGCCCGCCGCGGTGCGGCGTGCGCGGGGCGGGCGTGCCGGCGCCGAGGTCGACGACCTCCAGGCGCAGCACCTTGCCGGCGCAGCTGACGCGCAGCTCCTCCGGCCCGTCGGCGTGCAGGCAGGCGTTGGTGACGAGCTCGGAGACGACGAGGAGGACGTCCTCCGCGGCGGCGCGGTGGTCGGCGCCGGCGGCGGGCAGCCAGCCCCAGTCGTAGAGGGCCTGCCGGGTGAAGTCGCGGGACATCGGCACGGCGCCGGCGACGCCGACGAGGTGCAGCCGGCGCACGCTGCCGGGGGGCGCGTACGCCGAAGACGCTTCGGGCGACGACGCGCCAGGCGTGCCAGGGGTACCAGGCACACCGGACGCACCGGACGTACTGGGCGTACGGGAAACGGCAGGCGCCCCGGCAGCAGCAGGCGTACCGGAAGAGGCGGCGCCGTCCGCCCCCGGACCGGGGTCGCCCGGCGGAGGGCACGGCCGGGTGGTGCTCATCAGCGCTTCACCTCACCGATTCACCGATTCAGAACGGAACGTAACGAACGTATGGACGGAACAGACCCGACGGAGCAGATTCAGCAGACTCCTGCCCGACCGATTCGTGAGAACACCCACTTCTTCGGCATCGATCCTGTGATGCATACAACTGCGGGACGCAGATCCGGGCCAGGCGCGGATAACGTTTGAATAACACACAGAAGTGAACCGGGAGGGTGTGCGAAGCGGCGCGGGCGCCAGGGGTCAGCCGGTAGGGCCGGCGAGCGCCGCGTCGAGGGTCTCGTGCACGGTGAAGACGGCTTCCGCGCCGGTGATCTCGAAGACGCGGGCGACCACGGGCTGCATCGCAGCGAGGTGGATTCCGCCGCCGGCGGCCTCGGCCTGGAGCCGGGCGCCGAGGAGCACGTTGAGACCGGTGGAGTCGCAGAAGTCCAGCCGGGAGCAGTCGAGAACGACGCGTGCGCCGCCGTCGGCGATGGCCGCTTCGAGCGGCTCGCGCAGCACGTCCGCCGTGTGGTGATCGAGCTCGCCCACGGGCGTCACGATCGCGCTCGATCCGTCCCGCCGGACGGCTACATTCAGCCGGCCCTTCGCGCTGCCGACCATCCCGCGATCCATGCGCATCCCTTCTCGGTGTGCCTGCGTGGCGCTCCGAGAACACTACGCCTTCCCTACGGCGTCCGGAAGCGGAAGGTCCGGCATTATGCACATATCCGGACATCACGCACTTGCGGTGCGAGGGTGAGGGCAGGTAGGGCTAGTAGCACGACATCCACCACGAACGGCTTTGGAGGCGCCGCTCACCGCAGCACGACGCGACGGCATCGGCAGCCATATGCCGAGAACGATGGAGGAGACCCCCATGTCACCCCGGCTCGACGAAACGCATACGGAATCGCATACGGAAGCGCGTACGGCGTCGTCGACACCCCTGCCCGAGTCCCTGCCCGACTACGACGGCACAGGCCTCAACGCCGACCCCGGCTTCGACCTCGGCGTCGACCTGGGCGCCACGCCCCCCGGCGAGCTGGCCCCGCACGACGCCCGGGCCCTGTCCAAGACGCTCTTCGCCCGCCTCGAAACGCTCGAAGAGGGCACCCACGAATACGCCTACGTGCGGAACACCCTGGTCGAGATGAACCTCGCGCTCGTGCGGTTCGCCGCCGCCAGGTTCCGCTCCCGCAGCGAGCCGATGGAGGACATCGTCCAGGTCGGCACGATCGGCCTCATCAAGGCGATCGACCGCTTCGAGCTCAGCCGGGGCGTCGAGTTCCCGACCTTCGCGATGCCGACGATCATCGGGGAGATCAAGCGGTTCTTCCGCGACACCAGTTGGTCGGTGCGCGTGCCGCGCCGGCTCCAGGAGCTGCGCATCGACCTGGCCAAGGCCGGCGACGAACTCGCCCAGGCCCTGGACCGCGCCCCCACCGTCGGCGAGCTCGCCGCGCGGCTCGGCCTGACCGAGGACGAGGTCGTCGAGGGCATGGCCGCCAGCAACGCCTACTCGGCGAGCTCCCTGGACGCGGCGGCCCAGTCCCAGGACGAGGAGGCCGAGAGCACGCTCGCGGCGCGCATCGGCTACGAGGACCACGACCTCGAAGGCATCGAGTACGTCGCCTCCCTCAAGCCGATGATCGCGGAACTCCCGCACCGGGACCGGAAGATCCTGTCCCTGCGGTTCGTGGCGAACATGACGCAGTCGGAGATCGGCGAGGAACTGGGCATCTCCCAGATGCACGTCTCCCGCCTCCTCTCCCGCACGCTCCGCCGCCTCCGGAGAGGCCTGCTCACCGAGGAGTGAGCCCGCGGCCTTTGCATGTGATGCGCCCTCAGCCCAGATAGGGCTGAGGGCGCCTCTCCAGGTAGTGCCGCACGCGCATCCGCTGCGTGTGGTGCATGTCCAGCGAGCGGATCCCCTCCGGGGGGACGAACCGCAGCTCGGTCGACTCGTCCGACAGGGCGAGCGCCCCGCCCACGACCCGTGCCGTGAAACAGATGTTGAACTGGCGGCGCACTTCACCGTCGCTGTACGCGATGACGTGCCGGGGGTCGGTGTACGTACCGACGAGCCCGGTGACCTCAACGTCAAGCCCGGTCTCCTCCCGTACCTCCCGCACGACCGCCCCGACGAGCGACTCCCCCATCTCCATCCCGCCCCCGGGCAACGCCCACAGCCCGCTGTCGGCCCGGCGCTGCATCAGGATCCGCCCGGCTTCGTCCGTCACGACGGCCGACGCGGCCACGACGAGACTGTTGGGCTCCGGCGCGGCCGGGTCGTCGTAGAACTCGGTCCGGGTCATTCGTCAGCCTCCCTGCACAGGGACAGCCGTTGCCCAGACGGCGTCGAAGCTCTCCGCATACATGTCGAACATGCCCCCATCCCCGTTGCGTCGAAGGTGCCACACCGGTGCGCCATAGGCATTGGCGCCCCAGACGTGGGCATTCACCAGGAACTGGTCATCAGCACGGTAGAGGCTGTTGTAGAGCGTCGTCCCGTGTGTGCGCAGTTCGACTCCAGCGAGCTGGTTGAGCAGCGAGTAGTGCATGAGCGCCAGCCGGCACCGCGACTCGATGCCGTGCCCGAACTTCTCTTCACTGCCCCGTTGCCGGACGTTGAGGCTGTCCGGGTCACCAACTGCGATACGGATGGCACACCCTTCCCCGGCCCGCTCGCGGAGCAGTTCCCGCAGACGCGGGTAGCCCTCGTGCAGAAAGAGCCCGGCGTAGACCAGGACATCGATGCGTTGCCGGGCTTGTGCCATGAGGTCGGCGAAAAGCGACACGGGCACGTCTGCTCGGCGTTCATAGAGTGCTACGAGTTCGGGGCTCACGGACCGCGTCGCCTTCGGTTGCCGCAGTTCCGGCCACAGTACGAAGACGTCCTCGCCCAGCAGCTCAGCAACCGCAAACGCCGTGACGCGGCGTGGTGTGCGGCCGAGGTTCAACCAGCGCTCAACCGTCTTGGCGTCCACACCTGCCTGTGCCGCAAGGGACGCATGGGTCCACCCTCCTGCGGCCACAGCAATGCGTAACCGCTCGTTCCGCATGTCTGTCACCCACTCCCGAAGCTCGGTTACCGCCAGGGACGTTCTACTCGCCTAGGGACGTCCCTGAATGGGATTTGGTGGAGGTTCCCTCGTCCCGATGAACAGCAAGACCCTGGCGACATGGACGTGGACAAGCTGGAAGTGGGCTCGATGGTGCTGGACAAGCGCCGGGACCGGGTCGGTGAGGTGATGGAGGTGACCACATCGTGGGTGTACCTGCGAGCGTTCGGCGGGGGGCGGGAGTGGGTTACGGCTCTTGAGGACGTCGAGCCCGTCACCGTGATGGCGCGGCTGCGGGCCCGCGTCGCCGCGGTCAACGCCGAGCGGCAGCGGCGGCCCTGACAAGGGGAGGCGCACTGCACGAACATGGGGCGCCCGTACCGCGCCGGAGGTGTTGACCCGCCCGCCGCGGGGCGAATAGCGTCGCGGCGGCCTCTGGGGGAACGGCGGTGCGACGGGCGTGCGCGTTCTGCGGAAAGAGCGGGAAGAGGACGGCGGCGCGGACGTCGTCGTGGTGGGCAGCGGCATCGTCGGCGCGGCGTGCGCCGAGTCGCTGACGCGGCGCGGTGCGCAAGTACTTGTGCTCGACAGAGGCCCCCTGGCCGCCGGGACGACCGCGTGCGGCGAGGGCAACCTCCTCGTTTCCGGCCGGGCCCCGGGCCCCGCGCTGGCCCTCGCCCAGGCGTCCCTGCGCCGCTGGCCGCGCCTGCTCGCCGCGCTCCGCGAGGAGCTCGGTCCGGGGCGGGCGGAGTGCGAGTACGAGGCGAAGGGCGGGCTCGCGGTCGCTATGGACGACGCGTCCGGCGCCGCCCTGCGCGCGTTCGCCGCGGCGCAGCGCGCCGCGGGCGTGGACGCGCGGGAGCTCGCCCCGGGCGAGGCGGCCGCGTTCGAGCCGCACCTCACGCGCCGCGTCCGCGCCGCCGTGCACTACCCGGAGGACGCCCAGCTCCAGCCCGTGCTGGCAACGACCTCGCTGCTGGCGGCCGTACGCGCCCGGGGCGGCCGGATCCGTACCGGCGTGGAGGTGACGGGCGTGGAGACCGGCCGCGACGGGCGGCGGATCGTGGGCGTGCGCACGTCGGAGGGCCGCGTCCCGTGCGGCGCGGTCGTCAACGCCTGCGGCCCGTGGGCCGGGCAGTTCGCCGCGGCCGCCGGGGCGCCCCTGCCCGTCGTGCCCCGCCGCGGCACCGTCCTCGTCACGGCGCCGCTCCCGCACGGCACGGTGCGGCACACGGTGTACGACGCGGGCTACGTGCGCGCCGCCGGCAGCACGGACGCGGCGCTGCACGTGGCGACCGTGGTGGAGGCGACGCAGGCCGGGACGGTCCTCATCGGCTCCAGCCGCCGCCGCGCCGGCTTCGACGCGACGCTGCGCGCCGACGTGCTGCGCGCGCTGGCCCGCGGCGCGGCGCGCCTCTTCCCCGTGCTCGGCGGCGTGCCCGTCATGCGCGCGTACGGCGGCTTCCGCCCGTACACCCCCGATCACCTGCCGGTCGTCGGCGAGGACCCGCGCCGCCCCGGCCTGTGGCACGCGACCGGCCACGAGGGCGCCGGTATCGGCCTGGCTCCCGCCACCGGCGAGCTGCTGGCCGAGCTCTGGGCGGGCGAGCCGCCGCACGTGGACCCGGAGCCGTTCCGGGCCCACCGCTTCGGGCCCGCGCGGCCCTTCCGGCATTCCCTCTGACACCCCCGGCATCCGGAAGGAGAACGGATGGCACTGATGACGGTGTACGTCGACGGCGAGCGGCACCGCGCCCTGCCCGGCCAGACCGTGGCGGCCCTGCTCCTGGCGACGGGCCGCCGCTCCTGGCGCACGACCCGCCTCGGCGGCCGCCCGCGCGGCGTCTTCTGCGGCATCGGCGTCTGCTACGACTGCCTGCTCGTCGTCAACGGCCTCCCGGACGTCCGGGCCTGCCTGCGCGAACTGCGCGACGGCGACCGGGTGGAGACCCTGCGCGGCGCCCGCCTGCCCACGGGCGGCACGGAGACCGGGATCGTACGGCCGGCCGCGGACGAGGCGGACGAGGCGGACGAGGTCGCATGAGCGGCCCTCCCCCCATATCTTCCCCTCCCCTCGTGGTCGTCGTCGGCGCCGGCCCCGCCGGCTCGCGGGCCGCGCTGAGCGCCGCCCGGTGCGGCGCGCGCGTGGTGCTCGTCGACAGCGAGGCGCGCGTCGGCGGCCGGTACGAGCGGCAGCCCGCGGCCGTCACCGACGGAGTGATCGCTTCCGCCACCCACCCGCTGGAACTGGCCATCGCCTCCCAGCCCCGTATCGAGCACGTGGCCCGCGCCACCGTCTGGGCGCTGGAGCCCGGCCCGGCGCCCGGCCGGCACCTCGTCCACCTGCAACAGGGCCCCGCGGACGACCGCGGCCGGCCGCCCCGCACCCTCACGGCCGACGCGCTCGTCCTGTGCACCGGCGCCTTCGACCGCGTGCTGCCGTTCCCCGGCTGGGAGCTGCCGGGCGTGGTCACGGCGGGCGCGGCGCGGACGCTGGCCGAGGGGCAGCGGACGGCCGTCGGCGCCCGGGCGGTGGTGTCGGGGACCGGCCCGTTCCTGCTGCCGGCCGCGCTGTCCCTGCTGGACGTCGGGGCGCACGTCCTGGGCGTGTACGAGGCGGGGAACCCGGCACGCTGGCTGCGCAGCCCCGCCGCCGTCCTGCGCGACGGCGGCCCCGGCAGGCTCGCGGAGCTCGCCTCGTACGCCGCCGGGCTGGCCCGCGGGCGCGTCCCGTACCGCACCCGGCACGCGGTCGTCGCGGCGCACGGCCGGGACCACGTCGAGGCCGTCACCGTGGCCCGCCTGGACGCGGGGTGGCACCCGGTCCCGGGCAGCGAGCAGCGGCTGGCACCCGTGGACGCGGTGTGCGTCGGCTACGGGTTCACGCCGCAGCTGGAGCTGCCCCTGGCGGCGGGGTGCGCCGTACGGGACGGGCGCGTGGTCGTCGACGGGCGGCAGGCGACGACCGTGCCGGGCGTGTACGCGGCGGGTGAGCTCACCGGGATCGCGGGCGCGCAGGCCGCCGCGGCGGAGGGCGAGCTGGCGGGCCTGGCGGCGGTGGCGGACCTGGCGGAGCACGCGTGGGCGACGGCGGGCGGGGCGGCGGCGGGCGGGGCGGCGGACCGGGCCGCGGAGGGCGCCGGGACGGGCCTCGCGCCCCCGCCTCCCGCCCGCGTCGCGTCCGCCGCCGCACGCGTCCGCTCCGGGCAGCGGTTCGGGCAGGCGCTCGCGCGGGCGCACCCCGTACCGGGCGGCTGGCGCGGCTGGCTGCGCGAGGACACGCTGGTGTGCCGGTGCGAGGAGGTGTCGTACGGGGAGCTGCGGGACGCCGTCGTGGCGCGCGGCGCGGACGGGATGCGGGCGCTCAAGCTCGCGTGCCGCGCCGGGCTGGGCGCGTGCCAGGGGCGGATGTGCGGGCGCAGCACGGCGGAGCTCGCGGCGGCGTTCCTGGGCTCCCCCGTCGCCGATCCGTACGCGACGGACCGGCGGCCGCTGGCCCAGCCCATACGGCTCGGAGACCTCGCGGGGCCGCCGGACGAGCCCGGGGATGTGCCCCCTGACGTGACCCCCGATGTGACCCCCGACCCACCGGTTTCGCCCGACACCCGTTGACTAGAGCTATTCAGCCACCCAAGATGTGCAGTGTTCTATTCAGAGCAGGGCAGAGCAGCGAGAGCAGCCGCCAGGGAGGCAGGGCCCCATGTCCGGACCGCGACCCGTACGAGCGCCGCGAGGCAACCAGCTGAGCACGCTGGGGTGGCAGCAGGAAGCCGCTCTGCGCATGCTCCAGAACAACCTCGACCCCGAGGTGGCCGAGCACCCCGACAAGCTCGTCGTCTACGGCGGCACGGGCAAGGCCGCCCGCGACTGGCGCTCGTTCGACGCCATGGTCCGCACCCTCCGGACGCTCAAGCAGGACGAGACGATGCTCGTCCAGTCCGGCCGCCCGGTCGGCGTCATGCAGACCCACGAGTGGGCGCCGCGCGTCCTCCTCGCCAACTCCAACCTCGTCGGCGACTGGGCCAACTGGGAGGAGTTCCGCCGCCTGGAGCACCTCGGCCTCACCATGTACGGCCAGATGACCGCCGGCTCGTGGATCTACATCGGCACGCAGGGCATCCTCCAGGGCACGTACGAGACCTTCGCCGCCGTCGCCGCGAAGAAGTTCGGCGGCACGCTCGCCGGGACGATCACCCTGACCGCCGGCCTCGGCGGCATGGGCGGCGCCCAGCCGCTCGCCGTCACGATGAACGACGGCGTCGCCCTCTGCATCGACTGCGACCCGCGCGCCATCGAGCGCCGCATCGAGCACCGCTACCTGGACGTGAAGGCCGACTCCCTCGACCACGCGCTCCAGCTCGCCGTCGAGGCGCGCGACGCCCGCCGCCCGCTGTCCATCGGCGTCCTCGGCAACGCCGCCGAGCTCGTCCCGCAGCTGCTCGCGATGAACGCGCCCATCGACATCGTGACGGACCAGACGTCCGCCCACGACCCGCTCTCCTACCTGCCCGTCGGCGTCTCCTTCGACGAGATGGCCACGTACGCGGCCGAGAAGCCCGCCGACTTCACCACCCGGGCGCGCGAGTCCATGGCCCGGCACGTCGAGGCCATGGTCGGCTTCCAGGACGCGGGCGCCGAGGTCTTCGACTACGGCAACTCCATCCGCGGCGAGGCGCAGCTCGCGGGCTACACCCGCGCCTTCGACTTCCCCGGCTTCGTGCCCGCCTACATCCGCCCGCTCTTCTGCGAGGGCAAGGGCCCCTTCCGCTGGGCGGCCCTCTCCGGCGACCCGGCCGACATCCACAAGACCGACAAGGCGATGCTCGAACTCTTCCCGGAGAACGAGTCCCTCGCCCGCTGGCTCAAGATGGCCGGCGAGCGGGTGCACTTCCAGGGCCTGCCCGCCCGCATCTGCTGGCTCGGCTACGGCGAGCGCGACAAGGCCGGCGAGCGCTTCAACGAGATGGTCGCCGACGGCACGCTCGCCGCGCCGCTGGCCATCGGCCGCGACCACCTCGACTGCGGGTCCGTGGCCTCTCCGTACCGTGAGACGGAGGCCATGCTCGACGGCTCCGACGCGATCGCCGACTGGCCGCTCCTCAACGCCATGGTCAACGTCGCCTCGGGCGCGTCGTGGGTCTCCATCCACCACGGCGGCGGCGTCGGAATGGGCCGCTCCATCCACGCGGGCCAGGTGACGGTGGCCGACGGCACGGCGCTGGCCGGCGAGAAGATCCGGCGCGTCCTGACGAACGACCCGGGCATGGGCGTCATCCGCCACGTCGACGCGGGCTACGACATCGCGGAGTCGGTCGCGTCCGAGCGGGGCGTGCGGGTTCCCATGCGGGAGGGCGAGTGAGCAGCCCCGACCCCGCGGGCGGCGGGGCCGGCTTCCATGAGATGTGGCGCGACCTCGGCGCCATCGGGCGGGACAAGGACAGCGGCGGATACCGCCGCCTCGCCTGGACCCCCGCCGACGCCGACTGCCGCGCCTGGTTCCGCGCCCAGGCGGAGACCCGCGGGCTCGCCTACGAGGTCGACCGCAACGGCAACCAGTGGGCCTGGCTCGGCGACCCCGCCGCCGGGGACGCCGTCGTCACCGGCTCGCACCTGGACTCCGTCCCGGACGGCGGCGCGTTCGACGGCCCGCTCGGCGTCGTCTCGTCGTTCGCCGCGCTCGACGAGCTCCGCGCCCGCGGCGTGCGGCCGTCCCGCCCCCTCGCGATCGTCAACTTCGGCGACGAGGAGGGCGCCCGCTTCGGCCTGGCCTGCGTGGGCTCGCGCCTGACCGCAGGCCAGCTCGGCCTCGACAAGGCGCACGCGCTCCGGGACGCCGAGGGGATCTCCCTCGCGCAGGCCATGGAGCGCGCCGGCTACGACCCGGAGGCGATCGGCCCGGATCCCGAGCGCCTCGCCCGCATCGGCGCCTTCGTCGAGCTGCACGTCGAGCAGGGCCGGGCCCTCGCCGACACCGACGACGCCGTCGGCATCGCCTCCGCCATCTGGCCGCACGGCCGCTGGCGGTTCGACTTCCACGGCGAGGCCAACCACGCCGGCACGACCCGCATCGAGGACCGCCGGGACCCGATGCTGACGTACGCCAACACCGTCCTCGCCGCCCGCAAGAAGGCGCGGCTGGCCGGCGCCCTGGCGACCTTCGGGAAGGTCAGCGTCGAGCCGAACGGCGTCAACGCGATCCCCTCCCTCGTGCGCGGCTGGCTGGACTCGCGCGCCGCCGACCAGGGAACTCTCGACCTCGTGGTCGCCGAGATCGAGAAGGCGGCCGTGGAGCGCGGCGAGCGCGACGGCATCGACGTCCGCATCACGCGGGAGTCGTTCACGCCCGTCATCGAGTTCGAGCACGCCCTGCGCGACGAGCTCGGCCGCATCCTGGGCAAGGACGGCGGCACCGCCGTCCCCGTCCTCGGTACGGGCGCGGGACACGACGCCGGAATCCTCTCCGGAGCCGTCCCCACCGCCATGCTGTTCGTACGCAACCCCACAGGCGTCTCGCACTCACCCGCCGAAACGGCCTCCGAGGACGACTGCCTGGCCGGGGTGACCGCACTCGCCGACGTACTGGAGGGCCTGGCGTGTCGCTGACGGCACAGACCTACTGGGCGGAGCACGCCCTTCTCGACACCGGCGTCGAGCCGGGCGTGGTCATCGAGACCGGCGCGGACGGCCGCATCGCGGCCGTCCGGCCGGGCGTGACGGCCCCGCCCCCGGGCGCGGTGGCCCTCCGGGGAATCACGCTGCCCGGGTTCGCGAACGCCCACAGCCACGCCTTCCACCGCGCCCTGCGCGGGGCCACCCAGGCGGGCGAGGGCACGTTCTGGACCTGGCGCGAGGTCATGTACCGCGTCGCCGACCACCTCACTCCCGACAACTACTTCGCGCTCGCCCGCGCGGCCTACGCCGAGATGGCGCTCGCCGGCATCACCTCCGTCGGTGAGTTCCACTACGTGCACCACCTCGCCGGCGGCGCCCGCTACGACAACCCCAACGCCATGGGCGAGGCCCTGATCGCGGCCGCCGCCGAGGCCGGCATCCGCATCACCCTCCTCGACACCTGCTACCTCTCCTCCGGCTTCGGCGCCGAGCCCGACAAGCACCAGCGGCGCTTCAGCGACGGCACCGCCGAGCGCTGGGCCGAGCGCGTCTCCGCCCTCAAGGGCGACGACAACACGCGGATCGGCGCGGCCATCCACTCCGTACGGGCGGTGCCCGCGGAGCAGCTGGGCACCGTGGCCGCGTGGGCGCAGGAGCGCGAGGCGCCGCTGCACGTGCACCTGTCCGAGCAGACCGCGGAGAACGACGCCTGCGTCGAGGCGCACGGCTTCACGCCCACGGCCCTCCTCTCGCACCACGGCGTGCTCGGCCCGCGCACCACGGCCGTCCACGCCACGCACCTCACCCCGGGCGACATCCGGCTGCTGGGCCACTCGGGCACGGGCGTGTGCATGTGCCCGACCACCGAGCGGGACCTGGCCGACGGCATCGGCCCGGCCCGGGCGCTCCAGGAGGCGGGCTCCCCGCTCTCCCTCGGCAGCGACAGCCACGCCGTCATCGACCTGCTCGAAGAGGCGCGCGCGATGGAGATGGACGAGCGGCTGCACTCCCGCACCCGCGGCCACTGGACGGCCGTCCAGCTGCTGCGAGCCGCCTCCGCCGACGGCCACGCCGCCCTCGGCTGGGACGAGGGGGGCCGCATCGGGCCGGGCGCGCTCGCGGACTTCACGGCCGTCGCGCTGGACTCCGTGCGCACTGCGGGCTCGCCGCCCGCCCTCGCGGCCGAGACGGCCGTATTCGCGGCGAACGGCGCGGACGTGCGGGACACCGTGGTCGGCGGCCGCCACATCGTGCGGGACGGGACGCACCAGCTCGTGGCCCACGTGCCGGCGGCGCTGGCGGAAGCGATCGCGGCCGTACGAGGCTGAGGAGTCGTACGAAGCTGAGGCAGCGTACGAGTCCGGGGAGCCGCACGCGACCGGGGCGCGTCCCCGCCCCACCACCGAACACAGCGAAGGAGTGCCGCACGCCCATGGCGACGACGGTCATCACCAACATCAGCAGTCTCGTCACGAACGACCTCTCCCTCGGCGAAGGCCCCCTCGGCACGGTCCAGGACGCGGCGGTCGTCATCGACGGCGACCGCGTCGTCTGGGTCGGCACGTCCAGCAAAGCACCCGCCACTGACAATCGCGTCGACGCCGAGGGCCGGGCGGGCCTGCCCGGCTTCGTCGACTCCCACTCCCACCTGGTCTTCGCGGGCGACCGGACCGCCGAGTTCAACGCCCGCATGTCCGGCCGCAGCTACAGCGCCGGCGGCATCCGCACCACCGTCGCCGCCACGCGCGCCGCGACCGACGAGGCGCTGGACGCCAACGTGCGCCGCTACGTCCGCGAGGCCCTGCGCCAGGGCACCACGGTCCTGGAGACCAAGTCCGGCTACGGCCTCACCGTCGAGGACGAGGCCCGCGCGCTGCGCATCGCCGCGGCCCACACCGACGAGGTCACCTACCTCGGCGCCCACATCGTCTCCCCCGACTACGCCGACGACCCGGCCGCGTACGTGGACCTGGTCACCGGGCCGATGCTCGACGCCTGCGCCCCGCACGCCCGCTGGGTCGACGTCTTCTGCGAGCAGGGCGCGTTCGACGGCGACCAGGCCCGGACGATCCTCAAGGCCGGTGCCGCCCGGGGCCTGACCCCGCGCGTGCACGCCAACCAGCTGTCCTACGGGCCCGGCGTCCAGCTGGCCGTCGAGCTCGGCGCGGCCTCCGCCGACCACTGCACGCACCTGACCGACGCGGACGTGGACGCCCTGGCGAGCGGCACGACCGTCGCGACGCTGCTGCCCGGCGCGGAGTTCTCGACGCGCGCCCAGTGGCCGGACGCGCGCCGCCTGCTGGACGCGGGGGTGACGGTCGCACTGTCCACCGACTGCAACCCGGGCTCGTCGTTCACCAGCTCCATGCCGTTCTGCATCGCCCTGGCCGTGCGGGACATGGGGATGACGCCGGACGAGGCCGTCCGGTCCGCGACGGCGGGCGGCGCGGCGGCCCTGCGCCGTACGGACGTGGGCCGCATCGCCCCGGGCGCCCGGGCCGACCTCACCCTCCTCGACGCCCCGTCGCACGTCCACCTCGCGTACCGCCCGGGCGTGCCGCTGGTCTCGGCGGTCTGGCGCGCGGGCGTACGGGAAGCCTGAACCGGGCCGCTCAAGGGCCGCTCACCGACGCCGAGGGCGCCGCGGCGTGCGTCCGCACGCCCATCGACCGGCACCGATGAGCCGGTCGAAGGCGTCGTGCGGCGCGGGCGCGCCGGCGGCCGCCCGCATCGCGGGCCGGTCCGGCTCGCACCCCGTCCCGCCCCGTAGGGCCATCGTGTGCGGAAACCGCCCGCAGCGCATGCCATTTTCACGGCTCCGTGTGGTGGAGTTAGCTCCATGTCGTCCAGTGCCGTACGCCTCGGCACCGTGGTGCGGGCCGCGGTGCGGCAGGGGCTGCTGCCCGCGTGGGCGCCCGTGGCCGGGCTGCTCGACGTGCAGGGGATCCGTACGGCCGCGGCGGCGCTGCGGGAGGCCTTCGAGGAGGCCGGGGCGGCCCGCGAGGCGACCCTGCACGCGTTCGCCGTGAAGGCCGCCTCCCTGGTGCCGGTGCTGCGCCTGCTGGCCGAGGAGGGGCTGGGCGCCGAGGTGGCGAGCCCCGGGGAGCTCGCCCTGGCGCGGGCGGCGCGGGTGGACCCCGCGCGGATCGTGCTGGACTCCCCCGTGAAGACCACCGCGGAGCTGCGCGAGGCCCTCGCCCTGGGCGTCGCGGTCAACTCCGACAGCCGCGAGGAGCTCGCCCGCCTGGACGGGCTGCTGCGGGAGGCCGCCGAGCCGCCCCGCTCCCCGCTCGGCGTCCGCGTCAACCCCCAGGTGGGCGGCGGGAGCATCGACGCGCTGAGCACCGCCACGGACACGTCCAAGTTCGGGGTGGCGCTGCGGGACGACGGGGCGCGCGCCTGGCTCGTGCGCGCCTTCGCCGAGCGCCCCTGGCTCACCCGGCTGCACGCCCACGTGGGCTCCCAGGGCTGCCCCCTGGAGCTGATGGCGGCGGGCGTGCGGGCCGCGTACGAGCTGGCTGAGGAGGTCAACGACGCGGTGGGGCGCCGGCAGGTGACCACGCTGGACATCGGCGGCGGGCTGCCCGTGAACTTCGCGTCGGACGACGTGACCCCGACGTTCCGCGCCTACGCCCGCCTGCTCGCGGACGCCGCCCCGGGCCTGTTCGACGGGCGCTACGGGCTGGTGACGGAGTTCGGCCGCGCCCTGCTGGCGAAGAGCGGCCTGGTGCTGGCGCGCGTGGAGTACACGAAGACCGCGGGCGGGCGGCGGATCGCCGTGACGCACGCGGGCGCGCAGGTGGCCACCCGCACGGTGTTCGCGCCCGCGTCCTGGCCGCTGCGGGTGGCGGCCTTCGACGCGCTGGGACGGCCCAAGACCGGGCCGCCGGTGGAGCAGGACGTCGCGGGCCCGTGCTGCTTCGCGGGCGACGTCGTCGCGATGGGCAGGCCGCTGCCGCTGCTGGAGGCGGGCGACCACGTGGCGCTCCTCGACACCGGCGCGTACTACTTCTCGAACCACTACGCGTACAACTCTCTGCCCCGTCCCGGGGTTTACGGATACGCGCGCGCAGAAGAGGAGAGTGACGGCGTGCGCTTCGCGACCGTACGGGCCCCGCAGACCCTCAGCGAACTGGTCGCCGAGAGCGGCGGCGCCCACGCGGCGGACCTCAGCGCGCTCGGCTGACCGGACCGCTTCAGCGGCGGCTCGGCCGACCGGACCGCCCCGGGGGCGATCGAGCCCGCGCTACTGGCGGGCCGCGCTGACCGCCGTCCCGGCCGGCACCCGGCCCGTGCGGCGCCTGCCGCCGCCGGGCGCGGCATCGCCCGCGGCGAGCCCGGTGGACATGTAGCCCCGTACGGGCTCGGCCGCGGGGGACGCCTGCGCCCACTCCGTACGGACCCACAACAGCGACCCCGCGCGGCGCTCCAGGCCGCCCAGCCACAGGGCCTTCGCCCACAGGCCCGCGCCCGCGCCGACGAGGGCCATGCCGGCCGCGGCCGGCACCGCGAAGGACGAGCCCGCGGCGGCGAGGAAGGCGAGGAGCAGCCACCAGCGGCGGGCGCGCCGCCAGTTCCGCAGGGTCACGGCGCGGTCCTGGAGGAACACCGACCGGCCCGCCCGCGACGCGCCGCGCGCCAGCGCCGCGTACCGCTTGCGGCGGGCCGCGAAGACCGCACCGGCGACGATCAGGAACAGCGCCGCCCCGGCGAGCACGCCGATCCGCCGCCCGGTGAACCCGGGCACCAGGACGCCGATCCCCGCGCTCAGCAGTCCCGCCCAGCACAGCCAGCCCGCGGGCGCCCTGACGATCACCGCCACCCGCGCCAGCGCATACGAACCGCGCCCCACGTCGAATCCCGCCTTTCCCTCTGAAATCCCCTCGATCCCGGCTCTCACGCGGCAGGCTAGCCAACGAATCTGAGTGCGAGCTGAGAATCCCGCAGGGTGTACCCCACAGGGGTCATACCCCGGTATCAGCCCGGACTTGGCTCCTCCGTATGACGTGTGCGCACTTGTGTGGTCCCTATGGTCGACCCGTCGGGAAAAGACGAGCGGGGGAGGCCGGAGATGCGGGTTCAGCAGCGAGGGGACGGCAGGCTCAGGCGGCGCGCCGTGGCCGCCGCGGGGGCACTGGCCCTGACCGGGGTGCTGAGCGCGCTCGCACCGGCGCCGGACGCCCGCGCGGCGGGCGGCCCGGCCGCACCCGCGGCCACGGACGCCGCGAGCGCCCGCGCCGCGCTTCCCGCGCCCACCGGCCCGTACGCCGTCGGCACGGTCACCCGCCTCCTCGTGGACACTGCCCGCAAGGACCCCTGGAAGCCGGAGCAGGGCGACCGCCGGGTCGCGATCAGCCTCTTCTATCCGGCGGACCGGGAGACCGGCCCCCGCACCGCGCCCCACATGGACGCCGCCTCCGCCGCCCACTTCGGCTCCGCCCGGGGCGCGGGCAGCTTCAACTACCGCGTGCGCCCGGGCGCCGCCGACTGGGCGGCCACGCGCACGCACGCACGCGTGGCCGCTCCCGCGGCGCATGGCAGCCGCGCCCTGCCGGTCGTGCTCTACTCCGCCGGCCTGGGCGACCCGCGCACCTGGAACACCGGCCTGGTGGAGGAGCTGGCCTCCCGCGGCTACGTCGTCGTCACCATCGACCACACCTACGACTCCTCCGAGGTGCGCCTGGCCGGCGGGAAGCCGGCCGAGTCGGTGCTGCCCTCGCTCGCCGGCGCGCCCGCGCCCGAGGTCGACGCCACGCTCCGCAAGGCGGTGAAGGCGCGGGTGGACGACACCCGGTTCGTCCTCGACACCCTCGGCTCGGCGCGGTGGCGGCGGAGCCTGCCGCGCGGCCTGGGGGACGCCGTGGACCTGCGGCGCGTGGGCATGGCCGGGCAGTCCGCGGGCGGCTTCACGGCGGCGCAGGCCCTGCACGACGACCGGCGCCTCAAAGCGGGGATCAACATGGACGGGCAGATGGACTTCCCCCTGCCTGACAGCACGGGCAGCAGGCTGAGCACCGTCGCGCGCGAGGGCGTGGACCGGCCGTTCCTCCTGCTGGGCTCCGACGGGCCGGGCGCGGCGGACAACCGGGCGTCGTGGGCGTCCTTCCGGCAGCATTCGCGCGGCCGGCAGGCCGAGCTGACGATGGCGGGCGCGGAGCACGGCACGTACACCGACGCCGTATCGCTGCTGCCCGCGCTCGCGCGGCAGGGAGCGCTGCCGGAGGAAGTCCTCCGGCAGGACATCGGGACGGTCCGCCCGGAGCGGGCGGTGGCGGCCACGCGCGCGTACGTGGTGGCGTTCTTCGACCGCTTCCTCAAGCACGAGGACGGGCAGTTGCTGGACGGCCCGTCACCGCGCTTCCCGGAGATGCGCTTCCGGGGCGCCCCGGACTCCTGAGTCCGCCCTACTCCACGAACAGGCCCCGCGCGGCCGCCTTCGCGTCGAACTCCTCCAGGCGCGCCTGCGCGTCCGGCAGGGCGTCGCACATGGCCTCCAGCAGCATGCGCCCCAGCAGCATCGGCGCGCAGGCCGTGTCGAAGGCCAGGCCCGTGCCGACGGCGGCGGGGAGCAGGAGGTCGCTGTGCCGGGCCACCGGGGCGAAGGTGGAGTCGGCGACCGTGACGACGGTCAGGCCCTGCCCCTGCGCGTACTCCAGGGCCTCGACGACCTCGCGCGGGTGGCGGGGCAGGGCGAAGCACAGGAGGGTGCTCGCCCCGGCCCGTACGGCGGCGTCTATGCGGTCGGCGAGGAGCGTGCCGCCCTCGTCCAGGAGGCGGACGTCGGGGTGGACCTTGCGGGCGAAGTAGGCGAAGCCGGCGGCCTGGGCACCGGCGGCGCGCAGGCCGAGCACGAGCAGCGGCCGGGACGTGGCGAGGAGCCGGCCCGCGCGGGTGACGGGGGCGGGGTCGGCGAGGACCGAGGAGAGGTGGCGGAGGTTGTCGATCTCGACCTGGACGGCCTGCTGGTACTCGTTGTACGCGCTGTCGCCCTCGGCCGGCGCGTCCGCCGCGGGGACGACGTCGCGCAGGTGCCGGCGGAGCGCCGGGTAGCCGTCGAAGCCGAGGGCGACCGCGAAGCGGGTGACGGAGGGCTGGCTGACGCCGGCGAGCTCGGCGAGCTCGACGCTGGAGAGGAAGGGCGCGTCGGCGGCGCGGCGCACCATGCAGTGGGCGATGCGGCGCTGGGTGGGCGTCAGCCGGTGCCCTTCGAAGAGCTTTTGCAGCCGTGCGGTGGCTTCCGGTTCGCCGCCGGTGTCGCTCATCGGGCCCTCCATGGTCGTCGACGGTCGCTGCGGCAGTGGTCATTCACTCAGCGCCGCCCTGCATGGAATTATGCAGGGCGGCGCCGCCTGCTGAAGCCCGTTCGCCGTTACATTCGCCGTTACAGGGGAGGCAGGAGCTTCTTCTGCGGCTTGCCCATGGCGTTGCGCGGCAGGGCCTCAAGGAAGCGGACCCGGCGCGGCCGCTTGTGTACGGACAGGTGCCCCGCCACGAAGTCGATCAGCTGTTTCTCGGTCGCGCCGTCGGCCACCACGTAGGCCACGATCTCCTGGCCGAGGTCGTCGTGCGGGACGCCGACGACGGCGGCCTCGCGGACGGCCGGGTGGTCGAGGAGGGCGTTCTCCACCTCGCCCGCCCCGACCCGGTAGCCGCCGGACTTGATCAGGTCGGTGGAGGCCCGGCCCACGATGCGGTGCGTGCCGTCCTCCTCGATCGCGGCGATGTCGCCCGTACGGAACCAGCCGTCGGCCGTGTGCGCGGCCTCCGTGGCCTCCGGGCGGCCGAGGTAGCCGCTGAAGAGCGTCGGCCCGGAGACCTCCAGCTCGCCGATGCCGCCCTCGGCCGCCACGAGGCGCGTGCGAACGCCCGGCAGCGGGGTGCCCACGGCGCCCGGCCGGCGCTCGCCGCCGGCCCGCGCGGAGACGGTGATCAGCGTCTCGGTCATGCCGTAGCGCTCGACGGGCCGCTGCCCGGTGAGGGCCTCCAGGTCGCGGAAGACGGGCGCGGGCAGGGCCGCGCTGCCCGACACCAGCAGCCGGGCGCCGGCCAGCTCCCGGGCCGCGGACGGCTCGCGCACCACCCGGGACCACACCGTCGGCACCCCGAAGTACAGGCTGCCGCCGGCCGCCGCGTACGCCTCCGGCGTCGGCCGCCCGGTGTGCACGAGCCGGCAGCCGGTGCGCAGCGCCCCCAGGACGCCCAGGACGAGGCCGTGGACGTGGAACAGCGGCAGGCCGTGCACGAGGGTGTCCTCGGCGGTCCACTGCCAGGCCTCGGCGAGCCCGTCGAGGCCCGCGGCGACCGCGCTGCGCGGGATCAGCGCGCCCTTGGGGGCGCCGGTCGTGCCGGACGTGTAGAGGATCAGGGCGGTGCTGTCAGGGGCGGGCTCGGCGCCGGACAAGTCGCCCCGCTCGTCTATGCCGACCGGCAGGCCGTCGTCGCCGCCGAGCACCAGGGCGGCGCCGGAGTCGCGCAGGATGTGGCCGCGCTCGGCGGGGCCCGCGTCCGGCGGCAGCGGCACCACCGGCACTCCGGCGAGCAGCCCGCCGACGACGGCCGCCACGGTCTCCAGGGAGGCGTCGGCGTGGACGGCGACGGCGGGGGCGCCCGCGATGCGGTGCGCCACCGCGGCGGCGGCGCCCAGCAGTTGCTCGCGGGAACAGGCCCGCCCGGCGACGGCCAGGGCGTCGGGCCGGTCCCCGCCCGCCCCGGGGTCGAGGCGGGTGAGCAGAGCTTCGGTCGGTCCGGGCACGGACTGCTCCTTCCAGCGGCGCCCCGGCACGGCGGCGGGGCTGCCCCTACGGCGGATACGGGTGCTGGCCCCAGCGACGCGGGGCCTTGCCGACCGTATCGTCCTGAGCATGATGGCCCGCGACCATGAGCTGAAGAAGGATCTCGCCGCGACTCTGGGAACCCGGAAGGAACTGGGTCCGGAGTACGAGGCCGAGCTGGTCGACGCCTTCCTGGAGAAGGTCGACCGGAAACTGGACGCCGAGATCGAGCGGCGGGTGCGCCGGCAGGCGGCGGAGACACAGATGGCCGTCGCCCGCGGGGGGCTGCCGCGCCCCGGCGGTCCCGGCGGCACGGGGAGCTTCGGCGAGCGCTTCGGCTTCGCCGCGGTGTCCCTGGTGCTGGCCGTCCCGCTGTCCGCGATCGCCGTGGTGAACGCGCACCTGCCCGGGCTGCTCGTGAGCTGGGCGGGGATCGTGGGCGTCAACGCCGTGAACGCGGCGGGGGTGTTCCCCTGGCAGCGTGCGCGGGAGAAGCCGCAGAAGCGGGACGACGGCTCCGCCTGGGAGTGAGCGCCGGGGAAAATCCCGGAAGGAACCTCAGGAGGAGCCCCGGAAGGGAAGTGCGCGGAGGACCGCCGCACCCCGGCCGGAGCCGGAGTCGGGACGACGGCGGTCCCCCACGAGGACACGGGCCGGGTCAGGGCCGGTGAGCCGCGTCCGGACGGCCGAGGAGTCCGGGAGCCGCTCCGGAAGTCCTGCCGCCGCTTCGGTGCCGGCCCGGGGCTGGCCCCTGCCGGCACCTCCACTATGCAGGACCGTTGTTAAGGCGGTGCTGCGGGCGCGTGACGCATACGTACCTTTGACGGTCCGTCCGTCCGCGTACCGTTCACACGGCCGTACGGGGGCGGGCCGGAGGCCGCGCCCCCGGCCGCGCTACTTGGTGCCGTTGGCCTTGCCGGAGCTCTCCGCGAGGAAGGCCAGCAGGTCCTGACGGCTCACCACGCCGGTGGGCTTGCCCTCGACGATCACGATCGCCGCGTCCGCCTCGCCCAGCACGGCCATCAGGTCCGCGACGGGCTCGCCGGAGCCGACCACCGGCAGCGGCGCGCACATGTGCTTCTCCAGCGGGTCGGACAGGGAGGCGCGCTGGGTGAAGAGGGCGTCCAGCAGCTCGCGCTCCACGACCGAGCCGATGACCTCGGCGGCCATCACATCGGGGTGCCCCGCGCCCGGCTTGACGATGGGCATCTGCGAGACGCCGTACTCGCGGAGCACCTCGATGGCCTCGCCGACCGTCTCCTCCGGGTGCATGTGCACCAGGTGGGGCAGGCCGCCGTCCTTGCGGCGCAGCACGTCGCCCACGCGGGCGGCGTCGCCGGCCTCCTCCAGGAAGCCGTAGTCCGCCATCCACTCGTCGTTGAAGATCTTGCTCAGGTAGCCGCGGCCGCTGTCCGGCAGCAGGACGACCACGACGTCGTCCGGGCCGAGGTTCTCGGCGGCGCGCAGGGCGCTGACGACCGCCATGCCGCAGGAGCCGCCGACCAGCAGGCCCTCCTCCTTGGCGAGGCGGCGCGTCATCTGGAAGGCGTCCTTGTCGGAGACCGCGATGATCTCGTCCGTGACGGTGCCGTCGTAGGCGCTGGGCCAGAAGTCCTCACCGACGCCCTCGATCAGGTACGGACGGCCGGAGCCGCCGCTGTAGACCGAGCCCTCCGGGTCGGAGCCGATGACCTTGACGCGGCCGTCGCTGACCTCCTTCAGGTAGCGCCCGGTGCCGCTGATGGTGCCGCCGGTGCCGACGCCCGCCACGAAGTGGGTGATCTTCCCCTCCGTCTGCTCCCAGAGCTCGGGGCCGGTGGAGTAGTAGTGCGAAAGGGGGTTGTTGGGGTTGCTGTACTGGTCGGGCTTCCAGGCGTTGGGCGTCTCGCGCACGAGGCGGTCGGAGACGTTGTAGTACGAGTCCGGGTGCTCCGGGTCGACCGCGGTCGGGCAGACGACGACCTCGGCGCCGTACGCCCGCAGCACGTTGATCTTGTCAGTGGAGACCTTGTCCGGGCAGACGAAGATGCACTTGTAACCCTTCTGCTGGGCCACGATCGCAAGACCGACACCGGTGTTGCCGGAGGTCGGCTCCACGATGGTGCCGCCCGGCTTGAGCTCACCGGACTTCTCCGCGGCCTCGATCATGCGCACGGCGATCCGGTCCTTCACGGAGCCGCCCGGGTTGAAGTACTCGACCTTGGCAAGAACGGTGGCCTTGATGCCTTCGGTCACGCTGTTGAGCTTCACGAGCGGGGTGTTGCCAACGAGCTCAATCATCGAATCGTGATACTGCACGGTGATCTCCGCGGTCGGGGGCACTAGCGGTCTCGCGTACCCATACGGCCAGCCTAGAACGCATCCGGCCGCTCCAACGGCGCGTTGCAGAAGCGGGCGCTCGGGGCAACCTGCTCATAGCGTGCCCTCGCAAGGGTGCGGTGTTTTTATGAAGTGTTTGTAAAACCGCGTACGCGGCCCGGAGGCCGTGCTGCGAAGCCCGGTGACCGGCGCTGCGGAGGAGGTCCGGCCCATGTCACCCATCACCACGTCGAGGGCGAGGGTCGCCCGGAGGATCGCCTCGGCCGCGGCCTACGGAGGCGGCGGGATCGGCCTGCTCGGGGCCACGGCGGCGGGTGTCCTGCTCACCGAGATGCGGCTGGCCAGGCGCGTGGTCGGCGGCGCGGGCGGCACCCCGCCCCACGCGGACGGCCGCTACGGCTCGGCGTTCGTGCACCGGCTCGGGCGCGAGCCGCTGCTGCTCGGCCTGCTCGGCGACTCCACGGCCGCCGGCCAGGGCGTGCACCGGCCCCGCCAGACGCCGGGGGCGCTGCTCGCCTCCGGGCTCGCGGCGGTCGCCGAGCGGCCCGTGGAGCTGCGGAACGTCGCCCTGTCCGGCGCGCGCTCGCACGATCTGGACCGGCAGGTCACGCTGCTGCTCGACGACGTGGACCGGCCGCCCGACGTCGCCGTGATCATGATCGGCGCGAACGACGTCACGCACGGGATGCCGGCGGCCCGCTCCGTACGGCTGCTGTCGGACGCGGTGCGGCGGCTGCGGGAGGCGGGCTGCGAGGTCGTGGCGGGCACGTGCCCCGACCTCGGCACGATCGAGCCCGTCTACCAGCCGCTGCGGTGGGTGGCCCGGCGGCTGAGCCGGCAGCTCGCCGCGGCGCAGACGATAGCGGTGATCGAGGCCGGCGGGCGCACGGTGTCGCTGGGCGACCTGCTCGGCCCGGAGTTCGCGGCGAACCCGCGGGAGCTGTTCGGCCCGGACAACTTCCACCCCTCCGCGGAGGGGTACGCGACGGCCGCGATGGCCGTCCTGCCGACGCTGTGCGCGGCGCTGGGGCTCTGGCCGGACGAGGAGCGGCCGGACGCGGCCCGGCGCGAGGGCATCCTGCCGGTGGCCCGCGCGGCGGCGGAGGCCGCCGCGGAAGCGGGTACGGAGGTCACCGCGGCGCGGGGCCGCTGGGCCCTCCTCAAGCACCGCAAGCGGCGCCGCCTCCCGGCCCACACGGAGCCGGTGCCGCACCACGTCTGGTCGCGGATGGGGCGGGGGGCGCCGTAGGGCGCGGGCAGCCCGAGCCGGTGAAGGGGCCACCGCGCCCCTTCATTCCGCCGCGACGGCGATCGGCCACCACGGTGGATTCCGGCGGTGCCGTACGGGCTCGGGCCGGTCCGGCACCGCCGGGACCCGGCATCGTGGCCGATCGCCGTCGCGGCGGATACAAGGGCGCGAGGCGCGAGGCACCCTTGAACCGGACAGACCTGACGGGCAGGGCCGCCCGCGCCCGAGCGGCCCCGTACAGCCCGCAAGGGCAAGAGTGCGAGGGGTCACAGTGACCAGGCCGTGACCCGAAGCCTACGGGCGGGTAACTTCCACCCAGTCCTGCTTTTCTCACGCCCTGGAGCCGTGATGCCCGAAGCCGTGATCGTCTCAACCGCCCGCTCCCCCATCGGTCGCGCCTTCAAGGGCTCGCTGAAGGAGATGCGCGCCGACGACCTGACCGCGACGATCATCAAGGCCGCGCTCGACAAGGTGCCCGGGCTCGACCCGCGCGACATCGACGACCTGATGCTCGGCTGCGGCCTGCCCGGCGGCGAGCAGGGCCACAACCTCGGCCGGATCGTGGCCGTGCAGATGGGCATGGACCACCTGCCGGGCTGCACGATCACCCGCTACTGCTCCTCCTCCCTCCAGACGTCCCGGATGGCGATGCACGCCATCAAGGCCGGCGAGGGCGACGTCTTCATCTCCGCGGGCGTGGAGACGGTCTCCCGGACCGTCAACGGCTCCTCGGACGGCATGCCCGGCAGCCACAACCCGTTCTTCGCCGACGCCGAGGCCCGCACCGCCGCGCGCGCCGAGCAGGGCATGGGGGTCCCCCCAGCGGTAGCTGGGGGAGAGTGGCACGACCCGCGCGAGGACGGCCTCGTGCCCGACGCGTACATCGCGATGGGCCAGACCGCCGAGAACCTGGCCCGCCTGAAGGGCATCTCGCGCGAGGAGATGGACGAGTTCGGCGTCCGCTCGCAGAACCTCGCCGAGGAGGCCATCAAGGCCGGCTTCTGGGAGCGCGAGATCACGCCGGTCACCACCCCGGACGGCACGGTCGTCAGCAAGGACGACGGCCCGCGCGCGGGCGTGACCATGGAGGGCGTGGCGGGCCTGAAGCCCTCGTTCCGCGCGGACGGCCTGGTCACCCCGGGCAACTGCTGCCCGCTCAACGACGGTGCCGCCGCCCTGGTGATCATGTCGGACACGAAGGCGCGCGAGCTGGGCCTGACCCCGCTGGCCCGGATCGTCTCCACCGGCGTCTCCGCCCTCTCCCCCGAGATCATGGGCTTCGGCCCGGTCGAGGCCAGCAAGCAGGCGCTGGCGCGGGCCGGCATGAGCATCGGCGACATCGACCTGGTCGAGATCAACGAGGCGTTCGCCGCCCAGGTCATCCCGGCCTACCAGGCCCTGGGCATCGACATCGACCGCCTCAACGTCAACGGCGGCGCCATCGCCGTCGGCCACCCCTTCGGCATGACGGGCGCCCGCATCACCGGCACGCTCATCAACTCGCTCCAGTGGCACGACAAGCAGTTCGGCCTGGAGACCATGTGCGTGGGCGGCGGCCAGGGCATGGCGATGGTCATCGAGCGGCTGAGCTGAGATGCAGCGGAGGGTAGGGCTCGCCCGAGGAACGAGGGCGGGACCTGCCCGCAGCGGAAACGAAGCGAAGCGCGACAGAAAGTACGAGCGGCTGAGCTGAGCCGAGTCGAACCGGGCTGAGCCCGGCTGAGCCGGAACGGCTTCCCGGGCCCCTTGCGCAACCGTGACCGAATCGCCCCCAGGATGTGACCAACGTCCCGGGGGCGATTCGTTTCCGCAGGTCAGAGATGTTGAAGGGACAACGTCCGGGACGGAAGTCCCGCCCGCTTCATGACGTTTTGCACTGGGGTCACCAGAAAGCGGGCCTCAAGCTGAGGTAGGAATCTGGGGGATCCATAGCAACCGGGAGTACGTCAGTGAGCGCCATGTCCCTTGCCCTGCTGCTCGCCGCGGCCACCGCGACGGCCGCGGGCGCCGCCGCCCTGCACGCCACTCGCGGCCTGCGCCGGCAGATCACCGACCTGCGCGCCGACCTCGCGGAGGCCAGGGCCGCCGCCGAACGCACCCCGCAGGCCACCGTGCCCGCCGCGCGCCCCGCCCCCGGTGCGGAGCTCGCGGAAATACGGGCGGCGGTCGCCGACGCCCTCGCCGAGGAGCGCGAGCGGGAGCTCGCCGAGGCCCGCGCGTTCTGGGCCGCCCAGGAGGCCCGCGACCTCGGCGGCGCCGGGGACTCCCCCTCCCTGCTGGGCGGGCTGCCCGGCCTCGGCGACGACCTCGCCGAGGGCCCGTACGGCGGCCTCTACCTCCCCCGCCAGGCCGACTTCGCGGGCCTGGAGCCGACGGCCGAACCGGCCGGGCTCACGGAGCTGACGGAGCTCGCCGCGCTCGCGGAGTTCGCCGAGTACTCGGAGGCCGCCGCGGCCGAGGCCGAGGCCGCGGACTCCCCCGAGCTGGCCGCCGCGCGCCGCCGCCACCCCTCGCACCCCGACTTCTCGCCCGTGCCGCCGCGCACCGGCGACCACGAGTCCACCGTGGAGCGGCTCACCGAGCTCGCGCAGGCCCGCGTCCCGCTGGCCGAGGTGCGGCCCGGCCCGCTCGGCACGCTCGACGTCTACGTCTTCGCCGACGGCACGACCGTCTGCATGACCCCCGGGCACCGCGAGACCGCGGAGCGCCTCGCGGACGCCCTGCGCGCCGGCGAGGAACCGGTCCTGCTGGGCGGCTCCGGCGTCTCCGGCGCGTACGCCCTGACCTTCGGCTGCGGCCCGGAGAAGATCTACGTCCTCGCGGACCGCGTCATCGCTTCGCTGTAGGGGCTGAGCAACGGCCTGACACCGGCCCGGCACCGCTACCGCTGGGATCGGTCAAGGATGCCCCCGCATCCTTGAATCCGCCGCCGCGGAGCTCAGCCACAACGGCGAATCCCGGCGGTGCCGAACCTACCCGAACTCGTACGTGCCCCTACAAACCGCACCGTTTCGCTGCCGCCTCGATCAACGCCACCGCCTCCGCCGCCCGGCCGGCGGCGTCAGCGTCTCCAGACGCTGACGCCAGCGCTTCGGCCAAATCGTGACCCGCCACCGCCACTTGGTCGGCGACCGCGAACATTCCGGCCTCGGGCATTTCCCTGGGCGCCGCGGCCCCGGGTTCCTCGATCCGCTGCGTCCGTGCCGCCAGTTCCCGGGCCAGGGACAGCGCTTCCGCGGCCGCCCCCCTGCTCAGGCGGGACTGCGGCAGGGCCCGCAGCCGGTCGGCGAAAGCGTCCACGGCGGCCAGAAGAGACGTCACATCATCCACAGCGCGAGCCTATGCGCCGTTGCCGGAGTGTTGCCAACGTCTGCACACTCGGGCACGGTGACATGAAGGACCATCATTCGACGCGTCCGGAGGCGCCGATGTCCCACGTCTTCTCCGACGAGACCCACCGGAACCTGCTCTCCCGAATCCCCCACTGCACCGGCCGTGAAGTCGCCGACTGGCTGCGCACGGTCGAAGAAGGCCCTTCCCTCTTCCGCTTCGAGGAGAAGGTCAGCTGGCTGCGCGGAGAGCACGACCTCGCATATGGCCACGCCAAGGCGATCGTCCACGAGTACGACCTCCGACGGGCTGCTCGGAAGCTGCTGTAACCGGCAGCGCCCCCCGGAACCGGAAACTCCCCACGGCGCACACGTACGAGCACGGACGACAACGCGTACGACGAAGGGCCCGGGAATCTCTTCCCGGGCCCTTCGTCACACTTCCTCACAGATCAGCGGTCCGAGGACTAGTCCTCGTTGAGGACGCCGATCAGCTGGAGCATCTGGATGTAGATCCACACCAGCGAGACGGTGAGGCCGAAGGCCGCGAACCACGACTCCTCGCGCGGCGCCCCGTACTGGATGCCGTCCTCGACCTGCTTGAAGTCGAGCGCGAGGACCGCCGCGCCGATCAGCACGCCGGCGATGCCGACGAGGACGCCCAGCCAGCCGGTGCGCAGGCCGAGGCCGTCACCGCCGCCGATCACGGCGAACAGCAGGTTCGCCATCATCAGCAGGACGAAGCCGATCACGGCGGCCGTCACGAAGCGCACGAAGCGGCGGTCGACGCGGATCAGGCGGGTCTTGTACGCGACGAGCACGCCGACCGAGACGAGCATCGTGCCGAGCACGGCCTGGACCGGGGCGCCCTGGGCGTAGTGGTTGAAGGCCTTGCTGACCACGCCGAGGAAGAGGCCCTCGAACGCGGCGTACGCCAGGATCACGGCGGGGACCGGCTTGCGCAGGAACATGGACTGGGCCAGGCCCAGCAGCATGGCCACGAGGGCCGCGCCGTAGCCGATGCCGACCGGGACGTTCAGCGCCCAGCCGGCGACGGCGGCCAGGATGACCGTGCCGAGCGTCATGCCGGTGCGCATGACGACGTCGTCCATGGTCATGCGGCCCGTGGTGGCCGGGGCCTGCGGATACCCCTGCTGGAGATCCGGGCCGCCCTGGGCAGCTCCTTGACGGGGATCGGTGGCGTACGGGTTGGCGGGCTGCGCGTAGGGGTTCCCGCCCTGGGCCGCGGTCCCGGCCTGCGGCGCCGCGTTGAAGCCCGCGTAGCCGTTGTTGCCGCGGAACCGCCGCGAGAAGACCGGGTTGCTGCTCCTCATCCTCACTCCATCCGTGGCCACCCTGCGCGGCCTTGCGACCAAGGGTAATAGGTAGGCAAAAGAATGCGCTCGTGCTTGGGAAGGATCTTTTCCGGCGCTCTCCCCCGCCCTACGGGGAGAACGCAAACGGGTGGCACTCGGTTCCCTACGGAGAGTGGGGGACACCGAGCAGCTGAGTGCCCGGAGCCGGACTTGAACCGGCACGGCCCGAAGGGCCAGCGAGGTTTAAGCTCGCCGTGTCTGCATTCCACCATCCGGGCAGCGCTCTCGGGTGTACAGGCGTACAGGCAGGAAAGGCGCGCGAGCCACCCTGGTAAGAGGAGAGCAGGACGAGCCTAGCCGGGGAGCGCCCCCCAAACAGCGGAACGATGACCCGAGGTTGTCTTATTTTATTGGCAACTGAGGGTGCATCAGTGCAGGAACGACGCCAAAGGCACATGCCACGGGCCGATACCCCCCGTTCACCGGGGAGGCCCGGGCGGGGTAGGGAATTGTCGCAATCTCGCCGCCTTCCGACCGGGTGCCCGGCCGCCCGCGCCGCCCCGCACGGCCCGCCCCCGCCGCGCCCGCGGTGTCATACCCAAGGAGGAGGGGCGGCGGCCCGGGTCCGACCGAGGTCTGCCCCGGGAACGGGAGCTGGGTCTGATCCGGGGCGGCCGTTCGGCGCCGACGATGGAGTGGTCCGCCGAAACCGTCGTCCCGACAGGAGCCCGCCACCGTGACCACCTCCCCCTACGGCGTCCAGACCGCCGCCCGCCCCACGGCAGTGGCAGCCCGCGCCACGGGCCTCTCCAAGGTCTACGGACAGGGCGAGACGCGGGTCGTCGCGCTGGACGCGGTCTCCGTCGAGTTCCGCCAGTCCGAGTTCACCGCGATCATGGGCCCCTCGGGCTCCGGCAAGTCCACGCTGATGCACTGCATGGCCGGCCTGGACTCCGTCTCCGGCGGCTCGGCCACGATCGGCGACACCGAGCTGACCACGCTGAACGACAAGAAGCTCACGCGGCTGCGGCGCGACAAGATCGGCTTCATCTTCCAGGCGTTCAACCTCCTGCCGACGCTGACCGCCCTGGAGAACATCACCCTGCCGATGGACATCGCCGGCCGGAAGCCCGACCGGCAGTGGCTGGACATGGTCGTCGACACCGTCGGCCTCTCCGGGCGCCTCAAGCACCGCCCCAACCAGCTCTCCGGCGGCCAGCAGCAGCGCGTGGCGGTCGCCCGCGCCCTGGCCGGCAAGCCCGAGATCATGTTCGCGGACGAGCCCACCGGAAACCTGGACTCGCGCTCCGGCGCGGAGGTCCTGGGCTTCCTGCGCAATTCGGTGCGCGAGCTCGGCCAGACCGTCGTCATGGTCACCCACGACCCCGTGGCCGCCTCCTACGCGGACCGCGTGGTCTTCCTCGCCGACGGCCGCATCGTCGACGAGATGCGCGAGCCCACCGCGGACGCGGTCCTCGACCGCATGAAGCGCTTCGACGCCAAGGGCCGCACGAGCTGAGAGACGGCTCCGCCGCTCCCCAGCCTCCCGACGACGGCCCGGCACGGGCCCCCTCCCCCAGGACACACAGACCATGTTCCGTACCGCCTTGCGCAACGTCCTCGCGCACAAGGCCCGGCTGCTGATGACCGTACTCGCCGTGATGCTCGGCGTGGCCTTCGTCTCCGGCACCCTGGTCTTCACCTCGACCATCTCCGACGCCTACCAGAAGAGCTCCCAGAAGGGCTACGACCACGTCGACGTGGCCGTCCAGCCCCACCACCGCGGCGGTGACGAGGGCAACCCCGGTGCGGCCCCCAAGCTCACCCAGGGCCTGCTCGACAAGGTCGCCGCGGTGCCCGGCGCCGCCTCGGCGACCGGCTCCGTGGGCGGCTTCGCCGCCATCGCCGACAAACACGGCAAGCTCATAGGCGAGGGCTTCTCCTCCTCGGGCGCCAACTACTACCCGGGCCCCGGCGGCAAGGACGCCCGCTATCCGATGAAGTCAGGCCGCGCGCCGCACGGCGCCGGCGAGATCGCGCTCGACGCGAAGACCGCCGACCGCGCCGGCTACAAGGTCGGCGACACCGTCCGGATCTCCGTCGACGGCCCGGTCCTCAGCCAGCGCGTCACCGGCATCTTCAGCACCGAGGACGGCAACGTCTCCGCGGGCGGCAGCCTCGCCCTCTTCGACACCCCCACCGCGCAGAAGCTCTACGGCAAGCCCGGTGAGTTCAGCCAGATCGACGTGAAGGCCGCCGCCGGCACCTCGCAGGCCGCGCTGAAGTCCGGCATCGACAAGGTCCTGCCGAAGGACGCCGAGTCGGTCACCGGCAAGGAGCTGGCCGACGACGAGGCCAGGATCATCGCCCAGAGCATGGACGGCATGCGCACCAGCCTGCTGGTCTTCGCGGGCATCTCGCTCTTCGTCGGCATCTTCATCATCGCCAACACCTTCACCATGCTGGTCGCCCAGCGCACCAAGGAGCTGGCGCTGATGCGCGCGGTCGGCGCGAGCCGCCGCCAGGTCACCCGCTCCGTGCTCATCGAGGCGTTCGTCGTCGGCGCCGTCGCCGGCGTGGCCGGTCTCGTCGCGGGCATCGGCATCGGCGCCGGACTGCGCTCGCTGATCGGCAGCACGGGCTCCAGCATCCCCGACGGCCCGCTGGTGATCGCTCCCAGCACGATCCTGACCGCCCTGGGCGTCGGCATCGTCGTCACCATGCTGGCCGCCTGGCTGCCCGGCCGCCGCGCCGCCAAGATCCCGCCGGTCGCCGCGATGAACAGCGTGCACGCCGTGGCCACCACCAAGTCCCTGGTGGTCCGCAACAGCATCGGCGGCGCCCTCACCGCCCTCGGCGCGGCCGTCGTGCTGACGGCGAGCAGCTCCACCATGCTGGGTCTGGGCGCGGCCGTCGTCATGATCGGCGTCTTCGTCCTGACCCCGCTGCTGTCCCGCCCGGTGATCGCCGCCGCGGCACCGGTCATGCGCCTCTTCGGGATCTCCGGCAAGCTCGCCCGGCAGAACGCGGTGCGCAACCCGCGCCGCACCGCCGCCACCGCCTCCGCGCTGATGATCGGCCTCACCCTGATCACCGGCCTGACCGTGATCGCCGGCAGCGTCCAGCAGGCCATCGACGAGATGGCCACCGGCTCGCTGAAGGCCGACTACGTCGTCTCCATGGCCAGCATGACCTCGCTGTCCACCGATGTGGAGAAGAAGCTCGCCGGGCACCCGGACGTCACCGCCACCAGCCCCCTGCGCACCTCCCCGGCCCGCATCGGCGGCGAGCACCAGAGCCTCACCGGCGTCAACGGCGCGGCCATCGGCGAGCTGACGCGCCTGGAGTTCACGGCGGGCGGTATCGCCGGGCTCTCCGGCGACAAGGTCGTCATCGACGACGCCACCTCCCGCAGCAACCACTGGAAGCTCGGCTCGTCCCTCGACGTCACCTTCGAGGACGGCAAGAAGGGCCGCCTGACCGTCTCCGGCATCTACAAGGGCAACGACCTGATGCGCGGCGTGTGGGTCGACACCAAGACCCTGGCCCCGCACCAGAGCCTGGTCGACGACAAGCAGGTGATGGTCAAGACCAAGTCCGGCGCGAGCGAGGCCACCAAGGACTCGCTGCGCAAGGCCCTCGGCGACAACCCCGCCATCCAGATCCAGACCAAGCAGGACATCTCCAACGGCATCGCCAAGGGCATCAACCTGCTGCTGAACATGCTCTACGGCCTGCTGGCCATGGCCGTGATCGTCGCCGTCCTCGGTGTCGTCAACACCCTGGCGATGTCCGTCTTCGAGCGTCAGCAGGAGATCGGCATGCTGCGCGCCATCGGCCTGGACCGCAAGGGCATCAAGCGGATGGTCCGTCTGGAGTCGCTGGTCATCTCGCTCTTCGGCGGTGTGATGGGCGTGGGTCTGGGCGTCTTCTTCGGCTGGGCGGCCGGTGACCTCATCAGCAAGGCCCTCAACACCTACGAGCTCGTGCTCCCGTGGGGCCGGATGGGCATCTTCCTGCTGCTCGCCGCGCTGGTCGGCGTGCTGGCCGCGCTGTGGCCGGCCCGCCGGGCGGCCAAGCTGAACATGCTGTCCGCCATCAAGGCGGAGTAGCCGGCACGCACGGACGGAACAGGGGCCCCACGGCAGCACGCCGCGGGGCCCCTTTCGCGTCCGGTTCCGCCTCTAGCGCCAGTCCCGCGCCCGCAGCGGCATCCCCGCCGCGCCCGTCCCGGGCGTGCGGACGGCCAGCACCTGGTTGACGCCGATCCTGTTCCGCTCGAAGGACAGGGCCGACGCGGCCATGTAGAGCCGCCAGACGCGGGCGCGGCCCGCCGAGGTGAGGTCCACGGCCTCCGCCCAGTGCTTCTGGAGGTTGGCGACCCACTGGCGGAGCGTCAGGGCGTAGTGCTCGCGCAGCGACTCCACGTCGCGCACCTCGAACCCGGCCTCCTCCAGCTGGGCCACGGTGCGGCCGACGGGGGCGAGCTCGCCGTCGGGGAAGACGTAGCGGTCGATGAACTCGTCGACCTCGTAGGCCTCCTCGTCCTTCAGGGGGCGGCGGGCGATCTGGTGGTTGAGCAGCCGGCCGCCCGGCTTGAGGAGGGCGTGGACGTCGGCGGCGTACTCGGCATAGCGGGCGGAGCCGACGTGCTCGGCCATGCCGATCGAGGAGATCGCGTCGAAGGGGCCGTCGGAGATCTCGCGGTAGTCCTGGACCCGGATCTCGATGCGGTCCGCCAGGCCGGCCTCGGCGATGCGCTTGCGGGCGTAGGCGGCCTGCTCCTGGGAGAGGGTGATGCCGACGGCGCTCACCCCGTACTCGCGGGCGGCGTGCAGCACCATCGAGCCCCAGCCGCAGCCGACGTCGAGGAGCCGCTGCCCGGGCCGGAGGTCGAGCTTGCGGCAGACGAGGTCCAGCTTGGCGCGCTGCGCCTCCTCAAGGGTGGACTGCGGACTCTCCCAGTACGCGCAGGAGTACACCATCGAGGGGCCCAGGACCCGCTCGTAGAAGGTGTTGCCGACGTCGTAGTGGTGGCTGATGGACTGCTTGTCGCGGCGCAGGGTGTGCAGCGGGCCGCTCGTCCTGCGGGCCTCCTCGCGGGGCGGGCGGGGCGGCAGCCCGGGGCCGGCCAGCTTCACCAGCTCGCCGCCCGCGGCGCGCAGGCGCGGGTCGCGCACGGCCGCCAGGAGGGCGGCGAGGCCGGAGCGGGGGGTGTCCTCGCCGCGCTCCCACAGGGAGCCGGCCAGCAGGTCGAGCGCCTCGTAGAGGTCGCCTTCGACGTCGATGTCGCCCGCGACCCACGCGCGGGCGAGGCCCAGCTCGCCCGGCTTCCACAGCAGCCGGCGCAGGGCGCGGCGGCGCCGGATGACCAGCACGGGGGCGGCGGGGGTGCCCGGGGGGCCGTACTCGCTGCGGTCCCAGGCGCGGATCCGGAGCGGGAGCGGGGCTCCCAGAACCTCTTCCGCGAGCGCGGTGAGCCGTCGAGCGGCGTCGGCCATGTCGCACACACCTCCATGATGCAAGGTCAGGAGAAACGTTCAACTGACACCTAAACACCAAGAGTCGGCACCGTAGTCCCGTTCAGTCAGATTAGATCAACTGTCGGTGGCCGGACATACGACAACGGCGTCCACCCCACGGATTGGTGGACGCCGTTGCCGACTGATTGACCGCGGCCGAGCCGCGACCGCCGTTAGGAGGCCTTCGCCTTCTCCGAGGGAACGGAGTCGGCCTGCGGGCGGGGGGCCGGCTTCGCGGCCTCGTAGAACTCCTCGCGGGGGTTCTCCATGGCGCGCAGGGAGACGACCTCGCGCTTGAGGAACATGCCGAGGGTCCAGTCCGCGAAGACGCGGATCTTCCGGTTCCAGGTCGGCATGGCCAGACCGTGGTAGCCGCGGTGCATGTACCAGGCGAGGCGGCCCTTGAGCTTGATCTTCATCTTGCCCATGACGATCATCGCCACGCCCTTGTGGAGGCCGAGGCCCGCCACCGCACCCTTGTTGGCGTGCTTGTACTCGGTCTGGGCGGCGCCGAAGCCGCGCATCGCCGAGATGACGTTGTCGCCGAGGACCTTGGCCTGGCGCAGCGCGTGCTGGGCGTTCGGCGGGCACCAGGCGTTCTCGTTGCCCGCGGCGCGGCCGACGAGGTCCGGCACCTGGGCGTTGTCGCCCGCGGCCCAGATGTAGTCGGTGCCGTTGACCTGGAGGGTCGGCAGGGTGTCGACGTGGCCGCGCGGGCCGAGCGGCAGGCCGAAGCGGGCCAGCGCCGGGTTGGGCTTGACGCCCGCGGTCCACACGATCGTGTTGGAGTCGACCTCGAGGCCGTTCTTCAGCACGACGTGGCCGTCGATGCAGGAGTCCATCGACGTCGAGAGGTGGATCTCGATGCCGCGGCTCTCCAGGTGCGCCTTGCCGTACGCGCCGAGCTTGGGGCCGACCTCGGGGAGGATCTTGTCGGCGGCGTCGACGAGGACGAACCGCATGTCCTCGCGCTTGACGTTCGGGTAGTACTTGGCGGCGTCGCGCGCCATGTCCTCGACCTCGCCGATGGTCTCCGCACCCGCGAAGCCGCCGCCGATGAAGACGAAGGTCAGCGCCTTGCGGCGGATCTCCTCGTCGGTCGTGGAGTCAGCCTTGTCGAGCTGCTCCAGGACGTGGTTGCGCAGGCCGATGGCCTCCTCGACGCCCTTCATGCCGATGCCGTTCTCGGCGAGGCCGGGGATCGGGAAGGTGCGGGAGACGGCGCCGAGCGTGACGATCAGGTAGTCGAAGGGCAGCTCGTACGCCTCGCCGACGAGCGGCGCGACGGTGGCGACCTTGCGGTCCTGGTCGATGGTGGTGACGCGGCCGGTGAGGACCTCCGCCTTGGGGAGCACGCGTCGCAGCGGCACCACGACGTGGCGGGGGGAGATGCTGCCGGCAGCTGCTTCGGGCAGGAAGGGCTGGTAGGTCATGTACGAACGCGGGTCGACGACCGTGACGGTCGCCTCGCCGTACCGCATCTTCTTGAGGATGCGGCGCGCCGCGTACAGGCCGACGTACCCACCGCCTACTACGAGGATCCGTGGACGCTCCGTGGTGCTCATGATTCGAGTATCCAGCACTCTTGGTGGGGGTGCTCGTGAGCCCCTTCACAAGGGGCCTGAGGGTATCTGCTACACTCCGCCGCCGCCGTGACCCATGCCATACGGCCGTAAGGGAACCACTACGGCTCCGGATGCGTTGGGAACCCCCGTTGAACTGGCCTTGTGGGCGTCAGGTTGACTAGACCACTGCCGCGGCGGCCCTCACATAAACATCTCTTTAAGCCGCCCGAAACCGGACGGCAATCCGCCGCGGGGACCCCTGGAGGCCCCGGAAGGGCCCAACGGGACCCTTCGCGCCGCCAACGCTCCCTTTTTTCATGTGAAGGATTTCACGAACTTTTTCCCGGAGGCCCCCGGAGGGGCCCTCGCGGGGTGCCTTCTCAGGCGATGGACCAGGCGATTCCGTCCAGAATGTCGTGTTCGCTGACGACGACCTCACGGGCGCCCACGCGCTCCATGATTGCTTGCAGCACGAGCGCACCGGCACAGATCACGTCGACCCGGCCCGGGTGCATCACGGGGATCGCCGCGCGCTCCTCGTGCGTCGCGGCGAGCAGCCGCCCGGTGATCTCCCGGACCTGCTCCAGGGAGATCCGCGCGTGGTGGATGCGCGTCCAGTCGTAGTCGGTCAGGCCCAGCGCGATCGCCGCGACCGTGGTCACCGAGCCGGCCAGGCCGACGAGCGTACGGGCCTCGGCGAGCGGCACGGCCTCCTCGGCCAGGTCGAGGGCGGCCTCGACGTCCTCGCGTATCGCGGCGATGCGCTCCGGCGTCGGCGGGTCCACGACGACGCCGTCCGCGACGAGGTGGCGCTCCGTCATGCGCACGCAGCCGACGTCGACGCTGCGGGCGGCCCGGACATGCTCCTCGCCGACGACGAACTCCGTGGAGCCGCCGCCGATGTCCACGACGAGGAACGGCTTCGCCAGGTCCGCCCGGCCGGCCAGCTCCTTGGTGGCGCCGGTGAAGGAGAACTCGGCCTCCTGGTCACCGCTGATCACCTCGGGCTCCACGCCCAGGATGCCCACCACGCCGCGCACGAAGTCCTCGCGGTTCTCGGCGTCGCGCGAGGCGGAGGTGGCGACGAAGCGCACCCGCTCGGCCTTCAGATCGCGGATGACCTCTGCGAACTCCCGGCAGGCCGCGAACGTCCGCTCCAGGGCCTCGTCCGCCAGCCGGCCCGTGCGGTCCACGCCCTGGCCCAGGCGGACGATCGTCATCCGGCGGTCGAGCTCGGTGAACGCGCCGGTCGCGGCGTCGAGATCGGCGACGAGCAGGCGGATCGAGTTCGTACCGCAGTCGATGGCGGCGACGCGGGTCACTTCTCGTCACCGCCGTCCGGGGCGGCGCACGGGGTCACGCACGGGCCCTTGGCCCACCACTCGGGCAGCAGCGCCAGCGCCTCGTCGCCGAACGGGTTCACACCCGGGCCCGCCACCAGCGAGTGACCCACCAGCACGTGCAGGCACTTGACGCGGTCGGGCATGCCGCCCGCGCTCGGGAAGCCCTCCAGGACCTCGATCGCGTCGCGGCGGCGGAGGTAGTCCTCGTGCGCGGCGCGGTAGGCGGCGGCGAGCTCCGGGTCGGTCGCCAGCCGGTCCTGCATCTCCTTCATCAGGCCCGAGCCCTCCAGCGTGCCGATCGCGGAGGCGGCGCGCGGGCAGGTCAGGTAGTACGTCGTCGGGAACGGCGTGCCGTCCGGCAGCCGGGGGGCGGTCTCGACCACGTCCGGCTGACCGCAGGGGCAGCGGTGGGCGATCGCGCGCAGCCCGCGCGGCGGGCGGCCGAGCTGCTCCTTGAACGCCTCGATGTCGGCGGCGGTGGGCTCGGTGGGCTCGGTCTGGGGCGGAGGGGTGTCCATGTGCTCGCTCGTGTCGTCTTCGCTGGGTCGTCTTCGCTGAGGGTCGTCTTCGCTCGGTGGTGCCGGCGCTCGTACGTATAAAGGGGCGGCGTTCGCGTGCGGGGGCGGTGCCGGGGGCGTCAGCGCGGGGTGTCCGCGGCGTCCACACCGTCCCACAGATTGCTGTACCAGGGGCGGTCGGCGGCGCCCTGGTCCCGGGGGCGGCGGGCGGTGCCGCTGCCGTCGACCACGCTGAAGCCCGTCTCACCGGGGCGCAGGTAGTGCAGGTGCTCGCGCGCCTGCTGCTCGACGTACGCCGGGTCCTCCAGCCGCGCCTTCTCGTCCTCCAGCCGCTGCACCTGCTCGCGGGCGCGCTCGGACTGGCGGCGCTGGTCAGCGATGTCGGAACGCTGGGTGACCCACTGGCGCATGGGGTAGGCGAGGGCGACGACCAGCGAGCAGACGACGAGCGCCAGCAGCGCCGCGCGGCCGGTCAGCCGGCTGCGGCGCGGGCCCCGGGCGCGGTAGACGCGGGCCGTGGGGCCCTGGACGAGCACCGAGCCGAGCGCCCTGAGCCTGGTCGCGGTGGAACGGTCCGCCGCCACTTCGCCTCCCCGAGGTCCTGGTCGCCCGCAGTCCCGCTACGAACGTACGTCCCCGGCCACGGTACGGGACCGTGGCCGGGGACGTGGTGAGGCTGCGGTTCTGAGGCCGTGTCAGCCCCGGAGCTTCGAGCCCCTGAGGTGTTCAGCCCCCGGGGTGTCAGCCCTTGAAGCGCGGGAAGGCGCTGCGGCCGGCGTAGACCGCGGCGTCGTCCAGGATCTCCTCGATGCGCAGGAGCTGGTTGTACTTGGCGACGCGCTCGGAGCGGGCCGGGGCACCGGTCTTGATCTGGCCGCAGTTGGTGGCGACGGCCAGGTCGGCGATGGTGACGTCCTCGGTCTCACCGGAGCGGTGCGACATCATGCACTTGAAGCCGTTGCGCTGGGCCAGCTCGACGGCGTCGAGGGTCTCGGTCAGCGAGCCGATCTGGTTGACCTTGACCAGCAGGGCGTTGGCGGCGCCCTCCTCGATGCCGCGGCCGAGGCGCTCCGGGTTGGTGACGAACAGGTCGTCGCCGACGATCTGCACCTTGTCGCCGAGCTTGTCGGTGAGGGTCTTCCAGCCGTCCCAGTCGTCCTCGAACAGCGGGTCCTCGATGGAGACCAGCGGGTACGCGGCGACGAGCTCCGCGTAGTACTCGGTCATCTCGGCGGCGGTGCGGGACTTGCCCTCGAAGGTGTAGGCGCCGTCCTTGTAGAACTCGGAGGCGGCGACGTCGAGCGCGAGCGCGATGTCCTGGCCGGGGGTGTAGCCGGCCTGCTTGATGGCCTCGAGGATGAGGTCGAGGGCCTCGCGGTTGGAGCCGAGGTTGGGGGCGAAGCCGCCCTCGTCGCCCAGGCCGGTGGACAGGCCCTTGGTCTTCAGCACCGACTTGAGGGTGTGGTAGACCTCGGTGCCCCAGCGCAGGGCCTCGGAGAAGGACTCCGCGCCGATCGGCGCGATCATGAACTCCTGGATGTCCACGTTGGAGTCGGCGTGCGAGCCGCCGTTCAGGATGTTCATCATCGGAACGGGCAGCAGGTGCGCGTTCGGGCCGCCGAGGTAGCGGAAGAGCGGCAGGTCGGAGGCCTCGGAGGCGGCGTGCGCGACGGCGAGGGAGACGCCCAGGATGGCGTTGGCGCCGAGCGAGCCCTTGTTGTCGGTGGCGTCCAGGTCGAACATGGCCTGGTCGATCAGGCGCTGCTCGGTGGCGTCGTAGCCGACGAGCTCCGGGCCGATCTGCTCGATGACGGCCAGGACGGCCTTCTCGACGCCCTTGCCCATGTAACGGTTCTTGTCACCGTCGCGGAGCTCGATGGCTTCGAAGGCGCCGGTGGAGGCGCCGGACGGCACGGCGGCACGGCCCGTGGAGCCGTCGTCGAGGCCGACCTCGACCTCGACCGTGGGGTTGCCTCGCGAGTCGAGGATCTCGCGAGCTACGACGACGTCGATGGACGGCACGAGGGTCTCCTTCGTGTGTGTCTGAGGTTCTGCTGCACGAGCCTAACGGGCGCCGGAGGCTCACCTCGCCGTTGGATGGTGTTTCCGGGCCGAAGAATCCGAAAAGTCAGAAAAATCATCACAGCAGCACAAATGACGAGAATGCCGCACGGATGAGGAATTTGCCCGGAAAAGCCAAAGAGGGGCGGCCCACTCGCGTGGGCCGCCCCTGTCAGCTCGGTCAGCTGAGGTGCAGCTTCTGGCCGACGAAGATCACGTCCGCGTCCTGGACGATGTCCTTGTTGCGGTCGTACAGCTTCTGCCAGCCGCCCTTGACGTTCTTGGCGTCGGCGATCTTGGAGAGGGTGTCGCCCTCCTTGACCTCGTACTCGCCGTCACCGACCTTGTAGGACTGCGGAGCGGAGTGGCTCGGGGCCGGCTTCGGGGCCGGGGCCTCGTCGCGCTCGGCGGTCTGCGGGGCGGTGCGCTTGGGCGCGGCCTTCTTCGGCGCGGCCTGGCGCTCGCTGCGGTCCGCGTGGGACTTGCCCGAGACGGAGCCGCCGGAGCGGGCGGACTTGCCCGAGGAGCCGGAGCCCGGGTCGACGTCCGCCTTCGCGCCGCCGGACGTCAGGTTGCCGGCGCCGGCGCAGGTCCAGGCACCCGGGCCCTGGAGGGCGAGCAGCTTCTCGGCCACGGCGATCTGGGCGCTCTTGGAGGCGTGGTCGGCGCGGTCGGCGTACCGCTGGCCGCCGGCGGCGTTCCAGGACGACTGCGAGAACTGCAGACCGCCGAAGTAGCCGTTGCCGGTGTTGGTGGACCAGTTGCCGCCGGACTCGCACTCGGCGACCTTGTCCCACGTGGAGACGGAAGCGGCGTTGGCGGAGGTGGCGACCATCAGCGGGGCGGCCACAGCGGCGCCGGCGACGCCGGCGAGCGTGACGATACGGACGGCCTTGGACGGACGACGGTGCTTGCCCTTGGACATGAGTCGTTTCCTCACCGACGCCTACGAGGTGAGCTGTCGGGTTCGGGCTGTGAGTTCGCCCGGCCTCCTGTGCGCGCTGTGCGAGCACACTCGGCTTCACCCCTAGCCGGTCCCGGTCCCGCGGCCCTGCTTGAGGCCGAGGAGCCGTTTCCGGCGCCTACCTTGGTTCCCCCGCTCCTGCCTACGGCGCTTGCGCGACGACTCCAGCGGCCGTCGGCAGGATTCGGCGTGACGACCGTGGTGCTCGCGGTGGCGAGCGGTCACGACGGTAAACACAGTCGAGGCAAGGGTTCAAACCCCTCTTTCCAGCCACAGTCGCCCCTGGTTACCCAGGGGAACATCACGTTTCCGCAGGTAGGAGGCCGTTTGCCGAGTTAGGGAAGATGACATTCCGCCAACTGGCAAAGAGACCCATGTCTCACTTTCGACTGGAACGGACATTCGCCGCGAACTGCCGGTCTATTTACCCATCTCAAGCTTCTGACCAGGAAGGATCAGGTCGGGATCGGTTCCGACCACTTTCTCATTGCGGTGGTAGAGCGACTGCCAACCACCGTTGACCGCATGCTGTTCGGCAATGACTGACAAGTTGTCACCGGGGCGCACGGTGTAGTCGGTGGCCGTGGGACTGCCGGTACGGCCTTCGCCGCCGCCGCGCGACGATCGAGTGTCGTCCGAACGTGACGGGTCGGCACGGTGCTTGCCCGAACCGCCTTCGACGCCGTCGGACGCCTGCCCCCCTGCGGAACCGGAACCGTCCGGCGCGCCCTGGGACGGCGCCGCGGGAGACTCGGGGGACGTGGGGATCGAGGTCGGATCGTCGCCCGCGGGGGACGTCGAGGGCTTGCGGTGCCGGCCCTCGCCCGGCTCGCCGGACGCGTCGTCACCCGGCTTGCCGTCACCGGCCTTGCCGTCGCCCGGCTTCGTGTCGCCCGGCTTGGACGACGAGCCGTCGGGGGACGCGCTGCCGGAGGGCTTGCCGGACGGGCCGCCGGACGACTTGTCCGGCGAGGGCATGCCGGCCGACGGCTGAGCGGAAGGCTCCGTCGAGGGCTTCCCGGACTGCGAGGGGGACGCCGACGGCTCCGAGGGCTTGGAGTGCCCGTCCGGCTCCGACGGCGCAGAGGGCGAAGTGGTGCGCTCCGGGTCGTGCGATGGCGTCGAGTCGCTCGCGGGGGCGTGCGTGCCGCCCGGATTGACGTCGGCCTTGGTGCCTCCCGAGGTGAGGCCCGAGCGCGCGGCGCAGCTCGACCAGGTGGCATTGCCCCTGGTTTCGAGGATGTGCTCGGCGACGGCGATCTGCTGCGCACGGCTGGCGAGGTCGGGCCGGGGGGCGTACTCCCGGCCGCCGTTGCGGTCCCAGAGGTCCTGGGTCAGCTGCAGTCCCCCGTAGCTCCCGTTGCCGGAGTCGGCGCTCCACAGGCCTCCGCTCTCGCACTGGGCCACGCGGTCCCAGGTGCCGGCGTCGGCGGCGTTCGCGCCCGTGGCCGCGAGCAGCGGCAGGGCGATTCCGGAGGCGGTCACCCCCGCGGCGACCACGATGGCGGGTATCTGACGGGGGCGGCGATGTCGGCCGGTTCCAGGTCTCATGGGCAGGGGCCTCTCGTGCGGCATTCGGTACGACGTCCGGTGCGGCGTCGGAATGGTCGTTGAAGATAGCGACGGCCCACGCCAGTCACAAGCCGGTGTAGCGGAGGTCACGCCGAGGTCACGCCGGATGACGGGTGCTCAGGCGTACGGTTGCTCCCGGGTGGTTGTGCCCGGATTGCCCGCCGGAATGCCGCCCGGACCGCCGCCCGGATTGCCCTCCGGTGTGCCCTCTGGCGTGCCCTCCGGTGTGAACGCCACCGGCAGGGTGCGCAGGCCGCGCATGATGAGCCCGCCGCGCCACCGCAGGTCCTCCGGTTCGGCGTTCAGCCGCAGGTCAGGGAGGCGCCGCAGGAGCGTCGCGAGGGCGGTCCGGCCCTCCAGGCGCGCGAGGGGCGCGCCGAGGCAGTAGTGGATGCCGTGGCCGTAGCCGAGGTGCTGGTTGTCGCTGCGGGAGAGGTCGAGGGTGTCGGGTTCGGCGAACCGCTCGGGGTCGCGGTCGGCGGCCGCGAGGACGACGAGGACGGGGTCGCCCTCGGCGATGCGCTGCCCGCCGATCGTCAGGTCCTGGGTGGCGAACCGCCAGGTCGCGAGCTCCACCGGGCCGTCGTAGCGCAGCAGTTCCTCGATGCCGGTGGCGAGCAGGCTCTCGTCCCCCTCGGCGAGGGCGCGCTGGAGGCGCTCGCGCTGCGCGGGATGGCGCAGGAGCGCGTAGGTTCCGTTACCAATCAGGTTCACAGTTGTTTCGAAACCGGCGAAGAGCAGGATGAAGGCCATCGCCGCGGCCTCGTTCTCGGTGAGGTGCTCGCCGTGGTCACTCGCCCTGATGAGTCCTGAAATCAGGTCTTCGCCGAGATCCTCCCGCTTCCGGTGGATCAGTTCCGCGAGGTACGTCCGCATCTTCTTGACGGAACGGGCCACGCCGCCGCGGGGGCCGCCGCCGTGGCGGATCATCATTCCGGCCCAGTCCCGGAAGTCGTCCTGGTCCTCGGGCGGGACGCCGAGCATGTCGCAGATGGCGTAGATGGGGAGCGGGAACGCGAACTCGTGAATGAGGTCCGCTTCCCCCTTGGCCGCGAACCCGTCGATGAGCTGGTCGGTCAGCTCCTGCACCCGGGGGGTGAACTCGGCGACGCGGCGCGGGGTGAACGCCTTGGAGACCAGGCGGCGCAGCCGGGTGTGATCCGGGGGGTCGATGTTGAGCAGGTGCGTCATGAGGTTGGCGCTGCGCTCGCCCGGGATGCCGACCTTGCCCTTGCCGTGGGCCGACTCGGAGTGGTGCACGGGGTTCTTCGACAGCCGCTGGTCGGCGAGCGCCTGGCGGGCGTCGGCGTACCGGGTGACCAGCCAGGCCTCCACGCCGCTGGGCAGGGCGGTGCGGTGCACGGGGGCGTGCTCGCGCAGCCAGGCGTACGCCGGGTAGGGGTCGGAGGCGAACTCCCAGGTGAAGAGGGAGGGGGCGGGCGGGGTGTTCGTGTCGTTCGAGTCGTGCACCCCTCGACGCTACTAGGGGAGCGGCGGCGGGGCTGAGCGGCGGCCGGGGCGGGGGCCTGGTGGTGGCCGCGGCGGAGCCTAGTGGTGGCCGGGGCCGCCGCTGCCGAAGCCGCCGCTGCCGCCCGGGTTCCACTTCTTCCTCTCCTCGGAGAGCTCCTCGGGGTGGCTGCCGGGGTTGTGGATCTCGTGCGGCAGCACGCGCTCCCCGTTCGCCTCGGGGTGCAGTTCGTCCGCCTCGCGGTGCTCGGTGACGTAGCCGACCTTGTTCTCCTCGTCGTCGTTGTGCCCCGGCCCGTGGTCGGGCGAGGTGGGCCCGGTGTCGTGCTCCTGCCGGGTCTGCCAGGCGCCCTGCCTGCGCTGGGGCTGGGAGGGCGGGGGCGGTTCCTCGTCGCGCTTCCGGAAGCCCTTGACCACGGCCATGATCAGCAGGGCGACGACGAAGAGGCCGACGACGAACTGGATGATCCCGCCGGCCCAGTGCGGGGCGGCGAGGTCGGCGAGGTGTACGTACTGGATGCGCATGACATGCGGGTACCCGCCCGCCGCCCGGACAAGACGGTCCGTAGGCCGAACGGGTGCCCGAGCAGGAGGCCGGCCATGACATGTGCATACTTGCGTTCGAATTTTGGTCTTTTTGAACACTCCCTGCTCTCACCCAAAGGAACCCCTGTGCACGTTCGCCCCCGCCGGGTCGCCCTCGCCGCCCTGGTCGCCGCCTCGTCGCTGCTGCTCGCCGCCTGCGACGGCGGCTCTGATTCCGCTTCCGGCCCGGCTGCGGGCTCGGGCTCCGGCGGCAAGAAGGACAAGGGCGCGCCCACCGTTCCCGCCTCCATCACCGCCGACCAGGCCCAGAAGGCGCTCGTCGCCGTGACGGACCTGCCGGCCGGCTGGCAGCTGGAGCCGAACACGGGCCTGGACAAGTCGCAGGGCGGCGGGGACGAGCAGATCGTCAACGGCTCCAGGACCGAGTGCGCGCCGATCGTGGCCGTTCTCAACACGGGCCGGCTGGAGGAGGACCACAAGGCGAACGCGCAGGTGGTCTTCACCAAGAAGGGCGACCAGACGACCGTCGCCCAGGACGTCAGCGGCTACGAGCGCGCGGCGGCCGAGAAGGCCATGGCGGGGCTGCGGACGGCGGTCGAGAAGTGCGCGTCCTTCGACGCCAAGGACAGCGGCAAGAAGGCCACGGTGAAGGTGAAGAAGGCCGCCGGGCAGCAGCAGAAGTACGGCGACGAGTCCGTCTCCTACGCGGTGACCGTCGTCACCGGCGACATGCAGATGGACTTCGACCTCGGTACGGTCCGCAGCCACGGCGCGATCACGACGGTCCTGAACAACTACAGCGACCACGGCGACCGCGGCAAGGCCGCGTTCGCCAAGGCCCTGACCAAGGCGGCGGAAAAGCTGACGGCGGCGGCCGCGAAGACGGCGTAACAACGCCCCGGGGCGCCCACCCATGCCCGGGCGCCCCGCACGCGGCTCCCGCCGCAAGGTCGCCGAGCCGCGACGACGGAATCCGGCGGTGCCGGACCGGCCGCGGGCCGCTGGGCACCGCCGGACGGGCGCACCCCGCGCACGCGCCTTGCCGCAGGCAGGAAATCCCGCCGCAACGGCGCCCAGCCGCGGCGGCGGCACCCGGCGGTGCCGATCCCGCCGCGGCCGTACGTACCCCTACATACCCTCCGCGGAGCGAATCGCGTCGCGGTACGTGCGGGCCGCCGCCCGCAGCGCCGTCTCCGGTTCGACGCCCGACGCCTCGGCCCGTACGGCCAGCGCCAGCAGCTCGTAGCCGACGCCCTCGCCCGCGGGGACGGCGACGTCGAGGCCCTGCGACCGCACCCGGGAGGCCAGCTTCGCCGTGAGGGCGAGCGCCGGCTGGCCGAGCGGGACGCCTTCGGTCACCGACTCGCGCCCCTTCTCCTCCGCCTTCGTCCGCATCCAGTGCTCCCGCACGTCCTCCGGCGTCTGCGCGGACTCCTCGCCGAAGACGTGCGGGTGCCGGTGGATGAGCTTGTCGACGATCGCGCCGGCGACGTCGTCGACGGAGAACGCCTCGTCGGGGTCGTCCTGCGCGATCCGCGCGTGGAAGACGACCTGGAGCAGGACATCGCCCAGCTCCTCCCGCAGCGCCTCCCGGTCCCCCGTCTCGATCGCTTCGAGGAGCTCGTACGTCTCCTCCAGCGCGTACTTCGCGAGGTCCTCGTGCGTACGGATCCCGCTCCACGGGCAGGCGGCCCGGATCCGGTCCATGACCTGCACCAGGTCGAGCAGGCGCGCGCCGGGCAGGTCGTACGAACCGGGCAGCAGCTCCAGCGCGGGCATCGTCTCGCGGCCGGAGCCGGCGAGCCGGGCGAGCCCGTCGGTGAGGGCGGACTCGCCCTCGGCGGAGGTGAGGACGACGGCGCTGCGCCGCCCGCTCGCGCAGAAGTCGACCAGCTCGCGGGCCGTGGCCGAGCCGTGCTCGACCTCGATGCCGGCCTCCCGCAGATACGGCAGCTGCGGGTGGCCGGCGTCGGCGCACAGCACCCGGTCGGCGGCGCGGAGCGCCTGCCACGCGGGCCAGGACAGCAGCCCCGGGGCGACCCGGTGGCTGGTGGTGAGCAGGACGATGCGGCCAGGTGCGGAGTCGGCGGAGTCGTTCACACCGCCGAGCCTAGGCGACCGGGCGGCGGGCGGCTTACGCCGGGCGTTCGGCCGCGGCGGCGGCCGCGGCCGAGCGCAGCCACGGCTCCAGCGCGGTCTGGGCGGTGCCGCGCTTGCCGTCCCACACGCCGTAGCGCGGGTTCACGTCGACGTGGAGGGAGTCGGAGGTGTGCATCAGGATCTCGTTCGTGCGGGCCGTGCCGAACTTGCCGTCCAGCTTGGCGCGGACGAGGTCCACGGACAGGGCCCGGTCGATCTGGTCGGGCGCGATGCCGAGCGCGAGGAACCGGGCGCGCACCGCCGCCGCCCCTCCGTTGGCCGCCTCGACGTCGGCCCGCTGCCGCTGCAACTCGCGCCGCGTGACCTCGATGCCGTTGTCCTTGCCGGCCTGCTCCACGATCCGGTACTGGATGAGGCGGACCAGGGTGTCCTGGCCGAGGCGGGCGCTGTTCGCCGTGAGCTGGTCCCCCTGCGGGGAGGAGCGCTGCGCGTCGCGGACGTCCGCGACCTGGCTCTGGAGCTGGGAGACGGTGATCTTGTCGTCGCCCACGACGGCCGCGGCCCCCGGATGGGCGGTCTGCCCGCAGGCGGTGAGGAGGGGGGCCGCGGCGAGCAGCGCGGCGGCGGTGACGGAGAGCGCGGTCCTTCGGCGGATCATGAAGCCTCCCGGCGGCGGTCGTGCGACGGTGATCGACCTGCGTTGATCGATGGTAGGGAGTCCGGGTGGCCCGGGCCACCGATTCGACCAACGATTCGCGGGGCGCGGGGATGTGCGGGTGACGCCGCGGAAGGCCCGGGCCCGGGCTGCGGACGCCCGGGGCCCCGGCCGGGGGCTCAGGCCCTGACTTGCCCCAGCCACTGCAACGTGTGCCGGATCTCCGCGGGGAGCGGGTGGTGCGGCCCGTGCAGCAGCTCGGCGTCGCGCAGGAGCGTGACGAGGGTGTCGTGGGCGGCCTGCCGGTCTCCGAGGGAGAGCAGCAGGTGGCCTATGCGGCGGCGGATGTCGAGCGGGGTGGCCGGGTCGTCGGGGTGGCTCTCGAAGTGCGGGAGGAGCGCGCGGTATTCATCGAGCGCGGCCACCGCCTCGCCGAGCTGCTCCAGGCACTGCGCGGCGTCGTACTGGCAGCGCAGCCGCTGGCGGGCCGCGCGCGGAGTGCTCTCGGCGGCGTAGTCATCGGCGAGCCGGCGCAGCTCGGGCAGCGCGCGCCGGTACTGGCCGTCGTCCATGAGGGTGGCCGCGTACTGCTTGCGCAGCGTCCTGACGACGGTGGAGTGCTCGCCGTGCTCGGCCGCGGCGGCGGGCAGGATCGAGCCGAGCAGGTCGACGGCCTGGGTGATGCCGCCCTGGTCGAGCAGGCGCTTGACCTCCTCGACGGCTTCGGCGACATCGGGGCCGCTGGGCGCGGGCGGTGCGGGGGCGAAGGCCTCGGCCTGCTGCCGGGCGCCGGGGACGGTGGCGGAGCGCTCGGGCCAGGGGGCGTGCGGCAGCAGGAAGGAGCGCGTGGGGTTCATGGGCCCCAGGGGCCCCACCGGGGCGGAGCCCGGTGCCGGCAGGAGGGGCGCGAGCGCCTCGTACGCCTCCTGGGCGTCGGCGAGCCGGTGCAGCGGGTCCTTCGCGAGCAGGCGCAGCACGAGGTCTTCGAGGGCCTGGGGCAGCTCGGGGCGCAGCTGCCGCAGCGGCACGGGGGGTTCGTAGAGATGGCGGTGCAGGACGCCGAGCGCGGTGGACCCGGCGAAGGGCACGTTGCCGCTGAGCAGTTCGTGCAGGAGCACGCCGAGGGCGTAGAGGTCGGTGTACGGGCCGACCGCGCCGCCCATGGCCTGCTCGGGGGCCATGTAGGCGGGGCTGCCGATGGGGGAGCCGGTGCGGGTGAGGCGTGTGGTGTCGGCGTCCATGACGGAGGCGACGCCGAGGTCGAGGACGATGACGGAGCCGTCGGGGCGGACCATCACGTTCCGCGGCTTGAGGTCGCGGTGGACGATCGGCACGGCGTGCACCGCGGAGAGCACCGAGCACAGCTGTGCCGCCACCGAGACGGCCCAGGGCCAGGGGTAGGGCTCGTGCTCGGCGAGGTGGTCGGCGAGGTCGGCGCCCTCCACGTACTGCATGACGAGGTAGAGGTCGTCGCCGTCGCTGCCGGCGTCGTGGACGGTGACGAGGCCGCGGTGGTCGACCTGGGCGGTCACCCGGCACTCGCGCACGAAGCGGCGGCGCATCTCGTCGGCGGCGCTGTCGGTGCCGGCCATGCGGTCGGGGCGCAGCAGCTTCACGGCCACGCGCCGGTCGAGGCGCCGGTCGTAGGCGGTCCAGACCTGGCCCATGCCGCCCTGGCCGATGACGGTGGCGAGCTCGTAGCGCCCGGCGATGATGCGGCCGTTCACCACTCCTGCTCCTTACGGCCGCCCTGCGGCCCGTCCTTGGGCTCCTTACGGAGCAGATCACTGAGCTCATCCAGCTCGGCCCGCACTTCGTGAATGCGCCGGGGGTGGGGCTGGGGCGGGGGGTGCCCTTCGGGCCTCCGGTGCCGGCCGCCCCGCTGCGGGGGCGGCGGGGCCTGGAACGCTGCCGGCGCCGGTGCCGGCGGCGGCAGTGTCGGGTGGGCGTGGAACGACGCCGGCGCCGGGTGGGCCGGCGGGCCGGGGGCCGGCCGCGGCATACGGACGTAGGAGCGGGTGTCGGTGAACGGGTCGTTCACCCGCGGGGCCGGAGGGGCGGGAGGGGCCGGTGGCGCGGGAGCGGGCTCGGGGGCGGGCACGGGCTCGGGGCCGAAGAGGGAAGCCTTGACGGCCTCGGCGAGGGCCGTCTCGTTGTGGGCGACGGCCCGGCGGTGCGCCGCGGCCTCCCGCTCCGCGGCGAGGGCCTGCGCGACGGCGTAGCGGGTCTCCAGCTCCCGGTGGTGGCGGATGTCGTAGCGGAGGTAGTACCAGATGGACCAGATGCCGGTGCCCACGAGGCTGATGGCGCCCGCCTGCACCTGTGCGTTCGCCGTCCACGATTCCGCGCCGTTGATGCGGGACAGGTTGAGGAAGGACAGGACGAGGACGCCCCAGAACAGGGCCCAGTCCAGCTTCCTCCTGCATGATCGCCACACGAAGGACCGGTACCCAGGGCAGCAGGAGGATCGTGCCCACGGTGATCGCCACCACGACCACCCGCACAGCAATGACCTTTGCTCTGCCGGGTGGCGGCTGCGGCGGTTCGTGGCCGTTCATTCCTCGCTCCTGGAGTGCGCGTTTGTGTCCTGAGCCTATATACCGACACGGGCAACTCACCCCAGGTTGCCCACATCAGACGGTGTGACAGGTCACTCGAACCACGCGGACCTCGCGGAAGCACTCATTCCGGGATTTAGTCCGGGATGCGTCCCGGGATGCCTTCCGGCCGGACGCTCCCGTCCGTCAGCCCGTCGAACATCCCCTGCACCAGCCGCTCCCCCAGCCGCTCCGCCCGCCGCAGCGCCTCCTCGAACTCCGCGAGTCCGCGGAAGCGGCCGCCGTAGCGCCGCTGGTCGGCGAGCGGGAGGCGGGGCACCTGGAGCCGGCGGACGTCGAGGCGGGTGGCGGTGGAGGCGTAGCTGCTGGCCTGGCGCTGGTTGGCGGTGCCGCGCAGGAAGCCGGCGAGGAACCACGGGTCGAGGGCGGCCGGGTCGGGCCGCAGCAGGAACAGGCCCCGGCCGAGGGCGGCGCCGGCCGTCTCCTCGCCGATGACGCGGGCCACGGTGACATCGCCGACGACGGGGACGACGACATCCCCGGCCCGCACCAGGACCGGCTCCTCGGCCTGCCCCTCGGGCAGCGTGCCCGTGGGGCCGCCGCCCCCCTTCACGTCGTAGTCGGTGAGCACCGGCGGGGCGGCGGCGCCCGGGTCGGGCACCGCCCCCGGGCCGCCCGCGCGCAGCACCAGCGCCCCGGCCCGGGCGAGCTCGCCGACGGTGGTGGTGGGCCAGCGGGCCGGGTCCCCGGGAGCGGCGGGCGGGGCGGGGGTGAGCTCGCCGGTGCGCCGCAGGGCGGCCAGGAGCCGGTCGTGGATGTCGGTGAGCTCGGCCGCGCCGCTGCCGGCGGCGGGCGGCGGCAGGTGGCGGGCGGGGGCGAGGTCGACGTCGTCGTCGAGCAGGTCGATGACGGGGAGGGAGCGGCACCGGCCGGGCCTCTCCTCGACGGTGCCGTGCCGCTCGAACTCCTCCCAGGCGCCGAGGACCTCGGTGCGCACGGCCTGCCAGGGCAGCTTGTCGCGGCCGGCCGGGGCGAGGTCGCCCGTCTCGGCCAGGAGGACGTGCGGGACGGGCGAGGCCTGGGCGCCGGGCCGGCGCAGCACCCACACGTGCAGCGGGATGTTGTAGGGCGGGGCGGCGCCCGCCGGCAGGGCGATCACGGCGCGCAGGGCGCCGCGGCGCAGGAGGTCGGCGCGGATGCGGCGGCCGGAGCGGCGGGAGGCCGCGGCGGGGGGCATCAGCAGGACGGCGGTGCCGCCGTCGCGCAGCCGGGCGAGGGCGTGCTGGACCCAGGCGAGCTCGGACTCGGTGCGGGCGGGGAAGCCGTACTCCCAGCGCGGGTCGTAGGCGAGCTCCTCATGGCCCCAGTTGCGCTCGTTGAACGGGGGGTGGCACAGCACCGTGTCGGCGGCGGTGTCCGGGAAGGCGTCGGCGCGGAGGCTGTCGCCCGCGCGCACCCGGACCCGGGCGTCGCTGTGCAGGGCGAGGCGCAGGGCGGTGAGCGCCGCGAGGCCGGGGTCGGCCTCCTGTCCGAGGACCGCCGGCGCGGGGGCGCCCGTGCCGGCCGCGGCGGCGTGGAGGAGGCCGCCGGTGCCGCAGGCGGGGTCGAGGACGGTGCGCGGCCGGTGGCGGTCGGCGGGGCTTCCCTCGCCGAGGGCGGCCATGAGCTCGGCGGGGCCGGGCGGGGTGAGGGTGTACTGCCGGGGGTTGGCGTCGAGGTGGCGGCCCAGGAGGAATTCGTAGACGTGGGCGGCGCCGCGCCCGGAGGCGAGCTCGGCGGCGCCGCGCAGCAGGGCGGAGGAGACGGCCAGCTCGGCGGTGGTGGGGACGCCGACGGGGTGGTGCCGCCCCAGGCGGGCGGCGAGCGCGGACTCCAGGGCCGAGGGCAGCTGCTCGGAGAGCTTGAGGTCACCGAGGGCGGCCAGCTCCAGCCAGGCGGCGGGCCGGTCCCGGACGAGGAGGAGGACGGAGCCCGCGTAGCGCAGGGCGGTCACGGCTCCGGCGGGGTGGCCGGCGACCTGCTGCCAGACCCGCTCGCGCAGCGGGACCTCGGCGAGCTTGCCCTGGTGGCGCAGCCACTGCTCGACGTCGCCGAGGGCGAACGTGGGGCTGGTCTCGCTGCCCCCTATCGGCTGCGGGAAGTCGGGGTGGCGCCTGCGCCAGTTGCTGACGGCCGCGCGGCCCACTCCGGCCAGCCGGGCGATCCCGGCCGCGGTCACCTCCGCTGCGCTGTCGCTGTCCGGCATCCGGCTTCCCCTCTCCTACCCGACCCTGCCTGCACGGAGCCGGCCCGCCTCGTCGCTGTGGTGCCGAGCATACCCGCGAGACCCGCACACACCCCTTCACAGACGTGAACTCACCTCATCGCGTGAACGTGGTTGACTCGGTTCACAGGCTCTGCTGTCATTGACTCGTCGGTTCGAGAAGATTTCCCCGCCGAAAGGTGTCAGTCATGTCTCAGCACTCCCAGCCCAAGCAGCGGAACTGGTTCGCGCGGCACAAGCTCCTCACGGCCGCGGGCGCCCTCGTCGTGGTCGTGGGCATCGGCGGCGCCCTGAGCGGTGGCGGCGACAGCGGCGACGGCAAGGCCTCCGCCGCGGGGCAGGCGGAGAAGAAGGGCCAGGGGGGCGGCGAAGGAAAGGAGAAGGCCGCGAAGGGCTCCCTGAAGGGAAGCGGCACCTATCAGGTCGGCTCGGACCTCGAGCCCGGCACCTACCGCTCGCTCGGCAACAAGCTCGGGTGCTACTGGGAGCGCGCCAAGGACTCCAGCGGCGACCCCGACGCGATCCTCGCCAACGACAACGTGATCGGCGCCTCGTACGTGACGGTCAAGGCCGGGGACAAGATCTTCAAGACGCAGGGCTGCAAGAGCTGGGAGCGCGTGGCCGAGGGCGAAGCAGCCGGGAGCCCGAAGACCGAGATGCCCGGCAACGGCATGTACAAGGTGGGGGCCGACATAGCCCCCGGCACCTACAAGTCGGCCGGCAACAAGCAGGACGGCTGCTACTGGGAGCGGGCCAAGGACGCCCTGCACGAGAGCGCGGACTCGATCCTCGCCAACGACAACGTCACGGGCAACGCCGTCGTGACCATCGCCCCCGGCGACGCCTACTTCAAGACCACCGGCTGCTCCGACTGGAAGAAGACGGGCTGAACGGCGGGGGCCTGAGAGAAGGACGACACATTCCGGCCGAACCGCGCCGGGAGACCGCTCGTCTCTCGGAAAGGAGGCCGGGCTCCGGCGAGGCTCCGCGTATCTTTTCCGACAGTCATCCCTCAGCTGTTGCTCGGGCGTCGCTCAGCCGTCGCTCAGTCATCCCACCGTTCCCGGACAAAGGACTCCCCCATGGACTCGGCCGCCGCCACCGTTCCGGCACCGGGCGGGCCCGCGGCCGAGGCGGCACCCGGCGCCCGGCCCCGCGCCGCGGCCCTGCGCGCCCCGCGCTGGGATCCGTACTGGCTCGCGGGAGCCCTCTTCGTCCTCTACACCGCGCTGTCCCTGTGCCGGCACCGCCGCATGCTCACCATGTCCTGGGACCTGGGTATCTTCGAGCAGGCCGTCCGCGGCTACGCCCACCTCCAGGCGCCCATAGCCGACCTCAAGGGCCCGGGCACCAACATCCTCGGCGACCACTTCAGCCCGGTCACCGCCCTGCTCGCCCCCCTCTACCGGATCTTCCCCACCCCGGTCACCCTGCTCGTCGCCCAGGCCGCGCTCTTCGCCCTGTCCGCGATACCGGTCGCCCGGCTCGCCGCCGGGCTGCTCGGCCGCAAGCGCGGACTGGCCATCGGCATCGCCTACGGCCTGTCGTGGGGCGTCCAGCGCGCGGTCGACTTCGACTTCCACGAGATCGCCTTCGCGATGCCGCTGCTCGCGTTCTCCCTCGAAGCGGTGGTGCGCGGGCGCTGGCGGGCCGCGGTCTGGTGGGCCGTGCCCCTCGTCCTGGTGAAGGAGGACCTGGGCATCACGGCGGCCGCGATCGGCGCGATCATCCTGATCCGGCTGCGCGGCGCGAAGTCCCGCGGCGAGGGCGTCCCCCGGGGAGCGGCCCCGCTGGCCACCGGGCTGGTGGCCTTCGGCCTGGCGGCCGCCGCGATCACGTTCGGGCTGATCATCCCCGGTTTCAACACCGGCGGCGCCTACGACTACTGGAACAAGCTCGACGGCGGCGGGGGCGACGGATCCCCCGCCACCATCCCCGCCGACACCGCGATACGCACCCTGCTGTGGATCCTGCTGCCCACCACCGGCCTGCTGGCCCTGCGCTCCCCGGTTCTGATCGCCGCCGTGCCGACGCTCGCGTGGCGGTTCGCCTCCCACGACGACCACTACTGGGGCACGGACTGGCACTACAACGCCGTCCTGATGCCCGTCGTCCTCATCGCGCTCACCGACGCCCTGGCCCGGGCCCGCGACAGCCGCCGCCCGCTGCTGCGCTCGTACGCGCACCACCTGCCGGGCGCGGTGCTCGCCGCGTCCCTCGCCCTGACCGCGTCCCTGCCCCTGTACTCCCTGACCGAGTCCGGCACGTACAGCGTCCCCGAGAGCGTCCGGGCGACCGAGCGGCTCCTGGACCGCATCCCCGACGGGGCGAGCGTCGAGGCCGACATAGCCCCGATAAGCCGCCTCGCCGGCCGGTGCCGGGTCTTCTGGATCGGCGACACCCGCGGCATCACCCCCGACTACATAGCCATGCGCATGGCGGACGGCAAGGGCCCGGGGGACCTGATCGCGGACGGGGAACGGATGCACCCCGGGGCGCGGTACGCGCTCCTCGGCAGCGAGGGGGGCTATGTGGTGCTGAAGAGGTCGGGGGCGGCGGCCTCCTGACCCCCGCCCCCTGCGCCCGTCGGCCGGGCCGGCGCCCTACGACCCCAGGATCGTCGTGAGGAACTCGCCCGTCCACGCGAGCAGTTCCCGTCCGACCAGCGGCTTGCCGCCGATCGGGCGCGTCGCCGGGCGGGGCACCAGGATCTGGTGCGTGGCCGGCTTCATGACGGTGCGCGGGTAGAGCCGCTTGAGGCGCAGCTCCTGGGACTCGCGCAATTCCACGGGCCCGAAGCGGACGTTGGAGCCCTGGAGGGTGATGTCGGCGACGCCGCACGCCCGGGCCAGCATCCGCAGGCCCGCGACGAGCAGCAGGTTCTCCACGGGCTCGGGCAGCTTGCCGTAGCGGTCGGTGAGCTCCTCGCGGACGGCGCGGATGTCCTCCTCGCTGTTCGCGGAGGCGATCGCGCGGTAGGCCTGGAGGCGCAGGCGCTCGCCGGGCGCGTAGTCGTGCGGGACGTGCGCGTCCACCGGCAGTTCGATCTTGACTTCGAGCGGTGCCTCGGGCTGCTCCTCGCCGCCCTCGACCGACGCCCGGTAGTCCGCCACGGCCTCGCCGACCATGCGGATGTAGAGGTCGAAGCCGACGCCGGCGATGTGGCCGGACTGCTCGCCGCCGAGCAGATTGCCCGCGCCGCGGATCTCCAGGTCCTTCATGGCCACGTACATGCCGGCGCCCATCTCCGTGTGCTGGGCGATGGTGGCGAGCCGCTCGTGGGCGGTCTCGGTCAGGGGCTTCTCCGGCGGGTAGAGGAAGTAGGCGTAGCCGCGCTCGCGGCTACGGCCCACGCGCCCGCGCAGCTGGTGCAGCTGCGACAGCCCGAAGTTGTCGCCCCGCTCCACGATCAGCGTGTTGGCGTTGGAGATGTCGATGCCGGACTCGACGATCGTGGTCGACACCAGGACGTCGAACTTCTTCTCCCAGAAGTCGACGACGACCTGCTCCAGCCGGCTCTCGCCCATCTGCCCGTGCGCGGTCTGGATCCGCGCCTCCGGCACGATCTCGCGCAGCCGCGCGGCCGCCCGGTCGATGGACTCCACCCGGTTGTGGATGTAGAAGACCTGGCCCTCGCGCAGCAGCTCGCGGCGGATCGCGGCGCCGATCTGCTTCTGGTCGTACGGGCCCACGAAGGTCAGCACCGGGTGCCGCTCCTCCGGCGGGGTGGTGATGGTCGACATCTCGCGGATGCCGGTGACCGCCATCTCCAGGGTGCGCGGGATCGGGGTGGCGGACATCGTCAGGACGTCGACGTTCGCCCGCAGCTTCTTCAGCTGCTCCTTGTGCTCGACGCCGAAGCGCTGCTCCTCGTCGACGATGACGAGACCCAGGTCCTTGAACTTCGTCTCGGACGAGAACAGGCGGTGCGTGCCGATGACGATGTCGACCGAGCCGTCGCGCAGGCCCTCCAGCACGGCCTTGGCCTCGGCGTCGGTCTGGAAGCGGGACAGCGCCTTCGTCACGACCGGGAACTGGGAGTACCGCTCGGAGAAGGTGCCGAAGTGCTGCTGGACGAGAAGGGTCGTGGGCACCAGCACCGCGACCTGCTTGCCGTCCTGCACGGCCTTGAACGCGGCGCGGACCGCGATCTCGGTCTTGCCGTAGCCGACGTCGCCGCAGATCAGGCGGTCCATGGGGACGGACTTCTCCATGTCCTCCTTGACCTCGGCGATGGTCGTGAGCTGGTCGGGCGTCTCCGCGTACGGGAAGGCGTCCTCCAGCTCGCGCTGCCAGGGGGTGTCGGCGCCGAAGGAGTGGCCGGGGGCGGCCATCCGCGCCGAGTACAGCTTGATCAGGTCGGCGGCGATCTCCTTGACGGCCTTCTTGGCGCGCGCCTTGGTCTTCGTCCAGTCCGCGCCGCCCAGGCGGTGCAGGGTGGGGGCCTCGCCGCCGACGTACTTGGTGACCTGCTCCAGCTGGTCGGTCGGGATGTAGAGACGGTCGCCGGGCTGGCCGCGCTTGGCGGGCGCGTACTCCACGAGCAGGTACTCGCGGGTGGCGCCCTGGACGGTGCGCTGCACCATTTCGATGTAGCGGCCGACGCCGTGCTGCTCGTGGACGATGTAGTCGCCGGCCTGGAGCGTGAGCGGGTCGATGGTCTTGCGGCGGCGGGCCGGCATCCGGCCCATGTCCTTGCTGACGGACTTCTGCCCGGACAGGTCCGTCTCGGTGAGGACGGCGATCTTCAGGCCGGGGTCGACGAAGCCGTTGTCGATGCTGCCGCAGGAGACGTGCACGACGGAGGGGGCGAGCTCGGCGATGTCGGCGTCGAGGCGGGCGGCGATGCCCTCGCCGCCGAGGACCTCGACGGTGCGGGCCGCGGGGCCGTGGCCCTCCGTGACGAAGACGGTGCGCCAGCCGTCGGCCAGCCAGCCCTTGGTGTCGGCGAGGGCGCGGGCGGTGTCGCCGCGGTACGTCTCCGGGGCGTGCATGCCGAGCTTGAGGGTGTCGCCGCCCAGGTCCTCGTCGGCGGCGAAGGGGCTCACCGACCACCACATCTGGCCGAGCTCGCGAGCGCGGTCGCGGACGTCCGCGATGCCCCACAGGGAGGCCGCGTTCACGTCGATGGGGGCCTCGCCGCCGCCGGCGGTGGCCGCCCACGACGCCTGGAGGAACTCCTGGCTGGTGGCCACGAGGTCCGCGGCACGGGTCCGCACGCGCTCCGGGTCGCACACGACCGTCATCGCGCCCGCCGGCAGCACGTCCAGCAGCAGTTCCATCTCGTTCACCAGGACCGGAGCGAGGGACTCCATGCCCTCGACCGCGATGCCCTCGGCGATCTTGGAGAGGAGCTCGCCGAGCTCCGGGTGCTCCTCCGCGAGCTCCGCCGCCCGGGCCCGCACGTCCTCCGTCAGCAGCAGCTCACGGCAGGGCGGCGCCCACAGGCCGTGCTCGGCGACCTCCAGGGAACGCTGGTCGGCGACCTTGAAGTAGCGGATCTCCTCGACGTCGTCGCCCCAGAACTCGACCCGGAGCGGGTGCTCCTCGGTCGGCGGGAAGACGTCCAGAATGCCGCCGCGGACGGCGAACTCGCCGCGCTTCTCCACCAGTTCGACCCGGGAGTACGCGGCGGCCGCCAGCGCTTCCACGGTCGCTTCGAGGTCGGCGCTCCGCCCCGAGCGCAGGCTGACCGGCTCCAGGTCGCCGAGCCCCTTCACCTGCGGTTGCAGCACGGACCGGATCGGCGCGACGACCACGCTGACCGGCCCCGCCGCCGGATCGTCCTTGCGCGGGTGCGCGAGCCGGCGCAGCACGGCCAGGCGGCGGCCGACGGTGTCCGAGCGGGGCGAGAGGCGCTCGTGGGGCAGCGTCTCCCAGGCCGGGAACTCCACGACGCCGTCCGGCGGCAGCAGCGAGCGCAGCGCCGCCGCCAGGTCCTCGGCCTCACGGCCGGTGGCCGTCACGGCCAGCACCGGGCGCCCCGCGTCGCGCGCCAGCGCGGCGACGGCGAAGGGCCGGGCGGCGGACGGGCCGACGAGATCGACGTGCGGGCGGTTGCCGTCGGCCGCGGCCTTCACCGCTTCGGCGAGCGCCGGATCATTGACGACGGCGTCGAGCAGACCGTGCAGGCTCATGGAGGCTTTTTCCGTCCCGGGTGACAAGGGGTGACAACGCGAACGGCCCGACACGTGTCCACGGGCCGGGTGAGCCCAGCCTACGACGCACCACCGACAACCGCGGCCCGACGGTTCCGGGACCGGGGACGCCCCCGCCCGCGCCGGTCAGAGTGGCCAGGCGATGACCTGGACGATGTACAGGCACTGCTGCCGCACGACGGTCAGATACTGGAACATCCCTCCGGGGAGGATTTCCTCCTGCCCCCCGGGTGACCGGCCCCGGTAAGAGGCACCGTCCAGATAGAGAGCCGCCGCTGCCCGGACCAGCTCGTCGGCACGCTCTTCCACCCGTGCGACGAAGGCGAGGTCGGCGTCTCGCCGATGACGTGCCGGGCGTCGGGGTCGTACTCCCAGCCCCATTCACCCATCGGCTACCTGCGCCCTGGCCGTGTCCATGATCTCCCGGATCCCGTCCATCGCGGCCCGCCACGCCGGATCGTCCCTGTCGAGGGACTGCGCGGCGCGCTCGGCCGCGTGCAGCCGCCGCGCGACCTCAGGAAACCGCTCGACCTCGATCACAGTGGCCCACTTGAGCTGGAACATGGCGATCGGCCCGAGACTGTTGGTCTGAGTGGCCATCGTGAAGACCGTGTCCCGCTCCGTCGCCATCTCCGCCAGCCGGGACGGCGCGACCTGCGCGAGCGCCGCCCGCAACGCGGGGAACGTCTTCTCGGGTCTGGGGATCAGCGCCCCACCGTCGTGAACCGGCTGCGTGGTCATGAGTCCTCCCAAGGATGCCCCGATCACCGTACGGCAACCGGGCGGCAGAGCGTCGCCTCTCCGGGAGGCCGGGCCTTTACGCACCCCGGGCCGGGCGCAAAGGAGCCCGGCCCGGACGCGCACCCCCGTGGCACGTCCGGGCCGGGCTGGTTTTTTCCGGCCGGTTTTCCCCCGGCCGGAGGTCAGTCCGTGGCGATCGCGTTCAGGACGTTCATCCGGCCTGCCCGGAATGCCGGGACCAGGGCCGCGAGGAGGCCCACGACCGCTGAGCCGAGGAAGACCGCGGTGATCGTCGGCCAGGGGATGTCCAGGACGCCCAGGCCCTGGAGGGCCAGGAGCTTCTGGGACGTGGTGCCCCAGGCCATGCCCAGGCCGAGGCCGAGCAGGGCGCCGAAGAGGGCGATGACGACCGACTCCAGGCGGATCATGCGGCGCATCTGGCGGCGCGAGAGGCCGATGGCGCGCAGGAGGCCGATCTCCCGGGTGCGTTCGACGACCGACAGGGCCAGGGTGTTCACGACGCCCAGGACCGCGACGATGATCGCGAGGGCGAGCAGGCCGTAGATCATGTTGAGGAGCTGGCCGACCTGGTCCTGGATGAGCTTCTTGTAGTCGGACTGGTCGCGGACCTTGATCTGCGGGTACTGCTCGACGGACGCCTTGAGGGCGGCGGCGGCCTCCTTGGTCCTGCCGTCGGAGGCCTTGGCCAGCACCAGCATGTCCAGCGGCATCTTGTCGGCGGGCAGGTACTGCCGGGCGGTGTCGAGGGCGAGGAACATCCCGCCCTTGTTGATGCTGGTGTCGTCCGAGGTGATGGCCTTCACCCGGAGCCCGGCCGTGCGGCCGTCGGCCATCGCGACGGTCAGCTCGTCCCCGAGCTTGATGCCATGGTCCTTGGCGAAGCCCTCCGGCACGGACATGGCGTCCTTGCCCCAGACGTCCGCGAACTTGCCCTGCACCGTCTCTGTGATCAGGTCCTCGCCGTAGGTGGACTCGGAGGCGTTGAGGCCCTGCTTGACGGTCTTGCCGTCGGGGAGGGTGAGCTTGGCGTTGACGGTCGTGATCCGGGTGAAGTGCGCGACGTCACCCGCCGACCGGACGGCCTTGCTCTGCGCGGGGCTGAGCGGCTGCCCGTTCTCGTTCTGGATGATGAAGTCCGCGCCCACCGACTTGTCGAGCTGGTCCGTGGCCGAGGCGACCATCGAGGAGCCGACCACCGACAGCGCGGCGACCAGCGCGAGGCCGATCATCAGCGCGGAGGCGGTGGCTCCGGTGCGCCGCGGGTTGCGCAGCGCGTTGCGCTCGGCGAGGCGGCCGACGGGCCCGAAGACCCGCAGCACGACCGCGCTGATCACGCGGACGACGAAGCCGGCCAGCAGCGGTCCGACGACGATGAAGCCGACGAGGGACAGGAAGACGCCGAGGCCCAGCATGCCGGAGCCCGCCTTGGCGTCGTCCGCCTTCGCCGCGGCGACCAGGGCCAGCCCGCCCAGGGCGGTGAGCAGCACGCCGATCGTGGCGCGCACCTTGCCGGCCTTGCCGTCCGCCGGGGTGCCGGCGTCGCGCAGGGCGGACATCGGGGAGATGCGGGTGGCCTTGACGGCGGGCAGGACGGCGGCGAGCACGGTGACGAGCACGCCGATGGTCAGGCCCACGACCGGCGTCGCGGCCTTGATGGTGAGCTCGCCCATGTCGAGCTTCATGCCCATGGAGCCCATGAGCTCCATCAGCCCCACGGCGAGGGCGATGCCGCCGCCGATGCCGAGCACCGAGCCGACGACGCCGAGCAGCACGGCCTCCACGAGCACCGAGCGCAGGATCTGCCGGCGGCTGGAGCCGATGGCCCGCATGAGGCCGATCTCCCGGGTGCGCTGGGCGACCAGCATGGAGAAGGTGTTGACGATGAGGAAGATGCCGACGAGGACGGCGATGCCGGCGAAGCCCAGCAGCGCGTACTTCATGACGTCGAGGAAGGAGCCGACGTTCTTCTTGTTCTCCTCCTTGGACTCGGCCGCGGTGCGCACTGTGTACTCATCGGAGCCGCCGGCTGAGGAGCCGAGGACGGCGGTGACGCGCTCCTTGAGCTGCTCGTCGCTGACGCCGGACGCGGCGGTCAGCCCGTAGCTGCTGAAGGCGTCCGCGCTGCCGAGCAGCTTCGTCTGCGCGGTCGCGGTGTCGAAGTAGAGGAGGGCGGCGCCGGGGTTGGTGGTCTTGAAGGTGGCGATGCCGGCGACGCGCACGGTGAAGTCGCCGGGGACGGCGAGGACGCGGAGCTCGTCGCCCGTCTTCACGCCGTGCTTGGCGGCGGTGTCGGCGTCGAGGACGGCCTCGGCCGCGCCGTGCGGGGCGTGACCGCTGGTGATCTCGACGGACTTCTGCTGGCTCTCGTCCCAGTTGGTGCCCACGGTGGGGGCGCCGGAGGTGGGGCTGAGGCTCTTGTTCTTACCCTTCACGACGGTCAGCTGCATGCTGGTGACGTGCGGCTCGACCTTGGCGACGCCGTCGACCTTCGCCAGCTTCGCCCGCAGGGCGGCCGGCAGGGCCTGCGGCTTGCCGGTCTCCTGGGCGTCGTCGTCCTTCTTGGGACCGACGGAGACATCGGAGGCGGTGTTCGCGAAGAGCTTGTCGAACGTGGCGTTCATGGTGTCGGTGAAGACGAGCGTGCCGCACACGAACGCCACCGACAGCAGGACCGCGACGGCGGAGAGCGCCATGCGGCCCTTGTGCGCGACGAAGTTGCGCATCGAGGTCTTGAGGACGGTCACGACACCCGTCCACGGGCGTCGAAGTTCTTCATGCGCTCGAGGACCGCGTCGGCGGTCGGGCTGTACATCTCGTCCACGATGCGGCCGTCGGCCAGGTAGAGCACGCGGTCGGCGTACGAGGCGGCCACGGGGTCGTGGGTGACCATGACGATGGTCTGGCCCAGCTCGTCCACGGACTGGCGCAGGAAGCCCAGCACCTCGGCGCCGGCGCGCGAGTCGAGGTTTCCGGTCGGCTCGTCACCGAAGATGATCTCGGGGCGGGCGGCGAGGGCGCGGGCCACGGCGACGCGCTGCTGCTGGCCGCCGGAGAGCTGGTTCGGCCGGTGCTTGAGGCGGCCCGCGAGGCCTACGGTCTCCACGACGCGGTCGAGCCAGGCCTTGTCCGGCTTGCGGCCGGCGATGTCCATGGGGAGCGTGATGTTCTCGATCGCGTTGAGCGTCGGGAGCAGGTTGAACGCCTGGAAGATGAAGCCGATGCGGTCGCGGCGGAGCCGGGTGAGCTTCTTGTCCTTGAGGCCGGTTATCTCGGTCTCGTCGATGAAGATCTGGCCGGACGTGACGGTGTCCAGGCCGGCCAGGCAGTGCATCAGGGTGGACTTGCCGGAGCCGGAGGGGCCCATGATGGCGGTGAACTGCCCGCGGGCGATGTCCACGTCCACCTGGTCGAGGGCGGTGACGCGGGTCTCGCCGGCCCCGTAGGCCTTGACGACCTGGCGGGCCCTCGCCGCGACGGCCGTACGCCCTCCGCTGCCCCCGGTCTTGGGAATCGATACAGCCGTTGTCACGGTGAAACTCCTTGGTGCTCATGCGGTGCGGTCCACAGCCTGCCCGGCGGCGGGAGGCCGGCGCGATGGTGCTCGTCCGTGTATCCGAGGTGGGGCTAGCCCCACCACCGCCTCTCCGGCCGGCATCGCCATGAAAAGGCTAGGCAGCGGGTCGTGCCCGCCCCTCCCCCTGCGGTACGAACCGGGTGGCCGGGACGAGCAGGAGAAAGCCGGGAAAGACCCTTAGGGGTTGCGGGGCCGGCGGACCCGCCGGTCTCGGGGTCCGCCGGGGGCCGAGTCTGCACCCTGCCGTTACGTAAGGCGCAAATAAGCCGCCGGCGGGGGGATGCGTGTCCGGGGAAACGATCCGGGGGCGGGCGGGGCGGGGCGCCCCGGCTCCCCTGTGGCTGCCGTGAAGGCGCCGGGCTCACCGAACCCGCCACGGACAAACGGCAGGAAACGACCAAAGGGGAGGAAGTCGCGGAGGAACGAAGGGCGAATACTACGTGAAGGCGGCCACCGGGCAAGACAATTGGGGCCACAGGGAATTAGTGTTCGGTGTCATGGTCGAGGGGGGATGTCGTGCACCCCTTCGCACGGGCCGCAGGTCTCCGAAGGAAGCAGCATCGTGAAGATACTCCCTACGCGCGCTGCCAGTGTCTCCCGGCAGGGCCTGTGCACGGCCCTGCTCGTGGCCAGCCTGACGGCCGCGGTCGGCGTCAGTCCCCCGCACAACACGGCGGATGCGGACGACCCCGCGAAGGACCCGAAGAACCCCCAGGGCATGCCGCACGGCACGCCCAACCTCACGCTGCCCGACCTCAGACCGAAGGGCCGCCCCGGCCTGCCCGGCACGCCCGGCGCCGGCAAGGAGGACTCCAAGGACGCCGCCACGGGCATCCCCGCGACGGCCCTGGACGCCTACCGCAAGGCCGCGCAGCGCGCCGCGGCCGACATGCCGGGCTGCCACATGCCGTGGGAGCTCATAGCCGGCATCGGCCAGGTGGAGACGCAGCACGCCACGTACAACGGCGCGCGCATGACCTCCGACGGCACGACGGACAAGCCGATCCTCGGCCCGCAGCTGGACGGCAACGGCTTCGCCACCGTCAAGGACACCGACCAGGGGCGCTGGGACGGCGACACCGTCTACGACAAGGCCGTCGGCCCCACGCAGTTCCTGCCGTCCACGTGGGCGCAGTACGGCGCCGACGGCAACGGCGACGGGGTGAAGGACCCCAACAACGTCTACGACGCCGCGCTCGGCACCGCCAAGTACTTGTGCGCGGGCGGCAAGGACATGAACCGGCCCGAGGACCTCGACCGGGCGATCCTCAGCTACAACAACTCGCGCTCGTACGTGAACGCCGTCACGGAGTGGATGCGCGCGTACCAGCAGGGCAACGTGCCGTCGCTGCCGGACCTTCCGGGTGTGCCGTCGGGCAATACGCCGTCCGGTAACACGCCGTCGGGCAATGCCCCTTCGGGCAGTACTCCTTCGCAGAAGCCGCAGCCTTCGAAGCCGGTGCCGCCGTCGCCCGGCGGGTCGACGGGGACGACGCCGGGCAAGCCCGGCACGCAGCCGGGCAAGCCGGAGAAGCCGAGCAAGCCCGAGCCCAATAAGCCTGATCCCGGCAAGCCCGATCCCGGCAAGCCGGATCCCAGCAAGCCCGATCCCGGCAAGCCGAACCCGCCCGCGCCGCAGCCGAGCCGCCTGGAGCGGGTCGGCAGCGACAAGGCCTGGGAGGCGAACGCCGGCGAGACGTTCAAGGAGTCGGCGCAGGTCCTGGTCAAGGACAAGTCCGGGAAGGCGGTTGCGGGGGCGCGCGTACGGTTCGTGGTGAGCGGTGACGGTGCCGCGTTCACGGACGGCTCCACGGAGACGACCGTCGTCACGGGCAAGGACGGTACGGCCAAGGCTCCGCGGGTCACGGCCGGGCTCAAGATCGGCAAGGTCAAGGTGACGGCGACGGTCGTCGGGCGCGACCTTCCGGCGGTGGAGTTCACGGGCACGGTGTCCGTGCTGACGGCCGACCGGGTCATCTTTGTCGGTGACCCGCGCCTGAAGGCCGACCCCAATGGCGCGTTCGCCGACCGGTTCACGGTCAAGGTGCTGGCGAAGGACGGCAAGGACGTCGTCGGCTCGGCCATCACGGCCACGGTCACCAAGGCCGACGGCACGACGCCCGCCACCGAAAACGGCAAGGCCGTCGGCCCCTACTTCAAGGGACCCGACGGCAAGCGGACGTGGCGGCTGGAGGCCGGGACGACGGACAAGGACGGCGTCCTGGAGCTGCCGGAGCTGCTGACGGACGCGAAGTCCGGCGACTACGTGCTGAACGTGACGACGGCGGACGGCAAGGCCCACGCCTTCCACCTGACGGTGAAGGCCCCCACGGCCGAACTCCCGACACCGAAGGCGTAGCCCCTGCGGGGGGCCCGGCACGGGTGAAGGGTGCTGCCCGCACCCTTCGATCCGCCGCGGCGGTTTCAAGGAAGCCGGCTTCCTTGAAACCTCGTCGGTAAGGAAGCCGGGCGCAGCCGGAGCGCCGTCCGTGAAGGGTGACGCCGCGCACCCTTCACCCCGCCGCCGCGGCGGTCAGCCACAACGGCGGTACCCGGCGGTGCCGGACCGGCCGTACGCGTACGTGCCCCGCCTTACTCCCCCGCGCCCAGATCCTCCGCCACCGGCTTGCCCGTGAGGGCTGCCAGGCTGTGGCGGACGTGGGCCATGTGGGCGCGGAGCTCCTCGCGGCGCTCCTCGTGTTCGCGGAGGTTGCGCTCCATGTCCCGCACGACCCGCTCCTCGCGGACCCGCGCCTGCGCGATCAGGGCGGCGCCCTGCGCCTCCGCGTCCTCCTGGCCGTGCCGCGCCGCCTCCTCCGCCTCCGCGTAGCGGCGCTGCGCCTCCGCCAGGGCGTTGCGGGCGTACTCCTCCATCGCGGCGATGCGCGTGTCGAGCGCCGCCTCGCGCTCGGCGATCTCGCGCCCCGACGCCTCCCATCGCTCCGCGTGGTCCTTCTCCTGCTCGGCCAGCGCCGCCGCCGTCCGCTCGCGCATCTCCGCCAGCGCGGCCACCGCGTCCTCGCGCCGCTGCTTGGCGTCGCGCCGCGCCACGGCGATGACGTCGTCGGCGACGGACTCGGCCGCGACGAGCGCCTGCCGCGCCCATTCCTCGGCCTCGGCGCGCACCGCCGTGGCGGCCTGGTGGGCCGCGTCCCGGGCGGCCCGCCCGTGCGCCTCGGCGGCCTCCATCAGCTCGGCGGCGGCCGCCTCGGCCCGCTCCCGCAGCCCGGTCGCCTCGGCCTGGGCGGTGATGAGGAGCCCTTGCGCGCGCTGGCCGAGCGATTCGTACGTCTGCGGGGGGAGCTGCGTCACCACCTGCCCCAGCCGCTGCGTCTCCTCCTCCATCTCGCGCGCGAGTACGGTCAGCCGCGCCACCCGCTCCCAGGCCGCGTCCCGCTGGCGCGCGAACTCGGCGAGCACGCGATCGACCTGCTCGGGCCGGTAACCCCGGCCCCGTACGACAGCGAAACCGTCGGGAGACACCGATGCACTCATCCTTGAAGCCCCTTATATCCCGGATGTCCGGTATGTGACGCAGTCTGGCGCACATCATCCCTGGACCACGGGAAGTGCCGATGACGCGACACTCCGCCCGCTTCTTCTGTCAAGGATGCGCCAACCTACGACACGGGGCGCCCGACCCTCACCCCGGATCGGGCGCCCCGCGCCCTCAGCGCACCGGCCGCGCCACTAGAACAGGCCGTCCCACATCTGCTCCACCAGCACCGACCACCAGTTCTCCGGCGAGGACAAGGCGGCCGTGTCCAGCGCCATCAGCTGTTCCTGGAAATCCACCGTCCAGCGGCCCGCCTGCTCCGGCGTCAATCCGTAGCGCCACCGCCACATCTTCCCGAGCAGCGCCAAAGAGCGAACGAACTGAGGCAGGCTCGTGTTGACGAACTGCGGCGGAACGGACGAACCGCCCGGCCCCGCCTCCAGCGGCACCGCGACGATGTGCGCCGTCCCGTACTGGACGCACAGCTGCTTGCCGAAGTCCGTGCCCATCACGAGATACGAACCCGCGTCCGGCGCCGCCTGCACCCGCCGCTCCGCCGCCAGCTCCGCCAGCGTCGGCACGGGCCGGCCCGGCTGCGCCTGGCCCCAGAAGAACGGTCCGCAGTCCACGGGCACGCCGGCCCACACCAGCGTCTGCGCCACGATGTCCGGCACGCCCTGGCGCGACACCGCGCGCTGCTCGAACCGGAACACGCCCTGCGGGCCGAACGACTCGGCCAGCTCCCGGGCGATCACGTCCGGGCCGACCGGCGGCGCCTGCTGCACCTGGCCGGGGTGCGGCAGCGGCACCCGGTTCGGCGCGGGGCGCGCCGGTCCGTCCGCGACCTGATGCAGCTCGCCCTGATGCTCGATCAGGTGCCGGACGCCCTGCTGGCGCGTGGCGTGGTCGCGGCCGTACGCGGCCGTGTGACTGACCGTCGCCTGCGGCCAGTTGTCGCGCACCATACGGGCGCAGTAGCCGCCGGGGCCGTCGCAGGACTCCAGCTCCGTGTGGAGCTCCAGCACCTGCTCGCGCGGCACGTTCAGCGCCATCAGCTCGTGCAGGATCTGCCACTCCGGGTGCGGCGTGCCCGGCGCGCTGCGGCGGATGAGCTGCTGCTCGGAACCGTCGTGCGCGCGGTAGCGCAGGACGGCCATGTAGCCCGGGCCTACGGTCGGCAGGCCGCTGGGGGGCTGCGGGTAGCCGTACGCGGGGGCCGCGGGGGCCGGCTGCGGCGCGGCAGGGCCCTGCGGGGCGGGGGGCATGCCGGGGCCTCCCGGGCTCGCCAGCATGGTGGCCGCGTGGTGCACGCCGCCGGGGCCGGCGGGCGGCGGGGTGCCGCCGGGGCGGGCGGGGGCCGCGGGGGGCTGCCCCGGGGCGCCGGGAGCGCCTGGAGCGGCCGGGCCGCCGGGGGCGCTCGCGAGCATGGTCGCCGCGTGGTGCACCCCACCAGGGCCGGCCGGAGCGGCAGGCGGTGCCGCGGGCGGCGCGGCGGGGCCCGACGGGCGGCCCGGGGCACCGGGCGGACCGGGCGGTACGGGCGCGCCGGGCGCCGGGGCGCCGGGTGCGGCTCCGGGCATGCCCGGTGTACCGGGGTGGGCGAGCATCGTCGCGGCATAGGCCGCACCGGTGCCCGGACCGGCCGGGGCGGGCGCCCCGGGGGCCGCGGGCGGGCCGGGCGGCGTGGGTGCCTGCGGGCCACCGGCACCGGGAGCGGGCGGCGGCGGAACGGGCGCACCCGGCCCGGCCGGCGCCGCGGGCGGCGGCACGGGGGCTCCGGCGGGCGCCGCGGGCGGCGGGACCGGGGCGCCGGGGGCGCCCTGAGCTGCCGACGGGCCTTCAAGGGAGTCGAGGGACGGGGCTATGGCCGTCTTCGGCAGCGCGCTGCCGGCCGACATCAGGGCCGTCTTCGCCTCCGGGCCGACGCCCGGAGGAGGCGTGTCGTCCTCGTCCGTACCCGACAGGGCCGGCGCCAGCACGGTGGCCGGCAGGCCGACCGAGCGGTCGTCGTCATCGGCGGTGTGCGTGGCCGCCGCGGCCCAGGGGGTCGCCTCCGGCACGGGGGGCGCGACCGGCGGCGCAGGCGGTGCGGGCGGTGCGGCGGGCGCCACCGGCTCCGGGCCCTCCGAGGAGGCGGCAGCCCCCTCGGGAGCGGACAGCGGCACCGGCCGGCCCAGCGACGCGTCCGAGGACGCCGCGGAGCGCGCGGACGTGCCGGAAGCGCCGTCGGACGGCGCGTCGGCGGAAGAGTCCCCGGGGGCACCCGCGGGCGCGCCGCTAGGAGCGCCCGTAAGCGCACCGGAAGCACCACCGGCGGACCCGGCCCCATGCCCACCGGCCGGCAGACCCGAAGCGCCACCCGTAGACGTACCGTCAGAAGCACCCGAGGGCGCACCGGAAGGCGCGCTGAAAGCGCCACCCGCAGAGCCGCCCGCAGCCGCACCGGCCGACGAGCCCGAAGCCCCACCGGCAGCCCCGCCCGCAGGCGCAGAGGCAGACATACCCCCGCCAACCGGCGCCCCGCCGCCCGACGTCGAACCGCCAGATGTCGACCCGTCGCTCCTCCGGTCCGGAATCCCCATCGCGTCCGCCGCGTCCTGGAGCCACTGCGGCGGGCTCAGCAGGAACGACGTCGCGTTCAGGTCCAGCCGCTTCGGCGGGGCGTCCGACGGTTCCGGTTCTTCCACGGCCACCGCTCCGTACTCCTCCTCGTAGCGCCGGATGACCTCGCCCACCGGCAGTGCCGGCCACAGCGTCGTCTCCCCGCTGTCCCGGGCGATCACCAGCCTGGCGTGCCCGCCGTCGGACGTCGGACCGTCCTCGCGGTCCTCCGCCCACACCACGAACCCCAGGTCGAACTCGCGGACCCGCACCTCCCGGTGCTGATACGCCGCCACGTCACCGTTGACCCAGCGCTCACCGCGCTCCTGCGCCTGCGCGAACGTCACCACCGCGCGCTCACCCCTCCACCGGGACGGCGAAGGCGAAGCCACCGTCCACCATCAGGCCGGCCACCGTCTCCAGCTCGGGCGGACCGCCCGCAAGCCGCGACAAAAACACGTCGAAGTCCTCACCACAGGGCAGCAGCAACCGCTCCACCCGCTCCTGCACCGACCAGCCGTCCCGGTCACGCGCGTCGTCGTACGGGCAGAACCAGACCGAGCCGACGGCCTCGCCCTTCACCTTCACCGCGAGTACGCCCCCCTGGACGAATCCCACGCCCAGATAGTCCTTGGTGAAGTGGTCGCGCAGACACTTGTTGACGTAGACGAGGTCGTTCACCGCCGCCTCGTCGCGCACCGTGAAGAACGGCTGGTCGATCAGCAGGCCCAGCTCCGCGTCCAGCGCGGCGCCGACCGGCGCGCAGCCGCCCGCGGCCTTCAGGAACGCCCGGTACGCGCCGGGCAGGCGGTAGCCGAGGTCCTCCTCGACGCCCTGGATCTGCTCCTCCGTCACCGCGAGGTCCCGCTGCGGCAGTACGAAGTGCACCGGCCGGGTCTCCTGCAACGGGCGCGTGCCGCGCTTCTCCTGGTCCACGGCGGCCGTCGCGAGCCCGCCGTGGTGCCGCAGCAGCGCCTTCACCTCGGCGGGGACCAGCTCCAGCCGGCGCGTGCCCGCCACGTGGTGCCACGTCCAGCCGTGCGGCGTCGCGACCGACGGCAGGCTCGCCCACAGTTCGTGGCCGGCGGCGTGCATCGCGGCGTTCGCCGACACGTAGTCGGTCAGCCGCAACTCGTCCACGCCGAAGCCCTCCGGCGGCTCCGCGATCTCCGCGGCGGCCCGCGCGTACGGCGAGAAGACCGGGTGACCCGAGTCGTCCATCCGCACCCCCTTGGGGTAGCGGCTGGCGCGGACCGGGTCCGGGAAGTGCACGACCTGCCCGGCGTAGGCCGCATTCGGTGGCGCGGCCTGCTGCCCGAGCCGACCTGTCGTCATGGCGGAAGCCCCCTGCTGACTGTGGATCCGAAAAGGCCCCGGCGAACGCCGCGGTCGCCGCGCGTCACCGGGCCCCCGCCCGGGCCACGGGGCGGCCCGGCCGGCCGGTGTCCCCATGGCCGAGAACACCCCGTGCGGCACAGCCTATGCGGTACCGCAAGACAGGGTCCGCGCCCAGGTCCGCCCCCGCCGCCCCGGCCGGGCGGCGGGCACGCCCACGGCCATCCGTCACGCCCCGTGAGCACCGCCCGGCCGAAGCGGCCACGCCCCCAACCGTCCGACCATCCGACCCATGAACATCACACGACACCCCGCCAACCCCGACCTGACTTCCGCACCTGCCGTCCCGTTTGGCAGTCTGATCCCCGCAACAGGGGGATTGCAGGGAGGGAAGAACCACCATGCACACGACTCAGGACCGACCGCCGGCCGACGACCACGGCACGACGGCCTCCGGCGACCCGCGGCTCAGCTGGAGCACCGAGGACGCCGACCGGCCCCCCGCCCTGCTGCACCGCCGCGACGGCATCCTGCCCGCCGTCGCGGCCGCCCTGTCCGTCCGCGGCGAGACGCTGACCTGCACCGGGGGCAAGGCCGACGTGCCTCCCGCGCTCCACCCCCTCGTCCAGGACTTCCTCGACACCCTCACCAGCGACCGCCGCGAACGCTTCACCGGCCGCTGCTCCGAGGCGCTGCTCCTGACCCGCTTCCTCACCGCCCACGAGAACGCCCGCAGCAAACGTGCCGCCCGCAAACCCCTGACGCACGGCGAGGCCCGGCGCGCCCTCAAGCACGCCAAGCTCACCGCCCGGCACATCCGCGAGGACGGCGACCCCCGGCACGGCGCGTACGCCCCGCCCTGCCGCTCCTGTACGGCCCTGCTGACGCACTTCGGCGTACGCAGCGTCGACCCCGCCGCGCCCCCCGCCAAGGCCGCCGCGCTCAAGAACGCCGCCGCACTCAAGAACAAGGGCTGAACCACCACATGCGCGCCTTCGACCGCACCGCGGCCACCCGCTTCCCCGCCGCCGTCGACGCCGCCCTGCGCGAAGCCGGCTGGCAGCCCGGGCGCTGGGACATCAAGGCCGCCGAGAACTGGGCCGACGCCCTGCGCGCCCACTCCTCCCCCGCCGGCCACCGGCACACCGTCTTCCCCGCCGCCGTCGAGGCCTGGGCCGAGTTCGGCGGCCTGCACATCACCGGGACCGGGCCGGGCCGGCACATCGCCCCCACGCCCTTCCACGTCGACCCGCTGCACGGCCTCCACCTCGCCCGCACCGTCGCCGACCTGGGACGCGCGCTCGGAGCCGACGTGTGCCCGCTCGGCCAGGAGGCGGACGGGCAGGCGCTGCTCGCCATCGACGCCCACGGCCGCGTCTACAGCCTCGACCACAGCGGCGACTGGTACCTCGGCTCGGACATCGACCACGCCATCGGCACGCTCGTCAGCGGGACCCGGCCGTCGCGGCTGTCGGCGGGCACGGGACGCCGCTGATCCGTTCCGTACGGGTACGGGTGCGCGTACGAGTCCGTTCCGTACGGGTACGCGTACGAGCCGGGCACGCGTACGCGTACGGATCCCCGTATGAACGCGGATCCCCGTACGAACGCCGCCGACCGGAGCAACACGAACCGGCCAAAAGCCAGGCGAGAACCGGCCGAAAACCAGCCCGCCGCCGACCGGTCACACAACGGCACACACCCCGCCGAACCGGAAAGGCCGAGCGCCCGCGGCCCCGCCACGCGCCCCCGCGCCGCCCTACGCCCCCGCGCCGACGCCGTCCGCCGCCCCCGCCGGTATGACGGCCGACACCCGGAAACCACCCGCGTCCGTCGCGCCCGACACGAACACACCGCCCAGCGCCGACACCCGCTCGCGCATCCCCACCAGGCCGTTGCCGCCGCTCGGCAGGCCGGGCGCGGCCGCACCGCCGTCCGACGGGCCGTTCTCCACCTGAAGCGCCACCTCGCCCCCGCGATGCGCCACGCGCACGACGGCCTTCGCCCCCGGCGCGTGCTTGTGGACGTTGGTCAGCGCCTCCTGCACCACGCGGTACGCCGTGCTCTCGACCCGTGCGCCGTACGCACGCTCCTCGCCCTCCACGGACAGCTCCACGACCATCCCGGCCGCCCGCGACTGCCCGACGAGATCCTCCAGGCCGTCCAGGCACGGACCGTCACCGGACGGCGACCCGCCGTCCACCGGACCGGCCCCGGCCCGGCCCGCGGCACCGACCCCGGCGGACACCCGCGCCGAAGCCGCCGCGGCCACCTCCGCCAGCCGCCGCGAGTCCAGCGCCGAAGCCGCCTCGGGCAGCGACTCCTCGGAAGACGTCCGCAGCACCCCGAGCATCTCCCGCAGCTCGGTCAGCGCCTGCCGGCCCATGTCCCCCACCAGGCCCGCGTTCCGCGAGGCCTTCTCGGGGTCCTTCAGCGCCACCGCCTGCAACGCGGCCGCGTGCACCACCATCAGCGACACCCGGTGCGCCACGACGTCGTGCATCTCGCGCGCGATGCGCGTCCGCTCCTCGTTGCGCGCCCAGACCGCGCGCTCCTCGGCCCGCTCCGCGAGCAGCGACAGCTCGCGCTCCAGGCCGTCCGCCCGCTCCCGCAGGCTCTCGACCAGCCGGCGCCGCGCGCCCACGTACAGCCCCGTCAGGACGGGGGGCGCCGTGAGCCCCAGCGCCACCAGGGCCGAGAAGAACAGCATCGCCCACAGGTCCTGCGGGGTGCCGTCGTCGGCCACGTTCTGGTGGAACTTCGCCAGCGTGACCGCGAACGTCCCCAGCACGGACACCCCGGCCAGGATCACCGTCAGCCGGCGCGGCACGTCCGACGCGGCCAGCGTGTACAGCCCGACGATCCCGAGCAGGAACCCCAGCTCGGCCGGGGTGATCGCGATCCCCAGCAGCACCACGGCCACCGGCCACCGGCGCCGGAAGATCAAGGTGGCACCGACAAGCAGCCCCACCAGCGTCGGGAGCGCCATCGGCATCCCGTGATCACCGGCGAACGCCGCGCCCTCCGCCGCGCACTCCAGCGCGGACACCAACGCCAGCACGACGTCGAACACCATGCTCCGCCGCCGCGCCCACCACCAAGGCCCGTCCGGCGCGCCGCGCGCGCCCGCCTCCGCGTTTGCCCCCGTTGTGGTCATACCACCCAGACTACGGAAGCCCGCCACGGCTTTTCCTGTCCGCGACAACCTCGGCGGCAGCCGCCGGGGGCGCCCCGCCGGCGGCGTCCGGAGAAGCGCCGAGCCGCACCGTCGCGTCGGAGGCCGGTGGTACGGCATAGTGGTGGGGGCCAAGGCGGCGATCTAGAAATTTGTCCGTTTTGGTGAGCTCTACCATCCCCCGTGGTGTAATTGGCAGCACCGTGGCTTTTGGTGCCATTTGTCCGGGTTCGAGTCCTGGCGGGGGAGCGCAAGGTTTCGAAATACTTCGGGTCCTGACCGCCCAGGTCAGGACCCGCCCGCGTTTCAGCAGTAAAACGCACCGGTATCCTTCGGATGTCCACCACCCGAAGCCGAAGGGCACACCCGTGAGCGCCAACCGCCCGGCAGCCGTCGTCGTTCTCGCAGCGGGTGAGGGCACCCGCATGAAGTCGGCGACCCCCAAGGTCCTGCACGCCATCTGCGGACGTTCCCTCGTCGGCCACGTCGTCGCCGCCTCCCGCGAACTGGACCCCGAGCACCTCGTCGTGATCGTCGGGCACGCCCGCGAGCAGGTCTCCGCGCACCTCGCGCAGATCGACCCCGAGGTCCGCACCGCCGTCCAGTACGAGCAGAACGGCACCGGCCACGCCGTGCGCATGGGCCTGGAAGAGCTGTCGAACAGCGGGATCGTCCTCGACGGCACGGTCGTCGTCGTCTGCGGCGACACCCCGCTGCTCACCGGCGCCACGCTCAAGACCCTCAGCGACACCCACGCCGCCGACGGCAACGCCGTCACCGTGCTGACCGCCGAGGTCCCCGACTCCACCGGCTACGGGCGCATCGTGCGCGACGGCGCCGGCGCCGTCACGGCGATCGTCGAGCACAAGGACGCCGGCGACGAGCAGCGCGCGATCCGCGAGATCAACTCCGGGGTGTTCGCGTTCGACGCCCAGCTGCTGACGGACGCCCTCGGCAAGGTCCGCACGGACAACAGCCAGGGCGAGGAGTACCTGACGGACGTCCTGGGCATCCTGCGCGAGGCCGGGCACCGGGTGGGCGCGGCCGTCGCGGACGACCACCGGGAGATCCTCGGCATCAACAACCGCGTCCAGCTCGCCGAGGCCCGCAAGCTGCTCAACGAGCGGCTGCTGCACGCGGCGATGATGAGCGGCGTGACGGTCGTGGACCCGGCGTCGACCTGGATCGACGTCACGGTCTCCTTCGAGGCGGACGTGCTCGTCCACCCCGGCACCCAGCTGACGGGCGCCACCAGCCTGGCCGCCGGCAGCGAGGTCGGCCCGAACACGCGCCTGGCGGACACCACCGTCGGCGCGGGCGCCCGCGTGGACAACACCGTCGCGGACTCGGCCCTGATCGGCGAGGGCGCCACTGTCGGCCCCTTCGCCTACCTGCGCCCGGGCACGAAGCTCGGCGCGAAGTCGAAGGCCGGCGCGTACGTCGAGATGAAGAACGCCGAGATCGGCGAGGGCACCAAGGTGCCCCACCTGTCCTACGTCGGTGACGCGACGATCGGCGAGTACAGCAACATCGGCGCGGCGAGCGTCTTCGTGAACTACGACGGTGTGAACAAGCACCACACCACGATCGGCTCGCACTGCCGTACCGGATCGGACAACATGTTTGTGGCTCCGGTCACGATCGGGGACGGCGCGTACACCGCTGCCGGCTCGGTCATCACCAAGGATGTGCCCCCGGGTTCGCTGGCCGTCGCACGTGGACAGCAGCGGAATATCGAGGGCTGGGTGGCACGTAAGCGCCCGGGAAGCGCAGCCGCACAGGCCGCTTCCGCCGCTCACCGGGAGACCGACGGCGAGCAGTGACCGTGACACGGGTACGTCGTGCGGGGCGTACCGTGATAAGCGCACACAAAGCGACATCCAAGGAGACTGTGCTGTGACCGGGATCAAGACGACCGGCGAGAAGAAGCTGATGCTCTTCTCCGGCCGCGCCCACCCCGAGCTTGCCGAGGAGGTCGCGCACCAGCTGGGCGTCGGCCTGGTCCCGACCAAGGCATTCGACTTCGCCAACGGCGAGATCTACGTCCGCTTCCAGGAGTCGGCGCGTGGCGCGGACTGCTTCCTGATGCAGAGCCACACGGCTCCCATCAACAAGTGGGTCATGGAGCAGCTGATCATGCTCGACGCGCTGAAGCGCGCGTCGGCCCGCTCCATCACGGTGGTCGTGCCCTTCTACGGCTATGCCCGTCAGGACAAGAAGCACCGCGGCCGTGAGCCGATCTCGGCCCGCCTGATCGCCGATCTGTTCAAGACGGCGGGCGCGGACCGGATCCTCACGGTCGACCTGCACACGGACCAGATCCAGGGCTTCTTCGACGGCCCGGTGGACCACCTGTTCGCGCTGCCGATCCTCGCGGACTACGTGGGCGCCAAGGTCGACCGCGAGAAGCTGACCGTCGTCTCCCCGGACGCCGGCCGCGTGCGCGTCGCCGACCGCTGGTGCGACCGCCTGGGCGCGCCGCTGGCGATCGTCCACAAGCGCCGTGACAAGGATGTCGCCAACCAGGTGACGGTGCACGAGGTCGTCGGTGACGTGAAGGGCCGCGTCTGCGTCCTGGTCGACGACATGATCGACACCGGTGGCACGATCTGCGCCGCCGCGGACGCCCTGTTCGCGAACGGTGCCGAGGACGTCATCGTGACGGCCACCCACGGCGTGCTCTCGGGCCCGGCCGCGGACCGTCTGAAGAACTCCAAGGTGAGCGAGTTCGTCTTCACGAACACGCTGCCGACGCCGGGCGAGCTGGAGCTCGACAAGATCACGGTGCTGTCGATCGCGCCGACGATCGCGCGCGCCGTGCGCGAGGTCTTCGAGGACGGCTCGGTGACGAGCCTGTTCGAGGAGCAGTGAGCCTCCCGCAGCCCTAGCCTGCCGGCTGCAAAAACGATCGGCCCGGGTCCGTGAGGGTCCTGATCGATTTCTGAGCGGCCTCCCCCGCCGGGTACACTCCCAGAGTTGCTCGGCGAGGGAGGCCGCACTCATGTGCGGCGGTCCGTTATCGACGCGCTCTTCGTAGCAGGTCCGTATGTGGCCGGGTAACGGTCCACGATCACCGCTCACGAGGAGTGCACCATGGCTGAGATCAAGATCCCCGCCCAGGTCCGTGCCGAGTTCGGCAAGGGTGCCGCCCGCCGCATCCGCCGCGCCAACCAGGTTCCCGCCGTCGTCTACGGCCACGGTTCCGAGCCGGTCCACATCACCCTGCCGGGTCACGACCTGATGATGGCCCTCAAGACCCCGAACGTCCTGCTGTCCGTGGACATCGAGGGCCGCGACGAGCTCGTCATCCCCAAGGCCGTCCAGCGTGACGCCCTCAAGGGCTTCCTCGAGCACGTCGACCTGCTGGTCGTGAAGCGCGGCGAGACCGTCACCGTCGAGATCCCGGTCCAGACCGAGGGCGACCTGGCCCCCGGCGGCAACCTGCTCGAGCACACCCTGACCGCCCTGCCGGTCGAGGCTGAGGCCACCCACATCCCCGAGGCCGTCATCGTCTCCATCGCGGGCCTGGAGGCCGGCGCCTCCGTCCTGGCCAAGGACGTCGTCCTGCCGGCCGGTGTCGCCCTCGCCGTCGACGCCGACGCCGTGGTCCTGCACGTCGTCGCCGGTTCGACCGAGGCCCCGGCCGAGGCCGAGGGCACCGAGGCCTGATCCTCGCCGCACCCGGCTTTTCTTCCGACCGCCGTCCCGCTCCACCGGAGTGGGACGGCGGTCGGCTTTGAGCGGTTGGCTATGAAGGAGACATGCAGATGACGGACGACTCCAGCCCCTGGCTGATCGTGGGCCTGGGCAACCCCGGGCCGGAGTACGCGGGCAACCGCCACAACGTGGGCTTCATGGTCGCGGACCTGCTCGCGGAGCGGATGGGCGCCAAGTTCAAGGCGCACAAGGCCTCGCGGGCCCAGGTCGTCGAGGGCCGCCTCGGCGCGCCCGGCCCATCGAGCCGGCGGGTCGTGGTGGCCAAGCCGATGTCGTTCATGAATCTGTCGGGCGGGCCGACGGCCGCGCTGCGCGACTTCTACAAGGTGCCGGCGGACCGGGTCATCGCCGTCCACGACGAGCTGGACATCGACTACGGCACGCTGCGGCTGAAGCTCGGCGGCGGCGACAACGGCCACAACGGCCTGAAGTCGATCACGAAGGCGCTGGGTCCGGACTATCTGCGCGTACGTTTCGGGATCGGGCGGCCGCCGGGCCGGATGCAGGTGGCGGACTTCGTGCTCAAGGACTTCTCGTCCACGGAGCGGAAGGAACTGGACTACCAGGTCGACCGGGCCGCGGACGCGGTGGAGTCCCTGATCGTGGACGGTCTGGAGCGGGCCCAGACCACGTACAACTCCTGACTGCCCCCTGTATATGCGCGAAGCGGCCCCTCGCCCTGTGGCGAGGGGCCGCTTCGCGTAGGTGCGCCGGCGTCAGCCCGTGTTGCGCAGGCCCGCCGCAACGCCGTTGACGGTCAGCAGCAGGGCCCGGCCCAGCAGCGGGTCGGGGCTCTCGCCGTTCTCCGCGGCGAGGCGCTGGCGGTGCAGGAGCGTCACCTGGAGGTACGAGATCGGGTCCAGGTAGGCGTCCCGTACGCGGAAGGTCTGGCGGAGGACCGGGCTGGCGTCGAGGAGCTCCGCCTCGCCGGTGATGCGCAGCACTTCCTGCACGGTGAGCTCGTGCTCGGCCTTGATGACGTCGAAGACGTGCTTGAGGTCGTCGGGGACGAGGGTGTCGACGTAGTGCTGGGCGATGCGCAGGTCGGTCTTGGCGAGGGTCATCTCGACGTTGGACAGGAAGTTCTGGAAGAAGTGCCAGTGCTCGTGCATCTCGTCCAGGACGGTGTCGAGGCCGGCTTCGCGGGCGGCCTTGAGGCCGGAGCCGACGCCGAACCAGCCGGGCACGATCTGGCGGGACTGGGTCCAGCCGAAGACCCAGGGGATGGCGCGGAGGCCGTCGAGGCCGGCGCCGGAGTCGGGGCGGCGCGAGGGGCGCGAGCCGAGGTGGAGCTCGGCGAGCTGGTCGACGGGGGTGGAGGCGAAGAAGTACGCGGGGAGGTCGGGGTCCTCGACCAGGCGCCGGTAGGCGGAGTGGGCGGCGTCGGAGACGGTGTCCATGGCCGCGTCCCAGCGGGCCAGGGCCTCGTCGGACTGTCGGGGCGCGGTGTGCAGGGCGGAGGCCTGGAGGGTCGCGGCGACCGTCAGTTCCAGGTTCTCGCGGGCGAGGGCCGGGATGAGGTACTTGTCGGAGATGACCTCGCCCTGCTCGGTGACCTTGATCTCGCCTTCGAGGGTGCCCCAGGGCTGCGCGAGGATCGCGTCGTGCGTGGGGCCGCCGCCGCGGCCGACGGTGCCGCCGCGGCCGTGGAAGAGGCGGAGGCGGACGCCGTAGCGGTGGGCGACGTCGCGGAGGCGGCGCTGGGCGCGGTGGATCTCCCACTGGGAGGTGGTGATGCCGCCGAACTTGGAGGAGTCGGAGTAGCCCAGCATGACTTCCTGGACGTCGCCGCGCAGCGCCACCAGGCGCCGGTAGGAGGGGTCCGCGAGCATGTCGTCGAGGATGCGGTCGGCTTCCTTGAGCTCGTCGGTGGTCTCCAGGAGGGGCACGATGCCGATCTTGGCCCAGCCCGTGTGGAGGTCGATGAGGCCGGCTTCGCGGGCCAGGACGGCGGCGGCGAAGACGTCGTCGGCGCCCTGGCACATCGAGATGATGTACGACTCGACGACCTCGGGGCCGAACTTCTCCAGGGCCTCGCGGATGGTGCCGAAGACGCCGAGGGTCTTGGCGCCGGCCGCGTCGAGGGGGGCGGGGCTGGGGGCCAGGGGGCGGCGCGAGCGCAGCTCCTTGGCGAGGAGCTTGCGGCGGTAGTCCCGCGGCATGTCGGCGTAGCGCCAGGACTCCTCGCCGAGGCGGTCGAAGAGCTGGCCGAGGGCGTGGTGGTGGGCGTCGGCGTGCTCGCGGACGTCCATGGTGGCCAGGTGGAGGCCGAAGGCGGCGAGGGTGCGCAGGGCGCGCTCCAGGCGGCCGTCGGCGATGAGGCGGCCGCGGTGGGCGCGCAGCGAGTCCTGGAGGATCTGGAGGTCGGCGAGGAGCTCGGTGGTGCCGAGGTAGTCGCGGCCCTCTTCGTGGGGGGTGTTGCGGGCGAGGCGCTCGCGGGTGTTGACGAGCTTCTGGCGGACGCAGGTGGCCTTGAGGCGGTAGGGCTCTTCCGCGTTGAGGCGCTTGTAGCGCGGGCTGATCTCGGGCAGGAGCTCGAGGTCGCGCTGGAGGGAGGAGAGGAGCTCCTCGGTGGCGCCGCTGTTGCGGATGGAGTTGGAGAGGGCCCCGCGCAGCTCGTCGACGAGGTCGAGGGCGTCGGTGATGCCGTGCTCGTACTGGAGGAGGAGGACGTCCCAGGTGACCTGGGGGGTCACGTTGGGGTTGCCGTCGCGGTCGCCGCCGATCCAGGTGCCGAAGGTCAGGGGGCGGGTGGTGGGCGGCAGGGTGACGCCGACGCGCTCCAGCTCGGCGGCGAGGTCCTCCAGGACGTCGCCGACGGCGTTGGCGTGGAGCTCGTCGAGGTAGTAGATGGCGTTGCGGGCCTCGTCGGTGGGCTCGGGGCGGGCGACGCGCAGCTCGTCGGTCTGCCAGAGCAGGTCGATGTTCTCGGCGAGGCGCAGGTCGGTGCGGCGCTTGTCGCCGGTGCCCGCGGCGAGGGTGTCGAGGAGGGCGGCGATGCGGCGGAGCTTGTTGAGGACGCTGCGGCGGGCGGCCTCGGTGGGGTGTGCGGTGAAGACGGGGCGGACGCCGAGGTTCTCGACGGTCTGCTGCACGTGGTCGGGGTCGGCTTCCTTGAGCTGGTCCGCGGTGCGGGCGAGGATCGAGCCCTCGGCGGCGCGCTTGGCGCCGAGCTCGCGGCCGCGGTGCACCTGCTCGGTGACGTTCGCCAGGTGGAAGTAGGTGGAGAAGGCGCGCACGAGCTTGGCGGCGGTCTCCAGGTCGGTCGCGCCGAGCAGCTCGGCGGCGGCCTCGCCGTCGCTGCGGGTCAGGGCACGGACCCGCTCCACGAGGTCGAGGAGCTCTTCCCCCTCCTGGCGGACCAGGGTCTCGCCGAGGAGATCGCCGAGCCGGCGGATGTCGGCGCGCAGGGCGGCGTTGGTGTTGTCGGCACTGCTCACAGGTGCTGCTCCTTGCAGAGTTTCCGGCACGTCTGGAGGGGTTGCGGACCGCGCTGTCCGACGCCCACCAGCATAGGTCTCCGCACGACGCGCGGTTATCCACAGCCCTCTTGCTCCCCGCCCCCGCCCTGCCATACTTACGAAGCCGTAGGTTACGGAACCGTAGCCATGCTCCGACCCCCATGAGGGAACCCATGACTGCAAGCCCCGACGTGCTCGAAGACGCGCCGAAGGCCCAGGAAGCCCCGCTCCCCTCCGCCACGCTGGGCAGCGACAGCAAGCGTTCCGTCGAGCAGCTCGCCCTGCTGCTCTTCATCACCGTGCCGTTCCTCGCCCTGGTCGCGGCGGTCCCGCTGGCCTGGGGCTGGGGGGTGAGCTGGCTGGATCTCGGGCTGATGGTCGCGATGTACTTCATCGGCTGCCACGGCATCACGATCGGCTTCCACCGCTATTTCACGCACGGCTCGTTCAAGGCCAAGCGGCCGCTGCGGGCCGCGCTGGCGATCATGGGGTCGATGGCGGTGGAGGGCCCGCTGGTGCGCTGGGTCGCCGACCACCGCCGGCACCACCGGTTCTCGGACGCGGAGGGGGACCCGCACTCGCCGTGGCGCTTCGGCGAGACGGTGCCGGCGCTGATGAAGGGGCTGTGGTGGGCCCACGTCGGCTGGATGTTCGACGAGGAGCAGACCCCGCAGCACAAGTACGCGCCCGATCTGATCAAGGACCCCATGATCCGGGCGATCTCCCGCCAGTTCGTGCTGTGGACGTCGGTGTCCCTGCTGATCCCACCGCTCGTCGGCGGTCTGGCCACCTGGTCCTGGCAGGGGGCGGCCACGGCGTTCTTCTGGGGTTCGCTGGTCCGGGTCGCCCTGCTGCACCATGTGACGTGGTCGATCAATTCGATCTGCCACGCCGTGGGCAAGCGGCCGTTCAAGTCGCGTGACCGCTCGGGCAACGTGTGGTGGCTGGCGATCCTCTCCTGCGGCGAGTCCTGGCACAACCTGCACCACGCGGACCCGACGTCGGCCCGGCATGGTGTGCTGAAGGGGCAGCTGGACTCCAGCGCCCGCCTGATCCGCTGGTTCGAGCAGGCGGGCTGGGCCTACGACGTGCGGTGGCCCAAGGCCGACCGCCTGGACTCCCGACGGAAGGAGAGTGCCGCCGAGGCGGCATGATTGACAGCGTGGCGATCGACAGCAATACCACCAGTAACAAGGACCGGGCCCCTGCTGCGGGGGCCCGCCGCGCCCGGCGGGTGCGGATGACCGGCGCGGAGCGCCGGGAGCAGCTGCTGGACATCGGTCGCACACTCTTCGCCGAGCGGGGGTTCGAGGGCACGTCGGTCGAAGAGATCGCGGCGAAGGCCGGGGTCTCCAAGCCGGTCGTCTACGAGCACTTCGGCGGCAAGGAGGGGCTGTACGCGGTGGTCGTCGACCGCGAGATGCGGCAGCTGCTCGACATGGTCACGGGGGCGCTGACCGCGGGCCACCCGCGGGAGCTGCTGGAGCAGGCGGCGTTCGCCCTGCTGGACTACATCGAGCGGTATACGGACGGCTTCCGCATCCTCGTCCGGGATTCGCCGGTGGCCCAGTCGACGGGCACGTTCGCCTCTCTGATCAGCGACATCGCCACGCAGGTCGAGGACATCCTCGGCCTGGAGTTCAAGGCCCGCGGCTTCGACGCGAAGCTCGCCCCGCTGTACGCCCAGGCCCTCGTCGGCATGGTGGCCCTCACGGGCCAGTGGTGGCTGGACGTCCGCAAGCCGAAGAAGGCGGAGGTGGCGGCGCATCTGGTGAACCTGGCGTGGCACGGCCTGGACGGCCTGGAGCCGAAGCCGCGGCTTGTGGGGCACCGTCGCGCGTAGCGGTGCCCCGGCGTACGGGGTGCGGTGGGCTCGGCACCGCCGAGTACGTCCGCGGTGGTTGCTCACCGCGGCGGCGGATTCGAAGGGCCCGAGCCCCTTCACCGGTGCGCTCGCCGCGCAGGTCCGCGCAGGTCAAGGATGCGCTCGCATCCTTGAAACCGCCGCAGCGGCGATCAGCCACCACGGTGGAGCCCGGCGGTGCCGTACGGGCTCAGGTGCGCCCGGCGCCGCCGGACAGCAGCGCTGGGGCTGATCGCCGTCGCGGCGGGAAGAAAGGGGCGGAGCCCCTTTCACGCCCCGGACCGGAGGTCAGCCCCGGCGAGCCACGGCGAAAACGCGCCGGAACGGGAAGAGCGTGCCGTGGGGGCCCCGGGGGTAGGCCTCGCGCAGGAGCGCCCCGTACTGCGACAGGAACCGCGTCGTCGCCTCCTCGTCGTCGCCCAGCGCCGTCAGGACCGGCCGCAGCGTCGTGCCCTTCGTCCAGTCCAGGACCGCATCCTCGCCCGGGAGGGCGTGCACGTACGTCGTCTCCCAGGCGTCCACGGTCAGCCCCAGGCCCGCCAGCCGCTCCAAGTACTCCGTGGGCGTCAGCACGTACCCGGGGCGGTAGAGCCCTCCCAGCCGGCTCCGCCACGCCCCGCTCTCGCAGAGCTCGTGCAGCAGGACATGGCTGGGCGCGTCGAAGTTGCCCGGCACCGTGAAGGCGAAGACCCCGTCCGGGGCGACCCCCTCCACCCACCTGGGGAACAGCTCCGCGTGCCCCCGCACCCACTGGAACGTCGCGCTGGAGATGATCAGGTCGTACGCGCCTTCCGGCGCCCATCCCCGCAGGTCCGCGTGGACGAATTCCGCGCCGGGAAGGCGCTCCCGCGCCTGCCGCAGCATCTCTTCCGAGGTGTCCAGGCCCGTGATGCGCGCCCCGGGCCACCGCTCGGCGAGCAGTGCCGTGACGTTCCCCGGGCCGCACCCGAGGTCCACGATCCGCGCGGGATCGCGCACCGGTACGCGGGCCAGCAGGTCGTGGAAGGGCCGGGCGCGGGGGCCGGAGTGACGCAGGTACTGCTCCGGGTCCCAGACAGGCGTGGCAGCGTGAGTGGTCATACCTCCAGGATCGCCACCTAAGTATCTTGACGTCAAGAGACTTCATGTCGACAGACCCTCTACACTGATCGTCATGGAGGACGAGGTCGATCGGCTGGTTTCAGCGTGGCGTCGCGAGCGCCCTGACCTCGACGTGGAGCCACTCGAGGTGCTCAGCCGCGTGAGCAGGCTGGCCCGCCACCTCGACCGCGCCCGCCGCCTCGCCTTCGCCGAGCACGAGCTCGAACCGTGGGAGTTCGACGTGCTGACCGCGCTGCGCCGCGCCGGGGCCCCGTACCAGCTCTCGCCGGGGCAGCTGCTGACCCAGACGCTGGTCACGTCCGGCACGATGACCAACCGCATCGACCGGCTCGCCAAGAAGGGCCTGGTCCGGCGCGAGCCGGACCCGAGCGACCGCCGGGGCGTGCTCGTACGCCTCACGGACGAGGGGCGGGACCGCGCGGACGAGGCCCTGGCCGGGCTCCTGGAGCAGGAGCGCGCCATCCTCTCCGAGCTGTCCCGCACCCAGCGCCGCGAGCTGGCCGATCTACTACGCCAGCTGACCGCCCCGTTCGACAACACTCCCGGTTAGGTCCACGGGCCCGACCCCGGCGCGGCGCGCGAGCGCGACCGCGGCGAGGGTGGAGTGGACGCCCAGCTTCCCCAGCACGTTCTGCATGTGGGTGCGGACGGTGTGCGGGGAGAGGTAGAGCCGCTCGGCGACGGCCTTGCGGCCCAGCCCGGCCACCATGCAGCGCAGCACTTCCCGCTCGCGCGGCGTCAGCGACTCCACGAGCCGCTCGCTCTCCGTGCGGTGCTTGCGGGCCGCCGTGAGCTCCCGCAGCACGCCCGTGAGCAGGGCGGGCGGCAGGTGCGTCTCATCGCGCAGGACGCCCCTGATGACGGCCAGCAGCCGGGACAGCGAGCAGTCCTTGGCCACCCAGCCGCCGGCGCCCGCCTGGAGGGCCGCCGCGGCCCTCCGTGGGTCGTCGCGCTCGGCGAGGACCACCGTGCGCACCGCGGGGTGCGCGGTGCGCACCCCGGCCACGAGCGAGATCCCGTCGACCGTGCCCTCACCGGACCCGCCGCCGTCGTGCACGGGCGGCACATGGCCCACGCCGTGGGCCGGGCCGTGACCCGGACCGTGGCCGGGCCCGAGGCCCGCGCCGTGCGGCGCCGGCCCCCTGAGCTGGCCCGGCACCACCCCGGCGCCGTCCTGCCCGACCGTGCCGAGATCGGCGTCGATCAGCAGCACGTCGAAGCGGCGCCCCTCGGCCGCCGCCCTCTCCAGCGCGCGCAGCGCCGCCGGCCCGCTGCCGGCCGCCGAGACCTCCACGTCCTGCTCGGCCGCGAGGGCGGCGGCGAGCGACTCGGCGAAGATGCGGTGGTCGTCGACCACCAGTACCCGAATACGTGCCACAGCCACCCCCATATCCTGGGCGGCGGTCAGTGCGGGTACGGCGCCCGGTCCGGGGCCGCCGCACACCGCACGGCCGCCGCCGCACTTGTCGACTTCCACCCCGCCCCGGGCGTCGTACCTGCCTGTCTCGCCCCCTGATCAGCGCCGGCCCCCACCGGCACTGTGCATCAGCGTACGGCGGGGGTCCCGCAACGGAAGCCGATTGGCAAAACTGCTCGACCCGCCTGTTTATGGTGAGCTTTCTGTTCAGTATTGAGGCAGTGAACGACGTGGAACGACGCGAAGTTGACCATGCGCGACTGCACGATCGGGCAGGGCCCGCCGGCCCGGTTTCACCCCTCGCCCCGGAGCACCCGCCGCGCACCTTCGCCCGCCACCGCTGCGAAGACCCGCGGCGGGCGGTGCCCGGCCGCCGCGAAGGCCGCCGTGACGGCCGCGCCGACCGCGTCCGCCGCTCCCTCCTCCACGAGCGCCAGCGCGGAGCCGCCGAATCCGGCGCCGGTCATCCGCGCCCCGAGCGCGCCCGCTTCGTTCGCGACCGCGACGGCCAGGTCGAGCTCCGGGCAGGAGACGGCGAAGTCGTCGCGGAGGGAGGCGTGCCCGGCGGTCAGCAGCGGCCCCGCCTTGCGCGGCTCGCCCGTGGCGAGGAGCGCCACGACCTCCCGTACGCGCTCGCCCTCGGTCACCACGTGCCGCACCAGGGGCCGCAGGGACGCGTCGGCGAGCCGGCCCAGCGCGTCCTCCAGCTCCGCGTGCGGCACGTCCCGCAGGGCCCGTACGCCCAGGGCCCGCGCCGCCGCCTCGCAGCCGGCCCGCCGCGCCGCGTAGGCGCCGTCGGCCAGGGCGTGCCGGACGCGGGTGTCGGCCACCAGCAGCCGCAGCCCGTGGGCCGCCAGGTCGAAGGGCACCTGCCGCAGCGCGAGGTCGCGGGTGTCGAGGTGCAGGGCGTGGCCGGCGGTGCAGCAGGCGGACGCCGTCTGGTCCATGACGCCGCAGGGGACGCCCACGAAGGCGTTCTCGGCGCGCTGGGCGAGCCGGGCGAGGCCGGGGCGCTCGCACACCGCCCCGTGCAGCTCGGTCAGCGCCAGGGCGGTGGCGACTTCCAGGGCGGCGGAGGACGACAGCCCGGCGCCCGCCGGCACGTCGCTCTCCACGTACAGGTCCGCCCCGCCCACGGGCAGGCCCGCCTCGCGCAGCGCCCAGGCGACGCCCGCCGGGTAGGCGGCCCAGCCCGTGACGCCGCCGGGTGCGAGGCCGGCCAGGGACAGCTCGGCCGTGCCCGCCTCCGCCGCTTCGCGCGAGCGCAGCCGCAGCACGCCGTCCGTGCGGGCCGCGGCGGCCACGCGGGTGCGGTGCGGGAGGGCGATGGGCAGGACGTGTCCTTCGTTGACGTCCGTGTACTCGCCGATGAGGTTGACGCGGCCGGGCGCGGCCCAGACGCCCTCAGGGGCGTACCCGTAAGCGCGCTCGAAGCCCTCGGCCGCGCCGTTCACTGCTCCGGCCCGCGGCGCGCGAACTCCCAGGCGTCGGCGACGATCCCGGCGAGGTCCGGGCGGCGCGGGGTCCAGCCGAGGGTCTCGCGGGCGCGCTCGGCGGAGGCCACGAGGACGGCCGGGTCGCCGGGGCGGCGCGGCGCGGCGGTCTGCGGGACGGGGTGGCCGGTGACCTTGCGGACGGTCTCGATGACCTCGTGGACGGAGAAGCCGTTGCCGTTGCCCAGGTTGCAGATGAGGTGTTCGCCGTCGCGTGCGGCGGAGAGGGCGAGGAGGTGGGCCTCGGCGAGGTCGGCGACGTGGATGTAGTCGCGGACGCAGGTGCCGTCCGGGGTGGGGTAGTCGTCGCCGTAGACGGCGACGGCCTCGCGCTCGCCGCGGGCCACCTGGAGGACGATCGGGATCAGGTGGGTCTCGGGGGCGTGCCGCTCGCCGTAGGGGCCGTACGCGCCCGCGACGTTGAAGTAGCGCAGGGAGACGGCGGCCAGGCCGTGGGCGGCGCACTCGCCGCCGATCATGTGGTCGACGGCGAGCTTGGTGGCGCCGTAGGGGTTGGTGGGGGCGGTGGGGGCGTCCTCGGTGATGGGGACGGCGGCCGGTTCGCCGTAGGTGGCGGCCGTGGAGGAGAAGACGAGAGTGCGCACGCCGGCGTCGCGCATGGCGGCGAGCAGGTCGGCGGTGCCGCCGACGTTGTTGCGCCAGTACGGCTCGGGGTCGGCGACGGACTGGCCGACCTGCGAGAAGGCCGCGAAGTGCAGGACGGCGTCGTAGGAGCTGTCGAGCCACTGCCCGGCGTCCTGCACACGGCCGTGGATGAAGGCGGCGCCTTCGGGGACGGCGGCCCGGTGCCCGGTCGAGAGGTCGTCGAGGACGGTCACGGTGTGCCCGGCGGCCAGCAGATGCGCCGCCACGACGCTTCCGACGTAGCCCGCGCCGCCCGTGACCAGGCACTTCCTGCTGCTCTCGCTCATGGACCCGCTACCTCTCGCAGTCGCTCCGCCGCGGCCTCGGGCGGCACATCGTTGATGAACACGTTCATGCCGGATTCGGAACCCGCGAGGAACTTCAGCTTTCCGGGAGCCCGGCGGATGGTGAAGAGCTCGAGGTGGAGCGCGAATTCACTCCTGCGGGGGTCGTGGAACGGCGCCTGGTGCCAGGCGGAGACGTACGGGGTCGGCGGCGCGCCCCGGCCGAAGATCCGGTCGAACCGGCGCAAGAGTTCCAGGTACACCTGTGGGAACTCTGTGCGCGCCGCGTCGTCCAGGGCGAGCAGGTCGGGCACGCGGCGGCGGGGGTAGAGGTGCACCTCGTAGGGCCAGTGGGCGGCGTACGGCACGAAGGCCGTCCAGTGCTCGGTGGCGAGGACGGTGCGGCGGCCGTCGTCGCGCTCGGCGGCCACGGTGTCGTCGAAGAGGTTGCGCCCGCCCGTGCGGGCCGCGTGGGCGGCGGCGGAGGCGAGCATGCGCTCGGTGCGCGGGGTGACGAACGGATACGCGTAGATCTGGCCGTGCGGGTGGCCGAGGGTCACGCCGATCTCCTCGCCGCGGTTCTCGAAGCAGAACACCTGCCGGACGGCGGGGAGCGCGGCCAGTCCGGCGGTGCGGTCGGTCCAGGCGGCGAGGACGAGGGCGGCGCGGTCTTCGCCGAGGGCGGCGAAGGAGGTGTGGTGGTCGGAGGTGAAGCAGACGACTTCGCAGCGGCCCGCCTCGCCGGTGAGGGAGGGGAAGCGGTTCTCGAAGACGGCGACCTCGTAGTCGGGGGCGGGGATTTCCGTGGGACGCCCGGGACTTGAGGGGCACAGGGGGCACGCTTCGGCGGGTGGGAGGAAGGTGCGGGTCTGGCGGTGCGAGGCGATGGCGACGTCGTCGCCGAGGATCGGGTCGTGGCGGATTTCGGTGGTGGTGAGGACGGGGTGGAGGGGGCGGGGGTCGGCGGCGTCGCGTATGACGTCGCCGCGGGAGTCGTAGTAGATGAGCTCGCGGCCGTCGGCGAGCTTGGTGACCGTCTTCCTCATGGGGATCGCGGGGCTCACGGGGTCCTTCTCCCCACCCCGCCCCTTCCCGTAACTGGGGGCACGCCCCCGGCCCCCTAGGAACCCCTCGGCGGGGGCAGCGGGCCGGGCCCCGCTGCCGCGCGGTCCAGCAGCCCCGTACGCGCGGCCAGGGCCGCCGCTTCCAGGCGCGACCCCACCCCCAGCTTCATCAGCACCCGCTGGACGTGCGTGCGCGCCGTGCTCGGCGCTATCCCCATGCCCGCCGCGATCAGGCGCGTGTCCTCCCCCTCGGCGACCCGGACGAGGACCTCCACCTCACGCGGGGTGAGGAGCTGGAGCAGCCGCGCTCCTTCGTCGTCCGGCTGGGCCGCGGGGTTGAGCAGCTCCGCGAACGCGCCTTGCAGGAGCTGCGGATCGACCGCCGCCTCCCCCGCCCGCGCCTTCATCATGGCGCGCTCGACGCCCTCGATCCGCTCGTTGTGCCGCACGTAGCCCGAGGCGCCGGCGGCGAAGGCCGCGGCGATGCCGAGCGGGCTCGGCACCGGGCCGAGCACGACGACGGCCACCTGCGGCCGCTCCCGCTTGATGCGGACGACGGGGTCGAAGGCCCCCGGCTCGGCCGGTGTGGCGGTGCCCAGCAGGCACACTTCGGGTGCGCGGCTCACCACCAGGTCGGCGGCGCCCGCGCTCGGCGCGGCCGCGGCCAGGACCCGGTGCCCGCGCAGCTTCAGGGCCGAGGCGAGCGCCTCGGCCAGCAGTCGGTGATCATCGACCACCATGAGCCGCACGCCCATGCGCTTGCCCCCTGTCGCCCCGCGTACGTCTCTACGTCTCCTTGTCGACCCCTCGACCCCGGAAGCTACACGCTTGTTCGACGTTGCGCGCCCCTTACCGGTGAGAAGTCCCCCGGAATGCCGAAATCCCTGCCAATCACGTGTACTTCGCGACTGAAACGGATCGTTCAGGCACGGCAGCGCGACGAGCAGGGATACGACTTCTCCGACGCCAATTGTGCTTGATCACGGCGCCAAGCGGTCGGAAACCGCTGCACGGGCAGCGCCGTGATCAAGTTGCGTCAACGCGGGCGGTCAGCCTTCCGGGTCGGGTCAGCTCCCGCCGAAGGCCATCAGCATGTACTGCTTCCCCAGCGCGGCCGAGCTGCGGTGCGCGGAGGTCGAGCCGAGGTAGAGCCGGCCCTGGGCCCACAGGCCCTGCTGGTAGTCGGGCGAGAGCTCCCGCTCCGGGCGTGACGTTTCGTCGGCGTTCTTCAGCAGCACGTCGGCCTTGTACGTCTTGGGGTCGATGCGCAGCACCTTGCCGCCGGCGTTGTAGGTCGGGATCTGGTACGCGACCGGGTAGCCGTCCTTGTCGGTGCCCAGCGGCACGAGGGTGGAGCCGGGGGTGCCGTCCGTCTTGCCCTTGGTCTGGCCGGTGGCCAGGTCGAAGGCGACGATCTCGTTGACGCGGCCGGGCCCGTCCGCGTTGCCGGAGGAGTGGTCCGCGGTCGGCATGTAGAGCGTGTCCTTGGTGATGGACAGCTTGGTGCAGCCCTCGACGTCGGTCGACGGGCAGCGCGGCTCGTACTTGCCGTTGTCCGTGGAGATCTTGCTGCGGAGCTTGCCCTCCTTGCCGCTGTCGTCGACCACGAAGAAGTCGGAGGCGCCGTTGCCCGTGCTGCCGCCGGCGTTGACGGCGACGACGAGGGGCTCGGTGGAGGCGATGTGCGGCCAGCTCAGGCCGGGCGGCATCTGGTACTTGGACTTCACCGCGCCGGTCTTGGGGTCGAGCGTCTGGATGGTGACGATGCCGCGCTCGATGTCGCCGCAGCGGCGCACGGCGACGAGCTTGCTGCCGCCGCCGTAGCCGCCGTCGCGGCAGTCGTCGCCGTCGGCCTTCGGCGCCCACAGCTCCTTGCCGTCGTCCAGGGACCAGGCGGCTCCGCCGCTGGTGCCGCCCGCGGCGACCGTGCCGCCGCCGATGGTGACCTCGTCGAAGATGACGTCGCGGTCACCGGACTTGGCGGACTTCTGCCAGAGCTTGGTGCCCTTGTTGACGTCGAAGGCGATGACCTGGGTGCAGGGGCCGCCGTACTTCTTCTCCTGGCTGGGCTTGCCGTCGCTGACCAGGATGACGGCCTTGCCGTCGTCGGTGGCCTGCGGGTTGGACCAGCAGACGGCGCCGTCAAGCGGAAGCTCCCACTTCTTGCCGCCGTCCAGGCCGTAGCCGACGATCTTGTACACGTCGGCCTTGGCGAGCGCCTGGTCGGTGGCCCACATGCCCTTCGTGTTGACGAGGTCGTCGACCTTCTCCTGCTCGACGTTGAAGAGCATCTTGCCGTCGATGGACTTGGGCTTGCCGCCGCCTCCGCCGCCGCCCTTGTTGCCCTTGTCGCCGCTGCCGCCGGTCTGGCCCGCGCTGGAGACGTTGGGCTCGTCGTCGCCGCTGCCGCTGGTGGCGAACCAGATGCCGCCGCCGGCGAGGACGAGGACGGCCGCGACGGCGCCGGCGATGATCGCCATGCGCTTCTTCTTGGCGCCGTCACCGCCGGGCGCGCCCGGGCCCCCGGGCGCACCGGGGTACTGGCCGGGGGCGCCGTACGGGCCGGGCGGCTGCGTCGGGTACGCGTTGTACTGCGGGTAGCCCTGCGCAGGCTGGCCGCCGCCGGCCGGGCCCGGGTAGCCGTAGCCGCCCGGGGGCGGGGTCTGCGGCGCGGCGGGGGGCGGCGGGGGCGGGGGCGTCTGCGGGTAGCCGTAGCCGGGCTGACCCGCGGGGGGTCCCTGCGGGGGCTGCGGGGGTCCCTGCGGGGGCTGCTGGGGCGGGTAGCCGTACGAGGGGCTGGGTGCCCCGAAGCCCTGCGGCGGCTGGTTGGGCGGCTGGGGCGGGGGCGGTGTTGACATCAGCTTTCCTCGTTGCGGCGGGGCTGGCGGATGTTCTTTTTATCACCCGGTACGGACGGGACACGGGCTGAGACCGGGCCGTGACGAGACCGTTGCCCTCCGGGCTTCTACGGTGCCGTACGGGTTTGGGTGCGTTCGGCACCGCCGGTATCCGCCGTTGTGGTGACGCGCCGCGGCGGCGGATTCAAGGATGCGGGCGCATCCTTGACCGGCCCAGCTGCCCGGCCGCCGGGGCCGGTTGAAGGGTGACGGGCACCGCCTTTCACCTGCCCGGTGCCCGGCAGGTCAAGGATGCTGTCGCATCCTTGAATCCGCCGCAGCGGCGCGCCACCACAACGGCGAGGGTCCGGCGGCATGGGCGGCTGCCGGAACCGTCACGTCTGAGCGACCGCCGGCAAGGCCTACGCGTCCTCGGCCAGTTCCAGCCAGCGGAGTTCCAGGTCGTCTCGTTCGGCGGAGAGTTCCCTCAGTTCGGTGTCGAGCTTGGCGACGGCCTCGAAGTCGGTGGCCTTTTCGGCGATCTGGGCGTGGAGCTTCGCTTCCTGCTCGCTGATGCGGTCCAGGCGGCGCTCGATCTTCTGGAGCTCCTTCTTCGCCGCGCGCGCGTCCGCCGCGGACTTCTGCGCGGGCGCACCCGCCGCCGGGGCCGCGGCCGGAGCCGCGGCGGGCACGGCGGCCTCGATGACGCGCCGGCGCCGCTCCAGGTACTCGTCCAGGCCGCGCGGCAGCATCCGCAGCGCCCGGTCGCCGAGCAGCGCGTACACCCTGTCGGTGGTGCGCTCGACGAAGTACCGGTCGTGGCTGATGACGATCATCGAGCCGGGCCAGCCGTCGAGGAGGTCCTCCAGCTGGGTCAGGGTCTCGATGTCGAGGTCGTTGGTCGGCTCGTCGAGGAAGAGGACGTTGGGCTCGTCCATGAGGAGGCGCAGGATCTGGAGCCGGCGGCGCTCACCGCCGGAGAGGTCGCCGACCGGCGTCCACTGCTTCTCCTTCGTGAAGCCGAACTTCTCGCACAGCTGCCCCGCCGTCATCTCGCGGCCCTTGCCGAGGTCCACGCGGTCGCGGACCTGCTGCACGGCCTCCAGCACCCGCATGGCGGGGTTGAGTTCGCCGACCTCCTGGGACAGGTAGGCCAGCTTGACGGTCTTGCCGACGACGACCTTGCCGCCGGCCGGCTGCTTCTCGCCCTCGGTGGCGGCCGCCTCCGCGAGGGCCCGCAGCAGCGAGGTCTTGCCGGCGCCGTTGACGCCGACGAGGCCGATCCGGTCGCCCGGGCCGAGCTGCCACGTCAGGTGCTTGATGAGCTCCTTGGGGCCGGCCTGGATGGAGACGTTCTCCAGGTCGAAGACGGTCTTGCCGAGGCGGGAGCTCGCGAACTTCATCAGCTCGGCGCTGTCGCGCGGCGGCGGCACGTCCGCGATCAGCTCGTTCGCGGCCTCGATGCGGAAGCGCGGCTTGCTGGTGCGGGCGGGGGCGCCGCGGCGCAGCCAGGCCAGCTCCTTGCGCATGAGGTTCTGCCGCTTCGCCTCCTCGGTCGCGGCGATGCGCTCGCGCTCGGCGCGCGCGAAGACGTAGTCGCTGTAGCCGCCCTCGTACTCGTGGACGACGCCGCGCTGCACGTCCCACATGCGCGTGCACACCTGGTCGAGGAACCAGCGGTCGTGCGTGACGCAGACGAGCGCCGAGCGGCGCTGCTGGAGGTGGCTGGCGAGCCAGGAGATGCCCTCGACGTCGAGGTGGTTGGTGGGCTCGTCCAGGACGATCATGTCCTGGTCGGCGATCAGCAGCTTGGCGAGCGCGATGCGGCGGCGCTCGCCGCCGGACAGCGGGCCGATCACGGTGTCCAGGCCGTCCGCGAAGCCGGGCAGGTCGAGCCCGCCGAAGAGGCCCGTGAGCACGTCGCGGATCTTCGCGCTGCCCGCCCACTCGTGGTCGGCGAGGTCGCCGATCACCTCGTGCCGGATGGTGGCGGCCGGGTCGAGCGAGTCGTGCTGCGTGAGCACGCCGAGGTGCAGGCCGCCGGCGTGGGTGACGCGGCCCTTGTCCGCCTCCTCCAGCTTGGCGAGGATCCGGATCAGGGTGGTCTTGCCGTCACCGTTGCGGCCGACCACGCCGATCCGGTCGCCCTCGTTCACGCCGAGGGAGATGCCGTCGAGCAGTGCACGGGTGCCGTACACCTTGTCGACGGCTTCCAGATTGACGAGGTTGGCTGCCATGCCGCTCCTTGCGTGGGGTTCCTGGCTTCCAGGATCCCATGCCCGGGACGGGGCCCCGGGGTCAGATCCGGGCCGCCTCCACCGGCCGGTGCCGGAGCGCCCACCACGTGGGGACGAGGGTCGCCGCCAGCGTCAGGGCCAGGCCCGCGCCGATCACCGTGACGGCGATCTCCGGCGGCCCGGAGATCGCCCCCGTACCGCCGCCCAGCGCGTAGCCGAACGGGACCAGCGTGCTCGCCGCGGCCGCCCCGCCGAGGAGGAGGCCCACCACGGCCACCAGGCCGCCCTCCACCGCCATCATCCGCAGCACCTGCCCGCGCGTGGCCCCCGTGAGCCGCTGGAGCGCGAACTCCTTGCGGCGGTTGCCGACGGAGACGGCGGTCGTGTTCACGACGGACAGCGCCGTGTACGCGACGAGCATCGCGATGATCAGGTAGTTGACGGACGCCTGCGTGCGGCTGCTCTGCGCGTGCGCGGCCGTCACCGCGTCCCGGTCCATGACCTTCAGCCCCGGGTGCCGCGCGGCGAACGCGGTGAGGTCGGCCGTCAGCCGGCCCTCGGCGCCGGGTGCCGCCCGGACGAGGAGCTGGGCCGGCAGCCCGGCGGTGGTGCGCGGGGCGAGCAGCTCGGCACTCGTCAGCGCCGAATCGAATCCCTCGCGCCCCTTGAACAGCGCCACGACCCGTACGTCGGCCCGCTCGCCGTCGCCCATGCGGAGGGTGATCGTGTCCCCCACGGTGCGGTGGATGCGGTGCGCCACGGTTTCGGGCAGGGCGATCGCGTTGCCCCGCAGCCCGTCGAGGCTGCCCGTGCTCGCCTTCACGGCGAGGGTCTGCGCGACGCCCTCCGCGCTTACGCCCTGGAGGGGCAGGCCCTTCTTGTTCTCGTCGCCGTCGTGCGGCTTCTCGGTGTGCGCGGCGCTGGTCACGTACGCGCTCGCCCCCGCGACGGACGGCAGCGTCCGGATGTGTGCGAGGAGGGCCGGGTCCACGCCGCCCGCGGCGGAGGTCAGGACGGCGTCGGCCCGGAGGTTCTCCGCGAACGCCTTGTCGGCCACGGCGGCCGTGGTGGTCTGGAGGTAGAGGTTCCCGGTGGCGATCGCGCTGGCCAGCATGACCGGAGTGGCGATGGCGGCCAGCTTGGCCGTACGGGCCCGGCAGTTGAGGACGGCCAGGCGCCCGGCGGGGCCGGTCAGGAGCCGTACGGGCCAGTGCAGGAGGAGAGTGACGGCTTTGGTGAACCAGGGGCCGAGGAGGGCGAGCGCGATCGCACAGCACATCACCGTGGGGCCGGCCGTGCTGGCCGCCACCGGGCCGCGCAGGACGAGCGCGGTGACGAGAGTGAGGGCGATCGTTCCGGCGAGGAACAGCAGCCCTGCGGCGATCCGTACGGGGTGCAGGCCCGGCGCCTGAACGGCCGCCTCGCCGAGTGCCTGCACGGGCTTGGCGCGGACCGCCCGCGCACTGCCCAGCAGGCCGCCGAGGACGGCGGTGAGGAGCAGCGCCCCGTAGGCGGGCAGCGCCGGGATCCAGCCCTGGGTGAAGACGACCGCGTCCGCGATCATGCCGCTGTCCACGAGGGTGTCGTAGAGGGCGCGCCCGACCAGCGGCCCGGCGGGCCATGCCGCGGCGCCCGCCAGCGCCATGACCATGAGCGTCTCGCCCAGCAGCATCCGGCGGAGCTGGCGGGTGGTCGTGCCGATGGCCCGCAGGAGGGCCAGTTCGCGGCTGCGCTGTTGCGCGGACAGGGCGACGGTCCCCGCCACGACGAACGCCGCGACGAGGACGACGAGTCCGCCGACGACGCCGGACAGCGCGACCAGGTCATCGCTGCCTTGCAGCACCTCGGGGTGCTCTACGGCGCCCCGGTCGTCCCCGGAGAGGAGAGTGACGGGCGTGTCCGGCCGGCCGGCGAGGGCCTTCGTGATGCCCTTGCGGACGGCGTCCGGGTGTGCGCCGGGGGTGAGAGTGACGGCGATGTCGGCGACGGTGTCCGGGCGGCCGGACAGGGCGGCGGCGTCCGCCGCCGAGAAGAAGAGCGTCGCCTGCGGGACGTTGCCCTGCGGGGCGGCGACGCCGCTCACCCGGTAGGTCGCGGATCCGCCGTGCGCGGCGATCCGTATCCGGTCGCCGGTCGTGGCGCCCGCGCGGCGGGCGGTGGCCGCGTCGAGGACGACCTCGCCGCGGGCGGGCGCGTTGCCGGATGTCAGGGCGTACGGGGTGAGCGCCGCGGACTCCCAGCCGTGGGCTTGGGCGGTGGCCGTTGCGGTGCCGCCGCTGCCCAGCACGGCGGCATCGAAGGTGCGCTCGCCGGTGGCGGTGCGGACGCCGGGGACGGTGCGGACCTTCTCGGTGAGCGGGGCGGGGAGCTCGACCCGTTCGGGGAGAGTGGTCTCCTTCTTGTGCTTCTTGCCCGTCTGGACGGCGTGGGTGCGGTCGCCGGTGATGAGCAGGTCGGCGCCTGCGAGGCGCTGCGGCGGCACGTTGTTCCGGATGCCGGTCTCCATCAGGCCGCCGCAGGCCATGACCAGCGTGGCGCCGATGAACAGCGCGAGGAAGGTGGCGGCGAAGCCGCCGATTCTGTAGCGCAGCGACCGCGCTGCGAGTTTGCCCATCACTGGGTTCACGCTAGGGAGCGGGGCGCGCTCGCCCCATGGGAGCAGCGGGCGTCTCCGGGGTGGGGATAGCCCTACCCGGGTGGGCCCGGTGCCGGGTGGGTGCCGGGGGCCGGGTGGGTGCCGGGGGCCGGGTGGGTGCCGGGGGCCGGGTGGGTGCCGGGGGCCGGGGGCTCCGGGGGCCGGGGGCTCCGGGGTGGGGGTCCGGGGCCGTATATTTACGGGCCCGTTGCCGCGAATGTCGAGGGTGCCCCGGTATTGGGCCCACAAATACACGTCAGCGCCCCGGACCCCCACCCCTGCGCCCCCGGCCCCCTCCCGCCCGTTGTGGGCTCCCATCGCATGCGGGGCCAGCGGCCTGTCTCTCGGCTGGAGATCAGACGATGGTTACGTGGCCCACGAAAGCCTTCCAGGCGGGGGCGCCTACGGCGAGTTGGGGCCCGCTTCTGTGTTTGGAGTCGCGTATTCGTATGGCCAGGGGGAGGATGGCGACTTCGACACACAAGCTGCCCTCGGACCCGCTGTAGCTGGACTTGAACCAGGCCGGTTCGGTGCTCACAACTCTTCTGCCACCTCTCTGATAAATCGGGCCGATTCCACTTCATCGAGAGCATGCATACGGATCACGGCATGCCGCTTCATAAGGGCGCTCACCCTCTCGGGGTCCGCATGCAACATGCTGCCTACCTGCGTCTCCCCGTAGCAGTAGTGCCTATGCTCAGAAGTCTCCAGCAGGACGAACCCGCCTACCAGCCCAGGGGTGGCGCCTCGCCCGTTGGGCAGCACCTGGATGGACACATTGCGCAACTCGCCCACTTCCAGAAGACGGTTGAGCTGCCTCTTCATCACCTCGCGGCCACCCACCAAACTCCTCAACGCGGCCTCGTGGATCACGAAGCTGAACAACGTCGTTTTCTTCTCCAGGAGTTTCTGGCGTTCCATTCGTGCGACGACTCGTACTTCGACGGTCTCGTCGCTGACTGGAGGGCAGTGGCTGGCCATGAGCACACGCGCATACTCTTCGGTTTGAAGAAGGCCGGGGATGAGCAGCACCTCGTACCAGTCCATAGCGACCGCTTCGGCCTCGATCGCCATGTACTCCGCCGTGCGTACGAGAGCCCGATCCGGCTCCAAGTACTGGTGCGTCGACTCCAGCTTTCCGTTCGCGCCGAACATGCTGTCCGCGACCCGCAGCAGGTGCTGGCTCGGCCTCCGTCGGCCCATTTCCATGGACCGGACGGCCTCGACCCCGTACCCCGCTTCCGCCGCCAGTTCCTCACGGCTGACGCCCGCGGCCTGGCGCCACAGCTTGATCTGGTTCCCGCACAGCCGCCAGGCCATCGGCGCATCGGGTCGTGCTTCCATCCGGCATCCCGCCCTTCTGCCTACCTCTGTCGGTAGCAAGGGACGCTAAGGCGGGCAAGGTGCGAACACGCCGGACTCGAAGAACTACTCCCCGAACGGGTGAACGGGGGAACTTACAGCCACTGCTGGCCGGAGCCCTGGTTGGGCATCTGCCCAGGCGTGGGCGGCGAGAGCTTCTCCAGCTTCGACTTCACGACCATGTTCCAGATCAGCGTGAAGGGCGTGAAGATCACCAGCGAGACCGGGCTCCACCAGCCCTGCCACAGCGTCTTGCCCGTCATGTCGCGGACCACGGCCAACCCGCAGTTGCGGCAGAACGGCCCCCGCACGTGCAGGAACCGCATCATGATGAGGAATCCCTGGTGCTGCCGGACCGTCGCCTCGACGGCGGGGAACCCGCCGCACATGCGGCACGACGGCCCCCCGAACATGGGCGCAGGCGCAGGCCCGGGCGCGGCATAGCCGTACGCGGGTGGCTGCTGCTGGTACGGATTCTGCTGCTGGTACGGCGGCGGAGTCGCCACGGTGTAACCCCCGATTCAGGCGCCCCTCCCGGGCGCGGAATCGCAGAGCCTAACCGACAGTGACCGTCGCCCCGGGCACCGGCCCCGCGGCCACCCGGACGGCCCGGCACGTACCGGACGCCCGCAGCGCCTCCGCGACCTTTTCCGCCTCCGCCTCGTCACTCACCAGGAACGCCGTCGTCGGGCCGGAACCGGACACCATCGCCGCCAGCGCGCCCGCCTCCGTACCGGCCGTCAGCGTCTCCGCCAGGGACGGCCGCAGCGAGACGGCCGCCGCCTGGAGGTCGTTGGCCACGGCGCCCGCCAGCGCGACCGCGTCTCCCGTCCGCAGAGCCTCCATCAGCTCAGGAGACGGGTCCGGCGCCGGAACGAACGCGTCGCCCCGCAGGCGGTCGCACTCCCCGTACACGGCCGGGGTCGACAAACCGCCATCCGCAACCGCGAACACCCACCAGAAGCTGCCGCCCGTCTCGACCGGCGTCAGGAGCTCGCCCCTCCCCCGGCCCAGCGCGGCGCCACCCACCAGGCTGAACGGCACGTCGCTGCCCAGCTCGGCGCAGATCTCCAGGAGCTCCTCGCGCGAGGCGCCCGTGCCCCACAGCTCGTCGCACGCGACCAGCGCGGCCGCGCCGTCCGCGCTGCCGCCCGCCATGCCGCCCGCGACGGGGATGTCCTTCTCGATGTGGATGTGGACGTTCGCTTCGCGCCCGTGCCGCGCGGCCAGGGCCAGCGCCGCCCGAGCCGCCAGATTAGAAGGATCCAGCGGAACCTTGTCCGCGTCCGGCCCCGAACAGGTCACCCGCAGCTCATCGGCAGCCGTCACCGTCACCACGTCGTACAGACCGACCGCCAGAAACACATTGGCCAGGTCATGGAAGCCGTCAGGCCGCAGCGGGCCGACCGCGAGCTGGACGTTGACCTTGGCGGGAACGCGAACGGTCACGGACACGGAGCGGGCTCCTCGGGGTGGGGATGATAGCGGGCATCCCGATCGTACGGCCGAGTCGTCACGAGATCGGAGTCGGCCATGTCCCCGAGGCACGGGTTTCCGCTACCGTGGGGGTCACGTAAGCCCCCGCCCAAGGGCTGGGAACCGCAATGGGCGGGAGCCCGGAAGTCAGTACAGGGTTACTGTCCTGAGCCTCGTAACTCGGGGCTCAGGTCACCCCTTGAATCACCTCCCCAGCTTCCCCGCGATCCGGACCAGAAGGTCCTCGGCGCGCTGCCGGAGTGACGGCTTCGACTTCCCGTGACGCCCCATCGGCGCCTCCCTCAGATCAACCGTCGAGATTCCCGGTCGACGGTTTTTCTTCGGTTCGGGCCGGGCCCCGAGGGGACGGGACCCGGAGACGATCCATGAGGGAGGCGCCTTGAGGGGAGGCACACCGTGGCGCGCCGTGTCCGACGTTACTGACCCGGCGCGGGTCGGGGATCAGCCGTTCATCAGCTTGGGCGAGGTTCAGCTGTTTGTGCGTGCCTGGACGCGTCTATAGGCCACACTGCTCGCCGCCGCTGCTCCGCTGCCGTACGGCGTACGCACCGGCCGGAAGACGGCGGGAGGTGGTGGGGGCGCAGGGGTGGGGGTCCGGGGCGCTGACGTGTATTTGTGGGCCCAATACCGGGGCGCCCTCGACGTTCGCGGCAACGGGCCCGTAAATATACGGCCCCGGACCCCCACCCCGGAGCCCCCGCCACCGGCACCCACCACCGGGGCCCGGCCCCGCCCCGCTACGCCGGCTTGTTCTCCGCGATCGCCGCGAACTCGTACACCGTCAGCGCCTCGCCCCGCGCCTGCGGCGAGATCCCGGCCGCGACCAGCGCCGCCTCCGCAGCCGCCGCCGAACCGGCCCAGCCGGCCAGCGCGGCCCGCAGCGTCTTGCGCCGCTGTGCGAACGCGGCGTCCACAACCGCAAAGACCTCGTCCTTGGTCGCGGTCGTCTCGATCGGCTTGTCGCGGCGTACGAGCGACACCAGACCCGAGTCGACGTTCGGCGCCGGCCAGAACACGTTCCGGCCGATCGAACCCGCCCGCTTGACCTCCGCGTACCAGTTCGCCTTCACGGACGGCACGCCGTAGACCTTGTTGCCGGGCCGGGCGGCGAGCCGGTCCGCGACCTCGGCCTGGACCATCACCAGCGTCCGCTCGATGCTCGGGAAACGATCGAGCATGTGCAGCAGCACCGGCACGGCGACGTTGTACGGAAGGTTGGCCACGAGCGCCGTAGGGGCGGGCCCCGGAAGCTCCTGCACGTGCATCGCATCGCTGTGCACGAGCGAGAAACGGCCCGCCCGCTCAGGCATGCGCGCCGCGATCGTCGACGGGAGCGCCCCCGCCAGCACGTCGTCGATCTCGACGGCGACGACCCGGTCGGCGGCCTCCAGCAGGGCGAGGGTCAGCGACCCCAGGCCGGGGCCGACCTCGACGACGACGTCGTCGGGCCGGACCTCCGCGGTGCGGACGATGCGCCGGACCGTGTTGGCGTCGATCACGAAGTTCTGGCCGCGCTGCTTCGTCGGACGTACGCCGAGGGCTGCGGCCAGCTCGCGGATGTCGGCGGGGCCGAGCAGTGCGCCGGGACCGGACTCGTCTGTGCTGGGGCTGGAGCTCACCCGTGAAGTTTACGGCCGCACACGGGCCACGGGCTCGCCCCCCGGCTGACGTACAGCTTCTTGGCCCGCAGCGTCTGCTCGGAGGCGGGCGCGTCCTGCGGCCGGCCGCTGCCGCCCAGGGACCTCCAGGTGTGCACGTCGAACTGGTACAGGCCGCCGTACGTGCCGGACGGATCGACGGCGTCGGGGCGGCCGCCGGCCTCGCACTGGGCGAGGCCGTCCCAGTTCAGGCCGTCCCCGCTGACGCTCTGGACGGAGACGGGCCGGGCCTTGGTGCCGACGCGGACGATCTGGGTGCGGGGCTCCCGCACGGTCTCGGACGCGACGCGGCGCGGCTTCTGCTTGACGCCGTTGACGGTGCGCAGCGCGTACGTGATGCGTTCGACGCCCTTCTCGCCGCGCTGGGAGACGACCTCGGTGCCCTTGAAGAGCTCGGGGTCGTCGTGGCGCTCGGTGGTGAAGTCGATGGGCTCCTCGCGGACCTCCTCGCTGCCGGTGATCCGCATGACGGAGATCGTCTGGCCTTCGCGGGGGAAGCTGTCGGGGTCGACGGAGGTGGTGTCCTCGCCGTGCAGGGAGATGCCGGCCTGTTCGACGGCTTCGTGGACGGTGGCGGCGTTGGTGCGGATGGTGCGTTCGCGGCCGTCGGCCATGAAGGTGACGGTGCGCTCCGTACGGACGTCGAGGTCGAGGCCTTCGCGGCTGATGGGGGCGGAGCGGGCGGCGGACAGGTAGGCGCCTTCGGCGCGGACGCCGAGCTGGCGCAGGGCGCCGTCGACGGTGCGGGCGGTGGTCCACATGCGGCGGTGCTCGCCGTCGAGGGTGAGGGCGAGGGGGCGGCCGTAGCGGACGTGGATCTCGTCGCCGCGGGTGAGGTCGTGGCCGTGGCCGGGTGAGACGTCGTCGTGCTCGCCGAGGGCCATGCCCTGGTCGGCGAGGAGCTCGTCGACGTCGTCGGCGAAGGTGTGCAGGACGCGCTCGCGGCCGTCGACGGTGAGGCGGACGGTCTTGTCGTCGGCGACGAACGCGGACGTGCCGCCGGCGAGGAAGGCGACGACGAGGGCCTGCGGGAGGAGCTTGCGGAGGGCGTCGGGGCGGTCGCCGGGGCGCTTGCGGCCGCGGCCGCCGGAGCGGCGCTCGGGGGCGGAGCGGGGGGCTTCCGGGGCGGCCTCGGGGACCGCGGCCACCTCTGAGACGACCTCACCCGCGACGACCTGCCCGGCCGCGTACGCGTCCCTGGTGAGCGGCTGGCGCGGCAGGTACGGCGGCGGTGCGTCGTAGGGCGCCTCGGGGGCGGGGACCGGTTCGTATATCGGGTGGGACCCTGCGGGCCCGGCGGGGGCGGCGTAGGCGGCGTAGAGGTCGTAGCGACCGCCGTCGTACTGGCCGTCGCCGCCGCCGTACGGGCCGTCACCGTAAGGACCGCGGCCGTCACCGTAACGACCGTCGTCGTAGCGCCCGGCGAAGTACGGATCGTGCGGGTCGTACGGGTCGTGAGCGGCGTACGGGCTGTACGGGTCGAACGGGTCGTACGGCGGTGCTTCCGCCGCACCGCTGCGTGCGGCGCGGGGGCTGCCCTGTGCATGAGTCACGTGACGCTCCCCTGGGACGGGCTTCGGCCCGGGACTGTAGCGGAGGGGGAGTCACTCTCCAAAGTCGGATCATCACACGGTGTCGCGGGGCGCGGGGGTGCGGAGGGGGCGCGCGGCGGCCCCCGCGGACCACCTCGGGAGCCGCCCCGGCAGCCGCCGGGGCGGCCGGATTTCAGTAGCCGAAGGCCCGCGCCGTGTTCGCCGCGACGGCCGTGGCGAGCTCGTCCTCGCCGATCTCCTTGTAGCCCGCCATGGCGCGCAACGTGACCGGAATGAGGTACGGCGCGTTGGGCCGTCCGCGATAGGGGGCGGGGGTCAGGAAGGGCGCGTCGGTCTCGACGAGGATCAGGTCGAGGGGCGCGACGGCGAGGGCGTCGCGGAGGGGCTGGGCGTTCTTGAAGGTGACGTTGCCGGCGAACGACATGTAGTAGCCGTTGTCAGCGCAGACCTTCGCCATTTCGGCGTCGCCGGAGTAGCAGTGGAAGACGACGGCGTCGGGCGCGCCCTCCTCCTCCAGGACGCGCAGGACGTCGGCGTGGGCCTCGCGGTCGTGGATGACCAGGGCCTTGCCGTGCCGCTTGGCGATGTCGATGTGGCGGCGGAAGGAGTACTCCTGCGCGCGGATGCCCTCCGGGCCGGTTCGGAAATAGTCGAGGCCCGTCTCCCCCACGCCGCGGACATGCGGCAGGGCCGCGAGGGCGTCGATCTCGGCGAGCGCGTCCTCGAGTGCAGCGTCACCCCCGGCAGGGCGGGTTTCCAGGCGGCTCCGCCGCTGGGGGGCCTGGGGGGCTTGCCCCCCGGAAGAAGAATCATCCTTCACCCCATGCACGATGCGCGGGGCTTCATTCGGGTGCAGGGCCACTGTGGCCCACACGTTCTCCCAGGCGGCAGCCGTCTCCGCGGCCCAGCGGGAACCGGCCACGTCGCACCCCACCTGGACGACCGTCGTCACGCCGACGGACGCGGCCTTGGCGAGCGCTTCGGCGACAGGGGTTCCGCCCTGCATGTCCAGATGGGTGTGCGCGTCGGCAACAGGCACGTTGAGCGGGGCCGGGAGCGGCGGTGGGGCGTCCTTGTCGGCCTTGCCGCTGCCGGTCCTGCCGTTACTACTGCTGTTCGATGCTGTTGCCGCCATGCGAGCGATTCTAGGCAGCGGCCGCGGCCATCAGCGCTGGTGCTCGCGGTGGGCCCGGAAGGGGTGGAGGAGATCGGAGAGGTGCCAGTGGTGCGCCTGGCCGGGCTCGCCGGAGCCCTCCGCCTTCTCCGCGCGCTCCCGGCGCGCCCGGTGCCACGGCTCCGGGCCGCCGGCGTGGAGCGGCCCCGCGGGGGCCTGCTGGGTGGCGGGGACCTCGTGGGCGGGGCGGTGCAGGACGTCCGCGATCAGGGAGACGCGGCCGGACCGCATGATGCGCACGACGTGCTCGCCGCAGTTCACGCAGGTGGGGCGGGTCAGCGGGGACGGGACGCGCTCGCCGTCCGCGTAGTAGATGACGAAGGGCCGACCCTCGGCGTCCGTGTGGTGCTTGATCTCGTACGACTGCTCCCAGCCGTGGCCGCACCGCATGCAGGCGAACGAGTACGACTCGTGCACCGTCTCCGTCTCCAGCACGGTCGGAGGTGCGGCGGCGGCGAATGTGCTGCGCTCGGGGACCGGCTGCGTGCCGGCTATCGAGTGGACACCGTTCGAGGTTCCTGCGATCTCGCTCATGGCAGCTCCTCTTGTCCTGAGGACAAGTCTCTCCGGGACCGGACGTCCCACAACCAGGGAACGCCCATCCCGGCGACGGCGCAGCAGCCTATCCCCCGAATTGGGGCAAACTTGGCGGTGTACTGCCCAAAGTCCCAGGTTGCCAGGCCTAAGCTTTGCTTTTCAGATTATCCCTTTACTGTCTTATGGGCCCTGGTGTGGCGCATTTTTTGCTGCGACGACCGCATCAAAGACCTCGCGCTTGGGTAGGCCTGCATCCGCAGCTACGGCCGCGATGGCCTCCTTCCGGCGCTCACCGGCCTCCTCGCGCGCCCGCACACGGCGCACGAGCTCCTCGGCGTCCAGCTCCTGGGGGCCGGGCTCGGGCGCGCCCTCCACGACGATCGTGATCTCGCCGCGCACGCCTTCGGCCGCCCAGGCCGCGAGGTCCTTCAGCGGGCCTCGCTTGACCTCCTCGTAGGTCTTCGTCAGCTCGCGGCAGACCGCGGCGCGGCGGTCCGCGCCGAAGGCCTCCGCCATGGCCGCGAGGGTGTCGTCCAGGCGGTGCGGGGCCTCGAAGTAGACGAGCGTGCGGCGCTCGGCGGCCACGTCGCGCAGGCGGGCGAGGCGCTCGCCGGCCTTGCGGGGCAGGAAGCCCTCGAAGCAGAAGCGGTCCACGGGCAGGCCGCTCACGGCCAGCGCCGTCAGCACGGCGGACGGGCCCGGCACGGCCGTCACCTTGATGTCCTGCTCGACGGCGGCCGCGACGAGGCGGTAGCCCGGGTCGGAGACGGAGGGCATGCCGGCGTCGGTGACCAGCAGCACGCGGGCGCCGCCGGCCAGGGCCTCCACCAGCTCGGGGGTGCGGGCCGACTCGTTGCCCTCGAAGTACGACACGACGCGGCCGGTCGTGTGCACGCCCAGCGCCTGGGTCAGCCTGCGCAGCCGGCGCGTGTCCTCCGCGGCGATCACCTCGGCGGCGGCGAGCTCGGCGGCGAGGCGGGGTGGGGCGTCGGCGACGTCCCCGATGGGAGTACCAGCAAGTACGAGCGTTCCAGTCACGCCCCCATCCTCCCAGGCGCGGGGGCGCCTCCGGCGCGGGTCGCGCGACGACGGGGGTTGCGCCCCCGTCGCGGCGGGGGCGGTGCCCCCGGCGGGGCGGGGTTCCTTGCCCGTGGCAAGAGTGCGTGTCCGGCCACCCGGCCGACAGGTAAAGCCGGCCTTAGCCTTCTTGCCGCGGGCAAGGAAGATCCGCCACAGCGGGGAGGTTCTTGCCCGGGCAGCGGGCCCGCCGCCTTGCCGCAGGCAAGCGGAGCCCGGTCCGGCACCGCCGGACGCCCCGGCGGGGGCTGATCGCCATCGCGGCGGGAGGTGTCTGCCCGGCACCGGGCAGCGGGCTCGCCTCCTTGCCGCAGGCAAGAAAGCCCCGCCGCGGCGGGAGGCGTTTGCCCTGGACGCCGGACGAGGGGCCCGCCCCTTGCCGCAGGCAAGACAATCCACCGCGGCGGCGCGCAACCACCCACGGCGGCTTCCGGCGGTGCCGGAACCGCCCCCCGCGCGAGCGGCCGGTCCGGCACCGCCGGATATCCCGGCGGGGGCCGATCGCCATCGCGGCGGGACGTCCTCGCCCGGCGCCGGGCGACAGGCTCCGCGTCGTGGCGGAGGCGATGCGGGCGAACATGCCCGGGCGGTGATCCGCCGGTCCACAGGCTGGTTCCCTACGATGGCGCGGTGACCAGTGACACCGCGACGCACGCCTCGCAAGGCCGGACGGCAGCCGAGCAACCGCCACCGTGGCAGCTCAGACTCCGCCGGTTCGGCTACGCGGCCCGGCCGCAGCAGGACGTGCGGGAGCGGCTCGTCCCCCCGTTCCCGGAGCCGGGGACGCGCGTGTGGTCACTGCTGGGCGTGCGGCAGGACGCCGCGCACCGCCTCGCCCGCTGGTCGGGCTGGACGAGCCCGCTGCTCGTCACCCTCTTCGCCGGCCTCATCCGCTTCTGGCACCTCGGCAGCCCCAAGGCCGTCATATTCGACGAGACCTACTACGCGAAGGACGCGTGGGCCCTGTGGAAGTACGGCTACGAGGCGAAGTGGCCGGACGACATCAACGACAAGGTCATCGGGGGCTGGTCCGACGTCGCGGACGCCCCCGGCTACGTCGTGCACCCGCCGGTCGGCAAGTGGGTCATCGGCCTGGGCGAGTGGCTCTTCGGGCTGAACCCCGTCGGCTGGCGCTTCATGGTGGCGGTGCTCGGCACCCTGTCCGTCCTGATGCTGTGCCGCATCGGCCGCCGCCTCTTCCGCTCCACGTTCCTCGGCTGCCTCGCGGGCGCGCTGATGGCCGTGGACGGCCTGCACTTCGTCATGAGCCGCACGTCGCTGCTCGACTCGGTGCTGATGTTCTTCGTGCTGGCGGCGTTCGGCTGCGTCCTGGTCGACCGGGACCGCTCTCGGGCCCGGCTGGCCGCCGCGCTGCCGGTCGGCCCGGACGGCACGGCCCGCCCCGACGACGGGGTCGGTGACGGCCTGCGGCTGGGCCCGCGCCCGTGGCGGATCGCCGCGGGCGTCTTCCTGGGCCTGGCCTGCGCCACGAAGTGGAACGGCATCGTCTTCCTGGCCGCGTTCGGCCTGATGATCGTCCTGTGGGACGCGGCGTCCCGGCGGACGGCGGGCGCGCGCCGCCCGTACCGCTCGGCGCTGCGCCGCGACGTGCCGTGGGCGTTCCTGTCGACCGTCCCGGTGGCGATCGCGGTCTATCTGGCGTCGTGGACCGGCTGGTTCGCGGGCAGCGGCACGTACGACAGGACGAACGGCTGGCAGCACAGCGGCTACAACCGGCACTGGGCCGAGAACGACGGCGGCTACAGCACGGACGGCTTCCTCGCCGGCGTCCTCAACCCGCTGCGCAGCCTGTGGAAGTACGAGCAGGAAGTGTGGCAGTTCAACACCACGCTCTCGTCGCCCCACACGTACCAGTCCAACCCGTGGAGCTGGCTCGTCCAGGCGCGCCCGGTCTCGTACTTCTACGAGTCGCCGAAGCCGGGCGAGGACGGCTGCCCGGTGGACGCGGCGGACAAGTGCGCGCGCGAGGTGCTCGCGCTGGGCACCCCGCTGCTGTGGTGGGCGGCGTGCTTCGCGCTGGCGTACCTGCTCTACCGGTGGGCGCTGCGGCGCGACTGGCGGGCGGGCGCGGTGCTGTGCGGGGTCGCGGCCGGCTACCTGCCGTGGTTCCTGTGGCAGGAGCGGACCATCTTCGTCTTCTACGCGGTGGTGTTCCTGCCGTTCCTGTGCCTGGCGCTGGCCATGATGATCGGCGCGATCCTGGGGCCGCCGGGGTCCTCGGAGCGGCGGCGGGTGGCGGGCGCGGTCGGTGCGGGCACGCTGGTGCTGCTGATCGCGTGGAACTTCATCTACTTCTGGCCGATCTACACCGGCCACGCGATCCCGGTGGACGCGTGGCGGAACCGGATGTGGTTCGACTCGTGGATCTGACGTCGCGTGATGTGACGTGATCTGACGTGACGTGACAGAGATCCGGCGTGGATCTGACGACAATTCAATAACCCTGAAGGATAGGTTCCGGCCATAGCCCCCTTCCCCGCCCCGGCCTTCCCGTAAAGTGCCCGCACAGAGGTTTTAATCGGATGATTAAACCGGTCGGGCGGGGAGGCCCGGTACGGGCCTGGAGGGGGAACACATGCACAAGGGAGCGAAGATCGCGATCGGCGTCGTGGCGACGGCGGTCGTGGGGGCGGCCGGCCTGGGCGCGTACAACCTGGTCGACGCGGTGGCGGGTGACGGCTCGACAGGCGCCCACGGCGAGCCCGCCCCGCTGAGAACCGGGCCGCCGACAGCGGCCGAGATCAAGAAGACCGCGCAGGACTTCCTCGCCGCGTGGGAGTCCGGCGACACGGCCAAGGCCGCCGCCCTGACCGACAACTCCGGCGCGGCGACCACCGCCCTCACCGGCTACCGCGAGACCGCCCACGTCGAGAAGGTGGCCCTCAAGCCGGGCACGCCGCAGGGCGCCAAGGTGCCGTTCTCGGTGAGCGCCGAGATCTCCTACGGCAAGCAGCGCTCGACGTGGACGTACGACTCCTCGCTCGACGTCGTCCGCGGGCGCACCACCGGGCAGGCGCTCGTCGACTGGCAGCCCTCGGTCGTCCACCCCAAGCTCGCGCGCGGCGAGACCCTGAGGACCGACGCGGGCGCGGCCCCGCAGGTCGACGCCGTCGACCGGAACGGCGCGAAGCTGGACGCCAAGGACTATCCCTCGCTCGCGTCCGTCCTGCCGCAGCTGCGCAAGCGGTTCGCGGAGGACGCGGGGGGTGCGCCGGGGGTGGAGGTGCAGGCCGTGCCGGAAGGCGGGGCGGAGGCCGCGGCCGGGCAGGGGATCGCCCCCAAGACGCTGTACGTCGTCTCCAAGGGCAAGCCCGCGACGCTGAAGACCACGTTCGACGCCGGGGTCCAGCGGGCGGCCGAGGCGGCCGTGAACCTCCGCGACGACGCGTCCGTCGTCGCCGTCAAGGCCAGTACGGGCGAGATCCTCGCCGTCGCCAACTCCAAGAAGACCGAGTTCAACACCGCGCTGATGGGGCAGACCGCGCCCGGCTCCACGATGAAGATCATCACGTCGGCGATGCTGCTGGAAGCCGGAAAGGCGTCCCCCGGCAAGCCGCTGCCGTGTCCGAAGTACGCCACGTACGGGATGCGCTTCCACAACGTGGAGGAGAGCGAGAACCCCGGCGCGACCTTCGCCCAGGACTTCGCGGCCTCCTGCAACACCGCCTTCATCTCGCTGGCGGGTGAGGTCGGCGACGGGGCGCTCGCGGCGGAGGCGCGGGACGTCTTCGGGCTCGGGCTGGAGTGGAAGACGGGCGTCGCCACGTTCGACGGCAGCGTGCCGGCCGAGTCCGGGGCGGGCAAGGCGGCGGCGATGATCGGACAGGGCAAGGTGCAGATGTCCGCGCTGAACGTCGCCTCGATGGCGGCGACGGTACGGGCCGGCTCCTTCCACCAGCCCTACGTCGTCGACCCGACGCTCGGCGACCGGCAGCTCGCGCGTGCGCCGCGGGCCCTGCCGGGGGGTGTCGCCGAGCAGCTGCGGGGCATGATGCGGCTCACCGCGACGGCGGGGACGGGCGCCCGGGCGATGTCCGGGCTCGGCCCGGACATCGGCGCGAAGACCGGCTCCGCGGAGGTCGACGGCCAGGCCGAGCCGAACGGCTGGTTCACCGCGTACCGCGGCGACGTCGCCGCGGCGGCGGTCGTCCCCCGGGGCGGCCACGGCGGCGACTCGGCGGGCCCGATCGTCGCGTCGGTCCTGCGGGCGTCCTAAGACCACCCGCACGACCGGCTGACGGCCCCGGCCGTCCCCTCCGCCCGCTCAGCCCGTACGGACGAATCCGGCGGTGCCGAGCCGGTCGCCAGGCCGGTCCGGCACCGCCGGGCTGCGCCAAGGGGGTTGAGCACCGCCGCGGCGGAGGGCGGTTGCCGGGCTCCCCGGCACGGGAAGGGGCCCGCGCGCAGCCCGCGGTCTTCCGCCGGCCGCGGCGGGTGCCTACCGTTGCCGTCCATGGAGGCCATGCGCCGTTTCGGCGGGTACGTCGTCCTCGTCACCGGCGCCGGTCGCGGCATCGGTGCCGCCACCGCGCGCCGACTCGCCGCGGAGGGCGCCCGCGTGCTCGTCACGGACCTCGACGGCGGCCGTGCCGACCGCGCCGCGGCCCGGCTTCGCGCGGACGGCCTCGGGGCCGAGGCGTACGCGTGCGACGTGGGCGACCGGGCGGCCGTCGAGGCGGCGGTGGCGCACGCCGTGGAGCGGTTCGGCGGGCTGGACGTCCTGGTCAACAACGCGTACTCGTTCCACTCCGACCCCCCGCTCGTCGAGGACGTCACCGACGAGACCTGGTCCCGGGACCTCGACATCACCCTGACCGGCGCGTTCCGCTGTGTCCGGGCCGCCATGCCGCACCTGGCCGCCGCACCGGACGGCCGCGGCGCCGTCGTCAGCATCGGCTCCGTCAACGGCGAGCAGGACTACGGCAACCACGCCTACAGCGCCGCCAAGGCCGGCCTCGCGGGCCTGACCCGCACCCTGGCCGGGCAGTGCGCGCCCCGGGGCGTACGGGTCAACCTCGTCGCCCCCGGCACGGTCCGCACGCCCGGCTGGGACGACCGGCCGGGCGCGCTGGAACGGGCGGCGGGGCAGTACCCGCTGGGGCGGGTCGGCGAGCCGGAGGACATCGCGGCGGCCGTCGCCTTCCTCGCCTCGCGCGACGCCTCGTGGATCACGGGCGTCACCCTCCCCGTGGACGGCGGCATCCTCATCGGCAACATCGGCTTGCAGCGGGCGTTCAAGGGGCAGTGAGCGCGTAGCGCGGCGGCCATCAGCCCGCCTCGCCTCACCACACCTCACCCCGCGTGCAGCATCATCCCTATCCCCGCCACCATCAGCCCCGCCGCCGCCATCCTCGGCGCCCCGAACCGCTCCTTGAAGAACACCGCACCGATCGCCGCCCCCACCAGGATCGACGACTCCCGCAGCGCCGAGATCGGCGCGAGGTCCGCCCGCGTCTGCGCCCACAGCACCAGCCCGTACGCGGCCACCGACAGCACCCCGCCCAGCAGCCCCCGCACCGCGAACGGCCGGATCTGCGCCGCGAACCCGCCGCGCCGCGTCACCATCGCGTACACCGGGATCGGAAGCCCTTCCAGGATCATCAGCCACGCGATGTAGCCGAGCGGCGTCCCGGAGGCGCGGACGCCGAGGCCGTCCACGACCGTGTACGCGGCGATAGCGAGGCCCGTGGCCGCGGCCGCGGCGATCGCCGCCCAGTGCGGCCGCTTCCCCGAGCCGCGGATCCCCCAGAGCGCGAGCCCGACCAGCCCGGCCGAGGCCACGAGGACGCCCGCCGCCTGCCAGCCGCCGGGCGTCTCGCCGGCGAACGCGGCGGCCAGCACGGTGACCGCGAGCGGCGCCGTGCCACGGGCGATCGGGTACATCTGCCCGAAGTCGCCGAGCGTGAACGACCGCATGAGCAGCAGCTGGTAGACGACGTGCAGGACCGCGGAGCCCAGCAGGTACGGCCAGGCCGCGCCCGCCGGCAGGGGGACGAAGCCCGCCATCGCGACCCCGCACAGCGCCCCGCCGCCTCCGACGAGCGTGAAGGCGAGGAGCTGGTCCTTGATGCCGTGCGCGACGGCGTTCCAACTGGCGTGCGTGATGGCGGCTATGAGGACGGCCGTGGCGACCAATGGCGTCATGGTTCAGGACGCTAGCGCTGTGTGTAGAGCGCACGCGATGACGTGCGTCTCACGCCCGCCTCACGCCCGCCCCCACGCCTGCCCCCCCACGCCCGCCTCACGCCGCGGGGCGCCGCGCCCGTCCCGCCGTCTCCACGAGCAGCCAGCCCGCCCCGCACATCAGGACGGTGACGGGGGCCGTGACCCGTACCGCGACGAGCACGGCGGAGTGCCCCTCCAGGAGCCCGCCGAAGCCCACCATGGACAGCCCGAGCACGCCGAAGAGGGCGAGCGTGACGCCGAGCGCGGCGGCGGGAGCGGCGCCGCGCCGGGCGGCGGACGTCCCCGCGGAAGCGGAAGCGGAAGCGGAAGCAGAGGCGGAAGCGGGCGCCGGCGGCTGCTCGGCCCTGCGGAAGACCGCGACGAGGAGCGCCGTGACGCCCGCCGCGGCCGCGAGGCGGAGCGGGACGTGCAGCCACCAGGCCGCGCTCGCGGGCGCCGGCAGGGACACGTGCGCCGCGAGCATCGCCCCGTACACGCCCAGCATTGCCGTGAGGTGCCACAGGAACGCCGTCATCGCGATGCCGTTCGCGGCGACGACCGTGCGCCAGACGCGGGGGCGGGCCACCGCGCGGGTCATGGGGCCGCGCAGCAGCTCGACCGCGCCGATCAGCCACATGCCGTGGCAGAGCAGGGCGGCGGTGGGCGGCGCCATGTTGCTGATCTTCTCGCCCGGCATGCCCACCATCGACAGCGGGTACGGGCCGGAGGCGACGAGGGCGACGGCCCCGGCGAGTCCCGCGGCGGCGAGGAGCGCCGGGTGGCGCAGGCGCCCGTCCGCGCGGAGGAAGCCGAGCTGGTGGACGGCCAGCCAGACGAAGGCGAAGTTGAGGAACTCCACGTACGGGACGCCGGCGGCGAAGCGCAGGACGTCGACGGCCGCGGCCGCGGCGGCCAGGGCGGCGAACGCGCCCCAGCCGTAGCGCTCGTGGAGGCGCAGGAGGGGCGGCGTGAAGGCCACCATGGCGAGGTAGATGCCGATGAACCACAGCGGCTGGGCGACGAGCCGGGCGGCGACGTCCGTCAGGTTCCCGCTCCCGCCGGCCAGTTGCACGGCGAGCGCGCCCGCGCCCCACACGGCGACGAAGAGCATCGTGGGGCGGAGGAGGCGCTGGAGGCGGGCGCGGAGGAAGAGCGCGTAGGCGGGGGCTCCGCCGGCGCGGCGGGTGAGGGAGCGGTACGAGAGGGCGTGCGAGAAGCCGCCGACGAAGAAGAACACCGGCATGACCTGGAGGAACCAGGTCAGCAGTTGCAGCTTCGGCTCGACCGCGAGGAGGTTGCCGACGGCGGCGCGGCCGTCGTCGTCCACGGTGACGGCCGCCATGAGCCAGTGCCCGAACACGACGGTCCCGAGGGACGCCACGCGCAGCAGGTCGATGACGCGGTCGCGCCCGCCGGGCGTCGCCGCGGCGATGTCTCGCGCGCTCATTTTCGTTCCCATGAGCGTGAGCCTCGCTCGCGCGGGCGACCGCCCACCAGCGCCGGGGTACTCAGATCGCTTCTGAGTACCCCCGGGGGCAACGGGCGACTACGCCGACAGCGCGCGGGAGACCGCGCGGACCAGGGCCTGGGCGCGGGGGTCCGCCGTGACGTTCTTCTGCATGCCGTTCGTGACGTAGGCGAAGGACAGGCCGGACTCCGGGTCGGCGAAGGCCAGGGAGCCGCCGCGGCCCGGGTGGCCGAAGGAGCCGGGGGCCAGGAGCGGGGAGGCCGGGCCGTGGAGCATGTAGCCGAGGCCGAAGCGGGTGTTGACGACGAGGACCTTGTCCGGCCCGGCGGACTCCTCCGTGCGGGCCAGGGTCAGCGTCGCGGGGGCGAAGAGGCGCCGTACGCCGTCCACGTCGCCGATGAGGGAGGCGTAGAAGCGGGCGAGGGCGTCGGCCGTGGCGATGCCCGCGGAGGCGGGCAGTTCGGCGGCGCGGTAGGCCGGGTCGTTCTCGTCCGCCGCCGGGGAGATCGCGGCGAAGGCGCGCCGGGTCAGGGACTCCGGGTCGCCGTAGGCGTCCGTGACGGACTGCTTGGGGCGCACGCGCAGGCCCGCCGAGGGCGCGGCGGCGGCCGGCGGCTCGATGTCGGCGATGCGCCCGGCGCGGGCGGCCTGCTCGGCCTCCGGCATGCCGATCCACAGGTCCAGACCCAGCGGCCCGGCTATCTCCTGGGCGACCCAGCGGCCGATGGGCCGCCCGGTGATGCGCTCGACGAGCTCGCCGATCAGCCAGCTGTACGTCTGGGCGTGGTAGCCGTGCGCCGTGCCGGGCTCCCAGGCCGGGGCCTGGGCGGCGACGGCCGCGGGGCCGCTGACGCCGTCGATCGCCTGCGCCGGGGTGAGGGGCACGTCGAGGGCGGGCAGGCCGGCGCGGTGCGAGAGGAGGTGCCGGACGAGGACGCGCTCCTTGCCGGCCGCCTTGAACTCGGGCCAGTACGTGCCGACGGGCGCGTCCAGGTCGACCTGGCCGCGCTGGTGCAGGAGCAGCAGGACGGCCGCGGCGACGCCCTTCGTGGCGGAGCGGACGATCTGCGCGGTGCCGTGCCGCCACGGCTCCTCGCCGCCGTCGGCGTCGCGCACGCCGCCCCACAGGTCCGCGACCTTGCGCCCCTCGCGGTACACGGCGACCGCCGCGCCCCGCTCGCCGCGCCGGGCGAAGTTCTCCGCGAAGGCGTCCCGGACCGGTTCGAAACCGTCCGTCACCGTGCCCTGGACGTCCACCACTGTTGCCTGCTCCTGTGCCGATTGCTGCAAATTCCTCCACCCATGGTGCAACGTGTTCGTCAATGCGCGTAGACCGGGGTGGACGGAGTCCGTCAGCCGCGGGCCGTCCCGGCGGCCGCGCCGGGCCGTGCGGCGCCCGGGAGGCGCGGGGTGCGCGGGTCGAAGCCGAACGGCAGTTCCAGCCGGTGCGCCCGCATGAGGTCCTCGTCACACAGCAGGTCGCGGGTCGGGCCGTCGGCCGCGATGACGCCGTCGCTGAGGACGACGGAGCGCTCGCAGAGCTCCAGGGCGTACGGGAGGTCGTGCGTGACCATGAGCACCGTCACGTCCAGGGAGCGCAGGATGTCCGCGAGCTCGCGGCGGGAGGCCGGGTCGAGGTTGGAGGACGGCTCGTCCAGGACGAGGATCTCCGGCTCCATGGCGAGGACGGTCGCCACGGCGACCCGGCGGCGCTGCCCGAAGGACAGGTGGTGCGGGGGGCGGTCCGCGTAGCCGGCCATGCCGACCTGCGCCAGGGCCTTCTCCACGCACGCCGCGAGCTCGGCGCCGCGCAGGCCCGCGGCGGCCGGGCCGAACGCGACGTCCTCGCGGACGGTCGGCATGAACAACTGGTCGTCGGGGTCCTGGAAGACGATGCCGACCCGGCGGCGGACCTCGGCGAGGTTCCGCTTCTCGACGGGCAGGCCCGCGACGCGGACCGTGCCGAGGCCGCCGCCGAGGACGCCGTTGAGGTGCAGGACGAGGGTCGTCTTGCCGGCGCCGTTCGGGCCGAGGAGCGCGACGCGCTCGCCGCGGGCGACCTCCAGGTCGACGCCGAAGAGGGCCTGGTGGCCGTCGGGGTAGGCGTAGGCGAGGCCGGAGACGGCGAGGGAGGGGGCGTCGGCCGTGCGGGGTGCGGCGGTCATGTGAGGGTCCATCCGGTCAGGCAGACCGCGAGGGCGGCCAGCGGCAGCGTGGCGGCGTACGTCCACTGCGTACGGGTCGCGGGCGCGTCGTCGGTCACCGGCATCGTGCCGGTGTAGCCCCGGCTGACCATCGCCAGGTGGACGCGCTCGCCGCGCTCGTAGGAGCGGATGAACAGCGCGCCCGCGGACCTGGCCAGCACGCCCCAGTGGCGCACGCCGCGGGCGGTGAAGCCGCGGGATTCGCGGGCGATGCGCATCCGGCGCATCTCGTCGGTCACCACGTCCCCGTAGCGGATCATGAACGAGGCGATCTGGACGAGCAGCGGGGGCATGCGCAGCCGCTCCAGGCCGAGGAGCAGCGAGCGGAGCTCCGTCGTCGAGGCGAGCACGACGGAGGCGGCGACGCCGAGGGTGCCCTTGGCCAGGACGTTCCAGGCGCCCCAGAGGCCGGGGCCGCTGAGCGGCAGCCCGAGCAGGTGCGCCACCGGCTCGCCCGGCACGACGAACGGCATGAGCAGCGCGAACGCCACGAACGGGATCTCGATCAGCAGGCGGCGGAGCAGGAACGCGGCGGGGATGCGGGCCGCTGCCGCCGCGGCGGCGATCAGCACCGCGTACAGGGCGAACGCCCAGACCGCCTCGCGCGGGGTCGCCACGACGGTGACGACGAAGGCCAGGACGGCTGCGATCTTGCAGTGCGGGGGGAGGGAGTGCACGGGGGTGCGGGCGGGGCGGTAGAGCTTGTGGGTGTGGCCGGCGGACATGTCAGAGCGCTGCCGACTCGGATGCGGCGCGGGCCGCCGTGCGGGTGCGCTTCCAGCGCAGGGTGAAGAAGACGCCCGTGCCGGCGGCGAGGGTGGCGCCCACGCCGATCACTCCGGCCAGGCCGCCGGAGAGGCGCTCGTCCGCGACGTCCTTGACCTGGTAGTCGGCCAGGGGGGAGTCCTTGGCGGCGTGCGCTTCTTCCTTGCTGTCGATGCCCTTGTCGTGGGCGACCTTTTCGAGGCCGTCGGGGCTGGTGGAGGCGTAGTAGCTGAGCCCGCCGGCACAGACGAGGGCGGCGGCGACGCCGGCCATCCAGAGGCGCGCGACGCTGCGGCGCGGGGCCGTCTTCTCCGCCGCGACGGCGTCCGCCCCGTCCGGACCTGTCCGGCGGTGCCGGTCCTCGCTCAGGCTGCCGGGCACCGCCGGGCCGCGCCGCGGGGCCTGATCGCCGTCGCGGCGGGAGGAGGCTGCCGGGCTTCCCGGCACGGAAGAGGCGGTCCCGGCCCCGTCGGGGCGGAAGGCGTTCGCCGGGCGCACCCTGCGCAGTTCCAGGGGGCGCATCAAGTCCCGCGCCCCGTGGACCAGGTCCGGGCGGACCGCCGCCACCGCGCTGACCGTCAGCGCGGTGATCACGGCCTCGCCGAGGCCGATCAGGACGTGGACGCCGACCATGGCCGTGAACACCTGGCCCACCGGGACGTCCGTCGTCCCCCCGAGCGCGTAGATCAGGGTGAACGCCGCCGCGGCGGCCGGCACGGAGACGAGGGCCGCGGCGAAGGACGCCGCGGTCAGGCCCGTGCGCCCCCGCGGCAGCAGCCGCACCAGCACGCGGAAGATCCCGTAGGCCACCACCGTCGTGACGATGCCCATGTCGGTGATGTTGACGCCGAGCGCGGTGAGCCCGCCGTCCGCGAAGAGGACGCCCTGCATGAGCAGGACGACGGATATGCAGAGCACTCCCGTGTACGGGCCGACGAGTATCGCCGCGAGCGCGCCTCCCAGCAGGTGTCCGCTGGTGCCCGCCGCGACGGGGAAGTTCAGCATCTGGACGGCGAAGATGAACGCCGCGACGAGGCCGGCCAGCGGCGCGGCCTTGTCGTCGAGCTCGCGCCGGGCGCCGCGCAGGCTCACGGCGACGGCCGCCGCGGCCACGGCGGCGGTGGCGGCGGAGACCGGCGCGTTGATGAATCCGTCGGGTACGTGCATGGCGTCGCCCCTCACTTCCTGCCCGCAACGGGCCGCTCGATGATAGGGGCTCTCTGCGAATCGTTCGCAAGAGCTCGCATCGCGCTTCTGCGCGCCCCTCGCCCCTCCGTGCGCCTCCCCCGGTGGCGGCCGCCGCCCATCGCCCGAATGCTGGGCCTATGACCACGGCCACCCCGGCGACCACGGCCCCGCCCGTGCTCAGCCGCCGCCGCACGAACCTGGTCTTCGTCACGATCGTGCTCGGCATGCTGCTCGCGGCCCTCGACCAGACGATCGTCTCGACCGCGCTGCCGACGATCGTCGCGGACCTCGGCGGCGGCGGGCACATGGCCTGGGTGGTCACGGCGTACCTGCTGGCCGAGACCGTCGCGACCGTCCTCGTCGGCAAGTTCGGCGACCTCTTCGGCCGGAAGGTCGTCTTCCAGCTCAGTGCGGTGGTCTTCACGGCCGGTTCGGTCTTCGCGGGCGCCGCCGGCTCCATGGCGATGCTGATCGCGGCGCGGGCCGTGCAGGGCGCGGGCGGCGGCGGGCTGATGGTCACCGCGATGGCGCTGATCGCGGACGTGATCCCGCTGCGCGAGCGCGGCAGGTACCAGGGCGCGCTGGGCGCGGTCTTCGGGGTGACGACGGTGGTCGGCCCGACCCTGGGCGGCGTCTTCACCGATCACGCGACGTGGCGGTGGTGCTTCTACGTCAACGTGCCCGTCGCCGTCGTCATGGTCGTGATGGCCGCCCGCACGATCCCCGTCGTCCGGTCGGCCGTGCGGCCGGTGATCGACTACCTGGGCATCGCCCTGGTCGCGGCGGGCGCCTCCGCGCTCGTCCTCGGCCTGGAGTGGGGCGGCAACACGTACGCGTGGGGCTCGGCGGTGATCGTCGGCCTCTTCGCGGGCGCGGTCGTCCTGCTGACCGGCTTCGTCCTGGTGGAGCTGCGGGCGCGGGAGCCCATGCTGCCCATGCACCTCTTCCGCAACCCCGTCTTCACCGTCTGCTCCCTCCTCAGCTTCATCGTCGGCTTCGCGATGCTGGGCGCGCTGACGTACCTGCCGACGTACTTGCAGTACGTGGACGGGGTGTCGGCGACGATGTCGGGCGTGCGGGCGCTGCCGATGGTCGCGGGGCTGCTGGGCGCGTCCATGGTCTCGGGCATCGTGATCAGCCGCACCGGCCGCTACCGCTGGTTCCCCGTCGCCGGGATGGCGGTCATGGCGCTGGGGCTGTTCCTGATGTCGACGATGGGGGCGTCGACGGGGGCGTGGCTGGAGTCCCTGTACATGTTCGTGCTGGGGGCCGGGATCGGGCTGGCCATGCAGGTGCTGACGATCGCCGTGCAGAACACGGTCCCGTACCACGAGCTGGGCACGGCCACCTCCGGCGTCACGTTCTTCCGCACGCTCGGCAGCTCCTTCGGGACGGCCATCTTCGGCACGCTCTACAGCAACCGGCTCAAACCGAACCTGGAGGAGGCGCTGCTGCGCTCGCCCGGCGTGCCGCCGTCCGCCGTGGTCAGCCCGCAGCGGCTGGCCGCGCTGCCGCCCGCGCAGGCCCGGCCGGTCGTCGACGCGTACGCGGAGACCGTGAACTACGTCTTCCTGTGGGTCGTGCCGGTGGCGCTGGCGGGCTTCGTGGCGGCGTGGTTCCTCAAGGAGGTGCCGCTGCGCGACAGCGCGCGGGCCGGGGCGGCCGACATGGGCGAGGGCTTCGCGGCGCCGGACTCCGCGGAGGCGGAGCGGCAGCTGGAGCGGGCGGTCGCGGGCATGCTGCGCAAGGCCGGGGGGCCGGTGGGGCGGCAGATGCTGGCGGAGTCGGGCAGTCCGCTCGATCCGGCGGAGGCGTGGACGCTGGGCCAGATCCACTGGCGGCTGCGCGTGCGCGGCGAGGCGACGCTGTCGTCGGTGGCGGCCGCGCACCGGATGCCGCCGGAGGCGCTGGAGCCGGTGTTCGTACGGACGGCGGGGGCGGGGTACGCGCGGGTGGACGGCGACGTGCTGTCGCTGACGCCCGCGGGCGAGGCGGAGATCGAGCGGCTGGCCGCGACGTGGCGCTCGTGGCTCGCCGACCGCCTGGACGACTGGGACCCGGGCGCCCCGGAGGACCGCGCCCGCCTCGACCGCGCGCTGGACGCCCTGGCGGCCCGCCTCCTGGAGGAGTCGGAGGAGGAGGACGAACGGGTGGGGGTGTGACGGCGGCGGCCTCCCGCGCGCGGCGGCCTCCTCAGATGAGTGAATTCGTCATAATATATGCAGTTTTGACCTCTCTTTGGGCAATTCCTCTTGACAGCTACATCGGCCACATCGGCATCCGCAGCAGCCACGAGGAGATGCGTCATGAGCCGGTCCAGACGCCTGGTCATCACCTTCGCCACCGCCGCCGCCCTCCTTCCGGCGGCCCTCCCCGGAACCGCGGCCCGGGCCACTCCCCCGCCGCCCGGACCCGACGCCCCGCAGTCCGGGCACCACCGGGCCCCGCTGGACTACGACGAGAACGAATGCGAAGGCGCCACGGCGGACGAGGGCGACGTCTTCGCACCCCCCAAGACCGACACGACCGGCCACCCGGCGGGCACGCACGCGCAGCCACCGCACGCCCAGCCGCCGCACGCGCAGCCACCGCACGCGCAGACCTCGCACACGCGGCCCGCGCACCACCGCGTCCTCCCGCAGAAGTGGCCCCGGAACGTGCCGGACACCAAGGAGGCCGTGCGCATGCTGGGCGACCTCAAGGTCAGGACGTTCAACAGCAGGGGCTACCAGCGCAAGTACTTCGGCGGCTCCTCCTGCTGGGTCCGGCACGGCATCGACCAGTGCACCACCCGGGAGGTCGCCCTCAAGCTCCAGTCCGTCGTCCCCGCGAAGCTCGACGGCCGGTGCAAGGTCGTCGGCGGCCGCTGGCACAGCGAGTACGACAACAGGGACATGGCCGACCCGGCGCACGTCGACATCGACCACATCGTGCCGCTGCGGCAGGCGTGGGGGGCCGGGGCCCACGACTGGACGGACCGGAAGCGGCGGGAGTTCGCCAACGACCTGACCGCCTCGCCGGAGCTGGTCGCCGTGTCCACCTGGTCCAACCGGCGAAAGATGGACAAGGGCCCGGACCAGTGGATGCCGGCGGCCGGAGCGGAGTGCAACTACAGCCGGGCCTGGATCGGGGTGAAGGACTACTACGGGCTGAGCGTCACCACCTCCGAGAAGGCCAAGCTCACCCAGGTCCTGTCCGGCTGCCGGGACTGACCGGCCGCCGGGGCCGGCCGCGGCGGCCCCGGCCGTGCCCCGGAGCCGGGCGGTGCTACAGCGCCGCCCGGCTCCCGGTGCTCACCGGCGCCGTCGCCGTGGCCGCGCTCCGGGCGGCGTCCGCGACCTGCGCCGCCGTCAGGACGTAGCCCGTCTCCGCGTCGGACGTGGAGCGGGCGAAGACGACGCCGTAGACCTGCCCGGAGGGGGTCAGGAGCGGGCCGCCCGAGTTGCCCGGGCGGATCGTGGACCGTACGGAGTACACCTGGCGGGTGGTCACGCCGTCGCCGTAGATGTCCTGGCCCTTGGCGCGGAGCTCGTTGGCGACCGTGGCCGCGCGGACGTCGAGGCCGCCGTTCTCCGGGAAGCCCGCGACGATCGCCGCGTCGCCGCGCTTGGCGCTCTTGTCGAACGGCAGCACGGGGGCCCGCAGGCCGGGCACGTCCAGGACGGCGACGTCCGTGCGCGGGTCGAAGAGCACGACCTTCGCCTGGTAGGCCTTGCCGACGCCGCCCACGCGCACGGTGGGGGTCCGCACCCCCGCCACGACGTGGGCGTTCGTCATCACGTGCTGCGCGGCGTAGACGAAGCCGCTGCCCTCCTGGCCGCGGCGGCCCTCGCCCGTGTCGGCGACGCCCTCGACCTTGACCACGCTCTCGCGGGCGACGCGCTGCGCGGCCGGGGTGACGGTGTCGCCGGACGGCTCGGGGACGCCGGTCGCCGGCTCGTTCTCGAACGGGTTGAAGACCTGCGGGAAGCCCGCGCCCGTCAGGGCGTCCGTGGTGCGGCTGAACCACGTGGGGGCCTGCTCGGGCATCGCCTTCTGCACGGCCCCGAGGAGGGTGGAGTCCTTGATCTGGCGGGAGAGGAGCGGGGAGTTCGCCGAGACGAGCACGCTCGCGGCGACCCAGGCCACGAGGAGCACGGCCAGGGAGTTCACGGCGGCGCCGCCTATGCCGTCCACGCCCCGGACCGGGGCCCAGGTGAGCTTGCGGCGCAGCCCGTAGGCGAGGCGGCCGGCCAGGGCGTGGCCGATCCCCGCCGGGACGAGGACCACGAGGACGGCGACGACCGCCGAGGCGGCCGACCCCGCGTCGAACGGCTCCAGGGCGAACGGCAGCGCCCACACGCCGAGGACGGCTCCGCCGAGGAAGCCGGCGAGCAGCACGACGCTCGCCACGAGGCCGCGGCGGTAGCCGGAGACGGCGTAGCCGATGACGACGAGCAACAGCAGCAGATCGAGCAGGTTCAACGTGGAGCCCTTTCCTTCGCACGCGCCCCCGACACGCTCCCCGGGTCGTCGACCCGTGGACTGGGGAAAACGCGAGCGAGGCGGGGGGTGGTTCCCATTCCGGGCGAATTCATGGCGTACGACACGTTGCGTCGGGGGGCGCGTACGTACGACAGCGGCGCGGCCCGGCGGTGCCGGGCCCACTTGCGTGGGGGCACCACCGGGCCGCGCCGGGTGTCGGGCCGGACTCAGGCCTTGATCAGCTCCCGGTCCTCGTCCGCGTCCGGCGCCTTCGGCGCCACCGGCTCCGCCAGCTGCTTCTGAAGGCCCTCGCCCTCGACGTCCACGTTCGGCAGGATCTTCGCCAGCCAGCCCGGCAGCCACCAGGCCGACTTCCCGAGCAGGGCCAGCACCGCCGGCACGATGGCCATCCGGACGACGAACGCGTCGAAGAAGACGGCGATGGCCAGGCCGAAGCCGATCATCTTGATCATCTGCTCGGAGGAGCCGATGAAGCCGGCGAAGACGCTCATCATGATGATCGCCGCGGCCGTCACCACCCGCGCACCGTGCTTGAAGCCGGTCACGACGGCCTGGCCCGGCCGCTCGCCGTGGACGAACGCCTCCCGCATCCGCGTGACGAGGAAGACCTCGTAGTCCATGGCGAGGCCGAAGACGACGCCCACCATGAAGATCGGCATCATGCTCATGATCGGCCCGGTCTCCTCGACGCCGAAGAGCGAGCCCAGCCAGCCCCACTGGAAGACCGCCACGACGGCGCCCAGCGCGGCGACCACCGACAGCAGGAAGCCGAGCGCGGCCTTCAGCGGCACCAGCACGGACCGGAAGACGACCATCAGCAGCAGGAAGGCCAGGCCGACGACCAGCGCCAGGTAGGGCAGCAGGGCGTCGTTGAGCTTCTGCGAGACGTCGATGTTCATCGCCGTGGAGCCGGTGACGAGCACCTCCGCGCCCGTGTCCGCCTTGAGCGAGCCGCCCTCGGCGCGGATCGCGTGGACGAGGTCCTCGGTGTCCGTGCTGGTCGGCTTGGACTTGGGGACGACGGTGAGCATGGCCGTGTCACCGGCCGGGTTGAAGTGCGCCGGGGTCACGGTGGCGACGTTGTCCAGGCCCTTCAGGGTGTCGCCGACCTTCTGGACCGCGCCCTTGGGGTCCTTGGCGTCCGCCACGTCGGTGATGACCATGAGCGGGCCGTTGAAGCCGGGGCCGAAGCCCTCGGACAGCAGGTCGTACGCCTTGCGCTGCGTGCTGCTCTTGGACGCCGCGCCGTCGTCCGGCAGGCCCAGCTCCAGCGAGGCCGCCGGGACGGCGATCGCGCCGAGGCCGAGCACGCCCGCGACGAGCACGAGGACGGGCTTGCGCAGGACGAGGCGGGCCCAGCGGGTGCCCATGTTGGGCTTCTCGTCGGCGGCCGCGCCCGGCGGGGCCTTGCGGACCTTGCGGGCCAGCACCTGCTTGCCGGCGAAGCCGAGCAGCGCGGGGATGAGCGAGAGCGCGATCAGCACCGCGATGGTGACGGTGCCCGCCGCGGCCATGCCCATCTTCGTCAGCATGGGGATGTTGACGACCATGAGGCCCGCGAGCGCGATGACGACCGTCAGGCCGGCGAAGACCACCGCGGAACCGGCGGTTCCGACGGCCCGTCCGGCCGCTTCCTCGCGCTCACGCCCCTCGGCCAGCTCCGCGCGGTAGCGGGAGACGATGAACAGCGCGTAGTCGATGCCGACCGCGAGGCCGATCATCATGGCGAGCGTGGAGGTGCTGGTGGAGAGGTCCAGCAGGGGCGCGAGCGCCGCGATGGACGAGACGCCGATGCCGACGCCGATGATGGCCGTCAGCAGCGGCAGGCCCGCGGCGACCAGCGAGCCGAAGGTGATCAGCAGGACGACCGCGGACACGGCGATGCCGATGACCTCGGAGCCGCCCTCGGGCATCTCCTGGAGCACGCTGCCGCCGACCTCGACGGTCAGCCCGGCGTCACGGCCGTGCTGGGCCGCGTCCTTGAGCTCGGTGCGCGAGTCCTCGGTCAGGTCCATGGACTTGACCTTGTACGCGGCGGACGCGTAGCCGGTGGTGCCGGCCGGGTTGACGGTCTTCCCCACGAAGGGGTCGGCCGCGCCGGCCACCTGCGGGCTGTGCTTCAGCTCGGCGATGACCTTCTCGACGGCCGCCTTGTTCTTGGCGTCCGTGAGCTTCTGGCCCTCGGGGGCCTTGAAGACGATGCGGGCGGAGGCGTTCTGCTCGTTGTTGCCCGGGAAGCGCTTCTCCAGCAGGTCGAAGGCGCGCTGCGCCTCCGTGCCCGGGATGGAGAAGTCGTTGTTGCTGGACTTGGACGCGGTGGCTGCGCCGGCCCCGGCGAGGACCAGCAGCAGCACCCATATCAGGGCGAAGTACCAGCGCCGCCGGTAGGCGAGCCGGCCGAGTCTGTAGAGGAACGTGGCCACTAGGGGTGGTGCTCCCGTCGGATCAGTGGATGAACAAGGGCATGGGGATGCAGCCCGACGACGAGAGCGGCGCGTCAGCTGGGCGGTGGGGGGGTGGGGAGTTGTGTGGGGGAAGTCAGACGCCGAGAGCGGGGAGCACCACGGCGTCGAGGTAGCGGACCAGGTACGCGGCGTCCGCGGGCCGGTCCTCGACCAGCGGACGGGTCATGAACGCGCCGAGCATCATGTGCGCGACGAAGTCGGTCGCGGGGTTGTCCGCGGCGATCTCGCCCCGCTCGACCGCGCGCCGCAGCATCGCCCGGAGACCTTCGGCCTCCGGCTCGATCAGTAGCTCGCGCAGCGCCCGGTGCAGATCGGGGTTCGCGTGGATCGCGTGCCCCAGCCCCCGCATAAGGGCGGCGTCCTGTGCCATCTGCTCATCGTCGGCCTCGCACACCATCGCTCGGAGATCACCGCGCAGTGTGCCGGTGTCGATGTCCGCCAGCTTGATCGGCTTCTTGTGGCGCAGGGCCCCCACGACCAGCTCGGGCTTGCCCTTCCACTGGCGGTAGAGGGTGGCCTTGCTGGCGTGCGTGCGGGTGGCGACGGCGTCCATGGTCAGGGCGTCGTAGCCGACCTCGCGCAGGATCGCGAGGACCGCCTCGTAGAGCTCGGCCTCGCGCTCGGGGGTGAGCCGGGTGCGGCGCGCCGCCGGCCTGGGTGATTCCGTGGACACGTCCGCCTCCTTGAGCGTGCGCACACGTACGAAACGGTTTCGTACACATCGAGCGTACGACGCCCCCTTGCGAAACGATGCCGTTTCGCACGTGTTCTCCATCACGGAGCGCGGAGGCTCCGGTTGCCGCGCCACCCGCGGGCCGAAACGATGGTGGAGTGAGTGATTCTTACCTGAGATTTCCTCATCTCCACGGTGACCTCTTCTGCTTCACCGCGGAGGACGACCTGTGGCTGGCCCCCCTGGCGCCGGGGACGTCCGGCGGCCGGGCCTGGCGGCTGACCGTCGACCGCACCCGCGTCGGCCATCCCCGCTTCTCCCCCGACGGCCGCCACATCGCCTACACGAACTGGCGCAGCCTCGACCCCGAGATCCACCTGGCCCCGGTCGACGGCGGCCCCGCCCGCCGGCTCACCTACTGGGGCAGCACCGACGCCCGCGTCTGCGGCTGGGCCCCCTCGGACCGCAACGGCGGCCACGACGTCCTCGCCGTCTCCTCGCACGGCCAGCCGTTCTCGTACTTCTCGTGGGCCTACCGGGTGCCGACCGACGGCGGCCCGGGGCTGCGGCTGCCCTGGGGGCCGGTCTCCGACATCGCGATCGGCGAGGCCGGGGGCGAGCACCGCACGCTGCTGCTGGCCGGCAAGCCGCCGCACGAGCCGGCCGCCTGGAAGCGCTACCGCGGCGGGGCCACGGGCCGGCTGTGGCTGCTGGGCGCGAAGGAGCGGCGGCTGGTGCCGGACATCGGCGGCCACCTCGACTCGGTGATGTTCGCGGGCGGCCGGATCGCCTTCCTCTCCGACCACGAAGGCGTCGGCAACCTCTACTCCTGCCTGCCCGACGGCTCGCAGCTGCGCCGCCACACCGACCACGACGACTTCTACGCCCGGCACGCCTCGACCGACGGCGAGCGCATCGTCTACCAGTGCGCGGGCGAGCTGTGGCTGGTGGACGACCTCGGGCCGGACGGACGGCCGCGCCGCCTGGAAGTGACGCTGGGCGGGCCGCGCGCCGGGCGGCGCCCCTACCAGGTGCAGGCCGCCTCCAACGTGGACGGCGTGAGCGTGGACACCACGGGCCGGGCGAGCGCCGTCCAGGTGCGCGGCAGCCTCTACTGGCTCACCCACCGCGACGGCCCCGCCCGTACCATCGCCGACACCCCGGGCGTCCGGGTGCGGCTGCCGGAGATGCTCGGCGCGTCCGGGCGGGTGGCGTACGTGACGGACGCGGAGGGCGAGGACGCGATCGAGATCGCCCAGCTGCCGCGCGCCGCGGGCCCGGCCGAGCCGCGGCGGCTCGGCGCGGGCCGGATCGGGCGGGTGCACGAGACCCTGGCCTCCCCCGACGGGGAACGGCTGGCGCTGGCCACGCACGACGGGCGGCTGCTGCTCGTGGACACCTCGGCCGACGGCACGGGGCCGGGCGAAGGCGAAGGTGAAAGCGAGGGCGAGGGCTCCGGCTCGGGATCAGACGAGGGCGCGGGGCCGGGCGCCGGCGCCGGGGAGGTCAGCGAGCTGATCCGGTCGGCCAACGGGCCGGTGCGCGACCTCGCCTTCTCACCCGACTCGGAGTGGCTGGCCTGGTCCCACCCCGGCATCGGCCGCTCCCTGCGCCAGATCAAGATCGCACGGCTGAAGGACCGGCTGGTCGTCGACGTGACCAACGGACGCTTCGAGGACGAGCAGCCGGTCTTCACCCGCGACGGCCGCTACCTCGCCTTCCTCTCCTGGCGCGGCTTCGACCCCGTCTACGACGTGCACACCGGCGACCTGTCCTTCCCGCTGGGCTGCCGCCCCTACCTCGTCCCGCTGTCCTCGGCGACGCCCTCGCCGTTCGCGCTGTCCGCCGAGGGCCGGCCGGCGGCGGGCGGCCTGGACCTGGAGGACACCGGGGCCGGGCCGACGCTGGTCGAGGCGGAGGGCCTGGAGAGCCGGGTGACGCCCTTCCCCGTGGCCGCCTCCAAGTACTCGGCGCTGCGGCCGGTCAGCGGCGGCGGCCTGGTCTGGCTGCGCTGGCCGATCTCCGGCGCGCTCGGCGAGACCTTCGCCAACCCCGCCGACACCTCGGGCCGCCCCACGCTGGAGCACTTCGACCTCACCAAGGCCAAGCGCACCGAACTCAGCAGCTCCCTCGACTGGTTCGCGGTCAGCGGCGACGGCAGCCGCCTCGTCGTCAACGACGAGGGCGACCTGCGGGCCGTCCCCGCCACGGACACCCCCGACCCCGAGTCGACGGTCTTCATCGACATGCGGCGCATCCTGCACGACGTCGACCCCGGCGCCGAGTGGCGGCAGGCCTACGAGGAGGCCGGGCGCATCGTCCGCGCGTACTTCTGGGAGCCGGGCATGTGCGGCATCGACTGGGACGCGGTGCTCGGCCAGTACCGGCCCCTGGTCGACCGGGTCGCCACCCCCGACGACTTCGCCGACCTGCTGCGCGAGGTCCTCGGCGAGCTGGGCACCTCGCACGCCTACGTCGCCCCCGCCCGCCGCAACGAGGGCCCGCCGCACTACCAGCGCGCCATCGGCCTGCTCGGCGCCAACCTCACGCACCGGAAGGACGGCTCCTGGGCGGTCCGGCGCATCCTGCCCGGCGACTCCTCCGACTCCAAGGCCCGCTCCCCGCTGGCCGGTTCGGGCATCCGCGAGGGCGCGGCCCTCACGCACGTCGACGGCCGCCCCGTCGACCCGGTGGCCGGCCCGTACCCGCTGCTCGCGGCGGCGGGCGGCACCACCGTGGAGCTCACCTTCCGCTCCCCCGGACCGGAGGGGCACCCGCGCCGCGTCGCCGTCGTCCCGCTCGTCGACGAGCGCCCGCTGCGCTACCAGGACTGGGTGGCCAAGCGCCGCGCGGTCGTCCGCGAGCTCAGCGGCGGCAAGTGCGGCTACCTCCACATCCCCGACATGGGCGGCTCGGGCTGGGCCCAGTTCAACCGCGACCTGCGCATGGAGATGTCCCGCCCCGCCCTGATCGTGGACGTGCGCGGCAACGCGGGCGGCAACATCAGCGAGCTGGTCGTGGAGAAGCTCACCCGCACCATCATCGGCTGGGACCTCACGCGCGACGCCCAGCCCGTGTCGTACGCGAGCAACGCCCCGCGCGGGCCGGTCGTCGCCATCGCCGACGAGATGACCTCCTCCGACGGCGACATGATCACCGCGGCCTTCAAGTTGCAGGGCATCGGCCCGGTGATCGGCCTGCGCACCTGGGGCGGCGTGGTCGGGATGACCGGCCGCCACCGGCTCGGGGACGGCACGGCGATCACGGTGCCGATGAACGCGGCGTGGTTCGACGCGTACGGCTGGACGATCGAGAACCGGGGCGTCGAACCCGACGTCGAGATCGACCGCACGCCGCTCGACTGGGCCGAGGGCCGGCACAAGCAGCTGGACGACGCGGTGCAGATCGCGCTCGACCTGCTGGAACGGCACGGCGCGGCGCAGCCGCCGGACTACTCGGGGGTGCCGGACCTGAGGCGGCCGAAGCTGCCGCCGCGGAGCTGACCACGGCGCCACGGGTCAGGGGCGCACCCCTCGCGGGGTGCGCCCCTGATACGTGCATTTGCCGCGTGTTCCGCTGTCAGATCTCGAAGTTCTCGTCGAACGTGTCGCGGCGGTCCCACTCCTCCTGCTCCTTGCGGATCAGTTCGTGGCGGGCCTTGTCGTTGGCGTCCTGCTGGGACTTCTTACCGGTCTGCGCAGCCTTTCCGGCCTGCTGCTCGGCCTTGCTCCTGGCCTTGTCTCCCTTGGCCACGGGACTCAGCTCCCTCAGGTGCGGTCGTCGAGCTCGTCGCGCAGGTCGTCGAAGGACCGCTGCTGACCCTCCTGCTGCTGCTTGCGCTCCCGGAGCTTGTCCTGCGCCTCCTGGCCCTTCTGCTGCGCCTGCTGCTTGGACCGCTCCAGCTTCTGCTTGGCCTGCTGCGCCTTGCCCTGCATCTCGTCCTTGATGCCCATGGCTGTTCTCACTCCTCAGCGAGAGGGGATGGGGACGTTTTGCCCCGGAACAGCCTGACATGCCCCATCTTAGCCCGCATATCGTAGGACTACGCTGCGCTACGCCCGCGTACGCTCCCGTTCGTCCGCCGCCCCGCCCGCGCCCACCAGCCCCGCGCGCACGCCCGCGAGCCTCGGCTCGTACCGCCGCATCTCGCGCCGCGCGCCCAGGGCGAGCAGGCCGGGCAGCCAGCCCCGGGCGCCCTGCATCGCCCGCAGCCAGCCCTGCCCGTACACCTGCGCCGCGCGCCGCTCGATGCCGTCGACCAGGCGGTCCGCGGCCGGGCCGAGAGGATAGGTGCGGTTGGCGGGCCAGGGCAGGCGCTGCCGCATCTCGCGCATCACCTCGTCCTCGTCGGCCCCGCGCACCATGTCCGTGTCGGTCCAGCTCAGGTAGGCGACGCCGACCCGCACGCCCTTGTGGGCGACCTCGCCGCGCACGCAGCGCGCGTACGCTTCGACGCCCGCCTTCGACGCGCAGTAGGCGCTCATCATCGGCGCCGGGGCCATCGCGGCGAGCGAGGCGATCTGGAGGAGGTAGCCGCGGCTCTCGGCGAGGACGGGCAGGAAGGCGCGGCCCGTCACGGCGCTGCCGACGAGGTTGACGTCCACGACGCGGCGCCAGCTCTCCGGGTCGGAGGAGATGAACGGGCCGCCCCCGGCGACGCCCGCGTTGGCCACGACGATGTCGGTCTTGCCGAAGCGGGCCTTGACCTCGCGGGCGACCTGCGCCATGCGCTCGTGGTCGGTGACGTCCGCGTGCCAGTGCGCGGCGTCCTCGTGCAGCGAGGCCGCGACGCGCGCCAGCTCGTCGGGCTCCAGGCCCACCAGCGCGACGCGGGCGCCGCGCGCCGACAGCTTGCGGGCCAGCTGCTCGCCCACGCCGCGGGCGGCGCCGGTGACGACGGCGACCTGGCCTTCGAGGCTCACCCGGCTCATCGCGCGGCCCCCGTCCCGGCCGCTGCGGGGACGGCTGTGCGGGGCGTGCGCGGCGGCCGCAGCACCTGGTATTCGGAGAGGTTCACCTCGCGGGTGACCTTGCGGAACTCGGCGGTGGTGCCGGGCCAGACCGTGGTGTTGCGGCCGTTGGCGTCCAGGTACCAGCTCCGGCAGCCGGTGTTCCAGACCGTACGTTCCATGCGGCGCTGGATGTGCCGGTTCCAGGCGTTGACCGCGGAGGGGCGGGCGTCCAGGGCCGCCTTGCCGCCGAGGGTGTTCAGCTGCCGCATGAAGTCGGCCAGGTAGTTCAGCTGGGACTCGATGATGAGGATCATCGAGCTGTTGCCCAGCGCGGTGTTGGGCCCGATGACGGTGAGGAAGTTGGGGAAGCCGGCGGCGCTGGTGCCGCGCAGGGCCGCCATGCCGTCCTTCCACGCCTCGGCGAGCGTCACGCCGCCGGCGCCGGTGACCCGCTCCCCGATCGGCATGTCCGTGACCCGGAAGCCCGTGCCGAAGACGAGGACGTCGGCCTCGGCCTCCGTGCCGTCGGCGGCGACCAGCGTCCGGCCCCGCACCTCGGCCAGCTCGGAGGCCACCAGGTCCACATTGGGGCGGGCGAGCGCCGGGTAGTAGTCGCTGGAGAGCAGGATGCGCTTGCAGCCGATGCGGTAGTCCGGGGTCAGCCGGGCCCGCAGGGCCGGGTCCGCGACGGCCTTGCGCATGTGGGCCAGCGCCAGCTTCTCCACGAAGCGCATCCGCTCCGGGCGCTTGGTGAAGTTGCTGACCTGGAGCTCCCGGATGCCCCACAGGATGCCGCGGCGCAGCGCCGCCGTCGCGGGCAGCAGGGTGTGCAGCCGGCGCTCGGCGGCCGAGACGGGGCGGTCGAAGCGGGGCAGCACCCACGGCGGCGTGCGCTGGAAGAGGGTGACGCGGCCCGCCTCGGGCTGGATGCCCGGCACTATCTGGATCGCGGAGGCGCCGGTGCCGATCACGGCGACGCGCTTGCCGCGCAGGTCGGCGTCGTGGTCCCAGCGGGAGGAGTGGAAGACCTTGCCGGGGAAGGAGTCCAGGCCGGGGATCTCCGGGATGCGCGGGTCGGCGAGGGGACCGGTGGCGGAGACGACGACGTCGGCGGTCCAGTCGCCGCCGGCCGTGGTGATCTCCCAGTGCAGCCGCTCCTCGTCCCAGCGCATCTGCTGCACCTCGGAGTTGAGGCGCAGGTGGGGGCGGAGGCCGAAGGTGTCGGTGACGTGCTCCAGGTACGCCCGTATGTGCGGCTGGCCGGAAAAGCTGCGCGGCCAGGCGGGGTTGGCGGCGAAGGAGAAGGAGTAGAGGTGGGAGGGCACGTCGCAGGCGCAGCCGGGGTAGGTGTTGTCGCGCCAGGTGCCGCCCACGGAGTCCGCGCGCTCCAGGACCACGAAGTCGGTGATCCCCTCGCGGCGCAGCCGGACCGCCGCCCCCAGCCCGCCGAAGCCGGACCCGATCACCGCCACCCGTACGTGCTGACGCTCGTGCTCGGCCATGCCGCCGCCTCCCGGATTCGACACAACTGCGCCAGCAATCACTGGCACGATGGGGAGCGTAGGGCAGAGCCTGGAGAAGCGATAGGGGTACAGGGAAAGGAAGTTACCGCCGGTCGCACGGGCGCTTACGCTACGCGCGTGACCACGGACGAGGGGACGACGCGATGGGTGACGGAGGGGTCCGCGGGGTGGTGGACGCGGGCGGGCAGGAGGCCCGCGCACCGGAGCCGGCCGGGCGCGAGGCCCGCTCCCCGGAGCCGGCCGGGGCCGCCGCGCGGCAGTACCGGGCCGCCGAGCTCGCCGACGCCGCCGGGATCACCCCGCGCACGCTGCGCTTCTACCGCGAGCGCAAACTGCTGCCGGCGCCGCGGCGCGAGGGCCGCATCGCCTGGTACGGCCCGCCGCACCTGGCCCGGCTGCGGACGATCGCCGCGCTCCTGGAGCGCGGGCACACCCTCGGCGGCATCGCCGAGCTGATCAGCGCCTTCGAGTGCGGGCGGGACGTGGGCGAGCTGCTGGGGCTGGCGGGCGCGGGCGCGGCCGTCGCCGTCCCGTGGCAGGAGGAGCCCGCCGTCCGCCTCACCCCGGCCGAGCTGGCCGACCGCTTCGGCGGCGAGATCACCCCGGAGAACGTGACCGCCTCGCTCGACATGGGCTACCTCGGCGTCGACAGCGGCGGCGACGGGGACGAGATCGTGCACGTCAGCCGGCGCCTCCTCGACGCCTCGACCGCGCTCGTGCGGCGGCACGGCGTCCCACTGGCCGCGGTGCTCGCCGCGGGCCGCGAGGTGCGGGCCCACGCGGACGCCCTCGCCGGGACGTTCACCGAGCTCATCCGCGCCCACGTCCTCCCCGGCCTGCAACCGGGCGAGCCCGCCACCGGCGCGGCGCTCGACGAGCTGCGGGGCATCGCCAAGACGGTCATGGACGCGGAGATCACCATGGCCCTGGACCGGCGCGTGCGCACCGAGCCGGCTGTCTGGCTCGGTGCGCACGGCGCCGCCGGCGAACCGGGACCCGCCAGACCCGGCTGACGGCGGCGAGGACGCACGGGCGCGCCATGCCGCGACCACGCCCGCACGCCGGCCGGTCAGACCAACTGTGCGTCCACAGAGGTGAATTGAAGCAGCCCCGCGCCCGAGGTTGGGCGGGAAGCCGGAGTCTGCGCGCGCAAACGGCGTGATTCCGCCGAATGAACCGAAGCCCTCCGAATCAGCCGGAGCCCGCATCGGCTGACAGCGGTCCCGTCACTGCCAGAAGATCTCTTCCACAACAATCTGCGGGTCCTGGGTCCGCCGCACGAACGTGTACTTCAACCAGCCGTGCCCGTTGTCGAAGTGCAGGATGCGGGGGCCTTTCGGATCGCTGGACCTGGCGGGTTCGACAAGCATGCCTTCGGGCAGGTCTACGTCCGCGTCGACCCCGCGGAAGTACGGGTCTTCCGTCGTGACCAGCTCCGCACGAGCTGCGTCGATCATCTTGCGCACGTGCTCGGGCAGCGCGTCGCGGGCGGCCTGGGCCTTGAGGGTCCAGTCCATCTGCCAGGGCGGACCCATGAACCCGCTGGTCACTGACCAGGCTCCGTGCGGGCTGCCATGTGGCGGATGTTGGACGCCTCTTCCAGGAGTGCTTTGGCTTCGGCCAGATCGGAGCACTCATAGGCGGCGCGGCGTTCGAGGCCGGTGACGTGGGCGTCGAGCCGCGGGTCGCGGGCGATCGCGTACTCGCCCCACCACCGCGCCATGAAGGCGGGAACGGTGCTGATGTCGTATGCGTCGGCGACGTACCGCTTCCAGTGCGCGTCGAAATCGGACAGGAGCTGGGGCGCGTGCCGGGCGATGGCATCGCGGAGGGCCTTCGGGGTTCTCTCCGGCATGGGCGGGATGCCCGGCTCGCCCGCAGCAGCAGTAGTCATCGTTGCTCTCCTCCGTCCGGCCCGTGCTTCCTGGTACGGGATTTCCGCCCGTGCAGCCTATCGCCGCGCCGGCCGTGGGCGGGGGCGTACAGGGCGGATCCGAGCAGGGCTCGTCCATGCGCTGCCCCATGTGGCGCATGGACGAGGCGCCCCCGCCGGACTAGAGCTCGTAGAACACCGTCACCGGGGCATGGTCCGACCATCGCTCCCCGTGACTCGCGGCCCGCTCCACCAGCCCCTTCACTGCCCGCCGGGCAAACCCGGGCGTGGCGACCTGGTAGTCGATCCGCCAGCCCGAGTCGTTGTCGAAGGCGCGCCCGCGGTACGACCACCACGAGTACGGGCCGTCGACGCCCGGGTGGAGGGAGCGGACCACGTCCACGTACTCGTCGAAGACCTTGCCGAGCCACTCGCGCTCCTCGGGCAGGAAGCCCGCGCTCTTGCGGTTGGCCTTCCAGTTCTTGAGGTCGGCCTCGGTGTGGGCGATGTTCCAGTCGCCGCAGACCAGGACCTCGCGGCCCTCGGCCGCGGCGCGCACCTTGAGCCCCACCAGGTACGGCAGGAACTCCGCCATGAAGCGTTCCTTCTCGTCCTGCCGCTCCGTGCCGACCTCGCCGGAGGGCAGGTAGAGGCTCGCGACGGTGACGCCGGGGAGGTCGATCTCGGCGTAGCGGCCGCTGCCGTCGAACTCGGCCGAGCCGAAGCCGATCCGCACCGCCTCCGGCTCGCGCCGCGAGTAGACCGAGACGCCCGCGCGGCCCTTGGCCGCCGCCGGGGCGTGGAGCGTGAACCAGCCCTCCGGCTCGCGCACCTCGTCGGGCAGCTGGTGCGGCTCGGCCCGGACCTCCTGGAGGCACACGACGTCCGCCTCGGTCCGCGCCAGCCACTCCACGAAGCCCTTCTTGGAGGCCGCGCGGAGTCCATTCACATTTACGCTCGTAACGGTCAGCATTCCGGCACGATACCGACTTCCGTACGATGCCTTGAATGCAGATCTTGCCGGTCGCATACGACCATCCCGACGCGCTGAAGCTCCAGGACCGGGTGCAACTGGAGTACGCGCAACGGTACGGAGACGGTGACGTCACCCCGCTGGAGCCGGCCCAGTTCGCCCCGCCGTGTGGCCTGTATCTCATCGCCTACGAGCCCGGCGGCGCGCCCGTCGCCACCGGCGGCTGGCGCGCCCGCGAGGCGGCGGGCGGCGAGGGCTACGCGGACGGCGACGCCGAGCTGAAGCGGATGTACGTCATACCGGAGGCGCGCGGGCGCGGGCTCGCGCGGCGGATCCTCGCGGAGCTGGAGCGGGACGCCCGGGCGGCGGGCCGGACCCGGATGGTCCTGGAGACGGGCGACAGGCAGCCGGAGGCGATCGAGCTGTACGTGTCGAGCGGGTACGCGCCGGTGCCGGAGCGGGAGAAGTTCGGCATGTACCGCACGTACGAGAGCAGCCGCTGCTTCACGAAGCCGCTGTAGACCCGCCGGGCGGCCCGGCGGCCTCGAGCGCGTGCGTCACGTAGAAGCGATCGCCGCTTCCACCTCGTGGCGGATGTCCTCCGTCCGGTAGCGCGTGGCTTCCCCGTACGGTTCCAGGATCGCGTCGGCCTCCGCCGGGCCGTCCTCGACGAGCTCCGCGACCAGGACCGTGCTGCCCGGCGGCACCTCCGCCGCGAGCATCTCCAGGGCCGCGTTCGCGGCCGTGGCCTCGCGCGCGTCGCGGACGCCGCCCATGAGGCCGCCCGCGCCGAAGCCGATCATGACGCCGAGCGGGCCGCCGAGGATGCCCAGGAGGCCGCCGATCAGGCCGCCGACGGCGAAGGCGCGGGCCGTGCCGGAGTTGTCGACGGCGTCGGGGAAGTCGAGGGTGCCGTCGTCGGCGCGGGAGATCACCGCGCCTTCGCGGAGCTTGAGCCGCCCCGCGGCGTGCGCCTCGCGGAGGGCGTCCAGGGCCCGGTGGCCCTTCTCGGGCGAGGTGACGTTCAGGAAGAGGACGTTGTCGTCTTTCATGGCTTCCACTGTTGGGGCTGCGGGCCCGCCCCGCACCTCAGGAGGCCCCACCCGCCGTGTCCGCCCCGCCTTCCCCGCCTTCCCCGTCCCGTACCGACGCCGTCAGGTCCAGCGTCGCCAGCGCGCCCCCGCCCTCCGGATTGGCGAAGGACAGCCCCGCCCCCAGCACCCGCGCCTGGCCCGCGGCGATCGTCAGGCCCAGGCCGAGCCCGGAGCGCGAGCCCGTACGGAAGCGCTGGGGGCCGCGGGTCAGCAGCTCGGGCGGGAAGCCGGGGCCGCCGTCGCGGACCCGGACGGTGCCGCCGTCGACCTCCACGGCCACGGGCGCACCACCGTGCCGGAAGGCGTTGGTGACCAGGTTGGCGAGGATCCGCTCGACGCGCCGCCCGTCGGTCTCGACCAGGCAGTCCCGCACGACCCGCACCTCCGCGGCCGGGCCCTTGCCGTCCATCCCGGCCACGCGGACCGCGCGCCGCGCCAGCTCGCCCAGCATCCGCAGCTCGGTGTCGGCCTGCTCGGCCGTGCCGTCCAGCCGGGCGACCTCCAGGACGTCCTCCATGAGCGCCCGGAGCCGCTCCGCCCGCTCCCGCACCAGCTCGGCGGGCCGCCCGGGCGGCAGCACCTCGGCGGCGGCGATCAGGCCGGCCACGGGCGTGCGCAGCTCGTGGGCGATGTTCGAGGTGACCTCGCGCTCGGCCTGGAGGCGGGCGGCCAGCGCGTCGGCCATGGTGTTGACGGCGACGATCAGGCGGGCGATCTCGTCCTGCCCGCCGCGCGGCTTGAGGCGGGCGCTGAGGTCGCCGTCGGCGATGCGTTCGGCCGTCCGGGCGGAGGCGTTGAGGCGGCGCCCGGCGACGGTCGCGAGGCCCACGCCGACGACGCCGGCGAAGGCGGTGCCGAGGCCGCCCGCCCACCACAGGGCCTCGTCGAGCTTGCGGAGGTTGTCGGTCTGCCGGGTGTACGGGTGCCGGACGACGATCGTGTCGCGGCCGAGGCGCGTGCCGGCCCACAGCATCGGTACGGGGCCGCTGCGGTCGAGGTACGTGGCGCGCTTGCCCGCGTCGACGGCCTTCCGCAGCGGCCCGGGTATGCGCTCGGGGTTGATGAGCGTGTGCGGCCGGTCGGCGCCCGCGGCGTGGTCCTCGACGGCCGCGGCGAGCCGGCCCTCCAGGGACTCCCGCGCGGTCTCCAGCTGGCTGGTGGCGGTCCGGTGGTGCACGACGAGGCCCATGATGACGGCGACCAGCGCGGCGGTGGCGGTGATCGCCACGCCGATCTTCGTGCGCAGTCCCATGGCTTCCAGCTCTCCTCGGCGGCTAACGCGGGGGGACGGGGAGCCGCAGGTCGCGCAGCTCGCGGGCGAGCGAGGCGGGCAGCCCCTCGGGGTCGACGGTGACGCGCGTGTAGTAGGCGGTGTCCTCGCCGGCGCCGCCGTCCCCGCCGTTCCTGTCGTTCCCACCCTTCCCGCCCTTCCCACCATCCCCGCCCTTCCCATCGGCGGCGCGGCTGACGAGGCCGCTGAGCGTGACCTTGGCGGCGTACGGCCGGTCGGGGGCGCAGGCGGGCCGGCACCAGGTGCCGCGCACGCTGCCGTATGCCTCCGCCGTCGGGCCGCCCCAGGACAGCCAGCGCAGCTCGGTGAGGGAGGCCGCGGGAGAGAGGGTCAGGGCGGCGGGACGGCGCAGCGGCGGCTCGTCCGCGGCCTCGGCGGCTCCCATCACGTAGACGGCTTCGGTGCCCGGCGAGGGGCTGAGGGCGGGGCCGGAGACCTCCAGGCCGCCGGGGTCGGCGCAGCCGCCCAGCAGAACGGCCATGCCGAGCAGGCCCGCGGCGAGGGCCACGGCGCCGGGCGCTGCGGTGAGCGGTCGCACGCGGTTCCTCGGGTCGGGCCGGCGGGGCCGGCGGCCGGTGGCCGGAGCGGTGGCGCCTAGCAGGCCGGGCGTTCCGATGGGGCCATTCGTGCCAAATGTAACCGGCGTGGCTGGTTCGGCGCCCGCGTCCTTGCGGCGTGGCGCTCATCAGCTCGTAGGATCGCCGCGCCTAATGCGCGTAATGCGCCCCAGTGGTCCGGTCCGTTCACTCCTGCCTCGCTCCTGTCGCAGGGGCATCGCGCTCGTCACGGTGGAGGTCACTCATGTACATGGCCCGTCGCAGGCTCCTGGGTGCCCTTGCGGGGGCGGCGGCTCTGGGGACGGTGCCCGGCGTGGCCGCCGCGGCCGGTCCGGGGAGCGCCGGAGGGCCGGGCGGCCCGGACGGGGGCTCCGGAGCGGCAGGCTCCGCGGCCTCCTCCGCCTCCTCCTCCGCTTCCTCCGGCTCCTCCGCCTTCGACGACGTGGTCTCCGCCGGGGACGGGAGCGCCGCGGCCGGCCTCCCGGACGCGGAGGGCGCCGGGGCCGCCCCGGGAGCCGCCGGAGCCGCCGCCGCGGCCCTCGCCCGCCTGCTGCCCCGCCACCACCGGCAGGTCACCTTCCGCACGGTGCCGCGCAAGGGCGGCGCGGACGCCTTCCGCGTGTCCGGGCGGGAGGGCGCGCTGGAGGTGTCGGGCACGACGCCCGCCGTGCAGCTCACGGGATTCCACTGGTACCTCAGGCACGTCGCCCACGCCCACTTCTCCTGGAACGGCGCGCAGACCGCCGCCCTGCCCGCCCGCCTCCCCGGCGTCCGCACCCCCGTCGTCAGGGCGGCGAACGTCCCCCACCGCTTCGTCCTCAACGACACCAGCGACGGCTACACCGGCCCGTACAACGGCTGGGACTACTGGCAGCACGAGATCGACGTCCTGGCGCTGCACGGCTTCAACGAGGTGCTGGTCTACGCGGGCGCGGACGCCGTCTACCACCGCACGTTCCGCGAGCACGGCTACGGCGACGCCGAGCTGCGCGCGTGGCTGCCGGGCCCGGCGCACCAGCCGTGGTGGCTGCTCCAGAACATGGAGGGCTACGGCGGCCCGCTGTCGGCGGGTCTCCTGGAGCGCCGCACGGCCCTGGCGAAGAAGATCGTCGGCCGGCTCCGCGAACTGGGCATGACCCCGGTCCTCCCCGGCTACTACGGCACCGTCCCGCCCGGCTTCGCCCAGCACAACCCCGGCGCCCGCACCGTCCCGCAGGGCACCTGGGGCGGCTTCCGCCGGCCCGACTGGCTCGACCCGCGCACCGCGCACTTCCGCCGCGTCGCGGCGACCTTCTACCGGGTCCAGAAGGAGCTCTACGGCGCCACGTCCATGTACAAGATGGACCTGCTGCACGAGGGCGGCAAACCCGGCGACGTGCCGGTCGCCGACGCCGCCCGCGCCGTCGAGAAGGCCCTGCGCGCCGCCCACCCGCGCGCCACCTGGGCCATCCTCGGCTGGCAGGAGAACCCGCGGCGCGCGATCCTCGACGCCGTCGACCGCCGCCGGATGCTCGTCCTGGACGGTGTCCCCGACCACTACCCCAAGGTCACCGACCGCGAGGACGACTGGGGCGGCACCCCGTACGCCTTCGGCTCGATCTGGAACTTCGGCGGGCACACCGCCATGGGCGCCAACACCCGCGACTGGGCGGCGCTCTACGAGAACTGGCGCACCAAGCCCGGCAGCGCGCTCAGGGGCATCGCCCTGATGCCCGAGGCCGCCGACAACAACCCCGCGGCGCTCGCCCTCTTCAGCGACCTGGCCTGGACCGACGGCCGGATCGACCTGGAGGACTGGTTCAGGCAGTGGCCCCGCTACCGCTACGGCGCCGCCGACCCGCACGCCGTCCGCGCCTGGGACGTCCTGCGCCGCACCGCCTACGGCACGACCCGCGAGGACGGCTGGAGCGAGGCCGCCGACGGCCTCTTCGGCGCCCGCCCCGACCTGGCCGTCACCCACGCCGCCAACTGGTCGCCGCGCCAACTCCGCTACGACCCGGACGCCTTCGAGGCGGCCCTCCCCGAACTCCTGGCGGTGGCCCCGTCCCTGCGCGGCACCCCGGCCTACCGCTACGACCTCCTGGACGTCACCCGCCAGTCCATCTCCAACCGCAGCCGCGTCCTCCTCCCCCGGATCAGGACGGCCTACGAAGCGGGCGACCGGGCCCGCCTGCGCGACCTGACCCGCCAGTGGCTCGACTGGATGACCCTCCTCGAAGAGACCGTCGCCACCGACGAACGCCACCTGCTCAGCCACTGGACGGCCGCCGCCCGCGCCTGGGGCTCCTCGGAGGCCGAACGCGACCGCCTCGAACAGGACGCCCTCACCCTCCTCACCACCTGGGGCCCCCGCCCCTCCGCCGACGCCGGCAAGCTCCACGACTACGCCAACCGCGAGTGGTCGGGCCTGGTCGGCGGCCTCTACCGCAAGCGCTGGACGGCCTACTTCACGGAACTGGACGCCGCCCTGACCACCCGCCGCAAGCCGAAGCCCATCGACTGGTACGCCCTGGAAGAAGACTGGCTGCACCACCACCCCACCCTCAGGACGAAGCCGTCGGGAGACGTGGTGAAGGTGGCCCGCAGGGTCGCCCGCAAACTCTGACCACAGCCCGCGCCGCACAACTGCGGCGCCCGCAAGGGCACATAAACCCGCAGGGGCACATAAAAAGATCCCGCCCGATCTATCAGATCGGACGGGATCCATTGCTGTGGACCTGAGGGGATTCGAACCCCTGACCCCCTCGATGCGAACGAGGTGCGCTACCGGACTGCGCCACAGGCCCTTGCAACGAGTGAAACTCTAGCAGCTCCATCCGGGTGCCCGGTAATCCGCTCCTCGCTGGTCAGGCGGCCGGGGCCGGTGAAGTGGCGTGGATCACTCGTTGGCGGCGCGGGGGCGGTCGTCGTCGGCGTACTGGTCGAAGAGGGGGGTGCGGCCGCCCTCGCGGGTGCGGCGGCGGGGGCGGGAGGGGCGGCGCTCCTCCGCGGCGGCGCGGGCGCGGTCCGCTGCCGGGTCGGCGGTGGAGGAGCGGGCGGAGCTCCAGGTGTCGGGGGCGCCCAGGTCGACGTTGTCGCCGGCGCGCGGGGCGACGGGCGCGGTGACGTACGTGGGCAGGGGGACGGGGACCGGGTCCCAGCTCTCGGCCGCGCCGCGGTCGCGCTGCTGGTCGACCCACTCCGCGTGGTCCGTCTGCTCCACGAGGGCGCGGCGGCCCGCGGCGGGCGAGGGCTCGGGCGCGTGGTCGGCGGCGGGCGCCGGGTGGGCGACGGTGTCAACGGGGTCGGCGGCGGCGTGGGGGTCCGCCGCCTGGCGAGGGCGGACGCGGCCCTCGCGGAGGCGCTGGGCGGCCAGTTCGGCGCGCCGCTGGTCCATGGTGAAGGCGAAGCGCCGCCGCTCCTGCATGCGCAGGTAGACGATGTAGGCGCTGAGCAGCGCCGCGGGGACGGCCGGCACCCACAGGAACGCCAGCCCGCCGACGCCGGCGACGACCGCGCCCAGGGTGAAGGCCAGGAAGAGGACGACCGTGGTGCGGCGCCGGCGCGCGAGGACCTTGGTGCGCCGGGCGCGCGCGGCGGCGGCCGTCGGGGTCGCGGAGGACCCGGCACGCTCCCCCGCGGCTCCCTGGGCGCCCGGGGGCCCGGCGTGGCCCGCGGGCGGGCCCGCCGGGGCCGGCGCTTCCGCCGGGGCTCCGCCGCCCGCCCCGGGCACACCTCCCCCGGGCATGCCGAAGGACCGGACGTCGACCATTTCGGTCGGCGCTTCCGGCTCGGGCCCGCGGGCCGCCGGCTCCGCGGGGTCGCTTGAGACCGGCGCGTCGTCGGCGGCGCGCACTTCCAGGTCCTTGGCGTAACGGCGCTCCATCCCCGCCCGCCCGGACAAGAGCCGGATGGCGGTGCTGAAGCGTTCCGTCGGACGGGCTTCATTGAGCTCGTCCTGCCTACGGAGCCACATCGGCACCAAGTAGGCGGCCCAGGCCCCGACGATGACTGCGTAGATGAGGCCGCTGCTGCTCACACTTCACACCGTAGAGGGGTACGCGCAGGGGATTCCGCCAATTGGCCCGGTGTGTCGCACGATCCGGCTGATATCTCGAACTTTTTTTGTGATTGTTGGGACCGAGTCCACTCGAATACCGTCCAATGACGGTCACTTTCGAATATCTATTCTATTTCTGGGGGGTGCCGGGGCGGGACCGGTGCCAGCGCTGCACGAGCCCCTCCGGGACCTCCTCGGCCGTCAGTGCGTAGACCAGGTGGTCACGCCAGGCGCCGTCGATGTGGAGGTAGCGGGGCCGCAGCCCCTCCTCGCGGAAGCCCAGCTTCTCCACCACGCGGCGGCTGGGGAGGTTCTCCGGCCGGATGCACACCTCCACGCGGTGCAGGCCGACGGAGCGGAAGCAGTGGTCCACCGCGAGCGCGACGGCGGTCGGCATCACGCCGCGGCCCGCGACGGCCTCGTCCACCCAGTAGCCGATGTGGGCCGAGCACATCGAGCCCCACGTGATCCCCGCCACGGTCAGCTGGCCGGCCAGCCGGCCCTGGTACTCGATGACGAACGGCAGCATGCGCCCCGCGTGCGCCTCGGCCCGCAGGTGCCGCACCATCTGCCGGTACGTGGGGCGGTGCGTGACCGGGCCGCCCGGCGGGGGCGGCGGGATCGTGGCCTCCCAGGGCCGCAGCCAGTCGCGGTTGCGCCGGTTGACCTCGCGCCACGCGTGCTGGTCGCGCATCCGGATGGGGCGCAGGACGACGTCCCCGTCCGCCGGCCGGGCCGGCCAGCCGGCGCTCAGTGCGGGCCCCCCGGTCTCGGGTGGTCGCCCCCGCGGACCTGCTCCACGGCGTGGACCAGCAGCCGGCCCAGCACGGCGAGGCCGTCGCGGACGCCGCCCGCCGACCCGGGCAGGTTCACGATCAGCGTCCGGCCGGCCAGCCCGGCCAGGCCGCGGGAGAGCGCGGCCGTGGGCACCTTCGCCAGGCCCTCGGCGCGGACGGCCTCGGCGATGCCGGGGACCTCGCGGTCGAGGAGGGGGCGGGTCGCCTCGGGCGTGCGGTCGGTCGGGGACAGGCCGGTGCCGCCGGTGGTGACGATCACGTCGTAGGCGGCGGCGACCCCGTCCCGCAGGGCCGCCGCGACGGGCTCCCCGTCGGGGACGACGACGGGCCCGTCCACGGCGAAGCCCAGGGCCGTGAGGCCGGCGGCGAGGAGGGGGCCGCCCTTGTCCTCGTAGACGCCCGCGGCGGCGCGGTTGGACGCCGTGACGACCAGGGCCCTCATAGCCTGCTCCGGGACGCTCATGACCGGCTCCAGTCGCCCGACTTCCCGCCCGTCTTCTCCTCCACCCTGATGTCCGTGATCACCGCGCCCTTGTCGACGGCCTTCACCATGTCCACGACCGTCAGGGCCGCCGCGCTCACCGCGGTCATCGCCTCCATCTCCACGCCCGTGCGGTCCGTCGTCTTGACCGTGGCGGTGATCTCCACCGCGTCGTCGGCGACGGACAGGTCGACGGTCACGCCCGAGAGCGCCAGGGGATGGCAGAGCGGGATCAGGTCGGGGGTGCGCTTGGCGGCCATGATGCCGGCGATGCGGGCCGTGGCGAGGGCGTCGCCCTTGGGCACGCCCTCGCCGCGGAGGAGCTCCACGACGCGCGGCGAGACGAGGACGCGGCCGGCGGCGCGGGCCGTGCGCGCGGTGACCTCCTTGGCCGAGACGTCGACCATCCGGGCCGCTCCCGCACTGTCGAGGTGGGTGAGGCGGGAGGGCTCGGGCGGGTCCTGGGCGGCGGCGCTGCTCATGCTTCTCCTGGTCCGGGTCCTGTGTGGGCAGACACCGTACCGGCAGCGCCCCGGCGCGGGGCGGGCAGGAGAGGTCAGCCCAGGGGGATGACGTCGACCTCCGTGCCCGCTTCCAGCGCCGTGGCCGCCTCCGGGACGACGACGAGCGCGTTGGCCTGCGCGAGGGCCTTCACCAGGTGCGAGCCCGCGCCGCCCACGAGCGAGACCGTGCCGTCGCCCGCCTCGTACCGCGCGCGCAGGAACTGGCGGCGGCCCTCCGGCGAGGACGTGACGGCGTCGGCGCACACGGCGCGCACGGGGGTGCGGTCGACCGGTTCGAGCCCCATGAGCGCCCGCAGCGCGGGGCGGACGAAGAGCTCGAAGGAGACGTAGCAGCTGACGGGGTTGCCGGGGAGGGCGAAGAGCGGGACCCGGTCGGGGCCGATCCGGCCGAAGCCCTGCGGCTTGCCGGGCTGCATGGCCAGCCCCCGGAACGCGACGCTGCCCTCCTCGCCCGCGAGCCCGGACAGCGTCTCCTTGACCACGTCGTACGCACCGACGCTGACGCCGCCGCTGGTGACGACGGCGTCGGCGCGGATGAGCTGGTCCTCCAGGGTCGCGCGCAGGGTCGCGGCGTCGTCGTCGACGGCGCCGACGCGGTACGCGATGGCCCCGGCGTCCCGCGCGCAGGCGGAGAGGACGAAGCTGTTGGAGTCGTGGATCCGGCCGGGCGCGAGCTCCTCGCCGGGCTGGACGAGCTCGCTGCCGGTGGACATGACGACCACGCGCGGGCGCGGGCGCACCAGGACCGTGGCGCGCCCGATGGCCGCGAGCAGCCCGATCTGGGCCGGGCCGAGGACGGTCCCGGCGGCGAGCGCGAGCTCGCCCGTACAGGCGTCGCTGCCGCGGGCCCGGACGTGGGCGCGGGCGGCCACGGGCCGGTGGATGCGGACCTCGCCGCCGGAGCGCTCGGGGACGGCGCTGTGGGCGGCCATGGCGGCGGCGGGGCCGGCGCCCGCGCCGCCGTCCGTCCACTCGACGGGGACGACGGCCTCCGCGCCGGGCGGCAGCGGGGCGCCGGTCATGATCCGGGCGGCCTCGCCGGGGCCGACGGCGGGCGGCGTGCCGCTGCCCGCCGCGACGTCGCCGATGACGGTGAGAACCGCCGGGAACTCCTCCGTGGCGCCCTCGACGTCGGCCGTGCGGACCGCGTAGCCGTCCATGGAGCTGTTGTCGAAGGGCGGGAGGGCGGCCGGGACGGTGACGTCCTCGACCAGGACGCACCCCTGGGCCTCGGGCAGCTGAAGCTCGATCGGCTCCAGGGGACGGACCTTCGCCAGGATGTCGGCGAGGTGCTCGTCCACCGTCCACAGGCGGCCCGGATCGTCCCGCCCGTCCGTCGGGGCGGGAACGGAGCCGGTGGCCGTGTCGGCGGTGCTGCTCAAGGGGCTACATCTCCTCGGTCACATAGCGACGGAGCCAGGCGCGGAAGTCCGGACCAAGATCTTCGCGCTCGCAGGCCAGTCTGACAATGGCGCGGAGGTAGTCGCCGCGGTCACCGGTGTCGTAGCGGCGGCCCTTGAAGATCACGCCGTGCACGGGCCCGCCGAGGCCGGGCTCGGCGGCCAGCGCCTGGAGGGCGTCCGTGAGCTGGATCTCCCCGCCGCGGCCGGGCGGGGTCTCGCGCAGCACGTCGAAGACGGCCGGGTCGAGGACGTACCGGCCGATCACCGCGTAATTGCTGGGCGCCTCGGACGGGTCGGGCTTCTCGACGAGGCCCGTGACCTGCACCACACCCTCGGCGTCGGTCGGCTTCACGGCCGCGCAGCCGTACATCCCGATCTGGGCGCGCTCGACCTCCATCAGCGCGATCACGCTGCCGCCGTGCTTGCGCTGGATCGCGACCATGTGGGACAGCAGCGGGTCCCGGATGTCGATCAGGTCGTCGCCGAGGAGGACGGCGAACGGCTCGTTCCCGACGTGCGGGGCGGCGCACAGGACGGCGTGGCCCAGGCCCCGGGGATCGCCCTGGCGGACGTAGTGCATGGTCGCCAGGTCGCTCGACTCCTGCACGCGTGCCAGCCGCGACTCGTCGCCCTTGCGGCGCAGCGCCTCTTCCAGCTCGTAGTTGCGGTCGAAGTGGTCCTCGAGCGGTCGCTTGTTACGCCCTGTGATCATGAGGACGTCCGAGAGGCCGGCGAGGACGGCCTCCTCCACCACGTACTGGATCGCCGGCTTGTCCACGACAGGCAGCATTTCCTTGGGCGTGGCCTTGGTGGCAGGCAGAAATCGGGTGCCGAGACCGGCTGCCGGGATGACAGCCTTGCTGATCCGAGGACGCGAGTGAGTCATGGGCCGAACACTATCCGTTGAGATTGTGCGGAGGATGAGGCTCCACCGAGTATGCCCCCAGGCAAGGAGTTTGTACGCACAGTGATCAAGTACGACGGTACGAAGGCCGAGTTGCGGCGGGGTCTCCTGGCGGTGAGATCCGCGTTGACCACGGATGACGTGGTCGCGACGGGGGACGCGCTGGCCCGCCGCGCACTGGAGCTCCCCGAGCTCGCGGAGGCGGGAACGGTGGCCGCCTACGTGTCTGTGGGGCGCGAGCCGGGCACGCGCGCGCTCCTGGAGGCGCTCCGCCGGCGGGGGGTACGGGTGCTGCTTCCCGTGCTCCTGGCGGACAACGATCTCGACTGGGCGGCGTACGAGGGGCCGGACCATCTCGTACGGGCCGGGCGGGGGCTCCTGGAGCCGGACGGCCTCCGGCTCGGGCCGGAGGCCGTGACGTCCGCAGACGCGGTGCTGCTGCCCGGGCTGGCCGTGGACGGCCGGGGGATGCGGCTCGGCCGCGGCGGGGGTTCCTATGACCGGGTCCTGGCCCGTCTGGACCGGGCCGGGGTCGCCCCGGCGCGGGTGGTTCTGCTGTACGACAGCGAAGTGATCGCCGAGGTGCCGGCGGAGCCGCACGACGGCCCCGTGGACGCGGTGGTCACCCCGAGCGGGGTGCGCCGCTTTTCGCGCTAGCGCGCTCGTCCTCAAACTCCCCCAGCTACCGCTGGGAGGTGCCCCCGGACGGGCTGGATAAATATCCAGCCCGTCCGGCACTGCATGCCCGCCGCAGCGGCGCTCAGCCCCCACCGGCGTGACCGGCGGTGCCGAGCCGGGCGGAGCCCCTCCCGGGAAGGGTGCCGCCCGCAGGGCTTACGGCTTAAGAGTCAGCTCCGCGTCCGTGCCCTTCTTCACCGCATCCGGGCTGAAAGCCCACGGCAGGAGCTCGCCCTTGGCCCACTTGTCCGTCTGGTCGTAGTAGTGCGCGTTGTACGCGTGACCGGACGCGCCGGTGAGGTTGATCCACCGGGACTTGTCGAGGTCGGCGAGGTTGACGACCATCCGCATGGAGGGGACCCGGGTCACCTCGTAGCCGCCCGCCGCGTTCCAGCCCGCCGCGTTGACCGCGGCCTCGCCGCCGGCCAGGTTCCACGGGCCGCGGTTGAGCATCCACTGGACGATGCCGGGGCCGTCCTTGCCGAGCGTCTGGTTCTTCAGGTTGAGCTGGTGGAGGCGGCCCCAGCTCCAGGAGTTGACGTCCTTGCCGAGCTTGGAGGTCAGCTCCCAGCGGGCGTCCTTCATGGCGCGGGCCAGCAGCTCGTCACGGTTGGCGGCGCCGGGGTTGGCGCGGGTGCCGCTGGTCTTCCACCAGTCGTCGCCGGGCTTGTCGAGGATGGAGCGGACGACCTCGAACCAGCGGTCGCCGCCGTCCGGCTGCGCCGCGTCGGGCTCGCGCTCGCCGCACTCGCGCACCAGGCGGGTGTTGCCGTCGAGGTCCTCCTGCGGGCCGGCGTCGTTCGCCGGGCGCACCCGCAGGCACTGGCCCTTGACGCGCAGCTCCTTGGGGAGCTTGTTGCCGAAGGCGAGCTTGAGGGTGTTGCGCCAGACGGCGTTGAAGTACGCGGCGGCGGCCGAGTCGGCCTCCTGGTTGTAGTCCCAGCCCTCCAGGAGCTTCTGCGCCTCGCGGACGTACTTCGTCTCGCGCTCGTTGGAGCCCTTGACGTCGATCTTCAGCAGGTAGGGCGTGAGCAGCTTGGCGATCTCGCTGCTGTTGTCCATCTGCATCTTCTGCATGTCGTCCGTCGAGATCTTGCCGCCGTCCTTGATCTTCGACTGGATCAGGTCGTCGATGCGCTTGCTGCGGGCGCCGTAGCCCCAGTCCCCGGTGAGGGAGTAGGGGTACTTCTTGTCGGTGACCGGCTGGTTGGCGGTGACGATGTAGCCGCGCTTGGGGTTGAGCTCCCAGGGCAGCTCGCCCGGCTTGAGGTAGCCGGTCCACTGGTAGGCGGGGTCCCAGCCGGGCGCGGGCATGCGGCCGTCGCCCTTGCGGACGGGGATGCGGCCCGGGGCCTGGTAGCCGATGTTGCCCTTGGTGTCGGCGTAGAGCAGGTTCTGCGAGGGGACATCGAAGCCCGCCGCGGCCTTGCGGAACGACGCGAAGTCGGTGGCGCGGTTGATGTCCAGCAGCGCGTCCATCGTGCGGCCGGCTTCGAGCGCGGTCCAGCGCAGGGAGACGGCGTAGCCCTCGGCGCGGTCCGGCGCCGGGTCCTTCACGGGGGCGTCCTGGCCGACCTTGCCCAGCTCGCTGTTGCGGTCGGAGACGACGGGGCCGTTGCGGGTGGAGCGGACGGTGATGGTGCGGGTGTCACCGCCGGCGACCTTGATGGTCTCCTTGCGGGTGGCGAAGGGGACCTGCTGGTTGTCGTAGAGGTAGCTGCCGGACGTGACCTTCTCCAGGTAGAGGTCGGAGACGTCCGCGCCCATCTTGGTCATGCCCCAGGCGATGTCCTGGTTGTGGCCGATGACGACGCCGGGCACGCCGGCGAAGGTGTAGCCGGCGGCGTCGAACGGGCAGGACGGGCCGGTCTTGGTGCAGTGCAGGCCCATCTGGTACCAGAGCGAGGGCATCTGCGGGGCCAGGTGCGGGTCGTTGGCGAGCAGCGGCTTGCCGGTCGTCGTGTACTGGCCGGAGACGACCCACGCGTTGGAGCCGAGGCCGTTGCCGGACTTGCCGAGCAGCGCCGGCATCTTGTCGAGGGTCTTGGACAGCGCCGTCAGGCCGGTGTGCAGGCCGCCGGCCGCGCCGGCGCCACCGCCGGTGGCCGCACTGCCGTTGTTGTTGGCGCCGCCCTGCGTGCCGGGGGTGCCGGCGTTGCCCTGGGCGCCCTGGTTGCCGGCGTTGCCCTGGTTGCCCGTACGCGCTCCGCCGGTCCGCCCGGTCCCGCCCGTCTCACCGGGCGTCGAGCCCGGCGCCGACGGCGTGGCCTTCGGGTCGAACTCCTTCGTCGCCGGGTCGATGCCGCCGCCCTCGACGACCGGCTTGTTCCGGTCGTACGGGTACGCCGGGTAGAGCTGGTCGATCTGCTGGGGGCTCAGCCGCGTCGAGGCGAGGGAGCGGTCGATCTCGTCCTGCACGTTGCCGCGCAGGTCCCAGGCCATGGCCTTGAGCCAGGCGACCGAGTCGACCGGGGTCCACTTCTCGGGCTTGTAGTCGTTCTGGAACTCCAGGGCGGCGTACTCGACGGACAGCGACTTGCCCTGATGGTCCTTGAGGTAGGCGTTGACACCGTCGGAGTAGGCCTGGAGGTACTTCTTGGTGGCGGCCGACAGCTTGGTGTCGTACTCCTCCTGCGCGACCTTCCGCCAGCCCATGGTGCGGACGAACGCGTCGGTCTCGACCTGGTCCTCGCCGAACATCTCGGACAGGCGGCCCGCCGTCAGATGGCGCCGGACGTCCATCTCCCAGAACCGGTCCTGCGCCTGCACGAAGCCCTGGGCGCGGAAGAGGTCCTCGGCGTTGTCCGCGTAGACCTGCGGAATGCCGTGGTCGTCGCGTGCGACCTTGACCTCCCCGCTGAGACCCTTGAGCTGGAGGGTGCCGCTGGTCTCCGGGAAGGAGGCACGCACGGTGCTGACGCTCCAGTACGCGCCGTAGCCGATGCCCGCGACGAGCAGCAGCACGACGGTGATCGCGAGCAGGCGGGCGCGGCGCCCCTTCTTCTTCTTGCCGGACTTGCCGGAAGGGCCGGTCTTGTTGGCGGGCATCGCTGTCCTTAGAGGGGCAGGGTGGTCCTGGAGTGCTGGAAGCAACCATAGGCGCAGGGCGCTGAGCGGCCGGACGCGGATGCCGGACCGTGCAGTGACATCAATCCCTCTTGGCGCCCTCACCCGCCCGTAACGCGTTAAGAACCCGTAAAATATTAGATGAGGAAATGAACTACCGCCCGGCCGGAGGAACGTTCCGGCCCTGCCCATGGCAATGCGCTCCGCCATTGCACCGACCACGCACTCCGGTGCGCGCGTGAAGGGACCGGCCCCTGACTGTCCACCACCTCAACGAACTCCTGCTGATCTGCTCCCTCGTGCTGCTCGTCGCGGTGGCGGCGGTGCGCATCTCTTCGCGCAGCGGGCTGCCCAGCCTGCTCATCTACCTCGGCATAGGGGTCGCCATCGGCCAGGACGGCATCGGCGTCTCCTTCAATGACGTGGGGCTGACCCAGGTCATCGGCTACGCCGCCCTGGTCGTCATCCTCGCCGAGGGCGGACTCGGGACGAAGTGGCACGAAATCAAACCCGCGCTGCCCGCGGCGGCCGTGCTGTCCACCTTCGGCGTCGCGGTGAGCGTGGGCCTGACGGCCGCCGCCGCGCACTATCTGGCGGGCGTCGACTGGCGGCAGGCCCTGATCATCGGTGCGGTGGTGTCCTCGACGGACGCGGCTGCCGTCTTCTCCGTCCTGCGCAACGTTCCCCTGCCGTCCCGGCTCACCGGTGTCCTCGAAGCCGAGTCCGGCTTCAACGACGCCCCCGTCGTCATCCTCGTCGTCGCCTTCTCGGCGGCCGGGCCCGTCGAGCACTGGTACCTGCTCCTCGGGAAGATCGCCCTGGAGCTGGCGATCGGCGCCGCCGTCGGCCTCGCCATCGGCTTCCTCGGCGCCTACGGGCTGCGGCGCGTGGCCCTGCCCGCCTCCGGCCTCTATCCCATCGCCGTGATGGCCATCGCCACCGCGGCCTACGCGGGCGGCGCCCTCGCGCACGGCTCGGGCTTCCTCGCCGTCTACCTCGCGGCGCTGATCCTCGGCAACGCCAAGCTGCCGCACTGGCCGGCCACGCGCGGCTTCGCCGAGGGGCTCGGCTGGATCGCCCAGATCGGCATGTTCGTCCTGCTGGGCCTGCTGGTCACCCCGCACGAGCTGGGCGACGACATCCTGCCCGCGCTGGTCGTGGGGCTGGTCCTGACGATGGTCGCGCGGCCGGTGTCCGTCTTCCTCAGCACGGCGCCCTTCCGCACCCCCTGGCAGGAGAAGGCGCTGCTGTCGTGGGCCGGGCTGCGCGGCGCCGTGCCGATCGTCCTCGCCACCATCCCGATGGTGGCCGGGGTGGAGGACAGCCGCACGATCTTCAACATCGTCTTCGTGCTGGTGATCGTCTACACGCTGGTCCAGGGGCCGACGCTGCCGTGGCTGGCCCGGCACCTGCGGCTGGGCGAGAACGAGCCGCCGGAGGACCTCGGCATCGAGTCCGCGCCGCTGGAGCGGCTGCGCGGCCACCTGCTGTCGGTCTCCATCCCGGAGGGCTCGCGGATGCACGGCGTGGAGGTCTCGGAGCTGCGGCTGCCCGCCGGGGCGGCGGTCACCCTCGTCGTACGGGAGGGCAAGAGCTTCGTGCCCGGGCCCTCGACGGTGCTGCGGCTGGGCGACGAGCTGCTGGTGGTGGCCACGAACCCGGTGCGCGACGCGACCGAGAAGCGGCTGCGGGCGGTCGGCGAGGGCGGCAAGCTGGCGGGCTGGCTGGGGACGGGCGAGGAGCACGCGGAGCACTCCGCGGGGCCCTCTGTGACGAAGGCCATAGGCATATCCAAGGGTCCCCGTATGATAAAGAGGAAGTAATCATTCACTCCCGCTCCCCGCGGGAGGATTCCCCCAGATTCACACCGAACCAACTCTGCCTGATGCAGGGCTGGCGCGACCGCACGGCGGCCGCGGTCGCAAGAGGCGGCCGGAAGGCATCTACCACGGTCCTGCGCGAGAGGACAGCTCTCGGCGCGCTCCGTGGCGGCTTGCCGTTCCGGTGGCGCGCTACCAGGCGGCGGAAAGGCCTGGGCCGTGGCATCCACGGTCAACGAACGGCCCGGATACGGGCAGCTGCTGCGCACCCCCGGCGCGTGGACGTTCCTGCTGCCGGGCTTCCTGGCCCGGCAGCCGTTCGCCATGCTGACCATCGGCATCCTGCTGCTGGTCAACGACACCACCGGCTCCTACGGCACCGCGGGCACCGTCTCGGCGACCGCGGGCGTGGCGATGGCCCTGTTCGCGCCGCAGGGCGGCAAGCTCGCGGACCGCTTCGGCCAGTCCGCGGTCCTGATCCCCGGCGTCATCGTGCACGCGGCGGCGATCTCGCTGCTGACCGTGCTCGCGCTGTCGGACGCGCCCCTGTGGGCGCTGCTGGTGGCCGCGGTGCCGGCCGGTGCGTCGACCCCGCAGATCGGCCCGATGGTCCGGGCCCGCTGGGCCGCCAAGCTGGACGGTTCCCCGCTGATGTCGACGGCGGCGGCCTTCGAGTCCGTCACCGACGAGTTCACCTTCGTGATCGGCCCGGTGCTGGCCACGGCGCTGTGCACCGGCGTCCACCCGGCCGCCGGCCTGGTCGCGGAGGCCGCGCTGACGCTGGCCGGCGGTCTGCTGTTCGCCTCGCAGCGGCGCACGCAGCCGCAGGCGAGCCGCGGGGCCGCCGGTGCGGGCGCGGGCGAGCGCGTCTCCGCGCTGTCCGTGCCGGGCGTGCGGGTGCTGGCGGTCGTCATGCTGGGCATCGGCACCGTCTTCGGCGGCATGCAGGTCTCGATGACCGCCTTCACCAAGGAGATGGGCGAGCCGGGCCTCAACGGCCTGATGTACGGCGCCTTCGCGGCCGGGAACATGATCGCCGGCATCGCCTGCGGCGTCATCGCCTGGAAGCTGAGCCCGCAGCGCCGCCTGCTGCTGGGCTTCCCGCTGCTGGTGCTGGCCACGACCCCGCTGTGGGCGGCGCACCACATGGTCCTGCTGGGTGCCCTGGGCATGCTGGTGGGCCTGTGCATCGCGCCCTCGCTGATCACCGGCTACACGCTGGTGGAGAAGCTGGTCCCGGCGGGCGCCCGCACCGAGGCGTTCACGTGGCTCACCGGCGCCGTCGGCCTCGGCCAGGCGGCCGGTGCGACCGTGGGCGGCCGGCTGATCGACGCCCACGACGCGAGCGCCGGTTTCCTGGTGCCGCTGGGCGGCACGGCGGTCGCGCTGCTGGTCCTGCTGGCGATGCGCAAGGCGCTGACTCCGCGCTCGGAGTCGGTCGTCGCGGCACGTGGGGTCGGTCACCGTGAGCCGGTATCGGTGGACTGACGGACCGGAATACTGCACTATGGAGCGTCGTTAGCACTCAATGAGTGAGAGTGCCAGGAGGAGCAAGTGCCGACTTACCAGTACCAGTGCACCGAGTGCGGCGAGGGCCTCGAGGCGGTGCAGAAGTTCACCGATGACGCCTTGACCGAGTGCCCCAGCTGCGAGGGGCGCCTGAAGAAGGTCTTCTCTGCGGTCGGCATCGTCTTCAAGGGCTCCGGCTTCTACCGGAACGACAGCCGCGGCTCGTCGTCCAGCAGCTCGCCCGCGAAGTCCTCGTCGTCTTCTTCGTCGTCCTCGTCGTCGAGCACCTCGACCGCGGCTCCGGCCGCGAAGAGCAGCGAGTCGAAGTCGTCGGCGCCTGCCGCCACCGGCTCGTCGGCCGCCTGAGGCCGTCCCGCGCTTTCCCCACAGGGCCCTTCATCTCCCTGCGGATCCCTTACGGATCCCGTACGGCGGTGAAGGGCCCTGTGGCGTACGGGCCACCGCCGTTAGGGTGACGTCCATGGTCGAAATGCAGAGCGCGCGGGCGGACATCGGCGTCATCGGGGGGTCGGGCTTCTACTCCTTCCTGGAGGACGTGACCGAGGTCACGGTGATGACCCCGTACGGATCGCCGAGCGACTCCGTCTTCGTCGGCGAGCTCGCCGGGCGCCGGGTCGCCTTCCTCCCCCGCCACGGCCGCGGCCACCACCTGCCGCCCCACCGCATCAACTACCGGGCCAACCTGTGGGCCCTGCGCTCGCTCGGCGTGCGCCAGGTCCTCGCCCCGTGCGCGGTCGGCGGGCTCCAGCCGCAGTACGGTCCGGGCACGCTCGTCGTGCCGGACCAGCTCGTGGACCGCACGAAGGCACGGGCGCAGTCCTTCTTCGACGGCGAGATGCTGCCCGACGGCCGGGTGCCCAACGTCGTCCACACCAGCTTCGCCGACCCCTACTGCCCCACCGGCCGCGCGGTGGCGGTCGCGGTGGCGCGCGGCAAGGGCTGGGAGCCGGTGGTGGACGGCGGCACGATGGTCGTCATAGAGGGGCCGCGCTTCTCCACGCGCGCCGAGTCGCGCTGGCACGCCGCCCAGGGCTGGTCGGTCGTCGGCATGACCGGGCACCCCGAGGCCGTCCTCGCCCGCGAGCTGGAGCTCTGCTACACCTCGATGGCGCTGGTCACGGACCTGGACGCGGGCGCCGAGAGCGGCGAGGGCGTCTCGCACGACGAGGTCATGCGGGTCTTCGGGGAGAACGTGGGCCGGCTGCGCGAGGTGCTCTTCGCGGCCGTGACCGCGCTGCCGGAGACCAAGGAGCGCAACTGCCTGTGCGCGGACGCGCACAAGGGCTGGGACCTGGGTATCGAACTGCCTTGACGACGGTGTCCCCGGCCGATGTGGAATCCTCTATTCCGGAAGTTCCGGGACATTCGGCCGGAGACAGGAGCGAAAGGGCTGTGCAGTGACGACGACGAAGACAGGGATCCTCGGCGGATTCAAGGCGTTCCTCATGCGGGGCAACGTCATAGACCTCGCCGTCGCCGTCGTCATCGGCGCCGCGTTCACGAACATCGTGAACTCGGTGGTCAAGGGCGTGATCAACCCCGTGGTGGGGGCCTTCGGCACGAAGGACCTCGACCACTACGCATCCTGCCTGAAGGGCCCCTGCGTCAAGAACGCGGCCGGTGAGGTCACCAAGGGCGTCTTCATCCAGTGGGGCTCGGTGCTCAGCGCGAGCCTCACGTTCCTCATCACGGCCGCGGTCGTCTACTTCCTGATGCTGCTGCCCATGAAGCGCTGGCAGGACCGGCAGGCGGCGCGGCAGCCGGCCGCCCCGGCCAAGGAGACCGAGCTGGAGCTGCTCGCCCAGATCCGCGACGCGCTCGTGGAGCAGCGGCGCGAGCCGGGCTCGGAGACGGTCCCGGCGCAGAGGTAGCCGCCGGCGCCCGTCGGGTGTGGTGCGGCTCAGATGTGGTGCGGGGGCTTCTCGTCCAGGAAGCGGGCGAGGTCCGCGGCGGACCCGCCGCCGCCGGCCGGCCGGTCGCCCCAGCCGCGGTCGGTGTCGTCCGAGGACTGCTGCGCCAGCGGGTCGTCGAAGATCAGGGCCGCGGCTGCGGGGTTGCGCGGCCGCGGGGCGGGCTGCGCGGCGGCCTCGGGGGCGGTGTCACTCATACGCCCAGGGTACGGGTCGTGCAGCGACTGCCCCGGCCGCGCTGACCACGGATTCCGCGGGGCGCTCGCCGTCACGGCGGAAAGCCGTCCCCGCCACCACGGCGAGACCCACGACGGCACGGACCGGCGGTGCCGGACCGGGCGCACCCCGTACCCGCTCCCCCGGAGATGTCCCCGCCCCACGGCGAGCAACCACCCCGTACGTGAATCGGCGGTGCCGGACCGGGCGGGACCCCGTGCGTACCGCTCCGCCGCGCGGGCGAACCCGTACGCACTCCTCCGCCGCGCGAGCGACCCCGCGCCCGGTGAGAATCGCCGTATGAGCGAGGACGCACCCCCGCCGGGAGGCGGCCCCGCCCCGCCGCACGGCGGACCCGTGCTGCGGCGGATGGCGGGCCGCGGGCGCGAGGAGGAGCACCGGGCGGCCACGCCGCTGGAGCTCTTCTTCGACCTGTGCTTCGTGGTCGCGGTGGCCGTCGCGGGCCGCGAGCTGGTGCACGCGCTCGCCGAGGGACACGCGGCACAGGGCGTGCCCGGCTATCTGATGGCGTTCTTCGCCATCTGGCTGGCGTGGCTGAACTTCACGTGGTTCGCGTCCGCGTACGACACGGACGACGTCCTCTACCGCGTGGTGACCTTGATCCAGATCACCGGCGTACTGATCCTGTCGGCGGGCATTCCGCGCGCCTTCGACCACAGCGACTTCTCGGTGGTGTGGTTCGGCTATCTGGTGATGCGGCTGGCGCTGGTGTCGCAGTGGCTGCGGGCCGCGTGCTCCACGCGGGGCGCGGAGCGGCGGACCGCGCTGAAGTACGCGGCCGGGGTCTCGCTGTGCCAGGTGGGCTGGCTGGGCCTGCTGTTCCTGCCGGACCGGGCCAAGCCGTGGGTGTTCCTGGCGATGGCCTGCGCGGAGCTGGCCGTGCCGATGTTCGCCGAGCGGCACTGGCAGACGGCCTGGCACCCGCACCACATCGCCGAGCGGTACGGGCTGTTCACCATCATCGTGCTGGGCGAGACGGTCTCGGCGGCCACGGTGGCCGTGCAGTCGGCGCTGGAGGAGAGCGAGGCGCTGGGCGAGCTGCTGCCGATGGCGGCGGGCGGCCTGCTGTTGATCTTCGCCGCGTTCTGGATCTACTTCGCCGTCCCCATCCACCAGCACCTGGCGTCCAACCGGCAGTCGTTCCTGTGGGGCTACGGGCACTACTTCGTGTTCGCGTCGGCGGCGGCGATCGGCGCCGGCATCGAGGTGGCGGTCGAGGAGGCCGTCGGCAAGGCGCACGTCTCCACGTTCGCGGCGTCGGGCGCGGTGACGGTCCCCGGCGCGCTGTTCATGTTCCTGGTCTGGCTGTTCCACTCCCGGCACTACAAGCGGGGCACGGCCCAGCAGTTGGTGCTCCCGTTGTCCGCACTGGCCATTCTGGCCTGCACGTTCGCGGGTGGCGGCGCGGTGTTGCTGACGGGGCTGGTGGCGTCGGTGACGGTGGCGGTGGGGGTCTGGTTGTCCACAAAGAACCCGCCGCTCGCAGAGGCGTGATACGCATGGCTGTATGACGAATGCAGCCGCTGTACCCGCCCGCGGGCCCATGGACGCGCTCACCGACGTCCCCGGCATCCGCGTGGGACACGCCCGTCGCACCGGCCCCGGCGCGCTCACCGGCACCACCGTCATCCTCACCGCGGAAGGCGGCGCCGTGGCCGCGGTGGACGTGCGCGGCGGCGGCCCCGGCACCCGCGAGACCGACGCCCTCGACCCGCGCAACCTCGTCCAGCGCGTGGAGGCGGTCGTCCTCTCCGGCGGCAGCGCGTACGGACTGGACGCCGCGTCCGGCGTGGTGGCCTGGCTGGAGGACTGCGGCCGCGGCTTCCGCGTCGGCCCCGACCCCGCGCAGGTCGTCCCGGTCGTCCCCGCCGCCGCCCTCTTCGACCTCGGCCGCGGCGGCGACTGGCGGGCCCGCCCGGACGCCGCCCTGGGCCGCGAGGCCGCCGAGGCCGCGGCCCGCGAGGACGTGGGGGCGCCCGTCGCGCAGGGCAACGTCGGCGCGGGCACGGGCGCGGTGGCCGGCGGCATGAAGGGCGGAGTCGGCACGGCGAGCGCCGTGCTGCCCTCGGGGACGACGGTCGCGGCGCTGGCGGTCGTCAACGCCGCGGGTTCGGCGGCCGATCCGGCGACGGGCGTCCTGTACGGACAGTTCTACGAGGGCCGGGTCGAATATCCGTCGGCGGACCGCCATGCAGCCGCGCAGGAGCGGCTGGCCGCGGCCCGGGAGGAGTCCGCCAAGCGCTCGGCCGCGTCGGTGCGGCCGCCGCTCAACACCACGCTGGTGGTCGTCGCCACCGACGCCGAACTGACCCGCGCCCAGGCCCAGAAGCTCGCCGGCACGGCCCACGACGGCCTGGCCCGCGCCATCCGCCCGGTGCACCTGCTCAACGACGGCGACACGGTCTTCGCCCTGGCCACGGGCGACCGCCCCCTGATCGCCGAAGACGTCTTCGGCGACACGGCCACGCTGCTGGCGGCGGGCGCGGTGAACGAAATCCTGGCGGCGGGAGCGGACGTAGTAACGCGCGCGGTGGCAAAGGGAGTGCTGGCAGCGGAGTCGGTGGACGGCCCGGGAGGGGTCTTCCCGTCGTACGGGGAGCTGTACGACTGAGCGGCGAACAGACACCGGAAGCCCTCACTCGTTCGGATGAACAACTCGTCGCTGTGGGCGAGTCGGTTTGCCCCATGGGCATTTTCCCGTCATGAGCGAGAACGCTTTCGTGGGCGCGGTGGTCACGGCTCTGGAGGGCACCGGTGAGCCCGCGCGGCAGATGCCCGGGGGCGAATGGCAGGTGTCCGTGGGCGACTTGTGGGCGACGGCGCGCCCGCCCCTCCACGTACCGCGCACCCAAGGCTGGAAGATCCACGTGAGCGCGGCGACCGGCGCGGGCGCCGAGGTCCTGCACCGGGTGGCGGGGGTCGTCGCCGGGGCGCGGTGCGCCTTCAAGTTCGCGGCGGGACCCGCGCAGCTCGCGGGCGTCAACTCACGGAACTGCGAGCGCGGTTCGGCGGGCAAGTTCATCACCCTCTACCCCGCCGACGACGACAGCTTCCTCGCGCTGGCCGAGGCCCTGCACGCGGCCACGGCCGGGCTGCCCGGCCCGGCCGTCCTCTCCGACCGGCCCTACCGGCCCGGCAGCCGCGTGCACTACCGCTACGGGGCCTTCGCCGGCCGCCCCGAGCTCAGCCCCGACGGCCTGTACCGGACGATGCTCACCGCGCCCGGCGGGCAGCGGACAGAGGACGTCCGCGGGCCGCGCTTCCGCCCGCCGCCGTGGGCCGCCGACCCGCTCGGCCCGGGGCCGCCCGCCGGGCCGGGGCCGCCCTCGCTCCTCGCCGGGCGCTACGCCCTCACCGGCGCCCTCCGGCGCTCGACCCGGGGCGGCGTCTACGCCGGGACGGACACGATGACCGGCGAGGAGGTCGTGGTCAAGCAGGCCCTCGCGCACATCGAGGTGGACGGCTCGGGGCGTGACGCGTGCACCGCCCTGCGCCACGAAGCGGAGACGGCGGACGTGCTGACACGAGCGGCCCCGGGGCTCACGCCCCGTCTCCTGGAACTCATCGAGCGGGAAGGCCAGGTCTTCCTCGTCCGCGAGAAGGTGCCCGGTACAGCGCTGTGCTGCCGGGTGACGGAAGTGACGCGGCAGCAGGACCGCGGCGGGGACGGCCGCCCCGGCGTGCCCTGGCCGGTGGCCGCGCCCCTCGTGGAGGCGCTGTTCGCGCTGGTGGAGGCCGTGCACGGAGCCGGGGTGGCCGTCGGGGACCTCGCGCCGGGCAATGTGATCGTGCGGCCCGACGGCGGTCTGCGGCTCATCGACCTGGAGTCGGCGGCGCGGGCGGGCGAGGCGGTGGGCCTTGCGGGCACGCCGGGCTACCGGGCGCCGGGAAGGGGAACGGACGCCGACCCGCGGGACGACTTGTTCGCCCTCGGCGGCCTGCTGTTCCTGCTCGCCACCGGCCACGACCCTCCGCCGCCGGACGCGGCGGGCGGCGTCCCCCACGGATGGCTGCGGCTCACAGCGCGCGAAGGGGAGGCGGCGCGACGCCTGACACCCCTGATCAACGGCCTTAGGAGCACAGCACGGGGAAGCCGGATGCCACTGCCGCACGCGAGGGCGGAGCTCCGCTGGGTGGGGCCGCGGCCCTGCGGCGGGGCGCGGAACCGCGTCACGGCGGGGCCGCGGGGGCCGGTGACCGGTGCCGGCGGGGCCTCGCCGGGCGCCGTACCGGAAGCCTCTCCCGGGGCCTTGCCCGCTGCGGTACAGAACCCCCTGCCCAAGGCCTCGCCCGACGTCGTCCAGGACGCCCCGCCCGAGGCCTCGCCTGAGGCTCTGTCCGAGGGCTTGTCCGGCGCTCTGTCCGACGCCCTGCTCGGCCGCCTCCTCTGCGACGGTGTCGCCCACCTCGCCGCCACCGCCCGACCCCGCAGCCCCGAGCGCCTGTGGCCCACCACACCCGGCGGGCTGCGTACCGACCCGTGCAACATCCAGCACGGGGCGGCCGGTGTCCTGGGCGTCCTCGTCCGCGCCGCCGCCACCGGCACGCTGCCCGCGGACGTACGCGCCTCCGCCCGTACGACCGCGCGGGCGGCCGCCGACTGGATCGTCCGGCGGACGGCCGCCGACCCCGCCCGCCTGCCGGGCCTGTACTTCGGCCGGGCAGGCACGGCGTGGGCCCTGTGTGACGCCGCCGGCCTCCTGGCGGACGACGGCCTCGCCGCGTACGCCGGCGCCCTCGCCCGCGCCCTGCCCGTGCGCGGGCCCCAGCCGGACGTGTGCCACGGCGCGGCGGGCGCGGGGCTCATGCACCTGCGGCTGGCGACCGGCCGGGCCGGGGCCTGCGCACGAGGGCTGCTCGCCGCCGCGCGCCGCACCCCGCACGGGCTGGAGTGGCCGGTGCCGGAGGGCTTCGACTCCGCGTTCGCCGGCGGCACGTATCTCGGGTACGCACACGGGGTCGCCGGCATCGGCGCCTTCCTGCTGGCGGCGGCGGAGGCCACCGGCGAGGGCGCGTTCCTGGAGGCGGCGGTACGGGCGGGCGGCACGCTGGCGGCGACGGCGCGCAGGGACGACGGACCGCACGGGGGCGCCGCCTGGTGGCCCGAGCGTACGGACACTCCGGCCCCGACCGCCCCGTCGGCTCACTGGTGCGGCGGCTCGTCCGGCGTGGGCACCTTCCTCGTCCGGCTCTGGCAGGCCACGGGTGACGCGCGCGCCCTCGAACTCGCCCTCGCGGCCGGGGAAGCGGTGCTGCGCGCCCGCTGGCGCGGTACGACCGCGGCCTGTCACGGGCTGGCCGGGGACGGCGAGTTCCTGCTCGACCTCGCCCGCGCCACCGGCTCGGCCCGCTTCCACGCCGGAGCCCGGGCAGTCGCGGCCCTGCTGGCGGCCCGCAGCACCATCACCCCCGGCGGGCTCCTGGTGACCCTCGACGAGACCGGCCACGGCTCCGCCGCCGCGTACGGGACCGGCACCGCGGGAGCGCTGGCGTTCCTGCTGCGGCTGCGACACGGCGAGCCGCGCATGTGGACGGATGCGTAGTCCGCAGCAGGCATGAAGACCGGAACACCCGGACACCGGAACAAAGGAGACGAAAATGGCCGACATGGAATCCCTGGAGTCCTTCGAACAGCTCCACTACGCCCTGGAGGAACTGCCGGACGCGGCACCGCAGGGTCCGGCCGGCCACGCCGAGTCGGGGATCTGCCTCATCACCCTCAACGGGGGCGGCATCGAGGTCTGAGCGCTTCACGGCCCTGGGCGGGCGACGCCGCCCGCCCAGGGCCCATGTCAGAGCCCGTGTCACACCCCGGCCGCCCCCAGCAGGGACCCCGCCGCGTAGGTGACCGCCATCGCCAGCGCACCGCCCGCGGCGTTCCGCAGCATCGCCCGCCCCACCGGCGCATCCCCCATCCGCGCACTCCCCCACCCGCACACCACGAGCGCGGCGAGCACCGCCACCACAGTGACCGGCAGCCGTACGTACGGAGGCGGGAGCACGATGGCGAGCAGCGGCAGCAGCGACCCGGCTGTGAAGGCGAGGAAGCTCGCCCCGGCGGCCTGCCAGGGACTGGTGAGCTCGTCGGGATCGATCCCGAGCTCGACCTCGGCGTGCGCGCGCAGCGCATCGTGCTCGGTGAGCTGCTCGGCGACCTCGCGGGCGAGGTCATGGGTGAGCCCCTTGCCTTCGAGGAGGCCGGTGAGCTCGTCGAGTTCCGCCTGCGGCGCGACAGCGAGCTCGCACCGTTCGAGGGCGAGCGCGGCCTGTTCGGAGTCGCGCTGGGTGCTCACCGACACGTACTCGCCGGCGGCCATGGACATGGATCCGGCCAGCAGTCCGGCGAGCCCGGCGGTCAGCAGCGTGCCGCGGGAGTCCGTGGCGCCGGCGACGCCGACGACGAGGCCGGCCGTCGAGACCACGCCGTCGTTGGCGCCGAGGACGGCGGCCCGCAGCCGGTTGAGGCGGTTGCCGAGGGAGCCCTCGTGGGGCTCGTGGTGGGATTCCTGGCCGGGTTCCCGCCCGGAGGGCATGGGCGCGGTGGGGGTCTGATCGCTCACGAAGCGAGGTTCCCACCGCACCCCGCGCTCACTCGGGCAGACTCACCCGGATCTTCGACTGGCCGTGCGGCCGCTTCTCCCAGTCGTCCATGAAGCGGGCCCGCAGCCCGTGCTTCTCGGCGAGGGCGATGAGCGTGCCGGTGCGGTAGTAGAAGTCCTCGCGGAGCACCTGGTGCTCCGCGCCCTCCGTACGGTCGAACGTGAAGTCGAAGAAGCCGCCGGGCGCGAGGATCCGGCCGACGTGCGCCAGGCACTCCTCGATGACCTCGACGGGCGAGTGCGAGAAGACGCTGTGGGCGTGGACGACGTCGAAGTGCGCGTCGGGGAGGAAGTCGAGGGTGAGGTTCTGGGTGATGGTGAGGTGCGGGAGCTTCTCCTGGAGCCCGTACGTGGTGAGGGTGCGCTTGGCGGAGATGAGGATGTCGGGCGAGATGTCGATGCCGTAGTAGTGGCCGGCGTCGAGGTAGTCGATGAAGAGCCGGCCGGCCCGGAGGTTGCCGCAGCCGATGTCGAGCATGCGGTGGCGCGGGGCCAGGCCGTGCTCGGTGAGGTAGTCGAACTGCATCTTGCCGAGGGCGAGCCAGCGGTCGTGGGTCTTGCTGCCGACGGCGGCCTCGGGGTTGCGGGCGGTGTCGGAGGCCATCACGGCGCGGTAGTAGCCGACGTGGTCGGGGTGCTTCAGGCGCAGCCAGCCGTCGCGGGCGGTGCGCTTGAGGTACGGGGCGATGCGGGCGGGGTGGGTCACCGCGTAGCGGACCTTGTGGGAGAGGTTGCTGCGGTTCTTGAGCAGGGCGGCTGCTTTGCGCGAGGACACGGGCGGGACCTCCGTAGGGGGTTGGCGGACGTGGCGGGACACGCGGGGCGGGACGGGGCCGTAAGGCCGCAAGGCGGCAAGGCGGCAAGGCTCAGAGGAGGCGGCGGCGCAGGACGTAGGCGATGAGGACCGTCAGCACGGCGGCGAGGCCGAGGAATATGCCGGTCTCGATCCACTGGAAGGTCCAGAAGTCGCTGCTGGGGTAGACCGTGCGGTAGCGGCCGGTGAAGCCCTTCTGGGCCATGCACGTCTTGAGGTCGGGCAGGCCCTCGCCCCACGGGCAGGCGTCCGCGATGGCGTGCCTGCGGCCCGCGGCGTCGACGAAGCCGAACTCGCCGGTCGACCAGCCGCTGCCGACCTCCCGGCGGGGCGCGTCGCCCTGGCTGATCCACAGCTGGGGCGAGATCCAGTCGGAGCGGAAGCTGTTGAGCGCGAACCGGACGGCGACGACGGCGCCGAGCACCGCGGCCATCGCGGGCAGTGTGCGCCGGATCAGCAGGCCGGCGGCCGTGCCGGCGGCGAGGCCGAAGAGGGCGCAGGCGATGGCGGCGGGGCCGGTGGCGTTGAAGATGTAGCCGTCGTGCCAATAGAGGCCGTTGAGCATGTTGGAGACCGGCGACCACCACCAGGCGACGAGCGCGGCGAGGACGGCCGAGCCGAGCACCGTGCAGGCGGCGGCGAGGGCGTAACGGGTGGTGAACCAGCGGCCGATGCCGACGCCCTGGGTGAGCGCGAGCTTCCACGTACCGCTCTCCAGTTCGCGGCCGAGGAGCGGCGCGCCCCAGAAGATGCCGATCAGGACGGGCAGGGCGGTGCTCAGGCTGCCGAGGGCGCGCAGGGGGCCGTTGTAGTCGTCCAGCAGCGTGCGGGCGGCTTCGCTCTCGCAGTCGCCGTCCCAGCCCTTGCAGGTGGAGGTGGGGATGTGGTGGCTGCTGATGAAGCCGGTCATGCCGGTACGCATGACGACGACCCAGGCCGTGACGGCGAGGAGGAGGGCGGCGCCGGTCAGGATCAGGGCGCGCTGCTGGCGCCAGGCGAGCCAGAGGGTTCCCTTCATGCGGCGGCCTCGGCGGACGTGCTGGAGGTGCCGGGCGTGCTGTCGGAGCGCAGGTACGCGAGCAAGAGATCTTCCAGGGAGGGGTTCTCGACGATCCACGGGGCGCCCGGGGACCAGTCGCTGTGACGGAGGAGGGCGTGCACCTGCCGCCCGGTGAGGGTGGCCTCGACGACGCCGGCGCGGTCGACGTCCGGCGGAAGCCCGTCGTCCGTGGCCGGGTCGGCGAGCCCGGTGATCCGGAGGTGGCTGTCGCACAGCCGCTGGGCGTCGCCGTCGAGGCGCACGGCGCCGTGCTTGAGCAGCAGGACGTGGTCGCAGGCGTTCTCCAGCTCGGAGAGCACGTGGGAGGACATGACGACGGTGGTGCCGCGGTCGGCGACCTCGGCCATGACCAGGCCCATGGCCTCGATGCGGACCAGCGGGTCGAGGTCCGCGAGCGGTTCGTCCAGGAGCAGCAGGTCGGGGCGCTTGCCGAAGGCGAGCGCGAGGGCGACGCGGGTGGCCTGGCCCTGCGAGAGGGCGCCGACGCGGGCGTCGAGGGAGATGTTGCCCGCCCGCACGATGCGTTCGGCGGAGGCCTGGTCCCAGTCGCTGTTGAGCTCGCGGCCGAAGCGGAGCGTGTCGTCCACGGTGAAGCGGGGGTAGAGCGGCTTGTCCTGGGCGAGGAACGCGGTGCGGTCGCGGGCCGCCGGGGTGCCCGGTTCGGCGCCGAAGACGCGCAGCTCGCCGGAGGTCGGCCGGAGCAGGCCGGTGGCGAGGTGGAACAGCGTGCTCTTGCCCGCGCCGTTCGGGCCGACGAGAGCGGTGATCCGGCCGGCGGGAAGCGCGAAGTCGCAGTCGCGCAGGGCCCAGCCACCGCGGAACCTCCGCCCCAGGCGGGTCGCCCGCAAGGCGGTGGTGGGGTCGTCGGTCACGTGTCTTCCTCCTGCGTGTGCGTGTGCGTCTGCGGTGGCCGGGGGGCCGGGATGAAGGGAGGTGGTGGCTCGGGGGGCGGAAAGGAGTCGTCGAGGACGGAGGCGGCGAGCGCCGCGATGTCCTCCCGCTCCAGTCCGGCCGCGCGGGCCCGGCCCACCCAGGCGGCGGCCTCGGCCCGCAGCGGCGAATCCGCGGCCGCGGCGGGCCGCGCCAGGGACCGCCGCACGAACGTGCCCCGCCCCGGCCGCGGCTCCACCAGCCCCTCGCGCTCCAGCTCCCGGTAGGCCCGGAGCACGGTGTTGGGGTTCACGGCGACGGCCTCCACCACTTCCCTGGCCGTCGGCAACCGGTCCCCCGGCTCCAGCACTCCCAGCCGGAGCGCCTGCCTGACCTGGTGAACGAGCTGGAGGTAGGTGGCCACACCGCTGCGCCGGTCGATCCGGAACGCGATCATTCGGCACCCTCGTTTCACTAACGTGTTAGTGGAATGATGCGGAGGGGGTGCGGGGGTCGTCAAATCAGACAATGTGTGGGTGGGTGGTGACGCTGGGTTACGAGGGAAGGGTGGTGGCCCGCGCGGCGGCCCTCACCAGCCGCCGAATGCCGTCGGCCCGCTCCCGGACGGCGGCCGGATCGGGCCGGTGATCGGCAGGACTCTCACCCCGGCAGTCCCGGCAGAGCCCACCGGGAAGCGCTTCGGGGCGGCCGGGGGTGCGGCAGACGGTGCACTCAAGGATGCGGAGGGGGCGGTGCGGGGACGGTGCGGGCGCCCGTTCGGGCGGCATCTTGTCCGTGAGCCGCCGCCGGGCGAGCGCCCCGGCGCTGTGCACTTCCGGCGGCAGTCCGCCGGTGAGGGCCCGTACGACTTCCTCGTCGTCGGCACCGAGATCCAGCCATTGCCGGACGAGCCCTTCGAGGGCCTGGCACTCGGCCGCGGAGAGCGTCATACGGGGGTCGACGCGACCGACCCCGGCGAGGAGGAGGTAAGCCCGGGAGCGGGCCCGCCGGGGCGGGCGGGGAGCGGGCCGGTCATCGACGGGCCGAGGCGGAAGGCCGTCAGCCAGGAGGGCGCCCCACCAGGCGTCATCCCGGGCGGTACGGGAGAAGTAGGTCCGAGTAACCCAGTGCCAGCTACCACTGTCACCCTTGATCCGCTCCGTCACCCGCCGCAAATGCCCGGCCTCCGAAAGCCGCCGCAGGGCGGTCCGGCAGGCGGCCTGCCCGTAGTCGGCGAGGTGGGCGGCCAGGGTCTTCGCATCCATCGCGGCCCCGTCGGGGAGCCGGTCAATAAAGGCGGCGATGGAGGCTTCGCGGGCCCGGAGATGAGCGAAGTCGTCGCGTCGGCGGGGGGCTTGATCGGGTGCGGTGCGCTTGCCGTAGCCGCGGACGGCGGAGGGGTGGGGGTGCGGGGGGCGCGGGGCAGCGCTAAGGTCGGCGTCAGCCATGGGGATCGGTTCCTACCGTTGTCGATCTCGATGGTCAAACCCCGGCAGGTGTTCCAGCACCTGACCGGGGTTGTTTGTTGCTGCGAACGCTAGAGCGCGGCGACAGGATGTCGCAACCCGATCACCGAAAGTGAACGGACCGTGGTATAGGCGGGGTTGGGAGGGAGGGCGGGTTGAGCCCACCACCCATTCCTCAGAAAAAGCACTCGGGATCCGACCCCCGCGGCCCGGAGCTCAGGGATTGCGCGCAATCGACACCGGACTTGGGAAGTCGCGCAATGTTCGGCAAACGGGCTTCGCGCCGCGGCAGGGGCCAGCATGCTGTGATCTCAGCATCTACCGCGAAGGGATGTGGTCATGGCGCTCAGATTCCTGGGCACGACCTCCGAGCACGGGAACTGCCCCACCCTGTACGAAGTCGAGGAGACGGGCGACATCGTCGTTCAAGGCGAGCGCCTCGTCGACCCCCAGCACCTCGATCAGCTGCGGGACGTCAAGGGCTCCGAGACATTCGTCGTGGTCCCGCGCGAGCTACTGATCCGTTTCGCACCCGAGGAGTGACGTGGCCGAGCTGATCCCGTTCGAGGAGGTCGCACACCTCTTCGAGGAATTCGAGCACACCGCATGGCGTCTGGAAACCCAGCGCGGGTACGCCTCGGACCGGTTGAGCCCCAGCTGGGGACGGTTCCAGCGCGGGGAAGCATTCAGCTACAACTCGGACAACCCGTGGCACACCAGTGTTCGGCGGCAGACCGAGCAAGGCAAGCGATTCGAACGAGTTCGACTCGTCGATGACCCGCCGACCGAAGGCCAGCGCTTCCTTCTGGCCTCCGGCCTGGGCAACGTCGAGGCGGGCGAGGACATCCGGAACATGTACCGAGCCGAGGCTCATCGCCTTGGGCTGCCGGATTACGACTTCTGGCTGTTCGACTCCCGCATCGTCATGAAGTTCGTCATCGACGATCGGGACGAGACGCTCGGCGTGTACGTTCTCGAAGACGCCGAGACGGTCGTCCAGGCCTGTCAGGCACGGGACAGGGCCTGGCACTACGCAATCGCCACAACCGAGTTCCAGGCACAGGTACCTTCGACTGTGTGAGCACCGATTTCCAGGCAGGCCGGGTAGCCCTCGGTGCGCGGCTGCGCGAGCTGCGCACCGAGGCCGGCCTCAATGGAAAGGACATGGCCGCCCGTCTCGGCTGGCAGCGCTCCAAGGTGTCCCGTCTGGAGCACGGCAAACAGACCGCCACCGACGATGACTTGAAGGCGTGGGCACGGGAGGCCGAAGCCCCCGGCGAGGCCGATGACCTGCTGGCCCGGCTGAAGGGGCTGGAGTCGCAACAGCGGTCCTGGCGTCGGCAGCTCGCCTCCGGCCATCGCGGCGTCCAAGAGCGCTACGTCGTCGAGTACCGCAGTACCTCGACGGTGCGCGGATACGAGGCTACTGTCATCCCCGGTCTCTTCCAGACCCCGGACTACGCCCGGAACCTGCTCTTGCACAACGCCGAGTTGATGCAATCGCCAAGGGACACCGAGGAAGCGGTGCGGGCTCGCATGCAGCGGCAAGAGGTGCTGTACCAGCCTGGCCGTACTTTCCACGTCATGGTGTGGGAGGGCGCGCTGCACGCGCTGATCTGCCCCCGCGAGGTCATGGCCGGACAACTCGACCGTCTCGTCAGCCTGATCGGACTGGATCGCGTGCACCTGAGTATCATCCCGCTCGGCGCGCCACTCGCGCTGTCCCCGAAGCACGGATTCTGGATCTTCGATGACAGGCGCGTGATCGTCGAGACCGTCAATACCGAACTGCACCTTGAGTCGGATGAGGACGTCGCCTTGTACAGACGGGTCTGGGACCGGCTTCACCGGTCTGCCGTATCCGGCGCCCAAGCGCATCGTTTGATCGCCCGTGCCAGGACCGCTCTGGCGTCGGACTGAACAATCTTGGCAACGGCGCAGAGCCCTGCGCAATCGCACGCAATCGGCGGGCGGGCGCACATCCGCCGTCCCTACGTTCTGGGCATGACCACAAGGACTGCAGCACCTGCCACGCGCACCGTCCTGTGCAGGACGTGCATTCGGCTCACCCTCGCGCGGGCGACCGCCGTGCGGGACGGCCGCTGGGGCGACGTCATCGCACTCTCGGAGGCGAGGGCGCAGCACGAGCAGGAGCACGCCGATCAACCGGAGGAGCACATGATGATGAGCGCCCGATCGACCACCCCGTACGCGCAGGCCGGCGGCCACGGAAAGCCCCAGGACGACGGCGACGGGCACCCCGGGCAGCCGTGGACCCCGACCGACGAGCCGACCCCGGACGGGTCGACGCCTCCCGGCGGCGGGACGCACGGCAAGTGACGCCGCCGACCGCGCCCGCCGTGGACCCCGGCCGGGACGGACTCCGCCGTCTCCTCCTCGGCACAGGCGCCCTCGAACCCGCATGGGTTCCCGCCTTCGACGCCGTACGCCGGGCCGGCTTCCTGCCCGACGTGATGTGGCCGCACGACATGGCAACCGGCAGCAGCCGCACAGTGGACAAGGCGCGCGCCCCGGACGCGTGGCAGAGGTACGCCGACTCCGACTGCCCCATCGTCACGCAGTGGGACGACGGGGCCCACAACGGACCCGAGCCGGGAAGGTCGTTCAGCTCCTCGTCGTCCATGCCGAGCCTCGTCTTCTCCATGCTCGCGGACCTGGACGTCCGCGAAGGGCAGCGGGTGCTGGAGATCGGCACGGGCACGGGCTGGAACGCGGCGCTGCTCGCGCACCGGCTCGGGGCGGGGAACGTCGTCACCGTGGACGTGGACGGCGTCGTGGCCGCCACCGCAAGGGCGGCGCTGCGGCGGGCCGGGTTGCCGGTCCGCGTCCTGCACCGCGACGGGTACCTGGGCTTCCCCGAGCGCGCCCCGTACGACCGGATCATCGTCACGTGCGGCGTGCGCGACATCCCGTACGCGTGGGTCGAGCAGACGGCGCCGGGCGGGATCATCCTCGTCCCCTGGGGCACGTACTACGGGCCCGCGGAGGCCACGGCGCGGCTGGTCGTCGACGAGGACGGCCGGAGCGCGTCCGGGCCCTTCACACGACCGGTGGGCTTCATGCGGATGCGGGCGCAGCGGCTGGTGCGGCGGCAGCACGCGGCGTACGTGCCGCCGGGGGCGATGGACCGCGCGGAGGTGTCGTTCACGTCGGTGCCCGCGACCGACCTCGACGGATTCGTCATGGGCCTGCTCGTACGGGACGTCACTCACGTCGCCGACCGCGAGCGGGATGGCGGCCGGCGCGCCGTATGGCTCTACGGGCTGTCCGACACGTCATGGGCGGTCGCCGTCTTCCGTGACGGCCGGAAGGAGGCCAAGGTCTACCAGTCCGGACCGCGCCGGCTCTGGGAGGAAGCGGAGACCGCACACCAGTGGTGGAAGGCCAACGAAAGACCCGGCTACGAGCGCTTCGGGCTGACCGTCGGGCGGGATGGACAAACCCGCGTCTGGCTGGACGGCCCGGACCATCTTCTATAGGAGATGGCAGGGCTACGCGCCCGGCTGCCGGATCCTGGCCGGCACGAGCGAGGCCAGGTCGAGGCCGATCGTGAACGGCACGGGGCGCTCCAATGTCCGGCGGAAGATTCCGGCCGGGGCGTAGGCGCCCGTCGGGATATCCAGCTCGTAGACGTGGACGGCAGGAAGGCCGTCCTCGTCCTCGACGCACCAGTAGTGCGGGATTCCGGCCTCCGCGTACTTGCGGAGCTTGACCGTGCGGTCGCGGTGCGCGGACTCGGGGGAGACCACTTCGACGACCAGAAGAACGTCGGCGGGGTCGTACCACGTGCGATCGGGGTCGTACGGCGCCCTGGTCGCCAGGAGGCCCGGCTCCGGGCGGTTGCGGGCGTCGAGCCGGATGGTCATCTCGCGTTCGACTTCGATGCCGCCCGGCGCCTGGCTCATGAGAGCCGTGGTCAGAGCCGTGACGAGTCGGCCGTGCCACGACCGCTGGGGCGACATCATGAAGACGAGGGCTCCATCGACCAGCTCGGTGTGGCGCGGCGCTTCCGGCAGGTGGTCCAGGTCCTCCGCGAACCAGCCTTCCGCACGTGGCGGGCGCATCCAGTCGGGCAAGGCGGTCATGGCTCAACCGTAGCGACCGGGACAGGTCCGCGGCGCGGGATCGTCCGGGTCGTCCTCACCTTCCGGCGCGCGTCCTGAGGGCCGGAACCGAAAGACCTTCGGTGCTCCCCTCAGATGCCGATGATCCGGACGCGGTCACCGCACAGCCGGGCCATGTCATCGACGTCGGAGGTGAGTACGGCCACCGGACCCGGCTGGCGCAGTGCCGCCTCGGCGACCGTCGCGTCGATCGCGTATTTGTGGCCGTGCAGACCTGCGGTCTTGAGCAGTTCCGCAGACGCTTTCGCCGCGTCCTCGGTCAGCGGCTCGACCTTGACGCGTGAGAGCACCCGGTGCAGCCGAGGCACGTTCACCCGCGCGTGGCTGACTTCCACGATGGTGTCGGCTCCGATGACGAGATCAGCGCCCATGGCGTGGAACACCTGGAACATCGCGAGGATCTTGCGGTCCTGTGCGATCCAGGCGGAGAGTCCTTGAGAGTCCAGGACGACGGTCTCGATGCGCTCGTTCACGCCGCGCTCGCCGACCCGCCCGCCTCCGTCACCCCGAGGATCCTGGAGCGAGCCTCTGCCAGTTCCTCCTCGGTGAAGGCCCCGTGTTCCTCCTGGTGACGCTCCAAATCGGCGCCGAGCAGCTGGTGCCGCAGCTGACGCGCCACCGCCTCGGCGACATAACCGGAGACGTTGTCGGTGAGCTTCCTCAGCTCGGTGACCTGCTCGGTCGGCAGCGTCACCGTGATGCGTGTCGTATCCGCCATGACGCGAGCATACTGCGGTATGCGCGCCCTGCGGGGCGTCCGGCCCGGCATGACTCCGCGCACGGTGGGGCCGCATGGCGGGGGTACGCGGCGGGGGTACGCGGAAAAGCCCTGGGCGGGCTGGATGGCATCCAGCCCGCCCAGGGCACGTCACACGTCAGAGGTCAGAAAGAGACCGCTCAGGCCGCCGCCAGCTCCGCCTCCGGCTCCTGCTCCATCGCCGGGACGTCCTCCGTCGTCCGCCGCTTGGGGAGGAGGAACAGCAGTGCGAAGACCAGTACCAGGCCGCCCGCGACCCACCACATCGCGTGGGTGAACGCGCCGCCGAAGATGTCGGCCACCGGCTCGCGCCGCGGGTCCGCGTCGTCGACGACCGAGAAGAAGGCCACGGAGACCAGGCCGAGCCCGATCGCGTTGCCGAGCTGCATCGTGGTGTTGATCAGGCCGGACGCCGAGCCGGCGTGCTCGCGCGGGACCTCGGAGAGGATCGCGTCGGTGATCGGGGAGACGATCAGGCCCATGCCCGCGCCCATCACGATGAGCGGGAGCGCCATCTGCCAGGACTCGATGCCCGCGCCGTAGTGCTTCGCCTCCCAGATGTAGATCAGGACGCCGGCGGCCATCACGACCGCGCCCGTCGAGAGCACCTTGCGCCCGAAGCGCGGCACGAGCTTCTGCACGGACATGCCGGCCGCCGCCGAGACGGCGATCGAGAACGGGATGCCGGTCAGGCCCGCCCGCAGCGCGGACCAGCCGAGGCCGATCTGCATGTACATCGTCCAGACCATGAAGAAGATGCCCGTGGTCATGCCGAAGACCAGCTGGACGCCGACGCCGCCCGTGAAGCTCCGGACCTTGAACAGCGACAGCTCGACCAGCGGCGAGCCGTCCTTGCGGGTCTTGTGGCGCTCGTACGCGATGAACGCGGCGAAGACGAGCAGGGACGCGCCCATGGATATGAAGCCCCACAGCGGCCAGTCGTGCTCGCGGCCCTGGGTGAGCGGGAAGAGCAGCATCAGCAGGCCGACGCTGGCCAGGGCGACGCCGACGAGGTCGAGCTTGAGGGCCTTCGGGGCCTTGGACTCGGTGATGAAGCGCTGGCCGAGGAGCAGGCCGGCGATGCCGACCGGCAGGTTGATCAGGAAGATCGGGCGCCATTCGAGGCCGAAGAGGTTCCACTGGGTGAGCAGCGCGCCCAGCAGCGGACCGGAGACCGCGCCCAGGCCGATGATCGCGCCGAACATGCCGAAGACCTTGCCGCGCTCGTGCGCGGGGAACGTGACGTGGATGATCGACAGCACCTGCGGCACCATCAGGGCGCCCATCAGGCCTTGCAGCACCCGCGCCCCGACCAGCAGCTGCGGGTCGCTGACGACGCCGCACAGCATCGAGGCCAGCGTGAAGCCGCCCATGCCCAGCAGGAAGACCTTCTTGCGGCCGTAGATGTCGCCCAGCCGGCCACCGGTGATCAGGCCGATCGCGAAGGCCAGCGCGTAACCCTCGCTGAGCCACTGGAGGACGCTGAACGAAGCGTCGATGTCGCGCTTGATGCTGGGCATCGCGATGTTGACGATCGTGACGTCGACCAGATCCATGAAGGAAGCGGTCATCACTACCGCGAGCGCCAGCCAGCGGCGGCGGTCGGTGGGCGGTGAATCGGTGGTCATGGACGGACCTGGCCTTTCAGTGGGGTGGAGGGGATGCGTGTGCTTCGGCGTATGACCCGACCGTAGACCCCATATAGGACAGCTTGTGTCCCACTTCGCTGCCACCCTGGTGTCATGACCGACACTCCGGCACGGCTGCTGAACCTGCTCTCCCTGCTCCAGACGCCCCGCGAGTGGCCCGGCAGCGAGCTGGCCGAGCGGCTCGGTGTGACCACGCGCACCATCCGGCGCGACATCGAGCGGCTGCGGGACCTCGGCTATCCCGTGCAGGCCACCATGGGCGCGGTCGGCGGCTACCGGCTCGCGGCCGGCGCCGCACTGCCGCCCCTCGTCCTCGACGACGAGGAGGCCGTGGCCATCGCCGTGGGCCTGCGGGCGGGCGCCGGGCACGCCGTCGACGGCATCGAGGAGGCGTCCGTACGGGCCCTCGCCAAGCTGGAACAGGTGCTGCCGTCCCGGCTGCGCCACCGGGTCTCGGCCCTGCAAGCGGCCACGGTCCCGATCACCTCCGGGGACGGCGCCACGGTCGACCCGCGGACGCTGACGACCATGGCCTCGGCGGCCACCGGCAACGAGCGCCTGCGCTTCACGTACCGCAAGGGGGACGGCACCGAGATGCAGCGGCTCGTCGAGCCGCACCGCCTGGTGAGCACCGGGCGCCGCTGGTATCTGGTCGCCTACGACATCGACCGCGGCGACTGGCGGACCTTCCGCGTCGACCGGGTCAGCGAGCCGTTCGCCACGGGCGCCCGCTTCGCCCCGCGCGAGCTGCCGGCGGCGAACGCGGCCGAGTTCATGAACCGCTCGCTGGGCCGGATGCAGCCGAAGATCCGGGTCGTCGCGACGGTGCAGGCCCCCGCGGAGTTCGTCGCGGCGCGGCTCCCGCAGCACCTCGGGGCCCCGCAGCCCATCGACGCGATGACCTGCCGGCTCGACCTGGAGGTCGCCGACTCCCTGGAGTGGCTGGCCCTGCGGCTGGCCCTGCTGGACTGCGACTTCACCGTCCACGAGCCGCGGGAGCTGGTGGAGCACCTGCGCGAGCTGGGCGCGCGGATCAGCCGCGCGGCCGGATGACACAGGGACGACAGGGACGACGGGGGCGATAGGGCAGAGGAGGGCCCCGGCGCAGGGGGGGGTGGCGCCGGGGCCCGGTCTATGAGGTTATGCCCTATTAAGCCGCTACGTCACTACGCCGCCGCGTCAAAGCCCGTGTCGTGGGCCATCTTCTTGAGCTCCAGCAGGGCGTGCTTCTCGATCTGCCGGATCCGCTCCCGGGTCAGGCCGTGCTGCTTGCCGACCTCGGTGAGGGTGCGCTCGCGGCCGTCCTCGATGCCGTAGCGCGCCTTGATGATCGAAGCGGTCCGCTGGTCGAGGCGGCCGATGAGGTCCTCCAGCTCCTCGCTGCGCAGCAGGGCGATCACCGACTGCTCGGGCGACACCGCGGAGGTGTCCTCCAGCAGGTCGCCGAACTGGGTCTCGCCCTCGTCATCGACGGACATGTTCAGGCTGACCGGGTCGCGGGCCCAGTCCAGGACGTCGCCGACGCGCTCGGCGGTGCTGCCCAGCTCCTCGGCGATCTCGGCGTGCTCGGGGTCGCGCCCGTTCTCACGGTTGAACTCGCGCTGGACGCGCCGGATCCGGCCGAGCTCCTCCACGAGGTGGACGGGCAGCCGGATCGTACGGGACTGGTCGGCGATCGAACGGGTGATCGCCTGACGGATCCACCACGTCGCGTACGTGGAGAACTTGAAGCCCTTGGTGTAATCGAACTTCTCCACCGCGCGCACGAGACCCGCATTGCCCTCCTGGATCAGGTCCAGGAGCGGCAGGCCGCTGCGCGGGTAGCGGCGGGCGACCGCCACGACCAGGCGCAGGTTCGACTTGATGAAGACGTCCTTGGCCCGCGCGCCTTCGGCCGCTATGACCTCCAGCTCCTCGCGCGAGGCCGCCTTCGCGCCCTTGCCCGGGTCCTCCAGGCCGTCGAGAATCTGCTGGGCATAGACGCCCGCCTCGATGGTCTGGGAGAGCTCGACCTCCTTGGCGGCGTCGAGCAGGGGCGTACGCGCGATCTCGTCGAGATACATGCCCACCAGATCGCGGTCGGCGATCTCCCCGGAGGCGCGCATACTGCTCGCCCCCTCAGCGCCCTTGTCGGCAGCCTGACGACGGGCGACGGCACGGGTTGCCATGCGTACTCCCTTGCGATGAGTCGGTCGCGGGACGGGCGGAGCGCGCGGCCCAGTAGGGCTTCCCTGTACGAGCGGACCCTGCCACGGTTGCCCCGTCCGATGGAAAGAACGACTGGAATCCGGACAGAATTCCCACGGAACATCTTCTTTTTGGTGACCATGCAGTATCCTGCGCGGCCGCAGGCCTGGAGGTGTGCCGAGGAGACCCACGGAAGCGCAGGTCAGACAGCACGGCGGGGGTGTCCCGGCAGCCCCTCGGACCACTGGTGCCGCAGCCGGCCGAGACGGTCGTCACACCGGCGGGAGCGTCGCCCTTGACCGGTCTCCCACCCTCAAGGACGGCGGCAGCGGCTCCGCGGTTGCCACGCTCCGTTTGATCGATGCCCCGATTTGACCGGTGCCCGAGCGCTGCTTTGCCCGGTGCCCGAGCGCTGCTCCGTTTGATCGATTTGCTCACGCCCCGGCGCGGGTGTGCGCTGGTGGGACGAGAGAGGAGCCCCGCGATGACGCACTCGATCATGCCCGGGCGCCACCACCCCGCCCACGAGGGACCCGGCCCGGTGGCGCGCGGCACTCACCTCCCCGCCGGGGAGCGGGCCCGCTGGACCTGGGCCGTGCCCGTCACGGGCGGAATCGTCCTCGGCCTCTTCGCCATCTTCCTGGCCGGCAACAACGGCTACACCACGGGCGCCGCGGTCGTCATCGGCGTGGTCGCCGGTCTGATCGCCATGGCGGCCGGCTACGCCCTGCTCCACGAGCGCAACACGATGATCGCCGAGGTCCGCGCGGCGGCCTTCGGGGCGCTCTTCGGCGGCAGCATCGGATTCCTGCACGCGCTCAGCGGCGGTACGGTGCTGCGCTCCGCGGGCATCGGCCTGCTGACGGCGATGGGCATGGGGCTGGCCTCGTACTACGTCTTCTACTGGCACGAGCACCGGGCCGACATGTGACGCGGTGCCGACATGTGACGCGGCGGGGCAGCGGATGGCGCCGGCAAGGCCTGCGACGTAGGACCTCAGACGGTTTCGCGGCCCCGCAACCGGCCTTAGCGTGAAGGCCGATGCACCCCTACGCCGACGCTGACGCCGCTGCCAACCGCGTACGCGCCTTACCCGGATTACCCGGATTACCCGGATTACCCGGATTACCCGAACTGGACCGAACGCTTCGCCAGCCCCATCCAGAACCCGTCGATGACGCTGCGCTGGCCGTCCAGCTCGTCCTCGGCCGCGCCCAGCGCGACGAACAGCGGGGCGAAGTGCTCGGTCCGGGGGTGGGCGAGCAGGCCCGCCGGGGCCTTGCGCTCGAAGTCCAGGAGCGCGTCGACGTCCTGCGCCGCGAGGGCCTCCCGCCCCCACGCGTCGAACTCCGCCGACCAGCCGGGCGGCCCGGAGCCCGCGTGCCGCAGCGCCGCCAGGTTGTGGGTGAAAAAGCCGCTGCCCACGATCAGCACGCCCTCGTCGCGCAGCGGCGCGAGCTTGCGCCCGATCTCCATCAGCCGGCGCGGTTCGAGGGTGGGCAGGGATATCTGGAGAACGGGGACGTCCGCGTCCGGGTACATCTCGACGAGCGGGACGTACGCGCCGTGGTCCAGGCCCCGGTCCGGGACGTCCTGTACGGGCGTGCCGGCGCCGCGCAGCGTCTTGCGAACGCGCTCGGCGAGGTCGGGGGCGCCGGGGGCGGCGTAGCGGACGCCGTAGTAGCGCTCGGGGAAGCCCCAGAAGTCGTAGACGAGCGGGACGGTCTCCGTCGCGCCGAGGGCGAGGGGCGCCTCTTCCCAGTGGGCGGAGACGACGAGGATCGCGGCCGGCCGGGGCAGGTCGGCGGACCAGGCGGCGAGCTCGGCGGTCCACAGCTCGTCGTCGGCGAGGGGCGGGGCGCCGTGCGAGAGGTAGAGCGCGGGCATGCGTGACATGTTGCCCTCCGAGGCATGGCGGGATGCGACTCAATGCTTGAATGTTCAAGCTCTAAGAGCGAGCTTAGCTCTCGCTTATTTAAACTTCAAGGACACAGTGCGGGAGCGACGGGAAACCAGTGGGTGAAACAGTGGATGCCATGACCAAGCGATCCGAAGAGGACATCGCACGTCCGGAGGGGGAGACCGCCTCCGGCAACAGCAGCGCCGCCGCCGGGCCGCGCTGGCTGACCGATGCCGAGCAGGACGTCTGGCGGGCGTACCTGCACGCCACCACCCTCCTGGAGGACCACCTCGACCGGCAGCTCCAGCGCGACGCCGGGATGCCGCACGTCTACTACGGGCTGCTCGTCGAGCTGTCCGAGGCCCCGCGGCGGCGGCTGCGGATGACGGACCTCGCCCGGCACGCCAAGATCACCCGGTCCCGGCTCTCGCACGCCGTCGCCCGGCTGGAGAAGAACGGCTGGGTGCGCCGCGAGGACTGCCCGTCCGACAAGCGCGGCCAGCTGGCCGTCCTCACGGACGAGGGCTTCGAGATGCTGCGCAGGTCCGCGCCGGGGCACGTCGCCGCGGTCCGGGCCGCGCTCTTCGACCGGCTCTCGCCCGAGCAGGTGAGCCAGTTCGGCGAGATGTGCCGGACGATCGCGACGGGCTTGCAGCCGGCGGGGGCGGACCTGCCGTGGCTGCGCTGACGTACGTACGCATGTACGCCTGAGGGGCTTGCGCCCCGTGCGTACATGCGCGAAGGCCCCCGCCTGGACGGCGGGGGCCTCGTTCACGGAAACGCGGAAGTAAAACCCGCCGCTAGTGAGCCATCACCGGCACGGAGTTCTCCGCGCCCTCGCCGTCGCCCGAGCCCGCGACCACGCCGCCCTGGTGGCCGGCGTTGACGAAGGTGACCGCGATCAGCGCGGACAGGGCCAGGATGCCGACCGCCCACCACACCGCGGTGGAGTAGCCGTGCACCATCGACTGGAAGGTGAGCAGCTTCGGGTCGCCCGCGGACTTCATGTGCGACTTGAAGTAGTCCGTGGTGGCGCTGGCGGCGATGGTGTTGAGCAGCGCGGTGCCGATGGCGCCGCCGACCTGCTGCGAGGTGTTCACCATCGCGGAGGCGACACCGGCGTCACGCGCCTGCACCCCGTACGTGGAGAGGCTCATCGCCGGCATGAACGCCGTACCCATGCCGAGGCCCATGAGCATCAGGCCGGGCAGGACGACCGCCGCGTAGGAGGTGTCCAGGTCGATCTGGGTGAGCAGGACCATGCCGATCGCCGCGAGCAGGAAGCCCGGGCCCATCAGCCAGCGCGCCGGGACGCGGTTCATCAGGCGGGCACCGATCTGCGTGGAGCCGGTGATCATCGTGGCGATCATCGGGAGGAACGCGAGACCGGTCTTGACCGGCGAGTAGCCGCGGACGACCTGGAGGTAGTAGGTGAGGAAGAGGAACAGGCCGAACATCGCGATGGCGGCCAGGCCCAGGGAGACGTAGACACCGGCGCGGTTGCGGTCGGTGAGCACGCGCAGCGGCAGCAGCGGGGCCTTGACCCGGCGCTCGACGAGCACGAAGGCGAGCAGCAGGACGACGGCGGCGACGAAGAAGCCGAGGGTGCTGCCGGCCGTCCAGCCGTGGGACTCGGCGCGGGTGAAGCCGTAGACCAGCGAGACCAGGCCGAGGGTGGCCAGGATGACGCCGGGGACGTCCAGCTTCGCGGAGTTGCGGCTGCCGGCCGGCTCGCGGATGACGGCGATCGCGCCGGCCGCGGCGACGACAGCGAAGGGGATGTTCACGAAGAACGTCCAGCGCCAGTTGAGGTACTCGGTGAACAGGCCGCCGAGGATCAGGCCGACGCCGCCGCCGGCACCGGCGATGGCACCGAAGATGCCGAACGCCTTGGCGCGCTCCTTGCCCTCGGTGAAGAGGACGGCGAGCAGCGACAGCGCGGCGGGCGCGAGCAGGGCGCCGAAGACGCCCTGGAGGGCGCGGGCGCCCAGCAGCATCCCGGTGTTGACGGCGGCACCGCCGAGGGCCGAGGCGGCGGCGAAGCCGATCAGGCCGACGACAAAGGCGCGCTTGCGGCCCCACAGGTCGGAGATGCGGCCGCCGAAGAGCAGCAGGCCGCCGAAGGCGAGGGCGTAGGCCGTGATGACCCACTGCCGGTTGCCGTCCGAGATGCCGAGGTCGGTCTGGGCGGAGGGCAGCGCGATGTTCACGATGGTCGCGTCGAGGACGACCATGAGCTGCGCCAGGGCGATGAATATGAGCGCTTTCCAGCGCTTGGGGTCGAGGGGGGTGCTGATGTCTGGCATGTGTGGGCCTACCTCGGCGGCGGTGGTGGTGGAGCTGGACGGTGGGGTGCGGCGGGCGGTGCGGTGCGGACCCGGCGGGTCCGCGAAGTCTGTGGCCTGGCGGTTTGCGGTGCGGTGTCAGGCGTCGGAAGGCCCGGATCCGGCGGCCGTGCAGCGCTTCTGACGGCGCAGCTCCTCCAAGGTGACGGCGGAGCCGGGGAGTTCGGACCGGGCGGGAGTCATCAGACCGTCGAGGAACAGCTGCAAGTGCCGGTGGATGAACTGGTCGAAGGCCGTGCAGCCCTTGCCGGGCAGCGGCCGGGTCAGCTGCGTGACGGCGACCATGAGATCGCCGACGGCGATGTCGTCCCGCAACTGACCGGACGCGCGCGCGTCGGCCATGATCTGCTCGATCTGGACGTCGAGACGGTCACGCGCGGCCACCAGCTCGGGGTGGCCGGGGTCCATGCCCTCTTCCAGCAACGTGCAGAGCGCACCGACGCGTTCGTCCGCGGCGGCGTGGACGAACCGCCTCAGCGATCGGAAAGCATCGGGCTCCTCGGCTCGTGCCGCCTCGGCCTGCTCGGCGAGGCGGGCCATGACGGAGAGGGTGACATGGTGGATCAGCTCGCGGCGGTCCGCGAAGTGCCGGTACAGCGTGGCATTGCCGACCCCGGCGCGTCGAGCGATTTCATCGAGGGAGCTCTCGGCCCCGTACTCGACGAGCGCCTCCCGCGCGGCGACGATGATCCGCTCGCGGTTACGCAGGGCGTCGGCGCGCAGGCGCGGCGGATGCGCGGTGACCACGACCTTTACTCCTTCCGAGGAGGGGGTTAACAACCGGGGAGTCGCTCCCCGGTTCGTCCGTACGAGGGGTAAACGGGGATCGGGTCCCCGGATATTTCGGCGGTGGATGGTGATGCGCATCACGTTTTCCGGGGTGGTGGGGGCGATGGGGTCAGTGATGCCGGGTGTGGCCGTGATCGGCACGCGATGCCCCATCTGCCGCAGTCCGGGGAGCGCGCCGGGGGCCGGCGGCGGAAGGTGATCACAGAGGGCGGCGCGGCGGCCGCCCCTGGGAGGCGCCCGGCATGAACACGCTGGCCATCGCGGCGGCGAAGACCGCGCCCGCGAAGATGCCGCCACGGCGGTCATCGCGGCCGTCGCCGTCGTCGCGGCCGTCGCGGTCATCGCGGTCATCGCGGCCGTCGCGGCAATGAGGACCCCGGCCGCGAGGAACGCGGTCGTGAGGAACGCGGTCGTGAGGAACGCGGTCGTGAGGAACGCGGTCGTGAGGAACGCGGTCGTGAGGAACGCTGCCGTGAGGGCCGCGCGAACCGCAGCCGTCGTGGCCGTGAAGACGCTGACCCTCCTCGTCATGGCCGTGACCACGCTCGCCATGACCTCACCCGTGCCCGCGGGCCGCTCCGGTCCGGACGGCGGAGCCGGTGCGCAGGGCGGCCCGCCGGCCCTCGCGGACACCGGGGCGCGGCCGCCCTCCGGCCCGTGCGCCCTGCCCGGCGCCACCGACAACGTCTCCGAGACCGCGCTCACGCCGCCCGGCTACGCCCCCTCCAGCGGCGTCGTCCGCGCGATCACCTTCCTGATCGACTTCCCGGACTCCCCCGCGACGATCAGCCCGCAGGAGCGCTACGCCGAGTTCTTCCCGGCCGTCGCCGACTACTACCGGACCAGCTCCTACGGCCGGCTCGACTACCGCTCCACGCCCGTCCTGCGCTGGATCCGGATGTCCCGCCCGTACCGCGCCTACGGGATCGAGCGCGGCACGCCCTTCGACGCGAGCACCGGCGACGGCTACGCCGCACTGTCGGCGGAGATCCTCGACGCGGCGGACGACACCGTCGACTTCCGGCGCTACGACCTGATCAACGTGCTGGTCACGCCGGACGCGGGCCCGCCGGCCACGGAGGACGTACGGTCGGTGACCTTCGCCGGCACCCCCACCGGCCTGACGACGGCCGAGGGCACGCCCTTCCGGAACGTGTCGTTCATCTGGAGCCGCCAGACGGGAGACAGCCCCTTCCGCGTCCTCAACCACGAGAACGCCCACAGCTTCGGCCTGCCCGACCTCTACTACACGGGCCGCGGCGCCGCCCTGCTGAAGACGCCCGTGGGGCACTGGGACCCGATGGACGAGGACTGGGGCCCGTCCGAGGACTTCCTCGCCTGGCACAAGTGGAAGCTGGGCTGGCTGGCCCCGGCGCAGGTGCGCTGCCTGGACCGGCCGGGCGTCCACTCGTTCGCCCTGACGCCCACGGCCTTCCCCGGCGGCCTCAAGCTCGCCGTGCTCCCCGTCTCCCGGCACACCGCGATCACGCTGGAGGCGCGGGCGCCCGGCCCGCTGGACCACGCGGTGTGCCGCCCGGGCGTCCTGGTCACCGCCGTCACGACCACGATGTACACGGGCTCCGGCCCGGTGCGCGTCGCCGACGCCACGCCCGGCAGCCGGGGCTGCTACACGAGCGACCTGAACGTGAACGCGGCGCTGAGCGACGCCCCGTACGCGGCCGGCCAGCGGTACACGGGGCCCGGCGTGACGGTCGACGTGCTCGGCGCGACGGACGAGGGCGACTGGCGCGTACGGGTGCGGACGGTCAGGAGGCCGCCGGCCAGTGACGGCGGCCGAGACTGATCAGCCGCAGCTGGCGCCGGGCGGTGTCGGCGATGGCCCGCTCCTCCGCCCGCTCTTCCGCCGGATCGTCCGCGGAAGCCTCCACGAACGCCGACGCGGTCATCACGAGGTGGTCGACGTAGAGCCCGGCGAGCATCCGTACGTCCTCGGCGCTCCAGCCCCGCGACGCCTCCTGCGCGGCGAGCGCGGCGGCGACCTCGTCCCCGAACCGCGCCAGCTCCGCCGCGATGGCCTCGCGCACCGCCCGCACCCCGCCGTGCCGTTCCCGGGCGACGAACCGCACGTGCGCCGGGTGCCGCCGTACGTGGTCCGCCACGGCCTCGACGCTGCGGTCGATGACCTCCTCCGCCTCCTGCTGCTCGGCCAGCACGGCCCGGATCATCACGTGCAGGCTCGCGAGCGACTCCTCCACGAGCGCGACCCCGAGCTCCGCCATGTCCCGGAAGTGCCGGTAGAACGCGGCCGGCGCGACCCCCACGACCCGGGTGACCTCCCGCAGCCCGAGGCTGCTCAGACTCTGCTCCTCCAGCAGCTTCAGAGCGGCGTCGAGGAGGGCCTGACGGGTCTTCAGCTTCTGGGCCTGACGGACCCCGAGCGTGGCGGGGGTGCTGCTGCTGTTCATGGTTTCAGTAAACAACTGTTTGCCACAGGGCGCCAGGAGCGCTACGCTGGATTTCAGTGAACAACTGTCATTCCAACTGTTCACTCAAGAAGGGAAAGGACATGATCTTCCTAGTGGCGGCCGTGCTCCTCCTGGGAGTCCTCGTGGGCGCCGCCGCCCACCTCACGCTCCCGGTGGTCGTCCCGGCGGCCATGGCGATCGCCCTGTGGCTGCTGATCTTCGCCGTCAGGGAACGCAGGAGGGAGCACTGACATGCGGACGACGCAGACGACACTGACGCGGCAGACGCCCCGCAGCACGGACGGCCTCAAGGACCGCAGGCCGCAGCCCCCGCGCACCACCCACCGGGAGGCAACCCACCGGGAGGCCGACGGCATGGCCGTAGCCTCCTTCGTCCTGGGTCTGGTGGGCCTCCTGATCTTCAACGTCGTGCTGGGCCCCGTCGCCCTGGTCCTCGCGGCCCTGGCCCTCGCCCGCGGCACGACCCGCCGCGGCCGCGCACTCCTGGGCCTGACCCTGGGCGCCGCCGACCTGATCGTCCTGGCGGCCCTGGCCACGACGGACCACACCCTCTCCTGGAGCCTCGGCTCATGACCGGATGAGCAAGACCGGCCCCCGCCCGGGCCCCCCGGCCCCAGCGCCCGCCCCCGGCCATCCGCTAACCTGTCCTCGACCGCTCCACGGAGCGGCCGAGGAGCCTGCTGAGCCTCGGCGAAGCCCCACCAGGACTTCCCCGAAACCATCAGCAAGCCCCGCCCCGCCTCCGTAGCTCAGGGGATAGAGCACCGCTCTCCTAAAGCGGGTGTCGGCAGTTCGAATCTGCCCGGGGGCACTGCACCGGCTCGCGCCGGCCCGGGGTTGCGGCCCAGGGAAGTGCTTCGTTCGGCCCCGGATTCCCGTCCGGGGCCGTTTGCGTGTCTACCAGGCGACCGGCAAGGACTCCGGGCCTCGGTTGATGGAGCCTCGGCGCCAGCGCATTTCGGATTCGGGGACGGCGAGGCGCAGGCCGGGGAAGCGGCTCAGGAGGGCGGTGAGCATGACTTCAGCTTCCATCCTGGTGATCATCGCGCCCACGCAGTAGTGCGGTCCGTGGCCGAAGGACAGGTTGGGGGACTCGTCGCGGGTGAGGTCGAGGCGGTCCGGCTCGGTGAAGACCGAGGGGTCGCGGTTGGCGGCCAGGTAGGAGACGTAGACGACCTCGCCGCTGCGGATCGTCGCGTCACCCACCTGCAAGTCCTCGGTGGCGATGCGGGGCAGGCCGACGCCGTTGCGGTGCGGGATGTAGCGCAGCAGCTCCTCGACGGCCTGGGGCAGCAGGTCCGGGCGGGCGCGCAGGGCGGCCAGTTGCTCGGGGTGGGTGAGCAGCGCGTACACCATGTTGGAGACCTGGTTGCGTACGGCGTCCATGCCGTTGAGGACGAGCATCACCGCGAGCGAGATCAGCTCCGGCATGCTGAGGCCGCCGTCCTTCTGGGCCTCGACCAGGGCGCTGAACAGGTCGTCCCCGGGCTGTTCGCGGCGGTGCGCGGCCATGGCCTTGAAGTAACCCGCGATCTCGCCCTTGACGGCGTTGCTCTCCTTCTCGGAGTGGTTGCTGGAGAGGATGACGCTGCGCCAGTTCTGCAACCGGTCGAGGTCGTGGGGCGGGACACCGAGGAGCTCGCCGATGAGCTGGGCGGGCAGGGGGCCGGTGAGCCACTCGGTCAGGTCGGCGGGGGCGCCGTGCTCCGCCATGCGGGAGAGCATCTGCTCGGCGAGTTCCTCCGCGCGGGGGCGCAGGGCGGCGACGCGCTTGCGGCCGAAGGTGAGGGCCACGTGGCGGCGGATGCGCGTGTGGTCGGGCGGGTCGGTACGGCCTACGCCGCCCGCCGGGGCCACGACGTGCGGCGTCATGCTGGTGACCGGCCGGTCGACGGTGAGCGCGCGGCTCAGCCGGGGGTCGGCGGCGACCGTCTTCACGTCCTCGTAGCGCGTGGCCAGCCAGGCGTCGCCCTCGCCGAACCGCAGCCGGATCCTGGCGATCGGCTCCTCGCGCAGCAGGCGGTGCATGAGCGGGTCGAAGGCCAGGGCGGGCAGATGGTCGACCGGCCAGTCGTGGACCGTCTCCCCCGGCGTACGGACGGAGGCCATCGGGCAGGATTCCCCGCCGGGCCCGGCGGGACCAGCAAGCCCGTCCGGCTGCGAAGGCTGCGTCATCCCGCTCACCACACCACCGGAAGGTGTTCCGGTCCTCTGATGAGCGCGCTCTTCTGCCACCGGATCTTCTCCACCGGCTCCGCGAGGCGCAGGTCCGGGAAGCGCGCGATCAGCGATGTGAGGATGACCTCGGATTCCAGGCGGGCCAGCATCGAGCCCAGGCAGAAGTGCGGTCCGTGCCCGAAGGACAGGTGCGGGTTGTGCTCCCGGTCGAAGTCGAGCTCGTCCGGGTGGTCGAACACGGAGGGGTCGCGGTTCGCCGTGAGGTACGAGGAGTGGACCACTTCACCGGCCTTGATCAGCACACCGCCCACTTCGACGTCTTCCGTGGCGATGCGGCCGAGGCCGACGGCGTTGCGGTGCGGGATGTAGCGCAGGAGCTCCTCGATGGCCTGCGGCAGCAGCCCGGGCTCGCGGCGCAGCCGCTCCAGGTGCTGCGGGTGGGTGAGCAGGGCGTAGACCATGTTGCTGCTGTTGTTGCGCACGGCGTGGGCGGCGCTGGCCTGGATCAGCAGGGCGATGGCGACGGCTTCCTCCGTGCTGAGGTCGCCCTTGGCGACGGAGGCGGCCAGCTCGCTCGCGAGGTCGGGGCCCGGCTCCTTCTGCTTGCGCCCCAGCATCTCCACGAAGTAGCCGGCCATCTCGGCCTTGGCGCTGTCGCTGGCCTCCCGGCCGTGGCCCGCGGACAGCAGGATCTCCGTCCAGCGCGCCATCCGCGGCAGGTGCTCCTCCGGTACGCCCATCAGGTCGCTGATGACGGCGAGCGGCAGGGGCCCGTTGAGGTGCTTCATCAGGTCCGCCGGGGGGCCCTCGTGCTCCATGGCGTCGAGGAGTTCGCCGGCGACGCTTTCGGCGCGGGGCCGGAGCCGTTCGAGGCTCGCGGGCGTGAAGGAGCGCGCAACGGCCTTGCGCAGCCGGGTGTGCTCGGGCGGGTCGGCGAAGCCCACCGCTTCGTCGAGCGGGATGAAGTGGGGGGCGAGCCGGGTGATCGGGCGGCCGAGCACGGCCTGGCGGCTGAACCGGGGGTCGGAGGTGACGAACTTGACGTCCTCGTAGCGCGTCACGAGCCAGGCGTGGCCCTCCCCGTGCGGGAGCTTGACCCGGGAGACGGGCTCGTCACGGAGCCGCTCGGCCATGAACGGGTCGAAGTCGAGCCCGCGGAGATCCTCCACGGCCCAGAAGCGCACCGGGTGCTGCTGCTCGGAGTCGGATGCTGTCGTGGTCGCCATCAGCTGTCCCACCCGCCTGTCGCGTGCCTGTTGCTTCTTTGTTCTTTTCGCTCCCTTCAGGCAAGCTCCCCGGAAAGCCGCACCAGCAACGGGGCGCGCCGGGAAAATCACCCGTACGGCGTACCTGACCTCTGCCGACGCGTCGTCACATCGCGTACGTACGACCCGGACCCGGGCACAAATAACACTTACTAAATGACTAAAGTGTCCGCATGAGTCGTCGCTCCAGTGGACTGATAGGGATCTGGGCCGAGGCGCAGCGTCAGCAGCAGCGCCGGCAGGAGGCCGAGCACCGGGAGCAGGTGCAGTTCCAGCGGGAGCAGGAGCGGCGAGAACGGGCGGCGGCGCGCGAGGCCGCGCGGGCCGACCGGGAGCAGCGGGCCGCCTACCGGCAGCGGCGCGAGACCGAGGCGCGGCGCCGCACGGAGGAGCTGGAGGCCCGGGTCGCGGAGCTGACGGGGCTGCTGGTGGCCGGGTGCCGGGTGCCGGCGTTCTCGACGGCGGCGCTGCGCCGGCCCGAGACGGTGGAGCCGTTCCACCCGGGGCACCTGGGACAGCCCGTGCCGATGCCGAACCCGGTCTTGTACCAGGCGCAGGGCGGCTGGGGCTTCGGCGCGAGCCGCAGCCGCGAGCAGTACGAGCACGACCTGCGGGCCGCGCAGGCCGCCGAGGCCGCGCGGGTGCAGCAGCTCGGGGCGTACCGGCGGCAGTACGAGCAGTGGGCGGCCGCGCAGCTCGCCGAGGTCCGGGAGCACAACGCGGGCGTGGAGGAGATGCTCACGGCGCTGCGCGCCGGGGACCCCGACGCCGTGGTCGACTACTTCTCGGCCGCCCTGTACGCCTCCTCCGCCTGGCCCGCCGAGTTCCCGCACCAGGTGTCGGCCGCGTACGACCCGGCGGCCCGGCAGCTGGTCCTGCTGTGGGAGCTGCCGGGGTACGACATCGTGCCGGAGGCCAAATCGGTGCGGTACATGCCGACCGCCGACGAGGAGAAGGAGACGGCGCGGCCCGCGGCGCAGCGCCGGGCCGTCTACCGGGACGTGCTGGCGCAGTGCGTGCTGCTGGTGCTGCGCGACCTCTTCGCCGCGGACGGGTCCGGGGTGCTGGAGTCCGTCGTGGTCAACGGCTTCGTCGACGACCACGACCCGGCCACGGGGCGCCGCGCCCAGATCGTCCTCGTCTCGGCCTCCGTCTCCCGTACGGTCTTCGCCGGGCTGCACCTGGAGCAGGTCAGCGCGGTGGACTGCCTCACGGACGGGCTCGGCGGGCTGCTGTCCGCCCGGCCCGACCAGCTCGCCGCCGTGCGGCCGGGCCGGATGCCCGCGGACGTCGGGCGCGGCGTCGTCTCGCACGGGGGCGGCGACGACCCCGACCTGTACGAGATGGACCCGGTCGAATTCGAGGCGCTGGTCGCCCAGCTGTTCCGCGCGCGGGGCATGCAGGCCGTGATGACCACCCGGTCCAACGACGGCGGTGTGGACGTCGAGGCGCTGGACCCCGACCCGATCAGCGGCGGCCGGATCATCGTGCAGGTGAAGCGGTACCGCAAGACGGTCCCGCCGACCGCGGTCCGGGACCTGTACGGAACGGTGCAGGGCGCGGGCGCCAACAAGGGCGTGCTGGTGACGACCTCCGGCTTCGGACCCGGCTCGTACGCCTTCGCCAACGGAAAACCGCTCACTCTCGTCTCGGGCGAAGAACTGGTGGGGCTGCTGGGGCGGCACGGGCTGCGGGGCCGGCTCGGCGGCGGCCCCGGCGGCCGCGCGGGGCGGACCGCACCGCCGGCGACCGCGCCGGAGCCGGACGGCAGCACGCCCGACGGGCCAGCGGAACACAACGTCCTCGGCATGTCCTGGTCCGGCGCCGTCGCCCTCGACGTGTGCGCCCTCGTCTGCCACGGCACCCGCGTGCTCAGCGACGACCACTTCGTCTTCTTCAACAACAACGCCACTCCCGACGGGGCCGTGCGCACCGTGCCGCCGCCCCGCGGGGACAAGGCGGCCGTCCGCGTCGCCTTCGAGGCGCTGCCCGCCGACGCCGACCGGCTCGTGCTCGTCGCGGCCGTCGACCCCGAGGTGAATCCGGACGCCGACCTCGCGGGCTTCACGGACGCCCGGATCCGGCTGGCGGACGCGGCCGGGGCCGAGCTGGGGCAGCTGGAGGTCTCCGACGGCCGGGCGGGCGAGACGGCGCTCGTGCTCGGCTCCTTCCGGAAGCGGGCCAACGGTGACTGGGACTTCGTGATCGGCGGGCAGGGCTACCAGGGCGGCCTGGAGGAGCTGCTGGGGGATTACGGGATCGAGGTGGCGTAGATCAGGCCGTAGATCAGGTTCCGGGAGTTATCCACAGCCCCCGTGCGTGTCAGCGGACCCCCATAGACTTTCCGCATGGCCGACCTCACCGAGACCGCCGCCCGCCCCGCTGACACCGTCCCTTCTCCTTCTCCCTCCCCCGCGCCCGCCGACGCGGGCAGTGAGGCCCTGGGCTGCCTGCGGCGCGTCTTCGGTTACGACGCGTTCCGCGGCGACCAGGAGGCGATCATCGAGCACGTCGTCGCCGGCGGCGACGCGCTCGTCCTGATGCCGACCGGCGGCGGAAAGTCGCTGTGCTATCAGATCCCGGCCCTGGTCCGGCCGGGCGTCGGCGTGGTCGTGTCCCCTCTGATCGCCCTCATGCAGGACCAGGTGGACGCCCTGCGGGCCCTCGGCGTCCGGGCCGGCTTCCTCAATTCCACGCAGGACATGGACGAGCGCCGGCTGGTCGAGGCCGAGTTCCTCGCCGGCGAGCTCGACCTGCTCTACCTCGCCCCGGAGCGGCTGCGCGTGGAGGGCACGCTCCGGCTCCTCGACCGCGGCAAGATCTCCCTCTTCGCCATCGACGAGGCGCACTGCGTGGCCCAGTGGGGCCACGACTTCCGGCCTGACTACCTGGCCCTGTCCGCCCTGCACGAGCGCTGGCCGGACGTGCCGCGCATCGCCCTGACCGCGACGGCCACGGAGGCCACGCACACCGAGATCGCCGCCCGGCTCCAGCTCCAGGGCGCCCGGCACTTCGTCGCGAGCTTCGACCGGCCCAACATCCAGTACCGCATCGCGCCGAAGAACGACCCCAAGAAGCAGCTCCTGGAGCTGCTGCGCACCGAGCACGCGGGCGATGCGGGCGTCGTCTACTGCCTCTCCCGCAAGAGCGTGGAGGACACCGCCGCCTTCCTCGCCCAGCAGGGCATCGAGGCGCTGCCGTACCACGCGGGCCTGGACGCGGCCACGCGCGCCGCGAACCAGTCGCGCTTCCTGCGCGAGGACGGCATCGTGATGGTCGCGACGATCGCCTTCGGCATGGGCATCGACAAGCCGGACGTGCGGTTCGTCGCGCACATCGACCTGCCGAAGTCCGTCGAGGGCTACTACCAGGAGACGGGCCGTGCCGGGCGCGACGGCCTGCCGTCCACGGCCTGGCTCGCGTACGGCCTCCAGGACGTCGTCCAGCAGCGCAAGATGATCGACGGCTCCGAGGGCGACGAGGCGCACCGCCGCCGCCTGGGCGCCCACCTCGACGCGATGCTGGCCCTGTGTGAGACCGTCGAGTGCCGCCGCGTGCAGCTCCTCGCCTACTTCGGGCAGGAGAGCGGCCCCTGCGGCAACTGCGACACCTGCCTCTCCCCCGCCGAGACGTGGGACGGCACGATCGCCGCCCAGAAGTTCCTCTCCGCGGTCTACCGGCTCGCGCGCGAGCGGCGCCAGAAGTTCGGTGCGGGCCAGATCATCGACATCCTCCTCGGCAAGAAGACCGCGAAGGTCATCCAGCACGACCACGACGGCCTCACCGTCTTCGGCATCGGCACCGACCTCAGCCTGGCGCAGTGGCGGGGCGTGGTCCGGCAGCTGCTGGCGCAGGGCCTGCTCGCCGTCGAGGGCGACTACGGCACGCTCGTCCTCACGGACGCGAGTGGCGAGGTGCTGGGCGGGCGGCGCGAGGTGCGGCTGCGGAGCGAGCCGGAGCGGCCGGTGCGGGCCGCGAAGTCCGGCGGCTCCGGCTCCGCCAAGCGAGCGGCACCCGCCGACCTCCCGGCCGAGGCGATGCCGGTCTTCGAGGCACTCCGCGCATGGCGCGGGGCCACGGCGAAGGAACAGGGCGTTCCCGCGTACGTGATCTTCCATGACGCCACGCTCCGCGAGATCGCCACGGCCTCGCCCACGTCCCTCGACGAACTGGCGGGCGTGAGCGGCGTGGGCGAGAGCAAGCTGGCGAAGCACGGCGAGAAGATCCTCGACCTGCTGACGGAGCTGCGCACGGCGGCGGAGGCGGAAGCGGGCGGCTGACGGTCGTGGGTGGGCCGGGCGCCGGGGCCTCCGGGGCAGGGTCCCTGGACCGTATATTTACGGCGCCCCTCGCCCCTGCGTGTTCTTGCCCCGCACTTGGCGCCACAAATACACGTCAGCGTCCAGGGACCCTGCCCCTGCGGCCCCGTCGCCCTCCCGCCGTCGTCGGCCGGTCCGTCACCGTCGCAGGGCCCTGAGATCGTTTACGACCCCTCCCGCCGCCGTCCGCCCTCGTCGGAGGGCCGGAGGGCCGGAGGGAGGGGTCGTCGTCAGCCCCGGCGCGGCTTGATGCGCTGCTGGGCTGCCAGGACCGCCGCGCCGTAGCGGGGGTCCGGACGCAGCGCGTGCTCGCGCCGGCACGCCTCCGTGAACTTCAGGACGTGCTCGTCGCCGTGTTCCACCGCTCGGGCGACGAGCTCGTCGAACGGCGGTATGTCCGCTTCCGCCGCGTCCCGGGCCGCCGTCTCCTCCCCGCCCCGGTCGTCGGTGAAGGCCAGGAGCAGCGCCGTGTGGACGTGCCAGAGGGCGGCCGCGGACGGCTCGTGGAGTTCGTCGGGCAGGTGCGGCAGGACGAGTCGTACGGCGGCGGGCGCGGTGACCGCGTGCACCAGCGGGACGGGGAAGAGCTCGGGGTGCCCGAGGTAGACCCCGGCGAAGGCGGTGGTCATCTCGCTGAGCAGCCACTGCGTTCCGGCGGGGGCGAGGGAGCCCAGTGCCTCGTGGTAGCCGGCGAGCTCGCCGGGCCGGGCGAGCCGCTGCGCGGCCACGGCGCGGCCCCGCTTGCCCGGCCCCGCGTAGGCGGTGCGGGGCAGTGCGGCGATGGCGCCCGCCAGGTCGTGGTGGCCGCTCATGCGGACCTCGCCGGGCAGGTGGGCGAACCGGGCGGCCCAGTAGGCCAGCCCGCGGGCCAGCTCGGTGAGCTGATGGGGCGTCGGCTGTGCGTCGAGCGGCACGGCGGCGAGGGAGCGCACGGCGTGGGCGGTGCGGATCAGACCGTGCGTCAGGCCGGCGAGGAGGCCCGGCAGGAGCCGGGGCCACCAGCGGGCGAGCACCTCGCGCCAGGGAGCGGCGGCGAGTTCGCGGCGGAAGAGCTCCTCCCAGTCGCCGGCACGGGCGAAGTCGCCGAGCGCGGGCCGCCAGGACGTCTCGTCGGCGGGGTCGAGGGCGAAGCCGCGTGCGGGCACGTCGTGGCGGGGCATGGCGGCGCGGTAGCCCTCGACCCAGGCGGCGACTTCGCCGCCGTGGCCGAGGGCGGCGAGCGTCTCGGCGCCCATGGGCCCGTGGTTGGCAAGGTCGGCACCGGCCCCCCGCTCGTACCCCAGGTCGTCCATGCGCTCCAGCGCGTCGTTGAGTGCGTCGTGGTATCGGATCGCCGGCATGACAGAGCTCCTCCCCCTGCAACGGATCGCTTCGGCTTACCCAATAGTTTGGATTTCCGAAGCGTCTACACTCGCAGTATGCCGCACGACCCCGCACCCGGGAAGGACCGCCCCCGGCTTCCCACCCCGGAAGAGACCGAAGCGATCGGTCTCGTCCCGCTGCTCTCTCCGTACATCCGCCAGGCCCGCACCGAAATGCCGGACGAGCTGCGCGCGCTCTTCGAGGCGCACAGCCTCACGACGCGGCACGGCGCGGTCCTGCCGCAGCTGATCGCCGAAGCGCCCCTGGCCGTGGGTGAGCTGGCGCGCAGGATGCGGCTGTCCTTGTCGACCACGAGCGAGCTGGTCGGCGCGCTGAACCGGGCCGGGCTGGTCGAGCGCCGCGAGGACCCCGCGAACCGGCGCCGTACGCTCGTGGCCGTCGTGGACGGCCACCGGCCGGCGGTCGAGGCGTTCATCGCCACCCGCTCCCAGCCGCTGCTGCGCGCGCTCGACAGCCTCTCGCCCCGCGACCGGGCGGGGTTCGTCGCGGGCCTGACCGCGTGGGCCCGCGAGACGCAGCAGGCCGGGGGCGGCGCGCCGGTGGACAGGAGCGGCGGCTCCTGACTCACCGCACGCCGGTGAGGTGGGCGTACACCACCACGTTCCCCAAGTACGCGTGGCTCTCCTCGGAGAACCCGCCCCCGCAGGTGATGAGCCGCAACTCGGCGCGCTTCGCGGGCCCGTACACCTTCTGCGAGGGGAAGTCGTCCCGGCTGTACACCTCGATCGCGTCGATGGTGAAGAGCGCCGTCCGGCCGTCCGCGCGCGCGACCTCCACGCGGTACCCCTTCTTCAGAGCGCCGAGGTTGTAGAAGACGGCGGGCCCGGTGGCGGTGTCGACGTGGCCGGCGACGACGGCGGTGCCGGTGGCGCCGGGCGCGGCGCCGGCCGCGTACCAGCCGGCGACGTTGCTCTCGTCGTCCCGCGGGCTGGAGAGGCTGCCGTCCGGGAGCAGGCCCAGGGGCTCCAGCGGCGCGTCGACGTCGATCGCCGGTATCCGCACCCGCGTGGGCACGGCGATCGGCAGCGGCGGCACGGCGCGTTCGCCGTTCGCCGGTCCGGTACGGGGCCCGGTGGCCGGGAACGCCTCGGCCGCGGAGGGCTGCGGGGGCGGGTCCTGGATGTCGGCCCCGCGCTGGATCAGCCAACTGCCCACGCACAGGGCCATGGCGATCAGGACAGCGGCGACGGCCTTGCGCCGGGAGTCACGTGCCTGGGGGGACGGCGGGCGCCGGCCGGGCCGGGCGGCACCGGCAGGGCCCGGACGGCCGGGCCGCGCGGCGCCACGCGGCCCCGGGCCGGCGGAGCGCGCGGCACCACCCCGGCGCGGGCTGCCGGAGCGGACGGCGTCGTCACCGGTGCCCGGACCGCCGGAGCGGGCCGAAGCGCCCGGCCCGCCCGAGCAAGCCGAAGCAACCGAAGCAGCCGGAGCAACCGGGCCGAACCCGGAAGGCAGGGAACCCGCGGGCGCCCGCCTGCGCGGGTTCCGCCGCATCTGCCGCGAGTTCCGCGCCTTGCGGGAGCCGCGTGCCCGCCGGCCGTCGCCGGCGTTCTGCGACTGGGACATGGATCTCCTCCACCGCGTCCGCCGCGCCCGTGGTCCCCGGACGCGGGGGCGTTCGGGGACCGGGGTGCGGAGCGGGACCGGGGGCGCGTCAGATCCGGTTGCCGTTGCTGCCGCGGCGCCGCAGGTACCAGGTGCCGCCGACCGCCGCGGTGGCCAGCACGGCCGCGCCCGCCATGAGCTCGGTCATCCCGGAGTCGTCGCTGGTGGAGCCGACACCGGTCTTCATGCCGCCCTTGGGCGGCTTGGCCGGGGTGGAGGAACCGCCGCCCGTGCCCATCGAGGGACTGTGACTGGCACCGCCCATGCCGGTCCCGCCCGTACCCCCCGTACCGGTCCCGCTCGAAGCGGACCCGCCCGAGCCCGCGGAGACGACGACGTCGCCCGTGGCCTCCTTGCCGTTGTGGCACTTGACCCCGATGCCGTACGTACCGGCCTTCGCGCTGTTGGGGACCTTGAACGTGCCGACGACGCTCTCCTTGTGCGTGCCCGGCTTGAGCTGGAACGAGGCCGGGCCGCCGACGGCGCTGGCGTCGCCCGCACCCGAACCGTTGGACCCGCAGGCGGTGGTGTTCACCGTGACCTCGGCACCGGGCTTGACGGGGTTCGGGGAGACTTCCAGCTTGCCGAAGTCCCCGGCGAGCGCGGGGGCGCTCGCCAGCCCGAGGGCGGCTATGGAAAGGGCGGTCCCGGTGAGCACTCGTGAGTTACGCATGCTTGTTCCTCCGTGAACGCGGCCGGGGCACGTGATGTGCCCACGAAGGGGAGTGGGGGGTTCCGCGCTCCTCAGAGCCGAGGGAACCGGGATCCGGGGCGCCCCGCACCCTGACAGCGCATCAGAATCGCCGGTCCGGGCCGGGCCGCGGGCCGGGGCGGGCCGGCGTATCGGCAGGTCACCGGGGGTGGCCCTGCCATCACCGGGACGGCCGCCCCGGAACGCGGCGAACGGGTGACCCCGGACCGCCGGCGGCCGCCCGGACCGGCGTCACCCGTTCGGCGGACCCGGGACGGGCGGGGCGCCCCGCCGAGCCGCACGCCGAGGGCGCGCAACCCCCGCGCGAATCACACGGAACGGTGACCCCACATTCGGAGGGGTCACTTCCGCCGGGGGCGCGCGTATGCTCTGCGCCCATGGGGGAGGAGACCGAGGTCCCCGTCAACACCGAGGTGCGCGGCGAGACTTGGCGGGTCCGCATTTCCACGACCGGCGGCGATGTCCTGGGGGCCGGCATCCTGCTGGCCGCCGACGCCGTGCTGACCTGCGCCCACGTCATCCCCGCCGACCCCGTCGACGCCACGGGCCCCCGCGGCCCCCGCGACCTCGACGGCCGCACCGCGCCCGGCACGGAGGTGCTCGTCGAGCTGGTCGGCGTGCCCGGCGCGCGCCCCGTGCCGGCCCGGGTGGCCGACGGCTGCTGGGTGCCCGAGCTGGCCGACTCCCGGGGCGACGTCGCCCTCCTCACCCTGGCCGAGCCGCAGGACGCCCGCCACGCCGCCCCGCTGCACCGGGTCGCGCCCACGCACGGCCGGTCCGTGTGGATGTGCGGCTTCCCCAGCACGCGCGAGCTCCAGGACGGGGTCTGGTTCCGGGCCACCCTCGCCGGGCCGGCCGGGCCGCGCGGCGAGTGGGTGCAGATGTTCCCCCTGACCCCGGAGGAGACGGTGCGGCCGGGCTTCAGCGGCGCCGCCGTGACCGACGTGGAGACGCACCGCGTCCTCGGCATGGTCGTCAGCCGCTACGACGACCGCTCCTCGGCCGCCCCCGCGAGCGGCCGGCTCCACCTGTCGTACATGATCCCCATCGAGACCGTCGTCCGGCACCTGCCGGTCATCGACCGCTACGTGAGCGGCGGCCGCGGCAACGGCCTGCCGTCGGTGCCGCGGGGCGCCGCCCGCGACCGCGAGTTCGCCCGCTGGCTGGCCCGCTGGTTCGCCGCCGCGGAGGGCACCCGGCAGGTGGAGGCGATCGTCATCAAGAAGGGCGAGGCGGTGCGGGCGGCGACGCTCAGCCGGGCCGTCGCCCTCGCGGACCGCGAACTGCCCGCGGACGCACCGCTGCCCGCCCCGCGCAGGGCTCCCCTCCCCGTGGGCATACGCCCGCCCTCCCCCGCCGGCTCACCATCGCCCGCGGGCCCTGCCGCCGCGCCCCGCAACGGCACCGCACGCCGCCCCCCGGCCCCGTACGAGCCCCCCGGCTCCGAGGAGCCGGACGACGGCCTCCTGCCGCCCGTCGGCAGCGTCGACCTCGCCCTCGACGTCTCCGGGGAGACCGTCGCCGGGGTCGCCGGGCGCGTCGCCGACCGGCTCGGGCTGAGCCCCGCCGGGGACGACGGCTCGGCGGTCGGCCTGCTCGGCGGCGCCGGAGCCGTGCCGCTGACGATCGTCGCGGAGGGCGTCGACTACGCGGCGGACCCCCTCGCGCTGGTCGAGTTCACCGACCTCCTCGCCGCCCGGGGCGCCCGCCTGCTCCTCGTCTTCCGCAACCCCGAATCGCAGAGCCTGGAGCTGGCGCTGAGGATGGCTGACCCCGGCAAGAACGAGATCGCCGCCCGGCTCGACCGGGTGCGCGACCGCATCGACCACATCGCGCGCCGCGAGCGCACCGCCCACGACCGCACCGCCCTGATCGCCCCGGTCCGGCCCGTGCCGCAGCGCGCCGCCGCCCTGCGCCTGGACCTCACCGCGCTGCGCCGCCACCCGGATCCGGGCGGCGCGCGCTTCCTCGCCGACCTCCGCGCCTTCGAGAGCACCGTGGAGTCCGAGCTGCTGCGCGTCGAGGAGGTCATCGGCCTGGCCGAGACGCAGATCGCCCGGCGCAACGAACTGCGCGGCCGGCTGGAGGCCTTCTTCGCACTGCTCGCCGCCCGCAGCCTGGAGGAGGAGCGGGCCGCCGCGCCGCTCTACCGCGCCGCGCACAACCTCCTGCACGGGGCGCCCTGCGAGCTCGCCGAGGCCGAACGCGCCGTCGAGCGCTTCGCCGAAGCCGTACGCCACCACACCCACCGACCGCGAGGGGGCGACGCCCCGTGAACGCCCCGTGAACCCCCCGGCCGGCCCTCCCGGCGGACACCCGCCCGGCCCACCGCGCCGCCCCCCGCCCGGCTCCCCCTGCCCCCGGCCCGGCTGCGACGGCCGCGTCGAGACCACCGGCTTCTGCTCCACGCGCGGCCACCGCGTACAGCCGCTGGAGCCCGGCGGAAACGGCGGCGGCCCCGGCCCGGGCCCCGGCGGCATCCCGCCCGTGCCCGAGAGCCCGCCCACCGCGGGCGCCCGCAGACGCGCCGAGACCGCCCAGCTGTTCACCGTGGGCCCCGCGGGCGACGGCCTGCTCGACCTGCCCGTCATCGCCACGCCCTCCCCCGAGGCCCTGGTCGTCACGGACCCGCGGGTCCCGGTGGGCGGCAAGACCTGCGGCCACGAAGGGTGCACCGCCGTCGTCGGCAGGTCGTACGCCGGGCAGCCCGCCCTGCCGATCGGCTTCTGCGACCGCTGCGGCCACCCGTACGACTTCACGCCGCGCCTGGCCCCCGGCGACCTGGCCGGCGGGCAGTACCGCGTGGTGGGCTGCGTGGCCAACGGCGGCCTCGGCTGGGTCTACCTCGCCCACGACATGCGGCTCGACGGCAACCCCGTGGCCCTCAAGGGCCTGATCAACGACCGCGATCCCGTCGCCCTGCAACGCGAGGCCGAGGAGCTGCGCGTCCTCATCGGCTCCGACCACCCGGACATCGTCCGCGTCATCAACTTCGTCTCCCACAAGGACACCACAAGCGGCAACGGCAATGGGAACGGGAAAGGCGCCGGCAGCCACACCCGTTACATCGTCATGGAGTTCGTCCGCGGCATGCACCTCTCCCAGGTGCGCGACCGCATCACCCGCGGCGAGGGCCCCTTCGGCGAGGACCGCGTCTTCGAATACGTCCTCTCCTACGGCTGCCGCATCCTCGACGCCCTGGAGAGCCTGCACCGCAAGAACCTCGTCTACTGCGACCTCAAGCCCAACAACGTCATGCACTACGCGGACCGCATCAAGCTCATCGACCTCGGCGCCGTCCGCGACCTGAACGACCGCACCGGATACGTCCTCGGCGCCCGCGGCTTCACCGCCCCCGAGGTCGTCCGCAGGGGCGTCGAGGGGCTGTCCGTCCGCTCGGACCTCTTCAGCCTCGGCGTCACGCTGCGCACCCTCTCCGAGGGCTGCCGCAAGCAGCCTCCCGGCCTGGGCGCCGAGTCCTACGCGCGGGTCCTCGCCCGTGCCACCGCCGACGACCCGCTGGAACGGTTCGGCTCCGCCCGCGAGATGGCCGAGCAACTGCGCGGCGTCCTGCGCGAGATCCGCTCCCTGCGCACCCGTACCGAGACCCCCGAGCCGTCCACGCTCTTCGCCGCCACGGCCACCCTCCTCGACGCCTCGCTCGGGCGCGTGCCGCCCCTGGAGCGCTGGCTGGCCGGCGAGCGGCGGCCGCTGCTCGACCCCGGCCTGCCCGAGCCCGGCCGCGTGCCGCACCACCTGCCCGTGCCGTACCCCGACCCGGCCGACCCGGCCGCCGCGCTGCTGGCCCAGCCCACCACGAGCGGCCCCCGGCGGCTCATCCAGCAGTTGTACGCGTCGGGGCGGGAGACGATCGAGATCTGCTTCCGGCAGCTGCGCGCCCACCTCGAACTGGGCGAGCTCGACGCCGCGCACGAGCGGCTGACGACCGCCCGCGCGCTCCTCGACCGCCCGGTCCCGTACGAGCTCGCCGGCGGCCCGGCCCGGTACGACTGGCGGATCTCCTGGCACGAGGGCCTGCTGTCCCTCGCCCGGGGCGAAACGCCCGAGGCGCGGGCCTGGTTCGAGCTCGTCTACGCCGCCCTGCCCGGGGAGTACGCGCCGAAGCTGGCCCTCGGCTACTGCGCCGAGAAGGCCGGTGCCCCGGCCGACGCCGAGCGCTACTACGACGCCGTGTGGCAGCGCAGCCGGACGCAGGGCAGCGCCGTCTTCGGGCTCGCCCGGCTGCGGCTGGCCGCGGGCGACCGCACCGACGCGGTCGGCCTCCTCGGCAGCCTGCCGGAGGTGTCCCGGCACTACGACGCGGCCCAGATCGCCTGCGTCCGCATCCTCGCCGGCCGGCTGGAGGCCGACGACGGGCCCCGACTCCCGGAGCGCTACGACCTCGCCGCCGCCTTCGGCCGCCTCCCCCGGCTCTATCTGGACGAGGGGCACGAGGCCGGGCCGGCCCGCGACCGGCTGGAGGCCGAGGCCCTCGAAGTGGCCCTGGAGCGCGTGGCGATACGGACCGGGGCGGCGGCTCCGGCGGGCGGCCGCCCCGACGGCTCTCCGAACGGCTCTCCGAGCCGCGGCCCGGACGGCAGCTCGGACGGCCGCCCGGACGGCGAGGAGTTCACCCTGCGCACCCGCCTGGAGGCGAAGCTGCGCCGGCTCGCCCGCCAGGCCCCCACCCCGGGCGGCCTGGCCGCCCTGGTCGACCTGGCCAACAGCGTCCGCCCCAAGACCCGCTTCTGACCCCGGGGGAAACGAATGGACCGCAGCAATGGGCCCGAGGCCGTACACCGGGACGGCGACGGGCCCGGGGCCGTACGACACCGGGACGACGGGACGGCGGCCCCCGAGGACCGCGCCCCGACGGCGGCGCTGCCCGCCCTGACCGCCGAGCTGGGCCAGAACAAGTACTTGGCGGCGGGTTCCGGCACCGTGCCGGCCCACGCCGTCCTCACCGTCGAGGCCCACGGCCTGGCCGGGCTCACCACCCACGCCTCCTCCGCCGAGGTCGTCGTCATCGACTGCTCCGGCTCCATGAGCTGGCCCAGCACGAAGATCTCGGCGGCCCGGAAGGCCGCGGCCGCCGCCATCGGCGTCCTGCGCGACGGCACCCGCTTCGCCCTCGTCGAGGGCACCGACAAGGCCCGCGTCGTCTATCCGGCGGCGGGCCGGATGGCCGTGGCGGGCCCGGACACCCGGGCCGACGCCGCCCGCACCGCGCACACGCTCGTCGCCGCGGGCGGCACCGCCATCGCCTCCTGGCTCGCCTGCGCCCGCGACCTCCTGACCGCCGACGGCCAGGACCACCCCATCCGGCACGCCCTCCTGCTGACCGACGGCAGGAACGAGCACGACCGGCCCGACGAGCTGGAGCGCGTCCTCGCGGACTGCGCCGGGAAGTTCACCTGCGACGCGCGCGGCATCGGCGACCAGTGGGCCGCCACCGAGCTGCGGCAGATCGCCGGCCGGCTGCACGGCATCGCGGACGCCGTCGAGCACGACTCCGACCTGGAGGCGGAGTTCCGGCGGATGATGCGCAAGGCCATGGACAAGTCGCTGCCGGGCATCCGGATCCGCGTCCGGCTGCGCGTCGGCAGCGAGCTCGCCTTCTTCAAGCAGGTGTTCCCCACCGAGCTGGACCTGACCCAGGAGGGCCTGCGGACCGGGGAGCGCACCTGGGAGTTCCCGACCGGCGCGTGGGGCGACGAGTCCCGCGACTACCACCTGTGCGTCAGCGCCGACCCCACCGGCGACCCGCTGGGGGAGGACATGCAGCTGGCGTCCCTGGCGCTGGTGGCCGAGGGAGCGGGCGACCACCCCGCCGAGACGGTCATCTCCGTGCCCAGGCCCGTGCCTCTCCTCGTCCACTGGACGGACGACCCCGTGCTGTCCACCCGCATCGATCCGCGCGTCGCCCGCTACAGCGGCTACGCCGACCTGGGCCGGGCCGTCAACGCCGGCTGCGAGGCGTTCGAGGCCGGGCGCCTCGCGGCGGCGGAGGAGGAGTGGGGGCGGGCGGTGCGGCTCGCCCACGACCTCGGCGACGAGAAGATGCTGCGGCGGCTCCGGCGGCTGGTGGAGGTGCTGGACGCCGGCGAGGGGCGGGTCCGGCTGCGCGACGAGATCACGGCGGGCGACCTCAACTCGGCGTGGGTCGTGTCCAACCACAGCACGCAGACCCGCAGGTCCGCAGTGGCGCCGAAGGGCGCCCGCCCGCCGCACGAGCCCGGCCCGCCGCCGGCCGCCGTGCCGGCGCAGCAGCAGCGCGGCCGGCAGAAGAGGGCCGACGTCGAGTGCCCCGTCTGCCACCGCGTCTCCCCCGGCACGGCGCGGATCTGCACCCGCTGCGGGACCGCCCTCCCCACCGCGAACGGCCCCGCGCCGGAGCGGCATGACCGGCCGGAACAGGAGCCCCCGGAGCCGGCCGCATGACCGCCCCCACGACCGCCACGGCCGACCCGAACAGACCGGATGAACCGAACGGACCGAACGGGCCGGGCAGCCCGAACGGCTCTGCCGGCCCCGCAGGCGCCGGGCCCCGGCACGGCACCCGTCCCCGGCTCATACGCCGCCTGGCCGTGCTGCTGACGGCCACGGTGCTCACCTGCGGGATGCTGCTGGCGGTCTCCTACGCGGTGAGCCGGGCCGCGGACGAGGTGCCCGGCCGGACGGTCCCGGCCATGGGCTACGTGGACGCGGCGAAGAAGGACCTGAGCGCGTCGCTGAACGCCGCGAGGGCCGCCCTGCGCAGCCCCTCCGCCGCGGACGAGGGCGCCGGCGAGGACTACCGCGCGAAGGTCAACGCCGCGTCCAGGAGCCTGGAGCGGGCGGTCGCCACCACCGTCGCGGGCAGCGGGGGCCGCAGCGACCTGGACACCGCCGCCGGCCAGATCTCCTCGTACGACTACCTCGTCGGGCAGGCCGCCCGCAGCCACGCCGATACCAGGCTCCGCGACGCCTACCTGCGGTACGCGGAGAGCACGCTGAACCGCGCCGGGAGCGGCGTCATCTCCCGGCTCGACGCCGTCCAGCGCGAGCAGGCCGACGTGCTCGACAGGCAGACCTCGCCCAGCGGGCTGCTGCGGCTCGGCTGGGGCGTGGCCGTCGTGCTGTGGGCCGCGCTGGCCTGGCTGCTCGTCGCCACCCAGCTCTTCCTGCGCCGCCATTTCCGCCGCCGCTTCAACGGCCCGCTCGCGGGCGCCACGCTGCTGCTGGCGGGGCTCGTGCCGCTGCTCCTGCCCGCCACCCTGCGGCTCCAGCAGGACCTCGACCGGGCGCACGACGCGGCCCGCCGGGGGATCGACGGCCTGAAGCCGGTGAGCGACAGCATGGCGGCCACGCACTGGCTGACCACCGTCCCCGCCTGGATCCCCCTGGCCGCGGTCGTCATCGCCGCGCTGGTCGTGCTCGGGCTCCAGCCCCGCATCGAGGAGTACCGCTTCGCGCGGATCCCGCAGCACACCGGCCGCCGGATCCGCTCCTTCGAGGCCGTGACCGTCGTCCTCGTGCTGTGGATGGCACTGCTGTCGATCGTCGGCACCGGCGACGTGCGCACCGAGCACCGCGGCCGGATCAGCGTCCTCGCCTCGTGGACCGACGCCGAGGAAGCGCGCTTCCGCAAGGTGCTGAACGCATACGCAGCGAAGTATCACGTCAATGTTGACTACCAGGGCACGACGGCCCTGCGCGAGGTGCTGCTCTCCCGGCTGAACGCGGGCAACCCGCCGGACATCGCGATCCTGCCCAGCCTCGGCGAGGTCGGCACGTACGTCGGCTCGGCCTCTCCGCCGCGGGAGCTCACTCCCGTCCTTAAGGACGCACTGAACGCGTACGGCCCGCTGTGGGCGCCGCGGTTCGGCGGGAAGGTCTACGCCGTGGCGGTCAAGGCCGACCTCAAGAGCATCGTCTGGTACGACCCCGCCCGCCCGCAGAGCCCCCGCACGACGGCGGCCCGGGGCGGCGGCCAGTGGTGCGCGGGCATGGGCGGCGACGCCACGTCCGGCTGGCCGGGCACCGACTGGATCGAGGACATCCTGCTCCAGCAGAGCGGCACGGAGGCGTACGAGAAGTGGGCCCGGGGCGAGCTGCCGTGGACGGAAGGCGCCGTGCCCAGGGCCTGGGAAGCGTTCGGGGGCGTCTTCACCAGGGAACCGGCGGCGGCCGCCCTGGAGAACGACTGGGGGCAGAAGCTCTTCGCGCCGCAGTCGCGGCAGTGCTCCTTGCAGCACCAGGCGTCGTTCGCCCGCACCGCCGACTACACCCGGCGCGCCGCCTTCGCGCCCACGCGCGAGGTGCTGCCCGGCATCGCCCGCGGCCCCGCCGCGACCGAGGTGTCGGCGGACTTCGCGACGCTGTTCGCGAGGAAGGGCGAGCAGGCCGGGGCGGCCGAGGACCTGATGCGGTTCCTCACCACGGAGGAGGGGCAGAAGGCGTGGGCCGAGGTGCCCGAGGAGGAGAAGAGCCGGAAGGTCACCACCAACCCCGGCCGGCCCTTCTTCGTCACGCCCGGCGCGCCCCGCCCCGACCCCGGCACCGAGCGGGTCAACGCCGCCGTCAGCAAGGCGCTCGGCGGCCCGCAGCCCAAGTGCCTGGACGCCTCGGACGCGATGCCGCTGCGGATGCGGTTCGCCTTCCAGCACGGAGTGCTGGACTACCTCAGCGACCCCGGCCCGGAGAAGCAGCGGCAGGTGCTGGCCTATCTGGAAGACGTGCGGGAGGAGCTGAAGAGCGCCCCGGCGGTCCCGGGGGGCGCGGAGACCTCCGGGGTCCCGGGGATCCCGGGGGTCTCCCCGCCGCACATCTGCCGGTGACTTCCGGCGGGCTACCTCGCCAGGTCGTCCGGGCAGCCCGTCCCGCGCGGAAGTTTGTAGCGCGCCACGATGTGGTACGTGCCCGGCTTCGGCGCGCGCAGGAGCGTCCAGTCGTCCTCCGGCCGGTCCTCGCGGGCCTCCTGGACCTCCTTGGACAGGCAGCCGTTGACGTTGACCGGCGGCTCGCCGTGCGGCCCCTTCTTCGGCGGCTGGACGTCCTTGCCGTTCTCGTCGACCAGGCCGAGCCACGGCGAGTACGGAATGCGGATGAGGACCGGCCCGGCCTTGTTCACGGTGACCGTCATGCCCTCGGCGTCCGTGCGCTCCACGACCGCGGGCGGGTCGGCGAGGGGGGTCGGCGACTCCACCTCGTACAGCCGCCAGTTCTCGTCCGACCACACCTCGCGCAGGTACGGCTGGCCCTTGACGACGAGCTTGGCCTCCTCGACGGCCGCGGGGTCCGGCTCGCCGGTGGGCAGCACCACGTAGTGGACGGCCCAGCGGTCGAGCCAGGCGCGGTAGCTGGAGGAGGTGAGCAGGCCCGGCTGGTAGAAGAGCGGGTTGCGCTCGCGGTCGGCCTGCCGGTTCCAGCCGCGGGCGAGGTTGACGTACGGGGTGAGGGCCGAGGACTCGCGGTGGCTGCGGGCCGGCACGACCTCGACGCGGCCGCGCGCCGCCTCGGCCTGCTGGAGCCGGTGCACCAGCGGCGCGAGCTCGCGCGCCCAGGCCGCGGCGGGCGTCGTGTGCATGATGTCGCCGATGGAGACGGCGAGCTGCCAGATCGTGCAGGTGGCGAGGGCGGCGACCAGCGCCGTCCAGCGCAGGCCGCTCTTCAGCAGCTCGGCCGGGCGCGGCACCTTCAGCTCCGGCAGCGCGGCGACGAGCAGCGTCCCGCCGAAGATCATGCCGAGCCGGGAGACGTTGGTGCCGATCTGGGAGGGGATCAGCCAGACCAGCAGGACGGCCAGGACGTAGAGCCCCGACGCCATCCGGACGGTGCGCCACTCCTTGGGGACGAACAGCACTCCGAAGAGCCCGCTGAGCAGCGGCAGGATCGTCGACGCGAAGGCCATCGGCTGCTGGCCCGAGAACGGGAACAGCCACGCCGAGAGGCCCACCACGACGACCGGGGTGACGCCCAGCGCGTACGCGGCGGGGCGGCGCTTGCCCAGCCACAGGGCGGCCGCGACGAAGCCCACGAACAGGCCGGCGACCGGGCTCGACGCCGTCGCCAGCGCGGACGCCAGCGCGGCGAGGCCGGCGCGGCCCCAGCGGTACTTGCCCTCCGAGCGCCAGCGCATGGGCCACGCGAAGATCACGGCGACGGCCGCCAGGCCGAACATCGTGCCCAGTCCGAACGTGACCCGGCCGGAGATCGCGTTGCAGGTCAGCGCGAAGGTGCCGTAGAGGGCGGGGACGAGCGGCCGGCGCACGACCCGGCTGCGCACCAGCAGCAGGGCGATCAGCCCGGCGGAGAGCGTGCCCGCGATCATCATCGTGGTGCGGACGCCGATGCTGGCCATCAGGTACGGCGAGATCACGCTGTACGAGACGGGGTGCATGCCGCCGTACCAGGCGAGGTTGTACGCCGAGGCGGGGTGCTGGCCCACGAACTCCGCCCAGGCGTCCTGGGCCGCCAGGTCGCCGCCGCTGTTCGCGAACACGCACACCCAGAGCACGTGCGCCACGGCGGCGACGGCGAGCGTCGTCAGCACGGGGCGGCGGGCCAGGGCGCGGCCGGCGCGGGTCAGGCGCTCGCGGAAGGCGGGGGCGGGGGGCTGCGGTATCCCGGAGGGGGCGCGCCCGTCCTGCCGGCCGCCCGGCTCGTCCGGCTTGTCGGCCCGTGCCGGGCCCACGGTGATCACTGCGTCTCTCCCCGTCTTTCCCCCGAGGTCTTCCCCCATCGTCACGCTGTCCGGGCCCTACGGGAATCTGCACGGTGTGAAACCGTGCGCAAACCCTCGCGACGCTAGCACGCCGCGAGGGCCGGGCAGGGGCGGCGGGCGCCGCCCCTGCCCTCGCCGGCCGGTGCGAGCCGGCCGGCTGGGGTCGGCCGAGGCTGGCCGGCCGGGGCCGTCAGCCAAGGCGGGTCAGCCGAGGCGGGTCAGCTTCGAACCGAAGCCCGGCTCGGCCAGCTCCTTCTTCAGCGCCACCGGCACCCGGACCTGGCCCGGGCCGCTGCCCACGGTCAGTATGCCGACCTCGGTGCCGGACTTCGCCGTGTGCGGCAGCTTGTGGCCGGCGTCGTTGAGCGCCAGGTCGACGCTCAGACCCGCCCAGCCGACCGCGGTGACGTCCTTGGTCGCCACGACCGGGGTACGGCCGCCCAGGCCGTCGTCCACGGCGCCCACGACGTCGCCCTTCTTGACGACCGTCTTCGCCTCCAGCGCCTTCTTCGCGGACTCGATCGCGTCCTTCGTCGCCGCGACCACCGAGTCGATGATCGGCGTCTTGTGCTGCGCCAGTACCGCGCCGATGATCAGCTGCGTCGTGCCGCCGATCTTCTTCTCCGCGGCGAAGAGCAGGTTGCCACCGGCCGCGGTGGTCGTGCCCGTCTTGATGCCGGTGCCGTACAGCGGCACGATCGGGTTGAAGTTCTTCTGCTTCTCGCCGTTGCTGTCGATGTACTCCGTCAGCCCCGAGATCTCCTTGAAGACCGGGTCCGCCATGGCCTTCTTGCCCAGCTTGACCAGGTCCTTCGCGGTGCTTTTCGTCGTCGCGTCGAAGCCGCTCGGGTCGGTGAAGTGCGTGTTCACCATGCCGAGCTCCTTGGCGGTGTCGTTCATCTTCTTGACGAACGCGTCCTCGGAACCGGCGTCCCAGCGGGCCAGCAGCTTGGCGATGTTGTTCGCCGACGGCAGCATCAGCGCTTCCAGGGCCTCGTACTCCGAGAGCTGCTGGTTCTCGGTCACCCGGACCAGGGACTCGCCCTCGGGCTTGCCCTTCTGGTAGTCGCTCACCGCCTTGGCGTCGACCGTCATCAGCGCGCCCTTCTTGTCACCCTTCTTCATCGGGTGGTCGCGAAGGGTGATGTACGCGGTCATCACCTTGGTGACGCTCGCGATCGGGACGGGCTTCTCCTCGCCGAACTCGCCCAGGCTGCCGAGGCCGTCCACCTCGACGTACGCCTGGCCGGACGCCGGCCACGTCATCTGCGCCTTGTCGCCGTCGAACTTGAACGCCTTGTTCGCCGTGAGGACCAGCTTCGGCTCCGGCAGCGGCCGGAACGCCTGCACCACGCAGAAGATGATCGCCAGCAGGACCACGAGCGGGGTCCAGATCTTGACCCGGCGCAGGACCGTGCGGACGGGCGTCTCCGGCGGCGGAGGCGTGTTCGTCAGCTGCGCGAGGAGATCGAGCGGCGCGGCGGGGCCGCCCGCCTGCTGGGGGGACGCCGGGTCCGCCGGGTCCTTGGGCGGAGTGACGGTGACGGGGATGGCGGGCTTGGCGGGGGTACCGCTCGCCTTGGGGGCGGGCGGGGCCGCCTTGACGGGAGGCTTGGCCGGGGCGGCCTTCTTGGCAGGGGCGGCCGGGGCCTCGTCGGACTTCAGCGGTACGAACTGGCTGGTCCGCTCGGAGTCGGAGTCCTCGCGGGGCGCGGCCTTGGCGGCACCGGCCTTGGCCTTGGACTCGGCGTCGGGCTTGGCCTCGGCCTTGGACGCGGCCTCGGGCTTGGCCTTGGGCTCGGGCGCCTTGGGGGCCTTGATCAGCGCGGTCGGCTGATCGTCGGAGGAGGGCTTGTCCGCCTCGTCGGCCTTGGGCCGGATCGCACCGAAGACGGCGGTGGCCTGATCGGCGGGAGCGGCGGAAGCGGCCGGCTTGTCCTTGCCGGAGGCGGGCGCCTTGCCCTCACCGGAGGCCGGAGCCTTGCCGTTGCCGGAAGCCGCACCAGAACCGGCGGCGTCGCCGTCCTTCGGCCGGACCGTACGGAACACGGCGGTGGCCTGGTCGCCGGCCGCGGCGGGCTTGCTGTCGCCGGAGGCGGAGTCGGAGTCCTTGCCGTCGCCGGAGGCCGGAGCCTTGCTATCGGCGGAGGCCGGAGCCTTGCCGTTGCCGGACGGGGAGCCGTTCGCGGCCCCGTCGGCAGCAGCGGTCTTGCCGGCCTCGCCGTTCTTCGGGCGAACCGTACGGAACACAGCGGTGGCCTGGTCGCCGGCCGCGGCGGACTTGCTGTCGCCGGAAGCGGAGTCCTTGCCCTTGTCCTTGCCGTCGCCGGAGGCCGGAGCCTTGCTATCGGCGGAGGCCGGAGCCTTGCCGTCGGCCTTGGGGCGCGCAGCGTCCGAGGACGCCTCGCTCTTGCCGCTGCCGGAGGGCTCGTCCTTCGCAGGCTTCTCAGCCTTCGGGGCCTCGGCGTCGCCGGCGTCGTCGCCGGCCGACGCGGCGCCCTTCGGCCGGAGCGCGCCGAAAACGGCCGTGGCACGGTCCTCGGAGGCCGGGGCCTTGCCGTTGCCGGACGGCGCACCGTTCACGGGCCGGTCCGCGGCAGCGGGCTCGTCGTCCTTGCCGGACGGGCTGCCGTTCACGGGCTCGTCGCCCGTCCCCGTGGCCTTCGGGCGCGCGGCCGCGCCGGACGTCTTCGCAGACGAATCGGGCTCACCCGCGTCGTCCCCGTCCTCGTCCGTTCCGGCCACCCACGCCGCCACCGCGGCCTTCAGCCGCGCGTCGCCGCCGGCCGTACGGCCCGTGGGACCCGAGTCGGCCTTTGCGATCGCATCGGCCTCAGCGGGCGCCGCGGACACTTCCTTACGGCCGCCTTCGGCGGCATCCGCGGCATCGGCGGCATCCGCTTTCCCGGACGGCTTTCCGGAGGATTCCCGGAAAACCCCGAGACGCGGGTCGTGCTCGCCGCGCGTCGTCTCCCCCGACGACTTCCGCTGCTCCGACTTGCCGGGGGACTCGCCCGCCACCGATGCCTCCTCGAATTCCCACGCGATACGCCACCGCGGGGTGCACCGCACCCCGCAGCCCGAACCTTCTCAAACGCTTACCAGTGTCCTGTGTCGTAGCCCCGGCACCGCGCAACCGCACCGCCAGAAGGGATCGACCGGCCTCACCGTCGTGCTAGACGAGACGACATACCTACCGGTTCCCACCCGAAGCCACCACGCACTCTCGACAGACCAATGTGAGAGGGGTCACCCTGTCAGTCATCCACGCGGGGAGGCATGGATGGGCAGGAGCCGCAGAACAATTCCGGAGGAGCTTCTGCTGCTCGCTTTGGACCCGGCCACGGGAACCACGGCGCAGCCGCAGTCGCTCGACCTGGGTCTCGCCGGGGCGCAGCTAGTGGAGCTGGCTCTGGCTGGACGGATAGCCCCAGACGGGGATCGTATCGCCGTGGTGATGCCGCGGCCGACAGGAGATCCGACGCTGGACTCCGCGCTCGAACTGCTGCGCCGCCGCGGCAGTCCGGTCCGGGCGGTCCACTGGATCGGCGGGCCCCGGCTGGGGCTGCGCCAGACGTATCTCACGCATCTGGAGCGGTGCGGCATGGTGCATGCCGTGGCGGGCCAGATGTGCGGGGTGCTGCCGACGACGCGCTATCAGGCGACGGACACCGCGATCAGCCGGGAGATCAGGGCCCGGCTGGACAGCGCGATCCGCACCGGCGTCCCGCCGGACCCGCGGACCGCGGCGCTCGCCGCCCTGGCCCACGCGGTGGGTCTCGGCAAGCACCTCTACCCGGGCAACGAGGGGCGGTCCTCCCGCTCCCGGCTGCGGGATCTGATCCGGCACGACCCGATGGGCGGCCTCGTGGCGCACGCCGTGATGGACGTGCAGAACGGCGTCGCGGCGCAGCCGCGGCGGGCCCCGGCGGCGGCCGGTTCCGGCACGGGCGGCCACGGCGGCGGATCCGGGCGGCGGACGTCCGTCCGCGGCGGAGCGGCGGCCGGTCAGCAGGCGTCCCAAGGGGCGCCCGTGATGGCCCGCGCCGGCGCTTCGTAAGGGCCCGCAGATGCCCTTGTGGAACAGCGCGACGCACGACGGCACGTTTGCGTGACACTCAGGCAGGACCGCACGACGGCGCGGCGCACGACTGCACACGGCAGGACTGCGCGCAGTACGGCCGCGCTCGGCACCACAGCGCACCGCGCACCATCCGCATCACCCTCAGAGCTCGACCGACCGCAGAGCATTTCCCCCGGCCCGGTTCGGGAGCCGCGATATCGCGCGGGGTGGTGGTCCGGCCGCCCGGGACGGCGGTCCGGTCCACCACCCCGCGCACTTGCACGGGACGATGCACGGTCCGTTGCGGCCGGCCCCGGCAAACCGTTCACCGCAGGCGGACTCTGTGTGGCATTTTCCAGCGCCGCCCCGGCATGTGGTGGCAGGCTGCGAGGTCAGGAGCAGGAGACAGCAGCATGACGGAGCCGGAGGTGCGTCCCGTGGCGTCCAGTGTCAATCCCACCGTTAGGCGGCGCCGCTTGGGGCAGGAGCTGCGCAAGCTCCGCGAGCTCAAGGGCATGACCGCCGAGGAGGTGGCCGAGCGGTTGCTCGTCTCGCAGTCGAAGATCAGCCGGCTGGAGAACGGCCGCCGCAGCATCAGCCAGCGCGATGTGCGCGATCTCTGCGGGGTGTACGGGGTCGAGGACCACCGGATTGTCGATTCACTGATGCAGATGGCCAAGGAGTCGCGCCAGCAGGGCTGGTGGCACGCCTTCGGCGACATTCCCTACAGCGTCTACATCGGCCTGGAAACGGACGCGGCCTCACTGCGCGTGTACGAGGCATCTCTCGTACCGGGTCTGCTCCAGACGCCCAATTACGCGAGCGCCGTGACCGAGGGTTCCTGGCCCGAGGCGACGACGGCCGACATCGAGCGCCGCGTGCAGGTGCGGATGCGCAGGCAGGAGCGGATCACCGATCCGGAGAATCCGCTGCGGCTTTGGGCGGTCATCGACGAGTCGGCGCTGCGCCGGATCGTGGGCAACCGCGAGATCATGGCGGAACAGATGCGGCAGCTCGTGCAGTTCAGCCTGGAACCGCACATCACGGTGCAGGTGCTGCCTTATGACGTCGGCGCGCACCCGGGTATGTACGGGAAGTTCTCCATCCTGGAGTTCAACGACCCGCAGGACGCGAGCACGGTCTATCTGGAGGGGATCACCAGCGATCTCTACCTGGAGAAGCCGAACGATGTGCAGACCTACAGCGTGATGTATGAACATTTGCGAATGCAGGCCCTCAACGCGGAGCACTCCCGGCAGTTCATCGACCGGGTCGCGGAGGAGTGGGCGGCGGAGCTCTGAGCGGTGCCTGAGGGGTGCCCGAGCGGCACCTGAGGGGTGTCCTGGTCGGCGGCGCCGCACCGTACACCCTCTGCCAGTCACCCGGGAAGGGCGTTCCCGAATATGCCATCCGGTCGAGTGAATGGGCCGTTCATCAGGTGATGTTGGCGCGTAACGTCGGTCGCACCTCGGGAAACCGGCGTTCCGACCGGTGTTTCTGATCAAGGCACATACTCACCAAGGCATGGGAGCAATCATGGCCATCCAGCAGGGAAACACCACGTGGCGCAAGTCCTCGTACTCGCTGGCCAACGGCGACTGCGTGGAGGTCGCCTCCCCCCTCCCCCAGTCCATCGCGGTCCGTGACTCCAAGGACCCTCAGGGGCCGATTCTCGGTTTCGCGCCGGCCACCTGGTCCGCGTTTGTGACGACCGTTTCCCGTCGCGCATACGACTTCTGACGAGACCAGTCGATACGGCGTCTTCATCCCCTTCAGTAGCACCCCAAGAACCCCCTCGGCCGGTCCGTCGTCCCGGCCGAGGGGGTTCTGGCATGTGTGCGGGCGCGTGGCGCGTACGAACGGGTACGGGGCGGGTACGAGTTGGTACAGGCGCACACGACCGTACGGGTTGTGCGATCGCAACCATCTCCACGCCCAAGTCCTGCTACCTCGTGGGGACTCCCGCTACGTCGCAGGGACTCCCCCTACGTCGTGGGGTAGCGCTCCGTCCACGCCGTGGAGACCACGCCCGGGCCGTGCAGTTGTGCGCCCTGGGTGAGCTCCATGGCGAAGTCGTCGGCGAGTTCGGCGATCTCGGCCCGCCCTTCCAGCTCGGCCAGCAGGTCCGCCGGCAGCGCGGTCTCGCCGTGCAGCGCGCCCAGCAGGTTGCCGCAGAGCGAACCGGTGGAGTCGGAGTCGCCGCTGTGGTTGACGGCGAGCAGCAGCCCGTGCCGGATGTCCTCGGCAACCAGCGCGCAGTACACGCCCATGGCGAGGGCCTCCTCGGCCACCCAGCCCTGCCCGAGCGCTTCGAGCCGCTCGGCCGACGGCGCGCCCTGGCGTACGGCGTCGAGCGCCTGGTGCAGCGCCGCCGTGGTCTCCTCGTTCCCGGACCACCCCGCCAGCAGGCCGAGCGCCTGGTGCACGGAGCCCTCCAGGGTCCCGCCGCGGGCGACGCCGTGCACGATGGCCGCGAAGGCGGCCGCCGCCAGGACGCCCGAGGGGTGGCCGTGGGTCTGGGCGGCGCACTCGGCGGCGAGGTGGAAGACCTGCGCCGGCTCCCGGTCGACCAGCAGGCCGAACGGCGCCGACCGCATCACCGTGCCGCAGCCCTTGGACTCCGGGTTCCTAGGCGCGGCGAGGGTGCCCATCCGGTCGTCCGCCAGCCCGGACAGGCAGGCGTTGCCGGGCGCCCGCTGCGAGTAGAGCCACTCCTGGCGGCCGAGCCGGCCGAGGGAGGGGTCGCGCAGATCAGGGCCCTGGTAGCGCTGGGTGGCCCGCCAGCGCAGGTACGCGCGATGCACGTCCGCGGGCGCCTGCCAGGCGCCCGCGTCACGCCGAATCTCCGCGCGGATCAGGCCGTCGACGGTGAACAGCGTCATCTGCGTGTCGTCGGTGACCGCGCCGCGCCGCCCGTAGGCCGGTACGTAGTCGCGGACGCCGGCGGGCCCGTGCGCCTCGCGGATCGCGTGGAGCGAGTGGAACTCGATGCCCGCGCCGAGCGCGTCACCGATCGCCCCGCCGAGCAGGCAGCCGCGGACCCGGGCGCGGAAGTCCTGCTGCTGCGCCCGGCTCCACAGTGCGGTGGTGGTCATGGTCGGACCGGCCCCTTTTCTCTGTTTCCCCGGATGTTCCGGTTTCCCCGGATTTCCAGGATTTCCCGGACCCCCCGGCTCAGCCCTTGAGCGGACGGACGGTCTTCATGATCTCGTCGATCCGGGACTCCGGCAGCGCGCCGGAGACGCCCTGGTCGGCGTACATGATCCAGCTGCTGAACTCGCCGCTGGGGAGCTTCCACACGATGCTCTTGACGATGGCGGTGGGCGGCACGCACGGGCTCGGGCGGTTGAGGACCTTGACCTTGGCGGTCGCGGTCCAGCCGTCGATGCCGTTCTGCTTCCAGGGCTTGGCCTGGCTGACCTCGATCTTGGGCTTGTTGCCCAGGCCGCCGTACGCGAAGACGCCCCAGTTGCCCGCCCAGTTGCGGGCGTTGTCCTGGATGCTCAGGGACGCGTCGCCGCCGGCCGTGCCGACGGTCGCGAGCTGGCCCTTGCCCGCCTCGCCGATGGCGTTGGGGTTGGCGGACGAAGCGCAGCCGCCCTCGCTGTAGTTGGCGGTGTCGCGCATCGAGATCTGCGGCTTACCGGAGGCGTCGGTGTACGCGAGCATCGTGTCCTGCGGGAAGACCTTCCACTTCTCCCCCGCGGCGGGCACGTCGTACTGGAGCTTGTGCTCCTTGCTGCTCTGCGTCTGCCAGCCGGCGGGCGGGGCGGCGGGGGCACCGGCGGCGTCCGGGCCGGACTGCTTCGGCTGCTCCTGCTGCTTTCCCGGCGCCGGGGCGCCGGAGGCCTGCGACGCGCCGCCCGCCTTGTCGTCCTTCTTGCCGTCGTCCCCGCCCTTGAGGAGGAAGAACGCGCCGCCGCCGATGACGGCGAGGGCCACGACGCCGCCGACGACGGCGAGCAGCGTCTTGTTCTTCCCGCCGCCACCGCCACCGCCGCTCGGCGGTACGGGAGCGGGCGCGGGGGCCGGTGCGGGCGCCGTCCAGCCGCCCGGCGGCGGAGGCGGCGGGGGCACGGCCCCGGCGCCACCGGGGTGGGGCGGCTGCACGGCGGGCTGGGCGAAGACGGTCGCCTGGGCGTGGGCGCCGCCGTTCGGCGCCGGAGCGGGCGGCGGCTGCACCGCGGGCTGAGCGAAGACCGTGGGCTGGGCGTGCACCGCGCCGGGCGGCGGCGCCACGGCCGGCTGGTCGACGGCCGTGGCCTCCGGGGGCTGCTGCGGCAGGTGGGGCTGCTGAGGGTTCTGAGGCCAAGACATGCGGGCCACCCTAGACGCCGCGACGTCGCCGTCTTGTCGAGGCATCTCGACAAGACGGCAACATCCGGAACGCCCCGTTGACCGGAGAACCCCGCCCCGCCCCACCCCGCAACGGCCGCTAGTCCTCCAACACCGGCAGCAGCTCGGGCAGATGCCCGTCCGAGGCCAGCGCCGCCGCCTGCCGCTCCTCCGGGACCTCCCCGTACAGCGTCGTCCGCGCCCGCGCCGGCCGCCCGGCCGCCTCCGCGATCGCGACCAGGTCCCGGACCGACCGGTACGACCCGTACGAGGAGCCCGCCATCCGGGAGATGGTCTCCTCCATCAGCGTCCCGCCCAGGTCGTTCGCGCCGGAGCGGAGCATCTCCGCCGCCCCCTCCGCGCCCAGTTTGACCCAGCTCGTCTGGATGTTGGTGATGTGCGGGTGGAGCAGCAGGCGGGCCATCGCCGTGACCGCCCGGTTGTCGCGCATGGTCGGCCCGGGGCGCGAGATGCCCGCGAGGTACACGGGCGCGTTGGTGTGGATGAACGGCAGCGTGACGAACTCCGTGAAGCCGCCCGTCTCCCGCTGGATCTCGACGAGCCGCCGGAAGTGCCCGAGCCAGTGCCGCGGCTGGTCCACGTGCCCGTACATCATCGTGGACGAGGACCGGATCCCCAGCTCGTGGGCGGTCCTGACGACCTCGATCCACGTGGCGGCGGGCAGCTTGCCCTTGGTGAGGACCCAGCGGACCTCGTCGTCGAGGATCTCCGCGGCCGTGCCGGGGATGGTGTCCAGCCCGGCCTCCTTCGCCGCGGCCAGCCACTCCCGTACGGACATGCCCGTACGGGTCGCGCCGTTGACGATCTCCATCGGCGAGAACGCGTGCACGTGCATGCCCGGCACCCGCTCCTTCACGGCCCGCGCGATGTCGAAGTAGGCCGTGCCGGGCAGGTCGGGGTGGATGCCGCCCTGCATGCAGACCTCGACCGCGCCGACGTCCCACGCCTGGGCGGCCCGGTCGGCGACCTGCTCCAGGGACAGGGTGTACGCATCGGCGTCGGTGCGCCGCTGGGCGAAGGCGCAGAAGCGGCAGCCGGTGTAGCAGACGTTGGTGAAGTTGATGTTCCGCGTGACGATGTACGTGACGTCGTCGCCGGTCACGTCCCGCCGCAGGTCGTCGGCGACGCGGCAGAGCGCGTCGAGCGCGGGCCCGTCGGCGTGGAGGAGGGCGAGGGCCTGGGGGTCGGTGAGCCGGGTGGGGTCGTCGGCGGCCTGCCGCAGCGCCTCGCGCACGTCCGCGTCGATCCGCTCGGGCACCATGCCCGGCGCGGCGGCCTCGCGCAGCGCCTCCCAGTCGCCGTAGACGTCGTCGAAGTCGTCGCGGCGGTCGGCGGTGCGGCCCTCGGTGTCGATGGCCCGGTGCAGCTCGGTGCGGCCGGAGGGGACGAAGACGTCCTCCGGCTCCTGCCAGGGCAGGCCCTTGACCTCGGCGCGCTCGTTCGCCAGCCCGGTGTCCGGGTCGGCCAGGGCGCGCACGTGCGGCAGCACGCGCGGGTCGAGCCAGGGTTCGCCGCGCTGCACGAACTCGGGGTAGACGGCGAGTCGTTCCTGCAACCGGAAGCCGGCCGCGGCGGACTGCGCGGCCAGCTCGTCGATCTGCGGCCAGGGGCGCTCGGGGTTGACGTGGTCGGGAGTGACGGGCGAGACGCCGCCCCAGTCGTCGATGCCCGCGCCGATGAGGCGGGCGTACTCGCCGGCCACCAGGTTCGGCGGCGCCTGGAGGCACGCGGCGGGGCCCATGATGTGCCGGGCGACGGCGACGGTGGCGACGAGGTCGTCCAGCTCGGCGTCCGGCATGCCGCGCATCGCCGTGTCCGGCTTGGCGCGGAAGTTCTGCATGATCAGTTCCTGGATGCCGTGGTAGGCCCGGGAGACGCGGCGCAGCGCGAACAGCGACTCGGCGCGCTCCTCGTACGTCTCCCCGATGCCGATCAGCAGGCCGCTGGTGAACGGCACGGAGCTGCGCCCGGCGTCCTCCAGGACGCGCAGCCGGACGGCGGGTTCCTTGTCCGGGGAGCCGTGGTGCGGGCCGCCGGGCTCGCTCCACAGCCGCTCGGCCGTGGTCTCCAGCATCATGCCCATCGACGCGGAGACGGGCTTGAGCCGCTGGAAGTCGGTCCAGCTCATGGCGCCCGGGTTGAGGTGCGGGAGCAGGCCGGTCTCCTCCAGGATGCGGATGGAGACGGCGCGCACGTAGGCGATGGTGTCGTCGTAGCCGTGCGCGTCCAGCCACTCGCGGGCCTCGGGCCAGCGGTCCTCGGGCTTGTCGCCGAGGGTGATCAGGGCTTCCTTGCAGCCGAGTTCGGCGCCGCGGCGGGCGATGGCCAGGACCTCGTCCGGGGACATGAACATGCCTTCGCCCGCGCGGCGCAGCTTGCCGGGGACGGTGACGAAGGTGCAGTAGTGGCATTTGTCGCGGCAGAGGCGGGTGAGGGGGATGAAGACGCTCTTCGAGTACGTGATGACGCCGGGGCGCCCGGCGGCTTCCAGTCCCGCGTCGCGCACCCGCGCGGCGGACGCGCACAGGTCCTCCAGGTCCGCGCCACGGGCCTGGAGGAGCACGGCGGACTCGGCGACGTCCAGCGCCACGCCGTCCCGGGCGCGTTTGAGCGCGCGACGCATGGCGTTGGCGGTCGGTGCGGGTCCCTGCGGGGGCTGCGGGGTGGAAGTCATTGTCCGAGCATACGAGCGGCTGACGGGCCGTCCGGAGGAGGCCGGGTAGTGACTCGTGTGCAACTGGTCACGCCAGCCGGAGGCAGCCTCCGAAAGGATTCCGCCGGGAGGGCGGGGAGTGGACGGGGTGTGCAGGGCGTACGGGGCCCGTCCGTCGTCACAGGAACTCGGCGTGGGCGTCCAGCGCCCGCAGGATCTCCGCCTCCCCCGCCGACGGCAGCCCCACCACGATCTCCGCCAGCCCCAGCTCCGCGAAGTACGCGAGCTTCCCCGCCGACGGGTGCACCGCGTACGGCACGACCTGCGGCTCGCCCGGCCGCCCGGCCTCCTGCCAGGCCCGGAGCAGCTGCGGGATCGCCTCCTTGAGGCCGCTGCCGCCGACCGGCATCCAGCCGTCCGCGTACTCGGCGACGTGCGCGAACAGCTTCGGCCCGGCCGCGCCCCCGATCAGCGTGCGCGGCCCGAGGAGGTGCGGCACGTCCGCCCCGCGCGAGCGCGGCGTCCGCTGCGGCTTGGGGTGCGCGAAGCTCGCGCTGACCGCGCCGAACTCGCCGCGGTAGCCCGTCGGTTCCTCCGCCCACAGCGCCCGCATCAGCGCCATCCGGTCGCGTACGAGATCGCGCCGCGTCTTCCAGTCGACGCCGTGGTCGGCGGCCTCCTCCACGTTCCAGCCGTACCCGATGCCCAGCGTCAGACGCCCGCCGCTGAGGAAGTCGAGCGTCGCGATCTGCTTGGCCAGCGCGATCGGGTCGTGCTGGGCGACCAGCAGGACGCCCGTCCCGAGCCCGATCCGCTCGGTGACCGCCGCGGCCTGCCCCAGCGCCACGAGCGGGTCGAGGGCCCGGCCGTACTCGCGCGGCAGCGGGTCGCCCGCCGGGGCGGGCGTCTCCCGGCTGACCGGGATGTGCGTGTGCTGCGGCAGGTACAGCCCGTCGAAACCCCGCTGCTCCAGCTCGCTCGCGAGCCGGACCGGGCTGATCGTCTCGTCGGTGAGGAAGACCGTGGTTGCGATCCGCACGCGGCGGCACCTCCTTGGCGTCTACCTGGGTGGGAATGGGCCTGGGGCCGGGGCTCACGGTAAGCCCAAACGTGCCCGCCGGGTCCTCGGCGGGGCGGGGCGGACACGCAAATGTCGCAATCACGGACCGGCCCCGTACCCCTGCGCGCCATCGAGGCGTACAACAGTGCCCCCAAGGGACCCTTCCGCGGATGCAGTGGATACGGCAGACGCAGCGGATGCACGGGAGGACGGACGCTGATGAGACGCATGCGCCGGCGCGACCTGCTCAGAATGACGACGGCGACGGCTGTTGCCGGGGCCGCGGGCGTGCCTACGCTCGATACCGTGACGTTCGCGAGGGACGCCGGCGCGGCCGGCACTCCGGCGGTGACCCGCACGGTCTCCGGGCGGCTGCCTGCCGGAGCCCCCGACTACGTGTACCTGCCCGTGGAAGTGCCTCCCGGCGTGCGCGAGATCGCCGTCGCCTACACGTACGACCGGCCGGCCGTGCCCGCCGGCACGCAGGGCAACGCGTGCGACATCGGCATCTTCGACGAGCGCGGCACGGCGCTGGGCGGGGCGGGCTTCCGCGGCTGGTCGGGGGGCGCGCGGACCGAGTTCGCGATCAGCGCCGAGCGGGCCACGCCCGGCTATCTGCCGGGGCCGGTGCGCCCCGGCACCTGGCACGTGGTCCTCGGCCCGTACACGGTCGCGCCGCAGGGCCTGGCGTACGAGGTGACGGTGACGCTGCGGTACAGGGCGGAGCCCGGAGCTCCGGGCGGGACGGCGCCGTCCGGCGCGACCCCGCGGCCGGTGTACCCGCCGCAGCGCGCGAGGGGCCGGGGCCGCGCCTGGTACCGGGGCGACAACCACCTGCACAGCGTCCACTCCGACGGCAAGCGCACCCCCGCCGAGATCGCCGCCGCGGCCCGGGCGGCCGGGCTGGACTGGATCACGACCACCGAGCACAACACGACGTCGGCGCACGCGGCCTGGGAGGGCCTGTGGGGCGACGACCTCCTCGTCCTCACGGGAGAGGAGGTCACCACGCGCAACGGCCACGTCGTCGCCCTCGGCACCGACCCCGGCGTCTTCATCGACTGGCGCTACCGCGCCCGGGACGGCGCGTTCGGCCGTTTCGCGCGCCGGATCCGGCAGTCGGGCGGCCTCGTCGTCCCGGCCCACCCGTACGCCACCTGCGTCGGCTGCAACTGGAAGTTCGGCTTCGAGGACGCGGACGCGGTAGAGGTGTGGAACGGCCCGTACACGCCGGACGACGAGATGGCGATCGCGGCGTGGGACGCCATGCTGGTCGCGTCCGTACGCGACGGCGGTCGCTGGCTGCCCGCTATGGGCAACAGCGACGCCCACCGCGAACCCCAGGTCGTCGGCCTGCCCCAGACGGTGGTCCTGGCGGACGACCTCTCGCGGCAAGCCCTCCAGGCGGGGATCAGGGCGGGCCGGAGCTGGATCGCGGAGTCGTCGGCGGTGAAGCTGTCCTTCGAGGTCACGGGGGGACGCGGCAAGCACGCGAGCATCGGCGAACGGCTGGAGGTGGGACGGGACACACCGGTGACGGCCCGGCTGGAGGTCTCGGGAGTCCCGGAGAACTGCACGGCGACCTTCGTCACCGACCAGGGCCCCCTCTTCACGACGGCGGTCGGCGCCGGGGCGATCGAATGGCGGACGACGCCCTCGTACGCGGCATACGTACGCGCAGAGGTGCGGCATCCGGCAGCGGGCGGCGGGGCGCCGGGGATGCCGGGACCGATGGTGGCCATGACGAACCCGGTGTTCCTGGGCGAAAGGTGAGAGGGGCGGACCGTTTCACCCCTTGGGGCGGTTTACGGGTAACGGTCATGGTCCGGTGCAAGCCATCTCCCCACTGAATGCGTGCAGGGAGAGGGGACCCGTCTTGCCTGATCGTCTGCCCAGAGTTCTGACCCTCGTCGCCTTCCTGGTGGGCGTGGGGGTGATCACCGGCGCGGCCATGGTGCCGGCGGCCCCCTTCGACACCATGGCGACCTCGATCAGAATCGCCGAGACCACCGACCGGACGTCGGCCCGCCCCGGGGACACGGTCCACTACACCGTGACGGTGACCAACACCGGCACCACCCCGATCACGGGCGCGGCCATCACCGACGACCTGTCCGGCGTGACGGACGACGCAAAGGTCAACCCCGCCTCCGTAACAGCCGACACCGGCAAGGCCTCACTCTCGTCCCCCGGCCTGCACTGGCAGGGCGACCTACCCTCCGGCGGAAAGGCAACGATCAGCTACTCGGCACGCGTAGACACCCCACCGACAGGCAACGCCCGCCTCACCAACCGGATCACATCCAGCACAACCGGCAACAACTGCCCCCAGACAAACGCCGACCCGGCCTGCGCAACAACGCTGCCCGTGCAGCGCTAGCCCTAACGGCACGTACAGCCGACCGGAGACGTCCGCAAAGGTGGCCCGCTGCTGTGCGGCAGCGGGATCACTTGAACACGCAGGGCGACCCGCCGCAGGGACGCGTCCAGAAACCCCGGGTCCGCGTAACGCGCACGAACGGCGTCGTGGGCCCGGCGCCGGCTCGGCCGGAGAGCACGCACGGGCCGGGAGAACTGCCCGTACAGACACCACCAGGTGCGCAGCGCGCGCCAAGCCCCCTTCATTTCAGCCCCCGCCGGAGATCGCGCAGCTCCTTGGCCACCAGCCCGAGTCCTCGCGCGTACGTAACGGCAGACGTGTACCCGTCCCCGGTCACCAGCCCGAGTCGATGCCGCGCCTCCCGCACGGTGGCGAGGGCTTCCTCGCGGGTGTCCGCGTCCAGGGCGGTCACCGCGTCGGTGATGTAGGCGCGGAGCTGGTGAGTGATCTCGTCGACCCGGCTGGGCGCGGGAAGCCAGCGGTCCATGGCGATGGCGTCGCGGATCACCGCCTCGATTCCAGTTCGCTGGGCGGATGGGAGTGCGTAGCTGCTCCCTCCGCCGGTGCGGGCGGTGCGGGGGAATGGGGGCATGGGTGGGCTCCTTCGCGAGCGACGTGAGAGGGGTTTCAGCGGCTGCTGAACCACGGTCCCGCGACGACTCTTTCTGTCGCAAGCTCAATCGACACCGTCATACAAAGTGGCATATGACAGACCCCGAGCATGGCTTGCCCAAGTGGGTACAGACAGTGGGAGACTCCCAACAGGGCTGCTGCGAGGGGTAACTGCGCATGGCTGCGATGCAGCATGTCCACGTCGGCGAGGAACAGAGTCGCGCCGAGGAAGTAGCTTCAGGAGGGCTCACAGGTGGCGGCACGACGCGGTCCGACATTCCGTCGGAGGGAGTTGGGCAAGGAGCTCCGGCGCCTACGGGAAAGGAAGGGATACGGCACCAAGGAAGCCGCGGCGGCCATCGAAAGCTCGGAGGCGAAGCTCAACAGGGTCGAAACCGGGCACAACCAGCTGCCACGCGTCCGCGACCTGGAAGACCTGCTCGACTTCTATGGGGTCACCGACCCCGACGACCGTGACCACCTGCTGATGCTGCACCGCGAGTCACTCAGCCATGACTGGTACAGGCCGCACCAGACCTACCTACCGTCAGGGGCCGCGCTGTACCTAGGACTGGAAAACGACGCCGCGACTCTCCGCGCATGGCATTCGCAGGTCGTCTTCGCACTCCTACAGACCGAGGACTACGCACGATCCATGTTCATGACGGCGAAGGCCGTCGACGAAAGGACGACCGAGTTCGTCGAGGAGAACGTAGCGGTCCGCATGAAGCGCAAGGAGATCCTGTACCGGGAGGACCCGACTGAACTGCGGGTCGTTCTCGACGAGACGGCGCTGCGTCGCGTGATCGGCGGCCCGAAGGTGATGCGTGAGCAGTACAAGGAGATCGAACGCGTAGCCGCACTCGAACACGTGACGGTTCAGATCCTCCCGCAGAAGCTCGTCACATACCGATCCGGGGCGGACTTCGTCATCCTGGACTTCGACGCCGAACTCGGCCCCGCGGTCATGCTGGACAGTGCACTGGGCACAACTGTGACTGACAAACCGCGCGAAATCAGTGCCTACGGACGGAGGTTCGACGCCATGCGTGAAGGCGCCCTGGCACCGGTGAATACCCCGGAATTCCTCCACCGACTAGCAAGGGAACTCGATGTCGACTGACATCTGCATAACCACTCTCGAAGTGGCTTATAAATCAGCATGGTTCAAGTCCTCCTACAGCAACACAGCCAACGGCGCCAACTGCATCTCGGTCGCAGCGCTGACCAACAACGTCGCCGTCCGCGACTCCAAACAGCAGAACGGCCCCGCCTTCGTCACCCCGTCCGCGGCGTGGTCGTCCTTCATACGCGAGGTCAAGACCGGCCGGTGGGCGGGATAGACGCAACCGGTGGGCACAGGTCAGAACAAGCTGGCAGCGTGCGCCGGGCGCGGCGGTCGTCCGCCGCCGCCCGGCGGGTGGGCGGCCGAAAATCGGGCGACACCCCGGGCCGGGTGCCCTAGCGTCCGCAGGCATGGCACCTTCACTTGACCGTCCCCCCTTGCAGGCCGACGAGCGCACCGCGCTCATCGGATGGCTCGATCTCCAGCGGCAGATCCTGCGATGGAAGTGCGAGGGTCTGAGCGAGGCGGACGCGCACCGTTCCGTCATCCCGACCTCGCCGGCGATGACGATGGCCGGGATCATCAGCCATATGCGGTGGACGGAGCACACCTGGCTGGAGGTGCTGTTCCTCGGCGGCGACAAGACGCAGAACCCGGCTTTTGACGAGACGGACGAGGGCGCCGACTGGCGCACCGAGGGTGTCCCGCTGAAGCAGTTGCTCGCGGAGTACGAGGCCCAGTGCGCCCGGAGCAACGAGATCGTGGCGGCGGCCTCCCTGGACGACGTCGGCCGCCACCCCGGCTTCCACTCCGGCGGCGCCAACCTCCGTTGGATGCTCATCCACCTCGTCGAGGAGACCGGACGCCACGCGGGGCACGCGGACATCGTGAGGGAACTGCTCGACGGGGTGAAGGGCTACTACTAGGGGGGACTACTAGGGCTGCCGCCGCGCGACGGCCGGGGTCAGGCCTCCAGCACCGACAAGTCGACCCGGCCCAGCCGTTCCGGGTCGGCCAGGACCTCGATGGCGACGATCTTTCCGGCCACGACGGTGAAGGCCATGACGGACACCGGCTGCTTCCAGTTCCGGGGGACGACCACGACCCCCGCGGTGCCGTTGACGAGTGCCGGGCGGACGAACGGGGACAGCTTGCCCCAGGTGGTCGCCTGGGCGGCCACCGTCTTCGCACCCCGGATGGCGACCGTGAGGGCGGCGCGGCCGGGGCCGCCGTCGGAGCGCAGGATGACGTCGGGGTCGAGGACGGAGACGAGGGCCTCGAAGTCGCCGTCGCGGGCGGCCGCGAAGAACGCCTCGACCGCGACGCGCTGACGGGCGAGGTCGGGGTCGGGTGCCGGGGCCTGGCCCTGGACGCGGCGGCGGGCGCGGCTGGCGAGCTGGCGGGTGGCGGCCGGGGTCTTCTCGATCAGCGGGGCGATGTCGTCGAAGGGCACGTGGAACATGTCGTGCAGGACGAACGCGAGCCGCTCCGCAGGGCCCAGCGACTGGAGGACCACGAGCAGGGCCAGGCCGACCGAGTCGACGAGCAGTGCCTCCTGCTCCGGGTCGGCGGAGCTCTCCTCGCGGCTGATGACCGGGTCGGGGATCCGTATCTCCAGGGGGTCCTCGCGGCGCTGTTCCCTGGACCGCAGCAGGTTCAGGCAGATGCGCCCCACCACCGTGGTCAGCCAGCCGCCGAGGTTCTCGATCTCGGCGGCGTCCGTGCGGTCCAGCCGCAGCCAGGTCTCCTGAACGGCGTCGTCGGCCTCGGCGATCGAGCCGAGCATCCGGTAGGCGACCGCCCTGAGCCGGGGCCGGTGTTCCTCGAAACGCGCTGTCACAGAAGTTTTCTCGTCCACCTGTCACATTCCTTTTCGGCTGCGGGTCATAGGAGCAGAGACCGAGGAGATCATCTCCCGGCCGAGCGCATGGGAGGCGCTGAAGATGACCGCGAAGACCGCACCCGTCCTGGTCACCGGTGGTACGGGCACGCTGGGCCGCCTCGTCGTACCGCTCCTGCGGGAGGCCGGCCGCACCGTGCGGGTGCTCAGCCGGCGCGGCGGCGAGCCGGCGGAGGGCATCGAGCACGTGGCCGCCGATCTGCTCCGGGGCGAGGGCCTCGACGCCGCGCTGGAAGGCGTCGAGACCGTCCTGCACCTCGCGGGCGGCCCCAAGGGCGACGACGAGGCCACGCGGCACCTGGTCCGGGCCGCGCAGCGTGCCGGTGTGCAGCACGTGGTGTACATCTCCGTCATCGGGGCGGACAAGCTGCCGCTGGGCTACTTCAAGGCCAAGCTGGGCGCGGAGCAGGCCGTTTCGGAGTCCGGCATTCCGTGGACGACGCTGCGGGCCGCCCAGTTCCACGACCTGGCCCTGACGGTCGTGGAGAAGATGGCGAAGCTGCCCGTGGTGCCCTCCCCGGGCGGCCTCCGCTGGCAGCCGGTCGACGCCCGCGACGTCGCCGCCCGCCTCGTGGAACTGGCCCTCGGCCGGCCGGCGGGCCTCGTGCCCGACCTCATCGGGCCGAAGGTGTACGGCCTGGGCGAGCTGAGCCGCGGCTACCTCCAGGCGCGTGGCAAGCACCGGATGCTGCTGCCCGTCCGGATGCCGGGAAAGGTCGGCCGCTCCTACCGCGCGGGCGAGAACCTGACCCTGGAGGGCGCCTCGGTCGGGCAGCGGACCTGGGAGGACTTCCTGACGGAGCGGGTGACGGCGGCCTGAAGCCCGCACCGGCCCCCGGCCCGGCCCCCGCACCAGCGCCTGCACCAGCGCCCGGACTTCAACCGGCAGCGGCGGCGACAGCCACAGCAGCAGCGACAGCGACAGCGACAGCGACAGCGACAGCGACAGCGACAGCAGCAGCGTCCCGGTCAGCACCATGGTCAGGGATCTCCTTTCGACGAAGGCGTCGTCCGGGTCGTGGCCACGGCCGGCGCGGCGCGCAGAGGCCGTCGCTGCCCAGGGCGCACGGAGGCGCAGAGAGCTCCATGGCGGCCTATCCTGGTGAAAGGGGCAGGTCCGAAGGGGCGCAAGCCCCTGCCCGGGAGGTGCCATGGGCATCACCAGATGGTTCTTCGAACCCGGCCACACCGGCGCCGAATTCCGTGCCCGGCACATGATGGTCACCTACGTGCGCGGGCAGCTGAAGAACGTGCGCGGCTCGCTGGAAGTCGACCCCGACGATCCGGAGAAGGCCCGCGTGGAGGCCGTGATCGACGCGACCCAGGTGTACACGGGCCAGGAACAACGTGACGCCCACCTCCGCAGCGCGGATTTCTTCGACTGCGACACCCACCCGGAGTGGACCTTCACCGGGACGGCCGTTCATCAGGCGAGCCCGACCGAGTTCGAGGTCACCGGGGACCTCACCATCCGGGGGACGACCCGCCCCGTGACGTTCGACGTCACCTACCTGGGGCAGTGGGACACCCCGTGGTGGGAGGACGGCCGCGACGCCGGCCCCCGGCGGAGGGCCGGATTCACCGCCACGACCCGGCTCAACCGCCAGGACTTCGGCGTGAGCTGGAACGACGTGGTCGACCGGGGCGGTGTCGTCGTCGGCGACATGATCGACATCACGGTTGACGTCGAAGCCGTCCTGGACAAGGCCTAGCCCAGCCGCGGACGGAGCCTGCCCCCAGCTGCGGACGAACCCTGTCCCCAGCCGCGGACAAAGCCCCGCCCCGACCTGCGGACGAAGCCCGGCCCCCGCCGGGGAGAAGGCCTGGCCTCCCCCCTGTTGGAGGCCAGACCCGTGCCACCTGAGAAGGCCTAGCCCCAGGTCGTCCCCGCCGGCTCCTCCACCGTCGTGTTGAGGCGGTTGAAGAGGTTCGTCGTGGCGACCATGAGGATGATCGCGGCGAGCTCCTTCTCGTCGAAGTGGTCAGCGGCCGCATCCCATATCTCGTCCGGCACGGCCTTGCCCGAGTGGTCGGCGAGCCGCGTGGCCGCCTCGGCCAGGGCCAGCGCGGCACGCTCGGCGTCGCTGAAGAACGGGGCCTCCTGCCACGCCGCGACCATGTGCAGCCGGTCGTCGCTCATGCCTGCCTTCTTCGCGCTCGCCACGCCCCCGTACACACAGGCGCTGCAGCCGTTGATCTGGCTGGCCCGCAGGTGGACCAGCTCCAGGACCTCCTGAGAGACCCCGCTCTGCCGCACGGCCCCGAGGAGGTGCTGGATGCCCTTCACAGCATCGGGCAGGACCATCGCGGGGTTCTTCATCCGAGCAGTCATGATCAAATCCTCCGTGTCCCGTCGGCGTGCTTGCCGCTGCCGCCGCCGTCCTTGCCTTCCATCACTTCCATGACGGATCGGACCGGTGGAATGTGACAACTTCAGCGAGAAACCCGCGCCCGCACCTCCACCCGCACCCCCTGCCGTTCCCGGCCGCCATCCCTCCTAGGCGCCCTAGGCGACCTTGGGCCCGCAGCGCATGCCGATGTAGACGCAGGCCGTGCCGTCCTCCAGCGTGGAGAAGACCACGGGCATGTAGTCCTCGCTGAACGCCGCACCCACTCCGGTGCCGGCGAAGACCGTCTCCGTCACCGGCACCAGGTCTATGTCCAGGGGCTCGGAGAAGTCCTTCATCCCGTCGACGAACTCGTACACCGCGTGGCCCGCACCGTCCCGCTCGGTCACCGTGATGACCACTCCCTCGCGCCGGTACGTACCGACGAGCGGCGCGAAGTCGACCACGGGCGGCCGGGCCGGCGGGGCGAAGGGCTCCGGCATCGTCACCCCGGCCAGCTCGGCGAGGAGTTCCCGGTAGAGCGCCGCGTACAGTTCGCGCGCACCGCCGCCGTTGGTGAGCAGCACGACCGCGACGCCCGCCGACGGCACCACGCGCAGATAGCCGTACTGCCCGATCGAGGCGCCGTCGTGCCCGTATCCCTGGACGCCGTTCCAGTCGTACAAGGTCCAGCCCAGGCCCCAGCCGTCCGCGCTGACGGTCCACTTGTCGGGGGAGTCGACCACGCGCTGCTGCATCAGCGCGGCCGTCTCCTCGGAGAGCACGCGCGTGCCGTCCTGCGCCACACCGCCGTTGAGGTGCATCTGCGCGAGCCGCGCGACGTCCCCCGCAGTGGCGATGACCCTGCCGTAGGGGCCCGCCGAGCGCGGCATCAGGTCCCAGGACGGTGCCGGGTCCGGGTCCTGGCCCGCCTCGCCCAGGTGCCCCATCGCCGCACGGAACCGCAGCGCCTCCTCGGGAAGCGTCATCGTGTGCGTGAGACCGAGCGGGGTGAGGAGCAGGTCCTTCAGGGCCTCGTCCCAGACCTGGCCCGTCACCACCTCGACGATCCTGCCGAGCACGTTGTACCCGACGCTGCTGTACGAAATCGCGGTGCCGGGCGGGCAGTCGAGCGCCACGCCCTTCGCGGCCTCGACGTACTTGGCGAGGCAGTCGTCGCCGCGCCCGCTGTCGTAAGTGAAGTCGCAGGTGAGACCGCTGGTGTGGCTGAGCAGCTGGCGCGTGGTGATCGCCCTGGTGGCCTCGGGGTCGGCGACCGAGAACTCCGGCAGCACGTCGATGACCGGCGCGTCCAGGTCCAGCCGGCCCGATTCGGCGAGCCGCATGATCAGGGTGGCCGTGTAGATCTTGGCGATCGAGCCCATCTGGTAGACCGAGTCGGTCGTCGCCGTCACGCCCGTACCGCGGTGGAGGACACCGCTGGCCAGTTCGTGGACGGTTCCGTCCACGAGGATCGCGAGGGACGCGCCCGGGACGTGGTGCTTGGCGCGCAGGACGTCGAGGCGGTTCTGCCAGTGGGCGAGGTCCAGCTTCTTGCCCGCCGAGTCCCTGGTCCCCCAGTCGCCCTTGGCTTCCCAGTTGCCCTGCTCGTCCCAGCTCACGTTCTTCGGCATGCCAGCTCCCACCCCGTTGCGGACGTTGCGTACGACGCCCTCTCGATGCGAACACTGTACGCATGACGGAACGATGTACGCAAGAGGCGCACAGTGTGCGGGCGCCGCCCGCGCCGGGGCCCGCGCCGCAGCCCGCCCTACTCCTCCACCACCAGCGCCGGCGTCGACCGCGTCAGCACCTCGCCCCGGAAGAACGCCGGGCTGCGGCGCCGCATCGCCAGCATCAGCACGACGCCCACCAGCAGCAGCCCCACGCCGATCACGAAGACCGAGCCGACGCCCAGCACCGAGCTGCCGCTCCCGTAGGACGGGTCCCACATGTCGCACAGCGTCTTACCGAACACGGCCGCCAGCAGGACCCCTCCCAGCACCGGGAACACGCCCTTGAAGAGGGCGTCCCGCACCGAGCGGCGCAGTTCGCCGCGGAAGTACCACGCGCACGCGAACGCCGTGATCGAGTAGTAGAAGCAAATCATCAGCCCCAGGGCGTAGATCGTGTCGATGAGGACGTTCTCACTGAGGAAGCTCATGACCGCGTAGAAGACGCCGGTGGCGATGCCGGCGGCGACCGTGGCCCGGCCCGGGGACTTGAAGCGCGGGTGGATGCGGGCGAAGGACGGCGGCAGGGCCTCGTAGGCGCTCATGGCCAGCACCGTGCGGGCGACGGGCAGGAACGTCGTCTGGAGGCTGGCGGCGGCCGAGGCCAGGACGGCCACGAACAGCAGCACGCCCAGGGCCGTGCCCATGACCGGGTCGGCGAGCGCGGCGAAGACGTTGCCGGCGGTGTCGGGGTTGCCGAGGCCGGTGCCCTCCTGACCCGTTCCGGCGAACATCTGGGCGGCGACGCCGGTCAGCAGGTACGAGCCGACGAGGACGACCATGGCGAGGAGCGCGGCCCGGCCGGGGGTCTTCGCGCTGCCCTGCGTCTCCTCGTTGACGGTCAGGCACGCGTCCCAGCCCCAGAACATGAAGATGGACAGCGAGAGGCCCGCCGTGAAGGCGGCGAAGGACTGCACGGCGAAGGGGTTCAGCCAGGTCCAGGAGAAGGCGATGGAGCCGGGCAGGTCGCCCGAGCGGGCCTTGGTCAGGGCCATCGCCACGAAGACGGCCAGGACGGCGAGTTGCAGGGCGACCAGCGCGTACTGCACGCCCTTCGTCGCGGTCATGCCGCGGTAGCTGATGGCCGTCGCCACGGCGATGAAGGCGAGGCACGTCGCCACGTGCACGGGACGGTTGCCGTCCAGGGCGGCCACACCGTCGCTGCCCGTGAGCTGCCCGAGGAGGAGGTAGAAGAAGGACGTCGCCACGCCCGCGAGGTTCGACAGGACGATGATCGTGGCGATCACGAGCCCCCAGCCGCACATCCAGCCGACGCGCGGCCCGAACGCCTGCACCGTCCACGTGAAGGACGTGCCGCAGTCGGGGACGGCCTTGTTCAGCTCCCGGTACGCGAAGGCGACCAGCAGCATCGGCAGGAAGCCGGCGAGGAAGACGGCGGGCATCTGGACACCGACCTGGCCTGCGGTGGGGCCGAGGGTGGAGGTCAGGCAGTAGACGGGGGCGACGGTGGAGATGCCGATGACGGCACTGCCCAGCAGGCCCACGGAGTTGCCGCTGAGGCCCTTGCCCTGGCGCGCGCCGGTGCTCTCGGCGACGCTCACTACCGTGTCTCCGGCCTGGGGCCGCGGGTCTGCCTGAACCATGGGCAGGACGGTAGGTGGTGCTGTTTCCGCATCCGGAGCCTTCGAGTCCAGAAACTGGACCTTGAACTTCCCGACACTACAGGCAAGTTGACCTGGCAAACGAAGGCTCTTCATGCGTTACGACCGGTAACAGCAAGGCCGTCCGGGGCTTCCCCCGTAGTGCGAGAACCGAAGCTCCACCCCTTTTGTCCGCATTCAGAATTTTCCGGTTCGAAAATTTCCCGTCCCGACCGTCTCCGTGTCCCTCCCCGACCGCAGCACCGTCCCCGGCAGCGCCCCCGTCATCACGTCGTGCCGCACCGTCTCCACTCCGTTGACCCGTACACTCACCACGCCCACCGCCCGCGAGTCCAGCCGCGGCCCGTCGCCCGGCAGGTCGTGGACGAGCGTGGCCGGGCCGGCGTCGATGCGGCCGGGGTCGAAGAGGACGAGGTCGGCCGCGTACCCCTCGGCGATGCGGCCGCGGCCGCGCAGGCCGAACAGCCGCGCCGGGTCGTCCGTCAGCATCTGCACGGCGCGCTCGACCGGCACCAGCTTGCGGCCCCGCAGGCAGTCGCCGAGGAAGCGCGTCGTGTACGGGGCTCCGCACATCCGGTCCAGGTGCGCCCCCGCGTCGGAGCCGCCCAGCAGCACGTCGGGGTGCTCCCACGTGCTCCGGCGCAGCTCCCAGCTGGCGGGGTCGTTGTCCGTGGGCATCGGCCACAGGACGGTGCGCAGTTCGTCGGCCGCGCAGATCTCCACCAGGCACGCGAAGGGATCCAGGCCGCGCTCTGCGGCGATGTCGGCCACCACCCGCCCGGTCAGGCCGTCGTTCTCCTTCGCGTACGTGTCACCGATCACGTAGCGCGCGAAGTCGGCCAGGCGGCGGAAGACGCCCGCCTCGCGGCTGCGGGCGCGGCGCAGCATGTCGGCCTGGACGGCCGTGTCGCGCAGGGCGGTGATGCGGTGGGGCACGGGCAGGGCGAGGATTTCGCCCCAGCCGGGGATGAGGTTCAGTGCGCAGAAGGTCCCCAGGGACATGTTCATGGGCGTGAGGATGGGCATCGTCAGGGCGACGATGCGGCCGCCCGCGGCGCGGGCCCGCTCGCTCGCGGCGAGCTGGCGGGGCACGCGTCCGGGCTCGGCGGCGTCGATGGTGAGGACGTTCCAGTTGAGGGGGCGGCCGGCGGCCGTGCTCATGTCCGTCAGCAGGTCGATCTCGGCGTCGTCGAAGCGGTCGAGGCAGCCGGCGACGATCGCCTCGATCTGGGTGCCCTCGTGCTCGCCGACGGCCGCCGCGAGCGCGAGCAGTTCGGCGGGCCGCGCGTGCCGGGAGGCCACGGGGCGGCCGTCGCCGTCGGAGTGGGTGGACGACTGCGTGGTGGACAGGCCCCAGGCGCCCGCCTCCATGGCCTCGTGCAGGAGGGCCGTCATGTGCCGCAGTTGCTTCGCGTCGGGCTGCCCGCCGACGGCGTCCGGGCCCATCGCGCAGCGGCGCAGGGCGCAGTGCCCGGCCATGAACCCGGCGTTGACGGCGATCCGCCCGTCCAGCGCGCCCAGGTACTCCCCGAAGGACGACCAGTTCCAGGGCGCGCCCTCCTCCAGGGCGGCGAGCGACATGCCCTCGACCTTGCTCAGCATGCGCCGCGTGTAGTCGGCGTCGGCGGGCCGGTCGGGGTGCAGGGGCGCGAGGCTGAAGCCGCAGTTGCCGCCGACGACCGTGGTGACGCCGTGGCTCAGGGACGGGGTCGCGTACGGGTCCCAGAAGAGCTGGGCGTCGTAGTGGGTGTGCGGGTCGACGAAGCCGGGGGCGAGGACGAGGCCGGAGGCGTCCTCCTCGGTGCGGGCCCGCTCCCCCACCCGGCCGCCGGCCTGCACCGGGGACGGCGAGCGGCGGCGGATCAGGGCTATGCGCCCGTCCCGGATGCCGATGTCGGCGGCGTACGAGGGGGCTCCGGTGCCGTCGATGACGGTGGCGCGTCTGATGAGGTGGTCGAGCATGGCAGGTCACCTTTGCTGTCGGTCACCATTACCTACGCGGAAGTGCCCGCACGATTGCCCGCACGGAATTGCCTGCGGACGGACGGGCACGAAGGGCCCGGAGAACTCTCCCGCCGCAACGGCGCTCAGCCGGAGCGGTGAGGGTCCGGCGGAATGCCCGCCCACCCGAACGGGCACGTGAGCAGCGATCCGCCGGAGGCCGGGGCCGGGGCGGCGGATCCGGGAAGACGCCGCCCCGGTGTACGAGGGAGGGCCCGGACAGGCGCCCTCCGGCCTTCAGCCCGCCCGCCGCATCCGTGTCGTACGGTGCACCGGATCCGTGTCGATCTTCGGTATGACGTGCTCTCCGATCAGCCGGATCGTCCGCATCGTGTCCTCGTACGGCACGCCGACCGGCAGCCCGAACGACAGCTGGTCCGCGCCCGCCTGCTCCCACCGCTTGCACTGCCGGAACACCTCGTCCGGGTCGCCGCAGATCATCAGCTCCTCGGCGATGAGGAGCTCGATGACCTCCTCGGTGTACTCGGGCAGGAGTTCCGGCCAGCGCGGGATGCCTTCGGGGCGGGGGAAGGTGTCGTGGTAGCGGAAGAGCAGCGACTGGAGGTAGTGCAGCCCGCCCGAGGCCGCGATCTCCACCGCCTTCGCGTGCGTCTCCGCGCAGACAGCGGTGGAGGTGACCATGACGTTGTCGTTGACGTACGAGCCGACGGGCTCGGCGCCCGCGATCGCCGTCTTGTACGAGTCGACGACCCACTCCATGTCGGCGACCTTCTGCACGCTGAAGCCCAGGACTCCGAGCCCCTTGCGCGCGGCCATCGCGTACGAGGAGGGCGACCCGGCCGCGTACCACATGGGCGGGTGCGCGGGCCCGTACGGCTTGGGGAGCACCTTGCGCGGCGGCAGGGACCAGTGCTTCCCCTCGAAGCCGGGGTACTCCTCCCGGAGCCACATCCGGGGGAACTCGGCGATCGTCTCCTCCCAGATCTCCTTGGTGCGGTCCATGTCGGTGATGCCCGGCAGGAACCCGAGGATCTCGTGGCTGCCCGCGCCCCGCCCGGTGCCGAACTCGAAGCGGCCGCGGGAGAGGTGGTCGAGCATGGCGGCCTTCTCGGCGACCTTGACCGGGTGGTTGACCTGCGGCAGCGGGTTGAAGATGCCGGAGCCGAGGTGGATGCGGTCGGTCGCGTGCGCGAGGTAGCCGAGGAAGACGTCGTTGGCGGAGAGGTGCGAGTACTCGTCCAGGAAGTGGTGCTCGGAGGCCCAGGCGTACTTGAAGCCCGACTTGTCGGCCTGGATGACGTACTCGGTCTCCTCCATCAGCGCGTGGTGCTCGGCCCGGGGATCGTCCCGCCGCCGGCTCGCCGGAACGTATCCCTGCACGAAGATCCCGAATTCCACGGCGGTTCACCGTCCGTCCGTTCAGGTTTCCGAATTCTGACGCACCGTCAGATCGCTGGCTGCTGAGACTCTGGCACCGGCCCCCGGCAACGTCAAGACGACGGCGGACCACGAGTCCCGCACGGCTGGACTCCGGTGGACTCCGGCCGTCAGCCGAACTCATGCAGTCAGCCGAGCAGTCAGCCGAACACCGGGACCCCCGCCAGCCATCCCCCGTCCACCACGAAATGCTGCCCCGTCACGTACGAGGAGTCCTCCGCCGTCAGGTACAGCGCCGTCCGCGCCACCTCCTCCGCCCTCCCGGTCCGACGCAGGGGCACCAGCGTCCGGCAGAGCAGGGCGGCCCGCTCCTGGTCGATCATCGGGGTGTCGACCGCGCCCGGGCAGACGGCGTTGACCCGTACGCCCTGCGCCGCCAGCTCCAGGGCCGCCACGCGCGTCATGGCGAGGACGGCCCCCTTCGACGCCGCGTAGGAGGTGAGGGAGGCCATGCCCGCGAGGGCTGCGTACGAGGAGATGTTGACGATGGTGCCGCCGCCCGCAGCGGCCAGCTCGGGGGCGGCCGCGCGCATGCCGAGGAACGTGCCCAGCTGGTTGACCCGGCACACCTCCACGAACTCCTGCGGGGACGTGTCCACCAGCCGCGTGCGGCGCAGGATCCCGGCGTTGTTGACGAGGCCGTCGAGCGATCCGAAGGTCTCCTTGGCGACCGCGACCGCCACCGCCCAGTCGGCCTCCTCGCCGACGTCGAGGTGGACGTACACCGCGGCCTCGGGCCCCAGGTCCTTCGCCACGGCGCCGCCCGGCTCGTCCAGGACGTCAGCCAGGACGACCTTCGCGCCCTCCGCGGCGAACAGCCGCGCCTCCTGCTCGCCCTGCCCGCGCGCCGCGCCCGTGATGAGCACGACACGGCCGTCCAGCTTGCCCATGAGGTCCCCTCCTGTCATCCGCTGCATGTACGCCGCTCGCTCCGTGCCGTAAATCCCTCACTCCATGCCGGACGCCTTGCTGTAAATCGCTCACTCCGCTCCGTACGCCATGCCGTAAAACCCTCACTCCACTCCGTACGGCATGCTGTAAATCCCTCACTCCACTCCGCACGGCGCTCACCGCAGGCCGCTGACCCCGCTCCGTACACCGAAGGGCCTCCCGGCCGCCGCCCTACCCGGCAAGGAGCGGAGCCACCGACTCCGCGAACGCCTCCATCTGGTCCAGGAGTTCGGACGCGCCGCGCGAGCGGAACCGCACCTGGATCTGGTCCGCGCCCATCGCCCGGTACGCCCGCAGCGACTCGGCGAGCGCCTCCGGCGCACCGGTCAGCGTCCGGCCGCCGGTGTCCCAGGCCGGGCTCCCGACGTACAGCGCCTCGGAGATCGCCCCGACCGCGAAGGGCCCGTCCCTGCCGGCCTCCTCGCGCAGCCGCCGCAGCTCGGCGATGCGCTGCGGCAGCTCCTCGCGCCGGTCGCCCTGGGACAGCCAGCCGTCGCCCCGGAGCGCCGCCCGGCGCAGCGCTGCCGGTGAGGAGCCGCCGACCCACAGGGGCGGCCGCGGCGTACGGACCGGCCGGGGCGCCTGGCCGAGCCCGCGGAAGGCGAACCGGCGTCCGCTGTACTGCGGGTACTCGGACGGCCCGAGCGCCTCCTTGAGCGCGTCGACCGTCTCGTCCAGGATCGCGCCGCGCCGCCCGAAGTCGACGCCCAGCGCCTCGAACTCCTCCCGGACGTGCCCGGCCCCCACCCCGAGGACGAGCCGCCCCTCCGCGAGCCGGTCGACGGTCGCGTACTGCTTGGCGAGCGCGAGCGGGTGCCGCAGCGCGGCTACGGCCACGTGGCTGAGCAGCAGGACGCGCTCGGTGACGGCGGCGAGGTGGGCGAGAGCGGCCACGGGGTCGTACCAGACGGTGCCCATGGCGGCGGCCAGCCGTGCGGGGACGGCGACGTGGTCGCAGGTGGCGACGTAGGCGAAGCCGAGCCGGTCGGCCGCGCGGGCGATCCGCCGCAGCTCGGCGGGGCCGGCCTCGACCTCCCAGGGCTCGGCGTAGAGGGTGCTGAGGGAGGTGATGGGGAGCTGCATGCCGTAGGAGAGGCGGCCGGCGGGGAGGACGCGCAGGCCGTCCCGCGGGGCCGCCCAGGGTTCATCCGGCGGCATGCGCCCACAGCCCTTCCTCCGTGAGCCCCAGCAGCTCGATCGCGTTGCCGCGGACGATGCGCTCGATCACGTCCGGCGGCAGGTGCCCCATCTGCTGCTCGGCGACCTCCTTGGAGCGCGGCCAAGTGGAGTCGGAGTGCGGGTAGTCGGTCTCGTAGAGGACGTTGCCGGCGCCGATCGCGTCGAGGCTGCGCAGCCCGAAGGCGTCGTCGAAGAAGCAGCCGTGGACGTGCTCGGCGAACAGCTCGGACGGCGGCCGCAGGACCTTGTCCGCGACGCCGCCCCAGGCGCGGTTCTGCTCCCAGGCGACGTCCGCGCGCTCCAGGACGTACGGGATCCAGCCGATCTGCCCCTCGGCGTACATGATGTGCAGCTCCGGGAAGCGCTCGAAGGCGCCGGACATCAGCCAGTCGACGAGCGAGAAGCAGCAGTTGGCGAAGGTGATGACGGAGCCGACGGCGGGCGGTGCGTCGGCCGAGGTGGACGGCATGCGCGAGGAGGAGCCGATGTGCATGGCGATGACGGTGCGGGTCTCTGCGCAGGCACGCAGGAAGGGGTCCCAGGCGTCGGTGTGGACGGAGGGCAGGCCGAGGTGCGGGGGGATCTCGGAGAAGCACACGGCGCGCACGCCGCGTGCGGCGTTGCGGCGCACCTCGGCGGCGGCCAGCCCGGCGTCCCACAGGGGGACGATGCAGAGGGGGACGAGGCGGCCGTGCGCCTGCGGGCCGCACCACTCCTCCACCATCCAGTCGTTGTACGCGCGCACGCCGAGGAGGGCGAGTTCGCGGTCCTTCGCCTCGGTGAAGGTCTGCCCGCAGAAGCGCGGGAAGGTGGGGAAGCACAGTGCGGACTGGACGTGGTTGCGGTCCATATCGGCCAGTCGTTCCGGAACGCTGAAGGAGCCGGGCCGCATCTGTTCGTACGTGATGCCCTCCAGTCTGACGTCGTCCCTGGAGTATCCGACGGCGGTATCCAGCCGCGTGAGCGGACGGTGCAAATCCTCATAGATCCACCAGTCGGCCTCCGGGCCGCCGTCGCCCGGGTCGCCCATGACGGGAGTGAACCTTCCGCCGACGAAGGTCATTTCCTTCACCGGCGCGCGCACGATCCGCGGCCCGACATCGCGGAACTTCGCCGGTAGCCGGTCCGACCAGACGTGAGGAGGCTCGACCGTGTGATCGTCCACCGAGATGATGCGGGGGATGCTCTCCATGGCTGACACGTTAGCGACGATCTGACGACTCGTCAGTACTCCGTGGAGACAGGGGTGAGGCGGTCTCTGGCAGGCCTTGTGGAGAGGCCGGACCCCTGCTGACGCAGAGCCCCCGGACAAGGCAGACTGGCCGTGCGACCGAGCGGGACAAGCAGGGGGTCACCATGGCCGGCGATACAGGGCACGGGCAGCAGCTCCGATTCACCGTGCTCGGGCCCGTCCGGGCCCGCCGCGGCAGGGAACTGCTGAACACCGGCTCGCCGCAGCAGAGGGCGCTCCTCGCCGCCCTGCTGCTGCGCGGCGGCCGGACCGCCACCGCGCCCGAGCTGGTGGACGCGCTCTGGGGCGACGAGCCGCCGCACGCCGCCCTCGCCGCGCTGCGCACGTACGCCTCGCGGCTGCGCAAGGCCTTCGGCCGGGACGCCGACGTCCTGGTCAGCGAGTCCGGGGGCTACGCCGTCCGGGTCGGCTTCGGCTGCCTGGACATCGACCGGGCCGAGCACCTCGTCGCCGAGGCGGAGAAGACGCGCGCCTCCGGCGACCGCCACCGCGCCCGCGACCTCATCAACGAGGTCCTCGGCCTGTGGGACGGCGAGCCGCTGGCCGGCCTGCCCGGCCCGTACGCGGAGACGCAGCGCACGCGGCTGGAGGAGTGGCGGCTGTCGCTCATCGAGACCCGGCTGGACCTGGACCTGGAGGTGGGCAGCCACGCCGAGGCGGTCTCGGAGCTGACGGCCCTGACCGCCGCCCACCCGCTGCGCGAGCGGCTGCGCGAGCTGCTGATGCTCGCCCTCTACCGCAGCGGCCGGCAGGCCGAGGCCCTCGCCGTCTACGCCGACACCCGCCGGCTCCTCGCCGACGAGCTGGGCGTCGACCCGTGCCCCGAGCTCTCCGAGCTCCAGCAGCGCATCCTCAACGCCGACGCCGACCTCGCCCTGCCCTTCATCCCGGACGACCGGCCGTACGCCGGGCCCGCGTTCATCCGCCCCGCTCAGCTGCCCGCGACGGTCTCCGACTTCACCGGGCGCGCCGCCTTCGTGGACGAGCTCGGCGACCAGCTCGCGACGTGCGACGGCCGGGTGATGGCCGTGTCGGCCGTCGCCGGCATCGGCGGCGTCGGCAAGACGACGCTGGCGGTGCACGTCGCGCACGCCGCGCGGCACCACTTCCCGGACGGTCAGCTGTACGTGGACCTGCAAGGCACCGGCCCTCTGCCCGCCGAGCCGGAAGCAGTGCTCGGATCGTTCCTGCGGGCGCTCGGAATTCTGGATTCCGCTATTCCTGAGGGGGTGCAGGAACGGTCCGCGCTCTTCCGCTCCACCCTCGACGGCCGCCGCGTCCTCGCCCTGCTGGACAACGCCCGGGACGCCGCCCAGGTCCGCCCGCTGCTGCCCGGCACGGAAGGCTGCGCGGCCCTCGTCACGAGCCGGGCGCGCATGGTGGGCCTCGCCGGGGCCCACCTCGTCGACCTGGACGTGATGAGCCCGGACGAGGCGCTGGTGCTGTTCACCCGCATCGTCGGCACCGAGCGCGTGGAGGCCGAGCGGGACGCGGCGATGGACGTCGTCGCGGCGTGCGGCTTCCTGCCGCTCGCCATCCGCATCGCCGCCTCCCGCCTCGCCGCCCGCCGGACATGGACGGTATCGGTGCTGGCCCGCAAGCTCGGCGACGAGCGGCGCCGCCTCGACGAGCTGCGCGCCGGCGACCTCGCCGTCACCGCCACCTTCGAGCTGGGCTACGGGCAGCTGGAGCCGGGCCAGGCCCGCGCCTTCCGGCTGCTGGGCCTGGCGGACGGCCCGGACATCTCGCTCGCGGCCGCCGCGGCCGTCCTGGACCTGGACACGGACGCCACCGAGGAGCTGCTGGAGTCGCTCGTCGACACGTCCCTGCTGGAATCCGCCGCACCCGGCCGGTACCGCTACCACGACCTCGTACGCCTCTACGCGCGTGCATGCGCGGAGCGGGACGAACAGCCGCCCGCAGAGCGCGAGGCCGCCCTCTCACGGCTCCTGGACTTCTACCTGGCGACGGCCGCCGGCGTGTACGTCCTGGAGCGGCCCGGCGACCAGCTCCTCGCCCACCTGACGCCGACCACCCACCCCGGGCTCGTCTTCACCGACCGGGACGCGGCCTGCGACTGGCTGTTCGCCGAGGCCGGCTGCCTGCTGGCCTGCGTCCGCCAGCACGCGTCCGCCACCGGCGGCACCCTGCGCCGCGCCGTCGACCTGCTGCTGGCCGCCAAGGACCTCGCCGAGTCCGGCGCCGACTTCAGGCTCTACGAGCAGGCCGCCACGGCGCTCCTGGCCGCCGCGCAGGAGACCGGGGACGCCCGGGCCGAAGGCCGCGCCCGGACCGTCCTCACGCACGTGAACAGCCTCGCGGGCCGCTTCGCCCAGGCCGACGAGCACGCCCTGCACGCCGTCCTCCTCGGCCGCGCCACGGAGGACCCCATCCCGTGCGGGTACGCCTCCAACAACCGCGGCATCGTCGCCATCTACCAGCACCGCTACGAGGACGCCGAGGCGTACATCGGCCAGGCCCTGGAGTGCTTCCGCGAGGACGGCAACCGCCCGTGCGAGGCGACCGCCCTCAGCAACCTGGCGCGGGTCCACCTCGACACCGGGCGGTCCGCCTCGGCCGTCGAGCTCGCCGAGCAGGCCATCGGCATCTTCCGGGAGATCAACGTCAGCTGGCGGATCGCGAACGGCCTCTACACGTACGGTCTGGCCCTCACCCGGGCGCGGCGGTACGAGGACGCGCTGCGGCAGTTGAACGAGGCCATGCCGATCTTCGTCGACAACCGGCAGCGGCTGTGGGAAGGCATGACCCACTACCGGATGGCCGAGGTCCACCTCCTGGCCGGGCGGCCGACGGCCGCCGCCCACCACGCCGAGCAGGCGCTGAAGCTGCGCGGCATCGGCGGGGAGTGGCGGCGCAGTAACGTTCTGACCGTGCTCGGGCGCTCGCTCGACGCGCTGGGGCAGCCGGGCCGGGCGCGCGCCTGCTGGACGGAGGCGCTGGCGATCTACGAGCAGCTGGGCTCGCCTGAGGCGGCAGAGGTACGAAATCTGCTGTCGGTGGTACAGGCGGCGTAGACCCGGCCGCCGGTGGGTGGAACTCCGCGCTCCGGGGTAGCGGACAGGTAGCGAGCGACAGGACGCGGAGCGGAATCCCGCATTCGCAGTGCCGTGCGACACAGGGGCGTCCCTTCGTACGCCCTTCCGGATCCCCCTCGGTGTCGTTCCGGAGTCGCCAGCGCAGCCGTAGAGGCCCGGGAAAACGCTGTCACGTGCCCGTTCATCGATCGTTTATCGCGACAGTGCAGTCTGAGTGCTGTCGATCCGTCGCGTCGGGGGGCAGACGGGTCGTAGGTGAGGCCTCACCTCAGGGGTGATCAGCCCCAGTCCCCGTCCGGCGGCCATCGGGGGAGTCGCCGGGCGGGTTCTGCATCCCAGCACCAACCCCTCACGCCAAACGACTCGCACCGACCCATCGGAGTTGATCGCTATGAGCGACGAGCGCAAGCTCACGCCAGGCGTGGCCACACCGCAGGACGACCATCCCACCGGGGGAACGTTCACCGCGGGGCAGCAGTTCGCCCCGCCGCCGGACGACCACGCCACCATCGGTGAGCCCGTCATCCTCAAAGACAGCAAGGTCCTGAAGAAAAAACCTCTTCCGGGCGATGAACTGATCGTCATGGACGACCACCCCACGGGGGACAAGCCCACATCCGGGCTGATCTGATCGGGCTCCCGGGACGGGGGATTTCTGGCCGGAAACATCGGCGGGCAGGAATCTCCCGGCCGGGGGCTCAGGGGGAGAGCACGACACGGGGACGTTCCGGGGGAGGAAGATCCGCAGGGAACGCACCCGGGCACGACGTACGACGGGGGAAAAGCACGACGGGGGAACCGTACGGGGGAAACGTACGACGGGGGACTCACGGGGGAACGCACGACGGGGGAGATCCAACGGGGGATTTCCAACGGGGGTCGTCCGACGCTGAAATGAGCGAAACGGGGGGCGTCGGACGGGGAGAAAGGCGCCACAGCACGGGGGAACGTACGGGGGAACAACGGGGGATCGCACAACAACTGAAAAAGGGAAGGTCCAACGGGGGACCGCAGGGGCCGGCGTCGGCAGCACGGAGGGGAAGCCGTCGACGCCGACCCCTGCGGTCTTGCGCCCATGCGCGCAGAACTGCAGGCAAATGGAGCGGAGTTCCGTCACACACTTCGGTCCGAACGGCGGACGCAGCCGTCCTCACCCGCTACGTTCACCGGCACGTGCACCATCACCGCAACACCCCCCGAATCAGAGGAGTGGGAAATGAACGCTACGAGCAGGCGCGCGAAGAAGGCCCTCGTCATAGCCGCGATGGCCGCCATGGCCGGTGCCGGGGCACTGGCCGCGGCGGGCCCGGCAGCCGCTGACGACCACGGGACCAAAGCGACGACGTCGGCCGGCCTGGTGCAGCTCGCGCACCCGATCGGTGGCGACGACCACGGCACCGGTGGCCGCGACGACCACGGCACGGGCGGCCGGGACGATCACGGCACCATCTGGGCCGGCCCCGACGCAGCGGCGTACTAGGCGGGCGGCGGCGACGCCGGCCCTGCCGGTCAGCGTCAGCTCGCGCCACCCAGATCGGCCGAGTGCCAGTGCCGCGGCCGCATCCTGATCGCCACGACCGCTTCCGGGTCGGCCATGATTCTCTCCACGTGCGCGTCCACTGCCGCTTCCGTCGGCAGATAACGGACAGCGATCTCCCTCGCCAGCTCCTCCGTCGCCGTTTCGAGCGACACGAGCTCGCCCTCGACGGAGACGTACCGGTACGTCGGAGACGTCTGGTCCACCAAGAGCGTGAATCGCCCGGCATCGGCAATGAGCTGCGCTTTGCGGGAGGCGCGGCCGGTGACAAGCACGACCTCACCGCCCGGACGGTAGAGATACCAGACGGGCACGTTCACCGGTCCGCGTCCCCCGCCCGCCTCGACGGCGATCGCCGCCACGCGCCGGCCGGCCAGGAATTTCTCACGCTCTTCGACGGACAGCGGCATGGCATCCACCTCGTTCGCACTCGGGTTCCGAGGGCCATCTTCACTCCGTGCCCCGCACCGCGCCGTCGGCCGCGCCGCTGTTCCCTCTCATTGCCCCCTCATGCGCCTCCTACACGTCCCTCATTCGCCTTCATCGGCCTCGTCTTCGCTGGCTCCGGCTTCATTTGCTTCGGCTTCATCGCCCATGAGGCCCTTTGTTTCGCCGGGCGCCCGCAATTCGCCCTTGATGACCTTGCCGGAAGCGTTCCGCGGGAGGCCGGGAACGAACTCCACCTCACGCGGCACCTTGTACGCGGCCATCTCGCGCCGCGCCCAGGCGATCAGCTCCTCCGCTGACGGGGCGGGACCACCGTCCCTGCGGACCACATAGGCCCTGCCGACCTCGCCCAGCCGCCGGTCCGGCACGCCCACGACGGCGGCCTCGGCTACGCCCGGATGCCGGGCCAGCAGCCGCTCCACCTCCGCCGGATACACGTTGAAGCCCCCGGCCACGAACATGTCCTTGATCCGGCCGGTGATCCGCAGATTGCCTTCACCGTCCAGCACGCCGACGTCGCCGGTGTGCAGCCAGCCGTCCGCATCGATCGCCTCCGCCGTGGCCCGCGGATCCTCGAAGTAGCCGGACATGACCTGGTAGCCGCGCACCAGGATCTCCCCCGGCCGGCCCGGCGGCAGCGCCTTCCCGTCGGCCCCGGCCACCTTGACCTCGGTGTCCGGCAGGGCCCGGCCCGCGGTGCCCGCGACGACCTCGGCGGAGTCGTGGCGCCGGCACATGGTGACGACACCGGTGGCCTCGCTCATCCCGTACGCCGTCAGCACCGTGGGAACGCCGGCCTCCGCCCGCAGCCGCTCGACCAGCCCCGGATCCACTGCCGCCGCCCCTGTCACCACCAGCCGCAGTGACGACAGCGCGCACACCGACCGGGCCGGGTGGTCGAGCAGCGCCTGGTGCAGGGTGGGCGGGCCGGGCAGCACGGTGATGCGCTCCGCCGCGATTCCGGCCAGCACCGTGTCCACCGCGAAGACCGCCTGCGGCACCATCACCGCACCGCGCATGAGGCAGGCGAGCACCCCGGCCTTGTAGCCGAAGGTGTGCGAGAACGGGTTGACGATCAGATAGCGGTCTCCTCTCCGCAGCCCCGCGAGGTCGCACCAGGCACCGAAGGTGCGCAGGGTCTGAGCGTGGGTGACGACCACGCCCTTGGGCTCGCCCGTGGTACCGGAGGTGAAGATGATGTCCGAGGGCGCGTCGGGGCTGACGGCGTTCGCCCGGGCCCGTACGGCCCAGGCCGGCACCGCGTCCGCCGCGGCGTTGAACTCCTTCCACGTCCGGAAACCAGGGCCCGCCAGTGCGTCCTCGGCCAGCACGACGACCTGCTCCAGGTGCGGAAGCCCGGGCAGGGGCGTCTCCCTCTCCTCCTCCGCCCCCGCACGGCTCCGCCGGCGGTCACGGCCGCGGTCGTAGGCCGTACGGGCACCACCGGCCACCCGCCGCAGCGCGGCGACGTAGGACGTGCCCAGGAAGGTGCCGGTGACAAAGAGCAGCTTCGCCCGGGTGCGCCCGAGCACGTGGGCGGCCTCGGCACCCTTGAGCCTGGTGTTGACCGGGACGAGGACCGCGCCGGCCGTGACGGCTCCCAGGGCGGAGACGATCCAGTCGAGCGTATTCGGCGCCCATACGGCCACGCGGTCGCCTGCCTGGACGCCCGCCGCGAGGCACCCGGCGGCGGCCCGCTCGATCCGGGCGGCGAGCTGCTCGTAGCCGATCCTGGTCCGGCCCTCGACCACGGCCTCGCGGTCGCCGTAACGCGCGGCGGCGGTGCGGACCAGCCGGGGTATGGACATGAACTCCAGGTCTCCGCGCATCGCGTGCCCTCCCCGCCGCCCCGGCCGGCCCACTGCTGACTGTTCGTCAGATTAGCGATACCCTTCCGCGCTGTCAGCAGGGGAAGCAGCGGCAGCAAGGGCAGTAGCAACGGTGAGGGAAACAGCGCCGACAGCAGCGCCGGAACCAGTGCGGAGGCGACGATGGCCACGAGAAGCACGACACCTGCACCTCCCCCGGCCCGCAGGGGCTCACCGGCGCTCAAGGACGCCACCGCGATCGTCGGCATAGGTCAGACCCCCTTCGCCCGCCGGCTCGAAGCCTCGGAGAAGACCCTGGCCTGCCGCGCGATCCTCGCCGCGCTCGACGACGCGGGCATCCCCCCTTCCCAGGTCGACGCCTTCGCCTCGTACACCATGGAGGAGACCGACGAGGTCGAGATCGCCAAGTCCATCGGCGCGGGCGACGTGACCTTCTTCGCCCGGACCGGCTTCGGCGGCGGCGCCTCCTGCGCGACCGTCGCCCACCTCGCCGCGGCGATCGCCACCGGCCAGGCGTCCGTCGGCGTCGCCTGGCGCTCCCGCAAGCGCGGCTCCGGCCCCCGCCCCTGGCGCAACACCCGGACGCAGCTGCCCACCCCCGCACAGTGGACCCGCCCGTACGGGCTGATCCGCCCGGCCGACGAGATCGCCATGCTCGCCCGCCGCTACATGCACGAGTACGGCGCCACCCGTGACCACTTCTTCAACGTCGCCCGCGCCTGCCGCAACCACGCCGCCCGGAACCCGGCCGCCGTCATGCACGGGCGCCCGCTCACCCGCGAGACCTACATGACCTCGCGCTGGATCAGCGAACCGCTCTGCCTCTACGACAACTGCCTGGAGACGGACGGCGCCCTGGCCTGCGTCGTCGTCTCCGCCGACCGGGCCCGCGACTGCCGCCGCTCCCCCGTCTACGTGCACTCCGCCGCGCAGGGCCTGCCCGCCCAGCACCACGGCATGGTCAACTACTGGAACGACGACCCGCTCACCAGCCCCTCCTGGACCGCCGCCCGGCAGCTGTGGAAGACGGCCGACTTCGGCCCCGCCGACATCGACGTCGCCCAGATCTACGACGCCTTCACCCCCCTCATCCCGCTCTCCCTGGAGGGCTACGGCTTCTGCGGGCGCGGCGAGGGCGCAGCCTTCACCGAGGACGGCGCCCTCGAACTCGGCGGCCGGCTCCCGCTGAACACCGGCGGCGGCGGGCTCAGCGAAGCCTACGTGCACGGCTTCAACCTCATCACCGAAGGCGTCCGGCAACTGCGCGGCACCTCCACGGCGCAGGTGCCGGGCGCCGCGACCTGCCTGGTCACGGCGGGCGAGGGCGTCCCCACATCGGCTCTGCTGCTGAGGAGTTGAGCTCATGTCCTCCATGATGAGGGGCACCACTGACAACGGCCTGCTGCTGCCCGAGCCCGATGAAGACGGCGCGCCCTTCTGGGAGTTCGCGGCGCGCGGCGAACTCCGCGTCCAGGCCTGCGGCCTCTGCCGTGAGCTGCGGTTCCCGCCGCGCCCGTGCTGCCCGCGCTGCCAGTCCTTCGACAGCGACTGGCGGCGGATGAGCGGCCGCGGCCGCATCTGGTCGTACGTCCTGCCCCACCCGCCGCTCCTGCCCGCCTACGCCGCGCGGGCCCCGTACAACGTCGTGGTCGTGGAGCTGGCCGAAGCCCCGCGCATCCGCCTCATCGGCAACCTCGTGGCGGCGCCGGAAGCGGACATCAACTCCGTGGACCCCGAGCAGCTCTACATCGGCGCCCCCGTGCGCGTCACCTTCGCCCGGCTCCCCGGCGGCTTCACCGTGCCGCGCTGGCTGCTGGAGGTGACGCCATGAGCGGCAACAGCAGCGGCAGCAGCCCGGGCGTACGTGCGGAAGTGCACGCCGACGGCGTCGCCCTCGTCACCCTCGACCGGCCCGAGCGGCACAACGCCCTCGACCTGGCAGCCGCCTCCGAACTCACTTCCATATGGCGCCGGTTCCGCTTCGACGACACCGTCCGGGCCGTCGTGCTGACCGGCGCCGGCGACCGGGCCTTCTGCACCGGCATCGACCGCTCCGCCACCGTCCCCCAGCCGGCCTCGCCCTACTCGCTGGACGACCCCTTGCGCGCCGTCGGCCCCAAGTCGGCCGACCTGTGGAAGCCGGTCGTCGCGGCGGTCGGCGGAATGGCGTGCGGCGGGGCGTTCTACCTGCTCGGCGAGGCGGAGTTCATCGTGGCCGCCGAGGACGCCTCCTTCTTCGACCCGCACACGACGTACGGCATGGTCAGTGCCTACGAGACGATCCATATGGCGCAGCGCATGCCCTTCGGCGAGGCCGCCCGCCTGGCCCTGATGGGCACCGCCGAGCGGCTCTCCGCGCGGCGCGCATACGAGATCGGCCTCGTCTCCGAGCTGACGGCACCCGGCGAGGCCGTCGCCGCGGCCCTGCGCGCCGCCGCCGTCATCGCGGCCTGCCCGACAGAGGCCGTCCAGGGCACGGTGCGGGCACTGTGGGCGGCCAAGGAGGCGACGCGGGAACGAGCCCTCTCCCTCGCGCCGCACCTGATCTCCCTGGGCAACCTGCCCCCGGAGGAGCAGGCGCGGCTGTTCGCCTCACGGCAGCGAGGGCACCGGCTGCGCTGAAGCGAGGGCACCAACTGCGCTGAGCGGCGCCGGCAGCAGCGGGCGCCCCGCCGCGAGGCGCGCTGTCAGCGCCGCGAGGACGCCATCCCGGTGCCCTTGGCCGCGTCCAGTGCGTACACGCAGCGGTCCTTGCTGCACGCGTACACCACGCCGCCCGCCGCCACCGGCGAGCCGGTGATCTCCCCGCCCGTGGCGAGCTTCCACCGCAGCTGGCCGCCCGCGGCGTCCACCGTGTACAGACAGTGGTCGGCGGAGCCGAAGTGGATGCGGCCGTCGGCGATGACCGGGGAGCCCACGACGTCGCCGCCGGCCGCGAAGCGCCACTTCGGCGTGCCGGTGACCGCGTCGAGCGTGTAGAGCGCCCCGCCGCTGCCCAGGTGGACGGAGCCGGCCGCCACCAGCACCGGTTCCGTGGACTGCCGGGCCTCGGTGGCGATGCGCCAGCGATCGCGGCCGGTGGCGGCGTCCAGGGCGTAGACGGTGCCCAGGTAGTCGGCGATGTAGACGCCGCCTCCGGTGACGGCGGGGCCGGGGGCGAAGGCCGGCGGGCTGAGGAACACGGCGGGCGCCTCGAAGCGCCAGCGCACATCACCGCGCGCCACGTCGATGGCCAGCACGCGCGTGCCCGCGGCGACGTAGACGACGCCGTCGGGGCCTGCCAGGAGCCGTACGGGAACGCCGCCGCACGAGGCGGTGTCGCCCACCGGGTACGACCAGCGCTCGGCGCCGGTACGGGCCTCCAGGGCCCGCAGCCGGGCGTCGGCCCAGACGTAGACCACGCCGTCGTGGACGACCGGCCCGCAGTCCGGCGTCTCGAAGTCGGTCTGGGCGCCGCCCATCTCCCACAGCAGCTCGCCGTTGGCGGCCTCCCAGGCCTGGACGCCGCCGCCGCGGGTGCCCGTGACGACCGTGCCGCGCTCGGCCCGCAGGGAGTAGACCCAGCCGTCGGTGGCGAGGCGCCAGCGCTCGGCGCCGTCGGCCGCGTCCAGGGCGTAGAGCGTGGGGCCGTCGGAGGCGTGGATGCGCCCGTCGGTGACGGCCATCGCCCAGGCCACGTCACGGGTCTTGAACTGGCGCCGCCCGGTGGCCACGTCGAGGGCGTGCACCTCGAACGACGTGACGTAGAGCAGCTCGCCGGCGACGGTGGGCGTACCCCAGACGTCGTTGGACATGCGGAAGCGCCAGGGCCGCCAACGCCCCTGGTCGCCGGGTGCGTTGGTGGCCGCGTCGGCCGCGGGCCCTGTCGCCTGGGCGGGCACGGAGGGGGCGGGCGCGGTGCCGGGCACGCCGGCGGGCGGGCGCACCCAGCCCGTCGCCGGACCGGTGCCCGCCTGGGAGTGGGCATCGCGGCCGTCGGCGACGCGGGGGCCCGGGCCGATGGGGACCTGCGAGCCCGCGAGCCGCACGGACCCGTCGTGCGCGGGCGGCGCCGGATAGCGGGCCGGCGGTGCGTGCGGAGCCGTGGCGGCTCCGGCCCGGGAGTCGAGCGGGGCGCTCAGGCCGCCGCGCGGGTCGTGGCCGGCGGGCATCGGGGAGCGGCCGGTGCCGCGCCCGTCGCCCCAGGCGGGGCCGCTGTGGGCACCGGGGCCCGACGGGTCGTAGGAAGGCGCGGAGGCCGGCGGCTGCGCGGGGGGCGGAGGGGCGGAGGCCCGGCCGCGGCCGCCCGCCCTGCCGGTGGCCGCGGCCGCCGCGGGCCGCTGGCCGGCGCGGCGCTGCTCGATGAGCGAGACGGCGTTGTCGGGCAGCCAGGCGGAGGCCGTGCCGCTGTCGTCGCCCCCGCCGGAGGCGAAGAGGTGCGGGGCCAGCTCGGCCTGGAGGTCGGCGGGGCTGGGCCGGTGCTCGGCGGCCATCTGCATGCACGAGTCGATCAGGGGCCGCAGCTCGTCGGGCAGGCCGCTGAGGTCGGGGCCCTCGCGGAGCAGCATGAAGACCGTCTCCACGGGGTTCGCGCCGTGGAAGGGGGCGTGGCCGGTGGCCGCGAAGACGAGGGTGGAGCCGAGGGAGAAGATGTCGCTGGAGCCGGTGACGCTGCGGGAGTCCCGCGCCTGCTCGGGCGACATGTAGGCGGGCGTGCCGACGGCGACGTTGGTCATCGTCAGGCGGGTGTTGGAGACGCCGGAGGCGATGCCGAAGTCGATGACGCGCGGGCCGTCCTCGACGACCAGCACGTTGGACGGCTTGAGGTCGCGGTGGACCAGGCCGGCGCCGTGGATGGACTGCAGCGCCTCGGCGATGCCGGCCGCGAGCCAGCGCACGGCCTGGGCGGGCAGGGGCCCGCACTCGTTGACGATCTCCTCGAGGGAGGGCGCGGGCACGTACGCGGTGGCGAGCCACGGCACGGCGGCGCGCGGGTCGGCGTCGACGACGGCCGCGGTGTAGAAGCCGCTGACCGCGCGGGCCGCCTCCACCTCGCGGGTGAAGCGGACCCGGAAGAGCTGGTCCTCGGCGAGCTCCGTGCGCACCGTCTTGATCGCCACCCGCCGGCCGGACGCCGAGCGGGCGAGATAGACCAGCCCCATGCCACCGGCACCGAGTCGGCCGAGCACCTCGAACGGGCCGATCCGTCTCGGGTCGTGCTGCGTAAGCTGCTCCACCACTGACCTGCCACCTCCCCGTCGGGGCTTGAAGGGTTTCAGCCCCGTGCAGCGTCTCACCGCGAATTATCCCGGGGTACGCATGCTGATTCTTCCTGGCGAACGACGCGGTGGCGAAACCGGGTCGCGCTTCACCTTCTCTCCACCACATGCGGAACGACTCGTCCCGCGCCTCCTGACCCCGCTTCCCGTACGCGACCCGCCGCCGCCCCCGGGAGCTTCCGCCATGCCCCGCGGGGTGTGTTCACGCATGCCACCGTAGCGGGCGAAGGGGGTGTTCCGGCGGACCTGTGGACAACCGTGCGAAGGGTCTCCGACGGGCGTTGTCCACAGCCTGTTGATAAGACGATTCACCGGTACGGGCCAATCCCCGGCGATCTTTCCACGGTCCCCCGTATACCGCCTGAGCTGGCCTTACACCCCACTCCGGACCCCTGCCCCCATTTGCATGCGGCCGAATCGCGCTCCGATCACCCCTCGGTAAGCTGACGGCATGACAGGACAAGTACGCACCGTCGACGGCCGCGTGGCCGGTCGGCGCGGCCAGGCGACGCGGCAGAAGCTGCTCGACTGCCTCAGCGAAATGCTCAGCTCCTCTCCCTACCGCGACGTCAAGGTCATCGACGTCGCCCGCAAGGCCGGCACCTCGCCCGCGACCTTCTACCAGTACTTCCCGGACGTCGAGGGCGCGGTCCTCGAGATCGCCGAGGAGATGGCGAAGGAGGGCGCGAGCCTGACCGAGCTCGTCGCCGGGCGGTCCTGGGTCGGCAAGTCCGGCTGGCAGGCGGCCGAAGAGCTCGTGGACGGCTTCCTCGGGTTCTGGCGCAAGCACGACGCCATCCTCCGGGTGGTCGACCTCGGGGCGGCCGAGGGCGACAAGCGGTTCTACAAGATCCGCATGAAGATCCTCAACGCCGTCACCAGCTCCCTCACGGACTCCGTCAAGGAGCTCCAGACCAAGGGCAAGCTGGACAAGGACGTGAACCCCGCGGCGATCGCCGGTTCGCTCGTCGCCATGCTCGCCGCGGTGGCCTCGCACCAGAAGGGCTTCCAGAGCTGGGGCGTCAAGCAGGCCGAGCTCAAGCCGAACCTCGCCCTCCTGGTCCACCTGGGCATCACGGGCAAGAAGCCGACGAAGTAGCAGCCGGCAAGCCAGAAGCCGGCCGGGCAGCGCTCCGGCACGCTCCAGAGCACTCCGGCACCTCGTACGTCTGCGCGTCCGTACCCCTGCACGTCCTGTCATCGCAGCGGCGGGCCCCCACCGGCCGGCCCGGAGGGGGCCCGCCGCCGTGATTCTCACCCGCTTCCGGCCCGCTACCTCCGCTCCAGCCGGAACAGCCGGATCTCCCGTTCCACGCGCGCCTGGTAGCGCGCGTACGGCGGCCAGAACTTCACCACGTCCGCCCACGCGGCCTCCCGCTCGGCGCCGCGCAGCAGCCGCGCCCGCACCGGCACGTCACGCCCCTTCCAGCTGATCTCCGCCTCGGGGTGCGCCTTCAGGTTCGCCGTCCATGCGGGGTGACCCGGGCGCCCGAAATTGCTCCCGATGAGTACCCATGCGGCCGGAGGCGCCGGCCTCGGGCCCTCCGGCATGCAGGCGAGCGGCGTGTGCCGCGGCAGCCCGGTACGGGCACCCGTCGACGTGAGCACCAGGCTGGGCAGCAGGCGGGCGCTGAGCAGCTTCCTGCCGCCCGTCAGCCGGTGCACCGCACGGTCCAGGGCCGGGATGCAGTGCGGTGCGATCCTCGCGAACGTACGGGTCGACGAGACCCGCTGCACCATGCGCTCCACGCGCTCCGCCGCGGCGCCCTTCACGGGGTCACCGCTTCCCGGCCGGTCCGCCCGGCAAACAGCCCGGCGAGCTCCGCGGCCCGGGCGCGCAGCCGCTCCGGTGGTCCGAAGAGCAGGCCGTCGGAAGCAGCCCGTTTGAAGTACAGCTGGATGTCGTGCTCCCACGTCACCCCGATCCCTCCGTGCAACTGGACGGCCTCCGCGGCCACGGACCCCAGCGTCTCCAGGGCCTGCGCGAGAGCAACTCCTGCGTCTGCCGCGGCTCCCCCGGCCCCGTAGGGGCCTTCTGAGGCGCTTGAGCCGTCCTCCGCTGCGGCGGACACCTCCCCCGCCGCCCAGGCCGCGTAGTAGGCGGCGGAGCGCGCGGCCTGCACGGACACGTACAGGTCGGCCAGGCGGTGCTTGACGGCCTGGAAGGAGCCGATCGGCCGCCCGAACTGCTCACGCGTCCGCACGTGTTCGACCGTCCGCTCCAGCGCCCGGTCCGCCGCGCCGACGGCCTCCGCGGCCAGCATCGCCGCGACGCTCGCGCCCAGCCGGGCCAGCGCCTCCGGAACCCCGCCGTCCGCGCTGCCGAGGAGGTCGGCCTCCGCGTCCCGCAGCTCGATGCGGGCCTGCGGCCGCGTCTCGTCCAGGGCGGTCAGACGCGTACGGCGCACCCCACGGACCACACCGGGCCGCAGGACGAACAGCAGCGTGCGGCCGCTGACGTACCCGCCCGCCCGCGCAGCGACCAGCAGCAGCCCCGCGGTGTGCCCGTCGAGGACCTGCGCCGCCTCCCCGTACAGCCGCCAGCCCTGCCCCTCCCCCGCCTGCCGCGCCTGTACGCCGCCGGTCCTGCCGCCTCCGGCCCACGCGCCGCCCGGAGGTCCTGTGAGGCCGAGCGCGGCGGTGAGCGAGGCACAGGGCAGCGCGAGGGCCCCTGTGAGCTCTCCGGAGGCGATACGGGGCAGCAGCTCCGTCCGCTGCGCGCGCGTGCCCAGCGCGGCGACCAGGGGGGCCACGAGGCCCGCCGTGGCGAGCAGCGGGGACGGCAGCAGCACCCGGCCCGTCTCTTCGCAGGCCAGGGCGAGCTCCGTGGGGCCGCAGCCCACGCCTCCGTAGTGCCGCTCGACGGCCAGCCCGGGCAGCCCCAGCTGTTCGGCCAGCTGCCGCCACAGCGCCTCGTCGTGGCCGGCGCGGGTGCGGACGGCGGCCCGGAGCTCCTCGGGCCCGCAGCGCTTGAGCAGCAGCTCGCGCAGGGTGCGCCGGACCTCGCCCTGCTCCTCGGTGAATGCGGCGTCCATGGGCAACACCCTCCCCGGATCTGACGGGCCGTCATGGTATGTGCGGCAACCCGACTTTCCCAGCCCCTATCTGATGTAGCGTCAGTTCATGACTGCTGTCCGCCGCACACGCAGGGTCGCCGTCTTCGGCGTCGCACTCTCGGACTGCGGGCGGGTCGACTCCGCCACGCCCTACGACCTGCACGCGCAGGCGGCCCGGCGCGCCCTCGCGGACTCCGGGCTCGCCAAGGCCTCCATCGACGGCCTGGCCTCGGCCGGGCTGGGCACCCTGGCCCCCATGGAGATCGCCGACCACCTGGGGCTGCGCCCCGCATGGGCCGACTCGACCTCGGTCGGCGGCGCAACCTGGGAGGTCATGGCGGCCCACGCCGCCGACGCCATCGCCGCAGGCCACGCGAACGCCGTCCTCCTGGTCTACGGCTCCACCGCCCGGGCCGACCTCAAGGCCGGCCGCCGCACCGCGGGCCTCTCCTACGGCACGCGCGGCCCGCTGCAATTCGAGGCGCCGTACGGGCACACGCTCATCGCCAAGTACGCCATGGCCGCACGCCGCCACATGCACGAGTACGGCACCACCCTCCAACAGTTAGCCGACATCGCCGTTCAAACCCGCGCCAACGCATTGCACAATCCGCACGCCATGTACCGCGACCCGATCACCGTCGACGACGTCCTGGACGGCCCGTTGATCGCCGACCCGTTCACCAAGCTCCAGTGCTGCATCCGGTCCGACGGCGGGTGCGCCGTCCTGCTCGCGGGCGAGGACTACGCCGCGGACGCCGCCCGCCCGCCGGTGTGGGTGCTGGGTGCCGGCACGGCCGTGTCCCACACGGCGATGTCGGAGTGGGAGGACTTCACCGTCTCCCCCGCCGCCCGCTCCGGCCGTGCGGCCTTCGAGCGCGCGGGGATCACCCCCGCAGAGGTGGACGTGGCCGAGCTGTACGACGCGTTCACCTATATGACGCTGGTGACCCTGGAAGACCTCGGCTTCTGCGCCAAGGGCGAGGGCGGCGCCTTCGTGGAAGACGGCCGGCTGACCGTCGGCGGCGAGCTGCCGGTCAACACCGACGGCGGCGGCCTCTCCGCCTGCCACCCCGGGATGCGGGGCCTGTTCCTCCTCGTCGAGGCCGTACGGCAGCTGCGCGGCGAGGCCGAGGCGGGCCGCCAGGTCCGCAGGCGGGACGGGGAGCTCCCGAGGATCGCCGTCGCCTCGGGCACGGGCGGCTGGTTCTGCTCCGCGGGGACGCTCGTCCTGGCGCGCGACTGAGCGCGCCCGGCGCCCAGACCCCGCACCCGGTTGGATGGCCCCCATGAGCAACGCAGACGCACCGGGCGACACCCGTCAGCAGGACTTCCGCACCCTCTTGCGCTCCCTCCCCGTGTGGGACACAGAGCTGCCGCACTTCGACCCGGCCACCGCCCCCGCCGACCCCCTGCACCTCTTCCAGCAGTGGCTCTCCGAAGCGGCCGCCGCCGGCTCCCCGGAGCCGCACACGATGACGCTCGCCACCGCGGACGCGACCGGCCGCCCCTCCGTACGGACCCTGATGCTCCACGACGCCGACGAACGCGGCTGGCACTTCGCCACCCACCGCACGAGCCGCAAGGGCCGCGAACTGGCCGTGCGACCGGAGGCGGCGCTGGGCTTCTACTGGCCGGCGGTCGGCCGCCAGGTCCGCGTCCAGGGCGCGGTGACGGCCGCGGGTGCCGAGGAGAGCCGGGCGGACCTGGCCAAGCGCTCCACGGGCGCGCTGGCGGCAGCACTCGTGGGCAGGCAGAGCGAGGTGCTCTCCTCGTACGAAGAGCTGGAGCACGCCTCGGACGCGGCCTGGGAGCGGGCCCGCCGCGAGCCGGACGCTCCGGTCGGCACCTGGACTCTGTACGTCCTGGAGGCGCAGGAGGTCGAGTTCTTCCAGGGCGACGACCGGCGCCGGCACGTACGCCTGAACTACCGCCGCAGCCCGTCCGCGGAGAGCGGCTGGACGACCGAGCTGCTCTGGCCCTGAGCCGGTGCGGGGCAGGGCGTGAAGACCGGTACGGAAAGGGGTGGCGGCCCTGCCGGCAGCTCCCCGTCCAGCTTCCGGAAGCTCACGGCGAGCGGCATACCGATGCGCAGCTCGCCCTCCTCGCAGCCGACGATTTCGGTCATCATCCGCGGGCCTTCGGTGAGGTCCACCACGGCCGCCGTGTACGGCAGCCGCCCGCCGAAGGGCGGCAGGTCGTTCACATGGACCACTGACCAGGTGTAGAGCACAGCCCGGCCGCTCGCCGCCTCCCAGACGACGTCCTCGCTCCAGCAGCGCGGGCAGAACTCCCGGGGATAGTGGTGCGCCCGCCCGCAGCCGGCCGCGCGACACCGGCGTATGAGCAGCCTGCCCCGGCCCGCCGCTTCCCAGTAGGGGCGGGTGAAGGCGTCGGCTTCCGGAACGTCGAACCGCGGCGCGGTCGGCGCAGGCGGCCGATTCGCATGCACTGCCTCAACCCCCTTGCATTTCCGGGCCTCTTTACGGGAATCAGCCCTGCCCCGGCCCTCCGTTTGTTTGCCCGCAGCGCCATTCCTGACAGAACGTCAGATCTGTAGCCTGACTATACGTCAGCTTGTCGGCCATTGAGCAGGAGTGGACGAGACACGATGCTTGGATCGACTCACGGCACCCTCACCACCACCTCCCGTCCGGCCCGCGTGGTGGCCTGCGGCGAGCGTCCGGGCCCCGCCGTCCACGGCCGGGCCGACGGCGCCGAGGACGTCGACGTCAGCGGCAGGCCGCTGCGCTCGGACATCCCCGACCTGGACCGGCTCTTCCGCCCCGAGACCGTCGCGGTCGTCGGCGCCTCGGACGCCGAAGGCCGCCCCAACACCGGCATCACCCGGCAGCTCCTCGCCTGGTCCGAACGCGTCGGCGCACGCTTACACCCCGTGCACCCCACCCGTACCTCCGTCTTCGGCCTCCCCTGTCATCCCTCCGTCCGCGACCTGCCCGAACGCGTCGATCTCGCCGTCCTCCTCGTGGGCGACCCGCTCCCCGTACTGGAGGAGCTCGACGGCGCCAAGGCCGCCTTCGCCGTGGCCTTCGCCGGCGGATTCGCCGAGACCGGACCGGCGGGCGCCGCCGCCCAGGCCGACCTCGCCGCCGCCGCGCGCCGTTCGGGCGTCCGCCTCCTCGGCCCGAACACCAACCTCAACGCCTTCGAGCACTTCCGCGAGGACCTCGACGGCCCCGCCATCGCGCTGATCACCCAGTCAGGCCACCAGGGCCGCCCGGTCTTCGCCCTCCAGGAGCTCGGCATCCGGCTCTCCCACTGGGCGCCGACCGGCAACGAAGCCGACCTGGAGTGCGCGGACTTCATCTCCTACTTCGCCGCCCGGCCCGAGGTCGGGGCGATCGCCGCGTATATGGAAGGGCTCAAGGACGGACGCTCGTTCCTGCTCGCCGCGGACCGGGCCGCCCGGCACAAGGTGCCCGTCGTGGCCGTCAAGGTCGGCCGCACCGAGGCCGGCGCCCGCACCGCCGCCTCCCACACCGGCAAGCTGACCGGCGCGGACGACGTGGTGGACGCCGCCATGCGGCAGTTCGGCGTGATCCGCGTCGACAGCCTGGACGAGCTCCAGGACACCGCGGCCCTGCTCGCCCGCGCCCGGCCGCCCAAGGCCCCCGGCGTCGCCGTCTATTCGATCTCGGGCGGCACCGGCGCCCACTTCGCCGACCTGGCCACGGCCGCCGGCCTCCCGCTCCCGGGCCTTTCCGCCGCCAAGCAGGACGAGCTCCACCAGTGGATACCGGAGTACCTGAGCGTGGCCAACCCCGTCGACTGCGGCGGACACCCCGTCGGCGACGAGCGCGGGCGCAAGATCATCGACGCGCTGCTGGACGACCCCTCCGTAGGCGTCCTCATCTGCCCCGTACCCGGGCCCTTCCCACCCATGAGCGACCGGCTCGTCCGGGACCTCGTCGCGGCGGCGGAGCGGACGGACAAGCTGGTCTGCGTCGTCTGGGGCTCCCCGGTCGGCACCGAGGACGCCTATCGCACCACGCTGCTCGGCTCCTCGCGCGTGGCCACCTTCCGAACCTTCTCCAACTGCATCACCGCCGTACGCGCCTACCTCGCCCACCACCGCTTCACCGACGCCTACCGCTCCCCCTTCGACACCGCGCCGCGCACCCCGTCCCCCTCGGCCCGCAAAGCACAGGAGCTCATGCGCCCGGGCGAGCAGCTCAGCGAGCACGCGGCCAAGCAACTGCTGCGCGCGTACGGCATACGCGTGCCGCGCGAGCAGCTGGTGACCAGCGCGGCCGCCGCTGTCCGGGCCGCCGGGCTCGTGGGCTATCCCGTGGTGATGAAGGCGTCGGGGCCGCAGCTCGCGCACAAGACCGAACTGGGACTGATCAAGATCGGTCTGACCTCGGCCAGCCAGGTCCGCGACGCCTACCGCGAGCTCACCGACATCGCCCGCTACGAGGGGCTGCCGCTGGACGGCATCCTCGTCTGCCAGCTCGTGGGGCGCGGGGTGGAGATGGTCGTCGGCATCTCGCCCGACAGCCTGTTCGGCCCGACCGTGACCGTCGGCCTGGGCGGGGCGCTGGTGGAGGTCCTGCACGACACGGCCGTCGCCGTGCCGCCTTTCGGGGAGCACCACGCCCGCGCGATGCTCACAGAACTGCGCGGACGCGCCCTGCTCGACGGCGTCCGGGGGGCGCCCCCGGCCGACGTGGACGCGCTCGTGGAGACCGTCCTGCGCGTCCAGCGCATGTCCCTGGAGCTGGGCGGGGCACTTGCCGAGCTCGACATCAACCCTCTGGTGGTGCTGGAGCGCGGTCAGGGCGCCGTGGCCCTGGACGCGCTCGCCTTCTGCCACTGAACAGCGCGCGGCAGCGCGTAGAAGCAGGAGAACCCCCATGTCCCTCTCCCCCCGTGACAAACCGCGGGACAACCCGCTCGAGCACAGCGGTCCCGATGACTCAGTGATACTCCACACCACTGACAACGGGGTCTCGTGGATGACCCTCAACCGGCCCGAAGTCATGAACGCCATCGCCCCTGAGCAGCGGGAATGCCTGATTTCCGAGTTGCTCCGGGCCTCCGCCGACCCGGGTGTCAGAGCCGTCGTCATCACCGCCACGGGCGCCGCGTTCTGCGCCGGGGCCGACCTGCGCGCCACCCCATCAAGCGCAATGAACCCGGCCGTCCCGGGCGTATCGGCCGCCTCCGTCGCCTCGGGCCGGCTGCCCGGCGACGTGGCCCGTACGATCCGCCGGGGCGCGCAGCGGCTGATCGCCGCCGTGCTGGACTGCGAAAAACCCGTGATCGCCGCCGTGAACGGCACCGCCGCCGGCCTGGGCGCCCACCTCGCACTGGCCTGCGATCTCGTCCTCGCGGCCGAATCCGCCACGTTCGTCGAGGTGTTCGTCCGCCGCGGCCTGGTCCCCGACGGCGGTGGCGCGTACCTCCTGCCGCGGCTGGTGGGGCCGCAGCGGGCGAAGGAGTTGATGTTCTTCGGGGACGCCCTCACCGCCGCCGAGGCGGAGCGGATGGGCCTGGTCAACCGCGTCGTGGCGGGAGCGGGGCTGGCGGCGACGGCCAGGTCGTGGGCCGAGCGCCTGGCCACCGGCCCGACGCGGGCGCTCGCCCTCACCAAGCACCTGGTCAACACCTCGCTGGACAGCGACCGCACGGCGGCGTTCGCGGCGGAGGCCGCCGCCCAGGAGATCAACATGACGACGGAGGACGCGCAGGAGGGCGTCAAGAGCTTCCTCGAACACCGCAGCCCGGTCTACCGCGGACACTGACCCGCGCCCACCGCGGACGCTGCCCCACGTCCACCGCGCACACTGACTCGCCGAAGGGCCGTCACAGGAAAGGCCGCCGCAGGAATAACCGCCGCAGTGCCGTCACAAACCCTTCAAAGCTGACGCCCCATCAACTTCAATGGATCCATGATGGGACACGCAGGCATGGCCGCCCTCGCCGTCCGCTATCTGCGACCCGCCGGTCCACCGGCCCCCGGGGCGCGGCCGCCCGACCCCATGCCCCGCCCGGCACTGCGGGCGGTCCGTGCGGACGAGCAGCCCCCACCCCCGCCCGGGGAGCTGCGCCGCGTCCTCGGCCGGTTCGCCAGCGGCGTCACCGTGATCACCGCGCCCGGAGCCGGCGGCGAGCCTCCCGCCGGCTTCGCGTGCCAGTCCTTCGCCTCGCTCTCCCTCGACCCACCGCTCGTGGTCTTCATGGTGGGTCGTACGTCCACGACATGGCCGCGCATCGCCCGCGCCGGCGTCTTCTGCGTCAACGTCCTCGGCGCCGGACAGGGCGCGCTCTGCCGGGCCTTCGCGGCGAGCGGCGCGCAGTCCGCCGACAAGTTCGCGGGCGTGCGGCACAGCCCTGCGCCCGTGACGGGCTCACCCCTGCTCGCGGGCGTGCCCGCATGGGTCGACTGCGAGATCCACGCCGTGCACACCGGCGGGGACCATCTCATCGTCGTGGGGCGCGTCGAAGCCCTGGGTGCGGAGGATGACGGGGACAGGGAAGGGGATGAAGGCGCAGAGAGGGGTGAGGGGGGTGACGCGGATCAGGGCGGGCCGCTGATCTTCCACAGGAGCGCGTTCGGGACGTTCACCGCGTTCGACGCATGACGCGTGAGGCGTGAGGCGTGACGTCCGCCTCCTGATGGCTCCTCGCCCGATCTCCCCTCATCACTTCTTGTGCTTGACGATCTTCGTCAGTACGTACCGCTTGCCCGAGCCCGGCTTGCCGATCTCGTGGTAGAGCCGTGGCGCCTTGACGGTGCCGCTGACGCTCCATTGGCGCTTGAGGTCGCACGAGCCGATGCGCAGGGACACGCCCTCGACCTTCCCGTCGTCCTTTACCGGCTTCCACGTGCCCGCGCCGTCGCAGTCCTTCGGCTTGTCCTTGCCGGTGCCGTCCCACGCGTAGTTGTCGAGCCCGTCAGCCACTGCCGCGCCGTCCTCGGACAGCCTGACCGTCCCGCCGCGGCCGTCGGTCCAAGCCCCCGCCAGCTGCTCCGTGTCGAACCGGGGCGGCTGGTAGACGCTGACCAAGCCGGTGCCGTAGACCGCGGCGCCCACCGCGCCGACGGCGAGCCATGCGAGAGCTCCGTCGCGCAACACCCTCCGGGCCGTGCGCGTGGCCCGCCCCTCACGGACGCGCCTTCCGGCTACTCCGGCGATCAGGGTGGCGGGCAGCAGGGCGACCGTGAGGGAAGCCCACCACAGGAGGTACCTCACGGGGGACGCCAAGGAGAGGCTGCCGAGCGCCATCACCCCGCCGAACACGGCGACCGCGGCGGCCGACACGACGGGCACCGCTGCCGCGTTCCACAGAGGGCTCTCTCGGCGCCCGAGGCGCCGGGTGACGCGCCGAGCGAGGGCCAGGGCGGGCATGACGGTCACAGCCGTGACGAAGCCGCTGACGAGGACACCGAGCAGGGCTACGGCGAACAGGACGGCGGCGATCACCATGACGCCGTGGGGCAGGCCTTCGTGCTCACGCGCGAGCATCACGAGGACGCCGAGGGTCCCCGCGACTGCGGCTTCCGCGCACAGCCCGGCCATCGACGCGCAGAACGCCGCGCCGAAGCCGTCCGGGTGCATCACGCGCCCCTGCGCGCGAGGCGTCTCCTCGGGACCGGGCCCTGCCCCGGTCGGGGACACGCCTTCAGCCCCGTCTGCGGACTCCGCCTTCGCGTCGGACGGCACCGCCTCCGGTATCGCGCCCGGCTCAGCCTGCTGTGTCATCACTGCCCCCTCTCTTAAAGAAGGATTCCCCCAGCGGCTGAGAGGTTGCTTTTACTGACCGAATGATCCGCCTCGTCCCGACTCGCCCCGAAGCGGATGAGTCGGAGGCGGGCGCCGGAATCATCAGGCGGGGCGAGAACCAGCAGGGCGGGGCAAGAACAAACAACACCCCCGGGCGCAGGCCGGCGCAAGACCCTCTGCGCCGATCGCAGCAGGGATCACACCGGGGCGGCGGCCGGCAGCCCGGACGCGGTCCGCGGGCGCCTGCGGATGACCAGGGCCATGAGCGCCGCCACGGCGCACAGCGCGCCCGAGGCGTACCAGACGACGTCGTACGAGCCGAAGGCATCGCGGGCCACACCGCCGAGGAAGGCCACCACTGCGGCACCGACCTGGTGGGAGGCGAGCACCCAGCCGAAGACGATCGCGCTGTCCTCGCCGTAGTGCTCGCGGCACAGGGCGATGGTGGGCGGCACGGTGGCGACCCAGTCGAGTCCGTAGAAGACGATGAAGAAGACCATCGGAGGCTGTACGGAGGGCGCCAGCAGCATCGGCAGGAACATCAGGGAGATGCCGCGCAGCCCGTAGTAGACGGCGAGCAGCCTGCGCGCCTCGAACCGGTCGGTGAACCAGCCGGAGGCGATGGTTCCGACGACGTCGAAGACGCCGATCACGGCGAGCAGGCCGGCGGCCGCCGTCATCGGCATGCCGTGATCGTGCGCGGCCGGCACGAAGTGGGTCTTCACCAGGCCGTTCGTGGTCGCTCCGCAGATCGCGAAGGTTCCTGCGAGGAGCCAGAACGGGCCGGTGCGGACAGCGCCTAGGAGCGCCCTGACCGCACGCCGCGCGGCGCCGGGCGCGGGGGCCGGTTTCGGTACGGGGGTGTCGCTGCCGTAGGGGGCGAGGCCCACGTCCGCGGGATGGTCGCGCAGCAGCAGCCACACGAGCGGGACGACGGTGAGGGCAGCGATGGACACCGTCACGGCGGCCGGCCGCCAGTCGTGGTGTTCGACGATCCAGGAGAGCAGGGGGAGGAAGACCAGTTGCCCGGAGGCTCCGGCCGCCGTGAGGATGCCGGTGACGAGGCCGCGCCGGGCGGTGAACCACCGGTTGGTCACCGTCGCCGCGAAGGCCAGGGCCATCGAGCCGCTGCCGAGCCCGACGAGCACGCCCCAGCACAGCACGAGCTGCCAGGCGGCCGTCATGAAGACCGTCAGCCCGGCGCCGGCCGCGATCACAGTGAGGGCGCAGGCGACGACCTTGCGGATGCCGAAGCGGTCCATCAGGGCGGCGGCGAACGGCGCCGTGAGCCCGTACAGGGCGAGGTTGACGGAGGCGGCGAACCCGATCGTGCCGCGCGACCAGCCGAACTCCCCGTGGAGCGGTTCGATCAGCAGGCCGGGCAGCGAGGCGAACCCCGCCGCACCGATGATCGTCACGAAGGTGACGGCGGCCACCGACCACGCGCGGTGGATGCGGCGCCGCCCGGGACGCTTGGCGGCGGAGTCCGAGCCCGCGGCAGCGGGGTCCGGGCCTGCGGAGGCGCTCTCCGGGTGAGTGGGACGTCCGGTTGTCTGGGTCACGCCCTCAGCATCGGGAGTGACTTCCGGCCGGACGAGTGGCCGAAGGGACAGCATCCGCAAGGATCGGGCCACTAGGATTGTCTGCTGACAGGAAGACCGTCCAGGCGGATCTACGGTGCGGGCCGGCTTGTCAGTGGCAGGCCGTACGGTGATGAAAACGTCTCTTGCACGTGCCGGAGGGACGGGGGGAACGTCGTGGGCGGCGGACGGAACGCTTCGGGGGCGAACGGGAATTGACGCAGCAGACCACGCAGAAGATGCAGGCCACGCGGACGATGCAGACGATGCAGGCCACGGAGACGTTGCAGGCCGCACCGACCCCGCAGACCACACCGGTCAGCAAGATCACCCGCTCCGACCAGCATCCCGACGCTCCGCCGCACAAGGTCGCCGTCCTCGCCCTGGGCGGAGTGATCCCCTTCGAGCTCTCGATCCCGTACCGGATCTTCGGCAAGGCCACGACCTCGTCCGGGGAGCCGCTGTACGAGGTGGTGACCTGCGCGCTGGCCGCCGGGCCGGTCCCGACCGACGCCGATTTCTCCATCAACGTCGATCTGGGCCCGGAGGCCCTGGCCGAGGCCGACACGGTCGTCGTCCCCGCCTCGTACGAGTTCGGGCCGCCGTACGACGAGGGGCGGCTCGGCGACGAACTGGCCGCCGCCCTGGCCCGCATACGTCCCGGCACGCGCATGGTGTCGATCTGCACCGGCTCGTACATCCTGGCGGCCGCCGGCCTCCTCGACGGGCGGCCCGCCACCACGCACTGGTCCAGCACGAAGCGCTTCCAGCGCATGTTCCCCTCCGTGCGCGTGGACGCCGACGTGCTGTTCGTGGACGACGGCGACGTGCTGACCTCGGCCGGAGTGGCCTCCGGCATCGACCTCTGCCTGCACATCGTGCGGCGCGACCACGGCACCGCCGTCGCGAACGAGGTGGCCCGGCGCAGCGTCGTCCCGCCGCACCGCGACGGCGGTCAGGCGCAGTACATCCAGCGCCCGGTGCCCGAGCCCCAGCTCGCGACGACCACGGGGGCCCGCGCCTGGGCCCTGGGGCGGCTGGAGCAGCCGATCCAGCTGCGTGACATGGCCGAGCAGGAGGCCATGAGCGTGCGGACGTTCACGCGCCGCTTCCGCGAGGAGGTCGGCATCAGCCCGGGCCAGTGGCTGACGCAGCAACGTGTCGAGCGTGCGCGGCACTTGCTGGAGGACAGCGACCTGTCCGTGGACCAGGTGGCGCGGAGCGCCGGGTTCGGCACGGCCGCCTCGATGCGGCAGCACTTGCAGGCAGCGCTCGGGGTGTCCCCGACGGCCTACCGGCGCACGTTCCGTGCGGTGACGGACGTCTCCCGCCGCTGACCGGTCGGCGGCCGCGGCACGGGCGTGTCAGCGGAAGGTGAGGACGGCGCGGGAGACGCGTCCGTGGCGGGTGTCGTCGACGGCGCGGGCGAAGTCCTCGACGGGGTAGGTCTTGGTGATGAGTTCGTCCAGGAGGAGGCGTCCTTCCTGGTAGAGCCCGGCGTAGAGGGGGATGTCGCGCTGAGGGCGGGAGGAGCCGTAGCGGCAGCCCAGGATCGCTTTGTCGAGGAAGAGGGAGTCGACGCGGAACGACGCCTCAGCCCCGGCGGGCGGTACGCCGAGCAGCACTGCCTGCCCGTGCCTGCCGAGGAGGTCGACCGCCTGCCGGACGAGTCCGGCGTCGCCGACGCATTCGAAGGCGTGGTCGGCGCCGTCCGGGAGGATCTCCCGCACGGCCGCCGGGCTGCCGGGGACTGTGGAGGCGTCGACGAAGTGGGTGGCGCCGAACTGCCGGGCCGCCGCTTCCTTGCGCGGGTCGGTGTCAACGGCCACAGCGACGGACGCCCCGGCGATGCGGGCGCCCTGCAAGACGTTGAGCCCGACGCCGCCGGCGCCGATGACGACGACCGATTCGCCGGGGCGGACACGGGCACGGTTGAGTACGGCGCCGACGCCGGTCAGGACGCTGCATCCGATCAGTGCCGCCGAGGTCAGCGGCATGCTGCCGGGAATCCTCGCCGCTTGGACGGCTTTGACGACGATGCGTTCGGCGAAGACGGAGGTGGAGGCGAAGTGGAAAAGCCGCTCACCCCTCCGGGTGAAAGGCCGGGTGGGCTTGCCGAACGACTCGCGGCACATCGTCGGGCGGCCCCGGCCGCACTCTCCGCAGACACCGCAGGCGGCGAGCGTCGACAGCGTCACGTGATCACCGTGCGTGAGGTGTGCGACGCCCGGGCCGACCGCCTCGACCACGCCCGAGCCCTCGTGCCCGAGGACCACGGGGACGGGGTACGGGATCGCGCCGTCGATCACTGAGAGGTCGCTGTGGCAGAGCCCGGCGGCGGCGACGGAGACCAGGACCTCGCCGGGGCCGGGCTCCCGGACCTCCAGATCGTCGGCGACCAGGGGGTGTTTTCCGTCGAAGATGACGCCTCGCACGGCTGGGTCCTCTCGGAGTGGGAAGGGACGGGCGGCGGGTCGCGGGCGCTGCGGATGGGTCCGCAGGGCTCAGGAAGCCCAGACGACCGACTGGAGTTCGCTGTAGGCATGCAGTCCGAACGAGCCGCCGTCGCGGCCGACTCCGCTCTCCTTGAAGCCGCCGAAGGGCGTCTCGGGGTGCCGCTGCGCGGTGTTGATGCCGACGTTTCCGCTGCGGAGGCGCGCGGCGACGGCCCAGGCGCGGGCGGTGTCGGCACTGAACACGTAGTCGTAGAGGCCGTAGGACGTGCTGTTGGCGATGCGCACGGCGTCCTCGTCGTCCTCGAAGGGGAGGGCGACAACGACGGGCCCGAACAACTCCTCACGAGCAACAACGCTTTGAGGGTCGACGTCGGCGATCAGGGTGGGGGCGACGTAGAAGCCGGGTTTGATGTCCGGGCGGGTGCCGCCGACGATGATGCGCGCTCCTTCCGCCCTGGCCTGGGCGATGTACGCCTCCACCCGGTCGCGCTGGGCGGCGGAGATCAGCGGGCCGACCACCGTTGAGTTATCCACAGGGTCCCCGACGATCAGTGTGCGCGCGTAACGTTGGAGACCGGCGACGACCTTCTCGTACAGCGCGCGCTGTACGAGTACGCGGGTCGGCGCCGTGCAGATCTGTCCGCTGTGGAATGACCAGACCGAACCGACCGCCCGTATCGCCGACTTGAGCACGTTCTGGTCGGCATCCCCCAGGACGATGGCCGCGCCCTTGCCGCCGAGCTCGAGAAGGGTGCGCTTCATCGACCTCCCCGCGGCCTCGGCGATCTGTTTTCCGACGGTGGTGGATCCGGTGAAGCTGATCATGTCGATGCCGGGATGGGACACCAGCGCCTGCCCCGTGCCCGGCCCCGAGCCCGTGACGATGTTGAAGACGCCGTCCGGGAGGCCGGCCTCCCGGAGGATCGGGCCCAGCGACAGGCAGCACAGGGGATCCTGCGGCGCCGGTTTGGCGACGACGGCGTTCCCCATGGCCAGAGCGGGCGCGAGCTTGCCCGCGAGATTAACGAGCGGAAGGTTGTAGGAGGTGATGCAGGCGACGACGCCCACGGGGCGTCGGACCGCGGCGGCGCCCATCAGGCCGCCGGGTGCCAGCGGGCTGCCCTGGACGGGGTGCGGCGCGAGCGGGAGGACCGCCGGCTCGACCGCTCCCCGGGCATAGCGACGGAAGCGATCCGCCGTCATGGGCAGGTGCAAGGCCGAGGTGACGCGCGCCGTCGCGCCAGTCTCGGCCTGGAGCAGGGGCAGGAGCTCCGCTGCATGTTCACTGATCAATTCCGCTGTCCGGTTCAGTACGGCCGCGCGCTCGCGCGGGTCAGTACGGGACCAGCCGTCCTGCGCGGCCTGTGCGGCGGTCACGGCGGCGGCGACCTCGGCGGGGGTCGCCGCCGGCGCCGCCCCGACGACCTGTTCGGTCGCCGGATTGACAACTGGATAGTGACCCTTTTCCGGCGTACGCCACGACCCGCCGATCCAGTTCCCGTACGCCTTCGCGCCGTACGCCGTTGTCCCGTTCCCCGTCGCACCCTTCGCCGTCATGGGCGATGCTCCTTCGGCAGGCCGAGTACGCGCTCGGCGATGATGGTGCGCTGCACTTCGGCCGACCCGCCGTAGATCGTGTCGGCCCGGGAGAAGAGAAACAGGCACTGCAAGGCGTCAAGTACGTAGGGACGCTCGTCGCTCCAGTCATACGGTCCGAGGACGGCGGGCGGGCCCTGCACTTGCAGGGCCAGTTCACCGAGGCGCTGGTGCCAGCTGCTCCAGAGCAGTTTGGCGACGCTGGGCGCGCCGGGGAGGTCCGTGCCGCCCAGGGCCCGTAGGGCGGTCCAGCGCATGGTCCGCAGCTCGGCCCACTGCCGTACGAGCCGGTCACGCACCGCCGGCTCCGCTGCGGCTCCGGTCTCCCGGGCGAGGCTGACGACGCGGGCGAGCTCTTCGGCGAAGCCGATCTGCTGGGCGAGGGTGGCGGGCCCCCGCTCCCGGCCGAGGAGGTCCATGGCGACCCGCCAGCCGTTGCCTTCGCCGCCGAGCACGTGGGCGGTGCCGGCCTCGGCTCCGTCGAAGAAGACCTCGTTGAAGTCGGCGCCCCCGGTGAGCTGCCGGATCGGGCGGACCTCGATCCGGCCGGGCTGGTCCATCGGCACGAGCAGGAGGGAGAGACCGTGGTGCCGGTGGGAGCCTTCGGTGGTGCGGGCGAGCAGGAAGCACCAGTCGGCCTCGTGAGCGAGTGAGGTCCACAGCTTCTGGCCGGTGATGCGGTAGGTGCGGCTGCCGGGGTCCCTGACGGCTGCGGTGCGCACGGCGGCGAGGTCGGAGCCCGCGCCGGGTTCGCTGTAGCCCTGGCACCAGATCTCCTCGCCGCGGGCGATGGCGGGGAGGAAGCGAGAGCGCTGGGCGGGGTCTCCGTGGGCGATGAGGGTGGGGGCGAGGAGGTGCTCGCCCATGTGGCCGAGGCGGGCGGGAGCGCGGGCGCGGGAGTATTCCTCGGCCCAGACGACCTGCCCGGTCAGGGGCGCCGTGCGATTGCCGTAGGCACCGGCCGCGCAGTCCCAGCCGAGGCCGATCCAGCCGCCGGCGCCCAGTTCGCGCTCCCAGGCGCGGCCTGCGGTGGGTGCCGGTTCCACGGCGAGGTGGCCGGTGAGCCAGGTGCGTGCTTCCTGCCGGAGGGCTTCGTCGTCCGGCCCGAAGGAGAAATCCATGAGGGGCTCCCCGTCATGCGTTGGGGCGGGCTTTGGCGGCGGCAGCTTCGGCCATCGCCTCCAGGTGGGCGAGCATCGGCATGGGATCGGTGCCGATGGTGCGGGGCAGCAGGTCGGCGATCCTGTCCGGCGTCCAGGGCCCATCGGCGCAAACGGCGCGCAGTTCGCGGGGCTGGGCCCACACGGCGATCTTGGGTCCGGCCACGGTGTAGACCTGTCCGGTGATGCCTTCGTCGCGGGCTTGTTCGCCGAGCAGGTAGACGACGAGTGCCGCTACGTCCTCGGGGTCGCCGATCTCCTTGAGTTCCATCGGCACGTTGGCGGACATGCGGGTACGGGCCACGGGGGCGACGCAGTTGGCCGTGATCCCGTATTTGTGCAGGCCCAGGGCGGCGCTGCGGACGAGGGAGATGATGCCGCCCTTGGCGGCGGAGTAGTTGGCCTGGGCGACGCTGCCCTGGTGGTTGCCGCTGGTGAAGCCGATGAGGGTGCCGTACCCCTGGCGGCGCATGACGGCGGAGGCGGCGCGGAAGACGGTGAAGGTGCCCTTGAGGTGTGCGGCGATGACGGGGTCCCACTCCTCCTCCGTCATGTTGAAGAGCATCCGCTCGCGCAGGATCCCCGCGGCGCACACGGCGCCGTCCAGCCGCCCGTAGCGGGCGAGGGCCGTGTCGACGATCCGCTGCCCGCCGGCCATGGCCGACACGTCGTCCGCGACGGCGGCGGCCTTGCCGCCCGCCGCCTCGATCTCCTTGACGACGCCGGCCGCCACCTCGCTCGTGGGCTCGGCGCCGTCGACGGCGACGCCGTAGTCGTTGACCACGACCTTTGCGCCCTCGGCCGCGCAGGCGAGGGCGACCGCGCGGCCGATGCCACGCCCCGCCCCGGTGACGGCGATCACCTTTCCCGCCAAGAAGCTCCCCACGGCGCACGCCCCTTCCCGCTCTATCTGACGGACCGTTAGATTTTTGGGCAGGGCGGGCGAAGGCACAAGCCCCGCACGGGGACCGATCCGGGGAGGACGTCCATGCCACTGCCACCGGAGTTCCATGAGATCGCCAAGCGGGTCAACAACTGGGGCCGTTGGGGCGAGAGGGATGAGATCGGGACGCTGAACCTGATCACGGACGCCGTTGTACGGGAAGCCGCGGCGACCGTGTTCACCGGCCGGAGGGTGGCCCTGGCCGTGCCGCTGCGGCAGCACGGGATCCAGACCGGACTGATCCCCGGAAGGGTCAACCCCCTGCACACCATGACCTCGGTCAACCAGGAGGAGTTCGGCCCGGGATCAGCGGCCACAAGCGATGACACCGTCACCATGGGCCTCCAGGCGGGGACCCACTGGGATGCGCTGCCGCACGTCTCGCACGGCGGCAGGATCTACAACGGCCGGCCGGCGGACTCGATCACCGCTCATGCGCGGGCTGCCTTCAGCGGCATCGAGAAGGCCCGGCACGTGGTCTCGCGCGGGGTGCTGCTCGACGTGGCCCGCGCGCGGGGCGTGGACCGCCTGGACCCCGGGCACGCCGTCACCCCGGAGGACCTGGAGGCGGCGGAGGACATGGGGGCGGTTTCCGTGGGCCCGGGGGACGTCGTCGTGGTCCGCACCGGGCACATGCAGCGCTACCTCGCGGGCGACCGGCGTGCGTACGGCAATGCGTCGCCCGGGCTGTCGATCCGAACGCCCGAGTGGTTCCATGCGCGCGACGTCGCGGCCGTCGCCAATGACACGCTCTGCTTCGAGGTCTTCCCGCCGGAGATCGACGGGCTCTGGCTGCCGGTGCACGCGCTCCATCTGGTCGAGATGGGGATGTTGCAGGGTCAGAACTGGAATCTGGAGGAGCTCTCCGCGACCTGCGCGGAGGAGGGGCGCTACGCCTTCCTACTGACGGCGACACCCGAGCCCTTCGAGGGGGCGGTGGGCGCGCCCGTGGCGCCGGTCGCCGTGTTGTGAGTGCGGACGTGGGCGGGCGGCGACGTGCAGATGCGCACCCCGAGCACGGCACCGCGCGTCGCCGCCGGCTCCGGCGCTGGAGCCCTGTTCTTGCGCCGGATCGCGACCCGTACTCGCCGAGCAGCCCGGTGAATGCGGACCTCTCGGCGTCCCCTCGCAACGAATCGCTGCGTCCAAGGGTGATCACGTGGACACTTCACGTCAACACCTGGTCTGGACTTTGTCGATTAAGCCCGATTTATGACGGCGCGCGGCGAGTCGAAAGCGCCGGCCCATGCGGAGCTGCCGCGGTCGACCTCGCACCAGATGCGCTTGCCGCTGCCTTCCGCCTGCCAGCCCCAGCGGTCCGCGAGACCGTCGACCAGTTCCAGGCCGCGGCCGCCGGTGTCCTCGCCGCCCGCGCACCTGCGGCGGGGCGGACGGGCGCTGATGTCGGCGACCTCGACGCGGACGGTGCCCCCGCATACGCCGGCCATCCCGCCGCCGGCCCCCGGGAAGAGCATGCGCAGCACGGCCGGGCAGCCGGTGTGGACGACGGCGTTGGTGACCAGCTCGGAGATCAGCAGGATCAGTGTCTCGGCCAGCGGCTCATCGACGCCTATCCCCGAGCCGGCCAGTCGCGACCTCGCCCACCTGCGGGCCCGTCCCACTTCCGCGGGGTCGGCCCGGACCTCCATCTGCATCTGAAGCACCTGCACCGCTCACACCATCCGTACCGGCGGACACAACGCCTCGCGTCTCCGAGGGACCACGGAACGTGATCGCCTTCCGAGACAGCATGGTTGACGCACAGTCACCCCAACAAGCGCTTCGGGCATATTCCGGCGCAAAGGAGTAAGGCTGCTGCATACTGTGCGACGCGCGCTGAGGAGACTCGAACACCGGCGGCTCTTGAGGCCTGTTCCGGGACGAGCATCAGACATGTGCACGCCCGGCGCCGCCACATGGGCCACATACGCCTCGCCGCGCTTCTGAACCTCTCGCATCCAAGGGAGAGTACCCGAGCCGGGGCCCGACTCCAGCCTGTGACGAATAACGTCCGGGACACAGCCTGATATCGACATGCTGTGAGCGGTTCGGCATGACATGCCCGGTATTTCACCCATGACGATTACGCCGTGACATTCTCTGCGTCGAGAACATCCGTTGCATCACTCGCGTGATGACCCTCCGGGAGGTGTGAAGCCTCGTGCAGAAGGGTATTCGCAAGCAATTCCTCGGATTCGGCTGCCGACTGCCATTGACCCGCCCTCAGCCACGCACGTTTCAGGTGCAGATGAACATCCGCTTCCCATGTGAACCCCAGGCCACCGTGCACTTGCAGACAGTCACGAGCGTTGCGTATGGCTGCACTGTCAGCGAGCAGCTTGGCGGTGGCGATTTCAGCCGGTCCGTCCGCTTCGGCGGAGAGCGACGCGGCATAGACCGCGGTGCGCGCGAGCTCGGCCCGGACGAGCATCTCCGCGCACAGGTGCTGCACGGCCTGGAAGGCGCCGACCGGGCGTCCGAACTGGGAGCGGCGCCGGGCATGGGAGACCGCCAGGCCGATGGTGCGGAAGGCGCTGCCGAGTTGCTGGGCGGCGGTCAGCAGCGCCGCTTCCCGGCGCAGCCGGGAAGCATCGGCAGGCAACGTCGTGATGCTTCCCTTCGACGGCCGGGGCAGTTGGCGGACGAGGTGCAGGGGCGTCGTGGGGTCCACGGACCGGGCGGGGCGCGCCCGCAGTGCCCGTGGGGCGCCGCCGGGGCGTAGGCGCAGGGCCCGGGCGGCCGGGCCGTCGAGGAGCAGGACGGCTTCCGCCGAGGCGAGGTGCTCGGCCGCTCCCGGCCGGTCCAGGGCGGTGACAGCACAGGCTCCCTCGGCCGCTCCCGGCACGAGTCCGGCGGCGAGGTGGGTGGCGACCAGCGGCCCGGGCAGCAGGGCCCGCCCGGCCTCCTCGAAGAGGAGCACTGCTTCGGGGAGCCCCAGCCCCGCGCCGCCGTCCTGCTCCGTGAGGCGCAGGGCGAAGAATCCCGCCTCCCCCAGGGCCTGCCACAGGCCGCGGTCCGGCGTCGGCGGGCCGCCCGGGGCGCCGGCGTCGACATCAGCGTCGGCGTCGGCCAGGGAGCGCAGCCGCTCACGGGGGTACCGGGCGGCGAGGAGGCCCCGCATGCCGGCCCGCAGGGCGCGCTGGTCGTCGGTGAGGCGGAAGTCCATGGTCATCGCCCCCTGGGAAGGCCGAGGATGCGCTCGGCGATGATGTTCCGCTGGATCTGGGAGGTGCCTGCGGCGATCGTGTAGGAGAGCGAGGACAGGCGCTGCGCCGTCCACTCGTGGCGGGTGTCCAGGGACTGCGGTCCGAGTACTTCGGCGGCTGCTTCGTAGAGCTCCTGACGGGCTTGGGAGTAGCGGAGTTTGAAGACGGAGGCGCCAGGGCCCGGGGCTCCGTTGCTCCCGGTGCGTGCGGCGTGGGCGGCCTCGCAGGTGTTCCACTGGACGAGCCGCCACAGGGTCGTGAATTCGGCGTGGAGGAGGCCGAGGCGGCGGCGCAGGACGGCGTCGTCCCAGCGGCCGTTGGCGTGGGCGGTGCGGGCGAGGCGGGTGAGGGTGCGGCGGCAGGCGACGACCTCGCCGGCGAAGGCGGTGCCGCGCTCGTAGGAGAGGGTGACCATGGTGACGCGCCAGCCGTCGTTCTCGGGGCCGACGCGGTGGGTGACGGGCACGCGCACGTCGTCGAGGAACACCTCGGCGAACTCGGTGGTGCCGGCGAGGGTGCGCAGTGGGCGGACGGTGACGCCGGGGGCGTTCATGGGCAGGGCGAGCCAGGTGATGCCGTGGTGCCGGGGGGCCGCGGGGTCGGTGCGGACGAGGAGTTCGCACCAGTCGGCGATCTCGGCGTGGGAGGTCCAGATCTTGCTGCCGGTGACGATGTAGGAGTCGCCGTCGCGGACGGCCCGGGTGCGCAGTGAGGCCAGGTCGGAGCCGGCGTCGGGTTCGGAGAAGCCCTGGCACCAGATCTCGTCGCCGCGCAGGATCGGTGGCAGCCAGCGGGCGCGCTGGGCCGCGGTGCCTTCGGCGGCGATGGTGGGGCCGGCGTGGAGGAGGCCGACGAAGTTGGCGCCGACGTAAGGGGCTCCGGCGCGTTCGGTCTCTTCGATGAAGATCAAGTGCTGGGTGGGTGTGGCGTCTTGGCCGCCGGCGTGGGCGGGCCAGTGGAGGCCGGCGTATCCGGCGTCGTGGAGGGCGCGCTGCCAGGCGCTGTCGTGGGCGCGGCGTGCGGGCCAGTCGTCGGCGGGGGGCTCGGGGGGCAGCCGGGGCAGGGTGTCGTGCAACCAGGCGCGGAGCCGGTCGCGGAAGTCCTCCTCGTCCTTGGTGAGGGTGAGGTCCATTGCGGCTCACCCGCCCATGGGGTCGAGGTCCAGTCCGAGCATTCGGATGGCGTTGCCACGCATGAGTTTGCGGACGGTCTCGTCGTCCAGGCCGCGTACGTGGTCGAGGGCGACCTGCCTGGTGTGGGGGAAGGTCGAGTCGACGTGGGGGTAGTCGGTCTCGAAGGTGGCGTTGTCGCGGCCGACCGTGTCGAGTGCTTCGATGCCGTGCTTGTCGCGGAAGAAGCAGCAGAAGACCTGGCGGTAGTAGTAGGTGGACGGCGGCTCGGGGACGAGGTCGCGTACACCGCCCCAGGCGCGGTGCTCGCGCCAGACGTCGTCGGCGCGCTCCAGGGCGTAGGGGATCCAGCCCATCTGGCCCTCGCTGTAGGCGAGGGTGAGCCGGGGGTGGCGGACGAGGACGCCGCTGAAGAGGAAGTCGGCCAGCGACGCCATGGCGTTGTTGAAGGACAGGGTCGCCTGGACGGCGGGCGGGGCGTCCGGGGACGCGGCGGGCATCTGCGAGGAGGAGCCGATGTGCATGTTGACGACGGTGCCGGTCTCCTGGCAGGCCGCGAAGAAGGGATCCCAGTAGCCGGTGTGGATGCTGGGGAGGCCGAGGCAGGTGGGGAGCTCGCTGAAGGTCACGGCCCGTACGCCGCGGGCGGCGTTGCGGTGGATTTCCGCGACGGCGAGGTCCACGTCCCATAACGGGATGAGGCACAGGGGGATGAGGCGCCCGCCGCTGTCACCGCACCATTCCTCGACCATCCAGTCGTTGTAGGCGCGTACACACGCGAGGGCGACCTCCTTGTCGTGCGCCTCGGCGAAGGTCTGGCCGCAGAAGCGGGGAAAGGTCGGGAAGCACAGCGACGCCTCGACGTGGTTGAGGTCCATGTCCTTCAGGCGCTCCGCGGGGTCCCAGCAGCCGGGGCGCATCTCGGCGCGGGTGATGCCTTCCAGGGTCATCTCGTCGCGGTCGAAGCCGACGGCGGCGATGACGCGCTTGTAGGGGGCGGCGAGGTCCTCGTAGATCCACCAGTCCGCGGGCGGGCCGTCGGGGTCCATGGCGACGGTGTACCTGCCGCCGGTGTACTCCAGCCGGCCGATGCCGGTGGTCAGGGGGCGGGGGCCGCGGTCGCGGTAGCGGGCGGGGAGCCAGCGTTCGAAGAGGTGGGCGGGTTCGATGACGTGGTCGTCGACGCTGACGATGCGGGGCAGTTCCATCGGGGCCTTCCCGGGTCCGGCCAGTCGATCTGACGATGTGTCAGTTTTGAGGCTAGCCCGCACCCCCTGGACCGGCAAGGCGTGGCGGCCTACGCTTCGCCGCACTCTCTGACAACCCGTCAGTTATCGCGGAGGTCCTGCCATGACCGGCACCGCAGACGACCTGTCCGCCTCCCGCACCCTGTGGGAGCTGCTCGACCGCCGCGCGGACCTGACTCCCGGAGCCCCCGCCCTCATCCAGGCCGACGAACCGGACCCCGGGGCCGGGCACGCCCCGGCCGGGTCGGCCGACCGCACGGTGACCTTCGGCGAGCTGCGGGCGCGCGCCGAGCGCACCGCCGCCGGGCTGTACGGGCTCGGGGTGCGCCCCGGCAGCCGGGTGGCCTGGCAGCTGCCCACCCGCATCGAGACCGTCGTCCTGGCCTTCGCCCTGGCCCGCCTCGGCGCCGTCCAGACGCCGCTCATCCCCTACTACCGCGACCGCGAGGCCGGCCACGCCCTGCGGGCCGCCGAGGCCGGGTTCTTCGCCGTCCCCGGCGTGTGGCGGGGCTTCGACCACACCCTCATGGCGTACCGGCTCGCCCTCGCGCTCCCCTCGCCGCCCCTCGTCCTCACCGCCTACGACGCCCTGCCCGAAGGGGACCCCGCGGACCTTCCGCCCCCGCCCGCCGACGGCACCGCCGTTCGCTGGATCTACTGGACCTCCGGCACCACCTCCGCGCCGAAGGGGGCCCTGCACACCGACCGCGGGCTCATCGCCGCCGGCAGCCACCTGGCCGCCGCCCTGCGCCTCACCCCCGACGACGTCGGGTCGATGGCCTTCCCCTACGCGCACGTCGCCGGGCCCGACTACACCGTCATGCTGCTCCTGCGGGGCTTCCCCGCCCTCCTCGTGGAGCACTTCTCCCTCCCCGGTTCGCTCGGCGCCTACCGCCGTAACGGCGTCACCGTCGCGGGCGGCTCGACCGCCTTCTACACGATGTTCCTCGCCGAGCAGCGCCGGCAGCCCGGGCGCAGGATCATCCCCACCCTCCGGCTCCTGGCGGGCGGCGGCGCGCCCAGGCCACCGGAACTGCATCACGAGGTCGCCCGCGAGCTCGGCTGCCCGCTGGTGCACGGCTACGGCATGACCGAAGCCCCGATGATCACGATGGGGGATCCGGAGGACACGGCGGAGCACCTTGCGGGTACGGAAGGCCGGCCGCCCGCGGGCATGGAGATCCGCGTGACCGACGCCGGCGGGTCACCCGTACCGCCCGGCGCCGAGGGTGCGATCCGGCTGCGCGGCGAGGCCGTCTGCCGGGGCTACCTCGACCCCGCCCAGAGCGCCGAGGCCTTCGACGCCGACGGCTTCCTCCTCACCGGCGATCTCGGGCGCATCACCGCCGACGGCCACCTCGTCATCACGGGCCGCGCCAAAGACGTCATCATCCGCAAAGGCGAGAACATCTCCGCGCAGGAGGTCGAACAGCTCCTGCGGAGCCATCCGCTCATCGATGACGCCGCCGTGATCGGGCTGCCTGACCCCGTGCGCGGGGAGCGGGTCTGCGCCGTCGTCCAGCAGGCCCCCGGAGCGCGGCGGCTCACCCTCGGGGAAGTGGCCTCCCACTTGGCGGACGCCGGGCTGTCCGTACACAAGGTCCCCGAGCAGCTGGAGCTGGTCGGGCGGCTCCCCCGCGACGACACCCTGCACAAGGTGCTCAAGAACGAGCTGCGCGAGCGCTTCGCCCGGTCCGCTCAGCCGCCCGCCCGGTAGGTGGCCGTCGCCTGCTCGAAGTAGCGGTCCACTGCCCGCTGCTCGTTCATCGGCCCGATGATCTGGAGGAGGTGGTAGCGGCCGTTCACGATGGTGGCGGAGTTGCGTACATAGACCTGCCTGCCGCTGCTGTCGTTCCAGTTGAAGGTGCCTTCCGCCGACGCCGTCCCGCCGACGTCGATGCGGCGCAGCCCGCCGGCGCCGGACCACGAGGAGGAGCGGTAGGCCTCCAGCTCGGGCTCCTTGTCCTGCTGGTACGCCATCGGGTCGCTGCCGAAGTCCGCGACCTTGTCACGGCCGGGGACCACCACGAGCTGGTACTCGCCGCCCGCGTAGACGACCTGCCCGCGGTCGTTCTCCCCGCGGCGCTGCCAGTCCTTGGCGACGGCCACGGTGAACCCCTTGGGGTCCTTGCGCAGGGCGAAACCCTTGGCGACGCCGTCGGACTCGGCGATCCGCTCCTCCGCCGTCGCCGCTCCCGAGGCGCCGGTCCCACCCGCCGCCTTGGTCCCGCCCTGCGTGCCGGCGGTGCCCGGGGACCGGGGCGCGGCGCTGCGGGCACCGGCCGAGCCCGTATGGTCCGCGCGGGCCTGGCCTGCACTGTCCTCGGCGCGCGGCATGAACAGCATCGCGTACAGGGCGGCCCCGATGAGGAGCAGCATGACCAGGCCGAGCAGCAGCCGGCCGAGGCCGAACGCCTGGCGGGCCGGGCGGCCGCGCTGTTCCTGTAGATGCCCGGTGCGGGGCGTGCCGGAGCGGGGGACGGGGGCGCTGTCCCTGGCCGTCTTCTTGTGACGGCCGTGCGCGGACTGCGCGGTATCCACGGCGGTGATGGGGCGGCCGCGTCTGCGCCGCACCAGCTCGCCCTTGCGGCGGACGACCGGGAGCCGGTGCTCGTCGGCGGGGGCGTCCGGAACGGTGTCGGGCACGGTGAGGGTGCGGCCGCCGGGCTCCGGTTCGGGCGCGGAGCGGATCAGGGAGCGCAACCATCCGCGGAGTTCTTCGAACTCGGGGCGCTCGGCGGGGTCCTTACGCATCAGCGACTCGACCACGGGGCGCAGGGCGCCGCACTCCTCCGCGAAGGCGGGGGGCTCCACGCACACGAGCCGGACCAGTTCGGCCGTGCTGTCCTCCGGGTACGGGGCGTGCCCCTGTACGACGCGGAAGAGCAGGGCGCCGAGGGCCCAGAGGTCGGCTGCGGGTCCGACGGGCGGCGCGAGCTGCCAGCTCTCCTGTACGGGCCAGGCCTGCTCCGGGGCCCATCGCTCGGTGACGGCGCCGACGACGACCATACGGGCCTGCCGGGCGCGCTCGACGGCGAGGGCTCCGGCGGGCTGCTGTCCTGCGGCTCCCCAGGGCGCGGGCGGCTTGTCGGGGGATTCGCTGCCGGGGACGGTCGCGAAGGGGCTGCTCTCGGGGCTCTTTGCGGGGCTGTGTCCGGGGCCCTGTTCGGGGCTCTGGCCAGGTCTCTGCGACGCGCGCGGGGGCGGGGCTCCGTTGCCGGCTCCATGGCCGGAGCCGGGCCCATTGCCCGCTCCGGGGCGGGGGCCCGGCGGTGCGGCCGGTGGCGGCCCGGGAGCGGCGAAGGGAGGGGGCACGGCCAGCCCGGGGAAGCTGGGCCAGGAGGCGGCGGATCCGGGGAGCTTCACTTCGGGGACGTCCGGCCGGGCGGCGTTTCCCGGTCCGGCGGGGCCGCTGCGCGCTCCGGGCGGGCCCGGCGGCCGGTTCCGGCCGGAGGAGGAGCCGTGGGGGGAGCCGGGGTCGGCCCAGGGGGCGGGTGTGGGGGCCGCGCCGCTGGCGGCGCTGCCACCGCCCCAGGTGGACGAGCCGGTGGGGGTGGCGGGCGGGGCGTTCTCCCCGGCTGCGCGGGCGGCGGCGGCCCGGGCGGCGCCCGCGCGGTAGGCGGCGATCGCCGAAGAGCGCACCTGCCGGGGGCCGGCCGGTGCGCCCGGCTGCCCGGCTCCGCTTCCGGCCCCCTGTCCACCCGGCTGTCCTCTGCCGGGGCGCCCCGTACCCTGCCCGCCCGCCGGTGGCCGGGAGTTGACCGGTGGCCAGGGCTGCCCCGACGCGCGGGGACCGCCCGGCGGGAGGAAGCCTCCTGCGGCGCCTTGGTCCCGGTACGGGGACGGCGAGGGCCCGGCCTCTTGCCCGCCGGGGCGCGGCGGAGCAGCGCCGCCGGGGGCGCCTCCTCCTGGTGCGCCGCCGCGCGGCGCGGAACCCTGGCCGAACCCGGAATCCGGACCGGGTCCAGGGCCGAAGCCAAGCCCTGAACCGCGCCCGGGCTGTGACCCGCCTGCTCCCCTCGGGCCACCGCCCGGCGCCGAGCCACCCGGCTGCCCCGGCCGCCCTGACTGCCCCGGCCGCCCCGGCAGCGGCGCCGCCCCGCGAGGCGCCCCCCGCGTCGACGGCATACCGCCCCTGGCGTTCGAGCCGGCCCCGGCGTCCATACCCACCCCGCCGTTCGGGCCCGCCCCGGCATCCATGCCCGCAGGCAGGTCAGCGCCCTCCGGAACGGGGTTGTAGCCGCACAGAGCCTCCTCGGCCGCGCCCGCGGCCAGGCCCGTGAGGACGGCGCGGCCGTCGTCGCAGATGAGGACCGTGCGGGTGGTGATGTTGCGGTGGGTCCAGCCGTGGGCGTGCAGGGCTCGCAGAGCGGTGAGGACGTCGGCGGCGACCTCGGCGGCGCGGTGGGGCGAGAGGGGCCGCTCGGCGAGGAGCGCGGCGAGGGGGCGGGCCGGGACGAGCTCGCTGACGACCCACAGGCTGCCGCCCTCGGCGAAGACGTGGAAGACCTGGTCGAGCCGGGGGTGGTCGGGCACCCGCGCGGCGGCCGTGGCCGCGGCCAGCGCGCGGTTCACCGCCGGATCGTCAGCGGCCGCCCTCCCCGCACGCCCCGCGCCGTAGGCGGCGGGGCCGGGGCCCTGGCCGAGGCCCGGGCAGCCGCCGGAGGCGTCCACCACCTCCGCGTCCACGACTTCCGGCAGCGGGATCTGCCGGACGAGGACTTCCTGCCCGCTCAAGGTGTCGAAGGCGCGGGTCTCGACGAGCTCGAACACATCGGAGGGCGGTAACGGAAGGCGATACCGGCCGGCCAGGATCCGACCCGCGTAGTCGTCCACGACGCCTCCCCAAGCGCGCGATCCACACCTCGCCCGAATGCCCGGACAACCGCCAACAGCGGTCAATCGGCCGCCTATTGCGGCTGCGCACCGTCCATGACGCCTCACGATACGTGCCGAACCCGCCCCTTCGGGCGCGTACGGCTCAGTACGTCGCTCAGCGGATCGACCGGATGGCGTCCGTCCCGCCACACCCGTCCGTCGAGTGGAATCCGCTCCCCCGCGTCACTCGGGTTTCGGATGTACGTAGCGCCGAAGAGAGGTTCAACCCCGTCGAGTTCAGACCCTGGAGGCCCAGCCCGGACGAGTCCGAGAGGCCCAGCCTGGACGGGCCGAACGACTCAGCCCAAAATGACCGGAGAGGCTCAGCCCGTAAGGACCAAGGAGCTCAGTCCTCGGGTGTGAACGTCCTGAAAGCCATGTCGCGCAGCGACCGGCAGTCGGCGTCGCCCCACTTGCCCTTCTCGCACGTGATCATGATGGCGTAGCCGTGCTCGTCGTCCACCTTGAAGCCGCGGTTGAGGACCTGGACGCGCTTGCCGTTCTGGTCGCGCTCGAACGACCAGTCCGCGATGGTCGGGTAGTCGTGGCCCACCCAGCCGCGGATGTCCTGGATCGAGTGGCCCTTGTAGCCGGGCATGCTGCCTTTGGCGCCGCCCTCGGCATCCCGCCAGGCCTTGACCGCGTCGTCCTTGGGCTCGGGGCCGAAGTCGACCTGGACGCGCGGGAAGCCGCCCGAGGCGCTGTAGATGGCGCCCGAGTGCTCGCCCGCGGTGCCGGTCTGTGTCCAGCCCTCCGGGATGGAGATCCCGAAGTGGTATTCGTCGTTCTCGATGTGCTGGTATTTGGCGCCGTCCGCGTTCTTACCGCCGGAGACGGCCGCGGCGGACTGGGACTGGATCACCTTGGGCTCGCCGCCCGCCTTGCCGGAGGCTCCGGGCGACGCCACGCGCCCGGTCCCCGTGACGGACTTGCCCTGCTTCTTGCCTTCCTTGTCGCTGCCGTCGTCCCCGCTCAGCGCGAAGGCGAGCACCGTGCCGAGCACGGCCAGCACCACGACGACCGCGGCCACGACCAGCGTCCGGCGCGGCACGGCCTCCAGGATCGGCGTCCGCCGCCCGCTACCGCCGAGCAGGCTGCCGCCGACGGCACCCGGTCCGCCGGCAGTGCCGCCGGAGAACTGACGGGTGGTGGACTTCGTCGCCTCAGCGGACCGCGGCGGCACGCCGGGGACCCCGGGCATCGGGCCGGGCGAGGCCTGCGACGGCTGGGCGTCCGCGGTCCGGCCCACGGCCGCACCCGGCCGCTTCGCCGGCGACACCGGGGGCACCGGGGACTTGGGCGCGGGCCTGGCGGGCGCGGCCGCCTCCGGTATCGGCGGGACGGCGATGGCCTGCGTCGCGTCCAGGTCCGGGGACGAGGGCTGCCGCTTGGGGGGCAGGCGCTCGTCAGGGGCGTTGACCGCGTCGGTGAGGAGCGCGCGGGCGCCGGCCTCGTCGAGCCGCTTCTCGGGGTCTTTGGCGAGCAGGCCGTACATGACCTCGGCCAGCGGGCCGGCGTTCTTCGGCGGGCCGAGCGGCTCGGTCATGACGGCGGTGAGGGTCGCGATGGCCGACCCCTTGTCGTACGGGGGGACGCCCTCGACGGCGGCGTAGAGCAGGCCTCCCAGGGACCACAGGTCGGCCGGCGGGCCGGGCTTGTGACCGCGGGCGCGCTCGGGGGAGATGTACGAAGGGGCACCGACGAGCATGCCGGTGGAGGTGACGGACGGGTCGCCCTCGACCTGGGCGATGCCGAAGTCGGTGAGGACGACGCGGCCGTCGTCCGCGATGAGCACGTTGGACGGCTTCACGTCGCGGTGCAGGATGCCCTGGCGGTGCGCTGCGCCGAGCACGTCGAGGACGGCGAGGCCGACCTCGGCGCCCCGGCGCCACTTCAGCGGCCCGTCCTCGCGGATGACGTCGGCGAGCGAGCGGCCCTCGATGAGCTCCATGACGATCCACGGGCGGTCGTCCTCGTGCACCACGTCGTAGACGGTGACGGCGCCCGCGCTGCGGATCCGGGCGATGGCCTTCGCCTCGCGCAGTGTGCGCGTGATGAGGCGTCGCTTCTCGTCCTCGTCAATGTTGGCCGGGAACCGCAGTTCCTTCACGGCCACCGTGCGGCCGAGGGTTTCGTCGCTCGCCCGCCAGACCGTACCCATGCCGCCGCGGCCGAGGACGTCCCCGAGGCGGTACCGCCCGGCCAGGAGGCGCCCTGCCGTGCCCTGCGTCTGCTCCGCCTCCGACATGCGTCCCCTCTGGCAATCAGCTCTGCGACCAACCGACCCTGGCAGAGCCACCATTGTCTCTCATCCACAGACCGGCGGAAGGCCAGGGTCCACCGGCTTGCGGACAATACGGGCAACCCGCCACCCGGCGCCCTCCGTGCAGCGCACGGCGGCAGTTGCCGCGCAACCGCCGTGCCGGCCTGGCCGACCTGCGCCGCGGCGGCCGGCCGGCGCCCGGCGCGGCACCGGCCCCGGGTGCCGCACGGGTCCGTTGCCTTTACAGGACCCGGTTTCGGACAGGGCGGTTCCCGGCGCGTCGGAGCTGTCACATGATGCTCATCAGACGCAGTCGTCCCAGACGTTACGTAGTGGCCGAAAACCACCGACCAGGCGTCAGATCGGCTGGACGTCCGGCGCCCCCAGCCGTGCCGCATCGGCCGTCAGGTCGTCGGGCTGCAACTGCGATTCGCGCTCCGCCTCCACCCGCTTCTCGTAGCGCTCGACCTCCTTCTCGACCTGGGAGCGGTCCCAGCCCAGCACCGGCGCCATCAGCTCGGCGGCCTCCCGGGCGCTGCGCGTGCCGCGGTCGAACGTCTCGATCGAGATCCGGGTGCGGCGGGTGAGGACGTCGTCGAGGTGGCGCGCGCCCTCGTGCGAGGCGGCGTAGACGACCTCGGCCCGCAGGTAGTCGTCGGCGCCGGTGAGCGGGTCGCCCAGGGACGGGTCGGCGGCGACGAGCTCCAGCACCTCGTCCACCATCGAGCCGTAGCGGTTGAGCAGGTGCTCGACGCGGGCGACGTGCAGGCCGGTGCGCTGGGCGATCCGGGCGCGCCCGTTCCACAGCGCCTTGTAGCCCTCGGCGCCGACCAGCGGCACGTCCTCCGTGACGCACTCGGCCACGCGCCGGTCGAGTGCGTGCACCGCCTCGTCCACGGCGTCCTTGGCCATCACGCGGTACGTGGTGTACTTCCCGCCCGCCACGACCACCAGCCCCGGCACGGGGTGGGCCACGGTGTGCTCGCGCGAGAGCTTGCTCGTGGCGTCCGACTCGCCGGCCAGCAGGGGACGCAGCCCCGCGTACACGCCCTGCACGTCGTCCCGGGTCAGGGGAACGGCCAGGACGGCGTTCACGTGCTCCAGCAGGTAGTCGATGTCCGCGCTGGAGGCGGCGGGGTGGGCCTTGTCCAGGTCCCAGTCGGTGTCCGTCGTGCCGACGATCCAGTGCCTGCCCCAGGGGATCACGAAGAGCACGCTCTTCTCGGTGCGCAGGATCAGCCCGGTGGTGGAGTGGATGCGGTCCTTGGGCACCACCAAATGGATGCCCTTCGAGGCCCGTACGTGGAACTGCCCGCGCTCGGCGATGAGCTTCTGGGTGTCGTCCGTCCACACGCCCGTGGCGTTGACGATCTGCCGGGCGCGGATCTCGAACTCGCCGCCCTGCTCCAGGTCGCGCACCCGGGCGCCGACCACCCGCTCGCCCTCGCGCAGGAAACCCGTCACTCGCGCCCGGTTGGCGACGTCAGCGCCATATGCGGCCGCGGTGCGCACGATGGTGGTGACGTAGCGGGCGTCGTCCATCTGGGCGTCGTAGTACTGGAGCGCGCCGACCAGCGCGTCCTTCTTCAGGCAGGGGGCGACGCGCAGGGCCCGCTTGCGGGAGAGGTGGCGGTGCGTGGGCAGGCCCCGGCCGTGGCCCGACGAGACGGACATCGCGTCGTAGAGCGCCACGCCCGTGCCCGCGTAGAGGCGCTCCCAGCCGCGGTGCTGTAGCGGGTAGAGGAAGGGCACGGGCTTGACCAGGTGCGGGGCGAGCCGCTCCAGCAGCAGCCCGCGCTCCTTGAGGGCCTCTCTGACGAGGGCGAAGTCGAGCATCTCCAGATATCGCAGGCCGCCGTGGATGAGCTTGCTGGAGCGGCTGGAGGTGCCCGCCGCCCAGTCGCGCGCCTCGACCAGGCCGGTCGTCAGCCCCCGGGTGGCCGCGTCGAGCGCGGTGCCCGCACCGACGACGCCGCTGCCCACGACCAGGATGTCCAGTTCCCGCTCCGCCATCCGGGCGAGCGCCGCACCGCGCTCGTCCGGCCCGAGTGTCGCTGTCCTCACCGCTGCCTCCGTTTCGGCCGCCGGTTGCTCCGCTGGTCCCCGCGCTTGGTTGCTCCTCCTTCGATGCTGCCCCAGATCCGCGGGTTTGGCCGCGCCGGCGGCGCAGGGGAGCGAGCCGGGCCGCGTTGATCCCGAATAACAGTCATATATCCGCTTAACCTGATGTAACTCGTCCGCGTGCCGAAAACCCCCGGCTCCCCGGGAAGGACCGCCTCGCCATGCCCGCAGATCTCGCCGTCATCGGACTCGGCCACCTCGGACTCCCCCTCGCCCAGGCCGCGACCGCCGCCGGCATCGACACCATCGGCTACGACCCCGATCCGCACACCGTCGCCGAGCTGCGCGCCGGCCGGCTGCCCCCCGAGTGCGCCGACGGCTGCCTCACCGCCGCCGAGGTCCGCCGGATGCTCGCCGCGGGCTTCCGCCCCACGACCGCCGACGCCGAGCTCGGCAAGGTACGGACCGCCGTCATCTGCGCCCCCGCCCGGCTGGGCGAGGACCGGGCCCTCGACCTCGGCCCCATCGGAGCCGCCGCCCGCGCCCTCGCGGTACGGCTCCGCCCGCACACCACCGTCCTCCTGGAGTCCCCCGTCTACCCGGGCGCCACGGAGGAATTCCTGCGCCCCCTGCTCGAATCCGGCTCCGGGCTGCGCGCCGGCCACGACTTCCACCTGGCCTACTCCCCCAGCCGCGTCGACCCCGGCAACAAGCGCCACGCCTACGCCGGCATCCCCAAGGTCATCGGCGGCCTCACCCCCGCCTGCACGGAGGCCGCCGCCGCCTTCTACGGGCGGGTCTGCGAAAAGGTCGTCCGCGCGCGCGGCCTGCGCGAGGCCGAGGCGGTCCGCGTCCTGGAGACCAACTACCGCTACGTCAACATCGCCCTCGTCAACGAGATGGCCGTCTTCTGCCACGACATCGGCGTCGACCTGTGGGACGTCGTGCGCTGCGCCGAGACCAAGCCGTTCGGCTTCCAGGCGTTCCGCCCGGGGCCCGGGGTGGGCGGCCCCGGCGTCCCCATCGACCCCAACTACCTCTCGTACAAGGGGCGCAGCCTCGGCTACCCGCTGCGGATGGTGGAGGTCGCGCAGGAGGTCAGCGGGCGCATGCCGCGGTACGTCACCCAGCGGTGCGCCACGCTCCTCAACGAGCACGGCAAGTCGGCGCGCGGCGCGCGGGTGCTGCTCCTGGGCGTCAGCTACAAGGCCGACGTCTCCGACCAGCAGGGGGCGCCCGCCCGGGAGATCGCCTCACGGCTGATGGAGCTGGGCGCCCAGCTCAGCTACCACGACCCGCACGTGGCGCAGTGGCGGGTGATGGGGCGGCCGGTGCCGCGGGCCGACAGCGTGTACGAGGCTGCGGCCGCGGCCGACCTCACGGTGCTGTTGCAGCATCACCGGACGTATGACCTGCAAGGTCTCGCTGTGAAGGCGCAGCTGCTGCTGGACACGCGCGGAGCGATTCCCGCTGGCGCGGGGCATCGGCTCTAGGGGTGCCCCCTGACCGGTCAGGTTCGCGCCCTGACGGCGCTTGTCCTCAAACGCCGGACAGGCTGATTCTCTGCCAGGCCGACGTTTGAGGATCCGAGCGGGCTGAAAATTTTTGAGGGCTACAGCCTCCCCAGCCCCAGTGCCCTGTTCGGGGCGTCCAGGACCGTCCTCAGGGCCGCGAAGTCCTCGACGCAGCGGCCCGTGCCGACCGCCACGCAGTCCAGCGGGTCGTCGGCGATGATGACCGGGATGTCGAGCTCCTTGCTCAGCCGCACGTCCAGGCCGCGCAGGAGCGCGCCGCCGCCCGTGAGGACGATGCCGCGGTCCATGATGTCGCCGGACAGCTCCGGCGGGGTCTCGTCCAGGGTCTGGCGGACCGCCATGACGATGGCGTCGACGGGCTCCGACAGTGCGTGGCGAATCTCGTCGGCCGTCAGTTCGCGCGTCTTCGGCAGGCCGCTGACCTGGTCGCGGCCGCGGATGGTGCAGCGCTCCGGCGGCTTGAGGCCCTGGGTCTCCTCCGGGTCCCCGCCGACCTCCTCCAGGCCGCTGTCCTTCTCCAGCTGCTTGGCGAGGGCGGCCAGCCCGGCGGCGGACCAGTAGCCCGTCGGGGCGGCGGAGCCGATGTTCATCTTGATCTCCTCCGCGGTGCGTTCACCGATCGCGAGGGAGTACTCCTTCTTCACGTACGAGATGATCGCCGCGTCCATCGCGTCGCCGGCCGTACGGACGGAGCGGGCGGTGACGATGCCGCCCAGGGAGATCACGGCGACCTCGGTGGTGCCGCCGCCGATGTCGACGACCATGCAGCCGGTCGGCTCGCTGACGGGCAGGCCCGCGCCGATCGCCGCGGCCATGGGCTCCTCGACGAGGTGCACCTGGCGGGCGCCGGCCCGCGAGGCGGCCTCGATGACGGCGCGCCGCTCGACGCCGGTGATGCCGGAGGGCACGCACACCACGACGCGGGGGCGGGCGAAGAAGCGGTTGCCCATGACCTTCTTGATGAAGTGCCGCATCATCCGCTCGGCCACCTCGAAGTCGGCTATGACGCCGTCGCGCAGCGGGCGGACCGCGACGATGTTCGAGGGGGTCCGGCCTATGGTCTCCTTGGCCTCGGAGCCGACCGAGAGCACGCTGCCGTCGTCCGCGTTCACGGCGACGACTGACGGTTCGTTGAGCACCACTCCCTTCCCGCGCACGTACACCAGGGTGTTCGCCGTGCCGAGGTCGATCCCCATGTCCCTGCCGCTGAACGACTTGCTTTGCGCCATAAGTTGCCATTATTCCTTACGGTCGAACTTTTATACGGAGTTCACAGCCACATGATCACCGTGGGTGGCGGATTGCTGTCGTAGCACGCTGATACCTTTTGGCCTTTACTTAGCCCTTACTCCAACGCCCAGGACATTCGGGGGACATCGCACATGAGCCAGCCCTGGCAGCAGCCGCAGCAACCACAGCAGCCGCCCCAGCACAACCCGTACGGCCAGCCGCCGCCCCAGCCGTACCCGCCGCAGCACCAGCCGCAGCAGCCGCCCCACCAGCAGCCCTACGGCTACGGGCAGCAGCCCCCGCCGCCGTACGGCGCCCCCGGCGGCTTCCCACCGCCCGCGCCCGTCCGCCGGGGCAACCCCGGGCTCGCCGTGGTCCTCGGCATCGTGGCCATGCTCGTGGGCGCCGGAGTCTACGGAGGGATCCTCAAGGCCTCCGACGGCGGCCAGATCGGCTACCTCGCCGTCGGTACGGGCGCCCTGATCGGCGCCGCCCTCGGCAAGGTCGGCGGGCGCAACCCCGCGCTGCCGGTGGCCGGTGCGCTCCTCGGCCTGCTCGGCGTCTACCTGGGCCAGATCTTCGGCATCGCCCTGGAGCTGAGCGACATCGCCAACATCCCGGTCAGCCAGGTGTTCACCGAGCACTTCGACACGCTGAACAAGGCGTGGAAGGAATACCTGGAGCCGATCGACGCGCTCTTCTTCATACTCGGCGGCGCGGGCGCCTTCCAGACCGCCCGCAAGCTCGGCGGCTGACGGCCCGCGCCCCCTGCCCCGGCATGCCGAAGGGCCCGGACCGCGACGGCGGTCCGGGCCCTTCGGGCAAGCTGCTGCGCGTCAGACGTCAGCGCTTGTCGTGCTGCGACGGCGCGACCGTCACCTCGACCCGCTGGAACTCCTTGAGGTCGCTGTAGCCCGTGGTGGCCATGGCACGGCGCAGCGCGCCGAACATGTTCATCGAGCCGTCCGGGGTGTGCGAGGGACCGGTGAGGATCTCCTCGGTGGAGCCGACCGTGCCCAGGTTCATCCGCTTGCCGCGCGGCACGTCCTCGTGGACGGCCTCCATGCCCCAGTGGAAGCCGCGGCCCGGCGCGTCGGTGGCGCGGGCGAGCGGGGAGCCCATCATCACGGCGTCCGCACCGCAGGCGATGGCCTTGGGCAGGTCGCCGGACCAGCCCACGCCGCCGTCGGCGATGACGTGCACGTAGCGGCCGCCGGACTCGTCCATGTAGTCCCGGCGGGCGGCGGCCACGTCGGCCACGGCGGTCGCCATCGGGACCTGGATGCCCAGGACGTTGCGGGTGGTGTGCGCGGCGCCGCCGCCGAAGCCGACGAGGACACCGGCCGCGCCGGTGCGCATCAGGTGCAGGGCGGCGGTGTACGTGGCGCAGCCGCCGACGATGACCGGCACGTCGAGCTCGTAGATGAACTGCTTGAGGTTCAGCGGCTCGGCGGCGCCGGAGACGTGCTCGGCGGAGACGGTGGTGCCGCGGATCACGAAGATGTCCACGCCGGCGTCGACGACGGCCTTGGAGAACTGCGCGGTGCGCTGCGGCGAGAGCGCGGCGGCGGTCACGACACCGGAGTCGCGGACCTCCTTGATGCGCTGCCCGATCAGCTCTTCCTTGATCGGGGCGGCGTAGATCTCCTGAAGCCGCTTGGTCGCCGCGGTCTCGTCCAGCTCGGCGATCTCGGCGAGCAGCGGCTCCGGGTCCTCGTAGCGGGTCCACAGGCCCTCGAGGTTGAGGACGCCCAGACCGCCCAGCTCGCCGATCCGGATGGCGGTCTCGGGCGAGACGACCGAGTCCATCGGGGCGGCCAGGAACGGCAGCTCGAAGCGGTAGGCGTCGATCTGCCAGGCGATCGAGACCTCCTTCGGGTCGCGGGTACGGCGACTCGGGACGACGGCGATGTCGTCGAATGCGTACGCCCGGCGGCCGCGCTTGCCGCGCCCGATCTCGATCTCAGTCACGTGTGTGGCCTTTCCTTCTACGTCCTGCCGCATCCAGTATCCCCGACGCGGCGGAGCCCGCGGCCTGAGAGGTCGCGGGCTCCATAAACTGCTTGAAACGCGTACTACTACCGGTGGGCGTAGTGCCTCTTACCGGCGGGAGTAGTTCGGCGCCTCCACCGTCATCTGACAGCGCCTTCCGGGGGACAACCCCCGGACCCCCGGCCGGGGGTCCGCGTTACCGGCGCGAATAGTTCGGCGCCTCCACCGTCATCTGGATGTCGTGCGGGTGGCTCTCCTTGAGGCCCGCCGACGTGATGCGGACGAAGGTGCCCTTGTCCTTGAGCTCCTGGATGTTGGCCGAGCCGACGTAGCCCATGGAGGCGCGCAGGCCGCCGATGAGCTGGTGGGCCACCGAGCCCAGCGGGCCGCGGTAGGGCACCTGGCCCTCGATGCCCTCGGGCACGAGCTTGTCCTCGGAGAGGACGTTGTCCTGGAAGTAGCGGTCCTTGGAGAAGGAGCGGGCCTGGCCGCGCGACTGCATGGCGCCCAGCGAGCCCATGCCCCGGTAGGACTTGAACTGCTTGCCGTTGATGAAGACCATCTCGCCCGGCGACTCCTCGCAGCCCGCGAGCAGCGAGCCGAGCATCACCGTGTCGGCACCGGCGGCGATCGCCTTGGCGATGTCGCCCGAGTACTGGAGGCCGCCGTCGCCGATCAGCGGCACGCCCGCGGCGTGACACGCCCGCGCGGCCTCGTAGATCGCGGTGACCTGCGGGACGCCGATGCCGGCGACGACGCGGGTGGTGCAGATCGAGCCCGGGCCGACGCCGACCTTGACGCCGTCGACACCGGCGTCGATGAGCGCCTGGGCGCCGTCGCGGGTGGCGACGTTGCCGCCGACGACGTCGACGCTGATGTTGGACTTGACCTTGGCGATCATGTCGAGGATGCCGCGGCTGTGGCCGTGGGCGCTGTCGACGACCAGGAAGTCGGCGCCGGCCTCGACGAGCGCCTGGGCGCGGTCGTAGGCCTCGTCGCCGACGCCCACGGCGGCACCGACGATCAGGCGGCCCTCGGCGTCCTTGGCGGCGTTCGGGTACTGCTCGGCCTTGACGAAGTCCTTGACCGTGATGAGGCCCTTGAGCACGCCGGAGTCGTCGACCAGCGGCAGCTTCTCGATCTTGTGGCGGCGGAGCAGCTCGATGGCGTCCTCGCCGGAGATCCCGACCTTGCCCGTGACCAGCGGCATCGGCGTCATGACCTCGCGCACCTGGCGGCTGCGGTCCAGCTCGAAGGCCATGTCGCGGTTGGTGACGATGCCGAGCAGCTTGCCGGCCGCGTCGGTGACCGGCACGCCGCTGATGCGGAAGCGCGCGCACAGGGCGTCCGCGTCGGCGAGGGTGGCGTCCGGGCGGACCGTGATCGGGTCGGTGACCATGCCGGACTCGGAGCGCTTGACCAGGTCGACCTGGTTGGCCTGGTCCTCGATGGAGAGGTTGCGGTGCAGGACGCCCACGCCGCCCTGGCGGGCCATGGCGATGGCCATGCGCGCCTCGGTGACCTTGTCCATCGCCGCCGACATCAGCGGGATGTTCACCCGGACGTTGCGCGAGACCCGGGAGGAGGTGTCGACGGCGTTCGGCAGGACCTCCGAAGCGCCCGGCAGCAGCAGGACGTCGTCATAAGTCAGACCGAGCATCGCGAATTTCCCGGGCATTCCGTCGACGTTGTCAGTCATGACACCTTCCCAAATGGTCTTGCCCCAGCGCGGACTCCCATGCTAACGGCCGTCACACGTGTCCCATTCCACGACGGCTGAGGATCGCGTCACTTGGAGATTCCTACGAATGGAGATCCGCACACCTCAGGTCCGTACGCATCAGACCCGATCCTGCCCGCGAGCGGCACTCGGGCCTCCCGGGCATTCAGGGCCTGCTGCTCCACCGCTCTACTGCTCGGCCAGCGCGCGCAGCCGGCTGAGCGCCCGGTGCTGCGCGACCCGCACCGCACCCGGCGACATGCCCAGCATCTGGCCCGTCTCCTCGGCGGTCATGCCGATGGCGACGCGCAGCAGGACCAGCTCGCGCTGGTTCTCCGGAAGGCTGGCGAGGAGCTTCTTGGCCCACTCGGCATCGCTGCTGAGCAGGGCCCGCTCCTCCGGCCCGAGCGAATCGTCCGGCTGCTCGGGCATCTCGTCGGAGGGCACGGCCGTGCTGCCGGGGTGGCGCATGGCGGCCCGCTGGAGGTCGGCGACCTTGTGCGCGGCGATGGCCACGACGAAGGCCTCGAAGGGGCGCCCCGTGTCGCGATAGCGGGGCAGGGCGCACAGGACGGCGAGACAGACCTCCTGCGCGAGGTCGTCCACGAAGTGACGGGCATCACCCGGCAGGCGCGACAGCCGGGTGCGGCAGTAGCGCAGCGCGAGCGGGTGCACCAGGGCGAGCAGATCGTGAGTGGCCCGCCGGTCACCCTCGACAGCGCGGGCGACGAGGGCGCCGATCTCTCCCGGGGCGGCCGCCGCCGGGGACCCCTTGGTGTCGTCTTCGCGCATCGGTCCATGGTGCCTCGGCGTGGCAGCTTCCTCGGCACCACCCTCGTGGTTGTCCGTAGAACCGTTACGCGTCGGTGTCCTCGCACTCACGTCTAGCGCCTCCCCTTTCGGGTATGCCCGCCCCAGCACTCACGACTCCACCGATAGCTTGTGCCCGCGCCGCACGGCACGGGGCAAGGCTTTTCCGTCATGAGGTCTCTTGGGGCCGAGGGCGATGCCTCGGCTCCTGCCGGGGAGGAGTCACACTCCAAGGATGCGGCATCCCTCGGAGTTTCGGCGTCGGACGCCGAGCGGTGGGGCCGCGGTGCTGATCGCCCACCGGGGTGGCGCGCACCGCGACCTCACGACGCTGCGCGCCACGCCGCGCCCTAGCGGACCAGGCCCCAGCGGAAGCCGAGCGCCACGGCGTGTGCCCGGTCCGACGCGCCCAACTTCTTGAAGAGGCGCCTGGCGTGGGTCTTGACGGTGTCCTCCGAGAGGAAGAGCTCCCGTCCGATCTCCGCGTTCGAGCGGCCGTGGCTCATTCCTTCGAGGACCTGGATCTCGCGCGCGGTGAGCGTGGGCGCGGCACCCATCTCGGCCGAGCGCAGCCGGCGCGGGGCGAGCCGCCAGGTCGGGTCGGCGAGGGCCTGCGTCACGGTGGCCCGCAGCTCGGCGCGCGAGGCGTCCTTGTGCAGATAACCGCGCGCTCCGGCGGCGACCGCGAGCGCGACACCGTCGAGGTCCTCGGCGACGGTGAGCATGATGATGCGGGCCCCGGGGTCCGCGGACAGCAGCCGGCGGACGGTCTCGACACCGCCGAGTCCGGGCATGCGTACGTCCATCAGAATCAGGTCCGAACGATCGGCTCCCCAGCGGCGGAGGACTTCCTCGCCGTTGGCTGCCGTCGTCACACGCTCGACACCGGGCACGGTCGCCACCGCACGGCGGAGCGCCTCACGGGCAAGCGGGGAATCGTCGCAGACGAGGACGGATGTCATGACCGTCCTCCGCAGCTGATGCGCGTCACCTTGAGCCTCCAGGCTGGTACTGATCGTCACCTGTGCGATCGACGGCTCTGGCGCCGGGTCGGACACCTGCCCGACTGCTTCATCCGTCAACCGCCTCCGCCCTCTCAACGACGGTCACCCGAAAGAGTTACGGGGTCGGTCGAGCACGTTCGGCACTCTACGTGAGGGCGCGGACACGGAGCAGGGCGCATTGGGGGCGCCCGCCGCGCCACCCCTGCCGCACCCCCGCCGCACCCGTGTCACAGCTGCGCTATGCCCCATTTGCCCATGAGGAGCAGTTTTTCTTCCCATTTGCTGGTGTCTATGACTAGATTCGCAATCAGTCATATTTACATCCACCCGGCAGACCGTTCGCTTCGAGGGGATTGCAATGGCAGATTTCTCCCGGCTTCCCGGTCCCAACGCCGACCTGTGGGACTGGCAGCTCCTGGCAGCCTGCCGCGGGGTCGACAGCTCGCTGTTCTTCCACCCGGAGGGCGAGCGTGGAGCCGCCCGCAGCGCACGCGAGACCTCGGCTAAAGAGGTGTGCATGCGCTGCCCGGTACGCGCGGAATGCGCGGCGCACGCGCTGGCCGTACGGGAGCCCTACGGCGTGTGGGGCGGCCTCACCGAGGACGAGCGCGAGGAGCTGATGGGCCGCGCGCGACACAGAGCCATCGCCGCGGCCGGCTCGTAAGCCCGGCCGCGGAGACACCCCGCGGAGGTAGCGCCCGGCCGTGACGTAGGCACGGCTCAGCGCCCCGCCGTGCCCGCCAGCCTGTCCAGCATCGCGTCCACCGCCGGCACCCGCGCCAGGTCCGGCAGCGTCAGGGCGACGATCTCCCGGTGCACGGCGGGCTCCACGGGAACCGTCCGCGCACCCTTGGGGCGTACGGACTCCAGCGCCAGCTCCGGCATCACCGCGACGCCCAGCCCCGCGCCGACCAGGCCGAACACCGCCGGATAGTCGTCGGTCGCGAAGTCGATGCGTGGGGTGAAGCCGGCGCTCTCGCAGACCTCCACCAGATGCCGCCGGCAGCGCGGGCAGCCCGCGATCCAGGGCTCCTCGGCCAGGTCGGTGATGCCGATCCGGTCCGCCCCGGCCAGCCGGTGGCCCTCCGGGACGACGCCGATGAGGCGGTCGGTCAGCAGCGGGCGGACGACGAGGTCCTCCCACTCGGCGCCTGCGGCCGGGTCCGCGCCGCGGACGTCGGGGTAGCGGAAGGCCAGCGCGATCTCGCACTCGCCGTCGCGCAGCATCTCCACCGAGCGCGGCGGCTCGGCCTCGACCAGGGAGATCTCGGTGCCCGGGTGCGCCGCCCGCATCTGCGCGAGCGCGCCCGGCACGAGCGTCGAGCTGCCGCTGGGGAAGGACACCAGCCGCACCCGGCCCGCCCGCAGCCCGGCGATGGCGGCGATCTCCTCCTCGGCCGCCGTCAGCCCGGCCAGGATCCCGGAAGCGTGCCGGACGAGGGCCGTGCCGGCCTGGGTGAGGCGCATCTCGCGGCCCGTGCGCACCAGCAGCGGCGTGCCCGTGGACTGCTCCAGCGCCTTCATCTGCTGGCTGACGGCGGGCTGGGTGCAGCCCAGCTCCCGGGCCGCGGCCGAGAACGAACCGGTCAGGGCCACCGCGCGCAGCACCCTCAGATGACGAGCCTCGATCATAGGTCGAGCATAAGGCCACCTTGGAGGCGTAGCGAAATAATCACTGGCGCCTTTGGGGGTCGGTCGACTACTCTCTGTACATGCACCTACTCTCTGTGAACGTGGGCCGCGCCGGTACGGCGGACATCCCGGGCGTGCCCGGCTTCGAGGCCGGCCTGGCCACCGCGATCGACAAGCGACCGGTCGACGGCCCGGTCGCCGTCTCCGCCCCCGGCCCCAAGGGCACGGGCGGCAGCGGCCTCGCGGGGGACACGATCGTCAGCCTGCGCCACCACGGCGGGGACGACCAGGCGGTGTACGCGTTCGCGCGCGAGGATCTGGACCGCTGGGAGCGGGAGCTGGGCCGCCCGCTGCCCGACGGCTCGTTCGGCGAGAACCTCACCACCAGCGGAATCGACGTCAACGGCGCACGGATAGGTGAGCGCTGGCGCATCGGGCCCGATCTGGTGCTGGAAGTGAGCGCCCCGCGGATCCCCTGCCGCACGTTCGCCACGTGGCTGGGAGAGGCGGGCTGGATCAAGCGGTTCACCCAGGAGGCAGCCCCCGGCGCCTACCTTCGGGTGATAGAGCCGGGCGAGATCCGCGCGGGGGATGAGATATCCGTCGTCCACCGCCCCGGGCACGAGGTGACGGTGTCCTTCGCCTTCCGCGCGAACACGGTCGAGCGGGCCCTGCTCCCCCGCGTTCTGGCAGCCGGGGACGCCCTTCACCCCGAGACACGCAAGAAGGTCCTGGCGTATCAGGCGAGCCTCTGAGGCCCTTCGATGACGGTCCGCCGGCCGTCCGAAGTGTCCCGTCGGCAGCCCGCCGGCGTCCCGTACGTCTCCCCGTACGCCGTCCTCTGACCGTCAATCAGCGCCCGACCGGGCGTCAAAACGCCGTACGGCATCGGCACGCGCGGCCGCCGGGCTCTACGGTGCCGGTATGACGACTGTATTGATCACAGGGGCGACGGCCGGGATCGGTGCCGCGTTCGCGCGCCGCCTGGCGGGCGACGGACACGATCTCGTCCTCGTGGCCCGCGACGAGGAGCGGCTCGGCCGGCACGCCACCGAGCTCCACGACCGGCACGGCGTGGAGGTGGAGGTCCTGCCCGCGGACCTCTCCCAGGACGAGGGCATCGAGGCGGTCGAGGCGCGGCTGCGCGACCGCGAGCGCCCGGTGCACCTGCTGGTCAACAACGCCGGGTTCGGCAACAAGGGCGGCTATCTGGAGGTGTCCCTGGCGGACGAGCTCAAGATGCTCAAGGTGCACTGCGAGGCGGTGCTGCGGCTGACGTCCGCGGCGGCCGAGGGGATGCGCGAGCGCAAGCGCGGCGCGGTGGTCAACGTGGCGTCGGTGGCCGCGTTCGTCCCGCGCGGCACGTACGGCGCGAGCAAGTCCTGGGTCGTGCAGTTCACCCAGGGCGCCGCGCGCGACCTGGCCGGGAGCGGGGTGCGGCTGATGGCGCTGTGCCCGGGCTTCGTGCGGACGGAGTTCCACGAGCGGGCCGGGATGGGCACGGACAACGTGCCGGGCTGGCTGTGGCTGGACGCCGACAAGGTGGTGTCGGCGGCGCTGCGGGACCTGTCGCAGGGCAAGACGCTGTCGGTGCCCGACCCGCGGTACAAGGCCATGACCGGGCTGATGAAGCTGGCACCGCGCAGGGTGGTGTCGCGGGCGTCGTCGACGACGGGCCGCAAGTACGGGCCGAAGTAGCCTCCGGGCCCCCGGGCCCGCCGGTCCCCGGCCCCGGGCCCCGGCCCCGGCCCCGGCCCCGGCCACCCTTCCGCACTCCCGCGCCCCTCGTCCTCCTCGCCCTCCCGGGTGATCCCTTCAGGACTAACCTGGAAATATCACCCGGGAGGCGCCATGACTTTCGTGCAGATCATCGATTGCAGGACGAGCCGGTACGAGGACATGAACCGGCTGATGGACGACTGGGTCGCCGCGACCGAGGGGAAGCGGACCGCCACCCATGCGATCGTGGGCAAGGACCGCGCGCAGGACGGCCATTACGTGGAGATCGTGGAGTTCCCGTCCCACGAGGCCGCGATGCGCAATTCGAAGCTCCCCGAGACCGACCGGATCTTCGCCGAGATGGCCGCGCTCTGCGACGGGGTGCCGGCCTTCACCGACCTCGACGTGGTCCGCGACGAGCAGCTGAACAAGACCACCACCCGCCGCTTCTTCGAGGAGGTGGCGCGGGACGGCGACCTCGGTCTGATGGACGAGCTCTTCAGCGCCGGCTACCGCGACCACGACATCGGCAAGGAGGAGCCCACCGTCGTCGGCCTGGATGCCATGCGCTCCGACGTCGAGAGCTGGCGGGGCGCGTTCGACTTCGACTTCACCCTCCACTCCCAGCTCGCCGAGGGCGACGAGGTCGCCACCCGCTGGACCTGGCGCGGCACGCACCAGGGCGACTTCATGGGACACCAGCCCACCGGGCAGGACGTGACCATGGAGGGCACCACCACCTTCCGCTTCCAGGACGGGAAGATCGCCGAGGGCTGGTGGATCTACGACATGCTGGGGCTGAAGCGGCAGCTGGAGTCGGGGCCGGTGTGAGCGTTCACAAGTACTTGTGAACGGCCGGAGCCCGGCACCCACCAGGGGTGCCGGGCTCCGGACCGGCTACTGCTCACCTCTCACCACTCACCGCTGTGCGCGGCGCGAGGTCAGTGCGAGGTTAGTGCGAGTGACCGTGGCCGTGACCGGCCTCGGCCTCGTCCTCCGCCGGCTTCTCGACGACCAGGGTCTCGGTCGTGAGCAGCAGGGAGGCGATGGAGGCGGCGTTCTCCAGGGCGGAGCGGGTGACCTTGACCGGGTCGATGACGCCGGCCTTCACCAGGTCGCCGTACTCGCCGGTGGCGGCGTTGAAGCCCTGGCCCTTGTCGAGCTCGGCGACCTTGGAGGTGATGACGTAGCCCTCGAGGCCGGCGTTCTCGGCGATCCAGCGCAGCGGCTCGACGGCGGCGCGGCGGACGACGGCGACACCGGTGGCCTCGTCGCCCTCCTTGCCGAGGTTGCCCTCGAGCACCTTGACGGCGTGGACGAGCGCGGAGCCACCACCGGAGACGATGCCCTCCTCGACCGCGGCGCGGGTCGCGGAGATGGCGTCCTCCAGACGGTGCTTCTTCTCCTTGAGCTCGACCTCGGTGGCCGCACCCACGCGGATGACGCAGACGCCACCGGCGAGCTTGGCGAGGCGCTCCTGGAGCTTCTCGCGGTCCCAGTCGGAGTCCGTGGACTCGATCTCGGCCTTGATCTGGGCGACGCGGCCCTGGACGTCGGCGGACTCGCCGCCGCCGTCGACGATCGTGGTGTCGTCCTTGGTGATGGTCACGCGGCGGGCGGAGCCCAGCACGTCCAGGCCGACCTGGTCGAGCTTGAGGCCGACCTCCTCGGCGACGACGGTGCCGCCGGTCAGGGTGGCCATGTCGCCCAGCATCGCCTTGCGGCGGTCGCCGAAGCCCGGGGCCTTGACGGCCACGGCGTTGAAGGTGCCACGGATCTTGTTGACGACCAGGGTCGACAGGGCCTCGCCCTCGACGTCCTCGGCGATGATCAGCAGCGGCTTGGAGGAGCCACCCTGGATGATCTTCTCCAGCAGGGGCAGCAGGTCCTGGATGGAGGAGATCTTGCCCTGGTGGATGAGGATGTACGGGTCCTCGAGGACGGCCTCCATGCGCTCCTGGTCGGTGACCATGTAGGGCGACAGGTAACCCTTGTCGAAGGCCATGCCCTCGGTGAAGTCCAGCTCCAGGCCGAAGGTGTTGGACTCCTCGACGGTGATGACACCGTCCTTGCCGACCTTGTCCATCGCCTCGGCGATGAGCTCGCCGACCTGCTTGTCCTGGGCGGACAGGGCGGCGACGGCGGCGATGTCGGCCTTGTCGTCGATCGGGCGGGCGGTCGCGAGCAGCTCGTCGGAGACGGCCTTGACCGCGGCGTCGATGCCCTTCTTCAGGGCGGCCGGGGAGGCGCCGGCGGCGACGTTGCGCAGGCCCTCGCGGACCAGCGCCTGGGCCAGGACGGTCGCGGTGGTGGTGCCGTCACCCGCGATGTCGTTGGTCTTGGTCGCCACCTCCTTGACGAGCTGGGCGCCCAGGTTCTCGTACGGGTCCTCGATCTCGACCTCGCGGGCGATGGTGACGCCGTCGTTGGTGATGGTCGGGGCGCCGAACTTCTTGTCGATGACGACGTTGCGGCCCTTGGGGCCGATCGTCACCTTGACCGTGTCGGCCAGCTTGTTGACACCGCGCTCGAGGGCGCGACGGGCGTCCTCGTCGAACTTCAGGATCTTCGCCATGGGTTGCTTCAAGTCCTCTCAAACGAACCGCGCCCCGGACCCCGGCGGCTTACACACACGGGAACCAGGGCGCAGATCACATCAAACTGGGTGAATTACTTCTCGATGATCGCGAGCACGTCGCGAGCCGAGAGGACGAGGTACTCCTCGCCGTTGTACTTCACCTCGGTGCCGCCGTACTTGCTGTAGAGCACGACGTCGCCGACGTTCACGTCGAGCGGAAGACGGTTGCCCTCCTCGAAGCGGCCCGGGCCCACGGCCAGGACGACGCCCTCCTGGGGCTTCTCCTTGGCGGTGTCCGGAATGACCAGGCCAGAGGCCGTGGTCTGCTCGGCGTCGAGCGGCTGGACCACGATGCGGTCCTCGAGCGGCTTGATGGCAACCTTGGAGCTGGCGGTCGTCACGATCCGACCTCCCCCTTCGGAGATTCACGGGGTTATCTGTCTGAGGTGGCGACCAGGAGGATCCGTCGTCGCGGGTGCCGGATTCTGCCCGTCGCTGCGTTTGGCACTCCCGGGTGGAGAGTGCCAACGGAGCCGAGACTATGACGCGGTTAGCACTCGGTCAAGCGGAGTGCCAATTCGCCGTGCGGCGAGCTCGGCGGTTCACTCCTGGGAGTGCGCACCCGGCCGGGCGGGCCACGGAGCGCGGAAGTGGATCTGCCCGCGGGCCGCGGGTCGTAATCCTCCGGATTCCCCGGCCGTGCACGTAGCCCTCACACACGGCCCTCACACGCGGTCTCACACGTAGTCCTCCAGGCGGGCCACCGTGAATCCCTGCCGCTCGATGCTGCGCAGCATGTTGGCGACCATCTTGGTCATCGTCGTGCCCTTGAGCTCGGAGGGCCCGCGGAAGTGGGCGAGGACGATGTCGCCGGGGCGCAGCTGGTCGCCCTGCGCGTAGCGCATGTCGTTGATCTGCATCGTCGCCTCCCACAGCAGCAGCGCCTTGACCCCGCAGCCGCCGGCCGCGGCGAGGGTGGCGTCGTTGTAGTTGCCGTAGGGCGGACGGAACAGGGGCGGTTTTCCGCCGTACCTCTTCTCCAGGACGTCCTGCTGCCCGCAGATCTCGCGGCGCTGGGCGTCGGCGGAGAGGGTGCGCAGGTTGGGGTGGGAGAGGGTGTGGTTGTTGATGCTGTTGCGGTTGCCCTCGCCGCGCAGCTGCTCGAAGTAGCCGTAGCCGGTGCCCGCGCGCGCGATGTCGTCGGTGAGGAACATCGTGAAGGGCAGCTTGAGGTCCTTGGTCATCTTCACGAACTCCGGGTCCTTCTCCGCACCGTCGTCGAAGGTCAGGAAGACGACCTTGTCGCTGGTGGGCACGCGCCGGATCACCTTGGGGGCGGCCCCGGGCTTCAGCCCGTCGGTCAGCTTGGCGGAGGGCGGGGCCGGGGGCGCGGCGAGGGGCTTGTCGATGCCCCAGCGGCGGTAGGCGGCGGCGTCGGGGGAGGCCGGGGCCGTAGCCGTGGCCGTGGATTCCGTACGGGGAGAGGGAGCACTGGACGCTTTCGTCCCGCCGCTGCCGCCGGACGAACAGCCGCTGAGGAGCACGGCCAGCAGGAGCGGGGTGACGGCGGCGGCGCGGCGGGCGGATCGGGAACCGAGGCCTGGACCGGATATACGGGAGCTCACACCTCCGATTGTTGTTCATGCGTTCGAGATGAGCAGCTGGCGGGAGAGCAGCGGGACAGAAGGGGCGGCCTGTCAGAGGGCTGGGCAAGAATGGCCGGGTGCCAGCACCGAACGAACCCGTCACCACTTTCGCCGCCCTCCTCACCGACGAGGGCCGGAGCCTGCTCGCCGAGCTGCGCGACCACGACCCGGCCCGGGAGCTGGCCACGGCGACCCGGCTGCGCCGCGACCACCCCGCGGAGCTCGTGTCGGCGGCGCTCGGCATGGCCCGGCTGCGGCAGCGGGCGGTGGCGAAGTTCGGGGCGGAGGACGCGTACCGGATGTTCTTCACGCCGAACGGCGTGGAGCAGTCGACGCGCCGCTCCGTGGCGGACTACCGCGCCGCCCGCTTCGCCGCGCTCGGCATCCGCTCGGTGGCGGACCTGTGCTGCGGCATCGGCGGCGACGCGATCGCGCTGGCCAGGCTGGGCATCCGCGTCCTCGCGGTCGACCGCGACCCGCTGACCTGCGAGGTCGCGCGCGCGAACGCGGAGGCGCTGGGGCTCGCGGAGCTCATCGAGGTGCGCTGCGCGGATGTGGCCGAGGTGGACACCGCGGGCTACGACGCGGTGTTCGTCGACCCGGCGCGGCGGGGCGGCCGCGGCCGCATCTTCGACCCGGAGGCGTACTCCCCGCCCCTGTCGTGGGCGATCGAGGCGGCCCGCCGGGCCCCGCATGCCGCCCTCAAGATCGCTCCCGGGGTGCCGCACGAGGCCATCCCGGACGACGCTGAGGCGGAGTGGATCTCCGACGGGGGCGATGTGAAGGAGGCCGTGCTGTGGTTCGGCACGGCGCCGGGCGCGCGACGGGCGACGCTGCTGCCGGGCGGGCACTCGCTGGTGGGCGCGGGGCTGCCGGATCCGTCGGTACGGGCGGTGGGGCGGTATCTGTACGAGCCGGACGGCGCGGTGATCCGCGCGCACCTGGTGGCGGACGTGGCTTCCGGTTTCTCCGGCAGCGGCCTGATCGACGAGACGATCGCGTACGTGACGGCCGACGAGCTGCGGGCCACGGACTACGCGTCGGCGTACGAGATCACGGACGTGCTGCCCTTCAACCTGAAGAAGCTGAAGGCGCTGCTGCGGGAGCGGAAGGTGGGGGTCGTGACGGTGAAGAAACGCGGCTCGGCGGTCGAGCCGGAGGAGCTCCGCAAGAAGCTGAAGCTCGAGGGCCCGAACTCCTGCGTGATCGTGCTGACCCGCGCCGCGGGAGCGCCGGTGATGCTGCTGGGGCACGCCGTCAGCGCATAGCCGGCACGTAGTCAGCGCGTAGCCCGCCCGGGATGGCCGGGCGGAGGGCCTGTTGCTCCTACGCTCGCCCCATGACCGAGAACGAGATCAAGCTCAAGGCCATCGCGGCGCTCACGGCCCTGCGCGGCGGCGTGGGGACGGACTACGTGTCGTCCCTGCTGGGCGAGGTGATCCCCGACGAGTTCATGGTGCCCGTGGGCGCGCAGGCGAGAGAGGTCGGGCTCGCGGTGCTCAACCAGCTCTCCGAGCCCATGAGCGCGCTGATCAGCGGCCTGATGCTGGCCTTCGAGGCGGTCGCGGACGCGTACGACGAGACCGCGCCCGAAGCGCCGACGGAGGAGATCCTCCAGACCCTCGCACTCGAACTCGCACGCGAATCCGAGTGACGCGCCTCCACGCGTCGGCGATCGTCGTATTTCCCGCTGAACGGGCGCTGCCGCGGGCGGTTCGGCGCTAGCGTCCTTCGCGTCCGGCACGGGAACGTTCTGCGACGAGGGGGCGGGCGGGATGCTGAGCGAGGCACTGGCGGCGGTTGCCGCGGCGAGCGGCACGGCGGTCGTGCAGTCGGCGGGCACGGACGCGTGGACCGGGCTCCGGCAGCGGGTCGCCCGCTGGTTCGGGCGCGGCGACGAGGCGCGCGAGCGCGCGGAGCTGGAGCGGCTCGACCGCACGGCCGTCGCGCTGAAGGCCGCGGCGGCGTCCGGAGAGCTCGTACGGATACGTGACCGCCAGGAGGCCGTCTGGCAGGACCGCTTCGAGACGCTGCTGGAGGGGCTTCCGGCGGAACAGCGGGCGGGCGTGGCGGAGGAGTTGCGGTCGCTCGTGGCCGAATACGGGGTGCCCTCGCAGGCGGCGGAGCCGGTGCGGGGGAATGCGCTCCGGGGGCCGACGGCGTTGGGGGGCGTGTGAGGCCCCCCCCCCGGGCCGGATCAGTTGGCGAAGTCCTTCAGCTCTTCCGTCTCCAGCGTGACGCCTACCGGGGCGGGGATCTTGATCACGTCCCCGTAGGGGTACGACCTGTGAATCCGGTACTTACCGCCCCGCGGCTCGCTGTAGACGACGACAGTTGACTCGTTGCGGTCAACAAGGAGGTAGACCGGGATATCCGCTGCCGCGTAGCCGTCGCGCTTCTCCTTGCGGTCACGCAGATCGGTGTCCGAGTCGTACGACGTGATCTCGACCGTCATCAGAACGGCCGCGGGATCGGCCCACTCGCCGTAACCGGTGAAGTGCCTTCGTGGCGCAAGGGCGCCGTCCGGCCGCGAACGCCCCTGGCGGTAGCCCTCGGTCTTCAGGCCCCGATCCGGGTAGAGCCGCAGGTCGGGGCGTTGCTGCATGCACTGCTCCAGCAGCCACATGTAGATCTCCCCGTGATCCCCGTCCGGCACAGGCTTGACCTCCAGCTTCCCGTTGATGAGTTCCAGCGTCACGGTTTCCGGCGCCGAACTGGCGATCCGCTCGAAGTCCTCGACGAGCATCTGCGGCCGATGGGCGGACGTAGGGGTCATGGCGTCGCCTCCTCCCCTCCATGGTGCCTCTATGACCTGAGGCAATTCCTGAACACTCACCTGGTGCTCCTTTCGAGGGTGCGGAGGTTTACGCGGATGGCGGCGGCTCGGCGGTGGATTTCCGTCGCGGGGACGGCCTCGGGGACGTACGGGGCCGGTTCGCCGCGGCAGTCGCGGCAGAGGCCGCCCGGGAGGGCCTCCGGGCGGCCCGGAAGGCGGCAGACCGTGCACTCCAGGATGCGGAGGGTCCGCCCCGGCGGCGGCTGCGCCGGCCGCTCCGGCGGGAGCTTGTCCCGCAAGCGGCGGCGGGCCAGAGCGGTGGCGTGGTGGACCTCCGGCGGCAGGCCGGCGGTGAGTTCCCGCGCGACGTCCGCCGGGGTCGAGCCCCTCGCCAGCCACTCCTCCGCGAGGGGCTCCAGCGCGGCGCAGTCCTTGGCGGACAGCGTCATGCGCGGGTCCATGCGGCCGGCCAGCGCGAGCGCCTCGTACGCCTGCGAGCGGGGCGGTTTTGCTGCCGGTTGCGACGGCGATTGCGGTTGAACGGGCGGCTTGGGCACGTTGCCCGCCTGGAGGTCCGCCCACCAGGCGTCGTCCCGCGCCGTGCGGGAGAAGTACGTACGGGTCACCCAGTGCGTGCTGCCGCCGTCATCCTTGATCCGCTCCCTCACCCTGCGGAGGTGGCCTGCGGCCGACAGGCGGCGGAGCGCGGTGAGGCAGGCCGCCTGGCCGTAGGAGGGGAGGTGAGCCGCAAGGGTTTTCGCATCCATGGCCGCGCCTTCGGGCAGGCGGTCGATGAATGCGGCGATCGACGCCTCGCGGGGCGGGAGGTGCGCGAAGTCTTTGGCGGTGCGGCGGTGCTGGTCGGGGGCGCTTCGTTTGCCGTAGCCGGGCTTGGCCTGGGGGTGGGCGGATACGGCGCGCGCGTCGGCGCTAGAGTTGGCGTCAGCCATGGGATCGAGCCTGTTCGATCGTGATGGTCAGGCCCCGGTGAGGTGTTGGCGCACCTGCCGGGGCTGATTTGTTGCTGCGAACGCTAGAGGGCCGTGACCGTTCGTCGCAACCGGGTCGCCGAAAGTGAACTCGTGTGGTATGCGGGGCGGTTGGCCCCTCCCTCGCGCGATGCGCGCGGAGGGAGGGTGGGTGGGTTATCTCCCCACCCATTCCATGGAAAGAACGCTCGGAACTCGGAACTCGGATCCCGGATCCCGAAGCGCGGTCAGCTCGCCGCGTGGCCCTGTTCCATCGCTTTCGCCAGGTCATCAGCGGTTGAGAGTTCATACTCGTCACCGCGCCGCACCTTCCCGCCAAGATCAACGGTACCCACGCGCCTCGTACCGCGAAGGTTTCTCCCCAGGCTGACGACGGGCCATAACCCTGGATAGCGTGAACAAGGAAATTCCGCCTCTCGGGGCGTACGTCATCGACACGCGGATCGATGAGGTCGGTCAAGTCACCGCACACGCCGTGGATTTGGTGCGTCTACGGCCGCCCAACGGGGGCGCCGCATGGGACTGCCCGGTCGAGGCGACCGAGGTGACGTCCCTCCGCGTCTACCTGCGCGCCCGCGTCATCGAGGCGAACCGTATGCGGAGGCTCGTGTGAACACCGCCGCGCCGGAAGAACCGTCCGGGCACACCCCGGACGACCTCCGCGCGGCGGTCGCCGCGGCCGAGTCCCCGGACGCGGCCCACACCGCCGTCGCGGAGTTCGCGCCCTTCCCGGGCGCCGCCCCGGAGGCCGAGCGCCGGTGACCAGCAGCAGTTCCAGCACCTCTGAACGGCCGTCGCACCCTCACGCCAGGTCCGTCAGATCCTCCGCGTAGAACGTCGTCAGCGGCTGCGGTCCCACGTACTGCTGGCAGTTGCACTGGCGCAGTTCGTACGACGTCGGCTTCTTCTCCGCGTCCCAGGAGACCGGAGTCTCCACCGCCTCATGGCACTTGCCCTGCTTGTCGTGCTTGGCCAGATGGTGTGTGCAGCCGCATATGGGCTGGGGCGGCTTGGAGGCGGCCTCCAGGGCCGCGCGCTCTGCGCGCTCCGTCTCCAGGAGCTCCAGCTTGCGTTCATGGCGGGTGCGCAGGGCCGTGCGGGCGGTGTCGGCGGCCTTGGTGAAGCCGCCCACGCCGAAGAAGATCAGCACCCACCAGAGCCACTCCATGTCCGGCTCCTCCCCAACCGCCTGCCCTGTCCGCTCCCTCGCCAGAATACGCTCAGCGCCGCTGCCGGTTGAGGGAGCGGAACCAGCGGCGGTGGGTCAGGGCGGTGGCCACGCCGTACGCGCCTGCCGCCGCCAGCGGGGCCGTCAGGCCCCACGCGTAGGCCAGGGACGAGCCGTCCTTCGGGGCGCCGGCCGTCGTCAGTACCTCCTGGACGAACGCGCCCCCGACCACCAGCGCGCCCGCGCACGGCAGCAGTGACATCAGCAGCCAGAACCACACGCGGCCGCCCGCCTCCAGGCCCGCGTCGTGCACCGCGTCGCGGTCCAGCGCCGCCCACAGGCGCAGCCGCCGCCGGGCTTCCTTCCCGGTCCGGAGGCCGGCGCGGATACCCAGCAGTGACGGGATCGCCGCGCCCGCCGCCAGGATCAGGAACGCCGCCGCGTAGACGTAAGAGATCCCGCCTTCGACCACGGATTGCAGGCCCAGGACCGCGAACGTCCAGCCCAGCACGAACACGCACGTCAGGAGCCACGTCAGCAGCAGGCGGCCCGGCGACAGCGTCTTCCGGATGAGGGCGTCCAGCGCCCTCGACCGGTCCGCCAGCATGGCCTCGCGCGTCGGCCATGTGCTCAGGTGCCACGGCGGTGGTGGCGGTGGCAGCTTCGCTATACCCATCGAATTGATTCGTTTGGTCGTTTGGTTCGTCTGGTTCGTTCTACGACTCGTACAGGTTCTTCTTGCTCAGTTCGTGAACGTGGTCGTGGTCATGGGCGTGACCGTGGCCGTGAGAATGGCCGTGCGAGTGCCCATGGCCCTCCTCCGCCGGCACATGCGTCTCCGTCACCGGCAGCGAGCTGTCCGCCGACAGCTCCCACGACGACGCCGAGCGTCCCCGCGCCACCATCTCCGCGCCCAGCGCCGCCACCATCGCCCCGTTGTCCGTGCACAGCTTCGGCCGCGGCACGCGGAGCGTGATGCCCGCGTCCTCGCAGCGCCGCTGGGCCATCGCCCGCAGGCGCGTGTTCGCCGCCACGCCGCCGCCGATCATCAGGTGGTCGACGCCTTCGTCCTTGCACGCGCGGACGGCCTTGCGCGTGAGGACGTCCACGACGGCCTCCTGGAACGACGCGGCCACGTCCGCGACCGGCACCTCCTCGCCCGCCGCGCGCTTGGCCTCGATCCAGCGGGCCACGGCCGTCTTCAGGCCGGAGAAGGAGAAGTCGTAGGCGGGGTCGCGGGAGCCGGTGAGGCCGCGGGGGAAGCGGATGGCGTCCGGGTTGCCCTCGCGGGCGTAGCGGTCGATGACCGGGCCGCCGGGGAAGCCGAGGTTCAGGACGCGGGCGACCTTGTCGAAGGCCTCGCCCGCCGCGTCGTCGATGGTCGAGCCGAGCGGGCGGACGTCGGAGGTGATGTCGGGGGCGAGCAGCAGGGAGGAGTGGCCGCCGCTGACCAGCAGGGCCATCGTCGGCTCCGGCAGCGGGCCGTGCTCCAGCTGGTCGACGCAGATGTGGGAGGCCAGGTGGTTCACGCCGTACAGGGGCTTGCCCAGCGCGTACGCGTACGCCTTCGCCGCCGAGACGCCCACCAGCAGCGCGCCCGCGAGCCCCGGGCCCGCCGTGACCGCGATGCCGTCGAGGTCCTTCGCGGAGACGCCGGCCTCGTCCAGCGCGCGCTGGATGGTCGGGACCATCGCCTCCAGGTGGGCGCGGCTCGCCACCTCGGGGACGACGCCGCCGAAGCGCGCGTGCTCGTCCACGCTGGAGGCGACCGCGTCGGCGAGCAGGGTGTGCCCGCGGACGATGCCGACGCCGGTCTCGTCGCACGAGGTCTCGATGCCGAGGACGAGGGGTTCGTCAGCCTTGCGAGCCATGGGTCATTCCTTGCACTGCGGAGAGGGGATCGGAGAGGCGCATCACGAGGGCGTCGACGTTGCCGGGCTGGTAGTAGCCGCGGCGCACGCCGACGCCTTCGAAGCCGAAGCGTTCGTACAGGCGCTGGGCGCGGGTGTTGTCGACCCGCACTTCGAGGAGCACCTCGCGGCACTCGAAGTCGGTCGCGGCGGTCAGGAGCTCGCGCAGCAGCCGGGAGCCGAGGCCGGTGCTCCAGTGCTCCTGGGCGACGGCGATGGTCTGGACGTCGCCCGTGCCGTCGATCGCCGCCAGGCCGGCGTAGCCGACGACGCGGCCGTCGCCGCCCTCGGCGACCACGTAGCGGCGCGTGGCGCCCGGGCCGCGCGCGTGCGCCAGCTCGGACCAGAACAGCCCCTTGGACCAGGCGTCGTCCGGGAACAGCGCGCGCTCCAGCTCCAGCACCGGCCCGATGTCCCACCAGCGCATCTCGCGGACACGCACGTTCGTGGTCACTTGGGAGTGACCACCTTGTAGTTGGCGGGGACCTGGGCGTCGGGGCGGCGGAGGTAGAGCGGCTGGTCGGGGAGGAACTCGCCGCCCGTGCGCAGGCGCTCGGCGGCGAGGGAGGCCAGGGCCCCGGCGGACTGGTGCTCGGGCATGTCGGCCCGTACGTCCGTGAAGGCGTCGGCGTAGAGGACCGCGCCCGCACCGATGACGGTCAGGCCGGCCAGCTTTTCGGTCAGGTCCGCCGGGCGGTCCACGGAGGGCTCGGTGACGCGGGTACGGGCGTCCGCGTACCGCGCCCAGTAGACCTCCTTGCGGCGGGCGTCCGTCGCCACGACGAATTCGCCCTCCAGGCCCGCCTGCCCGGCCGCGTACGCGATGCCGTCGAGCGAGCACAGGCCGCGGACGGGCACGCCGAGCGCGGCGCCGAAGGTGGCGGCGGTGACGATGCCGACCCGCAGGCCGGTGTACGGGCCGGGGCCGACGCCCACCACGATGTCCGTGACGGCGTCCAGCTTGTGGCCCGCTTCGCGGAGCACCCGGTCGACGGAGGGAAGCAGCAGCTCACCGTGCCTGCGCGCGTCGACCTGACGCGATTCGGCGACGACTTTGTCGCCGTCGTGGAGGGCTACGGTGACGGCGGGCGTGGCGGTATCAAGAGCGAGCAGCAGCACACTGACAGACTACGGCTCGCCGTGGGGTGGGCGACTCCCGAGGAGCCGGGGAGGCGGCCGCGGGGGCGCGGTTGCAGGCAGCGCGGGGGCGCGGTCGCGGGCAGCGCGGGGGCGCGGTCGCGGGCGGCACGGGGCCCGGTGCAGGCGGCGCGGGGCGGGTGGCCGCGGGTGCTACGGTCACCGCATCGCCGTATGCGTATGTATGCAGGAAGAGATACGCAGGAAGAGAAGGGTGCGCAGCCGTGGCACGCAGCAGCTCGGGGGTCATCGTGGCCGCGCTCACCGCGGCGGCCCTCGCGGGAGTCGGTTTCCTCGCCTTCCAGGCCGAGGCCGCGCCCGATAAGCCGCAGGCCTCGCACGCGAGCCCTCCGGGCGCCGCCAAGGACGAGGACAAGGGCAAGGACGACCCCGCCGGCGCGGGCACCGGCGACGGCTCCGGCAAGGACAGCGGCGCGCAGGCCGCCCTCCCGGAGGTGCCGGCCGGCTCCGGCGCGGGCAAGCGGGTCGTCTACGCGGTCGGGCAGAAGCGGGTGTGGCTGGTCGGCGCCGACGGCAAGGCGACGCACAGCTTCGAGGTGGCGCCGAGCGCGGTGAACCCGGTGCCCGGGCCCTACGCGGTGACCTCGCGGTCCGCCACGGGGACCGGCTCCGACGGCAAGGCCATCGAGCACGTGGTGCGGTTCCACACCAACCCGGCGGGGGTCGTCTTCGGCTTCAGCGCGGCGGTGGACGGCTCCCTGCCGGATCCGGCGGCCGCGGGCAAGAAGACGGGTGCGGTGCGGGAGACGCCTGCGGACGGGCGGGCGATGTGGGACTTCGCGCTGAACGGCACGAAGGTGGTCGTGGTCGCGTAGGGGTTCTCCCCGGCCGCGCCCTTTCCCGCGAGCGGGGCTGCGTCCTTTCCCGCGAGCGGGGCTGCGCCCCGGACCCCTGTCCGCGCTGACGCGCGTCGTTCTCAAACGCCGGACAGGCTGAATTTATGCGGCGTCCTGTTCATCTTCATCGGGCGCCTCCGGCGCCCGCGGCGGTTTCGACACCGCGTCCGCCGCCGCGCAGGAAGCCAGCAGGTCACGCATCGACGTCGACGGAGGCCGCTCTTCCGAGCGGGTCCCGGACTGCGTCTGCTGCTCTGGGGCCGGCATGGTGCCTCCTGGGGGGCAACTGGGCAAGGTTAGGTAGACCTAACCGTGTCTCTGCCTACCAGCAGACCACGCCCGCAGCCGCCGACGCAACATCTTGCCGACGGCTTGTCGGAACGTATAGCGGCGTACAGCAGCGCGTGTTCCTCAGCCCGGAGCACGCGCTTCCGCAACCCGGAGCACGTGCCTCTCAGCCCAGCTGTGACAGGTCCACGCCCGCCCAGCGCGCGCCCACGCCCGTCACCCGTACGCTCCGCACGTCGTCCGCGTCCTCCGCCGCGTGGGCCACGTCCGCCGCGTCCGCGGCGCTCGCGCCGACCGCCCGGTGGATGACCACGTGCAGCCGGTCCTCGGACAGCTCCTCGACCTTGCCGTCGCCCCACTCCACGACGATCACGGACTCGGGAAGGGAGACGTCGAGGTCCAGGTCCTCCATCTCGTCGAGGCCGCCGGAGAGCCGGTACGCGTCGACGTGGACGAGCGCCGGGCCGCCGCCGAGGTGGGGGTGGACGCGCGCGATGACGAACGTCGGAGAGGTGACCGCGCCGCGGACGCCGAGGCCCTCGCCCAGGCCGCGGGTCAGGGTCGTCTTGCCCGCGCCGAGCTCGCCCGTGAGCAGCACCAGGTCACCGGGGCGCAGCAGGCCGGCCAGCCGGCGGCCCACCTCCCGCATGGCGTCGGCGGTCCTGACCGTGAGCTCGGTCTCGGCGCTGGTGCTGGTGCTGGTCCCGGTGGAGGTGGTCTCAGCGGTGGGGGTCTCAGCGGCGGTGGCGGTGATGTCAGGCTGGGCGCTCATACCCGCCGATGGTACGGGGCCGGGCGGCCCCGGCGCGTTTCAGGCGCGGCCGCGCGCCCCCGCCGCCGCGCGCCGTCCGCGGTCCAGCGCGCCGCCGTCCGCCGCCGCGGCGAGCAGGTCGGCGAGCTGGCCGGTGACGACCTCGGGCCGCTCCAGCATCACCAGGTGGCCGGTGTCCTCCAGGAGGAGGAGCCGGGAGCCGGGCAGGGCCTCCGCGATGGCCTCACTGTGCTCGGCGGGCGTGAGCAGGTCCTTGTCGCCGGCCACGACGACCACCGGCAGGCGCTCGAAGGCGCACAGCGCCTCCCGCTTCTCGTGCTCGGCGAAGACCGGGTAGAACCCCGCGACGACGTCGACCGGCGTGGCCTCGATCAGCCGTTCCGCGAACCGCACGACCGCCGGGTCCACGTCCTTCGAGCCGAAGGAGTACCAGCGCAGCACGCCCGCGAACAGGTCGGCGGTGGCCCGGCGGCCCTTCTCGATCAGCTCGGGCCGGGCCGCCATCAGCTTGAACGCCCCCGGCAGCACCAGCCGCCGCACCAGGCTCATCCCGGCGGCCGGCAGCCCGTACGTGTTCTCCGCGAGCCCGCCCGAGGACGTGCCGAAGAAGGCCGCGCCGGCGACGCGCTCGGCGATCAGGCCGGGGTACTGCGCGGCCAGCGCCATCGTCGTCATGCCGCCCATCGAGTGCCCCACGAGCACCAGCGGCCCCTCGGGGGCGGCGGCGTCGATGACGGCCCTGAGGTCGCGGCCGAAGAGGTCGATGGAGACGGCGTCCGTACGGCTGCGCTCGGAGCGGCCGTGGCTGCGCTGGTCCCAGAAGACCGCGCGGACGCCCGCGGCCCGCAGGGCGGCGCGCTGGAAGTGCCAGGAGTCCTGGCTGAGGCAGTAACCGTGGCTGAAAACGACCGTGAGGGGCGGGGCGGCGGGCCCGCGCCGGCCGCCGAACAGCCGCCGCGGGGCGGCCTCCCCCGCCGCCTCCCCCTCGCCCGGCTCGTCCACCTCGTAGTACAAGCGCGTGCCGTCCTCCGCGACGACCGAGCCCGGCGTCCCCCGCAGCGTCCCGTACGGGCCCGACGAGTCCAGGGCCAGCCGCGCCTTGCGGCGCATGCCGCGCCCGACCGTCAGCCGCTCGACCGCCACGCCGACCGCAGCTCCCGCGGCCAGGACGCCCAGGGCCGCGCCCGCGACCCCCGCCCCGCGCCGCCAGCCGCCGCCGGCCGTGCCCTGCGCCGCCGCGCCGCTCCCGGCGACGGCCCCGATCGCCTCGATCGCTCCGATCGCCCCGGCGGCCGCGGCGGCCCCGGCCGCCGCTGTGCCCGCGCTCCCGCTGTCACTGCTCATCGCGCGCCCCCGTGTCCCCGTCTTTCGGCATGTCCACGTCCGCGTACTCGTCGTGCTGGTCGTACTGGGTGGTGCTGGGTCGTGCTGGGTCGTGCTCGTACGCCGTTCCAGGTCCGGCTGGACCAGTTGGACCGGCTCCTTGCCGGACCTACTCCGTGTATCCGTCCACGTTCTCACCGACGTAGACGCGCGGCACCCGATTGGAGATGCGCGTGACAACTTCGTAGGCGATCGTGCCCGTGGCACGCGCCCAGTCCTCGGCGGTCGGCTCGCCCCGGTCGCCCGGCCCGAACAGCACCGCCTCGTCGCCCACCCGCGCCGTGTCGTCGCCGCCCAGGTCGACCACGAACTGGTCCATGGCCACCCGGCCCGCCACCGTCCGCCACTTGCCGCCCACCAGCACCGGGCCCGTGCCGGAGCCCGCGCGCGGGATGCCGTCCGCGTAGCCCACGGGCACGAGCGCGAGGGTCGTGGGGCCCGGGGTGACGTAGTGGTGCCCGTACGAGACGCCGTGGCCGCCCGGCACCTGCTTGACCGACGCCAAGTACGCCGACAAGGTCATCACCGGCTTCAGGCCGAAGTCCTGCGGCGTGCCGACCTCGGGGCTCGGCGACACCCCGTACATCGCGATGCCCGTCCGGACCAGGTCGAAGTGCGCCTCGGGGAGCGTCAGGGTCGCCGGCGAGTTGGCTATGTGGCGCACCTCGGGCTCGACGCCCTGCCGCTCCGCGTACGCCACCGCGTCCCGGAAGACGCGCAGCTGGGCCTGGATGGAGGGGTGGCCGGGCTCGTCGGCGCACGCGAAGTGCGACCAGATGCCGGTCACCTTCACCAGGCCCGCGTCCTCCGCCTCGCGCACCGCGGCGATCAGTTCCGGCCAGTCGTCGGGCTGGCAGCCGTTGCGCCCCAGACCCGTGTCGATCTTCAGCTGGACGCGGGCGGGACGGCCCTCGGGACGATCCGCGGCCCGTACAGCCTCCGTGAGCTCCGCGAGCGCCCACACGCCGCTCACCGACACGTCGATGTCCGCCTCGACGGCCTCGCGCCACGGGCCGCCCGGCGTCCACAGCCAGCACATCAGCCGGCCCGTGTCGCCCGCCGCGCGCAGCGCCAGCGCCTCGTCCGGCGTGGCCGTGCCGACCCACTCGGCGCCGGCCTCGCGGGCCGCGCGGGCGCACTGCACGGCGCCGTGACCGTAGGCGTTCGCCTTGACCACGGCCATCAGCTGCGACCGGGGAGCGCGGGCCTTGAGCGTGCGTACGTTGGCCCGCAGCGCGGCCAGGTCGACCAGGGCACGGGCGCGCATCGGGGTCTCGCGGGCGCGAAGCGGAGTCTCGTTCATCCACGTCAGTCTCTCAGGACGGCCGGGGAGGAGGTGAGGGGTGGGGCTCAGGGAGGGACACAGGGTGTCATTTCGGGGACGGTCCGGACGTCATTTCGGGGGCGTGAACGGCCCGGCGTCGTGAGACCGGGGGCGTGAACGGCCCGCCGTGGCGAGACTGGGGGCATGAGGACTGCCTACAGCGTCGAGACCGTACGGACCGCCGAGCGCGCGCTCATGGCCCAGCTCCCCCACGGCGCCCTGATGCAGCGCGCCGCCGCCGGGCTCGCCGCCGCCTGCGCCGGCCTGCTCCGGCGCGTGTACGGGGCACGGATCGCCCTGCTCGTCGGCAGCGGCGACAACGGCGGCGACGCCCTGTTCGCCGGCGCGCGGCTCGCCCGGCGCGGCGCCGGGGTGACCGCGGTGCTCCTGAACCCCGAGCGGGCGCACGTCGAGGGGCTCGCCGCCCTGCGCGCCGCGGGCGGGCGCGTCGCCTCCGCCGAGGCCGCGGACGGGGTGCTGCGCGGCGCGGACCTCGTCGTCGACGGGATCGTCGGCATCGGCGGCAAGGGCGGCCTGCGCCCCGACGCGGCCCAGCTCGCCCGGGCCGCGTCGGACGGCGGCGCGGTGATCGTCTCCGTCGACCTGCCGAGCGGTGTCGACGCCGACACCGGCGAGGTACGGGGCACGGCGGTACGGGCCGACGCGACGGTCACCTTCGGCTCGTACAAGCCCGGGCTGCTCATCGACCCGGCGCGCGAGCACGCGGGCGCGCTCCGGCTCGTCGGCATCGGGCTGGAGCTGCCTTCCCGGCCGGACGCGGAGGCCCTCCAGCACGCGGACGTCGCGGCGCTGCTGCCGTGGCCGGAGGCGGAGAGCGACAAGTACCGGCGGGGTGTCGTCGGCGTCGTCGCGGGCTCGGCCCGCTACCCCGGCGCGGCCGTCCTCGCCGTCGCGGGCGCCCTGCACGGCGGCGCGGGCGCGGTCCGCTACGCGGGGCCCGCCGCGGACGCCGTGATCGCCCGCTTCCCCGAGACCCTCGTCTCGGCCGGCCCCCCGTCGAAGGCGGGCCGCGTCCAGGCGTGGGTCGTCGGCCCCGGCCTCGGCGACGGCGCGGACGCCCGGCAGGCGCTGGAGGACGTCCTGGCCTCGGACGTCCCCGTACTCGTCGACGCGGACGGACTGCGGCTGATGTCGCCCGACGCGGTGCGTGACCGCACGGCGGAGACCGTACTGACCCCGCACGCCGGCGAGGCGGCGGCCCTGCTGGGCGTCTCCCGCGAACGGGTCGAGTCCGGCCGCCTGGCGGCGGTCCGCGCCCTCGCCGAACGCTTCGGAGTCACGGCCCTGCTGAAGGGCTCCACGACCTTGATCGCCGCGGCCCCGGGCAGCCGCGGGCACCACACGGTACGGGTGAACCCGACGGGCACCCCGTGGCTGGCGACGGCGGGGAGCGGCGACGTCCTGTCGGGGCTGACGGGGTCACTGCTGGCGGCGGGGCTGTCGGGACGGGACGCGGCGTCGGTGGGCGCGTACCTGCACGGGCTGGCGGCCCGTGAGTTGGGGGACGCGCCGCTGACGGCGGTGGGGGTGGCGGAGGAGCTGCGGGGGGTGTGGAGGGACGTGGCGGGATGACGTCAGCCACGGCATCGGGAGACCACTCGTTCGAGAGAAATCGAAGAGAATGCGATATGGGTACGGGTACGTACCCATACCCTCGCCGCATGCTGAACAGAGGATTACCCATGGCAGACGCGAACATCCGCATTCCCGCCGATGCCCGTGACCGCCTCGCCGAGGTCGCCGCGGCGGAAGGCCTGTCCCTGCGCGCCTATCTCTCCCGCCTGGCCGACGAGCTCCTCACCCCGGCCGAGCGCGCCGAGCAAGCCGAACGAGCCCGTCGGATGCTGCGCGAGTGGAACGGCTACGACCCCGGCCAGGACGAAGAAGAACGGCTCGACGCCGAGCTGGACCGGCGGCTCTCCGAGGCGGCCCGGTGAGCGACCACCTGCACATCGTCCTCGACGACACGGCCATGGTGGCCGCCGGCCGTGGCAATGCCGTCGCCTCCCGGCTCATCCACCGCGCGCACATCGAAGCGGGATGGCACTTGTACGCACCGGCTTGCGCACTGGTCGAGGCCGACCGGGCCCGCCCCGGCACGGCCGAGCACCTCGCCGCACTCCCCGGCGTCACCGTCCTCGACCTGGACCTGCCGGCAGCACTGGCCGTTGCACGCAGCGGCAGCTGGGCTGACGCACACACACGGCACGCCGCCGAGCCGAACCTCGAGCGGCCCGACGGGGCCTTCGTCGCCACGGCGGAGCCCGGACGCTGGGCGGGGGAACCCGTGCGGGTCCTCGACATCAACCCCTGAACATCTGCCGCTGAACCTCTGCCTCTCACTTCCGGTCGGTGAGGAGGGTCAGTTCGCAGCCGTCGGCCAGGGCTTCCTGGTTGATGACGGGGCCGTGGTGGCGGATGAAGATCTTCACCGGGCCGAGGTTGGCGAGGGGGGCCAGGTCGAGGGGGCCGTTGTCCGTGACCACGGGGTCGATGAGAGCGAATTCCTTGAGGCCGGGGTAAGCACGCCGCACATCGCCCAGCCCGGCGAGGCCGAACGCCTCGCTGAGGTCGAGCTCCTGCACCTGTGGCGCGGGCTCGGCCTTCGCCAGGGTTCTCAGGTCCTCCGACCAGACCCGCAGGGTCCGCAGGGCGGGCAGGGACTCCGGGGCGAAGTGCGTCCGGTAGCCGCCGGAAGCGCCGAACGCCAGCTCCTCCAGCCCGGGATGCCCGTCAAGGCCCGAGAAGCGCGCGAGGGCGCAGGGGCCCCTCCCGAGGTTCAGACGGCGGATCCCCGGAGGCAGCGGCAGCTCCTGGCCGCGCAACGCGCCCACCGCCGGCGTCCCGGACAGCGTCAGTTCGCGCAGCTCCGGCATGTACCGCAACGCAGCGAAGCCGTCGAGTTCCTCGGCCAGCCACACGTGCAGGCCCTCCAGGGCCCTCGCGTCCAACTTGTCCAGGTGGAGAAGGCGTCCGGAGTCGACGACGCGCAGACCCCGCAGCGGACGGCACCCGCGCAGCATGCGCAGATCGACCGTCTCCCCGTGCCCCCAGAACGTGATGTGGCTGAGCACCGGGGTGGCCAAGGCTGACAGATCCCCGCCGGCCGGCCAGTCCCGTAGCTGCACCCGCGGCCGCCCGCCGAGCCGCTTGATCGCGGCCAGGTGCTTCTCCGTCTTCGCGACGAACTCCAGCCCCTCGTAGGCCTCGCCCTCGTACGCCAGCCGCCCGATCACCCCCTCCGCGTACGCCTCCGTATCGAACCGGTCCCACGCCCATGCCAGCTGCGCCCGCACCTGCTGGTGCGGATGGTCCACGTACCGCGAGAGCAACGGCAGAGCCTTCTCGTCCGCCACCGTCGTCGCCGCGACGACCACCGCGTGCGCGACCTCGTCCGTGAGCCCCTCCGGCCCCGGCAGGAGATCCAGCACCACCCGCCCCGCCGCCGCCAGCTCCTTCGCCGCTTCCAGGTCCCGCGGCGGTACGAGCTCCCCCGCCGCCTTCTCGACGCGCGCGCGGACCTCCCAGTCCACCTCCGTGGCGTGTTCGAGGCAGGCGGCGGCCAGCAGGTGGAGGCGGGCCCGGTTCCCCGGTTCCTCATCGCCCCGCTCCAGGAGCATCCGCAGCAGCTCCGCGCGGGCCCGCGGCGGGGCGTGGCCGACGGCCATGCGCAGGACGTCCTCCCACAGGTCGTCGTGGGCGTGGTTGACGAGGACGTCGAAGTCCCAGTCGTCCACGGCGGCCTGGGCGCCCAGGTAGTCCTGGAAGGTGCGGTGGATGAAGTCGAGGCTCTCGGTCGTGGGGCGGCGCAGCAGGCCGCTGCGCAGGACGAGGTGGCGCAGGATGTCCTCGGCGCCGCCGCGGGCGGCGACGGCCGGCATCGCGGGGAGGGCCCGGTCGAGGATCTCGACGGCTTTGTGCCACTCGATGACCGAGCGGCCGTTGCGGATCAGCCAGTAGGCGATCTTCTGGAGCAGGGCGACCTGCTGGGCGTGTTCCAGCTCCGGCCCGTCCTCGCCGGTCACCACGCCCCGCTCGCGGTCGCGCCGTACGAGCAGGAGCTCCAGGGCGGCGCGGTAGAGCTCCATGCGGCCGTGCGGGAGATACCCCTTGCGGGAGCGGTTGAGGGCGCAGATCAGCGCGCACATCAGGGGGTTGGTGGCGAGCATGCCGAGGTCGCGTTTGGTGACGACGGCGGTGGTGAGGGCGTCGCGGAAGTGCCGCAGGGGCTCGTGGTGGCGCGCGCCCGCCGCGTCGTGCCAGCGGTCGATGAACGCGGCGACGTCGCCGCGGCTCATGGGGAGCAGCTCCAGCTCGGTGAAGCCGGCGTCGGCGAGCCAGCCCTCGCGTACGGCGGAGGGGCGGGTGGTGATGACGTAGCGGGCGTCGGGGTAGGCGGCGAGGAGGTCCTTGACCCAGGTGAGGGTGCGGCGGCGGTCGGCCTCGGGGACCTCGTCCACGCCGTCGATCAGCAGCAGCGCCGTGCCCTCCGTGAGCCGCCGGGTCACCCAGCCCTGCGCGGCGGGCAGGCCGGCGAGGGGGCCCGCGGCCGCGGCCAGGAACTCCTCGGGCTGCGGGAGTTCGCCGCGGCGGATGAGCGTACGGAGGGGGAGGGTGATCGGCATGCAGCCGCTGAGGTGGCCGAGGCCGGGCGGGAGGTCGCCGCGGGCGGTGAGGGTGGCGAGCCATTGCAGCAGCGTGGTCTTGCCGGAGCCGGCGGCTCCGCGCAGGAGGACGCGGCGGCGGCCGGCGAGGGCCTCCTCGGCGCGCTTGGGTGAGGGCGTGGAGTTCTCCGCCGCCCACTCGTCCGGGACGCGCGCCTCGGCGTGGCCGCCGCCGCTCTGCGCGCCGCCGCCTCCCGTGAGTTCGAGGCTGAGGTAGGCGGCGTCCAGCGGCCATGTCTCGCCCTCGCCGTCGGAGAGGGTCAGGCCGATGATCGTCAGTTCGCCGCACTTCCCGACGATGTAGTCGCGCAGCCGCCGCTCGAAGGCCTCGATCTCCAGCTGCCGCGGCGAGGCCAGGGAGCGGGACTCGGGCTTGTGCCCCGCGAGCAGGCACGCGCTGAGGAAGGCGAAGTCCTGCCAGAGCGTGGCCGACGGGGTGACCGTGAGGCGGCCGTGCTGCCAGCCGTGCGGGTCGGCGCAGACCACGCCCGCGAGCAGGCCGTCCACGAAGACGGCGGCGCCGGACATGCCGGCCCAGGGGGATCCGCCGTCGGCGGGCGGCAGCGGGGGGCCGTGCTCGCCGTCGAGGACGTGCCGGCCGCTGAGCAGGTTGCTGCCGGGCTTGAGGGTGCCGACGACCTGCTCGGTGTCGAGCTCGTCGGCCGCGTCCCGCTGGACGTGCGGGAAGCCGACGGCCTGGGCGCCGGGCCAGACCCGCAGGTCGTAGGCCCGGCCCCAGACGAGGGGTTCGAAGGCTCCGGCGACCTCGGCGGGCACGAGGTCGCGCTCGCCGACGAGCAGGGCGACGTCGCAGCGGCGGCTGTCGTCGCGCGCCCAGACCACTTTGCAGCGCACCTGGCCGGTGCCGCCGGGGACGATCGCGCGCGGGTGCGCGCAATCGCCGATCACGTGCGCGGCGGTCAGGACCAGGTTCGGGGCGAGGAGGTATCCGCTGCCCTGACTCCGTCCGAAAACCGCCGCGATGCGTTCCTTCGCCGGGTGCACCCGTATCGCCGTCCGATCCCCGTCCGATTCCGCTCCGGCCGCCGCGTTACCGCGAACAGACGATACGTCAGGAGACGTGAGGCGACAGGGGGTTCCGCACAAGTGCGCACGGCCTCCCGGGAGGCTGCTGGGGCGGGGCACGGCCGCGCCCCGCCCCACAGCCCCTATCCGCGCACCGAAGCGCGAACCGCGGCCGTGAACCACTCCGTCGCCGGCTCCATGTCCGGCAGCGCCCAGCCGTTGATCACGGCGATGAGCCGCCAGTACTTGCCGTAGCGCGGGTCGTTGCCGGTCTCCAGCCGCTCCAGCAGCCAGGCCCGGAACTCCGGCCCGTCCTCGCGGTCCGAGATCTCCGCGCAGACCGCGGCGAGCTCGTCGAGGTACGGCCCGGCCTCGGGGCTGTCCGGCGCGATCCCGGCCTGCCGCGCGGCCTCCGACCTCTCCTTGATCGCCTGCGCGACCCGCTTCGTGCGCTCGCCGTCGGGCCGCCCGGACTCCTTCCACACGCGCGTCTGGTCCTCGGCCGCCCGCCGGATCCCGGCCCGGAACCCCTCGTCCTGGACGAGCTCCGCGAGCTCCACCCAGGCGTCGAGCTGCTCCTGCGAGGGGTCCTCCGGCAGCTCTGGCATGCCGCTGCGCATCGAGGCGAGGAAGCCGGGGTCGACGTCCAGGCCCTCGAAGGCGCTGTCGATGAATTCGTTGATCAGCCGGCGCCGCTCCTGATCAGACAGGGTCGCGAGCTTGTGCATGAGTTCCATCTCCTCCGGTGTCGACCCGCGCCCGGCCACCGCCCGCAGCACGGCCTGACGCAACCGCAAGGTGCGGATCTGCACGTCCAGGGCCTCGGCGTGGACGGCCGCGACCTCGGCGACGGTGATCTCCCGCTCCAGCACCTGCCGGATGACGGGCAGACCCACGCCGAGTTCGCGCAGCGTCCGCACGAGGCCGAGGCGCGCGAGCGCGTCGGGGCCGTAGAGGCGGTAGCCCGCGGGTGTGCGGTCGGTCGGCGGCACCACGCCCGTGTCGGACCAGAACCGGATCGTCCTGACCGTCAGCCCGGTCAGCCGGGCCAGCTCCCCGATCGAGTGCGGGGAGCCCGAGGCGTACGAGGTGTCGTCGTCCATGTCCCTCACCTTGGAGTCTCCGGTCGCTGGAGAGTCAACACCGGATCCGCCGGCTTACGGGCACCCGGCGCGCCACGGCACTCGCCGGGATGCGGCACTCACCGGGATACGGCACACACGGCAAATGAGACAAAAAGGGAGAATCATGCGGGAGACTTGGCCGCGCATCAACCCCCCATCCCCGGGAGCTCCCATGACACCCTCCGCCAAGGCCGCCAGCGCGGCCGCCACCGCCACGCTCCTCGCCGCCGCAGGCGCGGCCACCGCGGGTACGGCCTCCGCGGACAGCGTCGCAGCCGGCGCCGCCGCCAACTCTCAAGGCGTCATCACGGGCAACACGATCCAGGTGCCCATCCGCGTGCCGGTGACGCTGTGTTCCTTCCCCATCAACATCATCGGCCTCCTCAACCAGACCGCCGGAAACGTCTGCATCACCGACTAGCCCCGCGCGCCTCCTCCATCTCGTCCGGCACGGCGAAACCGCACCGGACGAGACCGCGCTGACCGGGACCGGAGGCGCGGCCCCGTCCGAGGACCGGGCGCCATGAGCAGACTGCTGACGGCTACGCCCACGTAAGGCGTTGCCCGGCGGGGCCGACGTGCAGCCGCATCCGGTCGGCCGACGGCCGCCCGTCCGCCTGCCAGTGTGTGACGCGTTCAGCGATCTGATCCCACAGGCGTGCCGTGCCGCCTTCCCTCACCATCCACTGTCCGCGGTCCTGAAAGATGGCCGCCCAGGATCCGGCCTCGACGTCAACGACGACGTGCTCCGCCAGGCCGTCCCGTTCGAGCGTGAACCGCTGCGCGCACGGCACTGCGAACTGTGCGACGAATCGAGCCGTCCAGTCGTCCAGCACGTCCGCACCCAGCTCTGTGGGCACTGCATCACCCTCACTGAGATCCGGCAGGATTCCGAGCGGGGGTGGAAGGTGCGGACGGGCGAGCATGAACGAGACCTGGCCGCCGAGTACGGGGCCGCTCGCCGTGCCGTCCTCAGCGACCGTGAGCCGCACGAGTTCGGATGCGTACATCCATCCACCGACCGTCACCAGGATCTCACCGCCGGGACGCGTCTGCGCGAGCCAGTCGGCCGGCACCGTGTGCACGCCGCATGTGGCGACCACCCGGTCATAGGGGCTGCCGTCCTTGCAGCCCTTCAGGCCGTCGCCCACCACACGGGCAGGCCAGTACCCGGCGCCTGCGAGCGCCATCCCGGCGCGGGCGGACACCTCCGCGTCGACTTCGACCGTAGTCACGTTGTCCTCACCGACGACATGACAGAGCAGCGCCGTCGAGTAACCCGTGCCTGTGCCGATCTCCAAGACGTGTCCGCCTTCGGGCACCCGCAGATCTTCGAGCATCCGCACAACCAGGCTCGGCATGGTGGACGACGAAGAGGGGGCCGCCGCGATACGTCCCTCGACCTGGTCAGGAAAAACGCCGCCCGCCACCTGCGTCACAAGGGAGTCGTCTTCGTAGATCCGAGCGAGCCCGGCCGCAGAGTCCACGGACACAGGCCGGTACCAGCGGCCGTCTTCGTACTCGAACCAACCCGAGACGAACGACTCACGGGGCACGGACAACACGGCCGCCTCCCATTCCGGGCTGCGCAAAGCACCGACCTCGGACAGGTGCCGCGCGAGGCCGGCCCGCCGGTGTTCCGAGAGCACGGGGTCAATCATGATGGCTCGCTCCGTTCGCCAGCAGATCCGCGATTGCGTTCGTGATCGGCAGCCCGGCCGCAGCTTGCAGCCACGCCCATTGGCCGTTGGGATTGCACTCCAGGAACCACCAAGCATCGTCCGCGGTCACGGCGAAATCGAAGGCGCCGAAACGCAGTCCGAAGTCGGCAAGGAACCGCGCCAATGCCTCGTGTATCCCATCAGGGCAGGTCACCGGCTCATAAGCGAGACTCTGGTACTCAGCCCGCCAGTCCACGACGCCCGGTGGCGCGGTGATCCGGGCGCTGAACACCTGATCTCCGGCAACAACCACGCGCACATCGGCCACCTTGGGCACACGAGCCTGGAACAGGTGGGCGCTGCCGGCCACCGCCCCGTCGATCTCTCCCGGTCCGACCGGAGCGGCCCAGATTCCGGCAGGTTCGCCTCCGATGTCATACGCCCCGGCATGCAAAGGCTTGTAAATCGAAGGCTGTTCAGCGCAGAAGGCCTCGGCCTCCACCGGATCGTTCGTAATCAGGGTCGCCGGGACGGTGAGCCCCGCCCGAGTCGCCACGTCCAGCTGAGCAGGCTTGTACTCGGCCCGCGCGATGGCCTGCGGGTGGCTGACGTACAGACACCCCGGGAGCGCGCCCAGCACTCCGCCCAGTCCACGCCGGTTCTCCTGAGCGGCGAACCGAGCGGTCTGCCCCCCGCTGTCCGTTGCGTAGACGTTCGGCCGACGGTGGTACAGAGCGCGCACGGCGGATAAGTCGGCAGTCCTCTCCCCGACCATGAGCCGTCCACCCCATCCGCTCGACCGTGCGTCACCGGCCCAGCCAAGCACCGTAGTTGCTGAACGTCTCCGGCATGCGCCGCCTCGCCGACTCCAGCCCCGCGAACGTCTCCCGCACCACCGGGTGGTAGCGCGTCTGCTGCGGCGCCACCTTCCGCGCCAGCTGGAGATTCCTGAAGGCCGCGTCCGTGCGGCCGGTCCACAGCTCGGCCCGTGCGACCTCGGTGTAGTGGTGGGCCCGGCGGGACGGTGGCCAGGTGGCCGGGATGACCGTGTCCTCGGCCGCCCGTACCGCCTCCGGATACCGGTCCAGCTCGGCGAGGACGCTCACGTGGTGCGCTCCGACGTTGGTCGGCCCGAACGACAGCCAGTGCACCTTCCCGGCCTCGCCCGTGCGCTCCGCGATCCGCCGCGCCTCGTCGAGGTGCCCGGTGGCGGCGCCCTCGTCCTTGTCGCGGCCCGCGAGGACGGCGGCACCCAGGTGCAGCTGGCCCGTGACGACGTCGCGCACCCGCCCCGCCTCGGCCTGCGCCAAGGTGGCCATGCCGAGCCGCACGAGCCGCTTGCCCGTGCGGTAGTCACTGGCGCGCAGGTAGGCCAGGGCCCGCAAGTACTGGCGCATCCCGCCGAGGACCGGGTCCGAGGCGCGCTGCGCGGCCCATTCCAGGCGGTCCAGCGCGACCGTGCACAGATCGAGGAAGCCGAGCTTCGTGGTCACGTCGTAGGCCGTGCGGTACGTGCTGGCCAGGACGCGCCAGCTGCGGTCCCCGGGGGCCGTGTGCGCCGCCGTGGTCGCCTCGTGGATCAGCGCGGGCAGACCGGCGGCGACCTGCTTGATGTTCGTCGCACGGACCATGGCGCACAGCTCGTCGGCGTGCGCTTCCAGCTCGGGCAGGGTGCGCGGCATGACGTCCGGATCGGGCCCGAGGTCGTAGACGTCCAGCGCCTCGCGGATCGGCTGGATCAGCCCGTCCAGCTGGTCCGCCCGCAGCTCGTCCACGTAGGGCTGGCCGGTCAGTTCGGTGACGGGCAGGGAGAGCGCACGAGCCAGCGCCCCGATGACCGAAGGGCTTGCGGGCAGAGCACCCTGCTCGACCTTGGTCAGGGTGCTGTACGAGACGTGGGCCAGGTCCGCCAACTCGCGCCGGGTCAGGCGGCGGACCTTCCGCACGCCGGCGATGCGTGCGCCGGTGTGGCCGGTGTGTTCGTCAAAGTGCGGGGGCATACGTGGCTCCGTTTCTGACGCGACACGGAAACCGTACCCCTGTCCTGTGACAGGCCGACCGGCCACAGGTCAACTGCCCTGCAACAGGGCGACGGTGAGCGCTACTTCTCCGCCACCACCACCGCCGACGCCACCCCCGCGTCATGGCTCAGCGAGACGTGCCACGACGTCACCCCGAGCTCCTCGGCCCGCGCCGCCACCGTTCCCGACACCCGCAGCCGCGGCTGGCCGCTCGCCTCCGTCGTGACTTCCGCGTCCGTCCACAGCAGGTTCCCCGGCGCGCCCAGGGCCTTGGCGACGGCCTCCTTCGCCGCGAAGCGTGCGGCCAGGGACGCGATGCCGCGCCGCTCGCCGCTCGGCAGGTACAGCTCCCGCTCCACGAACAGCCGCTCCGCCAGCGCGGGCGTACGCCGCAGGGCGGCGTCGAAGCGTTCGATCTCGGCGACGTCGATGCCCACTCCGACGATCATTCGACGGTCACCGACTTCGCCAGGTTGCGCGGCTGGTCGACCTCGTTGCCGCGGGCCGTCGCGAGCTCGCACGCGAAGACCTGGAGCGGCACCGTGGCCACCAGGGGTTGCAGCAGCACCGGCGTCCGCGGAATCTCCACGAGGTGGTCGGCGTACGGCCGCACCGCCTCGTCGCCCCGCTCGGCGATCACGATCGTGCGCGCGCCGCGCGCCCGGATCTCCTGGATGTTCGACACGATCTTGTCGTGGAGGACGGACCGGCCCCGCGGCGACGGCACGACCACCACCACCGGCAGGTCCTCCTCGATGAGCGCGATCGGCCCGTGCTTGAGCTCGCCCGCCGCGAAGCCCTCCGCGTGCATGTACGCGAGCTCCTTGAGCTTCAGCGCGCCCTCCAGGGCCACGGGATAGCCCACGTGCCGGCCCAGGAACAGCACCGTGTTCTTGTCCGCCAGGGAGCGCGCGAGCTCCCGCACGGGCTCCATGGTCTCCAGGACCTCCTCCACCTGCCCCGCGATCTGCGACAGCTCGCGGATCACGGAGACGACCTCGTCGCCCCACTTGGTGCCGCGCACCTGCCCCAGGTACAGCGCCACCAGGTAGCAGGCCACCAGCTGGGTGAGGAACGCCTTCGTGGAGGCGACGGCCACCTCCGGGCCCGCGTGCGTGTACAGGACCGCGTCCGACTCGCGCGGAATCGTCGAGCCGTTGGTGTTGCAGATGGCGAGGACCTTCGCGCCCTGCTCCCGCGCGTGCCGCAGCGCCATCAGGGTGTCCATCGTCTCGCCGGACTGGCTGATGGCGATCACCAGCGTCCGCTGGTCGAGGATCGGGTCCCGGTAGCGGAACTCGCTGGCCAGCTCGGTCTCGCAGGGGATCCGCGTCCAGTGCTCGATCGCGTACTTGGCGATCATCCCCGCGTGGTACGCCGTCCCGCACGCCACGATGACGATCTTGTCGGCCTCGCGCAGCACGGACGCCGGGATCCGCACCTCGTCCAGCGACAGCGTCCCCGCGGCGTCGATCCGGCCCAGCAGCGTGTCCGCGACGGCCTTCGGCTGCTCGGCGATCTCCTTGAGCATGAAGTAGTCGTAGCCGCCCTTCTCGGCGGCCGAGGCGTCCCAGTCGACGTGGTACGGGCGGACGTCCGCGGGCGCGCCGTCGAAGCCGGTGACGGTCACCCCGTCGCGGCGCAGCTCGACAACCTGGTCCTGGCCCAGCTCGACGGCCTCGCGGGTGTGCTCGATGAACGCGGCGACGTCGGAGGCGAGGAAGGACTCGCCGTCGCCGAGACCGACCACGAGCGGGGAGTTGCGGCGCGCGCCGACCACCACGTCCGGCTCGTCCGCGTGCACCGCGACCAGCGTGAACGCGCCCTCCAGGCGGAGGCAGACCTGCCGCATCGACTCGGCGAGGTCCCCGCAGGAGGAGAAGGACTCGGACAGCAGGTGCGCGACGACCTCGGTGTCGGTCTCCGAGCCGAGGGCGTGGCCCCGCTCGGTCAGCTCGGCCCGCAGTTCGGCGAAGTTCTCGATGATGCCGTTGTGGACGACGGCGACGCGGCCCGGGTTGTCCAGGTGGGGGTGGGCGTTGGCGTCGTTGGGCGCGCCGTGCGTGGCCCAGCGGGTGTGGCCGATGCCGGTCGGGCCGGACGGCAGCGGCCGGTCGGACAGCTCCTTCTCCAGGTTGGCGAGCTTGCCCGCCTTCTTCGCGGCGGCGAGGCCGCCGTCGGCCAGCACCGCCACCCCGGCCGAGTCATAGCCGCGGTACTCCAGCCGCCGCAGCCCCGCCAATACGACATCGAGGGCGGACTGCCCTCCCACATAGCCAACGATTCCGCACATGCGGAGCAGGTTACGGCCCGGGCGCCCCCGCGCGTGGCGGCAACGGCGCAACCGCCACCGCCTCCGGCGGATCAGCAGCCCCGCTCGATCCTGTCGATCGCGTCCTGCACCATCTCCAGGTACTCGACCTCCTCGCAGCGCGGCTTGCTGCCGAGCTCGTAGCGGTCGAGGCAGTCGTCCAGGTCCTGGGTGAGGTCCTCCTCGGGCAGATCGTCGGCCAGCTCGGCGCAGACGCGCGCGGCGAAGGCCTCCCGGTCGGCCTCGGCAGACCGGGAGACCGGCCGCCGGCGGGGGCTGCGAGGGTGGTTTCGGAGAGCGAACACGGCCGTCCCTAGCGTGATGCGGCCGCGTGGGGGGGGCAGGTGCGCGTGCGGCCCGCGAGCGGAACGTAGTGCCTGACCGGTCAGTAGGTACAGAGATCGGTGAAAGTTCACCCACCGAGCCCGGCCGGTTACCGCCCGTACGAGGCGCGCAAACCCCACGAGAACGCCCGCTCCCGCCACCCGGAAGTGAGCGCCGCGCCCCGGCCGCGCACAATGGGGCCGTGCCGACCACCACAGAGCAGCAGCGCCGCCGCGCCGACTCGTCCCCGTATGTGGACCTGACCCGCGCCGAGTGGAGCGCCCTGCGCGAGGACACCCCGCTGCCGCTGACCGCCGAGGAGGTCGAGCGGCTGCGCGGCCTGGGAGACGTCGTCGACCTGGACGAGGTCCGCGAGGTCTACCTGCCGCTGTCCCGGCTCCTGCACCTCTACGTGGAGGCCACCAGCGGGCTGCGCGCCACGCTGAACACCTTCCTGGGCGACGTCGGCGGCGGGCACGGCTCCCACTCCCAGCCCGGCACGCCCTTCGTCATAGGGGTCGCGGGCAGCGTGGCGGTCGGCAAGTCGACCACCGCCCGCCTCCTCCAGGCGCTGCTCGCGCGCTGGCCCGAGCACCCGCGCGTCGAGCTGGTCACCACCGACGGCTTCCTGCTGCCCAACGCCGAGCTGCACGCCCGCGGCCTGATGTCGCGGAAAGGTTTCCCCGAGTCGTACGACCGGCGCGCCCTGACCCGCTTCGTCGCCGACGTGAAGGCGGGCAAGGACGAGGTCACCGCCCCCGTCTACTCCCACCTGATCTACGACATCGTGCCCGGCGAGCGGCTGACCGTGCACCGCCCCGACATCCTCATCATCGAGGGCCTCAACGTCCTCCAGCCGGCCCTGCCCGGCAAGGACGGCCGCACGCGCGTCGGGCTCGCCGACTTCTTCGACTTCAGCGTGTACGTGGACGCGCGCGCGGAGGACATCGAGGGCTGGTACTACGAGCGGTTCAAGAAGCTGCGCGCCACGGCCTTCACCGACCCCGACTCGTACTTCAGCCGCTACACCGAGGTCTCCGAGGAGGAGGCCCTGGACTACGCGCGCCGCAACTGGCGGACCATCAACAAGCCCAACCTGCTGGAGAACGTGGCGCCCACGCGCGGCCGCTCGAACCTGATCCTGCGCAAGGGGCGGGACCACAAGGTGCAGCGGCTGTCGCTGCGCAAGCTCTGACAGCCCTTGAGAGCCCCCGAGAGCCCCTGAAAGCCGCGTGGCCGTACGCACGGGCCTCAAAGCTCGTACGTACGGCCACGGGAAGCCGGAAAGGCTAGCCCAGCGCGGACTTGACCGCGTCGGCGAGGCACTGCGCGACCGTCCGCGCCTGCTCGATGTCGGCGGCCTCCACCATCACCCGGACGAGCGGCTCGGTGCCGGACGAGCGCAGCAGCACGCGGCCCGTGGAGCCCAGCTGCTGCTCGGCGTCGGCGACGGCCGAGGCGAGCTCCTCCGAGGAGTTCACCCGGGACTTGTCGACGTCGCGGACGTTGATGAGGATCTGCGGCAGGCGCTCCATCACGCCGGCCAGATCCGCCAGCGAGCGGCCCGTGGCGGCGACGCGGGCGGCCAGCATCAGGCCGGTCAGCGTGCCGTCGCCGGTGGTGGCGTGGTCGAGGACGATGACGTGGCCGGACTGCTCGCCGCCGAGGGCGAAGCCGTGCGCCTTCATCTCCTCCAGGACGTAGCGGTCGCCGACGGCCGTCCGGATCAGCTCGACGCCCTCGCGCTCCATGGCCAGCTTGAAGCCCAGGTTGGACATCACGGTCGCGACGACGGTGTTCTTGCGCAGCGAGCCCGCCTCGCGCATCGCGAGGGCCAGGACGGCGAGGATCTGGTCGCCGTCGACCTCGTTGCCCTTGTGGTCCACGGCGAGGCAGCGGTCGGCGTCGCCGTCGTGGGCCACGCCCAGGTCGGCGCCGTGCTCGACGACGGCGGCCCGGAGCTTGTCCAGGTGCGTGGAGCCGCACTCGTGGTTGATGTTGAGGCCGTCGGGCTCGGTGCCGATGGTGATGACCTCGGCGCCGGCGCGGGCGAAGGCCTCCGGGGAGACGCGGGCCGCGGCGCCGTGGGCGCCGTCGATGACGACCTTGAGGCCGTCCATGCGGTTGGGGAGGACGCCGATGAGGTGGGCGACGTAGTTGTCGAAGCCCTGGTCGTACTCGCGGACGCGGCCGACGCCGGCACCGGTGGGACGGTCCCAGGGCTCGCCGGAGGCGTGCGCCCGGTAGGTCTGCTCGATGCGGTCCTCCAGCTCGTCGGCGAGCTTGTGGCCGCCGCGGGCGAAGAACTTGATGCCGTTGTCGGGCATGGCGTTGTGGCTCGCGGAGAGCATCACGCCGAGGTCGGCGCCGAGCGCGCCGGTGAGGTAGGCGACGGCGGGCGTGGGCAGGACGCCCACCCGCAGCACGTCGACGCCGGCGCTGGCCAGGCCGGCCACGACGGCGGCCTCCAGGAACTCGCCCGAAGCGCGCGGATCCCGGCCCACGACCGCCACGGGGCGGTGGCCCTCGAAGGTGCCCGCCTCGGCGAGCACGTGCGCCGCGGCGACCGACAGGCCGAGCGCGAGCTCAGCCGTGAGATCGGCGTTGGCGACGCCGCGCACACCGTCCGTACCGAAGAGTCGTCCCACTGGTGTCCTCCGAAAAACGCGCGGATACGGGGCCTGCCTGTGAACGGGCCCCGCAAACAAAAGTGTCGGGTCCGGAACCGGAACGTTGACTTCAGGTATACGCCGATACGTCCCGGGTGCCCGATAGCCGAAAGCCCCGGCGGGCACGGAGCGTGCCGCCGGGGCGTTCGAGCAGAAGCAGCGAAGCCGCGTGATTAGCGCTTGCTGTACTGCGGGGCCTTGCGGGCCTTCTTCAGACCGGCCTTCTTGCGCTCGACCGCACGGTCGTCGCGGCTCAGGAAGCCGGCCTTCTTCAGCGGGCCGCGGTTGTTGTCCACGTCCGCCTCGTTCAGCGCGCGGGCCACGCCGAGGCGCAGGGCGCCGGCCTGGCCGGAAACGCCGCCACCCGCGATGCGGGCGATGACGTCGTAGCGGTCGTCAAGCTCGAGCACCTTGAAGGGCTCGTTGACTTCCTGCTGGTGCACCTTGTTGGGGAAGTAGTCCTCAAGGGTGCGACCGTTGATCTTCCACTTGCCGGTGCCCGGAACGATCCGGACGCGGGCAATGGCGTTCTTGCGACGGCCCAGGCCGGCGGCCGGCTGCGGGTCACCGAAACGGGAAGCGAGCGACTCGGAGGTGTACTCCGACTCGACGACCTCGGTCTCGGTGGTGTACTCCTCGACGCCAGCCTCGTCGTCGATGACGGGGGTCTCGGCGGTGGTCTCAGCCACGATTCTCCTCAGATACTTTCTGTCTGGTCGGCGGTGGCCGGGACTAGCCCTGCTTGACCTGGGTGATCTCGAACGGCTGCGGGTTCTGGGCGGCGTGCGGGTGCACGGGGCCCGAGTAGACCTTCAGCTTCGAGAGCATCTGACGGCCGAGGGAGTTCTTGGGAACCATGCCCTTGATGGCCTTCTCGACGGCCTTCTCGGGGTTCTTGTCGAGCAGCTCGTCGTAACGCACGGAGCGGAGACCGCCCGGGAAGCCGGAGTGGCGGTACGCCATCTTCTGGGTCTTCTTGTTGCCGGACAGGTGCACCTTGTCGGCGTTGATGATGATGACGAAGTCACCCATGTCCATGTGCGGGGCGTACACGGGCTTGTGCTTGCCACGCAGGAGGTTGGCGGCCTGAGAGGCCAGACGGCCCAGGACGACGTCCTGCGCGTCGATGATGTGCCACTGGCGCTGGACATCGCCGGGCTTGGGGCTGAACGTACGCACGGTCGTAGCCTTCGCTTCTTCAGTGAGTGGGTCCTGACACGGCCCGCCTGAGGCGGCTGCCGGCGAGGGACGCACTCCGGGGACGCAACCCGGGTGCGGGCCGCTGGCGGCCACTCTGGTGGGCAAGCGTAAGGGCCCCTCGCGTGAGAACGACCAAGCCAATACGCATAACGAACTCGTAGAGTACCGGGAGCCCACCGGCGGGGTCAAAACACATGGTCTCACCGCTCGGACAATTCAGCCCGTCCGGCGTTCGAGGACACCGCCGCAGGCGGCCGCCCGCACGGTCACCGCGCCCGCGCCACACGCCCCTCATCCCAGACGGGCTCCGGGACCTCACGGACACGGCCGTCCGCACCGAAGACCAGGAAGCGATCGAACGTACGGGCGAACCAGCGGTCGTGTGTGACACACAGCACGGTGCCCTCGTACGCCTCCAGCCCCTCCTGGAGGGCCTCCGCGCTCTCCAGGTCCAGGTTGTCCGTGGGCTCGTCCAGCAGCAGGGCCGTCGTTCCCGCGAGCTCCAGCAGCAGGATCTGGAAGCGGGCCTGCTGCCCGCCCGACAGCTTCTCGAAGGGCTGGTCGCCCTGCTTCTCCAGCTCGTACCGCCGCAGGGCGGACATCGCCCCGCCGCGGTCCTTGGCGTGCTCCGTCCACAGGATGTCGACGAGCGTGCGGCCCAGCAGCTCCGGGTGGGCGTGCGTCTGCGCGAAGTGCCCCGGCACGACGCGCGCGCCCAGCTTCCAGGAGCCCGTGTGCGCCACCGGATTTTCGGAGTCCCCGGCCAGGAGGCGGAGGAAGTGCGACTTGCCCGAGCCGTTCGAGCCCAGCACCGCGACCCGCTCGCCGTAGAAGACCTCAAGATCAAAGGGCTTCATGAGCCCCGTGAGCTCCAGCTTCTCGCAGGTCACCGCCCGCACGCCGGTGCGCCCGCCGCGCAGCCGCATCCGGATGTCCTGCTCGCGCGGCGGCTCCGGCGGCGGGCCCGCCTCCTCGAACTTCCGCAGCCGGGTCTGCGCCGCGGCGTAGCGCGAGGCCATTTCGTGGCTGACCGCCGCCGCCTGCCGCAGCGTGATCACCAGCTTCTTCAGCTGGGCGTGCTTCTCGTCCCAGCGCCGCCGCAGCTCCTCGAAGCGGGCGAACCGCTCCTTGCGCGCCTCGTGGTACGTGGCGAAGCCGCCGCCGTGCACCCAGACGTCGCTGCCCGCCGGGCCCGGCTCCACGCTGATGATCTTCTCGGCGGAGCGGGCCAGCAGCTCGCGGTCGTGGGAGACGAAGAGCACCGTCTTCTTCGTCTCGCGCAGCTTCTCCTCCAGCCAGCGCTTGCCGGGGACGTCGAGGTAGTTGTCCGGCTCGTCCAGCAGCAGGACCTCGTCCGGGCCGCGCAGCAGGGACTCCAGGACCAGCCGCTTCTGCTCGCCGCCGGAGAGCGTGCGCACCCGGCGCCACTGCGCCTTCTCGTACGGGACGCCGAGCGCGGCCGTGGTGCACATGTCCCACACCGTCTCGGCCTCGTAGCCACGGGCTTCGGCCCAGTCGGAGAGCGCCTGCGCGTACGCCATCTGCGCGGCCTCGTCGTCCCGCTCCATGATCGCGGTCTCGGCCTCGTCGACGGCCTTCGCGGCCTCGCGGATGCGGGGCTGGGCGACGGAAACCAGCAGGTCACGGACCGTACGGTCGTCGCGGACCGAGCCGACGAACTGCGGCATCACGCCGAGCCCGCCGCTCACCGAGACCGCGCCGCCGTGCGGCTGGAGCTCGCCCGCGATCAGGCGCAGCAGCGTGGTCTTGCCCGCGCCGTTGGCGCCGACGAGGGCGACCGCGGTCCCCTCGCCCACGCGGAAGGAGACATCGCCGAGGAGCACCCTCCCGTCGGGGAGGTAGTACTCCAGGTGGCCCGCTTCGACATGTCCCATGGGCGGGATTCTCCCTGTTTCCACAGGGGGCGACCAACCAGTTTCCGCGGTTTACGATGCACGCCATGAACTTTGGGCAGGGAGGGCCGCACGGGGCCCCGGGTGATCCGCAGCAGCCGGGACCGCCGCCGGGGCCGCCCTCGGGACCGCCGCCGGGTCCGGCTCCGGCTCCTGCGCCCGCTCCGGCGCCGGGCGGGCAGCCGATGCCGCCGGCCGGGCAGTTCGGTCCGCCGCCGGTGCTGCTGCCGCAGGCTCCCCAGCAGCCCCAGGCCCCGTCCCAGGCTCCCTCTCAGCCTCAGCCGCTGCCCCAGCAGCCGGCTCCCTGGGGGCCCGTCCCGGGCCAGGGCCAGGCCGCCTCGCAGACCCCCGACTGGGACGCCCTCGCCGACACCACCGCCTCCCGCGGCCGCCGCCGCAAGTGGCTGCTGATCGGCGGCGGCGCGCTGGCCACGATCGCCGTCGCCGGCACCGTGGCGGCCCTCGTCGTCGGCTCCGGCAAGAGCGGCAAGGCCGCCGGCCTGCCCTCGCCGCAGAAGCTCCCCAGCTCCCCGGGCTCGCCCGAGCCGTCGTTCTCGCAGGTCGCCCCGCCGCCCCCGCCCAATCCGCGGGACTTCATAGCCAGTGCGGACAAGGACAAGGCCCCGCTGAGCACGAAGACGCTGTTCCCGCACAGCAAGCCGTCCCTGGACAAGCGCAAGTACGACCGCACGGCCACGACCACCAACAACGACTGCGCCTCGGCGGCGCAGGGCGGCCTCGGCGCCGTCCTCACCGGCAACGGCTGCCGCGAGGTCCTGCGGGCCACGTACGTACGGGACGGGGTCGCGGTGACGGTCGGCGTCGCCGTCTTCGACACGAAGGCCGCGGCGGACAAGGCCAAGGAGCAGTCCACGGGCAACATCGAGTCCTTCGCGGGCGACGGCCCGTCCTTCTGCCGGGCCACGGCCTGCCGCCTCACCGCCAATGCGGAGGGGCGCTACGCGTACTTCACGGTCGCGGGGTACACGAACGGCAAGGCCGTCCCCGACGACGACAAGGACGCCCTCCAGGCGGGCCGCGACGTGGCGGGCTACACGTTCCGCCGCATCATGGCCCGGGCGAACGCCCAGGCGGCGGCATCGGTGGCGACACCGTCGCCGGGGGCGAAGAAGCAGGCGTAAGCCCTCGCGGGGGGGGGTGCGGAGCACCCGCCGGGCTCAGCCCCCGTCCCCGCCGTCCCCCGCCTCCCCGCCCTCCCCCGCCGCCATCGGCGACGACGGCGGCGGCGCCGTGGGGGCCTTCTGTTCCGCCTGCTCGACCTTCTTCACCTGCGCGGCCACCAGGTCCGGCGGGATTTCGACGTCCTCGGGGTCACCCAGGCTCGTCGCGAAGAACATCGCGAGCGTCGCGCCGGAGCGGACGACCGTGATCAGGCTCGGCGCCCGTTCCGCCGCGTTCTCCAGGCGGTAGGAGACGGCCTCGTCGCCCAGCCGCGGCGCGGCGACGGTCCGTACGGCCCGGAACTCCTGCGGTTCGCCCTCGCCCGTGAGCATCGCGAAGCCGCCCGCGCAGCGGCCCGCGGCGGAGCGCAGCCCGCGGAGCGTCGCGGCCGCGCCGTCACCGCGGTACGCGGAGACGCGGATCATGCCCATGAGCCCCTGGAAGTCGCTGTCCTCGCCGGCCTTGGCGAAGGTGTTGACGACGGACGCGGCCGGCTCGGGCCGCGGCTCGGAGCCGAGGGCCTCGACGAGCGGCCGGCAGGCGTCGGCGTCGGTACGGGGCCGCCCGCCGCCCGCCGCACTGCTGCCGGCGCGTTCGATCTGGAAGCCGGGCACCTCACGCGCCCCCAGCTCGACGTGCCGCAGCTGCGCAGGGCTCAGTATCCGCACGGCACTGCGCAGCCCCTTGGCCTCGCCCCGGGAGCCGCCGCGGCTCCCCGCGCCACCGGTACCGCCGTTGCCGCCGCCACTGCCGCCGCATCCGGCCGTCAGCCCGAGGGCCACGACCGCGGAGACCGCCACCATCGCCTTCACAGGGCACAGCCTCCCAGCGCCCGGGGGGTCCGTCCCCGCGCCACGCCAGTCCACACGGTTACCCTCGGGACTGCCGTTCGACGTACGGCTTGACAGGGGCTTCGCGACTGCCCCTACAGTTCGCTCGCCCGAACAAGCGGGCGACACCGGACCAGCGGGAGAGGGGAGCGCACACCCATGCAGCGCCCCGCACCCGTGGAACCGCACATCCCGCCCGGGCGTCTCACGGGCGAGGGCGTAGACCGACCCGGAGAACGATCTCACCCTTGACGTAGACGATGTGACTCAAGCCACAATGTAGCCTGCACAGGCAACCGAAATCCCTCCCAACGGTCTTAACCGACGGATCGGACCGGACCGACGAGACGTCCGGCCGAGGGGAGACCCGTACACCCAGGCCAGGGGGAAGGACGGACGCGCCGCCCGCTCGCGCCGCGCACACACCGCCATGAAGATCTCTTTCCTTTTGCAGAACGCCTACGGCATCGGCGGCACGATCCGCTCCACCTTCAACGTCGCCGGCGCGCTCGCCGCCCGGCACGACGTGGAGATCGTGTCGATCCACAGGACGGGCGGCACACCCAAGCTCCCCCTGGACCGCAAGGTGAAGCTGGTCCACCTGATCGACACCCGCGCCGAGACCGGAGCCGACCGGGACAACCCCCTGCTGGAGCAGGACAGCGCCCACATCCCGCCCGTCGAGGCCAAGGGCGCCCACTTCAGCGCCCTGACCGACAAGCGCGTCGCCGAGCACCTCGCCCGCACCGACGCCGACGTCGTCGTCGCCACCCGCCCCGGCCTGGTCATGTACCTGGCCGAGTTCGGGCAGGACCGCTACCTGCGGATCGGCCAGGAACACCGGATCTACGGCACCCACGAGCCGAACATCCGCGCCGCCCAGGACCTCGCGATCCCGCACCTCGACGCCCACACCGCCGTCTCCGACGCCGACGCCGCGACCCACCGCGAGCAGTTCCCCGGCATCAAGACCAAGCTCATCGCGCTGCCCAACGGCGTCCCCGCCTCCGAGGTCGAGCCCTCCGACGGCAACGCCAAGCTCGTCGTCGCCGCCGGCCGCCTCATCCCCGTCAAGCGCTACGACCTCCTCGTCAAGGCCTGGGCCACCGTCGCCGCCGCCCGCCCCGACTGGAAGCTGCGCATCTACGGCCGCGGCCCCCAGCAGGCCAAGCTCCGCGAGCAGATCGACCAGCTCGGCCTCGCCGGGCACATCACCCTCATGGGCGCCCACTCCCCCATCGAGACCGAGTGGGCCAAGGGCTCCATCGCCGCCGTCACCTCCCGCGAGGAGTCCTTCGGCATGACGATCGTGGAGGCCATGAACTGCGGCGTCCCCGTCGTCGCCACCGACTGCCCGCACGGCCCCGGCGAGATCATCAAGGACGGCCACGACGGCCTCCTCGTCACCAACCTCGACAGCGACGCCATCGCCAAGGGCCTCCTCAAGCTCATCGAGGACGACGAGCTGCGGCACACCATGGGCAAGAACGCCCTGGTCTCCGCCGAGCGCTACCACCCGGACGCCATCGCCCGCCGCTACGAGGAGCTCATCGAGAGCCTCGGCGGCGTCCGCGACGGCTCCGCCCCGGCCGCCGCCCCCACGGGCACCGGCTCCGGGACGGCCGAGCGCAAGCCCGCGCCCGTCCCCCTCTCCAAGATGCTGCGCCGCACGGCCGGCAAGCTGCTGCGCCCGCTGCGCCGCGGCGTCGCCAAGCCCGCCACCCCGCCGGTGAAGGCCGCGCTCAAGGAGATCGTCCGCAAGCCGCTGCGCTGCACCGCCTCCTGCCGCGTCGACGCCGACGGCAACATCCACGTCTTCGTCGACCGCAAGGGCCTCTCCGGCGAGAAGCTCTCCCTCACGGTCACCCGCCGCAAGGAGGGCAAGCCCGTCAGCGTGCCCCTCAAGGCACCGGCCGGCCCCCGGGCCCCGTACACCGCCGTCCTCGACCGCAAGCAGCTCCGCCTCGGCGAGGGCCGCTGGGACCTCCACGTCGTCCGCGGCGACGACAACGCCCGCCGCCGCGTCGTCTCCCACCTCGCCGAAGGCCGCGGCCTCGTCGAGCTGGAGGCCCTGCCCGGCGCCCCCTTCACCTGGTGGGTGCCCTACCCGACGGTCGACGGCTTCCTCGCCCTGCGCGCCTGGAACCGCCCCGTCCACGCCGAGGCCCGCGCCGTCCACCAGGACGACACCACCGTCACCGTCGAAGGCACCCTGCACGGCGCCGAGTTCGCCGACGGCGCCGAGCCGGTCCTCGTCGCCACCCCGCGCGCGGACACCGCCGACCGGGTGACCGCCGAGGTCACCGCCGTCGACAGCACGACCTTCCGCGTGACCGTCCCCTACGCCGACCTGCGGCACGCCCGCGGCACCGGCGAGGAGAACACCGTCTGGGACCTGGCCCTGCGCCTGACCCCGGACGGCGAGCCGGTCAAGGTGGCCCGCCTCATCGGCGACATCGTCGACCGCAACAAGACGGACCTGTACCCGAAGATCGACGGCATCAAGCCGTACTTCACGGTCAACAGCGACCTGGCGATCAGCTGCTCCGTCTGAGCCTCGAAGCGTGAGTGGGGCCCGGCGAAAGCCGGGCCCCACTTCGTTTTCGTTCTGTCAGCAGCAGCCCGCGCCGGGCAGCGTCCTCTTGTTCCGCGCCGCGATATTCCGCGCCGCCAGCTCGGAATCGGCCGGGTACCCGACCTCCTCCAGCGTCAGCCCGTGCGGCCGCACCACATGCACGGCGGAATCCCGCACCCGCGCCGCCAGGACCTTCCCCGGCCAGTCCACCGGCCGGTGCCCGTCACCGACGAACAGCAGCGCACCCACCAGCGAGCGCACCATGTTGTGGCAGAACGCGTCCGCCCGCACGGTCGCCGTGATGACGCCGGAAGCGTCCCGCTCCCAACTCAGCTGCTGCAACGTCCGGATGGTCGTCGCGCCCTCGCGCCGCTTGCAGTACGCGGCGAAGTCGTGCTCGCCGAGCAGCGCCTGCGACGCCTCGTTCATCGCCGCCACGTCCAACGGCCAGTCGTGCCACAGGACATGACCGCGCAACAGCGGATCGACACCACCGTGATGGTCCGTCACCCGGTAGGCGTAGCGCCGCCAGATCGCGGAGAAGCGCGCGTTGAAACCGGCCGGCGCCTCGGCGACCTTCCACACCCGTACGTCGTGGGACAGCCGGCCGGCGAGCCGGCGCAGCAGCTTCTCCTCGTGCTCGGCCCACACCTCGGCCGGCAGGTCGACGTGCGCGACCTGGCCCCGCGCGTGCACCCCGGAGTCCGTACGGCCCGCGACCGTCAGCTCGTACGTCTCCTTGGACCGGGTCACGGTCCGGATCGCGGCTTCCAGCTCACCCTGCACCGTGCGCTGGCCCTCGCGCTGCTTGGCCCAGCCGGAGAAGTCCTTGCCGTCGTACGACAGGTCCAGCCGCACCCGCACGAAACCGGGTGCCACCTCGTCACTCACCGAGAGTTCCTCTCACAGAAATGCGGGACGGGCCCGCCCCCGAAAGGGGCGGGCCCGTCACTGACACGCATCAGCGTGGTCAGGCGTCCTTCGACTCCTCGGCCGGAGCCTCGGCAGCAGCCTCGGACTCCTTGACCGCACGCTTGGTGGCGGCCTCGGCCTCGGCGACGGTCGCCTTCTTGGCGATCTCGCCCTCGACCAGCTCGATCACGGCCATCGGGGCGTTGTCGCCACGACGGTTGCCGATCTTGGTGATGCGGGTGTAGCCACCCGGACGCTCGGCGAAGCGCGGAGCGATCTCGGTGAAGAGCACGTGCACGATGCCCTTGTCCGTGATCGTCTGCAGCACCTGGCGACGGTTGTGGATGTCGCCCTTCTTCGCCTTGGTGATCAGGCGCTCGGCGACCGGACGCAGGCGGCGGGCCTTGGCCTCGGTCGTCGTGATGCGGCCGTGCTCGAAGAGCGACTTGGCGAGGTTCGCCAGCATCAGCTTCTCGTGCGCGGCACCGCCGCCCAGACGGGCACCCTTGGTGGGACGCGGCATGGTGTTTCTCCTAGGTGTCTGCCCCGGCCGTATCAGGTACCGGAGTCAGTATCCGAGCGGGCGGTTGCCCGTCGGAGACCCCGCACCCCAAAGGGGCGCGGGGAACTGCGCCACCAGCCACAGCGGGCCGGCAGCCGAAGACCGATCAGTACTGCTCGGTCTCCACGAAACCCGCGTCCGCGTCGTCGTCGGCGCCAAAGGCATCCGCGGCAGCGGTCGGGTCGAATCCGGGCGGGCTGTCCTTGAGGGCCAGGCCCATGCCGGCCAGCTTCGCCTTGACCTCGTCGATCGACTTCGCACCGAAGTTGCGGATGTCGAGCAGGTCGGCCTCGGAGCGGGCGACGAGCTCACCCACGGAGTGGATGCCCTCGCGCTTGAGGCAGTTGTACGAGCGAACGGTGAGCTCGAGCTCCTCGATCGGCAGCGCCAGGTCGGCGGCCAGGGCGGCGTCCGTCGGGGACGGGCCCATGTCGATGCCCTCGGCGTCGATGTTGAGCTCGCGGGCCAGACCGAACAGCTCGACCAGGGTCTTACCGGCGGACGCCATGGCGTCGCGCGGGCGCATGGCCTGCTTGGTCTCGACGTCGACGATCAGCTTGTCGAAGTCGGTGCGCTGCTCGACACGGGTCGCCTCGACCTTGTAGGTGACCTTGAGAACCGGCGAGTAGATGGAGTCGACCGGGATACGGCCGATCTCCTGGCCCACCTGCTTGTTCTGGACGGCGGAGACGTAGCCGCGACCGCGCTCGACGGTCAGCTCCATCTCCAGCTTGCCCTTGGCGTTCAGGGTCGCCAGGACCAGGTCGGGGTTGTGCACCTCGACGCCGGCCGGCGGGGCGATGTCGGCGGCGGTGACCAGACCCGGGCCCTGCTTGCGCAGGTACATCACGACCGGCTCGTCGTGCTCCGAGGAGACGACCAGCTGCTTGATGTTCAGGATGAGGTCGGTGACGTCCTCCTTGACGCCCGGCACGGTGGTGAACTCGTGCAGGACACCGTCGATGCGGATGGACGTGACCGCCGCACCCGGGATCGAGGAGAGGAGCGTACGACGCAGGGAGTTGCCGAGGGTGTAGCCGAAGCCCGGCTCGAGCGGCTCGATCACGAACCGCGAGCGGAACTCGTCGACGACCTCTTCGGTCAGCGAGGGGCGCTGAGCGATCAGCATGCGATGAATCCTTCAGTCATGGACACCCACTATTTGATGTCCTGAGTACTACAAGGGTACGGGCGATACGGCCCCGAGGAGCCGTACCGCCCGTGTGCCGTACGAAGCGGCGCGAAGATGATCAGCGGGCCTCGCGGCCCGACGGATCAGACGCGACGGCGCTTCGGGGGACGGCAGCCGTGCTGCGACATGCGGGGGATAACCCCCGCACCCCCAGCCGGTGCCGCACCGCCGAAGCTCAGCGCAGCGTCAGACGCGGCGGCGCTTCGGGGGACGGCAGCCGTTGTGCGGGGTCGGGGTGACGTCCTGGATGGAGCCGACCTCGAGACCGGTCGCCTGGAGCGAACGGATGGCGGTCTCACGACCGGAACCCGGGCCCTTGACGAATACGTCGACCTTGCGCATGCCGTGCTCCTGCGCGCGGCGGGCGGCCGACTCGGCAGCCATCTGCGCGGCGAACGGCGTGGACTTGCGCGAGCCCTTGAAGCCGACGTGGCCGGCGGAGGCCCAGGAGATCACGTTGCCGGTCGGGTCCGTGATGGACACGATCGTGTTGTTGAACGTGCTCTTGATGTGCGCGTGGCCGTGAGCGACGTTCTTCTTTTCCTTGCGGCGCACCTTCTTGGCAGCGCCCTGACGACCCTTGGGGGGCATGTCTTACTCCTGAATGGAGGGAGGTGGTCGGTCCTACAGCGAAGACCGCTGGATTGCGGGCGTCTCGGGGGTCGCCCCCCGGTGCACCGCAGCGTCCGCTGTGGACTACTTCTTGCCCGGCTTCTTCTTGCCGGCGATGGCGCGACGCGGGCCCTTGCGGGTACGAGCGTTCGTGCTGGTGCGCTGACCGTGGACCGGCAGGCCACGACGGTGACGCAGACCCTGGTAGCAGCCGATCTCGACCTTGCGGCGGATGTCGGCCTGGATCTCGCGACGGAGGTCACCCTCGGTCTTGAGGTTGGCGTCCACGTACTCGCGGATCTTGACCAGGTCCTCTTCGGGAAGGTCACGAACGCGGGTGTTCGGGTTCACACCGGTGGCGGCGAGGGTCGCCTGCGACTGGGTGCGGCCGATACCGAAGACGTAGGTGAGTGCAACCTCCACGCGCTTGTCGCGCGGGATGTCAACACCGGAAACGCGTGCCATTCAATGGCTCCAGATGTTCTCGGGGGTCTGACACAGAACCGATCCCGGCCGCCGTACTAGGTACGTTCCGGGTCCCCGGCCCCCGCCGGAGGTATCGCCAGTGATCACTGGACGGGTTCTGCGTATGTACGATTTTTGCTCGCGTCGCGCGAAGAAACTGCGAAGTGCAGGTTCTGCGTCAGCCCTGGCGCTGCTTGTGGCGCAGGTTGTCGCAGATGACCATGACCCGGCCGTGACGGCGGATCACCTTGCACTTGTCGCAGATCTTCTTGACGCTCGGCTTGACCTTCATGGTGTGAGGTTCTCCGGGTCAGTGCCGTCACCCCGAAAACCGGGGCGGCGACAAGATCTACTTGTAGCGGTAGACGATCCGGCCACGCGTCAGGTCGTACGGAGAGAGCTCCACGACGACCCGGTCATCCGGAAGGATGCGGATGTAGTGCATACGCATCTTGCCGCTGATGTGCGCGAGGACCTTGTGACCGTTCTGGAGCTCCACCTTGAACATTGCGTTCGGCAGAGACTCGATCACGGTGCCCTCGATCTCGATGGCACCTTGCTTCTTGGCCACGCTTCGCCTTTCGAATCGGCTACCTTGATCAACTCTCGTATGTGCGTGCCATCAGTACGAAGGCATGCGGATACACGAGAGCCGACGCGTCAGTCTACGTCAGGGCAACCCGAAAGACTAATCCAGGGGTGACTGCCCGGCCGCAGTGATCCTTAACCGGCGGTCACGCCAGGGGGTCGGGAGCCGCCGTGACGCCGTATTCCGCCAGCTTCGCCTTGCCGCCGTCCACGGCCGTCAGGACGAGCGGGCCTTCCTCCGTCAGGGCGACGGAGTGCTCCCAGTGGGAGGACCAGGACATGTCGTCCGTGAGGACCGTCCAGTCGTCCTCCAGGACGTGCGTACGGGCCGTGCCGAGGCTCACCATGGGCTCGATGGCGATGCAGAATCCCGGGACGAGCTTGGGGCCCTTGCCGCGCTTGCGGGAGACGTAGTTCAGCAGGTGGGGGTCCATGTGCATCTCGGAGCCGATGCCGTGGCCGCCGTAGTCCTCGATGATCCCGTACTTGCCGGTGGCCGGGCGGGGCTGGCGGCGGATGTAGCCCTCGATGGCCCGGGAGATGTCCACCAGGCGGTTGCCGTTCTTCACGGCGGCGATGCCGGCCCACATGGACTCCTCGGTCACCCGGGAGAGCTCCAGCAGCTCCGGAGCGTGACCGGTGCCCACGAAGGCCGTGAAGGCCGCGTCGCCGTGCCAGCCGTCGATGATGGCGCCGGCGTCGATCGAGATGATGTCGCCGTCCTTGAGGACCGTCTTCTCGTCCGGGATGCCGTGGACGACGACCTCGTTCACCGAGGTGCAGATGGTGGCGGGGAAGCCGCCGTACCCGAGGAAGTTCGACTTGGCGCCGTGCTCGGCGATCACCTTGCGGGCGACCTCGTCCAGGTCCTTGGTCGTGGCACCCGGCACGGCCGCCTCCCGGGTGGCCGCGTGGATGGCGGCCACGACCAGCCCCGCCTCGCGCATCTTCGCGATCTGCTCGGCGGTCTTGATCTCGACCATGGGGTGGTGCCTTTCTGGGACTGCGGTCCGACTCGGGTAACAACACTACGGCCGCGGTGCCCCTGGGGGCACCGCGGCCGTAGTCCTGGCTGCAAAAGGCTTAGCCGCGGTCGAGCGCGCTCATCGCCCGCTCCGTGACCTCGGTGACCTTGCCGAGGGCCGAGATCGTCACCACGAGGCCCTGGGCCTTGTAGTAGTCGATGATCGGCTCGGTCTCGCTGTGGTAGACCTCCAGCCGACGGCGGACGGTCTCCTCGCTGTCGTCCTCGCGCTGGTACAGCTCGCCGCCGCAGGTGTCGCAGACACCCTCCACGGCCGGCGGGTTGTAGATCGCGTGGAAGATGTGCGAGCTGTCCTTGCGGCACATCCGGCGACCGGCGATCCGCTTGACGACCTCGTCCTCCGGGACCTCCAGGTCCAGGACGGCGTCCAGCTTGAGGTCGTCGGCCTTGAGGATGGCGTCCAGCGCCTCGGCCTGGGCGAGGTTCCGCGGGAAGCCGTCGAGCAGGAAGCCGTGGCCGGCGTCCGGCTGCGACATGCGGTCCTTGGCCATGCCGATGGTGACCTCGTCCGGCACGAGCTGGCCGGCCCGCATGTACTCCTGGGCCTTCTGGCCCAGGGGCGTGCCCTGGCTGATGTTCGCCCGGAAGAGGTCGCCCGTCGAGATGTGCGGGATCGCGAGGTTCTTGGCAAGGTACGCGGCCTGCGTACCCTTGCCGGCGCCGGGCGGCCCGACGAGGACGATTCGCATCAGCGGAGGAACCCTTCGTAGTTGCGCTGCTGAAGCTGGCTCTCGATCTGCTTCACAGTCTCCAGACCGACACCCACGATGATCAGGATGCTGGTTCCGCCGAACGGGAAGTTCTGGTTCGCGTTGAGTGTGACCAGCGCCACCGTGGGCACCAGGGCGATCAGGCCCAGGTAGAGAGAGCCCGGCCACGTGATGCGGTTCAGCACGTAGCTCAGGTACTCCGCGGTGGGACGACCCGCCCGGATGCCCGGGATGAACCCACCATACTTCTTCATGTTGTCGGCAACTTCTTCGGGGTTGAAGGAGATGGCGACGTAGAAGAAGGCGAAGAAAACGATCAGCAGGAAGTAGGTGACCATGTAGATCGGGTGGTCACCCTTGACCAGATTGCGCTGGATCCACTCCGCCCAGTCCGCCTTCGACCCGGTGAACTGCACGAGCAGCGCCGGGATGTAGAGCAGCGACGAAGCGAAGATGACGGGGATCACACCCGCCTGGTTCACCTTGAGCGGGATGTAGGTGGACGTGCCGCCGTAGGAACGGCGGCCGATCATGCGCTTGGCGTACTGCACGGGGATCCGGCGCTGGGCCTGCTCGACGAAGACGACGAGCGCGACCATGGCCAGGCCGCAGAGGATGACCAGCGAGAACTCCAGCCAGCCGCCCATCAGGCTGCCCTGCAGCTTGATCGCCCACAGGGCGGTCGGGAAGCCGGCGGCGATGGAGGTGAACATCAGGATCGACATGCCGTTGCCGATGCCGCGGTCGGTGATGAGCTCACCGAGCCACATGATCAGCGCGGTACCGGCGGTCATGGTGATGACCATGACGACGGTGGTGAAGATCGACTGGTTGGGAACGATCTGGTTCCCGACGGTGCAGCCCCCGAACAGAGCACCGCTGCGGGCCGTGGCGACCAGGCCGGTGCCCTGAAGGATCGCAAGAGCCACGGTCAGATAACGCGTGTACTGCGTGATCTTTGCCTGTCCCGACTGACCCTCCTTCTTGAGGGCTTCCAGCCGTGGGATGACGACGGTCAGGAGCTGCAGGATGATGCTCGCCGTGATGTACGGCATGATCCCGAGCGCAAAGATCGTGATCTGCAGCAGCGCGCCACCACTGAACATGTTCACGAGGCCGAAGAGTCCCTGACCACTCTTGGTCTGGTCCATGCACATCTGGACATTGCGGTAGTCGACGCCCGGCACCGGTACATGAGCACCGAGCCGGAAGAGCACCATGATGCCCAGCGTGAACAGCAGCTTCTTGCGCAGGTCGGGCGTCTTGAACGCCCGGGCGAACGCGGTGAGCACGGTGCCTCCTGCGCCTCTCACGTTGCCACGCGAGAGGTGACGGTCTTGAGGATCGACGATTACTTATCAGTCAAAATCCGCGCGGACACAGGCCGCGCGGAGGTTAACAGTGCACGCCACCTTACCGGCGACCGTGCCCCCCTTGGAACGACCAACCGGGGATGCCCCTTTTGGGACATCCCCGGTTGTCAGTTCAACGAGCTCAGACGAGCTCGGTGACGGTGCCGCCGGCAGCGGCAATCTTCTCCTTGGCGGAGGCGGAAACGGCGTCAACCGAAACCTGCAGCGCCACGGAGATCTCGCCCTGGCCCAGGACCTTGACGAGCTGGTTCTTGCGCACCGCACCCTTGGCGACCAGGTCGGCCACCGTGACCTCGCCACCCTGCGGGTAGAGCGCGGCCAGCTTGTCCAGGTTCACGACCTGGAACTCGGTGCGGAACGGGTTCTTGAAGCCCTTGAGCTTCGGCAGGCGCATGTGGAGGGGCATCTGCCCACCCTCGAAGCGCTGCGGAACCTGGTAACGGGCCTTGGTGCCCTTGGTACCACGACCTGCGGTCTTACCCTTGGACGCCTCACCACGACCCACACGGGTCTTGGCGGTCTTGGCGCCCGGGGCAGGACGGAGGTTGTGGACCTTCAGCGGGTTGTTCTCCGCCATGTCAGTCGACCTCCTCAACCGTCACGAGGTGGCGGACGGTCTGCACCATGCCGCGGATCTCGGGACGGTCCTCCTTGACAACCACGTCGTTCAGGCGCTTGAGCCCGAGCGAACGCAGGGTGTCGCGGTGGTTCTGCTTGCTACCGATGTAGGACTTGACCTGCGTGACCTTGAGGCGAGCCATTACGCACCCGCCCCTGCACGCGCCCGCAGCAGAGCGGCGGGAGCAACGTCCTCCAGCGGCAGGCCACGACGGGCGGCGATCTCCTCGGGACGGGAGAGTCCCTGGAGGGCCGTCACCGTGGCGTGCACGATGTTGATCGGGTTCGAAGAACCGAGCGACTTCGACAGGATGTCGTGAACGCCGGCGCACTCGAGCACGGCACGCACCGGGCCACCGGCGATAACACCGGTACCGGGGGAAGCCGGCTTGAGCAGGACGACGCCCGCGGCCTTCTCGCCCTGGATCGGGTGCGGGATGGTGCCCTGGATACGGGGGACCTTGAAGAAGTTCTTCTTGGCCTCTTCCACGCCCTTGGCGATGGCAGCCGGAACTTCCTTGGCCTTGCCGTAACCGACACCCACGGTGCCGTCACCGTCACCCACCACGACGAGCGCGGTGAAGCTGAAGCGACGACCACCCTTGACAACCTTGGCGACGCGGTTGATCGCGACTACGCGCTCAACGTACGCGGTCTTCTCGGCGGCAGCGCCACCGTCGCGACCCTTCCGGTCCCGCCGCTCGCCGCCACCGGCACCGCTTCCGCGGCGCTGGGGTCCAGCCATTGGATTTACCTCTCTCTGTTACGTCCGCTAGCTCCGGAACCGGGGCTTAGAACTTCAGCCCGGCTTCGCGGGCGGCGTCAGCCAGAGCGGCAATGCGCCCGGCGTACCTGTTGCCACCACGGTCGAACACGACGGCCTCGACACCGGCGGCCTTCGCACGCTCGGCGACCAGGGCACCGACCTGCTTGGCCTGCGCGGACTTGTCGCCCTCGCCACCACGGATCGAAGCGTCCAGGTTCGACGCCGACGCCAGGGTGTGACCCTTGATGTCGTCGATGACCTGAGCGGTGATACCGCGGTTCGAGCGGGTCACGACGAGGCGCGGACGCTCCGCCGTACCCGACACGTTCTTGCGAATGCGGACATGGCGGCGGGCCTTGGCGGCACGCTTGTAAGCGTCGCCCTTGGCGATCTTCACACCGTATGCCATGGCTTACTTACCAGCCTTTCCGACCTTGCGGCGGATGACCTCGCCGGCGTACTTGACGCCCTTGGCCTTGTACGGGTCGGGCTTCCGCAGCTTGCGGATGTTCGCCGCGACCTCGCCGACCTTCTGCTTGTCGATGCCCTCGACGCTGAGCTTCGTGGGCGACTCGACCTTGAAGGTGATGCCCTCGGGCGCCTCGATCAGGATCGGGTGGCTGTAGCCCAGGGAGAACTCCAGGTTGGAGCCCTTCGCCTGGACGCGGTAACCGACACCGCTGATCTCGAGAGCCTTGCTGTAGCCCGCGGTCACGCCGGTGATCATGTTCGCCACCAGCGTGCGGGACAGGCCGTGCAGGGCCTTGTTCTGACGCTCGTCGTTCGGACGAGAGACGACAAGGGTGCCGTCCTCGGCCTTAGCGATCTCGATGGGCGCGGCAACGGCGTGCGTGAGGGAACCCTTGGGGCCCTTCACGTGCACCGTACGGCCATCGATGGTGACGTCCACACCAGCGGGAACCTGGATGGGCAGCCGTCCAATACGCGACATTGGCTATTCCTCCGTTCCCTGGTTACCAGACGTAGGCGAGGACTTCCCCACCCACGCCCTTCTTGCTGGCCTGCTGGCCGGTCAGGAGACCGTGGGACGTGGAGATGATCGCCACGCCCAGGCCGCCGAGGACCTTCGGCAGGTTGGTGGACTTTGCGTAGACACGCAGGCCCGGCTTCGAGATCCGCTTGATGCCCGCAATGGAGCGCTCGCGGTTCGGACCGAACTTCAGGTCGATGACGAGGCTCTTGCCAACCTCGGCGTCCTCGACCTTCCAGCCGGCGATGTAGCCCTCCTGCTGCAGGATCTCGGCGATGTGCGCCTTGATCTTGCTGTGGGGCATGGCCACGGTGTCGTGGTAAGCCGAGTTCGCGTTCCGCAGACGGGTCAGCATGTCTGCGATCGGATCGGTCATGGTCATGTTTGGCCTTCGGCCTCTCTCGCCGGGGTTTCCTATGTGCGCCATCCCTCTCCCCGAACTGAGTCGGGGCGGGTGCGGTGCGGGGACCTACGGCGTAGTAAGACGGTCATGGGCGGCGGGCACCCAACCCTGCAACTCTACGCGAGTGCCGGGCCGGGCCCCACCGTCCTTGATGCTTACCGAGAGCCCTGGTCAACCCACCGAAAATGTCGCCGTTCGCCAGAACGCCCTTGAGGGGCGGTGGTTGGGCGACGGGTGGGTATTACCAGGAGCTCTTGGTCACGCCCGGCAGCTCGCCACGGTGAGCCATCTCACGAAGGCACACGCGGCAGAGGCCGAACTTGCGGTACACGGAGTGCGGACGGCCGCAGCGCTGGCAGCGGGTGTACGCGCGCACACCGAACTTGGGCTTGCGAGCAGCCTTGGCAATCAGAGACTTCTTCGCCATCTCGCTTACGCCTCCTTGAACGGGAAGCCGAGGTGACGAAGGAGGGCGCGGCCCTCGTCGTCGTTGGTCGCCGTGGTCACCACGGTGATGTCCATACCCCGGACGCGGTCGATCTTGTCCTGGTCGATCTCGTGGAACATGACCTGCTCCGTGAGACCGAAGGTGTAGTTGCCCCGACCGTCGAACTGCTTCGGGGACAGACCACGGAAGTCGCGGATGCGCGGCAGCGCGAGCGACAGGGTGCGGTCCAGGAACTCCCACATGCGGTCACCGCGGAGGGTGACGTGGGCGCCGATCGGCTGGCCCTCACGCAGCTTGAACTGCGCGATGGACTTGCGAGCCTTGGTGACGGCGGGCTTCTGGCCGGTGATCGTGGTGAGGTCGCGGATGGCGCCCTCGATCAGCTTGGAGTCGCGGGCGGCGTCGCCCACACCCATGTTGACCACGATCTTGGTGAGGCCGGGAACCTGCATGATGTTCTCGTAGGAGAACTCCTCACGCAGCTTGCCGATGATCTCTTCGCGGTAGCGCAGCTTCAGACGCGGCGCGTTGGTGGTGGCAGTCATCAGATGTCCTCACCGGTGCGCTTGGCAACGCGGATCTTGTTGCCGTTGTCGTCGAAGCGGTAACCGACGCGGGTGACGACCTTCTTGCCGTCCTTCTCCACGACGAGCTGAACGTTGCTCACGTGGATCGGGGCCTCGGTCGTCACGATGCCGCCGGTCTTCGAACCGCGAGCGGTCTGGCCGGCCTTGGTGTGCTTCTTGACCCGGTTGACACCCTCGACGAGGACGCGGTTCTCGCTGGGCATGGCCACGATGACCTTGCCCTGCTTGCCCTTGTCCTTACCGGTGATGACCTGGACCAGGTCGCCCTTCTTGATCTTCATCGGTTACAGCACCTCCGGCGCGAGCGAGACGATCTTCATGAACTTCTTCTCGCGCAGCTCTCGGCCCACGGGGCCGAAGATACGGGTGCCGCGGGGGTCACCGTCGTTCTTGAGAACGACAGCGGCGTTCTCGTCGAAACGGATGTACGAGCCATCCGGACGGCGGCGCTCCTTGACGGTGCGAACGATGACGGCCTTGATGACGTCACCCTTCTTCACGTTGCCACCGGGGATCGCGTCCTTGACGGTGGCGACGATGACGTCACCGATGCCCGCGTAGCGGCGACCCGAACCACCGAGAACACGGATGCAAAGGATCTCCTTGGCACCAGTGTTGTCGGCGACCCGAAGTCGCGACTCCTGCTGGATCACGTCTATCTCCTGATCGTCTGCCGGTTCCCGGCGGGGGCCTCACCGGAGTGAGGGCCCCACGCCGAGCCTGGCGGAACTGGCCTGAGAGGGAATCCCCTCAGGTAATTACTTGGCCTTCTCGAGGATCTCGACGATGCGCCAGCGCTTGCTCGCCGACAGCGGACGCGTCTCCATGATGAGGACGCGGTCGCCGACGCCGGCAGCGTTCTGCTCGTCGTGCGCCTTGAGCTTGTTCGTACGGCGGATGACCTTGCCGTACAGAGCGTGCTTGACACGGTCCTCGACAGCGACGACGACGGTCTTGTCCATCTTGTCGCTGACGACGAGACCCTCACGGGTCTTGCGGAAACCGCGCTGGTTCGTCTCAGTCACATTCTTCTCGCTCATCAGGCGCTCTCCACCGTCTCGATGCCCAGCTCACGCTCGCGCATCAGGGTGTAGATCCGGGCGATGTCCTTACGGACGGACTTGAGCCGACCGTGGTTCTCAAGCTGCCCGGTCGCCGCCTGGAAGCGGAGGTTGAACAGCTCTTCCTTGGCCTCACGGAGCTTCGCGACGAGGTCCTCGTCGTTCAGCTCACGCAGCTCGGTCGCCTTGATACCAGCGGCCATCACGACTCACCTGCCTCGCGCCGAACAATGCGGCACTTCATCGGAAGCTTGTGGGCGGCGCGGGTGAGCGCCTCCTTAGCGACCTTTTCGTTCGGGAAAGACAGCTCGAACATCACCCGACCGGGCTTGACGTTCGCGATCCACCACTCCGGAGAACCCTTACCGGAACCCATGCGGGTTTCGGCCGGCTTCTTGGTCAGCGGACGGTCCGGGTAGATGTTGATCCACACCTTGCCGCCACGCTTGATGTGACGCGTCATGGCGATACGAGCGGACTCGATCTGACGGTTCGTCACGTAGGCCGGGGTCAGGGCCTGGATGCCGTACTCACCGAAGGCGAGCTCGGTGCCACCCTTGGCCATGCCGTTCCGCTTGGGGTGGTGCTGCTTGCGGTGCTTGACCCTGCGAGGGATCAGCATGTCGGTCAGGCCTCCGTTCCGGTGGACTCAGCCGGAGCAGCGGCAGCGGCCTCGGCCTTGGGGGCCTCGGCAGCGGCGCTCTGCTGCGGCTTGCGGCCGCGGCCGCCACGCTCGCCACCACGGCCACCACGGGCCGGGCGGTCCTGGGCGCCACCACGCGACGGGCGGTTGCCCGCACGGGCGGCAGCGTTCTCGGCGCGGACCTCGGCGATGTTCTTGACGTCGCCCTTGTAGATCCAGACCTTGACGCCGATGCGACCGAAGGTCGTCTTGGCCTCGAAGAAGCCGTAGTCGACGTTCGCGCGGAGCGTGTGCAGGGGCACACGGCCCTCGCGGTAGAACTCCGAGCGGGACATCTCGGCGCCGCCGAGACGGCCACCGCACTGGATCTTGATGCCCTTGGCGCCGGCCTTCATCGTCGACTGCATGCTCTTACGCATGGCGCGACGGAAGGAGACGCGGGAGGACAGCTGCTCGGCGACGGCCTGGGCCACCAGCTGAGCGTCAACCTCGGGGTTCTTGACCTCGAGGATGTTCAGCTGGACCTGCTTGCCGGTCAGCTTCTCCAGCTCACCGCGGATGCGGTCGGCCTCGGCGCCGCGGCGGCCGATGACGATGCCCGGGCGAGCGGTGTGGATGTCAACGCGGACGCGGTCGCGGGTGCGCTCGATCTCAACCTTCGAGATACCGGCGCGCTCCATGCCCTTCGTCATCATGCGACGAATGGCAACGTCTTCCTTGACGTAGTCCTTGTACAGCTTGTCGGCGTACCAACGGGACTTGAAGTCCGTGGTGATGCCGAGCCGGAACCCGTGCGGGTTAACCTTCTGGCCCATTACCGGGTTCCTTCCTTGCTGCTGACGACCACGGTGATGTGGCTGGTCCGCTTGCGGATCCGGTAGGCACGGCCCTGGGCACGCGGACGGAACCGCTTCAGGGTCGGGCCCTCGTCCACGAACGCCTCGCTGATGTACAGCGACGAAGCGTCCGTGTGGTCGTAGTTGTGCGCGGCGTTGGCAATGGCGCTGTCCAGCACCTTGCCGACCGGCACGCTAGCGGCCTGCGGGGCGAAACGCAGGACCGCCTGAGCCTCCGTGGCATCCATGCCACGGATGAGGTCCACCACGCGGCGGGCCTTCATGGGCGTGACGCGGATGTACCGCGCCTGGGCCCTGGCTTCCATGGTTGTCCCTTCGGTGTCAGTCATAGTCGTTCGCACCCCGCTTAGCGGCGCTTCGACTTGCGGTCGTCCTTGACGTGGCCGCGGAAGGTGCGGGTCGGCGAGAACTCGCCGAGCTTGTGGCCGACCATCGACTCGGTGACGAACACCGGGACGTGCGTCTTGCCGTTGTGCACCGCGAGCGTGTGGCCGAGCATGGCCGGCACGATCATGGAGCGACGGGACCAGGTCTTGATGACGTTCTTGGTACCGGCTTCGTTCTGAGCGTCCACCTTCTTGATGAGGTGGTCGTCGACGAAGGGTCCCTTCTTGAGACTACGCGGCATCTAAACCCGCTCCTAGCGCTTCTTGTTCGTCTTGCGGCGGCGGACGATGTACTTGTTGCTCGCCTTCTTGGGAGAACGAGTACGACCCTCCTTCTGACCCCACGGGGAGACCGGGTGGCGACCACCGGAGGTCTTGCCCTCACCACCACCGTGCGGGTGGTCAACCGGGTTCATCGCGACACCGCGGACGGTCGGGCGAACGCCCTTCCAGCGCATACGGCCGGCCTTGCCCCAGTTGATGTTCGACTGCTCGGCGTTGCCGACCTCGCCGACCGTGGCGCGGCAGCGGACGTCGACCAGGCGGACCTCGCCGGACGGCATGCGCAGGTGGGCGTACTGGCCCTCCTTCGCCAGCAGCTGCACGGAGGAACCGGCAGAGCGGGCGAACTTGGCGCCACCACCGGGACGGAGCTCGATCGCGTGGATCGTGGTACCGACCGGGATGTTGCGGAGCGGGAGGTTGTTGCCCGGCTTGATGTCGGCGCCGGGGCCGTTCTCAATCCGGTCGCCCTGGTTCAGCTTCGCCGGGGCGATGATGTAGCGCTTCTCGCCGTCTGCGTAGTGCAGCAGCGCGATGCGAGCGGTGCGGTTCGGGTCGTACTCGATGTGAGCGACCTTGGCCGGCACGCCGTCCTTGTCGTGACGACGGAAGTCGATCACGCGGTAGGCGCGCTTGTGGCCACCGCCCTGGTGGCGAACGGTCACACGACCGGCGTTGTTACGGCCGCCCTTGCTGTGCAGGGGGCGGACCAGCGACTTCTCCGGCGTGGACCGCGTGATCTCGACAAAGTCGGCGACGCTGGAGCCACGACGGCCCGGGGTCGTCGGCTTGTACTTGCGGATACCCATTTCTCAGTCCTCGTCCGATTTCGGACGATCCAGACCGCCCTTAGGCGGTCGGACCGCCGAAGATGTCGATACGGTCGCCCTCGGCGAGGGTCACGATGGCGCGCTTGGTGTTGGCACGCTTGCCGAAACCGGTCTTGGTGCGCTTGCGCTTACCCTGACGGTTGATCGTGTTGACCCCGGTGACCTTGACCGAGAAGACCGCCTCGACGGCCTGCTTGATCTGGGTCTTGTTGGCGCGCGGGTCGACGATGAACGTGTACTTGTTCTCGTCCAGCAGCGCGTAGCTCTTCTCGGAGACGACCGGCTTGACCAGGAGGTCGCGCGGGTCCGAGAACGTCTTGCTGGTGACGACGGCCTCAGTCATCAGGCCTCGCTCCCTTCGGTCTCAACGGCCTTGGGGCCAGACACGAAGGACTCGAAGGCGGCCTGGGTGAAGACCACGTCGTCGGAGACGAGCACGTCGTACGTGTTCAGCTGGCCCGGCTCCAGGATGTGAACCTGGGGCAGGTTGCGGGCGGACAGCCACGCGGCCTCGTTGGCGCGCTCGACGACCAGGAGCAGGTTCTTCCGCTCGCTGATCTTGCCGAACAGGCTCTTGGCGGCCTTGGTGGACGCCGCACCCTCGACCACGTCGGAGACGACGTGGATGCGGGAGTGACGCGCGCGGTCCGAGAGGGCACCGCGCAGGGCGGCGGCCTTCATCTTCTTCGGGGTGCGCTGCGAGTAGTCACGCGGCACGGGACCGTGCACGACGCCACCACCGGCGAACTGCGGCGCGCGGGTCGAACCCTGACGGGCGCGACCGGTGCCCTTCTGGCGGTACGGCTTCTTGCCACCGCCGCGGACCTCGCCACGGGTCTTGGTCTTGTGCGTGCCCTGACGGGCAGCGGCCAGCTGCGCGACGACGACCTGGTGGATCAGCGGAACGCTGACCTTCGCGTCGAAGATCTCCGCGGGGAGCTCGACGGTCCCGGCCTTGTCGCCTGCCGGCGAAAGGATGTCAATGGTGCTCATCGTTACCTCAGGCCCCCTTGGCCGCGGTACGGACCAGGACGAGGCCGCCGTTCGGACCAGGAACCGCGCCCTTGATCAGGAGCAGGCCCTTCTCCGCGTCAACGGCGTGGACGGTCAGGTTCTGGGTGGTGACCCGCTCGTTGCCCATACGGCCCGCCATGCGGAGGCCCTTGAACACACGGCCCGGGGTGGCGCAGCCACCGATGGAACCGGGGGAGCGGTGCTTGCGCTGGGTGCCGTGCCCGGCGCCGAGGCCACGGAAGTTGTGACGCTTCATGACACCGGCGAAGCCCTTGCCCTTGCTCTTGCCGGTGACGTCAACCTTGACGCCCGACTCGAACACGGCAGCGGTGATCTCCTGGCCGAGCGTGTACTCGCTGGCGTCAGCGGTACGCAGCTCCACCAGGTGGCGGCGCGGGGTGACGTCGGCCTTGGCGAAGTGACCCTTGAGGGGCTTGTTCACCTTGCGCGGGTCGATCTCGCCGAAGGCGATCTGGACCGACTCGTAGCCGTCGCTGTCGTTGGTGCGGACCTGGGTGACGACGCAGGGCCCGGCCTTGACGACGGTCACCGGGACAACCCGGTTGTTCTCGTCCCAGACCTGGGTCATGCCGAGCTTCTCGCCCAGGACGCCCTTAATGTTCTTAGCCATCTCGCGCGTCACCTCAGAGCTTGATCTCGATGTCGACGCCCGCCGGCAGGTCGAGACGCATAAGCGAGTCAACCGTCTTCGGCGTGGGGTCGAGGATGTCGATGAGGCGCTTGTGCGTGCGCATCTCGAAGTGCTCGCGCGAGTCCTTGTACTTGTGCGGCGACTTGATGACGCAGTACACGTTCTTCTCAGTGGGCAGCGGCACCGGGCCCGCGACCGACGCACCAGTGCGCGTCACCGTCTCGACGATCTTCTTCGCCGAGGAGTCGATGACCTCGTGGTCGTAGGCCTTGAGCCGGATGCGGATCTTCTGTCCCGCCATGGCTACTCAGTAGTCCTGTCTCTCGTAACGCTCTGGGACTCGGCCGGCTGCGCCCGGAAATCTCTTCCGAACGCGGTCTCTCCCCGCTCCACCTCCGACCCACGCGGTCGGGCGTGTCGCGCCCCTTCCAGCAGATTTCCCTAAGGAAATTCCCTGATGAAGGGGGTTGTGGGGGAAAGACACCCACCGAGTGCCTGGCTGGGGCCCCGCTGACACTTCCCGGAAGATTCCCGTACTTCCGCCCCTGAGAAGGGACGACGAGTACTGCGGGACTCGCTTCCAGTCCTCCCGGCGGGAGGCGCGCAGCATCGGCACTCAACCGAGCAACCTGAACAGTGTGCCATACGCGCACGGAGGGACGCCAATCGTGGCCGAAGACGGTACTCCGACCGGCTCAGTTGTCAAACCACCCCGCCGACATACGGGACACTATGGCTCTTACACCTCGGCCGACGCTCCGGTCCCCCCGGTCACTACAGTGCTTGCCGTCACAGGGCCGGGAAATCCGGCCTTTGCCGGGGTTTGCCGAGGCCTGGGCAACCGCCGCACCCCCTCGATCGTCCCCTATCACGCTGGGGCAGCAGGGGCGGGCGACCGCGTGCTGCACAACGGGACGGAGTCATGTAGTTGAACATCTCACAGCGCATGGTGATATCCCGCCGGACCGCCCTCGCCGGACTGGCCGCCACGACCGCGGCCCTCGCGGCGGGGTGCAGCGGGGAGGGCGGCAAGAAGAAGCCCAAGGCCTCCCCCGACCCCATAAGAGCGGTGGACCCCAGCGCCACGCAGTCGTTCAGCAACGCCGGCGACGCCCTGCTGCTCCAGGTCATGGCGCACCCCGACGACGACCTGTACTTCATGAACCCCGACGCCGAGCACATCGTGCGGTCCGGGGTCCCCGTCGTCTCGGTCTACGTCACGGCCGGCGAGGCCGTGGGGCAGAACTGGATCGAGGGCATGCCCAAGGCCGCGCCCGACAAGGCTGCCTACTCCTCCGCGCGCCACCAGGGCCTGCGCCAGGCGTACGCCGAGATGATCGGCCTGGACAAGTTCACGGGCTGGCGGAAGTCCGTCCTGGACCTGGGCAACGGCGTCAAGGCCGAGACCAACGAGCTCAGCAACGGCGACCGCAAGGCCCGGCTGATCTTCCTCAACATCGCCATGCTCTCGGCGGGCGAGATGCGCCTGCCCCTGCTGTGGGAGCGGCCGGAGGGCGAGATGCAGTCCCTCGTCGCCACCGGCTCGCCGTGCACGACCTCCAGCACGTACCGGCACGGCACGCTCGTGGACACCCTCGCCACGATCATGGACCGGTACCGGCCCACGGTGATCCACACCATGGACCCGGACCCCGACTACCAGGTCCACGACGCCACCCACCCCAAGGACAACGACTACGGCGCCTGCTCCGACCACCGCGACCACACCCCGACCGCGCTCTTCACCTGGAAGGCGCTCTCGCAGTGGGTGGCCGACGCCTCCAAGCGCGACGGCCACCCGCCCCGCTTCGTGACCACGGCCTTCCGCGGGTACTACAACCAGCGCTGGCCGCACAACCTGCCGCCCGAGGTGATCGAGCAGAAGCACCGGCTGGTCGAGGCGTACGGCGGCGACCCCGCGTGGGAGTGCGGCAACCCCGCCGGCTGCGGCGACTACGGCCAGGGCGGCGACCGCCCGATGAAGAACCGCAAGGGCTGGATCCGCTCCACCCACTACCGCTACGAGGGCCCCGTCGCCGCCCCCGGCACCGGCAAGGACGGCCGGCTGGAGGCCTTCGGCGTGCTGGGCACGCAGGCCGTGCGCTGGCAGGAGACCCGGCCCGGCAGCGGCCGCTGGAGCGAGCCGCAGAACCTGGGCGGCGGCCCGCTGGCGCCCGCCCTGGCGTCCGTCCAGGACTCCGAGGGCCGCCGGCTGCTGTTCGCCCTGCGGTTCTCCGCCCTCGCGGGCCAGGGCCGCCCCGACACCCGCGAGATCGTCGTCCTCCAGGAGCGCTCCCCCGGCGGCGGCTTCAAGGCCTGGCAGGGCCTGGGCAACCCCGAGCACCGCCCCGACCGCGGCCGCCGCGTCGGCATGCCCGCCGCCGTCGCCGCCCCCGACGGGCGCGTCCACCTCTTCGTCCGCAACGCGGGCAAGGGCGTCTCCAGCCGGGTGCGCGAGGCCGACGGCACCTGGGGGAAGTGGCAGAGCCTGCACGGGCAGGAGATCCAGGACGGCCTGGTCGCCGTCCTCGACCGGGACAAGCGCGTCCACGTCTTCGGCACCGGCCGCGACACCGTCCACCACTGGACGCAGGACGAACCGGGCAAGCCGGTCCGCTACGTGCCCCTGAAGGGGCTGCCGCAGCCCGGCGGGCTCCCTGGTGCGGCCCTCGGCCCCGAGGGCGCCCTGACCCTCGTCTACCGCTCCCCCGCGGCCGTCCAGCCGGCGGTCCACACCTTCACGCCGGGGTCCGACGGCACGGGGGACGTCCGCACCACCGGCCTCCAGGACTTCGCGGGCTACGGGCCGCTCGCCGCGCACACCCTGGCCGCCCGGGGCGGCCAGGACACGGTCATGGTGCTCGGGCGGGCGGTGAACGGCGAGGCACAGGTCACCAGCGCCTCCGGAGACTCCGAGCCGGTGCGCTCGGACGCCAAGCTCGTGCCCGTGGGCACCTCCGCCATGACCACCGACGCCGGCCACCAGCTGTGCATCGCCGGAATGAGCCCGGACGCCCGCCCGTGGCTCTGGCGCCCCGAGATCCCGCACACGTAAGTCATCCGTACGGCTGAAACGTACGGCTGAAACGTACAGCTGAAAACGCGGCGGCGAGGACCCCGGCCGCCCGGCGGAAAACGCGAGAAGGCCCGCACATCCGAAGATGTGCGGGCCTTCTTTCGGTCTTCAGACCTTCAAGCAAGCAGGAGCTTACTTGTTGATCTTGGTGACCTGGCCGGCGCCGACGGTGCGGCCACCCTCACGGATGGTGAAGCGCAGGCCCTCCTCCATCGCGACGGGCTGGATGAGGGAAACGGACATCTCGGCGTTGTCGCCGGGCATGACCATCTCCGTGCCCTCCTTGAGGGTCACAACACCGGTCACGTCAGTCGTACGGAAGTAGAACTGCGGACGGTAGTTGTTGAAGAACGGGGTGTGGCGGCCACCCTCGTCCTTCGACAGGATGTAGGCCGTGGCCTCGAACTCGGTGTGCGGGGTGACCGAACCCGGCTTGATGATGCACTGGCCGCGCTCGACGTCCTCGCGCTTGATGCCGCGGAGCAGCAGACCGACGTTCTCACCGGCCTGGCCCTCGTCGAGCAGCTTGCGGAACATCTCGATACCGGTGACCGTGGTGGTGGTCTTCTCGGTCTTGATGCCGATGATGTCGACGGTCTCGTTGACCTTCAGGACACCACGCTCGATACGACCGGTGACGACGGTGCCACGACCGGTGATCGTGAAGACGTCCTCGATCGGCATCAGGAACGGCTTGTCGACGTCACGCTCGGGCTGCGGGATGAACTCGTCGACCTTGCTCATCAGGCCGAGGAGCTTCTCGCCCCACTCCTTGTCGCCCTCGAGCGCCTTGAGCGCCGAGACCTGGACAACCGGAGCGTTGTCGCCGTCGAACTCGTACTCGTTGAGGAGCTCACGGACCTCGAGCTCGACGAGCTCCAGGATCTCCTCGTCGTCCACCATGTCGGCCTTGTTCAGGGCGACAACGATGTACGGAACGCCGGACTGGCGGGCCAGGAGCACGTGCTCCTTGGTCTGCGGCATCGGACCGTCGGTCGCGGCGACCACGAGGATCGCGCCGTCCATCTGGGCGGCACCGGTGATCATGTTCTTGATGTAGTCCGCGTGACCCGGGCAGTCGACGTGGGCGTAGTGACGCGACTCGGTCTGGTACTCGACGTGCGCGATCGAGATCGTGATACCGCGCTGACGCTCTTCGGGGGCCTTGTCGATCTCGTCGAACGGCGTGAAGGGGTTCAGCTCCGGGTGCGCGTCGTGCAGCACCTTGGTGATCGCCGCGGTAAGAGTGGTCTTACCGTGGTCGACGTGACCGATGGTGCCGATGTTGACGTGCGGCTTAGTCCGCTCGAACTTCGCCTTCGCCACTGGGGTCCTCCTGGGGAGTTTCTGTACGCCTGGATTGGGTCGGCGCCAGGGATCTTTGCTGGGAAGCCGCCCGCCGGGACACACCGCCAGTTTTGCGGTGGTATGTCCCGACAGCCGGTGTCAAGCCTACGGCGTGAGCCTCGTCTGTGGAGACGGAGCTCGTTACTCGCCCTTGGCCTTCGCGATGATCTCCTCGGCGACGTTCCGCGGAACCTCGGCGTAGGAGTCGAACTGCATCGAGTAGCTTGCGCGACCCGAAGTCTTGCTGCGGAGGTCGCCGACGTAGCCGAACATCTCCGACAGCGGAACCAGGCCCTTGACGAGCTTGGCGCCGTGACGGTCCTCCATGGCCTGGATCTGGCCACGGCGGGAGTTGATGTCACCGATGACGTCACCCATGTAGTCCTCGGGGGTGGTGACCTCGACCGACATCATCGGCTCCAGCAGAGCCGGCGACGCCTTGCGAGCACCCTCCTTGAACGCCATGGAGCCGGCGATCTTGAACGCGAGCTCGGAGGAGTCGACGTCGTGGAAGGCACCGTCGAGCAGCGTCACCTTGACGCCGGTCAGCGGGTAGCCGGCCAGAACACCGAACTCCATGGCCTCCTGGCAACCCGCGTCCACGGACGGGATGTACTCCCGCGGGATACGGCCACCGGTGACCTTGTTCTCGAACTCGTAACCGTCGCCCTCGAGGGGCGAGATCGCGATCTGCACCTTCGCGAACTGGCCGGAACCACCAGTCTGCTTCTTGTGCGTGTAGTCGATCCGCTCGACGGCCTTGCGGATCGTCTCGCGGTACGCGACCTGCGGCTTGCCGACGTTGGCCTCGACCTTGAACTCACGCTTCATACGGTCGACCAGCACGTCGAGGTGCAGCTCGCCCATACCCGCGATGATGGTCTGGCCCGTCTCCTCGTCCGTGTGGACCTGGAAGGACGGGTCCTCCTCGGCGAGGCGCTGGATGGCGACACCCAGCTTCTCCTGGTCGCCCTTGGACTTGGGCTCAATGGCGACCTGGATGACCGGAGCCGGGAAGTCCATGGACTCCAGGATCACCGGGTTCGCGGAGTCGCAGAGGGTCTCACCGGTGGTGGTCTGCTTCAGACCCATGACGGCGACGATGTCACCGGCACCCACCGACTCGATCTCCTCACGCTTGTTCGCGTGCATCCGGTAGATCTTGCCGATGCGCTCCTTCTTGCCCTTGACGGAGTTCTGCACCTGGGTGCCCGCCGTCATGCGGCCCGAGTAAACCCGGACGAAGGTGAGCTTGCCGAGGTGCGGGTCGCTCATGATCTTGAAGGCAAGGCCGGCGAACGGCTCGTCGTCGGACGGCTTGCGCTTCACGACCTCGTCGGCGTTGTTGACGGCGTGGCCCTCAACGGCCTCGATGTCCAGCGGCGACGGCAGGTAGCGGACCACGGCGTCGAGCAGGGGCTGCACGCCCTTGTTCTTGAACGCGGTACCACAGAACACCGGGGTGACGGTGACGGAGTCGCCGCCGCCCTTCGACGCGAGGGTGATGCGGCGGATGGCCGCCATCAGCTGCTCCTCGGTGGGCTCCTGGCCCTCGAGGAAGAGCTCCATCATCTCTTCGTCGTTCTCGGCAACGCCCTCGAGGAGCTTGCCGCGCCATTCCTCGGCAGCCTCGATGTGGGTGTCCGGGATGTCGACGACGTCGTACATCTCGCCCTTGGCGGCCTCGGCGGACCAGACCAGCGCCTTCATCTGGACGAGGTCAACCACGCCCTTGAAGTCGGCCTCGGTACCGATCGGCAGCTGCATGACCAGCGGAACCGCGCCCAGGCGGTCGACGATCATGTCGACACAGCGGTGGAACTCGGCACCCGTGCGGTCGAGCTTGTTGACGAAGCAGATGCGCGGCACGCCGTAGCGGTCCGCCTGACGCCACACGGTCTCGGACTGGGGCTCGACACCGGCAACGCCGTCGAACACCGTCACGGCACCGTCGAGCACGCGCAGGGAGCGCTCCACCTCGACGGTGAAGTCGACGTGACCCGGGGTGTCGATGATGTTGATGGTGTGGTCGACGTTGTTGAGCGGCCAGTGGCAGGTGGTGGCAGCAGACGTGATCGTGATGCCACGCTCCTGCTCCTGCTCCATCCAGTCCATCGTGGCAGCGCCGTCGTGGACCTCACCGATCTTGTACGAAACACCGGTGTAGAACAGGATCCGCTCGGTGGTGGTCGTCTTGCCCGCGTCGATGTGGGCCATGATCCCGATGTTGCGGACCTTGGCCAGGTCAAGCGAAGTGGTGGCCATATGGCTCAGTCTTCTCTCGGATCTCGATGGGGGTAGCGACTACCAGCGGTAGTGCGCGAAGGCCTTGTTGGACTCGGCCATCTTGTGGGTGTCCTCGCGCTTCTTGACCGCAGCGCCCAGACCGTTGGAGGCGTCCAGGAGCTCGTTCATGAGGCGCTCGGTCATGGTCTTCTCGCGACGGGCGCGGGAGTAACCCACGACCCAGCGGAGCGCCAGGGTGGAGGCGCGGCCCGGACGGACCTCGACCGGCACCTGGTAGGTGGCGCCACCGACGCGGCGGGACTTGACCTCGAGAGCGGGCTTGACGTTCTCGAGAGCGCGCTTGAGGGTGATGACCGGGTCGTTACCGGTCTTCTCGCGCAGACCCTCCATGGCGCCGTACACGATGCGCTCGGCGGTGGAGCGCTTGCCGTGCAGGAGGATCTTGTTGATCAGCGACGTCACCAGAGGGGAGCCGTAAACCGGGTCGATGATGACCGGGCGCTTCGGGGCGGGGCCCTTACGAGGCATTCTTACTTCTCCTTCTTGGCGCCGTAGCGGCTGCGAGCCTGCTTACGGTTCTTGACGCCCTGCGTGTCGAGGGAACCGCGGATGATCTTGTAGCGAACACCCGGAAGGTCCTTCACACGGCCACCGCGGACGAGCACGATGGAGTGCTCCTGCAGGTTGTGGCCCTCACCCGGAATGTAAGCGGTGACCTCGATGCCGGAGGTCAGACGCACACGCGCGACCTTACGGAGCGCCGAGTTCGGCTTCTTCGGGGTGGTCGTGAAAACACGCGTGCAGACGCCACGACGCTGGGGCGAACCCTCGAGCGCGGGCGTCTTGTTCTTCTCGACCTTGTCCTGCCGGCCCTTCCGGACCAGCTGCTGGATCGTAGGCACCGTTTCTCCGGTTTCTGTGTGCCGATCACGATAAAACTAACCTGGAACCCGCCGACCCACGCGGTCGGGCGTGTCGAAGGCTGCAAACCCCTGCCGATGTCGGAAAGGGCGCAGATTTCGGTGTCTTCGACCGCATCGGACCGAAAAGATCCGTGAGGTCCGGTCTCCCGCGCGGACTGTGGGCACGCACGAGAGCCCAGGGACACCCCAGGCACAAGGTCAGAGCCTACCTAGCGCATGGGCTGCGGTCAAAACAAATGCACACGCGGAGGACACCCCGATGTGCTGCATATGTGGTGGTTTCCCGGGTCTGCGGGAGGTTCGTATCGCGCGTATGGGTGAAATCACGCCGCCGCCCACGCCGCCGCCGGCCCGGGTACGCCGCAGGGCGGCCACCCCGGTGGGGTGACCGCCCTGTGGACGTACCGCTTGCGGCTTACTGGTTGTACGGACCGTAGTCGTAGTCCTCCAGCGGGACCGCCTGGCCCGAGCCGGTGCCGAAGGGCGAGTAGTCGATGTCGTCGTAACCGACGGCCGAGTACATCGCAGCCTTGGCCTCCTCGGTGGGCTCCACCCGGATGTTGCGGTAGCGGGACAGACCCGTACCGGCCGGGATGAGCTTACCGATGATGACGTTCTCCTTGAGGCCGATGAGCGAGTCGGACTTGGCGTTGATCGCCGCGTCCGTCAGCACTCGGGTCGTCTCCTGGAAGGAGGCGGCCGACAGCCAGGACTCCGTCGCCAGCGAGGCCTTGGTGATACCCATCAGCTGCGGACGGCCGGAGGCGGGGTGACCGCCCTCGGTGACCACACGACGGTTCTCGCCCTCGAAGCGCGAGCGCTCCACAAGCTCGCCCGGCAGCAGCTCCGCGTCGCCGGACTCGATGATCGTCACGCGGCGCAGCATCTGCCGGATGATGATCTCGATGTGCTTGTCGTGGATCGACACGCCCTGCGAGTTGTAGACCTTCTGGACTTCGCCGACCAGGTGGACCTGGACCGCGCGCTGACCCAGGATGCGCAGCACGTCGTGCGGGTTGGTGGCACCCACGGTGAGCTTCTGGCCCACCTCGACGTGCTCGCCCTCGCTGACCAGCAGACGGGCGCGCTTGGAGATCGGGAACGCCGTCTCCTCGCTGCCGTCGTCCGGGGTGACGACGATCTTCTTGGTCTTCTCGGTCTCCTCGATGCGGATGCGGCCGGCCGCCTCCGAGATCGGGGCGACACCCTTGGGCGTACGAGCCTCGAAGAGCTCGACGACACGGGGCAGACCCTGGGTGATGTCGTCACCGGCCACACCACCGGTGTGGAAGGTACGCATCGTCAGCTGGGTACCGGGCTCACCGATGGACTGGGCCGCGATGATGCCGACGGCCTCACCGATGTCGACCAGCTTGCCGGTGGCCAGCGAGCGGCCGTAGCAGAAGGCACAGGTGCCCACCGCGGACTCACAGGTCAGGACCGAGCGGGTCTTGACCGTCTCCACGCCGTGCGCGACCAGCTGCTCGATGAGCACGTCGCCGAGGTCGACGTTGGCCGGCGCGATGACCTTGCCGTCGATGACGACGTCCTCGGCCAGCATGCGGGCGTAGACGCTCGTCTCGACGTCGTTGGTCTTGCGCAGGACGCCGTCGGCACCCTTGGTCGCGATCGCCAGCTTGAGGCCGCGCTCGGTGCCGCAGTCCTCCTCGCGGATGATCACGTCCTGCGAGACGTCCACCAGACGACGGGTCAGGTAACCCGAGTCGGCGGTACGCAGGGCGGTGTCCGCGAGACCCTTACGGGCACCGTGGGTGGAGATGAAGTACTCCAGCACGGTGAGACCCTCACGGAACGACGCCTTAATGGGTCGCGGGATGGTCTCGTTCTTCGCGTTCGACACCAGACCACGCATACCGGCGATCTGTCGCATCTGCATCATGTTTCCTCGGGCACCCGAGTCAACCATCATGAAGATGGGGTTCGTCTTGGGGAAGTTCGCGTTCATCGCCTCGGCAACCTCGTTGGTCGCCTTGGTCCAGATCGCGATGAGCTCCTGCGTGCGCTCGTCCTTGGTGATCAGACCACGCTCGTACTGCTTCTGGACCTTCTCGTCCTGGGCCTCGTAGCCGCGGACGATCTCCTTCTTGGCCTCCGGCACGACGATGTCGGAGACGGCGACGGTGACGCCGGAGCGAGTGGCCCAGTGGAAGCCGGCCGCCTTCAGGTTGTCGAGCGTCGCCGCCACGATGACCTTGGGGTAGCGCTCGGCCAGGTCGTTGACGATCTCGGAGAGCTGCTTCTTGCCCACCGAGTAGTCGACGAACGGGTAGTCCTCGGGCAGCAGCTCGTTGAAGAGCGCGCGGCCCAGGGTGGTGCGCAGACGGAAGCTGTCACCCTGCTGCCACTCCGGCTCGCCCTCCTCGGCGACCGGGGGAACCCAGCCGCGCGGGGGAACGGTGCCGATCGGGAAGCGGATGTCGACCTTCGCCTGGAGCGAGAGCTCCCGGGCGTCGAACGCCATGATCGCCTCGGCGACCGAGCCGAAGGACCGGCCCTCGCCGATGACCTTGCGCTCTTCCTCGTCGGTGGTGAGGAAGAACAGACCGAGCACCATGTCCTGGGTCGGCATGGTGACCGGACGGCCGTCGGCCGGCTTGAGGATGTTGTTCGAGGACAGCATCAGGATGCGGGCCTCGGCCTGCGCCTCCGCGGAGAGCGGCAGGTGGACGGCCATCTGGTCACCGTCGAAGTCCGCGTTGAACGCGGTGCAGACGAGCGGGTGGATCTGGATGGCCTTGCCCTCGACCAGCTGCGGCTCGAAGGCCTGGATGCCGAGGCGGTGCAGCGTGGGCGCACGGTTCAGCAGCACCGGGTGCTCGGCGATGACCTCTTCGAGGACGTCGTACACGACGGTGCGGCCGCGCTCGACCATGCGCTTGGCCGACTTGATGTTCTGCGCGTGGTTCAGGTCGACCAGGCGCTTCATCACGAACGGCTTGAAGAGCTCCAGCGCCATGGCCTTGGGCAGACCGCACTGGTGCAGCTTCAGCTGCGGACCGACGACGATGACGGAACGGGCCGAGTAGTCGACGCGCTTACCGAGCAGGTTCTGACGGAATCGACCCTGCTTACCCTTCAGCATGTCGCTGAGGGACTTCAGCGGACGGTTGCCGGGGCCCGTGACCGGGCGACCGCGACGGCCGTTGTCGAAGAGGGCGTCGACCGCCTCCTGGAGCATCCGCTTCTCGTTGTTCACGATGATCTCGGGGGCACCGAGGTCGAGCAGACGCTTCAGACGGTTGTTGCGGTTGATCACACGGCGGTACAGGTCGTTCAGGTCGGAGGTCGCGAAGCGGCCACCGTCCAGCTGCACCATCGGACGCAGGTCCGGCGGGATCACGGGGATGCAGTCCAGCACCATGCCGCTGGGGCTGTTGCGGGTCTGGAGGAAGGCGGAGACGACCTTGAGGCGCTTGAGCGCACGGGTCTTCTTCTGGCCCTTGCCGGTCCGGATGATCTCGCGGAGGCGCTCGGCCTCCTCGTCGAGGTCGAAGGACTCCAGGCGCTTCTGGAGCGCCGCGGCGCCCATCGCACCCATGAAGTAGGTGCCGAAGCGGTCGCGCAGCTCGCGGTAGAGCAGCTCGTCGCCCTCGAGGTCCTGGACCTTGAGGTTCTTGAAGCGGTTCCAGACCTCGTCGAGGCGGTCGATCTCGCGCTGCGCGCGGTCGCGCAGCTGCTTCATCTCACGCTCGGCGCCCTCGCGCACCTTGCGGCGCACGTCGGCCTTGGCACCCTCGGCCTCCAGCTCGGCCAGGTCGGCCTCGAGCTTCTTGGCGCGGGCCTCCAGGTCGGCGTCGCGGCGCTGCTCGATCTGCTGGCGCTCGACGGAGACGTGGGCCTCCAGCGAGGGCAGGTCGCGCGTGCGGCGCTCCTCGTCCACCCACGTGATCATGTAGGCGGCGAAGTAGATGACCTTCTCGAGGTCCTTCGGGGCGAGGTCGAGCAGGTAGCCCAGACGCGACGGGACGCCCTTGAAGTACCAGATGTGGGTGACGGGAGCGGCCAGCTCGATGTGGCCCATCCGCTCACGGCGCACCTTGGCGCGAGTGACCTCGACGCCACAGCGCTCACAGATGATGCCCTTGAAGCGGACACGCTTGTACTTGCCGCAGTAGCACTCCCAGTCCCGGGTCGGACCGAAGATCTTCTCGCAGAAGAGTCCGTCCTTTTCGGGCTTCAGGGTGCGGTAGTTGATGGTCTCCGGCTTCTTGACCTCGCCGTGGGACCAGGTTCGGATGTCGTCCGCGGTCGCCAGGCCGATCCGCAGCTCGTCGAAGAAGTTGACGTCGAGCACTGTTCGTCAATCCCTCTTTCAGGGTCGTGTCTTCATCAGTGGTCTGAGGGGGTCCGGGGACGACGGGGGGCTCTTGCCGAGCCCCCCGTCAGACCCGTCAGACCTCTTCGACGCTGCTCGGCTCGCGCCGGGACAGGTCGATACCGAGCTCTTCCGCAGCGCGGAAGACGTCCTCGTCCGTGTCGCGCATCTCGATGGACATGCCGTCCGAGGACAGCACCTCCACGTTGAGGCACAGGGACTGCATTTCCTTGATGAGCACCTTGAAGGACTCGGGAATGCCGGGCTCGGGGATGTTCTCGCCCTTGACGATGGCCTCGTAGACCTTCACGCGGCCGGTCACGTCGTCGGACTTGATGGTCAGCAGCTCCTGGAGGGCGTAGGCGGCGCCGTATGCCTCCAGCGCCCACACCTCCATCTCACCGAAGCGCTGGCCACCGAACTGAGCCTTACCACCCAGCGGCTGCTGGGTGATCATGGAGTACGGGCCGGTCGAGCGGGCGTGCAGCTTGTCGTCGACCAGGTGGTGCAGCTTGAGGATGTACATGTACCCGACGGAGATCGGGTCCGGGAACGGCTCGCCGGAGCGGCCGTCGAACATCCGGGCCTTACCCGAGGGGAGCACCATGCGCTCGCCGTCGCGGTTCGGGATCGTGGACTCGAAGAGACCGGCGATCTCGTCCTCGCGGGCGCCGTCGAAGACCGGGGTCGCGACGTTGGTGCCCGGCGCGACGTCGTCGGCGCCGATGGCCTGGAGGCGCTTCATCCAGTCCTCGTCGCCCTCGACCTTCCAGCCGCGGCTGGCGAGCCAGCCGAGGTGGATCTCGAGGACCTGTCCCGGGTTCATTCGGGACGGGACACCGAGCGGGTTGAGGATGATGTCGACCGGGGTGCCGTCCTCGAGGAACGGCATGTCCTCGACCGGGAGGATCTTGGAGATGACACCCTTGTTGCCGTGACGGCCGGCGAGCTTGTCACCGTCGGTGATCTTGCGCTTCTGGGCGACGTAGACGCGGACCAGCTGGTTCACGCCCGGGGGAAGCTCGTCGCCCTCCTCGCGGTCGAAGACGCGGACGCCGATGACCTTGCCGATCTCGCCGTGCGGGACCTTCAGCGAGGTGTCACGGACCTCACGGGCCTTCTCACCGAAGATCGCGCGGAGCAGGCGCTCCTCCGGGGTCAGCTCGGTCTCACCCTTCGGGGTGACCTTGCCGACCAGGATGTCGCCGGCGACGACCTCGGCACCGATGCGGATGATGCCGCGCTCGTCGAGGTCGGCGAGGACCTCCTCGGAGACGTTCGGGATGTCCCGGGTGATCTCCTCCGGGCCGAGCTTGGTGTCACGGGCGTCGACCTCGTGCTCCTCGATGTGGATCGAGGAGAGGACGTCGTCCTGGACGAGGCGCTGCGACAGGATGATCGCGTCCTCGTAGTTGTGACCCTCCCACGGCATGAACGCCACGAGCAGGTTCTTGCCGAGGGCCATCTCGCCCTCGTCCGTGGACGGACCGTCGGCGAGCACCTGGCCGGCGACGACGCGGGCGCCCTCGTCGACGACGACCTTCTGGTTGAAGGACGTGCCCTGGTTGGAGCGCGAGAACTTCGCGACCCGGTAGGTGTTGTACGTGCCGTCGTCGTTGGCCACCGTGACGTAGTCGGCGGAGACCTCCTGGACGACACCGTCCTTCTCGGCCTTGATGACGTCACCGGCGTCGACCGCGCAGCGGTACTCCATGCCGGTGCCGACCAGCGGCGCCTCGGCCTTGATCAGCGGAACGGCCTGGCGCATCATGTTCGATCCCATGAGCGCGCGGTTGGCGTCGTCGTGCTCGAGGAACGGGATCATGGCGGTCGCGACCGACACCATCTGGCGCGGGGAGACGTCCATGTAGTCGACGTCGTCGCCGGCGATGTAGTCGATCTCGCCGCCGCGGCGGCGGACCAGCACGCGGGCCTCGGCGAAGCGCATGTCCTCGGAGAGGGCGGCGTTCGCCTGGGCGATGACGAAGCGGTCCTCCTCGTCGGCAGTCAGGTAGTCAACCTCGTCGGTGACCTGGCCGTCGACGACCTTGCGGTACGGGGTCTCCACGAAGCCGAACGCGTTGACGCGGCCGTAGGAGGCGAGCGAGCCGATCAGACCGATGTTCGGGCCTTCGGGCGTCTCGATCGGGCACATGCGGCCGTAGTGCGACGGGTGAACGTCACGGACCTCGAAGCCGGCCCGCTCACGGGAGAGACCACCCGGGCCCAGCGCCGACAGACGGCGCTTGTGGGTCAGACCCGACAGCGGGTTGGTCTGGTCCATGAACTGGGACAGCTGGCTGGTGCCGAAGAACTCCTTGATGGAGGCGACGACCGGCCGGATGTTGATCAGGGTCTGCGGCGTGATCGCCTCGACGTCCTGGGTGGTCATCCGCTCGCGGACGACGCGCTCCATACGAGCCAGACCCGTGCGGACCTGGTTCTGGATGAGCTCGCCGACGTTGCGCAGACGACGGTTGCCGAAGTGGTCGATGTCGTCGGTCTCGACGACGATCGAGGTGCCGTTCTCGCCGACCGTCTCCAGCTCACCGGCGTGCAGCTTGACCAGGTACTTGATCGTCGCGATGACGTCGTCCGTGGTCAGCACACCGGCGTCGAGCGGGGCGTCCGCGCCGAGCTTCTTGTTCACCTTGTAGCGGCCGACCTTCGCGAGGTCGTAGCGCTTGGGGTTGAAGTAGAGGTTCTCGAGCAGCGTCTGCGCGGCCTCGCGGGTCGGCGGCTCGCCCGGACGCAGCTTGCGGTAGATGTCGAGCAGCGCGTCGTCCTGGCCCTGGGTGTGGTCCTTCTCCAGGGTGGCGCGCATGGACTCGTACTCGCCGAACTCCTCGAGGATCTGCTCGGTGGTCCAGCCGAGAGCCTTCAGGAGGACGGTGACGGACTGCTTGCGCTTGCGGTCGATGCGGACACCGACCATGTCGCGCTTGTCGACCTCCATCTCCAGCCAGGCACCCCGGGACGGGATGATCTTGGCCGTGAAGATGTCCTTGTCGGACGTCTTGTCGATGGAGGAGTCGAAGTAGACGCCGGGGGAGCGAACCAGCTGCGAGACGACGACACGCTCGGTGCCGTTGATGCAGAAGGTGCCCTTGTTGGTCATGAGCGGGAAGTCGCCCATGAAGACCGTCTGAGACTTGATCTCACCGGTCTCGTTGTTGGTGAACTCGGCCGTGACGAAGAGCGGGGCCGCGTACGTGAAGTCGCGCTCCTTGCACTCGTCGATCGAGTTCTTCGGGGGCTCGAAACGGTGGTCGCGGAAGGTCAGCGACATCGACCCGGAGAAGTCCTCGATCGGGGAGATCTCCTCGAAGATCTCCTCCAGACCGGACTTCGTGGGGACGTCCTGACCGGACTCCAGCGCAGCCTCGACGCGAGCCTTCCAGGCGGCATTGCCGAGCAGCCAGTCGAAGCTCTCGGTCTGCAGCGCAAGGAGGTTCGGAACCTCGAGGGGCTCCTTGATCTTCGCAAAAGAGATGCGCAGCGGGGCGGTGCTGGCGCCGTTGTTCGTATTGGCAGTCGAGGCGTTGCGCGAGGCGGCCAAGAGGGGGTCCTTCCGAGGGCTCGGACTCACTACGCGCGTACCGGCCCCACACCGTGCATCGATAAGAAATCCCAGGTCAGCGGGTTTCCATCAGCAGTGCTCGATAGTGGGCATGCCCCTGGTGACGGGCAGGGAGCAGCTAACAGGCAGCGCAAAGGGTCAGTGTAGCCACTTGGCCCACTGATGTCCAGAGCGGATGTGCGGAGACCGGTGCGATACCAATCTCTCCCTCCGGGATCCTGTTGTCCCTCGCCGTGCGGCGGACGCCTGCAGGCATCGCCTGACGCAAGACTTCCCTCTTCGCCTTCGATCCATGCCTCGGACGGTGGACCGATGTGGCGACGCGTCCTGAGAATTGCGCGCCCCGTCGCGTTCGTCAAGGCCCACGGCCCGTCCGGGAGGGCAACGAAGATCACCATACTCGCCCCCGGGACGTGCTCCGCGCAGCCGTCCGGGGAAACGCCGACGGGCGACCACCCGCATGGGTGATCGCCCGTTGGCTACCGGCAGCCGCCGGCGGAAAGAGTCAGACGACTCGCAAGGTCTTACTTGACCTCGACGGAGGCGCCGGCGCCCTTGAGGGCCTCGGCGGCCTTCTCCGCGGCGTCCTTGGCGACCTTCTCGAGGACCGGCTTCGGGGTGCCGTCGACGAGGTCCTTGGCCTCCTTCAGACCCAGGGAGGTCAGCTCGCGCACGACCTTGATGACCTGGATCTTCTTGTCACCGGCGGCGGTGAGGATGACGTCGAACTCGTCCTGCTCCTCAGCGGCCTCAGCGGCGCCACCGGCGACGCCGCCGGCCATGACGACCGGCGCGGCAGCGGCGGCGGTGACGTCGAACTTCTCCTCGAAGGCGGAGACGAACTCGGCCAGCTCGATGAGGGTCATCTCCTCGAACTGCGCGAGCAGCTCGTCCTTGGTGAGCTTCGCCATGATGGCGGTCCTTCCACTAAATCGGCAGGTGCCGGGATGTACATGTCGGCGGGCGTACGGCCCGCTGCGACCGGTGCCGGGAGGCACCGGTCGATGCGCGAGCCGAATTACTCGGCACCGCCCTGCTCGGCGAGCTTGGCGCGCAGCGCGTCCGCAGTGCGGACGAGCTTCGTCGGCAGCGCCTGGAAGAGCGAGGCAGCCTGGGACTGCTTGCCCTTCATGGCACCGGCCAGCTTGCTGAGCAGAACCTCGCGGGACTCGAGGTCCGCAAGCTTCTTGATCTCATCGGCGGACAGCGCCTTACCGTCAAGGACACCGCCCTTGATGATGAGGTTGGGGTTCTCCTTGGCGAAGTCACGGAGACCCTTCGCCGACTCCACCGGGTCACCGGTGACGAAGGCAACCGCCGTCGGGCCAGCGAAGAGCTGGTCCTCCAGCGTGATCCCGGCCTCACGGGCCGCGATCTGGGTCAGCGTGTTCTTCACCACGGCGTACTGGGCGTTCTCACCGAGCGAACGGCGCAGCGTCTTGAGCTGAGCCACGGTGAGACCGCGGTACTCGGTCAGCACAGCGGCGTTCGAGCTACGGAACTTGTCCGTCAGCTCGGCAACCGCAGCAGCCTTGGCGGACGTCGCCATGAGCCTCGGCCTCCTTCCGGGTGATTCGGGACCGCTATGCGAAGGGACCTGGGCAAAACGAAACGCCCCGGCGCAGGCGCTCGGGGCGTAACTCGACCGCTTCGACCCGAAGTCGTCGCGGGAGTGCTTCCTCAAATCACCTGCGCAGGTCGCCCGCAGCTAGCGGATCCTTCGGCCACCACGCTTCCGGATGGAGGCGCAGCAACGACCAGCGGTCTTTGGCTTCTGGAAGAAAGTACGTGACCGGGGCGCCCGGAAGCAAATCGACTCCCGGGCGGATGCGTTCCCGCAGGTCAGGACGCCAGCGCCGGGGTGTCGCCGGTCTCCTTCATCTTCTTGATCTTCTCCAGCAGGTCGACGGTCTGGTCCGCCGGCGGCGCCTGGACGTCGGCCTTGGCGCCGTAGTCGGAGAGGCTCTGGGTGATCTCCATCCGGCCCTTGGCGGTGTCCATGTTCATGACCAGCTTCAGGGGGAGGTCGTCGGAACCCACCCAGACGTCCATGTCGTACTTCGTGATGCCGGCCTCCTTGATGGTGTCCAGCAGCTGCTGCCGGTCCTTCTGGTCGAGGCCGTCGAGGCTCTTGTTGGACTTCATGGCCTCGTCGGGGGAGAGCGTGCCCTTGTAGTGCCGGGCCTTCTTCCCGTCGACCGTCTCCTCGCCGACCAGCTTGACGTCCGGCGACTCCTTGAGGAGCGCCATCTGCTTGGCCGGGTCCTGGCTCTGGCTGCCCTGACCGCCGCCCATGAGCTGCGCTATGGCCTTCGAGTCGCCGCCGGACTCCTTGGCCATCGCGGCGAGATCGACCTTGAGCCAGCGCTTGCCGTCGTTCTTGGCGGCGCCCTCCGGGCCCACGTCGGTGTACGTGACGGCACCGATCGTGATGGTGTGGCTCTCGGCCGGGGCGCCGTCCTGGGCGGGCAGCCCGGCGCCGGTCATGCGCTGGTCCACGACCGTGGGGTCCCAGCCCATGACGCCGGTGGACCGCAGGGTGAGGGGCTGGTCGCCCAGGCCGGGCAGCTTCACGGTCATCGTGAACTTGGCGGACTTCGCCGCCCGTGTCTTCTCGAAGGCCGTGTTGAGCGCCTCGACCGACACCCCCGCCGCCGGCTTCCTGTCCGACTTGGCGGCGGCCCCGGAGGCCGCCTTGCCGCCCTTCTCGTCGCCCCCGCAGGCCGCCACGCCCGCCAGCAGGGCCACAGCCGTCACCGACACGCTCAGGCGCTTCCAGGTGGACTTGTGCATGTGCGTTCCCCCCTCTACTCAAAAGCGATCAATGTGAACGTTAGTTCACCGCACTGACAGATGCGGCGGACGAGTGCACGGGCAGCGTTCGGACCGCGTTAAAACGCGAGCAGGCCCCGCATCTCACCAGGAGATGCGGGGCCTGCTCGTTCGCTTACGCGTACGCGCCGAGGCGTCGTGATCCGGTCAGGATCAGACGGTCTCGTCCTCCACCAGGAGGTTGCGGGTGCGGTTGCTGTCCAGCGGGATGCTGGGGCCCATCGTGGTGGTGATGGTGGCCTTCTTGATGTAGCGGCCCTTCGCGGCGGACGGCTTGAGGCGGGTGATCTCCTCGAGCGCCGCGGCGTAGTTCTCCACCAGCTTGGCCTCGTCGAACGAGACCTTGCCGATGATGAAGTGCAGGTTCGAGTGCTTGTCGACGCGGAACTCGATCTTGCCGCCCTTGATGTCGGTCACGGCCTTGGCCGTGTCCGGGGTGACGGTGCCGGTCTTCGGGTTCGGCATCAGGCCACGGGGACCGAGCACGCGGCCGAGGCGGCCGACCTTGCCCATGAGGTCCGGGGTGGCGACGACGGCGTCGAAGTCCAGACGGCCCTTCGCGACCTCGTCGATGAGCTCGTCGGCGCCGACGATGTCGGCGCCCGCGGCACGCGCGGCCTCGGCACGGTCGCCGGTCGCGAAGACCAGGACCCGGGCGGTCTTACCGGTGCCGTGCGGAAGGTTCACGGTGCCACGGACCATCTGGTCGGCCTTGCGCGGGTCGACACCCAGGCGCATGGCAACCTCGACGGTCGCGTCGAACTTGGTGGCGGAGGTCTCCTTCGCCAGGCGGACGGCCTCGAGCGGGGCGTACAGACGCTCCCGGTCGACCTTCGCGTCCGCGTTGCGAAGAGTCTTGCTGCGCTTCACTGAAACTCCTCAGTGGTGATTGGAGTCGTGGTGCGGGCCGGCGCTGGCCCTTCCACGGGTACTGCCAGGGAGGTGGAGGTCAGCCCTCGACCGTGATGCCCATGGAACGGGCGGTGCCGGCGATGATCTTCGACGCGGCGTCCAGGTCGTTGGCGTTCAGGTCGGGCATCTTGGTCGTGGCGATCTCGCGGACCTGCGCCTCGGTGATCTTGGCGACCTTGGTCTTGTGCGGCTCGCCGGAGCCCTTCTCCACGCCCGCGGCCTTGAGGATCAGCTTCGCGGCCGGCGGAGTCTTGGTGACGAAGGTGAAGGAACGGTCCTCGTAGACCGTGATCTCCACCGGCACGACCATGCCACGCTGCGACTCGGTCGCGGCGTTGTAGGCCTTGCAGAACTCCATGATGTTGACGCCGTGCTGACCCAGCGCGGGGCCGACCGGCGGGGCCGGGTTGGCGGCACCGGCGCTGATCTGGAGCTTGATAAGCCCCGTGATCTTCTTCTTCTTGGGAGGCATTGCTCTCTCCGGGTCCTAGTGAGAGTTTTTTTGCCCGCGCACAGTGCGCACAGGCATACCGCACCACGATAACGGGTAACGTGCTACGGCCAAAAACCGAGCAGGTCAGACGGGCTTCAGCAGCCCGTCTGACCTGTTCGGAAGCGTTTGTTCAGAAGTGTCAGTTCTTCTGGATCTGGTCGAAGCTCAGCTCGACCGGGGTCTCGCGGCCGAAGATCTCGACGAGGCCCTTGACCTTCTTCGAGTCGGCGTTGATCTCGTTGATCGTGGCCTGGAGGGTCGCGAACGGGCCGTCGGTGACGGTGACCGAGTCGCCGACCTCGAAGTCCAGGACCTGGACCTCGACCTTGCGCTGCGGCGCCGGCTTGCCCTCGGCCTCGGCGGCCTCGCGGGCGGCCTTCTCCTCGGCCTCCGGGGCGAGCATCTTGACGATCTCGTCCAGCGTCAGCGGGTACGGGTCGTAGGCGTTGCCGACGAAGCCGGTGACGCCCGGGGTGTTGCGGACGACGCCCCAGGACTCGTTCGTCAGGTCCATGCGCACCAGGACGTAGCCCGGGAGCTTGTTCTGGCGGACGGTGCGGCGGTCGCCGTTCTTGATCTGGACGACCTCCTCCTGCGGCACCTCGGCCTGGAAGATGTAGTCCTCGACGTTGAGCGAGACGGCGCGCTGCTCGAGGTTGGTCTTCACGCGGTTCTCGTAACCGGCGTAGGTGTGGATGACGTACCACTCGCCGGGCAGGCCGCGGAGCTCCTCGCGGAGGGCGGCGACCGGGTCGACGGGCTCCTCCTCGGCGGCCTCCTCGGCCTCCTCAGCGGTCTCGTCGTCCTCAGCGGTCTCGTCGTCCTCAGCGGACTCGGCGTCCTCGTCGGACTCGACGTGGAGGGCGGCCTCCTCGGCCGGCTCGCCGGCAGCGGCTTCCTCGGCGTCGAGCTCGTCGGCGGCGTCGGCGCCCTCGACGATCTCCTGCGCGGTGTCGTCGCCCTCGACCTCGGCCGTGACAGTGGCATCCACGTCGGCCTCTGCCGCCTCAGCGGCCTTCTCGGCGGCGTCGTTCAGGTTCGGGTCAGACACGTGGCTGCTTCTTCCTGGCTACAAGGGGTGGAACGTGCGAAAGGGGCGGCTCGCCTCACGGCAGCCGCCCTACCCGCGGATTCAGCCGAAGACGTACTTGACGGCGTTGGTGAACCCATAGTCAATCACGGTGACCAGGCCAATGACGATGACGACAAAGACGATCACCACGGTGGTGTACGTCGACAACTGGCCCCGGGTGGGCCAGACGACCTTGCGGAGCTCTGCGACGATCTGACGGTAGAAGAGCGCGAGGCGGCCGAAGGGGCCCTTCTTCCCGCGCTTCCCGCCACGGCGGCCCTTCCTGGCGGCCACCTCGTCCTCGGGACGACCGCTCTCAGGCGTCGCGGTGGAGCCAAGGGCTTCCGTCACTACGTCCTCACCTGAATCCGGGTCGTGAGCCGTGCCGCGCCCGGTTGAGCCGCACGGCGGTGCATTTCTCTACGTACGCACGCACGCACCCTGGTGACGATGCGTGTAGCAGGGCCGAAGGGACTTGAACCCCCAACCGCTGGTTTTGGAGACCAGTGCTCTACCAATTGAGCTACGACCCTTTGTGGTTCCCCAACGTACCGCATCCGAGCGTGCGCACGGTGTGTGCGGAGCCGGATCGCGGCCGGTGAGGGCCAACGGTGGATGAGTGTACGTGGTCCTGGGGCGTGCGTCGAACAGCTTGTGCCGCGGGGATGCCGGAACGTCGCATTCCGGGCCTTCGGGAGGGGACTGCGAGCCGTCCGTGAAACGGGTGTGCCCGCTTCGTCCCCCGTCTGCAACGATGCCCCCATGACCGCTGCGACTCCTTCCGAGCCCCCCGTCCAGTCCCCCACCGAGCGCCGGGTGTCGACCCGTGTCGGATCGATCTCCGAGTCCGCCACCCTCGCCGTCGACGCCAAGGCGAAGGCCCTCAAGGCCGCCGGGCGCCCGGTGATCGGCTTCGGCGCCGGCGAGCCCGACTTCCCCACCCCCGGCTACATCGTCGAGGCCGCCGTGGAGGCCTGCCGCGACCCGAAGAACCACCGCTACACGCCCGCCGGCGGCCTCCCCGAGCTGAAGGCCGCGATCGCCGCGAAGACGCTGCGCGACTCCGGCTACCAGGTCGAGGCGTCGCAGGTGCTGGTCACCAACGGCGGCAAGCAGGCCATCTACGAGGCCTTCGCCGCGATCCTCGACCCGGGCGACGAGGTCATCGTCCCCGCCCCGTACTGGACCACGTACCCGGAGTCGATCCGGCTGGCCGGCGGTGTGCCGGTGGAGGTCGTGGCCGACGAGACCACGGGCTACATGGTGTCGGTCGAGCAGCTGGAGGCCGCCCGTACGGAGAAGACGAAGGTGCTGCTCTTCGTCTCCCCGTCCAACCCGACGGGCGCGGTCTACTCGCGCGAGCAGGTGGAAGAGGTCGGCCGCTGGGCCGCGGAGCACGGGCTGTGGGTGCTGACCGACGAGATCTACGAGCACCTCGTCTACGGCGACGCCGAGTTCTCCTCGCTGCCCGTCGTCGTGCCGGAGCTCCGCGACAAGTGCATCGTCGTCAACGGCGTCGCCAAGACGTACGCCATGACCGGCTGGCGCGTCGGGTGGGTCATCGCCCCGCAGGACGTGATCAAGGCCGCGACGAACCTCCAGTCGCACGCCACGTCCAACGTGTCCAACGTCGCACAGCGCGCGGCGATCGCCGCCGTGTCGGGCGACCTCTCCGCCGTCGACGAGATGAAGACCGCCTTCGACCGGCGCCGCCGCACGATCGTGCGGATGCTCAACGAGATCGACGGCGTCCTCTGCCCGGAGCCGGAGGGTGCGTTCTACGCCTACCCGTCGGTCAAGGCCCTGCTCGGCAAGGAGATCCGCGGCAAGCGGCCCGCCACGTCCGTCGAGCTCGCCGCGCTGATCCTGGAAGAGGTCGAGGTCGCGGTGGTACCGGGCGAGGCCTTCGGCACGCCGGGGTACCTGCGGCTGTCCTACGCGCTGGGTGACGAGGATCTGGTCGAGGGCGTTTCGCGGATCCAGAAGCTGCTGGCGGAGGCGAAGGCCTAGCGAGGGCCTGGCCGCCTGCGGTTCGCTGCTTACGGGCTCCCGGCTTTGCCGGGGGCCCGTATTCGTTTTCGGTGCAGCGCTCGTTGGCGGGCGTTCAGCGAAAGTGCCTTCCGGTTTCGGCGGTGCTTGCGGCAGGATCTGCGAATGGAGAGTGTTCGCGACGTCCGGTTGCTACCGAAAGCCCATCTGCATCTTCACTTCACCGGGTCGATGCGGCCTTCCACCCTGCTGGAGCTCGCCGACAAGTACGGCGTGCACCTCCCGGAGGCGCTGAGCAGCGGCGAGCCGCCGAAGCTGCGGGCGACGGACGAGCGGGGCTGGTTCCGGTTCCAGCGGCTCTACGACATCGCGCGGTCCTGCCTCCGGTCGCCGGAGGACATCCGGCGGCTGGTGCGGGAAGCCGCGGAGGAGGACGTCCGGGACGGCTCCGGGTGGCTGGAGATCCAGGTCGACCCGACGTCGTACGCGCCGCGGCTGGGCGGGCTGATCCCCGCCCTGGAGATCATCCTGGACGCGGTCGAGAGCGCGTCCAAGGAGACCGGGCTGGGAATGCGGGTGCTCGTCGCCGCGAACCGCATGAAACACCCCCTGGACGCCCGTACGCTGGCGCGGCTCGCCGTGCGGTACGCCGACCGCGGCGTGGTCGGATTCGGGCTCTCCAACGACGAGCGGCGCGGACTCGCGCGCGACTTCGACCGCGCCTTCGAGATCGCCCGGGAGGGCGGGCTGCTGGCCGCGCCGCACGGCGGGGAACTGTCCGGGCCGAGCAGCGTGCGGGACTGCCTCGACGACCTGCACGCGTCGCGCGTCGGGCACGGTGTGCGGTCCGCCGAGGACCCCCGGCTGCTACGGAAGCTCGCGGAGCGGGGCGTGACGTGCGAGGTCTGCCCCTCGTCCAACGTCGCCCTCGGCGTCTACGAGAAGCCGGGCGACGTGCCGCTGCGGGCGCTCTGGGACGCCGGCGTACCGATAGCTCTCGGCGCGGACGACCCACTGCTCTTCGGCTCGCGGCTCGCCGCGCAGTACGAGCTGGTGCGGCAGCACCACGGCTTCACGGACGCGGAGCTGGCGGAGCTGGCGCGGCAGTCGGTACGGGGGTCGGCCGCGCCGGAGCCCGTCCGGGCGGGGTTGCTGGCGGGGATCGACGCTTGGCTGGCCGCCTGAGCGCCGGCCCGCTGCCCCGCCCTACAGCGACACGCCCACTGTGACCGGCTCGTTCACCAGCGTCACACCGAACGCCTCGTGAACCCCGGCACGGACCTCGCGGGCGAGCGCCAGGAGATCCTCCGTGGTCGCCTCGCCCCGGTTCGTCAGCGCAAGCGTGTGCTTCGTGCTGATGCGCGCCGGGCCCGCCCCGTACCCCTTCGTGAAGCCCGCCTTGTCGATCAGCCAGGCCGCGGACGTCTTCATGAAGCCCTCCCCCGCCGGGTACGCGGGCGGCGCCACGTCCGCGCCGAGGCGGTCCGCCACGCGGGCCAGGAACGCCGCGTGCTCGGCGGTGGTGAGGATCGGGTTGCAGAAGAACGAGCCCGCCGACCACGTGTCGTGGTCCTCGGGGTCGAGGACCATGCCCTTGCCGGCGCGCAGCTTGAGGACCGTCTCGCGGGCCTGCGCCGCGGGCACGCGGTCGCCCGCCTCGACGCCGAGGGCGCGGGCCGTCTCGGGGTAGCGGATGGGCGCGGACAGGCCGTCCGCGTCCTCCAGCTCGAAGCGGACGCGGAGGACGACGTAGCGGGTGGGGTCGGCCTTGAAGCGGCTGTGCCGGTACGCGAAGGCGCAGTCGGCGGCCGGGATGGTGACCGTCTCACCGGTGCGGCGGTCGTACGCCACGACCTCCGTGATCGTCTGCGCGACGTCCTGGCCGTACGCACCCACGTTCTGGATGGGCGTGGCGCCCGCGGAGCCGGGGATGCCGGCGAGGCACTCGACGCCGGCGAGGCCGGCTTCGACGGTGCGGGCTACGGCGTCGGACCAGTTCTCGCCGGCGGCCAGTTCGAGGGCGGTGCCGTCGAGGGTGAAGCCCGTCGTCGCGATGCGCAGGGCGGTGCCGTCGAAGCCCTTGTCGGAGATGACGAGGTTGCTGCCGCCGCCGATGATCAGCAGCGGGGTTCCGGTCTCGTCGGCCTCGCGGACGGCGGCGATCACCTCGGCGTCGGTGGTCGCCGTGATCAGGCGGCGGGCGGGGCCGCCGAGCCTGAAGGTGGTCAGGGGGGCGAGGGGGGCGTCGTGTCGTTCCTGCACTCGACCAGGGTACGGGTGGGCTGAGCGGTGGGGTCCGGGGCCGGGTGCCGGGGGCTCCGGGGTGGGGGTCCGGGGCCGCATATTTACGGGCCCGCCCCCGGCGCCGTGATCCCGCCCTCTTCTCCTGCCGGACCCGCAAATACACGTCAGCGCCCCGGACCCCCACCCCTGCGCCCCCGGCCCCCTCCGTTCGTCCATCCCTGCGGCATCCCGGTGCAGCGCCTCTGCGGCTTCCGTGATGGGCCGGCGGGTGGGCATGACCCCCCGCCGCGCCGGCTTCAGGCGCTCTGCCGCGTCGCGGTCCGGGTGGGTATCAGCGTTGCCGCCAGTGCCCCTAGCGCCACCGCCGCCGCGCCCGCCCAGAGCGCGGGGATCAGGCCGTCCGCGAAGGTCCGGGCCGTGCCGTAGCCGCCCCGGGCCGAGAAGAGGGCGGCCAGGACGGCTACGCCCAGCGCCCCGCCCACCTCGCGCAGAGCGCTGTTCGCGCCGGAGGCCATCCCCTGTTCCGCCGGGCGGACGCTGGACATGGTCAGGTTCGCGGCGGGGGCGAAGAACAGGCCCATGCCGATGCCGCTGACGATCAGGCCCGGGAGCTGGGCCGCGTAGGAGATGTCTGGGCTCGTGATGAGGGCGAAGTCGGCCAGGCCCAGCGCCTGGAGGGCTAGGGCGGTGATGACGACCGGGCGGCTGCCGATGCGGTCGGCGAGGTAGCCGGAGAGCGGCGCCGCGATCATCGGCATCGCGGTCCAGGGGAGCATGCGCAGCCCCGCCTGCGTGGGCGAGTAGCCGAGGGCGTTCTGGAGGAACTGGCTGAGCAGGAAGATCGAGCCGAACATGCCCAGGAACATGAAGACGCTCGCGGCGTTGACGGCGGCGAAGGCCCGGACTCCGAAGATGCGCAGGGGCAGCACGGGGTGCTTGGCGTGGAGGCCGTGGTGGATGAAGCCTCCAATGAGGGCGGTGCCCGCGATGAGGGCCGTCAGGACCTGGGGGCTCGTCCAGCCGTGCGAGTTCGCGTTGACCAGCCCGTAGACGATGCCGAAGAGGCCGCCGCTGACGAGGAGCGTGCCGGGGACGTCGAGGCGGGCGTCCGGGGCGTGGGACTCCTGGAGGCGGAGGCGGGCCAGGGGGATGAGGGCCAGGCCCAGCGGGACGTTGAGCCAGAAGATCCACTGCCAGGAGAGGTGCTCGGTGAGCGTGCCGCCGATCAGCGGGCCGCCGGCCACGGCCAGGCCGTCCACGGCGCCCTTGATGCCGTAGACGACGCCCCGGCGGGCGGCGGGGACGGCCGCGGTGAGCAGGGTGAGGGACAACGGCGTCGTGATGGCGGCGCCCACGCCCTGGAGGGCCCGGGCGGCGATCAGGGCCTCGATGCCGGGGGCGAGGGCGGCCGCGGCGGAGGCCGCGGTGAAGATCGTGAGGCCGGCGACGAAGAGCTTGCGGCGGCCGAAGCGGTCACCCAGGGCCGCGCCGGACATGAGCAGGACCGCGTACGTGAGCGTGTAGGCGTTGACGGTCCATTCGAGGTCTTCCAGCGCCCCGCCGAGGTCCTGGCGGATGGCCGGGAGGGCCGTGGTGACGACCAGGTTGTCCAGCGCGGCCATGAAGCCCGCCACGCCGGTGATGACCAGGGCCCAAGCGGCCTTGGATCGCACGAAGATCCCCCCAGATTTGTTAAGTGAGCAATCACTAATTTGGCACGGTGCAAGGGCCCGCTTGCGGGGCTTCTCTTTAGAAGCCTGCCCACGTCCTGTGGTCCGGCGGGAAGCCCAGGGATACCAGCGTGTTGATCAGCATCCCCTTGGCCAGGAACAGCGTCGTCTCCTTCGCTTCCCCGCCGAGCGCCAGATGCACCCCGTCCCACAGCTCCATCCAGGCCTTGCGGATCGAGCTGCCGAACTCGTGCTCCCCCGCCGCCTCCGCCGAGGCCACCGCGACGTAGATCTGCATCTGCATCTGGAGCTTCTCGGGGTCCTCGGCGATGAGGTGGTCGTAGGCCGCGGCCATGGCCTGCAGCGTTCCACGGGGCGGCGCGCCCTCGACGGCCTTCTCGAAGACCTCGCGGGTCTCCTCCAGGCAGCGGCGGGCCGCCGCCAGGAAGATCGCCTCCTTGGTGGGGAAGAGCCGGAACAGGTACGGCTGCGAGACGCCCACGCGGCGTGCGATCGCCTCCGTGGACGTGCCCTTGTACCCGGCTCGCGAGAACTCCGTGACCGCGGCGCGGATCACACTCTCGCGCCGTTCCTCCGCGCTCATCCTGACCATGAAAGTAAGTTAGTGATTACTTAGTTCCAGTGTCAAAGAGAGAGGGCGCCGGCTTCTGCGCGGCGCCCTCCCGTCAGGCGAGGCGTACGACCGCTCGCGACATCCCCAGGACCTTCTGGCCCCCGCTCTTGACCAGCAGGTCCACCCGGACCGTGCGGTTCTCGTCATCCTTGACCGCGACCTTGCCGCTGACCTCGATGACCGCGCCCTCGTCGTCGTTGGGCACGACGACCGGGCGGGTGAAGCGCACGCCGTACTCGGCGACGGCGCCCGGGTCGCCCGCCCAGTCCGTGACCACGCGCGCCGCCTCGGCCATGGTGAACATGCCGTGCGCGATCACGTCCGGCAGGCCCACCTCCTTGGCGAACTTCTCGTTCCAGTGGATCGGGTTGAAGTCGCCCGAGGCGCCCGCGTAGCGGACCAGGTCCGCGCGCGTCACCGGGAAGGAGCGGACCGGCAGCTCCGTGCCGACCTCGACCTCGTCGTAGGAGATCCGGGCAGTCATCTACGCCTCCTCGGCCGCGCGGGCCACCAGGGTCGTGTGCGCGGTCACCACGTGCTCGCCGTGCTCGTCCCGGACCTCGCCGCGGATCGACAGGACGTCGTTGCCCGCGAGGGACTTGATCGACTCGATCGTGGAGACCACCGACAGGCGGTCGCCGGCCCGCACGGGGCGGACGTAGGCGAACTTCTGGTCGCCGTGCACGACGCGCGAGTAGTCCAGGCCCAGCTGCGGGTCGTTCACGACCGCGCCGGCCGCCCGGTACGTGACGGAGAACACGAAGGTCGGCGGGGCGATCACGTCCGGGTGGCCCAGCGCCTTGGCGGCCTCCGGGTCGGTGTACGCCGGATTGGTGTCGCCGATGGCCTCGGCGAATTCGCGGATCTTCTCCCGGCCGACCTCGTACGGTTCGGTGGCCGGATAGGTCCGCCCTACGAAGGACTGGTCGAGCGCCATGGCCCGGTACCTCCTGCGGCAGTGGTGAACGGTGGCGGATACGCCGCGAGGCCGCCCCCGGTGAATGGGGACGGCCTCGCGAACGAGCCTTGTTGTTATCGCGTCTCGCGGTGCGCGGTGTGCGAGTTGCAACGGGGGCAGTGCTTCTTCATCTCAAGACGGTCCGGGTCGTTGCGCCGGTTCTTCTTGGTGATGTAGTTCCGCTCCTTGCACTCCACGCATGCCAGCGTGATCTTCGGGCGGACGTCGGTGGCAGCCACGTGAAGTGCTCCTTGACGGATATGGACGGATTTAACGCAGACAAGAGTAGCCGATCGGAGGACCGACCCCACAATCGGCTACTACGTGTAGCGGTGACCGGACTTGAACCGGTGACACAGCGATTATGAGCCGCTTGCTCTACCGACTGAGCTACACCGCTTTGATGTGGGAGGGACTCCCCGCCCGAAGGCGGGGAACCTCTCACACCAGAGCCCCAAAACGGAATCGAACCGTTGACCTTCTCCTTACCATGGAGACGCTCTGCCGACTGAGCTATTGGGGCGAGCGAGGAAGACATTACACGGTTGGCCGCCGAAGGTGAAATCCGTATCCGGACGGCGCCCGCGACGGCGCCACGGAAGCCTTCTCGCACCACACCAGTACGACTATTCGTCGCTTGCTCGAAGCCGTTCCTGCCGCGCCCTACGCTCGGACCTGCTGCGTGATCATGCACGCCCCGGCCCCCGGAGGAGCGCGATGCCCGACAGCCAGCCGCAGCCCCCGGCGAACCCCGGGGGCGAGGCTCCCCGGCCCGCCGCCGCGCCCGGCGACGGCGCCCTCGTGCTCGGCGGCGCCCGCCTCGCCGACGGCCGCACCGTGGACGTGCGGCTGAGCGGCGGCCGCATCGAGGCGGTGGGCACCGCCGGCAGCCTCGCGCCCGGTCCGCGCGTGGACCTCAGCGGCTATCTGCTGCTGCCCGCGCCCGCCGAGCCGCACGCGCACGGCGCCACCGCGCTCACCGCCGAGTCCGACGAACCCGTCTCGTACGCCGCGGAGGACGTCCAGCGGCGCGCCACCGAGGCCGCGCTGCTCCAGCTCGGGCACGGGGCCACCGCCCTGCGCTGCCACGTGCGCATCGGCGACGTGCAGGGGCTGCGCTCGCTGGAGGCCGTGCTCCAGGCCCGGCGGGCCCTGCGCGGGCTCACCGACCTCACCGCCGTCGCCGTGCCCCGGCTGCTCACCGGCGCCGCCGGGGCCGACGGGCTGGCCCAGCTGCGGGACGCCGTGAAGATGGGCGCGGCCGTCGGCGGCTGCCCCGACCTCGACCCCGACCCCGCCGGCTTCGCCGAGGCCGCCCTCGACCTGGCCGCCGCCCACGGCTGCCCCGTCGACCTGCACACCGACGGCTCCGACCCGGCCCGGCTCGCCCGGCTGGCCGCCATGGCCGGCGGCTTGCGCCCCCGCGTCACCCTCGGCCCCTGCGGCGGCCTCGCCCGCCTCCCCCGCGACCTGGCCGTGCGCGCCGCCGAGCAGCTGTCCGCGGCCGGCGTGACCGTCGTCTGCCTGCCGCAGGGGGACTGCGGGACGCTGGAGCAGCGCGGCGCCCGCGTCTCGCGCTGCGCCCCGGTGCGGCTGCTGCGGGCGGCGGGGGTGCGGGTGGCGGCCGGCAGCGGCGCCCTGCGCGACGCGGCCAATCCGGTCGGGCGCGGCGATCCCCTGGAGGCCGCGTACCTGCTGGCCTCGCACGGCGAGCTGCGGCCCGAGGAGGCGTACGAGGCGGTCAGCGGGTGGGCCCGGGCGGCCATGGGGCTGCCGCGGGTGCGGGTGGAGGCGGGCTTCCCGGCCGAGCTCCTGGCCGTACGGGGCGAGCGCGTCGAGGGCGTGCTGTCGATGGCCTACAGCCGCCTCGTGGTGCACAAGGGCCGCGTCGTGGCCCGTACGAGCGCGGTGCGGGAGTACTGCGACGGCTCGGCCGCCGCGGCCCTGGAGCTGCCCCGGCAGTCCTCGCGCGGCGGCGGCGAGCCGTCCTGACGCGGGGTCGGGGACGGGGCCCGGCGAGGCCCTCTGTCGGATTCCGGTGATCGGCGTACGGTCGGATCATGCGCATTGTCATCGCTGGTGGACATGGTCAGATCGCGCTGCGGCTGGAGCGGCTGCTCTCCGCGCGCGGGGACGAGATCGCGGGCGTCATCCGCAGGCCGGAACAGGCCGGCGCCCTCCTGGCGGCCGGTGCCGAACCGGTCGTGTGCGACCTGGAGTCGGCCTCCGTGGCGGATCTGGTGAAGCATCTGGAGTCGGCCGACGCCGCCGTCTTCGCGGCCGGCGCGGGGCCGGGCAGCGGCATCGACCGCAAGGACTCCGTGGACCGCGGGGCGGCCTCCCTCTTCGCCGACGCGGCCGAGGCGGCCGGCGTCCGCCGCTTCCTCGTGGTCTCCTCCATGGGCGCCGACCGCGAGCCCCCGGAGGGCACCGATCCGGTCTTCGCCGCGTACCTGCGCGCGAAGGGCGCGGCGGACGCGGACGTCCGGGCGCGGGCCGGCCTGGACTGGACGATCCTGCGGCCGGGGCGGCTCACGGACGACGCCGGCACGGGCCGGGTGGCGCTCGGGCAGTCCACGGGGCGGGGCGAGGTGACCCGGGACGACGTCGCGGCGGTCCTCGTGGCGCTGCTGGACGAGCCGGGGACGGCGGGGCGGACGCTGGAGCTGATCGGCGGGGACACGCCGGTGACGGAGGCGGTGAAGGCCGCGGCGGAGGAGTGAGGGGCCGGGCGGGAAACGGCTGAAGGGCGGGGCGGAAAACGAAAGAAGCCCCTGACCTTTTCAGGTCAGGGGCCTCATTCCGTGGCGGCGCCAGGATTCGAACCTGGGTAGGCTAAGCCGACGGATTTACAGTCCGCTCCCATTGGCCACTCGGGCACACCGCCATGGGGTGCTACCTCGGGCTCTCTTTCGATTCGCGCCGGGGCAACGACGTAAACCATACCCGATGACCTGGGGTGGTCCGCCACTCGGTTCATCGCCCGTGCGAACGGGCCCAGGGTGGCTAGGCTGACGGGGCGGTCCGCCGCCGGCCCCGAGCCGGTGGCAGCCCGGACCGCACCCCCCGATGGATCTACGTACGAGGAGCCAACTCAATATGGCCGACTCCAGTTTCGACATCGTCTCGAAGGTCGAGCGGCAGGAGGTCGACAACGCCCTCAACCAGGCCGCCAAGGAGATCTCGCAGCGCTACGACTTCAAGGGCGTGGGCGCCTCGATCGCTTGGTCCGGCGAGAAGATCGAGATGCGCGCCAACGCCGAGGAGCGGGTGAAGGCGGTTCTCGACATCTTCGAGACCAAGCTGGTCAAGCGCGGCATCTCGCTGAAGTCCCTCGACGCGGGCGAGCCGCAGGCCTCCGGCAAGGAGTACAAGATCTTCGCCTCGATCGAGGAGGGCATCTCCCAGGAGAACGCCAAGAAGGTCGCCAAGATCATCCGCGATGAGGGCCCCAAGGGCGTCAAGGCCCAGGTCCAGGGCGACGAGCTGCGCGTCAGCTCCAAGAGCCGTGACGACCTCCAGGCCGTCCAGGCCCTCCTCAAGGGCAAGGACCTGGACTTCGCGATCCAGTTCGTCAACTACCGCTGACCCGGGAACGACGGCTGACGGCAGTCAGACCGAAGGCGGCGCCGGAAGGGATCCCTTCCGGCGCCGCCTTCGGCGTTCCCGGAGTTCGTTCGTCCGGCGGGCTTGACCTCAAGTTATGTCGAGCTTTTAGCGTCTTCTGCGTACGGCCGGCCCGCCCGCGGCGGGCCCGTCCACCGACCCAGGGAGCGCGCCGCCATGACCCTCACCGCACCGGAGTTCACCACCGGGACCACCGGCCTCCAGGACCGCATCGACGCCCTCGCCGACCGCGCCGCCCTCACGGACCTCATCGACCGCTACCTGCTGAGCCTCGACGCCCGCCGCTTCGACGACGCCTGGGCCCGCGGCCTGTTCACGCCGGACGTGCGGATCACCTCGCCGGTCGGGACGGAGGAGGGCATCGACGGCCTGGCCGCCTCCCAGGCGGCCACCATGGCCAAGTTCGAGCGCACGCAGCACATCGGCACCAACTACGTCATGGACATCGCCGGGGACCGCGCCACGGTGCGCTGGAACGCCCTGATGACCCACGTCCACCTGGCCTCCACCCGCGCGGTCCGCGGATCCAACCCCGGGGACCACTTCACCGTCGGCGGCACGTTCGCGGGCGAGGTCGTGCGCACCGCCGGGGGCTGGCGCTTCCGGCGCCTCGACATCCGCGCGGTGTGGACGCACGGCGAAGGTCCCCTCGTCCTCACTCCCGAGGCCGAGGAGACCCTGCGGTCGCTGCGGTCGCTGTAGCCCGCGGGCCGTCAACCCGCCTTCAACCCACCTTTGCCTGCCGCCGGTTCAGCGGTAGCCGGCGAACGCCTGGTCCGTCGGGACGATTTCGCGGCCCAGCGGGAAGAGCGAGACCGGGATCAGCTTGAAGTTCGCGATGCCCAGCGGGATTCCGATGATCGTGCAGCAGAGCGCGACGCCGGTGACGATGTGGCCCAGGGCCAGCCACCAGCCCGCGAAGACGAACCAGATGATGTTCCCGATCAGCGACCCGGCGCCCGCGTCCCGCCGCTCCACGGTCGTCCGGCCGAACGGCCAGAGCGCGTAGCTCGCGATCCGGAACGACGCGATGCCGAACGGAATGGTCACGATGAGTACGCAGCAGATCAGGCCGGCGACCACGTACCCGATCGCCATCCAGAACCCGCACAAGATCAACCAGATGATGTTCAGGATGAACCTCATGAAAACAGCCTCCCACGCGTCGTAGCCCTCAGCGAGTGGGACGCAGGGCCTCTGACCTGCGGTTGCCAGGAACGGGGAAGACCTGCGCGTCCCCCGTACGGCCTAACGCCGCGTGCCCCGGACCGGCCTCGCCGTCATCGTGGGCTGTCCGCCGTGTCCGCCGTCCGGCCGACACGCGAGAGCGTGAGGAGCCCGCCATGCGCATACGTACGCGACATGCCCTCGGCGCTGCCGTTTCCGCCGTGGTGCTCGCCGGAACACTCGGCGCGGGGGTCGCCCGGGCCGGTGACCCCGAGCCTCCGCCCCTGCCGCCCCTCCCCGTCCTGCCCACGTCCACGGAGGTGAGCCCCACGCAGTGCTTCGGCGGGGGCGGGACGGTCGGCATGACGATCGGGGACGACTTCGATGTCGTGCTGGTCTGCCAGGGAGGGACGTACAACGGCTTCCCCATCGGCTGACCGGTCAGAGGGCCGGTCAGAGGATCGGAGGGTCAGCGGGAAGGCCGGCAGGAAGGCCGGGCGGTCACCGGTCCCGGTGGCCGCCCGCCATCTGCTCCAGGCGAGCGATGCGCTCCCCCATCGGCGGGTGCGTGGAGAACAGCTTGGTCATGCCTCCCTCGCCCGCGCGGAACGGGTTCGCGATCATCATGTGGCTCGCGGTCTCGATGCGCGGCTCGGGGGGCAGGGGCAGGCGCTGCGTGCCCGCCTCCAGCTTGCGCAGCGCCGAGGCCAGGGCGAGCGGGTCGCCCGTGAGGCGAGCGCCGGAGGCGTCGGCCTCGTACTCGCGGGAGCGGCTGACGGCGAGCTGGATGAGGGACGCCGCGACCGGGCCCAGCAGCATGATCATGATCATGCCGACGATGCCCGGGCCCTCGTCGTCGTCCGATCTGCCGAAGGGGACCAGCCACGCGAAGTTCACCAGGAACATCACCACCGAGGCGAGCGCGCCCGCGATCGAGGAGATGAGGATGTCGCGGTTGTAGACGTGGCTGAGCTCGTGGCCGATGACGCCGCGCAGCTCGCGCTCGTCCAGGAGGCGCAGGATGCCGTCCGTGCAGCAGACGGCGGCGTTGCGGGGGTTGCGGCCGGTCGCGAAGGCGTTGGGGGCGTCGGTCGGCGAGATGTACAGCCGGGGCATGGGCTGGCGGGCGGCCGTGGAGAGCTCGCGGACCATGCGGTAGAGCGCCGGGGCCTCGAACTCGCTGACGGGGCGGGCGCGCATGGCCCGCAGGGCCAGCTTGTCGCTGTTCCAGTAGGCGTAGGCGTTGGTGCCCAGCGCCACCAGGACGGCGATGATCAGGCCCGCCCGCCCGAAGAGGCTGCCGATGACGATGATGAGTGCGGACAGCCCCCCGAGGAGGACTGCGGTCCTGAGCCCGTTGTGCCGGCGGTGCACGGTACGCCCTCCAAGTGGTGCGGCAGGGGAACCCTTTGCGCTGTCGTGCGTCCACTCGCTCGCGCTTCGACTCGCGGTGGAGTCTCCAGTGGAACCTTCCTGACCGGTCAACGCCAGACGAAGGCGCCGGGTTCCCTTGCGCGCGGGTCGCCCGTCCGGCGGACAGCGGCGTACGCGCCGGTCCCGGCGGGCGCCTCCGGGGCCCGCCGGGCCCCGGACCGCGGCGCGCAGGTCCTGAGCAGGCCCTGCGCGGGCCCTAGAGGAGCGTTCCCGAGGCGAAGCGGAGGACCAGTTGGGGGGCGCCCGACAGGGCGATGCCCGCCACGGCGGCGAGGGCGATGGCCGCGCCGAGCGGCAGCGGGATCCGTACGGGTGCCGGAGTCTCCGCCGCCGCCTCCTCCGCCGGGCGGAAGAGGATCGCCGTCCACTGGAGGTAGTAGTACAGCGCGATCACGACGTTGAGGGCCATGACGACGGCCAGCCAGCCCAGCCCCGCGTCGACGGCCGCGCGGAAGACCGTGACCTTCGCGAAGAGGCCGATGATGCCGGGCGGCAGGCCCGCCAGGCAGAGCAGGAAGAAGCCCATGGCGAGCGCGGCGAGCGGCCGGCGGGCGTAGAGGCCCCGGTAGTCGGTGATGCGGTTGCGGGGGCTCGTACGGGCCACCAGGGCGGCGACGGCGAACGCGCCGAGGTTCACGGCGGCGTACATCAGGGCGTACGCGACGGTGGAGCCGATGGCGTGCGCGGGGTCGTCGGCGTAGCCGGCGGCGGCGATGGGCACGAGCAGGTAGCCCGCCTGGCCGACGGAGGACCAGGCGAGCAGGCGCACCGCGCTGTGCGCGCGCTCGGGGCGCTGGCGGAGCGCGGCCACGTTGCCCGCGGTCATGGTCAGCGCGGCGAGGACGGCGAGGGCCGGCGCCCACACCTCGGCGTACGAGGGGAAGGCGACGACCGTCACCAGGATGAGGCCGGTGAAGCCGACCGCCTTGCCGATCACCGAGAGGTAGGCGGCGACGGGCAGCGGCGCGCCCACGTACGTGTCGGGCACCCAGAAGTGGAAGGGCACGGCCGCGGTCTTGAAGGCGAAGCCGACGAGGGTGAGGGCGACGCCCGCCTGCGCGAGGGTGTCGAGGCGGGGGTCGACGTCGGCGAGCTTCGCGGCGACCTCGGTGAGGTGCAGGGTGCCGGTGGCCGCGTAGACGAAGCTGACGCCCAGGAGGGTGACGGCGGTCGCGGTGACCGAGGACAGGAAGAACTTCAGGGCCGCCTCGGAGGAGCGGCGGTCTCCGCGGCGCATGCCGACGAGGGCGAAGGCCGGCAGGGAGGCCACTTCGAGGGCGACGACGAGCGTCGCGAGGTCCCGGGAGGCGGGCAGCAGGGCGGCGCCCGCCGCGGAGGACAGCAGCAGGAACCAGAACTCCCCTTCGGGGAGTCGCTGGTCGCGGACGGCGCTGATGGACAGCAGGGCCGTCAGGAGGGCGCCGCCGAGGACCAGGAGCTGGATGACGAGCGTGAAGTGGTCGGCGGTGTAGCTGCACGCGTCGCGGCCGGAGACGCCCGTGAGGCAGAAGGTGGAGCGGTCGCCGTCGAGGAGGAACAGCAGGGACAGGCCCGCGAGCAGCAGCCCGGCGACGGAGATCCGGCCGAGGAGCGGCTTGCGGCCCTCGGGGAGGAAGAGGTCGGCGACCAGGACGACCAGGGCGACGACGGCCGTGACGGTGGGCGGCGCGATGGCGAGCCAGTCGACGGACTGGATCAGGGAGCCCATCAGTTGCCTCCTCGGAGGAGCTGCTGAACGGCCGGGTCGGTGAGGCCGAGGAGGGCCGCGGGCCAGAGTCCGGCGAGAACGGTGAGGGCGACGAGGGGGGTCCAGGCGGCGAACTCGTAGGACAGCACGTCGGTGGGTGCGTTCTCCGCGGCGCCGGCGGTCTGCGGACGGGTGCTGCCGCCGTCGCCGCCCATGCACACGCGGCGGACGACGACGAGCATGTAGGCGGCCGTCAGGAGCGTGCCGAAGCCGGCCAGGGCCATGAACGTCAGGAACGCCGGGCGGCTGAGCCCCTCCGCCGGGCGGAAGGCGCCGAACATCGCGAGCATCTCGCCCCAGAAGCCGGCGAGGCCGGGCAGGCCGAGGGAGGCGACCGCGCCGAAGGCGAGGAGGCCGCCGAGGCGGGGGGCCTTGCCGTAGAGGGCGGCGCCGGTGCGGCCGGAGAGGGCGTCGAGGTCGCTGGTGCCGTAGCGGTCCTTGACCGCGCCGACGAGGAAGAAGAGGAGGCCGGTGATGAGGCCGTGGGCGATGTTGGCGAAGAGGGCGCCGTTGACCCCGGTGGGGGTGAGCGTCGCGATGCCGAGCAGGACGAAGCCCATGTGGCCGACGGAAGAGTACGCGATGAGGCGCTTCAAGTCACCCTTGGCGCCCTTGCGGGCGAGGCTGAGACACACCAGCGAGCCGTAGATGATGCCGACGGCCGCGAAGGCGGCGAGGTAGGGCGCGAAGGTGTGCGCGCCGTCCGGCGCGATCGGCAGGACGATGCGGACGAACCCGTACGTGCCCATCTTCAGCAGCACGCCCGCGAGGAGGACCGAGCCGACGGTCGGGGCGGCGGTGTGCGCGTCGGGCAGCCAGCTGTGCAGGGGCCACATGGGGGCCTTGACGGCCAGTCCGATGCCGATGGCGAGGACCGCGACGAGCTGGGTGGTGTGGCTGAGCTTCGATCCATTGTCAGTGGCGAGTGCCACCATGTCGAAGGTGCCGCCCTTGATCCCGACCAGGAGGAGGCCGAGCAGCATCACGACGGAGCCGAGCAGCGTGTAGAGGATGAAGCGCCAGGCGGCGCGCTCCCTGCCCTCGCCGCCCCAGCGGGCGATGAGGAAGTACATCGGGATGAGCACCATCTCGAAGGCCAGGAAGAACAGCATCAGGTCGAGGACGGCGAAGGTCGCGAGGGTGCCGGACTCCAGGACGAGGAGCAGCGCGACGAATGCCTTGGGAGACGGGCCCGACGCCCGCGGCGTCAGCCGCTGATGTTGCTGCTTGAAGTAGCTGTACAGCGCGCAGAGGAAGGTCAGCAGCGCGGTCAGGACGAGGAGGGGGAGCGAGACGCCGTCCACGCCCAGGTGGATCCGGATGTTCAGGGCCGGGATCCAGCTGATGTCGGTGGTCGCCTGCATGCGGGCCGGGCTGCCGTGGTCGAAGCCGGCGGCGAGGGCGATGCTCAGCGCGAGGACGGCGCCGGTGACGGTGACGCCGTGGCGGAGCACGGCCTGCTCCGGGCTCCTGCCCTTGAGGCCGGGCGGGGCCGGGAGGAGGGCGGCGACGGCGCCGGCGAGGGGGAGGACGACGATCGCAGCGAGGAGGTACTGCATGACGGTGTGACTCATGGTCAGGCTCCGTTGGCTACGAGCACGGCCGCTACGGCCAGGACGACGGCGCCGGCGAACAGGGCGCTCAGGTACGTCTGCACGTTGCCGGTCTGGGCGCGGCGGACGGCCTCGCCGAGCAGGCGGGGTGCGGTGCCCGCGCTGCGCACGTAGGTCTCGACGACCTCGCGGTCGAGGAACCGGGCGAGGCGGGCGGCGGCGCGCGTGGGCCGGACGAACAGGGCCGAGTAGACGGCGTCCAGGTGGAAGCCGGCCGCGGCGTGGCGGTGCAGGGGGCCGAGGAGGGTCCGGCCGGGGTCGGCCGGGTCGGGTGCCGCCGCGATGTCGCCGTAGGCGGCCTCGTGGGTGGCGATGCTCTCCTCCTCGGAGACGTACGGGGCCGCGTCCGGGTCCGCGGCGACGGCGCCGAGGGGGGTGCGGGCGGCGAGCGCGGCGGTGCGGCGCCAGGCCGCGTACATCACGCTCGCGCCGGCGAGGGCGCAGCCGGTGGAGAGGACGGAGGTGGTGAGCGTCGGGGTGAGCGATCCGCCGTCGAACCAGTCGGGGAGCTTCCAGGCGGCGAGGCCGAGGGCGAGCGTGGGGACGAACAGGATCCACAGGACGGTGTTCATCGCGGCGGGCTGCTTGCCGTGGTCGGCGGCCCCGGGGCCCGTGCCGCGGAAGGCCATCAGCCACAGGCGGGTGGCGTACGCGGCGGTGAGCAGGGCCGTGAGGAGGCCCGCGGTGAGGACGAGCCAGCCGGCCGCGCCGGGGATGCCCTCGGCGTCGCCGGAGGCGGCGTGCTCGGCCGCGCCGAGGACGGCTTCCTTGGAGAAGAAGCCGCTGAACGGGGGGATCGCGGCGAGCGCGAGGAGGGCGACGGTCATCGTCCAGTACGCGTCGGGGATGCGCTTGGCGAGGCCGCCGGTGCGGGCCATCGCGGCCAGCGAGTTCGTGCCGGCGGCGTGGATGATCACGCCGGCGCCGAGGAAGAGGAGGGCCTTGAACGCGCCGTGCGAGACCAGGTGGAAGACGGCCGCGCTCCGGTCGCCGACGGCGAGGGCGCCGGTCATGTAGCCCAGCTGGCCGACGGTCGAGTAGGCGAGGACGCGCTTGATGTCGTCCTGGGCGAGGGCCGCGAGGCCGGAGCCGACCATGGTGACGGCGGCCATCACGGCGAGGACGACGAGCGCGGCCGTGGAGGCGGCGAAGAGGGGGAGGAGCCGGGCGACGAAGTAGACGCCGGCCGCGACCATCGTCGCGGCGTGGATCAGCGCGGAGACCGGCGTGGGGCCGGCCATCGCGTCGGGCAGCCACGTGTGCAGCGGGAACTGCGCGGACTTGCCCGCGACGCCCGCCAGGAGCAGCAGCGCGATCAGCGTGGGGTGGTCGATGCCGCCGGAGGTGACGGCGGTGAGGATGCCGTTGATCCGGAAGGTCCCGGCGTCGGCGGCCAGCGCGAGGATGCCGATCAGGAAGGGGACGTCGCCGAGTTTGGTGACCAGGAAGGCCTTGAGGGAGGCGGTGCGCGCGGCCTCGGTCTCCCAGTAGTGGCCGACCAGGAAGTACGAGCAGATGCCCATGATCTCCCAGCCGACCAGCAGCACCATGAGGTCGCCCGAGTAGACGACGAGCAGCATGGCCGCGGTGAAAAGGGAGACGAGGGCGGCGTAGGAGGGGTAGCGGGGGTCGTCGCGCAGGTAGGCCGTCGAGTAGAGCTGGACGCAGGTGGCGACGACGCCGACGAGGAGCGCGACGAGGACGGCGAAGCCGTCGAGGTGCAGGGCGAGGTCGATCGGCACGGAGCCGGTCGGGGTGAGCCGGGTGGCGGCGTCGAGGGCGTCCCCGCCGCCCTGCCGCCAGGCGACGACGGCGGCGAGCACGGCCGCGGCGAGCGTCGGCAGGACGGCGAGGGGCCGTACGAAGCCGGGCGCGCGGCGGCCCGTCAGGAGGCCCGCGAGGGCGCCGAGGAACGGCAGCAGGGGGACGAGGACGGCGGTGGTCGTGGTGCTCACGCGGCGGCCTCGGCCTTCTCCTCGCGGTCTGCGCGTTCGGTGTCGGATCCGGCGTCGGGGGCGTCGTCGCGCAGGTCGCGCAGGCGGTCGACGTCGGCGGTGCCGCGGTTGCGGTGGACCTGGAGCACGATCGCCAGGCCGATGCCGATCTCGGCGGCGGCGATGGCGATGGTGAAGAGGGTGAGGGCCTGGCCCGCGTGCAGCTCGTCGCGCAGCCAGACGTCGAAGGCGACGAGGTTGAGGTTGACGGCGTTGAGCATCAGCTCGACGGACATCAGGACCAGGATCGCGTTGCGCCGGGCCAGGACGCCGTACAGGCCGGTGCAGAAGAGGAGGGCCGCGAGGACGGCCGGGTAGACGAGGTGCATCAGCGCTCCCCCTCCTTGTCCCTCTTGCGGGAGAGGACGATCGCGCCGACGAGCGCGGCGAGCAGCAGCACGGACAGCGCCTCGAAGGGCAGCACCCAGTGCCGGAAGAGGATCTCTCCGGAGACCTTCGTCGTGCCCTGGGGGGCGTCGCCGTCCAGGCCGATCCAGGTCGTGCGGAAGGCGTCCACGACCACCCACACGAGGGCGGCGGCCGCGGCCGCGGCGACCCCGAGGGCGGCCCAGCGGTTGCCGGAGTCGGCGTCCGGGGAGCGGCCGATGGGGGCCTTGGTGAGCATGAGCCCGAAGAGGAGCAGGACGACCACGGAGCCGACGTAGATCAGGACCTGTACCCAGGCGATGAACTCCGCCGTCAGCAGCAGGTACTCCACGGCGAGCCCGCCGAGGGCGACGACCAGCCAGAGGGCGGCGTGCACCAGCTGCTTGGTCGTGACCGTCACGACGGCCGCGCCGAGGGTGGCGAGGCCGACGAGGAGGAAGACGATCTCCACGCCGGTCGGGGAGAGGAAGCCGTGCGGGGCCGTGCTCGCGGCGAGCGTCGTCATGGCGCCGGTCATGCCTCTCCCTCCTGGTCCTGCTGGGCCTGCTGGGCCTTCAGCTTCTCCGCCGTCTTGCGGGCCGCCGCGATCTCCTTCGGCTCCTCGGCCGCGGGGTCGAGCGCCGGCGGCTCCGGCACGGTCCACATCCACTCGCGGAGCCTGTCCCGCTCGTGGACCAGGTCCTGGATGTCGGTCTCGGCGTACTCGAACTCCGGCGACCAGAACAGCGCGTCGAAGGGACACACCTCGATGCAGATGCCGCAGTACATGCAGAGCGAGAAGTCGATCGCGAAGCGGTCGAGGACGTTGCGGCTGCGCTCGCGGCCGCCCGGGGCGGCCGGCGGCACCGTCTCCTTGTGGGAGTCGATGTAGATGCACCAGTCCGGGCACTCGCGGGCGCACAGCATGCAGACCGTGCAGTTCTCCTCGAACAGGCCGATCACACCGCGCGTGCGGGGCGGCAGCTCGGGCTGGACGTCCGGATACTGCGCGGTGTGCGCGCGGCGCGTCATCGTGCGGAGCGTGACGGCGAGGCCCTTCGCGAGGCCCGAGCCGGGAATGCCCACTACTGGGTCACCACCTTGACGACGCCCGTCAGCGCGATCTGCGCCAGGGCGAGCGGGATGAGGGCGGTCCAGGCCAGCTTCTGGAGCTGGTCCTCGCGCAGGCGCGGGTAGGTCACCCGCAGCCAGATCACGACGAAGGCCAGGACCGCCGTCTTCAGCAGGGTCCACAGCCAGCCCAGGCCGTCGGCGCCGAACGGGCCGTGCCAGCCGCCGAGGAAAAGGACCGTGGTCAGGCCGCACAGGACGACGATGCCCGCGTACTCCGACAGCAGGAACAGCGCGAAGCGCAGGCCCGTGTACTCGGTGTACGCGCCGAAGATGATCTCGGAGTCGGCGACCGGCATGTCGAACGGCGGGCGTTGCAGCTCGGCCAGGCCGGCGACGAAGAAGACCACCGCGCCGACGATCTGCCAGGGCACCCACCACCAGTGGAAGGCGTCCACGATCCCCGGCAGCGAGACCGTGCCCGCCGCCATCGCCACGCTCGCCGCGGCGAGCAGCATCGGCAGCTCGTACGCCATGAGCTGCGCGGCCGTGCGCAGGCCGCCCAGCAGGGAGAACTTGTTCGCCGACGCCCAGCCCGCCATCAGCGAGCCGAGCACTCCGACGCCCATCACGGCCAGCACGAAGAAGATGCCCGCGTCGACCACCTGGCCCACGGCGTTGCCCGGGCCGACCGGGATCGCGACCAGCACCAGCAGGTACGGGAGGAGGGCCACGGCCGGTGCGAGCTGGAAGATGCGGCGGTCCGCGCCCGCCGGGACGATGTCCTCTTTCTGCGCGAACTTCACGCCGTCCGCGACGAGCTGGGCCCAGCCGTGGAAACCGCCGGCGTACATGGGGCCGAGGCGGCCCTGCATGTGGGCCATCACCTTGTGCTCGGTCTGGCCGATGACCAGAGGCAGCACGAGGAAGACGACGAAGACGGCGAGGAGGCGCAGGACGACGTCGAGAGTGTCGCTCATGCGGGGTCGCCTCCGGCGGGGTTCGTGTCGTTCTGGGGTGCGCCGTCGCCTGCGGCGGGCGGCTCGCCTGCGGCGGGGTCGCCTCCGGCGGGGCCCTTTCCGCTCGGGGGTTCGCCGTCGCCGGCGGGGGCGTCGCGGTCAGGGGCGTTCGGCACCGCCGGGCTCCGGCGCTCGGGCGAGTCTGCCGGCGCGGCCGGAACATCCGCCTCGGCGGACGGTGAGTCCGGCACCGCCGGGGTCCGCCGCTCGGGCTGAGCGCCATCGCGGCGGGAGGAAGGCTGCGGCTCCGAGGTGGCTGCCGGTGCAGACGGGGGCTCCGGCTGAACGCCGGTCGGCTCCGCCGGGGGCTCGGAGGTGTCTGCCGGTGCAGCCGAGTCCTCCGCCTGGGCGGATGGTGAGTCCGGCACCGCCGAATCCCGACGCTCGGGCTGAGCGCCATCGCGGCGGGAGGAAGGCTGCGGCTCGGGCGAGTCTGCCGGCGCGGCCGGAACATCCGCCTCGGCGGACGGTGAGTCCGGCACCGCCGAATCCCGACGCTCGGGCTGAGCGCCGTCGCGGCGGGAGGGAGCCTGCGGCTCGGGCGAGTCTGCCGGCGCGGCTGAGGACTCCGGCTCCGCCGGGCTCCGGTGCTCCGGCTGGTCGCCGTCGCGGGGGGAAGCTGCCGGCTGGGTCGGGGGCTCTTCGAAGGCCGGGCGGGCGTGGTGCCACGGGGCGTCGGAGGAGCCGGTGGCCGCCGGGCGGGTACGCCTTGGGGCGGCGGACTCCCCCGCCTGACTGGCGGAGCCGTCCGCCGCGCTGCGCGTACGGCGCGCCGGAGCCGCGGACTCTGCCTGGCTCGCCGAGCCTTCCGACGCACTGCGCGTGCGACGGGCCGGGGCCACGCCCTCCGCCTGGCTCGCTGAGCCCTCGCTCGCTCGGCGGGGCGGCGCGGCGGCCTCGGCCTGGCTGGCGGAGCCGTCCGCCGCGCTGCGCGCACGACGGGCCGGGGCCGCGCCCTCCGTCTGGCTGGCCGAGCCTTCCGACGCGCTGCGCGCACGGCGGACCGGGGGTGCCGCCTCCGCCTGGCTTGCCGAGCCCTCGCTCGCGGTGCGCGCACGCCGGACCGGGGCCGCGCCCTCCGCCCCGGGAGGCGTGCGGCGGGCCGGGCGGTCGCCCGCCGCGCGGGGAGCGCGGGCCGGGCGGGCCGGGGCCGGGGGGAGCTGGCCCTTGAGGGGGCCCCATTCGTTGGGGTCGGGGACGCCCGGCGGCAGCATCTGGCGGCGCTTGGGGCCGCCGTCCGCCGTCTCGCCCGGCTCCTTCGCGCCCGGCCACGCCTTGGCGACCCGCGCCGCCAGGACGAAGTCCTTGCGCAGCGGGTGGCCCTCGAAGGCGTCCGGGAGGAGGAGCGGGGCCAGGTGCGGGTGGCCCGGGAAGCCGATGCCGAACATCTCGTGGGTCTCGCGCTCGTGCCACGCCGCGCCCGCGTACACGCCGACGGCGGTGGGCAGGGCCGGCGCCTCGTGCGGCACCGTCGTGCGCAGGAGCAGCCGGCGCGTGCGCGTGCCCTCTCCCCCGCCCGGCAGCGCGGCCAGGTGCGCGCAGACGCGGAAGCCCGTACCGGGCTCGTCCACGGCGCTCAGCCAGTCGAAGAACGTGCAGCCCAGCCGGTCCCGGGCCGTTTCGAGCGCGCTGATCCACCGCTCGGCCGGGACGTCGACGGTGAGCAGGTCGTACGTCTCCTCCGCCGTCGCGCCCTCGCCGAAGAGCGAAACCGCCCCGCCGGGCAGCCAGCCGACGGCCGTCTCGGGAGCGGGAGCAGCCTCAGGAGCGGACTCGGACTCGGGCGTCGGTTCGCTCATCGGGCCGTCTCCTCCGGCGCGGCCGCCGGCGCCGGCGTCACCAGCCCGCTGCGCAGCGCAGCGGCCGACGCGCCCGCGCCGCCGGACCCGTACCGCTCGCCCAGCGACTCCCGCGCGATCTTCTCCTGGAGCTTCAGGATGCCCTGGAGCAGCGCTTCGGGCCGCGGCGGGCAGCCGGGCACGTACACATCCACGGGAATGATCTGGTCGACGCCCTTGGTGACCGCGTACGAGTCCCAGTACGGGCCGCCGCAGTTCGAACAGGCGCCGAAGGAGATCACGTACTTCGGCTCGGGCATCTGCTCGTAGAGCCGCTTCACGGCCGGCGCCATCTTGTCCGTCACCGTGCCCGAGACGATCATGAGGTCGGCCTGCCGGGGCCCCGGCGCGAACGGGATGACGCCGAGCCGGATGAAGTCGTGCCGCGCCATGGACGCCGCGATGAACTCGATCGCGCAGCAGGCGAGCCCGAAGTTGAAGACCCACAGGCTGTAGCGGCGTCCCCAGTTCAGGACGACCTTCATCGGCTCCGGGGCCAGCCTGGCCAGCGGGCCGAGCCGGCGCGGCTCGGGGAGGGGGAGGTCGACGGGTGTCACGTCCACTCCAGGACGCCCTTCTTCCATGCGTACAACAGGCCCATGGCGAGGAAGCCGAGGAAGATGAACATCTCCACGAGCGTGGCCCCGCCGAAGCCCGGCGCGGCGAACACCGTCGCCCAGGGGAACAGGAAGATCGAGTCCACGGCGAAGATCACGTACAGGAAGGCGTAGACGTAGTAGCGGATCTGAGTGTGGGCCCAGCCCTCGCCGACGGGGTCGACGCCGCACTCGTACGTCAGCAGCTTCTCGGGCGTCGGCACGACGGGCCGCAGCAGCCGCCCGGCCCCGAAGGCCACGGCGACGAAGAGCACGCCGACGACGGCGAGCAGCCCCACCACGGAATAGCTGTGGAAGTAGTCCGCGGCCACGTCCGCCCTCGCTCCCTGTCCCGCGTGTTCGACGTTCTGTACGCACGGGAGTCTAGGCCCTGGTGGGGTTATCCCCACCCTTCCCCACCCATGGTCCCCATGGCGACGGCCGGTACCGGCCGTGCAGGCTTGGGGGTATGACCGCCAGCAGTGCCGCGAAAAGCACGTCGAGCAATACGAGCGATACCGGAAACACTAGAGGAAACATCAGAGGTGAAGAAAAGTATACAAACACCTCTTTCCCGGATGATTCCGGCAGCGGCGACGGTTCCCTCCCTCCTGCCCGCTTCGCCTTCGACGCGCGGACGTGGAAGGAGGTCGCGCACCTCCTCCTCAACCTCCCGGAGGCGCTGATCGGCTTCGTCTACGTGTCACTGTGGCTCTACGCCGGCGTCGTCTCGTCCGTCACCGTCATCGGCCTGCCGCTGCTGGCGCTCGGCCTGACGGGCGCGCGGGCGCTGGGCAAGGCCGAGCGGCGGCGGGCGCGGGCGCTGCTGGGCGTGCACGTCGAGGACCCGAGCCCGCTCTCCCGGCAGCGGGGCGACCGGGGCTTCTTCCCCTGGATGTGGTCGGCACTGAAGGACCCGGTCGGCTGGCGCACCACCCTCTACGGCTTCATCCGGCTGCCCTGGGGCGTCCTGACCTTCGGGCTCACGCTGTGCCTGATCTTCGTCGGCTGGCCGCTCCTCGGCTTCGCCGCGCGCGGCATGACCAACCTGGACCGCGCCATGGTGCGCGGCCTGCTCAGCCCCTCCAGCGAGCTGGAGCGGCGGATCGCGGAGCTGGAGCAGGACCGCGGGGTGGTCGTGGACACCGCGGCGGCGGACCTGCGCCGCATCGAGCGCGATCTCCACGACGGCGCCCAGGCCCGCCTCGTCGCCCTGGCCATGGGGCTGGGTCTGGCGAAGGAGAAGGTCCTGGAGGACCCGGAGGCGGCGGCGCGGATGGTCGACGAGGCGCACGGCGAGGTGAAGCTCGCCCTGCAAGAGCTGCGCGACCTCGCCCGCGGCATCCACCCGGCGGTGCTGACGGACCGCGGCCTGGACGCCGCCCTGTCGTCGGTCGCCGCGCGCTGCACCGTGCCGGTGTCGGTCTCGGTCGACCTGGACGAGCGCCCGGCGCCGGCGATCGAGGGCATCGCGTACTTCACGGTCTCCGAGCTGCTCCAGAACGTCAGCAAGCACAGCCGGGCGCGGACGGCCGAGGTCGAGCTGTGGCGCAAGGGCCGGCGGCTGCTGATCCAGGTGCGCGACGACGGTCAGGGCGGCGCGACGACGACGGGCGGCAGCGGGCTGTCCGGGCTCGCGGAACGGCTGGGCTCGGTGGACGGCTTCTTCGCGGTGGACTCGCCGGCCGGCGGGCCGACGGTCGTCACGGCGGAGCTGCCGTGGCGGGACCGGGCCGCGGGCTGAGCCGCGAGTCCCACCGAGACCGGCGGGTCCCACCGAGAACCCGGAGGTAGGGAGAACCCCACCCCCGGGACACCGACTCCCTCCATGGTCCGGGCCCGCCCGCTCCGCGAGCCTTGAGGTACGGACACCACCGCGGACCACCGCACCCAGCGAGCAGGAAGAGACCACCGTCATGGCCATGGATTACGGACGGGCGGAGACACGCGACGCACGCCGGCCCCACCGCGTGCCCGCCGTGCTGCGCGCGCCCCTGGAGGGCCGCACCTGGCGCGAGTTCCTCCACCACCTGCTCAGCCTGCCGATCGCGGTCGTCGCCTTCTCCTACGCGGTGACGATGACGGCGGCCGGCGTCGGCATGCTGATCACCTTCGTGGGCGTGCCGGTGCTGGCCGCGGCGCTCGTCGGCGCACGGGCGGTGGGGGCCGTCGAGCGGGCCCGCGCCCGGGCCCTGCTCGGCATGGAGATCAGCGAGCCCGAGCCCGTACGCGCGCGGAACGGGCGGCGCGGGCTCCTGCCGTGGACCGGGGCGCTGCTCAAGAGCGGCGTGTCGTGGCGGCACCTGCTCTATTCGGTGCTGCTCCTGCCGTGGTCCATCGCGACGTTCACCGTCTCGCTCGTGATGTGGTCCGTCGGCTGGATGCTCTTCCTCTACCCGGCCTACTGGTGGATGTACCCGACGTGGTGGGGCCAGCCCGGCATGCAGCTCTACGGCGACTCCGCGCACGACACGGACTTCTTCCTCGACAACCCGTTCGAGATCGGCGTGACCTGCGCCGCCGGCCTGCTCGTGGTGCTGGCCACCCCCTGGGTGATCCGCGGCCTCGCCTACGGCGACCGGCTGCTGGTGGCCGGCCTGCTCGGCCCGTCGCGGCTCGCGGAGCGGGTGTGGGAGCTGGAGGAGGACCGCGGGGTGGTCGTGGACACCGCGGCGGCCGACCTGCGCCGCATCGAGCGCGACCTCCACGACGGCGCCCAGGCCCGCCTCGTCGCCCTCGCCATGGACCTCGGCCTGGCCAAGGAGAAGCTGGAGGAGGACCCGGAGGCGGCGGCGCGGATGGTCGACGAGGCGCACGGCGAGGTGAAGCTCGCCCTGCAAGAGCTGCGCGACCTCGCCCGCGGCATCCACCCGGCGATCCTCACCGACCGGGGCCTCGGCCCGGCCCTGTCCGCGCTGGCCGCGCGCTGCACGGTCGCCGTGCAGGCCGAGGTGGACCTGCCGGCCCGCCCGGCGGCGGCGATCGAGGGCATCGCGTACTTCACGGTCTCCGAGCTGCTCCAGAACATCAGCAAGCACAGCGAGGCGCGGAGCGCGCGGGTGGACGTGTGGCGCTCGGCGGACCGGCTGATGCTGCAAGTCTGGGACGACGGCAAGGGCGGCGCGTCGACGTCCGGCGGCAGCGGCCTGGCCGGCCTCGCGGAACGCCTGGGCTCGGTGGACGGCCTCTTGGTGGTCCACTCCCCGCAGGGCGGCCCGACGACGGTGACGGCGGAGCTGCCGTGGCGGGGCTAGCGCGGCGCTCCGGGCCGCGCCGCACCGGGCCGCACAGGGCCTGGCAGCACCGCTCCGCGTGACATGCTGGCCTCCGTCATTGCCGCCGGACGGGGGAGCCGCACATCGTGGAGGACAGGGTACGAGTCGTCATCGCCGAGGATTCGGTGCTCCTTCGGGAGGGCCTGACCCGGCTGCTGACCGACCGGGGCCACGACGTCGTGGCCGGCGTCGGCGACGGCGAGGCGCTGATCAAGGCCGTCCGTGAGCTCGCGGACGAGGGCGCGCTGCCGGACGTCGTGGTCGCGGACGTCCGCATGCCCCCCACGCATACGGACGAGGGCGTGCGCGCGGCGGTGGAGCTGCGCCGCCTTCATCCGGGGCTGGGCGTTCTGGTCCTGTCGCAGTACGTCGAGGAGCAGTACGCGACGGAGCTGCTGGCCGGCAGCAGCACGGGCGTGGGCTATCTGCTCAAGGACCGCGTGGCCGAGGTCCGCGAGTTCGTGGACGCGGTGGTGCGCGTGGCCCGCGGCGGCACCGCGCTGGACCCCGAGGTCGTCGCCCAGCTGCTGGGCCGCAGCCGCAAGCAGGACGTGCTCGCGGGGCTCACGCCGCGCGAGCGCGAGGTGCTCGGGCTGATGGCCGAGGGGCGGACGAACTCGGCCGTCGCCAAGCAGCTGGTGGTGAGCGACGGAGCGGTCGAGAAGCACGTCAGCAACATCTTCATGAAACTTGGGCTTTCCCCTAGTGATGGGGATCACCGGCGGGTGCTGGCCGTGCTGACCTACCTCCGCTCCTGATCACCTGACGCAACCTCAGCGACCGGCGGCCGCCCTGGTGAGAGGGGGTCGCCCGGCCGGAGACCTAGCACGAAAGACCTAGCACGGGCGGACCGGCGGGCCACGATCGACCGGACCCGCCAAATCCGCCCGTACCAGGACAAGTGGAAGCTCCACCCTCCGCTTCTTCTTGTGATCCATCCCAGGTAGGCAGGCCTTACCCACGTACGATGGCCGTGGGAACGCCGGTCGGGCACCACCATGTGCGCGCCGCCGCCAGAGGGAGGTCCGAAGCAGTGACCAGCCAGGTCAGCAGCCCGGCCGAACAGGCCGTACCAGCCGAGCAGCCGAGCGGGGCCGCGGCGGCTCCGACGCCCGTGGACGCGAGTCCGCCGTCGGCGAAGGAGGTGCGGCGGCTGGACAGGGTGATCATCCGGTTCGCGGGTGACTCCGGGGACGGCATGCAGCTGACGGGCGACCGTTTCACTTCGGAGACCGCCTCGTTCGGCAACGACCTCTCGACGCTGCCGAACTTCCCCGCCGAGATCCGGGCCCCCGCCGGGACCCTGCCGGGCGTCTCGTCCTTCCAGCTGCACTTCGCCGACCACGACATCCTCACCCCGGGCGACGCCCCGGACGTGCTGGTGGCGATGAACCCGGCCGCGCTGAAGGCCAACCTCGCGGACGTCCCCCGGGGCGGCGAGATCATCGTCAACACCGACGAGTTCGCCAAGCGCACCATGGCCAAGGTCGGCTACGCCACCAGCCCGCTGGAGGACGGCACCCTGGACGGGTACAACGTCCACCCCGTGCCGCTGACGACGCTGACGATCGAGGCGCTGAAGGATTTCGGGCTCTCCCGCAAGGAGGCCGAGCGCAGCAAGAACATGTTCGCGCTGGGCCTGCTGTCGTGGATGTACCACCGCCCGACGCAGAACACCGAGGACTTCCTGCGGAAGAAGTTCGCGAAGAAGCCGCAGATCGCCGAGGCCAACGTGGCGGCGTTCCGGGCCGGCTGGAACTTCGGTGAGACGACGGAGGACTTCGCCGTCTCCTACGAGGTCGCCCCCGCGACGTCCGCCTTCCCGGCCGGCACGTACCGGAACATCTCGGGGAACCTGGCCCTGTCGTACGGGCTGATCGCCGCCGCCCGGCAGGCGGACCTGCCCCTCTACCTGGGCTCGTACCCGATCACGCCGGCGTCCGACATCCTGCACGAGCTGTCGAAGCACAAGAACTTCGGCGTGCGCACCTTCCAGGCCGAGGACGAGATCGCCGGCATCGGTGCCGCACTGGGCGCGGCGTTCGGCGGCGCGCTGGCCGTGACCACGACGTCCGGCCCCGGCGTGGCGCTGAAGTCGGAGACGATCGGTCTCGCGGTGTCACTGGAACTGCCGCTGCTGATCGTCGACATCCAGCGCGGCGGCCCCTCCACCGGCCTGCCGACGAAGACCGAGCAGGCGGACCTGCTCCAGGCGATGTACGGGCGCAACGGCGAGGCGCCGGTGCCGATCGTGGCACCGAAGACGCCGGCGGACTGTTTCGACGCGGCGCTGGACGCGGCGCGGATCGCCCTGACCTACCGCACGCCGGTGTTCCTGCTGTCCGACGGCTATCTGGCCAACGGCTCGGAGCCGTGGCGGGTCCCCGAGCCCGACGAACTGCCCGACCTGCGGACCCGGTTCGCCACGGGCCCGAACCACACGCTGGCCGACGGCACCGAGGTGTTCTGGCCCTACAAGCGCGACCCGCAGACGCTGGCCCGCCCGTGGGCGGTGCCGGGCACGCCGGGGCTGGAGCACCGCATCGGCGGGATCGAGAAGCAGGACGGCACGGGCAACATCTCCTACGACCCGGCCAACCACGACTTCATGGTCCGCACCCGCCAGGCCAAGACCGACGGCGTGAGCGTCCCCGGCCTGGAGGTCGACGACCCCACGGGCGAGGCCGACACCCTCGTTCTGGGCTGGGGGTCGACCTACGGTCCGATCACCGCCGCGGTCCGCCGGGTGCGCACCGCCGGCGACCACATCGCCCAGGCGCACCTGCGTCACCTCAACCCCTTCCCCGCCAACCTCGGCGAGGTCCTGCGGCGCTACGAGAAGGTCGTGGTGCCGGAGATGAACCTCGGCCAGCTCGCCACCCTCATCCGGGCCCGCTATCTGGTCGACGTCCGCTCCCACACCCAGGTCAGCGGCATGCCCTTCAAGGCCGCCCAGCTCGCAGACGTGCTCAAGGAGGCCATCGATGACTGAGGCACTGAAGCTGGTGCCCAAGGCCGAAGCCCAGCAGACGATGAAGGACTTCAAGTCCGACCAGGAAGTCCGCTGGTGCCCCGGCTGCGGCGACTACGCCATCCTCGCCGCCGTCCAGGGCTTCATGCCCGAACTCGGCCTGGCCAAAGAGAACATCGTCTTCGTCTCCGGCATCGGCTGTTCCTCCCGCTTCCCGTACTACATGAACACGTACGGGATGCACTCCATCCACGGCCGCGCCCCCGCCATCGCCACCGGCCTGGCCACCAGCCGCCGCGACCTGTCGGTCTGGGTCGTCACCGGCGACGGCGACGCCCTCTCCATCGGCGGCAACCACCTCATCCACGCCCTGCGCCGCAACGTCAACCTCAAGATCCTGCTGTTCAACAACCGGATCTACGGCCTCACCAAGGGCCAGTACTCACCGACGTCGGAGACCGGGAAGATCACCAAGTCCACGCCCATGGGCTCCCTGGACGCACCGTTCAACCCCATCTCGCTGGCCATCGGCGCCGAAGCGTCCTTCGTGGCCCGCACGGTCGACTCCGACCGCAAGCACCTCACCGAGGTCCTGCGCCAGGCCGCCGGCCACCCCGGCACGGCGCTGGTGGAGATCTACCAGAACTGCAACATCTTCAACGACGGCGCCTTCGAGCCCCTCAAGGACCGCGAGCAGGCCAAGGAAGCCGTCATCCGCCTCGAACACGGGCAGCCCGTCCGCTTCGGCGCGGAGAACGACAAGGGCGTCGTCCGCGACCGGGCCACCGGCGACCTGAAGGTCATCACCGTCACCCCCGAGAACGAGGGCGACCTCCTGGTCCACGACGCGCACGCCGCGTCCCCGACCACCGCCTTCGCGCTGTCCCGCCTCGCCGACCCCGACACCCTGCACCAGACCCCCATCGGCGTCTTCCGCAGCGTCGACCGGCCCGTCTACGACACCCAGATGGCCGACCAGCTCGAAGCCGCCATCGTGCAGAAGGGCAAGGGCGACCTCGGCGCCCTCCTCGCCGGCAACGACACCTGGACGGTGGCCGGCTAGCCGCCACCGCACCGCGTCACCACACGCCGGACGGGCTGATGATTCAGCCCGTCCGGCGTTTTACGGGGCCGGGGCCCGGGGCGTCTCACGGCCGGAGGCCGGGGTAGCCGCTCTCATATGGGTATGGCCGACCCCGAAGTCACGCCCCCTCCCGCCGACCCCGGCGTCGCATCCCCTCCCGTCGTCCGCGACCGGCTCGCCTACCGCGTGAAGTGCCGGCTGCTCGGTCCGCCGCTCGTCACCGAGCAGCTCTCCCACGAGAAGCTCGGCAACCCCATGGCGCTCGGGGTGCTGGCCTCCGACTGCATCTCCTCCACCGCGTACGGCCCCGAGGAGATGCTGCGCATCCTCGTCCCCGTCGTCGGCGCCGCCGCGTTCACCCTGCTCATGCCGGTGACCGGCGCGATCCTGTTCGTGCTGCTGCTCCTGACGATCTCCTACCGCGACGTGGTGTCCGTGTACACGCGCGCGGGCGGCTCGTACGTCGTCGCCCGCGAGAACTTCGGGCCGCGCGTCGCCCAGATCGCCGCGGTCGCCCTGCTCGTCGACTACATCGTCACCGTCGCCGTGCAGACCGCGGCCGGCACGGACGCGCTCATCTCCCTGGCCCACCTCACGGGCGAGGGCTACACCGGCATCGACCACCTCAAGCTCCCCGTCACCATCGCCATCGTGGTGCTGCTGATGTACGGGAATCTGCGCGGGATCCGTGAGGCGGGGCGGGCGTTCGCGCTGCCCGCGTACCTCTTCATGCTCGCCGTCGCGCTGATGCTCGTCGTCGGCCTCGTCCGGGCGCTCGACGGCGGGCTGCCCCACGCCGACCTGCACGCCGCCGGGGTCGTACCGCTCGGCCGGGAGCACAGCGGCTGGCTCTACGGCGCCTCGCTGTTCATGGTGCTGCGCGCCTTCGCCAACGGCGGCTCCTCGCTGACCGGGCTGGAGGCCATCTCCAACAGCGTCTCCGTCTTCCGCACCCCCCAGGGCGTCAACGCGCGGCGGACGCTGACCGCCATGAGCTGCATCCTCGCCGTCATGGTGCTGGGCGTCTCCGCCCTCGCCCACTTCACGCACGCCGTCCCGTACGCGGACGGCAACCCGACCGTCATCGCCCAGGAGGCCGACATCGTCTTCGGCGACGGCTGGCTCGGCACGGCCGGGCTCGTCTACGTCCAGCTCGCGACCGCGCTCATCCTCTACACGGGGGCCAACACGCCCTTCACCGGCTTCCCCTTCCTCGCCAGCTTCGTCGCCGAGGACCGCTTCCTGCCCCGCAAGCTGACGCGGCGCGGGCACCGGCTCGCCTTCTCCGGCGGCATCATCTCCCTCACCGTCGTCGCACTCGCCCTGCTCCTGGTCACCGGCGCGAACGTCGACAAGCTCGTCGCGCTCTACGCGATCGGCGTCTTCACCGGCTTCACGATGGCCGCCGCCGGGATGACGGCCCACCACTGGCGGCGGCGCGAGAGCGCCTGGAAGATCTGGGCGAACCTGGCCGCGTCCGTGGTGTCCGCCCTCGTCGTCGTGATCTTCGCGATCACCAAGTTCACCGAGGGCGCGTGGCTGGTCGTCGTGGTCTTCCCGCTCGGGGTGTGGGCGCTCATCCGCATCAACCGCGAGTACCGGGAGGAGGCCGCGGCGCTGGAGGAGATGACGCCGCTCACCGACGACGAGCCGCGGTGGCGGCGGCACTTCGTGTACGTCCTGGTCGACGTCCTCGACCTCGCCACGGTCAAGGCGCTGCGGTACGCGCACGAGCTGCGGCCGGACCAGGTGCGGGCCCTGCACTTCGCCATCGACATGGAGCGGGCGCGGCGACTCGCGGCGCGGTGGGAGGAGCTGCCGGGCACGAACGTGCCGCTGGAGCTGGTCGAGTGCCCGGACCGGCGGCTGCGGCACGCGGTCGCGGGGCTCGCCGCACGCGTCACCGCCGACGGGACGACGGCCCTCACGCTCCTCGTCCCCCGCCGGACGTACGCCCGCCCCCTCTCCGCGCTCCTCCACACGGACTCGGGCGACGAACTCGCGAAGACGCTGCAACGGCTGCCGAACGTGGCGGTGACGGTGGTGCCGTTCGACGTGACGGTGGCGATGGAACGGATGCGGGAGCGGTCCCGCACGCCTTGAGGCGGGGAGGGCACCGCCGGTCCGGAGGGCCAAGGCCCGGCCCGTAGCCCCCGCAGGGGTTTCGGGAAGGGGCGGGTCAGGGGAAAGTCCCTCCGCCGCGGCGGTGATCAGCCACCGACCACGTCCCCGGCGGTGCCGGACCTCCTCCGCTACCTTCACAAGGACGCACCACACCTTGGAGGGGACATGCAAAAACCCGCACCACCACCCCGCACAGAAACCCGCAAGGGCCTCCTCTGCGCCTTCGCCGCCTACGGCCTCTGGGGCCTCTTCCCCCTCTACTGGCCCCTGCTCCACCCCTCCGGCGCCGCCGAGATCCTCGCCCACCGCATGGTGTGGTCCCTGATCGCCGTGCTGGCCGTCCTCGCCGTGACCCGCCGCTGGGCGTGGATACGCCCCCTGCTCCGGCAGCCCAAGCGCCTCGCCCTGATCGTCCTGTGCGCCGCCACGATCTCCGTGAACTGGGGCGTCTACATCTGGGGCGTCAATTCCGGGCACGTCGTGGAGACGTCGCTGGGCTACTTCATCAACCCCCTGGTGAGCATCGCCCTCGGCGTGGCCGTCCTGCGGGAGCGGCTGCGCCCCGCGCAGTGGGCGGCGGTCGGCGTCGGCGCGGCCGCCGTGATCGTGCTGTCGGTGGCGTACGGGCGGCTGCCGTGGATCGCGCTGGTGCTCGCGGCGTCGTTCGGCACGTACAGCCTGGTCAAGAAGCAGGTGGGGCTGGACGGGCTGGAGTCGATGGCGGCGGAGACGGCCGTGCAGTTCCTCCCCGCCGCGGGGTTCCTGGTGTTCCTGGGGGCGACGGGGCGCAGCACGTTCCTGTCCGCGGGCGCGGGGCACACGGCGCTGCTGATGTGCTCGGGGGCGATCACCGCGCTGCCGCTCATCCTGTTCGGCGCGGCCGCGGTGCGGCTGCCGCTGTCGGTGGTGGGGATGGTGCAGTACCTGGCGCCGACGTTCCAGTTCGTGCTGGGGCTGCTGGTGTTCCACGAGGGGATGCCGCCGGAGCGCTGGGCCGGCTTCGCGCTGGTGTGGCTCGCGCTGGCGCTGCTGACGTGGGACGCGCTGCGGACGGCGCGGCGCGGGCGGCTGGAGCTGCGGGCGGCGGAGGCCCGGGCTCGTACGCATGGTGCCGCGGCTGCGACCACGACCGCGGCTACGGCTACGGCTACGGCCCCAGGCGAGCGACTTAACACAGAAGTCACATCAGCCTCAGAGACACCAGAAGTCACAGCTCAGGGGCAGTAACCCGCCGCCCGATATCCGGAAACCGGCGTCCCGTGTCCGGAATCCGCCCTTGACGCTCTTTCAGGCCGCCCCCAACATCATGGCCACGTCAAATGGAGTTGGGAGCCCCCCATGCCTGAACTCAACGGACCAACCCTGCCCACCCACCCACCGAGATCCACGAGCCGCACCCGTCCGGCCGGCCTCCTGGCCACCGGCGCCGCGCTCGCGGCCACCCTGCTCGGCGTCGCCGCCGGCCCGGCCCTGGCGGTCCCCACCACCGCCTCGGCCCGGCCCGCCGTCGCCGCCGGACCCGACATCCCCGTCGCCAACATCAAGGCCCACCTCGCCCAGCTGCAGTCCATCGCCACGGCCAACGGCGGCAACCGCGCCCACGGCCGCAGCGGCTACAAGGCCTCGATCGACTACGTGAAGGGCAAGCTCGACGCCGCCGGGTTCACCACGACCGTGCAGCAGTTCACCACCGGCGGTTCCACCGGCTACAACCTCATCGCCGACTGGCCCGGCGGCGACGCGGACCACGTCGTCTTCGCCGGGGCCCACCTGGACTCCGTCTCCGCGGGGCCGGGCATCAACGACAACGGCTCCGGCTCGGCCGGCGTCCTCGAAACCGCGCTCGCCGTCGCCCGCGAGGGCTACAAGCCCGCCAAGCACCTGCGGTTCGGCTGGTGGGGCGCGGAGGAGCTCGGCATGCGCGGGTCGAGCTACTACGTCAACCAGCTGCCCGCCGGTGAGCGCGGGAAGATCGACGCGTACCTCAACTTCGACATGATCGGCTCGCCGAACCCGGGCTACTTCGTCTACGGCTACGACCAGAACCTCAAGGCCCTCTTCGAGAACTGGTTCGCCGCGAAGAACATCGCCACCGAGATCGACACCGAGGGCGACGGCCGCTCCGACCACGCGCCCTTCCAGCAGGCCGGCATACCCGTCGGCGGCCTCTTCAGCGGCGCGGACTACCGCAAGACGGCCGCTCAGGCCCAGAAGTGGGGCGGCACCGCGGGCCAGCCCTTCGACCGCTGCTACCACGCGTCGTGCGACACGTCGGCGAACATCAACGACAAGGCGCTCGACACCAACACCGACGCCATCGCGAGCGCGGTGTGGACGCTGAGCGGCGGCACGACCAACCCGCCGCAGGGGAAGGTCTTCGAGAGCAAGAGCCAGCTCCCGATCCCGGACGCGGGGCCGGCCGTCGAGTCGCCCGTGACGGTCTCCGGGCTGACGGGCAACGCCCCGTCCGCCCTCAAGGTCTCCGTCGACATCAAGCACACGTGGCGCGGTGACCTGGTCGTCGACCTCGTCGGACCGAGCGGGCGCGCGTACCGCCTGAAGGACTCCAGCGGCAACGACTCCGCGCACGACGTCATCGCCACGTACACGGTGGACGCCTCGTCGGAGCCCGCGAACGGCACGTGGAAACTCCGCGTCCAGGACATCGCGGCGCAGGACAGCGGCCAGCTGAACAGCTGGAAGCTCAGCTTCTAGGCACGCGCTTGCCGGGCCTCGCCGACGAACCCCTCACCGGCGAGGCCCGTGCCGCGAAAAACCGTTACGCCGTCACGTCCTTCGACGTGAACCTCGCCCACGCCGCCGAGCCGAACACCGCCGCGTACAGCGCCTGCAAGCCCACGTTGTCCAGGAGCTGGTCCCAGTAGACGGGTGCGCGCAGCAGGTCCGCGAAGCTCAGCCAGTAGTGCGGGAAGAGGTACGGCTGGACCGCGTGCAGCTGCGGGAACTGGTCGACGATCTGCGCCGTGATCAGCAGCCCCACCGTCGTGGCCATCGCCGCTATCCCGCTGTTGGTGAGCGTGGAGACGAACAGCCCGAGCGCGGCTATGCCCACCAGCGACAGCGCCACCGCCCCGGCGACCGCCAGCGCCCGCAGCAGCCCCTCCCCGAAGGAGACGGTCACCCCGCTGATCAGGGTGACGTCGCCGAGCGGGAAGAGGATCGCGCCGACGGCGAGCGCGGAGGCGGCCACGGTCAGCGTCGCCGCGCAGCAGAACGCGAGCGTCGCCGAGAACTTGGCGAGCAGCAGCCGCGTGCGGCCGGCAGGGGCGACGAGGAGGTACCGCAGCGTGCCGGAGCTCGCCTCGCCCGCCACCGAGTCGCCCGCGACCACGCCGACGGCCATCGGCAGGAAGAACGGCAGGGTCGCGGCGAGGGAGGTGAAGACCAGGAAGAGGCCGTTGTTGGTGACCTGGGAGATGAACGCCGGCCCGCCTCCCCCGTGCCCGGCCGCGCCGCCGTCGTCCGTCTCCATCTTCACGGCGATGCCGACCAGGACGGGAACGGCCGCCAGGACGCCCAGCAGCGCGATCGTGCGCCACCGCCGGAACACCGTCCCCACTTCGCTGCGGAAGAGCGACAGCGCCCACAGCGGGCTGGGCGCGGCCCGCCCCGCGGCTGCCGTGGTGAGCTCAGCCTGCGACATCGAATCCCTCTCCGGTGAGTGCGACGAAGGCGTCCTCCAGGGAGGCCCGGGCGGTGCCGAAGGAGCGGACGCGGACCCCGGCCCGCACGAGGGCGGCGTTGAGCTCGGCGAGCTCCGGGACCGCGGCGGGCAGTTCGCCGGTGACGCGGTCGTCGTCGACGGTGAGGTCGTTCACGCCGTGCTCCTTGAGCACGCGGACGGCCTCCGCCGTGTCGGGCGTGGTGACGGCCAGCCTGCCGCGCGCGGAGGAGGCCAGCTCGGCCACCGTGCCCTGGGTCAGGAGGCGGCCCTGGGCCATCACGGCGGCGTGCGTGCAGACCTGCTCGATCTCGTCCAGCAGGTGCGAGGAGAGGAAGACCGTGGTGCCCTCGGAGGCGAGGCCGCGCACCAGGGTGCGGATCTCGCGCATGCCCTGCGGGTCGAGGCCGTTGGTGGGCTCGTCGAGCACCAGCAGCTCGCGGGGCTGGAGGAGCGCCGCGGCCAGGCCCAGCCGCTGCTTCATGCCGAGGGAGTACGCGCGGGCCTTCTTGCCCGCCGCGGCGACCAGCCCCACCCGGTCCAGGGCGGCGTCCACCCGGGCCCGCCGGGTGCGCGGGTCGGCCGTCGGATCGGCCGCGTCGAACCGCAGGAGGTTGTCGCGGCCGGTGAGGAAGCCGTAGAGGGCGGGCCCCTCGATCAGCGCGCCCACCCGGGGCAGCACGCGCCGCCCGGCCCGCGGCATCTCCTCGCCGAGGACGCGCGCGGTGCCGGACGTCGGCTCGATCAGCCCCATCAGCATGCGGATGGTCGTGGTCTTGCCGGAGCCGTTGGGGCCGAGGAAGCCGAAGACGCTGCCGCGCGGCACGACGAGGTCGAGCCGGTCGACGGCGAGCTGCCCGCCCCTGTAGCGCTTGGTGAGCGCGTGGGTGGCTATCGCCGGTTCCCCGGCGGCGGACAGCGCCTCCATCGGGCCTCCCCCTTGCGGTGTGCTTCGCGTGCCGCTGCGGCCCGCTGCGACTACTTCGACGCGGCCTTGATCAGCGCGTCCTTGGTGACGGCGCCCACGTAGACCTTGCCGTCGTCCGTGACCAGGGCGTTGACCAGGCGGGTGCTGAAGACGTGGCCCGAGCCGAAGGAGCCCGAGACCTTGCTGCCGAGGCTGTCGAGCAGGGCGCCGGCCGGGCCGGCGTCCTTGGAGCCCTTCGCGCCCGAGCCCGAGCCCACGCCGCCGGGCGCCTTGAGCTCGGCTATCGACGTCCAGCTCTTGCCCAGCACGTTCATGCCGGAGAGGTCGGGCGCGCCGTCCCGGCCGTGGCCGCCCTCGGCCCCCTTGCCGCCCTTGGCGTCCTTGCCGCCCTTGCCGTCCGCCTTGTCCTCGGTGACCTTCGCGCCCTTCGGCGGCTTGAAGTCGAAGGTGTCCGCGGCGGGCTTGCCGAAGCCGACCTTGGTGAACGCCGCGTCCACGACGGCCTTGCCGCCGCCCTTCGGGCTGAGCGTGAACTTCAGCGGCACGCCGTTCTGAGCGTCCACCGCGATCCGCACCGCGCCGACCGTCGTCTCGGCCGCCTTGGGCTTGATGACGAGCTGGTAGGCGTCGCGGCCGGCGACCTTGGCCGTGCCGTCGACCGTCACCGACGTGGAGTCGTCGACCGCGGCGAGCGTCTTCTTGGCGAGCTCCTGCGGCGAGGCGCCGCGCAGCTCCTGCGGGGCCTCGTTGCCGCCGTGCGCGTCCTTGGGGGCGGTGGAGTGGTGGACGGTGTTGCTCTTGCTGTCGTACGCCCAGACCTGGTCGCCGTTGCGGATCAGGCTGTACTCCGCGGCGCGCTCCACGATCGACAGGCGCTGCTTGTCCGGGCCGTCGGCGGCGACCCGCAGCGTGTGCGTACCGGAGGCGAGCTCGGTGAGCTTGGCCTGCGGGGAGGTGTCCGCCCCGGCGTCCTTGCCGGCGGAGCCGTGGCCCGCCTTGCCGCCGCCCGGGGCGTCGCCCAGCGAGAGGCCGGACGGCAGCGAGGGCAGGCCCAGGTCGGTGGTGACCTTGACGGTGCCGGACAGCTGCTGCGCGTCCGACTTCGCCATCTTGGCTATCAGGTCCTGCGCGCTGATCTTCGGCAGATCCGGGTCGCCGCTGCTCGCGAGCGCGGTGCCGATGCCGATCGACGCCGCGGCGACGCCCGCCACCGCGACCGGGACGGCGTAGCGGACGGCCCTGCGGCGGCCGTGCGGCCGCCGGGTGCCTTCCCCGGTGCCGGCCGTCCCGTCGGATCCGTGGGTCGGTTCGATGCGTGCCATGTCCTCTACCTCCGTCGTCGGCGGCGGTCTCGACCTGTCGTGCACTCGCCACCCCCCACGGCTCATTGTGAGCCCGGCCGCTCGGTGGTGGAGCCGTGGAAACCGGAGGAATCCGGGGTTTTCTCCCCGGCGTCTTTCCGTCATTCCCTCTGCCTCGAGACACTTCGATTCCACCAGACGCCGCCTGTCGGGTCATCAGTCGACAGGATCAAGTCCGTGTACCTCTTGGGTAGGACATCCCCTACGGGCACACCAACTTTCGGGTGGAACAGCACGCCGATCGGCGTATCCGTCACGCGACGCGGGCGGCGCGGGCGGTACGGACGGCGCGGGCAGCACAGGCAGGGTCAGCCCGCGCGGTGCACCACCGCGTCGCAGAGGTTCTCCAGCGCGGCCTTGGCGTAGCACTCGGGCAGCGGGGCCAGCACGGCCCGCGCCTCCTCCGCGTACCGCACGGTGTCGCGGCGGGCCTGCTCCAGGGCGGGGTGGACGCGCAGCCGGCGCAGCACCTCGGCGTGGAGGGCGTCGTCGGTGAGGTCGCCGTCGAGCATCTCGCACAGTTCGAGGTCGGCGGCCGAGCCGGTGGCGGCGGCCTGGGCGCGCAGGTGCAGGACCGGCAGGGTGGCGATGCCCTCGCGCAGGTCGGTGCCGGGGGTCTTGCCGGACTCGTGGGAGTCGCTGGCGATGTCGAGGACGTCGTCGGCGAGCTGGAAGGCGATGCCGAGGCGCTCGCCGTAGTGGGTCAGGATGTCGACCGTGCGCTCGTCGGCGCCGGACATCATCGCGCCGTACCGCCCGGAGACGGCGACCAGCGAGCCGGTCTTGCCGGCGAGGACGTCCAGGTAGTGCTCGATGGGGTCGCGGCCGTCGCGCGGCCCGGCGGTCTCCAGGATCTGGCCGGTGACCAGCCGCTCGAAGGCCTCGGCCTGGATGCGGACGGCCTCGGGGCCGAGGTCGGCCAGTATGTGCGAGGCGCGGGCGAAGAGGAAGTCGCCGGTCAGGACCGCCACGGAGTTGCCCCAGCGGGCGTTGGCGCTCTCGACGCCGCGCCGCTTCTCGGCCTCGTCCATGACGTCGTCGTGGTAGAGCGTGGCCAGGTGGGTGAGCTCGACGACGACCGCGGACGGCACGACGCCGGGGGCGTAGGGGTCACCGAACTGGGCGGCGAGCATCACCAGCAGTGGCCGGAAACGCTTCCCCCCGGCCCGCACGAGGTGCTGTGCGGCCTCGGTGATGAAGGGCACGCCGCTCTTGGTGGCCTCCAGGAGGCCCTCCTCGACAGCTGCCAGTCCCGCCTGGACATCGGCTTCAAGAGCCTGGTCCCGCACGCTCAGCCCGAAAGGCCCGACGACGGTCACGAGGGGTACTCCTGTCTGCCTGCGAACACGGGGTTTGTCGATGTGTCGCTGTCTCCACCGAAAGTCAGCGTATCCGGTCGGCTCTGGATCACCGTGGCCACCCGTCCGGGTTGCGCTGCCGAGGGCTCTGCCCGGGCCTCCGTCGCGGCCGGTGTACGGGGCGCTCGGGGCCCGTTGCGCGATTCAGCGAGTGCGACCTGTTCTGTGCCCCGCGGCGCCCTTGGTCACCCCACGGCGAGCCCTGCCGGGCGGATCCCGTCCCCCGAATTTCAGCCACCCGCAGCCGCGCCGGAGCGCCGGGCCGGGCCCGCGGTGGCCGCGCAGGGCGCCGCCCGGCCCGGCACGGTGCGGTGCGCCGCCGCGCGGACAACCACCGACAAGGCGCCCGGCGGTGCCGGGCGCCTTGTCGGTGGTCACGCACCGCTGCGGCGGGGTTTCCCGCGGCCCGGGCCCGGCCCGGGGTTACGGCAGGGCCCCCACCGCCCTCGCCAGCCGCGGAGAGGCGTACTCCGTGCCGCAGACGAACCGCATGACCGGGCCGTAGCTCGCCGCGGCCGGCAGGCCCGTGAAGAACAGGCCCGGCACGGACGCGCGGTAGCCCGGGCCGAGCCGGGGACCGCCCGCGCCGACGGCGAGCCTGGTGCGCAGGCCGTGGCCGAGGAAGTCCATGGCCGCAAGGTCGACGCGGTAGCCGGTCGCCGCGATGACGTGGTCGGCGGCGAGCTCGCCCGCGCTCGCGCCGTCCGGGCCGATGAGGTCGAGGACGGGGCGGCCCTGCTCGACCCGGGCCGAGCCGATCCGCGTGCCCTCCGAGACGTGCACCCGCCCGATGAAGCGGTCCCGCAGCCACCAGGCGCCGAGGGGGCCGAGCACGCGCCCCACCAGGAACCGGCGGGCCGGCGCCGGAAGATGGCGGAACCCGTCGGCGTGGTACGAGAACGCGTACAGCGACCAGGCCCGGCCGAACGGCGTGTCCGGCTTCAGCCGCGGCTGCCCGTCCGGCGCCGCGCCGAAACGGACCGCACCCTTCCGGCGGGCGACCACCCGGACCGACGCCGCCCCGGCGTCGGCGAGCAGCACGGCCGTCTCCAGCGCCGACTGCCCGGCGCCGACGACCACCACCTCGCGCCCCGCGAACCGCGTCAGGTCCCGGTGCTGCGAGCTGTGCGAGACCGGGCCCACGACGGACGGGCCGTCCGGGACGGCCGCGGCCAGCTCGGGCGGGAGCTGGGCCAGCCCGCTGAGACCGCTGGCGATCACCACCGCGCGGGCGGCGAACTGCTCCCCGGAGTCGAGCTTCAGCTCGAAGTCCGCGGCGCGCCGGTCCACCGACACCACGCGCACCTGCTCCAGCTCCGGCACCAGGCGCTCCTGGAACCACAGGCCGTAGCGCGAGAAGGCCTCGACCGGGATGGTGTCCCAGTCCGATTCGAAGCGCCGCTCGCCGGTCTCCCGGCAGAAGTCGAGCAGGGTGTGCCCCGGCTGCGGGGCGTCGATGCTGGAGGCCGAGGGGGTGGATTTGAGAATCATCCCAGCGGGCATGTTCTCGCGCCAGCTCACCATCGGCGAGCCGAAGACGCGGGTCCCTATCCCGCGGGCCCGCAGATGGGCGGCGGTCGACAGACCGTACGGGCCGGCCCCGATGACTGCTACGGGAAGTGTCACGAGTCCCCTCCCAGGGCGTTCCTCACTGGCTGCTCATTGCTCGGTACTCGTTGGTCGTTACGCGCTGATCGCTACTCACCGGTTCGCTACTCACCGGTGAACTGGGTCGGTTGTTCGGCGACGGAAAGTCATTCGGCGACGGACGCGGCGGCCCGCCTGGAGCGCCACATCTGCCACAGATGCCGCACACCCGGCCGTACGAACCGGGCGAGCATGGTGAAGAACGGCTTCATGTCGTCCCTCGCGACCCAGGCCAGCTCCGTGCTGCTGGGGCGCGCGGGCGCGTGCGGGGTGGTGTAGCCGCTGCGGCGGTACGCGGCGAGCGCGGGCAGGTCGATGTTCTCCACGACGAACCGTCGCCCGGCCGGCTGCTCGCCCTCCGGGACCCTCCGCCCGGTCAGGTCGAGGTGCTGGGCCCGGACGACGTCCACGCCCGACTCGCTCTCGAAGAGCCGGAACTGCGCGCCCATCCGGGGGTTGAAGTCCAGCAGCTTGTACCGCCCGTCGCGGCGGTCGAACCGCCAGTCCAGGTCAATGATCCCGCTGAAGCCGATCTGCTTGATGAACTGGGCCGTCATATCGGCCAGTTCGGGATTGTCCACGACGTAGGCGTTGGCGGTCATGCCCGCGTGCGGCGGCCAGGAGCGCACCTTCACGCCCGTGAACATCGCCAGCGGCGTGCTCTCGGCGTCGAAGTACGCGTGGACGATCCAGTCCTCCGCCTGCTCGCGGGGGAGGTACTCCTGGAGGATCACGCCGGGCGACGGGCCCCAGTCCTGCGCCAGCCGCAACAGCTCGCGCGGCCCGTGGATCCGGGTGGTGCCGTGCACAGCGGGCTTGCGGCGGCGCTCGAACGCCTCCCGGTTCTTGGCGACGAGGGGGAAGCGGACGCGCTCCGCGAACTCCTCGATCTCCTCGAACGACGCCGGGAACAGGGCCTCCGGCGACGGCACGCCGTGCTCCACGCAGAGCTCGTGCAGCCCCTGCTTGCTCGCCAGCCGCCGCGGCAACTCCGGCTCCACCCGCGGGAAGAGGAAGCTCCCGGACAGCTCCGCGGAGTGCTCCGCGATGAGCACCGCGGCCTCTTCGTCGGTGGGGATCAGCACGGCCGGCCGGCCGATCTCGCGGCCGATCCGCAGCAGGCCCTCGACCAGCTCGGCGGGCTGTTCCGTGCCCGTCGTCCGCCAGACGAAGCCGCCGCGGAGATAGCGGGAGACGGCCGCCGGGGTCCAGCGGTCCTCCGTGATGGCGTACATGGGGACGCCGAGTCTGCCGAGGCTGCGGATCGCGCCCACCCCGCCGTGATGCAGGGGATAGTCGCCGATCTTCACGATCAGTCCCGGAACGGACCGGTCCGCCGCGATGGGCGTGCTCCTGCTCGCCACCAGCATCCCCCTCGGCCCCTCAGCCGCAGCGGCCCCCCACTGTGCCTGGCCCGATTAAGGACGCTACTTCGGAATCGCCGCTTCCAGCAAGGAATTACCGGATATTGCAACGCTCTTTAGCCGAAGGCCGGACGGCGGTTCGGACAGCGGTTCGGAGGCCGGTCCGCGTGGGCTGCGGGCAGCCGTTCGGGGCGCCGCGCGGGGGCTCTCCCGGCCCCCTGCGCAAGGGCCCTCCTGACACCCCTTGCCTGGCGGCCATCAGCACGTAATGTGGGCCGCGGGCCCCCACCCGGGCCCCACCGGCTTCCCGGAGCGTCCAGGAGAGAGCGAGGCAGCGTTCCATGCCCCAGCACAGCCCCCGCGAGCTGCCCGAAGGCGACCCCTTCGGCGCGGACACCCTCCCGTACGGCGTCTTCACCACCGCCGACGCCCCGGACCGCCCCCGCATCGGCGTCCGCTACGGCGACTCCGTCCTCGACGCGGCGGCCGCCGCGGCCGCGCACGGCTCCGCGCACGCCGGGCTGCTGGCGGCCCCGACGCTCAACCCCCTCCTGGCCGCCGGCCGGCCCGTCTGGCGGGCCGTACGCGCCGAGGTGCGCTCCTGGCTGGCCGACGGGCCCTTCCACCCGCTCTCCGAGGTGACGCTGCACCTGCCGTTCGAGGTCGCCGACTACGTCGACTTCTACTCCAGCGAGCACCACGCCACCAACGTCGGCCGCATCTTCCGCCCCGACGGCGACGCCCTCACGCCGAACTGGAAGCACCTGCCGATCGGTTACCACGGCCGCGCCGGCACCGTCGTCGTCAGCGGCACCGACGTCGTGCGCCCCCAGGGCCAGCGCAAGGCCCCCGCCGACGCGCTCCCCTCCTTCGGCCCCTCGCGCCGCCTCGACATCGAGGCCGAGGTCGGCTTCGTCGTCGGCACGCCCGCGAACGCCCCGGTCGGCCTCGCGGACTTCCGCGAGCACGTCTTCGGCGTCTGCCTCGTCAACGACTGGTCGGCCCGCGACCTCCAGGCGTGGGAGTACGTGCCCCTCGGCCCGTTCCTCGGCAAGTCCTTCGCCACCTCGGCCTCGGCGTGGATCACCCCGCTCGACGCCTTCGACGAGGCCCGCACGGCGCCGCCGGAGCGCACCCACCCGCTCCTGCCCTACCTCGACGACTCCGCGGCCGAACCGGGCGGCCTCGACCTGCACATCGAGGTGAGCATCAACGGCGAGACGGTCTCCCGGCCGCCGTTCTCCGCCATGTACTGGACCGCGGCGCAGCAGCTGGCGCACATGACGGTCAACGGCGCCACCCTGCGCACCGGCGACCTCTACGCCTCCGGCACGGTCAGCGGCCCCGAGCCGGACCAGCTGGGCTGCCTCCTCGAACTGACCGCGGGCAAGGGCCCGTGGCTGGAGGACGGCGACGAGGTCACGCTCACGGCCTGGGCGCCCGGCCCCGGCGGCGCGCGGATCGGCCTCGGCGAGGTCACCGGCCGCATCCTCCCGGCCCATGGCACCGTGACGCCATGACCGGCGGCGCCCCGGCCCTGCTGCTCCCCGAGGAACTGCTGCTGCTCTGCTTCGACCCGGTCAGCGGGCGCAAGCTGATGCGCGCCGGCCGCTCCTCGGCGTACGGCGTCGCCGGGGCGGCGCTGGTCGAACTGCGGCTCACCGGGCGGGTCGTGGAGGAGGGCGGCCGGCTGCACGTGACGAACCCGCTGCCGCCGGAGGACCCGCTGCTGGCCATGGCGATGGCGAGCCTGCCGCAGCCCGGGAAGGGCCGCGGCGGCCCGCGCACGACCGCCTGGGTGCGGAGCGCGTCGCGGCACCTCGAAGAGCCGTGGCTGGCCCGGCTCGCGGAGAAGGGCGCGCTGCGCCTCGAAACGCGCCGCTTCCTCGGCGTCGTTCCGTACCGCCGCGATGCCATCGGCCCGGTGGACCTGACGACGGAGGCGCGGGAGCGCTTCAAGCTGGCCCGGCGCGGGGGCTTCGCCGATCCGCGCGCCCGCGCGCTCGCCGCGCTGGCGTCCGCCATCGGCATATCGGGGGCCCTGTACCCCGGCTGGCGCGGGCTGGAGGACCGGCAGGCCATGCGCCGGCTCGTACGTCAGGACTGGGCGGCGCGGGCCGTGCACAAGAACGTGATGCGCGACAGCTCGGACGGCGGCGGCGGAGGCGGCGCGGGCTGAGTCCTCCCGGAGCGGCGGATCAGGGCTGCTAACTTGTCATGCCCTGAACCAGCCTTAAGGAGAGACGTGCGCAAGGCAGTACAGATCACGGGGGCGGCGCTCTGCGCCGCTGTGCTGATGACCGGTTGCAGCAGCGGGAGCGACGGCGGCAAGAAGGACGACAAGCCGGTCGGGGGCGCCACGCCGACCTCCCAGGCCCCGGCGGAGCAGCCGTCCTCGCCGGCCACGGACGCCGGCGGGCAGCGCGCGACGGCGGCCGGCCTCGCGGGCGGCTGGTCGAACAACGGCAAGCTCACCGACAAGAGCCTCCTCATCCTGGTGTTCACCCAGAACACGGTGACGCTCAGCGGGAAGACCGCCTGCTCGGGCACGCTCGTCGACAACGCGCAGCCGGCGACGATCACCATCAAGCACTGCCAGGACGGCAGCACGGACTACAGCACGGGCACCATCAAGGACTTCGACGGCACGTCCTTCACCGTGGCCTGGGCCTCCGGCAAGCAGGAGAAGATGAGCAAGACCGTCGGCGCCGACGGCAAGCCGACCGGCGTCGCCGGCGGCATCGCGGGCGGCCTGCCCACCAAGGCCAAGGGCTGAACCCCGCCGTACGCGTGCCGCTGCCCGGCAACCGGGGAGGGTTGCCGGGCAGCGGCACATGTACAGAAGACGGGTCCGCGCTTCCGCGCGCACGGCAGCGCCACCGGCTAACGCACGAACACCCCCGCCTGGCCCGCCAGGTCGAGGAAATACTGCGGCGCCACGCCCAGCACCAGCGTGACGGCGACGCCGATCGCGATCGCCGACGACGTCAGAGCGCTCGGGACGGCGACCGTCGGCCCGTCCTCCTTCGGCTCGCTGAAGAACATCAGCACGATCACCCGGACGTAGAAGAACGCGGCGATCGCCGAGGACACCACACCGACGATGACCAGCGGCCCCGCCCCGCCCTGCGCCGCCGCCTTGAACACCGCGAACTTCCCCGCGAACCCGCTCGTCAGCGGAATGCCCGCGAAGGCCAGCAGGAACACCGCGAACGTCGCCGCCGTGAGCGGCGAACGGCGGCCCAGCCCGGCCCACTTGGACAGGTGCGTGGCCTCCCCGCCCGCGTCGCGCACCAGCGTCACGACCGAGAACGCGCCGAGCGTGACGAACGAGTACGCGCCCAGGTAGAACAGCACGGACGACACGCCGTCGGGCGTCGTCGCGACGACGCCGGCGAGGATGAACCCGGCGTGGGCGATGGAGGAGTAGGCCAGCAGCCGCTTCACGTCGGTCTGGGTGACGGCCACGATCGCGCCCACCAGCATGGTGACGATCGCGACGCCCCACATCACCGGCCGCCAGTCCCAGCGCAGCCCCGGCAGGACCACGTACAGCAGCCGCAGCAGCGCGCCGAAGCCGGCGACCTTGGTCGCTGCGGCCATGAAGCCCGTGACGGGCGTGGGGGCGCCCTGGTAGACGTCCGGGGTCCACATGTGGAAGGGCACCGCGCCGACCTTGAAGAGCAGGCCCATCAGGACGAGCGCGCCGCCGATCAGCAGCAGGGCGTCGTTGCCGGTGGTGGCGGCGAGGGCCGGATCGAGCGTGCGGACGCCGCCGCTGACGACGTCGGCGATGCCGGAGTACGTGACCGTGCCCGCGTAGCCGTAGAGCAGGGCCACGCCGAAGAGCAGGAAGGCCGAGGAGAAGGCGCCGAGCAGGAAGTACTTGACGGCCGACTCCTGCGACAGGAGCCGCTTGCGGCGGGCCAGCGCGCACAGGACGTACAGCGGGAGGGAGAAGACCTCCAGGGCGACGAAGAGCGTCAGCAGGTCGTCCGCGGCGGGGAAGACGAGCATGCCGCCCACCGCGAAGAGCACGAGCGGGAACACCTCGGTCGTGGTGAAGCCCGCCTTGACCGCGTCCTGCTCGGCCCGGCCGCCGGGCACGGCGGCACCCTGGGCCGCGAAGGAGTCGACGGGCCGGCCGTGCGCCGCCGGGTCCAGGCGCCGCTCGGCGAAGGTGAACACGGCGACCAGGGAGACCAGGAGAATGGTGCCCTGGAGGAACAGCGCCGGGCCGTCCACGGCGACGGCGCCCATCGCGGCGGCGTGCGCCTTGCCCGTGGCGTAGCCGCCGGCCGCGAGGGCGACGACGGCGGCGAAGGCCGCGGCCAGCGCGACGCAGGTCAGCAGCGTCTGGGCGGCGTAGCGGACGCGGCGCGGGAGGAACGCCTCCACGAGGATGCCGAGCACCGCGGCGCCGAGCACGATCAGCGTCGGGGACAGCTGGGCGTACTCGATGTGCGGCGCCGGGATCTTCTGCGGCGCGTCCGCCGACATCGTCCACAGGCTGTGGACGGATGCTGCGTGGCTCACTTCGCGGCCTCCACATCGTTCACATCGGGCTTGGGGTCGGCCTGGTGCACCTGCGACATCGTGTGCCGCACCGCCGGGTCGAGGATCTCCGTCACCGGCTTGGGGTAGACGCCGAGGACGAGCAGGAGGGCGATCAGCGGGGCGACGACGGCCAGCTCGCGCGCCCTGAGGTCGGGCATGCCCCGCACCTCCTCCTTCACCGGCCCGGTCATGGTGCGCTGGTAGAGCACGAGGACGTACAGCGCGGCCAGCACGATGCCGAGCGTGGCCACGATGCCGGCGGCCGGATAGCGGCTGAACGTGCCGACGAGGACGAGGAATTCGGAGACGAAGGGCGCGAGGCCGGGCAGCGACAGCGTCGCGAGGCCGCCGACGAGGAACGTGCCGGCGAGCACCGGGGCGACCTTCTGCACGCCGCCGTAGTCCGCGATGAGCCGCGAGCCGCGGCGGGAGATCAGGAAGCCCGCCACCAGCATCAGCGCGGCCGTGGAGATGCCGTGGTTGACCATATAGAGCGTCGCGCCGCTCTGGCCCTGGCTGGTCATCGCGAAGATGCCGAGCACGATGAAGCCGAAGTGCGAGATCGAGGCGTACGCGACCAGCCGCTTGATGTCCCGCTGCCCGACCGCGAGCAGCGCCCCGTACAGGATGCTGATCAGGGCCAGGACGACGATGACGGGGGTGGCCCACTTCGAGGCCTCCGGGAAGAGCTGGAGGCAGAAGCGGAGCATCGCGAACGTGCCGACCTTGTCGACCACGGCAGTGATCAGCACGGCGACGGGCGCGGTGGCCTCGCCCATGGCGTTGGGCAGCCAGGTGTGCAGCGGCCACAGCGGGGCCTTGACGGCGAAGGCGAAGAAGAAGCCGAGGAACAGGGCGCGTTCGGTGGTGGTCGCGATGTCGAGCTTGCCGGCGGCGCGCGCCTGGACGATCTCCTGGAGGGAGAAGGTGCCGCTGCCGAGCTGGTCGGCGGTGACCGCGTACAGCCCGATGACGGCGGCCAGCATGATCAGCCCGCCGACGAGGTTGTAGAGGAGGAACTTCACGGCCGCGTACGAGCGCTGGGCCGCCGCGCCCGCGTCGCCGTTCCCGGCCGCCCCGTCCCCGAAGCCGCCGATGAGGAAGTACATCGGGATGAGCATGGCTTCGAAGAAGATGTAGAAGAGGAAGACGTCGGTGGCCTCGAAGGAGATCACCACCATCGCCTCGACCATGAGGATCAGCGCGAAGAAGCCCTGGGTCGGCCGCCAGCGCGAGGAACCGCTCTCCTGAGGGTCGGCGTCGTGCCAGCCGGCCAGCATGATGAAGGGGATCAGCAGGGCGGCCAGGGCGATGAGGACCACCGCGATGCCGTCCACGCCCAGTTCGTAGCGGACCCCGAAGTCCGCGATCCAGGCGTGCGACTCCGTGAGCTGGAAGGGCCCCTTGGCGTCGGGGTCGAAGCGCACGAGCTGGACGGCCGCCAGGGCGAGCGTCGCGAGCGAGAAGGCGAGCGCGAGCCACTTGGCGGCGGTGCGCCGCCCGGCCGGCACGGCCGCGGTGGCGACCGCGCCGACCGCGGGGATCGCGGCCGTGAGCGTCAGCAGGGGAAAGGCCATGATCAAACCGCCCTCATCAGCAGGGTGGCGGCGATGAGCACCGCCGCACCGCCGAACATCGAGACCGCGTACGAACGGGCGTAGCCGTTCTGCAGCTTGCGCATCCGGCCCGACAGCCCGCCCACCGAGGCGGCGGTGCCGTTGACGACGCCGTCGACCAGGGTGTGGTCGACGTAGACCAGGCTGCGGGTGAGGTGCTCGCCGCCGCGGACCAGCACGACGTGGTTGAAGTCGTCCTGGAGCAGGTCCCGCCGGGCGGCCCGGGTCAGCAGGCTGCCGCGGGGGGCCGTGACGGGGACGGGCCGGCGCCCGTACTGCGCCCAGGCGATCGCCACGCCGATCACGAGCACGAGCATGGTGGCGGCGGTGACGGTGAGGGCGCTGACGGGCGAGTGGCCCTCCTCGTGCCCGGTGACCGGCTCCAGCCACTTCAGGAAGGTGTCGTTGATGCTGAACAGGCCGCCGGCGAAGACCGATCCGAAGGCCAGGACGACCATCGGAATCGTCATGGTGCGGGGCGACTCGTGGGGGTGCGGGAGCTCGCCGTTCGCGTCGGGCTGCCAGCGCTTCTCGCCGAAGAAGGTCAGCAGCATCACCCGCGTCATGTAGTACGCGGTGATGGCCGCGCCCAGCAGGGCCGCGCCGCCGAGGATCCAGCCCTCGGTGCCGCCCTTGGCGAAGGCGGCCTCGATGATCTTGTCTTTGGAGAAGAAGCCGGACAGCCCCGGGAAGCCGATGATGGCGAGGTAGCCGAGGCCGAAGGTGACGAAGGTGACCGGCATGTACTTCCGCAGGCCGCCGTAGCGGCGCATGTCGACCTCGTCGTTCATGCCGTGCATGACGGAGCCGGCGCCGAGGAAGAGCCCGGCCTTGAAGAAGCCGTGGGTCACCAGGTGCATGATCGCGAAGACGTAGCCGACGGGGCCCAGCCCGGCCGCGAGGATCATGTACCCGATCTGGGACATGGTGGAGCCGGCCAGGGCCTTCTTGATGTCGTCCTTGGCGCAACCGACGATGGCACCGAAGAGGAGCGTGACCGCGCCGACCGTGACCACGGCCGTCTGTGCGTCCGGCGCCGCGTCGAAGACCGCGCCGGAGCGGGTGATCAGATAGACGCCGGCGGTCACCATCGTCGCGGCGTGGATGAGGGCCGAGACCGGCGTCGGGCCCTCCATCGCGTCCCCGAGCCAGGACTGGAGCGGCACCTGGGCGGACTTGCCGCACGCGGCGAGCAGCAGCATCAGCGCGATCGCCGTCAGCTTGCCCTCCCCCGCGTCGGTGGCCCGGTCAAGGACGGGGTCGAAGGCGAACGTGCCGAACGTGGTGAACAGCAGCATGATCGCGATCGACAGCCCCATGTCGCCGACGCGGTTGACCAGGAACGCCTTCTTGGCGGCGGTGGCCGCGCTCGGCTTGTGCTGCCAGAAGCCGATCAGCAGGTACGAAGCGAGGCCGACGCCCTCCCAGCCCACATACAGGAGCAGGTAGTTGTCGGCGAGGACGAGCAGCAGCATCGCGGCGAGGAAGAGGTTGAGGTAACCGAAGAAGCGCCGCTTGCGCTCGTCGTGGGCCATGTAGCCCACCGAGTAGAGGTGGATGAGCGAGCCCACGCCCGTGATCAGCAGGACGAAGGTCATCGACAGCTGGTCGAGGTGGAAGCCGACGTCCGCGCGGAAGCCGCCGACGGGCACCCACTGGAAGACCGTGACGTCCAGGGCGCGCTCCTCGCCGCCCTTGCCGAGCATGTCGGCGAAGAGCACCACGCCGAGCGCGAAGGACACGGCCGCGAGCAGGGTCCCCAGCCAGGGGCCGCTCCGGTCGAGCCGGCGCCCGCCGCACAGCAGCACACCCGCTCCCAGCAGGGGCGCGAGGACGAGCAATCCGATGAGGTTCTCCACGTCAGCGTCCCCTTACAGCTTCAGCAGGCCGGCGTCGTCCACCGAGGCCGAGTGCCGGGAGCGGAAGATCGTCACGATGATGGCGAGGCCCACCACGACTTCGGCCGCGGCCACGACCATCGTGAAGAAGGCGATGATCTGGCCGTCGAGGTTGCCGTGCAGCCGGGCGAAGGTGACGAACGCGAGGTTGCAGGCGTTCAGCATGAGCTCGACGCACATGAAGATGACGATCGCGTTCCGCCGGATGAGCACGCCGGCCGCCCCGATGGTGAACAACAGGGCCGCCAGATAGAGGTAGTTGACCGGGTTCACTTGCTCGCCCCCTTCGCGTCGGCGTCCTCGCTGCGGCCCCGCTCCTGCCAGTCGCTGGAGCGCTGCTCCAGGGCCTTGAGGTCCGCCAGGGCCTCGTCCGAGACGTCCCGGACCTGGCCCCGGGCGCGCAGGGTGGGGCTGACGGTCAGGTCGGAGGTGGTGCCGTCGGGCAGGAGGCCCGGGATGTCGACGGCGTTGTGCCGGGCGTAGACGCCGGGGGCGGGAGCGGGAGTAGGAAGGTGCCAGGCGGAGCCTGTCGTTGAGGGGTGGTGGTCGGGCGACGGGCGGGACTGCTTCCCCTCGCGGACGCGCTGTTCGGCGCGCTCGCGCTGGGTGGCGGCGCGCTCGGTGCGCTCGCGGTGGGTGAGGACCATCGCGCCGACGGCCGCGGTGATCAGCAGGGCGCCGGTGATCTCGAACGCGAAGACGTACTTGGTGAAGATGAGGGCGGCGAGGCCCTCCACATTGCCGCCCGCGTTGGCCCCGCCGACGCCGTTCCACTCCTTCAGGGAGGCGTTGGAGATGCCGGCCATGAGCAGGATGCCGAAGCCGAGCACGCACAGCCCGGCGAGCCACCGCTGGCCCTTGATGGTCTCCTTGAGGGAGTCGGCGGCGGTGACGCCCACGAGCATGACGACGAAGAGGAAGAGCATCATGATCGCGCCGGTGTAGACGACGATCTGGACGACGCCCAGGAAGTAGGCGCCGTTGGCGAGGTAGAACACCGCCAGGACGATCATGGTGCCGGCCAGCGAGAGGGCGCTGTGCACGGCCTTCTTCATCAGGACGGCGCCGAGCGCCCCCAGGACGGCGACGACGGCCAGGATCCAGAACTGGACGGCCTCGCCGGTCGAGGTCGTGGAGGCGGGCGAGGCGGCGAGGGAAGCGGCGAGGCTCACGCGTCCGCCCCTTCCTCATGGGGCCGTTCGCCCTTGGACGCGGCGACCTGGCGGACCGTGCCGGGCGCGGCCTCGGTCACCAGGCCGCGGTAGTAGTCCTGTTCGGCCATGCCGGGGAAGATCGCGTGCGGGGAGTCGACCATGCCCTCCTCCAGGCCCGCGAGCAGCTCCTCCTTGGTGTAGATGAGCGACTCGCGGCTGCTGTCGGCCAGTTCGTACTCGTTGGTCATGGTGAGGGCGCGGGTGGGGCACGCCTCGACGCACAGGCCGCACAGGATGCAGCGGAGGTAGTTGATCTGGTAGACGCGGCCGTAGCGCTCGCCCGGCGAATAGCGCTCCTCGTCCTTGTTGTCCGCGCCCTCCACGTAGATGGCGTCGGCGGGGCAGGCCCAGGCGCACAGCTCGCAGCCGATGCACTTCTCCAGGCCGTCCGGGTGCCGGTTGAGCTGGTGGCGGCCGTGGAAGCGGGGGGCCGTCGGCTTCTTGTACTCCGGGTACTGCTCGGTCAGCCGCTTCTTGAACATGGCCTTGAAGGTCACGCCGAAGCCGGCCACGGGATTGCGGGGGGTATCGCGGGACGCGTCGCCCGCGGGGTCGGTAGCCACTGCCGTCAGCCCTCCTTTCCGTCACGCACAGTATCGGGCCCACCACTGACAATGAGCGATCCGTCACGGCGCGGCCTGCGGCGCGGCACCGGCGGCAGCGTCTGCCCGGGCAGCGGCGGTACGGGGAACCCGCCGCCCGCCGGGTCGAACTCCCGCTCCGGCGCGGCCTCCCCGTCCCCCTGGCCGCGCTCGCCCTTGCGGAAGATGTCCGCCACGAAGGAGAGCAGCAGGACCGCGACGACGGCGCCGCCCACGTACAGCACGATCTGCTGGAAGTCGTAGTTCTCGTTCCGCAGCGCCCGCACCGAGGCGACGAGCATCAGCCACACCATCGAGACCGGGATGAGGACCTTCCACCCCAGCTTCATGAACTGGTCGTAGCGCAGCCGCGGCAGCGTGCCGCGCAGCCAGATGAAGAAGAACAGCAGCAGCTGTAGCTTGATCACGAACCACAGGAGCGGCCACCAGCCGTGGTTCGCGCCCTCCCAGAACGCCGAGACGGGGTACGGGGCCCGCCAGCCGCCCAGGAACAGCGTCACGGCCACCGCCGAGACGGTGACCATGTTGACGTACTCGGCCAGCATGAACATCGCGAACTTGATGGAGGAGTACTCGGTGTTGAAGCCGCCGACCAGGTCGCCCTCGGACTCCGGCAGGTCGAACGGCGCCCGGTTGGTCTCCCCCACCATCGCCACGATGTAGACGAGGAAGGACACCGGCAGCAGCAGCACGTACCAGCGGTCGTGCTGGGCCTCCACGATCGCCGACGTCGACATCGACCCGGAGTAGAGGAAGACGGCGGCGAAGGAGACGCCCATCGCGATCTCGTACGAGATCATCTGCGCGCACGAGCGCAGGCCGCCCAGCAGCGGGTACGTCGAGCCGGAGGACCAGCCCGCGAGCACGATGCCGTAGATGCCGACCGAGGCCGTGGCGAGGATGTAGAGCACGCCGATCGGCAGGTCCGTGAGCTGCATCGTCGTGCGGTGCCCGAAGATGGAGATCTCGTTGCCGGCGGGGCCGAAGGGGATCACGGCGATCGCCATGAACGCGGGGACGGCCGCCACGACGGGGGCCAGCAGATAGACCGCCTTGTCCGCCCGCTTGACGATCACGTCCTCTTTCAGCATCAGCTTGATGCCGTCCGCAAGGGATTGCAGCATGCCCCACGGGCCGTGCCGGTTGGGGCCGATCCGCAGCTGCATCCACGCCACGACCTTGCGCTCCCAGACGATCGAGAACAGCACGGTCAGCATGACGAACGCGAAGCAGAAGACCGCCTTGACGACGACCAGCCACCACGGGTCCCGGCCGAACACCGACAGGTCCCCGGCGGCCAGCTCGCCCAGTCCGTAAGCCTCTACAGCCTTCACTGCCGCGCCTCCGGTGTCCCGCTCCCGGTGCCCTCACCGGGATCCGCCCCGATCCGTACGAGCTCGCCGGGGCGCGCCCCGGTGTCTCCGGCGACACCGCCGCCCGCCGAGTTCAGCGGCAGCCACACCACGCGGTCCGGCATGGCCGTCACGCACAGCGGCAGCCGCACCGTCCCAGCCGGGCCCGTCACCGCCAGCACCTCGCCCTCGCGCACGCCCGCCTCGGCGGCGGTCGCGGGCGACAGGCGGGCGAGCGCCGCGTGCCGCGTGCCGGCCAGGGCGTCGTCGCCGTCCTGGAGGCGGCCCCGGTCCAGCAGCAGCCGGTGGCCCGCGAGGACCGCCTCGCCCGCACCCGGCCGCGGCAGCGGCCGGCCGGACTCCGCCGGGTCCGCGGCGTGCTCGCCGTCCCAGGGGCCGAGGCGGCGCAGCTCCGCGCGCACGGCGCCGACGTCGGGCAGGCCGAGGCCGATGCCCATGGCGTCGGCCAGCATGTGCAGCACGCGGCCGTCCGCGGGCACGTGGCGGCGCGGCAGCTGGTCCGGCTTGATCGCGACCTCGAACGGCCGGGCCCGGCCCTCCCAGTTGAGGAACGTGCCCGCCTTCTCCGCGACGGCCGCCACCGGCAGGACGACGTCCGCCCGGTCCGACACCTCGCTCGGCCGCTGCTCCAGGCTGACCAGGAAGCCGACGGCCTCCAGGGCCTCCCGCGCGCGGGCCGGGTCCGGCAGGTCCGCGACCTCGACGCCGCCCACCAGCAGGGCGCCCAGCTCGCCCCGCGCGGCCGCCTCCACGATCTGGCCGGTGTCCCGGCCCGGGCTGCGCGGCAGGCCGGACACGCCCCAGGCGGCCGCGGTCTCCTCGCGCGCGCGCGGGTCGGTGGCCGGGCGGCCGCCGGGCAGCAGTCCCGGCAGGGCCCCCGCCTCGATCGCGCCGCGCTCTCCGGCCCGGCGCGGGATCCACACCAGCCGCGCGCCGGTCGCCCCGGCCGCGGCGACGGCGGCCGACAGCGCGCCGGGCACGCCCGCGAGCCGCTCGCCGACGACGATCACGGAGCCGTCCGCGCGCAGGGCGCCGGCCGCGGCCTGCCCCCCGGCGTCCAGGCCCGCGCCGTCGGCCAGCGCCCGCAGCCACGCGGTCTCGGTGCCGGGCGCGGCCGGCAGCAGCGTGCCGCCCGCCTTCTCCAGGCCGCGGCTGGCGTACGTGGCGAGCGCGAAGACGCGCTGCCCGTGCTTGCGCCAGGCCTTGCGCAGCCGCAGGAAGACGCCGGGCGCCTCCTCCTCGGCCTCGAAGCCCACCATCAGCACCGCCGGGGCCTTCTCCAGCGCCGCGTACGTCAGCCCGCCGCCGTCCAAGTCCCGGCCCCGGCCGGCCACGCGGGCCGCCAGGAAGTCGGCCTCTTCACCGCTGTGCACCCGGGCCCGGAAGTCCACGTCGTGCGTATCGAGCGCCACGCGCGCGAACTTGGCGTACGCGTACGCGTCCTCGACCGTCAGCCGGCCGCCCGTCAGGACACCCGCTCTGCCGCGCGCCGCCGCCAGCCCGCGCCCCGCCGCCTCCAGCGCCTCCGGCCAGCTCGCCGGCTCGAGGACGCCCTCGGCGCTGCGCACCAGCGGGTGCGTGAAGCGCTCCGGCCGCTGCGCGTAGCGGAACGCGAAGCGGCCCTTGTCGCACACCCACTCCTCGTTGACCTCCGGGTCGTCGGCGGCCAGGCGGCGCATCACCTTGCCGCGCCGGTGGTCCGTGCGCACCGCGCAGCCGCCCGCGCAGTGCTCGCACACCGACGGCGACGACACCAGGTCGAAGGGGCGGGAGCGGAAGCGGTACGCCGCCGAGGTCAGCGCCCCCACCGGGCAGATCTGGATGGTGTTGCCCGAGAAGTACGACTCGAAGGGCACGCCCTCGCCCGTGCCGACCTGCTGGAGCGCGCCGCGCTCCAGCAGCTCGATCATCGGGTCGCCCGCGATCTGCTGGGAGAAGCGGGTGCAGCGCGCGCACAGCACGCACCGCTCGCGGTCCAGCAGCACCTGCGGGGAGATGGGCACCGGCTTCTCGAAGGTCCGCTTGCGGCCCTCGAAGCGGCTGTCCGCCTGCCCCGCCGACATCGCCTGGTTCTGCAAGGGGCACTCGCCGCCCTTGTCGCAGACCGGGCAGTCCAGCGGGTGGTTGATCAGCAGCAGCTCCATCACACCGCGCTGCGCCTTCTCCGCGACCGGCGAGGTCAGCTGCGTCCGGACGACCATGCCGTCGGTGCAGGTGATGGTGCAGGACGCCATCGGCTTGCGCTGGCCCTCCACCTCCACGATGCACTGCCGGCAGGCGCCGGCCGGATCGAGCAGCGGGTGGTCGCAGAAGCGGGGGATCTCGATGCCCAGCAGCTCCGCGGCGCGGATGACCAGCGTCCCCTTGGGGACGGAGATCGCTGCGCCGTCGATGGTGAGGGAGACGAGGTCCTCCGGCGGCGGCTTCGCGCCCCCTCCTCCGGAGGGGGCAGACGTCGTGACCGTCACGCGTTCACCTCCAGGGGGAAATTCTGCGGGCCGTCGGCCCACAGGGTCGACTTCGACGGGTCGAAGGGGCAGCCCTTGCCCGTGATGTGCTGCTCGTACTCCGCGCGGAAGTGCTGGAGCGAGGAGAGGATGGGCGCCGCGGCGCCGTCGCCGAGGGCGCAGAACGACTTGCCGTTGATGTTGTCGGAGATGTCGGCGAGCTTGTCGAGGTCGGCCTTGCGGCCCTTGCCGGCCTCGATGTCGCGCAGCAGCTGGACGAGCCAGTACGTGCCCTCGCGGCAGGGCGTGCACTTGCCGCACGACTCGTGCGCGTAGAACTCCGTCCAGCGGGTGACCGCGCGGACCACGCACGTCGTCTCGTCGAAGCACTGGAGCGACTTGGTGCCCAGCAGCGAGCCGGCCGCGCCCACGCTGTCGAAGTCCAGCGGCACGTCGAGGTGTTCGGCGGTGAACATCGGGCTGGAGGAGCCGCCCGGCGTCCAGAACTTCAGCCGGTGGCCGGGCCGCATGCCGCCGCTCATGTCGAGCAGCTGGCGCAGCGTGATGCCCATGGGGCCCTCGTACTGGCCGGGGTTGGTGACGTGCCCGGAGAGCGAATAGAGCGTGAAGCCGGGGCACTTGTCGGTGCCCATCGAGCGGAACCACTCCTTGCCCCGGTGGAGGATCGCGGGAACCGACGCGATGGACTCCACGTTGTTCACCACGGTGGGGCAGGCGTAGAGGCCGGCGACCGCGGGGAAGGGGGGCCGGAGCCGGGGCTGGCCGCGACGGCCTTCGAGCGAGTCAAGGAGGGCGGTCTCCTCGCCGCAGATGTACGCGCCGGCGCCCGCGTGCACGGTCAGCTCCAGGTCCAGCCCGGAGCCGAGGACGTTCGTGCCGAGGTAGCCCGCGGCGTAGGCCTCGCGCACGGCCTCGTGCAGCCGGCGCAGCACGGGGACGACCTCGCCGCGCAGGTAGATGAAGGCCCGGTTGGAGCGGATCGCGTGGCAGGCGATCACGATGCCCTCGATGAGGGTGTGCGGCGCGGCGTAGAGCAGCGGGATGTCCTTGCAGGCGCCCGGCTCGGACTCGTCCGCGTTGACCACGAGGTAGTGCGGCTTGCCGTCGCCCTGCGGGATGAACTGCCATTTCATGCCCGTCGGGAAGCCCGCGCCGCCGCGGCCGCGCAGGCCCGAGTCCTTCACGTAGGCGATCACGTCGTCGGGGGCCATCGCGAGCGCCTTGCGCGCGCCCTGGTAGCCGTCGTGGCGCAGGTAGGTCTCCAGCGTCCAGGAGCGCGGCTCGTCCCAGAACGCGGAGAGCACCGGGGCGAGCAGCTTCTCCGGGCTCGTCTCCCCCATCGCTGGTGCCATGGTCATCCCTCCCCCTCCTCGGTGACCGGTCCGGCGGGGTGGTCGGGGTCCGAGGCGGACGTCTTCTGCGGCGCGTCATGAGAGCCGGGGTGCTCTCCGGGGTGCTGCTGCTTGGTGGTGGAGGGCGGGGCGCCGCGCGGCGGGCCCACCCGGGCCGGGCCGCCGGCGTGCTCGCCCTTGGCCAGCCGCAGCCCCGCCAGGGAGGCCGGCCCGGCGCCGCCGCCCGCCTCGACCGCGCCCGGGCGGGGGTCGGGGAAGCCGGCGAGGATCCGGGAGGTCTCCCGGAAGGTGCACAGCGGGGCGCCGCGGGTCGGCTCGGCGGCGCGGCCCGCGCGCAGGCCGTCGACGAGGGCCTTGGCGCTCTCGACGGTCTGGTTGTCGAAGAACTCCCAGTTGACCATCACGACGGGCGCGAAGTCGCAGGCGGCGTTGCACTCGACGTGCTCAAGAGTGACCTTGCCGTCGGGCGTGGTGCCGCCGTTGTCGACGCCGAGGTGCCGGCGCAGGCCCTCGAAGATCGCGTCGCCGCCCATGACCGCGCACAGGGTGTTGGTGCACACCCCCACCTGGTATTCGCCGCCCGGCTCGCGCCGGTACATCGTGTAGAAGGTGGCGACCGCCGTGACCTCGGCGATGGTCAGGCCGAGCGTCTCGGCGCAGAAGCGCATGCCGGTCCGGGTGACGTGGCCCTCCTCGGCCTGGACGAGGTGGAGCAGCGGCAGCAGGGCGCTCCGGCTGTCGGGATAGCGGTCGATCACCTCCTTGGCGTCGGCCGCCAGCCGCTCCCGCACCTCCGCGGGATAGTCCGGCGCGGGGAGCGAAGGCATCCCCAGCTGTACGTCATGGCTCACAGCGCCTCCCCGTTCGCTTCTCCGCCCGCGCGGCGCAGAGGTGCGGGTTTCGTGTTTGTCTGCGGCCCGGCGGCCGCGCGTGCGACGCTCACCGATCGACGCCTCCCATCACGGGATCGATGGACGCCACCGCGACGATCACGTCGGCCACCTGGCCGCCCTCGCACATCGCCGCCATGGACTGCAGGTTGGTGAAGGACGGGTCACGGAAGTGGACGCGGTACGGGCGGGTGCCGCCGTCGCTGACGACGTGCACGCCCAGCTCGCCCTTGGGCGACTCGACCGCGGCGTAGACCTGCCCGGGCGGCACCCGGAAGCCCTCCGTGACCAGCTTGAAGTGGTGGATCAGGGCCTCCATGGAGGTGCCCATGATCTTCTTGATGTGGTCGAGGGAGTTGCCGAGGCCGTCGGGGCCGAGGGCCAGCTGCGCGGGCCAGGCGATCTTCTTGTCCGCGACCATGACCGGGCCGGGCGCCAGCCGGTCCAGGCACTGCTCGATGATCCGCAGGGACTGGTGCATCTCCTCGATGCGGATGAGGAAGCGCCCGTACGCGTCGCAGGTGTCGGCGGTCGGCACCTCGAAGTCGTAGGTGTCGTAGCCGCAGTAGGGCTGGGACTTGCGCAGGTCGTGCGGGAGGCCGGTGGCGCGCAGGATGGGGCCGGTCGCGCCGAGGGCCATGCAGCCGGCCAGGTCGAGGTAGCCGATGTCCTGGAGGCGGCCCTTGAAGATGGGGTTGCCGGTGGCGAGCTTGTCGTACTCCGGCAGGTTCTTGCGCATCTTCTTCACGAACGCGCGCACCTGGTCCACGGCGCCGGGCGGCAGGTCCTGCGCGAGGCCGCCGGGGCGGACGTAGGCGTGGTTCATGCGCAGGCCGGTGATCAGCTCGTAGATGTCGAGGACGAGCTCGCGGTCCCGGAAGCCGTAGATCATGATCGTGGTGGCGCCGAGCTCCATGCCACCGGTGGCGATGCACACCAGGTGCGAGGAGATTCGGTTCAGCTCCATCAGCAGGACGCGGATGACCGAGGCGCGGTCGGGGATCTGCTCCTCGATGCCCAGCAGCTTCTCCACGCCCAGGCAGTACGCCGTCTCGTTGAAGAACGGCGTCAGGTAGTCCATGCGCGTGACGAAGGTGGTGCCCTGCGTCCACGTCCGGTATTCGAGGTTCTTCTCGATGCCGGTGTGGAGGTAGCCGATGCCGCAGCGGGCCTCGGTGACGGTCTCGCCGTCGATCTCCAGGATCAGCCGGAGCACGCCGTGGGTGGACGGGTGCTGCGGCCCCATGTTGACGATGATGCGCTCGTCGTCGGCCTGTTTCGCCGCCGTCGCGAGCTCGTCCCAGTCGCCGCCGGTGACGGTGTAGACGGTGCCTTCCGTGGTCTCGCGCGGGCTTGCCTGTGATGCGCTCATCAGCTGTACGACCTCCGCTCGTCCGGAGCCGGGATCCGGGCGCCCTTGTACTCGACGGGGATGCCGCCGAGGGGGTAGTCCTTGCGCTGCGGGAAGCCCTGCCAGTCGTCCGGCATCATGATCCGCGTGAGCGCGGGGTGGCCGTCGAAGACGAGGCCGAAGAAGTCGTAGGCCTCGCGCTCGTGCCAGTCGTTGGTGGGGTAGACGTCGACGACCGTCGGCAGGTGCGGGTCGTCGTCGGGGACGCTCACCTCCAGCCGGATCAGCCGGTTGTGGGTGAGCGAGCGCAGGTGGTAGACCGCGTGCAGCTCGCGGCCCTTGTCACCGGGGAAGTGCACTCCGCTCACGCCCGTGCACAGCTCGAAGCGGAGCGCGGGGTCGTCGCGGAGGGTGCGGGCGACGCGCGGGAGGTGCTCGCGGGCGATGTGGAACGTGAGCTCGCCGCGGTCGACGACGGTCTTCTCGATGGCGTTCTCCGGGAGGAGGCCCTGTTCTTCGAGGGCTCCCGCGAGCTCGTCCGCCACCTCGTCGAAGTACCCCCCGTAGGGGCGGGTGGCCTCGCCCGGCAGCCGGACGGTGCGCACCAGGCCGCCGTAGCCGGAGGTGTCGCCGCCGTTGCGGGCGCCGAACATGCCGCGCTGGACGCGGACGGCCTCGCCGTGGTCGCCGCGCTGGCCGGGGAGGTTCTGGGCGTTGACGTCCTTGTCGGGGTTCACGCCGTTGGCGTGCGGCTCGCTGCCGCCGGCCGTGGGTCCGCTCATCGCAGCAGCCCCTTCATCTCGATCAGGGGCAGGGCCTTCAGGGCCGCCTCCTCCGCCTCGCGCTCGGCCTTCTCGCGGTGCGGCCCGAGCTTCTCGCCCTGGATCTTCTTGTGAAGCTTCAAGATCGCGTCCATCAGCATCTCGGGGCGCGGCGGGCAGCCGGGCAGGTAGATGTCGACCGGCACGATGTGGTCGACGCCCTGGACGATCGCGTAGTTGTTGAACATGCCTCCGCTGGAGGCGCAGACCCCCATGGAGATCACCCACTTGGGGTTGGGCATCTGGTCGTAGACCTGGCGCAGGACGGGGGCCATCTTCTGGCTGACCCGGCCGGCGACGATCATCAGATCGGCCTGGCGGGGCGAGCCGCGGAAGACCTCCATGCCGAAGCGGGCCAGGTCGTAGCGGCCGGCGCCGGTGGTCATCATCTCGATGGCGCAGCAGGCCAGGCCGAAGGTCGCCGGGAAGACGGACGACTTGCGGACCCAGCCGGCGGCCTGTTCGACGGTGGTCAGCGCGAAGCCGCTGGGCAGCTTCTCCTCGAGTCCCATGTGGTGCCCCCTAGTCCCATTCCAGGCCGCCGCGGCGCCAGACGTAGGCGTAGGCGACGAAGACGGTGAGCACGAAGAGCAGCATCTCCACGAGCCCGAACAGACCCAGGGCGTCGAAGGTGACGGCCCAGGGGTAGAGGAAGACGATCTCGATGTCGAAGACGATGAAGAGCATCGCCGTCAGGTAGTACTTGATCGGGAAGCGCCCGCCGCCCGCGGGCTGCGGAGTGGGCTCGATGCCGCACTCGTAGGCCTCGAGCTTGGCGCGGTTGTACCTCTTGGGCCCGACGATCGAGGCCATGACCACGGAGAAGATCGCGAAGCCTGCCCCGAGGGCTCCCAGTACGAGGATGGGCGCGTAGGCGTTCACCGCTCCTCGCTCCTTCCAGTCGACGCTGACTGCCGGCTTAACCGGACCCGGCCGGGCGGACCGCCCCTGCGGGCCACCGGAGATCACCGCGAAGATCGCCGATATGTGAGGCAGTTCACAAGCCCGGGTCGATTGCATCCTATGCCCGCCGGTCTGTGATCTGCGACACGGGGTACGCAGCCGAGTTTGTGATCTCCACCACCTGACGAACGATCATCAAGTCGGATGAGCGGCGATCTTCGCACACGAAGCGCACAAGTGATCACCAGGGGTGACATTCGGACGCTCATTGCCTGGTCGGAGGGGTGGCGCACTATCAAGCGGTGCGCCGTGCATGCAAATTGGCATGTGCGCCTGTCAACTGATAAGGACCGTCGCCCCACTGACCCGGCGTCGCCCGCGGGGCGCCGCTGGTGCCTTCGTTCACGAGGGCTCGCGCGGGGCGGCCGTGACGTGAGCTGCGCCACGCGCCGGGAGGTTCGGGGGCCGGATTTCGTGGGTAGCCTCGACACGCGAGCTGTGATGGTGATATGACCATCGCCGATCATGACCGGTGGCCAAAACCCCATGCTGAGGCGGCTGATAGGGGTTCGCGGATGATCGGCCGCCGTGATGTTCCCGTGATCAAATGCCCGAATTCTGGGCGCGTGCACGTCAATTGTGACGCACGTCACCTTTATTGAACTCAACCTGCGCGGACTGATAGTCCGTTGTCCCATGTCCCCCAACGCGCACATAACCAGCCACCGGAAGCCCCGTCGTACGGCCACCCAGTCGTGGGTCGTCCGCACTGGTGTTGCCGGTGGCGTCCTCAGCACCCTGGCCGTGGCCGGCGCCGGTTCCGCCACCGCCGCCGAGAAGCCCGTCGAGTCGACCGTCGAGATGCCCACGGTCAACGCGGCCCTGGCCACGTCCATCGCGCAGAGCGCGGCGGCCACCCAGCAGACCGCTTTCGACTACCAGGACCGCGCGCAGCAGGACGAGGCGAGCAGCAAGGTCGCCGCCGCCGCCAAGAAGGCTGCGGACGAGGCCGAGCGCAAGGCCGAGGCGGAGCGCAAGGCCGCCGCCGCCAAGGAGAAGCGCGAGCAGGAGGAGGCGGACCGCGCCTCCCGCGCCACCGAGCGCAAGAGCCTCAGCACCAAGTCCGCCGCCCAGACCTCCGAGGACGCGGCCACGGCCGCCTCGTCCTCCTCGAAGGGCGCCACCGGCTCCTCCGCCACCCTGGTCTCCTTCCTGGAGGCCCAGCTCGGCAAGGCGTACGTGATGGGCTCCACCGGCCCGTCCTCCTACGACTGCTCCGGCCTGGTCATGGCGGCCTACAACCAGATCGGCATCAGCCTGCCGCGCGTCTCGCAGGACCAGTCGACGGCCGGCACCGCGGTCTCGCTGAGCAACCTCCAGGTCGGCGACATCCTGTACTGGGGCCCCGCGGGCAGCGCGTACCACGTGGCCGTGTACGTCGGCGGCGGCAAGTTCATCGGCGCGCAGAACCCGAGCACGGGCATCGTCGAGCGCGACATGAGCTACTCGCAGCCCACCGGCGCGGTGCGCGTCCTCTAAGACCGCCGGGTCCGCCGGGTCCGGCACGGACCGGGGACACCGCAAGACGTACGAAGGGCCGCCGTCCCACCGCTCGGGACGGCGGCCCTTCGGCATGCCCGCCGGCGGCCGTGTCCCCCGCACGGCCCGCGGCGCGGCTGCCGGCCGGATACCCTGCGGCCCCCGTAACCCCCAGGGCGCACCCGGCCTCCCCCGTGCCGGGACGGGCCCCTCCGAGCCGCTGGAGAAGCGCCCGTCCCGGTGTGTGAAGTCTGCAAGCACCCTCACCGGCGGGACAAAGCCCTTCGGCGGGAGCCGAATCCGGGCACGGCGCGGGATCTGTGCGCAAAACGCGGAGACTGCGGGCAAAGCCCCGCACGGAGGTTCCCCGCGCGGGCGGCCCCGCGCTACCGTCGGTCGTCGTGCTCCGCATCCACTTCGGCCCGGACGACCTCGGCAGGGTGCGCCTCACACCCGGCCCGGACCCCCTGGCGGAGGCGGCGCTGAGCCTGCCCGTGCTCCAGAACCGCTGGATGGGCGGGATCGCCCTCGACGGCTGGCGGCAGCGCACCCAGCGCGGCATGAGCCCCCTCATGCGGCCCCTGCTGGAGCTCGCCCCGGCGGACATGGGCGAGTACCTCCCGGAGGCGTTCCTGCACGCCGAGTACGGGGCCACCACGCTCGCGGAGAGCCTGGAGTCCGTGTGGGCCCTGCCGCAGAAGGTCTGGACGGCCGAGCTGGAGTGCGCGCTGGACCACCGCCCCGTGCCGCAGTGGTTCGGCGACCTGCACACCGCCGACCGGTCGGCCGCCCGCACCGTCGACCAGGCCTTCCGCTCGTACTACGACAAGGCCCTCGCGCCCTACTGGTCGCAGGTGACCGCCTGCGTGCAGGCCGACCGCACGCGCCGCACCCGCACCGCCGCGGAGCAGGGCGTGGAGCACCTCCTGGCCACCCTGCACCCCACGGTGCGCTGGGAGCCGCCCGTGCTGCACGTGCCCTGCATGCACAACGCGGGCTTCCACCGGGACTTCCACGACGTGCACCTGGCGGGCCGGGGCCTCACCCTCACGCCCTCGTTCTTCTGGCCGCACCCCACGGCCCGCGCCCACAGCGCGGACGACGAGGCGCCCATCGACCTCTGCTACCCCGTCGCCCTCGACCTCACCGCCTACCAGACGGTGCTCGCCGGCCCCGCCGACCCGGCCGGGCGCGGCTCCGGCGGCCTGGCGCGGCTGACCGCCCTGCTCGGCCGCACCCGCGCCCGCGTGCTGGACGCGGCCGCGGACGGCGGCAGCACCGCGCAGCTCGCCCGCCGCGCCGGGGTCTCCCCGGCCTCGGCGAGCGAGCACGCGACCGTCCTGCGGGAGGCGGGCCTCCTGACGACCCGCCGCACGGGGCCGTCCGTTCACCACACGCTCACACAGCTCGGGCAGGCGCTGCTGAACGGAGTGACGTAGTTTTCCCCAGGGCCCCTGCCGCCCTGCCCTTGGTGCCCTTGGTGCCCCGGGTGGCCCCTTCCCCGAAGTCACCCGAAGGACGGACCCCTCTCACGCCTTGGGCGCCGATCACCATGGCTCCGGGATGACCGGCGCGCATGCGAGGGCCTCCTCATCACCCGGAAGGCGCGCCACCCGGCGACCCGCCGTAAGCGCCACAGAGCACGGGTGCGCCACGGGTCGGCGGGCGCCACGAGCAGGCCCGTGCAGTCCGCGAGTTCGTGGGCCGTCCTCTCGACGGGCAGCGTGAGGTAGACGCTCGTGGCTGGTCGGCGGCCGTCCCACATGCGGGAAACGCTGATGGAGAGCGCCATCCGACGGATGATCTCCAGCCGGGGCGCGGCGACGAGGTCCCTCGGCGTCAAGTGGTACAGGGTGCGCGAAGGGCCGTCGCTGTCCTCGATCACGAAGGCCACGTACGTACGGTGAAGGCAGACGGTCACGGTGACCCTCGGGTGCTCGGGGGTCTCGGCGAGGACGTAGGCGATGGCGTCGGATACACAGACGCGCGCGTCCTCGATCACTGCGGGGTGAGCGCGCAGGATCGCTTGCAGAGAGTCACGCGCGACTCGGACCGCCGTTTCGGTGGCCGGCACGGCGATGCGGTAGAGCTCGCCCTGGTCGTCGGTTGTGGGGCGGGGACTACTGAGCATGGCTGTACGCATGGGGCGTCTCCCATCGGTTGGAGCCGCGCACCTCACGTCGTCCGTGGCTCGGCCGCCCCCCGGAGTGCCCGTCAACAGGCATGCAGGCGGCTGCACTTCGGGTCTTCCCGGCGTGCTGCGCGGTGCTGTCAGGACCATAGAGCGACCCAGGAAACGAGTGCAACCCATTCGGTAAATCTGTGCACCAGCTAGACCCTTTCGAAGGTCACACGCGAGACTGTCCGCACCAGACCAGGGGAGGAGCGGCATGCCACCAAGGACGGCACCGACGGGACGGCAGCAGAGGCTCGGCGCCGAGCTGCGGAAGATGCGCGAGCAGGCCGGCCTCTCCCCACTGGACGCCGGCCGCGAGCTGGGAGCCGACCGCACACGCATCAGCAACACGGAGGCAGGGCGCCTCGGGTTGAGCCCGGAAAGAATCCGGACGTTTGCGCGCATCTACTCATGCCCCGACAACAAGTACGTCGACGCCCTTGTTGCCATGGTGGACGAGCGGGGTAAGGGATGGTGGGAGGAGTACCGGGGAGCGCTCTCCCCGAGCACGCTCGATCTTGCCGAGCTGGAGTATCACGCTTCCAGCTTGACGGTTCTCCAGCTCGCGTACATCCCGGGACTTCTCCAAACCGAGGAATACGCACGGAGCCTATTCCTGAACACCGTTCCACCACTCGCCCCAGTGGACGTCGAGCGTCGCGTATCGTTCCGGATGCAACGGAAGTGCGTCATGCAGAGGACCCCGGCAACGCCCTGCACCTTCGTGATCCATGAGTGCGCTTTGCGGATGCTTCACGCCGGCGTGGACGGCCAACGCCGACAGCTCGACAGGCTGATCGATGTCAGCAGCCATGAGGGAGTCACCATTCGCGTGATTCCCTTCGCCGCCGGATCGTTCCCGGGGGCGAACACATCTGCCACGTTCGCCGAGGGCGCCGTCCCCAAGCTGGATACCGTCCAGATCGACACCGCCCACGGCTCGCTGTTCCTCGACGCCGAAGCGCATCTAGAGAATTACCGAAGCATTCTGAAGTACGCCAAGAAAACTGCCCTCGCCCCCAAGGAGTCGAGGGAATTTATCCACAGCATCGCAAATCAACCGTGAAGGCATGGAGATGTCGGAAGTCAAGTGGAAGAAGTCGTCTTTCTCCGGCGATAGAGATGAATGCGTGGAAGCAGGTGAACTCGACGGGAAGGTCGTGATCCGGGAAAGCGACGACCCCGAAGTGGTCGTGTCCACCACGCCCGCCAAGTGGCAAGCCTTCATCCTCGGCGTCAAGGCGGGAGAGTTCGACCACCTGATCTAGCGACCTTCCGCACCTGGGAGCCCCCCATCTTCGCAGGTGAGGGGCTTCCGCCATATGCCGGTGCAAGTGTTTTCCGGTGCACTATTGCACCAGCGCTTCGGCGACGCTACGTTCTGCCCTGCACCACCGCGCCGGGCGGATGACGGGCGAGACCGCGTCCGGCGTGCGACGTAACTCCCGCACTGCATCGGATGGTTCGGGAGCCCCACCCCACGCGAGGAGCGCACAGACCTCATGGCACAGGGATTCGGGCAGATCGCGACACGGCGACTCGTCGGACTGGCGCTGGTCACCAATGCAACGGGGCACCTGCTCATGGTGCATCGCCCCACCGGGGAGCTCGAACTGCCCGGCGGCGAAGCGATCCTGGAAGAGCCCGCAGTGCGGTCGGCCGCTTACCATCTGCGCCGCCTCGGCCTGGCTAGGCAGCCCGGCCCCGTCCTGGCCGTCGACCACAGGGAAGCGCTCCCCCTCGGCACCGCGGGCGACGCTCTGACCGTGGTCTTTCACTGCGGCACACTGACCCCCGCCGAGGCCGGCTCCATCGACGACGTCACGCTGCCCGACGACGTGAAGTCCTACGTGTTCGTGGACCCGGCGTACTTCATCCGGGCATTGCCCGCTACCACCGGCAATGTCTTGAGGCTGCCGTCTCCAGCCTCATCCGCGGCACCGGCACGCCCTACCTCCGTAACGGACTCCGGATCAACGCGCAGCTTCCCGTACCGGCCTGATCTTCTCCGCAACGGGCGGTCGCGGGGGACCGCCCGGAGGCACGTCCCACCACACCCGGCCGAGCCATCAGGGCCGGCCACCAGCCGCAGGAGGCACACCAATGCCCTCCGTCACGCAGGCACCATCTCCCACCGTCTCCGTTGTCGAGTCGGTCGAGTGCGAGCTCACCGAGGTCTGCAACTTGCGGTGCGGTCACTGCTGCACCCTCTCCGGCCCCACCATGTCGCACGGCTCGATGACCCTCGCCGACTGGCAGCGCGTCGTCGACGACATCGGCACCCTCGGCATCCCGACCGTTCAGTTCATCGGCGGTGAGCCGACGCGATCCCCCCACCTGCCCAACCTGATCGAGTACGCCCTCGACCGCCGCCTCGCCGTCGAGGTGTACTCGAACCTCACCCACATCCGACCCGGCCTTTGGAAGCTGTTCACCCGCAAGGGCGTCCACCTGGCCACGTCGTACTACAGCGACGATCCGGCCGAGCACGACAAGATCACAGAGTCCCCCGGAAGCCACGCGCGCACCCGCGCCAACATCGTCAAGACGCTCGAACTCGGCATCCCGCTACGGGCCGGCCTGGTCGAAATCCTCGACGGCCAACGTGTCCAGCAGGCCGAGGCCGAACTGCGCGCCCTTGGCGTGAAGCACACCCGCATCGACCACGTCCGCAAAGTCGGCCGCGCTGCGACTACGGACACGCCCGCACCGGCCATGAGCGAGCTGTGCGGCCGGTGCTTCCACCAACGCGCCGCGATCTCGCCCGACGGGTACGTGTACGGCTGCATCCTGTCGCGCCACCTCGTCGCCGGCAACGTGAAGTCCGGTGGACTCGCGAAGGTGCTCACCGGCCCCGAGTGGGCAGAGATCACCGAAAGTGTGCCCGCCCGGCGCAACGCCTGCACCCCGGACGACAGCGGCGATTGCGACCCCGCCAACACCGAGGCATGCCTGCCGAGTTTCCCCGGCGACGACGACGGCGACGGCTCATAGGAGACGGACCAAAAATGAACTGGGAACCACGCGCCGCGGCACTCGCCGAGCGCGTCACCCACCGCTCATCACGGTGGCGCGCTCCTGTGGCGCGGACACCCCGGCATCAGCTCGCGCCACGGTGGTGGGAGCGCGGCCCCGACGGCTGGACGCTTCGGGACGGGCCCTCGGATGAGGCGCGATGGCTCGACGCCGCATACAGCGACAAGACCATCGTGACCCGGGTGAGCGGGCTGCACGCCGACCTCGCCGCCACCGGCGACCGCCCCGCCGGCCTGCCGACATCGTCCTCGACCCTGCCGAGCCTGAACGTCAGCATGCTTCAGCACGCCAGGCTCGGCGACGGCGACACCCTCGGGCACATCGGCACCGGCCCCGGCTACGCCGACGCCCTCGCCTGTCACCGCCTCGGGGACAAACAGGTCACCACCGTGGACGTCGACCCGTACCTCGCCGAAGCCGCGCGAGCACGCCTCGATGAGATGGGGCTGCACCCCGCAGTCGTGAGCCTGGACGCAACCGGCGACCTGCCCGGCATGTTCGACCGGATCGTCGCTACGGTCGCCGTCCGGCCGATCCCCGCGAGCTGGCTCGCCGCGCTGAACCCCGGTGGCCGGCTGGTGACCACGATCGCCGGAACATCACTCCTGATCACCGCTGAGAAAAACGACGAGGGCGGGGCGGCAGGGCGCGTCGAGTGGGACCGGGCCGGCTTCATGCACACCCGCCACGGCGCCGACTACCCGCCGCGCCTCGCCGCCCTGGTCACCACTGCCCGCGAGCATGACGGTGACGCGATCGGTACCGGTCGTTACCCGGTCGTCCATGTGACCGAAGCATGGGATCTGGCTTCGATGCTGGACATCATGGTCCCCGGCATCGAACACGAATACAGCGAGGACGACGAGCAGCGCGTCGCCGTCATGGTGCATGCCGACGGGTCATGGGCACGGGCGACCGCTCGTGCCGACGAATGCCCCAGGGTCCACCAGGGCGGCCCGCGCCGGCTGTGGGACGCCCTCGACGACATCCGTACGTACTGGCTCACCAACGGCGAACTGCCCGTGCGCGGAGCCAGGGTCTACGTCAAGCCCGACGGCTCGACGTACCTCGCCCGCGGGAAGTGGCGCGCCAAGCTGTAGCGCGCCGAGCCCCGAGGCCCCGGTCACCCGCTGCGGAGCGGACGACCGGGGCCTACTTGTTGCTTCTCCGCACGTCAGAGCGCCATGGGCGGCCGGCAGTCGCCGCATTCCGCCTGCGGACGGGCTGAGCACCGTGACAGACCAGCGCCCCCGGAACCTCCGGAGGCTTGAATCGTCACGCCTTCGGCGCCACCCTGCTCAGCCCGTTGATGATGCGGTCCATCGCGTCCCCGCCCGTCGGGTCCGTGAGGTTCGCCAGCATCTTCAGCGTGAACTTCATCAGCAGCGGGTGCGTCAGCCCGTGCTGGGCGCCGATCTTCATGACCTTCGGGTTGCCGATGAGCTTCACGAACGCCCGGCCGAGCGTGTAGTAGCCGCCGTAGGTGTCCTTGAGGACCTTCGGGTAGCGCTGGAGGGCCAGCTCGCGCTGCGCGTACGAGGCGCGCGCGTGGGCCTGCACGATGACGTCCGCGGCGATCTGCCCGGACTCCATGGCGTACGCGATGCCCTCGCCGTTGAACGGGTTCACGAGCCCGCCCGCGTCGCCGACCAGCAGCAGGCCGCGCGTGTAGTGCGGCTGGCGGTTGAAGGCCATGGGGAGGGCGGCGCCGCGGATCGGGCCGGTCATGTTCTCCGGGGTGTAGCCCCAGTCCTCGGGCATGGAGGCGCACCACGCCTTGAGGACCTCGCGCCAGTCCAGCTCCTTGAAGGACTCGGAGGTGTTCAGGACGCCCAGGCCGACGTTGCTCGTGCCGTCGCCCATGCCGAAGATCCAGCCGTAGCCGGGCAGCAGCCGGTCCTTCGGGCCGCGCCGGTCCCACAGCTCCAGCCAGGACTCCAGGTAGTCGTCCTCGTGGCGCGGGGAGGTGAAGTACGTCCGCACGGCGACGCCCATGGGGCGGTCCTCGCGGCGGTGCAGGCCCATGCCCAGCGACAGCCGGGAGGAGTTGCCGTCCGCGGCGACGACGAGCGGGGCGCGGAAGGTGACCGGCGTCTTCTCCTCGCCGAGCTTCGCCTCGACGCCCACGATCCGGCCGGTGCGGTCGTCGATGACCGGCGCGCCCACGTTGCAGCGCTCGTACATCCGGGCGCCGGCCTTCACCGCGTTGCGGGCCAGCTGCTCGTCGAAGTCGTCGCGCTTGCGGACCAGTCCGTAGTCCGGGAAGGAGGCGAGGTCCGGCCAGTCGAGCTGGAGCCGGACGCCGCCGCCGATGATGCGCAGGCCCTTGTTGCGCAGCCAGCCCGCCTCCTCGGAGATGTCGATGCCCATCGACACGAGCTGCTTGGTGGCGCGCGGGGTCAGGCCGTCGCCGCACACCTTCTCGCGCGGGAACGCCGTCTTCTCCAGCAGGAGGACGTCCAGTCCGGCCTTGGCGAGGTAGTACGCGGTGGTCGACCCGGCCGGGCCGGCCCCGACGACGATCACATCCGCGGAGTGTTCGGTATCGGTCACGGTCGGCTCTCCCGGTTCGGCTGAGGACTGGTCACCCGAGTCTATGAGCCGCCCGCCCGGCCGCGGCCGGGGGCACCCGCCCCGGGCGCAGCGTCAGCCGGACGCCCGCGGGCCGGCCTGCCAGGAGCCGAGCGCGGCGTCGAAGGGCTTGCGGGTGGCGTCCCCTTCGTCCCGGCCGGCGAACATGATGGCGTACTCGGTGCCCGAAGCGTCCACGTACGCCTGGTTGTAGGCGTGCATGGTGCGGCCGGTGGCCTTCTCGGTCCAGGTCCATTCCCACAGGGCGCCGGGGCGGCCCTGGAAGGTGTTCCGCTCCATCGACAGCCGCCGGTAGCCGTTCTGCCCCGCCCCGGCCTTCTCCAGCTCCTGGAAGTGCTCGTACGGCGCCTGCTTGGTGTCGTGCACGATGCCGATCCGCAGGTGCTCGGGGCCCGTGCTGCCCGCGTAGTCGATCTGGCCGCTGCCCTTGTCGTCCCGGCGCCATCCCGCGGGCACGGAGAGGGCGAAGCCCTCCGGAGCGGTCATCTTCTCGTAGCCGGCGGGGACGGGATCTCCGGACGGCGAGGCGGACGCTGACAGGGATGCGGAGGCGGAGTCGGAAGGGGACGGGGACGCCGAGGCCGATGCGGACGGAGAACCGGACGGCGAGGCGGACGCGGAGGGCGGCGGGCCGTTCGGCGCCGCCGGGAGCGGGGCCGGTGCGGCGGGCGACTCTTCGTCGATGCCGAGGGTGTGGTGCTCGCCGCCGTCCTTCTTGTTCTGCGACAGCAGCACGCCGCCCACCACGGCACCGCCGAGCACGCAGACCGCCAGCCCGACCCCCACCCACTTGAGCACGCCCGGACGGCGGCCGGGAGCGGGGAACGCGGAGAACTGGGGCGCGGCCCCCGCCGGCGCCTGCGACCGCGGCCGGCCGCACCTCAGGCAGTAGAACGCTTCCGGGCGGAGCGGGGTACCGCAGTGAGAACAGTCGGGCATGAGGCGCTCCGGGGCTCGGGACGGTCGTACGGAGGGCGGGTGGATCTTGATCGTATCCACCGTGGGCGCCCTGCCCATGACAAACCGTCGAACGCGGGCCGGGCCGCTCCGGGCCCGGTCCGCGTTCACCCCGGAAGGGGACGGCTCAGGCCTCCGGCTTGGTCCCCCGGTGGAGAGCGACGACGCCGCCCGTCAGGTTGCGCCACGCGACCTTCGACCAGCCCGCCTCCTGGAGCAGCCCGGCGAGCGCCGGCTGGTCCGGCCAGGCGCGGATCGACTCGGCGAGGTACACGTACGCGTCGGGGCTGCTGCTGACGGCCCGCGCGACCGGCGGCAGGGCGCGCATCAGGTACTCGCTGTAGACCGTGCGGAACGGCGCCCACGTGGGCGTGGAGAACTCGCAGATCACCACGCGGCCGCCGGGGCGGGTGACCCGCAGCATCTCGCGCAGCGCGGCGCCGGTGTCCTGCACGTTGCGCAGCCCGAAGGAGATCGTGACGGCGTCGAACACGCCGTCCGCGAAGGGCAGGCGCGTCGCGTCGCCCGCGGTCAGCGGCATCCAGGGGTTGCGCTTCTTGCCCTCGCGCAGCATGCCGACGGAGAAGTCGCAGGGGACGACGTACGCCCCGTCGACGACGAACGGCAGGGAGGACGTTCCCGTGCCGGCCGCGAGGTCCAGCACCTTCTCCCCCGGGCGGGCGCCGACGGCTTGGGCCACGGCCTTGCGCCACAGACGGGCCTGGCCGAGCGACAGCACGTCGTTGGTGAGGTCGTATTTGGCCGCCACGTCGTCGAACATCGCGGCGACTTCGTGCGGCTGCTTGTCCAGGGATGCTCGGGTCACGCCCCCATTGTTCACCCCCGGGGCGGGAGGGGACGCAGAGGGTTGGACGGGGACGGCAGCGCCCGGGAAGGAGCGGTCGTCCCGCGGTGCCGACTGCGCCCGTCCCGGGAGCCCCCGCTCCCCTGGGACCGCCGGACCCCCCGCCCGGCGTAGCGCGCCCTTGCGGCCCGGCGTATCGAAACCGTTGCCAGGGCCCTCCACAGTGGCACCGCGGGACGCCCGTAGCGGCCGTCCCCGCGCTGCCCATCCTGCCCCGCGGAACGGACCGCGCCCCTCCGCATTGACGGTGCCCTGACGTGCGGCGCGGCCGTCCTTACGGATCACTGACGGCCCTCAGCTGCGGCGGAAGACCAGCCGTCCGCCGAGCACCGTCACCAGGGCGCCCCCGTCGTCCGCGAACACCGCGAAGTCCGCCGCTCCGGTCAGCACCAGCGGCCGGGGCCGAGGCGCGGGAAGCACCCGGATCCCCGACCGTTCGACGGCCGTACGGACCGCGGGGCGCGTGAACGTGCCGGACAGCGCCGTCGTCCCCGCGGCGAACAGCCGCTGCACGCCGCGCCGGGCGCTGCCGCCCCACCGGGCGTCGGTCATCTCCAGCGCGGCCGGCGCCTCGCCGGTCAGCGGCTCCGTGCCCAGCTCGGCGGCCTCCCGGGGGTCCGGGTAGTAGGCCGCCTCCAGCAGCGCCGCCGCGTCCGGCTCGTACCGGCCCGGGGTCAGCACGCCGTCCCACGCGCGCACGCGCGCGTGGGGGCCCGCTTGCGCGAGGACCTCCTCGTACGGGCCGATCGCCGCGAACCGGCCGCCGGTGACGGCGACCGCGTGGTCCGGGAGCAGCTCGCCGCCCTCGGCGAGCCGCAGCCCCCGCACCCGGTGCACCGTGGACATGAACGTACCGTCAGCCCGCGTCGATGAGCTTCAGCTCGGGATGCGCCGTGCCGCCCTCGATCGCCGTCGACGACAGGTGCGAGACGACGCGGTCGTCGACCGGGTCGTTCGCCGGGTCCTCGTGCACGACCAGGTGCTCGTACGTCGTCGCGCGCTGCGCCGGCACCCGGCCCGCCTTGCGGATGAGGTCGATGAGCTCCATGCGGTTGGAGCGGTGCTTCGCGCCGGCCGAGGAGACGACGTTCTCCTCCAGCATCACCGAGCCCAGGTCGTCCGCGCCGTAGTGCAGCGACAGCTGGCCCGCCTCCTTGCCGACGGTCAGCCAGGAGCCCTGGATGTGGGCGACGTTGTCGAGGAACAGCCGCGCGACGGCGATCATCCGCAGGTACTCGAAGACGGTCGCCTGCGTACGGCCCTTCAGCACGTTGTTCTGCGGCTGGTAGGTGTACGGGATGAACGCGCGGAAGCCGCCCGTGCGGTCCTGCACGTCACGGATCATGCGCAGGTGCTCGATGCGCTCGGCGTTCGTCTCGCCGGTGCCCATGAGCATGGTGGAGGTCGACTCGACGCCCAGGGTGTGCGCCAGCTCCATGATCTCCAGCCAGCGCTCGCCCGACTCCTTCAGCGGCGCGATGGCCTTGCGCGGCCGGGCCGGCAGGAGTTCGGCGCCGGCGCCCGCGAAGGAGTCCAGGCCGGCGGCGTGGATGCGGCGGATCGCCTCCTCGGCGCTCACGCCGGAGATCCGCGACATGTGCTCCACCTCGGACGCGCCGAGGGAGTGGATCACCAGCTGCGGGAACTCCTTCTTGATGGCCGAGAAGTGCTCCTCGTAGTACTCCACGCCGTAGTCCGGGTGGTGGCCGCCCTGGAACATGATCTGCGTGCCGCCGAGCTCCACGGTCTCCGCGCAGCGGCGCAGGATGTCGTCGAGGGGGCGCGTCCAGACCTTGTCGCTCTTCGGCGGGGCGTAGAAGGCGCAGAACTTGCACGCCGTGACGCACGAGTTCGTGTAGTTGATGTTGCGCTCGATGATGTACGTCGCGATGTGCTCGATGCCCGCGTAGCGGCGGCGACGGGCGGCGTCCGCGGCGGCGCCCAGGGCGTGCAGCGGAGCGTGCCGGTAGAGGTCGAGCGCCTCCTCCGGGGTGATGCGGCCACCGGCGGCGGCACGGTCGAGGACGGCTGTCACATCCATGGGCGTGAGTTCGGCCTTCTCGCTCACCGGGGCGTCCCTTCGGAGGGGGTTTGACACGACCGTCAGCCTACGCCAGCCCTCACTCTCCCCGGCGGGTGAGGGTCGCGTGCGGCTTGCCGCCCTTGGCGTCCTCGGAGGTGTACGCGAGCTTGCCGTCCGAAGCCAAGGCGAACGTGATCCGCGCGGTCTCCCCGGTGCAGCCCAGCGACGGCTCCCCGTCGGTGGCCTCCTCCAGGGTGAGCCGGGTGGCGTCGGCGGTGAGGAGCTTGCCCTTGCTGTGGCACTCCAGGACGTTGAGGGCGGAGTAAGTGGCGCGGGTGACGTACGCACCGACGGCGCCGTCCTCGATGGTCGCCGTCATCGTGCCGTTGGGGGTGCCGTCGCTCTGGATGACCTGGCCGGTCCACGTGCCGAGGAACTTCGCGGGGACCGCCCCCGGTGCGCGGCTGCCCTTGGCGTCCGCGCCGTGGCCGCCGCCCTTGCCGGGCAGCAGAATCAGTGCGAGCGCAATCGCGGCGGCGACGACCACGAGGGCGACGGCAGCCAGAGCCTTCGCCCGCGAACGCCGCCGGGTTTCCACCGGTGCGGACCGGTCCTTCGTGAGGCTCGCGCCCGCACGGTCCGCGGCGCCCGCCGTCACGCCGGCCTGCGGGCCCGGACCGCGGTCGGACGCGGCGAGCGCCGGGAACCCCCCGGACCCCGCCGGAGGCGGCCCGTCCGTCACCGTCGGCGCGCCCGCCTCCAGGTCCAGCAGCTCCACCGCGCGTCTGCTCACCCGCTCCACCAGCACGCGCTGCAGCCAGCCCGCCTCGACGAGGGCACCGACGCCGTCCGGGGCCAGGGCGGCCGCGATCTCCCGCGGAGCGGGCCGCGCCGCCGGGTCCTTGGCCAGGCAGGACTCCACCAGGGAGCGCACGTCGCCCGCCAGCGCCGGCCCGAGGACGGGCGGCTCGTGGACGACCTTGTACAGCAGGACCGCCGCGCTGTCGCCGGGGAACGGCGGCTCGCCCGTCGCCGCGTAGGCGAGCACCGCCCCGAGGGAGAAGACGTCCGCCGCCCCGGTCACCGCCTGCCCGAGGATCTGCTCCGGGGCCATGTAGCCGGGCGAGCCCACGGAGACGCCGGTCGCGGTCAGTGACGCCGTGCCGTCCGTGGCCCGGGCGATGCCGAAGTCGATCAGGCGGGGCCCGTCGAGGGCGAGCAGCACGTTGGACGGCTTGACGTCGCGGTGGACGAGGCCGAGCGCGTGGACGGCCGCCAGGGCCTGCGCGAGCCCCGCCCCGAGGGCCCGTACGGTCCGCTCGGGCTGGGGGCCGGTGGCGAGGACGGCCTCGGTGAGGGACGGGCCGGCCACGTAGCCCGTGGCCACCCAGGGCACCGGGGCGTCCGGGCCGGCGTCCAGGACGGGAGCCGTCCACGCCCCGCCCACGCGGCGGGCCGCCTCCACCTCACGTCGAAAACGCGCGCGAAATTGGTCATCCAGGGCAAAATGGGGATGCACCACCTTGACGGCCACCGTACGACCGCCGGCGCTGCGCCCCAGGTACACCCTTCCCATACCGCCCGCGCCCAGCCGCCCGAGCAGCCGGTACACGCCGATGACCTGCGGATCTTCCGCCTGCAAGGGCTCCATCGGGCCTTTCGCCTCCCCCGGCGGGGGCCTGCGGACCCCGATATCGGCCTATGACTCAATTCACGGGGTGCCTCAGGAACCCCCCAGGGCGGTTTCCCCATCCACCTGGACGGAACAAACCGTCATGTCCTTCGGGGCAGCAGCAACGTCCGGAGCGACGCGATGACGTACCACCAGCAACCAGGGACCTGCCCGACCTGCGGCCACCGCCGCGGGTCGCGCGGCAAAAAATGGACGATCATCGTGGCGTCCATAGCCGTGGTGGGCCTCATAGCCGCCGGCGTCCTGAACTACTTCAAGATCGGCCCGTTCTCGGACAAGGGCAAGCCGGTCAGCTTCGGCCAGGAGCAGCCGGGCAACGGCGGCGGCCAGGCCGGCGGCGCGAACGCCGCGAAGCCGGACTCCAAGGTCCTGATGCCGACCGGCCCGGCGGCCGAGTTCAAGAACACCAGCACCCTCTCCGACGGCACCCAGGTGGCCGTGACCACCCTGGACGGCAAGAAGTCGGGCTTCAAGGGCAAGGTGTGGGTCTGGGCGCCCAAGGCGTACAAGGACCCGAAGTTCAAGGACCACGGCTTCCCGGTCATGATCGCGCTCCCGGGCGGCCCCGGCTTCCCGAACAACTACTGGATGGACGACGGGGGCCTGCACCTCGAGTCGTCCGTCACCAAGTGGTACAACGAGGGCAAGGGCAAGCCGTTCATCCTGGCGATGCCGGTCCTCAACCCCCAGCCGGACACCGGCGGCCTCTACTGGGACGGCAGTGACATCCCGGGCCAGCCGAAGATGGGCACCTGGCTGACCGAGGACGTCCCGGACCTGATCAAGGCCAACTTCCGCACGGTGAAGTCGCGCGACGGCTGGGCGTTCATGGGCTCCTCCTCCGGCGCCTTCGCGGGCCTGAAGGCCGTCCTGAAGCACCCGGACAAGTTCAAGGCCGTGATCGCGTCCGGCCCGGACATCGTCCCGGACTCGCGGCTGTGGAACGGCCACGAGAAGGAGAAGGCCGAGAACAACCCCGAGGTGCTGGCCAAGCAGCTGATCGCCGCGAACAAGCCCGGGACCGACGTCTACCTCGCGTTCCAGTACGGGACGAAGGAGTCGAGCGTCATCCCGCACGTGGACAAGTTCATCGCGACCTACGGCAACAAGGGCCCGGTCCACACCCGCCTCCAGAAGATCGAGGGCGGCAAGCACAACGCCGTGACCTACATCCAGGGCATGGACATGGGCAGCATGCAGTGGATCAGCGAGCAGATGGTGGGCCCGGTCGCCCCCTAGCCCGTAAACCCGCGGGCCCGGCCCGCCGCCCCGCTGCCGCCGCCCGGCGGTTTCGTTCCTGCCCGGAGCCCTGATCCCCTTCCCGGGGGTCAGGGCTCCAGCAGTTCCACCCGCACGTCGGCCGGGAAGCCGGTCGTGGGGCCCGTGCGGCGGGCGAACTCGGTCACGCCCGCGAGCTGCTCCGGCCCGAAGCGGAAGTCCAGCGTCGTGAAGTAGCGCTCCAGCAGCCCGGCGTCGAAGGACTCCCAGCGCGCCGCCTGCTCGGCCACCTTCGCGACCTCCTCCAGGGACACGTCCCGGGAGGCGAGGAAGGCCTCGTGGACCCCGGCGACGATCTGCGGCTCGCGGGCCAGGTAGTCCTTGCGCACGGCCCACACCGCGAAGACGAACGGCAGGCCCGTCCAGTCCTTCCACATCTGCCCGAGGTCGTGGACCTGGAGGCCCAGCCGCGGGGCGTCGTGCAGGGAGGCCCGCAGCGCGGCGTCGCCGATCAGCACGGCGGCGTCCGCCTCGCGCATCATCAGGCCCAGGTCCGGCGGGCAGGTGTAGTAGTCCGGGCGCACGCCGTACTGCTCGGCGAGCAGGAGCTGCGCCAGGCGCACGGACGTGCGGGAGGTGGACCCGAGCGCGACGCGGGCGCCGTCCAGCTCGCTCAGCGGCACCTGCGAGACGATCACGCAGGACATCACCGGGCCGTCGCAGCCCACGGCGATGTCCTTGAGGGCGACCAGGTCGCCGGCGTTGCGCAGGTACTCGACGAGGGTGACCGGGGCGATGTCCAGCTCGCCCTCGATCAGCTGCCGGCTGAGCTTCTCCGGGGTGTCCTTGCTCAGGTCCAGGTCCAGCAGGCTGCCCGTGCGGGCGAGGCCCCAGTACAGGGGCAGGCAGTTCAGGAACTGGATGTGTCCCACGCGCGGACGGCTGCGCTGACGGGTACCGGCATCGGGGTCGGTCGTTACGGCCGAGGCTGAAATGTCCACATCGGGAGGCTAGTCCCGCGGCGGCGGGCCGGTGGGGGCGGGGTGCTCCGGCCGGGTGCCTGACCGGGGATCTTTTCCGTCAGGAACACCGGGAAAACCATCCGACAGCGTGATCTTCAACTCCTTCCGCGGGAGAACCTCGCGTGCTAGGCTCGCCGCAAGTTGCAGTTTGGTTTCCCTTGCAGTACAGAGCCTGCGGAGCATGTGACCCGCAGGCTTTTGTAGTTTTCAGACTTCTCGCAGGTTCTGGAGCAGGGCAACCCTTTGGGCCCAAGGAGGGCTTTATGGCTACCGGAACCGTGAAGTGGTTCAACGCTGAAAAGGGCTTTGGCTTCATCGCCCAGGACGGCGGGGGCCCCGACGTCTTCGTCCACTACTCCGCGATCAACGCCTCCGGCTTCCGCTCCCTCGAGGAGAACCAGGCCGTGACCTTCGACGTCACTCAGGGCCCGAAGGGTCCGCAGGCGGAGAACGTCACCCCGGCGTGATCTCAGGGCCCTCCGGCCCGACATCTTGCAGTACCTAAGGAGCCCGGCCTTCCGCTTCGGCGGAGGAGCTGGGCTCCTGCCTTTTTCTGATCGTTCATTACCTCTTAGCGAGTTCTTATCGATCAGTTTTTTCCGTTTCCTTTCGCTTGTGCGGGGATTTTGATCATCGTGCGCGCGGTCACCGGGGTACGGGCGTTCCGGAGTTTCGTCCGGGGGTTTCGCGACGAGACATGAGTGACCGGACACAACTGAACAGTCAGGAGAGCCGCATGCACTTGCGCACGCCCCCGCGTCGGCACCGTTGGCAGCTCCGTACGAAGGCCCGGGCCGCCGCCGGCGCGCTCGCCCTCTCGCTCGGCCTCGCGGGCCTCGCAGGCCCCGCGGGCGCCGCCGTGCCCGCCCCCGCCGCCGGGCCCGCCGCCCCGGGCGACGTCGTCACCGCCGCTCCCACCTCCTTCCACCCGCTGCCCGGCCAGCCCACCGGCACCAAGGCCTGGCACATCACCTACCGCTCCACCACCGCCACCGGCGCCCCGGACGTCGTCTCCGGCACCGTGATCGTCCCCCAGGACGGCAGAACCGGGCCGCGCCCGCTCGTCACCTACGCCGTCGGCACCGTGGGCCTCGCCGACCAGTGCGCCCCCTCCGCCGGCTTCCCGCGCGGGACGACCGTGGAAGGCACTCTGATCCAGCTGCTCACCCTGCGCGGCTGGGCCGTGGCCGTCACCGACTACGAGGGCCTCGGAACGCCCGGCCCCCACACGTACGTCGTCGGCCGGTCCGAGGGCCACGCCGTCCTCGACGCCGCCCGCGCGGCACTGCGGCTGCCCGGGGCGGGGCTGGCCCCGGACAGCCCCGTCGGCGTCATGGGCTATTCGCAGGGCGGCCAGGCCGCCGGCTGGGCCGCCGAGTTGCACGACGCCTACGCGCCCGAGCTGAACCTCAAGGGGACGGCGGCCGGCGGCGTCCCCGCCGACCTCCTCAAGGCGACCGAGTTCAACGACGGCCGCATCGGCGCGGGTCTGGTGCTCATGGGCGCCATCGGGCAGGACGCCGCCTTCCCCGAGCTGAACCTCGCCTCGTACCTCAACGACAAGGGCCGGGACACGGTCGCCTTCCTCAAGCAGCACTGCGTGACCGCCGACACCGCCGCGAGCCTGTTCAAACGGATCTCCGACGTGACCGTCCGCAACCCGCTGAAGGAGCCGGACTGGCAGCGCGCCCTGCACTCCTCCGACCTCGGCACGCACTCCCCTGACCGGCCCGTGCGCGTCTACCACGGGACGCAGGACGAGATCGTCCCGTACGACAGCGCCGCGCTGATGCGCGCCGCCTGGTGCGCGAAGGGCGCCACGGTGGACTGGCGTCCCGTGCCGCAGGGCGGGCACGGCTCCAGCCTGCTCGCCGGCTCGGTACCGGCGGCGAACTGGCTCGCGGACCGCTTCGCCGGCAAGCCGGCGGCGGGCAACTGCTGAGGCCCTTCCGGCGGATCAGGGCGTACGAGCGCTGAGCCCGGCACCCCCGTTCAGCGCTCGTACAGCCGCTCCACCTCGGCCGCGAAGTCCCGGGCGATGGCCGCGCGTTTGAGCTTCAGCGACGGCGTGAGGTGACCGGCCTCCTCCGTGAAGTCGGCGGTCAGGACGGCGAAGCGGCGTATCGACTCGGCCCGCGAGACCGTCGCGTTCGCGTCGTCCACCGCCGTCTGGAGCTCCGCGAGCAGCTTCCCGTCCCGCACCAGCTCCTCCGGTGCCAGCCCCTCCTTGTGGTGCATGCGGACCCAGTGGGCGATCCCGTCGGGCTCCAGGGTGAGCAGGGCGGTGATGTACGGGCGGTCGTCGCCGACGACCATGCACTGGCCGACGAGCGGGTGCGCGCGCAGCCGGTCTTCCAGCGGCGCGGGGGCGACGTTCTTGCCGGCGGAAGTGACGAGCAGCTCCTTCTTGCGGCCGGTGATGGTGAGGTAGCCGTCCGCGTCGAGCGCGCCCAGGTCCCCGGTGGGGAACCACTCCCCCGGCGCCGCGGGCACCGCCTCGCCGCGCTCGCCGTCCCAGTAGCCGGCGAAGACGTGCCCGCCGCGCAGCAGCACCTCGCCGTCCTCCGCGATCCGTACGGCGCCGCCCGGCAGCGGCCAGCCGACGGTGCCCAGGCGGGGGCGGTGCGGCGGGGTGAGGGTGGCGGCGGCCGTGGTCTCGGTGAGGCCGTAGCCCTCGAAGACGTCGATGCCGGCGCCCACGCAGAAGGCCGCGAGGCGCTCGCCGAGCGGGGAGCCGCCGCTGATCACGTAGCGGACCTCGCCGCCGAGCGCGGCCCGGATCCGGCGGTAGACCAGCGGGTCGTACAGCGCCCGGGCGAGCCGCAGGCCGGGGCCCGCCCCGGGGCCGCTGCCGTGCCGGCGGGCGAGCTCGGCCTCGCCGTAGCGCCGGGCGATGCGGGCGGCGCGGTCGAAGGCGGCGGCGCGGCCCAGCTTCTCGGCGCTCGCGCGGCCGGTGTTGTAGACCTTCTCCAGCACGTAGGGGATGACGAGCAGGAACGTGGGCCGGAAGCCGGCGAGGTCCGCCAGCAGGTCCTCGGTGCGCAGGGACGCGGCGTGGCCCACGCGGACGCGGGCGCGCATGCAGCCGACGGCGACGGTCCGGCCGAAGACGTGCGAGAGCGGCAGGAAGAGGAGGGTGGCGGCGGGCTCCTTGCTGACCGCCTTGAAGACGGGGTGCAGCAGCTCGGTGGAGTTGTCGGTCTCGGCGAAGAAGTTGGCGTGGGTGAGGACGCAGCCCTTGGGGCGGCCGGTGGTGCCCGAGGTGTAGATGAGGGTGGCGACGTCGCCGGGGCCGCGGGCGGCGCGGGCCTCGGCGACGGCGGCGTCGGGCAGCCCGCGCCCGGCTTCGGCCAGGGCGGGCACGGCGCCGGCGTCGAACTCCCACAGGTGGGCGAGGGCCGGGAGCGCGGCGCGCTCGCCCTCCACCAGGCGCGTCTGGTCCGCGTCCTCGACGGCGCAGGCGGCGGCCCCGGAGTCGGCCAGGATCCAGCGGACCTGGGCGGCGGAGGAGGTGGGGTAGACGGGGACGGTGACGAGGCCCGCGGCCCAGGCGGCGAAGTCCAGCAGCGTCCACTCGTAGCGGGTGCGGGCCATGATGGCGAGCCGGTCGCCGGGCCGCAGCCCGTGGGCGATCAGGCCCTTGGCGGTGGCCAGCACCTCGGCCGCGAAGGTGGCGGCGCTGACGTCGCGCCAGGTGCCGTCGGGCTGCTTGCGGCTGAGGACGGGGGCGGCGGGGGCCTCGGCGGCGTTGTCGAACGGCAGGTCGCCGAGCGAGCCGCGCGCCACGGGCGGGACGAGCGGGGGGAGGGACGCTTCGCGGACGACGCCGTCGACGAAGGTGATGCGGGGTGGGGCAGCGGTGTGCGGAATGGACACGTGCGGCTCCCTACAGGGGCTACCAGTCGGTAAGTGGCGGCAATCTACGCCTCAGGAGCCCCACGCTCCAGACCGCAACCGGTCCGGCACGACCGGTATCGGCCGTGCCGGGCACGGTCCGGCACCGCTGGATTCGCCCGTTGCCGCGAAAGGACTCCCGCCGCGGCGGCGATGTGCCGCGGCGGCGGGAGTCCGGCGGCATTGCGGCGCGCCGGAGGCGCCGCCCCCGCTACGGCGCCCGCGGCGTCACGCGCCGACCGGGGCCCAGCGCCGACCGTTCGCCAGGTTCTCCAGCCCGGACCACGCGAAGTTCATCAGCGTCGCCGCCGTCTCCCGCTCGGAGGGGGCGGCGCCGTCGCGCTCGTTGGACCAGCCGGCGAGCGACTCGGCCGCGCCCACCAGGGCGTGGGCGAGGCCCGAGACCTCGGTCTCGGGCAGCGGCGCGGTGCAGCCGCCGTCCTCGGCCGTCTCGGTGATCAGCCGGGTGACGACGTCGACGAGCTGCTGCCGCAGGGCGGCCACCTCCAGGGCGAACGGCTCGCCGTGGGTGCGGGCCTGGCAGTGCAGGACCGCCCAGCCGTCGGGGTGCGCGGCGGTGTGGGCGAAGAACCCGCGCAGCCCGTCCCACAGCCGCCGGTCGGCCGGCGCCCCGCGGTCCACCGCGCCCCGGACGGCCGAAATGAGCGCCTCGGCCTCGCGCCGGATGCAGGCGCTGAAGAGGTCTTCCTTCGAGTGCAGGTAGAGATAGACCAGGGGCTTCGAGGCCCCTGCGAGTTCGGCTATCTCGTCCATCGATGCGGCCCGGTACCCGCGCCGCGCGAAGACGGCCACGGCGGCGTCGAGCATCTGGCGCTCGCGCACCTCCCTCGGCATGCGCTTGGGCCTGGTCTGTGTAGCGTCCACGACAAACATCCCTCCGCCCCCGTCACGTTACCGGCAGGTAATGTTACGGGGTGGAAGCGTTCTCGGTAGGGCCGTTCGGGCCTTCCCTACGGACGGGTCAGTCAAGATCCCGTCAGCGGGCCCCTCTTGACGGTGCCCCCGCCGCAAAGAGCGGCGCCCCCGGCCTCCGAGGAAGAGGCCGGGGGCGCCATCACCGCCCGGAGCGCTACGCCGCGACCGGCGCCGCCTGGCGCTCCGGCTGCGGGGTCGCGTCTTCGAGCTGGGAGCCGTTGGCCGTGTCGTAGGCCGCGCGGTCCAGGATGCCCTCGCGGGAGGCGACCAGGATCGGGACGACCGACTGGCCCGCGACATTGGTCGCCGTACGCATCATGTCCACGATCGGGTCTATCGCCAGGAGCAGGCCCACACCCGCCATCGGCAGGCCCAGCGTCGACAGCGTCAGGGTCAGCATCACCGTCGCGCCGGTCAGGCCGGCGGTCGCGGCCGAGCCGATCACCGAGACGAAGGCGATCAGGATGTAGTCCTTGACCTCCAGCGGCACGTCGAAGACCTGCGCGACGAAGATCGCGGCGATGGCCGGGTAGATCGAGGCGCAGCCGTCCATCTTGGTCGTCGAGCCGAAGGGCACGGCGAAGGACGCGTACTCCTTGGGTACGCCGAGGCGCTCGGTGACCTTCTGCGTCAGCGGCATCGTGCCCACGGAGGAGCGGGAGACGAAGGCCAGCTGGATGGCCGGCCAGGCACCCCGGAAGAACTGGAGCGGGTTGACCTTGGCGACGCCGGCCAGCAGCAGCGGGTAGACCACGAAGAGGACGAGGGCGCAGCCGACGTAGATGTCCGCGGTGAAGGTCGCGTACTTGCTGAGCAGGTTCCAGCCGTACGTGGAGATGGCCGTGCCGACCAGGCCGAGCGTGCCCAGCGGGGCGAGCTTGATGACCCACCACAGGGCCTTCTGCAACAGCTCCAGCACGGAGTGGCTGAGGGTGAGGACCGGCTTCGCCTTCTCGCCGGTCTTCAGGATCGCGACGCCCACGACCACGGCCATGAAGACGATCTGCATGACCTTGAGCTCGGTGAACGGCGTGACGATGTCGGTCGGGATGATGCCGGTGAGGAAGTCCAGCCAGGAGCCGTGCTTCTTGGGCTCGGCGCCGTCGGCGGCGGTGAGGCCGGTGCCCGCGCCGGGGTCCGTGAGCAGGCCGATGCCCAGGCCGATGAGGACCGCGATCAGCGACGTGATCATGAACCACATCAGGGTGCGGGTGGCCAGCCGGGCGGCGTTGGAGACGTTCCGCAGGTTGGTGATCGAGACCAGGATCGCGAAGAACACCAGCGGCGCGATGACCAGCATCAGCAGCTGGACGAAGAGGTCGCCGATCTTGCCGAGCGTGGTGGACAGCCAGGAGATGTCACCGCTCTTGGCGGCCCAGCCGAGCAGCGCGCCGACGACGAGGCCGAGCAGGATCTGGGCCCAGAAGGGGACCTTGGGTATGCGCCCGCGCAGGGACGCCGTGGAGGGCGGGGGTGTCGATGACAACGGAAACTCCGGTTACAGACGGAAGAAAAAGGGCGTGGAGCGCCGAGGAAATCCGTTTGCGCAGGATCTCCGGCCGCGGGGGACATGCGTCAGCGGCGGCAACAGGCCGCGTTGACACGGCGGCAAAGATCGACGTGCAGGCGCGCCACGAGCACGGGGCCCGTGGGGAACTGGTGCGCTGCTGCTGTCTTCATGTCCAATACGTTAACACTTGGACTTTGGGGAACCCAAAGGTCTTCTTTGGGTTCGTGAGGGCGCGGGGGCATGCGGAAAACGCCGGTGCCCCGGTGCGGAGCGGGGTCGCTCCGCACCGGGGCACCGGCGCGAAATCGGGCAAACGTGACGAGGCTTACACCCCGTCCTCCTGACCGGCGTTGGCGTTGATCGCCGCCTTCGCCCGGTCCACGCGCTCGACGATCTGCACGGACATCGCGTCGCGCTGCTTGCGCAGCAGCACCCAGCTGAGCGGCGCGGACAGCACGAGCGAGAGCAGGACCATCCACATGAGGTTCGAGCTGCCCACGCCCAGCGGGATGACGTGGGCGTAGCAGAGCACGTAGACGACGGCGAAGCAGCCGATGAGCAGGCCGAATCGCAGGGCGGTGTAGCGGAGCGACGCGTACTTCTGGCTACTCACGGGCGGGACCTTCTCCTCGACGACGACCGAAGGGGGCACGTTCTTCAGTCAAACCAGTACAGCACGCCCCGAAGTGGATCTCAGAGCCGCATCGCCTGCGGCGATTCGCGCAGCGCGGCGTCCGGGCCCGGGTACTCGCGGATGATCTCGTAACGGGTGTTGCGCTCCACCGGGCGGAAGCCGGCCTCGCGGATCAGCTCCAGCAGGTCGTCGCGGGTGAGCTTGTTCGGCGTGCCGTAGTTGTCCGCGTCGTGCGTGATCTTGTACTCGACGACCGAGCCGTCCATGTCGTCCGCACCGTGCTGGAGCGCGAGCTGCGCGGTCTGCACGCCGTGCATCACCCAGAACACCTTGACATGCGGGACGTTGTCGAACAGCAGCCGCGAGACCGCGAAGGTCTTCAGCGCCTCGGCGCCCGACGCCATCGTCGTGCGGGCCTGGAGGCGGTTGCGGATCTTGCCGTCCTTCATGTCCACGAAGTCGTGCTGGTAGCGCAGCGGGATGAAGACGTGGAAGCCGCCGGTCTCGTCCTGGAGCTCGCGCAGCCGCAGGACGTGGTCGACGCGGTGCCGCGGCTCCTCGATGTGGCCGTAGAGCATCGTCGCCGGGCCCTTGAGGCCCTTGGAGTGCGCCAGGCGGTGGATGCGCGACCAGTCCTCCCAGTGGGTGTCGTGGTCGACGATGTGCTGCCGGACCTCCCAGTCGAAGATCTCCGCGCCGCCGCCGGTCAGCGACTCCAGGCCGGCGTCGATCAGCTCGTCGAGGATCTCGTCGGCCGGCAGGCCGGAGATCTTCTCGAAGTGCTGGATCTCGGTGGCGGTGAAGGCCTTCAGCGAGACGTTCGGCAGCGCCTCCTTGAGGGCCTTCAGCGAGCGCGGGTAGTAGCGCCAGGGCAGCGTCGGGTGGAGGCCGTTGACGATGTGCAGCTCGGTGAGCTTGTCGCTCTCCATCGCCTTGGCGAGGCGGACGGCCTCCTCGATGCGCATCGTGTACGCGTCCTTCTCGCCCGGCTTGCGCTGGAACGAGCAGTACGCGCACGACGCCGTGCACACGTTCGTCATGTTCAGGTGACGGTTGACGTTGAAGTGGACGACGTCGCCGTTCTTCTGCGTGCGCACGTGGTGGGCGAGCCCGCCCAGCCAGGCCAGGTCGTCGGACTCGTAGAGGGCGATGCCGTCCTCACGGGTCAGCCGCTCCCCGGCGAGGACCTTCTCCTCCAGCTCGCGCTTGAGCCCCGCGTCCATGCCGTCCGCCTCTCCGATACTTCCGCTTTACGAACCCTCCCGAGCGTATCCCTACGCCTCGTCGGGCAGTTCGCCGACCCGGTTCTCCCACTTCGTGGACAGCACGATCGTGGTACGGGTGCGGCTGACGCCCTTGGTGCCGGACAGCCGGCGGATGGTCCGCTCCAGGCCGTCCACGTCGCCGACGCGGACCTTGAGCATGTACGAGTCGTCGCCGGCGATGAACCAGCAGTCCTCGATCTCCTCCAGGTCGCGCAGCCGGCGGGCGACGTCCTCGTGGTCGGCGGAGTCCGAGAGCTGAAGGCCGATCAGGGCGGTGACGCCCAGGCCGAGCGACGCGGCGTTCACGGTCGCGCGGTAGCCCGTGATGACGCCCGCCGCCTCCAGGCGGTTGATCCGGTCGGTGACGCTCGGCCCGGAGAGGCCCACCAGCCGGCCCAGCTCCGCGTACGAGGCCCGGCCGTTCTCCCGGAGGGCCTGGATGAGCTGCCTGTCCACCGCGTCCATAACCTGGCACCTTTCAATAATCGGCGAACTCGCCGCTTTTCATGTAGAATCTAAGGCATGCAGGGCTCGAAGTCCTGCAAATCTTCGCTCAACTCGCTAGATCAACGACGATCCTTCAGGAGTGACGTACACCGTGTACACGATCGAGATGGCCTACGCCCGCATGCGTGAGATGCAGGACCTGGCCAACCGCTCGCGTGCCCACCAGACCGCCGAGCGCCGCGCCGAGACCAAGGCCGCGCGCGCCACGAGCCGGGGCGTGCGCGCGAAGAAGCGCTAGTCCCCCTCCCGGGAGCGCGCCTCACCCAGCTCTCCCTTCCACCGGCGGTACAGCCGGTGCGGCACACCCGCCGCATCCAGCACCCGCCCCGCGACGAAGTCCACCAGATCCTGGATGTGCGTCGCACCCGCGTAGAACGCCGGAGAGGCGGGCAGCACCACTGCGCCCGCCTCGTCCAGCGCCACCAGCTGCTTCAGCGACTGCCCGCTCAGCGGCGTCTCCCGCACGGCGACGACCAGCGGCCGCCGCTCCTTGAGCGTCACGCTCGCCACGCGCTGCAACAGGTCCTTCGACAGCCCCAGCGCCACCCCGGCCACACAGGCCGTGCTCGCCGGGACGATCAGCATCCCCTTCGCCGGATACGAGCCGGACGACGGCCCCGCGGCGAGATCGCCCGCCGGCCAGTAGCGGACGTCCTCCAGCCGGGCGCCCGGGAAGTGCGGCTTGCCGTCGGCGCCCAGCGCCAGCCACTCGCGCAGGTCCTCCTGCCAGTGGGCGTCACGGAACTTGATCCCGGTCTCGTCCAGCAGCGTCAGCCGCGACGCGCGCGAGACGACGATGTCGACGCTCTCGCCCGCGTCCAGCAGCGCCCGCAGCACTGCCGCCGCGTAGGGCGTCCCAGATGCGCCGGAGACCCCAACCACCCAGGGGCGGCGCTTGCCGTCGTTCATACGGCGAGCCTATCCCGGCGCTCCGAGCCGGCCTCGGACCGCCGGGTGGCCCACTCACCCCCGCATGTGCGGGGAGCAACGCCTGAACAGGGCGCTTTTGACGGTCAACGGCGGAACACCCCCGCAAGGGCGGGGAACGCGGCCCAAGCTAGCCGCTGCCCCGCCCGGGCTTCCGCCCCCTTCGTGGGTGATCACACGATCCAGCTACAGCCCGAGGCCCCGCACCGACAGGTCCAGCAGCGTGAACACGAACAAGCAGATCCCGATCACGCCGTTCACCGTGAAGAAGGCCCGGTTCAGCCGCGACAGGTCATGCGGACGGACGATCGTGTGCTCGTAGACGAACGCCGCCGCGACGAGGGCCAGGCCCACCCAGAAGAACGCCCCCGCGTGCGTCGCCGCCCCGTACCAGGCCAGCAGGCCCGTCGTGATCACGTGGCACACGCGGGCGCCGTGCAGCGCCGCCGGGACGCCGAAGCGCGCCGGGGTCGACTTCACGCCGTGCGCCCGGTCCGCCATCACGTCCTGGCAGGCGAAGATCAGGTCGAAGCCGCCGATCCACACGCCCACCGCGAGGCCCAGGATCACCGCCTCCCACGACCACTCCCCCGTCACCGCGAGCCACGCGCCCACCGGGCCCATCGCCTGCGCCAGGCCCAGGATCGCGTGCGGGAAGTCGGTGAATCGTTTCCCGTACGGATAGACCACCATCGGCACGACCGCGATCGGGGCCAGCGCCAGGCACAGCGGGTTCAGCAGCGCCGCCGCGCCCAGGAAGAAGAAGACGGCGATGCCGGCGCCGGTCCACGCCGAGCGCACGGACACCGCGCCGGTGACCAGCTCGCGGCCCGCCGTGCGCGGGTTCCGCGCGTCGATCTCGCGGTCGATGATGCGGTTGCAGGCCATCGCGAACGTGCGCAGGCCGACCATCGCCACGGTGACCAGCAGCAGCCGCGTCCAGTGGATGTTGCCGTACGTGCGGAACATCGCGGTGAGGGTGGCGATGTAGGCGAAGGGCAGCGCGAAGACCGAGTGCTCGATCATGACGAGCTTCAGGAAGGACCGGGTCCGGCCCGGCTGCGGAACGGCGGCAGCAGTGGTCACAGCCCGTACTCCTTCCACCGGCGGTCGACCTTCGTCGCCGTCTCCGGATCCGACTCGACCATCCGCGGCCACCCCCCGTCGCGCGTGTAGCCCTCCTCGGGCCACTTCGCCGTCGCGTCGATGCCCGCCTTGCCGCCCCAGAACTGCTGGTACGAGGCGTGGTCGAGGTGGTCCACCGGGCCCTCGACGACCGTCAGGTCGCGCGCGTAGTCGGTGTTGCCCAGCGCCCGCCACGACACCTCGTGCAGGTCGTGCACGTCGCAGTCCGCGTCCACCACGATGATCAGCTTGGTCAGCGACATCATGTGCGCGCCCCAGACGGCGTGCATGACCTTCTGCGCGTGCTTGGGGTACTTCTTGTCGATCGAGATGATCGCGCAGTTGTGGAAGCCGCCGGACTCCGGCAGGTGGTAGTCCACGATGTCCGGGATGATGATCTTCAGCAGGGGCAGGAAGAACCGCTCCGTGGCCCGGCCCAGCGGGCCGTCCTCCGTCGGCGGGCGGCCGACGACGATGGACTGGAGCAGCGGCCGCTTGCGCATCGTCACGCAGTCGATCGTCAGCGCCGGGAACGGCTCCTGCGGGGTGTAGAAGCCGGTGTGGTCGCCGAAGGGGCCTTCCGGGAGCATCTCGCCCGGCTCCAGCCAGCCCTCCAGGACGACCTCGGCGTTGGCCGGGACCTGGAGCGGGACGGTCTTGCAGTCGGTCATCTCCACGCGCTTGCCGGAGACGAAGCCCGCGAAGAGGTACTCGTCGATGTCGCCGGGCAGCGGCGCCGTGGAGGCGTACGTCACGGCCGGCGGGCAGCCGAAGGCGATCGCGACCGGCAGCCGCTCGCCGCGCTTGGCGGCGACCTGGTAGTGGTTGCGGCTGTCCTTGTGGATCTGCCAGTGCATGCCGATGGTGCGCTTGTCGTGGCGCTGGAGGCGGTAGAGGCCCAGGTTCCGCACGCCCGTCTCGGGGTGCTTGGTGTGGGTGAGGCCCAGGTTGAAGAAGGAGCCGCCGTCCTCGGGCCAGGTGAAGAGCGCGGGCAGCTGGTCGAGGTCGACGTCGTCGCCGGTGAGGACGACTTCCTGGACCGGCGCGTCCTTGATCTTCCGCGGTGGGACGTGCGCCATCGAGCCGAGCTTGCCGAACGCCTCGCGGACGCCGGTGAAGCCGTGCGGCAGCTCGGGCTTGAGCAGGCCGCCGATCTTCTCGCTGATCTCGTCGTAGGAGCTCAGGCCGAGCGCCTTGAGCAGCCGGCGGTCGGTGCCGAAGACGTTCATGGCCAGCGGCATGGCCGAGCCCTTGACGTTCTCGAAGAGGAGGGCGGGGCCGCCCGCCTTGTTCACGCGGTCCGTGATCTCGCCGATTTCCAGGTACGGATCGACTTCCGCCTTGATGCGCTTGAGGTCGCCGTCGCGCTCCAGCGCCCGGAGGAGCGAGCGAAGGTCGTCGTAAGCCATGCGTTCCAGTATCAAGCACGCACTACGCTGGCTGCGTATCGGGGCCGCCGCGCGGCCCGTACCGCCGTCTCCGGGGAGCCGTCCGACATGCTCAGGTATCTGCCGTTCCTGCTGATCCTGGCGCTGTGGATCTACGCCTTCGTCGACTGCCTGAACACTCCGGAGAACGAGGTCCGCGGCCTGCCGAAGCCGGCCTGGGTGATCGTCATCCTGCTCTTCGGCGAGGTGCTGATCGGGCCGGTCGCCTGGCTGATCGCGGGGCGCCCGCGGGCCGCGGCCGCGGCCCGCGGCGGCGAGCGGAAGTGGGTCGCGCCCGACGACAACCCCGAGTTCCTGAAGTCGCTCCGGCGCGACCAGGGCGATCCGCCGCCCGCGAGCTGACCGCCCGCCCCGGCGCCTACCCGAGGCCCTGACGCCCCGCCAGGCGATTCGCCCGACCGGCCGTCACCCGGCTTCGCGCACGTCACCCGCCGTACGGCGTAGCAGACGATCCCTCGATCGGGTCATAAGAAAAGCAGATTTCGGGCCCCGCACACGGGCTTCCGGATCAACTCGCTCCTCTTCACAGCCATTTGGCGCCCCGTTCACACACCCCCTCCTGCCCTTGACGCACCCGTGCCGGGAGAGTCCGAGAAGCCACACTGAGGCCTCACGCGACTCCAGGGAGAGGGGCACACACCATGCCCGAGATGACCCGACGCAGACTCCTCGGCTCCGCCGCGGGTGCCGTCGGCGGCGCCGCCGCACTGTCGCTGCTGCCGCCGAGCGTGCAGCGGGCCGTCGCCACCGGCCCGGCCCGCCGCGGCTCGCTGCGCGACATCGAGCACGTGGTCATGCTCATGCAGGAGAACCGGTCCTTCGACCACTACTTCGGCACCCTCAAGGGTGTGCGGGGCTTCGGGGACCCGGACGCCATCAAGCTGCCGAACGGCCAGGACGTCTTCCACCAGCCCGACGAGAAGAACCCCGCCGGCCACCTGCTGCCGTTCCGCCTCGACACGCACAAGTCGAGCGCCCAGGCCATCCCGTCCACCAGCCACGCCTGGTCCGTGCAGCACGAGGCGTGGAACGGCGGGAAGATGGACCGCTGGATGCCGGCGCACCGCAAGGCGGACGGCGCGAACGGCCCGTACGTGATGGGCTACCACACGCGCGAGGACATCCCCTTCCAGTTCGCCCTCGCCGAGGCCTTCACCCTCTGCGACAACTACTTCTGCTCGGTCATGGGGCCCACCTGGCCCAACCGGCTGTACTGGATGACGGGCACCATCGACCCGGCCGGCGCCCGCGGCGGCCCCGTCATCGACAACACCGCCCCCGAGCCGTACCGCTGGACGACGTACGCGGAGCGGCTCCAGGCGGCGGGGGTCAGCTGGCGGGTGTACCAGGAGGAGGACAACTACGGCTGCAACCTGCTGGAGCAGTTCCAGCAGTTCAAGGACGCGAAGCCGGGCGATCCGCTGTACGAGCGGGGGATGCGGCGGCTGCCCGCCGGCGCCTTCGAGGAGGACGCGCGGGGCGGCAAGCTGCCGGCCGTCTCCTGGATCATCCCGACCGCGGCGCAGTCGGAGCACCCGCGCTACCTGCCGGCCGCGGGCGCGGACTACGTGGCACGCAAGATCGAGGCCATCGCGGACAACCCCGACGTGTGGGCGAAGACGGTCTTCATCCTGAACTACGACGAGAACGACGGCCTCTTCGACCACGTGCCGCCGCCGGTGCCGCCCGCGGGCACGGCGGACGAGTTCGTGGGGAAGCTGCCGATCGGCGGCGGCTTCCGGGTGCCGTGCCTGATCGTGTCGCCGTGGACGGTGGGCGGCTGGGCCGCGGGCGACGCCTTCGACCACACCTCGGTGCTGCGCTTCCTGGAGGTGTGGACGGGAGTGCGGGAGCCGAACATCAGCGCCTGGCGGCGGCGCGCCTTCGGCGACCTGACCTCGGCGTTCGGCTTCACGGACCGGGCCAAGCGCCCGCCGCGGCTGCCCGCGGACACCGCGCAGCAGCTGGAGCAGGCCAAGTGGGACGTGACGCACCTGCCCAAGCCCGCATTCCCCGGCGCCCGGCAGAGCCCGCCCGAGCAGGAGAAGGGCAAGCGGCCCAGGCGCTGACGGTCCTCAGCCCTTCGGGGGCGCGCCGGGGTCGCCGGTGCCGCGCAGCTCGTACTCGGCGCGGAGCTTGCGCCACCGTTCGAGGGTCCACCCCGTCCAGTCCGCGGGCCGGCCGGCGAGGGCCTCCAGCAGGTACTCGAAGTGGTGGTGCCAGCCCGCGAGGCAGTCCAGGCGGACGGTGTCGGGGCCGGTGAACTCGTTGGTGAAGTGCAGCAGCGTGCCGCCGACGGCGGCCGGGGCCGGCTCCAGCTCGAAGCGGACCCGGCCGTGGATCTCGACGGTGTACTCGGCCAGCCGCTGCGGCTGCCAGGCGGTGACGCGGCCGGGGGCGACCGTGGACTTCCCGGCGGCGTCGGTGTTCAGCCAGCGCAGGGTGATGGCGCCGCCCTCGCGCTGCTCGAAGGGCTCGGCCGCGGCCAGCCAGGCCGGCAGGCCCTCGGGGGTGGCGACGGCCGCCCACACCTCGGGCACGGGGTAGGGCAGCGACAGCTCGTAGCGCAGGAGGTGGCTGTCCTCACCCCGCGGCTCGGACTTCCCGTAGAGGGAGGGGATCTCCATACCCCCAGCTCTACCACCGCGGCCCGCCGCGCGCGCTCCGGGGAGCGCGCGGGGCGGGCCGTACGAGGGGGTGGGCGCGGGTCAGACTCCGGCGTACGAGTGCTTGCCGGTGACGAAGATGTTCACGCCGTAGTAGTTGAAGATGTAGCAGCCGAAGGCGGCGAGGGCGATGTAGGCGGCCTTGCGGCCCTTCCAGCCGGCGGTCGCGCGGGCGTGCAGGAAGCAGGCGTAGGCGACCCAGGTGATGAAGGACCAGACCTCCTTGGGGTCCCAGCCCCAGTAGCGGCCCCAGGCGGCCTCGGCCCAGATCGCGCCCGCGATGATCGTGAAGGTCCACAGCGGGAAGACCGTCGCGTTGATGCGGTAGCCCAGCTTGTCGAGGGTGGCGGCGGAGGGCAGGCGCGACATGGGGTTGTCGGTGCGCAGCGCGAGCTTGGCCTTGAAGCGGGCGTACTTGCGGTCCTGCGGCAGCTCGTTCAGGTAGCGGCGCAGGCCGGCGCCGGTGCGGCCCTCGACGAGGCGGGCCTCGTAGCCGTCGCGGAAGAGGAAGAGCAGGGTGGAGCAGGCCCCGACCCAGAACGCGGCGCCGCACAGGATGGCGGTGGAGACGTGGATCCACAGCCAGTACGAGTGGAGGGCCGGGACGAGCTGGTCGCTCTCGGTGTAGAGGACGGAGACGGCGAGGCCGAGGTCGAGGAGGATCGTGGTGGTCAGCGGCAGGCCGAGCCAGCGCACGTTCTTCTTGAAGGCCAGCAGGCCGAGGTAGACGCCGACGACCGTCATGCCGAAGGTCGTGGAGAACTCGTACATGTTGCCCCAGGGGGCCCGCTCCACGGACAGCGCCCGGGTGAGCACCGAGCCGGCGTGCAGCAGGAAGGACAGCACGGTCAGGGAGACGGCGATGCGGCCGTAGACGTCGCCCTTCTCGCTGGTGCCGGCGGCGCCGGGGCCGTCGGGGACGTCGCGGCGGCCGGCGGCGGCGCGGGTGACGACCTTGGGGCGCTCCAGGACGGCGGTGCCGCCGCCCTGTGCGCTCGCGGCGGCCGCGGTGCCGGTGGCGGCCTTATCCGCCTCGGTGGTGATCGCGGCGGCGGTGCGGCCGACGGCGCTCCGGCTGCCGAACACCCACTCGGCGATGTGGGCGAGGAAGGCCAGGGTGTAGACGGCCATGGCCGAATAGATCAGCACATTGCTGATGTGGGCCAGGTTCTCGTTGGCTGCGGCAGCGAGGGGGATCACGCGCGCGCTCCTTCGGATGCTGCGGAGGAATCCGCGGACTCGGCGGACTCCGCGGGGTCGGGGGCGTCCGTGGCGGTCACGGGCGGGGCGTCGGCCTGCAGGGCGGCGGCGAGGTCGGCGAGCTCCTCGGGGAGCTTGGCGGACTCGCTGCGGCCGAGGCCGGCCAGCTCGACGACGGTGTGCCCGTCCGTGCCGCGCACGGCCCGCACCCAGACGCGGCGGCGCTGGATGAACAGGGAGCCGGCGACACCGGCGAGGGCCGCGACCGCACCGGCGAGGGCGGTGGCGTTGCCGGGCTGCTGGGAGATCTGGAAGGTGGCCCAGGGCTTGATGCCCTCGAACTTCAGGGTGCCGCCGTCGGGCAGCGTCATGGTGTCGCCGACCTTGAGGGCCTGCGCGAAGGCCTTGCCGTCCTTGTTCTTGAACTGCTCCATCTTGGAGACGTCGAGCTGGTAGACGTTCTGCGGCGTGCCGCTGTTGGTGCCGAGCCAGCCGTGGTAGGCGGTGAGGACGAGGCGCGGATTGTCCAGGTCGGGGAACTGGGACAGCATCGTGCCGGTCGTCAGGTCCAGGGTCGGCACGAAGTTGCCCTTGAAGCCGATCTGGTCCTTCTTGCCGTCCTTGGTGCGGTAGTCGCCGACCTTCAGGACCGTCGACTCGGTGATGTTGTTGTCGATCGGCAGGGACGGGATGCCGCCGCGGAAGGAGACGTCGCCCTGTCCGTCGCGGACGGTGACGACCGGCGCGTAGCCGTGGCCGATCAGGTAGACCTTCGAGCCGGAGGTCTCCAGCGGCTCGTTGACCTTGATCGTGGCCTTGCGGCCGGGCCCGTCGGCGCCCTCGTGGTAGGTGACGTGGGCCTCGTAGGTGCGCGGGGTGCCGCGCTGGGGGCCGGTGCGCTCGTACGTGGCCTCGAAGTCGTCCATGTAGAAGCTGAAGGGCTTGAGGTCGTCGGCCGTGAACAGCGAGCCGGACTTGAAGTCGTCGTACTGGACGAGCGTGTTGGCGAAGCCGTCGCCCTCGATGATCAGCTTCTGGCCCTCGGACTTCCACAGCTGCCCGGAGGCGAAGGCCAGGAGCAGCACGATGAGCGCGATGTGGAAGACGAGGTTGCCGGCCTCGCGCAGGTAGCCCTTCTCGGAGGCGACGGAGTCGCTGCCGGGCTCGGTGCGGAAGCGGCGCTTCTTCAGCAGCGTCCGTGCCGCGGCCAGGACCTGCTCGGGGTCGGCATCGGTGCGCCACGTGGTGTGGGCGGGCAGCCGCTTGAGGTTGCGGGGGGCGCCCGGCGGGCGGCCGCGGAGCTGGCCGACGAACTGCCAGGTGCGCGGGATGATGCAGCCGACGAGGGACGTGAACAGCAGGATGTAGATCGCGGAGAACCACACCGAGCTGTAGACGTGGAAGAGGCCGAGCTTGTCGTAGAGCGGCCCGAGCGTCTCGTGGGACGTGCGCCAGCCCTCGGCCTTGACCGCGTCCACGCTGGTCTGCGGGACGAGCGAGCCGGGGATGGTCGCCAGCGAGAGCAGGAACAGCAGGATCAGGGCGACCCGCATGGAGGTCAGCTGCCGCCAGAACCAGCGGGCCCAGCCGAGCGTCTCGCGGGCGGCCCAGGCCGCTCCCCCGAGCGCGCCGGGTTTGCGGATGCCGCCGAAGGAGCCGGGCACGGCCTGGCCGCGCTCCTCCTCGGGCGCCGTGGACAGCTGCGAGCCGGCGGCCGCGTCCTTGTCCTCGGCCGCGCCGTCGGTGGCGGGGGTTGTCTCTGTCGTGCCCATTTACATCAGACCTCGGGGGAGAAAGAGCTGGACCACGTCTGCAGTTCGCGGATCATGCTGTCCCACACCCCCGTGACGAGGAGCACGCCGACCGCGACCAGCATCAGCCCGCCGGCGCGCATGACCCATGCATAGTGCCGCTTGACCCAGCCGAACGCACCCAGCGCGCGCCGGAAGGCCACCGCGCTGAGGATGAACGGCAGGCCCAGGCCCAGGCAGTAGGCGACGGTCAGCAGTGCGCCGCGCCCGGCGCTGGCCTGGGTGGAGGAGAGGGAGAGGACGGAGGCGAGCGTCGGGCCGATGCACGGCGCCCAGCCGAGCCCGAAGAGCGCGCCCAGCAGCGGCGCCCCCACCAGGCCCATGGTGGGCCGGGTGTGGAAGCGGAACTCGCGCTGCCCGAACCTGTTCAGCAGGCCCATGAAGGCGAGGCCCATCGCGATGGTGAGGACCCCCATCACCTTCGTGATGGTCTCCTGGTGGACCAGCAGCGCCCGGCCGACCCAGCCGAAGAGCGTGCCCATGGAGACGAAGACGAAGGTGAAGCCGAGGACGAAGAGGGTGGACCCGGCGAGCATCCGCCCCTTGCGGGACTCGGCCAGGTCCGCTCCGCCGACCCCCGTCACGTAGGAGAGGTAGCCGGGGACGAGCGGCAGCACGCACGGCGAGAAGAACGAGACCAGCCCGCCGAACAGGGCGACGGGCAGGGCCAGCAGCAGCGCCCCGGAGAGCACCGTCTGGTTCATCTCGCCGACGGCGACCGTGACGGCGGCGGTGGTGGCGGGGGTCACCGGGTCACTTCTCCGCGACCAGCGGGTCGAGCGTCTTGCGCAGCTCTTCCTCGGTCAGCGCCTTGATCGCCCGCGCGGCGATCTTGCCGTCCCGGTCGATGAAGACGGTGGAGGGGATGGACTGGGGGTTGAGGCTGCCCGCGGGGAAGCGCAGCAGGAGCTTGCCGGCCGAGTCGTAGAGGCTCGGGTACGGGACCTCGAACTCCTTCTCGAACTTGATCGCCGGGGCGGGGTCGGAGTCGCGGGTGTTGAGCCCGACGAACTGGACGCCCTTGTCCTTGTAGTCGTTGGCGACGTTGACGAGGTTCTTGGCCTCGGCGCGGCACGGGGAGCACCACGAGCCCCACACGTTAAGGACGACGATCTTGCCCTTGTAGTCCTTGGCGACGTCGAGTTCCTTGCCCTCCAGCGTCTTGCCGGAGAGGTCGGGCGCGTCCTGCCGCCCGCCCTTGTCGCTGACGACGCTCACCCCGCCCGTGCCCTGCACGAACTGGGTCTGACCGCCGCTCTTGGGGTTGTCGCCCGAGCCGCAGGCGGTCAGGGACAGGGCCGCGGCGGCGGCGAGGATGGCCGGCAGGGTGATACGCCGGCGTGGTCCGGGGCGTCGAAAGGCGCGGCAGGCACTCATGTGAAAAGTTTCGCATGGTCCGTTTAGGGATCTTCCGCGCCCCCCTGTGACGTGAACCGCCGCCCGGCGGGGCCCCGCGAGCCGGCCGCGGAGGCGGTCAGGCGGCCACCCCGGCGTGCCACTTCTCGCCGACCTCCAGCCGGCGCAGGCCCCGCAGCACCGCCGGGTCCTGGGCGTCCATCCAGTCCGTGAACTGCCGGAAGGACACCAGCCGCACGTCCTTGTACTGATCGTCGGCGATGCGTTTCAGAGCTTCCTCCACCGCATCCATATAAATGCCCCCGTTCCATTCCTCGAAGTGGTTCCCGACGAAGAAGGGAGCCCGATTCGTCTCGTACGCCCGCTCGAAGCCGGCCAGGTACGAGTCGGTGGCCTGCTGCCGCCACTCCGGATAGTGGATCGAAGGACCGCGCGTGGTGTTCTTCGACTGATTGGCGAGGATGTTGTAGTCCATCGACAGGACTTCGAACGAATGCCCGGGAAAGGGAATCTGCTGGAGCGGGAAATCCCATAGCCCGTGCTTCTTCGACGGCCACACCTGCGTACCGCCCGGGGAACTCGCGTCGTAGCGCCAGCCGAGCTTCGCCGCCGTCGGCAGCAGATTGTCCTGCCCCAGCAGACACGGCGTCCGGGCGCCCACGAGCTCCTTGCGGTAGTCGAACGGCAGCGGCTCCAGATCACCGAACCCGGTGTTCGTCCGCCACTCGGTGACGAAGGAGACCGCCTGGTCGATCTCCGACTCCCAGTCCTCCCCCTCCCACCGGCCGACCGACCCCTCGCCGGAACAGAAGTGGCCGTTGAAGTGGGTGCCGATCTCATGCCCCTCCAGCCACGCCTCCCGCACGTTCATCAGCGTGGCCCGCACGTGCTCGTCGGTGAGGTAGCCGATGTCGGAGGCGCCGACCGGGTTGTTCGGCGGCTTGTAGTGGTGCCGCTTCGACTCGGGCAGCAGATACAGCCCGGACAGGAAGAACGTCATGCGCGCGTTGTGGTCCTGCGCCAGCTTCCGGAAGCGCGGGAAGAGCCCGTTGCCGACCTCGCCCGCCCCGTCCCACGAGAAGATCACGAACTGCGGCGGCTTCTGCCCCGGCTCCAGCCGCTCGGGCTCCGGCGGCTGGTTGGGCTGCGGCCCCGCGTCCGCCGTCGAACCGTCGCCGATCGGCCTGGCCTTGGCCCGCTCGACGGCCTTCGCCGCCGGGCCGCTGCGTCGTTCGGGAGCCGCAGTCGAGGAGCAGCCGGCGACGCCGCCCAGCGCCGCGGCCGCTCCCACACCCCACCCGAGGAGACCCCGTCGGCTGATGTCGCGCATGTCGACTCCGTCCGTACTCGCCGTGCCCCACGCCGTATGTCGTCCATATAAGACGACATTGCGTGAGAGGGCGCGTCGAGTACGGCGGTTGCGCAGTTTCCCCCGTCTTTACGGAGTTGCCCCGCATTTACGCAGCCGGAGACGTCTTACGGAGCAACCCGGGCTCCGCCGAAAGGGTGTCAGGCGCCGAACGCCTTGGACGCGCCCTTCACCGGCTTGGCCCCCGCGAGGAGATGCGCCGGCACCAGATCCCGGGCCGGTTCGCTATACCCCACCGATACGATTTTGTCCCCCCTATAGGTGAACGTCGTCAGGCTCGCCAGGGTGCACTCCCGCCGCCGCGGGTCGTGCCACAGCCGCCGCCGCTCCACGAAGCTCCGCACGATCCAGATCGGCAGCTGGTGGCTCACGCACACCGCCTCGTGACCGCGCGCCGCGTCCTTCGCCGCGTCCAGCGCGCTCATCATCCGCACGACCTGCTCGACGTACGGCTCGCCCCACGACGGGCGGAAAGGATTCGTCAGGTACTTCCAGTTCGCCGGCTTCTTCAGCGCGCCGTCACCGACCCCGAACGTCTTGCCCTCGAAGACGTTCGCCGCCTCGATCAGCCGCTCGTCCGTCGCCAGGTCCAGCCCGTGCGTCTTGGCGATCGGCGCCGCCGTCTCCTGCGCCCGCTCCAGCGGCGAGGCCACCACATGGGTGACGTCCCGGCCCGCCAGGTGCTCCGCCACCCGGTCCGCCATCCGGCGGCCCAGGTCCGACAGGTGATAGCCCGCCCGGCGCCCGTAGAGCACGCCCTCCGGGTTGTGCACCTCGCCGTGGCGCATCAGGTGCACGACGGTGATGTCGTCCTGCTTCTTCCCGGCGTCCTTCGCCGCGCCCCGCTCCGAGCTCACTTCGCCCCCTCCTCGGTCGCCCCGGCCGCCGCGCGCGCCGCCGCCGGCAGCGCCGCCGCGATCCGCTCCACCGCCGCCGCGTCGTGCGCCGTCGAGACGAACCACGACTCGAACGCCGACGGCGGCAGGTACACACCCTGCGACAGCATCGAGTGGAAGAAGGCGTTGAACCGGAACGCCTCCTGCGCCCGCGCGTCGTCGTAGTTCCGCACCTCGCGCCCGGTGAAGAACACCGAGAACATGTTGCTCGCCGTCTGGAGGCGGTGCGCCACGCCCTCCTTGCTCAGCGCCTCGCTCACCAGGCCGCTGATCTCCGCGGACACCGCGTCGACCTTCTCGTACGCCGCATCGTCCAGCAGCCGCAGCTGCGCCAGGCCCGCCGCCGTCGCCACCGGGTTACCCGAGAGGGTGCCCGCCTGGTAGACCGGGCCCGCCGGCGCCAGGTGCGCCATCACATCGGCCCGGCCGCCGAACGCCGCGGCGGGGAAGCCGCCGCCCATGACCTTGCCGAACGTCATCAGGTCCGGCTTCACGCCGTCCACGCCGAACCAGCCCGCCTTCGACGTGCGGAAGCCCGTCATCACCTCGTCGGAGATGAACAGCGCGCCGTTCTTGGCGCACGCGTCCTTCAGCCCCTGGTTGAAACCGGGCAGCGGCGGCACCACGCCCATGTTGCCCGGCGACGCCTCCGTGATCACACAGGCGATCTCGCCCGGGAACGCGTGGAACGCCTCGTGCACCGCCTCCAGGTCGTTGTACGGCAGCACGATCGTGTCCCCGGCCTGCGCGCCCGTGACACCCGGCGTGTCCGGCAGCCCGAACGTCGCCACGCCCGAGCCCGCCGCGGCCAGCAGCGCGTCCACGTGCCCGTGGTAGCAGCCCGCGAACTTGATCACCTTGGCCCGGCCGGTGAACCCGCGCGCCAGCCGGATCGCCGACATCGTCGCCTCGGTCCCCGAGGAGACCAGGCGCACCTGCTCCACCGGCTCGACGCGCGCCACGATCTCCTCGGCCAGCGCGACCTCGCCCTCGCCCGGCGTGCCGAAGGACGTGCCCCGGGCCACCGCCTCCTGGACGGCCGCGATGACCTCGGGGTGCGCGTGCCCGAGGATCATCGGCCCCCACGAGCACACGAGGTCGACGTACTCGCGACCGTCGGCGTCGGTGAGGTACGGACCGGTGCCGGACACCATGAACCGGGGCGTACCACCCACGGCCCGGAAGGCCCGGACCGGGGAGTTCACGCCGCCGGGCGTCACGACAGCGGCGCGATCGAACAGGACCTGCGAGACTGGAGCTTCATACGAAAAAGGTAGTTCGGCCCTGACCTGCGGCTTCTCGTTCACTGGTGCGCTCCGTTCGCCCACGACATCTGACTCGGGCCCCCTAGGACCCTCTGGCCGCACGCCACCGACGAGGCCCACGCTAGCGCCGACGGCGCGGCGCACCCGGGGCCATGAGGGCACACCGGAGCCCCTTCTACGTACTCATCTGCCATGCGGACAGCGTACGTCTCGCCTCCTACGGCTTAGCCGCGCGCAGGCCTCCTTCGCTCACCCATCGAGCCAACATCAGACTCTCACTGAGGGTGACCTCGCGGCTCCGGATCCGTTACACCGCTTGTAAGGCTGTCCGATGAGCAGCACGACCACTGGGCGCGCCGGTCCGTCGTGAGGCCGCACAGGCTGCCCAGCAGGAGACCGGAGACGCAATGCCATACGAACAACCTTCACGGAGAGCTGATCCGGATATTCGCATCGAGCCATTCAGCCTTAGCATCAATAACCGACCACTGATCTTTACGGTCGGCTTCACCCTCATGTCGGTCATTACCGCAGGATTAATAGCCGGCCTACTGACCCTCCACACCCTCTCACCTAAAAGCCCCCGAGCCGCCCAACCCACTACTGTCGCTCAACTTGAGGTCCCACCGACCTGGCTCTGGGTCACGGCCACGTGTTGCATCATCGGAGCTACGGGCTTCGCGGGCTGGTATCTCTGGACGCGCATCCAACGGGAGCGCGCGACGCTTAAGAGCGCGGTGGAGGCCTGGGACCGTCAACGCGCAATCGACGAGAAGCGACTTTCGGATCTTAAGGCGGTCACCGCACTTGCCACATTGCTTGAACTCAACCAGCAGCAGATCGACGAGTACCATCGCATCGCCACAAACCAGGCAGACAGATCGTTCCGCTCTTCTCAGCGAGCGATGGCACTGGGCCTGCTAGTTATGGCGGCATGCTTCACTGCAGGAATCTATGCGCCGACCATCGAAGCACGCGTATTCATCGGAGCACTCGCTACGGTCGGTACAGCCTTGGCTGGCTACTTGAGTCGGACTTATCTCCGCATGTACGGGCAGACGCTAGGACAGCTCAACCGGTACTTCGAACAGCCAGTACTGACCAGCTACTACCTCACGGCCGAGCGCCTCGCCACGGAACTAAAGAATGATCTTGAGGGAAGCATGCGCAAGAGGATCATCGAACAAGTCCTCGAAGCGAGCGCAATGCTCAACGGGCAGCCGAGACCTACCAGCCCGCCGACCAAGCGCCGCCGCCCCCGCAAGGCCACCCCGAGCAAAGCGATGGCTGAGACCGAGGCGTAGCGGCCCCACGAATAATTCTGGGCTTTATCCCTGGCGCCAGGGCATCTCTATGCCTTACGTCACTGGCTCGCCGTGTTCGAGGTACTGCGGATGGGCCTGCCCACGAGCCATGATCGCTTGCTTCACGCGGCGGGCGAGCCTCGGAATCAGTAGCTGTTCGACGGCGTCCGCCGGATGGAACTCGGCGGCGAGGACCTCATCACCGTCGGGCCTGATCGCGTTCAGGTCCTCCGGCTGCAGCTCGTCGCCATCGAAGACGTACAGGACCTTGTCGCCTTCGGCGTCGTTCGGTGCCCAGTCCACGACCAGGAGCGGGCCGATAGCCGGCGTGATCCCCAGCTCCTCCTCCACCTCCCGACGGCACGCGGCCAGAGGGGACTCCCCTTCTTCGATGTATCCGCCGGGGATCTCCCACTTGGGCTTGTACGAGGGGCGGACCAAGAGCACGTGCCCCTTGTCGTTGAAGAACAACGCGCCCGCTGCCATGCGGGGGCGGGCGGGTCGCCGGTCTTGCTCTGTCTCCGTCATGCGGCGAGCCTAATGAGTCAACTTCCCGCCTCGGAGCGATGGGATCTCCTGTCGTTGCACGATGCAGCGTGTGACACTCGATCCGACGTAGCCGGGGAGGGCAACGATGCGGGGCATGAGCGATCACCTCACGTTCGGCGAACGCGTGAGGTTCTACCGGAAGCGGCGGAAGCTGACCCAGTCGGAGCTCGGGCAACTGTTGAACCGCTCCGAGAACTGGGTGTACAGGGTCGAAACCGACCGTCTCTCGGTCAACAGCGTCAAGCAGCTGACGAGTATCGCTGAGGCCTTGCGAGTCCACGTGGAGGACCTCCAGGGTTCACCGACGCTCTTGGAGGACCAAGACGGGCATCGGGCGAGCGTGCCGGTCATCCGAGCTGCGCTCATGCAGTCACGCCGGCTGTCCGGGTCTTTGTTCGACAACCGGGAAGTTCCTCGCCTCGAACGGATGTCGGCCCAGGTCGGCCAAGCCTGGGAGCTCTATCAAGCGTCGGAGTACGCCAACCTCGGCTCCAAGCTCCCCGATCTGCTGGCGGACTCACGTCTCGCAGTGCACACCTTCTCGGCCGGGCCGCAGAAGGACGAGGCGCTCCGCGGATTCGCGCTGACCTTGCACCTCGCTGCGGTCTACCTTCGTAAGCTCGGGGAGACCAACCTGGCGTGGAAGGCTGTCGACGAGGGAGACGTCGCGGCCGATGAATTGGGCGATCCAGCCGTCGTGATGACGCTGCGCCGTGGCGTTGCACACGTCCAGTTGGGCGCCGGCTTGCCTGAGGATGCTGTGCGCGTCACCCTGACGGCGCCGGGAGAAGTGCCCTCGGGCTGGTGGACGTCGTCCCCCTTGGCACTGTCCGTGTACGGGACGCTGTTCCTCAACGGTGCCGTGGCAGCAGCCCGCATCGAAGATCAGGCGGATCAGTCGTTGACGAACGAGATGCTGGCCAAAGCGCAGGACGCCGCGGACCGGCTGGGTAGCGACCGCAACGAGATGTGGACCTCCTTCGGGCCCGCCAACGTGAAGATCCACCGGCTGGCGACGGCCCTGGAGTTCGAGGACATCGGGTCGGCCGTCGCCATAGCGTCAGACATGAGGGGCGTCGGGCCTGGTCTGCCCGTCGAGCGCCAAGCACGACTACGACTCGACATCGCCAGAGCCTTCGGTGAAGCCGGACGGACAGATGACGCCGTGGACAACCTGAAACGAGCGTTCCAGAAGGCACCGGAGCAGATCCGCGCACACGAGTTCGCTCGCGACCTGGCCAAGAGGCTGCGCAAGCGCAGCCAGCGACGAGACATGCAAGAGCTGGCCGTGCGACTGGGCGCCGTTAAGTAGAAGCCAGACAAGGCAAGTTAAACGATTAACCCTGAATTTTTTTCAGGGTTTGCTCACCGTTCCAGGCCTACGGTCACACCAGTCGAACTTCCGTGACTTCGGAGGCCAGTGATGGACCCAACACGGTTGTCCCGTTCGGCGAGGGCCCTCCCGGTACTCGATTCGAACGAGACAAGATCAGTCGCACTCGCGCAGCGCTTCCGGGCCTTGACGCTCTTCGCCGAGTCCCCTGACGCGGCCAAGGCGGCGCGCGACATGGCACAAACCACCTTCCGGGACTGGGGGCTGCACAGCCGGGCGGGCGACGCCCGGGCGGTCGTCTCGGAGCTCATCGCCAACGTCGTCCAGCACACCACCCCGGACGAGTGCCTCACCAAGCCCGGTGCGCCGAGGCGCATCGACGTCGCCTTCCGGAGCTGGCCCAAGTGGACCTTCATTGAAGTGACTGATGAAGACTCCAGCCCCCCGATGCTCCCCATGGGAGAGGTCTTCTCGCCTGCGCTGGTGGGAGACCTCCCTGAGGCTGTGCTTCCCGATTCGGGGCGAGGCCTGCTGATGGTTCAGAGCCTGGTTGACGCCCTGTGGTGGGCGCCCGGGGAGCAGGGCGGGAAGACCGTGGTCTGCCGCTTCGACCTCGGCTCTGACCGCCTCGGCAACGGCACCCACGAAGGGGGCGAATGATGGCGCGCTTGAAAGCTACAGAGCTGCGGCGAGGTGACATGGTGAGCCTCAGCGGCGACATCCGCGAGATCAAAGACATCCGCAGCTTGGAGACGTCGCGCGGTACGGAGTTGGTGCTGGTCTTCAAGACCGGATCTCCCTTGCGCCTGGAGCCGACGGACGAAGTCCAGACGTCGTTGCACTGGCGTCAGCTGAGGCGATGACGGCGGCCCGAACGCGCATCTCGGAGCAGCGGCTGGATGAGGTGCTGAAAGGCCTCCGTCTGCGCCTGCGGCCGGTGACGCGTGAGGAGAGCGAAGCCGCGTTGCGGCGGATCCTTGATCGCGTAGCTCGGCAACGACAGGAAGGGCAAGCCCCCTCATAGACGGGGCGAGGACCGCCCGTCGGGGAGGGTCCGGCAGCGGTTGCCTGCTTCAGCCGCTGCCAGCGGCCCGGCCTTTGAGCGACATACGCAGCCAGGGGCCGGGCCGCACGCGATGAGCTACACGTGGAGAAGGCAGTAATGACACTGACGTCGACAGCTCGACGGGTCGCACTGCACGTCCTGGGGCGGGTGGATGAGAGCTGGTACTGGTTCTACCAATGGGCCTTGATCAAGTTCCATGTTGATCCCGGCCTGGCTGATGCCATGTACCGGGATGCTCCGTGAAAGGCCGGGGCGAGCGGGGAGGGCAGGCGCCCCCATAGACGGGGCGGAGGCTGCCCAGCCTGGGAGGGTCCGGCAGCCTTCCCCCTCTGGTCTCCTCAGGGTCAGGGCTCATAGCGGTCGCCGTTCCTCGGCCGCTGTGGGTACTGCGGCTCCCCCGACACCCTGAGGGGAAGGCGGTGGTCTTCGGGTCTACCGCCGCCTGCGGTCCTGCTCCCGTTTCACGAGCGGGAGCAGGACCGTGCACAACAAGCGAACAGAAAAGCCGGACCACCCCGTTCACCTGGCGGGCTCGGGGGTGGTCCGGCGGGAGACCTTCAAGATCCCCGGTGCCGATGGTACCGGGGTGGTCGCCGTGTGTCAGCGCCATGAACCCCACTTGGTATCAGTCCAGTTCTCAAGGAGGGTGTGGGTCAGATGGGGTTCGGCGTCGAGGAGTTCGACCCGGATGACGTGACGTGGGTGCGCGGGGTGGACTACGTGGCCGGCTGGCGTGAGGCGACGGATGCGGCGGCGGACTTAGTGTCGGCGCTGACCGTGGCCGGAGTGCCGCTGGACGGTGCGCGGGCTACGGCCCGGTCGGCGGCGGACGGGTCGGGGGTGGTGCGGCTGCTGTGGTCGGCGGAGACCGTACGGGCCGTGGCAGAGCTGGTGCGCAGGGGCGGTCCGGAGCCGCTGGCGGCGTGAGTCTCAGCTACCGGCCAGGGGCAGGCGGACGCTCGGCCACGATGGTGATCGGCTGAGCGGACGCGCCCATGACGGGCTCAGCCACATCGCGGCAGCTGCCCGCTCCCCCTCAGCCCAGGGCCGGAGGGTGCGGTCTCCTTACGCGCCCGCATCCGTGACGGTGGGAGTACGGCGCCCGGCCTCCCACCGGCCGCACAGCTCGACCACCGGAGCCGCGCCCCCCACCTGTCCCCCCGCTGCTGGCCTCCTTGATGCGCGCAACGACGGTGCCGACGGTCGGCGGATCACCCGCCATGTGTGCCGCCGTGCGTAGCCGTGCCACTCAGCAGGTTGCAGTCGGCGGGGTCGAGGTGGTGGTGATTGGCTTGGGCCGTCTCTTTCGGATCTTGCCGGGTTGGCCTACGACGTCGTCCCAGGTATGTGATTCGTGCGTGACCCACATGGGTCAAGATCGTTGGCAGCGCATGAACAGCGCCAAGCGTGTACTTACAGCTCTCGCCCTCGCCGGGGCCGCAATGACGATGACCGGAACAGCGCACGCAGCCGACCGGCCAGACCCCGTGGGGGTCGTCAAGGCGGTGAAGGATGACCCCATCGGCTTCGTCAACTGGAAGCTCGAACTCCCGATCCCGTCTCAGTACAGGGCGTTTGCCGGGCCGGTGATCAAGAGCACCGTGAACGGTTACAAGGGCAAGATTGCCAAGATCCTGAACAAGGCGATCAAGGAATAGGCAGTGGCCCTGACTCGATCGAACGCCTAGGCCGTTTCCTTACTCCACCTCGCCGCCATCTTCATCTGGTCAGCGAGGTGATCCGCAGGAAATGCCCTGACTGTGGCCCTTGTCAGCCGGCACCACCGACAGTCAGCCACGATGGCGGGGCGGCCGGACGATCACCCGCCACGTGTGCACCTGCGCCACGTTCCGGCCCCGGCCACTATGCCGATGTTTTTCTCCACGTCACGGCCGGTACCACCCGAGACTCCGCGGCGATGCTGCTGTCCCCCTCCCGCAGGCAGCGACGGCGCCGCACGCGAAGCGAGCCAAGCCACAGACCCTCTGCCCCGGCCGGTCCGCGGTCGACGGTCATCCGGTTCCCGGTGCGCCCTTGCTGACCGCGGCTGGCGTTGACGGAAGGTCGAAGATCCGGCGTCGTGTCGCGCTGGGGCCGGGTGCTCGCCGTCTCTTCACGCCGTGGCGGGCCTGCGGGTGTGCGTGGGTGGCGTGGGCGTCCGGCGGGACCGGCCGTCAGGCCGCAGCCCGCCGGGGCGTCCGACGCCGCCCGGCGCGCCAACGGCGCGCCCTTGAGGAAGTGAAGAAGATTTCGACCGATCACCTCTCGGCGCCTCATGCGTGGGCGCGGCGCGCGGGGGCCTTCTCGGCAGTGATGCGGTAGGCGACCTGAGCGCGGTCGGCGCTGATGCGCAACTCCTCCAGGAGCAAGGGCTGATCGTCGGTGCCGCGGGTGATGCGGGTGGTGTGCAGGATCGGGGTGGCGTCGGGGATCTGCAACGCGGTGCGCTCATCCGGTAGCGGCATCCGTGCCTGGACGGTTTCGGTCCACGTCAGCGTGTGCCCGGCCGCGGTGAGGAGCTCGTAGGCTGCGGCCGGCTCGGTGTCCGGGGCCTGGGCGAGCGGGGTGCCTTCGGCTGTCGCGAGCGGGATCAACACCCGGTGCAGCGCGCGGGCCCCGGTAGCGGGGTCGGTCAGCAGCCGGTCGCACCCGAACATCTCCTCCCCCTCCCCCAACCCCAGCGCACGGCCGGTCGCGGCGGTCGTCTCTGTACGGTGAACGCTCGGCTCCTCAGCCTGCTCCCACTCCACCCCATCGTGCGTGGCGAAGCGCCCCGCTGCGGTGCGGGTGATGCGGCGCTCGACGGTGACGACCGGCTGGCCGGTGGCACGGACAAAGCTGCCCTTGCCATGCTGGACGTCGATCAGCCCCTCGGCGCGGAGGGCGGAGACGGCGTTGCGGACGGTGGGACGGGAGACCCCGTACCGCTGGATGAGCTGGGCCTCGGAGGGGAGCGAGGCTCCGGGCGGGAACTCCCCGGCGAGGATCGCGTCGCGGATCGCTGCTGCGACCTGCTGGTAGAGCGCCCCGGGGCGCTGGATCTCCGACATATGCGGACCCTTCGTCTCAACCTGAACGTCACGTCATACGAGCGTCATCACTCGTCAGCATAAGTACTTGCACTGCGGGTCGGTAGGGCCCCACACTCATAACTCGTAAGGACGAGTGACGTCCTCTCGTGATCGCGAGAGGGTGTCCTGAGTGGCCTGGGAGGCCCCACCTCATGCAGTCCATCCCTGTGGACACAACCCGGCTCGGCGTACTGCGCTGCGCTGTCGCCCCGGAACCGAAGATGACCGGCCTGGACCAGAACAAGGAGGTGAAGCGCGACCGGGAGGGCAACACCATCTGGACCGTCGGCGTCATGGTCCGGCAGGACGGGCGCCGCGTCTCCGTGATCGAAGTCGCCGTGGCCGGCGAACCGAAAGGCGTCGTGGAAGGCGTCGAAGTGCGCCTGACCGGACTGGAAGCGTTCGCCTGGGCGATGGGCGACCGGCACGGGATCAGCTTCCGCGCCAACGCGATCACCCCCGCACCCACCACCACGGCTGCTGCGGCGTCCGCTCCGGCGGGTAAGACCGGGGGTGCGTGATGGGACCGATCACCCTCGCGTTCCTCCTCGCCGCCCTCGCCTGGGCCCTGGTCGCCGCAGCACACGTGCGGCAGAAATACCCGGCGTGGTTCTGGTACCTGACCGGCTACCCGATCACCGCATTACGCGTCGTACGGACCTGGCGGAAGGTCGCTGTCCTCAACGACCTGGCCGTCTCACCCCGCCCGGCCCGCGGTCTGATCGGTGACCTGATCGTCAAGGGCGAAGCCTTGCGGCTGGTCGCGCCGCGGATCTCCTTCCCCAAAGCCACCCGGACCGGCCTGAGTCTGATCGTCCGGCTCCATCCGGGGCAGACGCCAACACCGTTCATCCAGGCCGCGGACGCCCTGGCCCACGCCTGGCGGGTCCACGCGGTCCGGGTCACCTCACCGGAGCGCGGCCTGGTCCACCTCCTGGCCACGGCCGGCGACCCGCTCCAGAAGCCCGGTCTCGCCTCGGCCCGGGTGCCGCTGCTGTCGGCGCTGCTGGGCATCTGCGAATCCGGCGGCGCGTGGGTGATGAACCTGCGCACAGTGCCTCACTGGCTGATCGTGGGCGCCACCCAGTCCGGGAAGTCCACCCTCCTCGCCCGGATCGTGACGCAACTCGCCCCACAGCCCGTCGCCCTGGTGGGGATCGACTGCAAGGGCGGTATGGAGCTCGGGCTGTTCGACGTCCGCCTCTCCGCCCTCGCCACCAGCCGCAAAGAGGCCGTCGCAGTACTGGACGCCTTGGTGGCGCGGATGAAGCTCCGCATGAAGGCCTGCCGTGATCACGGCGTCCGATCGATCTGGGACCTCCCGGAGAAGCTCCGGCCGGTGCCCATCGTGACCCTGGTCGATGAGCTCGCCGAGCTGTACCTGTCGGACGGCACGAGAGAGGGGAAAGCGGAGGCGGAGCGGTGCTCGGTACTGCTGCTGCGGATCGCCCAGCTCGGCGCAGCCCTCGGCCTTCACCTGGTCGTCGCCGGGCAACGGATGGGCTCTGACCTCGGCCCCGGCGTAACCGCCCTGCGCGCCCAGCTGTCCGGCCGGATCTGCCACCGGGTCAACGACCCAGGCACCGCCGAAATGACCCTCGGCGACCTCAACAAGGACGCCGTCGCCGTCGCGCAATCGATCACTCCGGATGAGAAGGGCGTGGCCGTGTGCACCGGGCCGGATGGCGGCTGGGATCGAGCCCGCTCGCACCTGACCACGGTCGAAGAGGCTCACAAGGCCGCAATCGCCCACGCGCACCTCACGCCCGAACTCCTCGACGTCCACAAGGCCCTCTACGACCTGGGGGTGAAGCGCGATGCAGGTCAGTGAAGGATCCGCGCTCTTCCTCGCCCTGATCTTCGGCGGCATCACCGTCCTGCTCGTCCGCTCCCGCGACGTCCGCTGGTGGCAAGCCCTGCTGATCGCCGTCTTCGGCGTCTACATCGGACAGACCCCGGTGATCTTCACCGTCAACAGCCTCCTGACCTGGTTCCTCTCCGGCTTCACCCACACCTAGCCCAGGAAGGACACGCCCGTCGTGCCCATGCGCCCCGTGCGCTGCCCGGTCTGCAAGGGCGAGCGCTACAAGACGACCCGCACCGGCCGCCGGCGACGCTGCCGCTGCTGCCGCGGCACCGGCACCATCCGCTGAACCCCCACCCCCGCCAGAAAGGCCGAGCCCATGGACGACACCGGCCCACCACCCGTCATCCGCCCCGCCACTCCGGCGGCCCACCCCGGGAGGCCCCCACCATCCGCGCCGACCTCACCACCCCGGCTGACCGGCGCGCCGCACTCGACACCGCGGCGCGCCTGCGTCACCTCCCCGCCGTTGACCAAGACGTCATCCGCCTCGCAGGAGACCCGCTCTTCCCCCGGCTCCTGGAACAGATCACCGCTACCGGCGGCTGCGCCCACCCCGTCCACCTCACCGGCCACACCACCACCCGCAACGCCACGACCGGCGAGATCCTCCACCACTACGACACCCGCACCGAACCCGGCGAACGCCTCCTGGTCCGCTGCCGCAACCGCCGCGCCTCCGTCTGCCCGCCCTGCTCCCGCCTCCACGCCGGCGACACCTTCCACCTCGTCCGCGCAGGCCTCACCGGCGGCAAAACCATCCCCCAACAGATACGGGAACGCCCGCGGCTGTTCGCCACCCTCACCGCCCCCAGCTTCGGCCCCGTCCACCGCACCACCGCCCACCGCGAACGCTGCCATCCCCGCCGCAATGCCGGGGCCTGCCAGCATGGCGCGCCCCTGAGCTGCACGGCCGCCCACGCCGAGACCGACCCGCACGTGGGGCAACCGCTCTGCCCGGCCTGCTACGACTACACCGGGCACGTCCTGTGGCACGCCCACGCCGGACAGCTCTGGGACCGCTTCACCCGCGCCACCCGCCGACACCTCGCCACCACCGCCGGCCTGCCCCAATCCCACTTCCCCCGCCACGCCCGGCTCTCCTTCGCCAAAGTCGCCGAGTACCAGCGCCGCGCCGCCGTCCACGTCCACGCCGTCATACGCCTCGACGGACCCGACGGCCCCCACACCCCACCCCCGCCCTGGGGCACCGCCGACGCACTCACGACCGCCGTTCAAACCGCGGCCCGCTCCGCCGCCGTCCGCACCCCCTACAGCCCGGCCCTCGGCGAACTCACCCTCCAGTGGGGCGCCCAACTCGACGCCCGCCCTCTCCGCGCCACCGTCGATGACGGCAACGGCCTGGCCGACGACGCCGTAGCCGCCTACGTCGCCAAGTACGTCACCAAGAGCGCCACCGACACCTCAGCCGGCGCGGACCACCGACTCCGCACCCTGGACGACATCAACGCCCTACCGGCCACTCCACACGCCCGCACCCTCATGCACACCTGCTGGCGCCTCGGCAGCCTCCCCGAACTCGAACCCCTCCGCCTCCGCGCCTGGGCCCACACCCTCGGCTACCGCGGCCACATCCTCACCAAATCCCGCGCCTACTCCACCACCTACACAGCACTCCGCACCGAACGCGCCCACCACCAACGCGGACCACTCCCCGACAACCCGGACGGCGACACGGAAGCCCAGTGGCGCTACGTCGGCTCCGGCCACACCCCCGGCGCCACCCTCCTCGCCGCCGGAATCGCCGAAGACATCACTCGTAACCGTGACATCGCTCGTGCCGAAGCTCCGGTGGCCACGTGACCGAGCGGTTCGTAGGCCGGTTCCGGGGCGGCCGTGTCGAAGGAAACCGGCCGGAGTCACTGCCCAACTGGCTCATCTCCACCAGCGATTCGGACGTTGCCGCTGAGGTGACACAGCTCCTGGGCGGACATCCGGAAGGGCGTCAGATCGGCAGTAGGACTCACCTGGAGATTGAAACCAAGGTGAACGAGGTGGAGATTGTCATCAGTGGCCCGTCTGCCCTGACTGTCGACATGAGGCTTTGGCACCGCCGCGGGCTCGTGCATCACTGCGACGGCGCAGCGCATCTAACACCCGAGAGCGCTCGGGGGAAGCCCTGCGGTTGCCCACAATCCATCACGGAACGCAAGGCAGCTGCAAAAGCGTTTCAGGGGCCGCAACCACACATAGCCCTCACCTTCTCCTTAACGGGCGCTCCGCACCTTGGGCCATTCCTTTTCCACTCAATGAGCTGGGAGTTGGCCGAAGGAATTCAGCAGACGAAACAGGCTCTCATGGAGAGCAACGGTCCGGCGATTGCTGCTTTACGGCTGGAACGCGTGGAGCTGAAGACCCGGCGCGGCGTCGCCGTTTTCTACCACAAACCAGCAATTGAGTTACAGAAACCCAAGTAATGGACCCCGGTGGGCTTACGCCTCACCGGGGTCACTGCTGGGTCCTATGCCGCTGATACGGATTCCGAGAGAGCTACCTGTCCTTCGCTCTCCTGCGCCTCATGCTCCTCATGCTTCGGCTTCGCCATGAAGACGCTCACGCGCTCCTCGACGCGGCAGACACGGTTGCGCCCGCCCCTCCCCGCCGCCTTACGCACCCGCACCTCGTCCACGAAGAGGCTGACCAGCATGCGCCGATCCGCCGTATCAGCCTTCTGCCACCACGACCCCTCCCCCAGCGGGTCGCCGTTGGGGTCTTCGGTGTACGTCCACTCCGCGATGGGCAGAGCGGGCAGTTCCGGGCCGCCCACCTCCGCAATCCGGCGCTCGATGACGGCCTGCCGCTTCTCCAGCGTCTCCTTCTCCTGGAGGAAGCGCGCACGACCGATCTTGCCCTCGTAGATGCCGGCCTTGAGGTCGTCGTACAACCGGTTGATGTCGTTGGTGATCTCTCTCCGCTCCCCCACGAGCGAGGCGCGCTCACCACGCGCCGCGGGGTTCTCCCGGAGCTTCGCCAGTCGCCGCGTCGCTTCGGCCAGCGTGTCGAGGGTCTCTTCGTCCCGCTCCGCCGTCATGAGAACAGCCATGATGCGGCGGGCCACGTAGTCATCCACGTCCGCCAGATTGATGGTGTTCCCTCCGGCGTGCTTCCCCTCCTCCACCACACCGGGGGGCCGCGAACACTTGTAGAGGCGTGGCGATCCCGTCATCGGCCGGCTGCACTCACACTTGAGCACACCCATGGCCGTCAGCACCTTCTCGCTCCACGGGGTATCACTGCGCCCCCACTCCCGCCCACGGAGCCACTTCTGGAGCTCGAACCAGCGGGCAGGAGGGATGAGCGCTTCCCCGATCGTGATCGGCTCCCCCGTCTCCTCGTCCCGGAGCATCTTGTAGCCGCTCAGCGTCCGTGTCGGATTTCCGTCACTGTCCTTGTGATAGACGGTCTCCGCCGCGAAACCCGCCAAGCGCGGGTCAGAGAGAATCCGCTTTGCGGTGGGTGTACGCCATGCGGCCCCGTTCTGCCCCACCCACCCGGCAGAGTTCATCCACGCGACAACCGCGCTCACCGACGCGGGATGGCCATTCTTCTTCCCGCTCCACGGCTTGTCCTTGAACTCGAAGATGCGATCCACCATGCGGAGAGCAATGCTGGCTTGATCCGTTCCGTCCTCGTTCCTCGGAACCGGACGCAGCAAGCGAATCGTCACCGTGACCGGCTCGCCATCCAGCACCCGTGTCACCGACTGCGCGTAGCTCTCCATCCCGTACGGAGGAACTCCGCCGGTCCAGCCGCCGAACTGCTTGGCGAGCCGCTTCGCGTCAGAGATTGCTTCGCTCTTGTTCTTACTGTCCTGATGCGCCGCGTCGATCCGCATGATCAACATGATGAGTTCCATCGTGTTGTCGGGCGAGAACGACCCCTCGCAAACAGACGTGATCGTGATGCCGAGCGAGAACAGTTCGAGGACGACGGGAATGGCGTCCTTCGGCTCCCTGCGCGAGAAACGCGTGATGTTGTAGACGATGATCTCGTGGACTTCGTTTTGGCGGCAGTAATTCAGCAGCTGCTCGAAGTCTTTGCGCTTTACGGTCGGGTCGTAGCCGGAGACACCGATGTCCCGGTAGATCTTGAGGAGACGGCAGCCGCGCTCCGGCGCCTTCCGCCTGATCGCCTCGTCCTGCGTCTGCGGACTGGCTTCCGACTTGTCGGCCTTCTTCTTTGACTGGCGGGCATACCCTACTGCTAGCCGGAGCACGCTAGGCCCGTGCTCCGGTGCAGCTTCCAAGGTCGCTGTCACCCGAGTAGGCTAGCGAACTACCCCTCTGTTATGCAGCTGGGGCATTAAATGGGTAGCTCACGCTAGCCATAGTCTCAGAGCCTCGCCCGGACTCGGTTCCGGGCGTTTCGCACGGCGCCCACGGGGGAGGTCTCTGAGACGATGATCGGGTTGCGCGGCGGGGGCAGTGCTGCGTAGGAAAAAGCGGTCAGGTGGAGATATGCAGCGCGGTGGCGGACTGGGTGAGGGCACCGGTGACCTGGGCCCCGAGCGCGCCCGGCAGTCCCGCAGGGGGCGCCACAGGGGCCGGCGCGACCGGCGCGAGGAACACCTCACGGACGGCGCGGACAACACCGGCGGCACGAACAGCGGCAGTACGAGCAATACGAGCGACACGAACAGCACGGGAAACAGGAGCGGCCGCGTGGGGGTGACCTACAAGTACTTCGGGGCACCCAGCAGCGCGGCCGCGGCGAACGTCCCCATCTCCATGCGCCCCGAGGAGCTCGGCGGCGACGAGCTCGGCATGGGCGGCATGTTCACCCGGATCAAGCCGGAGACCGTGGCCGCCATGGTGCTCACCGGCATCGAGGGCATACCCCTGCACAAGGTCCCCCCGCTCGAACTGGTCGTGCTCCACCCCGACTACGCCGTCGTCAAACTGCCCATGACCGTCGTCGACCCGCTGCGCGGCATCGGCGAGGAGTCCGTGGGCGCCGCCGCCTTCATCTGGTCCACCGTCCCCGACCGCGGCGGCCCCCGCGACGCCTTCGGCGTCTACCAGCTCCTGCGCGAGTGGCAGGACTTCTCCCACCGCCTCCACGAGAACGGCCACCAGCCGTACTGCCTCGTCTGGCCGTGAGCGACCCGCGGGCCCGCGCGTCAGCTCCGCTGGAGCTCGGCGGTGTCCATGGTGCCCTGCACCACCTGGCGGGCCAGGTCCGCCAGCCGCATCTGCCGCGGCCGGGCGTAGTTCCGCAGGCTCTCGAACGCCTCGTCCAGACTGACCTGCCACCGCTCCGCCAGCACACCCTTGGCCTGCTCGATGACCACCCGGCTGTGCAACGCGGCCTGGAGCTGGGCCTTGTCGATGTTGCCCTGCTCGATGGTGCGCTGCTGAAGGATCGCGATCGTGGCCACGTCCGCCAGCGCCTGCCCCAGCCGGGCGTCGGACTCGGAGATCCTGCCGGGCCGGGAGTGGAAGAGGTTCAGCGCGCCGATGACCTGGTTGCGCAGCCGCATGGGAATCGCGTGCGTCGTACGGAAACCGGCCGTGCGGGCACGGGTCGCGAAGGGCCCGAACGCCCGCGCGGCCTCCGCCGACGCCAGGTCGATGTCCAGCTGCGGCTGCCCGGTCCGGCAGCACTCCACACAGGGGCCCTGCGCGTGCTGGAGCGCGAACAGCTCCAGCAGCCGGGTGTGCTCGTCCGAGGCGGCGATGACCTGCAACTCGCCGCACGGGTCGATGATCATCACGCCGGCGGCCTCGATGTCGAGCAGTTCCACGCAACGGACGGTGAGCCGGTGCAGGAAGTCGATCAGATCGAAGTCGTCGATCAGTGAATCCACGGCCTCGACCAGGATCTCCAGCGTGCGTTGCTGGCTAGCCATGGCCATCATCCCCTTCTTTCGAACGACGGGCCCGACCCGTCACCAATGTGGTCGAAACGCAGGCGCCGGGCGACGACATCCTCTGCGACCTGCAACAACGCAAGCTCGTACCGGTAGGCATGGGCACGCAGCAGCACCAGCGCCTGCGCCACCGTCACCCCCGCCTGAACGCTGATCATCCCGCCGGCCTGATGGACCACCGCCCGGTGCAGATAGGCGGTGCCCTCGCCCGCGGCGAACCGCTCCGCCCCCTGCCCGCCGTCCAGCACCACCGCGGTCACCGCCGCCGCCAGGATCAAGGCGTCGTCCATCGCGGCCGGCGGCAGCGGACCGGCGAGCGCCCGCTGCGCGGTCAGCACGCCCAGGCAGACTCCGCCGATCCGCAGCGGGAAACAGAAGAGGGCGCCCACGCCCATTCCGGCCAGCGCCGGCAGCAGCACCGGCCACCGGCCCGGCCGGATCAGCGCCAGATCCGGCTCGACGACCACCTCGCAGGAGACGGTGGACTCCACCCCCGGGCCCTCGCCGAGCATGAACTGCTCGTCCTCAAGGCGCTCGCTGACGCCAGGGGAGGACCACACGACCTCGCTCAGGGCCCCGTCCGTGCTGAGGGAGACCGCCACCCCGTCCACGCCCAGGATCCGCGCGCACTCCAGGGGATCCCCGGTGATCAGGCCGGGGCCCGACCGCGACGAGAGATCGCGCAACAGCCGGGCCATGCCCGAGCTGGTCGCCACCGCTGACACCCGCTTCCCGAGGCCGATCCACCGACGCCCCTCATGGGGCGAACGCCCCGTCGGCTTCACCCTACGCCCTGGCGTCCCTCCGGCGGCCGTTGTCGAGGGAGTCGAGGTCGGCCAGATCCACCAGCGCCGCCACCGGCCGGAAGACGTCCAGCAGCTCCGCCATGTGCATGATTTTCAGCGCCCACGGCCGGACGCACAGCACCGCGAAACACCCCCCGGACGCGAGCACCCCGGCCCGGGCCCGGTACAACGCCCCCAGAACGGAGCAGTCGAAGAACGTCACCTCGCGCAGGTCGATCACGACGACGGGGGCGCCCGGCGCCACCAGCTGCAACAGCAGCTCCTCCACCGCCGGCACGGCCGCGATGTCGAGCTCACCCGCGAGCTCCAGCACGGCCCACCGGCCCTTGACCCGGATCCGGGCCCCGTACTCCGACTCCACCACGGATGATCCCCCTGCTCGGATGGCGTGGACGGCGCGGAAGACTCGCTTCCACGTGCCGTCGCCACCAAGGTCCAGGGCAGCAATCTCGAACCTACGTCTACCGCGGGCATCACCACCGGCAGGCAGCCATCTCCCCACTGAAATGCTGGAAATCAGCCGGAACCGACCCGGGAATGCCCTGGCCAGTGCTTCAATTCAGAGGGTCTATAGCCACCCTGCCGCCCCTGGCCGAGAACCCACGCCTCCCCGGAACATGTGCCTCCACCACCTTCCGGAGAACCCGCGGGCGCCCTATCGTGCAGCCGTGGCCCCGGCCCCCGGCCGCAGTCTCCCTCGGACGCGCCGGACGCCTCCCGCCCCGCCGGTCGCCCCGTGGTCGCAGACAGACCGGCCGGTACTCCCACCAGGGGAGGGCGGGGTACCGGCCGGATCGGCCCCTCCCGGGCCCGCCCCCGCACCGCCGTACGCTGCGATCATGCTGATCGCCCGCTCCATCGCCCTCTTCCTCCTCGCCGCGCTCCTGGAGATCGGCGGCGCCTGGCTCGTCTGGCAGGGCGTGCGCGAGCACCGCTCCCCCGGCTGGGCGTGGATCGGCGCCGGCATCGCCGCCCTCGGCGCGTACGGCTTCGTCGCCACCCTCCAGCCCGACGCCCACTTCGGCCGCATCCTCGCCGCCTACGGAGGGATCTTCGTCGCCGGCTCGCTCGCCTGGGGCATGGTCGCCGACGGCTTCCGGCCCGACCGCTACGACGTCCTCGGCGCGCTCGTCTGCCTCGTCGGCGTGGCGATCATCATGTACGTGCCACGGGCCCGCTGAATATCCTGCCCGGGGACCACCCACGTCGGGCCCCCACATCACATCGGCCGCGTCGCGCCCCAGGAGGCAGCACCACCATGAGCACCCGCACCGCCGTCATCACCGGCGCGAGCAGCGGCATCGGCGCCGCCACCGCCCGCCGGCTCGCCGCCGAGGGCTACCGCGTCGTCCTCACCGCCCGCCGCGCCGACCTCATCGAGGCCCTCGCGAAGGAGCTCCCCGGCGCGCGGGCCCACGCCCTCGACGTCACCGACCGCGCCGCCGTCGAGGCCTTCGCCGCGACCCTCGACCGCGTGGACGTCCTGATCAACAACGCCGGCGGCGCGCACGGCGCCGACCCCGTCGCGACCGCCGACCCGGCCGACTGGCGCACCATGTACGAGGTCAACGTCCTCGGCGTGCTCCACATGACCCAGGCCCTGCTCCCCGCCCTGACCGCGAGCGGCGACGGCACGGTGCTGATCCTGTCCTCCACCGCGGCCCTGGGCACCTACGAAGGGGGCAGCGGTTACGCCGCCGCCAAGCACGGCGCCCACGCCGTCGCCGAGACCCTCCGCCTGGAGCTGTGCGGGCAGCCCGTCCGCGTCATCGAGATCGCGCCCGGCATGGTGCGCACCGACGAGTTCGCCCTCACCCGCTTCCGCGGCGACCGGGCCAAGGCCGACGCCGTCTACGCGGGCGTCGCCGAGCCGCTCACCGCCGAGGACGTCGCCGACACGATCGGCTGGGCCGTCACGCGGCCCCCGCACGTGAACATCGACCTGCTCGTCGTGCGCCCCCGCGCCCAGGCCAGCAACTACAAGGTCCACCGAGAGGCCTGAGACCTCCGTCGCGGGCCCCGCGCACCCGGAAGCAGGACCGGCGACCGATCGCGCGAAAGATCAACAGCGGCTACCTTGAGCGAGCGGCCGTCCGGGGGGACGGCCCGGCACGAAAGGGAAGCCATGCGCGTCATAGCCTTCGACCACCTCGTCCTCAACGTCTCCGACGTCGAGCGGTCCCTCGCCTTCTACACCGGCCCGCTGGGCCTCGACCCGGTCCGCGTCGAGGAGTGGCGCGCGGGCCGGGTGCCGTTCCCGTCCGTGCGCGTCTCCCCCACCACGATCATCGACCTGGTGGACCGCGAGCGCGGCGAGACGGCCGCCGCCAACGTCGACCACATCTGCCTCGTGGTCGAGCCGCTGGACTGGCAGACCGTCGTCGACTCCGGCACCTTCACCGTCGTGGACGGCCCCGGTCAGCGCTTCGGCGCCCGCGGCAACGCCGAATCCCTCTACGTCCTCGACCCGGACGGCAACACGGTCGAACTCCGCTGGTACGCCGAGGACGTGCGCGCCTAAGGTCCCGGCGGCGCCCGGGCAGGGCCGTCAGCCCTTCACGCAGACGACCTGCTTGAGCTTGGCCACGACCTCGACGAGATCCCGCTGCTGGTCCATGACCTGCTCGATCGGCTTGTACGCGGCCGGGATCTCGTCGACGACGCCGCGGTCCTTGCGGCACTCGACGCCGCGCGTCTGCTCGGCCAGGTCCCGCTCGGAGAACCGCTTCTTCGCCTGGTTGCGGCTCATCCGGCGGCCGGCGCCGTGCGAGGCGGAGTTGAAGGAGGCCTCGTTGCCCAGGCCGCGGACGATGTACGAGCCGGTGCCCATCGAGCCCGGGATGATGCCGTACTCGCCGCCGCCCGCGCGGATCGCGCCCTTGCGGGTGACCAGCAGGTCCATGCCCTCGTACCGCTCCTCCGACACGTAGTTGTGGTGGCAGGAGATGGTCTGCTCGAACATGGGCTTGGCCTTCTTGAACTCCTTGCGGACCACGTCCTTGAAGAGCGCCATCATGATCTCGCGGTTGTGCCGCGCGTACTCCTGGGCCCAGAACAGGTCGTGCCGGTAGGCGGCCATCTGCGGGGTGTCCGCGACGAAGACCGCGAGGTCCCGATCGACCAGCCCCTGGTTGTGCGGCAGCTTCCGGGCCTCGCCGATGTGGTACTCAGCCAGTTCCTTGCCGATGTTGCGGGAGCCGGAGTGGAGCATCAGCCAGACCGAACCCGACTCGTCGAGACAGAACTCGACGAAATGGTTTCCTCCGCCGAGCGAACCCATCTGCTTCAGCGCACGGTCCTGACGGAATTTGACCGCTTCCGCGACCCCGTCGAACCGCCCCCAGAAGTCGTCCCACCCCGCCGTCGGCAGGCCGTGCAGCCGGCGCGGGTCGACCGGGGAGTCGTGCATCGAGAAGCCCACCGGAATGGCCTCCTCGATCTTCGAGCGCAGCCGCGAGAGATCGCCGGGGAGGTCGTTGGCCGTCAGGGAGGTCTTCACCGCGGACATCCCGCAGCCGATGTCGACGCCGACCGCCGCCGGGCACACCGCGCCCTCCATGGCGATCACCGAGCCGACCGTCGCGCCCTTGCCGAAGTGGACGTCCGGCATGACCGCGAGTCCCTTGATCCATGGCAGGGTGGAGACGTTGCGCAGCTGCTGCATGGCAACGTCCTCGACCGTGGCCGGATCGGTCCACATGCGGATCGGCACCCGGGCGCCGGGCACCTCGGTGTAGGACATGGTTTTCCTCATAACCCCGTAAAAGCAAGATAACGCAAAAGCCGGGCATATCTCACGATTCACGACAGCGAACCGGCAGACGCAGCGGCGCGTGCGGTAGACATACTGTCCAGCCGCCGCCTCCGCGGCGGCAACACGTTTTCCGGCACGGGATGCGGCCCGCAGCCGGTGGAAGGAGCCACGGACAGTGCAGCGAAGGGCTCACGCACCGGCCGCCGCACTGGCCGCCACCCTGCTCGCCGCGGTGCTCACCGCATGCGGCGGCGGGGCCGGCGCCGACGGCGGCGACGACTCCAAGCCCGGCCACGCCGGCTCCACCGCGCCCGCCGCGCAGCCGGGCAAGTACCACAGCCTCCCCGAGCCCTGCGGCTACGTGAACCGCGACACCCTGCGCCGGCTCCTGCCCGCCACGGGCGACGACGAGGACGGCCGCGACACCGCGAAGCTCTACAAGGGCCAGGCCGCGATCACGTACGACACCGACCGCCGCGTCGGCTGCCGCTGGAAGCTGGAGACCCCGCAGGGCACCCGGCACCTGGCCGTCGACTTCGAGCGCGTCGTGTCGTACCAGCCCGGCGTCAGCGACGAGCAGCGCGCGGAGCAGCTGTACGGCCGGCAGGCGTCCGCCGCGCACATCCCGGTCTCCTCGGCCTCTCCCTCCGCCTCGGGAGCCTCCGGAGCGTCGGGCTCGTCCTCCGCGTCCGCCGCCGGCGCCTCGGGCGGCGCGAGCTCGGGCCCGCACCCGCAGGGCGGCGCGGCGAGCGGCTCGCCGTCCCCGTCCGCCTCCCGTACGGGCGCGCCGTCCGCCTCCGGCTCCCCGGCCGGCGGTGCCTCGCTCGCGCCGCGCTCCCTCGACGACCTCGGCGACGACGCCTTCATCGACGACAAGCTGATCAACTCGGGCTCGGGCGTGCACCGCGACATCAACATCGTCTTCCGGGCGGCGAACGTGATCGTCACCATCGCCTACGACCAGTGGTCGGTCGACAAGCTGCACGTCCCCGCGAGCGAGGACCTCCAGGGCAAGGCCCAGTCCCTGGCCCGCGAGCTCGAAGCGGGGCACTTCGGCAATTAGCTTGTCGGCAATTAGCCCGACCCGGCCCGGCGAGTAACGCCCAATACGGCCACCGCCCGGCATCGGCCGCGTACCGTGCCGAGCAGAAGGCCGGACCAGACCAGTCAAGGCCGACCAGACAGGGCGGGAGCCCCCGGCGCCCCGCCCCTCGACACCGAACGAGCGAAGGACCCATGCACCGAACAGCCCCGCGACTCGCCCGACTCCTCGCCTGCGCCGCAGTACCGGTGATGCTCGTCGCCACCGGCTGCTCGGACGACGACGGCGGCGCCAAGAAGAAGTCGCCCTCCCCCTCGGCCCCGGCGTCCGCGCCCAGCGCCTCCCCCTCGGTCAAGGCGGCCGCGTTCGCCAAGCTGCCGCCGGAGGTCTGCAAGAGCATCGGCGAGAAGACGATCGACTCGCTGGTGCCGAAGGCGAAGAAGAAGGAGGGCGAGGCCCTCCCCACCAGCGACGCCAACGACTCGGCGAGCTGCTTCTGGAACGGCCTGAACGACGAGGACGTCAAGGACCTCCAGTTCCGTTCGCTGACGGTCTCCTTCAAGCGGCTGGCCTCCGACCCGACGCTCGGCTCGGGCGAGAAGCGCGCCGAGAAGTTCGCCGAGCAGCAGGTGACGAAGGCGACCACCGCCGACGGCGCGAAGGACGCGAAGACCGACAAGGCCGAGGGCATCGGCGACGGCGCGAACCTGGTCGCCACGGACACCAAGAAGGACGACGACGACTACCGCAACGCGACGGTCGTGACCCGTACCGGCAATGTCGTCGTCACCGTGAAGTACAGCGGCGCCGGCTTCCAGGGCGCGAAGAACCCGGCCGCGGACGACATCGCCAAGGGCGCGAAGGACGCGGCCAAGGAGGCCGTCGCCGCGGTCGCCGCCGCGAACAAGGGCTAGCGGCTCCGGCCCGTGGGCCTCGCCGCTGTTTTTCTCCGCCGCAGCGGCGAAGCACCACGGCGGCGAGGGTCCGGCGGCATGCGCGGCAGCGCCAGCAGCAGCAGCGCGTAAACGACGAAGGCGCCGGGCCGCTCGATCATGATCGAGCGGCCCGGCGCCTTTCGTGCGCCGAAGCCTACGCGGCGAGCAGCTTCCGCACCCGGTCCGCCCCCACCGCGAGGAGCAGCGTGGGCAGGCGCGGGCCGGTGTCGCGGCTCACCAGCAGGTGGTAGAGCAGGGCGAAGAAGGACCGCTGGGCGACCTTCAGCTCGGGGGTGGGCTTGGCGTCGGGCGTGAGGCCGGCCTGGACCTTGGGCACGCCGTAGACGAGCGTGGTCAGGCCGTCGAGCGACCAGTGCTCGTCCAGGCCTTCGAGGAGCAGCCGCAGCGACTCGCGGCCCTGCTCGTCGAGCGAGGCGAGCAGCTCGGCGTCGGGCTCGGAGCGGACGATCGTGCGGGACTCGGCCGGGACCTGGGTGTTGATCCAGTGCTCGGCCCGGTCCAGCCGCGGGCGGACCTCGTCGAGGTCGGCGACCGGGTTGGCCGGGTCGAGGTCGCTGAGGATGCGGATCGTCTGCTCGTCGTGGCCGGCGGTGATGTCGACGACGGAGGCGAGCGTGCGGTACGGCAGCGGGCGCGGCGTGCGGGGCAGCTCGCCGGCGGCCGTGCGGGCGGCGCGGCTGTGGGCGGCGGCGTCGGCGGGCAGGGCGGTGCCGTCGGCGACCTTGGCCTCCAGCTTGTCCCACTCGTCGTAGAGCCGCTGGATCTCCTGGTCGAAGGCGATCTTGAAGGACTGGTTGGGCTTGCGGCGGGCGTACAGCCAGCGCAGCAGCGGCGCCTCCATGATCTTCAGGGCGTCGCCCGGGGTGGGCACGCCGCCCTTGGAGGAGGACATCTTGGCCATGCCGCTGATGCCGACGAAGGCGTACATCGGGCCGATCGGCTGCTCGCCGCCGAAGACCTTGCGGACGATCTGGCCGCCGACGACGAAGGAGGAGCCCGGGGAGGAGTGGTCCACGCCCGAGGGCTCGAAGATCACGCCCTCGTAGGCCCAGCGCATCGGCCAGTCGACCTTCCAGACCAGCTTGCCGCGGTTGAACTCGCTGAGCAGGACGGTCTCGGTGTGGCCGCACACGCAGGTGTAGGCGAGCTCGGTGGTCTCGTCGTCGTACGCGGTGACGGTCGTCAGGTCGCGCTCGCAGGCACCGCAGTACGGCTTGTACGGGAAGTAGCCCGCGCCGGAGCCGCTGCCGTCGTCCTCGGCGGCGGCGCCGGAGCCCTCGGCGGCCTCCAGCTCGGCCTCGTCGACGGGCTTCTGCTGCTGCTTCTGGCCCTGCTTCTTGGGCTGGCCGGTCGCCTTGTCCTTCGTCCGGTACTGGTCGAGGATCGCGTCGATGTCGCCGCGGTGCTTCATCGCGTGCAGGATCTGCTCGCGGTAGACGCCCGAGGTGTACTGCTCGGTCTGGCTGATCGGGTCGTACTCGATGCCGAGGTCGGCGAGCGCGGCGACCATGGCGGCCTTGAAGTGCTCCGCCCAGTTCGGGTACGCCGAGCCGGCGGGGGCCGGGACGGAGGTCAGCGGCTTGCCGATGTGCTCGGCCCACGACTCGTCGATGCCCGGGACGCCGTTGGGCACCTTGCGGTAGCGGTCGTAGTCGTCCCAGGAGATCAGGTGCCGGACCTCGTGGCCGCGGCGGCGGATCTCGTCGGCGACGAGGTGCGGCGTCATGACCTCGCGCAGATTGCCGAGGTGGATCGGGCCGGAGGGCGACAGGCCCGAGGCGACGACGATCGGTTTGCCGGGGGCCCGGCGCTCCGCTTCGGCAATGACCTCGTCGGCGAAACGGGAGACCCAATCGGCCTCGGTGCTCTGAGCCTGAGCCACGGCACTTCCTTCCTTACGGTCCTGGCATGACCATTGTCCCAGACGGGAGGGCCGGCTCCGGGGTTGCCCGGCTCCGGGGAAATTACCGCGGGGGCCGTGGTAGGCGCATGGGATAATCGGCGGGACCATCAATGCCGCCTACCGGAATGGCACCCATCCCATGGCTTCGGTTCCCTCCCTCGCTTCCTCGCTCCACCAGCGCATCGCGGACGCCCTCTCGGCAGCCCTGCCGGAGGCCGGTGCCGCCGATCCGCTGCTGCGACGAAGCGACCGGGCCGACTTCCAGGCCAACGGGATGCTGGCACTGGCGAAGAAGCTGGGGGGCAACCCCCGCGAGCTGGCGGGCAAGGTCGTCGAAGGCCTCCCGGCCGGTGATCTGATCCAGCAGGTCGAGGTCTCGGGCCCCGGCTTCCTGAACATCACGATCACGGACGGCGCGATCGCCAGGACCCTCGCCGCGCGCGCCGCGGACGACCGCCTCGGCGTGCCGCTCGTGGAGCGGCCGGGCACGACGGTCATCGACTGGGCGCAGCCGAACGTGGCCAAGGAGATGCACGTCGGCCACCTGCGGAACTCGGTGATCGGCAACGCCGTCGTCAGGATCCTGGAGTTCACCGGCGAGAAGGTGATCAGCCGCCACCACATCGGCGACTGGGGCACCCAGTTCGGCATGCTGATCCAGTATTTGCTGGAGCACCCGCACGAGCTGGACCACAAGGCGGACGGGGAGGTCTCCGGCGAGGAGGCCATGTCGAACCTCAACCGCCTGTACAAGGCGTCGCGCACGCTCTTCGACTCGGACGAGGAGTTCAAGGCGCGGGCCCGGCGCCGGGTGGTGGACCTCCAGGCGGGCGACGAGGAGACCCTCGCGCTCTGGCAGCGCTTCGTCGACGAGTCGAAGATCTACTTCTACTCGGTCTTCGACAAGCTGGACGTCGAGATCCGCGACGAGGACATCGTCGGCGAGTCCGGCTACAACGACATGCTGGCGGAGACGTGCCGGCTGCTGGAGGAGTCCGGCGTCGCGGTGCGCTCGGAGGGCGCGCTGTGCGTGTTCTTCGACGACGTGAAGGGCCCGGACGGCAATCCGGTCCCGCTGATCGTGCAGAAGTCGGACGGCGGCTTCGGCTACGCGGCCACCGACCTGTCGGCGATCCGCGACCGCGTCTTCAACCTGAAGGCCGACACCCTGCTGTACGTGGTGGACGTCCGCCAGTCGCTGCACTTCAAGATGGTCTTCGAGACGGCCCGCCGGGCCGGCTGGCTGACGGAGGGCACCGAGGCCGTGCAGCTGGGCTTCGGCACGGTCCTGGGCAAGGACGGCAAGCCGTTCAAGACGCGTGAGGGCGAGACGGTCCGCCTGGTGGACCTGCTGGACGAGGCCATCGAGCGCGCCTCGGCGATCGTCCGCGAGAAGGCGCAGGACCTCACGGAGGAGGAGATCGCCGAGCGTGGTGCCCAGGTGGGCATCGGCGCGGTGAAGTACGCGGACCTGTCGACGTCGGCGGCCCGTGACTACAAGTTCGACCTGGACCAGATGGTCTCGCTCAACGGCGACACCTCGGTCTACCTCCAGTACGCGTACGCCCGTATCCAGTCGATCCTGCGCAAGGCGGGCGAGGCCGGCCCGGTCGCGCACCCGGAGCTGGCGCTGGCCCCGGCCGAGCGGGCGCTGGGTCTGCACCTGGACCAGTTCGCGGCGACGGTGGCGGAGGCCGCCGGGGAGTACGCGCCGCACAAGCTGGCCGGTTACCTCTACCAGCTGGCCTCGCTCTACACGTCGTTCTATGACCAGTGCCCGGTGCTCAAGGCCGGGGAGCCGGCCCAGGTGGAGAACCGCCTCTTCCTGTGCGACCTGACGGCCCGCACGCTCCGGAAGGGCATGGAGCTGCTGGGCATCCGCACGCCCGAGCGCCTGTAACTGCCGGTGGGCGGGGGCGGGGTCAGGCGGCTTCTCCGCCGGCCCCGCCCCCGCCGCCGTTTCCGCCCAGCTCGAACCAGACGAGCTTGCCGGTGAGCCCCTGGGGCTGCCGGCGCAGCGCGAACCCTCCCCAGCTGTCGGCGCAGCGCATGACGAGCGCGAGCCCGCGCCCCTCTTCGGCGTCCGCGCGGGGCAGGGCGGTGGCCCGCAGGCCGGGCAGGGCGGGGTTGGTGTCCCATACGGTCACGCGCACCGCGCTGCCCTTGCCCTCGCGCCTGACGCGTACGGAGGCGGGCCCGTCGGAGTGCCGGTAGGAGTTGGTGACCAGCTCCGAGGTGAGCAGTTCGGCGGTGTCGGCGACGCGCGCGAAGCCGTGCTCCTCGAAGATCGTGCGGAGCGTGCGGCGGGCGATGCAGGGCGCGAGCGGGTCGCAGGGGACCTGGAGGGTGTATTCCCAGCTCTCGGGGAGCCCTGGGTCGGTGCTCATGGGCGCGTCTCCGCGGAGGGGTCGGTGTGCGCCACAAGTTAGGGCCGGTGCCCGGGGCCTTTCCACTGTTTCAGCGGAATTCCCCCGGGCACCGGCCCCGGCTGTCTGCGGCTGCTACCGGAGCCGGCGCGCGGCCTCGGTCGCCCAGTAGGTGAGGATCATGTTCGCCCCGGCGCGCTTGACGCTGGTCAGGGTCTCCATGATCGCGCGGTCGCGGTCGATCCAGCCGTTGGCGGCGGCGGCCTCGACCATCGCGTACTCGCCGCTGATCTGGTACGCGGCGACCGGCACGTCGACGGCCTCCGCGACCTTGGCGAGGATGTCCAGGTACGGCAGGGCCGGCTTGACCATGACCATGTCCGCGCCCTCGGCGAGGTCGAGGGCGAGCTCGCGCAGCGACTCGCGGGCGTTGGCCGGGTCCTGCTGGTAGGTCTTGCGGTCGCCCTGCAACGAGGAGCCGACGGCCTCGCGGAAGGGGCCGTAGAACGCGGAGGCGTACTTGGCGGTGTAGGCCAGGACGGAGACGTCCTCGTGGCCGGTCTGGTCGAGGGCGTCGCGGATGACGCCGACCTGGCCGTCCATCATGCCGCTGGGGCCCACGACGTGGACGCCCGCGTCGGCCTGGACCTGCGCCATCTCGGCGTAGCGCTCGAGAGTGGCGTCGTTGTCGACGCGGCCGGAGGCGTCGAGGACGCCGCAGTGGCCGTGGTCGGTGAACTCGTCCAGGCACAGGTCGGACATGACGATGAGGTCGTCTCCGACCTCGGCGCGGACGTCGCGGATGGCGACCTGGAGGATGCCGTCCGGGTCGGTGCCGGCGGTGCCGGCGGCGTCCTTCTTGGCGTCCTCGGGCACGCCGAAGAGCATGATCCCCGAGACGCCGGCCTCCAGCGCCTCGACGGCCGCCTTCCGCAGGGTGTCGCGGGTGTGCTGGACGACCCCCGGCATGGCCGAGATCGGCACCGGGGTGCTGATGCCCTCCCGCACGAAGGCGGGGAGGATCAGGTCGGCCGGGTGCAGCCGGGTCTCGGCGACCATGCGGCGCATGGCCGGGGTGGTGCGCAGTCGCCGGGGCCGGGACCCCGGGAACGTGCCGTACGTGGTGCTCAACTCCGTGCCCTTCTACGCGATCCGGGACGTCGCTCGCTCGGGCGGGTCACCGGGTCGCCGGCCTCCAGGGCGGCGTCGCGGCGGGCCGCGCCGAACTCCGCGAGCGCCTCGGCGAGCTTGAGCACCGAGGGCTCGGGCGACAGCACGTCCACCCGCAGGCCGTGCTCCTCCGCGGTCTTCGCGGTGGCCGGGCCGATGCAGGCGATGACGGTGACATTGTGGGGCTTGCCGGCGATGCCGACGAGGTTGCGGACCGTGCTCGAAGAGGTGAAGAGCACGGCGTCGAAGCCGCCGCCCTTGATCGCCTCGCGGGTCTCGGCCGGCGGCGGCGAGGCCCGTACGGTGCGGTACGCGGTGACGTCGTCGACCTCCCAGCCCAGGTCGATCAGGCCGGCGACCAGGGTCTCGGTGGCGATGTCGGCGCGCGGCAGGAAGACGCGGTCGATCGGGTCGAAGACCGGGTCGTAGGGCGGCCAGTCCTCCAGCAGGCCGGCGGCGGACTGCTCGCCGGACGGCACGAGGTCGGGCTTCACGCCGAACTCGATCAGCGACTTGGCGGTCTGCTCGCCGACGGCCGCGACCTTGATGCCGGCGAAGGCGCGCGCGTCGAGCCCGTACTCCTCGAACTTCTCGCGCACCGCCTTGACGGCGTTCACGGACGTGAAGGCGATCCACTCGTAGCGGCCGGTGACCAGGCCCTTGACCGCGCGCTCCATCTGCTGCGGGGTGCGCGGCGGCTCGACGGCGATGGTCGGGACCTCGCTCGGCACGGCGCCGTAGGACCGGAGCTGGTCGGAGAGCGAGGCGGACTGCTCCTTGGTGCGCGGCACGAGGACGTTCCAGCCGAAGAGCGGCTTGGACTCGAACCAGGAGAGCCGGTCGCGCTGCTCGGCAGCGCTGCGCTCGCCGACCACGGCTATGACGGGCTGGGCGCCGTCGGCGGACGGCAGCACCTTGGCCGCCTTGAGCACCTGGGCGACGCTGCCGAGAGTGGCGGTCCAGGTGCGCTGGCGGGTGGTGGTGCCGGCGACCGTGACGGTCATCGGGGTGTCGGGGCCGCGGCCGGCGGAGACCAGTTCGCCGGCGGCGGAGACGACGGAGTCGAGGGTCGTGGAGACGACCGCGGTCACCGCGCTGGCGCCGACCTCGGACCAGCAGGTGGCCGAGGCGGTGCGGGCGTCGATGAAGCGCACGTCGGCGCCCTTGCCGTCGCGCAGCGGCACCCCGGCGTAGGCGGGCACGCCCACGGCCGTGGCGACGCCCGGGACCACCTCGAAGGTGATGCCCTCGGCGGCGCAGGCGAGCATCTCGCCGCCGGCGTCGCCGTCGAGGCCCGGGTCGCCGAGGACGGCACGGACGACCCGCTTGCCGCTGCGCGCGGCCGTCATGACAAGATTGGCGGTATCCCTAAGGACAGGGATGTCCGCGGTTTTTGATGCCTCGTCAGTAACCGTCTGGGCAGGCATGTCCACATGAGCGCGCGCATGCGTGCGCACCACGTCGAGCACCTGCGGATCGGCGATCAGGACGTCCGCTGCCGCCAGCGCTTCCACGGCGCGGAGCGTCAGCAGTCCCGGGTCTCCGGGGCCGGCACCCAGGAAGGTGACGTGCCCGTGCACGGGGTGGTTCGGGACGGTGGGGTTCAAAGTGCTCGCTCCCCCATAAGACCGGCCGCACCCTTGTCGAGCATCGCAGCGGCGAGCTCGCGGCCCATGGCCACGGCTTCTTCGCGGGACGACGGCACGGGGCCGGTGGTGGACAGCTGCACCAGCGTCTTGCCGTCGGTCGTGCCGACGACGCCCCGCAGGCGCATTTCGGTGACAATCTGCTCGTCGGCATTGGGGTATCCCCTGCTCGAGCGAAGCCGAGAGCTTGGGGAAAGGTCGGCCAACGCACCCACGGGTGCGGAGCAGCCGGCCTCCAGGGCGGCGAGCAGGGAACGCTCGGCGGTCACGGCGGCCCGGGTGTACGGGTCGTCGAGCTCGGCGAGCGTCGCGGCGAGGGGTGCGTTGGTCATGGCGCACTCGATCGCCAGGGCCCCCTGGCCGGGGGCGGGCAAAACTGCGTCGGTCTCCAGGAACTGCGTGACCTCGGCGCTGCGGCCGATGCGCGCCAGCCCCGCGGCGGCGAGCACCACGGCATCGAGCTCGCCGTCGGTGACGAAGCCGATCCGGGTGTCGATGTTGCCGCGGATGGGCACGGTCTCGATCTCCAGGCCGAGGTCGCGGGCCCAGGCGTTGAGCTGGGCCATGCGGCGCGGGGAGCCGGTGCCGATGCGGGCACCCTTCGGTAGCTCCTGGAACGTCAGGCCGTCGCGGGCGATCAGCACGTCGCGCGGGTCCTCGCGCGGCGGGACCGCCGCGAGGGCCAGGTCGTCGGGCTGCGTGGTCGGCAGGTCCTTGAGGGAGTGCACGGCGAAGTCGATCCCGCCCGCGAGCAGCGCGTCGCGCAGCGCGGAGACGAAGACGCCGGTGCCGCCGATCTGGGCGAGCGACTCGCGCGAGACGTCGCCGTAGGTGGTGATCTCCACCAGTTCCACCGGGCGGCCGGTCAGCTGCCGCACGGCCTCCGCCACCTGCCCGGACTGGGCCATGGCGAGCTTGCTGCGGCGTGTGCCGAGGCGCAGCGGCCGCGAAGAGGTGTCGTTCATGCCGGCTCCCGTGCCGTGTTGTGCGTACCGGCCTGCGAGTCGGCCCGGCTGACGGCGGCGACCGCCTGCGGGTCGAGGTCGAAGAGCTCTCGCAGCGCGTCGGCATAACCGGCGCCGCCGGGGGTGGAGGCCAGCTCCTTGACGCGCACGGTCGGCGCGTGGAGGAGCTTGTCGACGACGCGGCGCACGGTCTGGGTGATCTCCGCGCGCTGCTTGTCGTCCAGGTCGGGCAGGCGGCCGTCGAGGCGGGCGATCTCGCTCGCGACGACGTCCGCGGCCATGGTGCGCAGGGCGACCACGGTGGGGGTGATGTGGGCGGCGCGCTGGGCGGCGCCGAAGGCGGCGACCTCGTCGGAGACGATGGTGCGCACCTGGTCGACGTCGGCGGCCATGGGCGCGTCGGCGGAGGCCTCGGCGAGCGACTCGATGTCGACGAGCCGGGCGCCGTCCAGGCGGTGCACGGCGGCGTCGATGTCGCGCGGCATGGCGAGGTCGAGGAGGGCGAGGCGGATGCCGGCCCGGGCGCCGACGGCGCACGTGGCGTCGAGAGCGCAGACGTGGTCCGTACCGCCGTGGTCCGTACGGTCCGCCGCCCCGGAGGCGGCAGCCGCGTCCGTACGGCCGGAACCGGCGGCAGCGCCGGAGGCGCCGGCCGCGTCCGTACGGGACGCCAGCGCAGCGCGTATGGCCTCGGCCGTCAGGACGACGCCCATGGCGCCGGTGCAGCTGACCACGACGTCCGCGAGCGCGAGCTCCTGCGGCACCGCGGCCATCTCCACCGCCGAGGCCGTGAAGCCGGCGGCGGACCGGCCGCCCGGTTCCTGGAGGATCTCCGCCAGGCGCTCCGCGCGGGCCAGCGTGCGGTTGGCGACGGCCACGTGGGCCACGCCCGCCCGCGCGAGCGTCGCCGCCGCGAGGGAGGACATCGAGCCCGCGCCGATGACCAGGGCCCGCTTGCCGCCGGCCCAGTCGCCGAGCGGCGCGCCGTCGGCGAGGCGCTCCAGCCCGAAGGTGACCAGGGACTGGCCCGCCCGGTCGATGCCGGTCTCGCTGTGGGCGCGCTTGCCGACCCGCAGGGCCTGCTGGAACAGGTCGTTCAGCAGCCGGCCGGCGGTGTGCAGCTCCTGGCCGAGGGCGAGGGCGTCCTTGATCTGGCCGAGGATCTGGCCCTCGCCGACGACCATCGAGTCCAGCCCGCACGCCACCGAGAAGAGGTGGTGGACGGCCCGGTCCTCGTAGTGCACGTAGAGGTACGGAGTGAGCTCGTCCAGTCCGACGCCCGTGTGCTGGGCGAGGAGCGTGGACAGCTCGGCCACACCGGCGTGGAACTTGTCCACGTCGGCGTAGAGCTCGATGCGGTTGCACGTGGCGAGCACGGCCGCTTCGGTGGCGGGCTCGGCCGCGAGGGTGTCCTGGAGCAGCTTCGCCTGCGCCTCGCGCGCGAGGGCGGCGCGCTCCAGCACGCTCACCGGCGCGCTGCGGTGGCTCAGTCCGACGACGAGGAGGCTCATGCCGGCATCACGGCGGGGACGTCCCCGTCCGGTCCCTTTCCTGCCGCCCGCCCGGCCGCGGGCGTGCGCGCGGCCGCGGAGGAGCGGGGCTGCACGGCGGCGGCGGGCTCCTGCGCGGAGGTGGTCTCCTCGCCGGCCTTGCGCTGCTCGTGGAAGGCGAGGATCTGGAGCTCGATCGACAGGTCGACCTTGCGGACGTCCACGCCCTCGGGCACGGAGAGCACGGTCGGCGCGAAGTTGAGGATCGAGGTGACACCGGCGGCCACGAGCCGGTCGCAGACCTGCTGGGCCGCGCCGGCCGGGGTGGCGATGACGCCGATGGAGACGCCGTTGTCGGTGATGATCGATTCGAGCTCGTCGGTGTGGCGCACGGGCAGCCCGGCGACCGGCTTGCCGGCCATCGCGGGGTCCGCGTCGATCAGGGCCGCGACGCGGAAGCCGCGGGAGGCGAAGCCGCCGTAGTTGGCGAGGGCCGCGCCGAGGTTGCCGATGCCGACGATGACGACCGGCCAGTCCTGGGTCAGGCCGAGCTCGCGGGAGATCTGGTAGACGAGGTACTCGACGTCGTAGCCGACGCCGCGGGTGCCGTACGAGCCGAGGTAGCTGAAGTCCTTGCGGAGCTTGGCGGAATTGACGCCCGCCGCGGTCGCGAGCTCCTCGGAGGAGACCGTGGGCACCGAGCGCTCGGAGAGCGCCGTCAGCGCGCGCAGGTACAGCGGAAGCCGGGCGACGGTGGCCTCGGGAATCCCTCGGCTTCGGGTCGCCGGTCGGTGAGTTCGGCCAGTTGCCACGGTGCTCCTGCGGGTAGAGCGGGGCTGCGGGCGGCGCCTCGTCCCAGGACCGCCCCGTCGAACGCAGGCTATGCCTTTGTGAACGCGTGCACAAAGATGGTGTCCGTTTTGCCCGGTCAAAGTGACCGGTGTCACGCGGCCTTTCGGCCCTGGGCGGGAACCATTCGGCCCCTTCCGGGGACGACCGGCCACGCTGCCACAGCAGCCACACCTGTCACACGCAACACAGGGGAGCGCCGACGGGGACACGGGCGCTCACTCCTCACCGACATACCCCCGGACACCAACAAATCGCCACATGATGGTAGTCGACTCAGGCACCCATCCAGCACGTTTGAGCGAGCGGAAGCACCTTCATTGCATACGGGATCACCTCCGGGCGCGCGCCGGGAGCACGGAGAGGCGCACGAGGTGCGGGCACAATGGCGGACATGACGTCCCTGCTGCGCCGCCGCCCCCGCAAGAACCCCGCCGACAGCACGGTCACCCTGATCGGCAAGCCCGGCTGCCACCTGTGCGACGCCGCCGAGGCCGTCATCGCCGGCGTCTGCGGCGAACTGGGTGCCCGCTGGGAGAAGAAGGACATCACCCAGGACGAGGAACTCCACCGCAAGTACTGGGAGCAGATCCCCGTCGTCCTCGTCGACGGCGCCCAGCACGACTTCTGGCGCGTGGACCCCGACCGGCTGCGCAAGGCCCTGACGGGCTGACCCTCCCCCGGCCTTCGCGCACGCCGCCGCGCAGGGGGTAACCGGAGCGTCAAGGGAAGTTCACGCCCCGGAATCATCCCGGCTCCGGTTACCCCGAACAAACTGGCTATGCTCGGGCCATGGCCGCACTGGGATGGATCACTCCGCGCAGGCGCTCCGCCACCGCACGCAGCGTGCTGGCAGGCGAGGCCGCGGCGGAGGCAGCCCGCAAGACCGCTCAGGAGAGCGCCGCAGAGAGCGCCCTCGAAGGCGCGCAGGAGCCGTCCGGGCCGGCCGAGCCGGACTTCCCCGTCGCCGGCGACGTGCAGGCCGCCGCCTTCTTCGACCTCGACAACACCGTCATGCAGGGCGCCTCCCTCTTCCACTTCGGGCGCGGCCTGTACAAGCGGCGCTTCTTCCAGAAGCGCGAGCTCGCCCGCTTCGCCTGGCAGCAGGTGTGGTTCCGGCTGGCCGGCGAGGACGCCGAGCACATGCAGGACGCCCGCGACAGCGCCCTGTCCATCGTCAAGGGCCACCGCGTCTCCGAGCTGATGACCATCGGCGAGGAGATCTACGACGAGTACATGGCCGAGCGGATCTGGCCCGGCACCCGCGCCCTCGCCCAGGCCCACCTCGACGCGGGCCAGAAGGTCTGGCTCGTCACCGCCGCGCCCGTCGAGGCCGCGACGATCATCGCCCGGCGCCTCGGCCTGACCGGCGCGCTCGGCACCGTCGCCGAGTCGATCGGCGGCGTCTACACCGGCAAGCTGGTCGGCGAGCCGCTGCACGGCCCGGCGAAGGCCGAGGCCGTCCGCGCCCTGGCCGCGGCCGAGGGCCTGGAGCTGGACCGCTGCGCGGCGTACAGCGACTCCGCCAACGACATCCCGATGCTGTCCCTCGTGGGTCACCCTTACGCCGTCAACCCGGACGGCCGGCTGAGCAAGCACGCCCGCGAGCACGGCTGGCGGCTGCGCGACTACCGTACGGGCCGCAAGGCGGCCAAGGTCGGCATCCCGGCGGCGGCCGGCCTCGGCGCACTGGCGGGCGGCGCGGCCGCGGCGGTCGCCCTGCACCGGCGCAGGCGCTGACCCGCCCCTCCCCAGGCCTCCCCGCCCCGGCTGCCGCTCACTAGCGGCTCCGGGGCGGCGCTGTCACGGCGGCACGCCGTCCACTTCGCGCCACCACCCGTGCGGTCGCCACGGGGGTTCGGCAACAGCGCGTAGCCGACCGTCACTCTCAGGCAATCCTGTCTTCATACCCTCACATCCTTCTCCCCAGTCCTTCCGCGTCCGGATTGCCACAACACGCCGCCCATTCGGCCACACCATGACCAAATCTGTTCAACCTCCTTTCATAGTTCGATATTTGATCGATCTCGAACCGGTAAGAGATCGAACGGAAACGATGATTTGAGCAACTCGGTGTAGTGCTGCCTGTACGAAGCGTTATTCTCCTCAGACGCAAACCGGTACCCCCTTGTCCCTACGACGAGTGAACGGTTCCGTACTGCACGTGATGGAAGCTCTGCCTCTGGGAGTCCCGTGTACCCACACGTCGGGGTTGACGCCTCGGGCCTGGCTACGCTTCGCGCTACGGTCCTCGACCGCCTGCGCGACTTCGTCCCCACCGCGTACGCCGTCCCCGCCCTCGCCACGCTCGCCCCTGCCGCAGGAGGCGGCCGCGCCGGTCACGCCGGCCCCTGCTACGCCCTCGCCGAAAGCAGCGCGGCGGTGGGCAGACGAGCCGCCCGCCGCGGCGGTGCGGCCACCGCGCCGTCCGCCGCGTCGTCCGGCTCCGCCACGTCAACGCGCCGCCCCAGCGCGGACAGCGACAGCGCCCGCATGCTCGACCTGGTCGAGCGCGCCCAGGCCGGGGAGGCCGAAGCCTTCGGCCGCCTCTACGACCAGTACGCCGATACGGTCTACCGCTACATCTACTACCGGGTCGGCGGCCGGGCCACCGCGGAGGACCTCACCAGCGAGACGTTCCTGCGCGCCCTGCGCCGCATCGGCACCTTCACCTGGCAGGGGCGCGACTTCGGCGCCTGGCTCGTGACGATCGCCCGCAATCTGGTCGCCGACCACTTCAAGTCGTCAAGGTTCCGGCTCGAAGTGACCACCGGCGAGATGCTCGACGCCAATGAGGTCGAGCGCAGCCCGGAGGACTCCGTCCTCGAGTCCCTGTCCAACGCCGCGCTGCTGGAGGCGGTGCGCAAGCTCAATCCCCAGCAGCAGGAGTGCGTCACCCTGCGCTTCCTCCAGGGGCTCTCCGTCGCCGAGACCGCCCGCGTCATGGGCAAGAACGAGGGCGCCATCAAGACCCTCCAGTACCGGGCGGTCCGCACCCTGGCCCGCCTCCTGCCCGACGACGCGCGTTAACCATTTGCAAGCGTTCACTCACCAGCGGTCACATCGTCCAGGACGCGTAACCCGCCCGACGCGCCAGTCGTTGTGCGGGATGCAGACTCCCTGCGGTCACGCCATGCCCGCAGCCACTCACTCGATCGAGTGGATGCTCATCACGGCGTGCAACCCTCCAGGTGTTCAGAGGAGTCGACCGTCATGACGAGAGGAGGTGCCGCCTGTGATCGCGAACGTATCGGCGCACCGGCGGGCGAACGCCTTCGCCCAGTCCCTGGAGCATCAGGAAGTCCAGGGCACGGCGGCCACAGAGCCCGATCCGCCGGCCGAAGGCGCCGAGCAGGGCAGGCTGCTGGCCCTGACGGGCCGGCTCGGAGAACTGCCCCGGCCCGGTCTCGACCCCGAGACCAGGGTCGTGCAGCGGGCGCAGCTCATCGCTGCCATGGAGAGCCAGTTCGCCGGGGGTGACAGCGCAGCGATCCCCGAGCAGAAGACCCGCCGCTCGGGCCGCGGCGCCCACCGCGCCCTGGGCCGGCTCCGGCCGCGCTCCCGCTGGTCGAAGGGGCTCGCGGCGGGCGGCCTGACCGTGGGCGTGGCGGCGGGCGCGTTCGGCGGCGTGGCGGCCGCCAGCTCCAATGCCCTGCCCGGCGATTCGCTCTACCCGCTCAAGCGCGGCATGGAGGATCTCCGGCTCGGCATGGCGGGCGACGACTCCGACCGCGGCAGCCTGCTGCTCGACCGGGCCTCGACCCGCCTCCAGGAGGCCCGGCGCCTGATGGAGCGCGGCAAGCTGGGCGGCCACCTGGACCACGAGGTCCTCGGCGAGATCCGCAGGACCCTCTCGGGCATGCGCCAGGACGCCTCCGAGGGCCACCGCCTGCTCCACACCGCCTACAAGCACGACCGCTCGATCGGGCCCATCCAGCGGCTCTCCAGCTTCGCGGCCTCGCACCGCGAGAGCTGGAGCCAGCTCCGCGAGAAGCTCCCGGTCCAACTGGCCGATGTGGGCGCCGAGGTGAGCTCGGTCCTCTCGGCCATAGACGATGAGGTCGGCTCGCTGCGGTCCCTGCTGCCCCCCGCGCACCACGGCAAGCACGGCGCCCCGGCCCAGCCCGAGACGGACCGGGCCGGCACCTCCGGGCACACCACCCGCCACACCCCGCAGCCGTCCGCCTCGGCCGGCGGCGGCAAGCACGCGGCGGGCAGCAAGCAGCAGCAGCCGTCCCCGGGCACCCATGAGGAGCACGAGGGCCTCCTCGGCGGGACGGGGCTGCTCAAGCCCCCGTCGCCCCCCGGCAGCGCCAGCCCGGGCGGCACGCCCCGCAGCAAGGACAGCAAGCCGGCCAAGCAGCCGAGCATCGACATCCCGCCGGTGCTGCCGCAGATCATCCCCGGCCTGGGGATCCAGGGCGGCGAGGACCCCAAGTAGGCGAGGAGGCTGGTTGTTCTTCCGATCCGTTCGGACCGGAAGAACAACCAGCCTTCGGGTCCGTCCTCAGAAAAAGACCGACCGCCGCTGTACGAGCAGCTTGTAGAGCGTGTGCTGAATCGTTTCTCGTACCTGGTCGGTGAGGTTGAACATCAGCATCGGGTCGTCCGCCGCCTCCGCCGGATACCCGTCCGTCGCGATCGGCTCCCCGAACTGGATCGTCCACTTCGTCGGCAGCGGCACCAGCCCCAGCGGCCCCAGCCACGGCCACGAGGGCGTCAGCGGGAAATACGGGATCCCCAGCAGCCGGGCCATCGTCCGCGAGTTGCCGAGCATCGGAAAGATCTCCTCGGCGCCCACGATCGAGCACGGCACGATCGGCGCCCCGGCACGCAGTGCCGTCGACACGAAGCCGCCCCGGCCGAACCGCTGGAGCTTGTACCGCTCCGAGAACGGCTTCCCGATCCCCTTGAACCCCTCCGGCATCACGCCGACCACCTCGCCTCGCTCCAGCAGTTGCTGGGCGTCCTCCGCGCAGGCGAGCGTGTGCCCGAGCTTCCGGGAGACCTCGTTGACGCCCGGCAGCATGAAGACCAGGTCCGCGGCGAGCATCCGGATGTGCCGGTCCGCCGGGTGGTGGTCGTGCACCGCGACCTGGAGCATCAGCCCGTCCACCGGCAGCGTGCCGGAGTGGTTGGCGACGACCAGGGCCGCGCCCTTGTCCGGGATGTTCTCGATGCCCTTCACCTCGACCCGGAAGTACTTCTCGTAGAAGGGCCGCAGCGCGGACATCAGGACCTGGTCCGTGAGCTCCTCGTCATAGCCGAACTCGTCGACCTCGTACTCGCCGGTGATCCGCCGCCGCAGGAAGCTCAGCCCGTGCGCCAGCTTCCGGTCCCAGCCACCGGGCTGCGCGGCCTCCGCGGCCTGCCCGCGGGCGCCCTCGGCGGCGGCCGCGTGCTCCTCGGAGGCGGCCTGGGCGGCCCGGGCGTCCTCGGCCCGGTCCAGGTACCGCTGCGGCGGCACGGGCGCGAGGGAGGACGACATCCGGCTCGTACGGGCCCGCCCCGGCCGCTTGCCCTTGCCGCGCTTGGAGCGCGGCTCCTCGCCGCCGAACGGGATGACCTTCGCGTCCGCCATGGTGGGTGCGCTCCTCACTTCTGGCCGCGGCCGGCAGGCAGTGCCGCGGCGATCCGGTCGACGGTACGGGCAAGGGTCTCGGGCGGCAGCAGCCCGGGGCCCCGGCTGCGCGCGTAGTCCTCGAAGGCCCCCGCCGTCGTGTAGCGCGGGTCGAAGCCGAGGGTCTCGCGCATCTGGGTGGTCCGGACGACCCGCCCGTGGGTGAGCAGCCGGATCTGCTCGGGCGAGAAGTCCGTCACGCCGACCGAACGCAGTGCGGAGCCGACCCAGGTGACGGTCGGCAGGAAGAAGGGGAGGGTGGGGCGCCCGAGGCGGCGCGCCGCCTGGGAGAGCAGCAGCACCCCGTCGCCCGCGACGTTGAAGGTGCCGCTGTTGAGCGTGCCCCTGCGCGGCTCCCCCGAGGCGATCCGCAGCACCTCGATCACGTCGTCCTCATGGGCGAACTGCAACCGCGGGTCGAAGCCGAGGACCGTGGGCAGCACGGGCAGCGCGAAGTACTCCGCGAGCGGCGAGTCGGCGCACGGCCCGAGGATGTTGGCGAAGCGCAGCACGCACACCGCCACGTCGGGCCGGCGGCGGGCGAAGCCGCGCACGTACCCCTCGACCTCCACCACGTCCTTGGCGAAGCCGCCGCTGGGCAGCGACTTGGGCGGGGTGGTCTCGGTGAAGATCGCCGGATCGCGTGGCGCGGACCCGTAGACATTGGTGCTGGACTTGACCACCAGCCGCCGCACCGACGGCGTCTTCTGGCACGCGCCGAGCAGCTGCATCGTGCCGATGACGTTGGTCTCCTTGACCGTGGCCCGGCTGCCGCGCTTGCCCAGCGGGGTGCCGTTCACATCCATGTGGACCACCGTGTCCACACCGTGTTCGGCCAGAACCCGCGCGATCCTGGGATGGCGAATGTCCGCCCGTATGAAATCGGCCCCGCCGAGATGGTGTCCGGGTGGCACCGCGTCCACCCCGATCACCCGGTCCACATCGGGCTCACGCTGAACGCGGCGGACGAACCGGCCGCCCAGCTGCCGTGCGACTCCGGTGACGAGCACGACCTTGCCCAAGATCAGCGCCTTCCTCTGCCCACGATCCGCCCACGACGGAGCCCATGACCCAGCCCATGATCAAGCTCATGCTCAAGCCCGTGCCTGAGCCCGTGCTCAAGCCCATGAGTGGTGCTGCCGCGGCCACCGTAGCGGGTCGTTGTTGCGCTGTGATGACCAGCCGCTGCGTGGAGCTACATTTCAAGCCGTAGCCGAAGCTTTACTCACCGCAACACGGCCACAATGCACCGCAGCCCTCCCACCATGATCGGTGGAAGGGCTGCGGGACGAGCACAGCGGCGTACCGCTTACTTCTTGTTGCGACGCTGAACGCGCGTGCGCTTGAGCAGCTTGCGGTGCTTCTTCTTGGCCATCCGCTTACGCCGCTTCTTGATAACAGAGCCCACGACTACCCTCGCTTACATCGATTCACTCGGTGCGGGGCGTCCGAGCCCACACGACCTACATCGGGCCAGCCTACCCGGCACCGGGCGATCAGCGTAATCCAGGGCCCCCGTCAGGCTGTTTCCACCCCCACGTAGGACTCTCGGAGGTACTCGTGCACCGCTTGCTCCGGGACCCGGAACGACCTGCCCACCCTGATCGCCGGCAGATGACCGCTGTGCACCAGGCGGTACACGGTCATCTTGGACACTCGCATCACCGAGGCGACTTCCGCCACGGTCAGGAACACGACCTCGTTGAGAGGCCTCTGGTCAGCAGCCATGACACACCTGAACCTTCCGCACATGACGCGCACCGGCTTCCCCTCCGGTGACTCCTCGTCGCTGCGCGCTCACTCCCCAGGTTAGGGGCGGGTGATGCGAGTGGGGAAGAGGAGCAGCCATCGGCCGCCTACTGTGACAGACACGCTCGATTGAGTACATAGCGAGTAAGCGGTCGGTAGTAATCAGACCGCACAGTGTCATCAAGCGGAACGACGACGGACACCCGCCCCTCCGCCTGTCCGACGAACGGCGCGGGGTCGTCCGCATCGGCCGGGCCGATGGCCTCAATACCCAGCTGACCTGCCCCGCAGAGCCATCCGTGGTCCCCGATGACCATCGCCGGCAGCGGTCCGTCACCGTCGATCGACGCCCCCACGGCCAGCCGAAGCGGGAGCGGAGAATGCGTATGTACGCCCGGCTCACTTGCGCACCCTCGCGCGCCGGGTTCACGCACCAGCGCGACGCCTCGAACGTAGTCCAGGTTGTAGGTGCGTACCCCGAACCGGGTCGTTATGTCGACACTTCGACCCTGCGCCGGGCTGAGGACAGGACATCCCGCCGACGAGAGGGCGGCGGCCAAGGAGGCGTAGAAGTCCAGGAGCCGGTGCGGATGACCGGTCCCGATGAGCACCGGAGCCCCGGCTTCGGCCACCGCCGCCAGCCGGTCGGCGAAGGCACCCAGTGCCACGATCGTACGGTCGGGGTCGATGACATCCTGCCCCGACGTGTGACGGGGATCGGCCGAAACCCCACACGTACGGGACATCAGGCGCAACAAGTCCCCCAGCCGCCAGGGGCGTTCCGGCTCCAGCCCGAGCAACGCCCGCGGATCCCCGGCCACGAACATCCGATACCGGCTCAGACTCCGTTCCCTGGTGGTGGATACGACGCCGGCGAGACCGGAGCGGAGGAGGTGGGAGCGGAGGGAAGGGAGAGAGGGGAGGGGCGGGAGGGAGGGCCGGGAAGGGTGAGTGGTGGAGCACGGAGTGGACAGCCGGGTCGACAGCACGCTTCCGATGCTGACGGAAGCCGGGGTGGGGCGGGGCGAGTTCGCGCGGGGATCCCACGGTCGGCCTAATGGCGCCCTGAGGGCTGGGGAATGGAGGCTGGGGAATGGCTAGAGAGGGGCTGCGGGGGTCGCGTTCGCGTTCTCCTCGCTCGCGTTCGCGTTACGGCAGGAGGCCGTGGGCCGGGAAGACCGCCCGCCGGGTGGCGAGGATCGCCTGGTCCAGGCGGTCCGCCGGGTCGTAACCGGAGTCCACGAAGTCCTTCCACTCGGGCCGGCTCCCGTCCGTCATCCGGTGCGGCCCCGACTGCCGGGTGCGCCGGTACACGTCGGCCCGCCACTCCTCCGGCACCGCCGTCTCAGGGGCCACGGGCGTCCCCGCGGCGATCGCCACCAGGTGGGCCCAGGACCGCGGCACGACGTCCACGACGGCGTACCCGCCGCCGCCCAGGGCGACCCAGCGCCCGTCCGCGTGCTCGTGCGCAAGGGAGTGGCAGGCGCCGGCGATCAGGCGCTGGGCGTCGAGCGAGACGGCGAGGTGGGCCAGCGGGTCCTCGAAGTGGGTGTCCGCGCCGTGCTGGGTCACGAGCACCTGCGGCCGGAAGGCCGCCACCAGCTCGGGCACTACGGCGTGGAACGCCCGCAGCCAGCCCGCATCACCCGTGCCCGCCGGCAGGGCCACGTTGACGGCGCCGCCCTCCGCGGACGGTGCCCCGGTCTCCTCGGGCCAGCCGGTCTGCGGGAAGAGGGTGCTGGGGTGTTCGTGCAGGGAGATCGTGAGGACGCGCGGGTCCTCCCAGAACGCCGCCTGGACGCCGTCGCCGTGGTGCACGTCCACGTCGACGTACACGACCCGCTCGGCGCCGAGCTCCAGGAGCCGGGCGACGGCGAGGGCGGCGTCGTTGTAGACGCAGAACCCGGAGGCCGCGCCGGGCATGGCGTGGTGCAGCCCGCCGGCGAAGTTCACGGCGTGCTGGACCTCACCTCTCCATACGGCTTCGGCGGCCGCCACCGACTGTCCGGCGATGAGGGCCGACGCGTCGTGCATTCCGGGAAAGGCGGGGACGTCGGCCGTCCCGATCCCGTACGAGCCGTCGGCGGAGGCAGGGTCGGCCGAGGCGGCACGAACGGCGGTGATGTAGTCCTCGCGGTGCACCAGCCGCAGAGTGGATTCGCCGGCGGCCGGGGCAGCAGTGACGCGAAGCGCCCGGTCCAGCCCGAGTGCCTCGACAAGCCGCATGGTGAGGGCGAGCCGCACCGGATCCATGGGGTGTCCGGGCCCGAAGTCGTAGCCCGTTACTGCCTCGTCCCACATCAACTGCGCACGGCCGCTCATGGGCGTCACGGTACTAGGTGGCGGAAAACGCGAAAAAGCCCTGGCAGGAACTCTAAGGTTCCCACCAGGGCTTTCTCTAAAAATTGTTCGGCGGCGTCCTACTCTCCCACACGGTCCCCCATGCAGTACCATCGGCGCTGAAAGGCTTAGCTTCCGGGTTCGGAATGTAACCGGGCGTTTCCCTAACGCTATGACCACCGAAACACTATGAAGTTAACCAACCCGGCTGTTTTCACAGGTCGTTACTTCAGAACTAACACAGTGGACGCGAGCAACTGAGGACAAGCCCTCGGCCTATTAGTACCAGTCAGCTCCAACCGTTACCGGTCTTCCACACCTGGCCTATCAACCCAGTCGTCTACTGGGAGCCTT